>NZ_CP071405.1:0-2400000 GCF_022647325.1 Pantoea deleyi
GTGGCGGATAATCCCGGCGGTGCTTATAACCCGCTGTTCCTTTATGGCGGCACCGGTCTCGGTAAAACGCACCTGTTGCATGCGGTGGGTAACGGCATTATTGCCCGTAAGCCCAATGCCAAAGTGGTGTATATGCACTCCGAGCGTTTTGTGCAGGATATGGTTAAAGCCCTGCAGAACAATGCGATCGAAGAGTTTAAACGCTACTACCGCTCTGTGGATGCGCTGCTGATCGATGACATCCAGTTCTTTGCGAATAAAGAGCGTTCGCAGGAAGAGTTCTTCCACACCTTTAATGCCTTATTAGAGGGCAACCAGCAGATCATCCTGACGTCGGATCGCTACCCTAAAGAGATCAACGGCGTCGAAGATCGTCTTAAATCACGTTTCGGCTGGGGATTAACGGTGGCGATCGAGCCGCCTGAGCTGGAAACGCGTGTCGCGATCCTGATGAAAAAAGCGGATGAGAATGACATCCGTCTGCCGGGCGAAGTCGCCTTCTTTATTGCCAAGCGTCTGCGCTCTAACGTGCGTGAGCTGGAAGGGGCGCTGAACCGCGTGATTGCCAATGCCAACTTCACCGGCCGGGCGATCACCATCGACTTCGTGCGTGAGGCGCTGCGCGATCTGCTGGCGCTGCAGGAAAAGCTGGTCACTATTGATAATATTCAGAAGACCGTCGCGGAGTACTACAAAATCAAGGTTGCAGATCTGCTTTCCAAGCGCCGTTCGCGCTCGGTAGCACGTCCGCGCCAGATGGCGATGGCGATGGCGAAAGAGTTGACGAACCACAGCCTGCCAGAAATTGGTGATGCTTTTGGGGGTCGCGACCACACAACGGTGCTTCATGCCTGCCGCAAGATTGAGCAGCTGCGTGAAGAGAGCCACGATATCAAAGAAGATTTCTCTAATCTCATCAGAACATTATCTTCCTGACGCTATGAAATTTATTGTTGAACGTGAGCAGCTGCTGAAGCCGCTGCAACAAGTAAGTGGCCCACTGGGTGGTCGTCCGACGCTGCCAATTCTCGGCAACCTGCTGCTGCAGGTCACCGAAGGTTCGCTGTTGCTGACCGGTACCGATCTGGAAATGGAGATGGTCGCGCGCGTGGCGCTGACCCAGGCGCACGAACCCGGTGCCACCACCGTTCCGGCCCGGAAATTCCTCGATATCTGTCGCGGATTGCCGGATGGCGCAGAAATTACGCTGGCGCTGGAAGGCGATCGTATGCTGGTGCGTTCTGGCCGCAGCCGTTTTTCCCTGTCGACGCTGCCCGCCAGCGACTTCCCGAATCTGGATGACTGGCAGAGCGAAGTGGAATTTACCCTGCCGCAGGCGACGCTGAAACGGCTGATCGAAGCGACCCAGTTCTCGATGGCGCATCAGGATGTACGTTACTACCTCAACGGCATGATGTTTGAAACCGAAGGGGAAGAGCTGCGCACCGTGGCGACCGATGGTCACCGTCTGGCCGTCTGCTCGATGCCGATTGGTCAGGCGCTGCCGAGCCATTCTGTCATTGTGCCGCGCAAAGGGGTGATTGAGCTGCTGCGACTGCTGGATGGCGGCGAGACGCCGCTGCAGGTGCAGATTGGCGGCAGCAATATCCGGGCGCACGTCGGCGACTATATCTTTACCTCCAAGCTGGTGGATGGCCGTTTCCCCGATTATCGCCGCGTATTGCCGAAAAATCCGGACAAAGCGCTGGAAGCGGGCTGCGATCTGCTTAAGCAGGCCTTTGCGCGTGCTGCGATCCTCTCTAACGAGAAGTTCCGCGGTGTTCGCCTCTATATCACCGAAAATCAGCTGAAAATCACCGCAAATAACCCTGAACAGGAAGAAGCGGAAGAGATGCTGGATGTCAGCTACAACGGCACCGAACTGGAAATCGGCTTTAACGTCAGTTACGTGCTGGATGTGCTGAATGCGCTGAAGTGCGAAAACGTCCGTCTGCTGCTGACCGATTCCGTGTCGAGCGTACAGATCGAGGATGTGGCGAGTCCCGCCGCAGCCTATGTCGTGATGCCTATGCGCCTGTAGGTGGTCTCTATCGGCCTGGCTTGTTTCCTCTGTTGTGCCCCGGCCGTGCCCGCTATCCGCACGGACTTCAGTCCGTGGCGATGCACTGGCGGAGCGCAACATCGCGGCAACGCCGACGGCCCGGTGACAGAGCCGGGTAAACCCTGCCCGGCATCGACGTCCTGGCGTGTTACCCGGCCAGGCGCATTTCATCCCGATCACTGCCCTTCACGCTGGATTGATTCATGGCTTTAACCCGCCTTCTTATTAAAGATTTTCGTAATATCGAGCAGGCTGACCTGCAGCTGGCACCGGGCTTTAACTTTCTAGTTGGGGTCAACGGCAGCGGCAAAACCAGCGTCTTAGAGGCCATTCATACGCTGGGACATGGCCGGTCGTTTCGCAGCCTGCAGGCGGGCCGCGTCATTCGTCACGACGAGGCGGCCTTCGTGCTGCACGGACGGCTGGAAAATAAAGAGCGGGAGATTTCTGTCGGGCTGACCAAAAACCGCGCCGGTGACAGCAAGGTGCGCATTGACGGCAGCGATGGTCACAAGGTCGCGGAGCTGGCGCAGCTGCTGCCGATGCAGCTGATTACGCCGGAAGGCTTCAGTCTGCTCAACGGCGGCCCGAAATACCGCAGAGCCTATGTCGACTGGGGCTGTTTTCACAACACGCCTGGGTTTTTTAACGCCTGGAACAACCTGCGTCGTCTGCTCAAACAGCGAAACGCCGCGCTGCGGCAGGTTTCACGGTACAGTCAGATCCGCCCCTGGGATCAGGAGCTGGTTCCGCTGGCGGAGCAGATCAGCCAGTGGCGCGCCGAATACAGCGCGGCCATTTCGGCGGAGATCACCGCCACCTGCAGCCAGTTCCTGCCGGAATTTGAGCTGCGCTTCTCTTTCCAGCGCGGCTGGGATAAAGAGAGCGACTATGGCGAACTGCTGGAACGTAACTTCGAACGTGATCGCGCGCTGACCTACACCGCCAGCGGCCCGCATAAGGCCGATTTCCGTATCCGGGCTGAAGGGACGCCGGTAGAAGATTTACTCTCACGCGGGCAGTTAAAACTGCTGATGTGTGCATTGCGTCTGGCACAGGGCGAGTTCCTGACAAGCCAGAGCGGACGCCGCTGTATTTACCTCATTGATGACTTTGCTTCTGAGCTGGATGAAAGCCGCCGTCGCCTGCTGGCAGAACGGTTAAAAGCCACCCAGGCTCAGGTATTTGTCAGCGCCATTTCGGCCGGACATGTAATCGACATGAGCGACGAAAAGGGCAAGATGTTCCGCGTGGAACAGGGTAAAATAGCGGTTCAACCTGAAGATTAAAATGAGCGAGAAACGTTGATGTCGAATTCTTATGACTCCTCAAGTATTAAAGTCCTGAAAGGACTTGATGCGGTACGCAAACGCCCGGGCATGTATATCGGCGATACCGATGACGGTACCGGTCTGCATCACATGGTATTCGAGGTCGTGGATAACGCAATCGACGAAGCGCTCGCTGGTCACTGTAGTGACATTGTGGTCACCATCCATGCGGACAACTCCGTTTCGGTGCAGGATGATGGACGCGGCATTCCTACCGGCATTCACGAAGAAGAGGGCGTTTCCGCCGCGGAAGTGATCATGACCGTGCTGCATGCGGGCGGTAAGTTCGACGATAACTCCTATAAAGTGTCCGGCGGCCTGCATGGCGTGGGTGTCTCCGTTGTTAACGCCCTGTCACAGAAGCTGGAGCTGACCATCCGTCGCGAAGGCAAAGTGCACCAGCAGATCTACGTCCACGGCGTCCCTGAGGCCCCGCTGGCGATCACGGGCGATACCGATTTAACCGGTACCCGCGTGCGTTTCTGGCCAAGCTATGAAACCTTCACCAACGTCCGCGACTTCGAGTATGACATTCTGGCAAAACGCCTGCGTGAACTCTCGTTCCTGAACTCGGGCGTGTCGATCCGTCTGGAAGACAAGCGTGATGGCAAAAGCGATCACTTCCATTACGAAGGCGGCATCAAGGCGTTTGTTGAGTACCTCAACAAGAACAAAACCCCAATCCACCCGACCGTGTTCTATTTCTCTAACGAGAAAGATGGCATCGGCGTAGAAGTGGCGCTGCAGTGGAACGACGGCTTCCAGGAAAACATCTACTGCTTCACCAACAACATTCCACAGCGCGACGGCGGTACGCACCTGGCCGGTTTCCGTGCGGCAATGACCCGTACCCTGAATGCCTACATGGATAAAGAAGGGTACAGCAAGAAAGCCAAAGTCAGCGCCACCGGCGACGACGCCCGTGAAGGCCTGATCGCCGTGGTTTCGGTAAAAGTGCCGGATCCGAAATTCTCCTCACAGACCAAAGATAAGCTGGTCTCGTCCGAGGTGAAATCGGCCGTTGAGCAGCAGATGAACGAACTGCTGGCCGAATACCTGCTGGAAAACCCGGCAGACGCCAAAATTGTGGTCGGCAAAATCATTGACGCCGCCCGTGCCCGTGAAGCGGCGCGTCGCGCCCGTGAAATGACCCGCCGTAAGGGCGCGCTGGATCTGGCCGGTCTGCCAGGCAAACTGGCGGATTGCCAGGAGCGCGACCCGGCGCTCTCTGAAATCTACCTGGTGGAGGGTGACTCCGCAGGCGGCTCGGCCAAACAGGGCCGTAACCGTAAAAACCAGGCGATTCTGCCGCTGAAAGGTAAGATCCTGAACGTCGAGAAAGCGCGTTTCGACAAGATGCTCGCGTCGCAGGAAGTCGCTACGCTGATCACCGCACTGGGTTGCGGCATTGGTCGCGACGAGTACAACCCGGACAAGCTGCGCTATCACAGCATCATCATCATGACCGATGCCGACGTCGATGGTTCACACATCCGTACCCTGCTGCTGACCTTCTTCTATCGTCAGATGCCGGAGATCATTGAGCGTGGCCACGTCTATATCGCTCAGCCGCCGCTCTACAAAGTGAAGAAAGGCAAGCAGGAGCAGTACATCAAAGATGATGAGGCGATGGATCAGTATCAGATCGCTATCGCCCTGGACGGGGCCACGCTGCACACCAATGCCAGCGCGCCAGCCCTGGGCGGTGAGCCGCTGGAGTCACTGGTGTCTGAATTCAACAGCACCCAGAAGATGATCAAGCGGATGGAACGCCGTTATCCGGTTGCCATGCTGCGTGCGCTGATCTATCACGACACGCTGAGCGATCTGGGCAACGAAGCGGAAGTCACCACCTGGCTGAACGGTCTGGTGAGCTATCTGACCGAGCGCGAAGCCCACGGCAGTACCTGGCTGGCCCAGGTGCGTGAAAACCGCGAACAGAACCTGTTCGAGCCGGTACTGCGCGTGCGTACCCACGGTGTGGATACCGACTATCCGCTGGACGCCGAGTTCATCCAGGGCCCGGAATACCGCAAAATCTGCGCACTGGGCAGCAAGCTGCGCGGTCTGCTGGAAGAAGATGCGTACATCGAGCGTGGCGAACGTCGTCAGCCGGTGGCGAGCTTCGAACAGGCGATCGAGTGGCTGGTTAAAGAGTCGCGTCGCGGTCTCTCCGTTCAGCGCTATAAAGGTCTGGGCGAGATGAACCCGGATCAGCTGTGGGAAACCACCATGGATCCCGACAGCCGCCGTATGCTGCGCGTCACCATTAAAGATGCGATCGGTGCCGATCAGCTCTTCACGACCCTGATGGGCGATGCGGTCGAACCGCGCCGCGCCTTCATCGAAGAGAATGCGCTGAAAGCGGCTAACATCGACATTTAACCGACAGCCCCTGTCGCACAGGCCATCACCCCGGTGATGGCCTTTTTTTTGTACCGTACGGGCGGAAACCCGGCTGCGCCCGCCCCGCCGCCCGCGCGCTGCGATCCCGATCACGTTTTAACCTGGTCTGCTCCCTTACTCTTGCCTCTCTTAGCGCTATTCCGGCGCACACGTTATAACAGGGAGTTACATCATGATTGTTTGCGATCGTCACGACTGGGACAGAGAACGTCACGCCTTTCATCCGGTCGTTGATCAGGCGATAAGCTGGATTGCCGGCACGGATTTCAGCCAGCTGGAAACCGGGAAATATGCGATCCTGCCCGACGACAAAATGTTCTGTCTGGTGCAGGAGATGATGACCGAACCGGCCAGCGCGCGCCGTGCGGAGTCGCACTTTAACTACATCGATATCCAGTATCTGCTGGCAGGCACCGAGAACATCGGCGTGGCCCGCGCCCACCCGGATCAGCAGATCACCGAAGATTTTGCCCGGCAGCGCGACGTGGTGTTTTACCAGAAGACGCTGAACGAGTCGGTGATTACGCTGATGCCCGGCATGTTCGCCCTCTTCTTCCCGCACGACATTCACCGCCCCTGCTGCGCGCCCGGCGAACCGGCAACTATCCGAAAAGCGGTGATTAAAATCCATCGCGATCTCTTTACCGCCTGACCCTGGCGACCAGGGTGCCGTTCCCGCCTGCCATGAAACTGGTCAATGTGCGCTGAATCGCGCTAGCATTGAGTAAAACCCAGACGCAACGAGGACTCTATGGCTATTAAATTGATCGCTATCGACATGGATGGCACCCTGCTCAATCCGCAACATGAGATCACGCCAGGGGTGAAATCTGCCCTGGATCGCGCCCGCGAGAAAGGGGTGGCGATCGTGCTGACCACGGGCCGGCCATTTGTCGGTATCCAGCGCTATCTGATGGAGCTGGATATGCAGGTGCCCGGCCAGTACGCGATCAGCAACAACGGTGCGCTGGTTCATCAGGCCGAAAATGGCGACTGCGTGGCGGAGGTGACGCTGACCTTTGACGACTATCTCTACGTGGAGAAGCTGTCGCGCGAGCTTGGCGTCCATTTTCAGGCGTTCGATAAATCCCATCTTTACACCCCCAACAAAGACATCAGCGAATTCACCATCCACGAAGCGAGCCTGACCGGTATTCCGGTGCGCTATCGCGCCGTGGAGGAGATGGATCCGGCCATGCGCTTCCCGAAACTGATGATGATCGATCGACCTGCCCTGCTCGATGCGGCAATTGCCCGCCTGCCTGAACAGGCTAAGCAGACCTACACCATCCTGAAGAGCGCCCCCTATTACCTCGAAATCCTCGACCGCCGGGTAAACAAGGGTCAGGGCGTCAGAATGCTGGCAGAGAAACTCGGCCTGAAGCAGGAAGAGGTGATGGCGATTGGCGACCAGGAGAATGACCTGGCGATGATCGAGTACGCCGGAACGGGTGTCGCGATGGGCAATGCCATCGATTCGGTAAAACAGATCGCTCAGTTCATTACCAGAACCAATATGGAAGATGGCGTTGCGCATGCCATTGAAGAGCGGGTGCTGTAACGCCCCCGCACGCTGCCGGGCCGCACGCGCCCGGCGGTGTGAAGCCGGTAAAAAAGCTGCGCCGCCAGACAGAATCGCGTAATTTGTCGGGCAACTCTTTCTCCGCGGGTTTCATCATGTCAGAAAAACAGATCACCTTTGCTGCCCGTCAGCATCAGCTCACCAATATCAATGTCTGGACCGCCGACAGCCAGTGGCTGGCCTTTGACGTGCGCCCCTCCGGCGCGTCATTTACCAGCCAGACCATCGAGCGCGTCAATGTGATGACCGGTGAGGTGGAGGTGCTCTACCGGGCGCAGCACGGGGCCCACGTCGGGGTGGTCACCGTCAGCCCGGATCTGCCGCCGCGCTACGTCTGCATTCACGGCCCCGAACATCCCGATGCCAGCTGGCAGTATGACTTCCACCACCGGCGCGGCGTCATCGTGCAGAACGGCGTGGCGGTCAACCTGGATGCCTGCGATATCACTCCGCCCTTCACGCCCGGCGCCTTGCGCGGCGGCTCGCATGTCCATGTCTTCAGCCCGGACGGGTCGCGCCTGAGCTTTACCTACAATGACCATGTGATGCATGAGCGGGACCGCCGTCTCGATCTGCGTAACGTTGGCCTCGCGGTGCCGCTGCGCGCGGTGCAGCCCGAAAAGCAGCATCCGCGCGAATATGAGGGCAGCTACTTCTGTCTGCTGGTCAGCCAGACGCAGGCAGATCCGGAGCCGGGCAGCGATCAGATCAACCGGGCTTATGAGGAGTGCTGGATCGGTGAGCGGGGCTATCAGAAAGCGGATGGCAGCTGGCAGCGCTGGGCCATCGCCTTTATTGGCGACACGCTGACGGCGCAGGGCGAAAAGTGCCCTGAAATCTTTATTGTCGATCTGCCCGAGGCGCTGGAGGATTACGCCCGTCCCGGAGAGCAGCCACTGGAGGGCAGCAGCCAGCAGTTGCCTGCGCCCCCGGCCGGTGTGCAGCAGCGTCGCCTGACGCACAGCAGAGGCATCGCCTTACAGCCCCGCCACTGGCTGCGCGCCGCACCCGATGGTCGCCAGATTGCGTTTCTGATGGCCGATGACGGGCAGATCCTTCAGCTCTGGACGGTATCCCCCCTGGGCGGCGAACCGCGCCAGGTCACCCGGCTCAGCCACAGCATCCAGTCCGCTTTCAGCTGGCATCCGGACGGAGAGGCGATCGCCTTTATCTGCGATAACAGCGTGATGCGATGTGACGTGGAGAGCGGCGAGTGTCAGCGGCTGACGCCGCGCACCGACGATGCGCCGTCAGGCGACGCGGTGGTCTGGTCACCGGACGGCAGGCAGATCGCCTTTATGCGTGAGGTTGCGGGCTGGCGGCAGCTCTTTACGGTTGCGGCTGAGACGCCATAGCGGGCATCGGCTGCGCCTGCGCCAGACTCTCCTGGGTATGCGCCAGCCTTTCGCTCTGCAGGATACGTTCCCGCGGCGAGTCGAGCGATTTATCTCTGTCGCTGCGGTAGTAGTCCCACGGCAGCAGCAGCGTATCCAGCACGGCAGAGAAAGGCAGATCGATGAGCGCCAGCGGCTTCAGCGCCCAGCTGGTCTGATCGTCGGTCAGCATACCGGCGCTGGCGCGGGTGCCCGGATAGTAGCCCTGACTGGCACCGGTGTGAGACATCATGCTGGAGCAGCCGGTTGTCGCCATTGTGCAGCAAATCATTCCAGCCAGAGGTAAGGTCTTCAACAATTTCATTATCATCATCCCTTCAGTCATGGCAGAAGCCTGGCTGAGTTGGCCTGCCAGACAACGTCAACACTCTGGGGCGAAGTCCGTTCGGGTCTGGCAAAAGTAATCCTGAGTGTATGTCATTTCCTCAGATTGGCGAAAAAAATTGCGTTTTGCCCTCTTGAAAATCCCCTTCTGATACCCATTTTTAGTGTACGGACGCACTCATCGTTGCCGTAAGGGAGGATGAGGTGCCGTATCCAGCCTGTCCAATAGTGGAAGGTTGCCAAAACTTGCTGAATTTCAGGAGTCTTAATATGCGTAATTTTGATCTCACCCCACTTTATCGCTCTGCTATCGGTTTTGATCGCCTGTTTAACCTGCTCGAATCTAACCAGAATCAGAGCAATGGCGGCTATCCTCCTTATAACGTAGAACTGGTCGATGAAAACCACTATCGCATCACGATTGCGGTGGCCGGTTTTTCTCAGAGCGAACTGGATATCACGGCGCACGATAACGTGCTGACTGTGCGGGGTGCCCATCCTGAAGAGCAGGCCGAGCGCAAATACCTGTATCAGGGCATTGCCGAACGCAACTTCGAGCGCAAATTCCAGCTTGCCGACCACATCGTGGTCCGCGACGCCCGTCTCGAAAATGGTCTGCTGAGCATCGACCTTGAACGTCTGGTGCCGGAAGAGGCGAAACCACGCCGTATTGAGATTCTGAAGTAATCGTGTGAGTCAGAGATCACGATCAAAAACGCCGCGTTAGCGGCGTTTTTTTTTATGTCTGCGGGCGCGGGGCCTGTACGCCATACCCCAGAGGGCTGACGCCGCGGCGATAGTTAACTGACTACTGCGTTCGCATCGCCAGACGCTGCCCCAGCACGCCACCAAATACGTTGATCAGCAGCCCCAGAATAATCACCAGCGCCCCCAGCATCTGCTGCCCGGAGAGGTGCTCATCCAGCACCAGCGCCGCGGTAACGATCCCCACCACCGGCACCAGCAGCGACAGCGGCGCAACGCGCCAGGTTTCGTAGCGGCTCAGTAAATTTCCCCAGATGGCATAGCCGACCAGGGTGGCGATAAACGCCAGATAGCAGAGCGCCAGGAGGGTCTGCAGGTCGATATGCAGCAGGCTGTCCACGATCGCGGCCTGCCCATCAAACAGCAGCGAACAGGCAAAGAAAGGCAGGATCGGCACCAGTGCGCTCCAGACCACCAGCGACATGATCGGCACGCTGCGGTTCCGCATAATGATCTTATTGGTGATGTTGCCCAGCCCCCAGGAGAGCGCCGCCGACAGCGTCAGCATCATCGTAGTCAGCGTAATCCCGGCGCTGACCCGCCCGGCCATTCCCGACGTTGCCAGCATAAACATCCCCAGCGTGGCGATGATAATGCCGGTGATGTGATTCCAGCGCAGCTTCTCCGCCAGCAGCAGCGCGCCCAGCAGCAGCGTAAAGAAGGCCTGCGCCTGCAGCACCAGCGAGGCCAGGCCGGCGGGCATGCCGAGCTGAATCGCCAGGAAGAGAAAGGCAAACTGACCGAAACTGATGGTCATCCCGTAAACCACCAGCCAGCGCAGCGGGATCGGTGGACGGCGCACAAAGAAAATGGCGGGAAACGCCACCAGGGTGAAACGCAATCCGGCCAGCAGGAAAGGCGGCATGCCCTGCAGCCCCAGCTTGATCACCACAAAATTCACGCCCCACGCCACCACCACGCACAGCGCTAACAACATATCTTTAACCGACATCATAAACTCCTTGTCCCGCCGTCAGGCGGTGATCGCGATCGGGGTGGCGATATCAGCGCAGCACGCCTCCCCCACGATGCGAAAATAGTCATCCACCGCCAGCGCGATCGACCTCTCCAGTTCGCCCGCGTTAAACCACAGCGTGCCGGCCTGCTGCAGGCGCGAATCGACCCGCAACGCCAGCCGGTCATCAAAACTAAAGGGCGGCACCGCCCCCATCACACAGCCGGTCAGCGCCTGCGCCTCTGCCGGATCGGCAAAAGAGGATTTTTTGCCGCCGATGGCGCGCGCCGCGCTTTTAAAATTGATCCGGCAGTCGCCCGGCACAATCGCCAGCAGCGGACGCGACGGCGCACCGTCGGGCATCACGACCGTCAGCACCATCGCCTTGGCCGCCTGGCTCAGCGCATTGCCGCGTATCTCGCTGATCTGGTCGGTCTGCCCGACCGCCGCATGTTCTACCACCCGGTAGCTGGCCTGATGCTGATCCAGCAGCGCAGTAATTTTTTCAAACGTCGTCATTCCCTTCTCCTCTTCTGGCACAGCCCGGCTTAGCTCCAGGCGATAGCGTGTTTCATCTTTTTGTCGGTCAGCCCGAAAAAGAACCCCATCGTGATGCGGGTGTCCCCGTCGACCCGATCGATCTCATGATAAAAAGCGGGATTAAACAGATAAATATCGCCACTGCGCGGCGAAAATTCGCAAATTTCACTGTTTTCGATCACCCCGCGGCGATACCCCAGCTCACCGGCCGTCTTGAACTGCTCATCCTCCGGCGCCCACTTTTTGTTGAAGATGCGCAGCGCTCCGCCCGCACTGCATTCCTGCAGGCAGACCACGCAGCTGAGCTGATGCAGGATGTTCGTCACCGCCAGCGAGGTGGCGGCCGCATCGCGCACGATATTGTCGTTATGCAGCGGGTTCGCGACGCCATCGGCGTGAAAACGGACGATAGAACCGGCGTAGTCCCCTTTCCCCGGCTCATGGGCGACGCGCAGGCTTTCCAGCCGCAGCGCATGCTCAACCCAGCGGTAGATCTGCTCACGCAGCGCCTCCAGCGAGGCGGGCAGTGAGGGCTGGATATCGCGCAGTTCGGTAAAGTAGTTATCGGGGGCGGCGGTGTGGCGTGCCAGAAAGGGGCCAAGCGTGGTCAGCGCGCCGTTGGGATAGTGGGAAACCCGGATCTTCTCCCGGCACTGCTGCAGGTCAGCCACCACCGCCTCACGCACCGCAGGGGTCAGAAAATTGCGCAGCACCAGCAGCGGCACCCTGGCGGTCACGATGTCATCCAGCCAGGTCGATTCCACAAACATGTTGGGATTAATCACGCGGAACTGATTGAAAATTGCCATCTTTATCACTCCCTAAACGGTATCTCATAGAGTTCATGATTGTTCATTCGCCGCCAGTTACCGGCGCTGCCAGGTATCACTACGGGTTCAGAGGCGATCAGCGTGCAATCCTCCTGCTGCTGAAAGTGCATCGTAAAATAGTCGGGCCAGGGCGTGTCGTGCGGATACCACTGCCACGCCCAGGCTTTGTCGCGGGTAACGAAAATGGCATTGCCCGCGCTGCCGCCCGGCTCAACCTGCGCCATCTTTGCGCGCAGATAGTCGCGGGTGAAATCGGCGGGCGTGATCGCGTCCACCAGATAATGCAGATACTCTTCCGAATCGAAGCGCGACGCCGCCAGGCCGAGGTGGCGATAGATCGTCGGCAGAAAACCGTTATGCATCATGTACCACTGATGTCCGCCACTGTTGCGCCACAGCGGATGAGAAAACGCCATTCCCTGATTTTTACTCAGCGTGGCGTGGCGGACATGCACCGCCAGAAACCGGCTGCGCAGGCGATCCACATCAATCCCCGGCAGCGCGTCGGCGAACGGGCCGGTGCCGTGCAGGGTGCGGATCTCCCCCGCGTCGAGCCACAGGCAGCCCCAGCCGTTGGGGTGCGACTTTATCGGGCCATCGTGATCGGCACTTTCGCCACAGCTCATGGCGCGCGCCGCCTCCAGAATCTGCGCGCTGTCGAACCGGCCGTGCGCCATAATCATCCTGCACATACTTTGTCTCTCCCTGCGCTGACGGGCTGAGCGTCAACGATCTGCTGAAACGTGGTCATAATGGGTTCCCGCGAGGTTGCGGAGAGGCTGAACGTTGCCAGAATGCCCGCATGGCGGGTCAGATCGGCATAGAGCGATGAACGGGACGAAACCTGCAACGCAGGCAATCTGAGGACGGGCAGCAGCGCGCCCTGCTGATGGTCGTCGATCCAGCGTTCGGCCGCCTGCAGCTGCGCCGGTTGCCGTAACCGCAGCTGACCGACCGCGCCGGAGCCGGCAAACGCAAAGCGGGGCAACGTGCCGCCCGCCTCCAGCCGGAAAGCGATCTCCGCCCAGTTGACGCCCGTCACCGCCTGCACCAGCGCGGCCACCCCCATGCCAGAGAGCCGGAACCCCATCTCCAGAAAATGGGGTACGCCATTAACCACGATAAAATCGATGTGAAACGCGCCCTGGCGGTAGCCAAAGGTTTCACAGCAGAAGCGCATCAGGCTGATGAACGACGCAGGCAGGGCCGTCGCCGCCATCGCCACATGCCCCGACTCGCAGAAGCTGACGCAGCCCTCCGCATCCCGCGGCTGTTCAATCACTTTCTGACAGCAGGTCAGCGCCTGAGGCGCGCCCTGATGCACCACGCCCTGCAGCGAAAATTCCGTGCCCATCAGCGCGCTTTCCACGATAAAGCCGCTGAAGCCGCGCCCGCCGTAGTTCATGGTCTGCACCAGCTTCTGCACCACGCTGTGCAGCTGGCCCGCGTGCTCGACCAGCCAGATACCCAGCCCGCCGCCGCCATCCACCGGTTTCACCACGCAGGGATAGATCAGCGCCTGCCCGGCATCCAGGATGCTGAGCGGCGAGGCGAAAAAGCGGAACTCCGGCTGCGGAAAGCGCGGCCAGGCTTTTTTCAGCGCCATGCGCTGCGCATACTTATCCAGCGGGATAAAGGCGGCGTCCGCGTCCGGTCCGGCCAGCATCTCACGCAGCCGTCCGGCGCTGGCGTTATAGGCGTCAAAGCCCGCCAGCACCACCGTCGGATGCGCCAGTAAACCGGCGTGCAGATAGGCCTGCATCACCTCCCACGGGTTTTCAGGGCGGTCGAGGCGGATGATCAGATCAAACGGCAGCGCCAGGCTGATTGACTGGTAATCGACAAAGTCACCCATCTCCGCCAGCACGGTAACGTACCCGTCGCGCTTCGCCACCGCACACCAGGGGTTAAGTCCGTCGCGGGTGGCGCCAATTTGCAGGAAAATCTTCTTCATCGCCTTGCCTTACCGGGTCAACGCCCGGAAATGATTTCCGTCACGATGTCATTCAGCACACCGTTACTGACCTGAATCACCGCCTTGTGGGGATCAAAGCGCAGGATGCGCGACAGCGGATCGTCACTTTTTCCCTCCAGCAGCGAGCTGACCGGGCTGCTCTGCCAGCAGTGCCGCATCTGCGTCAGCGTCATGCCGGAGAGTTGCATCAGCTGCCGGGCCAGCGCCAGATCGTCGCTGCGCTGATCGAGCAGGTCGCGGATTGCCGCCTCATCGAGCGGAATCTGCTGCTGCACCAGCCACTGTGTGAGCTGCGCGCCCTGCCCCAGGAAGGGGGAGTAGATCAGGCAGATCAATTGCTCTTCGCACAGATCAAACGCCTCCTGCGCAAACGCTGCCGCGCGCTGCCGCTGCCGCTGAATGGCGGCCTCATCCTGATAGCGCGCCGCCATCTCCTCGATGAGCGCAGACGGAAAATCTTTCTTCACCATCAGCGCCAGCGCAAAACGCACATATTCGCGGATCCCTTCGGCATAGCTGCGCTGCAGCAGCGTCTCGGCCCGCAGACCGCGCAGGTGCGCCATCAGCGTCGGGTTACCGCAGTCGGACTCAGAAAAACTGAACATCAGCGCATCAAACCGGAAGCCCATAAAGTCGCAGAGCAGCGCCCAGTGCGCGCCCGCCTCATAGGCGGTGTCCTGATAGATATTGAAAAACAGCGGATCGCGCGCCAGCTGATGCGTGATGCGATGCGCGGGCGTCAGCTGATCGGCACCATAGACCTCGCTGAAGTAGCGACCGGCCACGCCGTCCAGTGTCTGCAGAAACCCGCTGAAGCCCCGGCTTTTGTCCGCCACCGGCGCATCAAACAGGCGTGAAAGATGACGCGCCCAGGCCAGATAGGCGGCCTGCTCCTGCGGCGAGTCACCGGTGATAATCAGATCCACGCCGCCGTTGTGGTCTGCCGCCAGGCCAAAGGAGTTCACCATGCTGAGGTTGCAGGCGTTGCAGAAGGTCGAGCGGGCATCGGCACGAAACCGGTGGCCATTCATCAGCACATCGTTGCGATTCTGCTGCCGCACGCTCTCCGGCATCGGCAGGTCGCGGGCAAAAGGCCGGATCAGCAGGCCATCCACCACCAGACACTCCACCCGTTCATCGTCGTGCATGGCCAGCGCCTGATAAACGCGGTCGATATTCTCCATCACGCTCTGGTTCATCCCCGCATGACGATTGGTGCTGACCCGCAGCGAGAAGGTGCTGCCCTGCTGCTGCCAGATCAGCCCCTGGATGTAGCGCACGTAGGCCACCATATAGCTGCTGTCTTTTCCCCCGCCATAGGCGAGCAGCACCCGGTTCTCCTCAGGCTGCTGCGTCCGGGGTAACGCCGTCAGCAGACGGGCCGCACAGCGCTGCGCCGACGCAATAATGGCGGGTGACAGCCAGGCCTCAATCTCCTTCATCATGGCGGGCAGATTATTCATTTCTCACATTTCCTTCAGGTGAACGGCACCACGCGGTGGCCTGAACCCGGCACCGCCGGGCTGTTTAGCGTCATGAATAATTAAGAGATGCAGCCTAAAGTACTTTGAATGTACTCTGTTGAATATGCACAGATCAGCGCGATATGGGGTGGAACAGATGGCCGATGTTGTCGGGGAACAGGAGAGTCAGCGCAGTCGTTACCGCCAGATAGCCGAACAGATCAAACAGGCGATTCATGCCGGTTCGCTGGCGCCCGACAGTCGTCTGCCGTCGGTGCGCACGCTGGCGACCCAGTACAATGTCAGCCTTACCACGGCGCTGAAAACCCTGCGCACGCTGGAGGATGAACGCTACGCCGTCGCCCGTCCCAAATCGGGTTTTTTCGTTGCGCCGGAGCGGCCCCTGTCGCGTCAGCTGCCCGCCGTCAGCGAACAGCCGCGCGCCATCGCCCCGCTGGATGAGCAGACCGAACTGCACCTGGCGATGCTCGGCTCAGACTGCCGGGTGCGGCTCGATCTGGCTAACGGCGACAGCGCGCTCTATCCGGTCAGGCGCATCGGCCTGCTGATGCGTCAGATGGGCTACAGCAAACCGGCCCTGCTCGGCAATACGGTCAAGGGCACCGGCTATGCGCCGCTGAAAATGGAAATCGCCCGCCGCGCGGTCGATTACGGCTGCAATATCAGCGCCGACGATATCCTGATCACCAACGGCTGCATCGAGGCGATCTCGCTGTCGCTGCGGGCCACCACCCAGCCGGGGGACGTGGTGGCGGTAGAGTCGCCCTGCTATTTCGTGCTGCTGCAGATGCTGCATAACCTCAATCTGCGGGTGATCGAGGTGGAAGCCGGGCCGGAGGGGTATATCAACGTGGCGAAGCTGACCGGGCTGTTTCAGCGCCGGGCGGTGCGGGTCTTTCTTACCCTCTGTAACGTCAACAACCCGCTGGGCAAGAGCATTCCCAACGAGCAGAAAGCCTATATTGCCCGCCAGGCCGATGAAAACGATGTGGTGATCATTGAGGATGATATCTTCGGCGATACCGCCTTTGGCGAGCGGCGTCCCTTTCCGATGCGCGCCTTCAGCCCCAACGCCATTCTCTGCAGCGGCTTCTCGAAAACCGTGGCGCCCGGCATCCGTATCGGCTGGGTTCACAGCGTCAACTACATGCGCAAAATCGCCTCGCTGAAATATACCTCGACCATGGGCACCTCGGTGCTGTCGCAGGCGGCGGTGGCGGAGCTGCTGCGCAGCGGCGGCTATGACGCTCACCTGCGCAAGCTGCGGCGCGAGCTGGCGCGGCAGATCCATGAAATGCGCCAGTCGGTGCTGCGGGAGTTTCCGGCGGGAACCCGGGTGTCCGATCCGGAAGGGGGATACGTGCTGTGGGTGGAGATGCCCCGGCAGGCGCTGAACGTCCGCGAGCTGTTTCTGAAAGCGCGCAACGCGGGGATCGGCATTGCGCCGGGACACATCTTCGCCACTGACCCGCGTTACGATCACTGCTTCCGGCTCAATGCCGGATTCGGCTGGAACCGGGAGGTGGAACAGGCGATTCAGCAGCTGGCACAGTGGTGCCAGCTGTCGTTACGCGAGCCGCAGGATTAGCTGTCGCGCCAGGCGATTTCCACCTCTTCCGCCAGAATCTGCACCGCCCGCTCAATGTTCTCCGCGTCCGGCACATAATTCATCCGCATACACTGATGGGTGTGCGGCCACGCCTGCTCCAGGCCGGGGAAGAAGAAGTGGCCCGGCACCATCAGCACGCCACGCGCCTTAAGGCGCTGATAAAGCAGTTCTGTCGTGATCGGCAGATCGCGGAACCAGAGCCAGAGGAAAATCGCCCCTTCCGGCTTGTGGATCAGGCAGCGATCTTCCGGCAGATAGCGTCGCAGGATTGCAAGGGTCTGCTGCACCTTCTGCTGATAAAACGGCTTAATCACCTCTTCAGAGAGACGCAGCAGATCGCCGCGACCGATCATCTCGTGGGCGATAGCCGGGCCGATACTGCCTGGCGCCAGGCTGATAATGCCGTTCATGTTACTCAGCGCGGAAATGGTCTTCTCGTCAGCGATGATGATGCCGCAGCGCGCGCCCGGCAGGCCGAGTTTCGACAGGCTCATGCAGAGGATGATGTTGGGATTCCACAGCGGACGGACCTCGCTGAAGATAATGCCGGGGAACGGCACGCCATAGGCGTTGTCGATCAGCAGCGGCACATCATGCTGCTGCGCCAGCGCATCGAGCTGCATCAGCTCATCGTCGGTGATCACGTTGCCGGTGGGGTTAGTCGGACGCGAGACGCAGATCAGCCCGACCTCATCGTTCATCGGCAGATGTTCGAAATCGACATGATATTTAAACTGCCCTTCCGGCAGCAGCTCAATGTTCGGCTTCGCCGAGACAAACAGCCCCTCTTCCAGGCCGGCATCCGCGTAGCCCAGGTATTCCGGCGCCAGCGGGAACAGCACCCGCTTTTTGCTGCCATCGGCCCGGCGACCGGCAAACAGGTTAAACAGATAGAAGAAGGCGCTCTGGCTGCCGTTGGTCAGGGCGATGTTCTGCGCGGTGATCGGCCAGCGGAGCTGCTCGCTCAATAGCGCTGCCAGCGACGCCAGCAGCGTCGCCTTGCCGCGCGGGCCATCATAGTTACACAGCGCCTCGCTGAGTTTGCCTTCCTCATGCATCTGCTGCAGCAGCTGCTGAAAGTAGTCGTTCATGGCCGGGATCTGCGCCGGATTACCGCCCCCCAGCATGATGGTGCCAGGCGTACGCAGGCCCGCGCCCATATCTTCCATCAGACGTGAGATGCCGGAATGTTGGGTAAATTTGTCGCCGAACTGAGAAAAGGACATAACGGTTAAATATTTGTGATAGCGAATCGGGCGTCCACCATAACGCCCGCCATCGGCGGGCGCAATGGAAAGGCGTGAGGATTACTTCAGCGCCTGTGGGTTAACACAGTTTTTATCGACGCTTCCGCCGAGCGCAGCGATGAGATTTTCCACCGCATCCTGCATCATGCCGTAGCGGGTTTCGTGGGTGGCAGAACCGATGTGCGGCAGAGTAACGACGTTGGGCAGCGACAGCAGCGGAGAGTCGGCAGAGACCGGCTCCTGCTCAAACACATCCAGCCCGGCGGCGTGCAGTTTGCCCGCCTGCAGTGCGGCGATCAGCGCCTGCTCATCCACCACCGGCCCGCGACCGGCGTTAATCAGCACCGCATCCGGCTTCATCAGCGCCAGTTCGGCGGCCCCGATCAGATGGTGCGTTTCGCGAGTCAGCGGCAGGCTGATGCAGACGAAATCACTCTCCTTCAGCAGCGTCTCCAGGTCACAGCGCCGCGCGCCAAAGCGTGTCTGCGCCTCGTCATGTTCACGGCGGGCGTTGTAGAGGATATTCATGCCAAAGCCAAAGTGGGCGCGCTGCGCCAGCGCCATCCCGATACGGCCCATGCCGAGAATCCCCAGGGTTTTGTGATGCACGTCGATGCCGAACTGCGCCGGGCCGATGCTCTTCTGCCAGTGGCCCGCTTTGACCCATGCATCCAGCTCCGGCACGCGGCGCGCTGTGCTCAGCACCAGCGCCATCATGGTATCCGCAACGGTTTCGGTCAGAACGGTCGGGGTGTGCATCAGCACCACGTTACGCTGGTTGAGCGCCTCGACGTCAAAATTGTCATAGCCTACCGAGACGCTGGAGCAGACGCGCAGATTCGGCATTTTTGCCAGCAGGTCGCCGTTCACTTTACCGCCCGATCCCAGCAGCCCCTCGGCCTGCCGGAACGCCTCCGCGTGTTGCTGCTGATTTTCTGGCGAGAGGTTACTGATTTCCGTCACGTCACACTGTTCAGCCAGGCGGGCATAGAGATCGTCAGGCAGTTTTTTATAGAGAATTACAGCGGGTTTCATTCAGTCACTCCCGTTCAATAAGTAGCGGGCGGCCTGCAGGCCGCCCGGAGAAACAGAGACGCATTGTTGCGCCGGTGGGCTGACGCCGGGTCAGCCCCCTTCAGCGCTTACGCTTTCAGGCCGGTTTTGCACTCTGCAGCGGCGGCGCTTTGTTCTGCGCCGGTTTCACAATCAGCGTCAGCCACACCGCCACCAGCAGGGCCGATCCCATAAAGATGTAGGAGGCCGCCGGGCTGCCGGTTGCCCCATTAAGATAGCCGACAATCCACGAACCGATAAACGAGCCCAGCGCACCCATGCTGTTGATCAGCGCCATCGCACCCCCGGAGACGTTGCGCGGCAGCATCTCCGGGATAATGGCGAAGAACGGACCGTACGGCGCATACATCGCGGCACCGGCGATCACCAACAGGGTGTATGACATCCAGAAATTGCTCGATCCCACCAGCCAGGAGCCGAGGAATGCCAGCGCGCCGACCAGCAGCAGCGGCCAGACAAACAGCTTACGGTTCTGGGTTTTGTCTGACGCCCAGGAGACCACCACCATCGCGATAGTCGCGGCCAGATAAGGCACCGCTGAGAGCCAGCCCGCCTCCACCATGCCCATCTGGGTCCCGTTACGCAGAATCGACGGCAGCCACAGTACAAAGCCATAAACCCCGATGCTCCAGGCAAAGTACTGCAGGCAGAGAATGATCACGTTGCGGTTACGGAACGCTTCACCGTAGTTGCGCACCGCTTTGATGTTCTCCTGCTCTTTCTGCAGCTCAGCCTGCAGCGCCGCTTTCTCGGCATCGCTCATCCAGCGCGCCTGCGAAGGCTTATCCTGCACCAGGAACCACCAGGCCACCGCCCAGATCACCGCCGGAATCCCTTCGATGATGAACATTTCGCGCCAGCCAAAGGATTCGATCAGATAGCCGGAAACCACGGACATCCACAGCACCGTTACCGGGTTCCCCAGGATCAGGAAGGTGTTGGCGCGTGAGCGCTCCGATTTGGTAAACCAGTTACTGATGTAGATTAGCATCGCCGGCATCACGGCCGCTTCGACCACGCCCAGAATAAAGCGGATTGCCGCCAGCATCGGAATGTTGCTGACCACCCCGGTCAGGGAGGCACAGCCGCCCCACAGGATCAGGCACCAGAAAATCAGTTTCTTGACGCTGCGGCGTTCGGCGTAGATCGCACCCGGGATCTGGAAGAAGAAGTAGCCCAGGAAGAACAGCGCCCCCAGCAGCGAGGACATGCCTTTGGTGATGCCAAGATCATCATTAATCCCGGCAGCAGAAGCGAAGCTGAAGTTGGCCCGGTCGAGATAGGCCAGGCTGTAGGTGATAAACACGATGGGCATGATGAACCACCACCGTTTTGGCGCGATTGTCTGCTTTTTCATCGGGAACTCCTGTGTCTGTAGAGGGGGCGCGGACTACACGTCGCCCAGTTGCTGACGCGTCGGCAGACCTTCGCTGTCACCAATAACCTGAATCGCCATCGAACCAATTTTGTTGCCGCGACGGATCGCCTGTGGCAGTGACTGACCTTCCAGCAGGGCACTGATGACCCCTACCGCAAAACCATCGCCCGCCCCGACGGTATCCACCACGTTCTCAACCCTGACCGCCGCCATCTGGCCCTGCTCACCCTGGGCCGTTTTATACCAGGCGCCGTCACACCCGGTTTTTATCACGACGGCTTTCACGCCTTTGTCGAGATAGAAATCCGCGATCGCTTCCGGCTGACGATAGCCGGTGAGGATCAGTCCCTCTTTTTCGCCTGGCAGCACCCAGTCGGCGTACTCTGCCAGCAGGTTGAGCTGCTTACGCATCTCCTCCTCGCTGCGCCACAGCACCGGCCGCAGGTTAGGGTCAAACGAAATCGTTTTTCCGCGTGAACGCATCTCTTTGGCGGTGTGCTTCAGCAGTTCCAGCGAACTCTCTGACAGCGCCGCTGCGACGCCGCTGAGGTGCAGATGACGCGCCGAACCGAAATAGTCCGCGTCGAAATCCGCCACCGACAGATGACTGGCGGCCGAGCCTTTGCGGAAATACTCCACCCGCGGATCGGAACCGTCATCGACTTTGGACTTCAGCTGAAAGCCGGTGGGGTAGCGCTGATCGACCGTCACCCGGGCGTGGTCGATCCCCTCTTTTTCCAGCTGCTGGCAGATAAACCGGCCAAAGGCGTCATTGCCGATGCGGCTGACCCAGCCCACTTTCAGGCCAAGACGGGCCAGGCCGGTCGCGACATTCAGCTCCGCGCCCGCGGCACGTTTCACAAAGGTCTCTGCTGCGGCCAGGTCGCCGGTTTCACGGGCGACGAACATCGCCATCGCCTCACCAATAGTGACAACATCAAGTGGACCGTTGTGATGCATAGTGTGATGCGTTGTCATCTTTACTCCTTACACGTTACGCAGCAGCGACACATAGTGACGTGTCACCGCAGTCAGATCGTCGCCTTCCAGCGGGAATTCAATTCCGCGCGGCGCGGTGGCCGGGAGCTGTTGCAGCAGGGCACGCCAGCGATCGTCCGCCTCATCCAGCGCAATCGCCCGGAAACTCTGCTGATGCGGCACCGCGGCTTTAACATGCACATAGCCCACCTGCGCGGCGAGCAATGCCGCCGCCTGGCCGGCATCCTCGCCGGTCCAGCACCAGTTCCCCATATCGAAGGTCATGGTAATGGCCAGCCCGGCCGCCCTGACCGCCGTGAAAAATGCCACCGTCGGGGCCAGCCGGCCCTGTTCGGTCTGATCGTTTTCAATCGTCAGCTGAAACGGCAGCGAGGCCAGCAGGGCCTGCAGCGTGTCGCGTGGCAGCGCACCGGTAAACTCGCCCAGCGCCAGTTTCAGTCGCTGCGCGTTTAACTGGCGTGCTTCTTCAACGTAGTGGGTTATGCGGGGATTGATTTCGCCGCCGTCACAAAACAGGGTATCGGGCACCGAATAGCTGGTATGCAGCTGATGCTCCGCCACCGCCTGCGCCAGCGATGGCAGCGTCGCGAGGGCCGCATCATCAAGCAGCTCGCGACGAATTTCGACCCCGTCAGCGCCCGCCTGCTGGATAATCGGCAGCAGCGCACGCTGACCGCCGAGCGCGGCGATCCGGGCGTGGCCATAGGCGGCGGTCACCACGATAATGTCAGGATTCATGTTCTACTCCATGGCAGGTTTCTGCCCATAACGAATAGAAAAACCCTAAATGGAACCGGTTCCAAAGCAAAGTAGCAAACTGTGAATTTATGATCGTGCTCACGAAGCGAGCATGTAACGGGGGGATAAAGCACAATCATGCAAAATCCCAGGCTATGTGCATTTTTCAGTGCAGTGCGGGCAGGTAAACAGGACGAGAATTCTATTTATTTTTCTGTTGAATGCTACTGCTGTTTTCTGGCGGGCATAAACGGTTATTCCGATAACAATACTGATTAACGCTTCAGCGTAATTAATAAAAAACATAGCGGGCGTCTGTGTATTTTTTATTTAACCGGGCGGGAAATTTTATTATAGTCTGACAATAAAGAGGAAAAGGACGCTTTGCCCATGAAAGGGATATCGCTGTTACTTACTGCCGTGACCATTTTCACATCCGCCTTCGCGCACTCTGCTCAGGAAACGGAAAACGCACTCGCTGCCGTTAATCTGTTTTCCCTCGGCTTTAATGGATTCGTGGCAAAGAAAATGCCACAACAATTAATATACGAAAAAGCATTATCCGATCACAGTGCCGTAACCCTGTTTCAAAAGGTGCTGGGTGCCTCTGACGCCACGCCTGAAGCGAAAGCCTATGCGGCCTGCGGCCTGTGGGAAAAGAGAGCACCAGAAAGAATAGCGCTGAAAAAAGAGGATGCGGCGTTGCGTGTCACCTTATTAACAGGCGATACACTCAGGCAGGAACCCTTAGAACGGGTTATTGAAAATATCCGTTTACACGGATGCAGATAAGGAAATTAAGCAATGAAAGAATTAACACGACCACAGACAGAACGTGTAACAGGTGCGATGAATTTAAACGGATTACGCGAATCCAATAATACGGTAAATATTGCCGGGAAAAACCGGGGTTCATGGATCGATGCAGCAAACGCCTGCTGGAGACCGGGCACCCCCTCACTCATTATGTATCCTGGCGGGTTTTATATTCCGGCTTTTCGTTTTTAATAGCGGCAGCGCGTTTTTATACAGGATGTTTTCATCCACTTCATGACTGACCGGGGATGCCGCTACGTTCAGTGACGGCAGATAACGGAACAGGGCGTTGCTCTGACAGCCGCGCCCTTTCCGGCCGATTCTCTGCTGACATAGCCGTTGCGCCTGCCCGGTTCCCGTTGTTCCCGCGAAGTTCTGGCCAGTCGTCAGCTTAACGCGGCCTGTCAGCCCAGCGGCTGGCTGGAGCCGCGCACGATCAGTTCGCCAGAGAAAACCTGTTCGGCGACCGGTAAATCGCTGCCCTCTATGCGCGCAATCAGCCGTTCCAGCGCACTGAAGCCAATCTGCCAGGTAGGCTGTTTCAGCGTGGTGATCCCGACACCCGCCAGCGCCGCCCACTCCAGCTCATCGAATCCCAGCAGCCCAATATCGCGTCCCCAGTGCAGATTGAGTCGCTGCAGCGACCGCGCCACCTGCAGCGTCAGTGCGCCGTTGGCGACCATCACCGCGCAGCGTTTGCCGCCGTGACGCTGACGGAATGTCAGCAGCGCCTGATCCAGCGCGGCGGGCTGATGCAGCGGCACCTCCGCATTTTCATGTGCAACCTGCGGATGCGATCCCAGCAGCTGGCGAAAAGCCTGCAGGCGCTCGCGGCGGGTATTGACGCTGCCCAGGGGCTCACTGAGGAACAGCAGCGCCTCATAGCCATTCTCCACCAGATGGCGCGTGGCGGTTTCGGCGGCTTCAGCGTTATTCAGGCCCACTACATCGCAGGGAAAATCGGGGATTTTGCGGTCAATCAGGACCATCGGCAGCAGAGACTGTTGCAGATGATTCAGCACCTCTTCACGCATTCCGACCGCGTTCACCACAATGCCCTCAACCTGATAGCTGCTCAGCAGTTGCAGATAGTGCTGTTCCAGATCCACTTCATTGTTGGTGTTACACATCAGCAGCGTAAAGCCCTGCTCGCGGCAGGCGGCTTCTATCCCGCTCATGACATCCACCGAATAGGGGTTGGTGATATCGGCAATAATCAGTCCAATCAGCCGGGTACGACCGCGCTTCAGGCCACGCGCCATCTGGCTCGGGCGGTAACTGAGATCGGCAATGGCCTGCTCAATCCGCGCTTTGAGATCCGCAGAGAGCAGATGCAGTTCACCATTGAGATAGCGTGAAACGCTGGTTTTTCCGGTTCGTGCCGCGTGAGCAACATCGCTGATGGTGGCGCGAGGCGGCCTGATTTTCATGAGATATCCTGCGAAATAAGAAACCAGGCAGAGACTAGCACAAGCCAGGCCCGGCGCAAAAAGTGCTGCACCGGAAATGACTGTCACGTCTTCCACCTTTGCGGCAGCAGGCCGGTCCTCAGCCGGATCATGTTTTCCGCCACCTGTTCAGCCGGATTAGAGGCATGATGCCGGGATTGCGCAACGTGTCCGGGCCTGAACGGCGAAAAGGGAACAGTTACAGAAAGGAAGGAGAGTGGCTGCGTGGTTCAGAACCCTTCACGCTCATGTTTCGGCTGGCCCGGTTTACAGAAACGTGACGGGCGACAGCGGCGGCTTTCGCAGCACAGCGAGCGCCCCCGAGCGGGGGCGACCGCGATTAGCCCAGCGGGCTGAGGGTGATCTCAACGCGACGGTTTTGCGCTTTACCGGCTTCGGTGCTGTTGGTCGCAACCGGGTTATCCGGACCGGCGCCCTGAGTGCGCAGGCGATCGCTGGCCACGCCCTGGGTGATCAGTGAGCTGGCCACGCTTTCAGCGCGCTGCTGTGACAGACGCATGTTCAGGGCACGGCTGCCGGTGCTGTCGGTGTAACCCACTACGTTTACTGCCGTTTTCGGATACTCTTTCAGCACTAACGCCACGCCGGTCAGCGTGTTCGCGCCAGCCGGTTTCAGGTTGCTGCTGCTGGAGTCGAACGTCACGTTGTTTGGCATATTCAGGACGATGTTATCGCCGTTACGGGTCACGCTGACGCCGGTACCGCGCATTTTGTCGCGCAGTTTGGCTTCCTGCACATCCATGTAGTAACCGACGCCACCACCCAGCGCGGCCCCCCCTGCGGCACCGATCAGGGCACCCTTACCGCGATCCTTTTTCGACGAGGAGAGCACGCCAACACCGGCACCGACTAACGCCCCCAGGCCTGCGCCCACGCCTGACTTGCCCGCCTGAGATTCGCCGGTATAAGGATTGGTGGTACACCCTGGCAGGGCCAGACTGCCGCTTAATAACAGGGTAATGGCGATTAATTTCTTCTGCATTTTTGTTCCCTTACATTCGAGAAACCGGGGAAAACCTTTCCCATAAGTGGCACGATTATGCCGCCTGTTACCAGACAATGTAGTGCAGAAAAATCCTGATTTATCCGGAATCACCCTTTCTGCTGTTCAGGATGGCGGAAACAGTCGCTCTGATGATCGTTTATCAGCCCGCAGGCCTGCATAAAGGAGTAGCAAATTGTCGGGCCGATGAATTTGAAACCACGCAGCTTCAGCGCCTTCGAGAGCGCAATGGCCTGCTCTGAGGTCGTGGGCGCCTGACGGTAATCGGGATAATGGTGAACGATTTGCACGTTATCGACAAATTGCCACACGAAGTGGCCGAAATCCTCGCCTTTCGCTTCCATCTCAAGAAAGGCCCGCGCGTTGGCAATGATGGCCGCAATTTTACCCGAATGGCGGATAATCCCGCTGTTGTGCATCAGCGCGTCGATCGCTGCCGCATCCATCTGCGCTATGGCCTCTGGATCAAACTGGTGAAATGCCTTCCGGTAATTTTCGCGCTTCTTCAGCACGGTAATCCAGGATAATCCCGCCTGCTGACCTTCCAGACAGAGCATCTCAAACAGCGCGTATTTGTCTCGCTGCGCCACGCCCCACTCCCTGTCGTGGTAAGCCAGATAGAGAGGGTCCTGCGTTACCCAACCACATCGTTGCATCACTTTTTTCCTTTATGCCGGGAATATTTTAGCGGTCCGCTTGATCTTAGAATTAATCGGTTGATAGTTAAACGAACACCGGGTAAATAACAGAGACAGCTCGGGAAATTCTTCAGAACGTCGGATAATCACTTCAGCTCTGCCTGGAGAAAAGATGGTGCCAGAAAGCGGTGGAAAAGGTCTGCGGACCTGCTGTGCTGTAGGGCTATTACTCTTATCGCAACCGACGTTTGCCCGCGGAGGCGCTCCTGCGCCTCAGCACACCGATCTGCTGCCCGACTACGACACGATTCTGGCCGAAAAAATCGCCCTGACGCCCCTGGCCTTCAGCGATGACAGCCGCGCGCTGTTTGAGGCCGCAATCAACTCTCCCACCGCTTCGCCGATCGCGCTGCACAGTGAAACTGGCAGCACGGGCACCACGCCGCTGGGAAAACGCTACCGGGCGGGCATCGATCTCCCCCTTTCCGCCTCCTTCACCACCGGGCCGGTGGCGCAGTATGCGGTTGATCCGCAGCAGACGAACTGCCTGCAGTGCGACTACAGCGATCCGCAGAGCCGCGAACAGAGCGCCAGCGTCGGCTGGCGTATCGACTCGCAGCAGGGATGGATAGCGCCCTGGGCGCAGGTAAGTTATCACTATTTCCTGGCGGATACGCCGCAGAGCGTCGGGCGCGACACCACCAACGGCTCAGAACAGAGCGATGGCATCGATCTCAGCATCGGTGCGCAGCTGCCCCTGAACGATAATCTGGCGGCTTTTGCCGCCTTTTCGCAGAGCGAAGCGCTGAATAATGAGGAGCAGCAACTCTACAGCTTTGGCTTCAGCGCCAGCTTCTGAACGGGGCATAAAAAGAGAAAGGCGGCCGGACGATTAAAATATAATGAGCCCGCTAATCATTATACCGGTAACATTATGCGCAACGATTTGACAATTATTGGCCGCGAAATCGTGGTCTTCCTGCTGGCCGCTCTGGTTCTTGCCCTGACAATCGTACCTGTCTACGTTGATGTCGCCTGGATGAACGACGCCCTGCATGAAACCTCTTTTACGGAAACCACCCAGGAACTGATGCTGGCGATCATCGCCGCGCTGTTTTTCATTGCGGCCCGTCGCCGCGCCGGTCAGCGTGGCGCGCTGACCTTAGTCGCGGGTTTCTACAGCTGCATGCTGATCCGCGAGCTTGATTTCGCGTTTGATGCGATTCAGCACGGCAGCTGGGTCTGGTTTGCGCTGGCCGTGACGGCAGGCTCACTGGCCGTGGCGCTGCGCACACCGAAACAGACCGTAAAGGGGCTGGCGGCGCTGGTGCAGCATCGCAGCTGGCCGGTGATGGCCTCCGGCTTTTTGGTAGTCCTGGTCTTCTCACGGCTGTTTGGAATTCATGCGCTGTGGCAGCACCTGATGCTGGGCGATTACAACCGCGTGGTAAAAAACATGGCCGAAGAGGGCACCGAACTGCTGGGATACAGCCTCTGCTGGCTCGCTTCGGTTCGCTATTTATGGCAAACCCGTCCGGCTGCCGCCGCCATCCGCCTGCGGGCCGCGGAATCCGCACCGGCCCGCCATGCCGCCTCTCCGGCCGCCTCACACTGATCGCGGCCCTTTTTAAGCGATCCCCCTCGTTAAAAAAGGTACAATAACCCCTTCTGCGCCGGCGACCGTTTCCCGGCGCAAGGTGTTTGTTAACCTCAGGTCTTTTCATGTCAGCTAAAATCTTAACTTCAACGCTCATTGGCCTGGATGCCTTCCGACAGGATCCGCTGACTGCCCTGCAGCAGGCGGAAAAGGGCACGCTGGCGGTGTTAGATAACTACGCGCCGGTGATGTATGCCATCACCCCGGCGCGTCTGGCCGAGCTGCTGGCGCTGGAAGCCGCCGCCCGGCAGCCGAACGATGTGGCGCTGGATGACAGCCTGTATGACGATACGCCCGCGCCTGTCCATACGCCGGCCGGGAAGTTCGCCATGTATCCGGGCTGGCAGCCGGATGCCGACTTTACACGCCAGGCCGCGATCTGGGGCGTGGCGCTGAGTGAACCGGTGACGCCCGGCGAGCTGGCGGCCTTTGTCGCCTACTGGCAGGCGGAAGGCCGGATGTTCCACCATGTGCAGTGGCAGCAGAAGCTGGCGCGCAGCATCCAGATGAATCGCGTCGCCAGCGGCGGGCAGCCGAAGCGTGATATCACGCAGTTGCCCGATCCTGACCGTACTATTCCCGATGGTTTCCGAGGTGAATAATGAAAACGCCCGACGATCTCTTTAACCGTCTGAAAAAAATGATGCCCGCCGGTACCCGGCCAAAATTCGCCAATGGTGAAGAGCTGCTGGCGTGGAACCAGGAGCAGGGTCGCCTGCGTTCAGAGGCGATTGTGCGTGAGAACCGCGCCATGAAAATGCAGCGCGTGATGGGCCGTTCCGGCATTCGCGAACTGCATATGAACTGCTCCTTTGATAATTACCGGGTCGAAAACGAGGGGCAGCGCAAAGCGCTGGAGCTGGCGCGTCAGTACGCCGCTGAGTTCGATGGCAGCATCGCCAGCTTCGTCTTTTCAGGCCGTCCCGGCACCGGTAAAAACCATCTGGCCGCCGCAATTGGTAATGACCTGATCCTGCGTGGGAAAAGCGTTCTGATCGTGACGGTCGCCGACCTGATGTCGAGCATGAAGGGCACCTTCAGCGGCAGCAGCGGCATCACCGAAGAGCGGCTGATTCAGGATCTCAGCAGCGTCGATCTGCTGGTCATCGATGAGATTGGTATGCAGAGCGAATCGCGCTACGAGAAGGTGATTATCAACCAGATCGTTGACCGCCGCTCCTCGTCGAAACGCCCGACCGGCATGCTCTCTAACCTCGATCATGCGGGCATGAATGCCCTGCTGGGTGAGCGCGTGATGGACCGTATGCGCCTCGGCAACAGCCTGTGGGTCCGCTTCGACTGGGAAAGCTATCGCAGTCGGGTGCGCGGCGACGAATATTAATTCCCGCCGGGACCGCGGGGCGCAGTGCGTTGCGGGCTGTTGCCTCCCGATTGCGCGCGCTTCGCGTCGCCGGATAACGCGGCTGGCTCACAGCAACCGCGTGCCGGATCTGCCGGGACCGCAGGCTGAGGGGCGATCCGATCGCGGTCACGCTCCCGGTCAGGGGCGATCCCGTTGTGTGAAACAGGCCGCAAAAGTGTGGGGTGAAGAACGCACAGGGGCTGATAAACTCAATGTTTACTCCTCTGTTGGGTGAACCCGTGATGAAAACGAACGGCAAAGGCCCTGCACTACTGCGACTGAATAATCAGAAACGCGTGATGGCCCGGTTGCGTAAACAGCGCGTGACGTCGCGTCAGGAGCTGGCGGAGGCGCTGGCGCTCAGCAAGAATACCGTGTCGTTAATCATTGACGACCTGCTGGAGCAGGCGCTGATAGAGGAGCTGGGGCCGGTCAGCGTCGCGGCTGCCGGGCGGCCCAAGATCGGCATCAGGCTGCGGCCGGAAAAACTGCAGAGCGCAGGCGTAATGGTGGAGCGCAACGTTATCCACTGGCGGGTCTGTGACTACTTTTCTCAGGTGCTGGCGGAACAGACGCTGCGAACCGATACCAGCAACCCGACCCGATTACTGGCCGAGCTGGCCACGCTCTGCCGTCAGCTCACCGAACGTTATCCTCACCTGCTCGGCATTGGCCTGGGCTTTCCCGGTATCGTCGATCCCCGGCGTGGCTGGATGCATATCTCTTTGCCGCTGGAATGGCAGGACGTTGACCTGCTGACCTCGCTGCGCCGGCAGATCCAGCTGCCAATTCGCATTATGAATAATGTCAAAGCGGCGGCGCTGCTGGCGGTGGCGCAGTGTGGATTACCCACTGAGAGCGGCCACTTCTATCTGCGCATTTCGGAGGGGATTGGCGGCGCACTGATCCAGCAGGGTGACGTGTTTACCGGGCACAGCTGGACGGCGGGAGAGGCGGGACATCTGATCGTTCAGCCTGGCGGCCCGCGTTGCAGCTGCGGCCGTCGCGGCTGTCTGGAAGCGCTGATCAGCCAGCCTGCCGTTAACCAGCAGCTGGCGCAGCGCCAGCCTGGCCTGAACTGGCAGAGCCGGGACAGTGCGGCGCGCGTGGTGGATGAGGTGATGACGCAGGCAGGCGGCTTTCTGGGGGCCGCGCTGAGTCAGATCATGCTGCTGCTCAATCCGGCGACCATCATCATCGATTGCCCGTGGAACGTCAGTGAAACATTCTGCAAGGCGGTGCGCAAAACGGCCCAGAGCAACACGCTGGCCTTTACCGCGGCACACACGCAGCTGCACTTTCCTGAGAGCCGGATAGATCCGGCCAACGGCCTGGCGCTGGCGGTGATCGAGGAGAGTGAGCAGCGGCTGCTCTAGTGCCGCAGGCCGCACGGATTCGCTGGTCTCACCTCACGCCCGGCGCTTTCCGCTACAGCACATTTCCCCCGTGATGCTGGCGATACTCTTTCGGCGTGGTGTCGTAGCTTTTGCGGAACACCGAGTAGAAATACTGCAGCGAAGGATAGCCGCACATCTGCGAGATTTCGTTGATGTTGAGCGAGGAAGATGCCAGCAGTTCGCGCGCTTTTTCCAGTTTTTCGCGGTGGATCATCGCATGGATGGTATCACCGGTTTCATCCCGGAAACGCTTCTCCAGGTTGGAACGCGACAGCCCGACGGCATCCAGCACCTGCTCCACTTTAATCCCCTTGCAGGCGTTGAAGCGGATGTAGTGCATCGCCTGAATCACCGCCGGATCGCGCAGCGAGCGGAAGTCCGTTGAGCGCCGGGCAATCACCTTCACCGGCGGCACCAGAATGCGCTGAAGCGGCAGCGGCTGCTTATCCAGCAGCCGGTGCAGCAGTTTGGCCGCCTGATAGCCCATCTGTCGCGAGCCCTGCGCCACCGAAGAGAGCGCCACCCGCGACAGATAGCGGGTCAGCTCCTCATTATCGATCCCGATCACCGTAAGCTTCTCCGGCACCGGAATCTTCAGATGCTCACACGCCTGCAGCAGATGACGCGCCCGCGCGTCCGTCACGGCGATGATGCCGGTCTGCGGCGGCAGCGTCTGCAGCCAGTCTGCCAGCCGATTCTGGGCGTGCTGCCAGTTATCCGGCGCGGTTTCCATCCCCTGATAAACCACGCCCTGATAGCGCTCGCGTCCCACCAGCTGGCGGAACGCCTGTTCCCGCTCCTGCGCCCAGCGCTTGCCGCTGGACGCCGGTAAACCGTAGAAGGCGAAGCGGTTAATCCCCTTCTCTTTCAGATGCAGAAAGGCTTTTTCGACCAGCGCGGCGTTGTCCGTGGCGATATAGTGCACCGGCGGATAATCTTCCTGCCGATGATAGGAGCCACCGACGCCGACGATCGGAACCGGGACGTTCGACAGCAGGGTTTCGATGGAGCGATCGTCATAATCGGCGATCACCCCATCACCCAGCCACTCCCGGATGTTGTCGATGCGGCAGCGAAAATCTTCTTCGATGAAGATGTCCCAGTCAGTCTGGGACGCCTGCAGATACTCCCCGACGCCTTCGACAACCTGGCGGTCATACACCTTGTTGGCATTAAACAGCAGCGTAATGCGATAACGTTTCTCATGCATGGTGGCGCGTTCCCTGAAATCCTCAGCGCATTGCATAACACGGCTGAAAGGGGCAAAAAAATTGTTTGCGCCACAATGTGATCGCCCGCGCGATTACACCCGACGCCGCGTTGCGGTATCCATCCACACCGCCAGCAGCAGGATCGCGCCTTTTACGATGTACTGCCAGAAGGTCGGCACATCCATCATGCTCATGCCGTTATCGAGCGAGGCCATGATAAAGGCCCCCATAACGGCCCCCGCCACCGATCCGACCCCGCCCGCCAGGCTGGTGCCGCCGATGACGCAGGCGGCGATAGCATCCAGTTCGGCGATGTTTCCCGCCGACGGTGAGCCAGCCCCCAGCCGTGAACTGAGGATCAGCCCGGCGATTGCCACCATCACCCCGTTAATGGCAAACACCGCCAGCTTGGTACGCGCCACGTTGATGCCCGACAGGCGCGCGGCGTCGATGTTGCCTCCGATAGCGTAGATGCGACGGCCAAATGCGGTGCGGGTCGCCATAAACATGCCCGCCAGCAGCAGCACGGCCAGCAGTAACACCGGCGTTGGCACGCCGCGATAGTCATTGAGCAGCCAGATGGCGCCGAGCACCAGGATAGCGGTGATCGCCTGACGCCCGACGGTGCCGCTGGCTGCGCCCTGTGGCAGCCCGAGCTGCTGACGACGCAGCCGCAGCCGCCACTGCCAGAGCATAAACAGCGCCAGACCGGCGATGCCAAAGCCGAAACCAACGCCGCCCGGCAGATAACTCTGGCCAATCTGCGACATGCCCGGCGTAACAGGCGCAACGGTCGTGCCATCGGTAATGCCGACCAGCACGCCACGGAAAGCGAGCATCCCCGCCAGCGTCACGATAAACGAGGGCACCTTACGGTAGGCCACCCACCAGCCATTCCAGGTGCCCAGCAGCAGCCCCATTACCAGCGTCACCACGATGGTCAGAGGCAGCGGCCAGCCCAACCAGACGTCAAAAATGGCCGCCGCTCCGCCCAGCAGCCCCATCATCGATCCTACGGAGAGGTCGATCTCGGCCGAGATAATCACAAAGACCATGCCGACCGCCAGAATGCCGGTGATGGCGGTCTGACGCAGCAGGTTAGAGACGTTACGCGCGCTGAGCCAGGCGCCATCGGTGGTCCAGGTAAAGAACAGCGCAATCAGCACGATCGCGCCCAGCATCACCAGAACCTGCAGGTTGGGCAGCGTGAATCGGCCCGGTGACGGCTTGCCCGGCGTGCCGGAGAGGCGGCCAGGAGTACTTTCACTTTTAAGCATAATGTTCACTCCGCAGGGCGGCTTCCATCACCTGCTCCTGAGTCAGATTGTCGTTAATCAGATCGGCTTTGATCTGCCCTTCATGCATCACCAGAATCCGGTCGCTCAGACCCAGCACTTCCGGCAGCTCAGAGGAAATCACGATCACCGCGATACCCTGCTGAACCAGCGCATTGATCAGCAGATAGATCTCCTGACGCGCGCCCACGTCGATGCCGCGTGTGGGTTCATCAAGGATCAGGATTTGCGGGTTCAGCAGCAGACACTTCGCCAGAATCGCTTTCTGCTGGTTGCCTCCGCTTAACCGGCCAATCGGCAGTTCTGATGAGGAGGTTTTTACCCGCAGCCGGCTGATGGCCTCGTTAATCGCCTGCTGTTCCTGCGCTTCATCCAGCGTGGAGAGCCGGTGACTGAACTGATCCAGCGCCGCCAGGGTGATGTTTTTGCCCACCGCCATCAGCGGCACGATGCCATCTTTTTTGCGATCTTCCGGCACCATCGCGATGCCGTGCGCAATGGCGGCGCGACAATCGGTGATGTTCACCTGACGGCCATTGATCCAGATATCGCCCTGCCAGCGTCCTGGCCAGACGCCAAACAGACACTGCACCGTTTCGGTCCTGCCCGCGCCCACCAGCCCGGCGATGCCGAGGATTTCACCGCGCCTGAGCGTGAACGAGACACGATTCACGCGCCGGATGTGGCGATTCACCGGATGCCAGGCGGTCAGGTTTTCGACCTTCAGTATCTCTTCGCCAATCTGATGTGGTGCATGGGGATAGAGGGCGGTCAGCTCGCGGCCGACCATCATGGTGATGATGTCATCTTCGCTCAGGCCCGCCGCCGGTCGGGTGGCGATATGCTGACCGTCGCGGATCACGCAGATAACGTCGGAGATCGCCTTTACCTCATTCAGCTTGTGCGAGATGTAGATGCAGGCGATGCCGTGTTCGCGCAGGTTACGGATGATGCCGAGCAGCACCTCCGTTTCCTGCTCCGTCAGGGATGAGGTCGGCTCATCCAGAATCAGCAGCCGGACCTGCTTGTTCAGCGCGCGGGCGATCTCCACCAGTTGCTGCTGACCCAGGCCCAGCTCACCGACCCGGGTAGCGGGCGAGACGTTCAGCCCGACCCGCGCCAGCAGTTGCTGGCAGCGCAGGGTCATGGTTTCATCATCCACCATGCCGAAACGGCTGAGTTCGGCCCCCAGGAAGATGTTCTCCATCACCGTCAGCTGCCGCACCAGCGCCAGCTCCTGGTGAATAATCACGATGCCCTTGCGTTCGGTATCGCGAATGGTCTGCGCCTGAATCTCGTCGCCAGAGAAGTGGATCTGCCCCTCAAAATCACCGTGCGGATAGAGTCCGCACAGGATCTTCATCAGCGTCGACTTCCCTGAACCATTCTCTCCGCACAGTGACATCACCTCGCCCGCCTCCAGCTGCAGGCTGACATCATTCAGCGCCTTTACGGCCCCGAAACGCTTGGTGATGTTTTTCATTTCCAGCAGCATAGATGGTCCTCCCTCACGCTCTGCGCGGTCAGAGTTCGCTCTGTTTGTGGAAACCGTCTTTCACCACGGTGCTTTCGATATTGTCTTTGTTAACCGGAATCGGCTTCAGCAGCCGTGACGGCACCTCTTTGAGGCCATTATTCAGCTTGCCGTTGCTGGCAGGCGTTTTACCGTCGCCCAGTTCAACGGCGATTTTCGCCGCTTCGGTGGCCAGCTCGGTGATCGGTTTGTAAACCGTCATGGTCTGGGTGCCCGCTTTGATGCGCTTAATCGCCGCGAGATCCGCGTCCTGACCGGAAATCGCCACTTTTCCGGCCAGTCCCTGCGCACTCAGCGCCTGAATCGCGCCGCCTGCGGTCGCATCGTTGGAGGCCACCACCGCATCGATGTGGTTTCCATTCGCCGTCAGAGCGTTTTCCATGATTTTCAGGGCATTTTCCGGCAGCCAGGCATCGACCCACTGATCGCCGACAATTTTAATCGCGCCTTTGTCGATATAGGGTTTTAACACTTTCATCTGGCCGGCCCGGAACAGACGGGCGTTATTATCCACCGGTGAACCGCCCATTAAAAAATAGTTGCCCTGAGGCACCTGTTTCACAATGCTTTCGGCCTGCAGTTCGCCCACTTTTTCATTATCGAAAGAGATATAGAAATCGATATCGGCGTTATTTATCATGCGGTCATACGCCAGAACTTTAATGCCTTCCCGTTTCGCTTCGGCGACAACGTTACTCAATACCTGACCGTTATAGGGAATAATGACCAGCACATCGACACCGCGGTTGATCATATTTTCAATCTGCGACATCTGGGTCTCTTCATTGCCGTTGGCTGACTGAACAAACACTTTAGCGCCCAGCGTTTCAGCCTGCTTCACGAAAATATCACGGTCCTTCTGCCAGCGTTCGAGTCGCAAATCATCAATCGCCATGCCGATCTTCACTTCTTTTGCCACGCTGGTCTGGCTGAACAGCGCCAGCGCCGCGCAGGCGGCTAACAGTGCATGTTTCATCTTCATTATGGTTATCCTGTAGGTTGAGGCTATTGTCGTTTCAGGCCGATAAACCAGGCGGATGAATTGTTGCCCTTCTTTTCCGGTTCCAGCAATTACTGATTTTTATCCGGCTATTACGTTTTTTGGTTTATTTCTTTTTTTATGAGCGCGATCGAGGTTTCATCTTTTTCGGACAAAAGAGAAGCCGTAAAAAGCGCCGTCAGAAAATGTTATTTTGCGACTCAGCGCACAATTAATAATTATCTGAAAGCCGGAGTGAAATATCGTAATTGAGCCGGGGCAGCCGTCACTATCAAATATGGCTTCAACGCAGACCATTCGGGTACTGATGCTAAGGAGCAAACCATGCACGCTTATTTCGATCAGATCGATCGGGTTCGTTATGAAGGCACCCAGTCGACTCATCCTCTCGCCTTTCGCCACTACAATCCTGACGAGGTGATCCTCGGCAAAACTATGGCGGAGCATCTGCGCTTTGCCGCCTGTTACTGGCATACCTTCTGCTGGAACGGCGCGGATATGTTTGGTGTCGGTGCCTTTGACCGTCCCTGGCACAAAAGCGGCGATGCACTGCAGCAGGCAAAACTGAAAGCCGATGTCGCCTTTGAGTTTTTTTATAAGCTGAACGTACCCTGGTACTGCTTCCACGATATCGACGTTTCGCCGGAAGGGGATTCGCTGCGCAGCTACAAAGAGAACCTGGCCGCGATGACCGATAACCTGCTGGAAAAACAGCAGGAGACCGGCGTGAAACTGCTCTGGGGTACGGCGAACTGCTTTACCCATCCGCGCTACGGCGCCGGGGCCGCCACCAATCCCGATCCAGAGGTCTTTGCCTGGGCCGCCACCCAGGTCTGCAGCGCCATGCAGGCCACCAAAACGCTGGGCGGTGAGAACTATGTATTGTGGGGCGGTCGTGAAGGGTATGAAACCCTGCTGAATACCGATCTGCGTCAGGAGCGCGAGCAGATTGGCCGCTTTATGCAGATGGTGGTTGAGCACAAACATAAAACGGGCTTCCAGGGAACGCTGCTGATTGAGCCCAAACCGCAGGAGCCGACCAAACATCAGTATGACTACGATGTCGCCACCGTCTATGGCTTCCTGAAACAGTTCGGCCTGGAGAAAGAGATCAAGGTCAACGTTGAGGCGAACCACGCCACCCTGGCCGGTCACTCTTTCCATCATGAAATTGCGACCGCAATTGCGCTGGGTATTTTTGGTTCGGTGGACGCCAACCGTGGCGACGTGCAGTGCGGCTGGGATACCGATCAGTTCCCGGTCAGCGTGGAAGAGAATGCGCTGGTGATGTACGAAATCCTCAAGGCGGGCGGCTTTACCACAGGCGGCTTAAACTTTGACGCCAAAGTACGTCGTCAGAGCACCGACAAATATGATCTCTTCCACGGCCATATTGGTGCGATGGATACCATGGCGCTGGCGCTGAAAGTCGCGGCCCGCATGATCAGCGACGGCGAACTGGATAAGCGCGTAGCCCAGCGCTACAGCGGCTGGAATGGTGAGATCGGCCAGCAAATTCTGAAAGGCGAGTTTTCACTTGAGGCACTGGCGGCGCATGCTCAGCAGCAGCAGCTTAATCCGCAGCATCAGAGCGGGCGCCAGGAGCAGCTGGAAAATCTGGTGAATCACTATCTGTTTGATTTCTAACCCTTCAGGAGCAGAGCATGTTTATCGGGATCGATTTAGGCACCTCCGGCGTTAAAGTGGTGCTGATGGATGCACAGGGCAACGTGGTGGCCACGGAAACGGCGTCACTGCAGGTTTCGCGTCCGCAGCCCTTGTGGAGCGAACAGGATCCCGAGAGCTGGTGGCAGGCGCTGGATGTGGCTATGCAGGCACTGAGTGCGCAGCAGGATCTGCAGAGCGTGCAGGCCATCGGGCTGAGCGGGCAGATGCACGGGGCGACGCTGCTCGACAGCGCTCACCGGGTGTTGCGTCCCGCCATGCTCTGGAATGATGGACGCAGCGAGGCGCAGTGCCGTGAGCTGGAGCAGAAGGTGCCGGATTCGCGGGCGATCACCGGTAACCTGATGATGCCCGGCTTTACAGCACCCAAGCTGCTGTGGGTACAGCAGAACGAACCGGCTATTTTCAGTCAGATCGCGCACGTCCTGCTGCCCAAAGATTATCTGCGCTGGCGGATGAGCGGCGACTTCGCCACCGATATGTCCGACGCCGCAGGCACGATGTGGCTGGATGTGGCACGGCGGGACTGGAGCGACGTGATGCTGCGCGCCTGCGATCTCAGCCGCGATCAGATGCCCAGGCTCTGTGAAGGCAATGCGCAGACCGGCACGCTGCACGCGGAACTGGCAACCCGCTGGAAGATGAAGGCGGTGCCGCTGGCGGCTGGCGGCGGCGACAACGCGGCGGGTGCGGTGGGGGTCGGCATGACGGAGCCGGGTCAGGCGATGCTGTCGCTGGGCACCTCGGGCGTCTATTTCGTGGTGAGTGACGGCTACCTGAGTAACCCGCAGCGCGCGGTTCACAGCTTCTGTCACGCCTTACCGCAGCGCTGGCACCTGATGTCAGTGATGCTCAGCGCGGCATCCTGTCTCGACTGGGCAGCCACGCTGACCGGCTGCCGGGATGTGCCTGAACTGCTGGCGGAGGCGGAGCGCGCGCGCGATGACGTGCCGTCGCTGTGGTTTCTGCCCTATCTCTCCGGCGAACGTACCCCGCACAACAACCCCAATGCCCGCGGCGCGTTCTTCGGCTTCACCCACCAGCACGGGCGTCCGGAACTGGCACGTTCGGTGCTGGAAGGGGTCGGGTTTGCGCTGGCGGAGGGAATCGACGTGGTGCACGAGTGTGGCGTTAAACCCGAGAGCATTATGCTGATCGGCGGCGGCGCGCGCAGTGCGCTGTGGCGTCAGATGCTGGCGGATATCAGCGGTCAGACGCTGGATTACTGCCATGGCGGGGATGTGGGCCCTGCGCTGGGTGCGGCACGGCTGGCGCAGCAGGCGCTGGATCCTGATGTGACCGTGCCGACACCGGCACGGGTACAGCGCCATCAGCCGGACCCGGCCAGAATGGCCGGTTACGCATCGCGCCGGGCGACCTTTGCCACCCTCTATCAGCAGCTCCTGCCGCTGATGCATTAACCGCATAAGGCTGCCTGGCCCGCGTTTGCTGTGGCCTGGCAGCCTGCTCTCTTTAAATGCCCTGATGAATCAACCGGGCCGGAATGTCGTTTCCCGGCGCGCACTCAATATTGCATCAGCCAATCGCGCCCAGCGTATCCTCCTGCCCCTGCTTCTTCGGTAGCAGGAACAGCGTCGCCACAATATCCAGCAGGTAGATCAGCGCCAGCAGGGTGATTGCCGCCGTGAACGAGAACTGACTCGCCAGCAGACCGATCACCACCGGGCCAAACCCGCCCACGCCGCGCCCCAGATTAAACAGAACGTTCTGCGCAGTGGCGCGCACCTGAGGCGGGAAGGTATCGGAAATCAGCGCACCGTAGCCGCCAATCATGCCGTTAACGAACATCCCCATGATAGCGCCGGTAAACAGCATCATGGTCGGGTCGCGGAGCTGCGCATAAATCACCACCATCGCTACCGCACCGAACTGATAGAGCAGGAAAATTTTCCAGCGAGCAAAGCGATCGGCCAGCACGCCAAACAGCCAGATGCCGAAGGTCATGCCGACGACGGTCACGGCGGTCCAGAGGCCCGACTTTGTCAGGCTGAAGCCAAAGCTGGAAGAGAGGTAGCTCGGCATCCAGATCATCAGTCCGTAATAGCCAAAGTTCTGCACGGAGCAGAGGATAAAGATGCCGAGGCTGGCTTTGGCGGTGGCGCGGTCGCGCACCAGCAGCTTCAGGCGCGACGGAAACGAGAGCGACGGCACATGCTTAACCTGCTTCTGATACGCTTCCGGTTCACCCATGCCACGGCGGATGGCAAACGACACCAGCGCAGGCAAAACGCCGACCAGGAACATGCCGCGCCAGCCGATCATCGCCAGCAGCGGTGGCGTGATAAAGGCCGCCATCAGCACGCCCAGCTGCCAGCCCATGCCAACCCATGCCGAGGCGCGATTGCGCTTCTCTACGGGCCAGGCTTCGGCAATCAGCGCCATGCCGATACCAAACTCGCCGCCCAGGCCGACACCCGCCAGCGTCCGCCAGGCGAGCAGATCCCAGTAGCCCTGCGCGACCGCGCACAGGCCGGTGAAGATCGAGAAGACCAGGATCGTGACGGTCAGCATACGGATGCGACCAAAACGATCGCTGAGATGACCAAAGACGATGCCACCGATAACCGCGCCAATCAGCGTCCAGGTCACCAGCGATCCCGCCTGTGATGGATTGAGCGCCAGCGAAACGCTGATAGCCGGCAGCATAAAGCCGAGTATCAGCAGGTCAAATCCATCCATGGCATAACCACTGACCGCAGCCAGCATCGCTTTGCCAGGCGTCACGCCCGGCTTAGATTGGGGAGAAGGGGACATCATTGCGCACCTCTGAAAGGAAAGTGTCGCAATTATAAAGAGAGTTCAGGATGTGACCAATCGAAAAGGGCGATCCCTGCGCCGTTCAGGCGCAGGGATCGATTTTATCAGGAGGGGCGGTTGCTGCCATCGTCACCCGACAGCAGCTCGTCGAGGCGATCGCCGCCGACATGGCGGAAGTCCTGACCTTTGACGAAATAGAAGATGATTTCGCAGATATTCTGGCAGCGATCGCCGATGCGCTCGATGGCGCGGGCACAGAACAGCGCCGTCAGCACGCTGGGAATAGTGCGCGGATCTTCCATCATGTAGGTCATGAGCTGGCGCACGATCCCTTCGTACTCTTTATCCACCTTCTTGTCTTCGCGGTAGATGGTGATCGCTTCATTGAGATCCATGCGTGCAAAGGCATCCAGCACGTCGTGCAGCATCTGCACGGTGTGACGGCCCAGCGACTCCAGGCTCACCAGCAGCGGCAGGTGCTGCTGACCAAACTTCTCCAGCGCCGTGCGGCTGATCTTCTCCGCCACGTCGCCGATGCGCTCCAGCTCGGAGATAGTTTTGATAATCGCCATCACCAGGCGCAAATCGATCGCGGTGGGCTGACGTTTGGCGATGATGCGCACGCACGCCTCATCAATCTCCACCTCCATCATGTTGACCTTCTGGTCGCCGTCAATCACCCGCTGCGCCAGTTCGCCGTCCAGGTTATGCATCGCCGTAATCGCATCGGTCAGCTGCTGCTCGACCATGCCGCCCATGATCATCACCTGGGTACGGATATGCTCCAGCTCGGCATTAAACTGACCGGAGATGTGTTTATTCAGATTCAGATTATCCATGTCGATCTCCTGTCAGATCAGCCGTAGCGGCCAGTAATGTAATCTTCGGTTTGCTTCTGTGCGGGCTTGGTGAACAGCGTGTCGGTGTCGCTGAACTCAATCAGTTCGCCCAGATACATGAAAGCCGTATGGTCAGAGCAGCGGGCCGCCTGCTGCATGTTGTGCGTCACGATCACCACGGTGTAATCCTGCTTCAGCTCGGTGATCAGCTCCTCGATACGGCCTGTGGAGATGGGGTCCAGCGCGGAACAGGGCTCATCCAGCAGCAAGACTTCCGGGCGAATCGCGATGCCGCGGGCGATGCAGAGACGCTGCTGCTGGCCGCCGGAGAGACTGTAACCGCTCTGGTGCAGCTTGTCTTTGGTTTCGTTCCACAGTGCTGCCTTGGTCAGCGCCCACTGCACGCGTTCATCCATATCGGCACGCGAGAGCTTTTCAAACAGGCGAACGCCAAAGGCGATGTTGTCATAGATCGACATCGGGAACGGCGTCGGTTTCTGGAAGACCATGCCGACGCGGGCGCGCAGCAGCGCGATATCCTGCTGGGTTGCCAGAATGTTTTCGCCATCCAGCAGAATGTCCCCTTCTGCCCGCTGCTCCGGATAGAGTGAGTACATTTTATTGAAGGTACGCAGCAGGGTCGACTTACCGCAGCCCGATGGCCCGATAAACGCGGTCACCTGATTCCTGGCGATATCCAGGTTAATGTTCTTCAGCGCATGAAATCTGCCGTAATAGAAGTTCAGATTACGGACCTGGATCTTACCGGCTGATGCTGTCGCGATACTCATAATTCATCTCTCTTATACGGCGCCGCACAGGACCGCGCCGGAAATTAACCGTGTTTACCTTTGGCGAAAATGACCCGCGCCAGAATATTCAGCAGCAGCACGCAGAAGGTAATAATCAGCACACCCGCCCAGGCCAGGCTCTGCCATTCGGCAAAGGGGCTCATGGCGAACTTAAAGATGGTGACCGGCAGGTTTGCCAGCGGCTGCATCATGTCGGTGCTCCAGAACTGGTTCGACAGCGCCGTGAACAGCAGCGGGGCGGTTTCACCCGCGATGCGGGCAATTGCCAGCAGCACGCCGGTAATAATGCCGGAGACCGACGCTTTCAGGGTGATAGCCGAAATCATCTTCCACTTCGGCGTACCGAGCGCGTAGGCCGCTTCACGCATGCTGTCCGGCACCAGACGCAGCATGTTTTCGGTGGTGCGGATCACAATCGGCACCTGCAGCAGCGCCAGCGCAATCACCCCGGCCCAGCCGGAGAAGTGCTGCATCTGCGACACCACGAGGGTGTAGACGAACAGGCCGACCACAATCGAAGGCGCCGACAGCAGAATGTCGTTAATGAAGCGGATCACCTCTGACAGGGCGGATTTGCGCCCATATTCCGCCAGATAGATCCCTGCCATGATGCCCAGCGGCGTGCCGAAGAAGGTTGACCAGAAAATCAGTAAGCCACTGCCCGCCAGGGCGTTGGCCAGACCGCCGCCTGCCGTGTTCGGCGGCGGGGTCGATTCGGTAAACAGCGACCAGGAGAGGCCATCCACGCCGCGCGTCACGGTGGTGAACAGGATCCACACCAGCCAGAACAGCCCGAATGCCATCGTCAGCATCGACAGCGTCAGAGCGATTTTATTTTTGGTGCTGCGCCAGGCCTGCATTTTGCGGCGTGAAGCTTCCAGTTCGGCGCGCGCCTGAATTTCAATGGTGGTCATGAGCGCGCTCCTTCACTTTTCGCCAGTCGCATAATCATCAGTTTTGAAATCGCCAGCACGATAAAGGTAATCACAAACAGGATCAGCCCCAGCTCCATCAGCGCCGCGACGTGCACGCCCGACTCCGCTTCCGCGAACTCGTTGGCCAGCGCCGAGGTGATGCTGTTGCCCGGCATAAACAGCGACGGGCTGTCGAGCTGGTAGGTGTTGCCGATAATAAAGGTCACCGCCATCGTCTCACCCAGCGCACGCCCCAGCCCCAGCATCACACCGCCGATCACGCCGTTTTTGGTGAACGGCAGCACGATGCGCCAGATCACTTCCCAGGTGGTGCAGCCGATGCCGTAGGCAGACTCTTTCATCATCACCGGGGTCTGCTCGAAGACGTCGCGCATGACCGAGGCGATATAGGGGATGATCATGATGGCCAGAATCACGCCCGCCGCCAGGATCCCGATCCCGAACGCGGGACCGGAGAAGAGCTCGCCGACAATCGGAATGCCCGACATCACGTCGTTGACCGGCGTCTGAAAATATTCGGCAAACAGCGGCGCAAAGACAAACAGGCCCCACATGCCGTAAACAATACTCGGAATCGCCGCCAGCAGTTCGATGGCGGTGCCCAGCGGGCGACGCAGCCAGCCTGGCGCGAGTTCAGTCAGGAACAGCGCGATACCAAAGCTCACCGGTACGGCGATGATCAGCGCGATAATGGAGGTCACAAGGGTGCCGTAGATCGGTACCAGTGCGCCAAACTGTTCATTGGGCGCATCCCAGGTTTTGGTCCACAAAAAGGCGAAACCAAATTTCTGGATGCTGGGCCACGAGGAGATGATCAGGGAGACGATAATGCCGCCCATCAGTAACAGGACAATCAGCGCCGCCAGCCTGACCAGCGCGCCAAAAATTCTGTCACCCTGTTTGCCTGGGGCTTTGAATGCCGGCTTCGTTGCAGCCATAAAAGTCTCGGTCTTCAGAAGTTATCAGGGCGGCATCACGCCGCCCGTGGGGTCTGACCGGCGCAGTGTCCGGTCAGGGTCGGTCCATTACTGATACAGCGCTTTACCAGAACTGTCTTTGATGTTGGCTTTCCAGGCGGCGCGAATCTGTTCGGTCACGCTATCCGGCAGCGCAGCGTAATCCAGCGCGGTGGCCGTTTTGCTGCCGCTTTTGTACGCCCAGTCAAAGAACTTCAGCACTTCGGCGCCCTTGGCCGCATTTGCCTGGTCTTTGTAGATCAGGATGAAGGTGGTTGAGGAGATAGGCCAGGCATCCGTTCCCTTCTGGAAGGTCAGATCCTGTGCGAACGATTTGCTCCAGTCAGCGCCTTTCGCCGCATTGCTGAAGCTGGTTTCGCTCGGCGCGACCGCTTTGCCATCGGCATCCACCAGTTTGGTGTAGGTCAGGTTGTTCTGTTTGGCGTAGGCGTATTCCACATAGCCGATGGAACCCGGCAGACGCTGAACGAAGGCGGCGACGCCGTCATTGCCTTTACCGCCCAGACCGACCGGCCAGTTAACGGTGTTGCCTTTACCAATTTTGCTGTTCCACTCTTCGTTCACTTTCGCCAGATAGCTGGTGAAGACGAAGGAGGTGCCTGAACCGTCAGCGCGGCGTACCACGTTGATGTTGGTTTCCGGCAGCTTCACGCCCGGGTTGAGTTTAGCGATCGCCGGATCGTTCCACTTTTTGATGGTGCCGAGGTAGATGTCACCCACGGTTTTGCCATCCAGCGTCAGCTGACCTGACTTGATCCCTGGCAGGTTCACCGCCAGCACCACGCCACCGATCACGGTCGGGAACTGGAACAGGCCGTTTTTCTGCAGGTCTTCCTCTTTCATCGGCGCATCGGACGCACCGAAATCCACGGTTTTGGCGATGATCTGCTTCACGCCACCAGATGAACCGATACCCTGGTAGTTAATCTTGCTACCGGTGGCTTGCTGATATTCTGCTGCCCACTTGGCATAAACCGGCGCCGGGAACGTCCCGCCTGCGCCAGTGAGATCGGTTGCCGCAAAAGCAGATACCGCGCTTACGGCGAAAGTGGTGGCGAGGAGTCGGGCTACGGTGCTACGCATCAGTGTCATGTTCCCTCCAGGGGAGAAAAGTCAGGCTCGGGGCCGTTTTAGTAAGAGTCAGTGATTGCTGCAGGAGGGAAAATAGGACAGTTTGATGACAGTGAAATGTACGAAATGTGACAGTTATATGACAGTGCGCTGAAATGAAGCGGGCCCGCGACGGGGCCCACTTTTTTATTCCACGGTAACGGATTTCGCCAGGTTACGTGGCTGATCGACGTCGGTGCCTTTGATCAGGGCGACGTGATAGGAGAGCAACTGCAGCGGCACGGTGTAGAAGATCGGCGCAATCACCTCTTCGACGTGCGGCAACGGGATAATCTTCATCCCGTCGCTGTCGCTGAAGCCTGCATCCTGGTCGGCAAAGACGTAGAGCAGGCCGCCGCGCGCGCGCACCTCTTCGATGTTGGACTTGAGCTTCTCCAGCAGTTCGTTGTTAGGCGCCACCACGATGACCGGCATATCGGCATCGATCAGCGCCAGCGGGCCATGTTTCAGCTCGCCAGCCGCATAGGCTTCCGCATGAATGTAGGAGATCTCCTTGAGCTTCAGCGCCCCTTCCATCGCAATCGGATACTGATCGCCACGGCCCAGGAACAGCGCATGATGCTTGTCGGAGAAGCCTTCGGCCAGATTTTCGATCAGCTTATCCTGCGCCAGCATCTGCTCGATGCGGCTCGGCAACGCCTGCAGCGCATGCACGATCTCATGCTCGGTGTCGGCAGACATCCCTTTCAGACGGCCCAGTTTCGCCACCAGCATCAGCAATACCGCGAGCTGAGTGGTGAAGGCTTTGGTGGAGGCGACGCCGATTTCGGTGCCCGCTTTGGTCATCAGCGCCAGGTCCGATTCCCGCACCAGGGATGAGCCGGCCACGTTGCAGACCGCCAGCGACCCCAGGTAGCCCAGCTCTTTCGAGAGGCGCAGCGCCGCCAGCGTATCGGCCGTTTCGCCCGATTGCGACAGGGTAATCAGCAGGCTGTTCCTGCGCACCGCGGATTTGCGGTAGCGGAACTCCGAGGCGATCTCCACATCGCAGGGAATGTTTGCCAGCGACTCAAACCAGTAGCGAGACACCATGCCGGAGTTGTAGGAGGTGCCGCAGGCGATAATCTGGATATGCTCGACCTGGCTCAGCAGCGCCTCTGCGCCCGCGCCCAGTTCGCTGAGGTCAACCTGCCCCTGGCTGAACCGGCCGCTCAGGGTGCTTTTCAGCGCCATCGGCTGTTCGTAGATCTCTTTCTGCATGTAGTGACGGTAGATGCCCTTGTCACCGGCGTCATACTGCAGGTTCGATTCGATCTCCGCGCGCGTGACGATGTTGCCGTCACGATCGACGATGGTGACATCACGACGGCTGATCTCGGCGATGTCGCCCTCTTCCAGATAGATAAACCGGCGGGTAACCGGCAGCAGGGCCAGCTGATCCGAGGCAATAAAGTTTTCGCCGACGCCGCGACCGATAACCAGCGGACTGCCGGAGCGGGCGGCCACCAGCAGTGACGGATCGCGGCTGTCCATGATCACCATGCCGTAGGCCCCGCGCAGTTGCGGGATCACGCGCAGCACGACTTCACGCAGCGAACCGCCCTGCTTCTGCTCCCAGTGGATCAGATGCGCCACCACTTCGGTGTCGGTTTCGGAGGCAAAGACGTAGCCGCGTGCGATCAGTTCTGCGCGCAGCGGTTCATGGTTCTCTATAATGCCGTTGTGCACGATGATGATGTGCTCTGAGACGTGCGGATGCGCGTTCGCCTCAGACGGCTCACCGTGGGTGGCCCAGCGCGTATGCGCGATACCGGTGCCCCCAATCAGCGGCTGCTGTTCGGCCGCTTCCGCCAGTTTCTGCACTTTTCCCAAACGACGCAGGCGCGTCACGTGCCCCTGACGATCGACCACGGCCAGCCCGGCCGAATCATATCCGCGATACTCAAGACGACGCAGACCTTCCAGCAGAATCTCTGCGATATCGCGCTGTGCTACTGCACCAACAATTCCACACATAATGATGTTTTCCTGACTACATGGCTTTTCGCCACTTCTGTTGTCATGCGACCTGATATCCGGCGTTGCCGGTTCCCCGAGCCTTGTAGAGAGTGGGGATTATAGTTTTGGCACTGCACTGCGTCGGCCCGCACCGCGGGCCGTTAAAAATTTTATTTTTTCTTCACCGGACGCTGCCAGTCCGCTTTATGGTTCTGCGCTTTGCGGTTATAGACCAGACCGGCCTCAGTCACATCCTTCATGATGGTGGTGCCTGCCGCAATGGTGGTGCCTGCCGCCACGCTGACCGGTGCCACCAGCTGCGTGTCCGATCCCACAAAGACATCATCGCCAATCACGGTTTTCGATTTATTGGCGCCATCATAGTTACAGGTAATGGTGCCCGCGCCGATGTTCACGTTGTCGCCAATCTCGGCATCACCGAGATAGGAGAGGTGACCGGCTTTTGATCCCCTGCCCAGGCGCGCTTTCTTCATTTCAACGAAGTTGCCTACGTGAGCGGCCGCCGCCAGCTCGCTGCCGGGACGCAGACGGGCAAAGGGGCCAACGGTACAGGCGGTCGCGAGATTTGCATCCTCGATCACCGAATAGGGACTGATTTCGCAGTCATCACCGATCACGCTGTTTCTGATGATGCAGCCCGCGCCGATTTTTACGCGCGCGCCCAGCGTGACCTGGCCTTCAATAATGACGTTGGTGTCGATTTCCACATCCCGGCCATGCGTCAGCGTGCCGCGCAGATCGAACCGCGCCGGGTCGCGCAGCATCACGCCCGCCAGCAGCAGTTTTTCCGCCTGTTCCGCCTGGAAGGTGCGCTCTAATGTCGCCAGCTGCAGCCGGTTATTCACGCCGTCGGTTTCGCTGATGCGTGTCGGATGGACGGCGTTAATCACCCGCCCCTCCTGATGCGCCAGTGCGATGATATCGGTGATGTAATATTCACCCTGCGCATTGTTGTTGGTGAGCTGCGCCAGCCAGCGTTTGAGATCGCCGCCGTTGGCGATCAGGATGCCGGTATTGATCTCATTAATGCGGAGCTGCGCCGGGCTGGCATCTTTCTGTTCGATAATGCCGACGATAGTGTCGTTTTCGCGCACAATGCGGCCATAGCCGGTGGGATCGTCCAGCACGACGGTGAGTAAGCCGATGCCGCCCTCGGGTTTTGCTTCACGCAGACGCTGCAGTGTGGCCTCAGCAATCAGCGGCACGTCGCCGTAGAGCATCATGATATCTTCATCGTCGGCAAACGCCGGTGCCGCCTGCTGCATGGCATGGCCGGTGCCGAGCTGCTCCGCCTGCAGCACCCAGTTAAGTGTGCTGTCGGTCAGCGTCGCTTTAAGAAGATCGCCGCCGTGACCATAAACCAGATGCACCTGCTGCGCACCCAGCCCTTTAGCGGCATCAATCACATGCTGAACCATCGGTTTGCCTGCCAGTGTGTGCAGAACTTTAGGCAGATCGGAATACATACGGGTGCCCTTGCCAGCGGCCAGGATCACCACACTCATCGCACTGTTAGACATAACCATCCTGAGTGAATTTTTACGGGTGAAAGTAAAGCGGTTTGGGGTTGAGATTACTACATTTTTCTCAGGCCGAAATTAGGCGAACAGGCCGATCGTGCCCGTCAGACAAAAAAAATGCCAGCCCGAGGGCTGGCATTTCGTGACGCATAAAGCTGGATTACATCGCTTTTTTGGTCAGTTCGATCACGCGCAGTTTAGCAATGGCTTTCGCCAGCTCGGCAGAGGCCTGAGCATAGTCCACGTCGCCGTGGCTGCTGTTCATGTGCTCTTCTGCTTTGCGTTTTGCTTCCAGAGCACGCGCTTCATCCAGATCGGTACCGCGAATCGCGGTATCGGCCAGGACGGTGCTGCTGCCCGGTTGCACTTCCAGCACGCCGCCAGAGAGGTAAATATACTCCTCTTCGCCGTGCTGTTTCACGATACGGATCATTCCAGGCTTAATGGCAGTCAGCAGCGGCGCATGGCCAGGGAAAATCCCCAGTTCGCCTTCGCTACCTGACACCTGAATTTTCTGTACCAGACCAGAGAACAGCTGTTCTTCTGCGCTGACCACATCCAGGTGATAAGTCATAGCCATAATCTTCCTCCCGGGAAACCGTTATTACAGTTTCTTCGCTTTTTCCACGGCTTCTTCGATGGCACCAACCATGTAGAAGGCCTGCTCTGGCAGGTGGTCAAACTCACCTTCCATGATGCCTTTAAAGCCACGGATAGTGTCTTTCAGCGTAACGTATTTGCCCGGTGAACCGGTGAATACTTCCGCAACGAAGAACGGCTGAGACAGGAAGCGCTGAATCTTACGCGCACGTGCCACCAGCAGTTTATCTTCTTCAGACAGCTCATCCATACCGAGGATGGCGATGATGTCTTTCAGCTCCTGATAACGCTGCAGCAGTGACTGAACGCCACGCGCAACATCATAGTGCTCCTGACCCACAACCAGTGGATCCAGCTGACGGCTGGTGGAATCCAGCGGGTCAACGGCCGGGTAGATACCCAGAGAGGCGATCTGACGGCTCAGCGTTACCGTTGAGTCTAAGTGCGCAAAGGTGGTTGCTGGTGACGGGTCAGTCAGGTCATCCGCAGGGACGTAAACGGCCTGTACGGAGGTGATTGAACCGGTCTTGGTGGAGGTAATACGCTCCTGCAACACACCCATCTCTTCGGCCAGCGTTGGCTGATAACCTACTGCAGATGGCATACGACCCAGCAGTGCAGAGACTTCTGTACCGGCCAGGGTGTAACGGTAGATGTTATCGATGAACAGCAGAACGTCGCGGCCTTCATCACGGAATTTTTCCGCCATGGTCAGACCGGTCAGTGCCACGCGCAGACGGTTACCCGGCGGCTCGTTCATCTGGCCATAGACCAGGGCAACTTTATCGATAACGTTTGAGTCGGTCATTTCGTGGTAGAAGTCGTTACCCTCACGAGTACGCTCACCCACACCGGCAAACACAGAGTAACCTGAGTGTTCAGCCGCGATGTTACGGATCAGTTCCATCATGTTGACGGTTTTACCCACACCCGCACCACCGAACAGACCCACTTTACCGCCTTTGGCAAACGGACACATCAGGTCGATAACCTTGATGCCGGTTTCCAGCAGTTCCTGCGAGTTAGACTGTTCTTCATAAGAAGGCGCTGCGCGGTGAATAGAGGCGATCTCTACTGCGCTGCCATCTTCTTCTTTCAGGTCGCCTTTCATATCGATTGGCTCGCCGAGAACGTTCATGATACGGCCCAGGGTCGCTTTACCGACGGGAACCTGAATAGGTTTCTGCAGGTCGTTGACGCTCAGACCACGCTTCAGGCCGTCAGACGTACCCATTGCAATGGTACGCACTACGCCGCCGCCCAGCTGCTGCTGAACTTCCAGCACCAGACGCGCATCACCATTCATCACCTCGAGGGCGCTGTACACTTGCGGTACCGCGTCCTGAGGGAATTCGACGTCAACAACGGCGCCGATAATCTGGACAATCTTTCCAGTTGCCATCTTGAATCCTCTACCTAATTCCAAACCTGGTTAAACCGCGGAGGCCCCCGAGACGATCTCGGTAAGTTCCTGGGTGATGCTGGCCTGACGAGCTTTGTTGTAAATCAACTGCAGCTCTTTGATCAGATTTCCGCCGTTGTCGGTTGCAGCTTTCATTGCCACCATACGTGCGGCCTGCTCACTGGCCAGATTTTCCACCACACCCTGATAAACCTGCGATTCGACATAACGACGCAGCAGGGTATCCAGCAGCGCTTTCGGATCGGGTTCGTACAGGTAATCCCAGGTCTTCGCCTTCATCTCTTCTTCACCTTCCGCTGGCGCTAACGGCAGCAGTTGGGTGATGGTCGGAGTCTGAGACATGGTGTTATTGAACTTGTTACTGACGATCATCAGCTTGTCGATGCGGCCTTCATCATAAGCCTGCAACATCACTTTTACCGGGCCGATCAGATCTGACAGGGCAGGTTTATCGCCCATGCCGCTGACCTGCGCCACGATGTTGCCACCCACAGCACTGAAGAATGACGCCCCTTTAGAACCGATAATCGACAGATCGCTCTGCACGCCTTTATCGGACCAGGACTTCATATCCGCCAGTAATTTTTTGAACAGGTTAATGTTCAAACCACCACAAAGCCCGCGGTCTGTTGAAACGACCAGGTAGCCGACGCGCTTCACGTCGCGCTCTTCCAGGTAAGGGTGCTTGTATTCCAGATTACCTAACGCAAGGTGACCAATCACTTTGCGCATGGTGTCTGCATACGGACGGCTGGCCGCCATGCGTTCCTGCGTTTTACGCATTTTGGAGGCGGCGACCATTTCCATCGCTTTGGTGATCTTCTGCGTGTTTTTCACGCTTCCGATCTTGCTTCGTATCTCTTTTGCGCCGGCCATTAGCTTCTCCTCAAAGCCTTGCGGCCTGCCTTTTCAGACAAGCCGCCAGACATTACCAGGACTGGGTTGCTTTAAACGTATCGATCAGGCCTTTCAGCTTCGCTTCGATATCGTTGTTAAAGTTGCCAGACTGGTTGATTTCAGCCATCAGCTCAGCGTGGTCGCGATCGGCGAAGGCCAGCAGCGCAGCTTCGAAGCTGCCAATTTTTGCCAGTTCAACGTCGTTCAGGTAGCCACGCTCTGCAGCGAACAGAACCAGACCCTGCTGCGCGACGGACATCGGCGCATACTGTTTCTGCTTCAGCAGCTCGGTCACTTTCTGACCGTGGCTCAGCTGTTTGCGGGTTGCATCATCCAGATCGGAAGCGAACTGCGAGAACGCCGCCAGTTCACGATACTGTGCCAGCGCGGTACGGATACCACCGGACAGTTTTTTGATGATCTTGGTCTGCGCAGCACCACCAACACGGGATACCGAAATACCTGGGTTAACCGCCGGACGAATACCGGAGTTAAACAGGTTCGATTCCAGGAAGATCTGACCATCAGTAATCGAGATTACGTTGGTCGGAACGAACGCAGAAACGTCGCCCGCCTGGGTTTCGATGATCGGCAGCGCGGTCAGTGAACCGGTTTTACCTGTCACAGCGCCATTGGTGAAACGCTCTACATAATCAGCGCTTACGCGTGATGCACGTTCCAGCAGACGGGAGTGGAGATAGAACACGTCGCCAGGGAAAGCTTCACGACCTGGTGGACGACGCAGCAGCAGCGAGATCTGACGGTAAGCGATAGCCTGCTTGGAGAGGTCATCATAAACGATCAGCGCATCTTCACCGCGGTCACGGAAGTATTCACCCATCGCACAGCCTGCGTATGGAGAGAGATACTGCAGCGCAGCAGATTCAGACGCAGACGCCACAACAACGATGGTGTTCTGCAGTGCGCCATGCTCTTCCAGCTTGCGAACCACGTTGGAGATGGTTGAGGCTTTCTGACCAATCGCAACGTAGACACACTTGATGCCTGAATCGCGCTGGTTGATGATCGCATCGATCGCCATCGCGGTTTTACCGGTCTGACGGTCACCGATGATCAGCTCACGCTGGCCACGGCCGATTGGAATCATCGCATCGACGGACTTATAACCGGTCTGAACCGGCTGGTCGACGGACTGACGATCGATAACGCCAGGAGCAATCACTTCAACCGGTGAGAAACCGTCGTTGTCGATTGCGCCTTTACCGTCGATAGGAGCACCCAGGGTGTTCACGACGCGGCCCAGCAGGCCACGGCCTACCGGTACTTCAAGGATACGGCCAGTACACTTAACCTTCATGCCTTCGGCGAGGTCAGCGTAAGGACCCATCACCACTGCACCAACCGAGTCACGCTCGAGGTTCAGGGCGATAGCGTAACGGTTACCCGGCAGGGCAATCATCTCACCCTGCATCACATCGGCCAGGCCGTGTACGCGGATGATACCGTCACTTACAGAAACAATCGTACCTTCGTTGTGAGCTTCACTCACGACATTGAACTGAGCAATGCGCTGCTTGATCAGTTCGCTGATTTCGGTGGAATTCAGTTGCATATGCTCCAGTCCCCTTAAGACTGCAAGACGTCAGCCAGACGGTCAAGACGGCCGCGTACGCTGCCATCAATAACCAGATCACCCGCACGGATGATCACGCCTGCCATCACAGACTTATCAATTTTGCAATTCAGCTTAACTTTGCGTGACAGACGTTTTTCCATCGCGGCGCTGATTTTATTCAGCTGGTCGTCACTCAGCGTACTGGCGGAGATAACATCGACTTCAGCGGTAGCTTCGTGAGCATCACGCAGTTCGATGTAAAGAGCCAGTACAGCCGGAAGCGCTGTCAAACGTCCGTTTTCCGCCATCACCTTAATCAGGTTCTGCGCGGGTTCATCCAGTTGATCACCACAGACTGCGTTAAACGACGCTGCCAACGCTTCGGGTGCTAATGCACCTGAAAGAAGATCAGCCATCTGTTCATTGCGAGCCACTTCTGCGGCAAACGCCAGCATCTGTTGCCAGCGTTCTATACTTTGATGCTCAACAGCAAAGTCAAAAGCTGCTTTGGCGTAGGGGCGAGCTACAGTAATCAGATCAGACATCAGCCCCTCCCTCCTTACAGTTCAGCGACCAGTTTATCAACGATGTCGCTGTTAGCAGCTTCATCCACGGAACGTTCGATGATCTTCTCGGCACCAGCCATAGCCAGCAACGCAACCTGCTTACGCAGCTCTTCACGCGCACGTTTGCGTTCGGCGTCAATTTCAGCCTGCGCTTGTGTCACGATGCGATTACGTTCGTTTTCAGCTTCGGTTTTGGCTTCGTCCAGAATCTGCGCGCGACGCTTGTTCGCTTGCTCGATAATGACCTGAGCGTCTTCTTTGGCTTTTTTCAGCTGGTCGGTCGCATTAGCCTGCGCGAGATCCAAATCTTTCTTTGCACGTTCAGCAGAAGCAAGGCCTTCAGCAATTTCTTTCTGGCGCTTTTCGATGGCAGCCATAATCGGCGGCCATACGTACTTCATGCAGAACGCGACAAACAGGATGAACGCGATAGCCTGGCCGAGGATTGTTGCATTAATGTTCACAGCACAATGCCTCTAGATTGAGTATTTAACTTTTCTGCCGTTATCAACGATAAGCGGCAGAATCCGTTCACCCCTGCACATTGTGCGTTGAGTGAACACAAGGGCTTTAGGCGACAGCAAACATCACGTACAGACCCAGACCAACAGCGATCATCGGGATTGCATCCACCAGACCCATTACAACAAAGAACTGCGTACGCAGCAGAGGAATCAGGTCAGGCTGACGAGCAGCGCCTTCCAGGAATTTTCCTCCGAGGATGCCGATACCGATCGCAGCACCGATTGCCGCCAGGCCCATCATCACAGCGGCAGCCATGTACAGCAGATCCATATTCAGGTTTTCCATGACAGTCTCCAGTTTGTTTCAGTTAAATGCTCCCTTCATCTTTCGGGCTTCAGCGACGTGCGCTGCCGCCCGAAATCAAGAGGGAAAGTAGTGTTGAGAAAAAAATCAATGTTCTTCAGATGCCATCGACAGATAGACAATCGTGAGGACCATGAAAATGAAAGCCTGTAGCGAAATGATCAGGATGTGGAAAATGGCCCACGGCACATTCAGCACCCACTGCGACCACCACGGCAACAGACCGGCAATAAGGATAAAGATCAGTTCACCCGCATACATGTTACCGAACAGTCGTAAACCCAGTGACACAGGCTTAGACAGCAGGCTCACACCTTCCAGAATCAGGTTGATCGGGATGAAGATCGGGTGGTTAAAAGGCTGCAGCGTCAGCTCTTTCGTGAAGCCGCCAATGCCTTTCATTTTGATGCTGTAGAACAGAATCAAAATAAATACGCCCAACGCCATAGACAGCGTGATGTTCACGTCTGCAGACGGTACGACGCGCAGCGCCGGTAACCCCAACACATGCTCACCAATATATGGCAGCAGGTCGATTGGCAGCAGATCCATGAAGTTCATCAGGAAGACCCAGACAAAAATTGTCAGAGCCAGCGGGGCGATAAGTTTGCTCTTACCGTGATACATGTCGCGCACGTTGCTATCAACGAAACCGACAACCAGTTCGATAGCCGCCTGCATTTTCCCTGGCACACCGCTGGTGACAGACTTCGCCACGCTACGGAACAACACCAGGAAGATAACTCCCAGCACCAGAGAGAAAAACATGGAATCGATATTTAATACCCAGAACGTCGCGGGAGCGTCGTGCGGATTCACTAACTCGAAGGTACGCAGGTCCAACTGAAGATGTGTCAGGTGGTGACCAATGTACTCTTGCGGAGTAGAGATTTCTCCTGCAGCCATGATGCCTCTTACCCTTTGTTGTTAATTACCGCCGGTGCCAGCATTTGTACCACCAGCACCGATAACCAGGTTATCCCGACCGGCCAGAAAGCCGCTCCGAATAGACCCAACGCCACAATGAGCAAAATGATGGTCGCAAACACTTTGGCTATTTCACCCAAAGCGAAGCTCCACGCGACTCGCCCCGAAGCGGGGGCTTGCCCCTGCAGGCGCCAGGCTAAAAACAAAAACAATACGTTTGGCAGCCAGGCTGCCGCGCCGCCAGCCAGAGCAGAGACACCCCAGATGACATCTTTCACAGCAAAGAGTGCGCCGATGATGACTATCGTCACCAGCTGAATCATCAGCACCGTTCGGGCGAATTTTACACTGTAAAGAGACACTGACATGACGCTGATACTCTCCTGCCCCGTTAGGGGTATGTCGCGTGTCGTATAAGACTGCCTTTGCGCAGTTGAGTCAAGCAGCAAAAGCCGTGCAAATTATACGGGCCGCACCTGCGATTTCAATCGGTAAGTAGCGAAAAGGTGAACAATTATTTAAATTTCTTTCCGGAGGGCTATTTTTCCAAAGATTACCCTGCGGAGATTCCCTCTGAACAGACCAAAAATTCTCGCGTATCGGGCTTTTAAAGCGTGCTTTAGATCACATAATAAGCACCTGCACCCGCCTGAGATTTATCTGCGCGCTATTTAAGAACAATCTGTAAAAAGGTTTAACCCTTCATAATCATCACGTTAGGATTTTAAAAAAGGCTTTACGGAACTATTTTCACCGAAAACACGCTATTGACATCGAACGCTGCCTGATAAACGTGAAATTGATATTACGTACGCAAAGTTATTACCACGATATATTTTCAGCCGTGACTACTTTTATTCCGCTACACCGCTATACAGGTGATATTTCTGATAACTAAATGTGAATTAATCGTTAAATGTAACAGAGCTTTTCGGATAATTTCCGTGGGCCTTTTTAACCTTTACCGCGCGACCGCTTAATCAAAATCTTTTATTGATAGCGCATCATCTGCACTTTTTTGCCACCCCACCCTCGCGGAGGTGGCTGAAAAGTGTGCAATTCCTGGTCCGCAGGTCTCTACTGCCGACGAAGGATCACCAGATGACGGTCGCCTTCCAGCTGCGGAACCTGCAGCTTAATAACCGCATCCGCGACGTAGCCGGCCGGTAACTCAGCCATTTCATCGTCCGGACGCACGCCTTTAAGCGCGTAAAAGCGCCCTTCCCCACCCGGCAGATGATGACACCAGTTCACCATGTCGGTCAGCGAGGCAAACGCCCGGCTGATGACGCCATCAAAAGGCGGCTCAGCGGGGAACGCTTCAACCCGGCTCTGGACCGGAGTAATGTTAGTAAGCCCTAACTCATGCTGGACCTGGCGCAGAAAGCGAACCCGTTTGCCCAGGCTGTCGAGCAGCGTGAAGTGAGCATCCGGCATCACGATAGCCAGCGGAATGCCCGGCAGACCCGGACCGGTGCCGACATCGATAAAGCGTGACCCGCTGAGATGCGGCGCCACCACGATGCTGTCGAGGATATGACGGACCAGCATCTGCTGCGGATCGCGCACCGAGGTCAGGTTGTAGGCTTTGTTCCACTTATCCAGCAGGCCGACATAGGCAACCAGCTGCTGTTTTTGTTGATCGGAGAGGGAAATACCGGCTGCTTTCAGCAGCGATGTGAGTGTGTTGATCACAGCATAAGTCCATTCAGCGGGGGCGAGTCGCCTCGCCCCGTTTCAGATCAGGCGCTTTTGCGCAGCAGACCCTGTTTTTTCAAGTAGATCAGCAGAATTGAGATGGCCGCCGGGGTAATGCCCGAAATACGGGTCGCCTGACCAATCGACGTCGGCTTGTGATCGTTCAGCTTGGCGATCACCTCGTTAGAGAGGCCGCTGACCTGCCGGTAGTCGAGTTCCACCGGCAGCAGCGTATTCTCGTTTCGCAGCTGGCGATCGATCTCTTCCTGCTGACGCGCGATATAGCCTTCATATTTGACCTGAATCTCAACCTGCTCTGCAGCCTGCTCGTCCGCCAGCGCCGGCCCATAGCTCTCCAGCGACATCAGCTTCAGATAGGTCATCTCCGGACGGCGCAGCAAATCTTCACCGCTGGCCTCTTTGGTCAGCGGCGCGCTGAGCACCGTGTTCACTTCCGTCACATGTCCGGACTTCGGATGCACCCAGATATCGCGCAGGCGCTGACGCTCCTGTTCGATCGCTTCCAGCTTCTGATTGAAACGCGCCCAGCGCGCATCATCCACCAGGCCCAGCTCGCGACCGGTTTCGGTCAGACGCAGATCGGCATTGTCCTCGCGCAGCATCAGACGATATTCAGCACGCGAGGTAAACATGCGGTACGGCTCTTTGGTGCCGAGTGTGCAGAGGTCATCAACCAGCACGCCCAGATAAGCCTGGTCACGGCGCGGTGCCCAGCCCTCTTTATCCGCAGACTGGCGGGCCGCATTGAGACCGGCCAGCATACCCTGCGCAGCCGCCTCTTCATAACCGGTGGTGCCGTTAATCTGGCCGGCGAAGAACAGGCCGTGAATAAATTTGCTCTCAAGCGTCGGTTTCAGATCGCGCGGATCGAAGAAGTCATACTCGATGGCATAGCCGGGACGCACGATCTTCGCGTTCTCCATGCCCTGCATTGAGCGGACGATCTGAATCTGTACGTCAAACGGCAGGCTGGTAGAGATACCGTTCGGGTAGATCTCGTTGCTGGTCAGCCCTTCCGGCTCCAGGAAGATCTGATGCGAGTTGCGATCGGCAAAGCGCATCACCTTATCTTCGATCGACGGGCAATAGCGCGGGCCGATCCCTTCGATGATCCCGGCATACATCGGACTGCGATCCAGGTTGCTGCGGATCACCTCATGGGTTTTCTCGTTGGTATGGGTGATCCAGCACGGCACCTGCTGCGGGTGTTCGGCAGCACTGCCCATGAACGAGAAGACCGGCATCGGGTTGTCACCGTGCTGCGGCGTCAGCACCGAAAAATCGATGGAACGCGCATCGATGCGTGGTGGCGTGCCGGTTTTGAGGCGGTTCACCCGCAGCGGCAGCGCACGCAGGCGTTTTGCCAGCGGAATGGACGGCGGATCGCCAGCGCGACCGCCACTGTAGTTGTCCAGACCGATATGAATTTTGCCGTCAAGGAAGGTGCCGACGGTCAGAACCACGGTTTTTGCGCGGAATTTCAGGCCCATCTGGGTGACCGCGCCCACGACGCGATCGTTTTCCACGATAAGATCGTCGACCGCCTGCTGGAAGATCATCAGGTTGGGCTGATTCTCCAGTGCAGTGCGCACAGCCTGGCGATAAAGCACGCGATCCGCCTGTGCACGGGTCGCCCGGACGGCCGGCCCTTTGCTCGCGTTTAGTATCCTGAACTGGATACCCGCCTGGTCGATCGCACGGGCCATCAGACCCCCTAAGGCATCCACTTCCTTCACCAGATGTCCTTTGCCAATGCCACCGATCGCCGGGTTACAGGACATTTGTCCAAGCGTATCAATGTTATGGGTGAGTAACAGGGTTTGCTGACCCATTCGGGCGGCCGCCATTGCGGCTTCGGTGCCCGCATGACCACCACCAATTACGATGACGTCAAAAGGATCCTGATAAAACATGAAGTGGTACCTCGGTTAATTAACGTGCAGGATCGTCGTCCTGGGGCGTGGATTCTACTCAAATTCCGGCTGGGGTGAAAGTCGCGGGATCGTCAGGTTTTAAAAGAAAGGATCTTAGATCTGTATATGATCTTTCTGTTAGATCTCTTATTAGGATCCCGTCCCCCTGTGGATATCTGTCAGAACCGGAGCAGAAACAACAGGATAAAGAGGATCGTTAGCTGTGAATGATCGGTGATCCTGATCCGTATAAGCTGGGATCAAAAAGCCCGCTTATCCACAGCTCAAAAAACGTTCTCGGGTTGTTCTTTGGATAACTACCGGTTATACGCACGATTGAGGGGTAGTTATCCACAAAACAAAAGAGTGAAAAAGGATAAATTCAGCATCTTCCACTGGGGATCGTGACGATTTCGCGATCCCCGACCGCCTTCAGATCGCGCTTTTCCAGCTTTCCAGCCAGGCCTCAGCCGGATCTTCAGGGATCTCATGCTCCAGCACGTCAATTTCCAGACGATCGCCGATCCGGTGCGCGCCCTGCGCAATCAGCAGCGCTTCAATCTGGCGGATCGCGCCACAAAAGAGATCGTATTCATGGTTGCCGAGTCCGACAGCACCGAACCGCACCTGAGAGAGGTCGGGCTGCGTGTCACGGATGGTCTCAAAGAGCGGCAGCAGATTGTCAGGAATATCACCCGCGCCGTGGGTGGAGCTGACCACCAGCCAGATCCCCTCGGTCGGCAGCTCATCCAGCGCCGGGCCGTGCAGCATCTGCGTTGAGAAGCCCGCGTCCTGTAATTTTTCTTCCAGATGTTCAGCCACGTACTCTGCGCTACCCAGGGTACTGCCACTGATTAAGGTAATATCGGCCATCTTGCTCTCCCGGACATTAAGGCGAGCATTGTACGCTGTGATCAAGCGGTGATCCACCTGTGGACAACAGGGTTAATCGATCGGGAAAGGCGAACGCAGCCGTTGTCAGCCGCCACATTCGTCAGGGATAAGATTATGCACAGGCGAGAGGGATCAGGGCTTGATGGTGCGCATGATCGGGTTTTGCAGCGAGATCAGGGTTTCCGTGGACTGGATTTCATCGATGGTCTGGATCTTGTTGATCAATACCTGTTGCAGGGCATCGATCGAGCGGCACATCACTTTTATAAAGATGCTGTAGTGGCCGGTGGTGTACCAGGCTTCAACTACCTCATCCAGCGCGTTCAGCTTGCTCAGTGCCGCCGGATAGTCGCGGGCGCTTTTCAGGATGATGCCGATAAAGCAGCAGACATCGAACCCCAGCTGGCGGGGGTCGATATCTACGCGGGTGCCCAGAATGATCCCCGCCTGTTTCATCTTCTCCACGCGCACATGAATGGTGCCGGGGCTGACGTTAAACTGTTTTGCCAGCTCGGCGTAAGCGGTGCGCGCATTCTCCAGCAGGGCATTCAGAATGCCGCGATCCAGATTATCGAGCTGCAGGTGTTCGGCCATGGCCATCCTCGTTATAGGTCTGCTTGAGTCAACAGGGGTGAATGTGCAGCAAAATGGCGGTTCAGGCAACTCCCGGCAGCGGCGGGCGCCGCTGCCGGTTCACTTAACGTTTACGCCAGAGCGTGACCTGCGCCAGGGTGTGCTGGAACTTGCGGGCCGTTTCGCGAATGACAAAGGGCACATCCTGCGGTTCGCCGACAGGCTCGAAGTCGGCCGCCAGCAGACGCTGCAGTGCCTGCAGTGTGGTCAGCGCTTCGCCGTTTTCGCGCACGCCGCCCAGCCAGTTCTCCTTCGGCGTGAACGCCTCCAGCCAGGTATAGGGCGATGAAAGCAGCAGAATGCCGCCCTGACGCAGCATCGGCGTCACGTCGCGCAGGAAACGCGCCGGCTGTCGCAGACGATCGATCAGGTTAGAGGCGAGCACCAGATCGTAACGATCGGGCTGTGGCTTGAGGTTACAGGCGTCGCCCTGCACAAACTGGATCCGCTGCGCCAGTTCGCTCTCCGGGGCGAAATCTTTCAGGCGAACCTGACGATACTCGACCAGATCGCCCTCCTGCGGCAACAGATACCGGAAGTCCTCACCGCTGGCCAGCTGCAGCGCCACATCGATAAAGCGAGCCGAGTAGTCCATGCCGGTCACCCGATCGAAATGGCGGGCCAGTTCGAAGCTGGCGCGTCCGGTGGCACAGCCGATATCCAGCGCCTCGCCGCGCGCGTGGGTGTGCTCCAGCGCCAGCCTGACCAGGCTTTCGGCGTAGTTATCGACACCGAAATAGTGCGGGCCATACTGGAAGTCGAGATACTGCGACACCATCGCATCCGACTCATAGGGGTTCAGCGCCATGGTCTCCTGATGCGAGGAGACCACATAGCGGAAACCGGCATGCTGGAAGAAGTGGCGGCGGAACGCATAGCGGGCCGATTTCAGCGCTTCGTTGCCGGTCGAGATCCAGCTGCCGCCTTTGATCAGCGAATGTTTGCCATCAAAGGTCGGGGTTGAGAAGTCGTCGTAAAGCGGATGGACTTTAAAGCCTTCGAAGCCGTTGGTCGGCGTGGTGGTCCACTGCCAGACGTTTCCGACGATATCGAAGAAGTTTCCCTGGGCAAAGAGATCGACCGGGGATGAGGAAGCCCAGTACGCCAGGTTGATGTTGCCCGGTGCCTGCGCCCAGTCGGGCTGATCGCCGGCCACCTGCTCACGCAGCTGCGCCCACTCCGCCTCGCAGGGAAGCTGGATGGCCATGCCGGTCTGCGCCGCTTTCCAGCGGCAGAACGCGGCTGCCTCCAGCTGATTGACCTCCGCAGGCCAGTCCCACGGCATGGCGACCTCTTCGCACATCAGGCGCAGTTTTAGCTGATCGGGCATCGCAGGCGTGCCCACCCAGAAGGTCGGCATCGCCGCGCTGGCAAACTGACACCAGCCCCAGCCTTCATCATCCCACCAGCGGCGATCCTGATAGCCGCCGGCCTCGACAAACGCAAAATATTCCGCGTTGCTGACCAGCATCCTGCTCGCCTGAAACGGTTGCAGCGTGATCTGCTGACGGCCATATTCGTTATCCCAGCCGTAGGTATCGTCGGTTTTTCCCAGGGTAACGGTGCCGCCGGGCATCGGCAGCAGGCTGTTGGCAGGCACGGCCTGACGCTGGTGGCGCGCCATCGGACAGACCGGCCAGGCGGCCTGCGGCCGGACCCACTCAAGCGGTAACTGGCGTATCAGGACGCTGGAGGTTTCCAGATGAATACGTTCATGCTCGATGCCCATCAGGATCACCCAGGCCGGGCTCTCCCAGGTGATCGGCAGCGTGACAGGCATGGTCTGGATCAGGTCGCTGACCAGCGCCTTCACGCGCCCGCGGTATTCGCGCACCGCGTCAATGGTCGGCCAGTCATAGTGGCTGTCGTTGAGATCGTCCCAGCTCATCTCATCCACCCCGATCGCCATCATCGCTTCGATGCGATCGTCCAGACGGGCGTCGATCAGGCGTCCGGCCATCAGCTTATTAATGTAGAAGGTCGCGGTATGACCAAAGTAGAAGATCAACGGATGGCGCAGCGGAATGGCTTTGTTGAACCAGGCCTTTGAATCGGCCAGACAGGTGAACAGGCTTTCATACTGTTCCCAGGTCTGAAGAAAATAGGCCAGCAATTCGGCACGTTTTTGTTCAATGTTCTGGCCGGAGAGCAATAACGTCCGCGTCGGGGCTGGCAAATCGCGGTGGGGTTGAGCAAGCGTCACAGGAAGCTCCAGATTGCTGAGTAAGTGAAACGGTAATTTACTATAGCAAAGAAGCTTTTCTGTCAGATGACTTAACGCCGCCAGTGCCGCAGCAGGCGGCTTTTCATGCCGGTATCGAAGCGCCAGATATGGTCGAAGATGCGCAGAATGCCGGGTTTTCCATGGGCCGACATTGCCACGGCGTGAAAACGTTGCTGATTATGTCGCTGGCGTTTTTTAATCGCGCCGATTACCTCTTCCGGCAGGCGCTGAGCGATAAAATCGGAGACGATCACCGCGTCGGCTTCCTGCCACGCGCTGCCCTCCATCCGGGTCACCACCGAGGAGAGGCAGGCGGCCAGATCGGTGCCGCCGCGAAAACGCTGGCTCAGGAAGCGGATCGCCTGCTCCAGCCCGTCATCGCCGGTCAGCTCATAGCCAATCACCTCATGCGCGAACAGCATGATGTAGCAGCGACGACAATCGGCCAGCGCGACCTTCAGCAGCGCCAGACAAAAGGCTTTGGCGCAGCGCTCGTTAAAGCCCCCCATTGACCCGGAGGTATCCACGCAGACGATAAAAGGGCCGCGCGGCTGCTCCTCATGCTGCTGGTGGCTGACCGGACGCATCGTCACCTTCTCATGCCAGGCGTCGCCCTGCAGCCTGTAGGTCAGCAGCCGTTTCTCAACCAGCCGCCGGTAAAACTCCAGCTCCAGTTCGCTGATGCTCAGCGCCGCGAGTTCCGGCGGCAGCAGACGCAGCACATCGTCGCTCTGATGAATGCCGCTGACCTCCTCCGGCACGGCGTCCGGCTCCTGCACCAGCTGGTGGAAGGCCTCCATGGGCGCCTCCTGCGACGGCACCGATTTGGCCTCGCGGCTGCGTCCCAGCTGCTGGGCCAGCGTCATCAGCTCCGGTTGCTGCGCCAGAAAATCGCCATACTGCAGCATCAGCTGAGGGTCGCCGGGCTGCAGGGACGCTTTGCTCATGTCCCACAGCCGGCCGGCGGCCGCTTCATCATCATCGCCGAGAACCGGTGCCAGCTGACCGCTCAGCGCCATGCGCTGCTGCAGTTCCGCCATCAGACGTTCGCGCTGCTGCTCCAGCAGATCCTGATTCAGCGTCAGGGTCTGCAGGGTCAGGCTCAGCCGCCAGCGCTGTAAAAAAAGCTGGTGCTGTGCGCTGCTGAGCTGACGGGCCTCCGTGTGCTGCAGCAGCCGGTGAGCTTCATTAAGAAAGGGGGACGGCAGGCTTTCGAGCGCCCTGAGGGTGGTGTCCAGCTGGTGGCAGAATTCGCGATCGCTGAGCAGCTGTATGCGCTGGAACAGCTGAAACTCCTCCGCCAGCGTGGCCGGAACGGGGGTGGCCCGGAGTTCCGCATTGATCTCTGCCCGCCAGCGCGGCACGTCGCGCAGCAGCGCTTTTTTCAGGCCGGGAAATTTTTCAAAAAACAGCGCCAGCTGGGGAGACGCCAGCAGAGCAATAATCAGCTCTTCAATCAGTTCGGTCTCACCTACCGAGAGCAGGGTGCTGAGCGTCTCAACTGAGATCATTTCCGCGCCTGTTTCAGCTGTTCCGCCACATCCTGCAGGCTGGTTTCCACCCGCGCCAGCCAGTCATCGCTGATAAACAGGCAGCGCTGATGCTGGCTGAAGAGATGACGCTGGGAGCGCAGCTCGCTCTCCAGCGCATCCAGCGCCTCGCTGATCTCATCCGGCAGCGGCTCATGGGGGCTGACGCCAGGCAGGGTCAGACGCGACGACTGCAGGCTGACATCCCGGACCGCCAGACAGTGCTGTGCATCCACCTGCAAATCCAGACTCTGGGCAAAGCCGATGCCGTTAAGCTTGCCGCGCACCTCGCCCCCTTTCTGCAGCCACTGATTCAGGGCATCACGGGCGATGACCAGATGGGTCACCTGCATATCGTGCAGCGTCAGCGGCTTCTGCAGCATCAGCGTCAGCTGCTCATCGGTGAGGTTCTCCGGCATGTCGTAATGGGGTTTGCGGCTGAACATGCCGCTGTGTTTTTCCAGGGTGATCGCCTGGGCGATGCTCTCCTGTTGCTGCAGCGCCAGACGTCGCGCCTTGATCTGCTGCAGTCTGAGCAGCATCGGCTGCTGCTGCCAGGCGTGCAGCGTCATCAGCTGATCGATCTCGCGCTCCAGCAGTTGCATGGAGGCGACGTCGTGCCAGAGACAATCTTTCAGCAGGATCAGGTCGATAGGCGCGATGGCGTTGCGCCCGCTGTAAAAGGCGCTCGCCTGCAGCAGATGAATGGCCTTCTTCCAGCGACGGTCGGAGATGTAGGGCGCGGCGGGCTGGCTCTCCAGCTGCTGGCGCAGCTGATAAATCAGCTCAAACACCGCATCGGGCAGCGAGACCTGGCCGATGCCGCGCTGCCACTGCGCATACTCCTCGTCGCTGATGCGCAGCGATTCCGCGACCGGATTGGTGTGTTCATCCTGCTGGTGGGTCAGCATGCTGCGGAAGTTCTGCTTCTCATGCACGTTATCCAGCCACAGGCGGATCAGCATCCGGTCATACAGGGCCTCAAGGCCGCTGTCGGCTTCCGGCAGCTCGTTGGAGGCGGTGACCAGCAGCCGCATCGGGATTTTCTCTTCGCTGTCGCCGTTGCGGAAGCGACGTTCGTTAATGGCGGTCAGCAGGGTATTCAGGATCGCCGGACCGGCTTTCCAGATCTCATCCAGAAAGACGATCTCCGCGTCGGGCAGGTAGCCTTTAGTCAGACGCTGATAGCGTCCTTCATCCTTCAGCGCCTGGATCGAGAGCGGGCCAAACACCTCTTCCGGCGTGGAGAAGCGGGTCATCAGATATTCAAAGGCGCGGGCGTGCTGAAAGGCATATTTAAGGCGGCGGGCAATCAGGCTCTTGGCGATACCGGGCGGTCCCAGCAGGAACACGCTCTCACCGCTCAGCGCCGCCAGCAGACAGAGGCGAATGGCGTGATGCCGCTCATACAATCCTTTTTCTAACGCATTGCTAAGGCGAGAAATTCTTTCTGCCAAAAGGTGGGGTTGAGCCATAATCACATCAATATCCTTACGATCGTCGGGCCGCCGCGCTTAAGCAAGCGCCTTACTCTATAGATCATCATGCGTGAAAGCGTTGATAGCTGTCAGCTTTTTTGTTTCAGAAGGTTTGCCTGGTTAAAAGTGGCGTTAAATGAGACTTTACCCGCTGAAATGGCCCCGTGAGCCGGGCTGAGAGGCGAAGCGGGTATAGGAATTTTCGGCAATACGTGCATACTGTGCGCTTTTTGATGGCCTGAGCGAGGGGTGATGCGCCTCTTAGACTCCAACAAAAGATAACTCTATGAGCTCGGATAATAAGCAGTCACTTCGTGGATTAACGCTGGCCGCGATTGGTGTTGTTTACGGGGATATCGGCACCAGTCCGCTGTATACCCTGCGTGAATGTCTCTCCGGACAGTTTGGCTTCGGTGTTGAACGGGAAGCGGTATTTGGCTTTCTGTCGCTGATTTTCTGGCTGCTGGTGCTGGTGGTCTCACTGAAATATATCAGTTATGTGATGCGCGCCGACAACGCAGGTGAGGGCGGCATTCTGACGCTGATGTCGCTGGCCGGCCGGCATACCGGGGCGCGCGCCACGGCGATACTGGTGATCATGGGCCTGATCGGCGGCAGCTTCTTCTATGGCGAGGTGGTGATCACGCCCGCTATTTCGGTGATGTCAGCCATTGAAGGCCTGGAGATAGCCGCGCCGTCGCTGGATCCCTTTATTGTGCCGATGTCGATCGCGGTCCTGACGCTGCTGTTCGTGATCCAGAAACATGGCACCGGCATGGTGGGAAAACTCTTTGCCCCGGTGATGCTGGTGTGGTTCCTGGTGCTGGCCGTGCTTGGCGGCCTCGGCATCATGAAGAATCCGGAGGTGCTGCACGCGCTGAATCCCGCCTATGCCGTCGAGTTCTTTCTGCACTATAAATCGGTCTCCTTCTTCGCCCTGGGCGCGGTGGTGCTGGCGATTACCGGCGTTGAAGCGCTCTATGCCGATATGGGGCACTTCGGTAAAGTGCCGATCCGGCTGGCATGGTTCTCGGTGGTGCTGCCTTCGCTGGTGCTGAACTACTTTGGTCAGGGGGCGCTGTTACTCAGCGATCCTAAAGCGATTAAGAACCCCTTCTTTCTGCTGGCGCCGGACTGGGCGCTGATCCCGATGCTGATTCTGGCGACGCTGGCGACGGTTATCGCGTCACAGGCGGTGATCTCCGGCGTCTTCTCGCTGACCCGTCAGGCGGTGCGCCTGGGGTATCTGCCGGGGATGCGCATCATTCACACCTCTGAGCGGGAATCGGGCCAGATTTATATTCCGGTCATCAACTGGGTGCTCTATTTTGCGGTGCTGATTGTGATCATCAGCTTCGAGCACTCCAGCAACCTGGCCGCGGCCTATGGTATCGCCGTGACCGGCACCATGGTGCTGACCGCGATCCTCTCCTGCACCGTGGCGGTGAAAAACTGGCACTGGCATAAGCTGGCGGTCGGCGTCATCCTGGTGCTGATGCTCTGTATCGACGTGCCGCTGTTCACGGCGAACCTGGTGAAAATCTTCTCGGGTGGCTGGCTGCCGCTCTGTCTCGGCATGGTGATGTTTATCATCATGACGACGTGGAAAAGCGAACGCTTCCGTCTGCTGCGCCGCATGCATGAGCATGGCAACTCCCTGGAGGCGATGATCGCCTCACTGGAGAAGTCGCCGCCGGTGCGAGTGCCAGGCACGGCGGTCTATATGTCGCGCGCCCTGAATGTGATTCCGTTTGCCATGCTGCACAACCTCAAGCACAACAAAGTGCTGCATGAGCGGGTCGTACTGCTGACGCTGCGGACAGAAGATGCCCCTTACGTTCATAACGTGCGGCGCGTCACCATTGAGCAGCTGTCGCCTACCTTCTGGCGGGTGGTGGCGAGCTACGGCTGGCGCGAAACGCCCAATGTCGAGGAGATTTTCCATCGGTGCGGGCTGGAAGGGCTGAACTGCCGCATGATGGAAACCTCCTTCTTTATGTCGCACGAGTCGCTGATCATCGGCAAACGTCCGTGGTATCTGCGCCTGCGCGGCAAACTCTTCCTGGCACTGCAGCGCAACGCGCTCCGTGCGCCGGACCAGTTTGAGATCCCGCCAAACCGGGTGATCGAGCTGGGAACCCAGGTCGAGATTTGATCGGCCGCGCCCGCCTTACGGGGTGGGCGCTCACCAGCGCAGCGTGACGCAGAGTCCGCTGCCGGGTCGCTGGCTGAAGGCGACATGCATCCCATGCAGCTGCGCAATCTGGCGGACGATCGATAATCCCAGTCCGCTGCCACTCTTCGCCTGACCCGGCGGTCGCCAGAAACGCTCACCGAGCCGTTGCCGATCGGCGTCGCTCAGCCCCTCGCCATTATCCTCCACCGACAGGCTGTTTGCCCCTAACCGCACATCGACTTCACTGCCCGCGGGCGTATAACGAATGGCGTTATCCAGCAGATTGCGCACCAGCAGCGACAGCAGCAGCGGATTTCCCTGAAGCTGCGGATCGGCCTCCGCATGCAGCCGCAGGGTGACACCCGTTTTATCCGCCAGCGGCAACTGGGCAGCCAGCGTCTCCTGCACCGTGCGTTTCAGCGCCACCGGTTCGAAGGCGCTGCGGGCATCCTCCGCTTCCACCCGCGAGAGCGTCAGCAGCTGATCCACCAGCCGGGTCGCACGGATGATGCCGGTATCCAGCTGCTGCAGCGCATGGGTGCGCATCACTTCATCATCTGCCGTCAGCTGGATCACCTCGCTTTGCACCTGCAGCGCCGCCAGCGGACTGCGCAGTTCATGAGCGGCATCGGAGGTAAAGCGCCGTTCACGCTGCACCATGGCGCTGATGCGGCTGAACAGCCCGTTAAGCGCGACCATCAGCGGCTGAACCTCTTTCGGCACGCGGTCGGCCTGCAGCGGGGTGTCATCATCCGGCGCACGCTGCGCCAGTTGCCGTGCCAGCGTCTTCAGTGGCTGCAGTTCAGACCAGACCAGCGCGATCAGCAACAGCAGCATAAACGGCAGTGCGATCAGCCACGGCAGAACGCTGGCGCGCATCAGATCCTGCGCCATGTCATCCCGGTACTCCACCTCCTGGCCCACCACCACGCGGAACTGCCTGTCGGGTGTGGTCAGCCAGACGAACCGCCAGCGATCGTCATCGTTGGTGAGCTGCCCCTCGTGAAATCCCTGATACTCCGCCTCAAACGGCAGATAGCGGCCATTATCACCATCGTTCAGCACCTGCCTGCCGTCGCGCGTGAAGACCGCAAACGCCAGGGCGTCATCATCCTGATCGCCGCGATGGTGGCGCAGCATCGCTTTAGTGGTGGGCAGCGTAACCGGGTCGAGCGAGGCGAAATCCAGTGTCAGCAGCCGCTTGGCCAGCAGCATCTGCTGAGTATCGAAGAGCTCATCCAGGGTTTCACGGGTCTGATGCCAGGCGCTGAGGCTGGCGCTGCCCCAGCAGATCGCCAGCAGCAGCACAAAGCCGAGGCCGAGTCGCAGAAACAGGCTCATTGATCGCATCCGGCGGCTCCCAGGGTGTAACCGACGCCATGCAGCGTACGGATAAAGTGGCTGCCCAGCTTCTTACGCAGATGGTGGATATGCACTTCCACCGCGTTGCTGGAGACGTCGGCATCCCAGCTATAGAGCTTCTCTTCCAGCTGGCTGCGCGTCAGTACCCGGCCGGGATTGCGCATAAAGAGTTCCAGCAGCGCCAGTTCGCGACTTTTCAGTGCCACCGGATCGCCATCGCACATCACACTGTGGCTGCCCGGGATCAGCACCACGTTGCCGTGACGGAGTTCAGGCTGCAGCTGGCCGTGACGGCGGCGGATCAGCGCCTGTAAGCGAGCGGCCACTTCGGTCAGGGCAAAGGGTTTGCACAGGTAGTCGTCGGCGCCCTGCTGCAACCCTTCGATCCGCTGGTCGAGCGCATCGCGGGCGGTCAGGATCAGCACCGGCACATCGTTGCCCTGCTGTCGCCACTGCCGCAGGATATCGAGCCCGTCGCGCTCAGGCAGCGAGAGATCCAGAATCACCGCATCCCACGGCGCCGCCGTCACGGCGTTAAAGCCCGTCTCACCCGAGGTAAACCAGTCCACACTGAAGCCCAGCTTACTCAGCCCCGCCTTAATGCCGTCGCCAATCAGGCAATCGTCCTCAATCAGTAAAATACGCATCCCGTCTCCCTCTGCTGATAGCGTTTTATACGAAGCCCCTTCCGGCTTGTACAGCGGATTCCGGCCCGGAACGCTTATTTTTACCGCTTAAGAAGCTGTTAAGAACCCTGTGGTCTACTGGGCTGATTCACACCGGCACCATGACTTAAAAAAGGGGTACACCATGAAAAAGCACGCTGCAATTCTGGCCGTCGTAATGCTGGCTTCCGCACCGGTTTTTGCTGCTCAGCAGGGCGGATTTGTTGATCCCAGCGCACCCGCCGCGCAGACGCAGACCGCAGAGGGTCAGGGTGGATTCAGAGCCGACCACACCAGCGTAGTGACCGTGAAGCAGGCAGAAGAGATGAAGGATGACAGCTGGATCACCGTACGCGGTAAGCTGGAAAAGCAGATCGGCCATGAAGACTATCTGTTCCGTGACCAGACCGGGACGATGAAGGTGGAGATCGATCGCAAGCACTGGAACGGGCAGACCGTTTCCCCGCAGGACAACGTTGAGCTGACGGGTGAACTGGATAAAGATTTCAACAGCGTTGAGCTGGATGTGAAGCAGGTTAAGAAGCTGCCTTAACGCACCGGGTGCAGGCTCCTTTCAGGGGGCCATAGCCGCCCTTCTTCATCCTGCCGGGCCGCCTCTGCGGCCCCGCTTTCCCGGCCCCTTTCCGCCTTAACGCAAATTTTCCCCCGCTTAAGCGAAACGTTTCGATGGCGATCACAGATTTCTGATCTGCCGATTGAGTTGCTGACGGCTTTTCATACACTCCTGAAAGCGAAACGTTTCGCTATGGAGTGAAAAGATGAAAAAAGGTCGCCTGTTAAACGCTGAACTCTCTCATGTGATTGCCCGCCTGGGACACACGGATACGCTGACCATTGCCGATGCTGGCTTGCCGATCCCGGCAGGACCGCAGCGCATTGACTTAGCGCTTACGCCGGGTACGCCCGATTTTATGCAGGTGGTGAATGCCGTTGCACTGGAGATGCAGGTCGAGGGCGCCCTGATCGCCGAGGAGATTAAGCAGCACAATCCGTCACTTCATGGCGCGCTGATCGCCGTGCTCGAAGCCTTGCAACAGCACCAGGGAAATACCATCACCATCCGCTACATCAGTCATGAGACATTCAAACAACAAACGCAGCGTAGTCAGGCGGTCATTCGCAGCGGAGAGTGTTCTCCGTTTGCGAATGTCATCCTCAGCGCCGGTGTGACCTTCTGAGGCGGCTATGCAACCTTTACTGCAACTCGACGGCATTGAAAAATCTTTTCCGGGCGTGAAAGCCCTGAAGGGCGCGTCGCTGAATGTCCGGGCCGGACGCGTCATGGCGCTGGTGGGCGAGAACGGCGCAGGCAAGTCCACCATGATGAAAGTGCTGACCGGCATCTATCAGTATGATGCCGGTACGCTGCGCTGGCTGGGCAAAGAGACCCGTTTCAGTGGGCCAAAAGCCTCACAGGAAGCGGGTATTGGCATTATCCATCAGGAACTGAACCTGATCCCGCAGTTAACCGTGGCGGAGAACATTTTTCTCGGCCGCGAATATGTCACGGCCTTTGGCCGTATCCAGTGGTCACGGATGTATGCCGAAGCCGATGCACTGCTGAAACGACTCAACCTGCGCTTCAGCAGCCATAAGCTGGTGGGCGATTTGTCGATTGGCGATCAGCAAATGGTCGAGATCGCCAAGGTGCTGAGCTTCGAGTCAAAAGTGATCATCATGGATGAGCCAACTGATGCGCTCACCGACACCGAAACGCTGTCGCTTTTTCGGGTGATCAACGAACTGAAAGCGCAGGGCTGCGGCATCGTCTATATCTCGCATCGCATGAAAGAGATTTTTGAGATCTGCGATGACGTCACGGTGTTCCGCGATGGTCAGTTTATCGCTGAACGTCCGGTCAGTGCGCTGACGGAAGAGAGCCTGATCGAGATGATGGTCGGCCGCAAACTGGAAGATCAATATCCCCATATCGACCAGGCACCCGGCGAGGTGCGGCTCAACGTGGAGAACGTCAGCGGGCCGGGTGTGGAGGGGGTCAGCTTCAGCCTGCGCAAAGGTGAAATCCTGGGCATCTCCGGGCTGATGGGCGCGGGCCGGACCGAACTGATGAAAGTGCTCTATGGCGCGCTGCCGCGTCGGACCGGATCCCTGTGGCTCAATGGCCGGGAAGTGGTCACGCGTTCACCGCAGGATGGACTGGCAAACGGCATCGTCTACATCTCCGAAGATCGTAAGCGCGATGGCCTGGTGCTGGGCATGTCGGTAAAAGAGAACATGTCGCTGACGGCGCTTCGCTACTTCAGTCACGGCGGCGGCACCCTGAAACATGCGGCGGAGCAGCTGGCGGTGGGTGACTTCATCCGGCTGTTCAACGTCAAAACCCCCTCGATGGAGCAGCCGATTGGCCTGCTGTCGGGAGGAAACCAGCAGAAAGTGGCGATAGCCCGCGGCCTGATGACCCGTCCGGACGTCCTGATTCTGGATGAGCCGACGCGCGGTGTGGATGTCGGCGCAAAGAAAGAGATCTATCAACTGATTAACCAGTTTAAAGCCGAAGGGCTGAGCATCATTCTGGTCTCCTCGGAGATGCCGGAAGTGCTGGGCATGAGCGACCGGATACTGGTGATGCATGAAGGCCGTATCAGCGGCGAATTTACCCGGGAAGAGGCCACTCAGGAGAGCCTGATGGCCGCCGCCGTAGGCAAGCAACACAGCGAGGATTTAGTGGTATGACGACCCAAACTTTACCTGCCAGCCGTCGCTGGTTTAGCAAAAGCTGGCTGCTGGAACAGAAGTCGCTGATTGCGCTGCTGGTGCTGATCGCCGTGGTGGCCAGCCAGAGCCCGAACTTCTTTACCGTGGCGAACCTGTTCAACATCCTGCAGCAGACCTCGGTTAACGCCATTATGGCGGTGGGAATGACGCTGGTGATCCTGACCTCCGGTATCGACCTTTCTGTCGGCTCGCTGCTGGCCCTGACCGGTGCGGTGGGCGCCTCGCTGGTCGGTATGGAAGTGAATGCCCTTGTCGCGGTGGCGGCCTCGCTGGCGCTGGGGGCGGCTATCGGCGGTGTGACCGGCACGATTGTGGCGCGCGGCAAGGTACAGGCGTTTATCGCCACGCTGGTTATGATGCTGCTGCTGCGCGGTGTCACCATGGTGTACACCGACGGCAGCCCGATTAACACCGGCTTCAGCGCCAATGCCGATCTACTGGGCTGGTTTGGTATCGGTCGTCCGCTGGGCGTTCCTGCGCCGGTCTGGCTGATGGCGGTGGTCTTCATCGCCGCCTGGTACATGCTGCAGCACACCCGCCTGGGTCGCTACATCTATGCCCTGGGCGGAAACGAGGCGGCAACGCGTCTTTCCGGCATCAACGTCAATCGCGTCAAAATCATCGTCTATTCACTGAGTGGCATGCTGGCGGCGCTGGCGGGCACGATTGAAGTGGCGCGTCTCTCCTCAGCACAGCCGACGGCGGGCACCGGCTATGAGCTGGATGCGATTGCGGCAGTGGTGCTGGGCGGAACCAGCCTGGCGGGCGGTAAAGGGCGTATTTTCGGCACCCTGATTGGCGCGCTGATCCTCGGCTTCCTGAATAACGGCCTGAACCTGATGGGCGTCTCTTCGTACTACCAGATGATCGTTAAAGCGGTAGTCATCCTGCTGGCGGTGCTGGTGGATAATAAAAGCAGTAAATAACTCTGACCTTACACAGGATAATAAGATGAAAAAGTTAACCATACTGGCTGCGATCCTTGGCGCAACGCTCAGCACCGGTGCGATGGCAAAAGATACCATCGCGCTGGTGGTCTCAACCCTGAACAACCCGTTCTTTGTTTCGCTGAAAGAGGGGGCTCAGAAAGAAGCGGACAAGCTGGGCTACAACCTGGTGGTACTGGACTCTCAGAACAACCCGGCGAAAGAGCTGGCGAACGTGCAGGATCTGACGGTTCGCGGCACCAAACTGCTGCTGATCAACCCAACCGATTCTGATGCCGTGGGCAATGCCGTGAAGATGGCGAACCAGGCGAAGATTCCGGTAATCACGCTGGACCGCGTGGCTGCACAGGGCACCGTGGTCAGCCACGTTGCTTCAGATAACCGTTTCGGCGGTAAAATGGCGGGTGACTACATCGCGAAGAAAGTGGGCGAGAACGCCAAAATTATTGAGCTGCAGGGCATTGCCGGAACGTCTGCCGCTCGTGAACGTGGCGAAGGCTTCAAGCAGGCCGCAGAGGCCCACAAGTTCCAGATCCTTGCCAGCCAGCCTGCTGATTTCGACCGCACCAAGGGTCTGAACGTCATGCAGAACCTGCTGCAGGCTCATCCGGATGTGCAGGCGGTCTTCGCTCAGAACGATGAAATGGCGCTGGGTGCACTGCGTGCGCTGCAGACTGCCGGTAAAACCGGTGTGATCGTGGTAGGTTTTGACGGCACCGCTGATGGCGTTAAAGCCGTCGAAGGTGGCAAACTGTCTGCGACCGTGGCACAGATGCCAGACAAAATTGGCATGATCGGCGTGGATACCGCTGATAAAGTGCTGAAGGGTGAAAAAGTGAAGGCGATCAATCCGGTCGACCTGAAGCTGGTCACTCAATAACTCAAAGAAAAGCAGGGCACCGCGCCACCCTTCCGGTGGCGCACTTATTCCGGACTCCCCTATGAGCAAAAACGCAAAACTGGCCGTTCTTGGCAGCATTAACGCTGACCACATCCTTAATCTGGCGCACTTCCCTCGTCCCGGTGAAACGGTGATCGGGCAGGGGTATCAGATTGCGTTTGGCGGTAAAGGTGCCAATCAGGCCGTCGCAGCCGGTCGTGCGGGTGCCGATATCGCCTTTATCGCCTGTGTGGGCGCTGACGACATCGGCGAACGTATCCGCCAGCAGCTGGCGCAGGACAACATTGATACCACGCCGGTCGGGGTCGTTGAGGGTGAGTCGACAGGCGTGGCGATGATCTTCGTCAATGGTGAAGGTGAGAACAATATCGGCATCTACTCCGGTGCGAATGCGGCGCTGACGCCCGCGTATGTGACGCGTCATCAGCAGGTGATCGCCGGGGCCGATGCACTGTTGATGCAGCTGGAGTCCCCGCTGGAGAGCGTCCTCGCGGCCGCCCGGCTCGCCCGACAGCATCAGACCCAGGTGATCCTGAATCCGGCGCCCGCCACCCCGCTCTCAGATGAGCTGCTGGCGTTGATCGACATCATCACTCCGAATGAAACCGAAGCGGAGAGTCTGACCGGCATTGCGGTCAGCAGCGACGACGATGCGGCGCGCGCAGCGGCAGTGCTGCATGCCAAAGGCATCGGCACGGTCCTGATTACCCTGGGACGCCGCGGCGTCTGGCTGAGCGAACAGGGCGAAGGTCAGCGTATTGCCGGCTTCAGCGTGAAGGCCATCGACACCATCGCGGCGGGCGATACCTTTAACGGTGCCTTTATTACCGCGCGGCTGGAGCAGAAACCGATCGACGACGCGGTGCGATTTGCCCATGCCGCCGCCGCGATCGCCGTTACCCGACCGGGTGCGCAGCCCTCCGTGCCGTGGCGCGCGGAGATCGATGAATTTTTGCAGCAGCAGGGCTAAGCGCTTGAGCACCATGAAAGATGTTGCCCGGCTGGCGGGCGTCTCCACCTCCACCGTCTCGCACGTCATCAACAACAATCGCTTTGTGAGCGACGGCGTGCGGGAGAAGGTTGAGCAGGCGATACGCCATCTCAATTACGCCCCTTCCGCCCTGGCGCGCAGTCTGAAAATCAATCAGACGCACACGATCGGGATGCTGCTGACAACCAGCAGCAACCCGTTTTATGCCGAAGTGGTGCGGGGCGTGGAGGAGAGCTGCTACCAGCGCGGCTACAGCCTGATCCTCTGCAACACGGCGGGCGACGAGAAGCGGATGAACCGCAGCCTGGAAACGCTGATGCAGAAGCGCGTGGATGGCTTACTGATCATGTGCACCGAAAGTCATCTGCCGTCGGCCGATATTCTGAACCGCTATCCCGCGATTCCGGCCGTCATGATGGACTGGGCGCCCTTTGAAGGGCGGGGTGACATCATTCAGGATAACGCACTGCTGGGGGGCGAGCTGGCGACCCAGCATCTTATCGACAGCGGCTACACCCGCATCGCCTGTATCGCTGGTCCGCAGGATAAAACGCCGGCGCGTATGCGGCTGGAAGGTTATCGCAATGCCATGGCAAAGCATGGCCTGGAGATTTTGCCTGGCTATGTGGTGAGCGGGGACTTTGAGTTTCAGGGCGGCTACAACGGTATGGTCGAGCTGCTGTCGCTGGAAACGCCGCCGCAGGCGGTGTTCACCAGCAACGACGCTATGGCGGTTGGCGTCTATCATGCGCTTTATCAGGCTGGCATACAGATTCCGCAGCAGATGGCGGTCATGGGCTACGACGATATCGAACTGGCCCGTTATCTCACTCCGCCACTCAGCACCATTCATCAGCCTAAAGATGCGCTGGGCGAACTGGCGATTGATACCCTGCTTCATCGGCTCAGCGATCCCGACGCCAGCCAGCAGACGCTGGTGCTGACGCCGGAACTGGTCATGCGCGGCTCCGTTTAGCGCTTTCTCTTTTTATCGCGATCGCTGATCAGATTCCGTCCATCCCCGTTTTTCAGCAGCATAAAGGTCAGCGCCGACAGCACCGTCACCACCCCCATCGTCAGGAAGGTGGCGTGAAACTGGGAAATGGTGCTCGTTTCAAACTCCTGATAGAAGCGGAGCACGGCCGCACTGACCGCTACACCGAAACTGATGGCCAGCTGCTGCGTCACGGCCAGTACGCTGTTGCCGCCACTGGCGTTATCGTCATCCAGATCGGCCAGCGTAATGGTATTCATGGCGGTGAACTGCGTTGACATGGCCATGCCAAGAATAAACAGCGGCAGTAACAGCACGATGATGCTTTCTGCCGGAGACTGCAGAGAGAAGCTGGCGATCAGAATACCAATAATCGTTGTGATGCCGACCAGCAGGCGACGATAGCCCAGCCAGCGCAGCAGCTGAGTCACCGTCGACTTCGCCAGTATGGAGCCGATGGCGATAGGTGCCATCATGCAGCCGGCAATAATCGCTGAGTAGCCAAAACCCACCTGCAACATGAGCGGCATTAAAAATGGCACGCAGCCGGTTCCAAGACGGGACGCAATGTTGCCGCCGATGCCGACCGAGAAGGTGCGGGTTTTAAACATCGGCAGATTGATCAGCGGGGAAGGGTGACGCCGGGCATGCACAATATAAAGAAGCAACAGCACAATCCCACTGAGTAATATCCCGCCTGCCAGCCAGGCAGAAACCACACGTTCGCCAAACAGCTCAATCCCGATCGAGATCATTACCAGTCCGGCCCCGAACAGCAGGAAACCGAAAAAGTCGAAGCGGCGTTTAGGGGTGGTGAAGTCCGGCATATATTTACGGGCATAGACAATGCCCAGAATGCCTATCGGAATATTAATCAGGAAGATCCAGTGCCATGTCGCATAGGTCACCAGCACGCCGCCCAGCAGCGGGCCCAGTATCGGGCCGACTAATCCCGGCATCGTCACAAAGTTGAGCACCGGCAGCAGTTCACTGCGCGGGTAGGCACGCAACAGCGCGAGTCGCGCCACCGGCATCATCATGGCGCCCCCTATGCCCTGCACGACGCGCGATATGACCAGCACCTGGAGCGTCGGCGACAGCGCACAGGCCAGCGAACCGAGGGTAAAAAGAGAAACCGCAATGATAAACACCCGGCGGGTGCCGAAGCGATCGGCAAGCCAGCCGCTGACCGGGATCAGCATCGCGACGGTCAGGGTGTAGCTGATAACAGCAGATTGCATGGCAAGGGGAGAACGGTCGAGGCTGGTGGCGATAGCGGGCAGGGCAGTATTAAGTATGGTGGCGTCGAGCGACTGCATGAAAAAGGCCATCGCCGCTATCCATGGCAAACCGGCCATGCTGCGCGCAGATCTAATCATTGGGTATCCTTCCTGGGGTTTCCTGCGAGAAGAAGCAAAATAATAGCACCAGCCTTCGGCCACATCAGGTCTCTTTACAACGTTTCATGGCGTTATTTGTGCGCTATTCAGTCATTAAACGTCTCTTTTTAAGCCGTTCGTTTAAAAAAGAGGCACTCAGTAAATTAATTCAAAGAAACACTTGTCAGCCCGGCGAAACTCCCTATAATGCGCCTCCATCAACACGGCACACCGGCAACGGGAAACGGGCTGAGAGGCACAGGAGACTGCGCCGCCGGAGAAAACTTCTGAAAAAAAAGAGGTTGACTCTGAAGGAGGAAAGCGTAATATACGCCACCTCGCGACAGGACGCTAACGCACTGTTCGCACTGCTCTTTAACAATTTATCAGACAATCTGTGTGGGCACTCGCAGGATTGATATCAGCGTCTCCGGACGCAAAAAATATTAAGCCTCACGAGTGAACACATAATGAAATTCATTATGACGTTTTACAGATGAGCATCGCTGCACTCGTTGCAGCAAATCAAACTTTAAATTGAAGAGTTTGATCATGGCTCAGATTGAACGCTGGCGGCAGGCCTAACACATGCAAGTCGGACGGTAGCACAGAGAGCTTGCTCTCGGGTGACGAGTGGCGGACGGGTGAGTAATGTCTGGGGATCTGCCCGATAGAGGGGGATAACCACTGGAAACGGTGGCTAATACCGCATAACGTCGCAAGACCAAAGAGGGGGACCTTCGGGCCTCTCACTATCGGATGAACCCAGATGGGATTAGCTAGTAGGCGGGGTAATGGCCCACCTAGGCGACGATCCCTAGCTGGTCTGAGAGGATGACCAGCCACACTGGAACTGAGACACGGTCCAGACTCCTACGGGAGGCAGCAGTGGGGAATATTGCACAATGGGCGCAAGCCTGATGCAGCCATGCCGCGTGTATGAAGAAGGCCTTCGGGTTGTAAAGTACTTTCAGCGGGGAGGAAGGCGGTGCGGTTAATAACCGCGCCGATTGACGTTACCCGCAGAAGAAGCACCGGCTAACTCCGTGCCAGCAGCCGCGGTAATACGGAGGGTGCAAGCGTTAATCGGAATTACTGGGCGTAAAGCGCACGCAGGCGGTCTGTTAAGTCAGATGTGAAATCCCCGGGCTTAACCTGGGAACTGCATTTGAAACTGGCAGGCTTGAGTCTCGTAGAGGGGGGTAGAATTCCAGGTGTAGCGGTGAAATGCGTAGAGATCTGGAGGAATACCGGTGGCGAAGGCGGCCCCCTGGACGAAGACTGACGCTCAGGTGCGAAAGCGTGGGGAGCAAACAGGATTAGATACCCTGGTAGTCCACGCCGTAAACGATGTCGACTTGGAGGTTGTTCCCTTGAGGAGTGGCTTCCGGAGCTAACGCGTTAAGTCGACCGCCTGGGGAGTACGGCCGCAAGGTTAAAACTCAAATGAATTGACGGGGGCCCGCACAAGCGGTGGAGCATGTGGTTTAATTCGATGCAACGCGAAGAACCTTACCTACTCTTGACATCCAGCGAACGGGGCAGAGATGCCCCGGTGCCTTCGGGAACGCTGAGACAGGTGCTGCATGGCTGTCGTCAGCTCGTGTTGTGAAATGTTGGGTTAAGTCCCGCAACGAGCGCAACCCTTATCCTTTGTTGCCAGCGATTCGGTCGGGAACTCAAAGGAGACTGCCGGTGATAAACCGGAGGAAGGTGGGGATGACGTCAAGTCATCATGGCCCTTACGAGTAGGGCTACACACGTGCTACAATGGCGCATACAAAGAGAAGCGACCTCGCGAGAGCAAGCGGACCTCACAAAGTGCGTCGTAGTCCGGATCGGAGTCTGCAACTCGACTCCGTGAAGTCGGAATCGCTAGTAATCGTGGATCAGAATGCCACGGTGAATACGTTCCCGGGCCTTGTACACACCGCCCGTCACACCATGGGAGTGGGTTGCAAAAGAAGTAGGTAGCTTAACCTTCGGGAGGGCGCTTACCACTTTGTGATTCATGACTGGGGTGAAGTCGTAACAAGGTAACCGTAGGGGAACCTGCGGTTGGATCACCTCCTTACCTTAAGATACCTTCCCGCGCAGTGCTCACACAGATTGTCTGATAAAAAGTAATGAGCAGGACGGCTGCGAAGTCGTGACACTATCGTGTCCCCTTCGTCTAGCGGTTAGGACTCCGCCCTTTCACGGCGGCAACAGGGGTTCGAATCCCCTAGGGGACGCCACCTGCTTGGTGACAGGTGAAAGGTGTCTCCACAGTATCTCAAAACCGGTTCGGCTGCGTAAGCGGCGGAGACGCGTTTGAGATATTTGCTCTTTAACAATCCGGAACAAGCTGAAAATTGAAACGACGTAGCGCGTCATCCCTCCGTAATAAGGGATGGCAGAGCGATACGGTCGGGTCTCTCAATGCTTGCAGTCCGCAGCGTGAAAACGCCTGTGGGTTGTGAGGTTAAGCGACTAAGCGTACACGGTGGATGCCCAGGCAGTCAGAGGCGATGAAGGACGTGCTAATCTGCGTAAAGCGACGGTAAGGTGATATGAACCGCTACAGCCGTCGATGTCCGAATGGGGAAACCCGGTGCACTCTGTGCATCATTGCAGCATGAATACATAGTGCTGCAAGGCGAACCGGGGGAACTGAAACATCTAAGTACCCCGAGGAAAAGAAATCAACCGAGATTCCCCCAGTAGCGGCGAGCGAACGGGGAGCAGCCCAGAGCCTGAATCAGCCTGTGTGTTAGTGGAAGCGTCTGGAAAGTCGCAGGGTACAGGGTGATACTCCCGTACACAAAAACACACGGTCTGTGAGCTCGATGAGTAAGGCGGGACACGTGGTATCCTGTCTGAATATGGGGGGACCATCCTCCAAGGCTAAATACTCCTGACTGACCGATAGTGAACCAGTACCGTGAGGGAAAGGCGAAAAGAACCCCGGCGAGGGGAGTGAAACAGAACCTGAAACCGTGTACGTACAAGCAGTGGGAGCCTCTTTTATGGGGTGACTGCGTACCTTTTGTATAATGGGTCAGCGACTTATATTCTGTAGCAAGGTTAACCGTATAGGGGAGCCGCAGGGAAACCGAGTCTTAACTGGGCGTTAAGTTGCAGGGTATAGACCCGAAACCCGGTGATCTAGCCATGGGCAGGTTGAAGGTTGGGTAACACTAACTGGAGGACCGAACCGACTAATGTTGAAAAATTAGCGGATGACCTGTGGCTGGGGGTGAAAGGCCAATCAAACCGGGAGATAGCTGGTTCTCCCCGAAAGCTATTTAGGTAGCGCCTCGTGAACTCATCTCCGGGGGTAGAGCACTGTTTCGGCTAGGGGGCCATCCCGGCTTACCAACCCGATGCAAACTGCGAATACCGGAGAATGTTATCACGGGAGACACACGGCGGGTGCTAACGTCCGTCGTGAAGAGGGAAACAACCCAGACCGCCAGCTAAGGTCCCAAAGTCATGGTTAAGTGGGAAACGATGTGGGAAGGCACAGACAGCCAGGATGTTGGCTTAGAAGCAGCCATCATTTAAAGAAAGCGTAATAGCTCACTGGTCGAGTCGGCCTGCGCGGAAGATGTAACGGGGCTAAACCATGCACCGAAGCTGCGGCAGCGGCGCGTATGCGTTGCTGGGTAGGGGAGCGTTCTGTAAGCCGTCGAAGGTGTGCTGTGAGGCATGCTGGAGGTATCAGAAGTGCGAATGCTGACATAAGTAACGATAAAGCGGGTGAAAAGCCCGCTCGCCGGAAGACCAAGGGTTCCTGTTCAACGTTAATCGGAGCAGGGTGAGTCGACCCCTAAGGCGAGGCCGAAAGGCGTAGTCGATGGGAAACAGGTTAATATTCCTGTACTCGGTGTTACTGCGAAGGGGGGACGGAGAAGGCTATATCAGCCGGGCGACGGTTGTCCCGGTTTAAGCGTGTAGGCGGAGGGTCCAGGTAAATCCGGACTCTTTTAACGCTGAGGCGTGACGACGAGGCACTACGGTGCTGAAGTGATAAATGCCCTGCTTCCAGGAAAAGCCTCTAAGCATCAGGTAACACAGAATCGTACCCCAAACCGACACAGGTGGTCAGGTAGAGAATACCAAGGCGCTTGAGAGAACTCGGGTGAAGGAACTAGGCAAAATGGTGCCGTAACTTCGGGAGAAGGCACGCTGGCGCGTAGGTGAAGGGACTTGCTCCCGGAGCTGAAGCCAGTCGAAGATACCAGCTGGCTGCAACTGTTTATTAAAAACACAGCACTGTGCAAACACGAAAGTGGACGTATACGGTGTGACGCCTGCCCGGTGCCGGAAGGTTAATTGATGGGGTTATCCGTAAGGAGAAGCTCTTGATCGAAGCCCCGGTAAACGGCGGCCGTAACTATAACGGTCCTAAGGTAGCGAAATTCCTTGTCGGGTAAGTTCCGACCTGCACGAATGGCGTAATGATGGCCAGGCTGTCTCCACCCGAGACTCAGTGAAATTGAACTCGCTGTGAAGATGCAGTGTACCCGCGGCAAGACGGAAAGACCCCGTGAACCTTTACTACAGCTTGACACTGAACATTGAGCCTTGATGTGTAGGATAGGTGGGAGGCTTTGAAGCGCGGACGCCAGTCTGCGTGGAGCCATCCTTGAAATACCACCCTTTAATGTTTGATGTTCTAACGTGGCCCCGTAATCCGGGGTGCGGACAGTGTCTGGTGGGTAGTTTGACTGGGGCGGTCTCCTCCTAAAGAGTAACGGAGGAGCACGAAGGTCAGCTAATCACGGTCGGACATCGTGAGGTTAGTGCAATGGCATAAGCTGGCTTGACTGCGAGAGTGACGGCTCGAGCAGGTGCGAAAGCAGGTCATAGTGATCCGGTGGTTCTGAATGGAAGGGCCATCGCTCAACGGATAAAAGGTACTCCGGGGATAACAGGCTGATACCGCCCAAGAGTTCATATCGACGGCGGTGTTTGGCACCTCGATGTCGGCTCATCACATCCTGGGGCTGAAGTAGGTCCCAAGGGTACGGCTGTTCGCCGTTTAAAGTGGTACGCGAGCTGGGTTTAGAACGTCGTGAGACAGTTCGGTCCCTATCTGCCGTGGGCGCTGGAGAATTGAGGGGGGTTGCTCCTAGTACGAGAGGACCGGAGTGAACGCACCACTGGTGTTCGGGTTGTCATGCCAATGGCACTGCCCGGTAGCTAAGTGCGGAAAAGATAAGTGCTGAAAGCATCTAAGCACGAAACTTGCCCCGAGATGAGTTCTCCCTGACTCCTTGAGAGTCCTGAAGGGACGTTGAAGACGACGACGTTGATAGGCCGGGTGTGTAAGCGCAGCGATGCGTTGAGCTAACCGGTACTAATGACCCGTGAGGCTTAACCTTACAACGCCAGAGGCGTTTTTTGAGAGACGATTTTCAGCCTGAACCGGATAAGTCTGCGCGGCCCCAGGGCGGCGCGGAAGACAGAATCTGCCTGGCGGCTTTAGCGCGGTGGTCCCACCTGACCCCATGCCGAACTCAGAAGTGAAACGCCGTAGCGCCGATGGTAGTGTGGGGCCTCCCCATGCGAGAGTAGGGAACTGCCAGGCATTGTATAAGTGAAGAAGCCCCGCACGGAAGTGCGGGGCTTTTTTACGTCTTTATTTTACTCAATTTAGCTGAAATATTATCTTCAGACTGCATCCCCTCAACCTTCCCATTTTTGCCCTCTGAATTATCAAAGGTCACCTTCATATCCGCTCTTATAATAGTCAGCGGGTAAAATTACAGAATAAGCACCGCGGTAAAAATTTCTCATATTTTATAAATTAATAATTTATCAAATCATTAATAATGAAATGATAAAAGATCAGTCCAATAATTCCGGGGTGAATAGATTTTATTCTATTTACAGTTATTGCTTACAGGCTGAAACTGATTCAGGCATTTAATTAAATGTCTTCGATGAAGTTCAATTGAGCATTAACCCATTTTAAGGAAGATGAAATGAAAGAACTTACTATCGCTGAAACGGAATTCGTATCAGGTGCGGCCGCTAACGGATTTTTCGACACCATCAGTGGTGCAATCATCGGAATGGTTGCTGGCGGCATGGGCGTTGCATGGGCGGGTTATAACATCTCTTCTAATACCAATGGTGTAACCAGCGGAATTCTGGCGCCGGTACAAGGCCTGATTGGCGGGCTTCTGGGGGCGATCTGGGGCGCTGTGTTTGGCCTGGTCATCGGTGCTGCGGACGGTACGGCAGTCTCACTAACCCGCGCTTATGCCGTGTGGAATAATATCGTTACGGCTGGTTGACCCCTTTCTGAAAAGAGCGGGCAGCAATGATTTCTGTTGCTGCCCATCCTGGCTCGTCAATTTGATATTTATCACGTCATTGCCCATCTTCAGGGAAATTAATCTCAGATGAAATGCTGTTATTTAATCACCGCAGCAGGCTCAATGTTGAACCATGGTATAAAGGCTTCACTCGCTGTTAATAACCAGGAGACATTTTTTCTGAGATCCCCTGTTATAACATTATTTAAAACATTCCTGACTCAGTTCGCTCAGGAGCGATTATTCAGATCGTCTGGCGTGTTGATATTGCGGAACGCCGACTCATCATCGTCCAGCTCAACAGCATGACCGCCATGGTCACGCAGGAAGTGCATCAGACGCCGTTCACCTGCCGCCAGATAGTCCTGAAGCGGTGCCGCCAGTTTTCGGTGGACCAGCGCCAGCGTAGGGTGATCGCGTGATGCGGAGCGGACCCAGACCGCCGGCGCCGTTCCGCGTTGTCCGGCCAGCCTTTCAACAAAGTTAAGCGGAATGGCCGGCGTATCGCAGGCACAGAACGCCGCCCACTCATCGTCAATCGCGCGCAACGCACTATAGATCCCGGCCAGTGGGCCAGGGTAATCCCCGACCAGATCCTGAATCACCCGACACCCGCTTAACTGATAGCGATCAATATTACGGTTCGCGTTAATCATGACAATATTGACCTGTGGCCTGAACCGTTCAAGAACATGCTGATAAAGCGGCCTGCCATTGAGCGGCACTAATCCCTTGTCCTGACCACCCATACGGCGGCCCTGACCTCCGGCCAGAATGATGCCGGTTACTGTTGTCATGCGTCTGCCCTCGCTGATACGTCGTTGTGAAAGGAGAAAACGAAATGAAATGTCATCGTTTAAACGAGCTGCTTGAGCTGCTGCAACCTGCCTGGCAAAAAGAGCCCGACCTCAATCTGGTCACATTTTTGCAGAAACTGGCACAGGAATCTGGTTTCCGTGGCCCGTTAAGTGAATTAACGGACGATGTATTAATTTACCATCTCAAAATGCGTGACTCTGCCCGCGATGATGCCATCCCGGGCCTGAAAAAAGATTATGAAGTGGATTTCAAAACAGCCCTGCTGCGCGCACGGGGGGTCATTAAACCGGACGAGTAATGTTATCCTTGGCAGCTAAATGCAAGGGCAACTACAGGTAACATCATGAGCGACGCTGCTTTTAACTTCCAGACCCTGAATCCCGATGTGTTGCTGGATGCGCTGTGGGAGACAGGGATCCGCGTCGAATCAGGCCTGACAGCCCTGAACAGTTATGAAAACAGGGTTTACCAGTTCAGCGACGATGAAAAACGCCGCTACGTCGCGAAGTTCTACCGTCCGCAGCGCTGGCGGGCGGAACAGATAGCGGAAGAGCATCAGTTTGCGCATGACCTGCTGGCTGACGACGTGCCGGTTGCCGCGCCGCTGCGGTTGCACGGCGAGACATTGCACAGCCACGCAGGCTTCTTTTTTGCCGTCTTCCCCAGCCTTGGCGGACGACAGTATGAAACCGATAACGAAGACCAGATGGAGTGGGTTGGCCGCTTTCTGGGACGCATTCATCAGACCGGGCGTAAAGCCCAGTTCCCCCATCGGCCTGCTATAGGGCTGGAGGAATATCTGCATGAACCCCGGCGGGTGCTGGAGCACGCTCTGCTGGTGCCGGGATCGCTTAAAGACGCACTGCTACAGGCTGTCGATAAGCTGGGAAACACGCTGCAGCAGCAGTGGCACACTGCGTGGCAGCCGCTACGATTACATGGTGACTGCCATCCGGGGAATATCCTGTGGCGTGACGGGCCGCTGTTCGTGGATCTGGATGATGCCCGTAACGGTCCGGCCGTGCAGGATCTCTGGATGCTGGTCAACGGCGATCGACAGGAACAGCGTATTCAGTGGGATATCCTGCTGGAGGCTTACAGCGAATTCAGTGACTTTGATATTAATGAATTGTCACTGATTGAGCCTTTACGCGCCATGCGCATGGTTTATTATCTGGCCTGGGTTGTCCGACGCTGGGAGGATCCCGCTTTTCCGCGCGCGTTTCCCTGGATGACAGATGATGATTTCTGGCGCAGGCAGATTTCACTCTTTACCGAGCAGGAGAAGCTGTTGCAGGAACCTCCTCTGCAGCTGACACCGCAATATTAATGACGTAGTCAGGAGATTTTTTCACGATGAAGAAGATTTGGTTTGCAGTGATGGGGTTAGTGCTGGCATTCAGCGCGTCTGCTGCCCAGTTCACCGAAGGTAAACAATATGTGAGTCTGCAGAAACCGGTGGCTGGCGAACCTCAGGTGATGGAGTTCTTCTCCTTCTTCTGCCCGCACTGCTATCAGTTTGAACGCATTTATCACGTCAATGACGCGGTGAAAAAGAATCTGCCTGCTGACGTTAAGCTGGTGAAATACCATGTCGATTTCCTCGGCGGCGATCTGGGGCCGGTCGTAACGCAGGCCTGGGCTGTTGCGATGGCGCTGGGTGTGGAAGATAAAGTGACCGCGCCTATTTTCGATGGCATCCAGAAAACGCAGACCATTACCGATCCTGCCAGCCTGAAAGCGACCTTTGTTCAGGCGGCCGGTATCTCTGCGGCGGATTATGATGCGGCCTGGAACAGCTTCGCCGTTAAAGCGCTGGTTGCACAGCAGCAGAAAGCCGCTGCGGATGTGGACCTTCGCGGTGTGCCTGCCATGTTCGTCAATGGTAAATACATGGTGAACAACGGCGGTCTGGATACCAGCTCTATGGATAATTTCGTCGCAGACTATGCGAACGTGGTTAAATTCCTCGCAAGCCAGAAGTAACCGGCTTCACACTTCGATTCAACGCCAGCGCTGCTGGCGTTTTTTTTCGGGCTCTGAATGCCCGGCTGCTTTTTGTCCATCTCCAGGGCATAAATTTAATATCCACACAAGGGATCGCGCTATTAAAAATAGCGATCGGGTCACGGAAATTAAATAAGCTACTGAAATTAATGTTTTTTATTTGATGTAAGATCGTTCTTTTCCCTGAAAAAAAGCCCGATATGATTTTTACGCACAAAGTTATCCACAGAACGATCGTTGCGATCCTGCTTCCGTAAGCGTGAAAAAAACCTGCTGCAGTACGCCTTAGTTCACCATTTCTGCCAGGTTGTGGCATCCTTATAACCCAACTCATCGCAACGAAGACGACACAGACTTATGGCGCAAATTGCAGAAAATCCCCTGATTCTGGTTGATGGCTCATCCTATCTTTATCGCGCGTATCACGCGTTTCCGCCGCTGACCAATAGTGCAGGTGAACCCACTGGCGCCATGTACGGCGTGCTCAACATGCTGAAAAGCCTGCTGGCGCAATATAATCCGAGTCACGTTGCTGTGGTGTTCGATGCCAAAGGCAAAACCTTCCGGGACGAGCTGTTTGAGCATTACAAATCTCACCGTCCCCCGATGCCTGACGATCTGCGTGCGCAGATCGAGCCGCTGCATGAGATGGTTCGGGCGATGGGGCTGCCGCTGCTGGCGGTAAGCGGCGTTGAGGCCGACGATGTGATCGGTACGCTGGCGCTGGAAGCCGAGAAAAAAGGGCACTCCGTGCTGATCAGTACGGGCGACAAAGATATGGCCCAGCTGGTCACGCCAGGCATTACGCTGATCAACACCATGACAAACACTATCCTCGGGCCGGAAGAGGTCGAGAACAAATATGGTGTGCCTCCCGCGCTGATCATCGATTTCCTCGCCATGATGGGCGACAGTTCAGACAACATTCCCGGCGTACCGGGCGTGGGTGAGAAAACCGCGCAGGCACTGCTGCAGGGTCTGGGCAGCATGAAGACGATCTATGACAATCTGGATAAGATTGCCGATCTCTCGTTCCGTGGTGCGAAAACCATGGCGACGAAACTCGAACAGAACCGCGATGTGGCCTTTCTCTCCTACCAGCTGGCGACCATCAAGACCGATGTTGAGCTGGAGCAGCCCTGTGAAGCACTCACGGTCACGGAACCGGATGTGGAGGCACTGCAGGCCCTGTTCAGCCGTTATGAGTTCAAACGCTGGCTGAGCGATCTGCAGGAGGGCAAATGGCTGCAGGGCAAAAAAAGCAACACCCAGGCGCAGAAAGCCCTGGCCGATGAGCCAGCCCCTGCGGTCGAAACCAGCAGCGTCCTGTCATCAGAAGGGTATGTCACTATTCTGGACCAGGCGCTGTTTGAGACCTGGCTTGAGAAGCTGAAAAACAGCGACGTCTTTGCCTTCGATCTGGAAACCGATGCGCTGGACACCCTGAGCGCCAGCATCGTTGGCATCAGTTTCGCCGTCGCGCCCGGAGAAGCCGCCTATCTGCCGGTTGCTCATGACTATCTTGATGCACCTGATCAACTGGATCGCGCGACGGTGCTGGCGCAGCTCAAACCTCTGCTGGAGGATGACAGCGCGTGGAAAGTGGGTCAGAACCTGAAGTATGACCGCGGCGTGCTGAAGAACTACGATATCGAACTGGCGGGCATCAGATTCGACACCATGCTTGAGTCCTACATTCTCAACAGCGTGGTGGGTAAGCATGATATGGACAGCCTGGCCGCGCGCTGGCTTCACCATAAAACGATCACCTTCCAGGAGATTGCCGGCAAAGGTAAAAATCAGCTGACCTTCAACCAGATTGCACTGGAACAGGCTTCGCACTATGCGGCCGAAGATGCCGATGTCACCCTGCAGCTGCATCTCAAGATGTGGCCAGAACTGGAGAAAGAAGCGGGGCCGAAGCACGTTTTCGAGCAGATCGAGATGCCGCTACTGACCGTGATCTCCCGGATAGAGCGCAACGGCGTATTGATCGACCAGGGCATTCTGGCGCAACACTCGAAAGAGCTGACGGCGCGCCTGGCGGAACTGGAGCTAAAAGCACATGAGCTGGCGGGAGAACCCTTTAATCTCTCCTCCACCAAACAGCTTCAGGTGATCCTGTTTGAAAAACAGGGCATCAAACCGACGAAGAAAACCCCCGGCGGTGCGCCTTCCACCAGTGAAGAGGTGCTGGCTGAGCTGGCACTTGATTATCCGCTGCCTAAAGTGATCCTGGAGCATCGCGGCTTATCCAAGCTGAAATCGACATATACCGATAAGCTACCGCAGATGATCAACCCGATCAGCGGGCGCGTGCACACCTCTTATCATCAGGCGGTGACCGCGACCGGACGTCTCTCTTCAGCCGATCCAAACCTGCAGAACATCCCGGTTCGTAATGATGAAGGACGGCGGATCCGCCAGGCCTTTGTGGCCGCGAAAGGTTATCGCATCGTAGCGGCGGACTATTCGCAGATCGAACTGCGTATCATGGCGCACCTCTCTCAGGATAAAGGGTTACTGGACGCGTTTGCTCAGGGCGAAGATATTCACCGCGCCACGGCATCGGAAGTGTTCGGGGTGCCGCTGGAGAAGGTCAGCGGTGAACAGCGTCGCAGTGCCAAGGCGATCAACTTTGGTCTGATCTATGGGATGAGCGCCTTTGGTCTGTCACGTCAGCTGAACATCGGGGCGGGCGAAGCGAAGAAGTATATGGACCTCTACTTCGAACGTTATCCTGGCGTACTGCGCTATATGGAGAACACCCGTCAGCTGGCGGCGAATAAAGGCTATGTCGAAACGCTGGAAGGCCGTCGGCTGTGGCTGCCTGATATTAAATCGGGCAACGCCATTCGCCGTAAAGCCGCGGAACGTGCCGCGATCAATGCGCCGATGCAGGGAACGGCAGCGGATATCATCAAACGGGCGATGATTGCCGTCGATGCGTGGCTGGAGCAGCAAAACGACGATGCCGTCAGAATGATCATGCAGGTCCACGATGAACTGGTCTTCGAGGTCAAAGCGGAAGCGGTTGAAGAGGCCAGCCAGAAAATCCAGGCCCTGATGGAAGGCAGCGTGAAGCTCGACGTACCGCTGCTGGTGGAAGTCGGTGTGGGGGATAACTGGGACGAAGCCCACTGATTGCCTGATGCGGGTCGGTTCAGAGGAGAGGAATCGACCCGGATTCAGGTATAAGAAAATCGTTGGGTTAACCGGTTTAGCTGAGCGGGCGAAGGGGCGGCAGGAGAGCGGTTTTCTAACTGCTTATCGGCTAAACATTTTTTTCGTCATTTAACTACATCTCAACGCTAATTATGTGACGGACATGGTAAAAAAAGTCCTTTTTGATGTAAGTAAGCAACAAAAAAGCCTTTGTCACGCACAGAAAATCAGGTAAAGTTCGTCGCGTAGGGTACAGAGGTAAGATGTTCTATCTTTCAGACCTTTTACTTCACGTAATCGGATTTGGCTGAATTTAGCCGCCCCAGTCATTCTGTGACTGGGGCGTTTTTTATTGGGCTTTTGGCACCGTCGATTCAGCGGCGCGGGGCTGCCTCTTACGCTTCGGCGTCCTGATCCTCATAAGCCGGTTCAAGCGTGCTGAACCAGCTGTCCAGCTTCTGACGCACCTTATCCACGCCAATTTTCTTCAGCGATGAGAACAGCTCGACCTGCACATCGCCGGCAAAACCGAGTGCCGCTTCACGCACCACATTCAGCTGAGCCTTACGGGCGCCCGAGGCAAGCTTATCGGCTTTGGTGAGCAGCAACAGCACCGGGATGCCGCTTTCCACTGACCACTGAATCATCTGCCGATCGAGATCCTTAAGGGGATGGCGGATATCCATCAGCACGACCAGCCCTTTCAGTGCCTGACGTTTTTGCAGGTATTCGCCTAGCGCACGTTGCCACTTCAGCTTCATCTCTTCCGGGACTTCGGCATAGCCGTAGCCAGGCAGGTCGACCAGGCGCTTGCCCTCTTTGACTTCAAACAGGTTAATCAGCTGCGTACGTCCCGGCGTTTTACTGGTACGCGCCAGACCTTTCTGATTGGTTAACGTATTCAGCGCACTCGATTTTCCCGCGTTCGAGCGGCCAGCAAACGCCACTTCAATTCCGGTATCGGCAGGCAGATGGCGGATATCCGGCGCGCTCATGACAAAGTGGGTAACGTGATAATTCAGTTCAGACAAGGTGACACTCCAAAAAACGCATTAAGGCAATGCCGGCGATTATACGCGTTATGGCGCGAAAGTGCTCAATCACATCTCTTTAACAAGCGGTGTAAGATATTTGCTATTGCCGCTGCGGGTTATTTCGCTTTTTACTTTAATTACTAAAAATAAAAAAATAGCCTATTCATAGGGTTATCTGTTTTTGTTTCTTTTTTGAACGAACTATTTTCGATGCCGACTTGAGGGTTTTACCAGTTGGTCTACATTAGTGTGCAGTGCACGGCAGCACACATCAGGAAGATGCGCTCAGGGATGTCAGGATGGCAATGAGCGAGGGGAATGGAAGCGGTCAGAGGAGTTGACCAGACAGGGATAAGGAACAGCTCAGGAGTTGAGCAGGCGCGGGATTGACCGGGATGTTACGAGCCAAAAAGGATTTAAAACATGATTCCTTCTTCTGAAGGTATGAAATAAGGCGACAGCTTGAGCTGTCGCCTTTTTTCTTTGTCTGGTTTCTGCTAGATTTCGCCGCAATTCTATACTGAATAAAAAAAGCCGGGACCGAACACTATGAAGCAACCTGCACGAGCGGCGCACGGCAAACCTGCCGTCAAAGCCAAACGCAAATCGCGTGACGAAATCAACACCGAAGCGCGCGATCGCAAACGTGATAAAAAGCATCGCGGGCATGCATCCGGCAGCCGTGCGAATCCGGCTGCGCCTGCCAGCAGCAGTGGACGTCAGGCGGACAGCGCGAAAGATCCGCGTATCGGCAGTAAAAAACCGGTAGCTCTGATTGCAGACGGAAAGACCGCAGCCGTTAAGCCAAAGAAAAGCGTGGAAAAACCAGCCGCGAAAAAAGTACGCCTGACGCCTGAGGAAGAGCTGGCGAAGCTGGAAAATGATGAGCGTCTGGATGCGCTGCTGGACCGGCTGGAAAATGGCGAAACGCTGTCCGCTGAAGATCAGGGCTGGCTGGATGCCTCGCTGGATCGCATCGATGAACTGATGGAGCAGCTGGGCATCGTGATGGACGATGACGAAGATGACAAGGCCGAAGAAGATATGTATCGCCTGCTGAAGGGCAGTTAAGTCATTTTGATCGGCATGCGGTTTCCGCATGCCGCACTTTTCAGGTAAACGACAATGTTTTGGCCTGGATCAATTTTCGCGCTGCTGGCGACGTGTTATCTGCTGTGGTTATTGTTTAAACTACGACGCCTGTCGCGTCTGAAGCAACGTTTACGTCGGGTCTCATCCCGCTCACCTTTCATCCCTTCTTCTTCGCGACCTTCTCTCAGACGACGTCACCGGAAGGAGTGAGCATGCCATCGCTGCAGACTGACCGGGATCGGGCGCTAATTGAAAAGTACAATTACGCCGGTCCGCGCTACACCTCTTATCCCACCGCGCTGGAGTTCAGCGAACAGTTCGCCGAAGCCGATTTCCGGCGCGCCGTGGCACGCTATCCGGATCGCCCGCTGTCGCTCTACGTTCATATCCCTTTCTGCCACCGTCTCTGCTATTTCTGCGGCTGCAACAAGCTTGTGACGCGTCAGCGCCATAAGGCGGACCGCTATCTGGATGTACTGGAGCAGGAGATCATTCAGCGCGCGCCGCTGTTCCGTCAGCGTCAGGTTACGCAGCTTCACTGGGGCGGAGGCACGCCCACCTTTCTCGACCAGGCGCAGGTTTCGCGGCTGGTGGCGTTGCTGAAACAGCACTTCAGGGTGGCCGACGACGCTGAGATGTCGATCGAAGTCGATCCCCGCGAAATTGAGCTGGATATGATCGATAACCTGCGATCGCTGGGATTCAATCGTCTGAGCATGGGCGTACAGGATTTCAATAAATCGGTGCAGGAGCGCGTCAACCGGGTACAGGATGAAGCGGTGATTTTCGGCCTGATGGCGCGGGCTCGCGAACAGGGCTTCCGCTCGACCAGCATTGACCTGATCTATGGTCTGCCCCTGCAGACGCCTGCCAGCTTTGCCTGGACGCTGGAGCGGGTGCTGGCGCTGAACCCGGATCGCCTGAGCGTGTTTAACTATGCGCATCTGCCGGCAATGTTCGCGGCGCAGCGCAAAATCAAAGAGGATGAACTGCCCTCCGCTCAGCAGAAACTGGATATTCTGCAGCAGACCATCGCGACCCTGACGCAGCAGGGCTACCAGTTTATCGGCATGGATCACTTTGCGAAGCCGCAGGATGAACTGGCCATCGCGCAGCGCAACGGGCAGCTGCACCGCAATTTTCAGGGCTACACCACCCAGGGCGACAGTGACCTGCTCGGGCTGGGCGTCTCCGCCATCAGTATGCTGGGCGACAGCTATGCGCAGAACCAGAAAGACCTCAATACCTGGTACGACAGTGTGGAACGGCAGGGAAATAGCCTGTGGCGCGGTCTTACCTTAAGCGAGGATGATTGCCTGCGGCGGGATGTGATTAAAACGCTGATTTGCCACTTCTCACTGGACTTTGCGGCCACAGAAGCGCAGTGGGGGATCGACTTCAGAGATTATTTCGCTGAGGATCTGGCGCTGCTGAAACCGCTGATTGCGGACGGGCTGGTGGAATCGGATGCAACAGGGCTGAAGGTGACGGAAATTGGCCGGTTACTGATTCGTAATATCTGCATGTGCTTTGATCGCTATCTGCGTCAGAAAGCGCGTCAGCAGCAGTTCTCCCGCGTGATCTGAAAAAACGGGCTGGCAATCCTGCCAGCCCGTTCTGAACCGCTTACTCCATGCCAAGCTCTTTCAGCTTGCGCGTCAGCGTGTTGCGTCCCCAACCCAGTAAACGGGCGGCTTCCTGCTTGTGACCCTGCGTATGGCGCAGGGCGGTGGTCAGCAGCGTACGCTCCATCTCTGGCTGCGCTTCCGAAAGCAGATTCTGATGACCGGAACGCAGGGCGCGGTCGGCCCACTGCGCCAGCAGCGTGGCCCAGCTGTCCGGCAGTGACTGCACCGGATTCTCCGGCGTGCTCGACTCGAACAGCTCGCCGGGCAGATCCTGAATCAGCACTTCCTGACCGGCTGCCATCACCGTCAGCCAGCGACAGGTGTTCTCCAGCTGGCGCACGTTACCCGACCAGTGCAGCCGGGTCAGGGCGGTTTCCGTTTCCGGATGCAGAATCTTCGCTTCCACACCCAGCTCACGGGCGGCGACCTGCAGGAAATAGCGCGCCAGACGCGGAATATCCTCACGACGCTCACGCAGAGGAGGCAGATGCACGCGAATCACGTTAAGACGATGGAACAGGTCTTCGCGGAACTTGCCTTCCTGCACGCGCAGCTCCAGGTTCTGGTGAGTCGCGGCGATAATACGGACGTCCACTTTTACCGGCGCATAGCCTCCGACGCGATAGAACTGGCCATCGGCCAGCACGCGCAGCAGGCGGGTCTGGACATCCAGCGGCATATCACCGATTTCATCCAGGAACAGCGTGCCGCCATCGGCCTGTTCAAAACGGCCCTGACGGATCTGGTTCGCGCCGGTAAAGGCCCCTTTTTCGTGACCAAACAGCTCAGACTCGATCAAATCTTTCGGGATCGCGGCCATGTTCAGCGCGATAAAGGGGGCTTTGGCGCGCGGGCTGTGGCGATGCAGCGCATGCGCCACCAGCTCTTTACCGGTTCCCGACTCACCGTTAATCAGAACGCTGATCGACGAGCGCGACAACCGTCCGATAATGCGGAAGACATCCTGCATCGCCGGGGCTTCACCGATAATATCGGTCGTGGGTCCGCTGACCGGCTGATTACGCGGCTGCTGCTGCTCCTGATAGTGGCTAATCGCACGCTCTACCAGCGCCACGGCTTCGTCGATATCAAAAGGCTTAGGCAGATAATCAAACGCCCCCTGCTGATAGGCGCTGACGGCGGCATCCAGATCCGAATGTGCCGTCATAATGATGACCGGAAGCATCGGATGACGCTGTTTAATCTGTTTCAGCAGCGCCAGGCCATCCATACCCGGCATGCGAATATCTGACAGTAAAACGTCCGGGGTTTTGGTCGAGAGGGCATCCAGCACCTCGCCTGCGCTGTCAAAAGTCGCACAGCTCAAACCGGCTCCAGTGAGCGCGCGTTCAAGCACCCAGCGGATGGAGCTATCGTCATCGACGATCCAGACTATCCCTCGTTGCATAGAAACCTCACTGGCGAATAGGCAGGTAAACCGAAAACTCGGTGTGTCCTGGCCAACTGTTAAATTCTATTTTTCCTGAATGCTGATCAATCAGGCTACGGGCAATAGAGAGGCCTAAACCGGTTCCGCCTTCACGTCCGCTGACCATCGGATAAAACAGCGTATCCTGCAGCTGGGCCGGAATGCCGGGGCCATCATCTTCAATATCAATACGTGCTACCAGGCGATAACGGGTGCCGTGCAGCGTCAGCTGGAAAGCCGTGCGGGTGCGGATAATAATCGTGCCACCCTCATCACCCAGCGCCTGCAGGGCGTTGCGAACCACGTTAAGCAGCACCTGCTCAATCTGGTCGGGGTCGTGCGGCAGTTCGGGCAGGCTGGGATCGTAATCCCGCACCAGCGAGACATTCTCCGGCAGCTCCATCGACACCAGATTAACCACCCGTTCGGCCACCTGATGAATGCTCTGGGTGATGTGCATGCCCGGCTGCTGCGGCCCTAACAGGCGATCAACCAGATTTCGCAGCCGGTCCGCCTGCTCAATAATCACTTTGGTATATTCGTTCAGCGAGGGATCGGGCAGGGCACGGGATAAGAGCTGTGCCGCGCCGCGCAATCCACCCAGCGGATTTTTAATCTCATGGGCCAGGCCGCGAACCAGATCGCGGGCGGCCACCTGCTGGGCGTGCTGTAACTGCTCCTGACTGAGACGACGCTGATTATCCATCGGCGCCATTTCCATCAGAATTAAGCCGTCAGGCAACCGCTGGGCGGTCAGCGACATAATGTGCGCCCGACCATCAACCACCAGCGTCACTTCACTGTCCGTAAACCCTTGGCCAGCCTCAAGACTCTCGCGCATCACTTCGATATTCAGCGAGAAGTAGCCGGTAAGTTCCGGTAACGGCGTGCCGAACAGTTTGCGTGAGCTTTGCGCCAGTAACTGCTGCGCTGCCGGGTTGGCGTAATGAATAACCAGGTCGTTATCCACCAGCAGAATACTGTTGATCAATGCGTTGAGAATCTGCCCTGCATCGGGCAGAGAGCCAGTTGCCATACCACGTTCCTCTGCACTAAATAGGTGCATTTTACTCTTTAAGCCGGAAAGGGCGCGAATGAACGGTGAATTCGCGGAGAAAAAAGCCCATCCGAAGATGGGCTAAAAGTTTCCACGGCAACAAAAACGTCTGACCAGTTAAACGCTGTAGTAAAGCTCGAACTCAACCGGGTGTGGCGTCATGCGAACGCGGTCCATCTCTGTTTTACGCAGTTCGATGTAAGCGTCGATTGATTCGTCAGTGAACACACCGCCACGGGTCAGGAACTCGCGGTCTTCGTTCAGTGCATTCAGGGCTTCTTCCAGAGAGCCTGCAACTTTTGGAATCTCAGCTTCTTCTTCCGGTGGCAGGTCATACAGGTTTTTATCCATCGCATCGCCAGGATGGATCTTGTTGATGATGCCATCCAGGCCAGCCATCAGCAGCGCGGTGAACGCCAGGTATGGGTTAGCCGCTGGATCCGGGAAGCGCGCTTCGATACGACGGGCTTTCGGGCTGGCAACAACCGGAATACGGATAGAGGCAGAACGGTTACGGGCTGAGTAAGCCAGCATGACCGGTGCTTCGTAACCCGGAACCAGACGCTTGTAGGAGTTGGTGGTCGGGTTCGCCAGGGCGTTGATTGCTTTAGCGTGTTTGATGATACCGCCGATGTAGAACAGGGCCATTTCAGACAGGCCGCCGTACTTATCGCCGGCAAACAGGTTCTGGCCACCTTTAGAAAGGGACATGTGGCAGTGCATGCCTGAACCGTTGTCGCCAAACATAGGCTTCGGCATGAAGGTCGCGGTTTTGCCGTACGCGTGCGCGACGTTGTGAACGACATATTTGTAGATCTGAATTTCGTCCGCTTTCTTGGTCATGGTGTTGAAGCGGGTAGCCACTTCGTTCTGACCCGCGGTGGCCACTTCGTGGTGATGCGCTTCAACGACCAGGCCCATCTGCTCCATGGTCAGACACATGGCAGAACGGATGTCCTGTGATGAGTCAACCGGGGGAACCGGGAAGTAGCCGCCTTTCAGACCTGGACGGTGACCTTTGTTACCGCCTTCATACTCTTTACCGGTGTTCCATGCGGCTTCGATATCGTCGATAGCAACATGTGAACCGGAGGTTGATGAACCGAAACGGATGTCATCAAACAGGAAGAATTCAGGTTCGGGTCCAAACAGCACGGTATCAGCGATGCCGGAAGAGCGCAGGAAATCTTCCGCGCGCTTGGCGATGGAGCGTGGATCGCGATCGTAGCCCTGCATGGTGCCTGGCTCAAGAATGTCACAACGGATGATCAGCGTAGAATCTTCGAAGAAAGGATCCATGACCGCGGTGGTCGCGTCAGGCATCAGCACCATGTCTGATTCGTTGATGCCTTTCCAGCCGCCGATAGAGGAACCATCGAACATTTTGCCTTCTTCGAAGAAGTCAGCGTTAACCTGGTGAGCAGGGATCGTAACGTGCTGTTCTTTACCTTTGGTATCGGTAAAACGCAGGTCAACAAACTTAACTTCATGCTCGTTCATCATCGAGAGAACGTGTTCAGCGGACATACTCAACTCTCCTGGAAATGGTCTTTCATTATCTACATGGCGAGGAAACGTCGTTTCCGGAAGGCGTGGCGGGAAACTGCTTCCTGCTCCATCTCTTCCGGCACGCTCTTCAACCGACATCTGACTGGCGTTTACGCTTAAACAGACTAAAGCGAATTCTGTGCCAACTTTTTTGATGTTGCTTAAATCGCCTTGTGCTGCACCTTTTTGTCATAAAGCGGCTGCACCACGATGGTTTTAGCGCACCAAAATGGTGCTGGTGAGTGCACTTTGAGCACTATTTTGGTGCGCAGGACCAACTTAGTGCATTTTCTGCACCGGGAACAGTGCGAATTTGCGCCAATGCAATAAACTTTCAGTGAAAAGTGTGATCGTGTTCAGTCTTCCGCTTAATCCGTGTACAATAGCGCGCTATTTCTAATGCCTGAGGCAAAGCTGTGATCGAAAATTTGCGTAACATCGCCATCATCGCGCACGTTGACCATGGAAAGACCACCCTGGTTGACAAACTGCTGCAACAATCCGGTACTTTTGATGCCCGTACCGAAGCAACCGAGCGTGTGATGGACTCCAATGATTTGGAGAAAGAGCGTGGGATTACCATCCTCGCAAAAAACACCGCCATTAAGTGGAATGACTACCGTATCAACATCGTTGATACCCCAGGACACGCCGACTTCGGTGGTGAAGTTGAGCGCGTCATGTCCATGGTGGACTCGGTGCTGCTGGTTGTAGATGCGATGGATGGCCCTATGCCGCAAACCCGCTTCGTGACCAAAAAAGCGTTCGCGCATGGTCTGAAGCCGATTGTGGTTATCAACAAAGTAGACCGCCCTGGCGCGCGTCCGGACTGGGTTGTGGATCAGGTCTTCGACCTGTTCGTTAACCTGGATGCGACCGACGAGCAGCTCGACTTCCCTATCATTTTCGCCTCTGCGCTGAATGGTATTGCGGGTCTGGAGCACACCGACATGGCTGACGATATGACCCCGCTGTATCAGGCAATCGTCGACCACGTTTCTCCGCCTCAGGTTGAGGTTGAAGCGCCACTGCAGATGCAAATCTCTCAGCTGGACTACAACAACTACCTGGGCGTGATCGGTATCGGCCGTATCAAACGCGGTAAAGTGAAGCCTAACCAGCAGGTCACTATCATCGATAGCGAAGGCAAAACCCGTAACGGTAAAGTCGGCAAAGTCCTGACGCACCTGGGTCTTGAGCGTATCGACAGCGACCTGGCCGAAGCAGGCGATATCATCGCCATCACCGGTCTGGGCGAGCTGAACATCTCTGACACTATCTGTGATCCACAGAACGTGCAGGCGCTGCCGGCACTGAGCGTCGATGAGCCTACCGTAACCATGTTCTTCAACGTCAACACCTCACCGTTCTGCGGTAAAGAAGGTAAGTATGTGACGTCACGTCAGATCCTTGAGCGTCTGAACAAAGAACTGGTTCACAACGTGGCACTGCGCGTTGAAGAAACGGAAGATGCTGACGCGTTCCGCGTTTCAGGTCGTGGTGAGCTTCACCTCTCTGTTCTGATCGAAAACATGCGTCGTGAAGGTTTCGAACTGGCGGTATCCCGTCCGAAAGTTATCTTCCGCGAATTCGAAGGCCGCAAGCAGGAGCCATTCGAAAACGTTACGCTGGATATCGAAGAGACGCATCAGGGTTCCGTTATGCAGGCCATGGGCGAGCGTAAAGGCGACCTGAAAAACATGGATCCGGATGGCAAAGGCCGCGTCCGTCTTGACTACGTGATCCCAAGCCGTGGTCTGATTGGCTTCCGTAACGAATTCATGACCATGACTTCCGGTACTGGTCTGCTCTATTCGACCTTCAGCCACTACGATGACATCCGTCAGGGCGAAGTCGGCCAGCGTCAGAACGGCGTACTGATCTCTAATGGTCAGGGTAAAGCCGTTGCGTTCGCGCTGTTCGGTCTGCAGGATCGCGGTAAGCTGTTCCTGGGTCACGGTGCAGAAGTCTATGAAGGCCAGATTATCGGTATTCACAGCCGTTCTAACGACCTGACCGTTAACTGTCTGACCGGTAAGAAGCTGACCAACATGCGTGCTTCCGGTACCGATGAAGCCACGACGCTGGTTCCACCGCAGAAAATGACGCTGGAACAGGCTATCGAGTTCATCGATGATGATGAACTGGTAGAAGTGACGCCGCTGTCAGTACGTATCCGTAAACGTCACCTGACAGAAAACGACCGTAAACGTGCTTCACGTGGTCCTAAAGACGCATAATTGCGTCTTTAACTGAGAAAAGCTCCGCCATGCGGGGCTTTTTTTTTGCCTGAAGCCCCGCTTTTTTCAGCCGGACCCCGCCCGGCTCATCTGTACTCCCGCACGTTTTGCTCGCCTTCCGGCGTTTACGCTTTTCTCTCCGCGGATGCCTGTTCAGCCTGCACTTTTGCCGCTAGAGTGAATAGTCCAGGGAACCGAGGGAGAGACACCATGCTGTATATCTTTGATTTAGGCAATGTGATTATCGATATCGACTTTAACCGCGTGCTGGGTGTCTGGAGTGATCTGAGTCGTGTGCCGCTGGCGTCGCTGCAAAGCCATTTCCGGATGGATGAGGCATTTGAACAGCATGAGCGCGGCGAGATCAGCGATGAAGATTTCGCACTGGCGCTGTGTGAAAAACTGGAGATTGCGCTGAGCTATGAGCAGTTTGCGGCGGGCTGGCAGGCGGTGTTCGTGGATGTGCGTCCGGAAACCCTGGCGCTGATGAACCGGCTGCGGCTGGAGGGCCATCGGGTGGTGATCCTCTCAAACACCAACCGACTGCATTGCGAATTCTGGCCAACGCAGTACCCGGATGTACAGCAGGCCGCTGATACGCTCTATCTGTCGCAGGATCTGGGCATGCGTAAACCGGAAGCCCGGATTTACCAGCACGTTCTGGCGGCGGAAGGGGTGACGGCCGATCAGGCGGTCTTCTTTGATGATAATCCCGACAATATAGAGGCGGCCCGCGCCCTGGGGATTGAAAGTGTACTGGTGACTGACAGTTCGACAGTCCCCAACTGGTTTGCAGGTTAACAGTGACCCATGATGTTACGTAAATGTCGTCCCGGGCTGCATGCCTTCTGGCTGTGGCTCCGGCTGTTATGGAAGCGCATTGATGAAGACGGCATGACGACCCAGGCGGGTAATCTGGCCTATGTCTCACTGCTGGCGCTGGTGCCGCTGATTGCGGTGGTGTTTGCCCTGTTTGCCGCGTTTCCGGTCTTCTCCGATATCAGCGTGCAGCTGAAGCAGTTTGTCTTTAACAACTTAATGCCTGCCGCAGGCAACACGCTGCAGCGCTATCTGGAGCAGTTTGTCGCCAACGTAAACCGGATGACGGCGGTCGGGGCGATCGGCCTGATCGTGACCGCTTTACTGCTGATGCATTCGGTCGATACCGCGCTAAACACCATCTGGCGCAGCAACAAGAAGCGGCCGATGGTTTACTCCTTTGCGGTCTACTGGATGATCCTGACGCTGGGTCCGCTGCTGGCCGGTGCCAGCCTGGCGATCAGCTCTTATCTGCTGTCGCTGCGCTGGATTAACGCCACCGGCGTGACCAGCCTGGTCGATCAGATGCTGCGTATTTTTCCACTGCTGCTGTCGTGGTTCGCCTTCTGGCTGCTCTACAGTATCGTTCCGACCCAGCGCGTACCGCCGCGCGATGCGCTGATTGGCGCGCTGGTGGCGGGTGCACTGTTTGAGCTGGGGAAAAAGGGCTTCGCGCTCTATGTTACGATGTTCCCCTCTTATCAGCTGATCTACGGCGTACTGGCCGTGATCCCGATTCTCTTTCTCTGGGTCTACTGGACCTGGTGTATTGTGTTGCTGGGCGCGGAGATCACCGTCGCCTTAGCCGATTACCGGCAGCTGAAACAGCAGCAAAAAGAAGAACAACGCGAGGAAACATGATTGCATTGATTCAGCGCGTGCAGCGAGCCAGCGTCAGCGTCGACCAGCAGGTGGTCGGCGAAATTGATGCCGGATTACTGGTATTGCTGGGCGTGGAAAAGGGCGATGACAACGCGCGTGCGGAACGTCTCGCAGAACGTGTCCTGGGCTATCGCGTCTTCAGTGACGAACAGGGCAAAATGAACCTGAGCCTCCGCCAGACGGGCGGAAGCGTGCTGGTGGTGTCGCAGTTCACGCTGGCCGCCGACACGCAGAAAGGGATGCGCCCCTCTTTTTCAGGCGGCGCCGAGCCGGCTGAAGCGGAACGGCTGTATGAATACTTCAGCCACTGCTGTCGTCAGCAGGGCATCACCACGGCGAACGGCCGTTTTGCTGCGGATATGCAGGTATCGCTGGTGAATGAGGGGCCTGTGACGTTCTGGTTGCAGGTGTGAGATCGTCAGCTGAGCGGCAGGGATCAGGCCACGCAAGCTCCGAACGGGAGAAACATTACATGTATCACCTTCGTGTGCCACAGACGGCGGAAGAGCTGGATATCTATTATCAGTTCCGCTGGGAGATGTTACGTAAGCCGCTGCGCCAGCCGCAGGGGTCGGAACGTGACGCGTGGGATGCCCTGGCGCATCATCAGATGGTGGTTGATGAGCAGGGAAACCCGGTCGCCATTGGTCGTCTCTACATCAATGCCGACAACGAGGCCGCGATCCGGTTTATGGCCGTCCATCCCTCGGTGCAGGGCAAAGGCCTGGGGACGCTGGTGGCGATGACGCTGGAGTCGGTGGCGCGCCAGGAGGGGGTCAAGCGGGTCACCTGCAGCGCCCGTGAGGATGCCGTCGCCTTCTTCGCCAAACTCGGCTACATCAATCAGGGCGAGATCACCGCACCGCAGACCACGCCGGTACGCCACTTCCTGATGATCAAACCGGTCGTCACCCTTGACGATATCCTGCACCGCGCCGACTGGTGCGGTCAGCTGCAACAGGCCTGGTACGATCATATCCCGCTCAGCGAGAAGATGGGGGTGCGTATCCTGCAGTTTACCGGGCAGAAATTTATCACCACCATGCCGGAAGCGGGCAACCAGAATCCTCATCATACCCTGTTCGCTGGCAGCCTCTTCTCTCTGGCTACGCTGACCGGCTGGGGACTGATCTGGCTGCTGCTGCGTGAGCGCCATCTGGGCGGCACCATCATTCTGGCGGATGCGCACATCCGCTACAGCCAGCCCATCAGCGGACGACCGGGCGCCATTGCCGACCTCGGCTCCTTAAGCGGCGATCTCGACCGGCTGGCGCGCGGACGTAAAGCGCGCGTGCAGCTTGAAGTCGAACTCTTTGGGGATGATGAGCGTGGCGCGGTGTTTGAAGGGGTCTATATCGTTCTGCCTGCCGATCCCGACGGGCCGCTGGAGGAGGGCGGGTCCGGCGCGCGAATCAACTGAAGGTCGGGGCCGCAATGCGGCCCCGATGGGATTAACGGACTTCGCCCGCCTGCATCGTCTGCTGCACCTGCTGACTGTCGGTGACCACCGATAACGTGCCATTAACCGAGGGACGCAGCGGCTGACCTGCGGCGAGCGCCGCGCGCAGCTGCAGCTGCATATTGCTGTCACCGGTTAACGGCAACGCCGGCCATCCCCAGTTCTGTAACACATTGACCGGCACGGCACGCCCCGTCAGCTGCAGCGTCAGCGGCCGGGCAGGCTGCTGGCCCAGGGTAGCGGTGCCTTCCAGCAGGCCTTTGTTACTGAACGCACTCAACTCGGTCACCTGAATCTGCTGCGCATCGGCACTCAGCGCAATCGACGGATGGCGCAGGTCGGTGCGGTTAAAGGTCGACTCGGCCGCATTCAGGCTGAGTTTACCTGACCAGATCCCCCACTGATGCTGCTGCGCCAGCCGCAGGTTTTCGCCGGTGCCATCCAGAGAGGTCAGCTGGAAGGGAAACGCGGGATTAATATCGATGACCAGGTTACGGTTCGAGGTGAAGCGCGTCACCTCGACACTCTCCAGCCAGGCGGGCAGCGTGGCCTGCCAGCGGTCGCGCCAGTCCTGCGGCAGGGTATATTCCAGTCCGGCCACCGCCAGATTTTTCAGCGTCAGACGCTTATCGCTGCGTGACCACTCACCGTCAGCCCGGATCACCCCGTTCGCCCAGCGCGAACTGAACTGGGTCAGCGCCACACCCTGCGGAGAGAAATCCAGGTTGATAATGGGATCGTTCAGCTCAAAGCCGCCGTTGATAAAGTTGCTGGCATTCAGCGCCAGCGAACCATCGTTACTCTGCCAGTCGTCGTTCTGCCAGTTCACGTTTCTCAGCGTCAGATCAAGATCCGTCACCGCCCAGTCCGGCCCCTGCAGGCGGGCATCGGTCAGGTCCAGCCGGGTAATGGCAAGAGAGGGCACCACCTGTAACCTGTGCAGGAAATCCTTCAGGCTGCTGGCGGTCTGCAGGCGGATGTCGTTCAGGCGCAGCTGATTCACTTTCCAGTTGCCCTGGGCGTCGCGTTCACCGTTACCGGTCATGGAACCGCGCGCCAGGTCGGCCCCCATATTGTCGATGCGCATCCGGCCCTGGGACACGCTGCCCTGGATCAGGACGTTTTCAGCCGGCACCTCATTCAGCGTCATGCTGCCCGCGCTCATCTGGAAGCGGGCATCGCGGCCCAGCATATCCAGGGCAACAGGTTTCCACGGCATGATGCCGCCATTTACCTGGCGGGCAAACAGCGGCAGCGCAGTATCAGGGCTGTCGACACGCATATTATTGAGTTGCAGACGATCGGCCTGAATCGGCAGCGCGCTGCCTGCCGTCAGATTGGCCAGATTGACCTCGCCATCGCGCAGTTCCAGGCTGCTGAAGTGCAGCGGATCGCTGAACTGAATCAGCGCCAGGCCCAGATCGACCCGTCTGGCGACCAGCACCGCAGGCTGCCCGTCGTGACCAAAGCTGAAGTCATCCAGAATGATGTGAGAGGGCGACGAGAAATTGTGTTCAATTTTGCTCAGGGAGAGATGCCATTCGGTTTTGTCGCTCACCCAACGGCTGAACCAGCCTGCACCCCACTGTGTCTGCAGCAGAACATAGATCACCACCAGGGTGAACAGCAGCAGCAAAAGTATGGTGAGGAAAAACTTTCCAAGAAATTTCATTGCATCCTTCCCGAGTTGAATCCGGTGAGAGGTTGTTATGCCTGAATTCCCGTTACAGCTCAACAGCCTGGATGTAAATCCGAATAATTAGCAGGCAGGCCGGAGCCTGCCCGTGGCCTTACTTCTCCTGCGGGAAAATCAGGTTGAGAACGATCGCGGTGATACCGCCCGCCGCGATGCCGGAAGAGAGCAGGGTTTTCAGCCAGTCCGGCGCAAACTGCAGGATCAGCGGCTGCTGCGAAACGCCCAGACCCACCGCCAGCGACAGCGCGATAATCATGATGGCGCGACGGTTAAGCGGCTCGCGCGACACGATGCGAACCCCCGATGCGGCGATGGTGCCGAACATCACGATGGTGGCGCCGCCGAGCACCGGCTCAGGGATCATCTGCACCAGACCGCTGACCGCCGGGAACAGCCCCAGCACAATCAGCATCAGCGCCACCACAAAGCCCACGTAGCGGCTGGCCACACCGGTCAGCTGAATCACCCCGTTGTTCTGTCCGAAGCAGGAGTTCGGGAAGGTATTGAACAGCGCGGAAACAAAGGAGTTAAGGCCATTCGCCAGCACGCCCCCTTTCAGGCGTTTCATGTAGAGCGGGCCGCTGACCGGCTGCTCGGAGACATCGGACGTCGCGGTGATATCGCCGATAGTCTCCAGGGAGGTCACCATAAACACCAGCATCAGCGGGATAAGCAGATTCCAGTCAAAGCCCAGACCATAGTAGAGCGGGGCAGGCACCACAATCAGCGGCTGATTGTCCGGTAAGCCCGCAGCAGGCAGCATCCCCATCGCCCAGGCCAGCAGATAACCCACCGCCATCGCAATCACCAGCGAGGCCACGCGCAGGTAGGGGTTTTTCTGCCGGTTAAGCAGCACAATCACCAGCAGCACGGCTCCCGCCAGCATCAGATTCTTTGGCGCGCCGAAGGTGTGGTCGCTGATGGCGCTGAAGCCACCGCCAATCGAGGTCAGTCCTACCTGGATCAGCGACAGGCCGATAATCATCACGACGATACCTGAAACCAGCGGCGTGATAATCCGGCGGGCCAGATGGAGGACGCGCGACAACACCATTTCGGTACAGGAGGCGACCATCAGCGTGCCAAACAGGGCAGCCATCATGGCGGGAACGTCAGCCCCGCCATTTTTCAGCGCCATCCCGCCCATGATCAGCGGCGTCACGAAGTTAAAGCTCGTGCCCTGAATCGACAGCAGGCCCGAGCCGACCGGCCCCCAGGTTTTGATTTGCAGCAGCGAGGCGACGCCCGAGGCAAACAGCGACATGCTGATAACGTGCCGGGTATCCTCTGCGGGCAGGCCCAGCGCCTGACAAATCAGAATCGCGGGGGTAATCACCGCAACGAACATCGCCAGCAGATGCTGACCGGCGGCAAACAGCGTCTGCGGCAGCGGTGGACGATCTTCGAGACGGTAAATCAGTTCGCTGTGCTGGGCGGAGGGCTGGTCTGGCTGCGGAGTGATGGACATCTTCTGTTCTTCCCGAAAAAGTGTGTGGCGATTGTAATCATCCGCAGGCTAAAAGCAATCGTTTGCCCGTGGGGATAAACCGGCCGCAACAGCGGGATCTGACTCAGACGTTGGTGTAACGGGTGTTCTCTGGCAGCCAGCGTTCAATCAGGGCGCTGGCCTGTTCGGGATAGTGTTGATGGATATGGCGCGCCACGCGCTGCACTTCCGGCACCATCGCCTGATCGCGCAGCAGGTCAGCGACTTTAAATTCGGCGTTCCCGGTCTGGCGCGTGCCCAGCAGCTCTCCGGGGCCACGGATCTCCAGATCGAACTGGGCAATGACAAAGCCGTCGTTACTGTCGCGCAGCACCTGCAGACGCTTCTGCGCCGTCTTGCTCAGGGGCGCTTTGTAGAGCAGTACACAGTGGGATGCCACGGCACCGCGGCCTACGCGTCCCCGTAGCTGATGCAGCTGCGCCAGCCCTAACCGCTCCGGGTTTTCGATGATCATCAGGCTGGCATTAGGCACATCCACGCCCACCTCGATCACGGTGGTCGCGACCAGAAGCTGCAGCTCATTGGCCTTGAACGCCTGCATGACGGCCTGCTTCTCTGCCGGTTTCATCCGGCCATGCACCAGCCCGATATTCAGGCCGGGCAGCGCCGTTTTCAGCGACTCCCAGCTCGCTTCTGCGGCCTGGGCTTCCAGCAGGTCTGACTCTTCGATCAGGGTGCAGACCCAGTAAGCCTGGCGCCCTTCGCGACAGGCGTGCTCAACCCGCGCCACGATCTCATCACGGCGGGAGTCGGGGATAGCCACCGTGGTCACCGGAGTCCGTCCCGGCGGCAGTTCGTCGATGGTGGAGGTATCCAGATCGGCATAGGCGGTCATCGCCAGGGTGCGCGGGATCGGCGTGGCGGTCATGATCAGCTGATGCGGATGAAAACCCTGCTCTTCGCCCTTTTCCCACAGCGCCAGTCGCTGGTGGACGCCAAACCGGTGCTGCTCATCAATAATGACCAGCGCCAGCCCGCTGAACCGGACCTGCTCCTGGAACAGCGCATGGGTGCCGACCACCATCGCCACCTGACCGCTGGCTATCGCCTCCTGCTGCGCCTGGCGGGCTTTGCCCTTCTGTTTACCGGCCAGCCAGCCGACTTCAATACCCAGGGGCGCAAACCACTGACGGAAGTTACTGGCGTGCTGTTCAGCCAGCAGCTCGGTCGGCGCCATCAGCGCGACCTGCCTGCCGTGCGCGATCACATTCAGCGCCGCGAGTGCGGCGACCAGGGTCTTGCCGGAGCCGACGTCGCCCTGCACCAGCCGCATCATCGGAAAATCGTTGGCCAGATCCTTCTCTATCTCCGTCACCACGCGCGCCTGAGCGCGGGTGGGTGAGAAGGGCAGCGCGGCCAGCAGCCGATCGCTGAGAGTGTGGCGCGGCGGCATCGGTAATGCGTAGTAACGCTGCGCACCGGCGCGCACCGCCAGCATGCTGAGGTTGTGAGCCAGCAGCTCTTCCAGAATCAACCGGCGCTGTGCCGGATGACGGCCACTCTCCAGCTCGCTGAGCCGGAGATCGGGCGGTGGACGATGCAGCGTGCGGAGCGCGTCAGGCAGGCTGATCAGCCCGCTGCTCAGCTCCTGCGGCAGTAGCTCGGCAATCGGGCAGCTCTCCAGCAGCGTCAGCGCCTGGTCGGTGAGATTTCGCAGCGTGGCCTGACGAATGCCTTCGGTGGTGGGATAAACCGGCGTCAGGGTCTCTTCCAGCGTCACATTGCTCTGTTCGCCCTGAATACGGTATTCGGGGTGGATAATCTCTGCGCCACGCTGGCCGCGCTTAATTTCGCCATAGGCGGTGACGCGACGGCCCGGCGAGAGAGCGTTCTTCATGCCCGCGTTGAAATTGAAGAAGCGCATCGTCAGAACACCGCTGCCATCGCTGATCTGACAGACCATCATCCGGCGACGACCGAACGTGATGTCGGTGTGCAGCACTTCGCCCTCGACGGTGGCCCAGATGCCGGGCAGCAGATCGTCAATCGCGTAAAGTTGGGTACGATCTTCGTAACGCAGCGGGAGGTGAAGCAGAAGGTCCTGAATGGTGTGCAGGCCAATTCTGGCCAGTTTTGCTGCCTGGCTGGCACCGACGCCGGTCAGGGTACTGAGCGGGATGGCATCCAGCAGACGGCCTTTCATCTTTTTTTACCGGTTGACTGCATGGTCGCCCACCAGCTGGGATCGGCGTCGATTTCGCCCTGCGCATTGATGCGCGGATAGGGTAAGCCTTTCTGTTTTGCGACTCTTGCCAGCACCGGGAAGCCGCCTTCAAACAGCAGGCGCTGCTGCTCTTCGTCATCCAGCAGGCTGTGGTCGCGCAGGTAGAGTCCTGCATTCTGCCGCTGCCGCTGAGCTTCATAGAGGATAAGCGCGCAGGCGACTGAGACGTTCAGCGACTGCACCATGCCCACCATCGGGATCACGATCTGCCTGTCGGCCAGCGCCAGCGCTTCCTCGGTGATACCGGTTTTTTCCTGTCCCATCAGGATGCAGGTCGGCAGGGTATAGTCGATTTCGCGAAAATCCACGGCATCAGCGGAGAGATGGGTGGCCAACACCTGCATCTTCTGCTGGCGGAGCTGATTAACGGCATCGCCGATAGTGGGGTGGGTAACGACCTTAACCCAGCTGTTGCTGCCGGCCGATGCGGAAGCCTGGGTGCGCATCCGCTCACTCGGCCAGACCGCATGCACTTCATGGATGCCGACGGCATCGGCGGTGCGGATCACAGCGGAAACGTTATGCGGCTTATGCACCTTCTCCATACAGACCGTGAGATCGTGCTGGCGCAGGGCCAGCATCGTCTGTATCCGGGCAAAACGTTGATCGTTCATGCACTAATTACGGTTACGGTGGACTTTGATCACATCCGGCATCACGCGGATTTTACGCATGATATTCGCCAGATGGACGCGGTCGCGTGCGGTCAGGCGGATAAAGGCGCTGTAAACGCGGCCATCACGCTCTTCGGTATTCAGGCTCTGAATATTGGAACCGGCCGTATTAATGGCGGCCGTCAGGTTAGCCAGCGCGCCCTGATGGTTAAACATGTCGACCTTGATTTCCGCCACGAACTCCTGCTCGGTGACCTTATCCCACTCGACCGGCATGAATTTTTCGGGCTCTTTCTGGTAGCCGCGAATGTTCCGGCACGATTCATGGTGTACCACCAGCCCTTTACCGGGGCTGACATGGGCGACAATCGGATCACCGGGAATCGGCCGGCAGCACTTGGCAAAGGTAATCAGTACGCCATCTGCGCCTTTAATCGGCAGCTTACCGCGTTTGCTGCTACTGCTGATCGCCTTGCTGTCAGCCTGTAACAGGTTCTTCGCCACCACCACGCTCATCGCATTGCCCAGACCGATTTCCGCCAGCAGGTCGTCAAGCGAGGTCAGCTTCATGCGATCCAGCTCCTGCCGGATATTTTCAGCCGGGATCTCCGCCAGTTTGCGGCTGCCGCCCAGCGCGTGGCTGAGCAGGCGACGACCCAGATTCACGGAGTCTTCGCGTTTGAGGTTTTTCAGCAGCTGGCGAATCTTGGCGCGGGCTTTCGAGCTGACGACGAAGTTAAGCCAGGCGGCGTTAGGACGGGCGCCTGGCGCGGTGATAATCTCAATCGTCTGACCGCTGGTCAGGGGTTGCGACAGCGGATAGGGCTGACGGTCAACGCGAGCGCCGACACAGGCATGGCCGATATCGGTGTGCACCGCATAGGCGAAGTCCACCGGCGTGGCGCCGGTGGGCAGCTCCACGATGCGGCCTTCAGGCGTAAAGACGTAGATCTCATCCGGGAAGAGATCGGACTTCACGCTTTCGATAAATTCAAACGAACTGCCCGCACTCTGCTGCAGCTCCAGCAGGCTCTGCAGCCAGCGCTGAGCGCGAATCTGTGCGGTGGTGCCACTTTCGCCCGCCTGTTTGTATGCCCAGTGCGCGGCAACCCCCATTTCCGCCATCTGATCCATATCCTCGGTGCGGATCTGCACTTCCACCGGCACGCCGTGCGGGCCGATCATGGAGGTATGGAGCGATTGATAGCCGTTGGCTTTGGGGATGGCGATGTAATCTTTAACGCGGCCCGGACGCGGCTTGTAGAGGCTGTGCATCTGGCCCAGAACGCGATAGCAGGTATCCAGGTCTTTCACGATAACGCGAAAAGCATAGATATCCATGATCGAGTGAAAACGCTGCTCTTTCAGCGTCATTTTGCGATAGATCGAGTAAAGATGCTTCTCACGGCCGCTGACGCGGCAGGGGATGCCCGCTTCCTGCAAGCGGCCATCGATCTCAGAAAGAATCTTCTGGATCATCTCTTTACGGTTACCGCGTGCGGCTTTCACCACCTCTTTGATCACCCGATAACGATTGGGATAAAGGGCTTCGAAACCGAGCTCTTCCAGCTCTGTTTTAAGATGGTGAATACCCAGGCGATGCGCCAGCGGACTGTAAATCTCTAACGTTTCCAGCGCGATGCGGCGACGTTTGTCCGGGCGTAACGAACCCAGGGTGCGCATGTTGTGCGTGCGGTCAGCCAGCTTGATGAGAATGACGCGGATATCCTGCACCATCGCCATAATCATCTTGCGGAAGTTCTCTGCCTGCGCCTCTTTCTTGTCGCGGAATTTCAGCTTATCCAGCTTGGAAACGCCTTCGACCAGCTCCGCCACACTTTTACCGAACAGCTGTTCCATGTCCTGATACGTGGCGGGTGTGTCTTCGATCACGTCATGCAGCAGCGCGGCCATGAGGGTCTCATGGTCGAGCTTCATTTCCGCCAGAATACAGGCCACGGCAACCGGATGGGTGATATAGGGCTCACCGCTGGAGCGTGTCTGTCCCTCGTGGGCATCACGTGCGACAAGGTAGGCTTGCTGGAGGCGCTTGATCTGCTCCTCTGGCAAGTATTTTTCAATCAGCTGATTGAGACTTTCAAACAGATACAAGGGCGACCTGCAGGTGGCTGTTAACGACGACCTTCAGCGATAGCGGTAACGGCCTGTAACTCAGCGGCTTCCTGCTCTTGCTGTTCCTGACGATCACGCACATCTAAAATCTGATTGGTGACCAGACCTTCTTCGATTTCGCGCAGGGCGATAACGGTCGGCTTATCGTTCTCTTCCGGAACCAGCGGATCTTTGCCGCCTACCTGCATCTGACGTGCACGACGTGCAGCGACCAACACCAGGTCAAAACGATTACCAACTTTTTCTACTGCGTCCTGAACGGTTACGCGTGCCATAGGTGTGCTACTCCACAGATGAAGAAATGACTGCGCATCATACTGAAACTGTATTCAGACTGCCAACAGTTTGCTGATTAAAGCATCGTGACGCGCCTTCTGACGCGCCATACGCAGACGTTCTGCGCGAATAATGGTTTTCAGATCGGACAGCGCCAGATCGAAATCATCATTCACAATTAAATAGTCATATTCGGCGTAGTGGCTCATTTCCGCTACGGCCTGAGCCATACGACGCGTGATTACCTCTTCGCTGTCCTGGCCGCGTCCGCGCAGACGGCGGTCGAGCTCTTCTTTCGAAGGCGGCAGAACGAAGATGCTGCGTGCGCCGGGCATTCTGGCGCGAATCTGCTGCGCGCCCTGCCAGTCGATATCCAGAAACACGTCAACGCCGGTTGCCAGCACCTGCTCAATTGCATGGCGCGAGGTGCCGTAATAGTTGTCGAAAACCCGGGCATGTTCGAGGAAGGCATCTTCCGCGATCATCTGCTCAAATTCATGTTTCTCAACAAAAAAGTAATGTTCGCCATGGACTTCACCCGGACGCATACCGCGCGTCGTATGCGAAACAGAGACCTGCGTGTCATACAACGGCTGGGTCTTTAACAGTGCCTGAATCAGGCTGGATTTACCTGCGCCGCTGGGTGCAGAAACAATATAGAGCGTGCCTTGAGCCATGGTTTTCTTGAATTGATTAAAAGCGGAGTCGATTTCCTGCCCAGTATACACGGCTTCCCGCTGCCACGCAGCGTTTGCGCAGCGGTAACAGCCAACTTTTGCGCATCTTCGCGCAATCCGCTGTCGTCACGTTGAAAATCGTCGCGGATTGCGTGGGGCTTTCTCGCGGAACCGGATCTCGATGCTGGCGGGGCAAGGGGCGGGGGTGTGGAATGCCCCAAAACCTCAGGAGAGCGAGCATGAAAAGAGTCGGCGGATCGCTGTTGGCGATGCTGTTGTGGATCGTCGCAGGGCCTGCGCAGAGCGCCCTGTGTCCGGTCTGGACCCCTGTGCGGGCGACAGAAGAGATGCGTCGCCTGCAGCAGCAACTGCAGCACTGGGATGATGCCTACTATCGGCAGGGCCAGAGTCCGGTCGTGGACGCAGATTATGATGCGCTACAGCAGCGACTCAATCACTGGCAGCACTGCTTTAGTCCGCAGCAGCCCGCTTACGCGCCGCAGCTGCCGGTTCAGGGCGAGCATCTGCATCCGGTGGCGCATACGGGCGTTAAAAAGCTACGCGACAGGCTGGCTCTGGCTTACTGGATGCAGGGCCGGCGCGACCTCTGGGTGCAGCCGAAGGTCGACGGCATCGCCGTGTCACTGGTTTATCGTCATGGCAGACTGGTCTCGCTGCTGAGTCGCGGCGACGGATTGCGCGGCGAAGAGTGGCTATCTAAAGCCGCCGGGATCCCGGCTATTCCGCTGCATATCGACACCGATCTTGAGAATGTGGTGCTGCAGGGTGAGCTCTTCCTGACGATGACCGGTCATCAGCAGGCAGTCGATGGCGGTAAGAATGCGCGATCGCAGGTGGCCGGAGCCATGATGAGTAAACAGCGTGTTCCCCTGCTGAAGTCGATTGGCATTTTTATCTGGGCCTGGCCGGATGGTCCGGAAACCATGGCGGAGCGCCTTCAGCAGCTCAGCCGCTGGGAACTGGGTCTGGCGGCCCGATGGAGTCACCGGGTAGAGGATGAAGAGGAGGTTGCCGCCTGGCGGGAACGCTGGTTCCATGCTGCGCTACCTTTTGTCACTGATGGTGTCGTGGTCCATCAGAGCCAGCGCCCTGCGGGAGAGCGCTGGTTGCCGGGCGAGGGAACCTGGGCCGTTGCGTGGAAGTATCAGCCGCCTGAAGTCAGCACGGAGGTGCTCTCTGTGGATTTTCCGGTGGGCCGGACCGGAAAAATCGCGGCGGTGCTGAATCTGCAGCCGGTACAGCTGGATGACCGGACGGTGAGGCGGGTGAACATCGGATCGCTACGGCGCTGCCAGGAGAGCGATATCGTCGCGGGGGATGTCGTCACGCTGAGCCTGGCGGGTCAGGGCATTCCCCGGCTGGAGCGGGTGATCTGGCGCGTGGCAGAGCGGCACTATGCTCAGCCGCCTGATCCATCCCGTTATAGCCCGCTGAGCTGTTTTACTTTCAGCGCGGCCTGTCAGAAACAACTCCTGGCGAAACTGCGCTTTCTCAGCCAGAAAAGCGTACTGAATATTCCGGGCGTTGAGCGCGGAACCTGGCTGCGCCTGCTGGAAAGCGGCAACATGACACATCTGTTCGGCTGGCTGGTATTAACCCCGCAGCAGATCGCCGCAGCAACCGGATTGTCGCCGGAACGTGCCGGACAGCTCTGGCACCGTTTTAATCTTACCCGGCAGCAGCCGTTTCGTCGCTGGGTGGCGGCATCCGGCGTTTCACTGCCGCGCAAGGCCCTGAAGGCCCTGCCTGACCCGAAGTGGGAGAGCCTGATACAGCGGGACGTTAAGGCCTGGCAGACACTGCCGGGCGTGGGGGCGGCGCTGGCAACGCGCCTGGTGGCTCAGTTCCATGATGCCCGGCTGCAGGCCCTGATCACGTTTCTTCAGCAGCAGGGCATCCCCGCCAGCTCAGTGCTCGGGGTGGGGATAGTTGAAAATCGGCAGGCCAAGACGGAAGCGCAGCGCCAGTAAACGGGCGAAAAAGCCGAACAGCAGGGTAATGATGATGACCGCTTCATGTGCCAGCGAGGTTTTCAGCAGCAGGATGTAGATCCAGCCCGAGGCAAACGCGATTCCCGCGTAGATTTCCTTCTGAAACACCAGCGGGATGCGGTTGCAGAACATATCCCGCAGTACGCCACCAAAGACGCCGGTGATCACTGCGCTTATGGCGGCAATAATCATGGCGTGGCCGGAATCCAGCGCAACCTGCGCACCGATGATGGAAAAGACCACCAGACCCAGCGCATCCAGCACCAGAAAGACTTTACGCAGATGCGTCATCAGCGGTGCCAGAAACGTGGTCACAACGGCTGCGGCCGCCACAATCATGATGTATTCGGGATGTTTCACCCAGCCCAGCGGATAGTGGCCCAGCAGGATGTCGCGCACCGAACCGCCACCAATGGCGGTTACTGACGCAATGATAATGACGCCGAACAGATCCATTTTGCGGCGACCAGCGGCCAGCGCGCCGGTCATGGCCTCGGCGGTAATACCAATGATGTAGAGAACGGTCAGTAACATAGCAGACTCCGGTAAAACGGCGGCAACGCGACGGCATTGCCCGAGAGACGGCGACGGGGACTTTCTGGCGTCCGGCGTCCGGGATGAGCGCAGTTTATACCAGCCTGCCCCGGCGTCAGCATAGAAAGAGTTTTGCAGAACAATGGCAGCAGGGACAGGAGAGAGCGATGAGCCGTTCAGGTTCCGGGCAGACGCATGTCTGAGGTTTCAGCGGCGGGGCTCTGGCAGCAGGACGCCGCGACAAGGAGCCCGCCTTTGGGCAGACACTCATTCGGATAAAAGAGAAAAGGCGGAGATAGCGGCGAAACATCAGAATCGAACAGAGAAATGAGGCAGCCAGTAAAAATAAAAGGCGTGCTGGTTAACAGCACGCCAATGCATCGTTTCCGACGCTCAGAGCCCACCATACAGACTTATTTTATTATTTGTTTCGTGCACGAATTTTAAAAAATGCATTCAGGCTGAAATGATATTCCGGCTGGAACCAGGAACGACCATAGTAGCAGTAAATCAGCATGCGAACAGAGGCCATCGCCAGGTAACCCCAGATTGCGCATAATACGGAAGGTGTCAGCCAGACGGTAAATAAGGTCACCGCAAGCCCGGCTAATACCGAAGAGGTTTCGGCAAACGCGATTCGGGTATATTGTTTCTCACGCTGCAATATCGCACGGTAATGCTGGCCCTGGGGAATAATAATAAACACCACGGAGACCATCTGCAGCATTAAGGCCAGTTCAGGCTGATCAAATAGCGCGGTCAGCAGATGACTGCCGGTAAATAAGAGTCCGAAAACTGCAACGCCCGTCAGCATATTACCCCAGTAGATCGTGGAGAGGTCGTTGATCGAGAGCATACAGCGGCGAATAAGCTTGTTGCAGAAGCCCCGGTCGGCCAGCGTATCCACAGCCAGTAAGGCGATGACGGCAATCGCCAGCAGGTTCAGTTCATTCGCCTGCAGAATCTGCGCCAGCAGAGAGAGTTGCAGGACGCCGATACCAATAATTTTGATTGAAGAGAGCAGAGACCATTTTGCGCTATTAAGACTGCTTTCACGTATTGCCATCATATACTCGATAGAGCCCAGCGGCTCTGTGAGAATTAAATAGTTGTGTTACGGCAAGCAGAAGTTGCTGTGACACCGTTCTTTAGTGCAATTTTCCGGCCTGTGTTCTGAATATTATTTCAGATCTGCCGTGTTATTATCGGTCTGGAAACTATCCGGATAAAAAGCTTCCCCGGTTAAGCGCCTGTTTCGTGTCATGGCGGCGTTCTCCTTAAAAGGTAAGAACGCCGCCAGATCACGAATAAATCCTTTTGTCGTTTTATATTCTCCTGCCCGCATCCTTGCGGCATTCTCAGTACCCTCTTATTCAGATAACAAGAGAGTAGCTGAGCGGTCCATGACGTTTTCATGCTTTATCATTATGGGTATTGCTGTGTGTGGAATGATTTATACATTGTTTTATTTAATTTAACACCATAAGAAAAGTCTGATTACGTTACCGCAGAAATAAATGGTTTCACTTTATGCATGATAAATATTAAATCCTCAGCGCTGCGGAAATAAACGACGATTAATGATTAATGAATGTGCTACAGGCGAAAAGCGGGCGCGACAGGTGAAGGAGCCTGTAATCACGGGGGATCACCCTGCTGACAGCGGGGATTACCAGGAATTTTCCTGGTAACGATGCTTAAGCCGCAGTGGTGTTGAATACTTAAGCGGGGACAAGAATCAGATGAGGTTGTAATACTTTATCTGCCGAAATTTTTCTGTTTTTTTCATCCACGACCAGCGATAAATACAGGAAAAACCCCGTTCTAAGTGATTGATTTATTGGGTCAGCAGCTGGTTAAGCTTTTCGAGATCGTTGCTAACCCATTCAATATCCTGCTTAAATTTCTCATCGGATGTAAAGGGCTGACGATAAATTGTCACCAGCACCTCAGCACCCTGTTCATTCGCGATTACGCGCATCGGCACGTAGATCTCCTTACCTGAACCGCCATCAATCCAGTGATCCATGACACCAAATGGATTGTGGGGCGAGAATCGCAGTTTCACATTGCCGAGCGGCCCCCTGGCGCGCCAGCGATTTCCCTCCGGTTCCAGAGCACTCTGCGTCAGCCCTGACGCCCACCTGGGAAAAAATTCCGGCTTCCAGATGGTTTCATACAGATCTAACCAGTGACGGGGGATTGTCAGACTCAGCGTGCGAGAGGAGAGCATAGAACCTCCGGAGGATAAGCGAAAAAGGCATTAAAGCATGGCGGCAGGTTTGCTAAAACGTTGTAACAGCAGAAGTGTGGGGTCAGCAGAGTTCTGTATAAAGGGCAGACAGCAGGACAAGGCTGTCTGCCGCTGGTTCAGATGAAATTACCGCGCGCAGAAACCGGCTGCGCTTCGCTCTGACCGTCAGAATGACGCAGAATGAAGCTGTCCGATTGCGCCATCACGGCACAACTGTGATTGGGAAAGATGCGCAGCAGCGAACCGACGTCCGGACGGCGATCCTGATAAAGCAGGAAACCGTGCTCCTCCGATAGCTTCGTCACCTCATAGGTGTGGCCGGCTTCATCCACGGCAATACCAAAACCGCTGGCATTGGTGCCGTGCGGGCCTTTGTCCGAACTCAGCATTTTCGATCCTGCATCCACAATCGCGAAATGGTCGTTCACCGCCACGACGCGGGTGATGACGCTCATAGCCAGCTGCCCGACGCGGCTTAAACCGAGGCGGCAGGCGGTAAGATCCAGGAGTGCGTAGTTGCCGGGCCGGATTTCATCCAGGCAGGGCGCAATCTCTGCCGCCAGCGCGGTCGGGGTTGAGCCGACGGAGAGAGGGCAGTCGGTAAATCCCGCCGCCTGCAGTTTTGCCTGAAGCCGCTGCATCAGGCGGGCCTCCTGACGGGCGATATCCGCAATCGCCGCAGCATGACCAGCACCGTAAGCGTGACCGGCATGGGAAACGAGGCCGGCAAAGCGTAACCCGTTATCCTTCAGCGCCTGCGCGATCGCTATCGCCTCATCAGTATCCGGGTTAACGCCAATCCGATGCAGCCCGACATCCACCTTAATCGCGACCGCCAGATCGCACGCCGGTTGCTGCTGGCGGGCCTCAGCAATCGCCGCCACGCCATCAACGCTGTCCGCGATCAGGGTGAGCCTGACCTGATGCAGCACTGCCTGGCGCAGCAAGTCGGCCACGCTCTGCGGCTGTACAATCGGATAGGCCAGTAGCAGATCGCGCACGCCACCCAGAATAAACGTCACGCCTTCGCTGGGCTTTGAAACCGTAACGCCCCGGGCACCCAGCGCAAGCTGGCGCTGCGCAATCCAGACGCTTTTATGCGTTTTGATATGTGGCCGCAACGAGACACCCGCCTCATTTGCTTTGCGCTGCATCTGCTGCAGGTTCTGATCCAGCCGCGCGGTATCCACTTCAATATAGGGCGTAAGGCGATCATCAATCAGTGGACGCTGCCACTGCTGTGTATCGTTGATATCCATAAGATTATCCGGCAATGACGAGGTAAGAGACACCATCATTCCCTAATTTGCGCGCTGATGCCAGCCGGGTAACGGGCAGAGAAGCGAAGCGTTCACGAGTGGCGATACCAACAGAAAAAAGGGTGGGCGGCGGACAAAAACAAAAAAGCAGGCGCGAGGCCTGCTTTATGCGTTTGCTCAGACGTAGAGCGACTGTTCGCCCGGTGGCCGGGTTTTGAAACGGCGATGCAGCCAGAGGTACTGTTCGGGCGCGCGCAGGATCTGATTTTCAATCACCTTATTCATATAAGCCGCCGCCGCGACCTCATCCGTATGAGGGTAATTTTCCAGCATCGCTTCGATGATCAGATGGTAGCCATGATTGTCCGGATTGCGGATCAGCATAATCGGCACCATCGCCGGCTTCGCCAGACGCGACAGGACAAATGTTCCGTTGGTGGTGGCGGCTTTCTCCACCGCAAACAGCGGCGCAAAGGTGCTGCCTTTCGGGCCGTAATCCTGGTCCGGCGCAAACCAGACTGATTCGCCCTGCTTCAGCGCATTGACCATGCCGCGCAGGTCGCGACGGTCGATCATCGCTTTGTTTGACCGCATCCGACCCTTGGTCTGCACGTACTCCATCGCCTGATTGTTGTGCGGACGATACATTGCCATCATGGGCTGGCAGAGGCCGCTGATGCGCCCGCCCAGCTCCAGCGACATAAAATGCACACCAATCAGCATCACGCCGCGTTTTTCGTTCTGCGCCGCATAGAGATTGTCCATGCCGGTAACGTTAAACAGACGCCTGACCGCACGGTCAGACCAGAACCAGGCGATACCGGTTTCAGCCAGCGCCATGCCTAACGACGCAAAGTTACCGGCAATCATCGCTTCCGTTTTCTCTTCGCTGATTCCGGGAAAACAGAGTTCAATGTTGCGACGGGTGATACGTTCGCGGCGCTGCATAAAATGACGGGAGATCTTACCCGCCCCGGCACCGAGACGCATAAGAACAGGATAGGGAAGCTGGACCAGAAGCCAGAGCACGCTCAGGCCAAACCAGGTAAACCAGTAACGCGGATGCAGCAGCGAACTGCTAAATTTTCCGGTGTTTTTCATTAACTACCTTCATGAGAGAAATGGACGTAACGCATAAAGAGCACTTCCATAGTCTCCAGGCGGTACAGCTGTACTGATTTCGACCGGCACTTTATCAAAAAGTGCCTTCAAAGAAAGGGAAACTCTGGAATCTACAGGATTGACCAGTTTCATGGAGCGATGTCGCCAGAAGGCATGACAAGGATGCTGACCAGAAAAAGCAGATAAATTTCAGCAGATTGAAGCAGGATTATCCGGAAGATAAAGCGTGTCAGATGAGACGCCAGGAAGAGTCCGGAAATGATTATTTATCTATCTTTACGTAAAAATGCGGCCAGTCAGGTGCACGCGGGCTGCGATTTGCGAATGAATGTTAAAAGCTGATGCGGGGGCGATGAACGAAGCGTCATTGCTGACGCTTCGTTCAGGATGTGAGGCAGGGAGTTACTCGATATTCTGAATCTGCTCGCGCATCTGCTCAATCAGCACTTTCAGTTCGATCGCTGAGGCAGTGATATCGGCGTTGATCGATTTCGAGGCCAGGGTGTTCGACTCGCGATTGAACTCCTGCATCATGAAGTCGAGACGACGGCCAACGGCCTCTTTCTTCTTCAGGATGTTGTAGGTTTCTTTCACATGCGCGTCCAGACGATCCAGCTCTTCGGCGACGTCAACACGCTGCGCCATCATCACCAGTTCCTGCTCAAGGCGATTGTTTTCCAGCTGAACGTCCGCCTCTTCCAGTCTGGTGACCAGGCGCTCACGCTGCCATTTGATCACGTCAGGCATCTGCGCACGCACTTTGCTGACTTCCTGCGACACGCCTTCCAGACGCTGCTCGATCATCGCTTTCAGTGCGCTGCCTTCGCTTTCGCGTGCCGCAATAAAATCATTCAGCGCGTTATCCAGCGCCTGCAGCAACTGCGTATTGATGGCGTCCAGATCCTGCTCCTGCGCGGACATCACACCCGGCCAGCGCAGAATATCCAGCGGATTGATGGCGCCTTCGTCGCTCTGCATTTTCACCCAGTTGGCCGCCTGCACCAGCTGTTTAGCCAGAGTCTCGTTCAGCATCAGTTCGCCCTGCGCGCTGGGATCGGCGTCATAACGCAGATGGCACTCAATTTTACCGCGCGTCAGGCGCTGACGTATGCGCTCACGGATAACCGGTTCCAGCCCGCGAAACTGTTCCGGCAGACGGATATAGGTTTCCAGATAACGCTGGTTAACAGAGCGCAGCTCCCAGGCGGCGCTGCCCCATTCGCCTTTGGCTTCGCTGCGGGCATAAGCGGTCATACTGCGGATCATAAGCGGTACTCATTTACGGAAAGATGAGTGAAGTATAGCGAGGCGAGCCACGGCATAACAGGCATAAGCGCCTCACAGGAAAATAACGAACCATTTCCGCTTTCCGCGGCAGCCACTTATGATGACCGCTGACCCCTTGTGAGGATAACTGATCTATGTCTCGCGTTATTGCCCTTCCTGTTGTGATGGCTCTGTTGCTGGCGGGCTGCCAGGCGCGCCACCACTCGCCGCCCACGAAACCGCAACCCATCTGTGCGGGAGGCGACATGATGATGCAGACCACGCTGTGGTTTGGACTGAGTAAACCGGATGGCGGCAGGGTAAGTTCGCTCGACTGGATGAACTTTGTCGATAACGAGGTTACGCCGCGCTTCAAATCGGGGCTGTCGGTCTACGACGCCAGAGGGCAGTGGCTGGGCGAAAACGGTCAGCTGGCACGCGAAAACAGCAAAGCGTTAATGCTTATCCACGGGATCGATCCCGCCACCAGCCAGGCTATCGAGGCGTTACGCAGCCTTTATAAGAAACGGTTTGGTCAGGAGTCGGTGATGCGGGTCGATGCGCCCGTCTGTGTCAGTTTCTGATGGGAAAAGGGCGGCAGCGTCGCCGCCCGTTGAGTGGTCAGATAAACAGACCGGCAAACGCGGCAGAGAGCAGGCTGACCAGCGTAGAGCCATACACCAGCTTCCAGCCAAAACGGGACACCACATTGCCCTGTTTCTCATTCAGGCCTTTGATGGCGCCCGCGACGATGCCGATGGAGGCAAAGTTAGCAAAGGAGACCAGGAAGACCGACAGGATGCCCAGTCCGCGCGCGCTCATGCCCGCCGCGACCTTCTGCAACTCAATCATCGCCACAAACTCATTGGCCACCAGCTTGGTAGCCATAATGCTGGCCGCCTGCAGGGCATCGGCTTTAGGGATCCCAACCAGCCAGGCCAGGGGATAGAACAGATAGCCGAGCAGCTGCTGGAAACTGTAGCCGAACAGGGCGGCAAACAGCGCGTTAACGGCGGCGATCAGGGCAATAAAACCAATCAGCATAGCCAGAATGATCATCGCCACTTTGAAACCGGCCAGGATGTACTCACCCAGCATCTCAAAGAAACTCTGATCTTCATGCAGTTTTTCCAGCGCGATAGGCTGCTCTTCCTGGCGGGTCATCGGGTTGATGATCGACAGGATAATAAAGGTGCTGAACATGTTAAGCAGCAGCGCCGCAACCACATACTTCGGTTCAATCATCGACATATACGCACCGACAATCGACAGCGACACGGTCGACATCGCGGTTGCCGCCATGGTGTAGAGGCGGCGCGGCGGGATGTCGCCCAGAATCCCTTTGTAGGCGATGAAGTTTTCAGACTGACCCAGAATCAGCGTGCTGACGGCGTTAAACGACTCCAGCTTGCCCATGCCGTTAATCTTCGACAGCAGCGACCCGAAAAGACGGATCAGTAGCGGCAGGATACGCCAGTGCTGCAGGATACCGATCAGCGCCGAAATAAAGACAATCGGACAGAGCACGCCGAGGAAAATAAAGGCCAGCCCCTGTTTGCTCATGCCGCCAAACACAAACTCTGTGCCCTGTGCGGCAAAGCCCAGCAGCGTTTCAAAGAAACCGGCGAACGATCCCACCAGCGCCAGACCACCGGCGGAGTGAAGGAAGAACCAACCCAGTGCGGCTTCCACCACAATCAGTTGAATAATAAAGCGCAGGCGAATCTGTTTACGGTCATGACTGACGAGCAGCGCAAGGGCGAAAATCACCACCAGCGCCAGCAGAAAATGAAGAATGGCGGCCATATGTGTTTTTATCAGAGAGAAAGGAACGCGCATTTAGCCACAGCTGGCGGGGAATTTCATCTGATGCCTGTCCCAGACCGGCGCAAGAGACAGCGGGCAAGGAAGTCCGTATAATGCGCAGCCAATCATTAGCAAGCCGGAGAATACCCATGCGTCCAGCAGGCCGTAGCGCACAACAGGTGCGTCCAGTCACATTGACCCGCAATTACACCAAACACGCAGAGGGTTCCGTTCTGGTGGAGTTCGGCGAAACGAAAGTGCTCTGCACTGCCTCCGTAGACGAAGGGGTTCCGCGTTTCCTGAAAGGCCAGGGCCAGGGTTGGGTCACGGCCGAATATGGCATGCTGCCGCGCTCGACCCACAGCCGTATGGCGCGTGAAGCGGCAAAAGGCAAGCAGGGTGGCCGCACGCTGGAGATCCAGCGTCTGATCGCCCGTTCACTGCGCGCCGCCGTCGATCTGAAGGCGCTGGGTGAGTTCACGATTACGCTCGACTGCGACGTGATCCAGGCCGATGGCGGCACCCGCACCGCCTCCATCACCGGTGCCTGTGTGGCGCTGGCCGATGCACTGAACAAGCTGGTTGCCAGCGGCAAGCTGAAAGCGAACCCGATGAAGGGGATGGTCGCGGCGATTTCCGTGGGCATCGTCAGGGGCGAAGCCCTCTGCGATCTGGAATACGTTGAAGATTCTGCCGCCGAAACCGACATGAACGTCGTGATGATGGAAGATGGCCGCATGATCGAGGTGCAGGGCACCGCGGAAGGCGAACCCTTCAGCCACGACGAACTGCTGACGCTGCTGGCACTGGCGCGCGGCGGCATTGAAGAATTGATTCAGGCGCAGAAAGCGGCGCTGGAAAATTGATGTAACAGGCGACCACAGAGTCGCCTTTTCTTTATTTGAGGAGTGAGAAATGAAAGCCTGGCAGCGTCAGTTTATTGAATTCGCCCTGAACAAGCAGGTGCTGAAGTTCGGTGAGTTCACTTTGAAGTCCGGGCGTAAAAGCCCCTATTTCTTTAATGCCGGCCTGTTTAACAGCGGACGGGATTTAGCGCTGCTGGGACGCTTCTACGCGCAGGCGCTGGTCGATGGCGCGGTCGATTTCGATCTGCTGTTCGGTCCGGCTTACAAAGGCATTCCGATTGCGACCACCACGGCGGTGGCGCTGGCGGATCATCATGACCGCGACGTGCCTTACTGCTTTAACCGTAAAGAAGCCAAAGATCACGGCGAAGGCGGCCTGCTGGTGGGCAGCCCCCTGCAGGGCAAAGTGATGCTGGTGGATGACGTCATCACCGCCGGTACGGCGATTCGTGAGTCGATGGACATTATCGGCGCGCACAACGCCACGCTGGCCGGTGTGCTGGTGTCGCTGGATCGTCAGGAGCGCGGACGCGGAGAAATGTCGGCGATTCAGGAAGTGGAACGCGATTACGGCTGCAAAGTGACCGCGATTATCACGCTGGCCGATCTGATTACCTGGCTGGAAGAGAAGCCGGAGATGGCCGATCACCTGGCGCAGGTGCGGGCTTATCAGAAGGCATACGGGATTTAATCGAGGCGGGCATGACGCCCGCCTTTTTTAACCGTCAGGCGAGCTGAACGGCGATCAGCGGCCAGCGTGCCTCAAAGTCTGCGGTCGGGCTGAAGCGAAACTCAGAACGGACATAGCGCGACAGTAAACCTTCACAGAAAGCCAGCAGCTGACTGGCCAGCAGCGCCTCATCAGCCTGAAATGCTTCCCCTTCCCGCATCCTGCGTTCACGCATGACCTGTCGCAGCTGCACTTCAATCCGCTCAAACAGCTGATTGATGCGGCCCTGCAGGCGATCCTGCTCAAACATCAGTGCATGGCCGGTCAGAATGCGGGTCAGTCCCGGATTACGCTCACCAAATCCCAGAATCAATTGGACGATCAGACGCAGACGCGTCATGGTCTCTTTTTCATCCTTGAGGATCAGATTGATGCGGGTAATCAGACTGTCTTCAATAAACTCAATCAGGCTATCGAACATCCGGGTCTTGCTGGGGAAGTGACGATAGAGCGCCGCTTCGGATACGCCTACCGTAGCCGCCAGTTTAGCGGTGGTAATGCGCTGACTGCCATCACCGGACTCCAGCATCTGCGCCAGTGCCTGCAAAATCTCTTCGCGACGATTCCGTTTCGCGACTTTTTTTTCTGCCATGACCTTAAAAACCCCTGAAATTTACCTAAAAACAGGCAACACCTACGCATCTGCCACAGGAACGCGTCCCATGGCGATGAGGAAAAATAACGGGCGTAAGTGAAAGTCGGTATTGCGGGTTACTGGCGACCTGAGTGGCCAAAGCCGCCTTCACCGCGCAGGCTGGCGTCGAAATCGTCTACCAGGTTAAATTCCGCCTGCACCACGGGCACGAAGACCAGTTGTGCCATGCGGTCGCCAGGCTGCAGCGAGAAGCTCTCCTGACCGCGATTCCAGACCGAGACCATCAGTTGTCCCTGATAATCGGAGTCGATCAGGCCCACCAGATTGCCCAGCACAATCCCATGTTTGTGGCCCAGACCTGAGCGCGGCAGGATTACCGCAGCCAGTTCAGGATCGGCGATATGAATCGCCAGGCCGGTCGGCACCAGCGTCGTGGTGCCTGGCGCGATATCGAGAACATCATCAATGCATGCGCGTAAATCTAACCCGGCAGAACCTGAGGTGGCGTAAGTCGGCAGGGGAAACGCTTTGCCGACACGCGGATCCAGGATTTTAACGTCTATTTTTTTCATCATAACGGCTGACAATCTCGTCTATTAATTGTTGGCCAAGGAGCGACTTATCGCTGAGCGGTAAGCGTTTTTCTCCATCCTGCCAAAAAAGGTGAAGAGCATTGGTATCGCTATTAAACCCCTGTCCGGTTTTAGCGACGTCGTTAGCGCAGATCAGATCCAGATTCTTGCGCACCCGTTTTTGCCGGGCGTATTCTTCCACATTCTGTGTTTCAGCCGCAAATCCGACAACGAATGGCCGGTTTTCCTGAAGGGCGGCGACGCCAGCAACAATATCGGGATTCTTTATCAGGTTCAGCGTGACGGTATCATCGCCGCCCTGTTTCTTGATTTTATCGGCCGCAATATCGGCCGCCCGGTAGTCTGCCACGGCTGCGCTTGCAATGAAAATATGTTGTTTGTCTATCTCGCCCATCACGGCGGCCTGCATCTCCAGCGCGCTAGTGACATCGATACGGCGCACGCCCGCAGGCGCAGGCAGGGTGACCGGGCCGCTGACCAGGGTTACCTGCGCGCCGCGTCTGGCGGCGGCGGCGGCGATCGCAAAGCCCATTTTGCCTGAGCTGTGATTGCTGATGTAGCGCACCGGGTCCAGCGCCTCGCGGGTCGGACCGGCGGTTATCATAATGTTGAGATGTTGCAGATCGTTGACGGGGGCGGCCCACTGCACCGCATGGTCAACAATCGCCAGCGGATCGAGCATCCGGCCTGGACCCACATCACCGCAGGCCTGGCTGCCGCTGTCCGGACCCCAGATCAGCACGCCACGCGCCGCCAGGCGCTGCAGATTCTGCTGCGTGACCGCCGCGCGATACATCTGCTGATTCATGGCGGGCACCACCGCCACGGGCGAGGCCGTCGCTAAGACGGCGGTCGTCACCAGATCGTTTGCCATACCGGCGGTGATCCGGGCAATCAGGTCGGCAGTGGCTGGCGCCAGCACAATCAGGTCGGCCCATTTTGCCAGCTCGATATGGCCCATCGCCGCTTCCGCGGCGGGATCAAGCAGGTCGTCAAAGACCGGATAGCCGGACACGGCCTGCAGACTGAGCGGGGTAATAAACGCCTTCGCGCCCTCCGTCATCATCACGCGGACATCCGCGCCGCGGTCGCGCAGGCGGCGCACCAGTTCAGGTGCTTTGTAAGCAGCGATACCGCCGCTGACGCCAAGAAGAATTTTTTTGCCGGCTAATCCCATCATGATGTTGGCCTCACTAAGCTCTCAGCCGCTCGTGGCGGCGAATGCACGGACTTTATCACAAAAGCGCGGATACGCCTTTTCACAGGCTGCGTTTGCGAGCCGCCTCGTAGATTGTGTCGCCACGTCTGGCGGTCCGCATCCGGACAGGCCATGCTGATGCGCATCTCAGGGAGAGCAGATATGAAAATAAGCGGACCACGGGAAAAACTGCAGAGGCTGGGCGCGCATTCGCTCAGCGATACCGAACTTCTGGCCATCTTTCTTCGTACTGGCTCGCCAGGGCAGAATGTCATTGCGCTGGCTGACCAGATGTTGCAGGAATTTGGTTCGCTGTATCAGCTAATGACGTCGGGCAAAACGGCGTTCAGCGGTATCAAAGGCGTCGGCGATGCCAAGCTGGCGCAGCTGCATGCGATTGCCGAACTGGCGAAACGCTTCTTCGCCAGTAAACTGGCCCGCGAAAGCGTGATGGAAAATCCGCAGATTACGCGCCAGTACCTGCAAAGTCTGCTGGCCGATCAGGAACGCGAGATCTTTATGGCGCTGTTTCTGGATAATCAGCACCGGGTGATGCGGGCACAGAATATGTTCTCGGGATCCATCAACAGCGTCGAGGTTCACCCGCGCGAGATTGTCCGGGAAGCGCTGAAGCTCAATGCCGCCGCCCTGATCCTGGCGCATAATCATCCATCGGGCGTGGCCGAACCGAGCCGGGCAGACCGCGAAGTCACCCATAAAATCAGCGAAGCCTGCCAGCTTCTCGACATCCGTCTGCTGGATCATCTGGTGATAGGCCATGGCGAATATGTCTCTTTCGCCGAGCGCGGATGGCTCTGACAGCGGGAATTTTCGCGCCAGGTGGCGGCTTTTTGCCCGATCATTCGGGATCTTTATCTGTTCGGGACTTGAGCACTTGGGCTGAGCGGCGTATACTACGCCACCTTTGAGAATCTCGGGTTTGGCGGTTAGGCCAGCTTAGCGGGTTCCATGGAACTCGCCTGGCGGGCTGCAAGCCTGACGAGGCGGCCAAAACCTAATTTTTAAAGCTCGAGCTGATTTGATTTTTGGAGAATAGACATGTCACGAGTCTGCCAGGTAACTGGAAAGCGTCCGGTGACCGGTAACAACCGTTCCCACGCAATGAACGCGACGAAACGCCGTTTCCTTCCGAACCTGCACTCACACCGTTTTTGGGTTGAGAGCGAGAAGCGCTTCGTTAGTCTGCGTGTATCTGTTAAAGGTATGCGTATTATTGATAAAAAGGGCATTGATACGGTATTAGCCGACATGCGTGCCCGTGGTGAGAAGTACTAAGGAACTGAATCATGGCTAAAGGTATTCGTGAGAAGATCAAGCTGGTTTCCTCTGCTGGTACAGGTCACTTCTATACCACCACGAAGAACAAGCGTACTAAACCAGAGAAGCTGGAACTGAAAAAGTTCGATCCGGTTGTACGTCAGCATGTGATCTACAAAGAAGCTAAAATTAAGTAATTTTAGTGTTCTGCTAAAAACCCGGCTCCGGCCGGGTTTTTTGTTTGTGTAAAACGCTGAGGAGAGGGTATGCCAGAGTTGCCAGAGGTTGAAACCAGCCGTCGCGGTATCGAGCCGCATTTGGTCGGTGAAACCATCCTTCACGCCGTGGTGCGTAATTCACGTCTGCGCTGGCCTGTTTCGCAGGAGATTCTGGCGCTGAGCGATCAGCCGGTGCTCAGCGTGCAGCGCCGGGCAAAGTATCTGCTGCTGGAGCTGCCGCATGGCTGGATCATCATCCACCTTGGCATGTCGGGCAGCCTGCGGGTGCTGTCTGAAGAACTGCCTGCCGCTAAGCATGACCATGTCGATCTGGTTATGAGCAACGGCAAAGTGCTGCGCTACACCGATCCACGCCGTTTCGGGGCCTGGCTCTGGAGCAGCGATCTGGCGGGCAGCAGCGTGCTGGCACATCTCGGCCCTGAGCCGCTGAGCAGCCAGTTTGACGGGGATTACCTGTTTGAGAAGTCGCGCGGCAAGCGAACGCTGATTAAGCCGTGGCTGATGGACAACAAAGTGGTGGTGGGCGTGGGCAACATTTACGCCAGCGAGTCGCTGTTTACCGCCGGGATCCTTCCCGATCGTGCCGCCGGCAGCCTGTCGCAGGCCGAAGCGGAGTTGCTGGTCAATACCATTAAAGCGGTGCTGTTACGCTCTATCGAGCAGGGCGGCACCACGCTGCGTGACTTCCTTCAGAGCGACGGCAAGCCAGGCTATTTTGCGCAGCAGCTGCAGGTCTACGATCGGGCCGGTGAACCCTGCCGCGTCTGCGGTACACCGATTATCAGCGGCAGGCACGGGCAGCGCAGCACTTACTGGTGCCCCCGCTGTCAGCATTAAGCCAGTTTAGCCAGCAAGGCCTGATGGACAGAGGCGGGCAGGAAGGCGGTGACATCGCCGCCGTGACGTGCCACCTCTTTGACCAGCGACGACGAGACAAACGAGAAGCCTTCGGACGGCATCAGGAAAACACTCTCCAGCGTCGGCAGCAGATGACGATTCATCTGCGCCAGCTGCATTTCATATTCAAAGTCGGACACCGCACGCAGCCCCCGCACCAGCACATTAGCCTGCTGTTCACGGGCAAAATTCGCCATCAGATCGCTGAAGCCGACGACGTTGACGTTGGGCAGATGACGCACGACCTCGCTGGCCAGCGCCACGCGCTCATCCAGACTGAACATCGGTTTTTTACCGGGACTGGCAGCAACGGCCAGGATCACCTGATCAAACATCAGCGCGGCGCGCGTCACGATATCGAGGTGCCCGAGCGTAACGGGATCAAAGGTACCGGGATAGATGGCTTTTGTGGTCATACTCGCCCTTTTGCCGAAGCTTGATTCAGCGCCCAGAGGGCTGAATATTTATTGAAGGTATACTGCGCGTTGACCACCGCCAGAATCCAGCCCTGCTTTCCGTCGAGAAAACCGGCACGCAGCACCAGCGTTTTCACAAATGCGCCCAGCGTATGGCTGAACACGGAAAAGAGGCTGCATCCTTTACCGCGCTGATGGCGTTCCGTTGCCCAGGCTTCGGCATAGGCCAGCTGCTTGCGCTGGAAAGCGACCAGATCGCGGCAGGTCAGATGCTGCAGGTCACCGGGCAATGCCACGACCGGTGCGCCCTCGCTCTGCAGCGATTCATGCACCAGATTGTCATTGTAGCGGAAGGTACGCGGATAGAGCCGCAGCACGCGGTCAGGATACCAGCCGCTGTGCCGCATAAAGCGTCCGAGAAACAGATTGCTGCGGCCCAGGCTGTAAATCGTCCGGCCGGGTGGCGCAGTCAGCACCTGCTCAATCGCGGCGCGCAGTTCCGGTGAGACGCGCTCATCCGCATCGATCATCAGAATCATATCGCCGGTGGCATAGTCCTGTGCGCGCTGGCGCTGGATGCCGTAGCCCTGCCAGTCAGCATTCCGGTAGACCTGTGCGCCCGCCCGGGTCGCAATGTCAGTGCTGCCGTCATCACTGCCGGAGTCCAGCACGATAATTTCATCGGCCCAGCTGACCGAGGCCAGGCAATCAGGCAGCAGCCCGGCTTCATTTTTGGTGATCATCACTACGGAAAGACGCTGGCGTACAGACATTAGTGGGCTCGCGGTGGCAGATGGGGTTCGAGTAACTGTAGCAGGCGCTGCAGCGCGCCCTGATTCTGATGCAGCACCTCTACCGCGTGACGTCCGTAGTAGCGGCGATAATCATCATCCTGCAACAGATTGGTGACCTCTTTTTCCAGCGACACCACGTCGGTCACGGTGATCAGCCCCTGGCCCTCCTGCAGCTTGCCGCAGATGTCTTTGAAGTTCCAGATGTGCGGGCCCATCAGCACCGGAAGGGCATGTGCGGCCGGTTCCAGCGGGTTGTGGCCGCCCCGTTCCACCAGGCTGCCGCCGACAAAGGCCAGATCTGCAATGCCGTAAAGCAGCATCAGTTCACCCATCGAGTCGCCGATAACCACCTGGGTCGCACCGGACGGGATCTCGCCGCTGCTGCGCAGGATAAAACTAAAGCCACGTTCCTGCGTCAGTTCGCGGGCATCGTTAAAGCGCTCAGGATGACGGGGAACCAGGATCAGCAACAGATCCGGGAAGGTCTGCAGCAGGCGACGATGCGCATCCAGCACGATAGCTTCTTCGCCTTCGTGCGTGCTGGTGGCAATCCAGACCGGACGGCGCGGCGCCCACTGACGGCGCAGCGTTACGGCGCGGGCGGCCAGCTCTGGCGTGACGGAAATATCAAACTTCAGGCTGCCGGTAATCGCCAGCTGGGACCGTTTCAGCCCCAGCCCCAGGAAGCGGTCGCCATCTTCGGCGTTCTGTGCGGCGATCAGCGTGATGCTCTGCAGCAGCCGGCGCATAAATTTGCCCAGTTTGCGATAGCCTTTGGCCGAGCGGGCGGAGAGGCGGGCGTTGGCGATCACCAGCGGAATATTACGCTGGTGCAGTATGCGGATGATGTTCGGCCACAGCTCGGTTTCCATGATGATCACCAGCCTGGGGTTGACCGTATCCAGAAAACGATTGATCGACCCCGGCAGATCGTAGGGCAGATAGACATGGTGAACATCTTTGCCAAACGCGGATTGTGCCCGCTCGGAGCCGGTCGGCGTCATGGTGGTGACGGTAATCGGCAGGGTCGGATAACGATGACGCAGCGCGCGCACCAGCGGAATCGCGGCCAGGGTTTCCCCCACAGAGACCGAGTGCAGCACGATGCCATCGGGCGCGACTTTGCCGGTGCAATAGCCATAGCGTTCTGCCCAGCGTTTGCGATAGGCCGGCGCTTTACGACCGCGCAGCCACAGGCGCAGCCAGATCAGTGGCTGAATTAAGTAGAGCAGTGCGGTGTAAATGGTCGTCATAGTTACCGTTACAGCAGGTTCGCGTCTGAAAAAAGATTAAAATCGGATGGCGGCATGTTATCAGAAACCCTGCATGCACTCATCCCGGATTGTCAGTTGCCGCTCAGTACCTGCTGATAAAGCGACGTCAGCGCCTGCGCCAGTCGCGACGGGCCGTAAGGTTCAATTTTGCGCCGTGCGGCGTCGCCCATGCGTGAATCGCGGGAAAGTGCCGATATGGCGTTCACCGCCTGATTTAACCCGTTGATATCCAACGCATCACAGACGAAGCCTTCCTGACCTGCGGTAATGAATTCGGCGCCACCGCAGCCGGTGCTGGTAATCACCGGCAAGCCGCAGGCCATCGCCTCCAGCACCACATTCGGGAAGGGGTCGTAGAGCGTGGGCAGCAGCAGGCCATCCGCCGCGTGATAGAACGGCTGCACATCCTGCCGGACGCCGACAAAGCGCAGCCGATCCAGGCAGTTCAGCTGCCTGGCCAGCTGCTGATAGCGTGACTGTTGCTTGTCCTGACCCACCACAATCAGATAGCGATCGCTGGCGGCCAGCGCCTGAATCGCCGCTTTCAGCCCTTTACGTTCAAAGCCGGAGCCGACATAAATCAGTACGGTGGCGTCAGCGGGCAGCGCCAGCTGCTGGCGGCTCGCCTGACGCGCCGCTTCCGTAGCGGGCTGAAAACGGCTGGCGTCGATGGCGTTGTGAATCACATGGATCCTGCCGGCATCAAGCGAGAAACAGCGCAGGATATCGCGCTTCACCATCTCCGAATTGCAGATCACCGCTTTCAGCGTCGGCGAGTTAAACATCTCCGCTTCCGCCTGCAGAACGTAGCGGTGATAGGGACTGAGTGCCGCACTCAGCCGCTGCCAGGGCGAGACGATGCGGGCGCGCTGTTCCAGCCAGACGCGATGAACGCCATCCCCGGCGCGGAAAATGTCACAGCCCGCGATGCGCTCATGGCTCTGCACAATATCGAACTGCTCCCGCTCCCAGCAGGCGCGGGCCGCGCGGGCAAAACCGCGTTCTCGGGAGATGCGGCCCAGCTTTGCCGGGTTGCAGATATGCAGATGCCAGTCAGGGTTTGGCGTGCCCTGCCAGCTGCGGGTAATGATGTTGAGGTCGAGCTGTTCGCTACCCAGCGCCTCCAGCGCGCGTGAGATAAACCGCTCGGCGCCGCCATCCGGCCGGTATTTCTGCCGGACGATCGCCAGCCGTAACTTACTCATTCAGGTAACTCCTTGCGGCCGCGACTACATCCTTCACCGGGATCGCCGACAGATAGCGCTGGTCAGTGCGGGTGTCGATAGAATCGGGTGAGGGCAGCGGGCCATAATCGCCCGCCCAGATGACGTGATTGTTGTCGCCCCAGGGCCGCCAGTGCTGCAGTTTGGTCGGGCCAAACAGCGCAATGCAGGGCGTTTTCAGCGCGGCGGCCATGTGCATCGGAGCGGAGTCGACACCCATAAACAGCCGGGCGTGCTCAATCAGCGCGGCCAGCTGCGGCAGCGTGAACTGGCCCGCCAGCGACACCACGTCCGGCGACGCACAGAGCGCCCGGATGCGGTTAATCATGGCCAGCTCCTGCTTGTCCGGTCCGGCGGTCAGCACGACCTTACGGCCGGGCTGCGCCAGTTGTTCGATCGTGGCGGCCACGCTCTCCTCTTCCCAGCATTTGAAGCCCCAGCGCGAGGTCGGCTGCACCACGATATAGGAGCCGGTCACCCGGTGTTCCGCCAGGCGGGCCTGTACGATCTGCCGGTCTGCCTCGCTGTAGTGCATCGACACGCGTGCGCCGTCGCTGCTGATGCCCAGGGGCGCCAGCGCCGACATATTCTGCTCAACGGTGTGCAGTTTGCTGTGATTGTGCGTGGGCACCAGGCGGTTATGGCACCATCGCCACAGGGCGTTATCCCGCTTTTTAAAGGCGAACCCGATGCGAACGGGCGCCCCGGAGAGCCGGGTAATCAGGGCCGCGCGCCACTGATCGGCCAGATTAATCACCAGATCATACTGCGCATCACGAATGGCGCGGATCAGGTCTCGTTCATGGCCCAGCTTGCGCCAGGTGCCTTCCTGCTTCCATTTACGATCGATCACGTGCAAATGACGGATAGCCGGATGGGCTTCCAGCATCGGACGCGTTTCCTGATAGAGCAGCACATCGATGCTGGCCTGCGGATACCGCGCCCGCAGCGCATTGATGGCGGGCGTGGTAAGCAGCATGTCACCATGATGGCGCAGCTTAATCAGTAATATATTTTTTGGTGAGATGTTTGCTGGAGTCAGGCTGGCCATAAACAAGAGTTCTCAGAATTCAGTGAACCGATTGTAGGGCAAACGCTTTTTAGGATAAAGCCAGCCTGGGCGGTTATTTAGCCCGCCAGCGATAGAGGCGACCCAGCCACAGCAGTAACTGATACCACTGTTTGATGCCCCGGGCATTGCGCAGCATGCGCAGATGCGTCTTGCTGGCGAAGAGATCCGTGATGATAGCCTGGCGGGCCTGTTCATCAGGCTCCCGTCTCACACTGTGGCACACGCTCAGCGCCTCATGGGTCACCTGATAGTGAAACGACGGGTAGATTTTTACGCGGTCCCGATAGCGGGTATTAAGCTCTTCCAGCAGCCGCGCGATTTTCAGGTAGTGACGCTGATATTCAACGTTGCGCGCGCCTGTCCGCTTGCGGTTGCTGATGGAGGCGTCGTGCATATAGTAGCGATAGAGCACCGCGTCGGTATAACGCACGCGATTGGCCAGCAGCATAAACTCGGTGGTCCAGGGAATATCCTGATGATGCAGGCCAGGCTCAAACTGCAACTGATGCTGCTCAATCAGCGCCCGGCGATAGATGCCCAGCCAGACCACATGCATATAGCGATGGGTTTTCAGCGCGGTATTGAGCCAGTCGGCACCGCTCAGCACCGGCGTGCTGCACAGGCGATCCAGCGGGATCAGCGGCTTTACCCGCTGGCTGTGTTTGAAAAACCACTCGGCGTTGCACTGCGCCGCATCCAGATCGTCCGCCTCGGCCATCGTCACCAGCGTCTGATACATCTCCGGCTGCTGGGTATCATCCGCGTCCGGGAAGGTGACATATTTCCCGCGCGCTATCGCCAGTCCGGCATTGCGCGCCCGCGACACGCCCCCGTTTTCCTGATGAATAACACGAATGTGAGAGTGCTGCTGTGCATAGTGATCGGCGCGTTCGCCTGAGCCGTCGGTGGAACCATCGTCGACGATAATAATTTCCAGCGAGGTCAGCGTCTGCGCCAGCAGTGACTGCATGAACACATCAAACATGCTGCCCGCGTTATACATCGGGGTAATGATACTCAGCAGAGGAGAAGTACTCATGACACTCTCTGCGCCTGCGTGGTATTCACTGCGAAAGGGCGTTGCCTCGTCATAAATCATGTCCAAATCAGCAGAATGAAAACAGGAATGTCGCGATTATAGAACGGGCTGGCCTGCCTGCTTTACTAAAAAGCCACGCACGCCTTCTGGAGTGTGTTACATGCGTTTTTTTTACGCAGCCGGGTGGCGCAGGCCGGCCGCGTAGTACGCCAGCGGTCATGTCGTCCCGGCGTTGCGGGCGTTATGGCTGACGCGGATAAAAAAACTTAAGCCTGACATATTTCATCATCCAGCTCATGCTCTCAGCGTACTCTTTCTGATGCCACTTTATGCGGGCAAAGCGCTTTATCTCTTTGTAATGTCGGGGCGCATCAAGCGGCTGCGTGGCCCACGGCGAACGCTGGTAATAACGGTAGTAAAGACGGGAGAGATCGCTGCCACCCCAGGCGTGCCAGGGTTTGCATTTGCCGGTGTAGTGAATCATCACGGTATCGTCGGGGACGCCGGAGTGGTCCCAGACTTTATTGGCAATGATGTCATAAATATGGTTATAGCGATCCGGCAGGATCAGGATCTCCTCCTCCAGCACGATATTCAGCGCATCCTGGTCGGGAAAACCAAACGCGGCGCCCCGCGTCACCAGCACGTCGGTAATACGCGCGGTGGTCTGCCTGTCGAGCCAGCGTGGAATATTGATCAGCATAAAGCCGGAATTGAAATAGTGATGATGCGTCAGCCCCAGCCGTGCGCACTGATTCTGCCGCGCCCGCGGCGTATCATTGCAGGCCGCCAGCGTGTAGCCGGAGATATCCAGCGTAAACAGCGGCGAGTAATCCCCGACGACCAGGGTATCGGCATCAATATAGATCACCCGATCGCTGTAGCGCGCCACGGTTTCAGGGATCAGGAAGCGGTAGTGAATGCTTTTGGGGTAGCGTCCCACCGCAGGCAGTTTATCAACCCAGGCGCTGTTGAAGATATGCAGCGTAATCGCCAGGCGATGGCCGGTAGCCAGCGCGCGCAGTTTTTCCACATCCTCTTCGCGCAGCGAATCAGAAAAAATGTGGGCGTGGAAAGCGGTATCGGGATGATGGCAAAGAAGTGAAAACAGCGTAATGCCCAGACCACGCGCGTAGGCATGGTTGATGCCAAACGCAACATGAACCGGATTATCATCCATGTCAGCAAGCGTGTTCACCAGCAGCTGACTTTGCTGAACGGCATCAGCAACAGGGGTAATAGCCATTACGCTTCACTATTCCAGATTATGAGTAATAAACGTTTGTATTCTAGTCAGTTTATTGTCATCCAGCCCGAATAATTTTTCAGCGGGCTGATCAAACTTAAAACGCGTGGCAAAAACGAACGTTGAGGCAGCAATATTATCGGGTCCGATAAACAATACGTTATTCACCGGACGCTGTTCCCGGATTTCACACGGCCCGTAAAGCATGATCACCGGAACCTGCTGCGCGTCGGCGATATATGCATTGCCAGAGTCCGAAGAGATGTAGAAATCCATCTGCGCGATAGCCCACGGAACCTCTTCCAGCCTGAGCGCACCAATCAGGCTGACGATATTCTCTTTCGGCCCGGTCAGGCTCAGTAATTCATCCAGCCACGGCTGCTCAGCGGGCGGGCCGAAGACATAAAAGGTACAGGGCAGGGCAGAGAGCGACGCCATCAGCTGCTGCCAGACGGAAGCCGGAATGGTTTTAGCCCGGTTACCGGCAGAGATGCTGATACCGATTTTAATGCCGCTGCGTGGGTTCAGCAACGCGGCGGGCGGCGCAGGCGGCTGCCAGAGCGGCGAGGTCGCATGCTTGGGGAAATCGGTGTGGCGATAGTCGCGGTTGATGAGCTTCAGGTAGCTGTCGAGCGTTAAATCCGTTTTCGTGTGTTCGACAATGCCGCTGGCCCGGCGATAGAAGGTCGAATGGTAGGATTTACGCACATAGGTGCGCAGAAACTGCCGGTTGGGCGCATTGCATAACGCGGCAAAAAACAGGTTCACGCTGTTTGGCTGCACCAGATAGACGTTGTCGTAACGGTTCATCAGGGTGAACGCCAGCTTCAGTTTGGCCAGAAAGCTGCGCTTCGCCTCTTCGATCAGAAAATAGCGGCTGACCGTGTCGTCGTGACGAACCAGCGGCTCCACCGCTTTGCTGATCAGCAGCTCAGACTGACCCAGCGCGCGCAGCATCGGGGTGATATTAATAAAGTCCCCAATCTTCGCCGTCTGGATAATTAAGCTGCGTCCGGTCGGGCGGTAAAAGAGCCGCATCAGCGCCCGGAAAGGCAGCAGCAACAGATAGATCAGCACATAATTCATGGCGTGTTTTCCGTAATAACGGCCTGCAGTCTCTCTGCGACCGTGTCGGCCGTCAGCTCCGCCAGATTATGGTTCGGAGCGCTCAGTGCCTGCTGATTCTGCCCGTAACCGCCAATCAGTCCGGGGTCGGTCGGGCCATAGAGCGTGAGGTTGGGGCGATCCAGCGCTGCGGTCAGATGGCTCAGACCGGTATCGACGGACACCACCGCCCTGGCACCCGCCAGCTGTCGGGCGACCGCCTCCAGCGTCAGTTTTGGCAACACATCAACATGCGGGAACCCGTCCGCCAGGCGCAGCGCACGCTGATGCTCATGCTCAGCGCCCCACGGCAGTTTCACCCGCAGTCCGCTGGGCTGCATCAGGGCAATCAGCTGTCGCCAGTGGGATTCCGGCCAGTGCTTATTGTCACGCGTCGTGGCATGCAGAAAGACCAGGTAATGGTGCGCGTCGGCGGGCAGGTCATGCAGGAAGTGCCCGGCGATCGCATAGTCGCCCTGCTGCGGCGGCTTTTCATAGCCCAGGCTTTTGGCGAACAGTTCGCGCGTCCGCTCTACCGCGTGCTGCCGCTTGCTTACCTCGTGGCGGACGTCATACCACCAGCTGGCAAAGGGCTCACGCGCGCTGCGGCTGTCCTGCCCATGCTTTACCCCTTTGGATAAGCGGGTCACCAGCGCGGCGCTTTTAATCAGCCCCTGCGCATCGATCACGATATCGTACTGCCTTGACTGTAACGCACGCTTAAACAGCACGCGCTCTTCACGCTGCTGGCTGCCAAACCAGTGTTTGCGCCAGCGCCGGATGGCGACCGGCAGCACCCTGTCGACGGCGGGATGCCAGCCAGGGATCTGCGCAAAATTCTCCTCCACGACCCAGTCGAAGCGGATGCCGGGAATGGCATGCATCGCATCGGTCAGCGCCGGAAGGGAGTGCAGCACATCGCCCATCGACGACGTTTTTACGATCAGGACGTGCATGGCACCTCCTGAGGCGCGAGCAGCTCGCTCAGCGTCTGGTGGACGTGCGCTGGCTGGATATCGATCAGGCTCTGATGGTAACCCTGTTCAGCATCGCCTTTGCGCACTTTGTGGTAGCCGGTGATCAGGCGGATAATGCGCGCCTGATGCGCCAGCGGCGGCGTAAAGTCCGGGCTGCTGGGGCCATAGAGCGCCACCAGCGGGCGATCCAGCGCGGCGGCAATGTGCATCAGGCCGGAGTCGTTACTGACCACGGCACGACACTGCGCCAGCAGGATCACCGCCTGTTCGAGCTGGGTTTCACCCGCCAGATTCCGGCAGTGATCGCGCGCCGCTTCGGGCAGCGCCGCGATAATCTCTTCGCCGGTCGGACGATCTTTGGCGGAGCCAAACAGCACGACCTGAAAGCCCTCGGCAATCAGCTGGTGAGCCAGCGCGGCGTAGTGATAGTGCGGCCAGCGTTTGGCCGGGCCAAATTCAGCACCCGGGCAAAAACCGATGATTGGGCGGGTCGCGGCGAGCCGGAACTGAGCAGCCGTTTCACGCATCTCCTGCTCACCGACCTGCAGTTTTGGCCACAACAGCGGCTGCGGCAGCTGCGCCGCCGAGGCAACGGGGGTGTCGTAGCCCAGCGCAACATAGCGCTCAACCATCAGCGGAAAGGCCGCTTTGTCGAGCACCCGCAAATCGTTCAGCAGGCCGTAGCGCATCTCGCCACGCCAGCCGACGCGGCGTCTGATACCGGCAAAAAAGGGCACCAGCGCCGATTTAAAGGAGTTCGGCAGCACATAGGCCCGATCGTAATGGCTGGCGCGCAGCACTTTTCCCAGCCGGCGACGCTCGCCGATTTCCAGCGCGCCATGCCCGAGCGGCATCGCCAGGGCCTGATTCACCTCCGGCATGCGTGACAGTAACGGACGGCACCAGGCAGGTGCCATCACGTCAATTACCGCATCGGGATGTTCGGCTTTGAGGGTGCGATAGAGACTTTGCGACATCATCATATCGCCGACCCACGACGGGCCGATTACCAGAATTTTCATCGCCGGAGCAGCTTCCTTTATGCGTTGCGATTCAGCCAGACCATATATTCCGCGACGCCCTGCGCCACCGTTTTAAACGGTTTGTCGTAGCCAGCGGCGCGCAGCCTGGTGAGATCGGCCTGGGTATAAGCCTGATAACGGCCTTTGAGTTTTTCCGGGAACGGAATGTATTCGATCTGACCTTTCTGATGGAAATTCAGCACCGCGTCAGCCACTTCCTGGAAGGACTCAGCGCGGCCTGTGCCGCAGTTGTAAATGCCGGAGATGTTATTTTCCCAGCACCACAGGTTCACCTCGGCCACATCGTCAACGTGGATAAAGTCGCGTTTAAAGCCATCGCTGCCTTCGAACAGTTTTGGATTTTCACCGTTGCTGATCTGCGTGTTCAGATGGAAAGCCACGCTGGCCATGCTGCCTTTATGGCCTTCGCGTGGGCCATAGACGTTGAAATAGCGGAAGCCGCACACCGGCGAATTCGCTTCCGGCAGCATCTGACGGACATAGTGGTCGAACAGCATTTTGGAGTAGCCGTAAACATTCAGCGGCTGCTCATACTGACGCTCTTCGATGAAATGGTCGTTGCGTCCGCCGTAGGTCGCTGCAGAAGAGGCATAGAGGAAAGGGATCTCGCGCTCAAGGCAGAAGTGCAGCAGCTCTTTGGAGTACTGATAGTTGTTCTCCATCATGTACTTGCCATCCCACTCGGTGGTGGCGGAGCAGGCACCCTCGTGGAACACCGCTTCGATCGGGCCTAAATCGTCGCCGGCCATCACGCTGATCAGAAACTCTTCTTTATCCATATAATCGACGATATCAAGGTCGACTAAATTGGCAAACTTGGTGCCATCCTTCAGATTATCCACCACCAGAATATCGGTGTGACCGCGTTTGTTCAGCGCTTTGACGATGTTGCTGCCAATCATGCCCGCGCCGCCAGTTACGATAATCATGTTGTTACCTTCAATGTTGTAGGGTGAAACAGGAGGTTTCACGCACGAATACCTCACATCATAACATTTCATCCGAGAGCAGACAGCCAGATGACTCTGTAACGCTTTGTGCCTCTCTCCTCGCGGCGTGAACTATGCTGCAAAAATGACATTCTGTTGGGCGATTTGTCGTGAAGATGCGGCCTGTTCAGTAAGATATGCCAGATTTTTGCCATCTGAGGAGAGCAATGATGCCTGCGCAATTTTATCAACAACTTCGTCAGCAGCTTGATGATGCACGTCAGGAAGGACTGTTTAAACAGGAGCGAATCATCACCTCTGCCCAGCAGACGGCGATTGCGGTTGGCGACGATCCGGCGGTAATTAACTTCTGCGCCAATAACTACTTAGGGCTGGCAAACCATCCGGCCCTGATTCAGGCGGCGAAAGAGGGGATGGATTCGCACGGCTTTGGCATGGCCTCGGTGCGCTTTATCTGCGGCACCCAGGACAGCCATAAGGCGCTGGAGAAGCGGCTGGCTGAATTTCTCGGCATGGAGGATGCGATTCTCTACTCCTCCTGTTTCGACGCCAATGGCGGGCTGTTTGAAACGCTGCTGGATGCGCAGGATGCGGTGATCTCTGATGCACTCAATCACGCCTCTATTATCGATGGCGTCCGGCTGTGCAAAGCGCAGCGCTACCGCTACGCCAATAACGATATGACCGGGCTGCGTGCGGCGCTGCAGACGGCGCGTGACAACGGTGCCCGTCATATTCTGATCGCCACCGATGGCGTCTTCTCAATGGATGGGGTGATCGCCAATCTGCCTGCCATCTGCGATCTGGCCGAGGAATTCTCTGCGCTGGTCATGGTGGATGACTCCCATGCGGTGGGCTTTGTCGGCAACGCCGGACGCGGTACCCATGAATATTGCGACGTGATGGGCCGGGTCGACATCATTACCGGAACGCTGGGAAAAGCGCTGGGCGGCGCATCCGGCGGCTACACGGCCGCGAAAGCCGAGGTGGTGGAGTGGCTGCGCCAGCGCTCCCGTCCCTACTTGTTCTCCAATTCGCTGGCGCCAGCCATTGTTGCCGCCTCGCTGCGGGTACTGGATCTGCTCAGCGAAGGCGACGGGCTGCGTCAGCGCCTCTGGGACAACGCCCGCTTCTTCCGCGAGCAGATGACGGCGGCAGGCTTTACCCTGGCCGGCGCCGACCACGCGATTATCCCGGTGATGCTGGGAGAGGCGCAAGTCGCTCAGGAATTTGCCCGCCTGCTGCAACAGGAGGGGATCTACGTGACCGGGTTCTTCTATCCGGTGGTGCCGAAAGGTCAGGCACGCATTCGCACCCAAATCTCGGCGGCGCACACTCAGCAGCAGCTGGAACGTGCGGTAGCGGCCTTTACCCGCATCGGCAAACAACTGGGCGTCATCGCCTGAGGAGTCGGTTATGAAAGCACTCGCCAAACTGAAAAAGGAAGCGGGCATCTGGATTGTGAACGATGCGCCGGTACCTGAGCCGGGGCACAACGATCTGCTGATTAAGATCCGCAAGACCGCCATCTGCGGAACCGATGTACACATCTACAACTGGGATGACTGGTCGCGCAAAACCATTCCGGTGCCCATGATTGTCGGCCATGAATATGTAGGCGAAGTGGTCGCGGTCGGACAGGAGGTGAAGGGCTTCACCCCCGGCGATCGGGTCTCGGGCGAGGGGCATATCACCTGCGGGCATTGCCGCAACTGCCGGGCGGGGCGCACGCACCTGTGCCGTAACAGCGTCGGGGTCGGCGTAAACCGCCAGGGCTGCTTTGCGGAATATCTGGTCATCCCGGCGTTTAACGCCTTTAAAATTCCCGATAACATTTCCGACGAGCTGGCGGCCATTTTCGATCCATTCGGCAACGCGGTGCATACGGCACTCTCCTTCGACCTGGTCGGTGAGGATGTGCTGATCTCCGGTGCGGGGCCGATCGGGATTATGGCCGCCGCCATCTGTCGCCACGTTGGCGCACGCAACGTGGTGATCACAGATATCAATGAGTACCGTCTGGACCTGGCGCGAAAAATGGGGGTTACCCGTGCGGTCAATGTCGCGCATGAAGATCTGCGTGATGTGATGCACGCGCTGGGCATGACCGAAGGCTTTGATGTCGGGCTGGAGATGTCCGGCGCACCGCCTGCCTTCCGCGCACTGCTGGAGGTAATGAATCACGGTGGACGGATTGCCCTGCTCGGTATCCCGCCGGGTGAAATGGCGATCGACTGGAATCAGGTGATCTTCAAGGGGCTCTTTATCAAAGGGATTTATGGCCGGGAGATGTTTGAAACCTGGTACAAAATGGCGGCGCTGATCCAGTCCGGCCTCGATTTAACCCCGATCATTACCCATCGTTTCGGCATCGACGATTTCCAGCAGGGCTTTGATGAGATGCGCTCAGGGCGCTCGGGTAAGGTGATACTGAACTGGGACTAACGCAGCGGCCGCCGGGGCGGCCGCCTGATCAGCGCTGCTGCTTCTCTTCATCGGTCAGGTAACGCACTTTGCGCGTGTAATCCTGGCCTTTGAAGTTCAGCGGCTGTTGCGGGTCGGCAAGGTATTTCTGCCACTCCGACAGCGGGAATCCACCATGCGCGCCCACCACGTCTGGCGGGATCACCGCCGACTGGCCGCCAATTTTTTTCGAGACCGGCCAGTTGGCCCATTCGCCCAGATTGACGGTTCTGAGATCCAGCATGTCCAGCAGTACCGCGAGCGGCAGCTGGTCGGTCGGCGGCTGGCTGTCGTTCATCAGATTCCAGGTGTCATTAAACAGCGTCAGCCAGAGCGGCGAAATGCGCTGCCAGACGTCGCGCGTGGCCGCCAGGTAAGCGCCGTTAACGTGATCCACCAGATAGGGCCGGATACTGTGCGGATAGTAGGCGGGGATCGCCTCTGCCGGTGCCTCCGCCAGTTTGGCAATCATCTTCCCCTGACGGAAGCTGGAGTAGAGATGACCCGGCTTCATCATGATCTCCGGCATCTTAAGCAGATTGAGGTCGGAATCGATCATCAGAATGCCGTCGCCCTCTGCCTGCAGGGGAGCCTGCAGTTTAATCAGCCGGCTGCGGTAGATCTGCTTGTAGCGATAGGACGCTTCCCGATGCGGAACATCCAGCGTCGCCACGCGGGTTTTCGCCGGCAGGCTGCCAAAGGCGTGGGCGGGCTGATCGCTGACAATCACAATCTCGCGGGCCCCGGTGGCAAAGCGTGCCGCAAAATCAGCGCTGAGCAACGCTTCTTCGATATAGTCCGCGCCGGTACAGGGGATCACGACAGAAGTGACCGGCACCAAACCCTGCACCTCTTTATCCGAATAGGGCAGATTATGGCGCGCTCTGATGTGACGGTATCGGGGATTCAAAAAGTTAAGCATGAGGTTTCTTTCTGGTGACGCTCTGTAAGATATTCTCGACACCGCTGATATAGGTTTCAATGGCGTACTGTTCACGGACACGTTTTGCTGCCGCATTGATCAGGCGCTGACGCAAATGCGCATCTTCCCACAGCGCAGTAAGCTGCTGGGTCAGCTGCACCACGTTGCCATAATCAAACAGCAACCCGGTTTCGTCATGACTGATCAATTCGGCAGTGCCGACGACCCGGGAGCCGACGACGGCGGTATTTACCAGCATCGCTTCCAGCACCACCCGGGGTAAGCCCTCGCTGCGCGAGGCAAGAATAAAGGTATCAAAGGCGGTCAGGTAATCCAGCGCATTGTTCTGGAAGCCCGTAAAGACCACGTGATGCTGAATATTCTCGGCGGTTGCCAGTTGCAGCAGATGCTGCAGTTCCGGACCCGCCCCGACGATCACCATTTTCCAGTCGGCCTGAGGATTAGCACGTTTAAAGCGGCCCAGCGCCTGCAGAATATGGTGGTTAGATTTACGTAGTATCAGAGAGCCAATCGAGCCAAAGACAAACGTCGACGGGGATAGCTTAAAGCGCTGGCGCACCTCAAGGCGATCAGGCAGAGGCTGGTGGATATCAATAGCATTACTGACGGTGAAACAGCGTTCAGCATCAACACCGTGGCTGCGCAGGGTCTTACTGACGCCCTGCGAGACGGCGATCACCGCCTGACAATCCTGATTCACCATGCTGACCAGCCGTGGCTCCAGGACCGGATCGATACGGCAGTGCTGCACCACCGCGACGTCCAGGCTGCGCGCCGCCAGGTAGCCCTCCACATTCGTGCTGGGCTGGTTATTCATATAGAGGGTGTCAAACTTCCCCAGCTGCAGCAGGGAACGGATCTTGCTGGCGTTGGGAATGACCCGCCAGCGCGTATCGATCTCATCAATGGCGCGCTTTTTGAGTTTTTTATTGAAAAACAGCAGCGCACGCGCGGCTTCTTTGACAAACTTTGCCCAGCGCGGCTGCCTGATTTGCGGAATAAAAAAGACCGGAATAGCCAGTGCATTGAGGGTGGCCTCAATGGTTTCATCGTTGCCACGGCTGTAGTTATGATAAAAACAGCAGGTGATATCAAATTTCTGACGATCGATACGTTTCAGCAGCTCCAGCATACTGTTGGTGCCGCCGCCCCACTCTCTGCCGTTGTCCAGCAGCAGGATTTTTTGTTTAGTAATCGTCATCCCTATCACTGTTCCCGTACAGCCCGTTATCGCCCGACCCAGGATTATAGTAATTTCTGCGCATAAATGAACGCTAAGCCTGAGACTTAGCATTCATAGTACATTCAGAACAGGTTTTTCAGTATTTTAAACAGTGGGCTGGTGTTCAGACTCTCACCGATGACCGCCAGAGCGCGGGTCGCCGGAACCGGGGCCAGCGGCTGCTTCGGTTTACACAGCGCCGCAGGCTGGAAGCGTGGTGTCGCCGGTTTGGCCGGTGCCACCGGTGTCCGGGACGCGCTGTGAAGCGGCTCGTTCAGCAGCTGGCTGGGGCGAACCAGCGTGATGTCGGCTGGCAGGGTGGGCAGCATCTGCTGCAGGACCCGCAAGGTGGCAGGGTGGGGATGACCGATGGCAATGGCGTATCCGTCGCGCTGCGCCAGCTTCACCGCCCGGCTGAACTGCTGGCGGATGGCGTTGCTGTCCTGGCTGTCATCAAGAAACACCCGGCGTTTTAACACGCTGACCTGCGTTCCCTGAGCGGCCGGCACGGCCTGGCTGTTGGCGATGGTCATGCTGTCCAGAAAGTAGAGATTGTAGTGGTTCAGCGCCTGCATCACCTTCTGCATGCCGGACAGGCTTGACGTCATCCTGCTGCCCATATGGTTGTTCAGACCAACCGCATAAGGCACGTTGTTCACCGCATTACGCATGATGCGGGCCACCTCGTCGCTGCTCATCTCCGGCGTCAGGGTATCTTTCTCCAGCGGCTGTTTGCTCAGCGGCGCCATCGGCAGGTGGATCAGGACTTCATGCCCCCCCTGATGCGCGCGGGTCGCCATCTCGTGGGCATGGGGTGCGTTGGGCAACACGGCCACCGAAATGGCCTGCGGCATCTGCAGAACTTTGTTCTCTTCGGCAGGACGATAGCCAAAATCATCGATGACAATGGCCAGTTTGCCTGCCTGCGCAGCGAAGCTGAACAGCAGGGCACTTAACAGAACGGAGATTTTTCGACGTTGTAGCAAAACCTATTTTCCTAACCACGGCAGTGGATTGACGGCCTGTCCCTGACGTCGGATTTCAAAATAGAGCGACGGCGTACCGCGGCCACCACTGGTGCCGACCAGTGCGATAGGCTGTCCTGCCTTCACCTGCGTACCCACGCTCACCAGCGCACTCTGGTTGTAGCCATAGAGACTCATATCGCCTTTGCCGTGCTCCAGCACCACAACCAGCCCGTAGCCCTGCAGCCAGTCAGCCATCAGCACACGACCGTCGGCGATCGCCCTGACTTCGGTGCCTTCGCGTGCATCGATGACCAGTCCTTTCCAGCGTAATTCACCCTGCAGCTGTTCGCCAAAGCGATGTTCGATGCGGCCACGTACCGGCCACATCGCCTGTCCGCCTGCACGGCCCAGTCCACCGGTGCGGGCCACCAGTTCGCGTTCGCTCTGGGTCGGCTGATAGCTGGAGCCTTTGGCTTTCGCCTGTGCCTGACGCTGACGCACTTTTTCGGCCTCACGCGCTTCGCGGGCGGCGCGTTCGCGTGCCTCGCGTTCCGCCCGGGCAATTTTATCCTGCAGGCGGCTTTCGTTCTGCCGCATCTCAACCAGATCGGCCTGATCTTTCTCCAGCGCGCTTTCCAGCGATGTCAGGGTCTTTTTACGGGCGTCGCTCGCCTGCTGCAGCTTCTGCTGCTGACCCTGCTGCTGGGCGAGTAAGGTTTTCTGCTGCTGTTGCTTCTGCTCCAGCGCGGCGCGTTGCTGATCCAGGTCCTGACGCGTCTTTTGCAGCGATTCGATGCTTTTCTGACGGGCCGCGTTCAGATAGCCGAAATAAGCCAGAATGCGCTCGCTGCGCTGGCTCTCTTCGCCGCCGAGTAAAAGCTGCACGCCGCTGTGCTGACCCTGACGGAACGCCGCATCAAGCTGCCCGGACAGCAGGTTTTCCTGCTGGCTTTGCTGTTTCTCGAGGCGGGCGATAGAGGCGGTAAGCTGCTTTATCTCGTCATTCAGGGCGGAGAGGCTGTTGCGGGTGTCACGCAACTGGCGGCTCGCCTGCGCGATGATTTTTTCCTGGCTCTGAAGCTGATCCAGCAATTTACTGCGCTGCACTTTCTGCGCTTTGACGCTTTTCTCTTTCTCAGCAATGTTTTGCTGGATGGATTGCAGCTGAGATTTGCTGTCTTCCGCACTTTGGGCTGCGGCAGGCAATAACAGTGCGCCCGCACAAAGCAGGCTAAGGGAGAGGCTGGACAGGTGGTTGAACAACGGCAGGTTATCGCCGTTGGAACGGGTCCTTGTGTGCGAAACGGTTGTTTTTCCCTTCATAGGCCAATGATTATTCCACGATGAACCGCCGCTTACCAGTGCTCCCCACGGGCATTTGCTTTTCCGGTTATGTCCACATTCACAACGACATGGATTAAGCCTTACGCCATTTTTGCTATTCAGCCACTTTTTTTGGAAAATGGAGCACAAATCGATACTCTGGCCGCATAGCATCTGTACATGCGAAGTGGCGCAGGTATACTCAGAACCCTTGTTTTAGCTTATTAGCCCGGTCTGGAGTCGTTACCCCTCATGCAAGAAATTATGCAGTTTGCAAGCAATCACCCCATCCTGAGTCTCGCATGGGTCGTTTTACTCGTTATGGTGATTGTGACTACCGTTAAAGGAATGTTCTCTAAGGTAAAAACGATCAGCCGCGGTGAAGCCACCCGCCTGATTAACAAAGAGGACGCGGTAGTGGTAGACGTGCGTTCGCGCGACGATTTCCGCAGAGGGCATATTTCAGGTGCGCAGAACATTGCTGCCGCTGAGATTAAAAAAGGCAACCTGGGCGAACTGGAAAAGCATAAAGCACAGCCCATAATTGTGGTGTGTGCAACCGGACAGAGCGCTGCCGATCCTGCTGCCCACCTGAGCGCGGCAGGCTTCACGCAGGTTTCAGTGCTGAAAGATGGTATCAGCGGCTGGAGCGGCGAAAACCTGCCACTGGTTCGCGGCAAATAATCCTACAGAGGTGCTGAGCATGGCAAACGTTGAAATGTATACCAAGGCCACCTGTCCTTACTGCCATCGGGCGAAGGCGCTGCTGACGCAAAAAGGCGTCGCGTTTCAGGAGATCCCTATCGATGGTGACATGGCGAAACGCGAAGAGATGATCAAGCGTAGCGGCCGCACCACCGTGCCTCAGATTTTCATTGATGCGCAGCACATTGGCGGCTGCGACGACTTATTCGCGCTCGATAATCGCGAAGGTTTAGATCCCCTACTGCAGGCGTAATTTTACGCCGGACAATCTCATACATAGGATTTGGTCACATGTCAGAACATAACACCAACGAAATGCAATTCCAGATTCAGCGCGTTTTCACCAAAGATATCTCTTTTGAAGCGCCTAATGCCCCGCAGGTTTTCCAGAAAGAGTGGGAACCGGACGTTAAACTGGATCTGGACACGGCATCTTCTCAGCTGGCTGACGAAGTGTACGAAGTCGTCCTTCGTGTGACTGTAACCGCTAACGTGGGCGAAGAGACCGCATTCCTGTGTGAAGTACAGCAGGCGGGTATCTTCACCATCAGCGGTATCGAAGGAACGCAGATGGCACATTGCCTGGGCGCCTACTGCCCGAACATTCTGTTCCCGTATGCCCGCGAATGCATTACCAGCCTGGTATCACGTGGCACCTTCCCGCAGCTGAACCTGGCACCGGTTAACTTTGATGCGCTGTTCATGAACTACCTGCAGCAGCAGCAAGGTGAAGAAGGTGCTGAACACCATCAGGATGCCTGATGACCACACACGCTTCGATTAGCGTCATCGGTGCCGGATCCTACGGCACCGCTCTGGCGATTACGCTGGCTCGTAATGGCAATCCGGTACTGTTGTGGGGACATAATCCGGCGCACCTTGCGCAACTCCAGACAGACCGCTGCAACACGGCCTTTTTGCCCGATGTCCCGTTCCCCGACAATCTCTCCCCTGAACCTGACCTGACCCGCGCCATTGCCGCCAGCCGCGACCTGTTGATCGTGGTGCCGAGTCACGTGTTTGGTGATGTGCTGCAGCAGATCAAACCGCATCTGCGACCAGACTCCCGCATTGTCTGGGCGACCAAAGGGCTGGAAAAAGAGACGGGCCGCCTGCTGCAGGATGTGGCGCGCGAAATTGTGGGCGATGCCATCCCGCTGGCCGTGATCTCCGGCCCCACCTTTGCCAAAGAGCTGGCCGCAGGCCTGCCCACGGCGATTGCGCTGGCGGCAACGGATACGCAGTTTGCTGACGACCTGCAACAGAAGCTGCACTGCGGGAAAAGTTTCCGCGTCTACAATAATCCTGACTTCATCGGCGTGCAGCTGGGCGGCGCGGTAAAAAACGTGATTGCCATTGGCGCCGGGATGTCTGACGGGATTGGATTTGGCGCGAATGCGCGTACCGCACTGATTACCCGTGGGCTGGCCGAAATGAGCCGTCTGGGTGCCGCGCTGGGCGCCGATCCCACCACCTTTATGGGGATGGCGGGCCTGGGCGATCTGGTGCTGACCTGCACCGACAACCAGTCACGCAACCGTCGCTTTGGCATGATGCTGGGCCAGGGCGAGGATGTCGATAGCGCACAACGCATTATCGGACAAGTTGTAGAAGGCTACAGAAATACTAAAGAAGTCAAAGCGTTGGCTGCGCGCATGGGCGTGGAAATGCCGATCACCGAGCAGATTTATCAGGTGCTGTATTGCGAAAAACCGGCGAGAGATGCAGCATTGAGCCTGCTGGGGCGAACACGGAAGGACGAAAACAGCACAGGCTAACGCAGGACGCGTAGCATCATCACCTGCAGCGCCATTCAGGCGCTTTTTTTATCGGGAGAAAACAGTAATGTCGTCTGATGAGTTAGAACTGGTCTGGAATAATATCAAAGCAGAAGCACGCGCCCTGGCTGATTGTGAGCCGATGCTGGCCAGTTTCTTCCACGCGACATTGCTTAAGCATGAAAATCTCGGCAGTGCCCTGAGTTATATGCTGGCCAATAAGCTGGCAAACCCGATTATGCCCGCCATCGCTATCCGCGAAATCGTTGAAGAGGCCTACCGCGAAGATCCGTCGATGATACTGTCAGCGGCATACGATATTCAGGCCGTGCGTCAGCGCGACCCGGCTGTGGATAAATACTCTACGCCTCTGCTCTATCTGAAAGGTTTTCACGCCCTGCAGGCCTATCGCATTGGCCACTGGCTGTGGAATGAAGGCCGCCGCGCCCTGGCAGTTTATCTGCAGAATGAAATCTCCGTCTCTTTTGCCGTCGATATCCATCCCGCGGCCAGCATCGGTCACGGCATCATGCTCGATCACGCTACCGGCATCGTGATCGGCGAAACGGCCGTGGTGGAGAATGATGTTTCGATCCTGCAATCGGTGACGCTGGGCGGAACCGGCAAAACCAGCGGCGATCGCCATCCGAAGATCCGTGAAGGGGTGATGATTGGTGCCGGTGCGAAGGTTCTGGGAAATATCGAAGTCGGCAGAGGCGCAAAAATCGGTGCCGGTTCGGTAGTACTCCAGCCCGTACCGCCGCACACGACGGCTGCAGGCGTCCCCGCCCGTATCGTCGGCAAGCCAGGCAGTGACAAGCCGTCGATGGATATGGATCAGCACTTCAACGGCAGCCTGGCCGGTTTTCAGTTTGGCGACGGCATCTAGTCTTTAAGCAGCGCGCCCGCATAATCCAGCTGGCGCCACGCCTCATAAACCACCACCGAAACCGCATTCGACAGGTTCATACTGCGGCTCTCCGCTCTCATCGGGATCCGGATTTTCTGCTCTGCCGGTAACGCCGCTAAGATCGCCGCCGGCAGCCCGCGGCTCTCCGGTCCGAACAGCAGATAATCCCCCGGCTGATACGCGACAGCGCTGTGCGCCGGCGTCCCTTTGGTCGTCAGCGCAAACAGGCGTTGCGGTGACTCGGAGGCGATAAACGCTGGGTAATCTGCGTGGAATTTAATCGCGGTAAATTCGTGGTAATCCAGTCCGGCACGGCGCAGGCGTTTGTCATCCCAGGCAAAGCCAAGCGGCTGGATCAGATGGAGCTGGAAGCCCGTGTTGGCGCAAAGGCGAATGATGTTGCCGGTGTTCGGCGGAATTTCTGGTTCAAACAAGACGATGTTAAGCATAAGGCCCCCGATGACAGGGGCCGAAGCATAGCAAATTATTGGCGGCCGGAGGAGTAGAGCGGCAGCCAGAGGGTGAGACGCAGACCGCCCAGCGGGCTGTCATCGGCTTTCACCCAGCCCCGGTGCTGCTGGACTGCCGTGTCGACGATCGCCAGGCCTAGACCGGTGCCGCCCGACTCACGATCGCGCGCTTCATCGGTCCGGTAGAAGGGACGGAAAATCTGTTCACGATCTTCCGGGCTGACGCCAGGACCGTCATCATCCACATGCACCGTGATGCCGGAAATATCGACCGAGAAGCTGACGCTGATGTGCGAGTGGGAATAACGCAGCGCGTTGCGCACAATATTTTCCAGCGCACTCTCCAGCGCATGCGGGTTGCCATAAAGCGGCCACGGGCCAGGCGGGTAGGGGATATCCATCTTCTTACCCATCTGCTCAGCTTCAAAGCGCGCATCTTCCAGCACCCCGTTCCACAGCTGGTTCGCCTTCATCGCCTCGCTGACCAGCGCATTTTTATGCTGGGTGCGCGACAGCACCAGCAGGTCGTTGATCATGCCATCGAGACGCTGCGCTTCCATTTCGATGCGGCCCAGCTCTTTACTTTCGCCCTGACGCCGGCGCAGCAGCGCGGTCGCCAGCTGCAGGCGGGTCAGCGGCGTACGAAGTTCATGGCTGATGTCAGATAACAACCGTTGCTGACCGGTCATCATCCGCTCCAGCGCGCTCACCATCTGGTTAAAGCTCGACCCCGCAGCCAGAAACTCCTGAGGCCCCGACTCCAGCTCAGGATGCTGGCGCAGATTCCCGCTCGCCACCTCATCGGCCGCATATTTTAATTTTCGTGCCGGACGCGCCAGGCTCCAGGCCAGCCACAGCAGCAGCGGTGAGCTGATCAGCATCGTGACGATCAGCAGCAGCAGGGGACGGTCGAACAGCAGATTGACAAAATCGAGCTGGGAACTGTTGGCGGGACGGATCATGTAAAGCTGGTAGTTATCTTCGCCATCGCGGACGGCGAAAGGCCCTACCAGCTCAACACGGCCATACTTCTTTTTCTGCGGATGATCGGCATTGTCAGACTGACCGATAAAATTGCGGATCACCTGCATTTCATTATGCTGCGCGCCAATCACCCGACCTTCGCTGGTCACTAACAGCAGCCGCTGACCCGGCGGTGCCCACTTTTCCACGGCCCGAAACAGACGACGCCACCACATCAGATCGTTAGGGGGATCCTGCGACAGCTCAGCTTCGACGTGCTGCTCGATCATGATGCCCTGCCGCTGTTCACTCTCCAGCAGCGAGGTCATCTGTCGTGAATCGAGCTTGGGCACCATGAGCACCAGCATCAGCACCAGCGCCAGGGTTAACCAGAAGATGGCGAAGATACGGGTGGTCAGACTTCCTATCATGACGCTGAAACCATCAGATAGCCGCGGCCCCGTAAAGTTTTGAACCAGGGATGACCGTCGTGACGCTCAGGCAGTTTGCGACGCAGATTGGAGATGTGCATATCGATGGCGCGGTCAAAAGGGGTCAGGCGCTTGCCCAGCACTTCCTGACTCAGGTGCTCACGCGACACCACCTGGCCCAGATGCTGCGCCAGCAGGTAAAGCAGGGTGAACTCTGTACCGGTAAGATCCAGCGTTACGTCGTTAAAGCTGGCCTCCTGGCGACCCGGATTGAGGCGCAGGCAGTCGACTTCCAGCGTAGGCGAGCTGTTGTCATGCTGCTGCTGTTGCTCACTCCAGTTTGAGCGGCGCAGAATAGCGCGGATACGCGCCACCAGTTCGCGATCGTTAAAGGGCTTAGGCAGATAGTCATCTGCACCCAGTTCGAGGCCCAGCACGCGATCCAGCTCGCTGCCGCGCGCGGTTAGCATGATGACGGGGGTCTGATGTTGCTGACGCAGTTCTTTCAGGGTGTCGATACCATTTTTCTTTGGCATCATGACATCCAGTAAAAGCAGATCAATAGAGTTATCGAGCAGGTTCAGAGCCTGTTCACCATCGCTGGCGACCACCACTTCGAACCCTTCCATTTCTAACAATTCTTTTAAAAGCGAAGTTAATTCGCGGTCGTCATCTACCAACAGGATTTTATTCATTTTTGTAGCCCTCCGCAGGCAAAATACCGTGTTCCTGGCGCACCTATCCATCGCTTTACGTAGTTTTACACCCCCTGACGGATGTTTGCAGCTGCCGCCGTACACTGGCTCTCGTTGAATCGCAAAACGGAACGAACTGGAGTACACGATGCGCACATTAACCGCCGTCGTCCTTGCCTCAACGGTGGCCCTGAGTGGTGCCAGCGCAGGTGCCCGGGAGGCGACGACGATTGACGAAATGCATCATGGCGGATTGCCGACAGGCAGTATGACGCAAAATCCGCAAAGCCACATGTTCGATGGCATCGAGTTGACGGAAGAGCAGCGTCAGCAGATGCGTGACCTAATGCAACAGGCCCGGCATGAGCGCCCGGTCGTTCACATTGACGATATCGCAGCACTGCATGAGTTAGTGACTGCAGACCAGTTTAACGAAGCGGCCATCCGCGAAAAGGCGGAAGTGATCGCCCGGGTCCAGGTTGAACAGCAGGTCGAGCTGGCCCGCGTTCAGAATCAGATGTTCCAGTTGCTGACGCCAGCCCAGCAGGCCAGGGTTCAGCAGAATTATCAGCAGCGGCTGAACGAGCTGCGCCATATTTCGAAATTGCAGCCAGCAACATCGCTGCAGGCAGTGAGTCGTACCAGCAGTAACCAGTAACATAGTATCCCTGTTTTCCTTGCCATAGACACATCCCTGTCTTCCCCCGCCATGATGGTGGGGGTTTTTTTTATCTTTTTTCCACTTTTTTTATTTTGACAGGAATCATCACTCTGTAACAAAAAACGCTTTTTATTAGCGCTTGTTTAACGTTTGTTTGCCAGACCCGCCGATTTGTGACTCTTCTGCTCACTCCTTCACATTAAGCGCACCTGTACGCCTTTCGGGCAGACAAAACCGGCTAACCCGCTGATAGTCAATGAATTACCGCCTTAATCTTTAAATTTTATTAATATATTCAACATGTTAGATTTCCCGCGTTACGCTTGCTGGTTCAGGCGCACCTTCTACACTTAGTTCTGTCACTGCAGGGAAGTTCAGTGTCTTTGCGAAGTCTCAGGGAGCAGCAACCACATTATGTAGTCCTGAATGAATCTATTAACGGAGTAAGTTATGGCAGAGCATCGTGGTGGTTCAGGTAATTTCGCAGATAATCCGCAAAAAGCGTCTGAAGCCGGTAAAAAAGGCGGCCAGAACAGCGGCGGCGGAAATTTCAAAAACGATCGTGAAAAAGCATCAGAAGCCGGAAAAAAAGGCGGCAAGAAGTAATCGCCTCTCTTCCTTAGTGCGGGCCTGCCTCTGAGCGAGGCCTGAGACTGATGTGTATGACACTTTGCCCCGTCCTCTGTGAGGTCGGGGCTTGTTTTTTCTCGCTCTCCGGCTTTGTCAAAAGACGCTGACAGGCTGAGCGACCTGCTGAGCATGCTCCGCTTCCCGGTGTTAAACTGCAGCCATTCTCTCATCTGAGTGCGCATCGTCACCGATGCTGTACAGGAAAACTGGCATGCAACCCTCTTATGGCCGACTGGTCAGGCGCGCTGCGCTTGCCGCTACCATTCTTGCTTCTGTGCTGTTACTCGTGAAAATCTTTGCCTGGTGGTACACCGGATCGGTGAGTCTGCTGGCCTCGCTGGTGGACTCGCTGGTCGATATCGCCGCCTCCCTCACCAATCTGCTGGTCGTACGCTATGCCCTGCAGCCGGCTGATGACGATCATACCTTCGGGCATGGTAAAGCGGAGTCACTGGCCGCGCTGGCCCAGAGTATGTTTATTTCCGGCTCGGCCCTGTTCCTGTTTCTGACCGGCCTGCAGCATCTGGCGTCGCCCAGTGTACTGCGCGCACCGGATGTCGGGATTGTAGTGACCGTGGTGGCGCTGAGTTCCACGCTGATCCTGGTCGCCTTCCAGCGCTGGGTGGTGCGCAAAACCCGCAGTCAGGCGATCCGCGCCGATATGCTGCACTACCAGTCGGACGTCATCATGAACGGTGCCATCCTGATTGCACTGGTGCTGAGCAGCTATGGCTTTGCGCGTGCAGACGCCCTGTTCGCGCTGGGGATTGGCCTGTTTATTCTCTACAGCGCACTGCGTATGGGCTACGAGGCGGTTCAGTCACTGCTGGACCGCGCGCTGCCGGAAGAGGAGCGGCAGCAGATCCTGACCCTCGCCACCACCTGGCCGCAGGTGCAGGGCGTGCACGATTTGCGCACCCGCCAGTCCGGGCCGACTAAATTTATTCAGCTTCATCTGGAACTGGAAGATCAGCTGCCGCTGGTGCAGGCGCATCGGATCGCCGATCAGGTTGAGAAGGCGTTACGTAAAGAATTCCCCGGATCGGACGTAATTATCCATCAGGATCCCTGTTCTGTGGTACCGTTCGAGAAAGCGGATTCTGCCGGTTTTTAACCTAAATGAATCAATTTGATACGTAAGGTATGACCCGGCGTTAACATTGCTGCAAAAATTAGTGAAAAGTTGTCTGACCTGAATCAATTCAGCAGCAAGCCTTTGATATACTATCTGCCATCACGTGTCGCGCGAGTCATAAATGGCCGTCTGCCGCGATCGACAGGCAGGATTAACCCTTAGTTTTGAACAATCCAGAGGTTGTCATGATCAAGAAAATTGGTGTATTAACCAGCGGCGGTGACGCCCCAGGCATGAACGCAGCTATTCGCGGAGTGGTTCGTTCCGCGCTGAGTGAAGGACTGGAAGTTTTTGGGATCTATGACGGCTATCTGGGACTGTACGAAGATCGCATGATCAACCTTGATCGCTACAGCGTCTCCGACATGATCAATCGCGGCGGTACCTTCCTGGGCTCTGCGCGTTTTCCGGAGTTCCGTAACGAAGATATCCGTCAGGTCGCCATCGAGAACATGAAAAAGCGCGGCATTGATGCGCTGGTGGTGATTGGCGGTGATGGTTCCTACATGGGTGCCAAGCGCCTGACGGAGATGGGCTTCCCCTGCATCGGTCTGCCCGGCACCATCGATAACGACGTCGCCGGTACGGACTACACCATCGGTTACTTCACGGCGCTGGAAACGGTGGTGGAAGCGATCGACCGTCTGCGTGACACCTCTTCTTCACACCAGCGCATCTCTATCGTGGAAGTGATGGGCCGCTACTGTGGCGATCTGACGCTGGCGGCGGCGATTGCCGGTGGCTGTGAGTTCATCGTGCTGCCAGAGTTCCCTTATACCCGCGAAGAGCTGGTCGCGGAAATCAAAGCGGGCATCGCCAAAGGTAAGAAACATGCGATCGTGGCGATTACCGAGCACATCTGCGATATCGACGATCTGGCGCGCTACATCGAAACAGAAACCAAACGTGAAACCCGTTCGACGGTACTGGGTCACATCCAGCGTGGCGGTGCGCCCTGTGCCTATGACCGTATCCTGGCGTCGCGCATGGGTGCCTACTCCATTGAACTGCTGATGCAGGGTTATGGCGGCCGCTGCGTCGGTATCCAGAATGAGAAGATGGTCCATCACGATATCATCGACGCGATTGAAAACATGAAGCGTCCATTCAAGCGTGACTGGCTCGACACCGCGAAAAAACTCTACTGATCCCACGGCGGAGCGTGCTGCAGAGCGCGCTCCGGCAGCCCGGCGCTATATTCCTCGCAGTTATAACCGCTCGTTTTTAATTCTTTAATCTCTCAATTGGTTTATGTCACGCTTAGCCCATAACGACATTGGGAGAGTGCGTAATGAACAAGTGGAGTATTGGCGTTACCCTGTTGCTGGCCTCGACCAGCGTTCTGGCGAAAGACATTCAGCTGTTAAACGTTTCCTACGACCCGACGCGTGAGCTGTACGAACAGTACAACAAGGCGTTCAGTGCGCACTACAAACAGGAAACCGGCGATAATGTGGTAGTGCGTCAGTCACACGGCGGCTCCGGAAAGCAGGCGACCTCCGTCATCAACGGCATTCGTGCCGATGTGGTCACGCTGGCCCTACAGTCGGATGTCGATGCCATCGCCGAGCGGGGACGTATCGATAAAAACTGGCAGCAGCGTCTGCCGGACAACTCTGCGCCCTACACCTCGACCATTGTCTTCCTGGTGCGTAAAGGAAACCCGAAAGGGATCCATGACTGGAGCGACCTGACGAAACCGGGCGTCTCCGTGATTACTCCGAACCCGAAAACCTCCGGCGGCGCACGCTGGAACTACCTGGCGGCCTGGGGCTGGGCGCTGGACCACAACAATGGCGATCAGGCAAAAGCCCTGGCGTACGTCAGAGCGCTGTTTAAAAACGTTGAGGTGCAGGATTCCGGGGCACGCGGCGCAACCAATACCTTCGTTGAGCGCGGAATTGGTGATGTGCTGATCGCCTGGGAAAACGAAGCCTACCTGGCGGTGAATAAGCTGGGCAAAGATAAGTTTGAGATTGTCACCCCGAGCGAATCCATTCTGGCGGAGCCGACGGTGTCGGTGGTCGATAAAGTGGTGGATGAAAAGGACACGCGCAAAGTCGCCGATGCCTATCTGAAGTATCTCTACTCGCCGGAAGGTCAGACGATTGCAGCACAGAATTACTATCGTCCGCGTGATGCTGAAATCGCGAAGCAATTCTCCAGCACCTTTGCGCCGGTGAAGCTGTTTACCGTTCAGGATAAGTTTGGCGGCTGGGCTCAGGCACAGAAAGCCCACTTTGCCGATGGCGGCAGCTACGATCAGGTCATGAAACCCTGATCCCGGGCGGTCAGCGCCGATCGGCGCTAACCGCTGCTCTCTGTCACTTTCCTGCGTCTTCCCCATCCGGCCACCGGCTCCTCTGCCCCGAATTCCCCGTGACATTTTTTTCCCGCCAGGCGAGGATGCAGGCTGCTTAGCCACTCAGGAAGCGTCATGATGACAACACGTCGTGCAGCCCGTCTGGCTGCCGTTCTGCTGGTGCTGGTCATTGCGGGGATGCTGGCGGCCGCCATGCATTTCAAAAAAAACAGTGATGCGCTGTGGCAGATTGTCAGCGGGCAATGTCTGCCCGGTCAGCAGCGTTACGGCGATCCCGCACCCTGTCAGCGCGTCGATCTCAGCCAGCACTATGCGATGCTGAAAGACCGCAACGGGCCGTTGCAGTATCTGCTGATCCCGACCGACAGGATCAGCGGCATCGAAAGCCCGGTACTCCTTCATCCCGACACGCCCAACTATGTCGCCCTTGCCTGGCAGGAACGCGCTCTTCTGGCCCAGCGGCACGGTGCGCCTGTTGATGACCGGGTGCTCTCACTGGCGATTAATGCCCGGTATGGGCGCACACAGAATCAGCTGCACATTCATCTCTCCTGTCTGCGACCCGATGTGCGCGAGCAGCTCGACCGGCTGACGCCGCCGCGCAGCGGGCAGTGGCAGCGCGTCACGCTGCGCAGTCACCGCTACTGGCTGCGTACCCTGACGCCGGAGGCGCTGGCGCAGCAGAGTGCGTTTATCCGGCTGGCAGACGAACAACCCGCCGCGCGGGCAGAGATGGGAAAATATGGGCTGGCGCTGGCGGAATCAGGGGATGGGCGACTGGTGCTGATGGCTATCGAGCAGAACTGGCTGCTGCTGAACAGGGGATCGGCGGAGGAGTTACAGGACCACAGCTGTCAGCTGATTGCGCCGACAAAAAAAGGCGGCCTGAGCCGCCTCTGATTCAGCGCGTCAGACTCAGGCGTTTTTGGCCGCCGCTGCCGCTTTTACGATGACAGCGAAAGCGTCCGCTTTCAGTGACGCACCGCCAACCAGCGCGCCATCAATGTCAGGCTGGGTGAAGAGTTCAGCCGCATTTTTATCGTTCACTGAGCCGCCATACTGAATGATGACCTGCTCTGCGATGGCCGCATCTTTCTTCGCGATATGGTCACGAATGAATTTGTGGACAGCCTGTGCCTGTGCCGGGGTGGCAGATTTGCCGGTACCGATGGCCCAGACCGGCTCATACGCGATGACCGCATCTTTAAAGGCTTCTGCGCCCTGGGATGCCAGCACGGCATCCAGCTGACGCGCGCAGACTTCTTCGGTTTTACCCGCTTCGTTTTCCGCTTCGGTTTCGCCGATGCACAGCACCGGTACCAGACCCGCAGACTTCAGCACGGCGAATTTCTTCGCGATGAATTCGTCGCTCTCTTTGTGATAGGTGCGGCGTTCTGAGTGACCGATAATGATATATTTCGCACCGATGTCTTTCAGCATCTCTGCGGAGACTTCACCGGTGAAGGCGCCAGACAGGTTAACGTCCACATTCTGCGCACCCAGGGCGATGTGGCTGCCGGAGATAGCGTGTTTTGCCTGCTCGAGATAGAGCGCTGGTGGTGCAATCGCGACGCCACACCCTTCAACGCCAGAGAGTTCCTTGCGCAGACCGGCGATCAGTTCAGCTGTCATCTGCTTGCTGCCATTCAACTTCCAGTTACCCATAACCAGTGGATGTCGCATTCTATCCTCCGCATAACGCGATACATGAAAAGTCGCTGCCAGCCGGCAGCGTAGTCTGCCAGACAGTATAGAGATCAAATGTTGCGATGGCTTTGCTTTTCGTCATTTTCAGCCACTTCCTCAGGGGCTGGCGAGCGCCAGTTTGACTGGCTCCACGGCGAAGGTCAGCCCTTTGTCGCCGTGGTCCGCCACCACAAAACGGAGCGCGCCTTCAACCTGGGCAAAGTAGGGGAGATCTTTCCCTGCCTTAAGCAGCGCCTCCAGCTTTTTACGGCCCTCATCGGCGCTCAGCCCCGGCACAAAGAAGCGCAGCATGGCGGTCATGTAGGCCAGCGCCTTTTGCTGCGAGGCGTTCTGATCCGGGCCAGGCAGGGGCAGCCAGGTAATCTGCAGCGTCTTGATTTTGCCGGTACCCGGCTCCAGCGCCGTCGAGGCATACAGGGTTTCGTTGATTTTGCTGGCGGCGCGCGTCAGGTTGCTTTTATCCCCGCGATTATCGATGGCACGATATTCCGGCAGCATCAGCGTCGCATTGGCCAGATTATATTTTTCGCGAAACTGGCCGATAGTCATATCAAAGGTGGGCGCACCCGCCAGCAGATAGGGGGCAGCAGGCAGCGCATCGGCCCGCTCCTGTGGTGGCGGGTCGGCGGCAAATACCGGAACCGTCAGCGCAAACGATAACAGCAGTGCGCCAGGCAAATTCTTCATTTTGTCGATCCTAACCCGTAAACTCAGGCGCAAATTAAAACGGTTTTTATCCGCGAGGTCAAAAGCGCGGCGGTTCTCTTTCTCTGGATAATAATGCATGACGTTACAACAATGGTGTTTTTCCTGGCGTGGCCGGCTGGGGCGCCGGGATTTCTGGATCTGGCAGGCGGTCTGGTTGCTGCTCACCACGCTTCTGTTTGTCCTGGCCGCTAACGACTGGCTTGATACCCAGATGGCGGCTTTCGGCGTGGTCTGTCTGCTGTGGCCCGCCAGCGCAGTTATCGTCAAACGACTGCACGACCGTAACCGTCGCGGCTACTGGGGCTTCCTGGTGATTGTGGCCTGGCTGCTGGTCGCGGGGAACTGGAGCATGCTGCCCGGTCTGCTGCCCTGGCTGCTGGGACGCGCCATGCCGTTTGTCCTGCTGGCGGGTCTGCTACTCGATCTCGGGGTCTTTCGCGGCACCCCCGGCGCTAACCGGTTTGGTGCCGCGACGGAGCCGGTGCGATACCGGCCCGCGCCTCACCAGTAATGTTCGCTGGTAATATGGCCCGGTTTGCGCTTCAGGTGTTTGCGCATCCCGCGCGTCTCTTTCAGTAACTGCTGGGTATCACGCACCATCTGCGGATTGCCGCACAGCATCACATGACTGCTGTCGGCATCCAGTGTCAGTCCGGTGGCCCGCTCCAGCTCACCGTTTTCGATCAGCGCCGGCACCCGGCCCGTCAGCGATCCGGCAACGGCTTCGCGGCTCACCACCGTCTGGATATGCAGCTGGCCGGGATAGCGCTGCTGCAGTTGCTGCATCAGCGGCAAAAAGCTCAGATCGGCGGCGTAGCGCGCGGCATGGACCAGCACAATGTTTTCAAAGCGGTCCACGCCTTCGCCCTGCTGCAGCATCGACAGGTAGGGGCCAATTGCGGTGCCGGTAGCCAGCATCCACAAGGTTTTGCAATCCGGCACTTCATCCAGCACGAAGAAGCCCGCCGCCTCTTTGGTCACCATGACCTGGTCGCCCGGCCGGAGCGCCTGCAGATGCGGGCTCAGCTTGCCTTCCGGCACGGTGACCAGATAGAACTCCAGCAGATCATCTTTGGGGGCGTTGACGTAGGAGTAGGCGCGCTGAACCCGTTCACCGTCAATTTCCAGCGCGAGCTTGGCAAACTGCCCGGCGACAAAGGGATCGATGGGCGCGTTGACCCGGAGACTGAACAGCGCATCCGTCCAGTTTTTTACTTCCTTCACTTCCGCATTGACCCATTCAGCCATAATCACTCCCGGGTTGTTGATTATTCAGGCAGGTCACCATTTTCGCGACTGCCCGCTGAGAATGCCAGTCTGCGGAGCGGCAAAGGCTCTAATCGTCAAACTGTTCCATTGTCTTTACAGGCTGGCCCATAAACTTGACAGCCGCAAGCCCGGCCCTTTTTGCCTGCCTCTCGCTTTGTCACGCAATCCTGATATTTTGCCCGCCATAATCCGGTGTTCAGCGGGTGAACCGCTGCTTTAACCTCCTTTCACAGAAAGATATTTTGCAGAATCATGATTAGTAAACTGGAAAATCGCCCGCTGCTGGTGATGCTCATTGTGCTGGTGGCCGTCGGGCAGATGGCTCAGACGATCTATGTCCCGGCGATGTCGGTGATGGCGGATGCCCTGAATGTGCGGGATGGCGCGCTGCAGCGCGTGATGGCCGCCTACCTGATGACCTACGGTGGATCCCAGCTGATCTACGGCCCGCTGTCGGACAGCGTCGGGCGGCGGCCGGTGATCCTGACGGGCATGCTGATCTTTATGATCGGCGCGATCACCGCGCTGATGGCGACATCGCTCGACATGCTGGTGTTCGGCAGCGCGATTCAGGGGCTGGGAACCGGCGTAGCGGGCGTGATGGCGCGCACGATGCCGCGCGATCTCTATGAGGGCCACGCGCTGCGCCGTGCTAACAGCCTGCTTAACATGGGGATTCTGGTCAGCCCGCTGCTGGCGCCGGTCATTGGCGCGCTGCTGACCCAGCTCTTTGGCTGGCACGCCTGCTTCGCCTTCCTGCTGCTGCTCTGTCTGTCCGTCACTGGCGCGATGGCGCGCTGGCTGCCGGAAACCCGGCCTCAGAGCGGGGAGGTCACGCCTTTCTTCAGGCGCTACGTTCGCCTGCTGAGTGACGTCAATTTCGTCCGCTACATTGTGCTGCTGATTGGCGCACTGGCCGGGATCGCCGTCTTCGAGTCGAGCTGTGGCGTACTGCTGGGCGGTGTGCTTGGCCTGCCCAGCCTGACCGTCAGCATTCTGTTCATTCTGCCGATTCCGGCGGCGTTCTTTGGTGCCTGGTTCGCCGGGCGCGAGCAGGGCTCCTGGCACAGCCTGATGTGGTGGGGCGTGAACAGCTGCCTGCTGGCGGGCATCCTGATGTGGATCCCGGCGTGGTTCGGCATCATGAATATCTGGACGCTGCTGGTGCCTGCGGCGCTGTTCTTCTTCGGTGCCGGGATGCTGTTCCCGCTGGCGACCTCCGGTGCGATGGAGCCTTATGCCTGGCTGGCGGGGAGTGCAGGCGCACTGATTGGCGGGATGCAGAACCTGGGATCGGGCCTCGTGGCCTGGCTCTCTGCCCTGATGCCGCAGCGCGATCAGTTCAGCCTGGGGATGCTGATGTTCTTCACCGCGCTGGTGATGCTGCTCTGCTGGTTGCCGCTCTCTCGTCAGCCGGAGCGCGGCAACCAGCCGGTTACAGGATAAACGGATGGAGCGCCGGATCTTTACGGTCGAGGTAGTGAATCGACTGGATGCGGCGGATGGTGCGTGATTTACCGCGGATCAGCAGGGTTTCGCTGGTGGCGATATTGCCCTGACGCGTGATGCCTTTCAGCAGCTCGCCACTGGTGATGCCGGTGGCGGCAAACACTACATTGTCGTTGCGCGCCATCTCGCTCAGCGTCAGTTTTTTGCCCGCTTCGATGCCCATCTCTGCACAGCGCTGCAGCTCCTGCTCACCGAGCCGGCGGTTTTCGGCGCTGTCGCCCTTCACATGATGCCGTGCCAGCAACCGGCCCTGCATATCCCCGTCCAGCGCGCGGATCACCGCCGCCGAGACCACCCCTTCCGGCGCGCCACCGATGCCATACATCACATCCACTTCGCTGTCCGGCATGCAGGTCAGAATCGAGGCGGCGACATCACCATCCGGGAAGGTAAACACCCGCACGCCGAGCTGCTGCAGCTGACCGATCACCGCGTCATGGCGGGGCTTTGCCAGAATGGAGACGGTAAGCTGCGACAGCGGCTTGTTCATCGCGATCGCAATGTTGCGGAGGTTGGTTTCCAGAGGCTGGTCGAGGTCAATCACGCCGCGCGCCGCCGGGCCGACAATCAGTTTTTCCATATACATATCGGGGGCGTGCAGGAAGCTTCCCTTGTCGCCCACGGCCATCACGGCCAGGGCATTCGCCTGACCCAGCGCCGTCATGCGGGTGCCTTCGATCGGATCGACCGCAATATCGACCGCGTCACCGCGTCCCGTACCGACTTTTTCACCGATATAGAGCATCGGCGCTTCGTCGATCTCGCCTTCGCCAATCACAATCTGACCGTCGATTTCAATGGAGTTCAGGACATGACGCATGGCATGGACAGCCGCGCCATCGGCCGCATTTTTGTCGCCGCGTCCTAACCAGTGGTAGCCCGCCAGCGCGGCTGCTTCGGTTACGCGGGAAAATTCAATGGCAAGTTCTCGTTTCATGGCATCTACCTGACAAAAAACAGGCAGGCAGTGTAACACAGCGGGGCGGTGGGGCGGGGAAAGGCCCACGACGATGGTCGCCGCGGGCCTGGCTATTACTCCTGTTCTTCCCAGGCCTGAGCGCGGGCAACCGCTTTTTTCCAGCCAGCATAACGGAAGTTACGCTCGGTGGTTTCCAGGCTTGGACGGAACTCACGTTCGATAACGGCTTTGGCGCGCACTTCATCCAGATCCTGCCAGAAGCCCACAGCCAGACCGGCCAGATAAGCAGAACCCAGCGCGGTCACTTCGCGGACTTCCGGGCGCTCAACGCGGGTGCCCAGAATGTCAGCCTGGAACTGCATCAGGAAGTTGTTGGAGACCGCACCGCCATCCACACGCAGCGCCTGCAGGCGGGTGTTGGCATCGTTCTGCATCGCTTCCAGCACGTCGCGCGTCTGATAAGCGATGGACTCCAGCGTCGCGCGGATGATGTGGTTGGAGTTAGCACCACGGGTCAGACCGAAGATCGCGCCACGGGCATACGGGTCCCAGTAAGGTGCGCCCAGACCGGTGAACGCCGGCACCATGTAGACGCCGTTGGTATCTTTGACTTTCATCGCGAAGTATTCAGAGTCAGCGGCTTCGCTGATCAGCTTCATCTCATCACGCAGCCACTGAATAGAGGCACCGCCGATAAACACCGCGCCTTCCAGCGCATAGTTCACTTCACCGCGCGGGCCACAGGCGATGGTGGTCAGCAGGCCGTGCGTGGAGGTCACCGCTTCAGTCCCGGTGTTCATCAGCATAAAGCAGCCGGTGCCGTAGGTGTTTTTCGCCATGCCAGGCTGGACGCAGAGCTGGCCATACAGGGCGGCCTGCTGGTCACCGGCAATACCGGCGATTGGAATACGGGTACCGCCTTTACCGCCGATGTTGGTCTGACCGTAGACTTCCGAAGAGGACTTCACTTCCGGCAGCATTTCACGCGGGATATCCAGGATATCCAGCATGCGCTGATCCCACTCCAGCTTGTGAATGTTGAACATCATGGTACGGGAGGCGTTGGTGTAGTCGGTGATATGCACACGACCCTGCGTCATTTTCCAGACCAGCCAGGTATCCACGGTGCCGAACAGCAGCTCGCCACGTTTCGCACGCTCACGCGCACCCTCAACGTGATCCAGAATCCACTTCACTTTGGTGCCGGAGAAGTACGGGTTAATCACCAGGCCGGTGGTGTGCTGGATGTACTCTTCCAGACCCTCTTTCTTCAGTTTGTTACAGTAGTCTGCGGTGCGTGGATCCTGCCAGACGATCGCGTTGTAGATCGGCTTACCGGTCTCTTTTTCCCAGACAATCGCGGTTTCACGCTGGTTGGTGATACCGATTGCCGCAATCTCATCAGAGCGGATGTCGGCGTGCGCCAGTACTTCTACCAGCGTCGAGCTTTGCGACGCCCAGATATCCATCGGGTCATGCTCAACCCAGCCCGCTTTCGGGTAGATCTGGGTGAATTCGCGCTGCGATACCGCGACGATATTGGAGTCGTGATCGAGGATGACGGCACGTGAACTGGTAGTGCCCTGATCGAGCGCGACGATATACTTTTTATCTGTTGTGGTAGTCATAAATTCAGTCCTGATGATAAAAGGTGAAACTTACGCTTTACGCTGCTGAGCGCGTGCAACGGGTTTTTCTGCCGGGACGTTTGCAGGTTCCTGCGCGATACCTGGCAGGTAGCGACCAATCAGAGTGCGATATCCTACGGCACCCAGGCAGGCACCGACCAGCGGGCCAAAAACAGGGACCAGGAAGTAAGGGATATCTTTACCGCCCGTGAACGCCACGTTACCCCAGCCTGCGATGAAGGCGAACAGCTTCGGTCCGAAATCACGCGCCGGGTTCAGGGCGAAGCCGGTCAGTGGACCCATGGAGCCACCGATAACCGCAACCAGCAGGCCAATCAGCAGCGGCGCCATCGGGCCACGCGGAACGCCGTTGCCATCGTCGGTCAGCGCCATAATCACTGCCATCAGTACAGCGGTAATGACCATCTCGACCAGGAACGCCTGACCGACGCTGATGTGCGGGTTAGGATAGGTAGAGAAGATGCCCGCCAGATCCAGACTCTGAACGGTGCCGCGCACCATCTGGTGACTCTGCTCGTAATCGAAAAAGAGGCTGTAGTAAAGACCATAAACCAGCGCGGCCGCGCAGAATGCGCCGGCGACCTGCGCCAGAATGTAGGGCAGTACTTTACGACCGTCGAAGCTGGCGAACAGGCAGAGCGCGACCGTGACGGCAGGGTTCAGGTGCGCGCCTGAAACGCCCGCGGTAAGATACACCGCCATTGAGACGGCTAAGCCCCAGATAATGCAGATTTCCCACTGACCGAATGCGGCACCGGCGAGTTTCAGAGCAGCCACACAGCCTGCGCCAAAGAAGATTATCAAGCCTGTCCCCAGAAATTCGGCAATACACTGACCTTTGAGCGTGTTAGTTGTCTGACTCATAATAGTGGTTCCTGAAGCGAGGTTAAATTTTATCAGTTTTTGTTCTCAGTCCATGAGTCACCCAGCTTTGATGTAGGGCTGATGTGAATTTATCGTTAACGAACATAAACGAGAAATAGCGAAATCATTTTTTGTGTACTGTGTCATAAAAATGCGCGATTTCGCGTATTCCTGCTTTCTTTAACCACAATTCGCGCCCTGTTGCCGTGGGATCGGACCACGGCTGTCCTCTGCGACGCCCGGTTTCAGGGATTGACTGAAAAGTGTTACAGACTGCGCTCGCGGCGGCCACGTTGCTGGACTTGCGGGGTGAGGCTACATACAATCGGGACAACGTTGCTGGCTTAAGCTGGCATCATCAACGCCTTGCAGAATTTAGGAGAGGTCAGAAAGATGTCATTTGAAGTGTTTGAGAAACTGGAAGCGAAAGTACAGCAGGCGATTGATACCATCACCCTGTTGCAGATGGAAATCGAAGAGCTGAAAGAGCAGAACAACTCACTGCGTAACGATGCGCAACAGGTTGCGGGCAACCACGATGCACTGATGCGTGAAAATCAGCACCTGAAAGAAGAACAGCATGTGTGGCAGGAACGTCTGCGTGCCCTGCTGGGAAAAATGGAAGAGGTTTGAAGCCTCAGCTGACGTGAAAAAACGGGTGCTCTGGCACCCGTTTTCATGTCTGCGCTATTCGATGTCCAGCGCGTCTTCTGACAGAATGATACCGGTATTGTCAGCGTAGAGATGGTCGCCGGAGAAGAAGGTGACGCCGCCGAAATTGACGCGCACATCGCTTTCGCCAATCCCTTCACCCGCTGCGCCAGCCGGGATCGCCGCAATGGCCTGAATGCCAATTTCCAGCTCTTCCAGCTCATCCACCTGCCGCACCGAACCGTACACGACCAGGCCTTCCCACTCGTTGGTCGCCGCCAGCTGCGCCAGTTGCGCATCCACCAGCGCCCGACGGACGGAGCCGCCGCCATCGATAACCAGTACCCGACCCCGGCCATTTTCTTCCAGCAGATCGTAAAGTAAGCCGTTGTCTTCAAAGCATTTCACTGTGGTAATCTGACCACCGAATGAAGTGCGCCCACCGAAGTTTGAAAAAAGCGGTTCAACAACATTCACTTCTTCATGGTAGATATCGCAGAGTTCAGATGTATCGTATTTCATAAGGGTTTCGTCTGTTTGCCACAGGAAGGGTAAGTATATCGCTATATGCAGATTGTTGGCAAAATCATCAGTATGAAAAAAGCATCGTTCGATCAAGAACATGCATAAAAAAGCCCAGCCGGGTGGGCTGGGCTTCTGAAAAGCACGAATCGGTGAATCAGAGAATGAAGCGGCTCAGGTCTTCGTCTGCCACCAGGACATCCAGATGCTTGCCGACATACTCCGCGTCGATGGTCACAGACTCACCGGAGCGATCGCTGGCGTCATAGGAGATATCTTCCATCAGACGCTCCAGCACGGTATGCAGACGGCGCGCACCGATGTTTTCGGTGGTTTCGTTGACCTGCCAGGCGGCTTCCGCGATACGACGAATACCCTCTTCGGTGAACTCAATGTTCACCCCTTCGGTGTTCATCAGCGCCTTGTACTGTACGGTAATCGAGGCATTCGGCTCGGTCAGAATGCGCTGGAAATCGTTAACGGTCAGTGCCTGCAGCTCAACACGAATCGGCAGACGACCCTGCAGTTCCGGGATCAGATCGGAAGGGCTGGCAACCTGGAATGCACCGGAGGCGATAAACAGGATGTGGTCTGTTTTCACCATGCCGTGCTTGGTGGAGACGGTGCAGCCTTCAACCAGCGGCAGCAGGTCGCGCTGTACGCCTTCGCGTGAGACATCCGGACCGCCTGAGTTCTGGCCACCGCGTTTACAGATTTTGTCGATCTCATCGATAAACACAATACCGTGCTGCTCAACGGCGTCGATCGCGTCCTGCTTAAGCTCTTCCGGATTGACCAGTTTTGCCGCTTCTTCTTCGATCAGCAGCTTCATCGCTTCTTTGATCTTCAGCTTACGGGCTTTCTGCTTCTGGCCGCCGAGGTTCTGGAACATCGACTGCAGCTGGCTGGTCATCTCTTCCATGCCCGGAGGGGCCATGATTTCGACACCCGGCCCGCTGGCCGCCAGATCGATCTCAATCTCTTTGTCATCCAACTGGCCTTCGCGCAGCTTCTTACGGAATGACTGACGCGCCGCAGACGGCTCAGCGCTCTGTTCTGACTGGCCCCAGTTGTTTTTAGCCGGTGGGATCAGCACGTCCAGAATGCGCTCTTCGGCCATCTCTTCGGCGCGATATTTGTTCTTCTCGATCGCCTGACTGCGCACCATCTTGATGGCCGAATCGGTCAGATCGCGAATGATGGAGTCCACTTCCTTACCGACATAACCGACTTCGGTAAATTTGGTGGCTTCGACCTTAATGAACGGCGCATTGGCCAGCTTCGCCAGACGACGGGCGATTTCGGTTTTACCGACACCGGTCGGGCCGATCATCAGGATATTTTTAGGGGTCACTTCGTGGCGCAGCTCTTCGTCGAGCTGCATGCGGCGCCAGCGGTTACGCAGTGCGATTGCCACGGCGCGCTTGGCGCTGTCCTGGCCGATGATAAAACGGTTCAGTTCGCTGACGATTTCGCGTGGAGTCATCTCAGACATATTTATACCCTTACGCCTTAGACGTTAATTCTTCGAAATTAACGTTGTGGTTTGTGTAGATGCAGATATCACCCGCGATGTTCAGCGACTTCTCAACGATGTCGCGTGCGCCCAGTTCGGTATTCTCCAGCAGGGCGCGTGCCGCTGCCTGAGCGAAAGGCCCACCGGAGCCGATGGCGATCAGGTCGTTTTCAGGCTGGATGACGTCACCGTTACCGCTGATGATCAGCGATGCGGACTCATCCGCAACGGCCAGTAAGGCCTCCAGACGACGCAGCATACGGTCGGTACGCCAGTCTTTGGCCAGTTCCACCGCCGCTTTGACCAGATGGCCCTGATGCATTTCCAGCTTACGTTCGAACAGTTCAAACAGGGTGAAGGCGTCTGCGGTGCCGCCAGCAAAACCGGCAATCACCTTATCGTTGTATAAACGACGCACTTTTTTGACGTTGCCTTTCATCACGGTATTGCCGAGCGTAGCCTGGCCATCACCGCCAATCACTACCTGGCCGTTGCGTCGTACACTTACTATTGTTGTCACGGGCAGACCCCTTGTTGCAGTCGGAAAAGGACTCCGCGCACCGGGCGCGGAGTATCATGCAACAGATATGGGGCGGGTTTGACGGGTTTCAACCCCCGATGGAGAGTGGAATGCAGCCGCTGTGTCCGGAACTGCGCAGGCGCTTCAGGGTACTGTCGGCCGAGGCGCGATCTTTATAAGGACCGATAACCACACGATTCCAGCCGCCACCGGTGGTAATCCGGCTTTCAAAGCCTTCAAAGGCTAAGCCGGCACGGACCGATTCAGCCTGGTCGGTGCCTTTAAACGAACCACACTGCACCATCCAGCGCTGCGAAGAGGCTTTTTCTGCCGGTTTCGCTTTCGCGGTTTCCTGCGGTTTTGACTGCACCTCTGGTTCACGCGTGATCGGCGCGGCCTGCTGCGTCTGGCGCTGTACGTTTTGCTGCTGCTGCTGCTGCTGGCGTTGCTGTTGCTGTGCCTGCTGCTGTTGCTGGCGCAGTTGTTGTTGCTGCAACTGCTGCTGACGCTGCTGCTGTTGCTGAGCCTGCAACTGCTGACGTTGCTGCTGCTGAGCCTGCTGCTGCTGGCGTTGCTGTTGCTGCTGAACCTGTTGCTGCTGACGTTGCAGTTGCTGCAGCTGCTGCTGATGCTGCAGCGTCTGCTGGCGTTGTGCCGGCGTCTGTTCGTTCCACGGCACTTCGTTAAGCTGGGTCGGCTGCTGACGCATATCAGCCTGCATCTGCTCCAGCAGCTGGCGCTGCTCATCGGTCAGCTGCGTCTGCGACTTCACTTCGCCACCCGAAGAGGGCTCGATCGGGGTCGGCACGGTAATCTGACGATTTTCCAGCTCTTTGATATATTTCCAGCGCTCTTCTGGCTTCGGCGGTAAGCCATTGCCGTTGGCTTTATGATCCGTAATGACCGGCACGTCCTCTTTCTTATGATGCGCCAGGAACCATAAACCACCGGCAAAGGTCACCAGCACTGCGACCGCCAGTACAATCATCAGCTTAGAGATGCCCGATCCGCCTTTGCTCTTCTTGCCACGGCTGGGGCTTTTTTTGCGACGCGTCCCTGTTGAACGCCCGCGGCCTACATAATCTTTTTGTGCCACTCTCGTTCTTATACCCTTCAAAAATAGTGCCTGATGGGCGAAATAGTGATGCTTACGCGCCCGGCAAGGAGTCCGTCATGTTACTTAAGGGTCGGAACTTTGACCAGCAGTGTTCGCCTTAAGAATCTACTGAAAAAATCAGACGAATACGCTTATTTTTCACGCTTTTTTGCGCGCGCCGTACTGCCCCGAATGGTTAACCCGGCATCCAGCAGCCGTGAGCCGCTGATCACCCGTTTGCCATTCAGCTCATCCAGCAGCAGCAGCATCGCTTCGCGGCCTATCTGATATCGCGGCTGCGTGACCGTCGTGAGCGGCGGCTCGCAGTAACGGGAAAGCTCAATGTCATCAAAGCCGACCACTGAGAGATCCTCCGGTATCCGCAGTCCGCAGCGTCTGGCCTGATTCATCGCGCCAAGCGCCATAATATCGCTGTGGCAGAACAGCGCGCGCGGAGGCTGCGGCAGCGTCATCAGCTGATTCATAGCGGCCACGCCCGCTTCAAACGTAAAGTCACCGCGCACGATATAGGCAGGATCGACGGTCAGTCCGCTGCGACGCATCGCCTGCACGTAGCCCTGCAGACGATACTGGCAGAGCGGCATCTCCTGCGGCCCGGCGATACAGGCGATTTGCGTGTGGCCCAACTGTAGCAGATGATTCACCGCTTCGAAGGCGGCGGTCAGATTATCGATGTGAACTGAGGGCAGGGACATCTCTGGCGCGAACTCATTCGCCATCACCATCGGCGGCAGGTTGCGCTGCTCATCAAGGCTGGCGTCAAAGGGCAGCTGGGAACCGAGCAGCACCATGCCATCTATCTGGCGCGTGACCATCAGGTTAAGAAAGGTTCGCTCCTGCTGATTCTGATGAGCACAGTCACCAATCAGCACCAGATAGCCCTCTTCGGCTGCGGCGACTTCAACGCCGCGAATAATTTCGCTGAAAAAGGGATCGCAGATGTCAGGAACAATGACCAGGATGGTTCGCGTCTCGTTGCGACGTGCATTGCGTGTGGGACCATGAGCCGCATAACCGACGGCGGCCACCGCCTGCTCGACTTTCTGGCGGGTCGCCGCAGAGACTTTCTCCGGGTTCATCAGCGCACGCGATACGGTGGCGGTTGAGACACCCGCATGTTCCGCGACATCCTTCATCGTGGCGGCGGGCGGTTGTTGATTCTGCTCCAACACATGCTCCTGACGCGTTATGGCGCGTTCGATTCTGTTTTTGTCTGACATAAAAGCAAACCGGGCAACATTGTTAACGATTGCCCGGCCGGTTGTTACTTAATTTGCATAAAAATTGTGACTTAAGCGACAATTTTCGATCCCGCTCGCAGTGTCAGAAAAAATCAGCTCTCCGTCGGGTCGATATCCAGCGTCCATTTCACCTTGCGGGCGGCAGGCAGCGTGGAAACCAGCGGCAATGAACTGCTCAGTAACTGCTGCAGACGCTGGCGGGAGGGATGCTGTAAGAGGAGCTGCCAGCGCCAGCGGCCGCTGCGTTTGGGCTGCAGCGCGGGCAGCGGGCCCATAAACCACATCGCCTTGTCATTCAGCGGGCTGGCCTCCAGCAGGTTGCGAAGCTGTTGCAGAAACTCTGCCGCCTGCTGGTTATCCATATCCTCGGCGCGAAACAGCGCATGGCGGCTCCAGGGCGGCAGGTGGACCGCCTGTCGCTCCAGTAACGCCTGCTGCGCAAACGCCGGATAGCCCTGATGCAGCAGCGTCTGCAGAAGCGGATGCTCCGGATGGTGCGTCTGCAGCAGCACTTCGCCCTGTTTGCCTGCCCGACCGGCCCGGCCGGCGACCTGCGTATAGAGCTGGGCAAAGCGCTCCGCGGCACGGAAATCGGCGGAGAACAGCGCACCGTCGACATCCAGCAGCGACACCAGCGTGACGTCGGGGAAGTGGTGGCCCTTGGCCAGCATCTGGGTGCCGACCAGGATGCGTGCGCCACCCCGATGGACGTCGGCCAGATGCTGCTCCAGCGCCCCTTTGCGGCTGGTGGTATCGCGATCGATCCGCGACACCGGCACGCCGGGGAAGAGCGTGCCGAGCTGCTGCTCCAGCTGCTCAGTGCCCACGCCGACCGGCAGCAGATGGGTCGAACCGCACTGCGGGCATTGATTGGGCAGCGGACGCTGGCTGTCGCAATGATGGCAGCGCAGCTGGCGGTGATGCTGATGCAGCGTGTAGTAGCGGTCACAGCGGGTACACTCGGCAATCCAGCCGCAGTCGTGACAGAGCAGGGCAGGCGAAAAGCCCCGGCGGTTGAGAAACAGCAGCACCTGGTTATCGGCCTGCAGGTGCTGACGCATTTTAGCGATCAGGCCCGGCGCGAGTCCGCCGATTAGCTGCACGCCCTTTAAATCGATAAGCTGTTGCAGCGCCGGTCTGGCGTTACCGGCGCGTTTTGTCAGGTCGAGCTGGCGATATTTGCCACTGCGGACGTTGTGCAGCGTCTCCAGCGCCGGTGTCGCCGAGCCCATCACAATCGGGATGTTCTCTTCATGCGCGCGGAAGACGGCCAGATCGCGCGCCTGATAGCGCCAGCCCTCCTGCTGTTTATAGGAGCTGTCATGCTCCTCATCAATAATAATGACGCCGGGACGCGCCAGCGGGGTAAACAGCGCCGAGCGGGTGCCAATCACAATCGCCGTTTCACCGCGTCGCGCACGCAGCCAGACGGCCAGCCGCTCGCTGTCATTCAGGGCGGAATGGAGCACATCAACGGGGGCATCAAAACGTTCGCGAAAGCGGGCGATGGTCTGCGGGGTCAGGCCAATCTCAGGCACCAGCACCAGCGCCTGTTTGCCGCGTGCCAGCACATTCTCCAGCACGCTGAGGTAAACCTCGGTTTTGCCTGAACCGGTAATCCCCGCCAGCAGCCAGGCCGCATAGTTTTCATCATCTGCCCGGATGGCACCCACGGCCATCGCCTGATCGGTGTTCAGGCGCAGACGCTCGCCTTTGACGGCATAACCCGACCGCCAGTCATGCCGGTCCGGCTGATGCTCATGCAGCTCGCACAGCCCTTTGGCGCGCAGTGCCTGCAGCGTCGCGTCGGTGAGATCGTGGTCGCCAATCTGATGACGATAGAGTGGCTGCTGACGCAGTGCCGCCAGCGCCTGCTGCTGTTTGGGGGCCCGCTTCAGGCTCTCTGGCGCGGTCGCCCGGCCCAGCTCGGTGATTTCCCAGCGCCATAACGGGGTATCCTGCGCCGCTTTTCCCTGACGCAGCAGCACCGGAATCGCGTGGCTCAGGACTTCGCCCTGCGGCGAGTGATAGTAGCTGGCAGCCCAGTTCAGGATGCGCCACAGGGAGGGCGGAAAGAGTGACTCGCTATCCAGCACCTCGCTCACCCGCTTGAGCTGCGCTTCCGGCAGGTCGCTGCTGTCACGGAAGGCGACCACAATGCCGATCATTTTGCGATTGCCAAAGGGCACACTCACGCGGCCGCCAATGACCGGCTGCGCGCCCTGCGGCGGCAGATAATCAAACAGGCGGGGCAAGGGGACGGGCAGGGCAACCTGAACGACGGGCATAACTCTCTCTTCCGGCTCAATCATCGGGGAAGCTAGTGTACACGCTGTACCCTGCTGGCGGGTATCTCAGCATAGATTTGCAGCAATCAAAACTTATCTGTATAATATGCGGCCTTCGGTGAGAAAGATCTGGCCGGAGCATACACTTTTACGTTCAACCGCGTGTGGTGCTGTGCAGGTTAACGCCTGGCACGGAGAGCGACACGGCCTTTTATGAGGTTTCCCATGAAACAAGGTATTCACCCGAAATACGAAGCAGTTACTATCAAATGTACCTGCGGCAACGAGATCCACACCCGTTCTACTCTGACTCACGAACTGAACCTGGACGTTTGTGGCAAATGCCACCCGTTCTATACCGGTAAGCAGCGTGAAGTGGCAACTGGTGGCCGTGTTGACCGCTTTAACAAGCGTTTCAGCGTGCCAGGCGCTAAAAAATAAGATTAAAAAGGCACCTGAACCTGCGGGTTCGGCGGCAGAAAAAACCCAGCTTCGGCTGGGTTTTTTTATGTCTGTATCAGGGCGAGAAGTGATCTTCAGGCAGCCACCCTTGACTATCTGAACGTCACCATGCTGGCGTTGTAATTACCACCGAGATCTTTAACGGATTTCATCTTCGGTGAGTTAATAGAAAGAATATTCGCGCGGAGGTTGCCCTGAGAGGTGTTATCCACCTTCTTTCTGGATGACAGCGTTAATATGCTCCCTTCCAGGCTGCCGCTGTTGGAGAGGGTCTGCGATCCTGTGATGATGAACATACCGTCTGACATCATGCTGCCTGCATTCCGGAAGTCCTGACTGGTGATATAGGCATTCACACTGCGGAAAGCGGCGGCGTTATTCACGCGATCGGCAGAAAGAGAGGCCGACGCCGTGGCGGTGACGTCACCGGATAACAGCGCTATCTCCTTGCCCGCATTGAGCGACACCATAACCCCCCGCATGGAACCATGATTAATCAGCCTGTTTTTCGCTTGTACTGAGAAATTTCTCTGCGACGTCATGTCGCTACGGTTTTCAATATCGCCGGCTGCCGAAAGCGCAACGTTGCCTTTCGCCGTCACCTTACCTGACATGAAACTGATATTTTTTCCGCTTTCGAGAATGACATTTTCCCCCTGCAGCGATCCGGTGCTGGTCAGCCCGCCATCGCTTCTGGCTGACAGATTATGCTGAGAAAGAATATCGCCGTGGTTTTCAATGTTACCGGCTGACAAAAGAGCAATGTTGCTTCTGGCGGTGATGTCACCCGACAGGAGACCGATATTTTTCCCGCTTTCGAGACTGACATTTACTCCCTGCAGCGATCCGGTGTTAGTCAGGCCGCTATTGCCTTTGGCTGCCAGATTACCCTGAGAAAGAATATCGCCGCGGTTTTCCAATTCACCGGCTGATGAAAGAGCGATATTTTCCCTGGCCTTCATCGTGCCGTTATTTGTTAACAAGCCAGAAGAGGAGATAGCCAGACTACTGCCATTGAGCACGCCATGATTATTGACGCCAGCACCCGCTTCCGTTGTGTGCAGAGAAATTAGCCCTGCGGTAACCCCTCCCAGTGCACTGATATCGATACTATTACCCTGAACCCGATGATTTCCGTTAGGAGTGACCCGGGCAGTGTCAGTGTAGTAGGTGAACTGACCAGCCACTGCTCTCAGATTACCGGTGTCCACCTGACCCTGAATCGCGATCTTTTGTGCCAGCAGGGTGGTGTAATCTGCGCCTTTAAGACTCTGATCCCTGATCGTAAGCATGCCTTTATCGACATCAATAGCCGTCAGCTTTCCATCGGTAAAGGCGGGTATACCCGTGGTAAGAGTGGCATTGCGGGTATTAATAAAGCCACAGCCCGAGCAGGCAATACCATTAGGGTTGGCGATAATAACATCCGCTTTTTGACCTGCGACTTCAATAAAACCATTGAGTGAGGAGGCATTGTCAGAAATAACCTCGTTCAGAATGACTTTAGCGGGTTTGTCCAGATTGCTGTTGCGCGAAATATTTCCATTTTCGCGAACCAAATCGGTGATGCTATTGTTGAGTACCAGGCCATCACGGGTGACATTAAAGTTCTGATACGTATTGTGTGAAAGACCATTGGCATCTGCTTTATTGATATTAATGACAGCAGTGCCATTTGATTGTGTATAGTTGTTCAGCCCGGCGAGCGCAGGATTGCTAAAAAGTGCAGCGACCGCAGACAGGTAGAGCACATTAAGTTTTTCATTTTTCATTGTTTAATCCTTTAAGTTAATGACTGTTTTTAATCATGATTGCGTAAAGCGAAGACCTCCTGTTTAATATTTCCATTGCAATGAGAAACCCAGCGTCAGTGGATCGGTGTGAAAGTTCTGCGGCTTCGTCAGAGGCATACCGGCAAAAAGATCGAAATGGGTCTGAAGGCGTGTTCCTCGCAGGCCAGCCACACTGCCTGCGACCGTTTTTCCTGTGTAGTACTTCTGATTTTCATTGCCATAGACCTGACCTGCGTCAATACCGATATAAGGCTGAAGAGGCTTATCGGGAAAAATCCAGCGGAGATCATTTCGCCAGTACCATCCCCTGTTATCCTGAAGCGCCTTTTCGCCATCAAAACCTCGTACCGTCCAGCGATTCGCCAGCGAAAAGCGGCTTAAAGAAGAGAGCGTGTCGGGTGAGTATTGCAGACTGAAATGGGGAGAGTAGTTCAGCCAGCTATCGCGAACCTGAAAGTTGACCGAGCCTTCAAGATCAAGCGTCACGATCCGCCCTTGCGTATCAATAAGCCCATACTCCTGTTCAGGTGTATGGCTGCTGTTAAACCAGGGCATCTTTCTCTGATAGCTCAGTGTGGTTATCAGACCCGCATTATCGTTATGGAGGTGATGCTGCAAAACAGCTTTCCAGCCCGCATTTTTTTTATGCATGCTGATAAGATCCACACCATCCAGAGAATAACGTGATTCGACGTTGAAGATTTGCAGGCCAGCCGTGCTGGTCTGATGGACAGTGCGTGATAGCAGGCGATTAAGTTGAGCGCTGTAAAAGCGGTTCCTGTTATCCAGCGCCCATGATGTCCAGTTCCCTGTAACAGACTGCCGATAATCACTCTGACTTGCATAGAGATCGAGCCACCAGTAACCCCAGGGAATGGCGTAGCCAAGCGATGTGTTCTGGTTACCTCTTTTCCTGTGCGCAGCGGAAATATCGTGGCCGTAAGAGAAATACAGCGTATCGCTGAATGATGTGATGTTATTTAAATAAAGCGCGGCACCACCCTGATAGCGGCCGGTTGTCGCCGAACCGGCATCATTAAGCCATGCGCCCACTTGCCAGAACTTATCCTGTTCACGCTGGATATAGATGTCACTTTCGCCTTTGCCACTGCCCGGCACCAGACTGACCTTAACCCGCGAGCCGGGTACTCGCTGAAGATTCAGGCTGCCCTGTTCAAGATCGCTGAGCGTCAGCACATCCCCTTCTTTAAACGGCAAGGTGCTGTTTAAATTAATATAATTATCGCCCGATGGGTTAAGAACTATTTTCCCGACTTTGCCTGCATAAATATAAAAATTTAATTCTCCATCAGAAAGATTCTGATCGGGCAGGTCAACACGGGCGGTGATATACCCTGCCCGGATAATCTCATTCTGCAGCGTTTTTGCCAGTAATTTGATACCCGAAATTCCCATACACCGCCCCTCTGCCTGAGCAGTGAAATAACGTAATTTTCCGAGGTAAAGGTGTTGGCTATCCTGAGTGATTAAAACTCTCCGGATAAAATAGCAGTTCTTTTCAGGCGGGAAGTGAATTATTTCTGGCCTGAATTGCTGCTGCTCAGACGGTGCCAGCTTTGGCGCAGGGATTAAATGTTCTCTGCGTACCCTGTCCTGCTGAATCGCATTTGTTTGCTCATTCTGTAACGAAGGCGCAGATCCGGCGCTGGCGCCAACAGGAAAAATAACGGTCCACATAAGAACAATGAGAATCACTAAGCCATGCGGATTTAACGTTAATTTAAAATTAAATAACATTTCGCTTCCGTAATTTTTCGGTTTCGCGAAATATTAAGGATCAGGCGTAAATTAACAATAATAATAGTTCTATTTTGAATCCCGGACGAAGAGTCATTCGGTAACGAACGTGTAAAATCGATATCAAAAGAGGATTTCTTTTTAATAAAAGATGCGTAGTGTAATAAGCAGAAACAAACAGGCAACAGGGCGGGTCAGGAAAGCGGCTCCCTGAGCGGAGCCTGCTTCTCTGAAACGGGTGAAGCGAAGGAGCCTGACGGATTAATATTCCCAGGTGTCCGGATCGACGCCCATCTGGCGCATGATCGCTTTTGCCTCTTCCGGGATCTCATCGCTGCGCTCTTTACGCAGGTCGACATCATCCGGCAGCGGCTGGCCCGTGAAAGCATGTAAGAAGGCTTCGCAAAGCAGTTCGCTGTTGGTCGCGTGGCGCAGGTTGTTCACCTGACGACGGGTACGCTCATCCGTTAAAATCTTCAGCACGCTCAAGGGGATAGAAACCGTTATCTTCTTGACCTGCTCGCTCTTCTTACCGTGCTCAGCGTACGGGCTGATATATTCGCCGTTCCATTCAGCCATGGGTTACCTTAATTAATAAACGTTAAATGTGAGGAAATCAGCGGATTATGCCTGATTTTTTCCTGCCTGACCCCTGATATGGCGGGTTTTCTTCGCTCACAACCTCCGCTGTACAGAGGGGAACGCCAGGCGATGACGCATAATTTTAGCGGTTATTGCCGGTTTGCTCAATCTATACGCAAAGACATTTAGATGTCCAGATGTATTGACGTCTAATTAGGGGGTGATATCCTGTGTGCTACATTTTCTTCACTCTTCAGGAACAATTCACTCATGACGCGTAAACCGGCAACCATCGCAGTACGCAGCGGTCTGAATGATGACGAGCAGTATGGCTGCGTTGTCCCGCCCATCCACCTCTCGACCACCTATAACTTCCTGGACTTCAATGAGCCGCGCGCGCATGACTACTCCCGTCGCGGTAACCCGACGCGTGATGTTGTTCAGCGCACGCTGGCGGAACTGGAAGGGGGCGCGGGTGCGGTATTAACCAATACCGGGATGTCGGCGATTCATCTGGTGAGCACCGTGTTCCTGAAGCCTGGCGATCTGCTGATCGCGCCACACGACTGCTACGGCGGCAGCTACCGGCTGTTTGACAGCCTGAGCAAGCGCGGGGCCTATCGGGTGAAATTTGTCGATCAGGGCGATCCGGTGGCGCTGCAGGCGGCACTGGATGAAAAACCCCGTCTGGTACTGATTGAGAGCCCCAGCAATCCGCTGCTGCGCGTGGTCGATATCAGCGGAATCTGCGCGGCGGCACGCGCGGCGGGTGCCGTCAGCGTCGTGGACAATACCTTTATGAGCCCGGCCCTGCAGAACCCGCTGGCGCTGGGAGCCGATCTGGTCATCCACTCCTGCACCAAATACCTGAATGGTCACTCCGATGTGGTCGCGGGGGCGGTGATTGCCCGCGATCCGCAGCACGCGACCGATCTGGCCTGGTGGGCGAACAATATCGGCGTGACCAGCGCGGCGTTTGACAGTTATCTGTTGCTGCGCGGGATTCGTACACTCGCACCACGAATTGCGGCGGCGCAACGAAATGCCCTCGCGATTGTGGCATATCTGCAGCAGCAGAAACGGGTGAAAAAGTTGTATCATCCTTCGCTGCCGGAAAACGCCGGACACGAATATGCGGTGCGTCAGCAGCGCGGCTTTGGTGCCATGCTGAGTTTTGAGGTCGACGGTGATGAAGCGCTGCTGCGTCGCTTCCTGAAAGCGTTGCGGCTGTTTACGCTGGCCGAATCGCTGGGCGGCGTAGAGAGCCTGATCTCCCATACCGCCACCATGACGCACGCGGGGATGTCAGCAGAAGCGCGCGCGGCAGCGGGTATTTCCGATACGCTGCTGCGGGTTTCTGTTGGCATCGAAGATCACGAAGATTTAATAGCCGATCTGGATAATGCATTCCGGATCGCAGCCGAGGGTTAAGCATGATGATTTCAGCAGGCGCGGGAACGCCAGATATCCGGCAGTTGCACAAGTTTGGCGGCAGCAGCCTGGCGGATGCACGCTGCTATCAGCGCGTTGCCAGCATTATGGCGGACTACAGCCAGCCGGGCGATCTGATGGTGGTTTCCGCCGCCGGCTCAACCACCAACCAGCTCATTAGCTGGCTGAAGCTGAGCCAGAGCGATCGGCTCTCTGCGCACCAGGTGCAACAGGCATTACGGCGCTACCAGAGCGAACTGATTAGTGCGCTCCTGCCTGCTGAGGTTGCGGAACCCTTAATCAGCGCGTTTATCCGCGATCTGGAGAAACTGGCTGCGCTGCTGGATGCGCCGATTACCGATGCGGTCTACGCCGAGGTGGTCGGGCATGGTGAAATCTGGTCGGCGCGCCTGATGTCCGCGGTGCTGAGCCAGCGCGATCTGCAGGCCTGCTGGCTGGATGCGCGTGAGTTCCTGCGGGCGGAACGTGCTGCTCAGCCGCAGGTGGATGAAGGCAAATCCTGGCCGCTGCTGCAGACGTTGCTGGCGCAACATCCTCACAAGCGCATCGTGGTCACCGGATTTATCAGCCGCAACGACGCTGGTGAAACGGTGCTGCTGGGCCGTAACGGCTCCGATTATTCCGCCACGCAGATTGGTGCGCTGGCGGGTGTCGGCCGTGTCACCATCTGGAGCGACGTGGCGGGCGTCTACAGCGCCGATCCCCGTAAAGTTTCGGATGCCTGCCTGCTGCCGCTGTTGAGGCTGGACGAGGCCAGCGAGCTGGCGCGTCTGGCGGCTCCGGTGCTGCATACCCGTACCCTGCAGCCGGTCTCCGGCAGCGATATCGACCTGCAACTGCGCTGCAGCTATCAGCCGGAGCAGGGGTCGACCCGTATCGAGCGCGTTCTGGCCTCCGGAACCGGCGCACGGATTGTCACCAGTCACGATGATGTCTGCCTGATCGAGATTCAGCTTCCGGAGCAGCATGACTTCGCGATTCTGCATAAAGAGATCGACCTGCTGCTGAAGCGTGCGCAGCTGCGTCCGCTGGCGTTTGGCGTACATCCGGATCGTCAGCTTCTGCAACTCTGCTATACCTCCGAAGTGGTTAACAGCGCCTTTACGCTGCTGCAGGACGCGGGTTTACCGGGACATCTGCAACTGCGCGACGGCCTGGCGCTGGTGGCGCTGGTTGGCGCAGGCGTTACCCGCAATCCGCTGCATACCCATCGCTTCTGGCAGCAGTTAAAAGATCAGCCGATTGAGTTCATCTGGCAGTCAGAAGAGCACATCAGCGTGGTGGCAGTGCTGCGCGTCGGGCCGACCCGGCATCTGATCCAGGGACTGCATCAGTCGCTGTTTCGCGCGGAAAAGCGTATCGGCCTGATGCTGTTTGGCAAAGGCAACATCGGTTCGCGCTGGCTGGAGCTGTTTGCCCGCGAACAGGAGTCGCTGTCAGCGCGTACCGGCTTTGAGTTTCTGCTGGCGGGCGTGGCGGACAGCCGTCGCAGCCTGCTGAGCTATGAGGGGCTGGATGCCAGCCGGGCGCTCGCCTTCTTTGATGATGAGGCGGTGGAGCGCGATGAGGAGTCGCTGTTCCTCTGGATGCGCGCTCATCCGTTTGACGATCTGGTCGTGCTGGATGTCACCGCCAGCACCCCGCTGGCGCAGCAGTATCTCGACTTCGCCAGCCACGGTTTCCACGTCATCAGTGCCAACAAGGTGGCGGGGGCCTCCGACAGCCAGACATGGCGGCAGATCCGCGATGCCTTTACCAAAACCGGGCGTCACTGGCTCTATAACGCGACGGTGGGTGCAGGTCTGCCGATCAACTACACCGTGCGCGATCTGCGCGACAGCGGCGATACCATTCTGGCGATCAGCGGGATCTTCTCCGGGACGCTCTCCTGGCTGTTCCTGCAGTTTGATGGCACTGTGCCCTTTACCGAGCTGGTGGACCAGGCGTGGCAGCAGGGATTGACCGAGCCCGATCCGCGCGCTGACCTTTCCGGTCAGGATGTGATGCGCAAGCTGGTGATCCTGGCGCGTGAGGCGGGCTACAACATCGAACCGGATCAGGTGCGGGTGGAGTCGCTGGTGCCTGATAACTGTCAGCAGGGGTCGGTTGATCACTTCTTTGAAAACGGTGAAGAGCTGAACGAACAGATGCTGCAGCGACTGGAAGCCGCGCAGGAGATGGATCTGGTGCTGCGTTACGTCGCCCGCTTTGACGCCAACGGCAAGGCGCGCGTGGGCATTGAAGCGGTCCGTCCGGAGCATCCGCTGGCGTCCCTGCTGCCGTGCGACAACGTCTTCGCGATCGAGAGCCGCTGGTATCGTGATAATCCGCTGGTGATCCGCGGGCCGGGCGCAGGCCGGGATGTCACCGCCGGCGCTATCCAGTCAGATATTAATCGCCTCGCTCAACTGCTGTAACTCCTTCCTTACAGGCGCTTCGGCGCCTGTTTTCAATGCGTTATCTCTGCCCCCCGCAGCCGCCTCTATGCTGGCTGAAATTTGCTCACGTCTGTTGATTATTTTTAAGTTGACGGCACACCGGGATTACGTCATTTTGAACTTCCGGACGTCTAAACGTGTAGATGTTTGCAGGTCAGTTATTAATCGATGAGGGCGCAGAATGAGTTTCTTTCATGCTAATCAGCGCGAAGCGCTAAACCAGAGCCTGGCAGAGCTGAACGGGCAAATTAATGTCTCCTTCGAGTTCTTCCCGCCCCGTACGCACGAAATGGAAGAGACCCTGTGGAGCTCCATCGATCGCCTGAGCAGCCTCAAGCCGAAATTCGTTTCGGTGACCTACGGCGCGAACTCCGGGGAACGCGACCGCACCCACAGCATCATCAAAGGCATTAAAGATCGGACCGGTCTGGAGGCGGCGCCCCATCTGACCTGTGTCGATGCCACGCGCGAAGAGCTGCGCGCCATCGCTCAGGATTACTGGAACAACGGCATTCGTCATATTGTGGCGCTGCGCGGCGATCTGCCGCCCGGCAGCGGGAAACCGGAGATGTATGGCAGCGATCTGGTGTCCTTGCTTAAAGAGGTAGGGGAGTTTGATATCTCCGTCGCCGCCTATCCGGAAGTGCATCCCGAAGCAAAAAGCGCCCAGGCCGACCTGATTAACCTGAAACGTAAAATCGAGGCGGGCGCCAGCCGGGCGATCACCCAGTTCTTCTTCGACGTGGAAAGCTACTTACGTTTTCGCGACCGCTGCGTGGCGACCGGAATTGATGTGGAAATCGTGCCAGGCATCCTGCCGGTCTCTAATTTCCGGCAGCTGCAACGCTTTGCCACGCTGACCAATGTGCGTGTGCCGGGCTGGATGCATGCGATGTTTGCCGGGCTGGATAACGATCCGGAAACGCGCAAAATGGTGGGGGCCAATATCGCCATGGATATGGTGAAAATTCTGTCGCGCGAAGGGGTGAAAGATTTCCACTTCTACACGCTGAACCGGGCCGAGATGAGTTACGCCATCTGTCACACTCTGGGCGTGCGGCCTGCCGCTGCCGCGGCATAATCGCGCCCCGCACAGACAATAAAAAAGTCGGGCATGGCCCGACTTTTTTTATCACTGCCCGCCGACTCTCGTCAGCACCGGGTTAACCGGTGTTACGCATCCCGGCGGCAACGCCGGCGATGGTGACCATCAGTGCCTGCTCCACGCGGGCATCCGGCTCTTCACCCCGCGCTTCCTGGGCGCGTGAACGATGCAGCAGCTCGGCCTGCAGGACGTTGAGCGGGTCGGTATAGACGTTACGCAGCGCGATCGACTCGGCAATCCACGGCTGGTCAGCCATCAGATGCGAATCGTTGGCGATGGTCAGCACCGCTTTGATATCCGCATCAAGCTGATCGCGCAGCTGTTTGCCCAGCGGCCAGAGCGATTTATCCACCAGGCGCTGATCATAATATTCCGCCAGCCACAGGTCCGCTTTCGAGAAGACCATCTCCAGCATCCCCAGACGGGTAGAGAAGAAGGGCCAGTCACGGCACATCGCTTCCAGCTGATCCTGATGGCCTGCCGCCATCGCCTGCTGCAGGGCCGCTCCGGCGCCCAGCCAGGCGGGCAGCATCAGGCGGTTCTGCGTCCAGGCGAAGATCCACGGAATGGCACGCAGCGACTCCACGCCGCCGGTTGGCCGGCGTTTGGCCGGACGCGAGCCCAGCGGCAGTTTGCCCAGCTCCTGCTCCGGCGTGGCCGAACGGAAATAGGGCACGAAGTCAGCATTTTCACGCACGTAACCGCGGTACATCGCGCAGGAGTCAGCCGAGAGCTGATTCATAATGTCGCGCCATTCGCGTTTCGGCTCCGGCGGCGGCATCAGGTTCGCTTCCAGAATCGCACCGGTGTAAAGCGACAGGCTGGCGATGGTCACCTCAGGCAGACCATACTTAAAGCGGATCATCTCGCCCTGTTCGGTCACGCGCAGGCCGCCACGCAGGCTGCCCGGTGGCTGCGACAGCAGTGCCGCATGAGCAGGTGCACCGCCACGGCCAATGCTGCCGCCGCGTCCGTGGAACAGAGTCAGGGAGATCCCGGCTTTCTCGCAGGTTTTGATCAGGGCATCCTGTGCCTGATACTGCGCCCAGCTGGCGGCCATCACCCCGGCATCTTTCGCCGAGTCAGAGTAGCCAATCATCACCATCTGTTTGCCCTGAATAAAGCCGCGATACCAGTCGATGCTCAGCAGCTGGCTCATCACATCGTTGGCGTTGTTCAGGTCATCCAGCGTTTCGAAAAGCGGCGCGACCGGCATCGCATAGCCGATACCGGCTTCTTTCAGCAGCAGATGAACGGCCAGCACGTCAGAAGGGGTTTTCGCCATCGAAATCACGTAGGCGGCGATAGAGCCCTGCGGTGCTTCGGCCGCGACGCGACAGGTTTCCAGCACTTCGCGTGTCTCGTCGCTGGGTTCCCAGTTGCGGGGCAGCAGCGGACGTTTGGAGTTCAGTTCGCGGATCAGGAAGGCCTGCTTGTCCGCTTCGGACCAGCTCTCGTAGTCGCCCAGGCCCAGATAGCGGGTCGCTTCCGCAATCGCTTCGGTGTGACGGGTGCTCTCCTGGCGCAGATCGATACGCACCAGCGGCACGCCAAAACATTTCACGCGGCGCAGCGTATCAAGCAGCTGGCCGTTGGCGATGATGCCCATGCCGCACTTCTGCAGGGACTGATAGATGGCGAACAGCGGATCCCACAGCTGGTCATTAGACACCAGCAGATCGGCCGGACGCGGCAGACGTTCCCCTTTCAGGCGATGCTCCAGGAACGACTGGGTGCTCATCAGCTGGCTGCGCATGCGCTTCAGGATCAGACGATAGGGTTCCAGCGCTTCCGGATCGCCGCTGAGTTCGCGGATCTCGTCGGTGCACTCCGACATCGACAGCTCAGAGATCAGTACGCCGATGTCGCGCAGGAACAGGTCAGTGGCTTTCCAGCGGCTCAACTGCATGACGTGACGGGTAATCGACGCCGTCACATTCGGGTTGCCATCTCGGTCGCCGCCCATCCAGGAGGTGAACTGCACTGGCACGAAATCGACCGGCAGTCTGATGCCGAACGCCTCTTCCACCTGCTCGTTCAGCTCACGCAGGAAAGCCGGAACGCCTTCCCACAGGCTGTTTTCCACCACGGCAAAGCCCCATTTCGCTTCGTCGATCGGGGTCGGGCGATATTTGCGGATCTCATCGGTGTGCCACGCCTGGGCGACCAGCTGGCGCAGACGGCGCATAATCTGGTTACGTTCGTAGTCGGAGACGTCGCTGTGATCGAGTTGCTTCAGGCAGCTGTTGACCTCGACCAGCTTGTGGATCAGCGTGCGGCGGGTGATTTCGGTCGGGTGAGCAGTCAGCACCAGCTCCAGCGACAGCGACTCAATCGCCGCCAGAATGTCGCTTTCACGAATCTCTTTCTGCTGCTTCAGGGTATCAAAGGTCTTTTTCAGCAGTTCAGGATGGTGCTCACCCTCGCCACTCTGTGAGATGGTCTGATACTGCTCCGCCACGTTGGTCAGATTAAGGAACTGGCTGAACGCGCGCGCCACCGGCAGAAGCTCCTCGTTGGAGAGGTTCTGCAGCGTATTGAGCAGTTCTTTACGATGAGTGTCATTGCCTGCGCGGGATGACTTGGAGAGCTTACGGATGGTTTCCACCTGGTCGAGGATGTTCTCGCCCAGTGCATCCTTAATCGTATCCCCGAGCAGTTTGCCGAGCATACTGACATTACTTCGCATTGCGGAATATTGTTCGTTCATTGGACCCTGACACCCTTATCGTCTTGAAAAACTTCTACACCCGACCTTTCAGGCAGCCAAAAATCAGCAACGTGGTGTTCCCGGTATGCTGAGGGGAACCGGCACCGTTGCCGCCTGTCCGCTTTCTGAAACGCTCTGGATAATCACCCGGTGGGCATAACATCGTCTTTTATCTAGCCACGTAATGTTGCATTCGTCAAATGAGATAAAGTGCGGCGAAGTAGCGGCTAAATAACGGGAATTATTGGTATTTATCGGGAGTGAAGCGGGATAAGTTATTCTTATTGTTAAATCCCGCAGAATGAGGGGGCATTTTGTCGTTTTTACAGTGAAATGCCCCATTTGCTGTCAATCAGTGACAAAAATGCTGCACAACCTGACTGATAAGCGCCCGTGTCGGCTTAATAAATGCCGTATCGATAAACTCGTCTGGCTGATGCGCCTGATTGATCGAACCCGGTCCCAGTACCAGTGTCGGACAGAGTTGCTGAATAAACGGCGCCTCGGTGCAGTAGTTGACGATTTCGGTAGGCGTACCCAGCAGTTTCTCGACCACACTGACCAGCTCATGGTTTGCCGGGCACTCATAACCCGGAATCGGCGGATGCAGCTCGGCCACGGTAATGCGGCCCGGCCAGCGTGCACTGACCGGGGCCAGCGCCTCATTCAGCAGTCCGTCGAGATCGCCCAGCGACAGGCCCGGCAGCGGACGAATATCCATGTGCAGCTCACAACAGGCGCAGATACGGTTCGCCGCATCCCCGCCATGAATATGCCCGAAGTTCATGGTGGGATAGGGGATGGCAAAACCATCGTGGTGATAGCGTTCCTGCAGCGTCGTGCGGAGCTGCATCAGGTGGGTGATCGACTCATGCATCAGCTCGATGGCGTTAACACCTCGCGCCGGATCGCTGGAGTGGCCCGATTTGCCTTCGATACGGATCACGTTCGACAGATGGCCTTTATGCGCGCGAACCGGTTTAAGCGAGGTCGGCTCGCCAATAATGGCGCAGTCGGGACGCAGCTGCGTCGATTCAGAAAAATATTTGGCCCCCGCCATGGTGGTCTCTTCATCCGCCGTGGCGAGAATATAGAGCGGCTTACTCAGGGTGCTGACATCCACATCGCGCAGCGTATCGAGAATAAAGGCGAAGAACCCTTTCATGTCGGCGGTGCCCAGACCATAGAGCTTGTTGTCGTGCTCGGTCAGGGTAAAGGGATCGCGTGTCCAGCGGCCATCATCGAAGGGCACGGTGTCGGTATGGCCGGCCAGCAGCAGGCCGCCCGCGCCGCTACCGGTGCGCGCCAGCATGTTAAATTTATTGCGCGTTCCCGGCACGGGCTGCACTTCAACGCTGAAGCCGAGGTCGCGGAACCAGCCTGCCAGCAAATTGATTAAAGTTTCATTACTCTGATCCAGTGCGGCATCGGTTGCGCTGATCGACGGTGTGGCGATTAACTGGCTGTACAGTTCAATAAAAGGCGGTAATTTTGTCTTCACTGTTGGCGGTCCTTGGGTTAGGATGTATCCATATTCATGCAGTAATAGTGAATAAAAATACATTAACGTCCTCTGCAAGGGAACCTTAAATCGCTGCAGATGACAGGGTGGGTAACGGGGCAAGGCCGCGACCCGGAATGTGCGACTGTAAAAAGGGTTACAGCCTGATGTTGAATACGCTGATCGTTGGTGCCAGTGGTTACGCTGGTACAGAGCTTGCCACCTTCCTGAATCGTCATCCACATATCAACATAACCGCTTTGGCGGTTTCCGCGCAAAGCCCTGATGCCGGTAAGCGCCTCTCCGACCTTCATCCGCAGCTGAAAGGCGTGGTGGATCTTCCGCTGCAGCCGCTGAGCAGCGCGGCGGAGTGGGCCGGCAAAGTGGATGTGGTGTTCCTGGCGACCGCCCATGAAGTCAGCCACGATCTGGCCCCGGAGTTTCTCAAAGCCGGTTGTGTGGTCTTTGACCTGTCGGGCGCGTTCCGCGTCAACGACGCCGATTTCTACACCCGCTTCTATGGCTTCACCCATCAGCATGGCGAGTGGCTGGATAAGGCTGTTTACGGTCTGGCGGAATATCAGCACGATAAAATTCAGCAGGCGCAGCTGGTGGCCGTCCCCGGCTGCTACCCGACCGCCGCGCAGCTGGCGCTGAAGCCGCTGGTGGAAGCCGGGCTGTTAAACGATGCGCAGTGGCCGGTCATCAACGCCACCAGCGGCGTGAGCGGTGCCGGACGTAAAGCCAGCGTCGGCACCAGCTTCTGCGAGGTCAGCCTGCAGCCTTACGGCCTGTTTAACCATCGCCATCATCCGGAAATCGTTGCGCACCTCGGCACACCGGTGATCTTCACGCCGCATCTGGGGAGTTTCCCACGCGGTATTCTGGCGACCATTACCTGCCGTCTGAAAGCGGGTGTGAGCCGTGAGGATGTCGCCGCTGTGTTCCATCGCGCCTATGATGATAAACCGCTGGTGCGGCTCTATGAGCAGGGCGTCCCGGCGCTGAAAGCCGTGGTGGGCCAGCCCTTCTGCGATATCGGTTTTGAGATGCAGGGCGAACATCTGATTGTGGTGGCCGCCGAAGATAACCTGCTGAAAGGCGCGGCATCGCAGGCGGTACAGTGCCTGAACATCCGGTTCGGCTTCCCTGAAACGCAGTCACTGATTTAACGGATAACGAAACCATGACCAATCCATTGATTATCAAGCTGGGCGGTGTGCTGTTAGACAGCGAAGAAGCGCTGGCCCGCCTGTTTGACGCGCTGCTGACCTGGCGCAGCGCCCATCAGCGTCCGCTGATCATTGTCCACGGCGGCGGTTGCCTGGTGGATGAACTGATGAAAAAGCTGGCGCTGCCGGTGATGAAGAAAAACGGCCTGCGCGTGACGCCTGCCGACCAGATCGACATTATTACCGGTGCGCTGGCGGGAACCGCCAACAAAACGCTGCTGGCCTGGGCCAAAAAATCGGGCATCCGCGCGGTGGGTCTCTGCCTGGGTGATGCGGGCATCGTCAATGTTACGCCGTTTGACGAAGAGCTTGGCCATGTCGGCCACGCGATGCCGGGCGATCCGGCCCTGCTGAACACCCTGCTGGCGGCCGGTTATCTGCCGGTAGTCAGCTCAATCGGTATTACAGACAGCGGTGAACTGATGAACGTCAACGCGGACCAGGCGGCGACCGCTCTCGCCTCGACGCTGGGCGCGGATTTGGTTCTGTTGTCTGACGTCAGTGGTATTCTCGACGGGAAAGGCCAGCGCATCGAAGAGATGACGGCCGATAAAGCTGAACAGCTGATTACCCAGGGCATCATCACCGATGGCATGATTGTGAAGGTACACGCTGCGCTTGATGCGGCACGTACCCTGGGCCGCCCGGTGGATATTGCCAGCTGGCGTCACGCCGAGCGGCTGCCTGACCTGTTTAACGGCGTGTCGATTGGCACCCGGATTCTCGCTTAACGACTCTGATTCAAGGATTACGAAATGCAAACGCAAAACATCAAAAAAATCGTTCTGGCTTACTCCGGCGGTCTGGATACGTCAGCCATCATTCCATGGCTGAAAGAGAACTACGGCGGCTGTGAAGTGGTCGCTTTTGTTGCGGATATCGGTCAGGAGCGCAGCGATCTGGAAGGTGTGGAGAAGAAAGCCCTGCAGTCCGGCGCCTCTGAGTGCCACGTGGTTGACCTGCGTGAAGAGTTCATCAGCGACTATGTTTATCCGGTGCTGCAGACCGGCGCCCTGTACGAAGGCACCTACCTGCTGGGTACCTCAATGGCGCGTCCTATCATCGCAAAAGCGCAGGTTGAGCTGGCACTGAAAGTGGGTGCTGATGCGCTGTGCCACGGCGCAACCGGTAAAGGAAATGACCAGGTGCGTTTCGAAACCACCTACACCGCGCTGGCGCCGCAGCTGAAAGTGGTGGCACCGTGGCGTGAGTGGAACCTGCGTTCACGTGAAGCCCTGCTGGACTACCTGAAAGAGCGCAACATCCCGACGACCGCGTCGCTGGAAAAAATCTACAGCCGTGACGAAAACGCGTGGCACATCTCCACCGAAGGCGGCGTGCTGGAAAGCCCGGCGAATGCACCGAACAAAGATTGCTGGGTCTGGACTGTCGATCCGCTGGAGGCGCCCGATCAGCCTGAAGACGTGACCGTGACCGTAGAGAAAGGTCGGGTTGTTGCCGTCAACGGCGAAAAAATGAGCCCGTTCCAGTGTCTGGAAAAACTCAACGTGCTCGGCGCGAAGCATGGCGTGGGCCGTATCGATATCGTTGAAAACCGTCTGGTCGGCATTAAATCGCGCGGCTGCTATGAAACGCCTGGCGGCACCATCATGGTCAACGCCCTGCGTGCGGTAGAGCAGCTGGTTCTGGATCGCGACAGCTTCAAATGGCGTGAGCAGCTGGGTCACGAAATGTCCTACGTCGTCTATGACGGCCGCTGGTTCGCGCCGCTGCGTAAGTCGATTCAGGCAGCGGCCGAATCGCTGGCGGAAGAGGTGAACGGTGAAGTGGTGCTGCAGCTCTTTAAAGGCCACGCAACCGCGACCCGGAAGCGTTCTGCGAACAGCCTCTACTCAGAAGAGTTCGCGACCTTCGGCGAAGATGAAGTTTACGATCACCGTCATGCGGGCGGCTTCATCCGTCTGTTCTCACTCTCGTCGCGCATCCGTGCCCTGAACGAGCAGAAGAAGTAATTTTCGGGCGGGGTACGCCCCGCCTCACAGTTTCACTTCAGGGGCGGCATTTATGCCGCCTCTTGTTTAACGATTCAGAGGAGTTTTCACATGGCACTTTGGGGTGGACGGTTTACTCAGGCAGCGGATCAACGTTTCAAACAGTTCAACGACTCGCTGCGCTTCGATTACCGCCTGGCAGAGCAGGACATCATTGGCTCTGTTGCCTGGTCCAAAGCGCTGGTGACGGTGAATGTCCTGACTCAGGATGAGCAGCAGCAGCTGGAAGCAGCCCTGAATACGTTACTGCAGGACGTGCGTGAAAATCCTGAGCAGATTCTGCAGAGCGATGCCGAAGATATCCACAGCTGGGTGGAAGGGCAGCTGATCGACAAGGTCGGCGCACTGGGCAAAAAACTGCACACCGGCCGTAGCCGTAACGATCAGGTCGCGACCGATCTGAAGCTCTGGTGCAAGATGCAGATTGAGGCGCTGCTGGGCGCGACACGCGATCTGCAGCAGGCGCTGGTGGTGACGGCGGAAGCCAATCAGGATGCGGTGATGCCGGGCTACACCCACCTGCAGCGTGCTCAGCCGGTGACGTTTGCGCACTGGTGTCTCGCCTATGTTGAAATGCTGGCGCGCGATGAGAGCCGTCTGCAGGATACGCTGAAGCGGCTGGATGTCAGCCCGCTGGGCTGCGGCGCACTGGCCGGTACCGCTTACGAAATTGACCGTCAGCAGCTGGCAGGCTGGCTGGGCTTTGCGTCTGCCACGCGCAACAGTCTGGACACCGTCTCAGACCGCGACCACGTGCTGGAGCTGCTCTCCGATGCCGCAATCGGCATGGTGCATCTGTCGCGCTTTGCCGAGGATATGATCTTCTTCAATACCGGCGAAGCGGGCTTTATTGAGCTGTCAGACAAAGTGACCTCCGGCTCTTCGCTGATGCCGCAGAAGAAAAACCCGGATGCGCTGGAGCTGATTCGCGGCAAGTGCGGCCGGGTACAGGGCGCACTGACCGGCATGATGATGACGCTGAAGGGGCTGCCGCTGGCCTACAACAAAGATATGCAGGAAGACAAAGAGGGGCTGTTCGACGCGCTCGACACCTGGCTCGACTGCCTGCATATGTCGGTGCTGGTGCTGGATGGCCTGCAGGTTAAACGTCCGCGCTGCCAGGAAGCTGCCGAACAGGGTTACGCAAACTCTACCGAGCTGGCGGACTATCTGGTTGCCAAAGGCGTGCCGTTCCGTGAAGCGCACCATATTGTCGGCGAAGTGGTCGTGGCCGCGATTGGCGAGGGCGTGGCGCTGGAAGCGCTGCCGCTGGCGACGCTGCAGCAGTACAGCACGGTGATTGGTGAGGATGTCTATCCGATCCTGGCGCTGCAATCCTGTCTGGATAAGCGTAATGCGCAGGGTGGGGTCTCTCCGCAGCAGGTGGCGCGTGCCATCAATGACGCAAAACAGCGTCTGGCGTAATTCGCAGATAAAAAAAAAGCGGGCATTTCAGATGCCCGCCAACCTCTAGCTTCAGAACAACTACTTTTTTTATAGGCACATCATCAGAGCGCCAGCTCTCCCGGCTGACACCCAGATTTTTTACGCTGACAGCAAGTATTGCTGCAGATCGTCACTCCCGCCAATGTGACGACCACCGATGAAGATTTGCGGCACCGTCGCGCGGCCGGTCACGGCACGCAGACTCACCGTGGTCGCATCCTGGCCCAGCACAATCTCTTCGTACTGAATCCCCTGGTCGACCAGCATCTGTTTTGCCTGAATGCAGAAGGTGCAGCCAGGTTTGGTAAAGATAGCGACTGACTCCTGAGCTTTACAGGCCGGATCGAGGTAGCGCAGCATGGTGTCCGCATCAGACACTTCGAACGGATCGCCAGGCTGATTCGGCTCCACAAACATTTTCTCTACCACGCCGTTACGCACCAGCATGGAGTAGCGCCATGAGCGGGGGCCAAAGCCGAGGTCGGCTTTCTCAACCAGCATCGCCATTCCGCGGGTAAACTCACCGTTGCCATCGGGAATGAAGGTGATGTGGTCGGCGCGCTGCTCCGCTTTCCAGGCGTTCATCACAAAGGTGTCATTCACCGAAACGCACAGGATGCTGTCCACGCCCAGGCGGGTAAACTGTCCCGCTAATTCGTTGTAGCGCGGCAGATGAGTGGATGAGCAGGTGGGTGTAAACGCCCCCGGCAGTGAAAACACGATAACCGTTTTATCTTTAAACAGCGCGTCGGTGGTGACATCGACCCAGCGGTCGCCCTGGCGTGTGTGAAAAGTCACTGATGGGACTGCTTTACCTTCCTGACCTGCAAACATTTACGACTCCTGATCAACCGCGTTCCATTTGATGCGCGCATTATTCCCAACCGCCCTTGATAGGGCCAATCGTTCATTGCTATTCTATCTATCGCCACGGGCTATCGTGGTCTGGAGGGTAATAATGAATATCCGTGATCTTGAATATCTGGTTTCGCTTGCTGAACACCGCCACTTTCGTCGTGCTGCGGATGCCTGTCATGTCAGTCAGCCCACGTTAAGCGGGCAGATCCGCAAGCTGGAAGATGAGCTGGGCGTGATGCTGCTGGAGCGCACCAGTCGCAAAGTGCTGTTCACCCAGGCGGGGCTGCTGCTGGTGGATCAGGCGCGAACGGTGCTGCGGGAAGTGAAGGTGCTGAAAGAGATGGCCAGTCAGCAAGGGGAAGCGATGTCCGGTCCGCTGCATATCGGTCTGATCCCGACGACCGCGCCCTACCTGCTGCCCCAGATTATCCCGACGCTGCATCAGACGTTCCCGAAACTGGAGATGTATCTGCACGAAGCGCAGACGCTGCAGCTGCTGGCGCAACTCGACAGCGGCAAGCTGGACTGCGCGATTGTCGCGCTGGTCAAAGAGAGCGAAGCCTTTATCGAGGTGCCGCTGTTTGATGAGCCGATGAAGCTGGCCGTCTATGCGGATCATCCGTGGTGTGACCGCGACCGGGTGCCGATGTCCGATCTGGCAGGCGAAAAACTGCTGATGCTGGAGGATGGCCACTGTCTGCGTGACCAGGCGATGGGCTTCTGCTTTGAGGCGGGAGCGGATGAAGATACCCATTTCCGCGCGACCAGCCTGGAGACGCTGCGCAACATGGTAGCGGCGGGCAGCGGCATTACGCTGTTACCGGCGCTGGCCGTACCGCCGGAACGCATCCGGGATGGGGTCTGCTATCTTCCCTGCTATAAGCCGGTGCCCAAGCGGACGATCGCGCTGGTTTACCGTCCGGGTTCCCCTCTGCGCAGCCGTTATGAACAGCTGGCAGAGGCGATCAAAACCCATATGGAGCACTATTTCGACGCCACCCTAAAACAGGCGGTTTAAGCCGTTTAACGCGGCAACGCGATAGGCTTCGGCCATGGTCGGATAGTTAAAGGTGGTATTCACGAAATACTCAATCGTGTTGCCACCATTTTTCTGTTCCATAATGGCCTGACCGATGTGAATAATCTCGGCGGCACGTTCGCCAAAGCAGTGGATCCCCAGTATCTCTTTGGTTTCCCGGTGGAAGAGAATCTTCAGGCTGCCGACGTTCATCCCCACGATCTGCGCTCGCGCCAGATGTTTGAACTGCGCGCGGCCCACTTCATACGGCACCTTCATCGCTGTCAGCTGCTGCTCGGTTTTCCCCACAGAGCTGATCTCAGGAATGGTATAAATCCCGGTCGGAATATCTTCGATCAGGTGCGCTGACGCTTCCCCTTTGATGATCGCCTGCGCGGCAATGCGTCCCTGGTCGTAGGCGGCAGAGGCCAGGCTCGGGTAGCCAATCACGTCACCCACGGCGTAGATGTGCGGCTGCGCGGTCTGATACATGCTGTTTACTTTCAGCAGGCCACGACCATCGGCTTCCAGCCCGACATTCTCCAGCGACAGCGAGTCGGTGTTACCGGTACGGCCATTGGCGTACAGCAGGCAGTCCGCCTTCACCTTTTTGCCCGACTTCAGGTGCATGATCACGCCATCTTCCACGCCTTCGATCTTCTCGAACTCTTCGTTGTGACGAATCACCACGCCGCTGTTCCAGAAGTGATATGAGAGCGAGTCAGACATCTCCTGATCCAGGAACGCCAGCAGGCGATCGCGGGTGTTAATCAGGTCAACCTTGACGTTCAGGCCACGGAAAATCGACGCATACTCACAGCCAATCACGCCCGCGCCATAGATAATGACGTGGCCGGGTTCGTGGTGCAGGTTGAGGATCGAGTCGGAGTCATAAACGCGCGGATGGGTGAAGTCCACATCATCAGGATGATAGGGGCGTGAGCCACAGGCGATAACAAACTTCTCTGCCGTCAGCGTTTCGCGGGTGCCGTCCGGCTGTTCAATCTCGATCGTATTGGCATCCACGAAATGCGCATCGCCCTGATAAAGCTCGCAGCGGTTGCGCTCATAGAAGCCCTGGCGCATCGCTGTCTGCTGGCTGATGACGTTTTCCGTATGGTTAAGGATGTCGGCAAAAGAGGAGCGAAGCAGACGGGTATGGTCGCTGTAGAGCGGGTTCTGGTTGAATTCGATAATGCGGCTGACGGCGTGGCGAAGGGCTTTGGAGGGGATGGTGCCCCAGTGCGTACAACCGCCACCGATGTTGTGATAGCGTTCGATCACGGCGATGCGCGCGCCCTGTTTTACCAGCCCCATCGCCGCACCTTCACCGCCGGGCCCTGAGCCAATCACAATGGCATCGTAATCGTAAGACTTTTGCATACCGATACGTCCTATTATTTATACATTTTTACAACGAGATTCTAACATCTCGTCGCGCACTTCTGAATTCTATCAGCGATTTTCATCACAGTTTGACAAAGAGTGAGGTTCACAGGCGGTGACAAATATTGCCACTCTGTACGCTGAAAATTTTGATATAGTGACCCCTTAATACCGCTAAAGGCAGAGAGAATGGGCGTCAGAGCGCAACAGAAAGAACGTACACGACGTACACTGATTGAAGCGGCTTTCAGTCAGCTCAGCGCCGAACGCAGTTTTGCCAGTCTGAGCCTGCGGGAAGTTGCCCGCGAAGCGGGCATCGCACCCACCTCGTTCTACCGCCATTTCAAGGATGTTGATGAACTCGGCCTGACGATGGTGGATGAAAGCGGACTGATGCTGCGCCAGCTGATGCGTCAGGCGCGCCAGCGTATCGCCAAAGGCGGCAGCATCATCAAAACGTCGGTCGCGACCTTTATGGAGTTTATCGGCAACAACCCCAACGCTTTCCGCCTGTTGCTGCGCGAACGTTCCGGCACCTCTGCCGCTTTTCGTGCCGCGGTGGCGCGTGAAATTCAGCACTTTATCGCTGAACTGGCGGATTATCTTGAGGTCGAAAATCGCATGCCGCGCAGTTTCACCGAAGCGCAGGCGGAAGCGATGGTGACGATAGTCTTCAGCGCCGGTGCAGAAGCACTCGACGTTGATACGGAGCAGCGACGCAAGCTGGAGGATCGGCTGGTGCTACAGCTGCGCATGATCGCCAAAGGCGCCTATTACTGGTACCGCCGCGAGCAGGAGCGTCTGGCGGTTACCCTGGAAAAACCCGAAGAACAATGAGTAAGGATCCGTCCATGACCCACCCAGGCATTCGCGATAAAAGCACGCTGGCGCTGGCTTTTATTACCGGCTTAGCGATTAACGGCTCGTTTTCGGTGCTGTTCAGCGCCTTTGTTCCCTTTTCGATTTTTCCGCTGATTGCCCTGGGCCTGGCGGCCTGGTGCCTGCATCAGCGTTATCTCAACACCAATATGCCGGACGGCATGCCAGGCCTGGCGGCCGCCTTTTTCCTGCTGGGAATCCTGGTCTATAGCGCGCTGGTGCGGGCAGAGTATCCGGATATCGGATCGAACTTCGTGCCGACCGTGCTGATGGTGGCGCTGGTGTTCTGGATTGCAACGCGGTTCAAACGCAAGCGTCACTAAACGTGATAACAAAAACGGGAACCGCAGGGTTCCCGTTTTTATTTACGCTTTTCGCGTCAGCAGCACGCCGCATTCCATATGGTGGGTATAGGGGAACTGATCGAACAGCGCCAGCCGCGTCACGTCGTGCGTTTCCGCCAGCGTCTGCAGATTGTCGCTCAGGGTCTGCGGATTACAGGAGATATAAAGGATGCGCGGATAGGCCTGCACCATCTTCACCGTCTCTTCATCCAGTCCGCTGCGCGGCGGGTCGACAAAAATCGTTTCGCAGTCGTAGCTGCTCAGGTCAACGCCTTCCAGACGATTGAAGCTGCGCACACCCTTCATCGCCTGCGTAAACTCTTCCGCCGCCATACGAATGATCTGCACGTTATCGATCTGGTTAACCGCAATATTGTACTGGGCTGAAGCGACGGATGGCTTAGCGATCTCCGTGGCCAGCACGCGACGGAAATTGCGGGCCAGCGCCAGCGAAAAGTTACCATTGCCACAGTAGAGTTCCAGCAGGTCGCCCTGTGAATCCCGTGTCACATCCAGCGCCCACTCCAGCATCTGAATGTTCATCGCCGCATTGGGCTGGGTAAAACTGTTCTCGACCTGACGATAGATAATCTCGCGGCCGGCCACTGGCAGACACTCATCCACGTAGTCGCGATCCAGACAGATTTTGGTTTTAGTCGCGCGACCAATCAGCTGCACATCCAGCCCTTCAGCGCGGAGCTGGTCACGCAGCGCTGCGGCGGCCTGCTGCCACTCATCATCCAGCTTGCGGTGATAGAGCAGTGAAATCACAATCTGGTTGCTCAGGGTCGAGAGATAGTCGATCTGAAACAGCTTATGACGCAGGAGGCGGTTATCGCGGATCGCGGCGATCATCTTCGGCATCAGCTGATTGATCAGCTGGCTGGCTGCCGGGAACTGATCAACGCGGATCCGCTCACGCGTCTGCTGATCGAAGATGATGTGATAGATGTCATCGCCGTCATGCCACAGACGAAATTCGGCGCGCATCCGATAGTGGCTGACCGGTGAACGGAACACCTCCACGTCGGGCGCCGCAAATGGCGTCATCATCGTCTCTAAACGACTGACTTTTTCCGCCAGCTGGGCGTCATACTCTTCAATGGGGAGATGTTCGGGTGTCATGAGCAGTCCTGATTAATAGCTTACCAGCGGGCGATTGTAGGCATTCACTTGCTGATGTCCAGTCCCGCAGCGAGAAGATACCCGGCTATCTGGACTTCCCTGTGCTCACTCCGTAGACTGCTGACGCCGGCCTCATGCCCGAGTTAATAGGGAATCCAGTGTAAATCTGGAGCTGACGCGCAGCGGTAAGGAATGTCGTGATGTGTGCAAGTGCAGACACTGTCCTGCGGGATGGGAAGTCATCATCACTTATGGTTCCCAGCCCGAAGACCTGCCGGTGTAACGTCGCTACTCGTACAATCATCGCGTGCTATCGATTGTCGGCCTGCGGCATCCTGCCGGATCTTATGGATGCTTTAATAAATGACAAAAAAAACACTTTCGCTGTGCGCTCTGAGCGTCACGGCGATTTCTCTCTGGGCGCAAAACGGTTATGCGCAGGCGAATGATGAAACGCAAATTGTCACCGCTAACCGCTTTGCTGAACCTGTTTCGGGCGTGCTGGCGCCCACGACCGTCGTCACGCGTGATGAGATCGACCGCTGGCAGGCCAGAAGCCTGACCGATGTCATGCGCCGCCTGCCGGGTGTCGATGTGGCGCAGAATGGCGGATTGGGTCAGCAGAGCTCTCTGTTTATCCGGGGCACCGAATCCCGGCATGTGCTGATCCTGATTGATGGCATCCGGCTTAATCAGGCGGGCATCAGCGGTTCGTCTGACCTCAGCCAGATCCCCCTGTCGCTGGTCCAGCGCATCGAATATATTCGCGGCGCGCGTTCGGCGGTTTACGGTTCGGATGCCATTGGCGGCGTCGTCAATATCATCACCGGTCGCGCGCAGCCGGGCAGCACGCTGACGGCGGGCTTGGGCTCGCGGGGGTATCAAGCTTACGATGGCTCCACTCAGCAGGCGCTGGGCGATGCGACCACGCTGACGCTGGCAGGCAACTACACCTATACCCGAGGCTATGATGTGGTGGCGGGTTACCCGAACAGCTATGGCCCGGCCCAGCACGATCGCGACGGCTTCATGAGCAAAACGCTCTATGGCACCCTGGAGCATCAGTTCAGCGATGAGCTGAGCGGTTTTGTGCGCGGCTATGGGTTTGATAACCGCACCGCCTATGATGGCTCTTACAGTTACGATGAGAGCTTCACCCGTATCGTCGGGCTGGCGGATACCCGGCAGCTCTACAGCCAGACCTGGGATACCGGTTTACGCTTCCACCGTGACGTTTACTCGACCCAGCTCATCGCCAGTTATGGGCATACCAAAGACATCAACTACGACCCGCGCAATGGCCGCTACGGCGCGGCATCCACCCTGGATGATGTGACTCAGTACAACCTGCAGTGGGGCAACACCGTGCAGGTGGGGCAGGGGGCGATCAGCGCCGGTATCGACTGGCAGAAAGAGACGACCGAGCCGGGAACTAACTATCTGTCTGACGGCTATGAGCAGCGCAACACCGGTCTCTACCTGACCGGCCAGCAGCAGGTGGGCAGCGTCACGCTGGAAGGGGCGGTGCGCAGTGACGACAACAACCAGTTCGGCTGGCATAACACCTGGCAGACGGCGGCATCATGGGAGTTTATCTCTGGCTATCGCCTCTTTGCGTCGTACGGCACCGCATTTAAGGCGCCGAACCTGTCGCAGGTCTATAGCCCGCTTTATGGCAATCGTGACCTCGATCCGGAAAAAAGTAAGCAGTGGGAAGGCGGGGTTGAAGGGCTGAGCGGGTCGGTGAACTGGCGCGTATCAGGCTATCGCAATGACATTGATAACCTGATTGATAGCGATCCGCAGACCTTCCGCTACTACAACACTCAGCAGGCGCGCATTAAGGGCGTTGAGGCCACCGCCGGATTTGATACCGGTCCGCTGACACATCAGCTCTCGTACGATTATGTCGATGCGCGGGATGGCATCACCGACCAGCCGCTCATTCGCCGGGCGAAGCAGCAGGTGAAGTATCAGCTCGACTGGACGCTGTACACGTTTGACTGGTCCGTGACTTATCACTATCTGGGCGAGCGATATGACACGGACTTCAACAGCACGCCCAGCCGTCGCGTGAAATCAGGCGGCGTCAGCCTGTGGGATCTCGCGGTCTCATATCCTGTCACTTCACAGCTCACGGTTCGTGGTAGAATTGCCAACCTGTTCGATAAAGATTACGAGACAGCGTATGGCTATCAGACTCCAGGACGAGAGTATTACCTCAGCGGCAGCTACACCTTCTGATTTGCGCCCCACGGTGCTGGTCTTTGATTCCGGCGTCGGCGGGCTTTCTGTCTATGATGAAGTCCGGCAGCTCCTGCCGGATCTTCATTATCTTTACGCCTTCGATAACGCCGGCTTCCCTTATGGGGAGAAAAGCGAAACCTTTATTGTCGATCGGGTCGTTGCCATCGTTGAGGCGATTACTCAGCGTTATCCGCTCTCACTCGTCATCATCGCCTGTAATACGGCCAGCACGGTTTCACTGCCCGCGCTGCGGGAGCGCTTTGTGTTTCCTGTGGTAGGGGTCGTGCCTGCGATTAAACCGGCTGCGCGGCTGACGCGAAATGGCGTGGTGGGCTTGCTGGCCACACGGGCGACGGTGCGTCGTCCTTATACGCATGAGCTGGTGGCGCAGTTTGCCGGTTCCTGTCACATCGAGATGCTGGGGTCGGCGGAGCTGGTGGAGCTGGCCGAAGCTAAGCTCCACGGCGCGCAGGTCGCACTGGAAGAAGTACGCCGCATCGTTCAGCCGTGGCTGCGGATGGCTGAGCCTCCGGATACGGTCGTGTTAGGCTGTACGCACTTTCCTTTACTGCGTGAAGAGCTGCAGCAGGTGTTACCGGAAGGCACGCGTCTGATCGATTCCGGTGCGGCGATAGCACGACGCACGGCCTGGCTGCTGGAACATGAAGCGCCTGAGGTGCACTCATCGCAGCAGAACGTCGCTTTTTGCACGGCGCTGGATGGCGAAGCCGTACAATTATCACCCGTTCTGCAGCGTTATGGCTTCCCGTTGCTGGAAAAACTGGCGCTTTAGCGGCTTTTCGCTGAAAAAAACAGCACTCGGAATTTTATTTGAAATTAGCGCTTGTCAGCCTCCGAGAACTCCCTATAATGCGCCTCCACTGACACGGCACAACGGCTTACGAAGCGCCGGGTTGAGTAGGTTCGAAATCATACGAACCAGTGAGTTAAGCGAAAATAAATGCTTGACTGACAATGCGGAAAGCGTAATATACGCAGCCCGCGCCGCAGTAAATCGCGGCATGCTCTTTAACAATTTATCAGACAATCTGTGTGGGCACTCGCAGGATTGATATCAGCGTCTCCGGACGCAAAAAATATTAAGCCTCACGAGTGAACACATAATGAAATTCATTATGACGTTTTACAGATGAGCATCGCTGGACTTGTTCCGGCAAATCAAACTTTAAATTGAAGAGTTTGATCATGGCTCAGATTGAACGCTGGCGGCAGGCCTAACACATGCAAGTCGGACGGTAGCACAGAGGAGCTTGCTCCTCGGGTGACGAGTGGCGGACGGGTGAGTAATGTCTGGGGATCTGCCCGATAGAGGGGGATAACCACTGGAAACGGTGGCTAATACCGCATAACGTCGCAAGACCAAAGAGGGGGACCTTCGGGCCTCTCACTATCGGATGAACCCAGATGGGATTAGCTAGTAGGCGGGGTAATGGCCCACCTAGGCGACGATCCCTAGCTGGTCTGAGAGGATGACCAGCCACACTGGAACTGAGACACGGTCCAGACTCCTACGGGAGGCAGCAGTGGGGAATATTGCACAATGGGCGCAAGCCTGATGCAGCCATGCCGCGTGTATGAAGAAGGCCTTCGGGTTGTAAAGTACTTTCAGCGGGGAGGAAGGCGGTGCGGTTAATAACCGCGCCGATTGACGTTACCCGCAGAAGAAGCACCGGCTAACTCCGTGCCAGCAGCCGCGGTAATACGGAGGGTGCAAGCGTTAATCGGAATTACTGGGCGTAAAGCGCACGCAGGCGGTCTGTTAAGTCAGATGTGAAATCCCCGGGCTTAACCTGGGAACTGCATTTGAAACTGGCAGGCTTGAGTCTCGTAGAGGGGGGTAGAATTCCAGGTGTAGCGGTGAAATGCGTAGAGATCTGGAGGAATACCGGTGGCGAAGGCGGCCCCCTGGACGAAGACTGACGCTCAGGTGCGAAAGCGTGGGGAGCAAACAGGATTAGATACCCTGGTAGTCCACGCCGTAAACGATGTCGACTTGGAGGTTGTTCCCTTGAGGAGTGGCTTCCGGAGCTAACGCGTTAAGTCGACCGCCTGGGGAGTACGGCCGCAAGGTTAAAACTCAAATGAATTGACGGGGGCCCGCACAAGCGGTGGAGCATGTGGTTTAATTCGATGCAACGCGAAGAACCTTACCTACTCTTGACATCCAGCGAACGGGGCAGAGATGCCCCGGTGCCTTCGGGAACGCTGAGACAGGTGCTGCATGGCTGTCGTCAGCTCGTGTTGTGAAATGTTGGGTTAAGTCCCGCAACGAGCGCAACCCTTATCCTTTGTTGCCAGCGATTCGGTCGGGAACTCAAAGGAGACTGCCGGTGATAAACCGGAGGAAGGTGGGGATGACGTCAAGTCATCATGGCCCTTACGAGTAGGGCTACACACGTGCTACAATGGCGCATACAAAGAGAAGCGACCTCGCGAGAGCAAGCGGACCTCACAAAGTGCGTCGTAGTCCGGATCGGAGTCTGCAACTCGACTCCGTGAAGTCGGAATCGCTAGTAATCGTGGATCAGAATGCCACGGTGAATACGTTCCCGGGCCTTGTACACACCGCCCGTCACACCATGGGAGTGGGTTGCAAAAGAAGTAGGTAGCTTAACCTTCGGGAGGGCGCTTACCACTTTGTGATTCATGACTGGGGTGAAGTCGTAACAAGGTAACCGTAGGGGAACCTGCGGTTGGATCACCTCCTTACCTTAAGATACCTTCCCGCGCAGTGCTCACACAGATTGTCTGATAAAAAGTAACGAGCAGAAAAAACCTCTACAGGCTTGTAGCTCAGGTGGTTAGAGCGCACCCCTGATAAGGGTGAGGTCGGTGGTTCAAGTCCACTCAGGCCTACCAAATTCGCACTCACGCTGCGTTATGTCTCCGGCTCGCATAGTTCACTATGCTTCGCGAAGACATGCCTTGCCTGAGCACGAATTGCACTTCTCACGAAGTGTACTCGGTTGGACGTAGTGGTCTCTGCAGTAACTGTATGGGGCTATAGCTCAGCTGGGAGAGCGCCTGCCTTGCACGCAGGAGGTCAGCGGTTCGATCCCGCTTAGCTCCACCATACCGTTTTAACTGTTTTTTCTGAATACCTCAGAGCGTACCGGCAACGGTGTGCTGCGAAGTATTATGCTCTTTAACAATCCGGAACAAGCTGAAAATTGAAACGACGTAGCGCGTCATCCCTCCGTAATAAGGGGTGGCAGAGCGATACGGTCGGGTCTCTCAATGCTTGCAGTCCGCAGCGTGAAAAACGCCTGTGGGTTGTGAGGTTAAGCGACTAAGCGTACACGGTGGATGCCCAGGCAGTCAGAGGCGATGAAGGACGTGCTAATCTGCGTAAAGCGACGGTAAGGTGATATGAACCGCTACAGCCGTCGATGTCCGAATGGGGAAACCCGGTGCACTCTGTGCATCATTGCAGCATGAATACATAGTGCTGCAAGGCGAACCGGGGGAACTGAAACATCTAAGTACCCCGAGGAAAAGAAATCAACCGAGATTCCCCCAGTAGCGGCGAGCGAACGGGGAGCAGCCCAGAGCCTGAATCAGCCTGTGTGTTAGTGGAAGCGTCTGGAAAGTCGCAGGGTACAGGGTGATACTCCCGTACACAAAAACACACGGTCTGTGAGCTCGATGAGTAAGGCGGGACACGTGGTATCCTGTCTGAATATGGGGGGACCATCCTCCAAGGCTAAATACTCCTGACTGACCGATAGTGAACCAGTACCGTGAGGGAAAGGCGAAAAGAACCCCGGCGAGGGGAGTGAAACAGAACCTGAAACCGTGTACGTACAAGCAGTGGGAGCCTCTTTTATGGGGTGACTGCGTACCTTTTGTATAATGGGTCAGCGACTTATATTCTGTAGCAAGGTTAACCGTATAGGGGAGCCGCAGGGAAACCGAGTCTTAACTGGGCGTTAAGTTGCAGGGTATAGACCCGAAACCCGGTGATCTAGCCATGGGCAGGTTGAAGGTTGGGTAACACTAACTGGAGGACCGAACCGACTAATGTTGAAAAATTAGCGGATGACCTGTGGCTGGGGGTGAAAGGCCAATCAAACCGGGAGATAGCTGGTTCTCCCCGAAAGCTATTTAGGTAGCGCCTCGTGAACTCATCTCCGGGGGTAGAGCACTGTTTCGGCTAGGGGGCCATCCCGGCTTACCAACCCGATGCAAACTGCGAATACCGGAGAATGTTATCACGGGAGACACACGGCGGGTGCTAACGTCCGTCGTGAAGAGGGAAACAACCCAGACCGCCAGCTAAGGTCCCAAAGTCATGGTTAAGTGGGAAACGATGTGGGAAGGCACAGACAGCCAGGATGTTGGCTTAGAAGCAGCCATCATTTAAAGAAAGCGTAATAGCTCACTGGTCGAGTCGGCCTGCGCGGAAGATGTAACGGGGCTAAACCATGCACCGAAGCTGCGGCAGCGGCGCGTATGCGTTGCTGGGTAGGGGAGCGTTCTGTAAGCCGTCGAAGGTGTGCTGTGAGGCATGCTGGAGGTATCAGAAGTGCGAATGCTGACATAAGTAACGATAAAGCGGGTGAAAAGCCCGCTCGCCGGAAGACCAAGGGTTCCTGTTCAACGTTAATCGGAGCAGGGTGAGTCGACCCCTAAGGCGAGGCCGAAAGGCGTAGTCGATGGGAAACAGGTTAATATTCCTGTACTCGGTGTTACTGCGAAGGGGGGACGGAGAAGGCTATATCAGCCGGGCGACGGTTGTCCCGGTTTAAGCGTGTAGGCGGAGGGTCCAGGTAAATCCGGACTCTTTTAACGCTGAGGCGTGACGACGAGGCACTACGGTGCTGAAGTGATAAATGCCCTGCTTCCAGGAAAAGCCTCTAAGCATCAGGTAACACAGAATCGTACCCCAAACCGACACAGGTGGTCAGGTAGAGAATACCAAGGCGCTTGAGAGAACTCGGGTGAAGGAACTAGGCAAAATGGTGCCGTAACTTCGGGAGAAGGCACGCTGGCGCGTAGGTGAAGGGACTTGCTCCCGGAGCTGAAGCCAGTCGAAGATACCAGCTGGCTGCAACTGTTTATTAAAAACACAGCACTGTGCAAACACGAAAGTGGACGTATACGGTGTGACGCCTGCCCGGTGCCGGAAGGTTAATTGATGGGGTTATCCGTAAGGAGAAGCTCTTGATCGAAGCCCCGGTAAACGGCGGCCGTAACTATAACGGTCCTAAGGTAGCGAAATTCCTTGTCGGGTAAGTTCCGACCTGCACGAATGGCGTAATGATGGCCAGGCTGTCTCCACCCGAGACTCAGTGAAATTGAACTCGCTGTGAAGATGCAGTGTACCCGCGGCAAGACGGAAAGACCCCGTGAACCTTTACTACAGCTTGACACTGAACATTGAGCCTTGATGTGTAGGATAGGTGGGAGGCTTTGAAGCGCGGACGCCAGTCTGCGTGGAGCCATCCTTGAAATACCACCCTTTAATGTTTGATGTTCTAACGTGGCCCCGTAATCCGGGGTGCGGACAGTGTCTGGTGGGTAGTTTGACTGGGGCGGTCTCCTCCTAAAGAGTAACGGAGGAGCACGAAGGTCAGCTAATCACGGTCGGACATCGTGAGGTTAGTGCAATGGCATAAGCTGGCTTGACTGCGAGAGTGACGGCTCGAGCAGGTGCGAAAGCAGGTCATAGTGATCCGGTGGTTCTGAATGGAAGGGCCATCGCTCAACGGATAAAAGGTACTCCGGGGATAACAGGCTGATACCGCCCAAGAGTTCATATCGACGGCGGTGTTTGGCACCTCGATGTCGGCTCATCACATCCTGGGGCTGAAGTAGGTCCCAAGGGTACGGCTGTTCGCCGTTTAAAGTGGTACGCGAGCTGGGTTTAGAACGTCGTGAGACAGTTCGGTCCCTATCTGCCGTGGGCGCTGGAGAATTGAGGGGGGTTGCTCCTAGTACGAGAGGACCGGAGTGAACGCACCACTGGTGTTCGGGTTGTCATGCCAATGGCACTGCCCGGTAGCTAAGTGCGGAAAAGATAAGTGCTGAAAGCATCTAAGCACGAAACTTGCCCCGAGATGAGTTCTCCCTGACTCCTTGAGAGTCCTGAAGGGACGTTGAAGACGACGACGTTGATAGGCCGGGTGTGTAAGCGCAGCGATGCGTTGAGCTAACCGGTACTAATGACCCGTGAGGCTTAACCTTACAACGCCAGAGGCGTTTTTGAGAGACAATTTTCAGCCTGAACCGGATAATCTGCGCGGCCCCAGGGCGGCGCGGAAGACAGAATCTGCCTGGCGGCTTTAGCGCGGTGGTCCCACCTGACCCCATGCCGAACTCAGAAGTGAAACGCCGTAGCGCCGATGGTAGTGTGGGGCCTCCCCATGCGAGAGTAGGGAACTGCCAGGCATCAAACACGTTCCTTTTTCCTCTGACAGGGAAAAACAGAAGGAACAGACAGGCATCAGCGAGGCGCTGATGGCTGTGAAAGAACCGGTGGAGCGGTAGTTCAGTTGGTTAGAATACCTGCCTGTCACGCAGGGGGTCGCGGGTTCGAGCCCCGTCCGTTCCGCCACCCTTTTAGGGGCGTAGTTCAATTGGTAGAGCACCGGTCTCCAAAACCGGGTGTTGGGGGTTCGAGTCCCTCCGCCCCTGCCAGAAAACGATCCTTTGCTTCGGCAAAGGATTTTTTTTTGCCTTCAAAAAAGCAAAAAACCAGTTAACGCTAACTGGTCTCTTATTTTTCCCGCCTGTTTTTTCCCCTGATTTCAGCTATTTTGCCTGACCAGAATCGGGAATTTCAGCAGCTGACGGATATGTGCCTGCTGATCGCTGTTCTGCAACCAGACCGCATAGAGGGGACGAACGGCCACCGGTGTATCCGGAATGACCATTAATTCGCTGTAGAGACTCTGCCAGAAGTCGGGCAGAAACGCGCATGCGCCAGTGGTATGCAGCAGTTCACGGGTAACATGTGCAGAGGTTGTCGTCAGGACCGGCACATCGTCAGCGCCGGAAAGATAACTCTGATGCTGATGGAAGTCGGCTCCCCACTCCAGCTTGATGTAGTCGTAGTGTTCGCGCTTCTCGCTCTGACGGGCGCAGAACAGCGCCAGTGAGATATGCCCTATCTGCTGACTGGTTAACTCATCCATCTTAGGCGCTTCGGTCGTGATCAACAGATCCAGCTGGCGCTCATGAAGCTGCTTAACCAGCAGATGCCGTTGCGCTACGCGTGCTTCCAGATGCAGGCTCTCGCGGTTCTCATACAGCGTCTGTAGCCATGGCGTCAGATAAGCCTCCCATAGTGAAGCACTGGCCCCTATGGATAGCTCATGATGCTGCTGGGTGTGTGATACCTCCTTCTTCGCCATCATCCATGTGCTCATCAGGCTCTCAGCGTAAGGGAGTAATCGCTCTCCGGCCGCCGTCAGACGGATGTTGTTGCGATGGCGGGTAAAAAGATTCACACCAAGCTGATTTTCTAACTGACGGATGCGAAAACTGACGGCAGATTGCGTGAGATAAAGTGCTTCTGCAGCACGCCCGAAATGGCGTGTTCTGCTCACTTCCAGGAAAGTTTTCAGTAATTCCGTATCCACAGCCTTCTCCCAAAAAATGTTTGTCGTATAGATTTAAATGTTTTGTTTTACACTCTGTCAAGCCTATCTAATACTCCGCGCCATTAACAGCACGGCATTAGAAAATCAGGAGCGTGTAACATGGCGGAAAGCTTCTCAACAGAGAATCGTTTCTTTGATAACAAACATTACCCGCGTGGTTTCTCACGTCACGGTGACTTTACTATTAAAGAAGCCCAGCTTCTTGAACGCCACGGTTTCGCCTTTAATGAGCTGGATTTATCAAAGCGTGAGCCTGCAACCGAAGAAGAACGTTTGTTCATTGAAGTGTGTCGTGGTGTGCGTGAGCCGCAGACGGAAGCAGAACGTGTCTGGTCCAAATACATGACCCGCATCAAGCGTCCGAAGCGTTTCCATACGCTGTCTGGTGGTAAACCACAGATGGATACCGTTGAAGACTTCAGCGACAGCGACGATTAACAGAAAAAGGGGCGAAAGCCCCTTTTTTTATTGCAGGCTGTTGTGCAGATGAATCATTAACCGATCAATCGTCCGGTAACTGACGGCCTCCTGCAGATGAAGTCGCGTAATCTCCGGCTCTCCGGCCAGATCGGCCACCGTACGCGCCACTTTCAGGATCCGCTGCCAGGCCCGTACCGATAAACCCAGCTTCTCCAGTACGGACTCCAGCCACGCCGCATCCGCTTTCCCAGGCTGACACCAGCGTACGATCTCCGCATTATTCAGATGGGCATTAATCTTTCCGGCGCGAGCCAGCTGCACGTCACGCGCGGCGATAACCCGCTGACGAACCTGCTCAGAGGCTTCGGCAGCAGGGCGTTGTCCACTGAGCATACCTCCAGGCAGCAGCGGTATCTCCAGCGAAAGATCAAAACGATCCAGAAAAGGGCCGGATAGCTTACTGAGGTAACGCAGCACCTGCTGAGGCGAGCAGCGGTTATGCTGCCCCTGATAATGTCCTGTCGGGCTTGGATTCATCGCCGCAATCAGCTGAAAGCGTGCCGGATAGGTGACTTTCGCGCGGGCGCGTGAAATGGCGATGCAGCCCGACTCCAGCGGCTCGCGCAGGGAATCCAGCACCCTGCGGTCAAATTCCGGCAGTTCATCCAGAAACAGTACACCGTTATGGGCCAGCGAGATCTCGCCGGGACGCGGCAGAGATCCGCCACCAATCAGGGCGTAGAGCGAGGCGCTGTGATGAGGCGATCGGAAGGGCCGGGTGCGCCACCGGCGGTGCAGGGCGCTGCTGTTGACCAGACTTGCAATCGCCGCACACTCCAGCGCCTCCTGATCGCTCAGTGCAGGCATGATACCGGGGAGCCGGGTGGCCAGCATGGTCTTACCGGTGCCTGGCGGCCCGATCAGCAGCAGGTTATGCCCGCCCGCCGCCGTAATCTCCAGCGCTCTGCGCCCCTGTTCCTGACCAATCATATCCGCAAGATCGTCAGCTGGCGCGTGCTCCTGATGCGCAGGATAGTGGGCCACAGGCAAAGTGCGCGCATCGCGCAGAAATGCGCATACCTCGCTGAGGTGGGAGGCGACGAGCGACGTGCCCTGACGAATTAACCCCACATCATCCTGATTGTCCGCAGAGAGCACCAGCTGCCGGTCTGCCTGAATCGCTTTCATCGCCGCCGGAATCGCGCCCTGTACCCCGCACAGCGCGCCGTCAAGCGCCAGTTCACCCAGAAACTCATAGTGTGTCAGCTTATCGGCCGGAAGCTGTTCAGAGGCGACCAGAATCGCGATGGCCATAGGCAGGTCATACCGTCCACCCTCTTTAGGCAGATCTGCCGGGGCCAGATTGATGGTGAGGCGCTTTGCCGGGAAGGTGAACCCGCTGTTGATAATGGCGCTGCGCACCCGCTCACGCGCTTCTTTCACGGTAGTTTCGGGCAGCCCAACCAGCGTTAAGGCGGGCAGACCGTTGCTGATATGCGCCTCGATAGTCACCAGCGGGGCTTCCACGCCCAGCGCTGCCCGGGTCAGAACTTTAGACAATGACATAGCCGCTCCTTGTGGCCGTCATTCTGATCACGGCGTCAAAGGAAAGCGAGGGCAGACTTTTCACGTTTCGGGGCACTACACAATCTGTCGGTGCCGTTTTCATGAGATGCTTTCACGCTGTGAAGCTGTACGCAAATCCACCAGAATATTATTACGTCACTAAAGTGATGAATAATTATCATCATGTAATTATTTCTTGTATTACAGATTGATAGGCGCGACTTCGCTGACGCGCGTGAAAAAAAAGCTGCAAAAAAAGTTGTATCATGACCCCTGACTATGATAACTCTGTAGGCATTACTTCGAACACGTAAAAGAATTGAACAACACATGAAAGCCCTTCTACAAGTGATTAGCCTGGTCGTGATTAGCGTGGTGGTGGTTATTAACCTACCGTGCGGGGCAACGCTTGGAGAAAGAAAGGCTTAAAAATCAAGCCTCGAATCCGAAAAAACCCCCGCACCGAAAGGTCCGGGGGTTTTTTTTCGAGCCGAGGAAATATCAGCAAATCCACAAGGAACAAACAATGAACAGTAGCATAAAATTCTGTTGTTCCGGTCAGGACACAGGAGAATAGCGATGACAGGTGCACAGTGGGTAGTTCAGGCTTTACGCGCGCAGGGTGTGAATACCGTATTTGGTTACCCGGGCGGCGCGATCATGCCGGTATACGACGCGCTCTATGATGGCGGCGTGGAACACCTACTGTGTCGTCATGAGCAGGGCGCGGTAATGGCAGCAATCGGTTATGCGCGCTCTACCGGCAAAACCGGTGTCTGCATCGCGACATCCGGCCCTGGCGCGACCAACCTGATCACCGGCCTGGCGGATGCGATGATGGATTCTGTGCCGGTTGTCGCGATAACAGGCCAGGTTAACTCGGCCTTTATCGGCACCGATGCATTCCAGGAGATCGACGTACTGGGCCTTTCGCTGGCCTGCACCAAACACAGTTTCCTGGTGGAGTCGCTGGATGAGCTGCCCGCCATCATGGCCGAGGCGTTTGCACTGGCGCAGTCGGGTCGTCCGGGTCCGGTACTGGTTGATATCCCGAAAGATATTCAGGTGGCGCAGGGCGAACCAGCGCCGCATCTGGTGTCGGTCGAAGAGGACAACAGCCTGCCGCATCAGGCAATCAACGAGGCACGCGCCCTGATGGCGCAGGCCAGAAAACCGATGCTGTATATCGGCGGCGGCGTGGGTCTGGCGCAGGCCGTGCCGGCACTGCGTGCGCTGGCGGAAGAGACCGGTATCCCGGCCGTCGCAACCTTAAAAGGGCTGGGCAGCGTGGATCCTCACAGCGAGGTTTACCTCGGTATGCTGGGGATGCACGGTACCAAAGCCGCTAACTTCGCCGTACAGGCGTGTGACCTGCTGATTGCGGTCGGTGCCCGTTTCGATGACCGCGTGACCGGCAAGCTGGACACCTTTGCCCCACACGCCAGCGTCATTCATCTCGACATCGATCCGGCAGAGTTAAACAAACTGCGTCGCGCGCATGTCTCTCTGCAGGGCGATCTTAACGATCTGCTGCCCGCGCTGAGTCAGCCGCTGCAAATCGACGCCTGGCGTGACGAGGTGAAGGCGATGAAAGCCAGCCACGCCTGGCGCTATGACCATCCGGGCGAGGCGATCTATGCCCCGCTGCTGCTGAAGCAGCTCTCGGATCGTAAATCTGCCGATGCCGTAGTGACCACCGATGTGGGTCAGCACCAGATGTGGACCGCGCAGCACATGGCTTTCAGCGCACCAGAGAACTTCATCACCTCCAGCGGTTTAGGCACCATGGGCTTTGGCTTACCCGCCGCCATCGGCGCTCAGGTAGCCCGCCCGGACGATACCGTCATCTGCGTTTCAGGTGATGGCTCCATCATGATGAACATTCAGGAGCTGGGCACCATCAAGCGTGGCAGGCTGCCCGTGAAGATCCTGCTGCTGGATAACCAGCGTCTGGGCATGGTGCGCCAGTGGCAGCAGCTCTTTTTTGAGGGTCGCTATAGCGAAACCAATCTCTCTGACAATCCCGATTTCCTCACGCTGGCCAGTGCCTTTGACATTCCAGGCCAGCGTATTACCCGTAAAGATCAGGTCGACGCCGCCCTTGATGCTCTGCTGAACAGCGAAGGTCCTTACTTCCTGCATGTTGCAATTGATGAGCATGAAAACGTCTGGCCACTGGTACCGCCGGGTGCCAGCAATGCACACATGATGGAGAAAACCGTATGAACCAGCATCAATTGTCTATCGAAGCCCGATTCCGTCCTGAAATATTGGAGCGCATTCTGCGTGTCGTGCGTCACCGCGGTTTTCAGGTCTGTTCCATGAACATGGCCTCCGTCGCCAACGCAGAAAATATTAATATTGAAATGACCGTTGCCAGCCAGCGCTCCGTCGATTTACTGTCTTCGCAGTTAAGCAAACTGATCGACGTCGCATGCGTTCAGATTCAACAACAGACAACACAACAAATCCGCGCGTAGCCGCGAGAGGGAATAACAATGAGCACGAAGAAAGCAGACTTTATTTGGTTCAATGGCGAGATGGTTAAGTGGGAAGAGGCGAAGGTCAGCGTCATGTCCCACGCGTTGCACTACGGTACGTCGGTATTTGAAGGTGTGCGCTGCTACGACTCTCACAAAGGACCAGTTGTGTTCCGTCATCGCGAACACATGCAACGTCTGCACGACTCCGCCAAAATCTACCGTTTCCCGATTAAAAGCAGCGTTGATGAGCTGATGGAAGCGTGCCGCGAAGTCATCCGCGTTAACAAACTGAAAAGTGCTTATATCCGTCCGCTGGCCTTTGTCGGCGATGTGGGCCTGGGCGTGAACCCGCCAGACGGTTTCACCACCGATGTGATTATCGCCGCATTCCCGTGGGGGGCTTACCTCGGCGCTGAAGCGCTGGAAAACGGTATTGATGCGATGGTCTCCTCATGGAACCGCGTGGCGCCGAACACCCTGCCGACCGCCGCGAAAGCGGGCGGGAACTACCTTTCCTCACTGCTGGTGGGCAGCGAAGCCCGTCGTCACGGCTATCAGGAAGGGATCGCGCTGGATACCAACGGCCTGATTTCGGAAGGCGCAGGCGAAAACCTGTTTGAAGTGAAAGATGGCGTGCTCTTTACCCCGCCATTTACCTCTTCGGCACTGCCGGGCATCACCCGCGATGCCATCATCACGCTGGCGCGTGATATGGGTATCGAAGTGCGCGAACAGACCCTGTCGCGTGAGTCGCTCTACCTGGCTGACGAAGTCTTCATGTCCGGTACTGCGGCAGAAATCACCCCTGTGCGCAGCGTGGACCGCATCCAGGTCGGCGAAGGCAAGTGCGGCCCGGTCACCAAACGCATTCAGCAGGCATTCTTTGGCCTGTTCACCGGCGAGACCGAAGACAAATGGGGCTGGCTGGACCCGGTTAACGCATAACCAGACCTTGCGCGGATGTCGCTGGATGTCCGCGAACTTATTTTCACTGGAGTAAAGAGCATGCCTAAGTACCGTTCCGCTACCACCACCCACGGCCGCAACATGGCGGGTGCCCGTGCCCTCTGGCGCGCAACAGGAATGACCGACGACGATTTCGGTAAACCGATTATCGCCGTCGTAAACTCCTTCACCCAGTTTGTGCCGGGCCACGTCCATCTGCGCGATCTGGGTAAGCTGGTTGCCGAGCAGATTGAAGCGGCAGGTGGCGTAGCCAAAGAGTTCAACACGATCGCGGTGGATGACGGTATTGCCATGGGTCATGGCGGCATGCTCTATTCCCTGCCTTCGCGTGAGCTGATCGCCGACTCCGTCGAGTATATGGTCAACGCACACTGTGCCGACGCCATGGTCTGCATCTCGAACTGCGACAAAATCACGCCAGGGATGCTGATGGCATCACTGCGCCTGAACATCCCGGTGATCTTCGTCTCCGGTGGCCCGATGGAGGCCGGTAAAACCAAACTGTCCGATCAGATCATCAAACTGGATCTGGTGGATGCGATGATTCAGGGGGCGAACCCCAACGTCAGCGATGCTGATAGCGAGCAGATCGAACGCTCTGCCTGTCCGACCTGCGGCTCCTGCTCCGGTATGTTCACCGCTAACTCCATGAACTGCCTGACCGAAGCCCTTGGCCTGTCGCAGCCGGGCAACGGCTCACTGCTGGCCACGCACGCCGACCGTAAAGCGCTGTTCATCAATGCCGGTAAGCGCATCGTCAGCCTGACCAAACGTTACTATGAGCAGGATGACGCAAACGTCCTGCCGCGCAATATCGCCAGTAAGGCGGCCTTTGAGAACGCGATGACGCTGGATATCGCGATGGGCGGCTCCACCAATACCGTACTGCACCTGCTGGCGGCGGCGCAGGAGGGCGATATCGACTTCAACATCTCCGACATCGACCGTCTGTCACGCAAAGTGCCTCAGCTCTGTAAAGTGGCGCCCAGCACCCCGAAATATCATATGGAAGATGTGCACCGTGCGGGTGGCGTCTACGCGATTCTCGGCGAGCTGGATCGCGCAGGTCTGTTCGACAGCAGCGCCCGCAACATCCTGCAGCAGACCATGCGTGAAACGCTGGATCAGTACGACATCATGCTGACCCAGGATCAGGCGGTAAAAGATATGTTCCGCGCGGGCCCTGCCGGTATCCGTACCACTCAGGCGTTCTCGCAGAGCTGCCGCTGGGACACGCTGGATGACGATCGTGCTGAAGGCTGTATCCGCACCCGCGAAAACGCTTACTCGCAGGATGGCGGTCTGGCCGTGCTCTACGGCAACATTGCGGAAGATGGCTGTATCGTTAAAACCGCAGGCGTAGACAAAGAGATCCTCACCTTCACCGGCCCGGCCAAAGTGTATGAAAGCCAGGATGACGCGGTAGAGGCGATTCTGGGTGGTAAAGTCGTGGCGGGTGACGTGGTCGTTATCCGCTACGAAGGGCCAAAAGGGGGTCCGGGTATGCAGGAGATGCTCTATCCGACCACCTACCTGAAATCGATGGGCCTGGGCAAAAGCTGCGCCCTGATCACCGACGGTCGCTTCTCTGGCGGCACATCGGGCCTCTCAATCGGTCACGCCTCGCCGGAAGCGGCCAACGGCGGCACCATTGCGCTGGTCAAGGATGGCGACACCATCGAGATCGATATCCCTAATCGCGGCATCAAACTCGCCGTGCCGGACAACGAACTGCACGCCCGCCGTGAAGAGCAGCAGGCACGTGGCGATGCGGCCTATACACCGGCCAATCGTCAGCGTGAAGTCTCCTTTGCGCTGCGTGCTTACGCATCCCTCGCGACCAGCGCCGACAAAGGTGCGGTCCGCGATAAGAGCAAGCTGGGAGGCTAACCGTGGCCGAGTCTCAACCGCTACCCGACGCGCCTGGCGGCGCGGAGTATTTGCGCGCAGTGCTGCGTTCACCGGTGTATGAAGTAGCACAGGTGACGCCGCTGCAGGTTATGGAAAAAATCTCATCGCGTCTCGGCAACACCATTCTGGTGAAGCGCGAAGATCGCCAGCCGGTGCACAGCTTCAAGCTGCGCGGGGCGTACGCGATGATTGCCGGCCTCAACGAAGAGCAGAAAGCGCGCGGCGTGGTCACGGCGTCAGCCGGAAATCACGCGCAGGGCGTGGCGCTCTCGGCGACGAAGCTGGGCATCAAGTCACTGATCGTGATGCCGCTGGCAACAGCAGACATCAAGGTCGATGCGGTGCGCGCATTTGGCGGTGAGGCTTTCCTGTTCGGGGCCAACTTTGACGAGGCGAAAGCCAAAGCGATTGAACTCTCTGAGCAGCGCGGCTACACCTTCGTGCCGCCGTTTGACCATCCGGCCGTGATTGCCGGACAGGGCACGCTGGGCATGGAGCTGCTGCAGCAGGATGCGCACCTCGACCGGGTCTTTGTTCCGGTAGGCGGCGGCGGTCTGGCAGCAGGCGTTGCGGTGCTGATCAAGCAGCTGATGCCGCAAATCAAAGTGATCGCGGTGGAGTCAGAGGACTCCGCCTGCCTGAAAGCGGCGCTGGAGGTGGGGCATCCCGTCGATCTGGCGCGTGTCGGGCTGTTTGCTGAAGGCGTTGCGGTTAAACGGATTGGCAGCGAAACCTTCCGGCTCTGTCAGGCCTACATCGACGAGGTCATCACGGTCGACAGCGATGCGATCTGTGCGGCCATGAAAGATCTGTTTGAAGATGTCCGTGCCGTGGCGGAGCCGTCGGGTGCGCTGGCGCTGGCGGGCATGAAAAAGTATATCCAGCAGCATGAGATCAAGGGCGAGCGGCTGGCGCATGTGCTGTCCGGGGCTAACGTCAATTTCCACGGCCTGCGCTACGTCTCTGAGCGCTGCGAGCTGGGTGAACAGCGTGAAGCGCTGCTGGCCGTCACCATCCCGGAACAGCAGGGCAGCTTCCTGCGCTTCTGCCAGACGCTGGGTGGACGATCCATCACCGAGTTCAACTATCGCTACGCCGATGCGGACAAAGCCTGCATCTTTGTGGGCGTGAGGCTGACCCGCGGTATGGAAGAGCGCAGCGAGATCATCGGCGAGCTGACCCGGGGTGGCTATCAGGTGGTCGATCTCTCCGATGATGAGATGGCGAAACTGCATGTGCGCTACATGGTCGGCGGCCGTCCGACCAAGCCGCTGCGTGAACGGCTCTTCAGTTTTGAGTTCCCGGAGGCGCCGGGGGCGTTGCTGAAGTTCCTGCAGACGCTCGGCACCCACTGGAATATCTCGCTGTTCCACTACCGCAGTCACGGCACCGATTATGGTCGCGTGCTGGCCGCGTTTGAACTCGGCAGCGATGAGCCGCGGTTTGAAGAGCATCTCACCGATCTGGGTTACGACTTTCACGACGAAAGCCAGAACCCGGCGTTTCGCTTCTTCCTGTCAGGCAGCTGATTACAGCTGGCTCCAGAACGCACTGATAAGCGGCTCACCGAGCCGCTTTTTTTGTACGCAGATGCCAAGCTCAAACGGCGCGACCGACTCCACATTCTCCAGCATCAGCACGCGGTTACGCACCGGCTCCGGACTGTTTTCCAGCACCACATCTGGCAGTAACGCAATGCCGCAGCCCAGCGCCACCATCGAGACAATCGCCTCATGCCCCGACACCGTGGCGTAGATTAACGGATTCGGGATGCGATGACGGCGGAACCAGAGATCGATGCGCCGCCGTGCCGGGCCCTGCACGGGCAGGATAAAGGGGATTTTTGACCAGTCGGGCTGCGGCTGCGTGGCCTGAGTGCGCACGGCGCAGGGCAGAGCGGGCGCGATCAGCACCAGCGGAATCAGCCCCAGCGGCATAAAATCGATGCTGGCGGGCAGGGTTTCAGGGCGACCGGCAATCGCTAAATCCGCATCGCCGGAGTGCACTTTTTCCACCGCATCTGCGGCATCGCCGGTATCCAGTTTGATCTCGACCTGCGGATGTTCCGCGCGAAAGCGGTCGAGGATAGGCGGCAGATGGCTGTAGGCCGCCGTCACCGAGCAGAACAGGCGCAGCTCGCCGCTGAGCGACGGGCCATTCAGATCCATCACATGGCGCAGCTGCTGATACTGCAACAGCGTCTGCTGGGCAAACTGCCGCAGGCGTTCGCCTGCCTCGGTCAGCGTCACGGTGCGGTTATCGCGCAGGAACAGCGCGTGGCCGACATCCTCCTCCAGCCGCTGAATCTGGCGCGACAGCGTGGAGGGGCTGACATGCATCGCCCGCGCGCTGCGCCCGAAGTGGCAGCTTTCTGCCAGATGAAGAAACAGTTTCAGATCCCGTAAATCCATGCGCGCGTCGCCTCTGAGTGGTGTTGCATTTATTGCAATGTGACGTTGTTAATATATCAATTTAAGCAACAGAATTCCTGTCATATGATGGGGTCATTCGCGGCGTTGCATGACACGCCGTTACTGAACAAAAAAAGCAAACACAACCTTACCGGAGTTCCCATGGCTAACTATTTCAACACATTGAATCTGCGCAACCAGTTAGCGCAATTAGGTAAATGCCGCTTCATGGCACGCGACGAGTTTGCGGACGGTGCCAGTTTCCTGAAAGGCAAAAAAGTCGTTATCGTTGGCTGTGGCGCACAGGGCCTGAACCAGGGTCTGAACATGCGCGATTCCGGTCTGGATGTTGCCTATGCACTCCGTGCTGAAGCGATTGCGGAAAAACGCCCTTCATGGCGCAAAGCGACCGATAACGGTTTCAACGTGGGCACCTACGAAGATCTGATCCCGCAGGCGGACCTGGTAGTCAATCTGACGCCGGACAAGCAGCACTCCGCTGTGGTGCAGGCTGTTCAGCCGCTGATGAAAGAGGGCGCTGCGCTGGGCTACTCACACGGCTTCAACATTGTCGAAGTCGGCGAGAGCATCCGTAAAGATATCACCGTCGTTATGGTGGCACCGAAGTGCCCGGGTACCGAAGTTCGTGAAGAGTACAAGCGTGGCTTCGGCGTGCCGACCCTGATCGCGGTTCACCCGGAAAACGATCCAAAAGGCGAAGGCATGGCGATTGCCAAGGCCTGGGCCGCGGCGACCGGTGGCGACCGTGCGGGCGTCCTGGAATCTTCGTTTGTTGCCGAAGTGAAATCTGACCTGATGGGCGAGCAGACTATCCTGTGCGGCATGTTACAGGCCGGTTCACTGCTCTGCTTCGACAAGCTGGTGGCTGAAGGTACCGACCCGGCGTACGCAGAGAAGCTGATCCAGTTCGGCTGGGAAACCATCACCGAGTCGCTGAAGTTTGGTGGCATCACCCTGATGATGGATCGCCTCTCTAACCCGGCGAAACTGCGTGCCTATGCGCTGTCAGAGCAGCTGAAAACCATTATGGCGCCGCTGTTCCAGAAGCACATGGATGACATCATCTCCGGCGAATTCTCCTCCGGCATGATGGCAGACTGGGCTAACGATGATAAAAAACTGCTGACCTGGCGTGAAGAGACCGGCCAGACCGCATTCGAAACGGCCTCTCAGTACGAAGGCAAAATCGAAGAGCAGGAGTACTACGACAAAGGTGTCGTGATGGTGGCGATGGTTAAAGCGGGTGTTGAGCTGGCGTTTGAAACCATGGTTGATGCAGGCATCATCGAGGAGTCGGCTTATTACGAATCCCTGCATGAGCTGCCGCTGATCGCGAACACCATCGCCCGTAAGCGTCTGTATGAGATGAACGTGGTGATCTCCGACACCGCTGAATATGGTAACTATCTGTTCTCCTTCGCGGCGGTGCCGCTGCTGAAAGAGTTCATGACCACCCTGCAGCCGGGCGATCTGGGCAAAGCGGTTGAAGGCACGCAGGTTGATAACGCGCAGCTGCGTGACGTCAACGAAGCCGTTCGTCAGCATCCGATTGAAACCGTGGGCCGTAAGCTGCGTGGCTACATGACCGACATGAAGCGTATCGCTGTCGCAGGCTAATCACCGGCTACACCGTTTTCAGCAAAAGAGACCCCGGCTTGCCGGGGTTTTTTATGTGTAAAAAGTGCCTGATGGCTGTCTGACCCTGCCTGCCTGGGGAACAGGGTCAGATCAAAGACGCTTAAGCCACTCCCTGGCCGCCCGGCCCGCGCGATGACGCACCTTATCCCTGAGGTGCGCCCGTAAACGGGCCAGCGCTTTGTGTTTTTGTCCCAGGCGCGTCACGCTTTCCTTCTCTGCCCGTGTTGCCCGTGCCCTCCGGCTTCTGTATTGCTGGAAGACCCACCCGCCGCCGGGGTTAACATTCAGACGCGATTCAGTTTATCCGGACAGACAACGACGCCACTTCAGGTGCCGTTCGCCTGATCGCCGGGCGATGTTCAGAGCCGATGCGGGTTCTGTTCTCTCCGGTCTGCCGTTTTCATCTGATACCCCTGACGCTGCGCGAAACCCATAAAAAAAACCCGGCGGCTGCCGGGTTTCGCTGACCATCATCCTGCGGGATTACACGTCATACAGCGTCTGATGACGCGTCTCTTTACAGGCGAGCAGCGCAATCAGCGTCAGCACCGCCATCGACGCCAGATAGAATCCCACCGCCTGCAGGCCATAGTGCGCATTCAGCCAGGTCGCGATATAGGGCGCTACCGAGGCACCCAGAATCGAGGAGAGGTTATAGGAGAACGAGGCACCGGTGTAACGGACTTCCGTCGGGAACAGCTCCGGCAGCAGCGCGCCCATCGGGCCAAACGTCAGGCCCATAATGCTCAGGCCCAGCAGCAGAAACACCATTACCAGCGCCTGTGAACCGGAACCGAGCATCGCCGGGAACAGGAACGAAAACGCGATGATCATCAGCGTAATGGTGATCATGGTCTTGCGGCGACCAAAACGGTCCGCCAGCAGGCCGGCAATCGGCACCATCACCCCAAAGCCAATCACCGCCAGCATCAGCATCCACAGCATACTGTTACGGGGAATACCCAGACCGGCAGGCGCAGGCGTGGTTCCGTAGCTCATCGAATAGACGGTCATGATGTAAAACAGCGTGTAGGTCGCCAGCATAATAAAGGTGCCGAGAATGGTGGCGGTCAGATGCTGGCTCAGCAGCGCGGCAATCGGCACCCGGACCTGCTTCTTCTCTTTCTGCACTTTGGCGAATACCGGGCTCTCATGCAGCGATACACGTACATAGAGGCCAATCAGCACCAGCACGGCGGAGAGGATAAAGGGCACGCGCCAGCCCCACTGCATAAACTGCTCGTCGGTCAGCAGCCAGGAGAGCAGCAGAAACGTCCCGTTTGCGAAGAAAAAGCCAATCGGCGCACCGAGCTGAGGGAAGGAGCCATACAGCGCACGCTTCTTCGCTGGCGCATTCTCCGTCGCCAGCAGCGCCGCACCACCCCATTCACCGCCCAGGCCCAGGCCCTGACCGAAACGCGCCAGCGCCAGCAGCAGCGGTGCCATCACGCCGATGGTTTCATAGCCCGGCAGCAGGCCAATCACCACGGTAGAGATCCCCATGGTCAGCAGCGAGGCTACCAGCGTAGCCTTGCGCCCTACGCGGTCACCGAAGTGTCCGAACACCGCCGAGCCAATCGGACGCGCCACAAAGGCGATGGCGAACGTGGCCAGCGACTGGAGCGTGGCGACGGTGGCATCCCCCTGTGGGAAGAAAATATGCGGGAAAACAATGACCGCAGCCGTGGCGTAAATGTAAAAGTCGAAGAATTCGATGGCCGTTCCGACCAGCGACGCAATCACCACTTTACTGCGTGAGTTAACGGGTGTGGGGTCCTGCTGTTTGTCGAGTGTGTCTGTGAGGGAGGCTTGCATAACTGTTTCTTATTTGTAAATACAGACAAAGAATCTTACGCATCTGCCAGGGTGCATTCAATGATGAAAACCCGCGCCACGTCTGGCTTCAGCGGGCAAAAAGAGGATAATTTCTGTGGTGCGACGAATGCCGGGCGATACCGGGGTAAACCGGATGATATCTGGCGGGATACTCTGAGAAAGGGCTAAATAAAAGTGACCCCTCAGCTATTCATCCTGTTATCTGTTTAAAAAGTAGCTGAGGGGGGAGATTTTCCGCTGTTGTTAACCGATTACGATGCTTTCTGTTTTGCGCTGCCCGCCTGAGGCATCTGCGGATCGTCTTTATATTTAGCCGTGGCGATCCAGGCGGCACAGAAGAGCGTCAGACGGGCGAAGAAGTAGAAAAACGCCATCAGGCCCAGCACCGAACCAAAGGCCGCGCCTGAAGGCGAGGTCGCCAGCTTCGGCAGCGTCAGCGTCATCACAAACTTAATCACCTCGAAGCCGATGGCTGCCAGCAGGGTGCCGCGAAACAGCGCCTTCTTGCGCGGCTTATGGCGCGGCAGTATCCAGAAAATCCAGAGGAACAGAAGATAGTTAGCCATAACGGAAATCGAGGTGGCGATAATCGTCAGGGCAGGTCGCAGCCAGTCGATGCCATCCAGCCCCAGCGCACTCACGATGGTCGCCTGTGCAGAGCCGGCCACCGAAGTCAGCGACAGCGTAATCACCAGCGCCAGCATCAGGCCGGTCAGCGACAGGAAATCGCGGATATAGCGCTTCCAGATCTTCTCTTTGTCATCCGGCTGCCGCTCCCAGACGTCGCGCGACTGCGCGCGAATCGCTTCACGCAGGTTCCCCATCCAGTTAAGACCGGAGTAGAGCGCCAGCAGCAGACCGGTAATCCCCACCGTGGCGCGCTGCTGGATCGCGGTGTTCACCGTATTCTTCAGCGTGGTGGCCAGCGTCGGGTCGCTGATGCTGCTGACGATTTTGTTGATGATATCGGTCAGCAGATCCTGATTCGATGCCAGCACAAAACCCACGGCTGCGAACGACACCATCAGAATGGGGATCAGCGATAAAAAAGAGAAATAGGTAATGGCCGCGCCAAACTGGCTGCCGAGCCGGTCGTTAAACCGGTCGAGAGCACGGATAAAGTGCGCCACGGCCGGAATAGACTGAAACCAGCTGGCGAAGCGCGACACGCGAACGATCGATTTATCCACGGTGTGATTACCGGTTTTAATATCGATAAGCGGCTTTTCCGGCGACGTTTCCTGTGGGTTTTCCTGCTTGTCTGTCATAGACCTTCACTGTCCTGTTTATCATTAAAATCAAAGTATAGCCGCTCAGGTGACGTACTCCTGTAACACCTGACTCAGCCACTCCATAAAAACCCGTACCCGACGCGCCACATTGCGCCGGTGCGGATAGAGCAGATGGATCGGCATCGGCCTGGCGGGGAAGCGATGCAGCACCTCCACCAGCTCACCGCGCTCCAGCAAGGGCTGAATCCCGGCGGCGGGCACCTGAATAATCCCCAGGCCGGCCAGGCAGGCGGCGCGATAGGTCTCCGTACTGTTCACGGTCACCACGCCACCGGTGTGAACATAGTGGCACTGGCGGCCATCAAAATACTCAAAACCGGGCGAGGCCTGGCCGAGCTGCTGACTGTAGTGCACCATCGCATGCTGCGACAGCTCCTCCAGCCGGGTCGGCATGCCGAAACGCGAAAGGTAGCCAGGGCTGGCGCAGTTGATCAAGGTATGGGTTCCAATTTTTCGTGCAATCAGCCCCGAATCTTTGAGTTCGCCGACCCGAATCACGCAGTCAAAGCCTTCCCGGATCACATCCACCTGACGGTCGCTGCTGCTCAGCTCAATCTCAATGCCGGGGTAGTGCTGCAAAAACGCTGGCAGCCGCGGCAGGATAAAACCGGTCGCCATCGCCACCGACATATCCACCCGAAGCTTGCCGCTGAGCGAGGCGGGTTCATGCTGGAACAGGCTGTCCATATCATCAATCATCGACAGCAGATCGAGGCAGCGATCGTAATAGACCAGTCCATCCTGCGTGAGTTGCACCCGGCGCGTGGTGCGATGCAGCAAACGTGTTGCCATTTGGTTCTCCAGCGCCTGGATCTGACGTGACACGCTGCCTTTGGGGATGCCTAAACTTTCCGCTGCATGGGTAAAACTGCCCATTTCGGCCACCCGCACAAACACCTGCATTGCGTGAATTTTGTCCATGTTGTTCACCGATTGTTGTTTTTATTGAAACAGTGATGCGCGCTTAACCCTGTTTATAGATCAGTTGCCGACGAATATCCTTAAACCCTGTTCAATTTTTCAACAGGTGTGAGAGATGAATCAAAAAGTGGCGTTAATTACCGGTGCAAACCGTGGCTTAGGGCGGAATGGTGCATTAAAACTGGCCGCCAGAGGCACCGATATTATTCTGACCTACCGCAGTCATGCTGAGGAAGCGCAGGCGGTGGTGAAGGAAATCGAGGCGCTGGGCAGGCGCGCCGTCGCACTGGCGCTGGATGTCGGTGACAGCAGCCAGTTTGATCGTTTTACCGGTGAGGTGAAAACGGCGCTGCAACAGCAGTGGCAGCGCGATACCTTTGACTATTTAGTGAACAACGCCGGGCACGGCCACTATAAGCCTTTTGCCGAGACCACCGAGGCGGAATTTGATGCGCTGATGAATGTCCATTTCAGGGGGCCTTACTTCCTGACGCAGAAACTCCTGCCGCTGATCGCTGACGGAGGACGCATCCTGAATATCTCCAGCGGGCTGACCCGGCTGGTCTATCCTGGCTCTGCAACCTATGCGTCGATGAAAGGGGCAATGGAGGTGCTGACGCGCTATCAGGCCAAAGAGCTGGGCGAACGGCGCATCCGGGTCAATATCCTGGCGCCGGGGGCGATCGAGACCGATTTCGGCGGTGGCCGGGTGCGCGACACCCGCGAGATAAACGACCAGATCGCCGGGCTGACGGCGCTGGGCCGCGTCGGCCTGCCGGATGATATAGGCGACGCCATCAGCGCAATCCTCAGTGACGAAACCGGCTGGATCACCGCGCAGCGTATCGAAGCGTCAGGCGGGCAGGGGATTTAACGGCGGGCGGCGCCCGCAGACTCCTCTGCGGGCGCCGCTCCTGCAGGTCTACAGGGTGATCGTGCCGTCGATAACGGTCAGGGTATGGCCACCGATCCAGATCGTCTCCCCGGCAAAGGTCACGCTCACCCGACCGGCACGCTGCAGCGCCGTGCCCTGACGAACGCGGTAGGGCGTCGTCTGGCCCGTCATCGCCAGGTAGCGTGCCAGACAGGCGTTGGCGCTGCCGGTGACCGGATCTTCGATCAGGCTGCCATGCTCGACCAGCAGCCCCCGCACTTCATACTGCTCAGGCTCACCCTCGGGCAAACGACCAAAGGGCATCACGCCCGAGACGCCCGCCTGCAGGATCAGCTGCTGAAGATCGCTGACGACGGGCTGCAGCGCCAGCACGGACCCGGCGCTGACCATCGGCACCAGCAGCCAGCGAATCCCCATATCCACCACGGTCGGGCTTTGCGTCAGATCGAACGCATCACTGTTTAACGCCCTGCCCAGCAGCGCATCCTGCCAGGGCATCAGGGTCGCCGCCGGGGCCGCAAACGCCAGTTCGCCCGCCGCGTGACGCTTCACGGCGACGTTGCCGACACCGCACTCCTGCACGATGATGCCCGGCGTCCGGGTCGGCCAGCCTGCCTCCAGCAGGGCGTGTGCGGTGCCCAGCGTCGGATGGCCGGCAAAGGGCAGTTCGCCTTCCACGGTGAAAATACGCACCCGGTAGTCCGCCTCTTCGTTCTGCGGCGGCAGAACAAAGGTGGTTTCCGACAGATTTGTCCAGCGGGCAATCGCGGCCATCTGGCTGTCGCTTAACCCCTGCGCATCCATAATCACCGCCAGCGGATTGCCGTTGAAGGCAGATGAGGTAAACACATCGACTTGCTTAAACGCGACCTGCATGGTGACTCCTTGCTCTGGGTTCAGTGTGGCCTTTTCTCTGCCGGAAGATTGCTAATCACCGCCAACAGCGTTATCAATAAGTTAAAGGTTTTGTCGGAGACTGTGAATGCTAACGATCCTGGGACGCGCCTCCTCAATCAACGTGCGCAAACTGCTGTGGCTGTGTGACGAGCTGGATCTGGATTATGAGCGCGAAGAGTGGGGCGATGGTTTCCGCTCCACGCACCTGCCGGAATTCATGGCGCTGAATCCCAATGCGATGGTGCCGGTCCTGAAGGATGATGACTTCGTGATGTGGGAGTCCAATGCCATCCTGCGCTATCTGGCGAACGCCTATGGCGGCGAGTGGCTCTACGCCCTTCATCCGCAGACGCGTGCGCCCGTCGACCAGTGGATGGACTGGCAATCCACCGAACTCAATACCTCCTGGCGCTATGCCTTTATGTCGCTGGTGCGAAACTCTCCGGCGCATCAGGATCCGCGATTGCTGGCCGCCGCCTGCAAAGGCTGGGCGCACACCATGAACATTCTCAACCAGCAGCTGGAAAAAACCGGGCGCTACGTGGCCGGACGGAATTTCACCCTGGCGGACATTCCGATTGGCCTGGCGGTCAACCGCTGGTTTGAGACCCCGCTCGATCACCCCGATTATCCGGCCGTACGCACCTATTATGAACGCCTGACCGAACGCCGCGGCTACACCGTCTGGGGGCGCAACGGCACGCCCTGATCCTCACCGGCTGGCAGCCCCGTCAGCTCACAGGCGATCTCGCCCGCGCGTTTAATCGCCTGGGTGTAACGCGCATCGAACGGATAGCAGCAGGAGAGGCGCAGCGCATGGTTATAGCGCTCGCTCAGGGAGTAGAGCGCGCCGGGCGTGACGCAGATCTTCTCCTGCAGCAGCCGGTCAAACATCCCGGTGGTATTCACACTACCCGGCAGCTCAACCCAGAAAACAAAGCCGCCGCGCGGCAGCGTCGCGCGGGTGCCCGCCGGAAAATAGCGGGCGATGAGTCCGCGTGCCTCATCCAGATTGGCCGCATAGCGGCGACGCAGGGTACGCAGATGGTGATCGTAACCGCCGGAGGCCAGAAACGCCGCCAGGGTTTCCGAGAGCAGGGCGGATTCGGCCATCGACGACACCGCTTTCAGACGGGCGATTGCATCATGAAAGCGGCCTGCGGCGGTCCAGCCAACGCGAAAATCGGGCGCGACGGTTTTGGTGAAGCTGGTGCAGTAAATGACCCAGCCATCGCGATCGAAGGCTTTGACGGGCGGCGAGAGCGGCCAGTCGAACTGCAGTTCGTCATACAGCCCGTCTTCAATCAGCGGAACGTGGTAAGTATTCACTAACTTCGCCAGCCGCTTCTTGTTTTCCAGCGACATGCCGCAGCCCAGCGGATTCTGCACGCCCGGCATGGCAATCAGCGCCTGGAGGCGCTGCTCCTGAAGCAGCATCTCCAGCGCATCCAGCGACAGCCCCTGCTGCGGATCGGTGGGGATTTCCAGCGCCCTGAGGCCCAGCGAGGCCAGCAGGGGAAACAGGAAGAAGTAGGTCGGTGACTCCAGCCCGACGCAGTCACCCGGCTGGGTCACCGCCCGCAGGGCCAGCTGAAGTGCCTCCATGCAGCCGTGGGTCAGGGTGATCTCATCGGCTGTGAGGGTCTGCCCGGCGTGCAGTGCCCGTCGCGCGATCTCCTCCCGTAAGCGCTCACTACCGGGCGGAAGCGCATAGCGTCCGATGATGCCGGGCTGGCGACGCAGCAATGAGGCGGTAATTCGGGCGAGGCGCGCCGCAGGAAAGAGTTCGCTGTCCTGCGGACAGGCCAGGGAGATGTTGATGTAGTCGGGATGATTCTGGGCCGCAAAGACCTTATCGATCAGGTCGAGCTTGCCGCTGCCGGGATCGCGCACCCGGGTTTTGTGTTCGCCGTGCCGGATCACGGCGGGCAGGACCCCGCGCACGTAATAGCCCGACTGCGGCCGCGCCTCAATCAGCCCGCGATCTTCCAGCCTCTGCCAGGCATTGAGCACCGTATTGACGCTGACCTGATGGGACTGAGCCACGCGCCGGATGGCGGGCAGGCGCCTGCCGGGTTTCAGCGTGCCCTGATGAATGGCTTCGGCGAAGCTTTCGGCCAGCTGCTGATAAAGGGGCCGATCGGCTGGGGGAACAAGGGACACAGTTGCCTCCGGACGGAATGGGTACAATTGCGATTAACAGAAACTGTAACCATAACAATAGTGATTTTGTGTCACTGTTACCATCTCTTTTCCCGCCGTAGCATAAGGCTCTGTCTGCTTTTCAGGAGCGCCACGATGCTTGATCCCTCTTTCTTCAGTTACGTCACCGTGATGTCTATTACGCCAGGCCCGAATAATCTGCTGCTGGCGACCTCCGGCGTCAATTTTGGTATGCGGCGAACCCTGCCGATGGTCTTCGGCATTTTAATCGGCTGTGCGATACAGACGCTGATTGCCGGAATGGCGCTGGAGCTGCTGCTGCATGGGATGGCGGCGGTTCGCCTGCCGCTGACGCTGGCAGGCTGCGCCTATCTGTTGTGGCTCTCCTGGAAAATTTTCCGCGCCGCGGCGCCGGAAGCGCGAAACCGGCCGCAGCCGATGACGCTGGTGGGCGGCGCCTGTTTCCAGGCGATTAACCCCAAGGCCTGGCTGATGGCGACCAACGTCGCACTGCTCTACAGCGCCAGCAGCGGGGTTCTGACGGTGATGACTGGCTTTATGCTGCTGAATCTGCCCTGCATCCTGATCTGGGCTGCGCTGGGCGATCGCCTGCGCAGCCATCTGCAGATTGCCTGGAAACGTCAGCTCTTTAACAGCCTGATGGCGCTGTCGCTGGTGGCGACCACCGTCTGGATGCTGACCGACGCGCTGCTGGCCGCTTAGTCGGGCGCACCCGGCGCGGTGGCCGACGGCCATTTCCAGTTCTGCACCTCCGGCAGATCTTCGCCATGTTCACGGACATAGCGATGATGTTCCGCCAGCCGCTGCTGTAAGTCCTCCAGCAGTTCCGGATGTGCCGCGGCCAGCCCCGGTACGCGCAGAATCGCCTCCTGCGCCAGATGATAGCGGTCCAGCTCGTTCAGCACGGTCATATCAAACGGCGTGGTGGTGGTTCCCTCTTCGTTAAAGCCGCGCACATGGAAGTTGCGGTGATTGGTGCGCGAATAGGTCAGGCGATGGATCAGCGCCGGATAACCGTGGAAGGCAAAGATCACCGGCTTATCCTGGGTAAACAGTGCGTCGAATACCTCATCCGATTTGCCATGCGGATGCTGATCCTGCGGCTGCAGCGCCAGCAGATCGACCACGTTCACCACGCGGATGCGCAGTTCGGGCAGCATCCCGCGCAGCAGATCGACCGCCGCCAGCGTCTCCATCGTCGGCACATCACCGGCACAGGCCATGACCACGTCCGGCGCTGTATTCTCCGGCGTGGTGCCCGCCCAGCGCCATTCGCCCATACCCGCTTCGCAATGGGTCACCGCGCTGCTCATCTCCAGCCACTGCGGCGCAGGCTGCTTGCCCGCCACGATCACGTTGATGCGGTCCCAGGTGCGCAGGCAGTGATCGCCCACCCACAGCAGCGTATTGGCATCGGGCGGCAGATAGATGCGCACGATGTCCGCTTTCTTGTTGGCGACGTGATCCATGAAGCCCGGGTCCTGATGGCTGTAGCCGTTATGGTCCTGCCGCCAGACGTGGGAGGAGAGCAGATAGTTAAGCGATGAGACAGGCTTGCGCCAGCCCAGCTTGCGCGACACCTTCAGCCATTTGGCGTGCTGATTAAACATCGAATCGACGATGTGGATAAAGGCTTCGTAGCAGTTGAACAGCCCGTGGCGGCCGGTCAGCAGATAACCCTCCAGCCAGCCCTGACACTGATGCTCACTAAGGATTTCCATGACCCGGCCATCGCGCGCCAGCTGCTCATCATACGGCTCGGTGCGTTCCAGCCAGGTGCGGCTGGTCACATCGAAGACCGGCGTCAGACGGTTAGAAGCGGTTTCATCCGGCCCGAACAGGCGGAAATTGTCGTGGTTACGCTGGAACAGCGCGCTGAGATAACGCCCCAGGTGTTCCGTGGCCTGCGCCATCTGCGCACCGGGTTCGCTGACCTCGCAGGCGAATGCCGCAATCGCCGGCGTATCCAGCTCACGGCGCAGCCGGCCGCCGTTGGCATAAGGCGACGCCCCCATCCGCTTGTCGCCCTCGGGTGCCAGCGCCTGCAGCTCCGGCTTCAGGCGGCCCTGTTCGTCAAAGAGATCGTCGGGCTGGTAGCTGCGCATCCAGTTCTCAAGGATCTGACGATGCCCTTCATCTTCACGGCAGGCCGCGACCGGCACCTGATGGGCCCGCCAGAAATCTTCCACCTTTTTGCCGTCGACCGTTTCGGGGCCGGTCCAGCCTTTGGGACTGCGCAGGATGATCATCGGCCAGCGCGGCACGTCGGCGCTGGCCTTGCCGCTGCGCGCCTCGCGCTGATAGGCGGCGATTTTCGCCAGTGCCCGCTCCAGGGTCTCCGCCATCAGCGGGTGCATTTTTTCCGGTTCATGTCCGCAGACGAACAGCGGTTCATAGCCGTAGCCGCTGAACAACTGGTGCAGATCCTCATCGCTACTGCGCCCCAGCAGCGTCGGGTTGGCAATCTTATAGCCGTTAAGGTGCAGAATCGGCAGCACCGCGCCGTCACGTTCAGGGTTCAGGAATTTGATGCCGTGCCAGCTGGAGGCCAGCGGCCCGGTTTCTGCCTCGCCGTCGCCAATCACACAGGGCACGATCAGGTCGGGATGGTCGAAGGCCGCCCCGAAGGCATGGGAGAGCGAATAGCCCAGCTCACCGCCTTCGTTGATCGAGCCCGGCGTCTCCGGTGCCGCGTGGCTGGGGATGCCGCCGGGAAAAGAGAACTGCTTAAACAGACGCTGCATACCCGCCGCATCCTGTGAAACCTGCGGATAGATTTCGCTGTAGCTGCCCTCCAGCCAGGTATTAGCCACCATGCCGGGGCCGCCGTGTCCTGGCCCGCAGAGGTAGATCATATTCAGGTTGTGCTGGCGGATCGCGCGATTGAGGTGGGCGTAGATAAAATTCAGCCCTGGCGTGGTACCCCAGTGGCCCAGCAGGCGCGGTTTAATATGCTCCGGCCTCAGCGGCTCGCGTAACAGCGGGTTATCCATCAGGTAGATCTGTCCGACGGAGAGGTAGTTCGCTGCCCGCCAGTAGCGGTCAAGCAGCGTGAATTCCGGTGACGCAGGGGAGTAAGCCATGCCGTTTCCTCTTGAGCGTTCAGCTAAAAGATGCCTTAACCCTAATAGAGAATGTTCAGAACGACCAGGCCACCGGCCAATAAAAAAGGCCCCGCAGTGCGGAGCCTTTCTCTGGATGGCGCTGAATTACTTGCCGACCACGAACGCGGTTTCCCGTCCTTCGTCGTTGGCCGCCATCGGGGTAACCGGCGAATAGTCGAGCTGCAGAATACGGCTGGTTTCGGCTAACACTTTTTCCGTCAGCGCCACGTCGCCGTTGAGTTTGCGTCCCCACGACGGGATCACGGCACGGATCTTATTCTGCCATTCCGGCGTCTTCATCTGCTCAGGACAGACTTTGTGCAGCAGCTCCAGCATAATCGGTGCCGCCGTAGAGGCGCCAGGTGAGGCACCCAGCAGGGCGGAGATAGAGCCATCCTGTGAGGCGACGACTTCGGTGCCCAGACGCAGTACCGCGCCCTCTTTCTCATCTTTTTTGATGATCTGCACACGCTGACCGGCCGTGACGAGGCGCCAGTCCTCCTGTTTCGCCTGCGGCACATAGGCGCGCAGGGCGTCCATGCGATCGCGATCGCTTTGCAGCACCTGATCCATCAGGTATTTCACCAGATCAAAACTTTTCAGGCCCACTTTCACCATCGGCAGCATATTGCTGCTGTTCAGTGAGGTGAACATATCCATCAGCGAACCCTGCTTCAGGAACTTGGTCGAGAAGGTTGCAAACGGACCAAACAGCAGCACCTGCTTGCCATCCAGTACGCGGGTATCGACGTGCGGCACGGACATCGGTGGCGCACCGACGCTGGCTTTACCGTAGACCTTGGCCATGTGCTGTGCGACAACCTGCGGATTCTCGGTCACGAGGAAGGATCCTCCTACCGGGAAACCGGCGTAGCCGTGAGCTTCCGGAATACCGGCTTTCTGCAGCAGCGGTAACGCCGCGCCGCCTGCGCCGATAAAGATTTTGCCTGCGGTCAGCGTGCGACGTGTGCCGCTGTTCAGGCACTGCAGAGTGACCTGCCAGCGCCCGTCGGCGAGCTGCTTCAGCTCACGCACTTCCTGACGCAGACGCAGCCGGAAGTTCGCTTTCTTCTCTAAGGCGGCGATCAGCTGACGGGTGATTTCACCGAAGTTGACGTCGGTGCCCATCTCCGTCCAGGTCGCGGCCACTTTCTGGCTGCGATCGCGGCCATTCATCACCAGCGGGATCCAGCGGGCAATCTGCTGCGGATCTTCGGAGTAAGCCATGCCACGGAACAGGGTGCTTTTCTGCAGCGCCTTAAAACGCTTGCGCAGGAAGTCGACGTTGTCGTCGCCCCAGACGAAGCTCATGTGTGGTGTACTGTGAATGAAGCTTTTCGGGTTGCGCAGATTGCCTTTCTGAACCTGATAGGCCCAGAACTGACGGGAAATCTGGAACGATTCGTTAATCGTCACCGCTTTGGAGATGTCGATGCTGCCATCCGCCTGCTGAGGCGTATAGTTCAGCTCGGCCAGCGCCGCATGGCCCGTCCCGGCGTTGTTCCAGCCGTTGGACGACTCTTCGGCCACGCTATCCAGCCGCTCCACCATTTCGATGGACCAGTCCGGTTCTAAATCCTGCAGCCATGCGCCGAGGGTAGCGCTCATCACACCTGCGCCAATCAGCAGCACGTCAACGTCTTTGCGCTCCTGCGCGGTAGTGGTGTCCTTTGCCATGGCACTCATCGCGAGCGCAAGGTTTACAGCTGAATTGCACATGAGGCGACATCTCCTCTTCTGTTGACCTGAAGCCCAACAGTTTCGCAGGCGAAATAGTCACGCTTCTTGCGAGCGCGTTGCGCTATTTCTCAAAGGTTAAGTCTCAGGTATAGGTTAAAGCGGTGATAACGCGTTAACTGCACGTTATGCTTTGTCATCTGAATATAACATTCTCGCATCTGAATTAAACATTTGTTTATTTTTTAAATGCAGAAATGATTCAGCATAAGAATTAATCATCACGCGCAATGGTGTATTAGCGATTTTTTATCGTGAAGTCAGTAGGTTAACTGAAAAAGTATGTTGCGGAAAAGCCCCATGCTGGTGCAACGCCTGTATGCGTGCTAACCGTGCGGAATTATTTAATTCGCTGAAATTTAGCGATTTATTATGCAAAAAGGAATAACGGGAATAGGCGCAGAGAGTGCCGATCGGCTGGTTGTGTAAAAACAATGTTACATTTTTGTGAGTCTGAAAATGCGTGCACACCGGCGCACGCATCGGTTTCACTTATGACGGCGTCGCGCTGGCAGGGCGCTTTTTCAGACTTATCGCCATGCGGTAAGTGAGGTTCATCAGCCCAGTCACTCTGTTCAGATCGACAAGCGCTTTCTCACTGAACTGCGCGGTTAAAGCGGCGCATAAAGCGGCCTGGCATAAGCGGCTGCGCTGATGGTTGCGGACTTTCCTGATCTGCGATGCGCCGGGCTGGCGGTGGGTGGCCGTTTACCGGAAGGTTCACCGCGCCGGCTTATTACGCGGCAGAGTGGGGCATGGCAGCGTCCCCTTGGTCGATGGGGTATCAGCAGATCGGTCAGCGCGAGGCAGCACCTCTGCCGCAAGACGGTTATGCGCGCAGCGCCGAACGGCTAAAGGCGCTGGTTGATGCGCAGGCGGTCAGCTCCTGAACCAGCGGCGCCAGACAAAACGGATCACAAAAAACTCCAGTGCGCCGAGCACTAAAAACCAGACGCAAAACACGACGGTATAGAGCTGATTCAGATCCTGCAGATGGAATATCTGCAACAGATGCTGCGCCACTGCCAGGCTGAAAGCGGGCGCGGGCAGCAACAGTGCCGAAAGAAAGCCCAGCAGCAAAATGCCACCCGGCACGATCAACGTCTCAAAAGGGTTATTCATAACCGGTTTCCCATATTTATCAGCCCGGCATTTTCCGGCAATCGGCGGCGCGGTTCAATGGTGGCGTAGCCGAACAGAGCCACGCGCGCATCAGAGCAGAGAAGGCACGGGGCAGAAAAGGCTTTACTGCCATCGACTTAGCGGCATATATAGCGAATGATAAGAGTTATAGCCTTTGCTATACTTAAATCCATGATTTTACTGTCTTTTTATCTTCCGGTTTGCATGGTAGACTGCGCCCACTTTTTCATAACTGAACACTTTGTGTGGTGAATTTAGCGTGAATTGCCGCTTTTTCGCCCCAGGTGAATAAATCATGACCTTTATTGCTACTCTGATTCTTGCGCTTGGCATGTCGATGGACGCGTTTGCTGCTGCCCTGGGCAAAGGTGCGACTCTGCATCGTCCCGGTTTTAAGGAAGCGCTGCGTACCGGTCTGATTTTCGGCTCTATTGAAGCGCTGACTCCGCTGATTGGCTGGGCGCTTGGCCTGGCCGCCAGCCGTTACATTATGGCGTGGGATCACTGGGTAGCCTTCAGCCTGCTGGCGTTCCTTGGTGGGCGTATGATGCTGGAAGGTTTACGGCAGACTGCCGTTGCAGAGCCCTGCGAAGCCCCGCAAAGCCACGGCTTTATGGTGCTGGCGACCACCGCTGTCGCGACCAGCCTGGATGCGCTGGCTGTCGGCGTCGGCCTGGCCTTCCTGCAGGTGAACATCATTACCACCGCACTGACCATCGGCGCCGCGACTACCGTGATGGCGACGACCGGGGTGCTGGTGGGACGCTTCATTGGTCCGGTTCTGGGCAAATGGGCGGAGGTGCTGGGCGGCGTGGTGCTGATCGCTATCGGCGCTACCATCCTGTTAGAGCATCTCGGCTACATAGCCTGAGGCGTCCGCGCAGAAGTGGCATTTTTGTGATCTGGTTCAAATTTATTTGCTGTTAAAACGCTCAGAGGCTATACTTTTTCAGTATATCTTCAACGAAATTTGAATCAGGTGCTGCATGAAACGCATATTTAAATACGTGTTCCGCGCTTATGTTGAGACGTTCAGACACGTACCGCCGGGTGCCTTGAACTAGACACCCCGCAGGAAACCCTCGATAATCGCGGTCAGGGACAGACCGGTGATTATCACCTTCCGTCTTACCCCATTCCGTTCTGCATCTCTATGACCCCGGCCTTTTACAGACCGCAACGCCTCTTCTGATCGTCTGGCCTCCGCTCCACCGGACAAATCGCTCTGAGTGACGTGCAGGGCAATGAGACTCTGCTCGGGTGCCGGGCTTGCCGATCCTCCGGGCCGCCTGAAAACCGTGCCAGTGTGCAGACGACTCTTTTGGTCTCTGCCCGGCGACGCTGCTCGCCTGCCTGCGGTTAAAAAAGCGTAATCAGACCCTCTTTCCCTGCATCAATTCTGCCCGGAATAACTACCTGTTTCCCGTGAAATAAACCGGCTGGTGCGGTGCGGTTCGCGAACCCGGTGTCCGGAAAGGGGTGTGGAAAGAGTGAGACGTGAGCTTTCATCCGGCTGGCGCCGCGCTGAAGGGAAATTCCGGCGGCGGGACAGCATTTTATTATTCTATCGGGCACGTTTTTTATTTCTGAAATTAACTGCGCTGAATATCCTTCCGTAAATAAATAGAAAAAAAGACCGTGTGTAAATGAATTTAACATTCAGTGACCCGGTTTTTAATGGGCGTTTTCCGATGAGCCTGATTTTCCGGATGGCGGGATCTTCTGATCTTCATAGCTATTCCCTGCGCGTTTTGACTTAAGTCACTATTTAATTTTTTACGCATCGTGACCCTGCCGGAAGTCCTCTCAGGGCGCCGGGTCATTGTGTTATTATCGCCGTTTTGTCGCTTATTTATCAGGCCTCGTTTTTATGCAACAACCTGTCGTACGCATCGGAGAGTGGCTGGTCACGCCATCAGTAAACCAGATTAGCCGCCACGGACGCCAGCTGACTTTAGAACCCCGCCTGATCGATCTGCTGGTCTATTTTGCTCAGCATCCCGACGAGGTCCTGAGCCGCGACGAAATGATAGAAAATATCTGGACGCGGAATATTGTCACCAATCATGTGGTGACCCAGAGTATTTCTGAGTTGCGTAAGTCGCTGAAAGATGGCGATGCCAGCAGCCCGGAATATATCGTTACCGTGCCGAAGCGCGGCTATAAACTTACGGCAGAAGTTATCTGGTGTACCGAAGAAGCCGATGGCGTGCAGCCTCCGCCGCTTACCCGGCTGCATCCCATCGCGCACAGCGTGCCGGCAGAGGGCGCGCTGTCCGCTCCCCCGGCGGTGACCGCACCGGCGGAGGCTGAGCCGAAACGCCGACGCACCACGCTGCTCTGGGTCTGGAGTGTCTTCCTGCTGGCGCTGGGCAGCTGCGTGGCACTGGTGGCGCTTTCAACGCTGAATGCCCATCCGCCGGTCATGAAAACCCGGATTATGCTTAACCCGCGCGATATCGACGTGCGGCTGGTAGAGAGTAACTCGTGCAGCAACTGGACTTCCCAGCGCGCCTACGCCGTGGGTCTCGGCAGCCTGATTACCACCTCACTGAACACCTTTTCGACCTATTTAGTCCACGATAAAACCAACTACAACGTCAACGAACCCGGCAGTTCGGGAAAGACTCTGACCATTGAGTTCGTTAACCAGCACCACTACCGGACGCAGCAGTGCTTTATGTCGGTACACTTCGTGGATAACGCGGATGGCATCACGATGTTTGATAAGCGCTACTTCGTGACGAATGATAATCAGGTCAGCATCCAGATCGATTTGATGAACAGCCTGTCGCAGGTGCTGGCCCAGCCCTGGCCGCCGCGCATGCAGGCGATGTTACGGCAATATCAGCCTGAGCAGAGTCCCGCCCTGGCGCAGTTCTATCAGGCTCATCAGCTGCTGATGAACGGTGATGCCGACTCGCTGAGTAAAGCCAGCAACAGACTCGATGAGATCATCAGGCAGGCGCCGGATTTCACCTACGCCCAGGTAGAAAAAGCCCTTGTGGAAGCGCTGCGCCGCACTCAGCAGCAGCCGGACAGCCAGTCGCAGACGGCGTTTGATAAGCAGCTCGACGCGCTCAGTAAAATCCCGGAAATTAAGCAGACCTCCGGTTATTACCAGGTAAGAACCCTTGAAAAGTTAGGTCTTGGCCAGGTCAGCGAAGCTTTCAGCGCGATTAATTCCGCCATCGATCTGGAAATGTCATGGATGAATTATGTGCTGCTGGGTAAAGTCTACGAAATGAAAGGGGAAAACCGGCTGGCAGCCGATGCTTATATTACCGCCTTTAATTTACGGCCAGGCGCTAATACCCTTTACTGGATTGAAAACAGCGTATTTCAGACCTCCGTTTCCCGCGTAGTTCCCTATCTGGATAACTTCCTTTCGCAGGAATAATCTTCCGCTGCTTAACCGGCGTCGCAGGGTTAATTAAATGTATCTGGATAGCATCCTGAGTGTTATTCAGATACACCACTTCCGCCATCCTGATTTACATGAAAATAACAGCAATAAAATAGCTCAACTGCCTGTAAAGAATGGATATTTATCTTTTCTTTATCTTTATCTGCCATCCTGACAGGGTAAGCAAAAAGCTCATGAGGTCATTTGTCAGATGTTTGTGTTTTTATCACTTTATCTTTAGGACTTCTCCGCCGCCGATCTTTACCCTTTCTGGCAATGGGTCGGATCAGTGACGCGCCTTATATCATGATCTGCGCCCCGACATGATTTATCAGGAGAAAAAAAGATGAGTTCTGCCAAAAAGATCGGGCTGATTGCCTGCACCAGTGTGGTTGCAGGAAATATGATGGGGAGCGGTATTGCCTTATTACCGGCTAACCTCGCAGGGATCGGCGGTATTGCAATCTGGGGGTGGGTCATCTCTATTATTGGTGCCATGTCGCTGGCGTATGTCTATGCGCGACTGGCGACGAAAAATCCACAGCAGGGTGGTCCTATTGCGTATGCCGGCGAAATCTCTCCGGCTTTCGGTTTCCAGACCGGTGTTCTTTATTATCATGCCAACTGGATTGGTAATCTGGCTATCGGCATCACGGCCGTCTCTTATCTCTCCACCTTCTTCCCGGTGCTGAATAATCCGGTTCCGGCGGGTCTCGCCTGTATCGCTATTGTCTGGATCTTCACCTTTGTGAATCTGCTTGGCGGCACCTGGGTCAGCCGTCTGACGACTATTGGTCTGGTGCTGGTCCTGATCCCGGTGGTGATGACCGCGGTAGTCGGCTGGCACTGGTTCGATATCAATACCTATCACGCCAACTGGAACACCTCCAAAACCACCGACTATCACGCCGTTATCAAAAGTATCCTGCTCTGCCTGTGGGCGTTTGTCGGGGTTGAATCCGCTGCGGTCAGCGCCGGGATGGTCAAAAATCCAAAACGCACCGTACCGCTGGCGACCATGCTGGGCACCGCCCTGGCGGGTATCGTCTACATCCTGGCAACACAGGTCATTTCCGGTATGTATCCCGCTTCTGAAGTCGCCGCGTCGGGTGCACCGTTCGCGATCAGCGCCTCTACCATCCTGGGCAGCTGGGCAGCGCCGATGGTCTCTGCGTTTACCGCTTTCGCCTGCCTGACCTCACTCGGCTCGTGGATGATGCTGGTCGGTCAGGCCGGGCAGCGTGCCGCCAGTGACGGTAACTTCCCGAAAATTTACGGTGAAACCGATGCTGATGGGATTCCGAAAAAAGGCCTGCTGCTGGCCGCCGTGAAGATGACCGTCCTGATGATCCTCATCACCGTGATGAATTCCAGCGGCGGTAAAGCCTCTGACCTGTTCGGTGAGCTGACCGGTATCGCCGTACTGCTGACCATGCTGCCTTACTTCTACTCCTGCGTTGACCTGATTCGCTTCGAGGGCGTCAACATCCGTAACCTCGTGAGCCTGATTTGCTCCATCCTGGGCTGTGCGTTCTGCTTCATCGCCCTGATGGGGGCCAGCTCCTTCGAACTGTCCGGCACCTTTATCGTCAGCCTGATTATCCTGATGTTCTACGCACGCAAAATGAATCAGCGGGAACACCTCAACGATAAACGCCCTGTCAGCGCCCATTAATTCCTGACCCTATTCCTGAAGCCCCTCTCTGACCTGTCACACCGTGACGGGAGGGGCTCTCTACGCCTGGAGAAATGACTATGAACGTTATTGCTATCATGAATCACATGGGTGTCTATTTTAAAGAAGAGCCCATCCGTGAACTGCATCGCGCCCTTGAGCGCCTCGATTTCCGCATCGTCTATCCCAACGACCGTGAAGATCTGCTGAAACTGATCGAAAACAACTCCCGCCTGTGCGGCGTGATCTTCGACTGGGATAAATACAATCTTGAGCTGTGCGAAGAGATCAGCAAACTCAACGAATATATGCCGCTGTATGCGTTTGCAAACACCTACTCCACGCTGGATGTGAGCCTGAACGATCTGCGTATGCAGGTGCGGTTCTTCGAATATGCGCTGGGCGCGGCAGACGATATCGCCGCTAAAATCAGACAGAACACCGATGAGTACATCGACACCATTCTGCCACCGCTGACTAAAGCGCTGTTCAGATATGTGCGTGAAGGCAAATACACCTTCTGTACGCCAGGTCACATGGGCGGCACCGCGTTCCAGAAAAGCCCGGTCGGCAGCATCTTCTATGATTTCTTCGGGTCCAATACCATGAAGTCCGACATCTCTATCTCGGTGTCGGAGCTGGGTTCCCTGCTGGATCACAGCGGCCCGCACAAAGAAGCGGAAGAGTATATCGCCCGCGTATTTAACGCCGAGCGCAGCTACATGGTGACCAACGGCACCTCGACCGCCAACAAAATTGTCGGCATGTATTCCGCTCCTGCCGGCAGCACCGTGCTGATCGACCGTAACTGCCATAAATCGCTGACGCATCTGATGATGATGAGCGACATTACGCCGATCTACTTCCGCCCGACCCGCAACGCTTACGGCATTCTCGGCGGTATTCCACAGAGTGAATTCCAGCACGCGACCATCGCTAAGCGCGTCAAACAGACCCCGAATGCAACCTGGCCGGTGCATGCGGTGATCACCAACTCCACCTACGATGGCCTGCTGTATAACACCGACTACATCAAGAAAACGCTGGATGTGAAGTCTATTCACTTTGACTCGGCATGGGTGCCTTATACCAACTTCTCACCGATCTATGCCGGTAAATGTGGTATGAGCGGCGAACGGGTCGAGGGCAAGGTCATCTACGAAACGCAGTCCACGCATAAACTGCTGGCTGCGTTCTCACAGGCCTCGATGATCCATGTGAAAGGTGACATTCATGAAGAGACGTTCAACGAAGCTTACATGATGCACACCACCACCTCGCCGCACTACGGCATCGTGGCCTCCACGGAAACCGCCGCGGCGATGATGAAGGGGAATGCCGGTAAACGTCTGATCAACAGCTCGATTGAGCGCGCCATCAAGTTCCGCAAAGAGATCAAACGTCTGAAAGCCGAGTCAGAAGGCTGGTTCTTTGATGTCTGGCAGCCGGAGCATATCGATACGCCTGAATGCTGGCCGCTGCGCTCAGACAGCGCATGGCACGGCTTCAAAAATATTGATAACGAGCACATGTACCTCGACCCGATCAAGGTCACCATCCTCACGCCGGGAATGAAAAAAGATGGCGTGATGGATGAATTCGGTATTCCTGCCAGCATCGTCGCCAAATATCTGGATGAGCGCGGCATCGTGGTGGAGAAAACCGGCCCCTACAACCTGCTGTTCCTGTTCAGCATCGGTATCGATAAAACCAAAGCGCTGAGCCTGCTGCGTGCGCTGACCGATTTCAAACGTGCGTTCGACCTGAACCTGCGTGTGAAAAACCTGCTGCCTTCGCTGTATCGCGAAGATCCTGAATTCTACGAAAACATCCGTATTCAGGATCTGGCGAAGAACATTCATCACCTGGTGGAGAAACACAACCTGCCAGACCTGATGTTCCGCGCTTTCGAAGTGCTGCCTGCGATGGTGATGACGCCCTACACCGCCTTCCAGAAGGAGCTGCACGGCGAAACCGAAGAGGTCTATCTGGAGGAGTCGGTGGGTCGCGTGAATGCCAATATGATCCTGCCCTATCCGCCGGGTGTTCCGCTGGTGATGCCGGGCGAGATGATCACCGAGGAGAGCCGTCCGGTTCTGGAGTTCCTGCAGATGCTGTGTGAAATCGGCGCGCACTATCCGGGCTTCGAAACGGACATTCACGGTGCCTATCGTCAGGCTGACGGGCGCTACACCGTTAAGGTGCTGAAAAACGTGAAATAAGCCCCGAGAGGAAGTGGTTTGCCACTTCCTCTTTTTCATTTTCGCTGCAAGGAGATGACATGAAAACACCCTCACAACCCCGCGCCATCTATTACATCGTGGCGATTCAAATCTGGGAATATTTCAGCTTTTATGGCATGCGCGCGCTGCTCATCCTCTATCTCACACACCAGCTTGGCTTTGATGACAGTCACGCCATCCGTCTCTTCAGCGCTTATGCCTCTCTCGTTTATGTCACCCCTGTTCTCGGCGGCTGGCTGGCCGACCGCCTGCTCGGTAACCGCTTTGCGGTCATGGCCGGTGCGCTGTTAATGACGCTGGGCCATGTGGTGCTCGGCATGGCGTCTGACTCGACGCTGAGCCTCTATCTGGCCCTGGCGATCATTATCTGCGGCTACGGCCTGTTTAAATCCAATATCAGCGCGCTGCTCGGTGAGTTATACGGTGCGGATGATCCGCGCCGCGACGGCGGTTTTTCTCTGCTCTATGCTGCGGGCAATGTCGGGTCGATTGCCGCACCTGTTGCCTGCGGCCTGATGGCGCAGGCGTATGGCTGGCATGTCGGGTTCGCACTGGCCGGGATCGGCATGTTTATCGGCCTGCTGATTTTTCTCCGCGGGCAGCGTCATTTCCGCCAGGCGCGCGGAGTAAATAAACCTGCGCTGATGAAAAAGCGGTTCGCTCTGCCCACCTGGAGCTGGTTGCTGGTGACGTTGTGCCTGGCGCCGCTGTTCTTCACGCTGGTGCTGAAAAACGACTGGTCCGGCTATCTGCTGGCCGTGGTGTGTGCGCTGGCGGCCCGGATGATGGTGCGGATTATGATGAACGCACCGGAGCATCGCCGGATGCTGTGGCAGATTATTCTGCTGATGCTAACCGGAACCCTGTTCTGGGTGCTGGCACAGCAGGGCGGCAGCTCCATCAGCCTGTTCATCGACCACTTTGTTGATCGGCATCTCCTGCGTTTTGACGTGCCCACCGCGCTGTTTCAGTCCGTTAATGCGTTCGCGGTGATGGCCGCCGGGGTGGCGCTGACCTGGCTGGCGTTGCCGCAGGGCAGCCTCCGTTCAGTTCTGCAGGTCTGGATGAAATTTGTTTTTGGGCTCGCCCTGATGGGGAGCGGCTTTATGCTACTGGCGGTGAATGCGCGCCGGGGACAGATCCAGGGGCAGGCTTCGATGGGCCTGATGGTCGCCGGTCTGGCCCTGATGGGCTGTGCCGAACTGTTTATCGATCCGGTCGCGATGGCGCAGATTACGCGGATAGCGATACCGGGCATCACCGGTGTATTAATCGGGATCTACATGCTGGCCACGGGCGCTGTGGCGAACTGGCTGGCAGGCGTCGTGGCACAACAAACGACGTCGGCACAAATCAGCGGACCGGAAGTCGCGGCTTACCACCATTTTTTCACGCAGATGGGCGAGTGGACCCTGGGAATGATTGGCGTGATCCTCGCGGTGATGATGGTGAGCGCGCTGCTGAGCGGCTATGCGAACCGGCTGTCGGCACGCCGTTAGCGCGTTTTTTCCCGTCATCTCACCATTAACCCGACTCCAGCCTGATCCCGTCCTACACTGAATTATTCTCCCTAAATCAGGAGCAGCGGATGATCCAGAAGCAGCGACGAAAACAGGCAGCGATTGTGGCAGGTGTGGGATTGGGTGTGGCGGCGACGCTGTGGGGCATGAAACGCTGGCAGGCGCTGAAGCAGACGCCGCCGGTGTCGCCGCGCAGTCATCACGCCGGACTGGCCGGTTACTTCCAGCAGGTGGGCGACTGGCGCATGTTTACCCGCGTTACGCCCAATCAGGATCTGGGCCTGCCGGTGGTGCTGATTCACGGTCTGGTGATGTCGGGCCGCGCCATGGAGCCGCTGGCACTGGCGCTGGGACGCGACTATCACGTACTGGTGCCGGACCTGCCGGGTTTCGGGGCCAGCGCGCTGCCCGCTTCGGCCCCGGTGATGTCGGTGGATCAGCAGGCCGACGCGCTCTGGCTCTGGCTGCAGCACAACGGTTTTCAGCGCGCCATCTGGGTCGGGAATTCGTTTGGCTGCCAGATTCTGGCGGCGCTGGCGGTGAAACATCCGCAGGCGGTGGCGGGGCTGGTGCTGCAGGGGCCGACCGTCGATCGTCACGCCCGCAGCCTGCCGCGTCAGCTCTGGCGCAGCTGGCGTAATGGCCGGCTGGAAACGCACCGGCCGCCGGGGCCGCTGGCCCGAATCGATTACGCCAAAGCGGGGCTGTGGCGCGCCTTTGGCACGATGCGTGCCATGATGCGGGATCACATTGAGCATCGCCTCACCTACATCAGCGCTCCTACGCTGCTGCTGCGCGGCTCGCGCGATGCGATCTGTCCGGCGCGCTGGCTGGATGAACTCGCCGCGCTGATGCCGCGCAGTGAGCGTCTGACGCTGCGCGACGGCACCCACACGCTGCACTATGTCTATCCGTGGAGTTTCTGCAACGCTATCCGCCCCTTCCTGGCGCGAATTCAGCAGGAGAATCAGCATGAGTAAACCGCCCAAGGGCATCGCCCGTTTCGACTCTGCGGCCGCCATGCTGCTGGCGCTGGCCAACGCGCTTCACGATCGTCCTTTTACCAGTCCCAGCCAGTCACCGACGCTGGACCGCCTGCTGCCCTCGCTGAACCGGCTACCCACGGGGCTGCGTGAGTGGGGCTATGCGCTGGGCGGCCTGGCGGAGGGGATCAGCCTGCGTCAGGCGGGCGAACTGGATGTGGAGGGAATCGCCGAGTGGATGGTGAGTGAGTACCCGCAGCAGGCGTATCCGGCGGCCTTTATTGGCTCGTCGAACGGGGCGCTGGTGCATCTGGCATCGGCGATGGGCGTCCCCTGGCTGCCGCAGACCTTTCTCTGTCCGGTCCGGGCGACCGGCAGCGATCCCGATGATGCGATGGCGAGTTTTGAGCAGGGCAAAGAGATTGCCGCTGCACTGCTGGCGGCCTGGCCACGGCTGGCGGTTCACCATATGCACGACCCGAATCAGGATCGCCTGATGCTGGACCAGATGCGCTATTTCCGGCTGAAACTGCGCGACCTGCCGCTGGCCTTCAACGAGTTTCTGATGGGCAGCCTGCCAGCCGGATCGACGCTGTTTATCAATCACTGCACCCGTCAGTGGCCGGTGACGCGTACCAGTGACCGCTCGTTCTTCCAGTTTGGGGCGCTGGGCGGCGCCACCGAAAAAGAGTATCTGCAGGGCGGGCCGAGAGTGGCGGAATACCTGGCGCGCTATGGCGTTGACCGGGAGCGCTGGACGCCGCCTGCCATCACCGACCATGTGCCGGAAGCGGAGTGGGGGCTGGATGGCTACCTCATCTCGCCGCTGAAAAAACTGGCAGCGGCGCAGAACTGGACGCTGATGGAGATCCGTTACGACGATCCGGAGGCGATGAGTTATGTGGTGGCGGAGATTTACCGCGACTGGTATCTGGCGGCAGGAATTTTACCGACCCGGCTGACGGTGGACAGTTTCCTGCTGATGGATCCGTGGTGTACCCAGCAGCAGCAGGCGATTCCGTTCTGGCTGGTGTTCTGCACCGAACCCTCCGCTGCGGCGCTGCAACGCTTTCTCGAAAAACAGCCGCCGTTCCGCAACATTGACATGATGCTCTTTTCTCACGGCACGGAGAGCATCGGGCTGGCGGAGATCGATCGCTGGCGGGCGCTGCTCGCCCATGCCCGCGATGAGGGCGTCTTTATCGGGGTGGATGAGGAACGGTTCCCGCGTGATTTCGCGACCTTCTCCCGCTTCGACTCGGCCCTGCGTGAACGGGCTGCGCTGTTGCCACCGCCACCGCCACTCAGTACAGAGAAGGTCGTGGCGGGGATTAAGCGTTACGGTGCGAAATATGGCGTGACCCTGACGGCGCTGACGTAGCCGCCGCGCCGTCAGCGGCGATTAGTCGCCGTCGGTGATCGGCTGGCGCACCAGCAGCAGATAGGCGAGTGCGCCGACCAGCGTCACGCAGGCACAAATCATCAGCGCCAGGCTGAAGGATTTTGTGGTGTCGAGTACCCAGCCGGTGATCACCGGAGCGAACGAGGCGAAGATAAAGCTGGCGAAGTTCTGGATGCTGCCGACCGAAGCGGTCATGCGGGCGGTGACGTTGGCGTGGATCAGTCCCCAGCACGACGTGCCGGCAAAGTGGATGCAGAACAGCGCCATCCCGATCAGCGTCACGGCGCTGGTGGTGTCGGTGGCGCGCGTCACCACGGCGGTAAATCCGGCGGAGAGCAGCATCCCGCTGACGATGCAGACTTTACGGGTTTTCACCGCGTTAAAGCCGCGACGCACCAGCGAGTCCACTACATAGCCATTCAGCAGCATGCCCGCTGCGCCAAACAGGAACGGAATCGCCGCCAGCAGACCGGTGCTCTTCAGATCGAGGTGATAGGTGGACTGCAGATACCCCGGCAGCCAGGCGATATAGAGCCACGCGGTGTAGTTGATGCCGCTGAAGCCAATCATCATGCCCCACATGGTGCGCTGCTTAAACAGGCCGCGCCACTCTCTGAAGCTGATCGGCTCTTTTCGTGACGCCACGCTGCCCGCCTGCAGATAGTGGATCTCTTCGGCGCTCAGGGTGTTGTTGTCGCGGTCGCGGTAGATCATGTACCAGCCGATGGCGAGAAACATGCCGAGGATACCGATGGTGACAAACATGCCCCGCCAGCCCATGACCAGCATCATCGCTGCCAGAATCGGGGGGGCTACCGACAGCCCAATCATCGATGCCGCATTGAACATCCCCATCGGCATGCCGCGATCTTTGATGTTGAACCAGTCGTTAATCACTTTTACGCCGCACGGATTCATCGGCGCCTCACCAATACCGAGGCCGATGCGCACCAGCACGAACTGGGTGAAGTTATGCACCAGGCCGGAGGCCGCCTGAAACAGCGACCAGATAAACATGCCGATGCCGAGCATAATGCGCGGCCCTTTGCGATCGAGCAGCGCGCCGCACGGCAGCTGCGCCAGCCCGTAAGCCAGCGAAAAGGCGGAGAGCAGCACGCCGATTTCGGTGGCGCTCAGCCCCATCTCATCGCGAATCGTCATGTTCGCCACGGACAGCGAGCTGCGATCCAGATAGTTGATGATGGCCGCGAACAGCAGCAGCAGCATCGCCGTAATCTGCACCCTGCGGATACGCGGGGAACGCACCACGTCGCTGCGCATCGGCACGAAATCCTGGTCTGGTGTCATGGCACCGGATGCGCGGTCGCGGCCGGTTACTGAGGTCTTTTCCATTGCACTCTCCCGAAACTGGGTACTTATCGTTATGGTGAGAAGGGGTCTGCGCGCAGCGGCAAAAGGCCGCCGTGACGTTGCAGTCGAGACTAAGAGCAAAGGGATAAAGATGTTGCAAAGATGTTTCTGAATCGTGCGGGAGCTAATGCTTTGCGGTTTTTAATCGGTTTTTAATTGTACTGACTGATGGAGCGCACCATAGAGGTCTTGGCGGTCGCCAGATGGCTATGTAAGGCACAGAGCGCGTCGATATCCTGACGGCCAATCAGCGCGGTGAGAATCGCCATATGCTCCTCCAGCGCCACGATGTTGCGCTGCTTCAGATCGCTCTCATCCCACTGATAATGCGAGTGAAAGATCACCGAGATAATCTCCAGCGACTGGTTGAAAAACGGGTTGCTGGCGGCAGACAGGATCAGCGAGTGCATCTGCCGATCGAGCGCGGCAAAGTGGCGGTAGTTGCTGGCGATGGTGTCGCGCATCGATCGATGACGATCCAGCAGATCCCGCGCCTGCACCCAGCGCTCATCCCCGACGGGCAGATTCAGGAAGCGGCTCAGGGCGTGGGTTTCCAGCATCTCGCGCAGTTCAAACAGCTTCTCGGCGTAATCCTGAGTGAATTTTTTCATCCGCCACTGACCCCGCCGGACCGGTTCCAGCAGGTCATAGCGCATAAAGCGCAGCAGAAACTCGCGGACGACCACCGGACTGACGTTTACCTGCTGCGCCAGCTGCAGTTCGCTGAAGGTGTCGCCGGGCACCAGTTGCCGCTGGTTAATCAGGTTAAAAAACATCTGCTCGACGTGGCTGGCCTGCTGCTCAATCGGCGGCGTTAAGGCGCTGAAGCGATCATCTTCACGCGGTTCGCGTACGATCACGTAAGTCTGATCCACCTTGTCGAGTACGCCGCGCTGATGCAGGTAGTGCAGGGTATGGCGCACCGTCGTGCGGCTGATATTGAACATCTCGGCCAGCGCCGCCTGTGGTGGCAGGGGAGAACGGATGTGGTGCCGGGCAATGCTCTCAAGCATCTGGTTAATGACGTTCTGACGCAAATTCTGGCTGCGGCTCATCGCACTCTCCGGTTTTTTATGCATTAAAAACCATTCAAAGCCCAAAAAAATCGTCGTGCTTCACACTTCCCGCAGACCAGCGCTGCGCGGCGTGGCTGATTCGCCCTAACTGCCTGCAGGACAACCGGAGAATCACCATGACAACAATGAAAGCACTGCTCATCGCAGAACCCCGCAGAATGGTATGGGCCAGCCGCGACCTGCCGACACCCGCCGCAGGCGAGGCGCTGATTAAGATCCTGACCGCCGGGATCTGCGGCACGGATATTCATGCCTGGTCCGGCAATCAGCCTTTTTTCAGCTATCCCCGCGTGCTGGGCCACGAAATCTGTGCGGAGGTGGTGGCGCTGGGCAGGGGCGCAGAGGGTGTGCAGCCGGGCCAGCGGGTGGCGCTGATGCCCTATATCTCCTGCCTGCAGTGTGATGCCTGTCAGAGCGGCCGCACCAACTGCTGTGAGCAGATTTCTGTGATTGGCGTGCATCAGGATGGCGGCTTCTGCGACTACCTGAGCGTGCCGGTCAGCACATTACTGGTGGTGGATGCGGTGGCACCGGAGGCGGCTGCGCTGATTGAGCCATTTGCCATCAGCGCCCATGCGGTGCGGCGTGCTGCGGTGGCGGCGGACGAGCAGGTGCTGGTGGTCGGTGCCGGGCCGATCGGGCTGGGCGTTGCCGCGATTGCAGCCGCCAGCGGCGCCCGGGTGGTGGTTGCCGACACCAGCGAATATCGTCGCCAGCATGTCGCCGATCGCCTTGGCCTGGCCGCACTCGATCCCGCGGAGGCGACCTTTACCACAGCGCTGCGCGACCAGTTTGGAGGCCGGCTGGCGCTAAAAGTGATCGACGCTACCGGCAATCCGGCTGCGATGAACAATGCGGTTAACCTGATGCGGCACGGCGGCACCGTCGTCTATGTCGGCCTGCACAAAGGCGATCTGGTGATCCCGGACAGTGAGTTCCACAAGAAAGAGACCACGCTGATGGGCAGCCGCAACGCCACCCGCGAGGATTTTGACCGGGTATGCGCGCTGATGGCCAGCGGCCAGTTACGCGCCGACATGATGCTCAATCACCATCTGGCCTTCTCCACGCTGGATCAGACATTTGAAGCGCAGGTGATCACGAACCGCGAACTGATCAAAGCCGTGATTCATTTCGACCGCTAACGGGCTTCAGGGCGGGGCGGTCAGGGTTTCAAAGAAGTGCGCCCGCACCGCGTCTGCATCCACGCCGAGCGCGACACGCTGGGCGGGCAGATCGGCAAACGGATCCTGGCGGGAGGCGAGCGCACTCCGTTTGCGCACCGTCTGGCCGCAGGCGATCCCCTCGGTGATGACGCGCAGCGGGCTTTCTATGAGGGTAAAGGCCTGGGGCAGCGTCAGCCACGCCACCGCCAGGGTATCGTGCAGCGCCATGCCGCTGAACCCCTCTTTTGCCAGGCTGTAAGCCAGATAAGGGCGACAGATCGCACTCAGCACCGGCTGATTCAGGCGCTGCACCTCATCGCCGCTGATTAACACCTTATGCGTGACATCCAGCGGGATCACCACCACCTTCAGCGCCGAGGCCAGCACCTGGTCGGCGGCGTGCGGATCTTTCCAGATATTGAATTCGCTGAAGGGCGTGACGTTGCCGCTGTGGCCGTCGGTGCCAAAGGCGCCGCCCATGATCACCAGCTCTTTCACCAGCGGAATGATATCCGGCGCCTGATTAATGGCCGTGGCGATATTGGTCAGCGGCCCTATCGCCACCAGCGTGATCTGATGCGGCTGCGCCCGAACGCTGTCGATAATAAACTGCACCGCGCCCGGTGCCTGATCGCTGTAGCGATTTTCAAAGGCATCGCCCAGCCCGTCCTGACCGTGCAGCGCGGCCGGGGCAGAGGGTGCCAGCGCCAGCGGCCGTGAACAGCCGCGGTAAACTTCCGCCTCAATCGCCATTTTCCCGCAAAACAGCCGGGCATTTTTTACCGCCTGACCCACCGGCACATTGCCGAATACCGTGGTAATCCCCAGCAGATGCTGCGTCCGCGCCGCATAGGCCAGCGCGAAGGCGTCATCGACGCCGATATCAGTGTCAAAAATCAGGGTACGCATTGGATCTCCGCAACAGGCTGTAAAGCATCAGCATTACCCCGTCAGCCGCGCCGCCGTCAAGCGATTCAGGCACGCTTGCCAGCCGCAGACGGGCATCGTATTATCAGCGGCTCAAGGTGATGGCGTGCCACCTTTCCCAACCGCCGGTGGGCTTAACACCGGCTGATGACGCCTGACACTCAATCCTTTCGCGGGAGCTGAGGTGTCAGGCGCTGTTTATCTCTGCCTTTCCCCTCAGCCCGGCGTGAATCTGCAATCAGGAGCAGAATATGTTGAAACCTTTACTGGCTGTGATGATCGGCGGCTCGGCCGGCTGTGTGCTGCGCTGGTTCTTCTCGGTGCGCTTCAATGCGCTGTTTCCCAATCTGCCGCCCGGCACCCTGCTGGTGAATCTGATCGGCGGTCTGGTGATCGGCGGGGCGATGGCCTGGTTTGTCCGTCATCCGGACATCGACCCGATCTGGAAACTGCTAATCGTCACCGGACTGTGCGGCGGGCTGACGACCTTCTCCTCTTTCACGGCAGAATTGATGGGCTTGCTACAATCAGGGAAGTATCTCTGGGCGATGGCCAGTGCGCTGGTGCATGTGATTGGCTCGCTGCTGATGGCGTTTGCCGGTTTTGCGCTGGTAACGCTGCTGGGCTGACCGCAGGTCAGCGGGCCGCGACGCGCCAGAGATCGAGAGGGATTCAGGTGACGCGCAGAGGGCGCGGAGCCTGAACTCGCCGATTATTCCGGACGAAGGATCAGAGCCATGCGAACCCAACCGACCTTCCTTAACCTGGTGCTGTTGAGCGGTGAACCCTGTCAGAAACTGCAGGCGGCGCGTGACGCCGGTTTCGATCAGGTGGAGATCTGGCGCGAAGATGTTGAGGCGCACAGCGGTGGCGCGGCAGCGCTGGCGGAGATCGCCGCCCGCCAGGGGCCAGGCTTTACCAATCTTCAGGTGCTGCGTGATTTCAGCGGCGCACCGGGTGAGCTGCGCGCGCAGAAGCGCGAAGAGCTGCGGCAGTTTATTCAGATGGCTCAGGCGCTGGGCTGCGACACCATTCAGGCCCCGGCCACGACCCGCGAGGATTGCTGCGCCGATCAGATCGATGACGACCTGCGCTGGATGGCGTCGGAAGCCGCGCGTCACAACATGCGCATCATGTATGAACCCATGGCCTGGTGCAGCGTGGATAACACACTGCCGCTGGCGTGGCAGCGACTGCAGCGGCTCGATCAGCCCAATATCGGGCTGGTGGTCGATCTCTTTCATATCTGCGCGCGGGGCGGTGATGCATCACAGCTCGATGGTATTCCCGCCGATCGCATCTATGAAGTGCAACTCTGCGATATGGCCGCCGTTCCCGCACAGGATAAGCAGAGCCTGATGGCGATGGCGAAGCACCAGCGTCTGCTGCCTGGTGAAGGGATTATCGACGTTGAACGCTTCGTGGATAAGCTGAAAAGCGCGGGCTATCAGGGGCCGGTGGGCATTGAGGTCTTTAACGATGCGCTGAAACGCCTGCCGCCCGGCGATGCCGCCAGCCGGGCCTGGCAGGCGTTAACCCGCTGCTGGGGCTAATCCTGTAAGCACTGCGCGATAAACGCGGCGGCGTGCATCGCGCCCTGCGCGGAGATGGTGTGGCCGGTCGCGGGTTCAAAACGTGCTTCAACCGGCACTGCGGCGGCCCGGAGCCGGGCGGCGGCAGATTCGCTCTCCTGCCACGGGATCACCTCATCGGCCTGACCGTGGATCAGCAGCGCAGGCAGATGAGCCTGCGGCGTCAGTTCGCCATCAACCGCCAGACGGCCGGAAAAGGCGACCACGCCCGCCAGCGGATAACGGCCGGAGGCCAGCGCATCCAGCGCCATGATCGACCCCTGTGAGAAACCCACCAGCACCACATCCTGCCAGCGGTCGGCAAAGCCGTGCTGCGCCATCACCCTGCTGAGCGTCGCGTCAAACGCCGCCCGTGCCGCTCGTACGCGGCCCGGCCGGTTCGCCGGCGTCACGTCCGTCAGGCTGAACCACTGATAACCCAGGCCGACGGGAAAAGGTTCCGGGGCATCGGGCGAGGCAAACACCACATCCGGCAACAGCGTCGCCCAGTGACGGCCAATCGGCGCCAGATCGTCGCCGTTGCTGCCCACGCCATGCAGAAAAATCACCAGTGCCTTTGCCATCGTTGCTCCTTTAAAAACCGTATTCGCTCAGATCGGGGCCGGCCGGAACAATCCCGTTCGGATTCAGCGCCTTGATCGAATAGTAACCCTGTTTGATATGGTCCATATTGACCGTTTCGCGTATGCCAGAGACCGACAGCATGCTCTTAAGATAGCGATTCAGCAGCGTATAGTCGCGTATCCGGCGCAGGTTGCATTTGAACAGGCCATGATAGGCCGCGTCAAAGCGGATCAGGGTGACGAACAGCCGGATATCGGTTTCCGTCAGCCGCTCACCCAGCAGGAAGGTGCGACCATCGCCCAGCAGGGCTTCCAGTTCATCGAGCTGGCTGAAGACGTCACTGAACGCCGCCTGATAGCTCACCGGCGTGGTGGCGAAGCCCGCGCGGTAAACGCCATTGTTGAGGCGCGGATAGAGGCTCTCGTTCAGCGCATCAATCTCCGCACGCAGCGCCGCCGGATAGAGGTCGATACGGTTGTCGGCCAGATCGCCAAAGCCGCTGTTAAACATGCGCACAATGTCCGCCGATTCGTTGCTGACGATGGTGCCGGTTTTCTTGTCCCACAAGACCGGCACGGTGGCGCGGCCCGTGTAATCAGGCGCAACCCGGGTGTAGATCTCGTGCAGGTACTGCGCGTTGTTCAGCGGATCGGCCTGTGCGCCAGGGTAGTGACCGAAGCGCCAGCCCTGTGCGCCGAGCTGTGGCTCAACAACCGTAACGCTAATCAGCGACGCCAGTCCTTTAAGTTGACGGGCGATCAGGGCGCGTGACGCCCACGGGCAGATCAGCGCCACATAGAGATGGTAGCGGTCGGGTTCGGCAGCAAACGCCGTGGAGCCATCGCTGCTGATAAAATGCCGGAAACCGGACGTCTGACGAACAAAACCGCCCTGTTTATCGGTGGCCTGCACCGGATGCCAGTCACTACTCCATTTGCCCTCTACTAACATCGTGCGACTCCTCTGTGATTTGAACCGCAGCTTAACTGATGACTAAACGGCTGATAATCCGGTCACAAAGACAATCATTTATTCCATTATGGAAGAAATCACGCGGGCGGATGGCGGGTAAAGTGGGTAACCAGGAAGTCGATGAGGAGGCGCGCCCGATGGGCCAGATGGCGGGCGGGCGGATAGACCGCAAACAGGCCCAGCGGCGGGGTATCGAAGTTCTCCAGCACGCGGACAATCTCCCCGCGCTGCAGCGCAGGGGCCGCGATAAAGCCGGGCAGGCGCGCAATCCCCAGACCCGCTACCGCCGCCTGCAGGCAGGCTTCGGTGTTGGCGAAGCGCAGACGGCCCCGGACCGGCACCGTGACGATCTCATGGTTGTCCTCGCCGCCGCTGAACGGCCAGTGCCAGGGATCGCGAAAATTGGTGTCGATAACGCACTGGTGCTGCGCCATGTCGCGCCAGTGCTGCGGGGTGCCGAACTGCTCAAGGTAGACCGGTGAGGCGGCGATGCGCACATGCACCTCGCCCAGCTTACGGGCCACCAGGCTGCTGTCGCTGAGGTTGCCGATCCGGATCGCCATATCGAAGCCCTCATCGACGATGTTGACCGCCCGATCGGAAAAGCTGACATCCAGTTCAATCAGCGGATAGCGTCGCGCAAAGGCGACCAGCACCTGAGAGAGTACCGCCGTGCCGAAGGAGCCGGGTGCGCTGATCTTCAGCCTGCCGGTGGGGGTGGTGGCGCTTTCGCGCACGCTGGCATCCAGCGTCTCAAAGGCGTCCAGCAGGTGTTTTACCCGCTCATAGTAGCTGCGGCCGACATCGGTCGGCGACAGGGCGCGCGTGCTGCGCTTGAACAGCTGCACACCGAGCTGCTGCTCCAGCTTTGAAACCAGCTTGGAGGCCTGACTGCTGCTGGTGCCGAGACGAAGCGCCGCCGCCGAAAAGCTGCCGGTTTCCAGCACCGTGACAAACATCCGGTCACAATCGAGTCGATCCATGGCAAAGCCCTGCAAAGGTAAAGTCGCAGTATAGAGGCTGTCTGCAGGGGATGCAGCCTTCACTTTGTGTGCCTTAACCCTTTCGCCGGGGCGGAAAACCTGCTTGACTGACGCTCTGCCCGACGCTGTCTGGAGTATTTCATGTCGCTGATTCACCTGACGTCACTGGCAGCCATCCCGGCCGCCGAGTGGGATGCGCTGTTGCCCGATGACCAGCCCTTTTTGCGCCACGCCTTTCTGCTTACCTTAGAGCAGAGCGGCAGCGTCCGGCCTGAGTCAGGCTGGCAGCCCGATCATCTGCTGTGGCAGGAAAAGGGCGTGACCCGCGCCGCGCTGCCGGGCTACCAGAAATACCATTCACAGGGTGAGTATGTCTTCGATCACGCCTGGGCGGATGCCAGCCAGCGCGCCGGTATCCGCTACTATCCGAAATGGCTGGGGGCGATCCCCTTCAGTCCGGTCTGCGGCGCGCGCCTGCTGGGGGATCCCGCAGCCGCCGCGCAGCTGCTGTCGGCTCTGCCGGCAAGCCTGCTGCAGCATGGCCTGAGCGGGGCGCATATCAACTTCACCGATGCACAGGCTGATCGGCTGCTGGCCAGCCAGCCCGACTGGCTGTCACGGCTCGGTTGTCAGTATCACTGGCACAATCGCGGCTATCGCGACTTTCAGGATTTCCTGGATACGCTGATGTCACGCAAGCGCAAACAGCTGCGAAAAGAGCGCGAACAGGTGGCGCAGAGCGGTTTTGTGTTTGACCGCTATCGCGGTGACCAGCTGCGCGAAGAACAGTGGGATTTTGTCTACACCTGCTACGCCAACACCTATGCGGTGCGCGGTCAGCGGCCCTATCTGACGCGCGACTTTTTCAGCCTGCTGGCGGAGCGGATGCCGCAGAATATCGTGGTGGTGATCGCCCGTTTACAGCAGCAACCGGCGGCGATGGCCTTTTACCTGCGGGACGGTCAGACGCTTTACGGTCGCTACTGGGGCTGCCTGGCGGAGTTTGACCGGCTGCACTTCGAAACCTGTTTCTATCAGGGAATGGAACTGGCGATTGAGGAGGGGCTGACGCGGTTCGATGCGGGTGCGCAGGGGGAACACAAGCTGGTGCGCGGCTTTGAGCCGCAGATCACCCACTCCTGGCACTATCTGCTGCATCCCGGCCTGCGTGATGCCGTCGCTGATTTTCTGGTGCAGGAGCGGGAAGGCGTGCGGGGCTGGGCGGAAGAAGCCCGCGACGCCTTGCCCTATCGACGCGGCGATTAATCGACGCCGACAAATCCTCCGGTCTGATGCTGCCAGAGCCGGGCATAGAGGCCGTTTTTCGCCAGCAGCTCGTGATGGCTGCCCATCTCGGCAATACCGCCTTTATCCAGCACCACCAGCCGATCCATCTTCGCGATGGTGGAGAGGCGGTGCGCAATGGCGATCACGGTTTTGCCCTGCATGAGCGACTCCAGGCTCTCCTGAATGGCCGCTTCCACCTCGGAGTCGAGCGCTGAGGTGGCTTCATCCATGATCAGAACCGGCGCATCCTTCAGCAGCACACGGGCTATCGCCACGCGCTGACGCTGACCACCCGAGAGCTTCACGCCGCGTTCGCCGACGTGTGCATCCAGCCCGGTGCGGCCCTGCGCGTCGGAGAGCAGCGGAATAAACTCATCGGCGCGGGCGCGTTTCATCGCCAGCTGCAGCGCCTCGTCGCTGGCGTCGGGACGCCCGTAGAGCAGATTTTCACGGATGGAGCGGTGCAGGAGCGACGTGTCCTGGGTGACCATGCCAATCTGACTGCGCAGGCTCTCCTGCGTCACGGAGGCGATGTCCTGATCGTCGATCACAATCCGCCCGCTGTTCAGGTCATAGAGCCGCAGCAGCAGGTTAACCAGCGTCGATTTCCCGGCGCCCGACGGACCGATCAGACCGATCTTCTCGCCGGGCTTGATGTCGAGGTTAAACCCGTCGATCACCTGACGGCCGCCGCCATAATCGAAGCGCACATCCTCAAAGCGGATATTGCCGCGCGTCACCTTAAGCTGCGTCGCCTGCGGCGCATCCTGCACGCTCAGCGGCTGCGCGATGGTCTCCAGCCCATCCTGCACCATGCCGATATTCTCGAAGATGCCGTTGACCACCCACATAATCCAGCCGGACATGTTGACCAGGCGGATCACCAGACCGGTCGCCAGCGCAATCGCACCGACACTGATTAACGACTGGCTCCACAGCCAGAGCGCCAGCCCGGAGGTAGAGACGATCAGCAGCCCGTTCAGGGCCGACAGCGTCAGATCCATGCTGGTGACCATGCGGCTGGCGTGCTGGGTTTTATCGGTCTGCTCCTGAATCGCCTGACGGGCATACTGACGTTCCAGATCGCTGTGCGCAAACAGTTTGATGGTGGCGATATTGGTGTAGCCATCCACGATCGTCCCCATCAGCTTCGAACGGGCCTCTGAGGAGACCACCGAGCGCGCCTTGACGCGCGGCACAAAGAAGCGCAGCGAGGCGCTGTAGGCGACCATCCACAGAATCAGCGGGATCATCAGCCGCCAGTCGGCACCGGCAAAGAGGACCAGCGAGGTGACGGCGTAGATCAGGACATGCCAGATGGCGTCGACCAGCTGCACCGCCGAGTCGCGCAGTGAATTGCCGGTCTGCATAATGCGCTGCGCAATGCGCCCGGCAAAGTCGCTCTGGAAGAAGTTGAGGCTCTGGCGCAGCACGTAGTTGTGATGCTGCCAGCGGATCATGCTGGTCATGCCGGGGCTGATGCTCTGATGAACCAGCATGTCATGCAGGCCAATAAACAGCGGCCGCAGGATCAGCGCCACCGCCGCCATCCAGAGCAGCAGCGGCCAGTTATCCCGGAACAGGGTGGCGGGCGTGGAGTGATTGACCATATCGATGATGCGGCTCAGATAGCTGAACAGCGACACTTCGATCAGGGCTGACGCCAGGCCCACCACCAGCAGGGCCGCAAAACTTGGCCAGACCTGCCGCAGATAGTAGAAGTAAAACGACCAGACCGTTGAAGGGGGCGAATCGGTAGGCGCGTCATGAAAAATATTGATAAAACGCTCAAAACGGCGATACAACATAGCGATACTCTTTCCGTCCGGTAAAGAGCTACAGCTTAGTGCATGAACCCTGTTGAGCTAAAAGGAGAAAATATGGAAATCACCATTCGGGCTCGGGAACCGCAGGACGCCGCGGCCTATCAACGGCTATACAGTCATCCCGATGTCTATCCCTGGACGCTGCAACTGCCGTTTCCCAGCGTAGCCACCTGGGAGAAAAAATTCGCCCGTATGGATGCCGAGGGGTTTATCGCTTTCGTTGCGGAGATCGAGGGTTCGCTGGCCGGTGAGCTGACGCTGTTTGTCGATAACAAGCCGCGCACCCGCCACTGCATCAGCTTCGGACTGGGCGTGCATCCCGAGTTTGCCGGGCGCGGCGTCGGTGAGCGCCTGATCCGCACCGCGCTCGACTATGCCCGCAACTGGCTGGGCATTACCCGCATGGAGCTGGAGGTGTTTCACGACAACGACCGGGCGCTGCGGCTCTACGAGCGGCTGGGCTTTGAGCGCGAAGGGGTGATGCGTCAGGCGGCCCTGCGCGATGGGCAGTTACGCGATGTGATCATAATGGCGAAGCTGCTGCACGAGCAGTAAGAAACGGAGCGGCGGCGCTGCCGCTCCGCATTAAACCTGTGGCATTGTTAATACGCTTTCCGAATCAGAGTCTGTTTACAACCGGTGCGCCTGCCAGGGTACGGCTGCCTGCGCTGAATTTAAGACAGGGGCAGTCCGGAAACAGCAAAGAGGATGTAACACACTGTCGCCGCAAACCACCGGAAAGAATCAACCTTCATCCCCGTAAAAATCGTGTTTTCCCCATCATCAAAGCATGCATAACCGGGATCGTTGCGATCCACGAATTTTATTTCCCTGCTTAGTTTTATGAAAAATCGCAAAAGCGGAAAAACATCAAAGAAGGGTCAATATCAGTAATTCTGCAGGGGCTGGCAAAAAAGCCGCGCGCTCCTCTGACCACATGACCGGCCACGCACTTCGCACAAAACGGCCTGAAGAAAATTTGTCCAGCTGCCGATATCACCTTACCACCCGCAGAGAGTAAGGAGTGATAGCGTGATAAAGCTGATTACTATCGATGAACTGCGTCCGGGTATGTTTATCCACAAGCTGGAAGTCTGGTGGATAAAGGACCAGCGCATTCATAATCAGATGCTGATCGCGGATCCACGACAAATCGACCAGTTACGCAATGAAGGGATCCGTCAGCTCTGGATCGATCTCGATCGATCGGTTCAGGCACCGATCGCGATCCCGAATGCCACGAAACCCGTCGCCCGGACGCCATTTTTTCAGGAGCTGGATCAGGCACAGCAGATCTTTCAGCAGGGCAAACCCAAAGTGCTGGCGATGTTCAATGAGGCCCGGCTGGGCAACAGCCTGAAGCTGGATTACATGATGGACCTGGTGGATGAGATCGCCGGGTCCATTACGCGTGAACCCTCAGCCATGCTCAGCGTGGCGCGGCTTAAAAATCATGATGACTATACCTATCTGCATTCGATGGCGGTCTGCGGTCTTATGATTGCGCTGGGTAAAAAACTGGGTCTGGAGGAGCGCGCGCTGCGCCGGGTTGGCATGGGCGGTTTGCTGCATGACGTCGGTAAAGCTGCCGTGCCGCTGGCGATCCTGAATAAAGCCGGCAAGCTGGATGAAGAGGAGCTGCGGGTAATGCGCCAGCATCCGGTGGTGGGCGCGCAGATCCTGATCGAGTGCGACGCCGACAGCGATCTGATCGATATCGCCCTGCATCATCACGAAAAGTATGATGGCAGCGGCTATCCGCACCGGCTGAAAGGCGAGGCGATTTCGCTTTACGCGCGCATGTCGGCAGTGTGTGACGTCTATGATGCCGTCACCTCGACCCGCGCCTACCGTAACGGCTGGACACCGGCAGAGGCGATGCATCAGATGCTGAGCTGGCGCGGCCACTTCGATCCGGGCCTGCTGCACACCTTTATCCGCACCATCGGCATCTATCCGGTGGGCTCACTGGTGCGTCTGGCCTCCGGCCGGGTGGCGCTGGTGGTGAAAGCGGGTGAAAAGTCGCTGATGCGTCCCTGTGTGCATGTCTTCTGGTCGCTGCACGCTCAGCGTGAGGTGAAACCGGAGGAGCTCGACCTGGGTGACAGTTTCTGCACCGACAGCATTGTGGGCGCAGAAGACAGCACGCTCTGGAGCAACGTCGACCTGAATCGTATCTGGGCGCTGGAAGTCGCCTGATTTTTCGCCATTTTTACACTATTTTTACGCCCGCCCGCTGCATTTTAACCCCTTCTTTATACGCCGCCGCGCAAGCTAAGCCATAAATCCAAACCTCTGGAGGTTCCTGTGAGCGTGGGCGTAATAACCGGCATCGTGCTGGTGGTGTTGTTACTGGGCTATCTGATCTATGCCCTGTTAAATGCGGAGGCCTTCTGATGGCGGCCAATGCTTTTTTACTCATCGCATTTTATCTGGTGCTGCTGATGGTGCTGGCGCAACCGCTGGGTCGGGGGCTGGCGTCCCTGGTGGCGGACAAACCGGTCTTTGCCCGTCTGGAAGCGCCGCTGTGGCGACTGCTGGGCGCACAACAGTCGGAGATGCGCTGGCCGCACTATCTGCTGGCGATCCTGCTGTTCAATGCGCTGGGCTTCGTGCTGCTGCTGGCTATCCTGCTGATGCAGGGCGCGCTGCCGCTGAATCCCCAGCAGCTGCCGGGCCTGAGCTGGCATCTGGCGCTGAACACCGCCGTGAGCTTCGTGACCAACACCAACTGGCAGTCCTACAGCGGCGAAAGCACCCTGAGCTATTTCAGTCAGATGGTGGGCCTGACGGTGCAGAACTTCCTCTCTGCCGCGACCGGTATCGCCGTGGCGTTTGCCCTGATCCGCGGCTTCGCGAATCGCAGTTCGGCTTCGCTGGGTAACGCCTGGCGCGACCTGACGCGCATCACGCTCTACGTCTTACTGCCCATCAGCCTGCTGATGGCGCTGTTCTTTGTCAGCCAGGGCAGCATTCAGAACTTTGCGCCCTACCATAACTTCACCACGCTGGAAGGGGTGCAGCAGACGCTGTCGATGGGGCCGGTGGCGTCGCAGGAGGCGATCAAAATGCTGGGCACCAACGGAGGAGGCTTCTTCAACGCCAACTCTGCCCATCCGTTTGAGAACCCGACTGTGCTGACTAACCTGGTGCAGATGCTCAGTATCTTCCTGATCCCGGCGGCGCTCTGCTTCGCGTTTGGCGAAAGCGTGCGTGACCGTCGTCAGGGCCACATGCTGCTCTGGGCGATGACGCTGATGTTTGTCGCGGCCGTGGCGGTGGTGATGTGGGCCGAACTGCAGGGCAATCCGCACTTCCTGCAGATGGGCGCAGACAGCGCCGCCAACATGGAAGGCAAAGAGACGCGCTTCGGCATCCTCAACAGCAGCCTGTTTGCGGTGATTACGACGGCGGCCTCCTGCGGCGCGGTGAACGCCATGCACGACTCCTTTACCGCGCTGGGCGGGATGGTGCCGATGTGGCTGATGCAGCTGGGCGAGGTGGTGTTTGGCGGGGTCGGCGCGGGCCTCTACGGCATGCTGCTGTTTGTGCTGCTGGCGGTGTTTATCGCCGGGCTGATGATTGGCCGTACGCCGGAATTCCTGGGTAAAAAAGTGGATGTGTGGGAGATGAAGATGACCGCGCTGGCGATTCTGGTCACCCCGGCGCTGGTGCTGATCGGCACTGCGCTGGCGATGATGACGGACGCCGGACGCAGCGCCATGGCGAACCCGGGCATTCACGGCTTCAGCGAGGTGCTCTACGCGGTCTCCTCGGCGGCCAATAACAACGGCAGCGCCTTTGCCGGACTGAGTGCCAACACCCCGTTCTGGAACCTGTTACTGGCCGTCTGCATGCTGCTGGGCCGTTTCGGCATCATCATTCCGGTGATGGCGATTGCCGGGGCGATGGCGGTGAAAAAAGTGCAGCCGGTGGGTAACGGCACGCTGCCGACGCACGGTCCGCTGTTTATTGCGCTGCTGATCGGCACCGTTCTGCTGGTGGGTGCACTGACCTTTATTCCTGCTCTGGCCCTCGGCCCGGTGGCTGAGCATCTGCAACTTGTTCAGGGACAATCCTCATGAGTCGTCAACAACAGGCATTATTTGACGCAGCCCTGCTGCGCACCTCGGCCTGGGATGCGGTGAAAAAGCTCGATCCGCGGGTACAGTTTCGTAACCCGGTGATGTTTGTGGTCTACCTCGGCAGCATTCTGACCTCGCTGCTGGCGCTGGCGATGCTGGCTGGCCGTGTCGGCGGCAGCGCCAGCTTTACCGGCGCGATCGCGCTCTGGCTCTGGTTTACCGTGCTGTTCGCCAACCTGGCGGAGGCGCTGGCCGAAGGGCGCAGTAAGGCCCAGGCCAGCAGCCTGAAAGGGGTAAAAAAGACCAGCTTTGCTAAAAAACTTGCGGCGGCGCGCTATGGCGCTGAGTGGCAGCAGGTGGGCGCCGATCAGCTGCGTAAAGGCGACGCGGTGCTGGTGGAAGCGGGCGACATCATCCCTTGCGACGGTGAAGTCGTGGAGGGCGGCGCCTCGGTGGATGAGAGCGCCATTACCGGGGAATCCGCGCCGGTGATCCGTGAATCGGGCGGGGACTTCGCCTCTGTCACCGGCGGGACCCGTATCCTCTCCGACTGGCTGGTGATCACCTGTAGCGCCAACCCGGGCGAAACCTTCCTTGACCGGATGATCGCGATGGTCGAGGGCGCGAAACGCCGTAAAACGCCGAACGAGATCGCCCTGACTATTCTGCTGGTCTCACTGACCATTGTGTTCCTGCTGGCAACCGTGACGCTCTGGCCATTCTCGGCCTGGGGCGGCACGCCGGTCAGCGTAACGGTGCTGGTGGCGCTGCTGGTCTGCCTGATCCCGACCACCATCGGGGGGCTGCTGTCGGCGATTGGCGTGGCGGGCATGAGCCGGATGCTGGGGGCCAATGTCATCGCCACCAGTGGCCGTGCGGTCGAAGCCGCAGGGGATGTGGATGTCCTGATGCTGGATAAAACCGGCACCATCACGCTCGGTAACCGCCAGGCGACGCAGTTTCTGCCCGCACCGGGCGTCAGCGAAGAGCAGCTGGCCGACGCCGCGCAGCTCGCCTCGCTGGCCGATGAGACGCCGGAAGGGCGCAGCATCGTGGTGCTGGCGAAACAGCAGTTTAATCTGCGCGAGCGCGATCTCAGCAGCATGGGGGCCAGCTTTATTCCGTTCTCCGCCCAGACCCGCATGAGCGGCGTTAACGTGCAGGATCGCCTGATCCGCAAGGGCGCGGTGGATGCGGTGCGTCGCCACATCGAAGCGAATCAGGGGCGTTTCCCTGCGGAGGTTAACGCTCAGGTGGAAGAGGTCGCCCGTACCGGCGGAACGCCGCTGGTGGTGGCCGAGGGCGCGAACGTGCTGGGCGTGGTGGCCCTGAAGGATATCGTGAAGGGCGGCATCAAAGAGCGTTTTGCCGAGCTGCGCAAAATGGGCATCAAAACGGTGATGATCACCGGCGATAACCCGCTGACCGCCGCCGCGATTGCCGCAGAAGCGGGCGTGGATGATTTCCTCTCGGAGGCGACGCCGGAAGCGAAGCTGGCGCTGATTCGCCAGTATCAGGCGGAAGGGCGCTTAGTGGCGATGACCGGTGACGGCACCAACGATGCGCCTGCCCTGGCGCAGGCGGATGTGGCGGTGGCGATGAACTCCGGGACGCAGGCGGCAAAAGAGGCGGGCAACATGGTTGACCTCGACTCGAACCCGACCAAGCTGCTGGAGGTGGTGCACATCGGCAAACAGATGCTGATGACGCGCGGTTCGCTGACCACCTTCAGTATCGCCAATGACGTGGCGAAATATTTCGCCATTATTCCGGCGGCGTTTGCGGCGACCTATCCGCAGCTCAACATGCTCAACGTGATGCAGCTGCACTCGCCCGCCAGCGCCATTCTGTCGGCGGTGATCTTTAACGCGCTGGTGATTGTTTTCCTGATCCCGCTGGCCCTGAAAGGCGTCAGCTATCGCCCGCTCAGCGCGGCGGCCCTGCTGCGCCGCAACCTGCTGATTTACGGTCTGGGTGGTCTGCTGGTGCCGTTCGTCGGCATCAAAGCCATCGATCTGCTGTTAGTGTTATCAGGCATGGCCTGAGGAGAGAAAAATGAGTCAGTTACGTCCGGCCGTTTTACTGCTGTTGCTGCTTACGCTGGTTACCGGCGTGGTTTATCCTTTCCTCACCACCGGACTGGCGCAGTGGCTGTTTCCATCGCAGTCCGGCGGCTCGCTGCTGGAAGAGGATGGCGCCGCACGCGGATCAGCGCTGATTGGCCAGAACTTTACCCGGCCCGGCTATTTCTGGGGCCGTCCTTCCGCCACCAGCGATAAGCCCTATAACCCGCTCTCCTCCGGGGGCAGCAATCTGGCCGCCAGTAACCCGGCGCTGGACAACGCCGTGACGGCGCGCGTTGCGGCACTGCGGGCCGCCAATCCGCAGGCGTCTGCCGCGGTGCCGGTTGAGCTGGTCACCGCCTCTGCCAGTGGTCTGGATCCCGATATTTCGGCCCAGGCTGCCCTGTGGCAGGCGCCGCGGGTGGCCGCCAGCCGCCAGTTGCCGTTGCCACAGGTAGAGGCGCTGATTGAGAAGATGACGCACCGTCCGCTGATGCCCTTCCTGGGGACGCCGACCGTCAACGTGTTGCAGCTGAATATGGCGCTCAACGAACTGTAATGGTGTTAAGGAAGCTATGAACCACGAACCCCAGCGTCCCGATCCTGACGCGCTGCTGCAGGCTAACCGCGAAACGCATCGCGGACGGCTGAAAATCTACTTTGGTGCCTGTGCGGGCGTGGGCAAAACCTACGCCATGCTGCAGGAGGCGCAGCGGCTGCGTGCGCAGGGGCTGGATGTCCTGATCGGGGTGGTTGAGACCCATGAGCGACCGGAAACCGCCCAGCTGCTGACAGGGTTAACCCTGCTGCCGCGTCGTGCGACCGGGCGTTCACGCCATGCGGAGTTCGATCTGGATGCCGCGCTGGCCCGCCATCCGGCGGTGATCCTGATGGATGAGCTGGCGCACACCAACGTTCAGGGATCGCGTCATCCCAAGCGCTGGCAGGATATCGAGGAGCTGCTGGAGGCGGGCATCGACGTCCTGACCACCGTGAACGTGCAGCATCTGGAAAGCCTCAACGATGTGGTCGGCGGCGTGACCGGCATTCAGGTGCGGGAAACCGTGCCCGATCCTTTCTTCGACAGCGCCGACGAGGTGGTGCTGGTCGATCTGCCGCCCGACGATCTGCGTCAGCGTCTGAAAGAGGGCAAGGTCTACATTGGCGACCGTGCGGAGCGCGCCATCGAAAACTTCTTCCGCAAAGGCAACCTGTTCGCCCTGCGTGAGCTGGCCCTGCGCCGCACGGCCGATCGGGTGGACGATCAGATGCGTGCCTGGCGTGACCAGCAGGGCCGGGATCGCGTCTGGCACACCCGCGACGCGATCCTGCTCTGCATTGGCGACGACAGCGGCAGTGAAAAGCTGGTGCGCACCGCCGCCCGGCTGGCCGCCCGGCTCGGCAGCGAGTGGCACGCGGTCTATGTCGAAACGCCCCGGCTGCACCGGCTGCCGGAAGCCCGGCGACGGGCTATCCTGCGCACCCTGCAGCTGGCGCAGGAGCTGGGCGCGGAAACCGCCACGCTCTCGGAGCCGGATGAGGCGGAGGCGGTGCTGGGCTACGCCCGCGAGCACAACCTGGGCAAAATTGTCACCGGCCGTCGTCCGCTGCGGCGCTGGCGGCGTGACAGTTTTGCCGAACGGCTGGGCCAGCTGGGGCCGGATCTCGATCTGCTGGTGGTGGCGCTGGATGAGCCGCTTAAGGATGCGCCGCATCCGCTGCCGGATGGCCGTGCCACCAGCGAAAAATGGCGGGTGCAGCTGCGCGGCGTGATGATGGCACTGGTGCTCTGCATCGTCGTTACCGCCGCCGGGCAATCCGTCCTGATCAACTTCGATCCCGCCAACTGTGTGATGATCTATCTGCTGGCGGTGGTGATCGTGGCGCTGCGCTATGGCCGCTGGCCCTCGGTGATCGCCACGGTGATGAATATCGTCGCCTTTGACCTCTTCTTTGTCGCGCCGACCGGCACGGTGGCGGTTTCCGACCTGCAATATCTGGTGACCTTCGGTGTGATGCTGGCGGTGGGGGTGATCGTCGGTAATCTGACGGCGGGCGTGCGCTATCAGGCACGAGTCGCCCGCTACCGTGAGCAGCGGGCGCGTCAGCTCTATGAGATGGCGAAATCGCTGGGCAGCGCGTTAACGCCGCAGGATATTGCCGCCACCAGCCAGCGGGTGCTCGACGCCACGCTGCAGGCGCGCTGCCTGCTGCTGCTGCCGGATGAGCAGGGTGAGCTGCAGCCGGTGGGCGAGGCACTGCCGACCAGCGAGCCGGATCGGGCAATTGCCAAATGGAGCTACAGCAAAGGCCAGCCGGCGGGTGCAGGCACCGATACCTTACCGGCGGTGCCTTATCAGATCCTGCCGCTGAAAAGCGGCGCACACTGCCGCGGCCTGCTGGTGGTGGAGCCGCAGAACCTGCGGCAGCTGATGATCCCCGAGCAGCAGCGGCTGGTGGAGACCTTCACGGTGCTGATCGCCAACGCCCTGGAGCGGATGGCGCTGTCGCACAGCGAGGCGGCCTCCCGACTTGCGGCCGAGCGGGAGCAGCTGCGTAACGCCCTGCTGTCGGCGCTGTCACACGACCTGCGCACGCCGCTGACCGTGCTGTTTGGTCAGGCGGAGATGCTGATGCTCGACCTTGCCGGTGACAACTCAAAATATGTGCCGCAGGCGAGTCAGATCCGCGAACAGACGCTGAGCACGATCCGGCTGGTCAGCAATATGCTGGATATGGCCCGCATCCAGTCGGGCGGGCTGAATCTGCGGGAGGAGTGGCTGGCGCTGGAGGAGGTGATCGGCGGCGCGCTGAGCAGCATGGCTCCGTCGCTGAAAGGGCATGAGGTTCAGCTCGACCTGCCGGATGACATTGTGCTGATCAAAGGCGACAGCACGCTGCTGGAGCGCGTCTTCACCAATCTGATCGAGAACAGCCTGAAGTATGCCGGTAACTGCGCGCCGCGCGGTATCCGCGCCTGGCGCGCCGCCACCCGGCTGGAGATTTCGGTCTGGGATGGCGGACCGGGCATTGCGGAAGGGGATCTCAGCCGGATATTTGATAAGTTTTCACGCGGCGATAAAGAGTCGGCGGTGCCGGGCGTGGGCCTGGGGCTGGCGATCTGTAAGACCATTATCGAGAGCCACGGCGGGCAGATCTGGGCCGAGAACCGGGCCGAAGGCGGCGCGGCTTTCCGCCTCTCGCTGCCCCTGCCGCCCGCGCCTGAAATTTCTGAAGAAGGGCTGAAATAACTTCACAGTGAATCGGTTATACTCCCGGACCTGTCTGATTACGTGTGGGATTGTATGGAACGTTTTACCGAAAACCTGATGTATGCATCGCGCTGGTTGCTGGCTCCGGTTTACATTGGACTTTCGCTGGGTTTGCTGGCGCTGACCATTAAATTTTTCCAGGAAATTTTTCACCTGCTGCCCAACATTTTCAGCATTGCGGAAAACGATCTGATCCTGTTGCTGCTGTCGCTGGTGGATATGACGCTGGTGGGCGGCCTGCTGGTGATGGTGATGCTCTCAGGTTATGAGAACTTCATCTCCAAGCTCGATATCGACGAAGATAAAGAGAAGCTGAGCTGGCTGGGCAAGATGGACTCCGGCTCGCTGAAGAACAAAGTGGCCGCCTCAATCGTCGCGATCTCCTCGATTCACCTGCTGCGGGTGTTTATGGAGGCGCGCAATGTCGATAACGGCAAGCTGATGTGGTACGTGATTATCCACCTGACCTTTGTGCTCTCCGCCTTTGTGATGGGCTGGCTGGACAAGATGTCGCGCAGCGATAAGAAGTAACCTCTCGCCTCCGGTAGCCCGCTGACGCGGGCACCTGTTTCAACCGCGTTCCCCCTGTTTTTCTGATTACCCCGCTGGCTGAGCGCGCGGCGAGGCCGGACGCGTGCCGGCCAGCTGCGGCATCACCTCTTTGATCATGGAAAAAAAGTGCTGCAGCCGGGCCGGGTAGTAACTTGCCCAGGGGTAGGTCAGCCATACCGGCAGCGCCGGAGCCTGCCAGGCGGGCACCAGCTGCACCAGGCTGCCCGCCGCCAGATCCTCCTGCACCGCCCAGGAGGAGACAATTGCCGCGCCCATCCCCGCCAGCGCCGCTTTGCGCACCGCATAGAGGCTGTCGCTGGCGAGGCGGGGCGTAATCGGCAGGTTCACCGGCTGGCCGTCATCGATTTTCTGCAGCGCCACCTCATTACGGTAAAAACTGGTCAGGGCCAGCCACGGCAGATCGCGCAGCTGTCCGACCGCTTCAACTGGCGGGTGCCGGGCCAGCAGCGACGGAGCCGCCACCACGATGCGCGGCACCTCGGCCAGCAGAATCGCCACCACGGAGGGATCGGTTGGCGCGCCGACCTGAATGGCGCAGTCGACGTTTTCCGCGATAAAGTCCGGCGTCCGGTCATTCAGCATCCACTCAATATTGAGCCGGGGATAGCGATTCAGGTAATCCACCAGCGGGGCGATCAGCTGATCCTGACCAAAGGCGTGTGGGGCGCGCACCCGCAGCGTCCCGACCGGGTCGGCACTGGCACCGGTCAGCGCATCCTCCAGCGCATGCCAGGTCGCCAGCAGCTCCCGCGCCTGTGCGTAGCAGCGCTCGCCATCGTCGGTGAGCTTCAGGGCATGTGTGGTGCGCAGGATCAGCTTCAGGCCGAGCCGCTGCTCCAGGGACTGCAGGCGACGACTGACGGTGGGTTGCGTGGTGCCGAGCTGGGCGGCGGCGGCGGATAAGCTGCCGCTCTCGACGATGCGGATAAAGGTCTGCATCAGATCGATGCGATCGCTGCTGTTCGGGTTGTTCATACGCTCCACGCATAACGGTTTTGCCTGATGTCAGTCTACCGCGTATAAACGCGATGCGCTCTAATGGCGGCTGAAAATCGCGAGGAACAGAACCATGTCAGCAATCCAGACCCACTCCCACAATGAACCGCTCGCCACGCCGCTGGTGTTTACCCTGGCCGCCGGGGCCGGACTCAGCGTCGCGTCGATCTACTACAGCCAGCCGATGCTGGAGATCATCAGCCGGCAGTTTAATGCGGGGATCGGCGCGGTTGGCATGGTGCCGATGCTGACCCAGGCGGGCTATGCGCTGGGTATTCTGCTGCTGGCCCCGCTGGGCGATCGCCATGACCGGCGCACCATCATCTTCATCAAGGGGTTGCTGCTGGTGGCGGCGCTGCTGCTGTGCGGCTTTTCCGGCGGACTCAGCGCGCTGCTGATCGCCAGCTTCGTGACCGGCCTGACCGCCACCGTGGCACAGGATATCGTGCCCGCCTCGGCGGCGCTGGCACCGGAACGCAGCCGGGGGAAAACAGTCGGCACGGTGATGACCGGGCTGCTGGTGGGGATCCTGCTGTCGCGGGTCGTCAGCGGCGTGGTGGCGGAGTATTTCGGCTGGCGCACCCTCTATATGATCGCCGCGCTGTCGGTGCTGCTGATCACGCTGACGCTGCGGCGGGTTCTGCCACGCTTCGCGCCGGGCACCCAGGTGAGCTATCCGCGTCTGCTGCTGTCGCTGGTGCATCTCTGGCGTCACCACCAGACGCTGCGCCGGGCCGCGCTGGCGCAGGGGCTGCTCTCCGTCGCCTTCAGCGCATTCTGGTCGACGCTGGCGCTGATGCTCAGCGACCGTTTTCATCTCGACAGTGCCATCGCCGGAGCCTTTGGCCTGGCGGGCGCGGCGGGCGCAATGGCGGCACCGCTGGCGGGCAGTTTCGCTGACCGCATCGGCCCGGCGCGGGTGACGCTGGTGGGCGCAGGGCTGGTAACGCTCTCCTTTGCGCTGATGTTTCTGCTGCCGCTGCTGCCGGTACCGGCGCAGCTGGGGCTGATCGTCCTGTCGGCCATCGGCTTCGATTTAGGCGTGCAGGCCACGCTGGTGGCGCATCAGACGCTGGTCTATGGTCTGGCGCCTGAGGCTCGCAGCCGCCTCAACGCGCTGCTGTTTACCGTGGTGTTTATCGGGATGGCCAGCGGTGCCGCGCTCGGGAGTCTGGCGCTGGCGCACTGGGGCTGGAATGGGGTGGTGGCGCTCGCGACCCTGGCCGGGGCCGCCAGTCTGGCGGTGCGTTTCGCCAGTCGTCACCTGAAAAACTGATCGTCTCGCCCGTCAAAAAATGTGCCAGGCTTATTCATAAACCCGAAATAATCTGGAGTGTTATGAACTTTTTAGCCTGGACAGCAGCGACGGGCGGCCTTCTGCTGCTGATGTCACTGGCTTCCGGATGGATTCACCGGGGACCCGTGACCTCATTTGGCCTGTTTCTTATCGCCGGGATACTCTGCGGGCCGTGGGGCTTCGACCTTATCCATATCGATATCGTTACCCACTCTGAAGCCGTGGCGCACATCACCGAGATCACCATGGCCGCCTCGCTGTTTATCACCGGCCTTAAGCTGCGCCTGCCGCTGCAGAATCACTGCTGGCACACCGGACTGAAGCTGGCATTTCCCGCCATGTTGCTGACGGTGGCGGCGATGACCCTGCTGGCGCACTACGTGGTGGGATTAGCGTGGCCGATTGCGCTGGCATTTGGAGCGATCGTCGCGCCCACCGATCCGGTGCTGGCGAGCTTAATCTCGGTGAATGATGCGCAGGATGATGATTCGCTGCGGGTGGCGATCTCCAGCGAAGCGGGCATGAATGATGGCTCCGCGCTGCCGCTGCTGATGCTGGCGCTGCTGCTGTTCAATGGCGAGAGCCTGAGCGGCGCGATGCTGGCGCACTGGGGCGCGGTCGAGGTGATCTGGGCGATTGGCGGCGGGCTGATCATCGGGTTTGTGCTGGGGCAGTTGATTGGCGTGCTGGCGACCCGTCTGCGCAATGCCAATGGCGATGTCGCCCCCAACGATTTTCTGGCGCTGGCGCTGATCGCGCTGAGCTATTCGCTGGTGGAGTGGCTGGGTGCCTCCGGCTTCCTGGCCGCCTTTGCCGCCGGGCTGGGGCTGCGCCGGGCGGAGCTGGGCGTTTTCCGGCGTCATCAGCCCGACGATCTCTCCGACGACGAGCGGGTGCTCCCCTCTGAGGCGCTGGTCAATCCCAACAAGCGGCTGGCGCATCAGGGCGACAGCAATATGGTGAAATCGATTGGGTTTGTGGTAGGCGACGCCCTCTCTTTTGGCGATACTATTGAACGTCTGCTGGCGGCTGGCATGATGGTGGTGCTGGGCGTGACGCTGGCGCAGCACTGGAATCTCTACGGCGTGCTGCTCGGGCTGGCGCTGTTCATCGTGGTGCGGCCGCTGGCTGTCTGGCTGGTGACGCTGCGCGCCGGGCTGCCGCTGGGGCAGCGCCTGCTGATCGGCTGGCTGGGCATCCGGGGGATAGGCAGCCTGAACTACATCGCCTACGCCTGGACGCACGGCATGGAAGGCCCGCAGATGGAAATCATGACGAACATGGCGTTAACACTGGTGGTCTGCAGCGTGGTGATCCACGGCACCACCGTGACGTCGCTGCTGAACTGGCGTCAGAAACGCATTGAAGCCCTTCAGCGCAAGGTTTAACCCGCAAGAACAGGAGTTAAAAAATGAAAGTGACTCAGATAGTGCTGCTGAGCATCCTCGCGTCCGGCAGTGCGCTGGCGGCGGACGACGCTGACACAGAACAGAATGTCTATGCCAGCCAGTTGTGCCACATCGTCAGCGGCGAAAAAAAGGTCGCGACGGCGGATCACTATGTCGAACAGATGAAGTCGGCTGTAGCGAGCAGCCAGTCGCCGTCGGCGATGAATCAGCCCGAATTTGATGAAGAGTCGGCGCGTGAAGTCGCCAGCGCCTGGCTGCAGCTGGGTGACGATGAGCGCGCCAAGCTGCGCGTCAATGAACAGCAGTGTGAACAGGCGGTCATGGCGCAGTTCCAGCAGGAAGATTAACCGCGCTGCATCAGAGAAAAACGCGCCTGCCGGGCGCGTTTTTTTATGGCTTTTCAGGGGACATTGCGTACATAATCGCCAGCCATGGCATCCGCCTTGCATCTGTTGATTCTCCTTCAGTCCGCCGCAACGGCTGGCTTATTACTCTGGCATCACTTAACAGGCATTATGATTACGCGTCGACGCTTTATTCTCGGCACGGGAGCGCTTGGGCTCTCCATGACCACCGGCAAATTATTTGCCCGCGATGACATTATTCCCCTCTGGCCGGACGATCCGCCCGGCGGCGGCGGCCCATCGGGTCAGCTGCGGATTAACAGTACCGGTTCATGGTCGAATATCGTCAGCCCGGCGATTCAGCGTTTTAAGCCCGAGAATCCCAATGGCGAGGCGGTGCTCATTGCCGCTGGCGGCGGCTATCGCTGGATCGGCATGGCACGCGAAGCCTGGCCGGTGGCGCGCTGGCTCAACGCCAGTGGCTACACCGCCTATGTGCTCAGCTACCGGCTGCCGCATGAGAAGTGGCAGGCGGGCCGGCTGGCACCGCTGCAGGATGCGCAGCGCGCCATCCGGCTGGTGCGATCTTTCGAACGCAGGGTGCATGTGCTGGGCTTCTCGGCAGGCGGGCATCTGCTGGGGCTGGCGGCGGCGCGGCCGGACTTTCAATCCTATCCCGCCATCGATTCGCTGGATGAGGTGGTGCCCGGCGTCGACAGCGTGGGGCTGATCTATCCGGTGATTACCCTGGAAGCGCCTTATCAGCACACCAACACCCATCTGATGATGGTCGGCAAAAATGCCACGCCGCAGGATGAGGCGAACTGGTCGGTACAGAACTTTGTGACCCGGCACTATCCGCCGACGTTTCTGGCGCAGGCCGAGGACGATCACACCTCCAATCCCTTTAATACCGAGCTGATGCGCGACACCTGTCGCCGCAATCGCGTGCCGGTTGAGCTGATTCAGATCAGCAAAGGCGGGCATGGATTTGGTCTGGGCAAGGCGGGAACGCCCGCGGCGTTATGGGATCAGGCGTATGTCCGCTGGCTGGATCGGGTCGGCTGAGTTGCCCCGGCGTAGTGCAGGGCTGCACGGTCTGACGGCCAGTGGAGAGATAAAAAAACAGGCGGCCGGGGCCGCCTGTTCTGTTGCTGAAGCCTGTGCGGCTTAGCGCATGGTCACAAACTCTTCCGCGGCGGTCGGGTGGATCGCCACGGTGTTGTCGAAGTCTTTCTTGGTCGCGCCCATCTTCAGCGCCACGGCGAAGCCCTGCAGCATCTCATCCATGCCGAATCCGATACCGTGAATCCCGACAATCTTCTCATCGGCACCCACGCAGACCAGCTTCATGCGGCACGGCTGACGATGCTGAGTTACCGCGCTGTACATCGCGGTAAACGACGATTTGTAGATTTTGACCTGATCGTCGCCATACTGTTCGCGCGCCTGCGGCTCGGTCAGGCCGACGGTGCCAATCGGCGGATGGCTGAAGACCACGGTCGGCACATTGCTGTAATCCAGATGCTCATCCGGCTTGTTGTTAAACAGACGCTCAGAGAGACGACGGCCTGCGGCCACCGCGACCGGCGTCAGCTCAACCGCACCGGTGTTATCGCCCACCGCATAGACGCCGGAGACATTGGTGTTCTGGAATTTATCGACGCGGATATAGCCTTTGTCGTCCAGCGCCACGCCCGCAGCGTCAATGTTGAGGTTGTCGGTCGCCGGCTCACGGCCGATCGCCCAGACCAGGCAATCTACGGTGTATTCGCTGCCGTTTTCCAGCCGCAGCGTCAGGCTGCCATCTTCATTCTTCGTCACCGATTCCGGCACGGCTTCGGTGTGCAGCGTCGGGCCGTCGGTGTTCATTACTTCGACCAGCGTTTCGGAGAGCAGCGAATCGAAGCTGCGCAGCGGCGCATGCTTACGCACGAACAGGTGGGTTTCTGAGCCCAGCGCGTTCACCACGCCCGCCAGCTCGACCGCGATGTAGCCTGCACCGATTACCGCTGTGCGTTCTGGCAGCGCATCCAGCTCGAAGAAACCGTCGGAATCGATACCATATTCCGCACCCGGAATCGACGGGTGAACCGGACGACCGCCGGTGGCGATCAGGATATGGTTAGCGGTGATGATCTCGCCGTTAACTTCCACGCTGTGCGCATCGACGAAGCGGGCAAAGCCTTTGATTACTTCGACTTTGTTTTTGCCCAGCACGTTGTCATAGGAGTTGTGGATACGATCGATATAGGCGCTGCGGTTTTTCACCAGCGTGGCCCAGTTGAAGCGGTTCACGGTGGTGTCGAAGCCGTAATCCGGGCCGTAAAGATGGATAGCCTCGGCGATTTGCGCGGCGTGCCACATGATCTTTTTCGGCACGCAACCCACGTTCACGCAGGTGCCGCCCAGCTCTTTCGCTTCAATCAGGGCGCATTTCTGGCCATACATAGCCGCACGGTTAATTGAGGCGATACCGCCGCTGCCGCCGCCAATGGCGAGATAGTCGAAATGTCGGGTCATTGAAGTATCCATCCGGTTGCATAAAAAATTGGGGTTGAGTGTAACGCTGCGGGTCGAAATGACGCAAAGTTTGCGCCTATGATTGTAATAGGGTTCTGTTTTTTCATCGCTGACAGGGAAGCATACCATGCACCTCACTTTTCTTGGCACCGGCGGCGGTGCTCCCAGCCTGCAACGTAACGTGACATCCATTGCTTTTACCCGTGCGCAGAGCGGTGAAACCTGGCTGTTCGACTGCGGGGAGGGCACACAATTACAGTTTATGCGCTCCAGCCTGAAACCGGGCAAAGTGGACAGAATTTTTATCACCCATCTGCATGGCGATCATATTTTCGGGCTGCCGGGCCTGCTCACCAGCCGGTCGATGGCCGGGCTGACCACACCGATGACGGTTTACGGGCCAAAGGGGTTAAAAACCTTTGTGGAGACGGCGCTGTCGATCAGCGGCTCTTACACCGACTATCCGCTGACGATCGTCGAGATTGAGGCGGGCTGGACGCTGGATGACGGAGCCTTCCGCATCAGCGCCTGGCCGCTGAGCCATCCGGTAGAGTGCTACGGCTACCGCATTGAGCAGCATGACAAACCCGGCCTGCTGGATGCGGCGCGGCTTAAGGCCGAAGGGGTGCCGCGCGGGCCGTGGTTTCAGCAGCTCAAACAGGGCGAGTGCGTCACGCTGGAGGATGGCCGGGTGATCAACGGCGCGGACTATCTGGGGCCGGCGACGCCTGGCAAAAAGCTGGCTATCTTTGGCGACACCGCCCCTACCGAGGCCGCGCTGCATCTGGCGGCGGATGTTGATCTGATGGTGCATGAAACCACGCTGGAGGCGGCGATGGTGGAAAAGGCCAACGGACGCGGCCACTCCACCACCCTGCAGGCCGCCGATCTGGCTAAACGCGCCGGGGCAAAACGGCTGATCGCCACCCATTTCAGCTCCCGCTATCTGGCCAGAGACATGAGCCGCCTGCTGGCGGAGTGTCAGACGATTTTTCCCTGCACCGAGCTGGCTTCGGATCTGGCCGTTTTCACGGTTTAGTGCTGGAGTGCCGGATAGGTAAAGAACAGCAGATGAGTGAGGTTAAGGGTAAAGTGCAGGGCGGTCGCCAGCCATAACCGGCCGCTCCAGTGCCACGCCAGGCCATACAGCAGGCCCGCCAGGGTGGCAAAAATGACCAGCAGTACGCCGCCGGTGATGTGCGCCAGCCCGAACAGCAGCGCGCTAATCGCGAGCGCGGGCACGCCTCCCAGCGCCGCCCGGAGGCGCTGTTGCAGATAGCCGCGAAATAGCGCCTCTTCGGCCAGCGAGACAAAAAACAGATTGGCCAGCATAAAGGCGGGCAGCCACGATGGAAGGTGCGGCTCAAACGCCAGACCGCCCAGCAGCACGGCGCAGCAGAGCAGCAGCGGCACGGCGGCGATGAGCGCCAGCGCCGCGATCCACGGATAACGCGGCGGGCAGGCCCGGGCGCGGAACAGCGTCGGCAGGCAGGCCATCAGCACGAAGGGGATCAGCGCCTTATCGATATTAAAGGAGAAGCTGAACGGCAGGCTCTGCGCACCCACCTTAACCGCATCGACCTGAACAGGATTGTGAAAGCCGGGAAAGAGATGGAGCAGCAGCCCCAGCGCGATCAGCAGCAGCAGCGCTTCGCGCAGCAGGGCATATCGGGAACGGGCTGGGTCATTGCGGTGCAGCGCAACCAGCGCGGCAGTGCCGGCCAGCAGCGGCAGAACCGGCCACGTCAGGACCTGATGATAAAACCCTGCCAGCACGGCGAAGGCTGACAGCAGCAGCGCCAGCCGCCGGGCGGGTTGCAGAGCGGCCAGTGCGGCCGCCAGCAGCATCCACATCGTGGCGTTATTCAGGAACGATCTGGTTTACCACGAAGTGACCGGTGCCTGCCGGAACCAGTTTTTTGTGCAGCCACGGCAGCACGGTATTCATCTGATCGGCCAGCTTCCACGGCGGGTTGATCACAATCATGCCGGAGGCGGTCATGCCGCGCTGATCGCTGTCCGGGCGGGTCGCCAGCTCGATCTGCAGAATATTGCGAATGCCGGTCGCTTCCAGGTCGCGCAGCATATGCTTGATCTGCTGGCGTAACACCACTGGATACCACAGCGCAAAGATGCCGGTGCCGAAACGTTTGTGGCCTTCCTGGATCCCTTTCACGACCGCCTGATAGTCACTTTTCATCTCATACGGCGGGTCGATCAGCACCAGACCGCGACGCGACAGCGGGGGCAGCTTCGCTTTCAACTGCTGATACCCGTCGGCGCGATCGACGCGGGCGCGGTTGTCTTTGCTGAATTCGTTACGCAGCAGCGGGTAGTCGCTGGAGTGCAGTTCGGTGAGCTGCAGTTTGTCATCTTCACGCAGCAGGTGACGGGCGATCAGCGGGGAGCCGGGATAGTAACGCAGCGCGGGGCCGCGATTCAGCGCGCCGATCGCGTCAAAATAGGGCTGCAGCAGTGCGGGTGCGTCGGGCTGCTGCCAGATGCGGGCAATCCCTTCCAGATATTCACCGGTACGTTCGGCGTGTTCGCCGCTGAGCTGGTAGCGGCCGGCACCGGCATGGGTGTCCAGGTAGAAAAACGGTTTCTCTTTCTCTTTCAGCGCCGTGATGATCAGGCTCAGAACGGTGTGCTTCAGCACGTCGGCATGGTTGCCGGCATGGAAGCTATGGCGATAACTCAGCATTGTTTATCCTGTTGAATGTATAAGGTTTTAATTGATGGAAAATCAATTTATCCCAATTATTACCTCACGTATTACCCACAGAACGACGCACAGCAACCGACGCAGGAAAAGCATGAGAATCCGCGATTATATCAGGGATGACGGGGTGATGGGTCGAAAGCGAGAGAACAAATCGGCGCGTTTCTTCCCCACCTCTCTCTGGCTGCCATTGATTTTCGCTACACTAAGCCGCATGTTACTTAGATTGCGTGGCGCGACCCGCTGCGCCCCATACATCCATAAAGGACTGCGCTATGACCAATCCGCTACTGACATCTTTTACGCTTCCCCCTTTTTCTGCCATCCAGCCTGAACATGTGGTGCCTGCCGTGACGGAAGTACTCAGCCAGTGTCGCGCAGAAGTTGAAAAAGTCGTGGCGCAGGGCGCGCCCTACACCTGGGATAACCTGGTTCAGCCGCTGGCGGAAACCGACGATCGCCTGAGCCGCATCTTCTCCCCGGTCAGCCACCTTAACTCCGTGAAAAACAGCCCGGAGCTGCGCGAAGCCTATGAGCAGACGCTGCCGCTGCTCTCTGAATACAGCACCTGGGTTGGTCAGCATGAGGGCCTCTATCAGGCCTATCGCAGCCTGAAAGCGAGCGACGAGTATGCTGCGCTGGATCTGGCGCAGAAGAAGGCGGTCGATAACGCCCTGCGTGATTTCGAACTTTCCGGTATCGGTCTGCCCAAAGAGAAGCAGCAGCGCTATGGCGAGATCGCCGCGCGCCTCTCTGAACTGGGATCGGCCTACAGCAACAACGTGCTGGATGCCACAATGGGCTGGAGCAAGCTGATCACCGACGAAAGCGAACTGGCGGGGATGCCGGAAAGCGCGCTGGCCGCGGCGAAAGCCCAGGCCGAAGCCAAAGAGCAGGAAGGCTGGCTGCTGACGCTGGATATCCCAAGCTATCTGCCGGTCATGACGTACTGCGACAACGCCGCGCTGCGTGAAGAGATGTATCGCGCCTACGCAACACGCGCCTCCGATCAGGGACCGAACGCCGGTAAGTGGGATAACGGCCCTGTCATGGCGGAAGAGCTGGCGCTGCGTCACGAACTGGCACAATTGCTGGGCTTTGACTCCTACGCCGATAAATCGCTGGCGACCAAAATGGCGCAGAGCCCGTCTCAGGTGATCGATTTCCTCAATGACCTGGCGGAACGCGCCCGTCCGCAGGGCGAAAAAGAGCTCGAGCAGCTGCGCGCCTTCGCCCAGAAAGAGCACGGCGTAACGCAGCTCAATCCGTGGGATCTCACCTATTACGGCGAAAAGCAGAAGCAGCATCTCTACACCATCAGCGATGAGCAGCTGCGTCCTTACTTCCCGGAAGAGCGGGCCGTCGCCGGTCTGTTTGAAGTGGTCAAACGCATTTACGGCATCACGGCGAAGCAGCGCACCGACGTCGAGGTTTATCACCCTGACGTGAAGTTCTTCGATCTGTTCGATGAAACCGGTGAACTGCGCGGCAGCTTCTACCTCGACCTCTACGCCCGTGAGCACAAGCGCGGCGGAGCCTGGATGGATGACTGCGTCGGCCAGATGCGGAAGGCCGATGGCAGCCTGCAGAAGCCGGTCGCCTACCTGACCTGTAACTTTAACCGCCCGGTAAAAGGCAAACCGGCGCTGTTCACGCATGACGAAGTGATTACCCTGTTCCATGAGTTTGGACACGGCCTGCACCACATGCTGACCCGTATCGAAGCGCCGGGCGTATCCGGCATCAACGGGGTGCCGTGGGATGCGGTCGAACTGCCAAGTCAGTTCATGGAAAACTGGTGCTGGGAACCTGACGCGCTGGCCTTTATCTCCGGTCACTATGAAACCGGCGAGCCGCTGCCGAAAGCGCTGCTGGATAAAATGCTGGCGGCTAAAAACTACCAGGCGGCGCTGTTTATCCTGCGTCAGCTTGAGTTTGGTCTGTTCGACTTCCGTCTGCATACCGAGTTTAACCCGGAGAAAGGCGCGCAGATTCTGGAAACCCTGCGTGAAGTGAAAAGCCGCGTGGCGGTCGTTCCGAGCCCGGAGTGGGGCCGCTTCCCGCACGCCTTCAGCCATATCTTCGCGGGTGGCTATGCTGCCGGTTACTACAGCTATCTGTGGGCCGATGTGCTGGCGGCAGACGCCTATTCCCGCTTCGAAGAAGAGGGCATCTTCAACCGTGAAACCGGTCAGTCGTTCCTGGATAACATCCTGACACGCGGGGGATCTGAAGAGCCGATGGAGCTGTTCAAACGTTTCCGTGGGCGTGAGCCGCAGCTCGATGCGATGCTGGAACATTACGGCATTCAGGGATAAGTCGGTTCGTGAAAATCTGTTTACTTGATGAATCGGGCGCCGGAAACGGCGCCTTATCACATTTAGCGCAGCGCTGGCGGCTGGAGCACGATGACGCCGCGCCGCTGGCCCTGGTGCAGACGGCCACGCATCTGGAGCTGCGCAAGCGTGATGAGCCCCGGCTGGGCGGCATTTTTGTCGATTTCGTCACCGGGGCGATGGCGCATCGCCGCCGCTTTGGTGGCGGTCGCGGTGAAGCCGTGGCGAAAGCGGTCGGCATCAAAGGCAGCTACCTGCCGGATGTGGTTGATGCCACGGCCGGTCTGGGGCGGGATGCGTTTGTGCTGGCGGCGCTGGGTTGCCGGGTGCGGATGCTGGAACGTCATCCGGTGGTGGCTGCACTGCTGGAAGATGGCCTGCAGCGCGGTTATCAGGATGCCGAAATCGGGCCCTGGCTGCGCGAACGGCTGACGCTGATTCATGCCGCCAGCGCACAGGCGCTGGGCGAGATCACGCCGCAGCCCGATGTGGTCTATCTTGACCCGATGTATCCCCATCGCCAGAAAAGTGCGTTAGTGAAAAAGGAGATGCGGGTATTCCAGTCGCTGGTTGGCCCCGATGAAGACGCGGATGCGTTACTGGAACCGGCCCGCCGGCTGGCCAAGAAGCGCATTGTGGTTAAACGGCCAGACTACGCGCCGCCGCTGGCAGGCGTGGAGACGCAGGCGGCGGTGGTCACCAAAAGTCATCGCTTCGATATCTATCCTCCTCTGACAGGCGCGGCGCAATCCGGGTCGTGACAGGGGTGTCGTCCGCCAGGCAGCCTGACCGGTTTATCGGACACGTTTCCTTGCCGGACGGGTCATGCACGTTTTAACCGACGACCGGTGAAATAAAAAAATGGCTGAATAGTTTCAGCCATTTTTTTTAAAAGGCACTGCGTGTGACTGCGGCATAATCGTTATGCCCGTGCCCGGCGAGCCGCTTATTTTGACCGGTAGGCCACAATCCCATGGGGCAAATACCCCACAGGTGGACGAAGGGCCGGCAGGTTTGGATCGATGTGTTCAGGCTGGAATGGGAGAGCCCATTTTCTTAATTCCGTCAGTTGCTCTTTAGTCAGGTGCACGAAAGCTATCAGATTGGTGACACCTGCTCCGCTGACCGCCGTTTTTTCTGCCAGGTTAATTTCTCTCATCGTTAACATCCTTATTTGTTTCTCTGAATCAGATAAAGGAACTCTTGTGCGGTGCTCGCCCGTGCAAATAACAGGCAAGCCAGCGAAAGATAACGAATGCGGTGATCTTTGCCTATCGTAATACTTTGATAAGTTACGTTTTGCTGTCAGGAATCAGCCCGGCAGGGGCAGGGTGTCCAGGCATAAAAAAAGCCGGCGGGCGCCGGCTTTCGGAAGCGGGATCACGCGTCATCTTCATCGCGTAGCGGCACAATCAGCATGTCGATGTGCACGGTATTGATCAGCTGGCGGGCAGAGGACATCAGTTTGCTCCAGAAATCCTGATGATGACCACACACGACCAGATCAACATCATATTTCTTAATCGCATCCACCAGCACCTGGCCCAGGTCGCCGCTGCCGCTCAGCGTCTCACTGATGGGATAGCCTGCTGCGTCCGACAACCCTTTCAGCGCGGTATGCGTCTCTTCGGAAATGCGCTTCTGCATATCCCCCAGATTGACATCGATCAGGCCGGTGTAGAGGTCAGAGTAATTCACATCAACGTGAATCAGGGAAATTCTGGCATCGTACGGACGCGCCAGCGAGACGGCCTTATCCACCAGCAACTGACTTTCCGGGGAAAGGTCTACTGCAATCAGGATGTGTTTATAAGCCATGATAAAACTCCTTTCACGAGATTAAGGATGGCATCCGGTGTTCCTGCCGCGTCACAGCTTAGCGAAATCCCTTGCGCGAGCGGGCGATGAGCGCCACCAAAGTGTCTACCTGCGTTGCAGGTGATGATGTTGTTATCCCCTGAGTATAGCCTTCTCTCACCGCAAATGCTGCCGTTGCCGCCTGGCTTGTGCAGCAGATCAAGGCTGTTCAGAATTTACTCGCGCTGAACGAAAATCATCGTTGGAAAAAATGTAAAGATTTCTCCTACACTGAAAAAAGGCGGTCCGATTCGCGGCCGCTCAGGGGGTCGAAAAACTTTTGCAGTCCGGTGATTCAGTGGCGGGTTATATCGGCAGGCGGGCTCAGTGCATGATGCGGGGGCTGCGGCTGCGATTCCGGCCGGGAGGGGGAGAAGATGATCAGCACTGTTGCGCTTTTCTGGGCTCTTTGTGTGGTGTGTATCGTAAATATGGCGCGCTATTTCTCATCACTGCGCGCGCTGCTGGCGGTGCTGCGGGGCTGTGATCCGCTGCTGTATCAGTATGTCGATGGTGCGGGCTTTTTCACTTCTCACGGCCAGCCGAGCAAACAGGTGCGGCTGGTAACCTATATCTGGGCAAAGCGTTACCTTGACCACCATGACGATGAGTTCATCCGGCGCTGTGAGCGGGTGCGGGGGCAGTTCATTCTGACCAGCGCGCTGTGCGGGCTGGTGGTGATCAGTCTGGTGGGGCTGGCGATCTGGCATTAAAAAGGGCGACCTGAGTCGCCCTTTTTCGCGGAGATTACACCAGTTTCAGGGCAATCCAGTAGAGCGAACCGGAAAGCAGAATACAGACCGGCAGGGTGAAGACCCAGGCCATGGCGATATTCTTGATGGTCCGGCTCTGCAATCCGCCGCCGTCGACCAGCATTGTACCGGCTACCGACGAGGAGAGGATGTGCGTGGTGGAAACAGGCATCCCGGTGTAGCTGGCGATGCCAATCGACAGCGCGGCGGTAACCTGCGCTGACATACCCTGCGCATAGGTCATGCCCTTTTTACCAATCTTCTCACCGATGGTGGTGGCAACACGACGCCAGCCAATCATCGTACCGGTGCCCAGCGCCAGCGCGACGGCCACAATAATCCAGATCGGCGCATACTCGATCGTGCCCAGCAGGTCGCTTTTCAGTTTATTGAGGAAGCGCTTGTCATCCGCTGAGGTTTCCGGCAGACGGGCCGCTTTGTCTGCGGTATCAGAGATACACAGCAGCAGGCGACGCATATGACCGCGCTGGTCTACGGTCAGCTGATCGTAGCTTTGCAGATTGTTCAGCAGCACCTGTGCACCCTGTACCGCCTGCAGTGCGCGCGCGCTGTCACAATGGAACTCTTTCGGGCTGGCCGCAGGCACTTCTTCCGGCGTTGGCAGCTTAGGCGGTGCCATCTGGATGATGTGCGTCAGCGACGCGTTATGCTGCTGATAGTACTGCTCAAGGTGGTTGACCGCATCGCGGGTACGCGTGATGTCATAGCCGGAGGCGTTCATGTTGACCACGAACCCGGCAGGTGCCACACCGATCAGGACCAGCATGATCAGGCCAATGCCTTTCTGACCGTCGTTCGCACCGTGCGAGTAGCTCACGCCGATTGCCGAAACAATCAGGGCGATACGGGTCCAGAACGGCGGCTTTTTCTTGCCGTCGATCTTCTCGCGGTCCGCAGGCGTCATGTGGATGCGCGCCCGCTTCTTGGTGCTGCTCCAGTAGCGGCGCAGAATAAAGATCAGCCCCCCTGCCAGCACCAGGCCGACAATTGGCGACAGGATCAGCGAGAGGAAGATATTCAGCACTTTCGGGATGTTGAGCGCATCAACGACCGACGTTCCGCTCATCAGAGCATTGGTCAGACCGATACCGATGATGGCACCAATCAGCGTATGGGAGCTGGAGGCAGGCAGCCCGAGATACCAGGTGCCGAGGTTCCAGATAATCGCCGCCAGCAGCATGGAGAACACCATGGCGAGACCGTGCGCCGATCCAACATTCAGCAACAGATCGGTGGGAAGCATATGAACGATAGCGTAAGCGACACTCAATCCACCGAGCAGCACGCCAAGGAAGTTGAAGACACCGGCCATGACCACAGCAAGCTGGGCCCGCATGGCACGGGTATAGATGACCGTCGCAACTGCGTTGGCCGTGTCGTGAAAACCGTTGATTGCTTCGTAAAACAATACAAACAGCAGGGCAAGAACCAATAACAGGCTAGTACTGAGGTCTAGACCAGCAAACAGATGTAGCATAAACGTTACGCCATTTTTGGAGGACATGAACGCGGCGCATTATCCGCGACAACGTGCGGTATGGGAAAGCAAAATATAGTTCTAATTTGACCTTTCGTCGTAAGAGTGACAGCCCGGTGGGTGAAAAAGGGTCAGATATCAGTCAGATACAATATGACACATTTACGGCAATTTTTTGACGCTGGCGTCTCCGTGAGCAGATCACTACAATCTGCGCCTTTCCCGTAAAATGAGTGAACCGCAGTGGAACAGTTTGACGTTATCATCATTGGTGCCGGTGCCGCAGGGCTGTTCTGTGCCGCTCAGGCCGGGCAGCGCGGACGCCGCGTATTACTGCTGGATAACGGCAAAAAGCCGGGTCGTAAGATTCTGATGTCGGGCGGTGGCCGCTGCAATTTTACCAATCTCTACACCGAACCGGCGGCCTATCTGTCGCACAATCCCCACTTCTGTAAATCCGCGCTGGCGCGTTACACCCAGTGGGATTTTATCGATCTGGTGAATCGCCACGGGATTGCCTGGCACGAGAAAACCCTGGGTCAGCTCTTCTGCGACGACTCGGCTCAGCAGATCGTTGATCTGCTGCTGGCCGAATGCGACAAAGGGAACGTGACGCTGCGGCTGCGCAGCGAGGTGCTCAGCGTGGCGCGCGACGACAGCGGCTATACGCTGCAACTCAATGGCAGCACGGTTCAGGCGCAGAAGCTGGTGATCGCCAGCGGCGGCCTGTCGATGCCGGGCCTGGGCGCCTCGCCGTTTGGCTACAGAATCGCGGATCAGTTCGGCCTGAACGTCTATCCGACGCGGGCGGCGCTGGTGCCTTTTACCCTGCATAAGCCGCTGCTGGAGCAGTTACAGACGCTGTCAGGCGTCGCGCTGGACACCACGATCGACGCGCAGGATGGCACCCGCTTTAAAGAGGCGATGCTGTTCACCCACCGCGGCCTCTCCGGCCCGGCGGTGTTGCAGATCTCCAGCTACTGGCTGCCGGGTGAATTCGTTACGATCGATCTGTCGCCCGCTACGCCGCTGGAGGCGTTTCTGACGGCCCAGCGCAACGCGCACCCGAACCTGAGCCTGAAAAACAGCCTGGCGAAGATCCTGCCGAAGCGGCTGGTGGACGTGCTGCAGGGAATGAAGATGGTGCCGGATGTCACTCTGAAGCAGCTCAACAGCAGGCAGCAGAGCGAACTGGCGCAGGCGCTGCACGCCTGGCGTATCCAGCCCAATGGCACCGAGGGTTACCGCACGGCGGAGGTGACGCTCGGCGGTGTGGATACCACCCAGCTCTCCTCGAAAACGATGGAAGCGCGCGGGGTGCCGGGACTCTACTTTATCGGTGAAGTTGCCGATGTCACCGGCTGGCTGGGCGGCTATAACTTCCAGTGGGCCTGGAGTTCCGCCTGGGCCTGCGCCCAGGCGTTGTAAGCCGCGCTACCAGCGCTGATGCACATGCGGTGCAATTTTCTCCTGATAGATCTGCTTCAGCGCGGTCATTGTCTCCGCAGAGAGTGCCTCAACGTCACTGGCGCGGGCGTTGGCTTCCGCCTGCTCACGGTTTTTCGCGCCAGGGATCACCACGCTGACCTCCTCGTTCATCAGGATCCAGCGCAGCGCAAACATCGCCATCGTGATGTCACCTGGCACCAGCCGGCGGATCTCCTCGACCGCGGCCAGAGCCACGTCGTACGGCACGCCTGAGAAGGTTTCGCCTTTATCGAACGCTTCACCGTCACGGTTAAAGCTGCGGTGATCGTCCGCCGCAAACACGCTGTCGGCGCGCATCTTGCCGGTCAGCAGGCCAGAGGCCAGCGGCACACGGGCGATAATCGCCACCTCGCGTCGTTTCGCTTCGCGCAGCAGCAGTTCCGCCGGACGCTGGCGGAAAATGTTGTAGATCAGCTGAATCGACGAGACGTTGGGAAATGCCAGCGCCTTCAGACCTTCCTCAACCTTCTCAACGGAGACGCCGTAGTGACGGATCTTCCCGGCGGCCACCATCTCATCCATTATCGCGAACACGTCCGGGTTGTAGTAAACCTCCGTTGGCGGGCAGTGCAGCTGCACCAGATCCAGGGTGTCGGTCTGCAGATTCTCCCGTGAGCGGTCGATAAAGGCGTTGAGGTTCTCTGCCGTATAGCCCTGGGCGACGTGGGGCGAGAGGCGACGGCCGAGCTTGGTGGCCACAAACGGGCGTTCGCCGCCGCGCGCATTCAGCACCTCAGCAATGATTTTTTCGGAACGGCCATCGCCATAGACATCGGCGGTGTCGATAAAAGTTATACCCGCATCCAGCGCGGCGTTCAGGGCCGCTCTGGCATCCTCCAGGCTCACTTCTCCCCAGGTGCCGCCAATGGCCCATGCGCCAAAACCAACTTCAGAGACGCGCTGACCGGTACGGCCCAGTGTTCGTAGTTTCATGCAAACATTCCTCGATGCGTTTCAGACAGGGTGACAGAAGAGGGCTAACCATTGAGCTTAGCGCTTTCCGGCGCAGAGGCGACCGGATGATGCGGCAGATCGGCGCGGTGCAGCGCATCGGCAGGCTGCTGGTAACGTTGACGTTTTCCGCGAAAAACGGCGGCGTCCGGGCCTTCACCGCTTCGCTAATTAATTGATTTTAAGAAATTTCACCTGAAATTAAACAGGCGAGAGTGTGGATTCGGTCACATACTTCATGTTTTCAGGCTACCAGGTGGATCGCCATGTTTAAATTTATTTCGTCGGTCTTTGCCAGTCCCGAGAAGTTTCTGCAGATCATGAGCCGTCAGGATATTAACGACTCGATCGCGGAAGGTGAGCGGATCATCATTGATGAGAACGGCAATATCTCAGTCAATACGCTGAGCGAGGAAGTCCATGAAGATTTTGCCCGCCATGTAAACACGTTAAAGGGAGTATGAGGTGGGTACCGCGATATTTATGGTGTTGATGGTCAGTGGTTACTGGTATACCAGCCGTGATTTAAACAGCCGCTTTAAAATCCGCCGCTCGTCAGGCTGGGATGTCTATTTCCTGGTGGCGCTCTACGGCTGTATCTTCGTCCTGCAGGGGGTGTTCGCGACCGGGCTGGTCTGGTTGCTGCTGCTCTGCATCTCCGGCATCGCCAATGCCGTACAGATGATCCCCGGCGTCCATCTGAAGTGGCAGGTGGAGTTTATGAACTGGAGCTTTCTTGGCATCCAGGCACCGGTGGTGGTCATGCTCGCCTTTGCCATTCTGCTCTGCCTCTATCGCTCGAACTGGGCGGGCAGCGCGCGGCTCAACGTCTCCGGTCGTAAAGATCTCTATCAGCGCCTCTCGCGCTCCAACGGCGTAGAGCAGCTGCTGTTTCAGTGTATGGAAGAGGGGGAGCTGGCGTGGATTACCCTCAAGTCGCGTCGTATCTACATTGGCATGGTGCACGCCTCGACCTTTGAGTATGAGAGCACCAAAAATATCGTGCTGATCCCGATGCTGAGCGGGTATCGCGACAGCAAGACGCTGAAGCTGGCGGTGGAGCATAACTACAGCAAATGGTACGCCGAGCACAACATCACGCTCGACTCATCGCCTAAGGATGCAATGTCGTTCCGCAAAGTGATCATGGTTGACCAGATTGAGAGCCTGTCGCTGTTCGATCCCGCCAGTGCCACCGCGCTCTCCATGGGACATCCCCAGGAGGTCGAAAAGAGCCAGGGCACCGAGAATGGCGACAGCCCGGATGCAGAAAGCCGGGACACGCCGGATTAAACCGTTCCATGGGGTCCTCTGACCGCAGGCCAGAGGACAATCAGACACATTGACCTCTCCCTACCCGCGCGCTGCCCTGGCAGAGGCGCACTCTCCGCCAGACAGCACACCTGGCCATGGCCTGAGCGGATTAGCGGTTAAGCTTGTCATGAGACAATCAACCAGGAGTGAATATGGCGCAGCAAAAAGAGGTTCTGATTATTGGTGCATCGCGCGGCATCGGTCTGGCCGTCGCCCGGGCGTTTGCCGATGAGGGCTGGCAGGTGACGGCTACGCACCGCAGTGGCATTCCGGCGCAGGGGAACGCGCCCGGCATCCGGTGGCATGCGCTGGATATGACCGACGCGGCGGCGGTGCAGCAGCTTGCCGGGGAGCTGCATGAGGGGACGTATGCGGCGATTCTGATCAACGCCGGCATCAGCGGCCCGGCGCATCAGTCACTGAGCCAGAGCGACGATCAGGCACTGGCGCAGCTCTTCCTGACCAACGCGATCGCACCGGTGCGCAGCGCAGAGATCCTGCTGCCGCTGTTGCAGCCGGCGGGCGTAATGGCGATCACCTCTTCGCAGCTCGGCAGCCTGAACGAAAACCCCACGGCGCAGATGCCGATCTACGCGGCCAGCAAAGCCGCACTGAATATGCTGAGCCGCACGCTGACCGGCGCGGTGGACGCGCAGGGCGGGACGCTACTGACGCTGCATCCCGGCTGGGTGAAAACGGATATGGGCGGCGAGAGTGCGCCCCTGAGCGCCGAAGAGAGCGCCGCGGGCATTGTTCAGCAGCTCTCTCACTGGCAGGGGCGTGGCGGCCATCACTACGTCGACTACGCTGGCCAGACGCTGAAATGGTAAGCTGAGGCGGGGCGGTTACGCCCCGATATCACGCAGCGCTTTGCCCTTCATCAGGTTGCGTTCGATATGCTCCAGCGTCACATGCTTGGTTTCGGGCACCAGCATCAGCGTCAGCAGGATAAACACCAGGTTGAGCGCGCCGTAGAACCAGAAAGTGTTGGCATTGCCCAACTGATCCAGCAGCGTCAGGAAGGTCGCGCCCACAATCATATTGCCGACCCAGTTAGTGGTGGTGGAGGCGGTGATGCCGAAGTCGCGCCCTTTCAGCGGCTGAATCTCTGAGCAGAGCAGCCAGATCACCGGCCCGGCGGCCATGGCGAAGCCGACAATAAACATCAGCAGCATCGCAACGGCGAAGTATTTGCGGAAGTCTGTCTCCACGCCGACGTGCAGCAGCGTGCCCAGCGCGCCCATCCCGACCGCCATCACCAGGAAACTGGTGGTCAGCATCGGCTTACGGCCCCAGCGATCCACAAAGAAGATGGCAATCAGCGTCGCCAGCATGTTGACCAGCCCGACAACCACCGTGCCCCACATCTGCTCGCTGGTGCTGGAGAAACCGGCGATATTGAAGATTTTCGGCGCGTAGTACATCACCACGTTCATGCCGGTAAACTGCTGCATCACCTGCAGCAGCATCCCCAGCCACACCGCGCGGCGGAAATTGGTGTTCGAGCGGAACAGGGACCAGCCGCGCTGCTTCACCTGCAGGCTCTCGCGGATCTCTTCCAGCTCCTCGCGGGCCTGCTCGCTGCTGTTGCGAAGGCGGTCCAGCACCCGCTGCGCCTCGTTGAAGCGTCCATGCGCGGCCAGCCAGCGCGGGCTGTTTGGCAGAAACAGCACCCCGATAAACAGGATCACCGCCGGGATAGCGATAATCCCCAGCATGGCGCGCCAGTTGCCGCTGTAGCTGAAGGCGGTGTCAGAGAGATAGGCCACCACAATGCCGGTGGTCAGCATCAGCTGATACATCGAAATCATCGAACCACGAATCCGTTCCGGCGCGATCTCCGCCAGGTAGAGCGGCGCGGTATAAGAGGCGATCCCGACAGCCAGACCCAGCATCACGCGGGCGCAGACCAGCGAGGTGACATCGGGGGAGAAGGCCGACCACAGCGAACCGATGACAAACAGCGTCGCGCCCGCCAGCATACTTTTTTTACGGCCCAGCGCTGACGACATCCAGCCCGCAGCCAGCGCGCCCAGCGCCGCGCCAAACATCATTGCGCTGACCACCCACTCCTGCTCATGATTGGTGATCTGCAGATCCTTCGCCAGAAACGGCAGCGCCCCGGCAATCACGCCGATATCCAGGCCAAACAGCAGGCCGGACAGCGCCGCCATAAAACAGACGAACCAGGTGAAGCGGTTCTGTTGATGCCCCGATCTTTTTGCTGCTCCCATGCGAATCTCCTTGCGCCGGTGGAATGTCAGTTTTGTTAACGTTATGTAAACATAGCCGATGCAGGTGTGGCGCCGATCACACTTCTGCGTATCCCCCTGCCGCAGAGCGGGGATCACGCGGAGAAAAGGCCAGAGATCAGCGGGATGGCTCAGCGACGGGAAAACGGGATGGCGGCACGATTACGCAAAACAGGGCGGGCCCGGTCAGATTTTGCAACTCTCCGCCTGCGGCATTACACTGCCGCTTTTCTGCCATTGATTGAAGGTGCTTATGTCTGAACCTTTCCAGCGTCAGCCACTGCCTCTGCCGGGTGGTCATAACAAAGTTCTGCTGCACTCCTGCTGCGCACCCTGTTCGGGCGAAGTGATGGAAGCGATGCTGGCCTCCGGCATTGATTACACGATCTATTTCTACAACCCGAATATTCATCCGCTGAAAGAGTACGAACTGCGTAAAGAGGAGAACATCCGCTTTGCCGAAAAGTTTGGCGTGCCCTTTGTGGATGCTGACTACGACCGGGATAACTGGTTTGAGCGCGCGCGCGGGCTGGAGTGGTCGCCGGAACGGGGCGAGCGCTGCACCATGTGCTTTGATATGCGCTTCGAGCGTACGGCGCTCTATGCGCATGAGAACGGCTTCCCGGTCATGACCAGTTGCCTGGGGATTTCGCGCTGGAAAGATATGAAGCAGATTAACAGCTGCGGGGTACGCGCCGCGGCGGCCTATCCGGACCTGCTTTACTGGGAGTTTAACTGGCGTAAAGGCGGCGGTTCGGCGCGCATGATTGAAATCAGCAAGCGCGAAAGTTTCTATCAGCAGGAGTATTGCGGCTGTGTCTATTCCCTGCGCGACACCAATCGTCATCGCGTCGCCCAGGGACGTGAGCGTATTCAGATTGGTGTGCAATATTATCAGCCGGATGAGTCCTGATTATCCGGCATCGTGAAACGCCGCGGCCTGCGCATGGCCGTGCGTGGCGGTCATCACCGGCCGCAGCGTAATGCTGCCGTCCGGTCCGCTGTCGTGTTGCCCGTAACTGCACTGCGCACAGGGGTTATCCGCATAGCCCGGCTGTTGCTTTGCCGCGTCGTTCAGCTGACGCTTCCGGCAGGCGCTGGGCGTGCAGCCCATGATCTGCCTGAATGAACGGGTAAAAGATTGCTGACTTTCGAAATGGTATTTCAGCGCCAGCGCGATGATCGGGGCGTGGCTGTTCTTTAAATCATTCACGCTGGCGTTGAGTTTTTTCTTGCGGATATAGCGCGCCAGCGTTTCATTGTGATAACGCGCAAAAAGTTTCTGTAAATACCATTTTGAGTAACCCGCTTTTTCTGCAATATCGTCCACGCTTAAACGCTGATCGAGATTGTGATTAATCCACTCGGTTATAGAAATAATTACGCTTTCGTTATGTTTATTGTCGGTCATAGAGCCTCCCTGTTGCACGTCCGGCAATGATGAATTATTTATCTTAATGTGCTTATTCCTTGCGTAAAAGATTTTTCAGTATTTTAATATTTATTTCGAGAGATGTTCATTTGACCATCCATTTTTAATAAAAAGGATGAGTTGTAATTGATGTGTTGATAATTATGAAGTAATGAAATAAAAATAATTCGCCGCGCCACATTATCAGAAAACACGTTTTCTCATTATCGCTATCGCACGGCGCATCAATAGATTTCTGACGGTGACATGCCAGGCTTAGGGTTCATCTTTCATCAGGAGAACCCCGGATGAGCCCGACATACGCGTTGAAAAAACCGCTTGCCGCTTTGCTCACCTTGCTGGCTTTATCTGCACCGGCCTTTGCCAGTGCCACGCCGGTATATGGCGAACAGCTGGAAGGCTTTACCTATCCCTATCCGCTGCACCACCTTGAGTTTCAGTCCCAGCAGCAGTCGCTGAGCATGGGTTATATGGATGTCAGACCGGCGCAGCAGGCCAACGGCAAAACGGTGGTGCTGATGCATGGCAAAAACTTCTGCGGCGCGACCTGGGAAGAGACGATTCGGGCGCTGAGTCAGCAGGGGTATCGCGTGATCGCGCCCGACCAGATTGGATTCTGCAGTTCCACCAAGCCCGATCGCTACCAGTACAGTTTCCAGCAGCTGGCCGACAATACCCATCAGCTGCTTGCCCGGCTGGGGGTGAAACAGGCGGTGATCATCGGTCACTCTACGGGCGGAATGCTGGCTACCCGCTATGCCCTGATGTATCCGGATCAGACGCAGAAGCTGGTGCTGGTTAACCCGATCGGGCTGGAGGACTGGAAGGCGAAGGGCGCACCGTGGCGCTCCGTCGATCAGTGGTATCAGCGCGAGCTCAGGCTCAGCGCTGCGGGCATCCGGAAATATGAGCAGCAGACTTACTATGCCGGACGCTGGAAACCGGAATACGATCGCTGGGTCGATATGCTGGCGGGCCTCAACGGGGGGCCAGGGCATCAGAAGGTGGCCTGGAACTCCGCCTTACTCTACGACATGATCTTCACGCAGCCCGTGTTCTATGAGCTGGGTGATCTGAAGGTGCCCACGACGCTGATGATCGGCACCGCCGATACCACCGCGATCGGCAGCGACATCGCTTCACCGGCGGTCAGATCGCAGCTGGGAAAATATGCGGTCCTGGGTAAAGCGGCGGCTCAACGCATTCCGGGCGCGCGGTTAATCGAATTTCCTGGCATGGGACACGCGCCACAGATGGAGGCGCCGGTGACATTTAACCAGACGCTGCTCGACGATCTGGCGCGCCCCTGAACCGCCGGGCCCGGCCTTATGCCGTGGCCCGCTTCTGCTTTTTGCTCCGGTACATCTGCTGATCGCTGTCGTGCAGCAACTGCTCCAGGGGTTGCGGATGGGCCGGATCAAACTCCACGACGCCGGAAGAGAATTGCAGCTGATAGCGCCGATTCAGGCTGACCGACTGCTGGCGCAGGTAGCGGGCAAACTGCGCTAACAGGGCTTCGCTCTGCTGCTGGCATCGCCCGTTCAGCAGCACCACAAACTCATCACCGCCCAGACGGGCAAACAGATCGGAGTGCTTAAACACCACTTTCATCGCATCAGCAAAGTCCATCAGCGCGCGGTCGCCTTCGCAGTGGCCCAGGGTGTCATTGATCTGCTTGAACCTGTCGAGATCGAGAAAGGTCAGGCAGGCGGGGCGGTTTTTCATCCGGCACTCATTCAGCACCATCTGTCCCAGCGTCATAAAGCCGCGCCGGTTGGTAATCTGCGTCAGTTCATCGCAGGTGGCGGTCTGAAACGCGACCAGCTCCGCTTCAGCCATTGCCGCCAGGTCACGCATGGTGGCCTGATCCTCTTCGTTAAACTGACGCGGCTCACGACCGATGATGCAGAGCGTCCCCATCTTTGCACCGCCCGGCGCGCGTAGCGGACAGCCCGCATAGAAGCGGATGTGCGGCTCGCCGGTCACCAGCGGATTATCATGAAAGCGGACATCATTGTGCGTATCTTCAACGATCATGATCTCATCCTGCAGGATGGCGTGACCGCAGAAGGAGATGTTGCGTGGCGATCCGGCAGGTTCATAGCCCTGGGCGGATTTAAACCACTGATGGTCAGCTTCCAGCAGACTGACTAACGCGACAGGAACGTCAAACAGGCGGCGCGCCAGGCGGGTCAGACGATCGAAACGCTCTTCCGCTGGGGTGTTCATGATGTTCAGCGCACGCAACTGCGATAAACGTTGTGCCTCGTCGGCAGGAATTCCAGGTGCTTTCATCACAGAGACCTTTTGTTTGAGCTGAAACCAGGTTCTGGTGTTTGCCTTACGGCGGAGAAGAAGAGCGCGGCATAGCGACCACGCTCTTTATGAGGAGGGGATCAGAGCACTTTTTGTTCTGCGAGATCAAGGGCGAAATAGCTGAAAATGAGGTCTGCACCGGCACGTTTGATCGCACCGAGGCTTTCCAGCACCACATTACGCTCATCAATGGCACCGGCCTGGGCCGCAAATTTAATCATCGCGTATTCGCCACTGACCTGATAAGCCGCCAGCGGCAGTTCGGTGCGCTCACGGATATCGCGCAGGATATCCAGATAGGCACCCGCCGGTTTCACCATCAGCGAATCGGCACCCTGTGCCGCGTCGAGCAGGGATTCGCGGATCGCTTCCCGGCGGTTCATCGGGTTCATCTGATAGGTTTTACGGTCGCCTTTCAGCGCGGTGCCAGCGGCTTCGCGGAACGGCCCGTAGAACGACGAGGCGAACTTGGTGGAGTAGGACATGATCGCCGTCTGGGTAAAGCCCGCCGCGTCCAGTGCCCGACGAATCGCTTCCACCTGACCATCCATCGCGGCCGACGGGGCGATGAAATCAGCACCGGCTGCGGCTGCAACCACCGCCTGCCTGCCCAGGTTAGCCAGGGTGGCATCGTTATCGACGCCGTGATCGCACAGCACGCCGCAGTGGCCGTGGCTGGTGTATTCACAGAAACAGGTGTCGGACATCACGATCATTTCCGGCACGGTGTCCTTGCAGATGCGGGACATGCGCGCCACCAGACCGTTTTCATTCCAGGCATCGCTGCCGGTGGCATCGGTATGGTGCGAAATACCAAAGGTCATCACCGAACGGATACCCGCTCTGGCGATGCGCTCGATTTCATACGCAAGGCGTTTTTCCGGAATACGCATCACGCCAGGCATCGCCTGAATCGGTTTGTAATCGTCGACTTCTTCTTCAACAAAGATGGGCAGAGCCAGATCGTTCAGGCTCAGCGAAGACTCCTGGAACATTTCACGCATCGAGGCGCTGGCGCGCAATCTTCTTGGGCGCTGGATAAGGGAATAATCAGACATTTTCATTCTTACACAGGTGAAAAAAGTAACGACAGTTTACTCTCTTTGCCTGCGGGGCATGAAGGTTTGTGTGCGGTAATGTGCGGGGAAAAGCGCTCTCCCGCCGGGCGGCGGGAGAGCAGAACGATTACTCGTTGATATCCGGATGCTGCTGCACTAGGTTTTTACGTTTCGCTTCCAGACGGGCGATTTCTGCGTCGATATCTTCGATTTTGTTCTCGATGTTATCGTGATGCTCCTGCAGAATTTCGCGCGCTTCTTCCATGTCAGAGGCGGCTGGCGTCGCGCCTTTCAGCGGCTTGTTCGCCGTCTCTTTCATGAACAGACCGGTAATCAGACCAATCACGGCTACCACCATCAGATAGTAGGCAGGCATGTAGAGGTTGTTCGTACTTTCGACCAGCCAGGCCGCCAGGGTTGGCGTCAGACCGGCAACCAGTACCGAAATGTTAAACGCACTGGCCAGCGCACTGTAGCGGATGTGCGTCGGGAACATCGCCGGCAGAGAAGAGGCCATTACGCCCGTAAAGGCGTTGAGGATCACCGCCATCAGCAGCAGACCGCCAAAAATCATCCCCAGCACGCCGCTGTTGATCATCATGAAGGCGGGAATCGCGAAGATCATCAGGGCGAGACTGCCGATAATCACAAACGGACGACGGCCAAAACGGTCACTCATCATGCCGATCATCGGCTGAACAAACAGCATACCGATCATGATGGCGATGATGATCATCACGCCGTGATCTTCGCTGTAATGCAGGTTATGAGAGAGGTAGCTCGGCATGTACGTCAGCAACATGTAGTAGGTGACGTTGGTGGCGATAACCAGGCCGATACAGGAGAGCAGGCTGCGCCAGTGTTTGGTCGCGATCTCTTTAAACGACACCTTTGGACCATCCTGCAGGCCTTCGCGGTCGCCCTGTTCCAGCTTATCCACATGCTGCTGGAAGGCCGGGGTCTCTTCCAGCGCATGGCGCAGGTAAAGACCGATAATCCCCAGCGGCAATGCTACGAAGAACGGCAGACGCCAGCCCCACTCAAGGAAGTTGGCTTCGCCGATAACCGAGGAGATCAGCACGACCAGACCCGCGCCCAGCACGAAGCCCGCGATGGAACCAAAGTCGAGCCAGCTTCCCATAAAGCCGCGTTTACGGTCAGGCGAATACTCGGCCACGAAGATCGAGGCACCCGTGTACTCACCGCCTACCGAGAAGCCCTGTGCCATTTTAGCGAGCAGCAGCAGAATCGGTGCCCAGATGCCGATCGAGGCATAGGAGGGTATCAGGCCGATACAGAAGGTACTGACCGACATGATGATAATGGTGATGGAGAGGATTTTCTGACGACCATATTTGTCGCCCAGCATACCGAAGAACAGACCACCCAGCGGTCGGATCAGGAAGGGCACAGAGAAGGTTCCCAGTGCTGCAATCATCTGAACACCCGGTGACGCGTCGGGGAAGAAGACTTTACCCAGCGCATAGGCAACAAAGCCATAAACACCAAAGTCGAACCACTCCATCGCGTTACCCAGAGAGGCCGCGGTGATGGCTTTACGTAAACGGGCATCATCAATGATGGTGACATCATTGATCCCAATTGGTTTTACACGCTTCCTACGCAATTTCATAGAATTACCCTGTAATGGAACACGAAAGTTCTCAACGGCGCGAGCCGGGATGAAGCAGTCAGACCGCTGCGTTGAGAAATTTAAGCATAGCCGTAAATAAGCGCTATTCAGGCGTTCGCTGAGACAATAATTACTGTTGTAATTATTCCGAACAGCGACAGAGTATACCGTTTTTGTGTGATATCTGTCATGTTTGAGCCAGAAGTGGCCATTGAGGGTGCGGATTTACGCTGTATAGCGACGCGAAAAAATTATCACGCTGCGTGACGATTGCCGGTTTTTTCAGCGAATCGGCAGGGAAAAATTAACGACAGACGATGTGCGACGCCGGAAATCGGTTCCCGGCCCCGATCAGGTTAGCAGAAAAAACCGATTCGGCGCCGGAACAGGCGTAAACGCGGGCCAGGAGCAGGCCGCAGCGGCATGAGAGGGGCATCAGGCGCGCACGCCTTCCGCATGCTCCGGATAAGGCTCCAGCGTCACCGGCCGTTCCCCGTGGGCTGCCAGCCAGGCGATGAGCGCCGCGTTATCCATCGGGCGGGCATAGTAGTAACCCTGAATAAAGACGACCCCACGCTGTTGCAGATAGCGGAACTGCAGCGCGCTCTCAACACCTTCACCCAGCACCCCCAGTTCCAGCTGATGACTGAGCTGGATAATCGCATCCAGCACCGGGGTTCTGCCCTCAAGGGATTCAATGGCGTTGATAAAGCCGCGATCGATCTTGAGATAATCCATCGTGAAGGTCTGCAGATAGCTCAGCGAACAGTGGCCGGTGCCAAAGTCGTCGATGGCGACCTTCATTCCTTCGCGCCGTAACCGATCCAGCTTGCGGGCAACCTCCGCGCCATCTTTAATCAGGCTGCGTTCGGTCAGCTCCAGGGTAATCAGGAACTGCTTGCTCTTCACCCGTTCGGCAAACTGCAGCATATCGTCCACAAAGCCGGGATGCTGGAGATGATCGGCCGCCACGTTAATCGCCAGATGAAAGTGGGGCGCAACCTGCCACGTCTGCACATCGTCGGCGACCAGATCGAGCAGATGGCGGGTCAGCGGCACAATCATCCCCTCCGCTTCGGCCGCACCGATAAAAATATCGGGCCGGATGCCCTGACCATCGGGTGTGATCCAGCGCAGCAGCACTTCCGCGCCGCTGCAGCGTTGCCGCTGATTGTCATAAACCGGCTGGTAGTGCGCCCTGAACTGGTCGCTGGCGATGGCCCGCCGGATCTCATCGCGCCACGAAATCCGCCGTTGCAGCCAGTTCGACATCAGTATCATCAGCAGAATAGAGAAAATGGCCGCCATCGGCATGATGATAAACATCACCTGACGCCACGCGGCGATCAGCTCAGAGGGAGAGGCGATGAGCGTAACGGAGAGCGGATAGCGGCCGGAGCGGGTCTGATAAATCAGCGGCTCAAACCAGCGGGATGCCGTGATGTGTGCGCCAGACGCGATCGGCGTGCCGTCGCTGAAGGTCATGCTGAAACGATAGTGGTGTGTGCTGCCGATCGCGCGCATAAAATCGATCAGATACTGCCCGTCGATCACGGCCCAGAATCCTTCACCGTCGGGCAGCTCGCGCATGAAAATCACGGCCGGCCGATCCGGCACGCCGGAGGTCCCGGCAATCGACAGGCTCCACCAGGCTTTGCCGGTGATCGGCCTGTCACGCATGATCATCTCTTTCAGCGGGGTAGGCTCTGAACCGTAGGCTGATGAGCAGGCGATCTCACCCCGCTCGATCTTGCCGACGGCGCGGAAATAGGGATTGAGTGAGCCGATGCGCTGTAACTGGCTTTCAATCTGGCTGCAGGGCTGATACTGAAACTGGCGCAGCGTGGTGATCATATTCCAGGCGCTGTCGCTCATTCGTTCGGCCTGCGAGAGCAGCGTAGTTGCCGCGCTCACCTGCTGCTGGTGGACGGTGTGGCGCGCATCGAGCGCGGTAAAGAAAAGGCCAATAACCAGAGGAAGCAGGCCGGAAATAATAATCACCAGCCTGGCGTAATCACGTTTTCGTTTCAGTAGCGGCACCGCTAAATCCTCTGAGATTTTTTCGTATTGAGCGGAGGGGCTAATACGTGGTGCAGCATAGCATTTCTCCGGGCGGTGCAGATTAGCGTTTTTGCGATTGACAGAACTGACTAAGGTCAATTATCGACCAGACTTTGCATTTATTGACAGGTTGTTTTGGCTTCGTTGGCTTTCAGCGCAGATCCGCTGATAACGGGAGGAGAGGCGGCGCGCCTGGCGGCCGCAGCCGGCAGCAAAACCCTGACCCGCTTGCGGGCCAGGGTTAACCCTGCTGCTCAGTCGGCAAAATAGATCTGCGTCAGTGCCACTTCGACGCCACGCAGCTCAGCCAGCCCTTTCAGACGGCCGATGGCGGAGTAGCCAGGGTTCGTGCGTTTGTGCAGGTCATCCAGCATCTGATGACCATGGTCGGGACGCATCGGGATCGCTCTTAGCTGGCCAGCCCGGCGACGGCGCTGCTCTTCCGCCAGAATCACTTTGATCACGCCGACCATATCGACGTCACCCGCCAGATGAGCCGCTTCATGGAAGCTGGCCGGATTCTCCTCGCGTTTTGTGGCGCGCAGGTGGACGAAGTTAATGCGATCCGCATAGGCTGCCGCCATATCGACCAGCGCGTTGTCGGCCCGGACGCCATAGGAGCCGGTGCAGAAACAGAAGCCGTTGTGCAGGCTGTCCACCGTCTCCTTCAGCCACTGCATATCTTCCTGGGTCGAGATAATGCGCGGCAGACCCAGGATAGGACGCGGTGGATCGTCCGGATGCACCGCCAGCCGGATGCCCGTCTCTTCCGCGACCGGCACGATGGCGCGCAGGAAGGTCGCCATGTGTTCGCGCAGTTTTGCTTTATCGATGCCGTCATACTGCGCCAGCTGGGCCTGGAACTGCTCCAGGGTGTAACCCTCTTCGGCACCCGGCAGACCGGCAATAATGTTGCGAACCAGCGTGGTCTTCTCCTCTTCGCTCATGGCGGCGAAGCGCTGAGCGGCGGCCTGCTGCTCGGCCGCGCTGTAATCCTGCTCTGCGCCGGGCCGTCTGAGCAGGAAAAGCTCAAAGGCGGCGAAGGCGTCGGCGTCGAAGCGCAGCGCTTTTGCGCCATCCGGCAGTGTCCAGGCGAGGTCGGTGCGCGTCCAGTCCAGCACCGGCATAAAGTTGTAGCAGACGGTATCGATGCCGCAGGCGGCCAGATTGCGTATCGACTGCTGATAGTTGGCGATATAGCGCAGGTAGTCGCCGCGCTGCGTTTTGATCGCCTCATGAACCGGGATGCTCTCCACGACCGACCAGACCAGCCCTTTTTCCGCCAGCAGGGCCTGACGCGCTTTAATCTCCTCAACCGGCCAGACTTCACCATTCGGAATATGATGCAGCGCCGTTACGATGCCGGTCGCGCCCGCCTGGCGCGCATCATCCAGTGAAACCGGGTCGTTCGGGCCGTACCATCGCCATGTATGTTCCATCTTCACTCCTTAACTGTGATGTGGCCCAGTGGTCAGGCCGCTGGACCAAGAGTATGATAGCGGACAGAACAGGGCCGTGATCCGGATCGCAGCGTGACAAACTGCATCGGCCGTAAACGGGGGCAGGCGGAGTAAAAGGAGAAGGTAATGACCCTGGCTGTAATAAAAACTGAGCGCCTCTATCGCCAGATTGCCAACGCCATTATGGAGGGGATCGCGCGCGGCGACTTCTTGGCGGGAGGGCTGCTGCCGCCGGAGCGTGAGCTGGCGAAGCAGCTGGGCGTCAGCCGCTCGTCAGTGCGTGAAGCGCTGATTGCGCTGGAGATGACCGGCTGGGTCGATATCCGCACCGGCACCGGCGTCTTTGTTGCACAGCCGCTGCCGCAGAGCGCGATGCCGCAGGAGAGTGAAGCCTGCAGTCTGCAGGATCTTCTGCAGGCGCGCGAAGCCTTTGAGGGGATGCTGGCAGGCCTGGCGGCGCGTCACGGCACAGAGGCTCAACGGGCTGAATTGCTGGCGCTGACCGCAGCGCTGCAGCAGCACAACGAAAACGACGCGGCTTTTCTGGCGCAGGATAAACGCTTTCACCTGCTGATCAGCGAGATGAGCGGCAACGATCTGCTGCGCGACATGCTGGAGCAGTTATGGAACCGGCGCTACAGCCCGCATGTGCAGCGGCTGGAGCGCTATTTTGCCGATAACAGCGTTGCGCGGCAGATGAACGCCGACCATCAGCAGATTGCTCAGGCCATTGTGGCGGGCGATGACGTGGCGGCCCGCCAGGCAATGGAGAGCCATCTGCAGCACGTTCAGCAGCGGCTACTTGGTTAATCCCCGCGCCCGCTTCGGTCTGCCAGTGCCCAGCATGATCGCCAGACGGCTGCCGCCCGGTGTGGTTTCCATCAGGATTTTAGTGATGCTGGTGAGCGGCACCGAGAGCAGCATGCCGACCGGGCCCAGCAGCCAGCCCCAGAACACCAGCGACAGGAACACCACCAGCGTCGACAGGCCAAGGCCGCGTCCCATCAGACGCGGTTCCAGCATGTTACCGAACACCATATGGATCGCGGTAAACAGCGCCGCCACCATCGCCGCATCAAACAGGCTGTTCAGCAGCAGGGCCTGCAGGAAAGGCGGAATCCCGGCGATAATCGGGCCAATGTTGGGAATGAAGTTGAGGATAAACGCCACGACCGCCCACAGCAGCGCAAACTTCACATCCAGCAGATAGAGCGTCAGCCAGACCGAAAGCCCGGTAATCAGGCTTACCAGAGTTTTCAGTGCCAGATAGTGGGTAACCCCTTTCAGCGCCTTATGCAGCCCGGCGATGCGGATTTTCGGGTTCACCAGCGCGTTGCGCATCTTGTAAGGCAGGTGGTGAACTTCAAACAGCATAAAGACCACGGTCAGCACCAGCAGCACGGTATTGGTCATCGCGCCGGAAAAGCCGCTCAGCGCCGCTCTGGCCAGGTTCATCATGGTATTCGGGTCGAAATGCTGCACCAGCGCATTGGTGGAAATATTGAGATGAAAGCCCGCCGCCAGATGCTGCAGCACCGTCATTTTCTGCTCCATGGTGGCGCGCAGCTGCGGATAGAGATCGGAAAACTCGCTCATCGAGCTGGCGATAACCGCGCCCAGCAGGACGATGACGAAGAAGATCACCGTGATCACCAGCCCGATTGCCAGTCCGCGCCGAAAGCCGCGTCGCATCAGCATTGTGACCAGCGGATTGAGGACGATGGCAAAGAAAGCCGCCAGCAGAAGCGGGACCAGAATATCGGACGCAGCCCGGATACCGGCGAGGATGATGACCAGCATCGCCAGTTTAATCAGAATATTTTGCCCGATCTTTTCCCGTTGCAGCTCGCTCATGCCCTCTCCCGTGACGTAAATTGGCTGTTACCAGTTTAGCTGAAAGAAAATTAACAATCTGATTTATCAGAGAAACGGTAAATCGCAGCGGCGGAAAGGCGGGATAATCAGCGCCACCCCATTCCGCTATCGTCACCGCTTTCCGGCCGGTGTACGGCGGCCTGGCTGGGCAGGCGCGGCGGCCGGATCGCCGGCCATTCGGATGCGCCGGTGACGAAAGCAGGTATAGTGAAAGGATAAACCTTATCATTCAGCCAAATACACGCGTGAGGACTCATGCCTGAACAGCCTGCAGCGGAACCGAATACGCCAGCCGGAAACCTGAGCATCTCTCTGCTGATCCTCTCTATCGTGGCCTACAACTTCGCCAGCTATCTCACCATCGGTCTGCCGCTGGCGGTGCTGCCGGGATGGGTCCATGAGCAGCTGGGGTTCAGCGCGTTCTGGGCCGGGCTGGTGATCAGCCTGCAGTATGTGGCGACCCTGCTGAGCCGCCCGCATGCCGGACGCTATGCCGATCTCTGGGGCCCCAAAAAAGTGGTGGTAACGGGCCTGGTGGGCTGCCTGATCAGCGGCCTCTGTATTCTGCTGGCGGCGCTGATCGCCTCGCCGCTGGCAAGCCTGACGCTGCTCTGTCTGGGCAGGCTGATTCTGGGCGTGGGCCAGAGTTTTACCGGCACCGGCACCTCGCTGTGGGGCGTAGCGCGGGTCGGTTCGCTGCACATCGGCCGCGTTATCTCCTGGAACGGCATCGTCACCTACGGCGCGATGGCGATAGGCGCGCCGCTGGGCGTGATGATATTCCGGGCAGGCGGGCTGCTGTGGCTCTCGCTGGTGATTGTGGCTATCTGCGTTGTGGCCATCGCCTGCGCGGTACCGCGTCCGGCGGTGAAAGCGAGCCGGGCCAGACCGCTGCCGTTCCGGGCGGTGCTGGGAAAGGTTGCCGGTTTTGGTGCCATCCTGGCGATGGGGTCGGCCGGATTTGGCGTCATCGCCACCTTTATTACTCTGTTCTATCAGGAGAAGGGCTGGGAAGGGGCGGCCTTTGCCCTCTCTCTGTTCAGCGGCGCCTTCGTCGGCGCGCGCCTGCTGTTCCCGAACGCCATTAACCGTCACGGTGGCCTGCGGGTCGCCAGCCTCTGCCTGGCGGTTGAAGCGGCCGGGCTGTTTCTGGTTGCCGCGGCGGGTGAGCCCTGGATGGCCAAAGCGGGCGCCTTTCTGACCGGGGCCGGATTCTCGCTGGTGTTCCCGGCGCTGGGCGTGGTGGCGGTAAAAGTGATGCCGCCGCAGAATCAGGGCAGTGCACTGGCAACCTACACCGCCTTTATGGATCTCTCGCTGGGCATTACCGGCCCGCTGGCCGGGTTTATCATGACCTACGCCGGCGTTTCCCGCGTCTATCTGCTGACGGCTTTGCTGGTCTGCGTCGCGTTTTTCTGCACACTGCGTCTTCAGCGGCGTCAGGCGCAGTTACCGGCGGCAGATGAGGCGTCGGACTAGCATCGGGCCGGGCACCGCCCGGCACCGCCGGGCTCAGGCCTGCAGCAGTTCAATGCTGTGGCGGATCTGGCGCTCAGTCTCCGCCGGCGTCCAGCCGTTAAGCTGGCTGGAGAAAGGCTCAAAGGCGTAGATCCCTTTATAGCCCAGCGTCTCCAGGCGTCTGACCTGCGCCACGCTATTCAGCACATCCCTGTCACTCAGCATGATCCGCTCCTCATCAGTGAGTTCGGCGGTCGGACGACGATCTTCCACGCCAGACAGATGCACCAGCCCGATCTGTTCTGCATCAATCTCTGTGGCGAACGCCTGTTCTGCCTCCTCATAGAGATGATGATGGAAGGTATCCAGCAGCAGCTTAAAGGGCACGCCCGCCGCCGCGATTAACTGCTGCGTTACCACACCTGAGCGCAGCGAGCTGACGGTAAAACCCAGCGGCTCCACCAGCCCCACAATGCCGTAATGCGCAAAGCGCGGCGCCAGTTGCGCCATCGCCGCCTGGGTCTGCTGAGAGGAGAGAGCAACACCCTCATTCAGCGGACACATCACCAGCGCCTTCGCCCCGATCTCCTGTGCTGTACGGAGCAGCGCCTCCGCGCGGTTCAGCAGATCGTCATCAATACGGTTAAACGGATAGAGCGCATTGATGGTCACGATATCGATCTGGTATCTGTCGGCCAGCGCCCGCAGCTGGCTGGTGCTGAGATCGTCGGTGACGCTGCCGCCCGGCATGTCATTGCGCAGCTCAACTTTGCTCAGTCCCAGCCGCTGAACCAGCTGAAAAAATGCCTCCAGCGAAAGCCGGGGCGCAATTTTGCGATTGATGCAGAAACGGGTGGGATCGATAGCCATGCCATGACTCCGGAAGTGGGGAAGGTAGGGCGATTAAAGAAAACATTTATTTCATTAATAGTGAATTGTGAAATTTAGAATGTTAGATCGGCCTCGCATTAATTCCCCATTGCGTTTCAGCCTGATGCCGGAGAACCGGACAGACTTCGCAGCTATCCCCGCCCTCTGCGTTCCGCAGAGGGCCCGGCCAGGCCGGAGCGGGCGACCTGCGGCCAGCAGAATGCCTTCAGAGTGAGAGCAGCAGAGAAAATGCGATCTGTGCCGCTAAAAGAAAATCTTCCAAAAAGAACTATTTGAAAAATTTATTCCACTGTAATAGCTTCATACCATGCTTTCAGGTTTGCCTGGTCAGGCAGCGTGGCAGGTTGCAGGGGCCGTCTGCAGGGAACTTCACCATTTTAAGAGGCAACATCATGACGATCATAGGTAACTTCATTGGCGGTAAAACCACCCTCAGCGCCAGCAACGAAACCATTCCTGTTTACGATCCCGCCACGGGCAAGGTCATCCGCGAACTGACGCAAAGTACCGCTGATGAGGTGGCTCACGCGATTGGTGTGGCCCACCACGCGTTTGCCGACTGGTCGAAAACCTCGCCGCTGCGTCGCGCCCGCGTTCTGTTCAACTTCAAAGCGCTGATGGAGCAGCACCGCGATGAGCTGGCGGCGCTGATTGTCTCTGAACATGGCAAAGTCTGGTCAGATGCGCTGGGTGAACTGACGCGCGGCATCGAGGTCATTGAATTTGCCTGCGGGATCCCGCACCTGCTGAAAGGGGAGTACTCTCCGAACGTGGGCGGCGGAGTAGACAGCTATTCGCTGATGCAGCCGGTCGGCGTCGTGGCGGGGATTACACCGTTTAACTTCCCGGCGATGGTGCCGCTCTGGATGTTCCCGGTCGCGCTGGCCTGCGGCAACACCTTTGTGCTGAAGCCCCCGGCGCTGGATCCTTCAGCCTCGGTACGCATGGCTGAACTGCTGACCGAAGCGGGCCTGCCCGATGGCGTCTTCAACGTGGTCCACAGCTCGAATGAAGATGCAGAGCAGCTCTATAAAGATCCCCGCATTGCGGCGGTCAGCTTCGTCGGCTCTTCGGGCGTGGCAGAACATATCTATAAAACGGCCAGCGCCCACGGTAAGCGTGTCCAGGCGTTTGGCGCGGCGAAAAACCACGCGATTGTGATGCCGGATGCCGATCTGGATGCCACCGTTAACGCCATCATGGGCGGGGCGTTTGGTTCGGCCGGTGAGCGCTGCATGGCGCTGCCGGTCGTGGTCGCGGTGGGCGATGATACGGCCGACAAACTGATTGCCCGCCTGACACCGCTGGTCAGGGCGCTGCGCATCGGTCCCGGCATGAATCAGGGCGCGGATGAGAATGAGATGGGACCGGTGGTCTCGGCGGCGCACCAGAAAAAAGTGCTGGGTTACATCGACAAAGGCGAGCAGGAAGGGGCGAAGCTGGTGGTCGATGGCCGTCACGTCCAGGTTGAAGGCCACGCCGAAGGTTACTACGTCGGCGGCACGCTGTTCGATAACGTCACCCCGGAAATGGTGATCTGGCGTGAAGAGATCTTCGGACCGGTGCTGAGTATCATGCGCGCGCCGGACTACACCCAGGCGCTGCAACTGGTTAACAGCCATGAGTTTGGCAACGGCAGCGCGATTTTTACCAGCAACGGGCACACCGCGCGTGAATTTGTGCAGAACGTTGAAGCGGGCATGGTGGGCGTCAACGTGCCAGTGCCGGTGCCGATGGCGTTTCACAGCTTCGGCGGCTGGAAACGTTCCGTCTTCGGTGCCCTCAATGTCCACGGGCCGGACGGCGTTCGTTTCTACACCCGCATGAAAACCGCCACCGTGCGCTGGCCATCGGGCCAGCAGACCGTGTCTGAGTTCAGTATGCCGACGTTAGGCTAAGCAATTTCAACGCTGTTCAGGATGCACGACCGGCAGGCTACTCTGCCGGTCGTGCTATTCGCTGGCACCCTGCAGCGAGATCCCGCAGCGTTAATCGTGACAGAGAGGAGGATCGGGATGTCTTTACTGGCGAAAGCGCAGGCCCCTGACGCGCAGGGCCGTATCCAGCATGTCACGCCAGAGCGGGCAGGCTGGCGTTATGTTGGCTTTGATGCCTATCTGCTGAAAAAAGGGCAAACCCTGCATCTGAGCAGCGGGGATAAAGAGCTCTGTCTGGTGCTGGTTGCCGGGCTGGCCTCGGTAAAAACCCGCCATGCTGAATTTCCCGGCATCGGTCAGCGCATGTCGCCCTTTGAGCGCGTGCCACCCTATTCCGTTTACGTGCCACATGATGATGAAGTGGTTGTTTACGCAGACAGCGATCTCGAACTGGCCGTCTGTAACGCACCCGGCCGGGGAAATCTGCCGGCACGACTGATTACCCCGGCGGATGTCGGCGTCGAACATCGCGGAAAAGGGCGCAACCAGCGTCTGGTTCACAATATTCTGCCTGACAGTGAACCAGCAGACAGCCTGCTGGTGGTGGAGGTCTACACCAATGAGGGCGACACCAGCTCTTATCCCAGCCACAAGCACGATCAGGAAGAGAGTGAAAACGAAACCTATCTGGAAGAGACCTACTATCACCGTTTCGATCCGGCGCCAGGTTTTGCCATGCAGCGCGTCTACACCGACGACCGTTCGCTGGATGTCTGCATGGCCCCCTACAATCGCGATGTGGTGATGGTGCCGCGCGGCTATCATCCGGTGGCGACGCTGGCGGGTTACAACAACTACTATCTGAACGTGATGGCAGGGCCAGTGCGGCTGTGGAAATTCAGCTGGGAGAGCGATCACGCCTGGGTAAACAGCGACGCCTATCCGCGTCCCGGCAGCCTGACCTGAATCGGAGATGGCAGAGCGTAAAGTGCCGCAACCGGCTTTTACGCGCAAAAAAAACGGCCTCCAGAGGACTGGCCGCTCTGAGCGTGAGCGGCCATGTTTTTACAGTCGTTCTTTCTCTTGCTGCTCCCTGTCCCGGCGCAGAAGTAACCAGACCCGGACGGTTTTAATCGCTACCCGTCGTGCGGCGGTCGATTGCACCTCATCCACGGCCGACTCTTCAGGCTCGCAAACCTCAAAGTGACGGTTTTTAAAGTGAAATCTTTTGCCGTTCAGGATCAGATTGGCAACGATGGCCACACAGGTCCCGACGGTGATCCCGCTGTGCAGGAACCTTTGTGCCAGCTCCGGCAACTGCCACGCCCTGACGGCGCAGGCGGATGAGCCGGGAAGGGTACAGATCCATCCCGAGGATGCGCGGCTGGCGGGCATTGTGCAGGATGAACTGGTATGGGTCGCCTCACGCAGAGGCAAAGTGATCAGCCGCGCGGAGATCAGCGACCGCGTCAATCAGGGAGCGGTCTATATGACTTACCAATGGTGGATTGGCGCCTGTAACGAACTGACGATTGACAGCCTCGATCCCGTCGCCAAAACACCAGAGTTTAAGTATTGCGCGGTGAGACTGGAGAAAATTGAGGATGCGGCCTGGGCAGAACACTATGTCATGGAGAGCTATCGGCAGATGAAACAGCGGCTGGCTAAGGCGGCGAAACCGCTGAGCTGAGGCTGGTCACTAAAAAGAGAGGGTGGAACAGGCCACCCTGTTTTCTGGGCGTGGCTCAGGCGTCGGCGTTATTCAGCGCCAGCGAAACCGCCAGCGTCTGCGCCAGGCAGAGAGAGGCGACCTGAGAACGGAAGCCATCAACCTGCGCTTCCCGCACCACAAAGCAGACATCGCTAAAGGCGGCCAGCGGGCTGACCTGGCTGTCGGTAATGGCGATCTGATGGGCACCGCGCTTGGCTCCCATCTCCACCACTTCAACCGCTTCTCGCGCATAGGGTGAGTAGCTGATCGCAATCACCACATCCTTCGGATTCACCAGGCTGAGCTGCTCGGTGAACATTCCGCCGAGTCCATCGATCAGGAACGCCCGACGCTCCAGATGACGCAGCGCATAGACCAGATAGGAGGCCACGCTGAAAGAGCGGCGCAGGCCGATGACATAGATATTCTCCGCCTCGTTCAGCAGTTTCACCGCTTTATTGAGCTGCTCCGGATTGACCTGCATCGCCAGCTGCTGCAACGCCTGGCTGTTCACCATGGTAAAGACATTCAGGATTTCCGCCGGGCTCTCCGGTGCACTGGCGCTGTCGTCGGTCGCGGTCTGACGGAACAGACGTGCGCGCTCGGTGTAGTTGACCGTCTCCTCCATCAGGTGCTGACGAAAAACCTGTTTCATTTCGTTGAAGCCGCTGAAGCCAAACGCATTGGCAAACCGGATCAACGTTGAAGGCGGCACATCGGCCTGCTGGGCAATCGAGGCGACGGTATCAAAGGCGATACTGTTACTGTTATCAAGGATGTAGCGCGCAACCTGTTTAAGCCGCTTACTCAGCGTTTCGTAGCGGCGACGAATATCGTCCTGCAACAGAGAAAGTTGGGTGGGATTATTGTTCATCACTTCTGCCCGTGTCCTGAGAATAATGGCTGCATAATGAGCGCTATAGTACCAGATGGATGGAAAATTTCATTTGTTTGCGTCCGCAGCACGGTTTATTTCATGTCTTTATGAAATGGTTCACAGATTAGCCTCAGCCCGGCACGGCAGGGCGCTTTAGGGGCCATGGCCGGGTAAAACCGGTGTGACAGGAGAGCAGAAACGGGCGCATGCAGAGCTAAAGGGCGGCAGGGGCTGAGACCGGGACGGGCAGAACAGGCAGGATCGTCTCGCCGCCCCTGCCGATGCCGTCAGAAAGGCCAGCGCCATCCCCGTCCGGGGTGGCGTCTGGCAGAACAGGAAATCAGGCGCGGGCAGCGCGCCAGTGCGCAATCAGCCGCAGATAGTTGCCCTTCACGGTTTCTATCAGCGCCTCATCATCCAGCTCACCCTGCAGCCACTGGCGCGAAGGCTGACCAAAGATGGTGCGGCCCACCGCGAAGCCTTTTACCCAGGGCGCGTCAGCCGCCGCCGCAAAACCGGCTTTGAGCTTCTCTTCGGGCGCATCCAGGCCTAGCAGCAGGATGCCGCGACAGTAAGGATCCTGCTGCTCTATCAGGCGGCCAATCGTCTGCCAGCATTCGGCCGAAAGCGGCGGCAGTTTCCACCAGTCAGGCTTGATGCCCAGGCTGTAGAAGTGGCTCAGCATTGCCACGTAAAAAGCCTCGCTCTTGTCCGGATGGCTCTCAGGCAGGATCACCTCCAGCAGCAGCTCGTGACCGCTTTTGTTGCAGCCCTTCCAGACATCAAGCAGCAGCTCATCCTGCTCTTTGCGCAGTTCAGCGCTGTCATGAGGATGATAGAAGACCAGACATTTCACAACATGTTCGGCGGGCCAGTCGATCAGCTGCGAGCCGATGTTGCCATGCTCCAGGCGCAGCGGACGGGAGCCGGGCAGTTCGATCGGGCGACCAATCCACCAGTGCTTACCGGTGATCGCATTCAGCGCTTTCTGTCCGTAGGTGGTGTCGGCCAGAATACCGCTTTTATTCTCTAATCCCGCCTCTTCGGCGGCCTGCTGTGCGGCTTTCAGCAGCAGCAGCTTCAGCGGCGGAATGCGGCTTTCTCCGACACCCGCTTCCTGAGCCATCTCCGCCAGCTGCTTGCGGTGGTCAAAGGCGAAAACATTCAGCTCCGGCCACGCCTGTCTGCGGGTGGTGACGCGGTGCAGATGGTTGAGGTGAGGATCGAGATCGGGGCGTTTCACCGCGTCATCGCGGCTCAGAAAATCATCCAGCTCCGCCCTGGTAGGCATGGCGGGGGCGCAGCCGTGGCGTGAAACCACCAGCGCACCGCAGGCGTTGGCGTAACGGCACGCCTGTTCCCAGCCTTCATCGTTCAGCCAGCCGCGCAGCAGGCCAGACATAAAGGCATCGCCCGCCCCCAGCACGTTAAGCACATCTACCCGCACGCCCGTGTGCAGCTGTGTCTGGTCCCAGCTATCCGGAATGTCACCCTCAAACACCACGCAACCCAGCGGACCGCGTTTGCAGACCAGCGTCGCCTGGCTCGCCTGACGCACATTCTTCAGCGCAGTCAGGGTGTCGGTGCTGCCGCCGGCAATATGAAACTCCTCTTCGGTGCCGACGATCAGATCGAAATAGTGCACCACTTCCTGAAGCTGCTGAGTCACCTGAGAGGATTCAATGAAACGGGTTTCGCCATCGCCCGGCGAGGTCAGGCCCCACAGAACCGGACGATAATCGATATCCAGCGCGGTGCGCAGGCCATGGCGGCGGGCGATATCCAGCGCTTTCAGTACCGCTGCCCGCGTCTGAGGATGGGACAGGTGGGTACCGGTCACCGCCACCGCGCGGGAGGAGGTAATAAAGGCCTCGTCGATATCCTCCGGCACCAGGCCCATGTCGGCACAGTTATCGCGGTAGAAAATCAGCGGAAACGTCTCTTCATCTTTGATGCCGAGGATCACCAGGGCGGTCAGACGCCGTGGATCGGTGATCAGCGCATCGGTGTTACAGCCAACGCGCTGCAAGGCTTCACGCAGAAAGCGACCGTTATGCTCATCCCCCACGCGCGCCAGCATCGCCGATTTCAGTCCCTGGATGGCGGTGCCATAGGCGACGTTGCCCGACGATCCTCCCAGATATTTCGCGAATGAGGTGACATCTTCCAGTCTCGCCCCGATCTGCTGGCCATAAAAATCAACGGCGATTCGCCCGATACAAATCACATCAAGCGGCTTCTGTTCTGTACGCATACCTGTGGTTTCCTTCTGTGATTAGCAGAGCTGGCGAGCGAAACGGGCAACGGTAATTCTGCCCGGCTCCCGGGTCTGTGAATGTCTGACTGGCTATAGCGGCAGTATGAGGAATAAAAATTTCATATACAACTCGCAATGAAATATCCATCGCAAATATGTGAACCAGGTAAAACTCCTGATCCTCGTCCGGCAGCGCCGGATCGGCTCTTCCGATACGCGCTATGTCAGGGTTGTGAGGGCGATCGCAGGAATCTTTCCGTCGCCAGGGCACGCTGCATCACTGAAATGAATTTTTTCATCCCGGCTCCGGCGCGGTAAAACGTTCCGGATTTGCCTGCCGCTTTTCCCCGCCAGACCCGCTGCAGCCGCTAAATTTGATCTCACTCGCAAAATGAAATGTTTCTTCTGTAATGATGTTTTATGAAAAATATATTTGTTTATAATCGCCTCACGTTTCAGTTATTCCGGTCGCCTGTTCCGTCGATAACCACGTATGGCGGGGTGTCGTGGAGGTCGGGGTCCACCAGCATGTAAGGATGAATATGGGCACAATCAGACTGACCACGGCACAGGCGCTGGTTAAATTTCTGGATAATCAGTTTATCGATGTGGATGGTGTCGAAACGAAGTTTGTCAAAGGCATCTTCGCCATCTTCGGCCACGGCAACGTGCTGGGGTTGGGCCAGGCGCTGGAGCAGGATAGCGGCGATCTGGTGGTCTGGCAGGGACGCAACGAGCAGGGCATGGCCCACGCCGCCACCGGTTTTGCCCGCCAGTCACTGCGCCGTCAGATTATCGCCTGCAGCTCCTCCGTCGGGCCTGGCGCGGCCAATATGATCACCGCTGCGGCGACCGCGACTGCCAACCGTATTCCGCTGCTGCTGCTGCCCGGCGATGTCTTCGCCACCCGCCAGCCCGATCCGGTGCTGCAACAGATTGAGCAGAGCTACGATCTCAGCATCAGCACCAACGACGCTTTTCGTGCCGTCAGCAAATACTGGGATCGCGTCAGCCGTCCGGAGCAGCTGATGTCCGCCTGTATCAATGCCATGCGTGTCCTGACCGATCCGGCCGAAACCGGCGCGGTAACGCTGTCGCTGCCGCAGGATGTGCAGGGCGAAGCCTGGGACTATCCGGACTATTTCTTCCAGAAACGGGTTCACCGTCTGGATCGCCGCCTGCCGGTAGCGGCACAGCTGGCCGATGCCCTGACGCTGATCACCCGTAAGCGCAAACCGATGATTATCTGCGGTGGCGGAGTGAAGTACGCCGAAGCGGGCGAGGCGCTGCGCCAGTTCGCGGAACGCTATCAGATCCCCTTCGCTGAGACTCAGGCGGGCAAAGGCACGCTGGTGTCAGACCATCCCCTGAATCTGGGCGGCGTGGGCGAGACCGGCTCGCTGGCGGCTAACCTGCTGGCGAAAGAGGCCGATCTGGTGATCGGTATCGGCACCCGCTATACCGACTTTACCACCGCCTCGAAATGGATTTTCCAGCACCCCGAGGTGAGCTTCCTGAACGTTAACGTCAGTAACTTCGACAGCTACAAGCTGGATGGTGTCCAGCTGCTGGCCGACGCCCGCGAGGGGCTGACGGCACTGACGGCCGGCCTGGCTTCACAGCACTACAGCAACGACTGGGGCAGCCAGATTGCGCAGGCACAGCGTCAGCTGCTGGAAGAGACGCAGCGCGTTTATCAGGTCGAATATCACGATGGCGACTTCGTGCCGGAGATCGCCGACCATCTGGACCGCGACGCGGTGTTCGCTGAATTTCGCCGCCTGACGCAATCCCTGCTGACGCAGAGCAGCGTGCTTGGCACCCTGAACGAGCAGTTGCCGAAAGACGCGGTCATCGTGGCGGCCGCGGGCAGCCTGCCGGGCGACCTGCAGCGCGTCTGGCGTACCCGGGATTACAACGCCTATCACGTCGAATATGGCTACTCCTGCATGGGCTACGAGGTCAATGCGGCGCTGGGCGCGAAGCTGGCCCAGCCGCAGCGTGAGGTCTATGCGCTGGTCGGCGACGGCTCCTTTATGATGCTGCACTCTGAGCTGGTGACGTCGGTTCAGGAGGGGGCGAAGATCAACGTGGTGCTGCTGGATAACATGACCAACGGCTGCATCAATAACCTGCAGATGGAACACGGCATGGACAGTTTCAGCACCGAGTTCCGCTTCCGTAATCCGGAGAGCGGCAGGCTGGATGGTGGCTTTATCCCGGTCGATTTTGCCGCGATCGCCGCCGGTTATGGTTGTAAAAACTACCGGGTGACCACGCTGGAGGAACTCAGCGCCGCGCTGGAAGATGCACGTACCCAGACGGTTTCCACCCTTATCGACATCAAAGTGCTGCCAAAAACTATGATCCACAAATATTTCAGCTGGTGGCATGTCGGCGTAGCGCAGGCTTCAAAAACCGGGCGCGCGCAGGCGGTGGCGGACAAGCTCAAGAGCCATCTGGATCAGGCGCGAAAATATTGATTGAAGACCCGATTTCCTCTTCTCCGTACGAACCCTACACAGGTGTAATTATGACTTTGAAACTTGGTGTTATCGGTACAGGTGCAATTGGTCAGGAACATATTCGCCGCTGCAGCCATGTGCTGCAGGGCGCCCAGGTTGTGGCCGTCTCTGACATCAACGTCGACGGCGCCCGTGCCGCACTCCAGCGCCTGAACATCGAGGCGGAGGTGTTTCAGAACGGCCATGATGTGATTCAGTCGCCCAACGTCGATGCGGTGCTGGTGACCTCATGGGACCCGACCCACGAAGAGTTCACCCTGGCGGCGATTGCCGCCGGTAAGCCGGTGTTCTGCGAGAAGCCGCTGGCGATGAGCGCCGAGGGCTGCCGCCGGGTTGTCGATGCGGAGATTCAGGCGGGAAAACGTCTGGTGCAGGTCGGCTTTATGCGTCCTTACGATGCGGGCTACCGTGCGCTGAAAAAGGTGATCACCGACGGTGAGATTGGTGAGCCGCTGATGCTGCACTGCGCGCACCGCAACCCGACCGTGCCGGAGAACTACACCACGCCGATGGCGATCACCAACACCCTGATCCATGAGCTGGACGTGCTGCGCTGGCTGACCAGCGACGACTACAAAACCGTGCAGGTGGTCTTCCCGCGCGTGACGTCAAAGTCACACGGTCAGCTGAAAGATCCGCAGATCGTGCTGTTTGAAACCCAGAAAGGGGTGCGCATCGACGTCGAAATCTTCGTGAACTGCGCGTATGGCTATGACATTCAGTGCGAAGTGGTCGGCGAAGAGGGCATTGCCCGTCTGCCGGAACCCTCGTCGGTACAGCTGCGCAAAGATGCGCGGCTATCAAACACCATCCTGGTGGACTGGAAAGATCGCTTTATTGAGGCCTATGACGTTGAGCTGCAGGCGTTTATCAACGATATCCAGGCTGGCCAGCTGACCGGCCCGTCCGCCTGGGATGGTTTTGCAGCCTCGGTAGCCGCAGATGCCTGTATCAAAGCGCAAAACAGCGGTGCCATTGAGCCGGTAGAGATGCCGCCACGTCCTGCTTTTTACAACTGATTTCGCCCTGAATGCGGCCCGGGAACACGACAATGAACAAAGAGAACGTAAAACTGGCGATCGCGCCGATCGGCTGGACCAACGACGATATGCCGGCGCTTGGCAGTGAAAATACCTTTCAGCAGACGGTCAGCGAAATGGCGCTGGCTGGCTTTACCGGCAGCGAAGTCGGCAGTAAATATCCCCGCGACCCGGCGATTCTGAAACCGATGCTCGACATTCGCGGTATCGAAATCTGTAACGCCTGGTTCAGCACCTTTTTCGCCCGTGGCGACAGAGAGAAAACCCTCAGGGAGTTCGTGGAGCACATGAACTTCCTGCATGCGATGGGAGCACGGGTGATTGGCTGTTCGGAGCAGAGCAAAAGCATTCAGGGCACCGAGCTGGCGGTGTTTGAACAGAAACCCGTTTTCACAGAGGAAGAGTGGCGCTTAACCGCAGAAGGCTACAACGAGCTGGCGCGGATCGCGGCGGAGAAGGGAATGCGCGTCACGCTGCATCATCACATGGGCACCGGTATTCAGACCACCGAAGAGATCGGTCGCTTTATGGCCATGACCGACGAGCAGGTCGGTTTGCTCTACGACACCGGCCATGTCTACTACTCCGAAGGCTCACAGCAGAAGATGCTGGCGGTGCTGGAAACCCATCTGCCGCGCATCTTCCACGTTCACCTCAAGGATGTGCGTGATGAGGTGGTGGCCGACGTCCGCGAGAACCATCTTTCGTTCCTGGAAGGGGTCAAAAAGGGCACCTTTACCGTGCCGGGCGATGGCGTGATCGACTTTACGCCGGTGTTCCGGATTCTGGATGATTACGGTTACAAAGGCTGGATGGTGGTGGAAGCGGAGCAGGATCCGGCGCTGGCGAACCCCTTCGAATATGCGGTTAAAGCCCGCAGATATATTCGCGAGAAGGCAGGGTTATAAACTGACAGGCTGACTTCTCTGCCGGGCAGGGAAGTCAGCCAGCTGATTTACTTCAGGGTAATACTCTTCACAATATTGTCAGCGTCGCTCTGCGCCTGCTGCTGATTATCACCTGGCAGCGTAATCTGCAGTGTCACGAGCTTGCCATCAACTTTCGCCAGAATCACGGACGACCAGGCGGTCTGATTGTTGGCAGAAATCACGGTATCCAGCTGCTGCGCGGGCTGATCTTTCAGCGTCACCGATTTGTTCGATACCACCTGCAGCTGCGGGTCGCGGTTACGCTGCTGCTGCTCCATACGCTGCGACAGCACATCCAGTCCGTCGCTGGTCGGTTCGCCGGCAATCACGATAATGGCGCGTGCGCCGGTTTCATCCGCATAGACGTGCATGTTGGTGGTCTGCGAACCCAGCTTACCGCTTTTATCGGACATGCCAGGTGGCAGTGAGAAGCTCAGTTTGCCATCCATCAGCGTGACGGTCTGCGCTGACTGACTGGCGCTGACGCCGTTGTCATTCGCCGCGTCCTCTTTCTTCTGGTCACAGGCCGCTAAGCCCAGCACCAGTAAACTCATTCCTACATATTTCACCAGCTTGCGCATCAGAATCCCTTTTTCAGTTTCCGGTCAGGCACTAATACAACAGGAATCAGGCTGCAAACGCAACCTGATGATTGTCAGAAGATCTTAGCGGAAAATTGCCGGAATGGCAGGGCGGGCAGACGCCTGTTTGTCGGTCTGCCCCTGACGCCTGCAGCGGCGGGCCTAGCCGAAGTTGACCTGGCGGGTGGCCTGACGTTCAGCCAGGCGCTTCAGCGCCGCATTGAGCAGCACGCCATAGGCGGGCAGGAAGAAGATCATGCAGATCAGCACCTTGAAGCTGTAATCCACCAGGGCGATCTCGACCCAGTGCTGCGCCATAAACGCATCGGGGCTCTTGTAAAAGGCGATAAAGAAGAAGGCCAGCGTGTCGCTGATGTTTCCCAGGAACATGGCGCAGCCCGGTGCGGCCCACCACTGTGGCAAACGGCGCAGGCGGTTAAAGACGTGAACGTCGAGGATCTGACCCAGCGCGTACGCCATGAAGCTGGCGCAGGCGATACGGGCCACAAACAGGTTCATCTGTTGCAGCGCCTGCCAGCCCTGCCATTCCCCCTGGTAAAACAGCGAGGAGATGCCATAGGAGATAAACAGCGCCGGGATCATGACCGCCAGAATAATGCGTCGGGCCAGCGGCGCGCCAAAGATACGCACGGTGAGATCGGTCGCCAGGAAGATAAACGGAAAGCTGAACGCGCCCCAGGTGGTGTGGAAACCAAAGATGGCCACCGGCAGCTGAACCAGATAGTTACTTGAGGTGATCACCAGCAGGTGAAACAGCGACAACCAGAAAAGCGCATGCATGCGCTGACGTGAAGAAAATGCGAGCATAGTCGACCTTTTTAATGTTGGGGTGAGGGAACCCATTGCGCGACACCGTTCGAGCGGGGGCGGGCAGTTTTATGAGTAAAAAGCGGCGGCATCTTATCGCGTTGTGCTTTTTATGCAATGGTTAATTTTAGCGCAATCGTTATCGCCTTGCGTCACCGCCTGCACGCGCTAGAATGAGCGCCCCTTACCTGAACCGAGTCGATTATGAGCGATGCTTTTTCCTCTGCCGACCATCAGCTGGATGCCCGCGGCCTGCGTTGCCCGGAGCCGGTCATGATGGTGCGCAAAACCGTACGCAGCCTGCAGGATGGCGAGACGTTGCTGATCATCGCCGATGATCCGGCGACCACCCGCGACATCCCCGGCTTCTGCCGCTTTATGGAACATGGCCTGCTGGCGCAGCAGACCGACACGCTGCCCTATCAGTTCCTGATCCGCAAAGGCATGGCGGGTTAACGACGGCCGGACAGACCGCCGTTTATCACTCTCCTCAGGCGCGCCGCCGCAGTAACCGCAGCGCGTTGGCGGTGACCAGCGCGGTCGCCCCCGAGTCGGCCAGCACCGCCAGCCAGAGTCCGGTCAGACCCAGCAGGGTGGTGACCAGGAAAATCGCCTTTAATCCCAGTGCGATACCGATATTCTGGCGGATGATGCGGCGGGTCCGGCGGGCCAGCACAATCATCGGGGCGAGATGGCTGAGCTGATTTCGCGTCAGGGCCGCGTCGGCCGCTTCCAGCGCCACATCGGTGCCGCTGCCCATCGCAATCCCCAGGGTCGCCGCCTTCATGGCAGGCGCATCGTTGATGCCATCCCCGACCATCGCCAGCGGCTGCTGCCGGCTCCGTTCACGCACCGCCGCGACTTTGTCGGCGGGCAGCAGGCTGGCGCGATAATCAATCTGCAACTGGTGGGCGATCGTGGCGGCGGCACGCGGGTTATCCCCGGTCAGCATCAGGCTCTCGATCCCCAGTTTTTTCAGCGCCTGCACCGCATCGGCCGCGTCGTCGCGCAGCCGGTCACGCAGCGCCAGCGCACCCAGCACTTCATCCTCGCGCAGCAGCACGACCAGGGTTTCCCCGTCCGCTTCCCGCTGCGCAATCTGCGCCGTCTGCGCGGGCGTCAGGCCAGGCGCATGCGTGGGGGTCAGTAGCTGAACCTGCCGGCCAGCAATTCGGGCGCGGATGCCGCGTCCCGCCAGCACCTGCTGATCGTGCGCCTCAGGCAGCGTCAGATGGCGCGCCTGTGCGGCCGCCACGATGGCGCTGGCCAGCGGATGCGTCGCCCCCTGTTCCACGGCGGCGCTCAGCGCCAGGATCGCGGCTTCGTCGCTTGCGCCAAACCGCAGGATCTGCGTCAGTTCGGGCTTGCCGAGCGTCAGCGTACCGGTTTTATCAAAGGCGATGCAGCGCAGCGAACTCAGCCGCTCCATCGCCGCCCCGCCTTTGATCAGGGCACCCTGACGCGCCGCCGACGCCAGCCCGGACGTGATGGCGGCGGGAACAGAGATCACCAGCGCGCAGGGGCAGCCAATCAGCAGCAGCGTCAGCCCTTTATAGATCCACGGCTGCCACTCGCCTGCGCCAGAGAGCGGCACCCCCACCATGACCAGCAGCGAGAGCAGCATCACCAGCGGTGTATAGAGACGACTGAACCGGTCGATGAAACGCTCAACCGGGGCGCGATGCGTTTCCGCCTCTTCAATCAGCTGCAGGATGCGGTCGATGGCACTCTCACCGGGTTTCGACACCACCTCCAGCTGCACCTGCCGGTCAACGCTGGTGACACCGGCAGGCAGCGTCTCACCGCTGCTCCGCGTCACCGGCAGGGATTCGCCGGTCAGGGCGCTCTCATCGAAACTGGCGATCGTGCTGAGCAAGCGGCCATCGACCGGCAAACGACCGCCTGCGGCGACTTCGATGACGTCGCCGGGTTGCAGCGCTGCGAGCGACACCTCCACACGTTTGCCCTGTTGCAGGCGGGTCGCCGATTCGGGCCGCAGCGCCATCAGGCGGGTAACGCCGCTGCGCGCCCGCGAGGCGGCATAACCTTCCAGCTGCTCGCCCAGCTGAAACAGAACCAGCACCATCGCCGCTTCGGCGTGTGCGCCAATCAACAGCGCACCCGATGACGCCACGGTCATCAGTGTCTCGATGGTAAACGGAGAACCGCTGCGCAGACGCTGCCAGGCTGCGCGGGCCACCGGGATCAGGCCCGTCAGCGTGGTCACCACAAACAGCCGATCGCCCCAGACCGGAGCCAGCCGGCTGAGCAGCGTGCTGGCGGCTACCAGCAGCGCCAGCAGAATCAGCAGCCGGTTGTGCTGCCAGCCTGACGTGGTTTTTGAGGTGGAGGGAGAAGAGGCGGCCGCGAGCCGGAACCCGGCTTTTTTCACCGCCTGTTCAACCGCGTTCTGCACGTCGGTGTCGGCGCTGACCATCAGCTTCTCGCTGCTGAAGAGGACGCGGGCGTCGGTGACGCCATTCACCTGACGAACGGCGGTTTCAACGGTGCGGGCGCAGGCGGGGCAATCCATCCCCTGGATCTGCCAGCTGAAAGGATAAGCGCGGCCTCGCCGGTCGCTTTCCTCCGCCGCATCGGCGTCACAGCCGGGACTGCTGGCGCTGTTACAGCAGCAGCCCGCCGTGTCCGCCGTGACGGGCGTGGCAGCCTGGATTGAAAGGGTAAGGGGACGCGCCTGAGGAACCTGGCACAGCGGTTTTGCGGCGGTGTGGCTGGCGCGGGGTTTGCCACAGCCACAGGCGTGATGGTGTTGCATATGACCTCCGGATAAGGGGATGAGCGACGCTGCCCATCCCGCTATCCTACACTCTGGAGTCGACTCCAGAGTCAAGGCGCTTTTATCAGACCACCCACAGCGAGCGTACGATCATAAAGTGACCGGCAAAGTAGCAGGCGGCGACAATCGCGCTGTCGGCGGCGAAGCGTCGACGGTAGTGCGAGAGGAACCAGACCGCATTCGCCAGCAGCAGCAGTCCGGCCCCGACCATGATGGAGAAGCTGTAATCGGTCGGGCGGAAGAAGTACTGCTCAGTGGCGATCCAGGTCATCACCAGCGTCATACCGATAAAGGTACAGACCGGCCAGCGCAGATCTTCCAGCCGGCTCCAGATGATACCGATCAGGGCAGCACCGATGATCAGCAGCGTCAGCGGAATCGGCCAGAAGAAGGTCATGGTCATGCTGGCGGCAAAGCAGAGGGTATAGAGCAGGTGCGACAGGAAAAAGGCGCCGATGGCATAGAGCATCTGCTGACGCGGCAGCAGCGTTAACGCATCGCCCGCCAGCGTGGCGACCAGACCGGCCAGAATCAGATAGTCCGTGCTCTGCAGTACCGGTGCCTGCCAGGCGAGCCCGACCAGCAGCAGCAGAGTGACCGGTTTAAACAGCCAGCGCTGCCATTGAGGGCCACGATAGCTGGCATCGACATAGAGCCAGCCGGAGAAAAGGACAGCGAGGAAAGACCAGAGCATTGTTTCTCCCTTTTTTACTCAGAATGGTGAAAGATCCCGGAATATCTCTTCCAGTTTAGGTTACGCCTCTGCGATGTGACAATCAGGCAACTCTGGTTGTATGCTTTGCCGCCTGATCCCTCTTCACTGACGCGAGAATGCGATGAGTAAACCGCCGTTAATCTTTGTTATCGTCCTGGCGATCATTGCCGTGCTGGCGACCCGTCAGTTTATTAAGCAACGCCGCGAAGAGACGATGAATGACGCCGCGCCCCCGCGTTCTCTGCAGGTTGAGGTCAGCAGCAAACGCGAATTTCCTTCGCCCAATCGTCGTTCACGACAGCGGGAAGTTATCGCCGGAGAAGAGATGCGCTATGAGGTGCTGTTTCATCCTCTGAACGGCGCCCGCGACATCAGAGTGCAGCTAAAGGAAGGGGAGTATCATCAGCTGGATAAAGGCACCAGGGGCGAGCTGACGATGCAGGGAACGCGCTTTATCCGCTTCACGCCCCTGCCGTAAAGGGGCGGGCAGCATGCCCGCCAGTCCTATTTTTTGCGTGGGAAATGTTTCTTCTGCCAGGCCACCAGTTCAAAGACACCGAACAGGAACACCTTAATCTGCGTAGCGCGGTCAATCGGCGGCGCATCTTTAGTCTGCGTCGCGCGCAGTAAGACGAGCTGCAGACCATGCATCATGATCATGAAAAACAGGGCAACGTTGATGAAATAGGTCAGCGGTTTCGGATAGGGATGTACCACGTTAGCCAGTAAAAATCCCCACACGCATAGCATCAACAGACGCCCCAAATTAAGTAACATCCTGCGTCTCCTGTTGACGTTGATACAAACGATAAGCGACCTGTCCGGCTATTTTCTCGCGATAGAGGTCCCACGCGGGCGGCACCGGCGGCGCGCCATTTTCCACTTCACTTTCCACATAAATCAGCGCCTGATCGGCCAGCCAGTGATTCTGCTCCAGCAGCTGTAACGTCTGTGCCAGCAGGCCCTGACGAAACGGCGGATCGATAAACACCACATCAAAGGGTTCACCGGGCTGTGCCAGCCAGTTTAACGCATTGGTCTGAATCACGGTGCCATTCGTAGCGCGCAGCGTCTGCAGATTTTTTGTCAGCTGCTGCGCCACCGGCCGTTCCAGCTCCAGCAGCGTCGCCGAGCCCGCATAGCGCGACAGGGCTTCCAGGCCTAATGCGCCGCTACCGGCAAAGCAGTCGAGGCAGCGGGCGGCTGGCAGCACCGGGGCCAGCCAGTTAAACAGCGTCTCGCGCACCCGATCGGTGGTCGGGCGCAGTCCGGCACTGTCCGGCACCGGCAATTTGCGTCCACGCCACTGGCCGCCGATGATACGGATCTGCCCGGCACCGCCTGTACTGCGGGGGTTTTTATTCATCTTGCTCACAACTCGTCATAATTTGTTGCGTAGTTTAACGGGCGAATCGGCGAGAAGAAACGTTAAAAAAGGGTGCTGTGGTGAGCTGGCAGGAAAGTGTTAGACTACTGAGTTGCTGAAGTCATGCATTATTCTGCGGTTTACGCCGGTCTGGCGCTGACCAACTTTCATTGATTTACCCCTGGAAACCACGCGCGACCGGGACAAAGCCATCGAGGAGTGTCGTCACACAATGGCAAAAGAGAAAAAACGTGGCTTTTTTTCCTGGCTGGGATTTGGCAAAGAGGAAGAGAAACAACCTGTAGCGGAAGAGCCGACCCCGACGGTCGCGGAACCCGCTCAGCAGCAGACTGAACAGGACGATCCGGCACTCCGCCAGGCTGAAGCGCAGGCGGAAGAGACGGTTGCGATCACCGAAGCGCTGGCTGACCAGCAGCGTGAGGCGGAGGTGACCGCTGCCGCGCCATACGAAGCGGCACCGGCGCAACGGGAAGAGGCTGAGGCCGCTCCTGAAGTGCAGGCGGATATCGCCGCCCCTGAACATGACGCGACGCCGGTTATCGACGCCGACGACGTGATCACGCCGATCGCCGATGACGCGCCGACAGATGCGCCGTTAAGTGACGATGAGCTGACCGCGCTGGCGCTGGGCGATGCAGAGGTCGTGGAGACCCCGCACCACGCAGACGCGGCCCCGCTCTCTGACGATGAGCTGACCGCGCTGGCGCTGGGCGATGCAGAGATCGTGGAGACCCCGCACCACGCAGACGCGGCCCCGCTCTCTGACGATGAGCTGACCGCGCTGGCGCTGGGCGATGCAGAGGTCGTGGAGACCCCGCACCACGCAGACGCGGCCCCGCTCTCTGAAGACGAGCTGACCGCGCTGGCGCTGGATGACGCCGACGCGACGGAGACCGCCCCCGCAGAGTCGTTAGCCGATACCGTCAGCGATCTTCCGCTGGCCGCCGCGCCACTCATCGCGCAGGAGCAGGAGCGTCCGGGCAAAGAGGGCTTCTTCGCCCGCCTGAAGCGCAGCCTGGTGAAAACCCGTCAGAACCTCGGTTCCGGGTTTATCAGCCTGTTCCGTGGCAAAAAGATTGATGATGACCTGTTTGACGAGCTGGAAGAGCAGTTGCTGATTGCCGATGTCGGCGTGGAAACTACGCGTCGCATCATCGCCCATCTGACCCAGCAGGCAAACCGCAAGCAACTGCGTGATGCAGAAGCCCTGTATGGCCTGCTGAAGGCGGAGATGGCCACAATCCTGGCGAAGGTCGATGCGCCGCTGGACGTCTCAGGCAAAACGCCGTTTGTTATCCTGATGGTAGGCGTCAACGGCGTCGGTAAAACCACGACCATCGGTAAGCTGGCGCGCCAGTATCAGGCCGAAGGCAAGTCGGTGATGTTAGCGGCGGGCGATACCTTCCGTGCGGCGGCGGTGGAGCAGCTGCAGGTGTGGGGCCAGCGCAACAACATTCCGGTGATTGCACAGCACACCGGCGCAGATTCGGCATCGGTGATCTTCGATGCGATTCAGGCCGCTAAATCGCGCGGCGTTGATGTGCTGATTGCCGATACCGCCGGTCGTCTGCAGAACAAATCGCACCTGATGGAAGAGCTGAAAAAAATCACCCGCGTGATGAAAAAGCTGGACGATTCCGCTCCGCATGAAGTGATGCTGACGCTGGATGCCAGCACCGGACAGAATGCGGTCAGCCAGGCACGACTCTTTAACGAAGCGGTCGGCCTGACCGGGATTGCGCTCACCAAGCTGGACGGCACCGCCAAAGGCGGCGTGATCTTCTCGGTGGCCGATCAGTTCGGTATTCCGATTCGCTACATCGGCGTCGGTGAAGGCATTGAAGATTTACGCCCGTTTAAGGCGGACGATTTTATTGAGGCACTGTTTGCCCGAGAGGACTAATTAGGATGATTCGCTTTGAAGAGGTCAGTAAGGCATATCTCGGCGGACGTCAGGCGCTGCAGGGGGTCGATTTTCATCTGCGCCCTGGCGAAATGGCGTTTCTGACCGGCCACTCCGGAGCCGGTAAAAGTACCTTGCTGAAGCTGATTTGTGGCATTGAGCGCCCGAGTGCCGGAAAAATCTGGTTCAGCGGCCATGACATTTCGCGCCTGCGTAACAGCGAGGTGCCGTTCCTGCGTCGTCAGATTGGCATGATCTTCCAGGATCACCATCTGCTGATGGATCGTTCGGTCTATGACAACGTGGCGATCCCGCTGATTATCTCCGGGGCCAGCGGCGAAGATATCCGTCGTCGCGTCTCGGCGGCGCTCGATAAAGTCGGGCTGCTCGACAAAGCGAAAAGTTTTCCGATTCAGCTCTCTGGCGGTGAACAGCAACGTGTGGGCATCGCCCGTGCGGTGGTGAACAAGCCGGCCGTGCTGCTGGCCGATGAACCGACCGGTAACCTCGACGACGCGCTCTCTGAAGACATTCTTCGTCTGTTCGAAGAGTTTAACCGCGTCGGCGTCACCGTTCTGATGGCGACGCATGACAGCGGCCTGATCGCCCGGCGCAACTACCGGATGATGACGCTGAATCAGGGACGTCTGCACGGAGGCCACGATGGTCAATAAACGCATTAAACGCCCGGCTGCGCCGAAAGCTAAGCAGCCGTCGAAGAGTAAAGCGCTGAAGGGCGGCTGGCAGGAGCAGTGGCGCTATGCGCTGCGCGGCACGCTCTCGGACATGTGGCGTCAGCCGCTGGCGACCCTGCTGACGGTGATGGTCATCGCCATCTCCCTGACGCTGCCCAGTGTCTGCTATATGGTCTGGAAGAACGTCAGCCAGGCGGCTACCCAGTGGTATCCGGCTCCGCAGTTAACCGTCTACCTCTCTAAAACGCTGGATGACACGGCGGCAGAAAACGTGGTGGCGCAGCTCAAGCAGGTCGAAGGGGTGGATAACGTCAACTACCTGACGCGGGAAGAGGCGCTGAACGAGTTCCGCAACTGGTCAGGCTTTGGCGGCGCGATGGATATGCTGGAGCAGAATCCGCTGCCCGCAGTTGCCATCATTACGCCGAAACTGAATTTCCAGAACTCAGACACCATGCAGAGCCTGCGCGATCGGGTCACTAAAGTGCAGGGCGTGGATGAAGTGCGCATGGACGATAGTTGGTTTGCCCGCCTGGCGGCGCTGACCGGGCTGGTCGGGCAGATCGCCTCCATGATTGGCGTGCTGATGATCGTGGCGGTGTTCCTGGTGATTGGTAACAGCGTCCGGCTCAGCATTTTTGCCCGGCGTGACACTATCAACGTGCAGAAGCTGATAGGCGCGACCGACGGCTTTATCCTGCGTCCGTTCCTCTACGGCGGGGCGCTGCTGGGCTTCAGCGGCGCGGTGCTGTCGCTGCTGCTGTCGGAAGTGCTGGTACTGCGACTGCAGTCGGTTGTCGCCAGCGTGGCGACCGTCTTTGGCACCACCTTCTCGCTGGAAGGCTTCTCGTGGGATGAGGCGCTGCTGCTGCTGCTGATTGCGGCCATCATCGGCTGGGTCGCGGCCTGGCTGGCAACAGTCCAACATTTACGCCGATTTACGCCGCAGTAAACGCCTGCAACATTTTTTTGTTATAATGGTCCTCTGCTACCGACAAAGGGTGCAGAGGATCGCTTCCCCCTCTTCCCTTCCTGTCATCTGTGTGTAAAATATTCACCGGTAAAATTGAACTTGTGGATAACTTTGCCACTCTAAGTAGCACAGATTGCTTTCGGATTTCGCGCGACGTTGACTTACTGTATCGTCTGCGCAGGGAAATGTGCGGCAATTCCACTGAATTTGTGAGGGTTTGAATGACCAAAGAAATGCAAACTTTAGCTATTGCTCCTCTTGGCAACCTGGAGTCTTACGTCCGGGCGGCGAACACCTGGCCGATGCTCTCGGCTGAAGAGGAAAAAGCGTTGGCTGAACGGCTGCATTACCAGGGCGATCTGGATGCGGCTAAGACGCTGATCCTGTCTCACCTACGCTTTGTAGTTCATATCGCTCGTAACTACTCCGGCTACGGCCTGCCACAGGCGGACCTGGTGCAGGAGGGTAACATCGGCCTGATGAAAGCGGTCCGTCGCTTCAACCCGGAAGTGGGCGTGCGTCTGGTTTCGTTTGCCGTGCACTGGATCAAAGCCGAGATCCATGAATATGTGCTGCGTAACTGGCGCATCGTGAAAGTCGCGACCACCAAAGCACAGCGCAAGCTCTTCTTTAACCTGCGTAAAACCAAGCAGCGTCTGGGCTGGTTCAACCAGGATGAGGTCGAGATGGTGGCGCGTGAGCTGGGCGTCAGCAGCAAAGACGTGCGCGAGATGGAGTCGCGGATGGCCGCTCAGGATATGACCTTTGATATGTCTGCCGATGATGAGAGCAGCGAAGGTCGTTCGATGGCTCCGGTGCTCTACCTGCAGGATAAAACCTCTGACTTTGCTGACGGCATCGAAGAGGATAACTGGGATGCGCACGCGGCTGACAAGCTGAGCTATGCGATGGAAGGTCTGGATGAGCGCAGTCAGCACATCATCCGCGCCCGCTGGCTGGACGAAGATAACAAAACCACGCTGCAGGAGCTGGCCGATCAGTATGGCGTGTCCGCCGAACGTGTGCGGCAGCTCGAAAAGAACGCCATGAAAAAACTGCGTATGGCGATCGAAGCGTAACGGACCTCAACACCGCAAGGGGCGACAGAAATGTCGCCCTTTTTGTTTTCCCCTCTCTCTGCTCAGCCGCTGGCGCTTACTCTGACGACCCTATCCAGCCATCGCTCTGCGCCCGAAAGCCACACGCCTGCATGAACGCCGCCCGCACCTGCTGATCGTCACTGCCATCATCGGCGACCCACCAGTCCGTGATGGAGCCGTTCTGCCTGATCGTCTCCTCCAGCAGATACTGACCAACGCCGCGTCGCCGGGTGACATCGCGCACCGTCAGCCGGTGGATCCTGCCGTGCGTGCCGGCGATCTCCAGCTGCAGACCGGCCAGCAGCCGGTCATTGAAGCGCGCAGCATAGAGACGATGTCGCTCATCCAGACGCTGCTCCAGTTCTTCCATCTCCAGATCCGGCCAGATTTTGCCCAGATCGATGCGGTCCTGTGCGGTCAGCATAGTCACCCGCTGAATAGTGAGCTTCATAACAAAAACCTCTGTAATAGGGGAATGTGTAGCGAAAATGTACAACCCGCGCGCCACCACATTTTCATCAATAAAACAGGTCAAAAGATGGCCTGGATGCCAGGATGATAGTTGTAAACAGCGACAGCGAATGACCACCCAGCATAACGCGCTGGCAAAGTGGTGAAAAACCGGCCATTGCCTCCAGTGTATTATGCTGTTTCACTCAGTCAATTCTGAATATGTCAGTTGATTTACAGAAGAAACTTCCTGTTTAATAACCTGAAAAATAAAGCCTTATTACTAATAAATGCCAGAAAAGTATGCTAACTCATTCATGCTTAATCAGTTTTCCACTTTATCTGGCAGCGCAAACACTCACAACATACACGATAAAACAGATGGGGTAGTCAGGATGAAAATGAAAGGTCGCGCATTACTGGCGGGATGTGTAGCACTGGCGATGAGCCATGCGGCGCTGGCTGAAGATATCAAGGTGGCGATTGTTGGCGCCATGTCGGGGCCGGTGGCGCAGTATGGCGATATGCAGTTCGCGGGCGCTACCCAGGCGATTGAAGATATCAATGCCAAAGGCGGCGTTAACGGTAACAAGCTGGTAGCGGTGAAATATGACGACGCCTGTGACCCGAAACAGGCCGTGGCGGTCGCGAACAAGGTCATTAACGACGGCATCCGCTATGTGATCGGCCATCTCTGCTCATCCTCGACGCAGCCCGCTTCTGACATCTATGAAGATGAAGGCGTGCTGATGATCACCCCGGCCGCGACCGCGCCAGACCTGACCTCCCGCGGCTACAAACTGATTATGCGCACCACCGGCCTTGACTCCGATCAGGGGCCGACGGCGGCAAAATATGTGATGAGCGAGCTGAAACCGCAGCGTATCGCCGTCGTACACGACAAGCAGCAGTATGGCGAAGGCCTGGCGCGCGCCGTGCAGGAGAGCCTGAAAAAGCAGGGCGCGAACATCGTGATGTTTGAAGGGATCACCGCCGGGGACAAAGATTTCTCCACGCTGGTGGCTCGCTTCAAGAAAGAGAACGTCGATTTCGTCTACTTCGGCGGTTACTACCCGGAAATGGGCCAGATCGTCCGTCAGGCGCGTGCGGCAGGTCTGAAAACCCAGTTCATGGGGCCGGAAGGCGTGGGTAACGCCTCACTGTCGAACATTGCCGGTGCCGCGTCTGAGGGCATGCTGGTGACCCTGCCAAAACGCTATGACCAGGTGGCGACCAACCAACCTATCGTGGATGCGCTGAAAGCGAAGAAACTGGATCCGACCGGTCCGTTCGTCTGGACCACCTACGCCGCACTGCAGTCGCTGGCGACCGGCATGGAGCGCAGTAAGAGCGCCGAGCCGGATGCCATCGTGAAAAACCTGAAAGAGGGTGCCGCAGTGCCAACCGTAATGGGCAACCTGAACTGGGATGAGAAGGGCGATCTCAAGGGCTTTGAATTCGGCGTCTTCAAATGGCATGCCGATGGCACCTCGACCGCTGTGAAGTAAACCAGGTTGTTTTCGGGTAGAGGACAGACCGGGTAACCGGTTTGTCTGACCTGTGACATGAACGCCTGGCACCTCACTGCCAGGCGTTTTTTGTACCCCGGTCGCCTGCGATCGGACAAGTAAGGGTTAAGGTATGTCGGAGCAGTTTCTCTATTTTATTCAGCAGATGTTTAACGGTGTGACCCTGGGAAGCACTTATGCGCTGATCGCCATCGGGTACACCATGGTTTACGGCATTATCGGCATGATCAACTTCGCCCACGGCGAGGTTTACATGATCGGTAGCTACGTCTCCTTTATCGTGATTGCGGCCCTGATGATGATGGGCATCGACACCACCTGGCTGATGATCGCCGCGGGCTTTGTCATGGCCGTGATAATCTCCAGCGCCTACGGCTGGAGCATCGAACGTGTGGCCTATCGCCCCGTGCGTGCCTCGAAGCGCCTGATTGCGCTGATCTCCGCCATCGGGATGTCGATATTCCTGCAGAACTACGTCAGCCTGACGCAGGGTTCACGCGACCTGGCACTGCCGAGCCTGATCACCGGACAGTGGACGGTTGGCGAGAGCAACGGCTTTGCCGCCACCATCTCCACCATGCAGGTGGTGATCTGGGTCGTGACCTTCCTGGCGATGCTGGCCCTGACCACGTTTATCCGCTACTCCCGCATGGGCCGCGCCTGTCGCGCCTGCGCAGAAGATCTGAAAATGGCCAGCCTGCTGGGCATTAACACCGACCGCGTGATCTCCCTGACCTTTGTGATCGGGGCCGCGATGGCCGCCGTTGCGGGCGTGCTGCTGGGACAGTTCTACGGTTCGATCAACCCCTTCATCGGTTTTATGGCCGGCATGAAGGCGTTCACCGCCGCCGTGCTGGGCGGGATTGGCAGCATTCCCGGCGCGATGATTGGTGGTCTGGTGCTGGGTATCGCCGAGGCGCTGACCTCCGCCTATCTCAGTACGGAATATAAAGATGTGGTCTCGTTTGCGCTGCTGATCGTGGTGCTGCTGGTGATGCCCACCGGGATTCTGGGTCGCCCGGAGGTCGAAAAAGTATGAAGACTTCCTTTATTAATGCGCTGATCTCGGCCCTGATGCTGCTGGTGCTCGCCACCTTCTTCATGGGGCTGCGCCTGAACCTCGACGGCACGCAGCTGGTAGTGCAGAACGCCGGTAGCGTGCGCTGGAACTGGATCGCGACAGGCTGTGTGGTGGTGTTTCTGTTCCAGCTGCTGCGTCCGATCTGGCAAAGCGGCCTGAAGAAAATTTCCGGTCCGGCGCTGGTGTTACCGGGCCTGGATGGATCGACGCCGAAGCAGAAGCTGGTGATGGCGGTGCTGATTGTCGCCGCGATTGCCTGGCCTTTCCTGGTGTCGCGCGGCACCGTCGATATCGCCACCATGACGCTGATCTACGTGATGCTCGGTCTGGGCCTGAACGTGGTGGTCGGGCTGTCCGGTCTGCTGGTGCTGGGTTACGGCGGTTTCTATGCCATCGGTGCCTACACCTTTGCGCTGCTGAACCACTATTACGGACTCGGCTTCTGGCAGTGTCTGCCGCTCTCCGGCATCGTTGCCGCACTGTTTGGCCTGCTGCTGGGCTTCCCGGTGCTGCGACTGCGCGGCGACTATCTGGCGATTGTGACGCTGGGCTTTGGTGAGATCGTGCGTATTCTGCTGCTGAACAACACCGCCCTGACCGGCGGGCCGAACGGCATCAGCCAGATCCCGAAACCGACGCTGTTTGGTCTGGAGTTTGGCCGGACGCCGCGCGAAGGCGGCTGGGATACCTTCCACAACTTCTTTGGCCTGAAGTATGACCCCAGCGATCGCATCATCTTCCTCTACATGGTGGCGCTGCTGCTGGTAGTACTGACGCTGTTTGTCATCAACCGGCTGCTGCGGATGCCGCTGGGCCGCGCCTGGGAAGCGCTGCGCGAGGATGAGATTGCCTGTCGTTCGCTGGGCCTGAGTCCGACCCGCATCAAGCTCACCGCGTTCACCATCAGTGCCGCCTTCGCCGGTTTTGCCGGCAGTCTGTTCGCGGCGCGTCAGGGCTTTGTCAGCCCGGAATCCTTTACCTTTGTCGAATCCGCCTTTGTGCTGGCGATTGTGGTTCTGGGCGGCATGGGTTCCCAGTTTGCGGTGATCCTGGCGGCCATTCTGCTGGTGGTGTCACGCGAGCTGATGCGCGATCTGAATGAGTACAGCATGCTGGTGCTGGGGGGACTGATGGTGCTGATGATGATCTGGCGGCCACAGGGATTATTGCCGATGAAACGCCCGCATCTGAAACTCAGAACCGGTAAAAAAGGAGAGCAGGCATGAGTCAGCCTTTATTAGCCGTTGAAGGCCTGATGATGCGCTTCGGCGGTCTGTTAGCCGTAAACAATGTGGCGCTGGAGCTGCGCCCGCAGGAGATCGTGTCGCTGATCGGGCCGAACGGGGCCGGTAAAACCACCGTGTTTAACTGTCTGACCGGCTTCTACAAACCCACCGGCGGCAGCATCAAGCTGCGCGAGCAGCATCTGGAAGGCCTGCCGGGCCAGAAGATTGCGCGGATGGGCATCGTGCGGACTTTCCAGCATGTGCGTCTGTTCCGTGAGATGACGGTGATTGAGAACCTGCTGGTCGCGCAGCATCAGCATCTGAAAAGCGGGGTGTTTTCCGGCCTGCTGAAAACCCCGGCGTTTCGCCGCAGTGAGAGCGAGGCGCTGGACCGTGCCGCAACCTGGCTGGAGCGGGTGGGTCTGCTGGATCTGGCAAACCGTCAGGCGGGCAACCTGGCCTATGGTCAGCAGCGCCGGCTGGAGATAGCACGCTGCATGGTGACGCGCCCGGAGATCCTGATGCTGGATGAACCGGCCGCGGGCCTGAACCCTAAAGAGACGCATGAGCTGGATGCGCTGATCGCGGAACTGCGGGGTGAACACAAGGTGTCGGTGCTGCTGATTGAGCATGATATGAAGCTGGTGATGGGCATCTCTGACCGCATCTACGTGGTGAATCAGGGAACGCCGCTGGCTAACGGAACGCCGGAGGAGATTCGTCACAATCCGGATGTCATTCGCGCCTATTTAGGAGAGGCCTGAGATGGCAAATGCGATGTTAACCATTGAGAACGTCAGCGCCCATTACGGCAAAATTCAGGCGCTGCACAACGTCAGCCTCTATATTAATCAGGGCGAAATCGTCACCCTGATCGGGGCCAACGGCGCGGGGAAAACCACGCTGCTGGGCACGCTGTGCGGCGAGCCGCGCGCCACCCAGGGCACCATCACCTTCGATGGCAAAGCCATTACCGACTGGCAGACGTCGCGCATTATGCGCGAGGCGATTGCCATCGTGCCGGAAGGACGACGGGTCTTTTCACGCATGACGGTGGAAGAGAACCTGGCGATGGGCGGCTTCTTTGCCAGTCGCCAGGCGTACCTGACGCGGATTAAACGCGTTTATGAACTCTTCCCGCGGTTGGAGGAGCGTAAAATCCAGCGCGCCGGAACCATGTCGGGCGGCGAACAGCAGATGCTGGCGATTGGCCGTGCGCTGATGAGTCAGCCGCGCCTGCTGCTGCTGGATGAGCCGTCGCTGGGGCTGGCACCGATCATTATTCAGCAGATTTTCGACACCATTGAGCAGTTGCGCAGCGAGGGGATGACCATCTTCCTGGTCGAGCAGAACGCCAATCAGGCGCTGAAGCTGGCGGATCGGGGCTATGTGCTGGAGAACGGGCATGTGGTGCTCGAAGACACAGGCGCAGCACTCCTGTCCAACGAAGCCGTCCGCAGCGCTTACCTGGGCGCCTGATAGGGCGCGGCCTGGCCGGGCAGGTTTCGGCTGGGCCGCGCTCGCCATCCTCACGTACGACGTGTACGCTGCGGTGGCGGCGCTGTCCGCCCGCAACAAATAAGCTCAACGCGCAGGGAACACGGGCAGAAGAGGGAAGCGTTGCGCACCCTGGACAAACACAACGTGCTGGCCCGCATACGGGCGTATCTCAGGGATGAAGTGCGTAATCGCGCGGGCCGGGCATGTTATGGATGACGGATTTTACGTCCTGCCGATCTGATCGTGTTTCCTGTGGATGATCGCGTGAACAGCAAACTGGCCAGACTTCGCCCACAATCTCACGACCACGGGCGTTAGCTGCGTCGCCTTTCCTCTCTTTCGCCTGTCATCCGGCTGTCACCTGTCCGTTATTAATCCGTCATTTTTCCGTGTCATGTTACTTCGCGAACCAGAAATCCGTGATTTCACGCGTATTTACCTGCACAGGAAAACACTATGTCCGTCGTTACCTTTCGTCGTAGCCTGATGAGCGCGCTGCTCGGTCTGGCGATCAGTGGCCAGGCGCTTGCCGCCACTGAGATCCCTTTCTGGCACTCCATGGAAGGCGAGTTAGGCAAAGAAGTCGATTCGCTGGCACAGCGTTTTAATCAGACTCACCCCGATTACAAAATTGTTCCGACCTACAAAGGTAACTACGAGCAGAGCCTGGCCGCCGGAATTGCGGCAGTGCGCAGCGGTAAAGCGCCTGCGGTGCTGCAGGTCTATGAAGTCGGCACGGCGACCATGATGGCCTCCCAGGCGATCGTGCCGGTGCATCAGGTCTTTAAAGACGCGGGCATCCCCTTCGACGAGAAGCAGTTCGTGCCCACGGTGGCGGGATACTACAGCGACAGCAAAGGTCAGCTGATCTCTCAGCCGTTCAACAGCTCGACACCCGTGCTCTACTACAACAAAGACGCCTTTAAAAAAGCGGGTCTGAATCCGGATCAGCCGCCGAAAACCTGGCAGGAGCTGGCGACAGATGCCGCCGCACTGCGCAAGTCGGGCATGAGCTGCGGCTACGCCAGCGGCTGGCAGGGCTGGATCCAGATTGAAAACTTCAGCGCCTGGCATGCCCTGCCGGTGGCGACGAAAAACAACGGATTCGACGGCCTGGATGCGGTTCTGGAGTTCAACAAGCCGGTGCAGGTTCGCCACATCGAACTGCTGGAAGCGATGAACAAAAAAGGGGACTTCACCTACTTTGGCCGCAAGGATGAGTCCACCGCCAAGTTCTACAACGGTGACTGCGGCATCACGACCGCCTCATCGGGATCGCTGGCCGATATCCGCCACTACGCAAAATTCAACTTCGGCGTGGGCATGATGCCGTATGACGACACCGTGCCGGAGGCGCCACAGAACGCCCTGATCGGCGGTGCCAGCCTGTGGGTGATGAAAGGCAAGGATCCGGCCACCTACAAGGGCGTCGCCGAATTCATGCAGTTCCTGGCTAAGCCGGAAATCGCCGCAGAGTGGCACCAGAAAACCGGCTATCTGCCGATCACTACCGCCGCCTACACGCTGACGAAGCAGCAGGGCTTCTATGACAAAAATCCGGGTGCGGATATCGCCACCCGCCAGATGATGAACAAGCCGCCGCTGCCGTTCACCAAAGGGATGCGTCTGGGCAACATGCCGCAGATCCGTACCGTGATCGACGAGGAGCTGGAAAGTGTCTGGACCGGCAAACAGTCGCCGCAAAGCGCGCTGGATAACGCAGTGAAACGCGGCAACGACCTGCTGCGCCGCTTCCAGCAGCAAATGAAGTAATCTCTCCCTGCGGGCCAGCCCCGGCTGGCCCCCTTTTCTGACGCCAGGTACGCCATGTCTTCATCCCGTCCGGTCTTTCGCACCAGCCTGTTACCCTATCTTCTGGTGCTGCCGCAGCTGCTGATTACCGCCATTTTCTTTCTCTGGCCCGCCGGTGAGGCGCTGTGGTATTCGCTGCAAAGCCTCGATCCCTTTGGCATCTCCAGCCGCTTTGTCGGACTGGAAAATTTCAGGCGGCTGTTTGCCGATCCCTACTATCTCGACACCTTCTGGACCACTCTGAAATTCAGCGGGATGGTGACGGTGTTCGGGATGCTCTCGTCTCTGCTGCTGGCGGCGCTGGTGGACTATGTGGTGCGCCTGCGCCGCCTCTATCAGACGCTGCTGCTGCTGCCCTACGCCGTCGCGCCGGTGGTGGCGGCGGTGCTCTGGATGTTTCTGTTTAATCCCGGCCTGGGCCTGTTCAGCTACCTGCTGAACCACCTCGGCTACAACTGGAACTACGCGCAGAACAGCGGTCAGGCGATGTTCCTGATTGTGCTGGCGTCGATCTGGCAGCAGATGAGCTACAACTTTCTGTTCTTCTTTGCCGCCCTGCAATCGATCCCGAAATCGCTGGTGGAAGCCGCCGCGATTGACGGTGCGGGCCCGGTACGGCGCTTTTTCAACCTCTCGCTGCCCCTGATCGCGCCGGTCAGCTTCTTTCTGCTGGTGGTTAACCTGATCTACGCCTTCTTCGACACTTTCCCGGTGATCGATGCCGCAACCGGCGGCGGACCGGTGCAGGCGACCACGACGCTGATCTACAAAATCTATCGCGAAGGCTTTACCGGGCTGGATCTCTCCTCGTCCGCGGCGCAGTCGGTGGTGCTGATGCTGCTGGTGATCGGGCTGACGGTGATCCAGTTCCGCTTTGTCGAACGTAAGGTGCAATATCAATGATTGAGAATCGACGCGGACTGGATCTCTTCAGTCACATCGTGCTGGTGCTGGGCGTGCTCACCATCCTGTTTCCGCTCTATGTCGCTTTTGTGGCGGCCACGCTGGACAACGCGGCGGTCTATCAGGTGCCGATGACGCTGGTGCCCGGTACGCACCTGTGGGAGAACATCTCGCGCATCTGGACCCACGGCGTCAACGGCAACGGCCCGGCGTTTGGCCTGATGCTGCTCAACAGCATGATCATGGCGCTGGGGATCACGTTCGGCAAAATCACCGTTTCGATGCTGTCGGCGTTTGCGCTGGTCTGGTTCCGTTTTCCGCTGCGCACGCTCTTTTTCTGGCTGATCTTCGTCACGCTGATGCTGCCGGTCGAAGTGCGTATTTTCCCTACCGTGCAGGTGATCGCCGATCTTAACCTGCTCGACAGCTACAGCGGATTAACCCTGCCGCTGATGGCCTCTGCCACTGCCACCTTCCTGTTCCGCCAGTTCTTTATGTCGCTGCCGGATGAGCTGGTGGAGGCGGCGCGCATCGACGGTGCCAGCGCCATGCGCTTCTTCATCGACATCGTGCTGCCGCTGTCGAAAACCAATCTGGCGGCGCTGTTTGTGATCACCTTTATCTACGGCTGGAACCAGTATCTCTGGCCGCTGCTGATCATCAATGACGCCAGCCTCGGTACGGCGGTGGCGGGGATCAAAAGCATGATCTCCACCAGCGGTTCGCCGACCCAGTGGAACGAAGTGATGGCGGCGATGTTATTAACCCTGATCCCACCGCTGGTGGTGGTGTTAGTCATGCAGCGTGCCTTTGTGCGCGGCCTGGTTGAGAGTGAGAAATAAGATGGCGGGCGTAACCCTTCAGGCAGTAACCAAATCCTACGATGGCAAGAATCAGATCATCCAGCCGCTGAATGTCACCATCAATGATGGCGAGTTTATGGTGATGGTCGGCCCCTCCGGCTGTGGTAAATCGACGCTGCTGCGGATGGTCGCCGGGCTGGAGCGCGTCAGCTCCGGGGATATCTACATCGATAACCGTCGGGTGACGCAGGAAGAGCCGAAAGATCGCGGTATTGCGATGGTGTTTCAGAACTATGCGCTCTATCCCCATATGTCGGTGGAGCAGAACATGGCCTATGGCCTGAAAATCCGCGGCATGGGCAAAGAGCAGATCCGTCAGCGGGTGCTGGATGCGGCGCGCAGCCTGGAGCTGGATCACCTGCTGATGCGCCGGCCGCGCGAACTCTCCGGCGGCCAGCGCCAGCGCGTGGCGATGGGCCGCGCCATCGTGCGCGAACCGGCGGTCTTCCTGTTCGACGAGCCGCTCTCCAATCTGGATGCCCGCCTGCGGGTGCAGATGCGGCTGGAGCTGCAGCAGCTTCATCGCCGCCTCCAGACCACCAGCCTCTATGTGACGCACGATCAGGTTGAGGCAATGACGCTGGCGCAGCGGGTGATGGTGATGAACAAAGGGGTAGTGGAGCAGATTGGCTCACCGGCCGAGGTGTATGAACGTCCCGCCAGCCAGTTTGTGGCCTCGTTTATCGGTGCGCCCGCCATGAATCTGCTGAAAGGGCAGTTCAGCAGCGACGGCTCGCGCTTTAATCTCGATGCCTCACACGCGCTGCCGCTCAGCGACATGAAAGCGAAGTGGGCTAACCGATCCGTGGTGCTGGGCATCCGGCCTGAGCATATCCGCCAGAGCAGCCGCGAGGAGGGCGGTGTGCCCCTCCGGGTCGATACGCTGGAGATGCTGGGCGCCGACAATCTGGTTCACGGCCGCATCGGTGAGACGCCGCTGGTGGTACGCTTACCCCATAGCGAACGGCCGCAGCCTGGCACTACGCTGTGGCTGCATCTGCCGTCAGATGCGTTACACTTCTTCGATTCAACCCATGGAAAGCGTCTGGAATGAGCACACAACACTGGCCTTATCCCCGTATCGTCGCCCATCGCGGCGGCGGCAAACTGGCACCGGAAAATACCCTGGCAGCGATCGACATCGGCGCGAAGTATGGCCATCAGATGATTGAGTTTGATGCCAAATTATCGGCGGATGCGCAGATCTTCCTGCTGCATGATGACACGCTGGATCGCACCAGCGACGGCTGGGGCGTGGCGGGGCAGTTGCCGTGGGAAAAACTCTCTCAGCTCGACGCGGGCAGCTGGTTTGGCAGGGCGTTTTCGGGCGAAAAGCTGGCGCGGCTGGATGAGGTCGCGGCCCGCTGTCGCCAGCATCAGATGATGGCGAACATCGAAATCAAACCCACGACCGGCAGCGAGGTGGAGACCGGACGGGCCATCGCGCAGGCCGCCGCAGTTCTGTGGCAGGATCAGACGCCTCCGCTGCTCTCCTCGTTCTCTTACAAAGCGCTGGAGGCCGCGATGCAGGCCGAGCCGCAGCTGCCGCGTGCCCTGCTGTCGCACAGCTGGGACCCGGAATGGCAGGTGAAAACCGCCGCGCTGAAGTGCGTCTCAATTCACCTGAACCACAACGTGCTGACCGCTGAGCGGGTAGCCGAACTCCACGCCGCTGGCCTCAGGATCCTGGTCTACACCGTCAACAGCCCGGATCGCGCCAGAACGTTACTGAGCTGGGGCGTCGATGCCATCTGTACCGACAGCATCGACATCATCGGCCCCGATTTTAATCAGTTCTGATTCGGGTTCTGCGTCTGGTGACCCGGCTGTGAGTCGATGACCCGCTGGCGGGCGCTGTCGCGCTGTTCCTGCATTTTACGCTGCAGATCCTGCGTCTGACGCTGCTGATCCTGGCGCAGCTTCAGCTGCTGTTGCTGCTGCTGGCTCTGCATCTGCGACTGCATCCGCTGCTGGCTGGGGTTATAGCCCGGCCGGTTCGGATCGTTGGTGCTGTTCAGCGTGGTCGCCTGGCTGGCAAAAGGCAGCAGGGCGGCGAAAACCATCATCCACTTTTTCATAACCTCTCCTTTCTTAAACGCGACAGGGTTCCGGGTGCGGAACACCGCACACCGACATCGCAGCCATAAGTTTACCCGATATCACAGACCTTACTTTCAGATGTATTCCGGATTTGACTTAACCCCGGTTATTTTGCTGTATTTGTAGGCACTTGCAGAAATGATAAAAAAATGTAAATAACAACACAGGATGGTGGCAGGATGAAAATGCAGAAAAGGGTGCGTCAGCTGAGCTGGTCGCTGGTAATGAGCATGACCGTGGTGGCGGGCGCTCAGGCCGCGCCAGTACAGGCTCCGCCGGTCTCTTACGGTGTGGACAGCGATACGTTTCATCCGGTGAAGGCGCAGCACGGCATGGTCGCATCGGTGGATGCGATGGCGACCCAGGTGGGCGTGGAGATCCTGCGCCAGGGTGGTAACGCGGTCGATGCCGCCGTTGCCGTGGGCTTTGCGCTGGCCGTGACCCATCCGCAGGCGGGCAACCTGGGCGGCGGCGGCTTTATGCTGCTGCGCACGGCCTCGGGCCGCGCCACCGCCATCGATTTTCGTGAAATGGCGCCGGGACACGCGTCGCGCGATATGTTCCTGGACAAGCAGGGCAACGCCGACAGCAAACTGTCGCTGACCTCACACCTCGCCTCCGGCACGCCCGGCACCGTCGCCGGACTGGCGCTGGCCGCGCAGAAGTACGGCACGCTGCCGCTGAGCACCCTGCTGGCCCCGGCGATCAGACTGGCGCGCGAGGGCATTCCGGTTAACGACGCACTGGCGGATGACCTGAAAACCTACGGCAAAGAGGTTCTGATTACGCATCCCAACAGCAAAGCGATCTTCTATAAGCCGGACGGGACGCCGTGGCAGAAGGGCGATCGGCTGGTTCAGAAAAACCTGGCGCACAGCCTGCAGCTCATCGCCCGTCAGGGGCCGGATGCCTTCTACAAGGGAGAAATCGCGGATGAGATCGCCGGAGAGATGGCCCGGCATGGCGGGCTGATCAGCAAAGCGGATCTGGCGGCCTACCGGGCGGTTGAGCGTCAGCCGATCAGCGGCACCTACCGGGGCTATGAAGTCTTCTCCATGCCACCGCCCTCATCCGGTGGTATCCATATCGTGCAGATCCTGAATATCCTGGAGAACTTCGATCTGGCGAAGATGGGCTTCGGCAGCGCCGACGCCATGCAGGTGATGGCAGAAGCAGAGAAATATGCCTACGCGGACCGCTCGGAATACCTCGGCGATCCCGATTTCGTGAAGGTGCCGTGGCAGGCGCTGACCAGCAAGGCCTATGCGAAAACGCTGGCGCAGCAGATCGATGTGGCGAAGGCGCGTCCGTCCAGCGAGATCAAACCGGGCAAGCTGGAACCCTATGAGAGCAATCAGACCACCCATTTCTCGGTGGTGGATAAGCAGGGGAACGCGGTGGCGGTCACCTATACGCTCAACACCTATTTTGGCAGCGGGATTGTGGCAGGCAACAGCGGCATCCTGATGAACAACGAGATGGATGACTTTTCCGCCAAGCCGGGCACGCCGAATGTCTACGGGCTGGTGGGCGGCGAAGCGAACGCCGTGCAGCCGGCGAAACGGCCGCTCTCCTCCATGTCGCCAACCATCGTCGCCAAAGGCGGAAAAACCTGGCTGGTTACCGGCAGTCCTGGCGGCAGTCGCATTATCACCACGGTGTTGCAGATGGTGGTTAACAGCATCGATTTCGGCATGAACGTGGCCGAAGCCACCAATGCGCCACGCTTCCATCATCAGTGGTTGCCGGATCAGCTGCGCGTCGAGAAGGGCTTCAGTCCGGACACGCTGCGCCTGCTGGAGAACAAAGGTCAGCATGTGAAGGTACTGCCGTCGATGGGCAGCACCCAGAGCATCATGATCGGGCCGGATGGCATGCTGTATGGTGCCTCCGATCCGCGCAGCGTTGATGATCTGAGCGCCGGTTACTGATCCCGGACGCGTACTGACAGGGAGTATCCGCAGCAGGGGCACGCCGGTGCCCCTGCTGCTTCCAGCCGTCAGGCCTTCATCCGCGCCATGTAGTGCGCATCAATCAGCTCGCCGTGCCGCATCGCAAAGCCTCTCGCCGTTCCCTCTATCTCAAAACCAAAACGCTGATAAAGGGCGATGGCCGGGCCATTGTCGACAAACACCGTCAGCTCCATCCGGCGCACCTGAAGCCAGTTGTCGCACAACGCGACCATTTCACGCATCAGCGTGGTGCCCACGCCACGCTGCCGGTAGCGCGCATCCACGCCGATTCCCAGGGAGGCGACATGGCGGCGTCTGGCACCCTCTTCCACCTGTAGCGCACACTGACCCACGACCTCTTCACCGATGCAGGCGACCAGCAGATGGGCGTTGGGCTGCGGGGTGGCAAGACGGCTCTGCCACATCTGAAGCGACGAATAGGGAAGATGGAGGGTGCCGGCCTGGGTATCGGGCTGGCTGTAAATCCGATGCAGCGCAGCGGCATCGTCGGGCATGACGTGGCGGACAGTGATTTCCATAATCGCTCCTCGGGTCGGCAGAAACCTTTTAAACATCATGGAAATCATCTGGTTAATCAAGCCGGAATGATTGGAAAAGGCTTTACAGACGAGAATGATAATGATTATTATTGTCATGCATTCACGGGTGGTCGCACGACGGCCTGAGAAAGCACGACATTGCTCACATTGCTTCCAGTATTTTTAGCCAGCCGCGTGCTGGCTTTTTTTTGCCTGCTCTCCTTCAGTGCTTTTCAGCCTCTGATTATTCCTTATTCAACGATTTTGAACAGAGGAGTGAAGTTTTTCAGCTATCAATCTGACTCCCTCAGGAACACACTACAAAAAACATTGAGGAGATTTGAACATGATCTATGTACGCAAAGCTGAAGAACGCGGTCACGCAAACCATGGCTGGCTGGATAGCTGGCACACCTTCTCTTTCGCCAGCTACTATGACGCGAACTTTATGGGTTTCTCCGCGCTGCGGGTCATCAACGAAGATGTGATCGATGGCGGTCAGGGGTTTGGCACTCATCCCCATAAAGATATGGAGATCCTGACCTACGTGCTCTCCGGTACGGTTGAGCATCAGGACAGCATGGGTAACAAAGAGCAGATCCCGGCGGGTGAGTTCCAGATTATGAGCGCCGGCACCGGTGTACGTCACTCCGAGTACAACGCCAGCGAAAGCGAGCCGCTGCACCTCTATCAGATCTGGATCATGCCTGAGCGTAACGGCATCGAGCCGCGCTATGACCAGCGCCGCTTCCCGGATGTGCAGGGCCGCCAGCTGGTGCTCAGCCCGGATGCGCGAGACGGATCGCTGAAGGTCTATCAGGACATGACTCTGTCGCGCTGGGTGCTGTCTGCCGGTGAACAGGATAACGTCGCGATTGAGGCGGGCCGCCGGATCTGGATCCAGGTCGTGAAAGGGGACGTGACCGTTAACGGTCATCCGGTCACCACCAGCGACGCGCTGGCTATCTGGGACGAAAGCGCGCTGACTCTCGAAGCCAGCTCTGCGGCAGAAGTCCTGCTGTTTGATTTGCCACCGGTGTAAGCCGATGACGGGCGCGCCTTGTCGCGCCCGGTTGGCAATGTTGTGACAAAAAAGTGATAGACTCATCGTACTTTAGCTTTCAGGGCGATCCCAGGCGCTACGATGAAGAAGAAAAGACCGGTATTACAGGACGTTGCCGATCGCGTCGGCATTACTAAAATGACCGTCAGCCGCTACCTGCGCAATCCAGAGCAGGTCTCTGCTGCCCTGCGGGATAAGATCGCGGTGGCCCTGGATGAGCTGGGCTATATCCCCAATCGCGCCCCCGATATGCTTTCTAACGCCACCAGCCGCGCCATCGGCGTGCTGCTGCCCTCCCTTACCAACCAGGTGTTTGCCGACGTACTGCGCGGCATCGAAGCCGTCACTGACGAAGCCAACTACCAGACGCTGGTCGCCCACTTTGGCTACAACCCGCAAAAAGAGGAGCTGCAGCTGCGCTCGCTGCTGGGCTGGAACATCGATGGCGTTATCCTCACCGAACGTACCCATACGCCGGGCACGTTGCGGATGCTGGAGGTGGCCGGGATTCCGGTGATTGAGGTGATGGACAGCGTGACGCCCTGCCTGGATATGGCGGTGGGCTTCGACAACGTTGAGGCCGCGCGGCAGATGACGCGGGCCATCCTCAGCAAAGGCCATCGCTATACGGTCTACCTCGGCGCGCGTCTGGATGAACGTACGCTGCAGAAGCAGCGCGGATATGAAATCGCGATGCGCGAAGCGGGACTGACGCCACGCAGCGTGATGATGGAGGATGCCTCCTCCTTCAGTGCCGGTGGCGATCTGCTGCGTGAGGCGCAGCGTCTCTATCCGGAAACGGACAGCCTGTTCTGTACCAACGACGACCTGGCGGTCGGCGCGATGTTTGAGTGCCAGCGTCAGGGATTACAGGTGCCCTCACAGATGGCGATTGCCGGATTTCATGGCCATGATATCAGTCAGGTCGTGACGCCTCAGCTCGCCACGGTGCTGACCCCACGCGACCGGATGGGGCGCGAAGCGGCGGCTCTGCTGCTGGCGCGCATCGCCGGTGAAAGCAGCGATCAGCCGCTGCATGACGTCGGTTTTGAAATCAGTGAAGGTGGCAGCATCTGATTGTGATGTTTTTATGAGTCAGCTCACACTTTCACGCTTTTCCCGGTAAAAAGGTTGCCAGGCTGTTAAGCGGCCAGGAGAATGAGAAACGACATTGTTATCGGTAACATTGGCAAATTCTCACCTGCCGGAGCAGAAAAATGACTACGCAATCCCCGTCGCATCACGTTTTTATCCTGATGGGCGTTTCAGGCAGCGGAAAGTCTGCCGTCGCCAACCAGGTTTCTCACCAGCTGAACACAGCCTTTCTTGACGGTGATTTTCTCCATCCCCGCGCCAACATCATGAAGATGGCCGATGGTCATCCGCTGGATGACAACGATCGCCAGCCGTGGCTGCAGGCGCTGAACGATGCCGCCTTTGCGATGCAGCGCACCCAGGCGATCTCCGTGATTGTCTGTTCAGCGCTGAAGAAGAGTTATCGCGACATTCTGCGTCAGGGAAATGACAATCTGCGTTTCATCTACCTGAAAGGCGATTTCGACACCATCGAAGCCCGCCTGAAAGCGCGTAAAGGCCACTTCTTCAAGCCGCAGATGCTGGTGACGCAGTTTGCCACGCTGGAAGAGCCGGGCAGCGACGAGCCGGATGTGCTGGTCGTGGATATCACCCATTCACTGGACGAGGTTGTGGCGGCGACAGTTGCGACGATCCGGGACGCGATCAGCCAGGGTTAGAGATGAATACCGCAACACTTGTTCTGACCGCAGCAGGCTCTGTCCTGCTGCTGCTTTTTCTGGTGATGAAGGCGCGTATGCACGCCTTTGTCGCGCTGATGTTAGTGTCAATCGGTGCCGGGCTGTTCTCCGGCATGCCCCTGAATAAAATCGCTGAAACCATGCAGAAGGGGATGGGCGGCACGCTCGGCTTCCTCGCGATCGTGGTCGCGCTTGGCGCGATGTTCGGCAAAATCCTGCATGAAACCGGCGCGGTGGACCAGATTGCTATCCGGATGCTGAAAACCTTTGGCCAGAGCCGGGCGCACTATGCGATGGGCATCGCCGGGTTGATCTGCGCGCTGCCGCTCTTCTTTGAAGTGGCCGTTGTGCTGCTGATCAGCATCGCGTTTGCGGTGGCGCGGCGCACGGGGGGCAATCTGGTGAAGCTGGTCATTCCGCTGTTCGCTGGCGTGGCGGCCGCGGCGGCGTTTCTGTTGCCCGGACCGGCCCCGATGCTGCTGGCGTCGCAGATGCACGCGGACTTTGGCTGGATGATCCTGCTGGGACTCTGCGCCGCCATCCCCGGTATGCTGATTGCCGGACCGCTGTTTGGCAACTTCATCGGCAAGCACGTGACGTTCAGCGCACCGCCGGAAGATCATCAACCCGATGTTGATGAGAGCAAACTGCCGTCGTTTGGCTTCAGCCTCTCGCTGATTCTGTTCCCGCTGGTGCTGGTGGGGCTGAAAACCATCGGCGCACGCTTCACAACCGAAGGCACCACGCTGTATGAGTGGCTGGAATTTATCGGCCATCCGTTTACCGCTATTCTGCTGGCGCTGCTGGTCGCGATCTATGGCCTGGCCTATCGTCAGGGCATGGATAAAGAGCGGGTGATGCAGGTGTGCGGCAGTGCGCTGCAGCCCGCCGGGATTATCCTGCTGGTGATTGGGGCAGGCGGCGTGTTTAAGCAGGTGCTGGTGGACTCTGGCGTCGGCCCGGTGCTGGGCAATGCGCTGACCGGCGCGGGCCTGCCGATTGCGCTGGCCTGCTTTATCCTGTCGGGTGCGGTGCGGGTTATTCAGGGATCGGCGACGGTCGCCTGTCTGACCACGGTCGGGCTGATCATGCCGGTGATTGAACCGCTGCATTACAGCGGTGCCCAGCTGGCGGCGCTGTCGATCTGTATCGGCGGAGGCTCCATCATTATCAGCCACGTCAACGATGCCGGTTTCTGGCTCTTTGGCCGCTTTACCGGGGCCAGTGAAGCGGAAACGCTGAAGACCTGGACGCTGATGGAGACCATTCTCGGCACTGTAGGCGCGGTCATCGGGATGATTGCTTTTGAATTGCTTTCCTGACCAGTCTGACGGGCTATCTGCCCGTCAGGTTCTTTACCGCGAGCGGGGGAAGATTAAAAAAGGGAACAGCAGATAAGGTGCTACTACCAAAAGGACAATGACGCCGCGTGAATAGCCAGCGTCATTTATTCTTCTCACCCCGCAGGAAAATAGAGGCAAAATAAACAGCAGCAGCGCGATTAAGCCTATTTCATGCTCTGGCCCGGTAAACCATTGCAGATAACTGCAGAACCAGACCAGCTGAAACAGCAGGAAAATAAAATAGCTCGTCCTTTCTTCACGCCCTTCATAGTTAAACGTGCGCAGCAGACAGCTTTTGATCATCTGCGGCAGACTGTTCATGCCCATTTTCTTCTTATCAGAGCAAAAAAAACCAGCGTGATGGCGGCGGCAAGCAAGTAAATCCAGGCAAAATCAGTGACGTCAACTTGCATCAGTTGCACGTCATTTAACGCCGCTTTCTGACCCGGGACGGATAAAACGGTCAGGCCAGCTAAACAGAGTATATTTGCCAGAAAAAATAGCGACTGAAAGGTTGTTTCTTTAGCCACGGACAGGGTGGCAATTTTTCTGAAACCCCACCAGGCTACCAGATAAACCAGTAGCCAGAGTAACGCGCAGAGTAGCGGGGCAACCAGATAACTGCGCATATCTGTGATCACCCCTGAATGGCCGCTGCTGGCATACTCCAGGACTTCCTGAAGGGAGAGATAACCTGTTATCAGATAGAGCGTGCCGAAGAAAAAGGGTAACAACAACCTCATTGCATTTCCCTCCGGGTTTTCAGCCGCTGCATCCGCTGCGGCAGCTCTTTTCCGGGGTCCACCATCACCAGCTGTTTACTTTTTGCATCGTATTTCGCGGCGGCGGTCGGGTTACCTTTACCGCCCTCCGCCATCACAAAGCGTGCATCTGCACGGCCATAAAGGCCGACATGCGGGAAGGGATCGCTGCCAAAGGCCAGCACGTTTCGGCCAGGCAGGGTATATTCTCTGGTCAAAAATTCCGGGATTTTTTTTGAGTTGACGCCTGAGAAAGGCGTAGTGACAAAGCGGGAACCTGCATAATCGAGAGAAAAGCAGGTACTGCTATCGGCTGTATTTTTCTGTACCAAATCCGCGCCAAACAGGATTTTTAAACGCTGCCAGACCGTCGCGCTGTCGGGTTCGATCTTTGCGCCTTCCAGATAAACATCTTGTTTATGATAAAGTTGGTAAACCATTTTGTGAATCTGCATCATGGAGGCGCCAACACCGTGCCAGTTCGGTGCATCCCTGCTATAAAGCCGCTCAACGATAATAAAGACACCTGTCCCGGCATAATTTTCGATACTACCCGCCCTAGAAATCTCCTTTTTTTACAGCATTATATTAATATTATTGTTCATTTCAATGTCGTAACTTTGTGATAAACAGGCTGAATTGATGCGGCTGCATGCTTGTCAGTTCAAAAGGCCAAAGGTGCGCTTATAACTTCAGATAAGCCCGGATGCCGTCCAGGAACATCTGGGTTGCCAGCATAATCAGTATCAAGCCCATCAGCCGCTCCAGCGCATTCACACCCTTATCGCCCAGCAGACGCAGGAACAGACCTGACATCAGCAGAATAGCGACCGTTACGCCCCAGGCGATCAGCAGCGCACCCACCAGATGCGACATCTGATTCGGATACTGATGCGACAGCAGCATCAGCGTTGCCAGCAGCGACGGCCCGGCAACCAGCGGAATGGCCAGCGGCACCAGGAACGGCTCTTCACCGGCCGGTAAGCCTGAACTGCTGCTTTCAGCCGACGGGAAAATCATCTTGATGGCGATCAGAAACAGGATGATGCCGCCGGAAATCGACACCGTTTCGGTGCGAAGATTCAGAAACGCCAGGATGCGTTCGCCGGTAAACAGGAACAGCAGCATGATAATCAGGGCGATCAGCATTTCGCGGATCAGCACCACTCGCCGCCGTTTCGGCTCCAGATGCTTTAAAACCGACATAAAAATCGGCAGATTGCCCAGCGGATCCATAATTAACAACAATAATATTGTCGCTGAAATCATTTCAGTCATCGGTCTGGCACCCAGTTGTTCGCGAAAAAGCGGGGTTATTAGTTACACTGCTGAAAAAGTTAGCGTAATCGAATTAATTCACTTGCTACCCGCCCTGCATTTTGTAGAGTGAGCAGAGACAGGTAACTCTTATTATTACGCAGAGCGGCGTGAAAATAGCATGCCGCTCTCTCCTCTGAAATGAAAAGCAGGTGTAAAACTGCCTGAGACGGACACGACATGAAGAATGTAGGTTTTGTTGGTTGGCGCGGTATGGTCGGCTCTGTGCTGATGTCCCGCATGAGCGAAGAGCGCGATTTTGATGCAATCAATCCGGTCTTCTTCTCGACGTCGCAGCACGGTCAGGCGGCTCCCGCCTTTGCCGGTAAGCAGCAGGGCACCCTGCAGGATGCATTTGATATCGAGGCACTGCGTGCGCTGGATATCATCATTACCTGCCAGGGCGGCGACTACACCAGTGACGTTTACCCAAAACTGCGCGACAGCGGCTGGCAGGGCTACTGGATTGATGCGGCCTCCACGCTGCGCATGAAAGAAGACGCCATCATCATCCTGGACCCGGTCAACCATGCCGTGATCCGCCAGGGCATCGACCAGGGCATCAAAACCTTTGTCGGCGGGAACTGTACCGTCAGCCTGATGCTGATGTCGCTGGGTGGCCTGTTTGCACAGAACCTGGTGGAGTGGGCGTCGGTCGCCACCTATCAGGCCGCTTCTGGCGGCGGCGCGCGCCACATGCGCGAACTGCTGACCCAGATGGGCATGCTGCACGATCACGTTGCGCCTGCACTGCAGAATCCGGCTTCTGCCATTCTTGATATCGAGCGTAGCGTCACCGACTTCACCCGTTCCGGCACGCTGCCGACCGATAACTTCGGCGTGCCGCTGGCTGGCAGCCTGATCCCGTGGATCGACAAGCAGCTGGAGAACGGCCAGAGCCGCGAAGAGTGGAAAGGCCAGGCGGAGACCAACAAGATCCTCGCCACCACCGACATCATCCCGGTTGACGGATTATGCGTGCGCGTCGGTGCGCTGCGCTGCCACAGCCAGGCCTTTACGCTGAAGCTGAAACGCGACCTGCCGCTGGCCGACATTGAACAGCTGCTGGCCTCGCACAATGCGTGGGTTAAAGTGGTGCCGAACGACCGTGAGCTGACCATGCGTGAGCTGACACCCGCCGCCGTCACCGGTACGCTGACCACCCCGGTAGGCCGCTTGCGCAAACTGAATATGGGGCCGGAATATCTCTCCGCCTTCACGGTGGGCGATCAGCTGTTGTGGGGCGCAGCCGAACCGTTACGTCGCATGCTGCGGTTGTTAATCGACTGAGTGAAAACTTCTTCAAGGGCCGGATTTATCCGGCCTTTTTTGTTTTTGCCGTATGCGAAATAGCCTGCCGTTTCGCTTACTCAGTGATCGGCTTCCGTTTTTTGCCGATCGGCAAAGAATATTTTGCTTAAGTCCATGGCAACTGCCGGGACCAAGCTATGATTTAACCATGATGTGCCACAGGTAACGCTTTTGCTTTTCGGACTAAATGGTTGTGGTACACGGCAAAACACCTTTTTCCATGGAATGGCCTGACTCCTTTTGCCGTCGTACGTATGGCTCAATGAAGAGCAGCGCAGATGAAGCGCCACAGGCTATGTTGCGTTCATTTCGGCTGCCAATTATCACAGGAAGAAAGTCATGTCAGAGCTTCCCGATCGCGAGGCGATCAATGCCCTGTTTGCGGGCAATTATGCCGACCCTTTTTCGTTACTAGGGATGCACCGAACGCCGCAGGGCCTTGAAGTCAGGGCACTGCTCCCCGAAGCGCTTGAAGTATGGGTCATCGAAACCTCTACCGGGCGCAAACTGGCTCAGCTGGTGTGTGAAGATGCACGCGGCTTCTTCAGTGGCGTCATTCCACGCCGTAAAAATCCGTTCCGCTATCAGCTGGCGGTGAACTGGCACGGCCAGCAGAACCTGGTGGACGACGCCTATCGCTTCGGCCCGCTGCTGCAGGAGATGGATCTGTGGCTGCTGGCAGAAGGAACACACCTGCGTCCTTATGAGACGCTGGGCGCGCACGGTGATGTCATTGATGGCGTCTTCGGTACCCGCTTCTGCGTCTGGGCGCCTAACGCCCGTCGCGTCTCGGTGGTCGGTGACTTCAACTTCTGGGACGGCCGCCGCCATCCGATGCGTCTGCGTCAGGAGCTGGGGATCTGGGAGCTGTTTGTGCCGGGCGCGGTCAACGGCCAGCTCTACAAATATGAAATTATCGACGCCAACGGTGAACTGCGCATCAAAGCGGACCCCTATGCGTTCGAAGCGCAGATGCGTCCGCAGAGCGCGTCGATGATCTGCGGCCTGCCCGAGCCGGTTGAGATGAAAGAGGAGCGCAAAGCCGCCAACGGCTTCGATGCGCCCATTTCCATCTATGAAGTGCACCTCGGCTCCTGGCGTCGTCACACCGACAACAACTTCTGGCTGAGCTACAAAGAGCTGGCTGAACAGCTGGTGCCCTACGTTAAAGAGATGGGCTTTACTCATATCGAACTGCTGCCCATCAACGAACATCCGTTTGACGGCAGCTGGGGCTATCAGCCGCTGGGGATGTATGCGCCGACCCGCCGTTTTGGGACCCGTGATGAGTTCCGCGCCTTTATTGACGCCGCCCATGAAGCGGGCCTGAACGTGCTGCTCGACTGGGTACCTGGCCATTTCCCCAGCGACGATTTCGGTCTGGCGCGGTTTGATGGCACCCAGCTCTATGAGCACAGCGATCCGCGCGAAGGGTTCCATCAGGACTGGAATACCCTGATCTACAACTTTGGCCGCCGGGAAGTGAGCAACTACCTGTCAGGCAATGCGCTCTACTGGACAGAACGCTTTGGGATCGATGGCCTGCGCGTGGATGCGGTGGCGTCGATGATCTATCGCGACTACAGCCGCAACGAAGGCGAATGGGTGCCGAACCAGTATGGTGGCCGCGAGAATCTCGAAGCGATCGAATTCCTGCGCTACACCAACCGCACGCTCGGCACCGTGGCACCCGGTTCGGTCACGATGGCGGAGGAGTCAACCGACTACCCTGGCGTGACGCGTCCCACCGAAGGCGGCGGGCTGGGCTTCTGGTTCAAATGGAACCTGGGCTGGATGCACGACACCCTCGACTACATGCAGGTCGATCCCATCTACCGCAAGCATCATCACAACCTGATGAGCTTCGGCATGATGTACAACTACACCGAAAACTTTGTGCTGCCGCTGTCGCATGACGAAGTGGTGCACGGCAAGCGTTCGATTCTCGATCGGATGCCGGGCGACGCCTGGCAGAAGTTCGCCAACCTGCGCGCCTATTACGGCTGGATGTGGGGCTTCCCCGGCAAGAAACTGCTGTTTATGGGCAACGAATTTGCGCAGGGCCGCGAATGGAACCATGACGTCAGCCTGGACTGGCATCTGCTGGAAGGCGATGACAACTGGCATCACGGTGTTCAGCGTCTGGTGCGCGACCTCAACCACACCTATCAGCACTACACGCCGCTGCATCAGCTCGACTTCGATCCGGCAGGCTTTGAGTGGCTGGTCGTGGATGATGCGGAGCACTCGGTCTTCGCCTTTGTGCGCCGTGACCGTGAAGGTAACGAAATCATTGTGATCAGTAACTTTACGCCAGTGCCGCGTCCGGGCTATCGCTTCGGCGTGAACCAGCCTGGCTACTGGCGTGAAGTGCTGAACACCGATCAGCATGAGTATCACGGCAGCGATGTGCGCATTCACCGGGTGCATACCGATGAGCAGCACAGCCACGGGCGACCGCAGTCGCTGAGCCTCAATCTGCCACCGCTGGCAACGGTCTGGCTGGTGCGGGAGGCGGAATGATCATCACTGCCGGCGATCCCGAACCGCTGGGTGCCAGTTACGATGGCAAAGGCGTTAACTTCACTCTCTTTTCCCAGCATGCCGGGCGCGTAGAGCTCTGCCTGTTTGATGAAGAGGGCACAGAGGTGCGCTTTGACCTGCCTGGCCGCAGTGGGGATATCTGGCATGGATACATTCCGGCACTCAGACCCGGACAGCGCTACGGCTACCGGGTGCATGGCCCCTGGGCACCGGCGCAGGGGCACCGTTTTAATCCGGCGAAGCTGCTGGTCGACCCCTGCGCCCGTGCGGTAGAGGGTGATGTACCGGACGATCCGCTGTTTTATGGCGGGGAAACGCAGCCCGATCCCCATGACAACGCGGCGATCGCGCCGAAGTCACGGGTGGTTGCGGAAGATTTCGACTGGCAGGACGATGTCGCCCCCCGCATCCCGTGGGGCAGCACGGTTATCTACGAGGCCCACGTTCGCGGTCTGACGCTGCTGCATCCGGAAATTCCGGAAACGCTGCGCGGGACTTACGCGGCGCTGGGTCATCCTGTTATGGTGGATTACCTGCGTCAGCTCGGGATTACCACCCTGGAGCTGCTGCCGGTGGCGCATTTCGCCAGCGAACCGCGGCTGCTGCAGCTCGGTCTCAGCAACTACTGGGGATATAACCCCTTTGCGCTCTGGGCGGTTGACCCCCGTTACGGCTCCGGTCAGCCGGGGGTGACGCCGTTGCAGGAGTTCCAGCAGGCGGTGAAAAACCTGCACGCTGCGGGCATTGAGGTGGTGCTGGATGTGGTGTTTAACCACACCGCCGAACTGGATGAGATTGGCCCGACCCTTTCCCTGCGGGGCATTGATAACGCCAGCTACTACTGGCTGGACGAGCAGGGGGGGTATCAGAACTGGACCGGCTGCGGCAACACGCTGAACATCCACCATCCGCAGGTGATGGCGTGGACGCTGGAGGCGCTGCGCTACTGGGTAAGGGTCTGCCATGTTGACGGTTTCCGCTTCGACCTGGCACCGGTACTGGGCCGCACACCCGATTACCAGCGCGATGCGCCCTTTTTTGCCGCGATCCGCGCCTGTCCGCTGCTCTCTCAGGTCAAGCTGATAGCTGAACCCTGGGATATCGGCCCTGACGGCTATCAGGTAGGCCGTTTTCCGCCGCCGTTTGCCGAATGGAACGATCAGTTTCGTGACACCGCACGTCGTTACTGGTTGCACGGCGCATTAAGTAACGGCGAGTTTGCCCGCCGCTTTGCTGCCTCAAGCGATCTTTACCAGCACGATGACCGGGCGCCGCACGCGACGGTTAACCTGATTACCGCCCATGACGGCTTTACGCTGTGGGATGTGGTGAGCTTCGAACGCAAACACAACGAAGCCAACGGGGAAGATAACCGCGACGGTCACGGCGATAACTACAGCCACAACCACGGCAAAGAGGGGCTGAACGTCACTTATGACGTGGTTGAGCGGCGTCGCCGCAGCGTGCGGGCCTTGCTGACCACGCTGCTGCTGTCGCAGGGCACACCCATGCTGCTGGCGGGCGACGAACGTGGCCATACGCAGCGTGGCAATAACAACGCCTACTGTCAGGACAACGCCCTGAGCTGGCTTGACTGGCGGGCGGATGAGAAGGGATTAGTCGGATTTACCGCCGCACTGATTCGTCTGCGTCAGCGCATTCCGGCGCTGACCGCAGACCGCTGGTGGCAGGACGGTGACGGCAATGTGCAGTGGCTCAATGCCGGTGGCCAGCCACTGCAACACGATGAATGGGCGCAGGGGATGCACAGATTGCAGATCCTGCTGTCCGGCCGCTGGTTAATAACAATAAACGCCACGGATAAGGTGAATGACATCGTGTTACCAGACGGAGAATGGCGTGCCCTTCCTCCTTTCGCCGGGGACGACAACCCCATCCTGCTAACTGTCTGGCATGGTCCCGCACACGGCGTGTGCGTGTTCCAAAAGCAATCATAAGGAGTCAGACATGGTTAAGTTAGATAGAACAGATCACCTGATGCTGGCCCGCCAGCTCCCTACACAGACGGTTGCTCTGATCCTCGCCGGCGGACGCGGCACACGACTGGTCGATTTAACGGCCAAGCGTGCCAAACCGGCGGTGCATTTCGGCGGCAAGTTCCGCATTATCGACTTTGCCCTCTCCAACTGCGTCAACTCCGGTATCCGACGAATTGGCGTGATTACGCAGTATCAGTCTCACACCCTGACTCAGCATATCCAGCGTGGCTGGTCGATCTTCAACGAAGAGATGAATGAGTTTGTCGATTTGCTGCCAGCGCAGCAGCGCTTTTCGACCGAACAGTGGTATCGCGGCACGGCGGATGCGGTGACGCAAAACCTTGATGTGATTCGCCGCTATCAGGCGCAGTACATCGTGATCCTCGCCGGGGACCACATTTATAAGATGGATTACTCCCGCATGCTGCTGGACCACGTGGTGAACGAGGCGAAATGTACCATCGCCTGTCTGCCCGTGCCGGTGCATGAAGCCACCGCCTTTGGCGTGATGGCCGTGGATGAAGAGAACATGGTGATCGACTTCGTGGAAAAACCCGCGAAGCCGCCCACTATGCCGGGTGATGACACACAGTCGCTCGCCAGCATGGGGATCTACGTGTTTAACGCGGATTACCTCTATGAGCTGCTGGAAGAGGATCTGCAGACGCCAGGCTCCAACCACGACTTCGGCAAAGATATCCTGCCGAAAATCGTGGCCAGCGGCGAAGGTTATGCGCACTCCTTTGCGCTCTCCTGCGTGCAGAACGACGACAACGCGCCGCCTTACTGGCGCGATGTCGGCACGCTGGAAGCCTACTGGCGCGCCAATCTCGACCTGGCCTCCGTGATGCCTGAGCTCGATATGTATGACGTCACCTGGCCCATCCGGACCCATATGGAGCCGCTGCCGCCCGCCAAATTTGTTCAGGATCGTTCCGGCAGTCACGGAATGACCATGAACTCGCTGGTATCGGGTGGCTGCATCATCTCCGGGTCGGTGGTGGTCAATTCCGTCCTGTTCCCCCGGGTTCGCGTGAACTCTTTTTGCAATATTGATTCAACCGTCCTGCTGCCTGATGTGGTTGTCGGCCGTTCATGTCGTCTGCGTCGCTGCGTGATCGATCGCGCCTGCGAGTTACCGGAAGGCATGGTGATTGGCGAAAACCCCGATGAAGACAGTCGTCGGTTTCACCGTTCGGATGAAGGAATCGTGCTGGTAACCCGCGCCATGCTGGCCAGACTGGCCAAAGCGGGGCTGTAAGCGATAAGCGGAACTTACGCAATCGGCACGCGGAGCGTGCCGGATAACTTAATGAGGTCGAGGATGCAGGTTTTACATGTCTGTTCAGAACTTTTCCCGCTGCTGAAAACGGGCGGACTGGCTGATGTAGTCGGGGCATTACCTCAGGCGCAGATTGCGGGCGGTACGGATACGCGGGTGCTGTTGCCCGCTTTTCCCGCATTGCGCAAAGGCATACCTGATCTCCAGGTAGTGACAGAGCGAGAGACATTTGCCGGTCATATGCGCCTGCTTTTTGGTGAATTTAATGGTGTGGGCATCTATTTAATTGATGCGCCTGGCCTCTACGACCGTCCCGGCAGTCCTTATCATGACGAGTCGCAGTTTGCCTATGTCGACAACTACCTGCGCTTTGCGCTGCTGGGCTGGGTCGGCTGTGAACTGGCGTGCGGCATGGATTCCATGTGGCGTCCCGATATCGTGCATGCTCACGACTGGCATGCCGGCCTGACCTGCGCCTATCTGGAAGCGCGCGGCCGTCCGGCCAAATCGGTCTTTACCGTGCATAACCTGGCCTATCAGGGGCTGTTCTCGGCGCACCACATGGACCAGATTGGCCTGCCGTGGTCGTTCTTTAACATGCACGGGCTGGAGTTTTACGGCCAGATCTCCTTCCTGAAAGCGGGACTGTTCTACGCCGACCACGTCACAGCGGTCAGCCCGACCTATGCCCATGAGATTACCTCGGCAGAGTATGGCTACGGCATGGAGACCCTGCTGGCGCAGCGGATGCGGGAAGGGCGCCTGAGCGGGATCCTCAACGGGGTCGATCCCTCTATCTGGGACCCGGCACATGACCTGCTGCTCAGCGCGCGCTACAACCGCGACACGCTGGAAGCGAAGGCTGAGAACAAACGTCAGCTGCAGGTAGCGATGGGCCTCAAGGTCGATGACAAAGCGCCGGTGTTCTGCGTTATCAGCCGTCTGACCAAACAGAAAGGGCTGGACCTGGTGCTGGAGGCGCTGCCTGGCCTGCTGGCGCAGGGTGGCCAGCTGGTGCTGCTGGGACAGGGCGATGCCGAACTGCAGCAGGGCTTCCTGGCCGCCGCGGCAGAGCATCCGGGCAGCGTCGGCGTGCAGATTGGCTATCACGAGGCATTCTCTCACCGCATTGTCGGGGGCGCAGATGTGATCGTGGTGCCGAGTCGCTTCGAGCCCTGTGGTCTGACACAACTTTATGGCCTGAAATATGGTACGTTGCCTTTAGTGCGCCGTACGGGTGGCCTGGCCGATACCGTCAACGACAGTTCGTTAGAGAACCTGGCCGACGGTATCGCCAGCGGATTCAGTTTTGAAGATGCCAACGCCTGGTCGCTGCTGCGGGCTATCCGGCGCGCGTTTGTGTTGTGGTCCCGTCCGTCTCTGTGGCGTTACGTTCAGCGTCAGGCGATGGGCATGGACTTTAGCTGGCAGGTGGCGGCACAAGCCTACCGTGATCTTTACCAACGTTTGATGTAACGGATTGGGAAACTGGATATGAACGCACCTTTCACTTACGCCTCACCAACGTTGACGGTTGATGCCTTAAAGCATTCGATTGCCTACAAGCTGATGTTTACCATCGGCAAAGATCCCTCTATCGCCAATAAACATGAGTGGCTCAACGCCTCGCTGCTGGCGGTGCGTGACCGGATGGTCGAGCGCTGGCTGCGCTCCAGCCGTGCGCAGCTCTCTCAGGATGTTCGCCAGGTCTATTACCTGTCGATGGAGTTCCTGATGGGCCGCACGCTGGGCAATGCGCTGCTGGCGATGGGGATCTATGACGATCTCAACCAGGCGCTGGATGAGATGGGTCTGGATCTGGCTGAGCTGATGGAAGAGGAGAACGATCCGGGGCTGGGCAACGGCGGTCTGGGCCGTCTGGCGGCCTGTTTCCTCGACTCGCTGGCGACGCTGGGCATGCCGGGCCGGGGTTACGGCATCCGTTATGATTACGGCATGTTCAAACAGAACATCGTGGAAGGTGAGCAGAAAGAGTCGCCGGATTACTGGCTGGAATATGGTAATCCGTGGGAATTCCAGCGTTTCAACACCCGTTACAAAGTCCGTTTCGGCGGTCGCGTCCAGCACGAGGGCACCAAGGTGCGCTGGCTGGAGACCGAAGAGATTCTGGCGATGGCCTATGACCAGATCATCCCCGGCTTTGACACCGACGCCACCAACACCCTCCGGCTGTGGGGCGCGCAGGCCAGTAACGAGATCAATCTTGGTAAATTCAACCAGGGTGACTACTTCGCGGCGGTGGAAGATAAAAACCACTCCGAAAACGTCTCACGGGTACTCTACCCGGATGACTCGACCTACTCCGGACGTGAGCTGCGTCTGCGTCAGGAGTATTTCCTGGTGTCCGCCACGGTGCAGGATATCCTGAATCGCCACTGGCGGATGCACCAGACCTGGGACAACCTGGCGGATAAAATTGCCATTCACCTGAATGACACGCATCCGGTGCTGGCGATCCCTGAACTGATGCGCCTGCTGATCGACGAACATAAGTTCAGCTGGGACAGCGCTTTCGACGTCTGCTGTCAGGTCTTCTCCTATACCAACCACACGCTGATGAGCGAAGCGCTGGAGACCTGGCCGGTGGACATGATCGGCAAGATCCTGCCGCGCCACCTCAGCATCATTTTTGAGATCAACGACTTCTTCCTGAAGACCGTGCAGGATCACTATCCCGACGACATCGATCTGCTGTCGCGCATTTCGATCATCGACGAGAACGATGGCCGCCGGGTGCGCATGGCCTGGCTGGCGGTGGTCGTCAGCCACAAGGTCAACGGTGTCTCTGAGCTGCACTCGAATCTGATGGTGCAGTCGCTGTTTGCCGATTTCTCCCGTCTGTTTCCCGGTCGCTTCTGCAACAAGACCAACGGCGTGACGCCACGTCGCTGGCTGGCGCTGGCGAACCCGGCGCTCTCTGAGGTGCTGGACGACGAGATTGGCCGCAACTGGCGTACCGATCTCAGCCAGCTCGGCGAGCTGAAAGCGCAGATCGACTACCCGGCCTTTATCGAAAAGGTGGCGGTCGCCAAGCATCAGAACAAGCGCCGGCTGGCCGACTGGGTGGCGAAGAATCTGGATGTGGTGCTCGATCCGAATGCGCTGTTCGATGTACAGATCAAGCGTATTCACGAGTACAAACGTCAGCTGCTCAACGTCCTGCATGTGATCACGCGATACAACCGTATCAAGGCCGATCCGCAGGCCGACTGGGTGCCGCGCGTCAACATCTTTGCCGGAAAAGCGGCGTCGGCCTACTACGTCGCCAAACAAATCATTCATCTGATCAACGATGTCGCCAACGTGATCAACAACGATCCGCAGGTGAAGAACAAGCTGAAGGTCGTCTTCATCCCGAACTACAGCGTCAGCCTGGCGCAGATCATCATTCCGGCGGCCGACCTCTCCGAGCAGATCTCGACGGCGGGAACGGAAGCGTCCGGCACCAGTAACATGAAGTTTGCGCTGAACGGCGCCCTGACCATCGGCACCCTGGATGGGGCGAACGTTGAGATGCTGGATCACGTCGGCGAAGAGAACATCTTTATCTTCGGGAACACCACGCCGCAGGTCGAAGCCCTGCGTAAAAAGGGCTATAACCCGCGTGACTACTACGAAGGCGACGAGGAGCTGCATCAGGTGCTGACCCAGATCGCCTCGGGCGTCTTCAGTCCGCAGGAGCCGGGTCGCTACCGCAATCTGTTCGATTCGCTGGTCAACTTCGGCGATCACTATCAGTTACTGGCGGATTATCGCAGCTACGTGGACACCCAGGATAAGGTGGATGCGCTCTACCGTAAGCCGGATGAGTGGCAGCGTCGCGCCGCCAGAAATATCGCCGGGATGGGCTACTTCTCGTCAGATCGTACCATTCAGGAGTACGCCGACGAGATCTGGAATATTTCGCCGGTCAGGCTGTAAGCAAGGCGTTTACATCCGTGCGGCCAGGAAACCGGCCGCACGCTCTCTTCTTCTCACCGCTTCCCCTTTTTCCAACCGCCTCCCGTTCCGCATGTGCGAGCCAGATCATTACACCCCGACAGAGAATCGCTACTATGGGCACAAACCAGATGCGCCAGCAGGGAACCCCAGCGAATGAGTGACAACATCAACCAGGAAATTACCTTCCGTAAGCTCAGCGTTTTCATGATGTTTATGAGTAAGGGCAATATCGCGCGAACGGCGGAGGCGCTCGATCTGAGCAGCGTCAGCGTACACCGCGCGCTGCACACGCTGGAGGAGGGGATCGACTGCCCGCTCTTTATTCACAAGGGCCGTAACCTGGTGCCGCTGCCCGCCGCGTGGACGCTGCTGGAGTACTGTCGCGATGTGACCACGCTGATGGGAAAGGGCATCGAAGAGGCGCGTAAGGTAGCGGGCATCGGCGGCGGACGCCTGCGGCTGGGCACGCTCTACTCGCTGACGCTGGAGACCATTCCGCGGCTGATCATGGGGATGAAGCTGCGGCGGCCCACGCTGGAGCTTGATCTGACGATGGGTTCCAATCAGATGCTGCTGGATATGCTGGAAGATGATGTGCTGGATGCGATCCTGATCGCCACCGATGAGGGCGAACTGAATGACACCCATTTCGATGTGATCCCGCTGTTTGAAGATCGGATCTTCCTGGCCGCCCCAGCTGGCGAGGCGCGGGACGGCACCGGGCCGGTCGATCTCCGTGACTATGCCGATCGCGATTTTGTCTCACTGGCGGAGGGCTTTGCGACCTACACCGGTTCGCAGGAGGCGTTTCAGATCGCCGGATTCGAACCGCGGATGGTGACCCGGGTCAATGACATCTTCTCGATGATTAGCCTGGTGCAGGCGGGCATCGGGCTGGCGCTGATCCCCGGCCGAATGAAAAAAGTCTATGAAAACAATATTCAGCTGCTGACGCTCGCCGGGCCTTATCAGATGTGTCAGCAGATCGCGATCGTCTACGCCCACCGGCGCGAACGCGATCAGGATTTACTGGCGCTGGCGGCAGAGGGACGGATGTACGCCCGCACCCTCAGCGATCCAGCCGTTTAGCCAGATGCCGCGCAACCTCGATGCTGTTGCGCTCCAGACAGATCGCGTCACCCTGCCAGCCCGCCTGCAGCGTCAGACCGGTCAGGACGTTGCCGGGCGGCATCTCAATCGCCAGCCGGGCATCGCGCTGGCTGGCGGCCACCATCGCATCGTGCCACTGCACCGTGCGCGCCATATTAAAGGCGAGATCGTCGGCTATCCTGGCGGGATCGTGGATAACCCGCCCGGTTGAGCCGCTGAGGTAGGCATAGCGGGGCCGGGAGAGCGTTACGGACTCAAAGGCGCGCGCCAGTTCGGCGGCAGGTTCGTCCAGCAGGGCGCAGTGCGACGGCACGCTCACCGCGAGCTTAATCGCCTTGTTGGCTCCGGCCTCCAGGGCTTTCTGCGCGACCCTCGCCATATCCTCATCGCGTCCGGCAATCACCATCTGCGTTTCGGCGTTGAGGTTGGCGAGATAGGTGTTGCTGCCCGCCAGCAGCGGCTCCAGACGGTTCAGGGTCAGGCCGGTAATTGCAGTCAGGCCATACCCCTGCGGATAGGCCTGCTCCATCAGATCGCCACGGCGTGCAACCAGCTGCAGGGCATCCGCAAAATCCAGCGCCCCCGCGATCACGGCCGCAGGAAACGCACCGATCGACAGGCCGCTGACGATATCGGGCACCACGCCCTGGCGAATGAGCTCACGCGCCCAGGCGACACCGCAAATCAGCAGTGAGAGCTGGACCGCGCGGGTGTGGCGCAGCGCCTCTGCGCTGTCGAGCCGGTCGGCCTCCTCGCCCAGCACCGCCCGCGCCTGACTTAACAGTGCATCGCCGTCGGGCAGATGCTGCAGCATACCGGCACGCTGGGTGCCCTGACCGGGAAAGGTAAAGAGTATTTTCATTGTTCCTCTCTGCTCCAGGGGGCGGCGGTCAGCCGCGGGCCGGTATCGGTTTTCAGCAGCACCCGGCCTTCACGCAGCCACTCATCCAGGGCAAACGCGCCAGACGGCGTTTCCACCTGGGTGTCGGTCCGGCACGCCAGCGTCGCGGTCAGCGCCTGCCACTGCTGCAGCGCCTCACGGGGCAGCGGCTGCGGGGCGCGGATCACGACATCCAGATCGCTGGCGGCGTGCAGCGTGGGGCGCTGCGTCGCCAGCGCATATCCGGTGCTGCCGGTGATGCCCCAGCGCCACGGCCAGCGGGTTTCGCTGAGCAGAATCGCCGCGCTGACCGGTGCACAGGCGGCGAAAGGCGACGCGAGCAGGCACACCCGTTCAGCTAGGCTCTCCGGCGTCACCACCCGGCTGATATCGGCTGGCGAGATCCAGCCAGCGGCGCGCTGCTCACGACGCTCGCCGCGCACGCCAATCGGGATTAAGCCGGACGCCCGTTGATCGCGCCGCACCACCACAGGCAGGTCGGGATGCCAGTGCTGGCTGACCCAGTTCTCCTGAAGCGTGGCTAACGCACGGCGGGTTCGCAGCCAGAGCAGATCGTGGGGGCGGGGATCGCACATATTACATTCCTGATGTCAGCGTAATGAACAGCGGTAACGATAAAACGGAGAGAAGCGAACTGAGCAGCAGCACCGCTTCCGCATCGGGTGACTGTACGCCAAAGCGATTGCCAAATACCACACCGAAGAAACCGGCCGACAGCGCAATCATCAGGATCGCGGTGATCGCCACCGAACCGTGAAGGCCCATGACCAGCACCAGACCCCAGGCCACAAAAGGCTGGATCAGCAGCTTGGCAACGGTACCGATCCCTACCACAGCATTGAATTTCAGCTTACGGGCCGAGAGGATAACGCCGGTCAGGAACAGGGCGGCGGCGGTGGCCGACAGACCCAGCGGTTTAATCGCGGCGATCACCAGCTCCGGCATTCTGATACCGAATGCGCTCAGCACCACGCCCAGCAGCGGGCCCCAGACGATCGGTTTCTTAATCGAGCGCCACATCAGCACCGGCAGCATGGTCAGCGTCGAGCCCACATTTTCACCGGCGCTGCGCGCTTTTTCCCGCTCCAGGATCAGCAGACAGAAAGGCGTCATCAGCACCGATCCGCAGGCAATCGAGACCGCCACCGACAGGGAGGTTGCAGAGCCTTCGCCCAGCACGCTGCCCAGAATCGGCAGGCCCAGTGCGGCGTAGTTCGGCAGGGCGACCGTCAGGGTCAGCACCGCGGCATCCTGCGGCGATTTTTTAAAGACGCCGGTCGCCAGGAAATAGAGGGCCGCATAGACAATCCACATTGCGCCGGTCAGAACCACAATCAGCGGCGACTGCGCAACGATGCCCGACCACGGCGTCTGAACCGTGGCGCTGAACAGCGCGGCGGGCAGCGCAAAATCCATCACAAAAATATTGAGCAGCGAGACATCTTTGTTGTTGACCATTCCGGCCTTACCCGCCCAGAAACCGAGCAGCATAATGACGAAGATTGGCGCAAGGGCATGAACAATTGTATAGATCATAAATCACCTGTTATTAAGAGAAAAATTCTTTAAAAACAGCGATGTTTATAATTCTGAACACGGCCACTGCGCCGGGGCGCACGCGTTGATGCGCCCCATCAGACCGGTTTAGGCAGGTTTATTTTTTATGTTTTTTACCAGGTCGCGCGCATGCGCTCGCGTACTAGGGAAGAGCTGTGACGGTTGGCCGCCCCCAGGCGGCTCTTCAGGCTCGGATCCTGACGGGCATCGCTGATGGCCTTCTGCAGGGCGATTTCGACCATCGCGACATCCGCATCGGACGGCGCATCGGGATCGGCCACGTTCAGCAGATCGGCGAGCAGGCCCAGGGTGGCGAAGTTATCGACGTCATACGCCATCGGCGGAATGGTGGCGGCCAGTTTTTCCAGCGCCTCCACGGACCGCAGCGTAATGCGGGCCGCTGACGCTTTGCCCATGGCGTGCACCAGAACGCCCTGATCGTTGAGCGCAATCAGGCGGTTAGCCTGATAACCGTGCGCCAGAAACGCGCCGGACATCGCCTTGCCGACAATCAGGCCGATAACCGGATGACCGTCCAGGCGCGCACCGGCATAGGCACCCGTCGCACCCGCCAGCGCCTGGTGGATCCCGAACGCCTCTTCGCGGCGGCCATAGGCCTGACTCGGCACATCAATCACCGCCACAATCGGGCGCTTCACGGCGCAGTGTTTGTCCGCTTCACGCGTTTCATTTACCACCTTCGCCAGCGTCCAGCCCTCCAGCAGGCCGACTTCGCCCTGTGCGGCGCGCGGATAGTGGTTATGCGCATCGGGCACCACCGCGACAAAGCGAACGATTTCACCGTTGAGCTGGCCGTCAGCCACCTGAACAGAGGCGCACAGGCCGCTCAGGCGCTGCGCATGGGGTGCCAGTTTTTCCAGCCAGGTGGCACCGCGGCTGCGTGTCTGCGTCATTATTTCTCCTCCCGGGCAAAAAGCTGTTTGATCTGCGCGGTATCCGCCTGCTGGCGGGTGTCGAACTGCGTCAGACGTGACAGGAAATCGTCATAGTTGTCGCTGCGATGCTGCGCCGGGACGCCTCTGTCGATAAACTCCTGCATGGCCGTTTTCACGGCGTTGATACCGTCATCGACCAGCGCATCGACCAGGCCGCTGGCGTAGCGGATCTCGCCGCCGGTCATGCTCCAGATAAACGGCCGATCGCGTGAGTCATACTCTTCAATGCCCGCCTCCTGCTCGATGACCTGCGGGCCGTTCAGCCCCAGACGGGCTTCACGCGTCACAATCAGGTAGCTGCAGAGCGCGGCGGCGATAGACATGCCGCCAAAGCAGCCCACGGTGCCGCTGATGATGCCGATCACCGGGGTATAGCGGCGCAGATCGACAATCGCCGCATGGATATCAGCAATCGCCGCCAGGCCCAGGTTGGCCTCCTGCAGGCGCACGCCGCCGGTTTCCAGGCAGAGCACCGCCTGGGTCGGAATGCCGTTGCGGTTATCTTCCGCCGCCAGCTCCAGCGCTGCGGCCATCTTCGCGCCGGAGACTTCGCCCATGCTGCCGCCCTGGAAGGTGCCTTCGATGGCAATCACCACCGCTGGCTGACCGTTCAGCGTGCCGCGCGCCACCACCATGCCGTCATCCGACTGCGGAACCACACCCTGCGGGGCGAGCCACGGCGACATGATGCCTTCGAAGGGATCGAGCAGTTCACGGTAGCTGCCCGCATCGAGCAGCGCATGGGCGCGTTCACGGGCCCGTAGTTCAATAAAGCTGGCATCGTTACGCATGGCTCACCCCTTCAAAAACCTGTTCAATACGGATGCGCGCCACGCCGGGCGTCGCGCCGAAATCGTGGATAATCAGCTCGCCAGCGGGCAGGCCGCTGATCAGATTCAGGCGATCAAACAGCGCCTTCCAGCGGGCGTCGCTGTTATCCAGTGAGGTGGTGATAGCAATACTCAGCGTCTGGCCTGGGGTTGCGGTGTACAGCACTTCCATATCACCGGAACCAACGGCCCCGGCCAGCGCTCTGCCACTGAGCAGGCGGTTAGCAGGTAGAGATAATGTGATGTGTTCCATAATGGCCTCTAAAAATATGAGTGTTCAGGCGAACAGACCCGATCGATAAACAGCGTCGCGGCCAGCAGATCAGCAGCCCCGCCCGGTGAGGCGTTGAGCGCCAGCATCCGGCGGTCGAGCCGCGCCAGCGCCTGTGCGCCCTCTGCGGTGTGGCAGCCGCCCGCCAGCAGAACGGCGCGCGCGCCCTGTTGCATCGCGTTGAGCCCGGTCATGCCGGCACGCGACAGCACACAGGTGTCGCTGAGCGAGGTCATGATCGCCATCAGCGCATCCAGCCGGGCTTCGCTTTCGCTGGCACCCACCGCCCGGCTGGCCATCAGCTGCGGCAGCGCCAGTTTCATGATGTGCGGAAACGCCTGCTGTGCCTCTTCGCGTGCGCCAGGCACCCGATAGCGGTGGGTCGCTTTCAGCCCTTTGCTGAACTGTTTTGGCGCGCCACTATCCGGCAGGCTGGCGAGCGCGGCCGCGGTGCGGGTCAGCTGAGCCGCCCGGCCGGTGCCACCCAGCATCGCTGCGGCACTGACCAGCAGGCCCAGCGCCCAGATTGCGCCGCGATGGGTGTTCACGCCGCCGGTCGCCGCCATCATCTGCTGTTCGCCGTCGCGGCCCAGGCGGCCCACCGTTTCGCGCAGGGCGATATCGGCGGGGCGCAGCCAGCTGTGACGGGCCAGCGCCAGAAAGGCGGGCTCCAGGCTGTGAGCGGAACGCTCCATCAGCGCCAGCGTCAGATCCTGATGCGCGCCGTTTCCCCGACTGTCGACCAGACCCGGCTTAGGGCTCAGACGGGCTTCATCGATCAGACAATCACGCGCAATCGTGGCCAGCTGGCTGGCCTGCGCCTCGCTCTGGGTCGGTGACAGCAGTTTCATTACCAGCTCCGGAATTTAGCGGGTGGGTTGTACAGGCCGCCTGACCATTCAACCAGGTCGGCGACGCTGCCGGCCGCCAGCAGGGAGCGGGTCGCGTCGGAGCGGCGGATACCCATATCTTCCGGGTAGACCACTTTGCCGCTTTTACGCAGCGCGGTGACGCGGGCGGCATCGACGCCCAGACCGATATCGGTAATACCCGCGACGGCGGCAACCATGGCGCGACGCTCTTCCAGGCTCTCCGCCCGGTAGAGATAGGCGATGCCCTCTTCGGTCAGGACATGGGTGACGTCATCGCCGTAGATCATGACCGGTGCCAGCGGCATACCGGCGGATTTGGCGACATCGACCGCATCGAGTTTTTCCACAAAGGTCGGTTTGGCCCCGGCCTGGAAGGTCTCCACCATCTGCACCACCAGTTTCTTACCGCGCTGCATCGGATCCGGCTCGGTGATCATATTCAGCCAGGCGGGAGAGGCGTGACGGCGGCCGTGCGGGTCATGACCCATGTTCGGTGCGCCACCGAAGCCGGACAGCCGGCCACGGGTCACGGTCGAGGAGTTCGCCAGTCCGTCCACCTGCAGGGTCGCGCCGATAAACATATCGACCGCGTACTGGCCCGCCAGCTGACAGAAGGCGCGGTTAGATCGCATCGAGCCATCGCTGCCGGTAAAGAAGATGTCGGGGCGGGCGCGGATATACTCTTCCATCCCCAGCTCGCCGCCAAAGCAGTGCACGCTCTCCACCCAGCCGCTCTCAATCGCCGGGATCAGCGTCGGGTGCGGGTTCAGCGCCCAGTGCTTACAGATTTTGCCTTTCAGACCCAGCTGTTCGCCGTAGGTGGGCAGCAGCAGCTCAATCGCGGCGGTGTTAAAGCCGATGCCGTGGTTGAGCGACTGCACCTGATGCTCGGCGTAGATGCCCTTGATCGCCATCATTGCCATCAGGATATGTTCCTGTTTAATCAGGCGCGGATCGCGGGTAAACAGCGGCTCGATAAAGAAGGGTTTGTCGGCGACCACAACGTAGTCGATCCACGAGCCGGGAATATCGACGCGCGGCAGGTCGGTTTCATCGTCGACCAGTTCATTCACCTGAGCGATAACGATCCCGTCGCGAAACGCTGCGGCTTCCACCAGCGCCGGGGTATCTTCAGTACCCGGACCGGTATAGAGGTTGCCTTTGCGGTCGGCTTTGTAACCGGCAATCAGCGCCACATTCGGGCTGAGATCAACATAGAGGCGGGCGTAGAGTTCGATGTAGGTGTGGATAGCACCGATTTCCAGCTGGCCATCCTCCAGCAGCTGCGACATGCGCAGGCTCTGCGGACCGGAAAAGGAGAAGTCGAGTTTGCGGGCGATGCCTTTTTCAAAAATGTCGAGATGTTCGCTGCGGCCGACGCTGGGCATAATCATGTGCAGGTCGTGGATCTTCGCCGGGTTCACCTGCGCCAGGGTGCGGGACAGGAAGTCCGCCTGTTTCTGGTTGTTCCCTTCCAGAACCACCCGGTCGCCGGGGGCGATTAACTGTTCCAGCGCTTCTGTGGCTCTTTCCACAGGAATGACTTTGCCATCAAGGGGAAAGGAGGCCATACGACGCGCTTTCTCACTGCGGCGTGTGTTCCACTCCCGGGCAGGCGTTTGGCCTGTGTTCATTTCAACCTCCTGATTGGAATCGATCTGGTTACGTTTTTGCTGAATAAAGTCTGTGCTTTATGCCCACCCTGTTCAATTAAGCAAAAAGGCGGAACGTTAGGTTTAAAGTAATGATGCGCGGGGGAGGGAGAGCGACGTACTGCGTCTAAGCCGTTAACGATGACGCTCATGTCTACGCCGGATCTGAATGTGACCCCGGCGGACAGGCATAAAAAAAGCAGGCCGGAGCCTGCTTCATGATGAAGGGGGAATCTGCTTATGAAGCCAGCGACAGAACCGGTTTCGCTTTCGCTGCCAGCCATTCGGCGACGCGGGCCTGCTGCTCTTTGGTCAGCCACATGCCCTGTTTGGTACGACGCCAGATCGCATCATCCAGTTCACGCACCCACTCATGCTGCACCAGGTAGCGCAACTCCGCTTCGTAGAACTCATGGCCGAAGTTCTCGCCCAGATCGTTCAGGCTCTTCGCGCCCGCCAGCAGGGTTTCGGTATTGCTGCCGTAGGTGCGCGAGAAGTGACGCGCCATGTTTTCGCTGATAAACGGATAGCGGCGACGCAGGCTGGCCGCGTAGTCGTCGCTGGTGCCGTTGATATTGCCGCCCGGCAGTACGCAGTTCTTCGTCCAGGCCGGACCGGCGTTCGGGTAGTACTTCGCCAGTTTCTCCAGCGCATGTTCTGCCAGCTTACGGTAAGTGGTCAGCTTGCCGCCGAACACCGACAGCAGCGGAGCCTGACCGTTGTCGTCGCGCACGTCCAGGGTGTAATCGCGGGTGATCGTCTGCGGGGAATCCGATTCGTCATCACACAGCGGACGCACACCGGAGTAAGACCAAACGATATCGTCGGCGGTCAGCTGCTTTTTAAAGTGTCCGTTGAACACTTTCAGCAGGTACTCGGTTTCGCTGTCATCGATATGGACGTTTTTCGGATCGCCTTTGTACTCCACGTCGGTGGTGCCGATGATGGAGAACTCATCCATCCACGGAATCACAAACACGATGCGATTATCTTCGTTCTGCAGAATGTAGGCCTGCTTCTCGGTGTGCACGCGCGGCACCACGATATGGCTGCCTTTGATCAGGCGGATGCCGTACGGCGATTTCAGTTGCAGGCCATCGTCGAACAGCTGCTTGACCCACGGGCCAGCCGCATTGACCAGGCCTTTTGCCTGCCAGGTGTGGATTTTGCCGCTGTCGACATCTTCCGCTTCCACCTTCCACAGGCCGCCTTCGCGCCAGGCGCGGGTCACGCGGGTACGGGTACGCACTTCGCCGCCGCGCTTCACCACTTCCTGTGCATTCAGCACGACCATGCGGGCGTCGTCCACCCAGCAGTCAGAATATTCGAATCCGCGCGTAATCTCCGGCTTCAGGGCCGAATCTGCGCCAAAGCGCAAGCTCTTACTACCCGGCAGACTGGTGCGCTTGCCGAGATGGTCATACATAAACAGGCCGGTACGGATCATCCACGCCGGACGCAGATGCGGACGGTGCGGCAGACGGAAGCGCATCGGGAACGCCAGATGCGGGGCCATTTTCAGCAGCACTTCACGCTCAGCCAGCGCTTCGCTGACCAGGCGGAATTCGTAATGTTCAAGGTAGCGCAAGCCGCCGTGAATCAGTTTTGAACTGGCAGAGGAGGTCGCGCAAGCCAGATCCCGCGCCTCCAGCATTAACACCGACAGTCCGCGTCCTGCAGCGTCTGCTGCAATGCCGGCACCGTTGATGCCGCCGCCGATCACGATCAGGTCTTTGGTTTCCACGTCATCTCCTCCGATGTTCGGAATAGTTCACTAATGTTCGTTTTCGAGCATAATCATAATCACAAACCAACATTTACGCCAGCATTTAACCCGCTAAAAACAATTTTGCGTGATATAGCTAACATTCTGCCCACCAAAAAAACCGATACCCGTAACGATTGTCAGGTTATCGGCGTGGATTATCGGGTTACACTACGCGCTATCGTGATGCTGTTATGAGAGATCCCATGGAAACGTTCGAATGTATTGATGTGCAGCAGGCGCAGGCGCGTCTGGCGCAGGGTGCGCTGCTGGTGGATATCCGCGATCCGCAGAGTTACGCCCTGGGGCATGCGGCCGGCGCGCTGCATCTGACCAACACCAACCTCAGCGACTTTATCAGTGGTGCCGACCAGAGCCTGCCGGTGCTGGTGATGTGCTATCACGGCAACAGCAGCAAAAGCGCAGCACAGTATCTGCTGGGCCAGGGCTTCAGCGCAGCGTACAGCATCGATGGCGGCTTCGATGCCTGGCGTGCTGCTTTTCCCCAGCAGGTCGCCCTCGGCAGTGAATAGACGGCGGCTCGTCACATGGAGCGTTACTGATGCGCATTACCCAGTTTAACCAGCCGCGCATGGCGCAGGCGTTTGTGGACTATATGGCGACGCGCGGCGTCACGCTGCGGATCGAACATGACAACCACTACGTCATTATGCTGGATGATGAAAGCAGGATTGCCGTGGTCGAAAACGAACTTCAGCAGTTTCTGCACGATCCCAACCACCCGCGCTATCAGGCGGCCAGCTGGCACAGCGGCAAAACGGACAGCGGCCTGCGCTATGAGCGCAGCAACATCTGGGCAAACATCCGCGAGCGTGCGGGGCCGCTGACGATGAGCGTGATGGTGCTCTGCATCGCCGTATTTATTCTGATGCAGGTGATGGGCGATCAAACCGTGATGGCCTGGCTCTCCTGGCCGGATGCCGGCCAGCATTTTCAGGTCTGGCGCTGGTTCAGCCATGCGCTGCTGCACTTTTCACTGCTGCACATCCTGTTTAATCTGATGTGGTGGTGGTATCTGGGCGGGGCCGTGGAGAAGCGGCTGGGCAGCGGCAAACTGTTCGTGATTATGCTGATTTCGGCCCTGCTCAGTGGCTGGCTGCAGGCGAAGTTCAGCGGCATCTGGTTTGGCGGCCTGTCGGGCGTGGTGTATGCGCTGATGGGATACTGCTGGCTGCGCGGCGAGCGCGATCCCGACAGTGGCGTCTATCTTGAACGGGGGCTGATCGGTTTTGCGCTGGTCTGGCTGGTGATTGGCTGGTTCGGCGTCTTTGGTCTGGCGATTGCCAACGCGGCCCATGTAGCCGGGCTGCTGGTCGGGCTGGCGATGGCGCTGGCCGACACGCGTCACGTCACGCGTCGCTAGACGGAAATATGCAGGTTAACAGGAGAGGAACGTGAAGCAGACGCAACGTCATGACGCGATTATCGATTTAGTCCGTCGTCAGGGATATGTCAGTACTGAGGAGCTGGTGGACCATTTTGAGGTCAGTCCGCAGACCATTCGTCGCGATCTTAACGATCTGGCCGATCAGAACAAAATTCAGCGCCATCACGGCGGCGCGGCGCTTCCTTCCAGCTCTGAGAATACCGCCTGGCACGATCGTAAAATGATGTGGTCAGCGGAGAAAGCGCGCATCGCCGAGCGCGTGGCCAGCCAGATCCCGGATGGAGCGACGCTGTTTATCGACATCGGCACCACGCCGGAAGCGGTGGCCCATGCGCTGCTGAACCACAGCGATCTGCGTGTGGTCACCAACAACCTCAACGTGGCGATGCTGCTGATGGGCAAACCTGATTTCCGGGTCATCATCGCGGGCGGTGAGGTGCGGACCCGCGACGGGGCGGTGATGGGGGAAGCGACGCTCGACTTCATCTCTCAGTTCCGGCTCGATTACGGCATTCTGGGGATCAGCGGCATCGACATGGATGGTTCCCTGCTGGAGTTCGACTACCACGAAGTGCGCACCAAACGCGCCATCATCGAAAACTCACGCTGCGTGATGCTGGTGGTGGACCACTCGAAGTTTGGCCGCAACGCGATGGTGAACCTCGGCAACATGAGCCTGCTGGACTACCTCTACACCGATAAGATGCCGCCCGCCAGCGTCATGAAAGTGATTGAGCAGCATGAGGTCCATCTCGAGCTCTGCTGATTCCTGCCACGCCAGCCGCCCGGCTGGCGTTTTTCTTTGATTGCTGTCGCTTTTTTCCTCACTCGCGTCTTTACTTAATCGGTTGCTGGCAGCCGAATGCCAGCCTGTGCGCTTTCTCTTTTTGCTTCACCTCATGCTTAACAGAAGGGAGTGATATGCCGCAGCAAAAATTCAATAAAGCCCGTTTCAATGCCGCGCTGACCCGCCAGTGGCAACAGTTAACCCTCCGTTCTGCTCAACAGATGACGCCGCATCAGGCGTGGCAGGCGGTCAGCGCGGCGCTGGCGGAGCTGCTGGCCGCGCAACCCGCGCCGCGCCCGGCTGAGGGGCAGCGGCACGTCAATTATCTGTCGATGGAGTTCCTGATTGGCCGTCTGACCGGCAACAATCTGCTGAATCTTGGCTGGTATAACGAGGTCAGCGCCGCGCTGGCTGAGCAGCAGCTCGACCTGTCTGAGCTGCTGGAGCAGGAGGTCGATCCGGCGCTGGGCAACGGCGGACTGGGGCGGCTGGCCGCCTGCTATCTCGATTCGATGGCCACGGTGGGCCAGCCGGCGACCGGTCACGGCCTTAACTACCAGTACGGCCTGTTCCGGCAGTCTTTCGACGAGGGCCACCAGAAGGAGGCGCCCGATGACTGGCAGCGCGAACGCTATCCCTGGTTTCGCCACAACGCGGCGCTGGATGTTGAGGTCGCGATGGGGGGCCGGATCGAAAAGCAGGAGGATGGCACCGTTCGCTGGTATCCCGATTTTACGCTGCGCGGCGAGGCCTGGGATTTGCCGGTTACCGGCTACCGCAATGGCGTAACGCTGCCGCTGCGCCTCTGGCAGGCCGTCAGCGCGCAGCCGTTTGATCTCACGGCGTTCAACGACGGCCACTTTCTGCAGGCCGAGCAGCCCGGTATTGAGGCGACAAAGCTGACCAAAGTGCTCTATCCCAATGACAATCATCAGGCGGGCAAGCGGCTGCGTCTGATGCAGCAATATTTCCAGTGCGCCTGTGCGGTGGCGGATATCCTGCGGCGTCACCATCTGGCGGGGCGCAGCATTCACAGCCTGCCGGACTTTGAGGTGATCCAGCTCAACGACACGCATCCGACCATTGCTATCCCGGAGATGCTGCGCCTGCTACTGGATGAGCACCAGCTGAGCTGGGATGAGGCCTGGCAGATCACCAGCCGGGTGTTTGCTTACACCAACCACACACTGATGCCGGAGGCGCTGGAGCGCTGGGATGAGAAGCTGATGCGCACGCTGCTGCCGCGCCATATGGTGATTATCAAAGAGATCAACCGGCGGCTGAAAAAGCAGGTGAAGCAGCGATGGCCGGATGACAAAGCGATGTGGCACAAGCTGGCGGTCGTTGCAGAAGGTCAGGTGCGGATGGCCAACCTCTGCGTGGTCAGCGGGTTTGCGGTCAACGGCGTGGCGGCGCTGCACTCGCGGCTGGTGGTCAGCGATCTCTTTCCTGAGTACCACCAGCTCTGGCCGCAGAAGTTCCACAACGTCACCAACGGCATCACGCCGCGCCGCTGGCTGAAGCAGTGTAATCCGGCGCTGGCCGGGCTGATTGATGAGACGCTGAAAACGGAGTGGGCCAGTAATCTTGAAGCGCTGATCGGCCTGGAGAGCTATGCCGACGATCCGGCATTCCGGCAGCGCTATCGCAGCATCAAGCAGCAGAACAAAGCGCAGCTTACCCGCTACATCGCCCGACACACCGGCATTATCGTCAATCCGGCGGCGCTGTTTGATGTGCAGATCAAGCGCCTGCACGAGTACAAACGGCAGCACCTCAGCCTGCTGCACATCCTCTACTGCTATCAGAAGCTCATCCGGCAGCCCGACGACCAGACCATAACGCCCAGGGTGTTTCTGTTCGGGGCCAAAGCCGCGCCGGGCTACTACCTGGCGAAAAACATCATCTACGCCATTAACCGGGTCGCGGAGGTGGTGAATAACGACCCGCGCGTCGGCGATCGGCTCAGGGTGGTCTTTATCCCCGACTACCGCATCACGGTGGCCGAACAGATGATCCCGGCGGCCGACCTTTCAGAGCAGATCTCCACCGCCGGTTATGAAGCCTCCGGCACCGGCAACATGAAGCTGGCGCTGAACGGCGCGCTGACCATCGGCACGCTGGATGGGGCGAACGTCGAGATTGCCGAACAGGTGGGAGAGGAGAACATTTTCATCTTCGGGCACACCGTGGATGAGGTGAAAGCGCTCAGGGCGAAAGGCTACAACCCGAAAAAAGTGCGTAAGCAGAACCCGGCGCTGGACGAGCTGCTGAAAGCGCTGGAGAAGGGCAAGTTCAGCGACGGCGACAGGCACGCGTTTGATCTGATGCTGGATAGCCTGACTAAGCAGGGCGATCCCTGGCTGGTGCTGGCCGATTTTCAGGCCTATATCGAGGCGCAGCAGCGGGTCGAAGCGCTGTGGCGCGACCCGGAAGGCTGGACCCGCGCCGCAATTCTAAACACGGCCCGAACCGGCATGTTCAGTTCGGACCGATCCATTCGTGACTATCAGCAACGTATCTGGCAGGCACCGCGCTAAGGAGCAGCAATGAAACAAGATTCACTCGATCAGTCCGCCCGTGCCGCGGGTATCTCACTGGAGTACATCGATGTTAACGGCAAAAAAGCCGGGATCAGCGATGAAACCAAGCGCGCGCTGCTGGCGGTAATGAGCAATCCGCAGAAGGCAAAAAAATCGCCGCTGCCGCCGGTTGCGGTCTTCAGCGGCAGCGGCAAACGCCAGCTGACACCCGAGGGCAGCGGCGTCTATCACTGGCAGCTGCAGACGGAAAAGGGCAAACAGCACAGCGGTGAACTCACCGCAGGTGAGCCTTTTACGCTGCCTGGCCCGCTGACGCAGGGGTATCACCAGCTGACGCTCACCAAAGGGAAGAAAAGCTGGCAGACGCGGATCGTCGTCGCGCCACGCCGCTGCTACCTGCCTCCGGCGCTGGAGGCGGGTGAGAAACGCTGGGGCGCGCTGGTGCAGCTCTATACCGTGCGTTCAGCGCAGAACTGGGGGATCGGCGACTTCGGCGATCTCGATCGGCTGCTGGTGCAGCTGGCTGCGCGCGGCGGCGATTTCGTCGGGCTTAATCCACTGCATGCGCTCTATCCCGCCAGCCCCGGTTTCGCCAGCCCCTACAGCCCGTCGTCGCGCCGCTGGCTGAACGTCATCTATATCGACGTCAATCAGGTAAGCGATTTCCGGGAAAGTGCGGCGGCGCAGAAGTGGTGGAAAAGCGCCAGCACGCAGAAGGCGCTGACGCGGGCGCGTGAGGCGGAACACGTCGATTATGAGGCGGTCATGGCGCTGAAACTCGCGGCGCTGCGCCACGCCTGGACGCACTTCCGCGCGCGGGACAGCCAGAGCGACGCGCATCTGGCCTGGGCTGAGTTTGTCCGCGAGGGCGGCGACAGCCTGCGCTATCAGGCGGCCTATGACGGCATCCAGCTGGCACGACAGGCCGACAAGCGCCAGCAGGGCGGCTGGCCTGCGTGGCCGGAGGCGTGGCGCAACAGCCAGTCGCCGGAGGTGCAGCAGTGGTGTGAAGAGCACGAAGAGGAGATTGCGTTCTGGCAGTGGCTGCAATGGCTGGCGCAGCAGCAGTTCTCTGGCTGCTGGGCGCACAGTCAGGCGCTGGGGATGAGCGTCGGCCTCTACCGGGATCTGGCCGTGGGCGTGGCGGAAGGCAGCGCGGAAACCTGGCACGATCCGGAGCTTTATCGCCTGAAGGCCTCCGTCGGTGCGCCGCCGGATCGCCTCGGCCCGCTGGGCCAGAACTGGGGACTGCCGCCGATGGATCCGCATGTGATGCAGGCGCGCGGTTATCAGCCCTTTATCGACATGCTGCGCGCCAATATGCGCGACTGCGGCGCGCTGCGCATCGACCATGTGATGTCCCTGCTGCGTCTGTGGTGGGTGCCCGCCGGAGAAACCGCCGATAAAGGGGCCTATGTGGCCTACCCGGTGAACGACCTGCTGAGCATCCTGGCGCTGGAGAGCCACCGGCTGCGCTGCATGGTGATTGGTGAGGACCTGGGTACCGTGCCGCAGGAGATCGTCAGCCTGCTGCGCAAAAGCGGCGTCTTTTCCTGGAAGGTGCTCTGGTTTGAGCAGGAGAAAGATGAGCGCTATCGCGCGCCTCAGGACTATCCGCGCCAGTCGATCGCCAGCGCCAGCACGCACGACCTGCCTACGCTGACCGGCTTCTGGGAGCAGGGTGACCTGACGCTGGGCGAGAAGCTGGGCCTCTATACGGGTGATGCGGTGAAGGCGCTGCACGAGCAGCGTGCCGCACAGAAGCAGGCGCTGCTGGATGCGCTGCATCAGGCGGGTTCCTTACCGGCCCGCAGCCAGAAAAAGGCGGAGAAGCTCGCGATGACGCCTGCGCTGAACCGGGCGATACACCGCTTCCTGGCGGATACCGACAGTGCGCTGCTGGGCCTGCAGCCGGAGGACTGGCTCGGCATGACCACGCCGGTCAACGTGCCGGGCACGGTAGATCAGTACCCTAACTGGCGACGCAAGCTGAGCAAAACGCTGGAGGAGATCTTTGCGGACAAGGAAGTGAACGCGCTACTGAAGGTGGTCAGCGGGCAGCGTCAGTCAGGCCAGAAACAGCCGTAAAAAAGCGCGCGGCAGTGAGGCTGCCGCGCGCTGTTTATCAGTAGAAGGAGTGTTCGCCGCGCTGATGCTCGGTGATGTCGCGCACGCCTTTCAGTTCCGGGAAAGCGGCCAGCAGCTCTTTCTCGATACCATCTTTCAGCGTCACGTCGATCATTGAACAGCCGTTACAGCCGCCGCCAAACTGCAGGATGGCGTAACCGTCGTCGGTGATCTCCATCAGCGACACGCGACCGCCGTGGCCGGCCAGCTGCGGGTTAATCTGCGCCTGCAGCAGATACTCTACCCGCTCAACCATGGGCGCATCATCCGAGACTTTGCGCATTTTGGCATTCGGCGCTTTGAGCGTCAGCTGCGAACCGAGGTTGTCGGTCACGAAGTCGATCTCAGCATCTTCCAGATAGGGCTTGCTCAGTTCATCAACGTAGGCTGACAGCTTTTCAAACTTCAGTTCGGTGTCGGTGGCTTCAACGGCATCGGGCGGACAGTAAGAGACGCCACATTCAGCCGTTGGCGTACCCGGGTTAATCACGAATACGCGAATCTGGGTGCCATCTTCTTGTTTGGATAGCAGTTTAGAAAAATGTTCCTGGGCAGAGTCAGTAATTCGGATCATGTCGATTGCTCAATAGTTGACTAATTTAGTTGGTTATAATACGCCCATCACAGACGCTCTACAAGGTACGGCACAGGCACCAGACCTGCACGCTGGCCGCGCCCTGCGCCAGTAACAGACGGCTGATTTCCTCCAGGGTACTGCCGGTGGTAATCACGTCATCCAGCAGGGCGATATGGCGGCCCTGAACCGCCATTTCAAGGCGGAAAGCCCCGCGTAAGTTGGTGCGGCGCTGGCGGGCGCTGAGCTGATGCTGTACGGCGCCCCGGCGTGGACGGGATATGCCTTCACGCCATTCACACCCCAGCCAGTGCGCCAGCGGGGCGGCCAGCAGGCCCGTCTGGTTATAGCCGCGCCGCCAGCGTCGCCGGTGATGCAGCGGCACCGGCAGCAGCAGATCGGGACGCGGCACGCCGCCGCGCCGGTAAACAGTCTGCCAGCTTAACAAAAGCAGCCGGGCCAGCATCACCCTGAGTGCGGTTATGTGCGAAAACTTCAGCTGGTTAACCCACTGGCTGAACGGCGGACGGTAGTCATTCACGCAGACCAGCGCCTGCCAGGCGGGCGGCTTTTGCTGGCAGCGACCGCAGGGGCGCGTAACGGATCCTGCCGGTAAACCACAGCGCGGGCAGAGCAGGGGAAGCGACGGTAATCCGCGCAGGCAGAGGCTGCAGAGGCCATGCCGGGCGATGCGCAGTGGCATCCGGCATAGCCAACACAGGGCGGGCATTGCTAGCATAGCGACCTCCTTATCATTTTCGGGATAGTAACTGATGACGTCGCTTTACTGGCACACCTGCGGGGAAGGAAAACGCGATCTTGTGCTGCTGCACGGATGGGGACTGAATGCTGAAGTCTGGCAAACCATCATTCCGCGACTCAGCCCGCACTGTCGCCTGCATCTGGTCGATCTGCCAGGCTATGGCCGCAGTCAGAACGCGGGCGCATTAACGCTGAAACAGATGGCCGCGCAGCTGCTGCCGCTGCTGCCGCCGCAGGCGGTCGTGATGGGCTGGTCGCTGGGCGGGCTGGTGGCAACGGAGCTGGCGCTGACCGCCCCTGACCGGCTGGCGGCCCTGATCACCGTGGCCTCCTCGCCCTGTTTTACCGCCACAGCGGAGTGGCCCGGCATTAAACCGGAGACGCTGCAGAACTTTCAGCAGATGCTCAGCAGCGATTTCCAGCGCACGGTGGAGCGTTTCCTGGCGCTGCAGACGCTGGGCACCGAAACGGCGCGCGCCGATGCGCGGCAGCTGAAAGAGGTGGTGCTGTCGCAGCCGATGCCGGAGGTGGCGGTGCTGGATGCCGGGCTGGAGATTCTGCGCGAGGTCGATCTGCGCGACGCGCTGCCGCAGATCACGCTGCCGTTTCTGCGGCTCTATGGCGCGCTGGACGGACTGGTGCCGCGCCGGATTGCGGCAGAGCTGGATGAGCGGTTACCGGCATCGCCTTCCGTGGTGATCGAAAAGGCAGCACATGCGCCTTTTATTTCCCATTCTGAGACCTTTTGTCAGCATATTGTTAATTTTATCAATAATTTGCCGGGATAATCGCGCTTTATATTGGCAAAATCACCGACAGCGGTAATACTTCTCTGTGTGAGCAAGGCCGCTGCAATTTTATGTGATTAGTCACGGAAATGACTATGCTGTTCCATACTGCCTTACGCGTTTAGCGGCTGCTTACATCTCACAATGGATCATGAATGAGGGTAAACATAATGAAGGTTTTGAAATGGGTTGTGGCTTCAATGATGATGGGCGCGATTTCATTTTCTGCAATGGCAGCAAAGGAAGTCACTAACGAAGAAGTTAAGACAATGAAACTGGAGAAGATTGGTACCGTGAACACCACGGCTGAAACCACTTCACCAATGGATGCCAAAAAAGTGCTGTCTAAACTTGCTGACGAAAAAGGCGGCAAATATTACCGCGTGATCGCCGGTCGCGAACACGGTAAGTTCAGCGCCACCGCTGAAGTTTACAAGTAATTATCGCAGCCACATGAACTGCCAGGCATCCAGCTTAACCGGCTGGGTGCCATCAACCTTCTCTCCGCTCACCACATCCTGCAGCGTATGCGCCACCGGTAACCGCGTCTCCAGCGGTCGTCCACTGAGATTAAACACGCAGAGTAACCCCTCGCCGCGATCCGGCTGATGACGGCGCAGCACCAGCACGGCGTTCTCGCTCTCATAGATCGTCATCGCATTGTCCGGATGAAAGGCGGGCTGTCGTCTGCGCAGCTGTATCAGCTGGCCGAGCCGGGTATAGATCTGCTGACGCAGCCACGCATCGCCCGCCAGCGCCGCTTCAATCTGCGGCAGTTCATACTTCTGACGGTTGATCGCCCGGTTGTGCCCGGCGGCCCGCACGCCAGCATAATCGTTACGGCCGCCCAGAATGCTCTGGACGTAAATGGCAGGCACGCCGGGAAAGACCAGCAGAATCGCATGCGCCAGCAGAAAGCGTTTCAGCCGCGTGGCGTCGTCGTCGCTTTCCCGGTTTAACGCATCCAGGAAGGTGACGTTGATTTCATAGGGGCTGGTGGTGCCGTCGGGGTTGTTTTTGTAGGAGACCAGCGCGCCCTCCAGCGCCAGATCGCGCACCAGCGCCACAATCTCCACTTCAGAGAGGATGCCGCGCGCCGGATTGAGTCCGATGCCATCGTGTGACGCCAGAAAGTTGAAGAAGGTGGTGTCGCGGTTGCTGAGATCCAGCGTGCCGGCCCACTGCCGCAGCGCACGCGCCGACCCGGTGTGGATGGCGTGCAGCACCAGCGGCGGCAGCGAAAACTGATAGACCATCTGCGCTTCATCGTGGCCGTTGCCCAGATAGCTGATGTTGTCCTGATGCGGCACGTTGGTTTCGGTGATAATCACCGTGCCCGGCGCAACCTGATCGGCAATCGCACGGAAGAGCTTCACCAGCTGATGGGTCTTTTCCAGATGGATGCAGCGCGTGCCGGGGGTTTTCCACATATAGCCGACCGCATCCAGCCGCACATAGTCGGCGCCGCGGATAAGATAGTCGAGCAGGACATTCACCATGCGCCGCAGCACCTCAGGGCTGGCGAAGTTAAGGTCGATCTGGTCGGCGCTGAAGGTGGTCCAGATAAAGCGGGTCTCGCCATCCGCCAGGGTAAACGGGGTCAGCAGCGGCGAGGTGCGCGGACGGGTTACCGCACTGAGATCGGTCGCGGGCGGCATGCTGATAAAGAAGTCGTCCCAGCCGGGATCCTGTGCCAGAAAGTGGCTGAACCAGGCGCTGCCGGCCGACATATGGTTGCAGACAAAGTCGAACATCAGCCGCGTTTCCTGATGCAGGCGTGCGATATCCTGCCAGTCACCATACTGCGGATTGACCTGATGGTAATCCATCACCGAAAAGCCATCATCCGAGGACCAGGGATAGAAGGGCAGCAGGTGAACCAGTGGAAAAATGGCTTGCAGATGCTGCTGATAGAAGCGGGAAAAGGTGCTGAGCGTCGGTTTACCGGCCTCACGGAACTGATCGGCGTAGGTGATCAGCACCACATCCTGTTCATCCCAGTGTGCCTTCCGTGGCAGCTTGATCGTGTCACGGGCGGCGGCGATGTCAGCCAGCAGGCGCGTCAGGGTCGCTTCCGGAAACGTACCAGCATAAATCTTATCGATAAGATCGGTGATTTTTTCCATCGTGAATTGGGTGCCACAGCAGGTGTTGTTTTTATGACAGGCGTCTTTTTAGCGTAGCGTTATGGCGGGGATTTTCAACCGGACGGCGCGGCGTGAAAAAGGGGCCAGAAGATGGCCCCTGAAAAGCTTAGCGTTTTTTCCCGAACGCGGCGGCCAGTGCATCGCCCATCGCACTGTTACCGGCGGTGGCGGCAGCCGGACGCGGACGCCCTTTCGGGCTGGCCTGCCGTTTCTCGTCGCGCGGCGCGGTGCTTCGCGCTCCGCCGCGTGCATTGCCTTCACCCGGCTGCTCATCGAGACGCATGGTCAGGGCAATACGCTTGCGCTGGAGATCGACCTCCATCACTTTCACTTTGACGATATCGCCCGCCTTCACCACCTGATGGGGATCTTCCACGAAGCGATCAGAAAGCGAGGAGATGTGGACGAGGCCATCCTGATGCACGCCGATATCCACAAAGGCACCGAAGTTGGTGACGTTGGTGACGGCACCTTCGAGGATCAGGCCTGGGGTCAGGTCGTTCAGCGTTTCCACGCCCTCCGCGAACTGCGCGGTTTTAAACTCAGGACGCGGATCGCGGCCCGGTTTCTCCAGCTCTTTCATGATGTCGGTCACGGTCGGCAGACCAAAGCGCTCATCGATGAAGTCGCGGGGACTGAGGTTACGCAGGCTGCCCGCGTTACCCATCAGGTCACTCAGCGCCTGCTCGGTCGCGGCCAGAATGCGCTCCACCACCGGATAGGCTTCCGGGTGAACAGTTGAAGCATCCAGCGGGTTATCGCCATGATTGATGCGCAGGAAGCCCGCACACTGCTCAAAGGCTTTGGGCCCCAGACGGCTCACTTTCAGTAGCTGCTGGCGGTTCTGGAAGCGGCCATGCTCATCACGCCAGCCGACAATATTCTGCGCCATCATGCGCGTCAGGCCCGCCACGCGGGTCAGCAGCGGCACCGAGGCGGTGTTGAGATCGACGCCGACGGCGTTCACGCAATCTTCCACCACCGCATCAAGTTTCTTCGCCAGCTGGCTCTGGCTGACGTCATGCTGATACTGGCCGACACCGATCGATTTCGGGTCGATTTTGACCAGCTCGGCCAGCGGGTCCTGCAGGCGTCGGGCAATCGACACCGCGCCGCGCAGCGACACATCGAGATCCGGGAACTCCAGCGCTGCCAGCTCCGAGGCGGAGTAGACCGAGGCGCCGGCTTCGCTGACAATCACCTTCTGCGCGGTGACCTGCGGGAACTGCTGCTGCAGCTCCAGGAAGAAGCGTTCGGTTTCGCGTGAGGCGGTGCCGTTGCCGATCGCCACCAGCTCCACCTGATGCTTCATGCAGAGCGCGGCAACCGCGGCGGCGGCTTTGGCGGCCTGACCGGTGTGCGGATAGACGGTATCGGTCGCCACCAGCTTGCCGGTCGCATCCACCACCGCGACTTTTACGCCGGTGCGCAGGCCGGGGTCCAGCCCCATGGTGGCGCGCATCCCGGCAGGGGCCGCCATCAGCAGGTCGTGCAGGTTGCGGGCAAAGACGTTGATCGCTTCATCTTCTGCGCGTTCGCGCACCGTGCCCATCAGCTCGGTTTCCAGATGCAGCATCACCTTGATGCGCCACGTCCAGCTTACGACCGCCTTGCGCCAGCTGTCGGCCGGTGCGTTGTTCAGGCGCAGATTCAGGTGTTCAGCAATCAGGGTTTCGCCGTAGCTTTCGCGCGGCGCTTCATCGAACTGCGGATCGGCATTCAGCGACAGCTGCAGCACGCCTTCGTTGCGGCCACGCAGCATCGCCAGCGCCCGGTGCGACGGCACGCTACTCAGGGCTTCGTGGTGATCGAAGTAGTCGCGGAACTTCGCGCCCGCTTCCTGCTGGCCTTCGACCACGCGCGACACCAGGTGGGCATTTTTCCACAGGTAGTTACGCACCTTCGCCAGCAGCGCGGCATCTTCAGCGAAACGCTCCATCAGGATATAGCGGGCACCATCCAGCGCGGCACGAACGTCGGCGACGCCTTTGTCGGCATCGACATACTGTTCAGCGAGCTGCTCAGGGAGATGGGACGGATCCTGCCACAGCGTCTCTGCCAGCGGTTCCAGACCGGCTTCGATCGCGATCTGTCCGCGCGTGCGGCGTTTCTGTTTATAGGGCAGGTAGAGGTCTTCAAGCTCGGTTTTGCTGAGGGTGGTGTTGATGGCGCGGGCGAGGTCATCAGTCAGTTTGCCCTGATCCCCGATCGACTTCAGAATCGACTGACGCCGCTCTTCGAGTTCACGCAGATAGCTGAGGCGGGTCTCAAGCTGGCGAAGCTGGGTATCATCCAGCCCGCCCGTCACCTCTTTACGATAGCGTGCGATAAACGGCACGGTGTTCCCTTCATCCAGCAGGCGAACGGCGGCGTCAACTTGATCGGGACGCGCCTGAAGCTCGCTGGCAATTATCTGGCTCAGAACTTTCATCATCAGGACTGTCTTGCTTTCCGGGTTGAGAAATAGCCGACAGTTATACGGATTGATGGTCAAAAATGCCAGAGACGCGGGCGGCTTTCAGCGATAATCTGAATCGTTATTGCGGGTAGTCAATGGCGTTGACATACCAGCGCGCCGGGCCTGCCGGCGTCTCGACCGTGGCGGCATCGCCGACCTCTTTTTTCAGCAGCGCCCGCGCCATCGGCGAGTCGATAGAGATGTAATCCTTGCGGCCAAAAATCTCATCGTAGCCCACGATGCGGAAGCGTTTGAGGTCGCCCTCATCGTTTTCTATTTCCACCCAGGCGCCGAAGAAGACCTTGCCATCCTGCTGTGGTGAGTAGTCAACGATACGCAGCTGCTCAAGACTTTTGGTCAGATAGCGGACGCGCCGGTCGATTTCGCGCAGCCGTTTTTTATTGTACTGGTAGTCCGCATTTTCACTGCGGTCGCCCAGGCTGGCAGCCCAGGTCACTTTTTTGGTCACTTCCGGACGCTCTTCACGCCACAGGTAGTCGAGTTCCGCTTTGAGTTTGTCGAAGCCTTCGCGGGTAATCAGTCGGGTTTTCATGCTATACCGGCCAGAGAGATCGAAAGAGGCTCAGTGTAAGGCAAACAGGCGGCGGCAAAAAAGAGTCGGGGAAAGGGTTTTTAAAGGCTAAAAACCCACGTTGACTTCCCCGGCGGCGAAAGGGTTGGAGCGTGCTATCAAAATAAAAACCGTGTTCTGAAGCCGGACTGACAGGTCGCGAACTTATTTTCCGGCGTGGGTCGCCGTGGTGGTTGAGGTGCCGGTACCGTGACCGTCACCACCGCCGCCGCCCATGGTGGCCAGCGCTACGCCCAGCAGGGCCGCGACAGCACCCACGCCGATGGCGTCGGAGTTACCTTTTGCGGTGGTCGTGGCTGCCGCACCGGCCGCTTCACCGGTTGCTGTTGCGGCATAGACCGGGCTGATGCTGCTGAAAGCCAGCGCGCTGAGCAGTAAAATTGTTTTTTTCATTGTGTAATCCCCGTTGAGACATCGAATGGTGCCTGAGCAGTCTGGTTCAAAATCCGGAGGGCGAAAAGTTGGCTTTACTTATTGATTTAATGGACTTTAATTTCAGCTGGCCTTGCTGAAAGCCCGGCTCAAATTAATCCGAGAGGAGCGTGATGCATTAACCGGTTTGGCCGGAATATTATGCTGTCAGCGTGCGGATAAGGTGGATTATCTGGAGGGTTGTCATTGTGATGGCTTGCTTATAAGTCAAATTATCTGCTAACGCGCTGAATTTATTCACTGTATAAATGCTGGTACGCTTCTGACGCCAGCCATTGAGAGAAATTCAGCCCTTTTTTCAGATTTGCCGTAACCGTCGCGGACGGGCGTTAAAAAGTGCGACTGCCGACCGAAAACAGGCGCAGAATAAATATAAGCTCCTGTTTAATATGCTTTGTAACAATTTTGGCTAGAATATAAACCATTAATGACTGTCACTATAAGGCATCTTTTTTTAACAATGTTGGCTCAGGCAATAGCGCCTTTGGGAGTTGAAAATGCAAGAGAACTACAAAATTCTGGTCGTCGATGATGATATGCGTCTGCGTGCACTGCTGGAACGCTATCTCACCGAGCAGGGCTTTCAGGTGCGCAGTGTCGCTAATGCCGAGCAGATGGATCGTCTGTTAACCCGTGAATCCTTCCATCTGATGGTGCTCGACCTGATGTTGCCGGGCGAGGATGGGCTCTCTATCTGCCGTCGCCTGCGCAGTCAGAGCAACCCGATGCCGATTATTATGGTGACCGCCAAGGGTGAAGAGGTGGATCGCATCGTCGGGCTGGAGATCGGAGCGGATGACTACATCCCTAAACCGTTCAACCCGCGTGAGCTGCTGGCGCGCATCCGTGCCGTGCTGCGTCGTCAGGCCAACGAGCTGCCAGGCGCGCCGTCACAGGAAGAGGCGATCATCGCCTTTGGTAAGTTCAAGCTGAACCTCGGCACCCGCGAAATGTTCCGTGAAGATGAGCCGATGCCGCTGACCAGCGGTGAGTTCGCGGTGCTGAAAGCGCTGGTGAGCCATCCGCGTGAGCCACTGTCGCGCGATAAGCTGATGAACCTGGCGCGTGGCCGTGAATACAGCGCCATGGAGCGTTCGATCGACGTTCAGATCTCCCGCCTGCGTCGCATGGTGGAAGAAGATCCTGCGCATCCACGTTATATCCAGACCGTCTGGGGCCTGGGCTACGTCTTTGTGCCGGACGGCAGCAAAGCATGAAGCGGCTGCGCTTCTCGCCACGCAGTTCATTTGCCCGCACGCTGCTGCTGATCGTGACCCTGCTGTTCGTCAGCCTGGTCACGACCTATCTGGTGGTGCTCAACTTTGCCATCCTTCCCAGCCTGCAGCAGTTCAACAAGGTGCTGGCATACGAAGTCCGTATGCTGATGACCGACCGGCTGCAGCTGGAAGATGGCACGCAGCTGGAAGTCCCCCCGGCCTTTCGCCGGGAGATCTACCGTGAACTGGGGATTTCGCTGTTTACCAATGCGGCAGCAGAAGAGAACGGCTTGCGTTGGGCGCAGCACTACGAATTCCTGAGCGAACAGATGGGGCAGCAGCTGGGCGGGCCGACCGATGTGCGGGTAGAGGTCAACAAGAACTCCCCGGTGGTCTGGCTGAAAACCTGGCTGTCGCCCGATATCTGGGTGCGGGTGCCGCTGACGGAGATTCATCAGGGCGACTTCTCACCGCTGTTCCGCTACACCCTGGCGATTATGCTGCTGGCGATCGGCGGGGCCTGGCTGTTTATCCGCATCCAGAACCGACCCCTGGTGGATCTGGAGCACGCGGCCCTGCAGGTCGGGCGCGGGATTATACCGCCGCCGCTGCGCGAATATGGCGCGTCCGAGGTGCGGTCGGTCACCCGCGCCTTTAACCAGATGGCGGCCGGGGTGAAGCAGCTGGCCGACGATCGCACGCTGTTAATGGCGGGCGTCAGTCACGACCTGCGCACGCCGCTGACCCGTATTCGTCTGGCCACCGAGATGATGGGCGAGCAGGATGGTTATCTGGCCGAATCGATCAACAAAGATATCGAAGAGTGCAACGCCATCATCGAGCAGTTCATCGACTACCTGCGTACCGGTCAGGAGATGCAGACGGAGCGCGCCGACCTTAACAGCGTGCTGGGCGAAGTGGTCGCCGCCGAAAGTGGCTACGAGCGTGAAATCGAAAATGCGGTGATGCCGGAAGAGCTGATGCTGGATATCAACCCGCTGTCGATTAAACGGGCGCTGGCCAATCTGGTAGTAAACGCCGCGCGTTACGGCAATGGCTGGATCAAGGTCAGCAGCGGACGGGAGCTGCATCGCGCCTGGTTCCAGGTGGAGGATGACGGCCCGGGCATCAAGCCGGATCAGCTGGCGCATCTGTTCCAGCCGTTTGTGCGGGGTGACAGCGCCCGCAGCACCAGCGGCACGGGGCTGGGCCTGGCGATTGTGCAGCGTATTATCGATGCGCATCAGGGGTCGCTGGAGATTGGCGAGAGCGAACGCGGGGGATTACGTATCCGCGCCTGGCTGCCGCTGATCGAGAGTATGGCGCTGAGCCATAACCATGGCGGCAACAGCGTTTCGGGCTGATAAAAGCGGCGCGGCAGGCACACTGCCGCGCCGTTTCCTTTAGCGTTGCGGGCCGGCTTTCACCAGCGCAGCGCCTGCGGCGTTGTCGGTGTACTTCGCGAAGTTATCAATGAAGCGCTTCGCCAGATCGTCGGCGGCAGCGGTCCACTGCTCTTCACTCTCCCAGCTACGACGCGGATCGAGCGTGTCACTGTCCAGTTCACCCAGCGATACCGGCATCTGCAGGTTGAAGATCGGCAGGGTTTCCGTCGGCACATCATCCAGTTCACCCGCCAGGATCGCATTGATAATGGCGCGGGTGTTCTTCAGGGAGATGCGTTTGCCACTGCCGTTCCAGCCGGTATTGACCAGATAAGCCTGCGCACCGGACGCCTCCATCCGTTTCACCAGCACTTCCGCATACTGCGTCGGATGCAGCGTCAGGAAAGCCGCGCCGAAACAGGCGGAGAAGGTTGGGGTAGGCGCCGTGACGCCCCGTTCGGTTCCGGCCAGTTTAGCGGTGAAGCCCGACAGGAAGTGATACTGCGTCTGCTCCGGCGTCAGGCGTGAAACCGGCGGCAGCACGCCAAACGCATCGGCGGTCAGGAAAATGACTTTCTTCGCGTGGCCCGCTTTGGAGACCGGCTGCACGATATTGTCGATGTGATTGATCGGGTAGGAAACGCGGGTGTTTTCCGTCTTGCTGCCGTCAGCGTAATCAATGCTGCCATCTTCGCGAACCACCACGTTTTCCAGCAGCGCGTTGCGGCGAATAGCGCGGTAGATCTCGGGCTCAGCCTGCTCAGAGAGGTTGATGGTTTTCGCGTAGCAGCCGCCTTCGAAGTTAAACACGCCATCATCGTCCCAGCCGTGCTCATCGTCGCCAATCAGCTGACGATCGGGATCGGTGGAGAGCGTGGTTTTGCCGGTGCCAGAGAGGCCAAAGAAGACCGCCACATCACCCGCTTTGCCGACGTTGGCCGAGCAGTGCATCGACGCGATGCCCTTCAGCGGCAGCAGGTAGTTCATGATCGCGAACAGACCCTTCTTCATCTCGCCGCCGTACCACGTACCGCCAATCAGCTGCATGCGTTCGGTGAGATTAAAGGCGACGAAGTTTTCAGAGTGCAGCCCCTGCGCCTGCCAGTCAGGGTTGGTGCATTTGGCGCCGTTCATCACCACGAAATCGGGCGTGAAGTCGGCCAGCTCGGCGTCGTCCGGCTGGATGAACATGTTCTTCACAAAGTGCGCCTGCCAGGCCACTTCGGTGACAAAGCGCACGCTCAGACGCGAATCGGCATTCGCGCCGCAGAAGGCATCCACCACAAACAGGCGTTTGCCGGAGAGCTGGCGGGTCACGCAGCTTTTCAGCGCGTCCCAGGTCTCCTGCGACAGCGGCTGGTTGTCGTTTTTGCCGGTGCCCTGATCGTTCCACCACAGGGTATCGCGCGTGGTGTCATCACGTACGATGTACTTATCCTTTGGCGATCGCCCGGTGAAAATCCCGGTATCTACGGCAATCGCACCGCTCTGCGTCAGGGTGCCACGAGCAAAACCTTCGAGGTCCGGGCGCGTCTCTTCCTGAAAGAGCGTGTCGTAATCAGGGTTGTAAACCACTTCCGTGGTATCCACGATGCCCAAAGCGGCAAGGTCTTGCGAGGTCAGGCCGTTAACGCGCATTTTACTGCTCCTTAAATCGGTGTCTGTTCTGCACAGCAGAGATAGGTTGGGATCGTGCCGCCAGCTGTTGCATCGGATACAACCGATGACTGACACGCCCCGGCGCATCGTTGCGGGACGCTGCAACGCGAGCCGGGCTGTTCAGGCATCGGCCCCGGGCTTCCGGGCGTTTGCACGATCGCGCGCAGTTTACTCTTCTGCGTTTCGGGAAAAAGGGCAGTGATCTAAAAATGCGACTCAGGGCGCGTTAAGGCCATGTTTCGAACGTTTAAAAGATGTTATGAAAGTAAAAAAAGATAATTTGTCTGAAAAATTATGGGGATAGCGGGGCGGGGAAAATGGGGCGGCCGGGGCCGCCCGGAGGATTAGTGCAGTCGGTCACTGTTCTCATGCGAGTGGCTGCGGATAGCAGCGATATCGACCGCATCAAACACGTAGTCTGAACCGCAGTAGTCACAGTGCATTTCGATTTTGCCATCTTCCGCAATAATCTCATCTACCTCTTCCTGTGGCAGCGTGGTCAGCACCTCACCACAGCGTTCGCGCGAGCAGGTGCATTTGTAGATCACCGGCTGCGGATCGTAGAGCGTAACCTCTTCCTGATGGTAGAGACGCCACAGCGTTTCGTTGGCAGGCAGGTCGATCAGCTCTTCCGTTTTAATGGTTTCAGTCAGCGTGGCCAGATGCTCGAACGCCTCTTTTTCCGTATCCTGCGCTGGCAGCACCTGCAGCAGGATCCCGGCCGCGCCTTTGTCGCTGGTGCGAATAAACAGGCGCGTCGGCAGCTGCTCAGAGCGCATGAAGTAATCTTCCAGGCATGCCGCCAGAGTATCCCCCTCCAGACCAACCACGCCCTGATAGCGCTCACCCTTTTCCGGGGTGATGGTGATCACCAGATAGCCGTTGCCGACCATGCTTTTCAGGGTGCTGTCCGCCGGGATCTCGCCTTTCAGACGCGCCACGCCGCGCAGCTCCTGATTGTTGTTGCCGTTGATAACCGCCAGCGACAGCGGGCCATCGCCCTGCAGCTGCACGGTGATTTCGCCATCAAACTTCAGCGTGGCGGTCAGCAGGCTGGTGGCGACCAGCATCTCACCCAGCAGGGTGTTCACCGGTGCCGGATAGTCGTGGTTCTTCACGGTTTCACGCCAGGTGTCAGAGACGTTCACCAGCTCGCCGCGCACAGCGGCATGTTCAAACAGATAACGGTGCAGTTGATCCTGGACTGACATATTTTTTTCTCTCACTGGAACGGGGTGATGGCGCGTCAGCAAAGACGACGTTATTCATCACCCGATAATTTAAACTTCATCAAATCGCGACGCTCTTTTTTATCAGGTCGCCGATCGGGGTGGGGCATAGTCAGCGCATTAAGCTTGCGCGCCTGCGCCACTTTTTCGCGTTTTTCGATACTGGCCTCGGTTTCCCGATAGAGCTGCTGAGCTTCGCTGGCAGGACGGCGCTGAGTGGTGACTTCTGCCACGATCACCGTGCGTTCGTCGTTGCCCTGACGCAGCGTCAGCTCTGCATTCAGCTCCACCACTTTGCTGGGTTTGCTGCGCTGACCGTTGTAATGCACTTTGCCGCCTTCAATCATCTCCCGCGCAATCGCCCGGGTTTTGTAGAAGCGCGCGGCCCACAGCCATTTGTCGAGGCGGACCTCTTCGCTGTTTTTCTCTTTCATTGCTGCTCCTGACTCAGATCAGCGTCCGGTAATCGCCGGTGGCGCGGTGACGCTGAAAGATTTGCTCAGGACGCCCCGAATCGGGATTCTTTACGCCTAAGCACCCGCCGATGCCCCATAACGTCGCAGCATCCAGAATCACTTCGCTGTCATCGATAAACAGCGTGCGCGGCGCAGAAAAGCCGGTGTGCTGTTGTACCGCCTGCCATAAGCGCTGGTCTTCTTTCGGATACCCAAAGGTATGGGTGGAAAGTAATAAATCAAGGTGCGGCGCTAAACCTGTCTGCGCCAGTTTGACGTCAAGATTATAGGGATGCGCATTGGTCAGCAGGATGGTGCGCTTACCCATGCGACGCAGCGCCTGCAAAAAAGGCAGCGTATCGTCACGCAGCGCGATCCGGCTGCGCATCGCCCAGGTCATGGCACGGATGTCGAGCGCCAGCGCCTCTGACCAGTAATCGAGACAATACCAGTTTAGCGTATGGGCGACGGCCTGATACTTTTCCGCGATGATCGCGTCGGCGTCGGCGCGGGGGATGCCACGCTGCTGGCTCAGCTCTCCGGGCACATGCTCCAGCCAGAAGTGGCGGTCAAACGCCAGATCCAGCAGCGTGCCGTCCATGTCGAGCAGCACGGTATCCATCTCAGACCAGTTAACCATCGCGGGATCTCACCCTGAAAAAAAACCGGGCGACAGGGTAGCACAGAAGGGCAGGGCTCAGAATATTGAGCGCACGCCCTGTAAAGTTCCGAGGTTGTGGTTGAAGCACTTGTCGTAATATTGCTGGATATCGATCATGCGCTGGCGGTTGCGGTGCATACGGCGCAGTGCCAGCAGCCCGTTAAACACGCCGCAGATCAGCAGCACCAGCAGCAGCAAAACGGTGCCCAGATAGCGCCACTGCGCCATGGCATCCGGCTCGTTGTGCAGCGCGATATGACGCGTGCCGTTGGCATCGGTTGAGATGCTGGTGATGATGCCGCTGGCGCTGAAAGGCGTGTGCAGCAGCATGGCGGAGAGACGCTGCAGCTCGCGCCACTGAGAAGGCGGATCGAGGTCGAACAGCGACACGGTTGGCTGAGGCTGATTCACCAGCTGACGTCCCTCGTCGCTGACGATCAGGAAGCCACCCGGCGGCGGGCTGTTAAGATTCTCGGCCGCCCGGCGGGTTTCGCGGAAGAAGAAGGTCGAGGTGGCGGTATTCACCAGATTTTCCAGCGCTTCCGCACTGACCGGGCGCAGCAGCACATTCATGCCGTTGAGCTGGCCGGAGTCCGCCCGGCGCATCAGCGCTTCCCAGTCTTTGGCGTTGCCCAGATTCACCAGCGCATTCTTCAGGCGCATACAATCCTGCGGCTGATTACAGAGATCCTGCGTCTTCATTACCAGATCGGAGAAATCATCCAGCAGGATCATGCCGGACTTCTGAATCGCCGAAGCCAGCTGCGGGTTCAGTTTGGGGTCGGTATTGGTTTCCGGATGCAGCTGCTTTGTGGTGGTTTCCAGCAGCGCCGAGGCTTTATCGATAATATCCGACTGAGGCTGTGGCAGCGGCGTGGCGTTGTTCCAGTAGACCGCCGAGCAGTCAAACGGCATATAGGCGTAGCTGCGGTTGCTCTGATAGTTATCCGGCACCGAACACATCCCAGTGCCGCTGACTTTCAGGCTGTCGCCGATGTTCAGGGCCACACCGCTGAGTTTATCGACGCTGCTGACTTCCAGGCTGTCAGTGCCTCTGGCCCAGGCCAGGCTCAGTTTCACCGGCATGCTGAGCGGGATCCAGGTGACCAGCATCGTCAGCACCATCAGCGACCCGCAGGCCAGCACCACGTTTTTCCGCCAGCGCTGGATCGGAAAGTTTTTCACTTCATCCTGCAGCGACAGGAAGCGGCCCTGACGCACCACCTGACGATTAAGGTAGATCTCCACGTCGGTAATCTGACCGAGATCGTGGGCGACATAAGGCTGCCAGTGCGGCGGATAGGCGAGGTCGATAATTCCCAGGGTGATGTTGCTCTGCTCCTGGTTTGATTCGCTGAACAGACCCCAGCGTTTCGGCGCGCCGCGCAGACAGTGGATATCGCGCAGGCCGCGCTCGCCGGGAACGCGATAGAGCAGCCACAGGCTGGCCGCAATCATCACGGTTCCGGTCAGCACCAGCCAGATCATCAGGGTGGCAGGCACGAGCAGGCTGAAGAAGAACAGTAAAAAGGCCAGGGAGATCGTCACCGCTTCACGCGTGCCGTCGGGACGCGACAGCCGGTACTCTTCTGGCGTCTCTTTGCGCACCTTCAGCAGCTCGATGTTTTCCGTTTCCGCCTTGCGGATTGAGGCGTTGGTCGACATCGGACGCATCAGCGTCGGCAGCGACTGCTGATCCACGGCGTAGTCGGCCAGCGAGTGGCCGTTCAGCGAGATCACCAGCGGAATGGATTGGGTACGGATCAGCTCGACGTAGTTTTCGTCGGTGATGTACTGCTCCCACAGCGGCGGCAGATGAACTTCAACTTCATCCAGGTAGTAGCGCCATTTGTGTGGGTCGTCAGTTGAGAGGCCGTAGCGGGTAATCGCCCGGGTAACCGGATAGACATTGTTGCTCTGCGCCGTCAGCGTCAGACGCTCCGATGTCCTGCGTTTGTCGGTGGTAACCGAGGTGCGGGACTGCTTTTCCAGCGCGGCGACATACTTGTCGACGGCTTCGCGCTCCTGAGCAGAGAGTTTACGGCAGGGCGGACTGATAAATGGCAGTGGCTTCGCCAACGGCGGGCGATGCCGCATAGCGTACCAGAACCCAATACCTGCCAGGATTGAACAGGTCAGCACTATGGCCAGGATCGTAAAGATTGTGCTCATGCTCTGCTCAACTCAGCCAAAATGCTGCCTTCACTTTTAACTTACGCTCCCGGTTATGCGCACGGTCAGCGCGGCACAGCGGAAGATTATATAACCCCGAGGTGTCAGGCATCTGATGAAATAGTGCCAGCGTATATCTGATTAGCATTTGTTAAACCATGCCTTGTCCGAATGGTAACCGGCTCAGACTGGATTAAATATCGGTATTATCTGAAACTTATCGCAGCATATTGACTAATGCAAATTTAGTCTTAACTGATAACTAAAGGCTGTTATTCAATCGTCAGAATCTATGTAACGATGACGCCCTTGTCTGACTGTCGCACAATTGCCTGTGGTTAGGTATGCTAATTTACGCCCGCCAGGAGGCGCAGAATAATTTTGAGGCTGATATGAAAATTCCAAAAAAACCTGACATCCTCAATATCACCGCCGTGGCGCGTTCGCGGTTATTCACGATTGAATCGGTCGACCTGGCCTTCAGTAATGGCGCGCGTCGCGTTTATGAGCGTATGAAGCCCTCAGAACGGGAAGCCGTGATGATTGTGCCGATTATCGACGATCATCTGATCCTGATTCAGGAATACGCCGTCGGACTGGAAACCTATGAACTTGGTTTCCCGAAAGGGCTGATCGATGCCGGAGAAACCGTCAACGAAGCCGCCGTGCGTGAACTGAAGGAAGAGGTCGGTTTTGGCGCGCGCGATCTGACGACGTTGGGCAAACTCACGCTGGCCCCCTCCTATTTCTCCAGCAAAATGAACATTGTGGTGGCGGAAGGGCTGTATGCTGAGAGGCTGGAAGGGGATGAGCCGGAGCCGCTGATTGTTCACCGCTGGCCGCTGAGCGATATGCTGTCTCTGCTGGCAGAGCCCGATTTCCGCGAGGCGCGCAACGTCAGTGCGCTGTTTATGGCCCGCGAATGGCTGGTCAGACAGGGACGACTGAGTTACTGATTGCGCCAGCCGGCAGCCGGCGCAATCAGCAGAGAAAGCACGGAATCAGTCCGTCAGCGCGCCTGCCTGCCGCGCCGATAACCGCCGGAACAGGGGCGCCGCGACCAGATAAATCAGGCAGGCGACGATTAACGAGTTGAAGACCGGTACGCCGCGCTCGATAAACAGGCCGGTGGCCGCGCCTGCGAGGCTGGCGATCAGCGCCGGCCAGCCGATCGACGCCGAAACGGGCGGCAGGGCATTCTCTGCGCGGCCCAGCGCAAGCGTCTGGCGGCTGGTTTTCAGCACGTAGTAATCAATAATCATTACCCCCAGCACCGGCGGGAAGACCACACCCAGCAGCTCCAGGAAATCGACGAACCGGTCGAGGATCCCCAGAATCGAACAGAGTGTCCCGAGTATCCCCAGCAGCAGCGTAATCACCTGATAGCGCGGCTTGTAGCCCGTCACGCCCTCAATGGCATTAGTGATGCCCAGCGTGGAGGAGTAGAGATTCAGATCGTTGACGCGCAGGGTAGAAAAGACCACCGCGAACAACCCCAGGGTGCTGGTGGTCTGCGTAATGATGGCGATGATGTCGGAGGTCTGTAGCTCTCTGGCGACCAGAATCGCCAGGCCATTGATCCCATATTCACCCGCCAGAATAGTCAGCAGCGTAATGGCGAACACATCCCTGCCGTTGCGTGAGAAACGGGTCAGATCCGGCGTCATCAGGCTGGCCAGGATCGCGCCGCCAATCACCATGGTAATCGCCGCGCTGACGGTAATGGGGTCGGCCGCCACTGCGGGTTGAGCAACAGGGCCAGCCTGACCGTGGAAGGCGTGCCAGAAAATCCAGCCCACCAGCGCAATAAAGAGGGGAACGGCAATGCGGGCGGTAAACCGCAGCGCCCGGAAGCCAAAGGTCACCAGCAGAGTCAGGACACCCCCCGACAGCGCCGCCGCTTCGGCGAAACTGAGTTTACCGTCCAGCGCATAGCTCAGCGACCGGGCGAAGACCGCATTCTGAATGCCGAACCAGCCCAGCAGGCTGACCGCCACCAGCAGACCAATCAGCACCGAACCGTGACGGCCAAAACCGCACCAGCGCGCCAGCAGGCTGCCGGGCAGGCCTTCGCGCATCCCGGCATAGCCGAGCGCAAACGTCAGCACACCGAACAGCAGACTCGCCAGGGTAATCGCGGTAAAGGCTTCCCCCGTGGACATTCCGTTGCCCAGCACCGCACCGAGCATAAACTGGTCCAGCGCCGTCAGCATCCCCATGTGCACAATCGCGACGCTGAGCAGCGAAAGTCGTTTGTTTTCAGGCACGCGACTCAGGGGATAATCGTCAAATTTACTCACTACAGGGTTTCCTTACCGGTTTAAATAAAAATAACGCCAGCGCTGAGAAAGCGTTCCGGCAGATAACTTTCCAGCGATTCTGCATAGCAGTAGCTCTCAAATTGCTGAAGCGAATGCACCCCGGCTTTCTGATAAAGCGTCGTGATGCGGTTGCTGATGGTTTTGACGCTGAGGTTATAGATACGCGCAATCTCTTTGGCATTGAACCGCCGCAGCAGCAGGAAGATGACATCCAGTTCGGCGGAGGTAAACAGCGGATGCGCCAGCCGCGTGGTCAGCACGGACGCCTTCTTTTGATCGATAAAGCGCATCGCGGAGAGATTATCGACCGGGCGCGCATTCCAGATACAGCCCAGCAGCTGCTTATTGTGGTCGAACACCGGGTATTTTTCGCTGATAAAAGGGGAGAGGTAGTTATTACCGTACCAGTAATGCGTTTCAATCACGGCGACACTGCCTTTAGCCGCTTCAGCCTGCTGGTCGTGCTCGCAGAACTGATCGGCACAATCGCTCCAGGGGGTAGGAAATTCATTATCCTTTTTTCCCTCTAAGCGATAATTTTCAGGCGTCGCCGTGTACTTTCTGGCCGCTTCATTCATATAAAGATGCTGTGAAGTCGCATCCTTAAATCCCCACGGGGTCGGTAACAGATCCATTGTTGTGGCGAATGGGGCGATAAATTCATCGATACTACGGTAGGGGCTATCCATGGCACCTCGCTGAAATGATTCAGATTATAATCGTTTTGCCAGATAGTAGCGCGCGTAGCGCTCTGCATAGCCTTCCTGTTCGCCATACACGCGATAACCTAATTTCTCGTAGAAACCGCGAGCCTGGAAGCTCAGTGTATCTACCACTGCCATATGACAGTGCCGGTTGCGCGCTTCCTCTTCCGCTGCCTGCATCATCTGACGCCCTGTGCCATGCATGCGCTGCGCTTCCGCTATCCAGAAATAGTGGATATCGAGCGTGCCGCACCAGGTATGCGCTAACAGGCCACCCTGAATATTTTTTTCATCATCATACAAAATAACATTCAATGTTTTCATATTGATGTCAGCGAAACCACTATTATGCTGCCAGAGCTGCTGAATAATATATTCTTCACTTTTCTGGTCAGGCACATCGCCAATTTTAATTTCCATATATAAACAGTTTCCGCGAATAATTAAATAAGAGCAATTCGACAGGTTTCTTATCACGATAAAAAGCGAGGCGCAAGAGCCAATATCCCCCCTGTTATACGAAGCGGTAACTATTATGCTGGTCCGGCGTATTGAGTTGCCATGCAATCTGTTTTATCCGCTGGCACCAGGGAAACGCGATTTTCAGCACTATAATAAAATGCGCCTGACTTGCTTGTGAGATGCGCGAATAAGCAGGACGCCCGTTGCCTTATAACATAAGGCTGAAAAAATGCCGGTCACGAAGGTGGGCGGCATTTTTTTATGCGTGACGCTGCTGAATCTCTGCTTTTTCTGCCTGACGCCTGTCACTGAACCCCCACCGATCCCGCCAGCAGAAAGCCAGCCCTTATCCGGTATGCGTCGCCGTCGGCAGGAAAAACGCGGGCAGCGATGGGAAACTTGCTCCTCTTTTCCTGATGCTGCGCGCGGCAATCGCCAGGCAAAAAAAAGCCGATCGTCACAGCGATCGGCTTGGGTTATTTCACACGTCAGCGGTTACATCAGAACAGCTCGTGACTCTCGCCATTATCCATGATGGTGGTGCCCACATCATGCACCGAATATTCGGTCGGCTGGGTGCCATTGATGAAATATTCCTGACGGGTATTACCGCCACCGTTGGCCAGCTTACCGGTGCTGCGGTCGATGGTGACCGTCACCACGCCTTCCGGTGGCGTTAACGGCTGCACCGGAACGCCTTCCAGCGCGCTCTTCATAAACTCATCCCACGCCGGTTGCGCACTCTTCGCGCCGCCTTCATAGCCCGAAATCTGATCGGGAATGGCACCGGAGAGCGTGCTGCGGCCCAGATCGCGGCGCGCATCGTCGAAACCGATCCAGACCGAGGTCACCACACCCGGGCCGTAACCGGAGAACCAGGCATCTTTCGAGCTGTTGGTGGTACCGGTTTTACCGCCGATATCATTACGCTTAAGGTCGCGGCCGGCACGCCAGCCGGTTCCCATCCAGCCCGGTTCGCCGAAGATATTACTGTTCAGCGCGCTCTTGATCAGGAAGGTGAGCGGGGTGTTGATAACGTGAGGCGCATACGCCTGACCGCCCTGCTGGGCCTGAGCCGGCACCTGCTCCAGCGCAGGCTGAGGCACCGCCTGATTCTGGTTCGCGTCTGAGGCCGCGACGTTTTCAACGCTCTCTTCGTTCAGCGCCAGCGCTTTCTTGGTTTCACCGTAGATCACCGGCAGATTGCACTGTGGACAGGCGATCTTCGGTTTCTCTTCGAACACGATGTTGCCCTGTTCGTTCTCGATCCGCGTGATGAAGTAGGGATCGATCAGGAAGCCACCGTTCGCCATCACGGAGTAGCCGCGTACCACCTGTAACGGAGTGAACGAGGCGGCGCCCAGCGCCAGTGACTCGGTGTGAATGATGTTCTGCGCCGGGAAACCAAAGCGCTGCAGATACTCTGCGGCGTAATCCACGCCCATCGCACGCATCGCACGCACCATCACCACGTTTTTCGACTGACCCAGACCCTGACGCAGACGAATCGGACCATCATAGGTTGGCGGTGAGTTCTTGGGACGCCAGTCCGCACCGGCACCGGCATCCCAGCGGGAGATCGGCACATCGTTAAGAATCGAGGCGAGCGTTAACCCGCGATCCATTGCCGCGGTGTAGAGGAACGGCTTGATGTTAGAACCGACCTGGCGCAGCGCCTGGGTTGCACGGTTAAACATGCTCTGGTTAAAGGCAAAACCGCCCACCAGCGCGCGCACTGCACCATCATCAGGATCGAGTGAAACCAGCGCCGAGTTGACATCCGGCACCTGGCCGAGCCACCAGTCGTCACCGACTTTGCGTACCCAAATCTGCTGGCCGGCCTGCAGAACCTGCGTCACGCTTTTCGGCGTTGGCCCCTGCACGGTGTCGGACTTATAAGGACGCGCCCAGCGAACCCCGGCTAGCGCCAGCGACACGTTGCTGCCATCTTTCAGCATCACCGTCGCTTCATCGCTGCGCGCTTCGGTGACCACGGCCGGATGGAGCGGGCCATAGACCGGCAGCGTCTTCAGCGTGTTCTCAATCTTTGTCTGATCCCAGGCAGGCTCGCCCACTTTCCACAGCACGCGCGTCGGACCGCGATAGCCATGACGCATATCGTAGGCCATGACGTTGTTGCGCACTGATGTCTGAGCGGCTTCCTGCAGGCGACGGGTCACGGTGGTGTAGACCTTGTAGCCGTCGGTATAGGCATTGTCACCGTAACGCTTCACCATCTCCTGGCGTACCATCTCGCTGAGATAGGGCGCAGAGAAGGCGATTTCCGGTCCGTGATACTTCGCGACCAGCGGCGTGTTGCGGGCTTCGTCATACTGCTGCTGGGTGATGTAATGCTGATCCAGCATACGTGCCAGCACGACGTTGCGGCGCGACAGGGCACGGCTCGGCGAGTAAAGCGGGTTAAAGGTCGAAGGGGCTTTCGGCAGACCGGCGATCATCGCCATTTCACTCAGCGACAGCTGGTCAACCGGCTTACCAAAATAGACCTGCGAGGCGGCCCCGATGCCGTAAGCCCGGTAGCCCAGATAGATCTTGTTCAGGTAAAGCTCAAGGATCTCATCTTTATTCAGCAGCTGCTCAATGCGGATCGCCAGAAACGCTTCCTTTATTTTACGCATCAGGGTGCGTTCCGGACTCAGGAAGAAGTTACGGGCCAGCTGCTGCGTAATGGTACTGGCACCCTGGGAGGCATGACCGGAGACCAGCGCAATGCTGGCCGCACGGAAAATCCCCACCGGATCCACGCCGTGGTGCTCATAAAAACGGCTGTCTTCGGTGGCGATAAACGCTTTTACCATCACCGGAGGAACCTGCTGCAGCGTCAAAGGAATACGGCGCATCTCGCCATACTGGGCGATCAGATCGCCATCGGCGCTGTAAACCTGCATAGGGGTCTGCAGACGCACATCTTTCAGCGTGTTGACGTCAGGCAGCTGCGGCTCTATGTATTTGTATAAACCATAAATCGAGCCAGCTCCCAACAGGATGCAACACACTGCAAGGATCAATAAATACTTTACGAACTTCACCTGGAATTTCCCATCTGTTGTCGTTTGAGCAGTTTATAAACAACCGCGCGGTAGTATAAAGGCAAGCCAGACGCTTTGATATGTCCATTTTCCCGGACGATAAGGAGATCGCGCGGATGGCTTTTCATACCTGGCAAATTGGGCTGGATATTCAGAATAGGCAGATTTGCGCCCTGGCCCTCCAGCCTCGTCGTGATGGCTGGCAGCTACGCCACTGGTGGCAGCAGCGGCTGCCGCAAGATACGTTAAGAAACGGCGTGCTGCAATCTTCACCTGAATTAGTGGCGGCCTTAAGCGCCTGGCGTCAGCGGTTGCCGCGTCGCTACTCGCTGCGGGTCGCACTGCCCGCCCGGCTGGTGCTGCAGCGTCAGATCCCGCTGCCTGCGCAGCCCCTGAAGGAGCCGGCACTGGGACACTTCGTGCGGGCGGCCGCCCGCCGCCTCTTCCCGCTGGAGCCTGCCGCGCTGGCGCTGGATTATCGCCCGGATGCCCGGGGCGGTCAGCTCTGCGTGACGGCGGCACGACTGGAGATCATCGATCAGTGGACCGCGCCCCTGTTGCAGGCGGGGTTAATGCCGCAGGTTTTTGAACTCACGACCGACGCGCTCAGGCGGCTGGTGCGTCAGGCATCATGGCCGCCGGGCGCGGTGCTGGCCCTGCATCAGGATGAGCGCTGGCTCTGGAGCGATGCGCAGACCGCTGCTGATAGCGCAGAGTTCGCCTCGCCCGATGCCCTTCTGCAGGCCTTCCCTGACGCGCCCGCCGTCGCCTGGTGCGCAGCCGATGAAGCACCACTGCCTGCGGATGCCATCCTGTTTTCCCCCTTTAGTCTGTTCCGCTATCAACAGCCGCCTCTGCCGGAGAATCCGGGCGCGTTTGCGCTGGCTGCCGGACTGGCGCTGCGCGGAGAGGATCGGTGAACGAGGCGGTCAATCTGCTGCCCTGGCGGCAGCGACGTCAGCGGCGGCAGCAGCGACAGAGCCTCGTAGTACTGGTGCTGGTCACCCTCAGCCTGTTGCTGGCGGTCATGCAGCAGGTCTGGCGTATTGAGCAGGCGCGTCAGGGTGTGGCGCAGGCTGCGGGCGCGCAGCAGCAGGCACTGGATCACCTGGCAAAGCAGCTGGCGGAGCAGAACGCGTTACTGGCGCAGCTCGCGGTGGTGCAGAAGCAGCAGGCGAAGCAGCGCAGAGCGCGGGCGCAGCTGGCGGCCTGGCAGCGGTTCTGGCTGGCTTTACCCGCGCTGTTGCCCGACAGCGCGTGGCTGACCTGGCTGGAGAAGCGCGACCAGCATCTGACCCTGGAGGGGAGGGCGCAGGATATGGTGGCGATCCGGCAGTTCCGGCAGGGGTTAACAACCGTCGCCCTGTTTGACCAGGTGAAGCAGGGCGGCGTTAAGCGTCAGCCTGATGGCCGCTATCAGTTTTCGCTGCGGCTGCGTTTGCGGGAGGGGAACGATGAGTGAGTGGTGGGATCGCTGGTGGCAGATGGCCGCTCTTCCACGCTACGGGCTGCTCGCGATCGGCGCTGCCGGCCTGCTGCTGATCGTCGGCTTCGCAGGGTTACGGCCCCGGCAGCAGGCGCTGATTGCGGAACAGCAGGCGCTGGCGCAGTTAACCCGCACCCTGCAGCAGCGCCAGCAGCAGTGGCAGCAGCATCCCCCTGGTGCGCAGTTGCAGGCGCAACTGCAGGCCCTGCAGCACGCCAGGCCCGAACCGGGCAGGGCCATCGACGCGATTCTGGCGGCGCGTCATCATCAGCTTGAGGCGTGGCAGCCCGATGCGGCCTCACGCACGCTGACGCTGCATCTGCAGTGGCCCGCGTTTCAGACGCTGTTCGCTGAGCTTGCCGACGGTGCCGCGCCTTTTCCGCACCACTTCCAGCTGCGCGCACAACAGTCGTTTCTGGTGGCGCAGCTCTGGCTGGAACCTGACGATGCGCCATAGCCTGCTGATTCTGCTGCTCTGCGCTGGCGGCGCGCTGGCGCGGGATCCGTTCCGGCCTGTCGCGGCGTCGATCTGCAGGGCAGCCGTCGCACCGCTGACCGGCTGGCGGCTGCAGGGGATTGTCGGACGCGAGGCGCACTATCGCGCCTGGCTGCTGACCCCGCAGGGTGAGAGCGTGATGGCCCGCAGCGGCAAACCCTTTCCCGTTGCGCCCTGGCAGCCGGCTGATATTCGCCGTCACAGCATCACCCTTGTGGTGCCGCAGAGCTGCGAGGCCCAACAGACCCGGCTCTATTTAAAAGGAGGAGTGCATGACAAGGATAGCCCTGCTGCTGCTGGCCCTGAGCAGCCTGCTGCCGGTTTACGCCGCCGATGAGGAGCCGCTCAGCCTGACGTTTGACCATGCGCCGGTCACACGTATTCTGCAGGCGCTGGCGGACTATCAGCAGATCAACCTGATGATTGCGCCGGAGGTAGAGGGAACGCTGTCGCTGCGGCTGGATACGGTGCCCTGGCATCAGGCGCTGGATCTGGTGGCGCGCATGGCAAACCTGACGCTGATCGAACAGGACAATGTCCTGATGGTCTATCCGGCAAGCTGGCAGAAGGCGCAGCAACTGGCGCGTCAGGCCGAGCAGCAGGAGGCATTACAGCAGCGCCCGCTGCAGCAACGTAGCGTGCGGTTGTACTCTGCCAGTGCCAGCGAGGTTCACGCCAGTCTGCTGCGCGAACGGCAGTCATTGATGAGCCCGCGCGGGAGCGTGACGATCGACAAACGCACCAATGCACTGCTGCTGCGCGATACGGCGGCCGCATTAAAAGAGACAGAGCGCTGGATACGGGCGCTGGATCGGCCGCTGGATCAGATTGAGCTTGCGGCGCACATTGTGACCATCAGCGAAGAGCATCTGCAGGAGCTGGGGGTGAAGTGGGGCCTGCAGGCGGATGAGGCAGCGGTGACTGACAGCCTGCATCATCCCCGGCTCGCTATTCCACTGGCGGTGAGTTCACCGGGCGTCAGCGTGGGGATCGCGCTGTCGCGCATCGGCGGCGCGCTGCTGGATCTGGAACTCAGTGCGCTGGAGCAGGAGAACCAGATCGAAATCATCGCCAGCCCGCGTCTCTTTACCTCACATCAGCAGACCGCCTCGATTAAGCAGGGCACCGAAATCCCCTATGCCGTCTCGGCCGGGAACAGCGGCGCGACCAGCATCGAGTTTAAAGAGGCGGTGTTGGGCATGGAGGTCACGCCCGTTATCTCCGGCAGTGGCCGCATTCAGCTGAAAATCCATATCAGTCAGAATATGCCGGGTCGCACCATCCGGACCGGCGACAGCGACATATTATCCATTGATAAACAGGAAATTGAGACTCAGGTCACGGTCAGCGACGGGCAAACACTGGCGTTAGGGGGTATCTTTCAGCAGCAGCGTTCGCGCGGGCAGAATCAGGTGCCGCTGCTGGGAAAGGTGCCGCTGATTGGCGGGCTGTTTCGCCAGCAGACGGAACAGCGCAAAAAAAGAGAGCTGGTCATCTTCATTACGCCACGATTGGTCAGGGAATCAGCGCTTACGGGTGGATAAAACGGAAAATGTGTTCCTGAAGGCCATCCGCGTTGACGCCGGAGAGGAATTAGCTTACAAGGTTTAGCGATTTTCAATACGGTGTAACCGTCTATGCCCGGTAAATCCTGGCAAGCAGATTAGTAAACTCCTCTGTAAGCCGCGTTGTAAAGACGCAGCGCTGGCGCGTTACAGTTTCGCGAACACAGGCCAATCCAGAAATGGATGTGCTGAAGGCAATATAATCGGTTGCCAAACAGCCTTGAGTGTTGAGATAATTTTTCATCTGACTCTTGCTAACGCTCATGAGGTCTCAGTTCCTGTCCCGCCAGCAAATGCTGAACGCGGGGTATCATTAACGAATTCTTAGTAATACCGACAAAATGGCAGAGAAACGCAATATCTTTCTGGTTGGGCCGATGGGTGCCGGCAAAAGCACTATTGGCCGTCAGTTGGCTCAGCAACTCAACATGGAGTTCTTCGATTCCGATCAGGAAATTGAGCGACGCACCGGAGCGGATGTGGGCTGGGTTTTTGATGTCGAAGGCGAAGCTGGCTTTCGCGATCGCGAAGAAAAAATCATTAACGAACTGACCGAGAAGCAAGGCATCGTCCTGGCGACAGGCGGGGGTTCCGTCAAATCCCGGGAAACGCGTAATCGTCTCTCCGCCCGCGGTGTTGTGGTTTATCTTGAAACCACCATCGAGAAGCAGCTGGCGCGCACCCAGCGTGACAAAAAACGTCCGTTGCTGCAGGTGGATTCGCCGCCGCGTGAAGTGCTCGAAGCGCTGGCTGGTGAACGTAATCCGCTTTACGAAGAGATCGCCGATGTCACCATCCGCACCGATGATCAGAGTGCAAAAGTGGTGGCGAATCAGATTATCCACATGTTGGAAAAAAGTTGATCCAACGTTCGAAGGCTTTTTAACAGGTATCGGGCATCATGGAGAAGATCACCGTCTCACTGGGGGAACGCAGTTACCCCATCACTATCGCCGCCGGACTGTTTAACGATCCGGCTTCTTTTTGGCCGCTGAAGGCGGGCGAAAACGCCATGGTGGTGACAAACCAGACGCTGGCTCCGCTCTATCTTGACCCGCTGATAGCGCAGCTGACAGCGGCAGGGGTCAATGTGGATCAGGTGATCTTACCCGACGGCGAGCAGTATAAAACGCTGGCCGTGATGGATCAGGTCTTTACCGCACTTCTGCAAAAACCGCACGGTCGTGATACGACGCTTGTCGCCTTAGGCGGCGGCGTCATTGGCGATCTGACCGGTTTTGCTGCGGCCAGCTATCAGCGTGGTGTCCGCTTTATTCAGGTGCCGACCTCCTTACTGTCGCAGGTGGACTCGTCGGTTGGCGGCAAAACGGCCGTTAACCATCCGCTGGGCAAAAACATGATCGGCGCGTTTTATCAGCCCGCGTCGGTGGTGATCGATACAACCTGTCTGCAGACGCTGCCTGCACGCGAACTGGCGTCCGGTCTGGCTGAAGTGATCAAGTACGGCATCATCCTCGATGGCGCGTTTTTCCAGTGGCTGGAGCAGAACCTGGATGCGCTGCTGGCGCTGGATACCCAGGCGCTGGCCTACTGCATCCGTCGCTGCTGTGAGCTGAAAGCGGAAGTGGTGGCAGCCGATGAGCGTGAAAACGGTCAGCGGGCGTTGCTCAATCTGGGCCATACCTTTGGTCATGCGATTGAAGCCCATATGGGCTATGGCAACTGGCTGCATGGCGAAGCGATTGCTGCCGGTATGGTGATGGCGGCGCGCACGGCGGAACGTCTGGGGCAGTTCAGTGCGGAAGAGACCGAACGCATTATCGCCCTGTTACGGCGCGCCGGTTTACCGGTGCACGGGCCGCAGGCGATGCGTGCGGAGATGTACCTGCCGCACATGATGCGCGATAAAAAAGTTCTGGCGGGCGAACTGCGGCTGATACTGCCGCTGTCGATTGGCCGCTCTGAAGTGCGTGGCGGCGTGGCACATGATATGGTGCTGGCTGCAATTAACGATTGTCAGCAACCCTGAGATTAAGCAGTTGAGTGGTGACGCGGCGCGCAGGGTGCGCAGTGCGGAATGCCGCTTTACGGAGGAGGCAAAATGGATGAGTTTAAACCGGAAGACGAGTTAAAACCTGACGCCAGCGACCGCCGTCCCTCGCGCCCTCGTAAGTCGTCTACCGCAGCCAGACTACCGGTTTCGCGCCAGCGTATCATGATGGGTGTCGGGATCCTGGTCCTGCTGTTACTGGTGCTGGGCATTGGATCGGCACTGAATGGCCCGGATGAGAAGAAATCCACCACGGCGGCGAATGCGCCGGCGGCGGGTGGCGGTTCTGGCAGCGAGAAAAATATCGATCTGACCGGCTCTTCATCCATGTCTGGTGCGCAGAACAGCCCGGCCACGACCGAAAACAGCCCGGCGACCGGCGCAAACAGCGGCTCTGACGCGCAGCGCGACATCTCCATGCCGCCAGTGGCTTCTACGCCGACGCAGGCGGCACCGGTTGATGCGCCCGCGAATCAGCAGCGTGTGACGCTGCCGGGCGATCTCAACAGTGCGCTGACGAATCAGCAGCAGCAGGTCGATACCGCTGCGATGGGCTCGCAGGGGGGCAGCTCTCTGCCCACCGCGCCTGCGACCGTCAGCGGCACGGCGGGCACATCCGGCACCGCAGCTAACCCGGTTACCGCACCGAGCCGCCAGACGCCAAACCGGACCAGTACAGCGGCCCGTCCCGCGCACGAGTCATCGCACAAAACGGCCACCGCGTCGAAGCCGGCGACCCGTGACAGCAGAACACACACGACGCCCGCGCGGACGCCAGCCACCTCTGCACCTGCTACGTCCGTTGCCGGTAGCGGTACGGCCAGCAAATCCCTGCCAGGCGGTAGCTACACGCTGCAGCTGAGCGGCGCGTCGAAGCCGGAAAGCCTGAACGCCTGGGCGAAGCAGCAGAACCTGAGTGGCTATCACGTCTACAAAACCACCCGCAGCGGTCAGCCGTGGTATGTGCTGGTCAGTGGCTCCTACGCGACGCCAGCGGATGCTAAGCGGGCGGTGGCCTCACTGCCTGCAGATGTGCGTGCGAAAAACCCATGGGTGAAACCCGTCAGCCAGGTGAAAAAAGAAGCCAGCCAATAGCGGATGTGGGGCCACTCGCTGGCCCCGTTTAAAGCGCAGATCTGCTGTCGGTTCAGCCACAGCCTCACAATAAGATGTAATAACCACGACAGCATGAAAAAAAATCGCGCTTTCCTGAAATGGGCAGGGGGAAAATTTCCCTTAGTAGAAGAGATCCATCGCCATCTGCCGCAGGGCGACTGTCTGGTCGAGCCATTTGTTGGTGCAGGTTCGGTGTTTCTGAACACTGAATTTGATCGCTATCATCTTGCCGATATCAACAGTGATCTGATTAATCTCTACAACATCGTTAAAACGCGCACGTCGGACTTTATCCGCGATGCGCAGCGGCTGTTCACGCCAGAAAATAACAACGAACTCTGTTATTACCAGCACCGCACCGAATTCAATACCAGCACGGACGCTTATCAGCGTGCGCTGCTGTTCCTCTATCTGAACCGTCACTGTTACAACGGCCTGTGCCGCTATAACCTGCGGGGTGAATTCAACGTCCCGTTCGGCCGCTATCGCAAACCCTACTTTCCGGAAGCAGAACTGTTATGGTTTGCTGAGCGTGCACAGAAAGCGACGTTTGTCTGTGAATCGTACGATGTTACCCTGAAAGGGGCCGGTAAAGGATCGGTGGTCTATTGCGACCCGCCTTATGCGCCGCTGTCGGCGACGGCTAATTTTACGGCTTACCACACCAACAGCTTCAGCCTGCGTGAGCAGGAGAATCTGGCGGCGCTGGCGGCAGAGATTTCGTCATCGGAGCACCGGATTCCGGTACTGATTTCCAACCACGACACTGCACTGACGCGTTTGTGGTATCAGGATGCAGTGTTACATGTGGTCAAAGCCCGGCGTTCCATCAGCCGGAGCATAACCGGTCGCACCAAGGTCGACGAACTGCTGGCACTTTATCGCTAGTCTGTTTCGTCCGCGACCAACGCATTACGCCAGCCGCAGGGCTGGCGCACAACAGTGGGAGAATCGGATGAAACAATATTTGCTGGCCCCTTCAATCCTTTCGGCAGACTTCGCTCGCCTGGGCGAGGATACGGCCAAAGCGCTGGCGGCCGGAGGTGACGTGGTTCACTTCGACGTGATGGATAACCACTATGTCCCTAACCTGACCATGGGGCCGATGGTGCTGAAAGCCCTGCGCGACTATGGCATCACCGCCCCCATCGATGTGCATCTGATGGTGAAACCGGTGGATGCACTCATCCCCGAGTTCGCCAAAGCGGGCGCCACCTATATCACTTTTCATCCCGAAGCCAGCGAACATGTCGATCGCACCCTGCAACTGATCAAGGAGCACGGCTGCAAAGCGGGCCTGGTGTTTAACCCGGCCACGCCGCTGAGCTACCTCGATTACGTGATGGATAAGCTGGATATCATTCTGCTGATGTCCGTCAACCCCGGTTTTGGCGGTCAGTCCTTTATTCCCGGCACGCTGGATAAGCTGCGTGAAGCGCGCAGACGTATCGATCAGAGCGGCTACGACATTCGTCTGGAAGTGGATGGCGGCGTCAAGATCGACAACATCGGCCAGATCGCGGCCGCGGGGGCGGATATGTTTGTGGCCGGCTCGGCCATCTTTGGTCATCCCGATTACAAAAAAGTGATCGACGATATGCGCAACGAACTGGAGAAGACCAATGGCTCATTTCACTGATATTCGTGCGCTGGCGTTCGATCTGGATGGCACGCTGGTCGATAGCGCGCCAGGCCTGGCCGATGCGATTGACCGCACGCTGAACGACCTTCGCCTGCCGCAGGCGGGCCTGGCGCGTGTGTCAACCTGGATTGGCAACGGTGCCGATATCATGATGGCCCGCGCGCTGACCTTCGCGCTGGGCCGCGAGCCGCAGCCAGAGGAGCAGCGTGATGCCCGGGCGCTGTTTGACCGTCATTACGCCGACACCGTTGAGGCGGGCAGCACGCTGTTCCCGCAGGTGAAGGAGACGCTGGACGCATTCAAAGCCGCCGGGCTGCCGATGGCGATTGTCACCAACAAGCCGACGCCGTTTGTGGCACCGCTGCTCGCGTCGCTGGGTATTGAGGATGCGTTTTCACTGATTATCGGTGGCGACGATGTGCCGGTTAAAAAACCGCATCCGGCGGCGATCTTTAAGGTGCTGGGCACCTTTGGTCTGCTGCAGAAGGAGTTGCTGTTTATCGGTGATTCCCGCAATGATATCCAGGCCGCGCAGGCGGCGGGCGTTCCGCATGTTGGCCTGACCTTTGGCTACAACTATGGCGAGCCGATTGCCACCAGCCAGCCCGATTTAACCCTCGACTCTTTCGACGAACTATTGCCCGCTCTGGGGCTGTAAATATCAGGACTTAAGTATGAAACCCATCGTTTTCAGCGGCGCACAGCCGTCCGGCGAACTGACCATCGGCAACTACATGGGAGCACTGCGTCAGTGGGTGCAGATGCAGGATGATTTCCACTGCATCTACTGCATCGTGGATCTGCATGCGATCACTGTGCGTCAGGATCCTGCTGCACTGCGTAAGGCGACGCTGGATACGCTGGCGCTCTATCTGGCCTGTGGTATCGATCCGGAAAAAAGCACCATCTTCGTGCAGTCGCACGTGCCGGAGCACACGCAGCTGAGCTGGATCCTGAACTGCTACGCCTACTTCGGTGAGCTGAGCCGCATGACCCAGTTCAAGGATAAATCTGCGCGCTACGAAGAGAACATCAACGCCGGTCTGTTCGACTACCCGGTGCTGATGGCGGCTGACATCCTGCTGTATCAGACCCATCAGGTGCCGGTCGGCGAAGATCAGAAACAGCATCTGGAGCTGAGCCGCGATATCGCGCATCGCTTCAACGCGCTGTATGGCGAGATCTTCAAGGTGCCGGAGCCGTTTATTCCGAAGTCCGGCGCGCGCGTGATGTCGCTGCTGGAGCCGACGAAGAAAATGTCCAAGTCTGACGATAACCGCAACAACGTTATCGGCCTGCTGGAAGATCCGAAAGCGGTGGTGAAGAAGATTAAACGCGCCGTGACCGACTCTGAAGAGCCGCCTGTCGTGCGTTACGACATCAAAGAGAAAGCGGGCGTCTCTAACCTGCTGGATATTCTGTCGGGCGTGACCGGCAAAACCATCGCCGAGCTGGAGCAGGAGTTCGAAGGCAGGATGTATGGCCACCTGAAAGGCGCGGTGGCGGATGCCGTCTCCGGCATGCTCTCCGAGCTGCAGGAGCGCTATCACCGTTTCCGCAACGATGAAGCGCTGCTGGAGCAGGTGATGCGTGATGGCGCGGCCAAAGCTCGCGCTCAGGCGCAGGAAACGCTGAAGAAGGTATATGAAGCGGTGGGCTTTGTTGCGATGCCGTAACGGCTGAGTCGACAGACAGGACGGCGGGCAGAATGCCCGCCGTTTTTCTTTGCAGGCTCAGAACCAGCGCAGCGTCTCACGCAGCGCGACCACGCTGCCGATAATCATCAGGGCGGGGCTGGCGACCTGATCCGCCAGCGCTTCCAGCTCGCCGAGTGTTCCGCTCACCACGCGCTGACGGGGCGTGGTGCCGTTTTCCACCAGCGCCACCGGCATATCACGTCGCATACCGTGCGTGATGAGCTGCTGCTGAATCTCTGCGGCCTGGGTCAGACCCATGTAAAACACCAGCGTCTGCCGCTCCGCCGCCAGGGTCTGCCAGGCGAGAGACCCCGTTTTCTGCAGATGCCCGGTCACCAGCCTGACGCTCTGCGCGTGATTGCGGTGGGTCAGGGGAATACCGCTGTAGGCGGCACAGCCGGAGGCGGCGGTGATGCCGGGCACCACGCTGAACGGGATCTGCTGTTGTGCCAGCGCCTCCAGCTCTTCGCCACCGCGTCCGAAAATAAAGGGATCGCCCCCTTTCAGCCGCACCACCCGTTTACCGCGCAGCGCCTGTTCGCAGAGGACCTGATTGATCGCCTCCTGCGGCACGCAGTGATAGCCGGCCTGCTTACCGACAAAAATGCGTTCGGCATCGCGACGCACCAGATTCAGGATCGCATCCGAGACCAGCCGGTCATAGACGATGACATCCGCCTGCTGGATCAGCTGCAGGCCTTTCAGGGTCAGCAGACCGGCATCGCCCGGACCGGCCCCCACCAGCGCCACTTCTCCGCGCACGGCGGGATCGGCACTCAGAAGCGTCTCGGTGATCTGTGCGGCACGATCCTCATCGCCGTTCGCCAGCGTCTGCGCCAGCCGCTCGCTGCTGAAAAAACGCTCCCAGAAGTGGCGACGACCAGATGGGGAGGCGAACTGCGTTTTTACCCGGTCGCGCAGGGCGCCTGCCCGCTGCGCCAGCTTGCCGAGATGCTGCGGCAGCATCGCCTCCAGCTTCTCCCGCAGCAGGCGGGCCAGCACCGGCGCGCGTCCGCCGGATGAGACGGCGACCATCAGCGGTGAGCGGTCGATGACGGAAGGCATGATGGCGCTGGCCTGCTGCGGGGCATCCACCAGATTGCAGAAGATCTGCTGCTTTTCCGCCGCGTCAGCGACCTGCTGATTCACGGCGTTGTCGCTGGTGGCCGCGACCACCAGCCAGCAGCCCGTCAGCCAGTGCGGCTCAAAAGGGCCGTGCAGCAGCGTCACGGCCTGCTGCTGCGCCCAGTGCCGGAACGCGGGCGAGAAATCCGGTGCGCCGACCCACAGATCGGCCCCGGCCGCCAGCAGCAGCCGGGCTTTTCGCTCCGCCACGTCACCTGCGCCCACCAGCAGGCAGCGTCTGCCCTGCAGGCGGCAGAACAGGGGAAAGTAGTCCATCAGGCGTCCTTATTAAAAAGCCCGCGCAGGCGGGCTGTTGAGGGCGTTACAGGCAGACCTCTACCTGTCCGGCGTTGACCCGCACCGGCCAGGCCGCCACGGAGCGCGTCTCATCCTCCATGCAGTAGCCATCGCTGAGGCGAAAACGCTGCTTTTTCAGCGGGCTGGCGACCCAGAGTGTCCCCTCATGTTCGGCAATAATGCCGCGTGACAGCACGCTGGCATGGGCAAAGGGATCGATATTGCTGAGGGCATAGAGCTGCTCATCGTCGCGTGGGCGGAAGATCGCAACCTGCTGCCCTTTGACCAGCGCACAGACGCCGGTGACGGGCAGGATCTCCGTCAGCGGGCAAACCGGATTCCACTGGCTCATCGTTCGGTCTCCTCAATCAGGGTTACAGCGATACGTTCATCGACGCGTGCCGGGCGATGCTGATCGCGCTCGGCGACCCACTGCACATCAGGATCGCGCTGTGATGAGTTGATGAAGTGGGCGAAGCGCGTCAGATGCGCTTTATCTTCCAGCGTGGTTTTCCATTCACAATGGGCCGTGGCGCGCAGGGCGGTCAGCTGCGCTTCCATCTGGCTGTTGAGGCCGAGCCTGTCATTCACGATCACGCTGCGCAGATAGTCGATGCCGCCCTCCAGACTCTCCAGCCACAGCGAGGTGCGCTGCAGACGGTCGGCGGTGCGGATGTAGAACATCATGAAGCGGTCGAGATAGGTGATGAGCGTCTGCTGATCCAGATCGGCCGCCAGCAGATCGCCGTGGCGGGGCTTCATGCCGCCGTTACCGCAGACGTAGAGGTTCCAGCCTTTTTCCGTGGCAATCACGCCGACATCTTTGCCCTGGGCTTCCGCGCATTCACGGGTGCAGCCGGAAACGCCAAACTTCATCTTGTGCGGCGTCCGGATCCCTTTGTAGCGGTTCTCCAGCATCACGCCTAAGCCAAGGCTGTCGCCCACGCCATAACGACACCAGGCGCTGCCGACGCAGGTTTTCGCCATACGCAGCGCCTTGGCGTAGGCCTGACCGGTTTCGAATCCGGCGTCGATCAGCTGTGACCAGATCGCAGGCAGGTCATCTTTCTGCGCGCCAAACAGACCAATACGCTGGGAGCCGGTAATTTTGGTGTAGAGGCGATAACGTTCGGCGACCTCACCGATCGCCTTCAGGCCCTGCGGCGTAATCTCACCGCCGGGCGAACGCGGGATCACTGAATAAGTGCCATCTTTCTGGATATTGCCCAGATAGAGGTCGTTGCTGTCCTGTAACGGCGCATGCTGAGGGGCGAGCACATACTCATTCCAGCAGGAGGCGAGCAGCGAACCCACCGCAGGCTTGCAGATTTCACAGCCGTAACCCTGACCGTAGCGGGCCAGCAGCTCATCGAAGGTTTTGATCGCCTCCACCTGAATCAGATGATAAAGCTCCTGACGTGACCAGGCGAAATGGGCGCAGAGATGGTTAGTGACCTCGATACCCTGGCGGCTGAGTTCGCTGTTCAGCACCTGGGTAATCAGCGGAATACAGCCGCCGCAGCCGGTGCCCGCGCGGGTCGTGCTTTTCAGCGCCGCCACGGTGTGACAGCCGCCCTGAACCGCCTTGACGATGTCGCCTTTACTGACGTCGAAGCAGGAGCAGATCTGCGCGCTATCCGGCAGGGAATCGACGCCGATCGCCGGCTTATCCCCGCTGCCCGCCGGCAGGATCAGCGCCTCCGGATTGTCCGGCAGCGGAATCGCATTCAGCACCAGCTGCAGCAGGTTGCCATAGTCGCGGGTGTCACCCACCAGCACGGCACCCAGCAGGGTTTTCTGATCCTCGCTGATCACCAGGCGTTTGTAGACCGATTTGCCTTCATCCAGCCAGACCACGCTGCGCGCGCCGGGCGTGGTGCCGCGGGCGTCGCCAATGCCGCCGACATCGACACCCAGCAGTTTCAGCCTGGCGCTCATGTCTGCGCCGGTAAAGGCATTATCGCGGCCCAGCAGGTGGTCGCTGGCGACCTGCGCCATTTTATAGCCCGGAGCCACCAGGCCGTAGACGCGATTCTGCCAGGCGGCGCACTCGCCGATCGCGTAGATATCGGGATCGCTGGTGCGGCACTGGTCATCAATGGCGATGCCGCCGCGCGGCCCCAGGGTCAGCCCGCACTGTTTTGCCAGTTTGTCCTGCGGACGAATGCCGGTGGAGAAGACGATGAAATCGACATCCAGCGCGCTGCCATCGGCAAACGCCAGCGTTTTGCCGCCGTGCTCGTGATGCACAATCTGCCGGGTGTTTTTACCGATGTGTACCCGCACGCCCATCTGTTCGATCTTGCGACGCAGCAGTTCGCCGCCCTGCTGATCCAGCTGCTCCGCCATCAGCACCGGGGCAAACTCGATGACGTGGGTTTCGATACCCAGATTTTTCAGTGCGCCTGCCGCTTCCAGCCCCAGCAGGCCCCCGCCAATCACCGCACCACGTTTGCAGCGGCGCGAGCAGGCTTCAATGGCGTTGAGATCTTCGATGGTGCGGTAGACAAAGCAGTCGCTGCCCTCTGCCCCGTTGATGGGCGGGATCCACGGATAGGAGCCGGTCGCAAAAATCAGCGTGTCGTAGTGCACCGCGCGGCCGGTGCTGGAGTGAATGAGCTTCTCATCACGGTTAATGGTGATGGCGCGCTCGCCCAGCAGCAGGCTGACCTGATGTTTGTCGTAATAGCCTTCCCGCACCAGCGACAGTTCTTCAGCAGTATGATGGGAGAAGTAAGCGGACAGATGGACACGATCGTAGGCGACGCGGGGTTCTTCACAAAAGACGGTCAGCGAAAACTGGTCGGGTTCCGCTTTCTCCAGCAACTCTTCGATGAAGCGGTGGCCGACCATGCCGTTACCGATAACGACGACATTGTGCTTGCTCATTTTTGCCTCAAATTTGCGATATCTGCGGCTACAATAGCGCGCCGTTTCTGACGCTTATTGATATGCATCAACCACAGCGCCATATACCCATTAAGAGGTAGGTGTCTGATTTTCATTGAGTTTGTCAGATGCGGCTAACCTGCTGAATAGCCTGCATTGCGGTTCCTGGTATGAATCGTGCTAGTTTTAACCTCACCGCTAACCGAGGAAGGAATCAGCCATGCAGTCACCCGGCAGGATCAATAACGTGCGTTTGCCCGGCCAGGACGGGTTGTGGCAAATCGACATCGCCGACGGCAAAATTGCCCGGCTTTCCGCTCAGCCGCAGCCGCTCCCGGCGACAGATCAGGCGCTGGATGGGGAGGGCGGCCTGGCCTGCGCGCCCTTTGTTGAGCCACATATCCATCTGGACACGACCCAGACGGCGGGCGAACCGGCCTGGAACCAGTCCGGCACCCTGTTTGAGGGGATCGAGCGCTGGGCCGAGCGCAAAGCCCTGCTCAGCCATGAAGATGTGAAACAGCGGGCGCTGCAGACGCTGAAGTGGCAGATCGCTAACGGCATCCAGTTTGTCCGCACCCACGTCGACGTCTCCGATCCGTCGCTGACGGCCCTGAAGGCGATGCTGAAGCTGAAGGCGGAGATGGCGCCCTGGATCACCATCCAGATTGTCGCCTTCCCTCAGGAGGGGATCCTCTCCTATCCCAACGGCGAAGCGCTGCTGGAGGAGGCGCTGCGGCTGGGTGCGGATGGGGTCGGCGCGATCCCGCATTTCGAATTTACCCGCGAGTATGGCGTCGAATCGCTGCATAAAACCTTTGCGCTGGCGAACCGCTACGACCGGCTGATCGACGTGCACTGTGACGAGATCGACGATGAGCAGTCGCGCTTCGTTGAAACCGTGGCGGCGCTGGCGCATCGCGATGGCAACGGGGCGCGGGTGACGGCCAGCCATACCACCGCGATGCACTCTTACAACGGGGCTTACACCTCGCGGCTGTTCCGGCTGCTGAAACTCTCCGGCATCAACTTTGTCGCTAACCCGCTGGTCAATATCCATCTGCAGGGGCGTTTTGACACCTACCCTAAACGGCGCGGCATCACGCGGGTAAAAGAGATGCTGGAGGCGGAAATTAACGTCTGCTTCGGTCACGACGATGTGTTTGACCCCTGGTATCCGCTGGGCACTGCCAGCATGCTGCAGGTGCTGCATATGGGGTTACATGTCTGTCAGCTGATGGGCTATGAGCAGATCAATGCGGGTCTGGACCTGATTACGCACCACAGCGCCAGAACGCTGCAGCTGCCGGATTACGGCATTGAGGTCGGCCATGACGCCAGCCTGGTGATTCTGCCTGCGGAGAGTGGTTTTGATGCGGTAAGAAGGCAGGTTCCGGTGCGCTATTCGCTGCGTCAGGGCAGGGTTGTGGCAGAGACGAAGCCGGCAGAGAGTGAGATTTACTGGCGGGAGCGGGAGCGCGTGGACTTCCGGCGTTAAACAGCAGGGCGGCGATATCCCGCCGCCCTGAAGAGATTAGTGCATGACGTGACCGTGAGAACGGTGACGGCTGACAAAGCCAAGCAGGGCACACATTACAAATACCACGGCGTAGAGGGCGTTCGCCGTCGCCAGGGCGGTGTGCACGCCACTCTTCTCCACGATAGGCGCCGTCACCACAAAGGTCAGCATGGTGCCGACGGTGCCGCAGGTCAGAATGAAGTTCACCAGCTTCGGTGAGGCCACTCTGGTCTGCAGTGAACCCAGGGTGATGATGGTGGTGTAGATGGCGCTGGAGCTGAAGCCCAGAATCATGATGATCCATTTCAGCATTCCGGCATCGCTGCTGCTGACGAACCAGTACATCAGCAGGGTCGCCAGACCCGCCAGCACCATCAGAATGCGTTGCAGGTCGAAGAAACGCAGCAGGAAGCTGAAGGCCCACATGCCGACCATGTACGCGGTCCAGAAGCTGCCGACCAGCTGCCCGGCATCATCGATATTCATGCCCATGACTTTGGTGGCATATTCCGGCACCCAGGAGATGAAACCGAGCTGGCCCAGAATGTAGCAGAGTGCCGCCACCGCCAGCAGCAGGACGCCCACACCCCATTTTTCCTTCTCAACCGTCGGGCTGTTCTCAGGCTTACGCAGCACCGGGAACTCCACGAACAGCGTCATGATGAAGATGGCGACGTAGATAAAGCCGATGCAGACATAGACCCAGTACCAGGGCAGCTGACGCGCCAGCAGAATGCCTGCCAGCACCGGAAACAGCGTGCCCGCCATGCTGAAGAAGGAGTCGGTAAACAGCAGGCGGGAACCGCGCTGACGGCCTTCATACATATGGGTGATCAGGAAGGTCCCGATCGACATGGTGATGCCGCTGACCACGCCCAGCACGAACATACAGAGCGAAAAGACCGTCAGATCGCGACTGGTCATCAGGCCGATTATCGCCAGGACCATCAGGACGAAGCCAAAAATCAGCTGGCGCTTCAGCGGCACGATGACCATCAGCCAGGCGTTGAGGAAAACGGCCGCCAGGATGCCGCTGTTCAGGAAGGTGAAGGTGTTACTCATGCTGGAGATGGGGATCTGGAAATCTTTGGCGATATCGCCCATCACCATACCGGTAACGATCACCAGCGCGCCGGTCAGCGCGTAGGAGAAGAAGCTTATCCAGGTGAGGCCAATACGATTACGGTTTGTCATGTTCTGAACCTGTTGAGAACCGGGTGGCAAAAAGTGTCAGAAAGTGTAAACGGAACTGTGATCTTAATAAACAAGCAGTGAAACATGAGATCCATATTTCACGCGTTGTGTGATTTTAATCACGCTGATGCGCCGGTTTATCGTTTGCTTCCCACTTTTACCGCCACAGCGTAAATATAGGTAAAACGCTGGCTCCTGGAATAGAGTCTCTTTACAATCAATCACGTTTTTGTGCCCGCTCTCCCAGGTAAGGAATCTTTCATGTTTAAACGTACTTTAGCAGCGGCCTTCACCCTGTTAGCGCTCTCTTCCGTTTCTGTCCAGGCGCTGGCCGCAAAAGGTGACACCCACGTTCTGCTCACCACCTCCGCCGGCAATATCGAACTCGAACTGAATAACCAGAAAGCGCCGGTCTCCGTGAAAAACTTCGTTGATTACGTGAACAGCGGTTTCTATAACAACACCATTTTTCATCGCGTGATCCCGGGCTTTATGGTGCAGGGTGGGGGATTCACCACCGATATGCAGCAGAAGCAGACCAACGCGCCGATCAAAAACGAAGCTGACAATGGCCTGCGTAACCTGCGTGGCACCATCTCGATGGCGCGTACCGCCGACAAAGACAGCGCGACCAGCCAGTTCTTCCTGAACGTGGCGGACAATGCGTTCCTCGACCACGGACAGCGTGATTTTGGCTATGCCGTGTTTGGTAAGATCGTGAAAGGTCAGGATGTGGTAGAAAAAATTTCGCAGGTGCCAACCAAAGATGTTGGCCCTTACCAGAATGTCCCGTCCAAACCGGTTGTCATTCTCTCCGCCAAAGTCCTGCCTTAAGCCTCCCTGTTGCCCTCTCCGGAGGGCGACAGCCTGCCGCCTCCGGCAAAGCCAGAATTTGCTCTTATACTTAGGGCAAAAAACCTGAGCAGGAGGCGGTATGGCGAACAGACTCACCGAAAAACAGAAAGTCACCCTGTGGCAGCAGCGGCGTAGCGCCAGCTATCAGGCCAGTTGCCGTCTGGAGGGCTTTGCACCGAATGAAACCAGCGTTAACAGCGATGATGCGGCGGCACGCCTGGCGTCCCTGAGGAGGCAATATGGACTCTAACAGCGCCGTCAGTCAGGATCCTTACCTGTGGCAGCATGACAACGTGCTGAAAAACCTGGCCGATATTCACGATGCCGCCCAGCTGCGCAAGGCGGAGCTGAGCTTCAGCGCGGCGCGGGCCGCGACACTGGAACTGGGCCCGCGCAATCCGGGGCTGCCCTATCTGCGTCTGATCCACCGCACGCTGTTCCAGGATATCTACAGCTGGGCGGGTGAGCTGCGCACCATCGATATCTGGCGCGATGAGACGCCCTTCTGCCATTTCGAATATATCGAAAAAGAGGGCAACGCGCTGATGGCCGCGCTGGAGGAGGAGAAGGGGCTGGCGGAGCTGCCGCGCGAGGAGTTTATCCGCCGCATCGCGCACTACTATTGTGAAATCAATATGCTGCACCCGTTTCGTCACGGGAATGGCCGCGCACAGCGCATCTTCTTCGAACAGCTGGCGCTGCATGCCGGTTATCTGCTGTCGTGGGAAGAGACGGATGCGGAAAGCTGGAAAGCGGCGAATCAGGCTGGCGTGGCCGGCGATCTGGAACCGCTGGAGCAGGTGTTTGCGAAAGTGGTGAGTGAGGCAGCTTAACCGCGTAGAATAGCGGCGCGGGTTATCACTCTGGATGGTTCATGCTGCTGCTTATCGACAACTACGACTCCTTTACCTGGAATCTTTATCAATATTTCTGTGAACTGGGCGCAGAAGTGCAGGTGGTGCGCAATGATGCCATCACCCTGGCACAGATGGCGGCCTTACCGCTGACCCATCTGGTGATCTCGCCAGGTCCCTGCACGCCGTCGGAGTCGGGAATTTCGCTGGCGGCGATCAGGCACTTTGCCGGTCAGCTGCCGGTGCTGGGTGTCTGCCTGGGGCATCAGGCGATCGCCCAGGCGTATGGCGCACAGGTGGTGCGGGCGCGTCAGGTGATGCACGGCAAAACGTCCGCTATTCAGCACACCGGTCAGGGTGTGTTTCGCGATCTCAATAATCCCCTGACCGTGACCCGCTACCATTCGCTGATTGTGCAGCGTGATTCCCTGCCGGACGATTTTGAGATAACGGCCTGGACGGTGCGTGACGGCGAACCCGACGAAATCATGGGATTCCGCCACAAGACCCTTGCCCTGGAGGGCGTGCAGTTCCATCCCGAGAGCATTCTCAGCGAACAGGGCCACCAGCTGCTGCGCAATTTCCTGACGCAATAAGTTGCCTTTGAGTGATTTTTTATGCATATTTTGTGATTATTATTTCAAGGTTGCACAAACATCATTCAAATGGGGTCATCAATGGCAGCGGAAAAAATTGCGGTCACGCGGGAGACGTTCGATAACGTTATTTTGCCTGTTTATGCACCTGCGCAGTTCGTGCCGGTAAAAGGCAAGGGCAGCCGTGTATGGGATCAGCAGGGCAAAGAGTATATCGATTTCTCGGGTGGCATCGCCGTCACCGCACTTGGACACTGCCATCCTGCGCTGGTTGAGACGCTGAAAAGCCAGGGCGAGACGCTGTGGCACACCAGCAACGTGTTCACCAACGAACCGGCGCTGCGTCTCGCCAGTAAACTCATTCACGCCACCTTTGCCGAGCGCGTTTTCTTCGCGAACTCCGGCGCCGAAGCCAACGAAGCCGCATTTAAGCTGGCGCGCTATTACGCCTGCAAGCGCCACAGCCCGTTCAAAAGCAAGATCATCGCCTTCCACAACGCTTTTCATGGCCGGACGCTCTTTACCGTCACGGTCGGCGGGCAGCCAAAATATTCAGACGGATTCGGGCCTAAACCGGCAGATATCGTCCATGTGCCGTTCAACGACCTGGACGCGGTGAAAGCGGTGATTGACGACCATACCTGCGCCATCGTGGTTGAGCCTGTTCAGGGGGAAGGCGGCGTGATGCCTGCCACACAGGCCTTTATGCAGGGGTTGCGTGAGCTTTGCGATCAGCACCAGGCGCTGCTGGTGCTGGATGAGGTGCAGAGCGGCATGGGGCGCAGCGGCAAGCTCTTCGCCTATGAGCACTATGGCATTCAGCCCGATATCCTGACCTCGGCCAAAGCGCTGGGCGGCGGGTTCCCGGTCAGCGCCATGCTGACCACCAATGAGATTGCCTCGACGATGGCGCCGGGCGTTCATGGCACCACCTATGGCGGGAATCCTCTGGCCTGCGCCATCGCCGAAACCGCGCTGGATATCATCAACACCCCGGCCGTGCTGGCGGGCGTGGAAGAGCGTCGTCAGCACTTTGTGACGGCGCTGCAGGCGATTGACGCGAAGTATGATCTGTTCAGCGATATTCGCGGCAAGGGGCTGCTGATTGGTGCGGCGCTGAAGCCTCAGCACGCCGGTAAATCGCGCGACATCCTGAATGCCGCGGCGGCCGAAGGGGTGATGGTGCTGGTTGCCGGTACTGACGTGATGCGTTTCGCGCCGTCACTGATCATTGAACCCACTGACATCGAAGAGGGCATGCGTCGCTTCGCCACGGCGGTCGGCAAAGTGCTCAACGGCTAAATCAGCGCTTCCGTAAATGCCGGATCAGCCAGCGGCCATGTTGCGGTCGCTGGCTCCACGCCAGCGATGAGATGGTGTGCATCACGCTCAGATGATCGAGGATGCGCCGCACATGCTGCTCCACGACCGTAACCGGCCCCTCACTGATATTCTCCAGCTCATCCAGCAGGTTGACCTGCGAGCTTGCACCCTCATACTCCAGCCGCTGCTGACACCGCTGCAGCGCGATTTCACAGGATTGCAGATAGCGCTCGGCCAGCGAGGCGGTGAGCATGGTGTGTTCGCGCGCCAGAATCGTCATCGCATTGATATGCTCGACGATAAACTGGCTGTGCGTCACCCAGAGCCGCATATCTTTCAGATACTGGGCGTTGAACGCCGGTTCCTGCATCGCCTGATTAAGGGAGTTGAACAGCGCATTGTGTGCCTGATTCACCTGCACGCGCTGGTAAGCCAGCTTGCCGGGCGATTGCTCATCGCCCAGCAGCAGCCGCAGCGCATCCTGATAGGTTTCCAGGGCATCATGCGCGTTCTGCCGCAGCAGGCCACTCTGCCACTGCGGCCAGAGCCAGAGCATTCCGCCAAAGGCGATCAGACAGCCCATCAGCGTATCCATCAGGCGCGGCAGCAGAAACTGCGCGCCGTTCAGCGACAGCAGCTGCAGCGAGTAGACGGCGGTCACCGTGAAGCCAATCATCGACCAGCCATAAAACTGACGGGTAAAGCGATAGCTGATAAAGGTGATGGCCAGCATGATCAGCAGCACCAGCGACTCCGGCACCGCCAGACGCAGCGTGGCGGCCGCGATCACCAGCCCGGCAAAGGTGCCCAGCGCCCGGTGCTGAATGCGGACGCGGGTGGCGCTGTAGCCGTTCTGGCTGACGAACATAATGGTCATCAGGATCCAGTAGGGCTTGGGAATGTTGAAGAACAGCGCCAGCGCGCTGCCCAGCATCAGCATGACCGCAAAGCGTCCGGCGGTACGCAGCGACGAGGAGCGCAGCGAGAGATAGCTGCGCAGGGCGGGCAGCAGCGGCAGACGACGCTGGCGATCGGCCATCAGGTCGCGCTGATAGAGCGGTTTCTGCGTGCGCAGGACCCGGGCAATCCGGTTGAAGTGATAGAGGCAGAAGTGCCCCACCGGATTGTCGGGATGCTGCCAGGTGATTTTCTCCAGCGCGCCGAGCTGTTTATCCATCGCGAAGCGCTCGGGTAACCGGTGATAGAGGATGTTATCCGCCAGCACCCGCAGCCGGGCCGAGATGGTTTTGGCATTCCAGCGGATCACCGCTTCGGCATGGCTCTGCTCGACCAGCTTCTGCACCTCTTCCGGCCGATGCAGGCTGACCGAGATATGCTCCTGCAGATCCAGCGCCACCTGAAAGGCGCGCGTCAGCCGCTTGTGGCTGTGGTCGCGGCTGGCCGACAGCATGTGCATCTGCTGATAACAGGTGTTGATCAGATCGACCACCTTCTGCTGACGAGCCAGCAGCGGCGGCAGGGCCTTCTCCGGATCGGTCAGCTGCGTCAGCAGGGTATATTTGGCGTCGCAGTAGTTGGCCAGCTCGCGGTAGATCAGGCTCAGGCTCTCGCGCATCGGCTGCTCTTTCCAGAGCCAGAACCAGAACCAGTTAAACAGCCCGTACCAGAGCGTACCGCCGATATAGAGCAGCGGCGGAACATAGATCGGCATGCGCCCGATCAGGCTCAGGGTAAAGATGGCGGCGATAAGGGTGCCGGGCAGCAGGCGGCCATGCAGCGGGCTGATCTCCCCGGTTACGCCGAGCAGCAGCGGCATAATAAACAGGATCAGCGGCAGCGGCACCGCCTGCAGGGTGAGCCACTGGATCAGGAAGCTGCCGAGGGCAAACAGGCTGCCACCGACGATCAGGCGTTTGAAGAAGCGTTTATGCGGCGTATCCAGACCGGCGATGTTGCAGCAGGCGGGCACCAGTGAGAAGAGCAGACCCTTTTGCAGGTCGCCAGCCAGCCAGCCCAGCGCCACCGGCAGGCAGAGCACCAGCGTTTGCCGCAGGGCGTAGTTCACTTCAGGATGGTAGATTATTCGACGCCACATCGGCTCAGCACAAACAATAACGGCGTGATGTTGCCATCACGCCGTGGGTGACAGGAATCAGCGGGTGCCGTAAACGACGATGGTTTTGCCGTGTGCAGAGATCAGGTTCTGATCTTCCAGCATCTTCAGAATACGGCCCACGGTTTCACGTGAACACCCTACAATCTGGCCAATTTCCTGACGCGTAATTTTAATTTGCATGCCGTCGGGATGCGTCATGGCATCTGGCTGTTTCGCCAGGTTAAGCAGGGTCTGTGCAATGCGTCCGGTAACGTCGAGGAAAGCGAGGTTACCCACTTTTTCGGACGTGACCTGCAGGCGACGCGCCATCTGCGACGAGAGTCGCATCAGGATGTCAGGGTTCACCTGGATCAGCTGACGGAATTTCTTATACGAAATCTCTGCCACTTCACACGCGCTTTTCGCACGTACCCAGGCGCTGCGCTCCTGGCCTTCTTCGAACAGGCCAAGCTCACCAATAAAATCACCCTGATTCAGGTAGGAAAGAATCATCTCTTTGCCTTCTTCATCTTTAATCAGAACCGCGACGGAACCTTTCACGATGTAGTAAAGCGTTTCTGCTTTTTCACCTTGATGAATCAGCGTACTTTTGGATGGATACTTGTGAATATGGCAATGGGACAGGAACCATTCGAGTGTAGGGTCTGTTTGCGGTTTGCCGAGAACCATTCGCTATTATCCTCTGTTGTAATCGTGCCCAAAATACAGGGGGCAGTTTTCCCTGTCAGGCGGTGAAAGCTTCAAGCGTTTTCCATTTCAGGAAATTATTCGGGCCGCATCAGGCGCAGTGCGCATCATTCTTCCCGGCTTCGTCATCGGGTGACGAAAAATATTTTCAGCACTGTTTGTAGCACAGCTTTAGCCGACTGTCTTCTGTTGTCTCGCTTCAGCTACGGGCGGATTTCTCCGGATTGCTGTTTACCAGGGGAAAGCGTACTCTGGCGGCAAAACAGTGTATTCCGGAGCAAAAAACATGCAGGCAAGAGTGAAGTGGGTAGAAGGGCTGACATTCCTCGGAGAATCCTCATCCGGCCATCAGATCCTGATGGATGGTAATTCAGGGGATAAAGCGCCCAGCCCAATGGAGATGGTGCTGATGGCGGCGGGCGGATGCAGCGCGATCGATGTGGTCTCAATTCTGCAAAAAGGCCGCAACGATGTGGCTGATTGTGAAGTAAAACTGACCTCAGAACGTCGTGAAGAGGCGCCGCGAATCTTTACGCACATCAACCTGCATTTTATCGTCAGTGGCAAAGCGCTCCAGGATAAAGCGGTCTCACGCGCGGTGGATCTTTCGGCGGAAAAATATTGCTCGGTCGCCATCATGCTGGGCAAAGGCGTGACGATCACGCACAGCTACGAAGTGATCGCGCTGTAACCGTCATCGGTGTTTGAGGTTGCCGGTAGTCTGTTGTCAGACCTTAGCATCGCAGAGAGTCTGCGTTGAGACAGTGATGGCGCAGCGAAGCGGGTCAGATCGGTAAAGCCGCAACGTCCGCCCTTTATGGCATGCTCTGCCCGCGCCCTCCTGGCGCGGGACACTTTCCGCTTCTGACGCTCTTCCCTGCCTGCTGAACTTTTCTGTTACGGCCAGATGCTTTCTGCCCGCGGTTGTCTATCGCGGCCTGACTGAAACCGGATGCGGCTACCGGACGTCTGCTTCCTGAAGCCTGCTCAGCGAGTTAAGCTTATCCGCTGCGATAACATTGCCTGCTCTGGTTTTTAAACCGTCTGAAGAGCGCTTTCCTGGCCCCTTACTCTATCCGTTTGCCTTCCATCAGCCGTTTCACCAGCGGGCCCATAATGAGCTCCATCGCCAGACCCATTTTGCCGCCCGGCACCACCAGCGTATTGATGTGCGAGATAAAGGAGCCCTGCAACATCGCCAGCAGATAGGGGAAGTCGATATCTTCCAGCGCCTGAAAGTGAATCACGACAAAACTCTCATCCAGCGACGGGATGGCACGGGCGGCGAACGGGTTGGAGGTGTCCACGGTCGGGACGCGCTGGAAGTTGATATGGGTGCGGGAGAACTGGGGCGTAATGAAGTTAATGTAATCCTCCATCGACCGGACCACCGAGTCCATCACCGCCTCACGGGAATGGCCGCGCTCGCCGGTATCGCGCACCAGCTTCTGGATCCACTCAAGGTTAACAATCGGCACCACGCCAACCAGCAGATCGACCTGCTCCGCCACGTTGTGCTGCGCCGTCACCACGCCGCCGTGCAGCCCCTCATAGAAAAGAATATCGGTGTTCTGCGGCAGCGGCTGCCACGGCGTAAAGGTACCCGGTACCTGATTCCACGGCACCGCCTCATCGTAGGTGTGCAGATATTTGCGCGACTGCCCCTGTCCGCTATAGCCATACTCTTTAAAGCTCTGCTCCAGCAGGCCAAAGTCATTGGCTTCGGGGCCGAAGTAGCTGACGTGACGTCCTAAATCGCGCGCCTTACGAATCGCCATATCCATCTCAGGACGGGTAAAACGGTGAAAACTGTCGCCTTCCAGCTCCGCCGCACGAAGATCAAGCTGCTGAAAGATTTTGCGAAACGCGAGGCTGGTGGTGGTGGTTCCTGCACCGCTGGAACCGGTCACCGCGATAATAGGATGACGTGCAGACATAGAGAAGCTCCCTGTGAGATCGGGTAACAGGCATTGTTAGCATGAAATGGCAGCAGGCGCATCAGCCATGAAAGGCGTTGCGCGGCATAATATTGACCGATTCATGCAGTTCCGACCACACCAGTACCACTTCACCGCTTTCCAGCTGGCGTCGTACATCCGCCACTTTGTCCAGCAGGCTGCGCTCCTGCTCGCCGTAGTCTGTGCCTTCGCGCAGCACAAAGGTTTCAATCAGGTTTTCAAGGGTCTCAGGCGAGACCTGTTGCCAGGGAATAATCACGAGATCAGTTATCCAGAAAAGGGGCGATCCACTGAGGGATGCGCTGTTCCAGCCACATTTCAGGCTGGCGTAATGTGCCGCCGACAAAACCTACGTGGCCGCCGTGTGATGTCAGTTGATACGTAATAGTGGCAGATAATTGACCGCTCTGCGGGATCACCTCATCACTCATAAAGGGATCGTCACGGGCGTGCAGGATCAGCAGCGGTTTTTCTACCTGCTTCAGCCAGGGCATGGCGCTGGCGCGATGATAGTAATCTGCCGCATCCAGAAAACCGTGGGCGCGTGCCGTAATTGCATCATCGAAATCGCGCAGCCGCCGCAGCGCCTTCAGCTCCGCCAGATTCACCGGCAGCGTGTCCGGCCAGGCGTGCAGCTTACGGCGGGCATTCTTCTTGAGCTGGGCCAGCAGATAGTGCTGGTAGAAGCGTGAAAAACCGCGTTCCAGTCTGACGCTGCAGGGTGCCAGCAGCAGCGGCGCGGAAACAATTACACCGGCGTCGACCTCTGCGGCGGCGCCCTCCTGACCCAGCAGGCAGCCCAGCATGTTGCCGCCCAGCGAAAACCCCACGGCGGCGGTGGGCACGCGGCCCCAGCGGGTGTGCAGCCAGCGCAGGAAAAAGCGGGCGTCGTCGGTTTCACCGGAGTGATAGATGCGGTTCAGCCGGTTAGGCTCGCCGCTGCAGCCGCGAAAATGCATCACCGCCGCCAGCCAGCCGCGCGCGCGACAGATCGCCATCAGGCCGTGAATATAGGGGCTGTGAAAACTCCCCTCCAGCCCGTGAAACAGCACCACGCGTGGCTTATGCTGCGCAGAGTGCGGATCTTCACTCCAGGCGAGATCGACAAAATCGCCATCGGGCAGATCGAGACGCTGCCAGTGGGGAACCAGCGTGCTGCGTCGGCGTAACAGACGCGGCAGCATCGTCTGCAGGTGCGCGTTTCGCAGCCCGGCAGGCGGCATGAACTGCTCGTTTTCCGGTCCGGTAAATTTCATGTGGTAAAAGCTTGTCTGTTCCATATCACACTGTTAGCTTCGATAGGTTTTTTCTTGCCGGGGCAGGGAGTACCCGATTGTCATGGAACTGAGTCTTTTCTTATCAATGTTGGGCTTTCTCTGGGTCGCGGCGATCACGCCCGGCCCCAATAATATGTTACTCACCGCCTCGGGCGCTAATTTTGGCTTCATGCGCACCTTTCCACTGATGATTGGCATCATGATCGGGATGCAGGTGATGCTGCTGATGGTGGCCTTTGGCGTGGGGGGGCTGATCCTGCTCTATCCTTCGCTGCATCTGGTGCTGAAAATTGCCGGCAGCCTCTATCTGCTCTGGCTGGCGTGGAAAATCGCCACCGCCAGTTACGAAAAGCTGGAGACCGATGCGGCACCCGATGCGCCCATGCCGTTCTGGCAGGGTGGGCTGCTGCAGCTGATCAATCCCAAGGCCTGGCTGATGGCGCTGGGCGCGGTCGCCAGCTTCAGCCTGGCCGGTGACGCCTATCGTCACTCTGTGATGGCGATCAGCGTCGGCATGTTTATGGTTAACCTGGTGTCTGGCGTCATCTGGATGGGATTTGGCGCGATGATTGGCCGCATCCTGCGCAGCCGTCGCGCCTGGAAAATCTTTAACGTGGCGATGGGGCTGCTGACCGCTGCCTGCGTCCTGTTAATCTGGCACTGAGTCAGCTGGATGCGCGTTCAACGCGCGTCCAGGGCAATACCTCATGGATCACCGGCGCGTTAGGCTGACGGATCTTTTGCAGCAGCAACTGCACACTGCGCGCGCCCAGCTCGTTCATCGGCTGCTCAATGGTGGTCAGCGGCGGGTTAAGGCTGCGGGTAAAGGGCACGCCATCAAATCCTACCACGGCCAGATCCTCCGGCACCCGGAGACCCGCCTCCAGCGCGGCGTGCACCACGCCGACCGCCAGCACATCGGATACGGCAAACACCGCATCGGGCGGTTCTGGCAGCGCCATCAGTTCGCGCAGCGCCTGACTGCCCGCTTCGGGCGTAATCTCATAGGTATAGGCAACGGCGGACCACGCATGGCCCAGCTCGTCTATCGCCTGCCGGTAGCCCTTTTCCCGGTGATGTGAATAGAGGTAGCGCATGTCGCCATTCACCAGACCGATGCGCTGGCGCCCTTTGCCCGCGAGGTAGTGGACGGTGTCGCGCGCCGCCTCGAGGTGGTCGATGCTGACGGATGAGGCGGGGATTGCCGGATCGAATTCACAGCACTGCACCCAGGGCGCACCCGCAATCAGCGCCTGCAGATCCTGCAAGCCGGACGCCGCATCCATCGTGATCACGCCATCCACCACTTTGCCGGTCAGCAAGCTCAGATAGGCGGCTTCGCGCTGGAGCTGCGAGGCGGAGTTGCAGAGCAGGATATGGTAGCCATGCAGTTCGGCTTCGGCCTCGATACCCTGAACCACGCGTGAACAGAAGGGGTTGGTGATATCCGAGATCAGCACCAGCAGCATGTGGCTCTGCGCCGTGCGCAACTGACGCGCCAGCAGGTTGGGCTGATAGTCGCAGGCAGAGATTGCCGCCAGAACTTTCTCACGCGTGTGAGGCTTTACGCCGGGATGCGCGTTGAGAACCCGCGATACCGTGGCTTTAGAGACGCCAGCCAGTTGAGCGACTTTCTCGATCGACATCAGATACAGAGACCTTAACAGGCAGTGATTGGGAATGCATATCAATAACACAGGGGCAATGTGAGCGCCTGACATTTTTGCTTACTTTAGCCTTTTTCAGCAATTGCGATTTCCGACTTACGTTTGCAGATAGTGATCTAAGAACTTATTTCTATAGGGGATAATTTTTAATTCCTTTATGAAATTATAGCGCCCGGAGACACTGCCCCCACGATAAAAAAGGGGGACGCGATCATGGCAGCAACACGTTTAACATTTTTAGCGGCGGCGCTGGCGCTGCTGGCTTTCAGGGCAGAAGCGGTCAATGTCACCGTCGCCTGGCAGACCTCTGCTGAACCGGCAAAGGTGGCGCAGGCCGACAACAGTTTTGCTAAAGCGAGCGGGGCCAGCGTTGACTGGCGCAAGTTTGACAGCGGCGCAGGCGTGCTTCGCGCGCTGGCCTCCGGCGACGTGCAGATTGGCAATATCGGCTCCAGCCCGCTGGCGGTCGCGGCGGCGCAGAAGCTGCCGATCGAAGCCTTTTTACTCGCCTCTCAGCTGGGAAACTCTGAAGCGCTGGTGGTGAAGAAGAGCATCACGCATCCCCAGGATCTCATCGGCAAGCGCATCGCCGTGCCGTTTATCTCCACCACCCATTACAGCCTGCTGGCGGCCCTGAAACACTGGGGCATTAAGCCATCGCAGGTCCAGCTGGTAAACCTGCAGCCGCCCGCCATTATCGCAGCCTGGCAGCGGGGCGATATTGATGGCGCCTACGTCTGGGCACCGGCGGTGAACGAGCTGGAAAAAGAGGGCCGGGTGTTAACCGACTCGGCGGAAGTCGGACGCTGGGGATCGCCAACGCTGGATGTCTGGGTGGTGCGCAAAGATTTTGCGGAGCAGCATCCGGAGATCGTCACCGCTTTCGCCCGCAGCGCGATCGAGGCGCAGCAGGCCTACCTAAACGGCCCCGATAACTGGCTGAAGCAGCCTGAGAACCTCAGTAAGCTCTCGCGCCTGAGCGGCGTGCCGGAAGCGCAGGTGCCGGGACTGGTCAAAGGCAATACCTACCTCACGGCACAGCAGCAGGTTGAGCAGCTGGGCAAACCGGTCAACCAGGCGATCGTCGATACCGCGCAGTTCCTGAAAGCACAGGGCAGAGTGCCGCAGGCGGACAACGACTACAGCAGCTACGTGACCTCGCGCTTCGTCGCGCCACTCGTGAAACCCTAAGGAGGCACCATGCTGCGCATCGCTCACCTCAACGCACGGTATGCCGGACAGCCGGTGTTGCAGGATATCAACCTGCAGCTGGACAGCCATGAACTGCTGGTAGTGCTCGGCCCGTCCGGCTGCGGCAAAACGACCCTGCTCAATCTGGTTGCCGGATTTCTGCCCGTGGAGTCGGGCAGTATCACGCTGGATAATCAGCCGGTGACCGGACCCGGCGCAGAGCGCGGCGTGGTGTTTCAGCATGAAGGCCTGCTGCCGTGGCGTAACGTGCTGGAAAACGTGGCCTTTGGCCTGCAGCTGGCGGGGATGGCGCGTCAGGCACGGGAGACCATTGCGCGGAGGCTTATCAGGCAGGTCGGTCTGGAAGGTGCAGAGACGCGCGCCATCTGGCAGCTCTCCGGCGGTCAGCGGCAGCGGGTCGGTATCGCGCGTGCGCTGGCCACCGATCCGCAACTGCTGCTATTGGATGAACCCTTTGGCGCGCTGGATGCCTTTACCCGTGAGCAGATGCAGACCCTGCTGCTGACGCTGTGGCGCGACAGTGGAAAACAGATCCTGCTGATTACCCACGATATAGAAGAGGCGATCTTTCTCGCCAGTGAACTGATCCTGCTGTCGCCCGGGCCGGGCCGCATCGTTGAGCGGCTGCGCCCCGGCTTCGGTCAGCGCTTTGCCGCGGGCGAGTCGTGCCGCAGCATCAAATCCGATCCGGACTTTATCGCTCAGCGTGAATATGTGCTGAGCCGGGTATTCGACCAGCGGGAGGCGTTTGCATGAGCGCCTTCACGCATGACAAATCGCTGCCGGCTCGTCGCCGCCTGCGCTGGCCCTTTTCGATCCCCTTTACGCTGAGCCTGCTGAGCCTGTCACTGCTGCTACTGATCTGGTGGGGCGTGACCGCGCTGGGCCTGATCGCGCCGCTATTCCTGCCGTCGCCGCAGCAGGTGTTCAGCAAGCTGCTGGTGATCGCCAGCGCGCAGGGCTTTATGGATGCCACGCTGTGGCAGCACCTGGCCGCCAGCCTGACGCGGATGCTGATTGCGCTGACGGCAGCGGCGGCGATTGGCATTCCGGTGGGGATTCTGATGGGGCTCAGCCCGATTGCCCGCGGGCTGCTCGATCCGCTGATCGAACTCTATCGGCCGATTCCGCCGCTCGCCTATCTGCCGCTGATGGTGATCTGGTTCGGCATCGGAGAAACCTCGAAGATCCTGCTGATCTACCTGGCCATCTTCGCACCGGTCACGCTCTCGACCCTGGCGGGCGTGCGGAATACACAACAGGTGCGGCTGCGGGCGGCGCGTTCACTGGGGGCGAATCGCTGGCAGCTGCTGCGCTGGGTGATTCTGCCCGGCGCCCTGCCGGAGATCCTCACCGGCCTGCGTATTGGCCTGGGGGTGGGCTGGTCCACTCTGGTGGCGGCGGAGCTGATTGCCGCCACGCGGGGTCTGGGATTTATGGTGCAGTCCGCGGGAGAGTTTCTCGCCACGGATGTGGTGCTGGCGGGGATCGCGGTGATCGCCCTTATCGCTTTTAGTTTAGAACTCGGGCTGCGCGCGTTGCAGCGTCGCCTGACGCCCTGGAGTGGAGAACAGTCATGAATGAACGTCTCAGTTTTACCCCGCTTGGTCCGTGGATTGGCGCGCAGGTTGCAAACCTGGATCTCTCCCGCCCGCTGAGCGATGCACAGTTTGAGCAGCTCTATCACGGCCTGCTGCGTCACCAGGTGCTGTTTCTGCGCGACCAGAAAATAACGCCGGAACAGCACCGGGCGCTGGCGATCCGCTTTGGCGATCTGCACATCCATCCGGTCTATCCCCATGCGGAGGGCGTGAAGGAGATCATCGTGCTGGATACGCACCAGGATAATCCGCCGGACAACGACAACTGGCACACCGATGTCACCTTCATCGACACGCCACCAGCCATCGCCCTGCTGGCCTCAAAGGTGCTGCCGGAAGCGGGCGGCGATACGCTCTGGACCAGCGGGATTGCGGCTTACGAGGCGCTCTCTGAACCCTTTAAGCAGCTGCTGGCCGGCCTGAGCGCCGAGCATGATTTTAAAAAGTCTTTCCAGGAGTTTAAGTACCGCAAAACGGAAGAGGAGCATCAGCGCTGGCAGCAGGCGGTGGCGAAGCATCCGCCGGTGCAGCATCCGGTGATCCGCACCCACCCGGTCAGCGGCAGGAAAGCGCTGTTTGTGAATGAGGGCTTTACCACGCGGATTGTGGATCTCAGCGAGAAGGAGAGCGATGCGGTGCTGAGCTTTCTGTTTGCCCACGCCACCAAACCGGAGTTTCAGGTGCGCTGGCGCTGGCAGCCAGACGATCTGGCGATCTGGGATAATCGGGTGACGCAGCATTATGCCAATGCTGACTACTATCCTGCCCGGCGGGTCATGCAGCGGGCGACGGTACTGGGCGACAGGCCGCGCTAAGCGCGAGGCGTTCTCCCTGCGGGCAGGGAGAACGCCTGCGTGTCAGGCACTCATCATCTTTTCGAGCTGTTCCTGCGCGTCGAGCCACGCCATCTCCACCTCTTCCAGCGCCGATTTACTCTCCGCCTGACGCTGCAGCGCCGTGGTCAGATCGGCTTTACGCCCCGGCTCATAAATCGCACTGTCGGAGAGCTGCGCTTCCGCCTCGGCGAGCTGGCTCTGCCACTTGCTCATCTGCTTTTCCAGTTTCTCGATCTCTTTACGCAGCGGCTGCGTCTGGGTGCGCAGTTCGGCATCGCGGCGCTTCTGATCTTTGCGCGCCTGGGCGCTGTTGCCGTTATCTGACTTCGGCGCGGCCTCCTGCTGCGCCTGCTGCTTTTGCAGGTCACTCAGCCACTGCTGATAATCTTCGAGATCGCCGGCAAATACATCGACTTTGCCATCGTGCACCAGATAGAGATCGTCGGTGGTGGCGCGCAGCAGATGACGGTCGTGCGAGACCACCACCAGCGCCCCTTCGAAGTCGATCAGCGCCTCGGTCAGCGCCTGACGCATATCAAGATCGAGGTGGTTGGTCGGTTCGTCGAGCAGCAGCAGGTTAGGGCGCTGCCAGACGATCAGCGCCAGCACCAGCCGCGCTTTCTCGCCGCCGGAGAAGCGCTCCGTGTTTTCAGTTACCTTATCGCCACGGAAATCGAAACCGCCCAGGTAGTCGCGCAGCTGCTGCTCCAGCACGTTGGGCGCAATGCGCGCCAGATGCTGAAGCGGGGATTCGTCGGCCCGCAGATATTCCAGCTGATGCTGAGCGAAGTAGCCGAGCTTGATCCCTTTAGACAGCCCGATCCTGCCCTCCATCGCCTCCAGCTCGCCCGCCAGCAGCTTAATCAGCGTCGATTTACCGGCACCGTTGCGCCCCAGCAGGCCAATGCGCGAACCCGGCACCAGGTTAAGTTTGATGGCGTCCAGAATGATGCGATCGCCATAACCCGCGGTGACCTTCTCCATCTTCAGCAGCGGATTGGGCAGGTTTTCCGGCTTGCGGAAGGTGAAGCTGAACGGGTTATCGACGTGGGCGGGCGCGATCATCTCCATGCGTTCCAGCATCTTGATGCGGCTCTGCGCCTGTTTCGCCTTAGTCGCCTGGGCGCGGAAGCGATCGATGTAGCTGTGCAGGTGCGCCACTTTCTGCTGCTGGCTCTCATACAGCGACTGCTGCTGCGCCAGTTTGGCGACGCGCTGCCGCTCAAAGGAGCTGTAGTTGCCGGTATATTCGAACATCGACGCCTGTTCGATATGAATGATTTTGTCGACGACCGGATCGAGAAAATCACGATCGTGTGAGATCAGGATCAGCGTGCCTTCGTAGCTCTTCAGCCAGCGCTCCAGCCAGATCACGGCATCGAGATCCAGGTGGTTAGTCGGTTCATCCAGCAGCAGCAGGTCGGAGCGGCAAATCAGCGCCTGCGCCAGGTTGAGTCGCATGCGCCAGCCACCGGAGAAGTCGCTGACCGGCCGTTGCAGCTGCTCCTGGCTGAAGCCCAGACCGTGCAGCAGGCTTGAGGCGCGTGCATGGATGCTCCACGCCTGTACCGCATCCAGTTTGCCATGCAGCAGCGCGATGGCGTTGCCATCGTCACGCAGATTGGCCTCCGCCAGTTCTGCCTCCAGCTGGCGATAGACGCGGTCACCGTCGATGACATACTCCAGCGCGGCTTTGTCGAGCGCCGGGGTTTCCTGATTCACCCAGGCCAGCGCCCAGTGTGCCGGAAGCGTAACGGTGCCGGCATCGCTGGTGATTTCACCTTTTAACAGCGACAGCAGCGTGGATTTACCACAGCCGTTTTTTCCCACCAGCCCGACCTTCTGACCCGGATTGATGGTGGCGGTGGCGTTGTCGAGCAGGACGCGGATGCCGCGGCGAATTTGTAAGGCAGAGAAGACAATCATGTAAGCGCCGTATCGTCAGAATATGTTAATTTACTGGCAACATAATGAGATTTTGCTGCGTCGTGCATGGTAGCGGAAAACCGCCTCAATGACGACGCTTTGGAGGGAAAGGATGTCGCAGCCACCCAGGGTATTACTGCTTTTTGCTCATCCGGAATTACAGGATTCGGTGGCTAACCGGATTCTGCTGCAGCCGGCTCAGGCGCTGGAACATGTCACCGTGCACGATCTGTACGCGACCTATCCGGATTTTTTTATCGATATTCATCACGAACAGCAGCTGCTGCGTGAGCATGATGTCATCATTTTTCAACATCCGCTCTATACCTATAGCTGTCCGGCCCTGCTGAAAGAGTGGCTGGATCGCGTGTTGTCGCGCGGCTTCGCCAACGGCGTGGATGGCAATGCGCTGGAAGGAAAGTACTGGCGCAGCGTCGTCACCACCGGCGAGCCGGAAAGTGCTTTTAAACAGCAGGGCCTGAACCGCTATTCGCTCAATGACATTATGCGTCCTTTTGAGCTGACCGCGCAGATGTGCCGGATGCACTGGATGCCGCCGATGATAGTCTATTGGGCGCGTCGTCAGGGGCCGGAATTAATGAAAAACTACGCCCGCGCCTATGGCGACTGGCTGGCAGCACCGCTGCCGAACGGAGGAGTATAGATGGAAGGACAAACGCTGCTGACCGCCGGGGTGATCTATCTGGTCGCGGCGGTCTTGCTGGTACCGGTCGCCGCTCGCCTGGGGATTGGCGCCGTGCTGGGTTATCTGGTCGCGGGTATCGCTATCGGCCCGTGGGGATTAGGCTTTATCAGTGACGTCGAAGAGATTCTTCATTTCTCGGAGCTGGGCGTGGTCTTCCTGATGTTTATCATCGGGCTGGAGCTTAACCCGGCAAAGCTGTGGGCGCTGCGCCGCTCCATTTTTGGGGTCGGCGCGGCGCAGGTTATCTTCTCCGCCGCGATTCTCGGCGGTTTATTGTGGCTGACGGACTTTAGCTGGCAGGCGGCGATCATCGGCGGCATCGGGCTGGCGATGTCCTCGACCGCCATGGCGCTGCAGCTGATGATGGACAAGGGCATGAACCGCAGCGAGGCGGGGCAACTGGGCTTTTCGGTTCTGCTGTTTCAGGATATCGCGGTCATCCCTGCGCTGGCGCTGATCCCGCTGCTGGCGGGCACCGACAGCGGCCATATTGACTGGATGAAAGTCGGCATGAAGGTTGTGGCGTTCGCCGGGATGCTGGTGGGCGGACGCTATCTGCTGCGGCCTATCTTCCGCTATATCGCCGCATCGGGCGTACGCGAGGTCTTTACGGCAGCGTCGCTGCTGCTGGTTCTTGGCTCGGCGCTCTTTATGGATGCGCTGGGGCTGTCGATGGCGCTGGGCACCTTTATCGCCGGTATCCTGCTGGCGGAGAGCGAATATCGCCACGAGCTGGAAGTCGCGATCGAGCCGTTTAAAGGGTTACTGCTGGGGCTGTTCTTTATCTCGGTGGGCATGGCGCTCAACCTCGGGGTGCTCTATACCCATATTGTGACCATCCTGCTGGGCGTGATCACGCTGGTGGCGGTGAAAACGGTGGTGCTCTATCTGCTGGCCCGCATCTATGGTCTGCGCAGCTCCGAGCGGCAGCAGTTTGCGGGCGTGCTGAGCCAGGGCGGCGAGTTCGCTTTCGTGCTCTTTTCTGCGGCGTCGTCGGCAAAACTGTTCGCCGGCGATCAGCTGCCGATGCTGCTGGTCACCGTAACGCTGTCGATGATGACCACGCCGCTGCTGATGCAGGGGATCGATCGTCTGCTGGCGCGACGCTTTAACGAGCCGGACGATGAGGCGGAGAAGCACTTCGTTGAGGATGATCAGCCGCAGGTGATTGTGGTGGGCTTTGGCCGCTTCGGTCAGGTGGTGGGCCGTCTGCTGATGGCGAACAACAAACGCATCACCGTGCTGGAGCGCGATATCAGCGCGGTTAACCTGATGCGGAAATATGGCTATAAGGTCTATTACGGTGACGCTACCGAACTGGAACTGCTGCGGGCCGCCGGTGCGGCCAGCGCCCAGTCGATAGTGATTACCTGTAGCGAGCCGGAAGATGTGATGACCATCGTGCATCTCTGCCAGCAGCACTTTCCGCAGTTGCAGATTCAGGCGCGCGCTCGTGGACGTGTGGAAGCGCACGAGCTGTTACAGGCTGGCGTGACGCAGTTCTCGCGCGAAACGTTCTCCAGTGCGCTGGAGCTGGGACGCAAAACATTGATGTCGCTGGGGATGCATCCGCATCAGGCGCACCGCGCCCAGCAGCATTTCCGCCGGCTGGATATGCGGATGCTGCGCGAGCTGATGCCGAATCCGGCCGAAAGCGCCCAGGCTTCGCGCGTGCGTGAAGCGCGGCGTGAACTGGAAGATATCTTCCAGCGTGAAATGCAGCGCGAGAAGCGGCAGATCGACGGCTGGGACGATGATCAATAATCTTTTTAAAGGCAGAAGCTGATGCGTAAACGTTTTATTGCAGGTGCGACATGCCCGCACTGCCAGGAGAAGGACACGCTGGCGATGTGGCGCGAAAATAATGTCGATGTGGTGGAGTGCGTGAAATGCGGTCACCAGATGCGTGAGGCCGATAAACAGGCCCGCGATCAGGTTCGCACGAATGAGCAGGTTATCGGCATTTTCCATCCGGAATAGCGTAAGCGACCAGCTTTTTTTACGCTTAAACTTACAGCGGCATTGAATTCCGTTACAATTGACGCCATTAAGGCTGGAGTCGCAAGAGAAAGTGAAACCCCTCTTGTACTCAGCCCCGAACCTTTCTGGTTGGTGTTATTGCACGCAAGAATAGACCAATGAGACGGGATCTCAGCTCTCAACGGTTAGGAGATATCATGAAAGTAGCAAAAGACCTGGTGGTAAGCCTGGCCTATCAGGTACGTACAGAAGACGGCGTGTTAGTTGACGAGTCACCGGTGAGTGCACCGTTAGACTACCTGCACGGTCATGGTTCCCTGATTTCTGGTCTGGAAAATGCGCTGGAAAACCACGTTGCCGGCGACAAGTTTGACGTGCATATCCCGGCAAACGACGCTTACGGTCAGTATGACGACAACCTGGTGCAGCGCGTTCCTAAAGACGTCTTCATGGGCGTTGACGAACTGCAGGTCGGCATGCGCTTCCTGGCAGAGACCGATCAGGGCCCGGTACCGGTAGAAATCACCGAAGTGGAAGACGATCACGTCGTGGTTGATGGTAACCACATGCTGGCGGGTCAGAACCTGAACTTCAACGTTGAAGTGGTTGCTATCCGTGAAGCCACACCGGAAGAACTGGCACATGGCCACGTTCACGGTGCTGATGGCCATCATCACGACCACGATCATGGTCATGATCACGACCACGATCACGGTAAAGGCGGTTGTGGTACAGGCGGCTGTGGCTGCAGCCACTAAGTCCCGACACATCGTTCAAGGCCACCTCCGGGTGGCCTTTCTTTTGGCGCGTATCGGGTCCGGTGTGTCTGATGTCCGTGCGCTTAATAGTGCGGCGGAGGGGTCTCTTCAGATTGAGAGGCGACCATGGAGGGCGCATTAGCCTTGAGCTTGTCGGTTAAAATGCGCATCTGCTCCCGCAGCTTACTCATCTGCAGCTCGTGCTCAACGACCACCGTGTTCAGTTGATCAATCGTCATCTCCTGAAAGGCCAGTTTGCTCTCTAACGTCTCCAGACGCTGTTCCCACTCGGATTGTTGCATGACCTGTTCCTCTGTTAAGGTGCGATTCGGGGCGTGATTCTACGACCTGACTGCCAGGAATCACCTGTTTTTTTCACGTTCTCCGGCGTTGCGCTTGAAAAAAGGGGGCGCGCCATCATCTCTGATGAAACTTCCCGATGTTATAAAGGTCGGAGGTAGACCGGGTAATTACATTGTGGGAGTGTTCGACACTGCCACGTAAAGTTATAGTGTGGACCCTCAAGTCCGCAATGTTTCCCGAGGTTAGACGCTTCGGTTTTGGAGAAAGGATGAAATCACTGTTTAAAGTCACAATGTTAGCTACCACGATGGCCGTTGCGCTGAATGCTCCGCTGGCCATGGCGGCAGACACGGCAGCCGCACCTCAGGCTGCACCGGCTGCGGCGCCACAGTCTGCGCCTCAGGCACCGAAAAATGCGGCCTTCAAAGATGAAGACCAGCAGTCTGCTTACGCGCTGGGTGCTTCACTGGGACGCTACATGGACAACTCCCTGAAGGAGCAGGAAAAACTGGGCATCAAACTGGACAAGCAGCAGCTGATCGCGGGCGTTCAGGATGCATTCGGTGGCAAGAGCAAACTCTCTGATGAAGAGATCGAGCAGACCCTGCAATCCTTCGAAGGCCGCGTAAAAGGCGCAGCCTCAGCGAAAATGGAAAAAGATGCGAAAGAGAACGCCGATAAGGGCGCAGCTTACGCAACCAAATTTGCTAAAGAGAGCGGCGTAAAGAAATCTGAAACCGGCCTGCTCTATAAAGTTGAGAAAGAGGGCACCGGTGACGCACCTAAAGACAGCGACACCGTAGTTGTGAACTACAAAGGTACGCTGATCGACGGCACAGAGTTCGATAACTCTTACACCCGTGGCGAGCCACTCTCATTCCGTCTGGATGGCGTGATCCCGGGCTGGACTGAAGGTCTGAAGCACGTGAAGAAAGGCGGCAAGATCAAGCTGGTGATCCCACCACAGCTGGCCTACGGTAAAAATGGCGTTCCGGGCATTCCGGCTAACTCCACGCTGGTGTTCGATGTTGAACTGCTGGATATCAAACCGGCACCAAAGGCCGATGAAAAAGCACAGGCCCCAGCGCCTGCTGCCGCTGCACAGAAAGCGCAGTAATCTGCCAGCCGCCGCCTCCGGGCGGCGGTTTCATTTCCGCGTCACGACAAACCTCTGGCATAAGCCGACGACATTTGCCAGACTAATGCCTGCCGAATTATCCCAATATTGAGTCTGCCCATAAGCCGCTGTGACAGGCTCCAGCCATTCAGGGTGAAACTCTTCAATGTCTAATCCATTCAATCCGGGTGAACTGAGCGACTTCGATCTGCTTGAGCAGCGCCCGTTCGAACAAACTGATTACGATATTCTGAAATCGTACGAGGCTGTCGTGGATGGCCTGGCCATGCTGATTGGCTCCCACTGCGAGATTGTCCTGCATTCGCTTGAGGATCTTAAGTGTTCGGCGGTGCGCATCGCCAATGGCGAGCACACCGGACGTAAAGTCGGTTCACCGATTACCGATTTAGCGCTGCGCATGCTGCACGATATGCACGGAGCGGACAGTAATGTGTCGCGCGCCTATTTCACCCGGGCCAAAAGTGGCGTGCTGATGAAGTCGGTCACGATCGCGATCCGTAATCGTCAGCAGCGGGTGATTGGCCTGCTCTGTATCAACATGAACCTCGATGTGCCGTTCTCACAGATTATGTCGACCTTTATGCCGCCCGAGATGCAGCAGGTTGATTCCAGCGTGAACTTCGCCAGCTCGGTGGACGACCTGGTGATGCAGACGCTGGAGTTTACGATCGAAGAGGTGAGCGCGGACCGCAATGTCTCAAACAACGCCAAGAACCGTCAGATTGTGCTGAATCTCTATGAGAAGGGGATCTTTGACATCAAGGATGCGATAAACCAGGTGGCGGATCGTCTGAACATCTCAAAGCACACGGTCTATCTCTATATCCGCCAGTTTAAAAACGGCGACTTCCAGGGACAGGATCGGTAATGCGTTACACCCTGCTGGTCACCGGCCCGGCCTATGGAACACAACAGGCGACCAGCGCGTGGCTCTTTGCCCGTGCGCTGCTGGCGGCGGGCCATCAGCTTGACAGCGTGTTCTTCTACCGGGAAGGGGTGCTGAACGCGAACCAGCTTACCGCGCCAGCCAGCGACGAGTTTGATCTGGTCCGGGCGTGGCAGACATTGCATCAGGAGCAGGGCGTGGTACTGAATATCTGTGTGGCGGCCGCGCTGCGGCGTGGCGTCAGCGATCCGCAGGAGTCGGCACGGCTTCAGCTGGCGGGCAGTAACCTGCAGCCGGGCTTTACCCTGAGCGGGCTGGGGGCGCTGGCCGAGGCGGCGCTGCGCTGCGAACGTCTGGTGCAATTCTGATGAACCGGGTCGCATTTGTCTTTACGCAGGCACCGCACGGAAGCAGTGCCGGACGGGAAGGGCTGGACGCGGCGCTGGCAACGGGCGCACTCAGCGAGGATATCGGCCTGTTTTTTATTGGCGATGGCGTTCTGCAGCTCAACCTGCATCAGCAACCTGAGGCGATCAGGAGCCGTCACTACGCGGCGACCTTTGGCGTACTGGCCCTGTATGACATTGAGCAGTGCTATCTCTGCCGGACCTCACTGGAGGCACGGGGGCTGGATGCTGAGGCTGAGCGGTTGCTGGACGTTACGCTGCTGGATGCGCCTGCGTTGCGCCAGACCCTGGCCAGCTACGACCGCATCCTGACTTTCTGAGAGGCGCGAATGCTGCACACTTTATTGCACTCCCCGTCACACAGCGATCTTGAAACGCTGATATTGATGACGGAAGCCGGAGATGACCTGCTGCTGCTGCAGGATGGAGTACTGGCAGCCGTGGCGGGCAGTCGCGCTCTGCAGCAACTGGCCGCCAGCCCTGCGACGCTGTGGGTGCTGGAGGAGGACGTTCAGGCGCGCGGGCTCGCTGGACAAATTTCGACCAGCGTACACGCTATAGACTATAATGGGTTTGTCACGCTAACGATCAGGCATCCGCAACAAATGGTCTGGTGATCGGCTAAAACCTGGTTATTTCTTGACACCCCTTTGACGCAGCCCTAAAATTCTGCCTCCTCGTAATTCTACGAGGCGATTTATTACGTGTTTACGAAGCAAAAGCAAATCCAGGAGCTATTTAATGGCAACAGTTAACCAGCTGGTTCGCAAACCACGCGTCCGCAAAGTTGCAAAGAGCAACGTGCCGGCGCTGGAAGCTTGCCCGCAAAAACGTGGCGTTTGTACTCGTGTGTACACCACCACTCCTAAGAAACCAAACTCCGCACTGCGTAAAGTCTGCCGTGTGCGTTTGACCAACGGTTTTGAAGTCACCTCCTACATTGGTGGTGAAGGTCACAACCTGCAGGAACACTCCGTGATCCTGATCCGTGGCGGTCGTGTAAAAGACCTGCCAGGTGTGCGTTACCACACCGTTCGTGGCGCGCTGGACTGCTCAGGTGTTAAAGACCGTAAGCAGGCTCGCTCCAAGTACGGCGTGAAGAAGCCAAAGGCTTAATGGTTCTCCGTTAAGTAAGGCCAAACGTTTTAAATTAAATGTCAAAATAAACTCATAGAGTTTTGGACAATCCTGAATTAACAACGGAGTATTTCCATGCCACGTCGTCGCGTCATTGGTCAGCGTAAAATTCTGCCAGATCCTAAGTTCGGATCAGAGCTGCTGGCCAAATTTGTAAATATCCTGATGGTAGATGGTAAAAAATCTACTGCAGAATCTATCGTTTATACCGCGCTTGAGACCCTGGCTCAGCGTTCAGGTAAAAACTCTCTGGAAGCTTTTGAAGTAGCCCTGGAAAACGTGCGTCCGACTGTCGAAGTTAAGTCACGTCGCGTTGGTGGTTCTACTTATCAGGTTCCTGTTGAAGTCCGTCCGGTTCGTCGTAATGCCCTGGCAATGCGCTGGATCGTAGATGCTGCTCGTAAACGCGGTGATAAATCAATGGCTCTTCGCCTGGCGAACGAACTTTCTGATGCTGCAGAGAACAAAGGTACTGCAGTTAAGAAACGTGAAGACGTTCACCGCATGGCAGAAGCCAACAAGGCGTTCGCTCACTACCGTTGGTAATAACCACGTAGTTGTTAAACCAGCGGGCGCTCAGATAGCCAACCCGCTGGGGTCGACTTACCTTGAACGTCCGAGAATCAGAGGAATCAAATGGCTCGTAAAACACCCATTGCTCGCTACCGTAACATCGGTATCAGTGCGCACATCGACGCCGGTAAGACTACCACTACCGAACGCGTTCTGTTCTACACCGGTGTAAACCACAAAATTGGTGAAGTACACGACGGCGCAGCAACCATGGACTGGATGGAGCAGGAACAGGAACGTGGTATTACCATCACGTCCGCTGCGACCACCTGTTACTGGTCTGGTATGGCTAAGCAGTTTGAACCACACCACATCAACATCATCGACACCCCTGGACACGTTGACTTCACCATCGAAGTTGAACGTTCTATGCGTGTGCTTGATGGCGCGGTAATGGTTTACTGTGCAGTTGGTGGCGTTCAGCCACAGTCTGAGACCGTATGGCGTCAGGCTAACAAATATAAAGTTCCACGCATTGCGTTCGTTAACAAAATGGACCGCATGGGTGCTAACTTCCTGAAAGTTGTTAACCAGATGGAAGTTCGTCTGGGTGCAACACCAGTTCCTCTGCAGCTGGCTATCGGCGCAGAAGAGAAATTCACCGGTGTTGTTGACCTGGTGAAAATGAAAGCAATCAACTGGAACGACGCCGATCAGGGCGTAACCTTCGACTACGAAGATATCCCAGCTGATATGCAGGAACTGGCTGAAGAATGGCGTGCGAAGCTGGTTGAAGCCGCTGCTGAAGGCTCTGACGAGCTGATGGAGAAATTCTTCGGTGGTGAAGAACTGACTGAAGAAGAGATCAAAGCTTCTCTGCGTAAGCGTGTTCTGAACAACGAAATCATCCTGGTAACCTGTGGTTCTGCATTTAAGAACAAAGGTGTTCAGGCGATGCTGGATGCCGTGGTTGAATATCTGCCAGCACCAACTGACGTTACCGCGATCAACGGTATGCTGGACGACGGTAAAGACACGCCGGCTGTTCGTCACTCTGACGACAACGAGCCGTTCGCTGCACTGGCGTTCAAAATCGCTACCGACCCGTTTGTAGGTAACCTGACCTTCTTCCGCGTTTACTCTGGTGTTGTTAACACCGGTGACACCGTATTTAACCCGGTTAAGTCAAACCGTGAGCGTCTGGGCCGTATCGTTCAGATGCACGCTAACAAACGTGAAGAAATCAAAGAAGTCCGTGCGGGTGATATCGCAGCTGCGATCGGCCTGAAAGATGTGACCACTGGTGATACCCTGTGTGACCCAGACAACGTCATCATCCTTGAGCGCATGGAGTTCCCGGAGCCGGTAATCTCTATCGCCGTGGAACCAAAAACCAAAGCTGACCAGGAAAAAATGGGTCTGGCTCTGGGCCGTCTGGCAAAAGAAGACCCATCATTCCGCGTATGGACTGATGAAGAATCTAACCAGACCATCATCGCAGGTATGGGTGAATTGCACCTCGACATCATCGTTGACCGCATGAAGCGTGAGTTCAACGTTGAAGCAAACGTGGGTAAACCACAGGTTGCTTACCGTGAAGCGATTCGCACCAAAGTTACCGATGTTGAAGGTAAACACGCCAAGCAGTCTGGTGGTCGTGGTCAGTATGGTCATGTTGTGATTGACATGTACCCACTGGAGCCAGGTTCGAACCCGAAAGGTTACGAATTCATCAACGACATCAAAGGTGGTGTGATTCCTGGTGAATACATCCCTGCGGTTGACAAAGGTATCCAGGAGCAGCTGAAATCAGGCCCTCTGGCTGGTTATCCGGTTGTGGATCTGGGCGTGCGTCTGCACTTCGGTTCTTACCATGATGTCGACTCCTCAGAACTGGCGTTTAAACTGGCCGCGTCTATTGCCTTTAAACAAGGCTTTAAACAAGCGACACCTGTTCTGCTTGAGCCTATCATGAAGGTTGAAGTTGAAACGCCGGAAGAGAACACGGGTGATGTCATCGGTGACCTTAGCCGTCGTCGTGGTATGCTCAAAGGGCAGGAATCTAACGCTACTGGCGTTCAGATTCACGCTGAAGTTCCGTTGTCTGAAATGTTCGGATACGCAACTCAGCTGCGTTCTCTGACCAAAGGTCGTGCTTCTTACTCCATGGAGTTCCTGAAGTATGACGATGCGCCGAACAACGTAGCGCAGGCCGTTATTGAAGCTCGTGGCAAATAAGCTACGGTTTAAATTTGAACTGATGCCTTCACCCGAGGGTGAAGGCACAACGTAAGGAATTATCGCCATGGCGAAAGAGCAATTTCAGCGTAACAAACTGCACGTAAACGTGGGCACCATCGGTCACGTCGACCACGGTAAAACCACCCTGACTGCAGCTATCACCACCGTACTGTCTAAAACTTACGGCGGCCAGGCGCGTGCATTCGATCAGATCGATAACGCACCAGAAGAGAAAGCGCGTGGTATCACCATCAACACGTCACACGTTGAGTATGAAACCCCGACTCGTCACTACGCACACGTTGACTGCCCAGGCCACGCCGACTATGTGAAAAACATGATCACCGGTGCTGCGCAGATGGACGGCGCGATCCTGGTTGTTGCTGCGACTGATGGCCCGATGCCACAGACCCGTGAGCACATCCTGCTGGGTCGTCAGGTTGGCGTTCCTTACATCATCGTGTTCCTGAACAAGTGTGACATGGTTGATGATGAAGAGCTGCTGGAACTGGTTGAGATGGAAGTTCGTGACCTGCTGTCAGCTTATGACTTCCCAGGCGACGACACCCCAATCGTTCGCGGTTCTGCGCTGAAAGCGCTGGAAGGCGAAGCAGAGTGGGAAGCTAAAATCATCGAGCTGGCTGAACACCTGGATAACTACATTCCAGAACCACAGCGTGCGATCGACATGCCGTTCCTGCTGCCAATCGAAGACGTCTTCTCAATCTCTGGCCGTGGTACCGTTGTTACCGGTCGTGTTGAGCGCGGCATCGTTAAAGTCGGCGACGAAGTTGAAATCGTTGGTATCAAAGATACTGCGAAATCAACCTGTACCGGTGTTGAGATGTTCCGTAAGCTGCTGGACCAGGGTCAGGCAGGCGAAAACTGTGGTGTTCTGCTGCGCGGTATCAAGCGTGAAGACATCCAGCGTGGTCAGGTTCTGGCTAAGCCAGGCACCATCAAGCCACACACCCAGTTCGAGTCAGAAGTTTACGTTCTGTCTAAAGACGAAGGTGGCCGCCATACTCCGTTCTTCAAGGGCTACCGTCCACAGTTCTACTTCCGTACCACTGACGTGACCGGTTCAGTAGAGCTGCCAGAAGGCGTTGAAATGGTTATGCCAGGCGACAACATCAAAATGGTTGTTACCCTGATCCACCCAATCGCTATGGACGAAGGTCTGCGCTTCGCAATCCGCGAAGGCGGCCGTACCGTTGGCGCGGGTGTTGTTGCTAAAGTTATCGCTTAATTGTGATATCTGCTGTGGTCGTGCAAACGGCCACTGCAACATAAAAAAAGAGCACTTCGGTGCTCTTTTTTTTTGCCCGACATCCGGGATAACCCTGCTAAGGGTGGGTTTGAAATAAAAACGATTCGCATTTACACTGTGCATAAAATGTACCCGAGTGATGAAACAATGTACGTCTGCCTGTGTAATGCCATCAGTGATAAAACCCTCCGTGAAGTCGTGCGTCGCTACCAGCCCAAATCTATCCAGCAGCTGCGTCAGTTTGTGCCCGTAGGCAAACAGTGCGGCAAGTGCATCCGCGCTGCGCGGGAAATCATGGATGCTGAAATGCAGCACGCCCCGCTCTATAAAGAGATCGCCTGACCTCTCTCTGCTGTGGCAATACCCACAGTTTCTGTCACGGTTTTTTGACTTCTTTTTAACCGCATCTACGCTCTAATAAACCAGACGCGGAGGGTTAACAATGAAGGGCGATATCAAAATCATCACTCATCTGAATAAACTGCTGGGAAATGAACTGGTTGCCATCAATCAGTATTTTCTCCATGCGCGCATGTTTAAAAACTGGGGGCTGACCCGTCTGAACGACGTGGAGTATCACGAATCGATCGACGAGATGAAGCATGCCGATAAATATATCGAGCGCATTCTTTTTCTGGAGGGGATCCCGAACCTTCAGGATCTGGGGCGGCTTCGTATCGGCGAAGACGTCGAGGAGATGCTCCGCTCAGACCTGAGCCTGGAACTGGAAGGCGCGAAGGATCTCCGTGAGGCGATCGCCTACGCTGACAAAGTGCACGACTATGTCAGCCGTGACATGATGATTGAGATCCTGGCCGATGAGGAGCATCACATCGACTGGCTTGAAACCGAACTGGAGCTGATCCGGATGATGGGCATCCAGAACTACCTGCAGGCTCAGATTAAAGAAGAGTGAACCGGGTCTGAAGCACAAGGGTGACCCAGCCTGCAATGGCCAGAAAAGGACCAAACGGCAGCGGACTGTCACCCGGTCTTAACCCACGCCACAGCGCTGACATCATTGCCGCCAGCGCCAGCAAGGTGGCGCCCAGCGCGATACCGGGTAAGGCCTGCCAGCCACAGCAGGCGCCCAGCGCAGCAAACAGCTTGATATCGCCGTAGCCTAGTCCCTCCACGTCCCGCACTCTGCGATAGCCCCATGCGAGCAGCCACAGCGAACAGTAGCCCGCCACCGCGCCATAGATAGCCGCCGTTTCGCGGCCAGTCAGTGCTGCATGGAGTATGCCCAGCCAGAGCAGCAGGTAGTTAAGCGGGTCCGGCAGAAAGTAGTGGCGGCGATCGATGGCTGCCAGCAGAAACAGGAGGCTGGCGGCCGCGATCAGGTAAAGCCTCTCTGCATGGCTATCAACGCTTTGCAGAAGCAGCAGACAGAGCAGGGCGAACAGCCACTCGGTGAGAAAACTGCCTGCGTCGAACGGTTGCTGACAGACGCGGCAGCGTCCTCTCAACGCTGGCCAGCTTACCAGGGGCAGGGTATCGCGCCATAACAGGCGTCTCTGGCAGCAGTCGCTGCGTGAGGCGGGAGAGCACATTGCGGCAAACCACTGCGCCGGTGAGAGGGCAGGGGAAAAGCGGGCGCAGGCCAGCGACAGGAAGCTGCCCAGTGCGCCTCCGCCTGCAAGCGCAGCCAGCCAGGTGATAACAACAGCGACCATAATAAGGCTCCGGGTAATAGAGACAGGCAGAGTTTCACCGGCAACGTGGTCTGCGTCATCAGCGAATCCGCCGCAATGGAGAGCAGCCCGCAACCAGAGAGCGGCGTTCTCTGTCAGGCAACAGCACCATGCGAGTCGCATCACAGCTGCGCGCCACTATTTACCTGTGAAAACCACAACACGGGTTGCTTCCTGAACAGATTTACGTATAATGCGCGGGCCTGCAGATATTGCAGGCGCGATTCGAGCAGAATCGCAGACGGCTGAAATTTGGGCCGCCTGACAATACTCCCAATTGGGGAGTTATATGCTGAACGATTACACTCTCCCATCAATCGTAATGGGTTCGAGTAGTAATTTTTTTCGTCTATAAAAAGTTTGGAGCTCTGGTCTCATGCAGAACCAAAGAATCCGTATCCGTCTTAAAGCGTTTGATCATCGTCTGATCGATCAATCAACCGCGGAAATCGTTGAGACCGCCAAGCGCACTGGTGCGCAGGTTCGTGGTCCAATCCCGCTGCCAACCCGCAAAGAGCGTTTTACTGTTCTGATCTCTCCGCACGTCAACAAAGATGCGCGTGATCAGTACGAAATTCGCACTCACAAGCGTCTGGTAGACATCGTTGAGCCAACTGAAAAAACCGTTGATGCTCTGATGCGTCTGGATCTGGCTGCCGGTGTTGACGTGCAGATCAGCCTGGGTTAATCAGGTCATCGAGCGATTGAGAGGTTGAAACAATGATTGGTTTAGTCGGTAAAAAAGTGGGCATGACCCGCATCTTCACTGAAGATGGCGTTTCTATCCCCGTCACCGTAATCGAAGTTGAAGCGAACCGCGTTACTCAGGTCAAAGGCCTGGAAAACGATGGTTACCAGGCAATTCAGGTTACCACCGGTGCTAAAAAAGCAAACCGTGTGACCAAACCTGAAGCTGGTCATTTTGCTAAAGCTGGCGTTGAAGCTGGCCGTGGTCTGTGGGAATTCCGCACCGCTGAAGGTGAAGAATATTCTGTAGGTCAGAGCATCAGCGTTGAGATTTTCGCTGAAGTTAAGAAAGTTGACGTAACCGGTACCTCTAAAGGTAAAGGTTTCGCTGGTACCGTTAAGCGCTGGAACTTCCGTACCCAGGACGCGACTCACGGTAACTCCTTGTCTCACCGCGTTCCGGGTTCTATCGGTCAGAACCAGACTCCGGGCAAAGTGTTCAAAGGCAAGAAAATGGCAGGTCAGCTGGGTAATGAGCGCGTAACCGTTCAGAGTCTGGACGTAGTACGTGTTGACGCTGAGCGCAACCTGCTGCTGGTTAAAGGTGCAGTTCCCGGTGCTACCGGTAGCGACCTGATTGTTAAACCAGCTGTGAAGGCGTAAGGGGATAGCAATGGAATTAGTATTGAAAGACGCGCAGAGCGCGCTGACTGTTTCCGAAACTACCTTCGGTCGTGATTTCAACGAAGCGCTGGTTCACCAGGTTGTAGTTGCTTACGCATCAGGCGCCCGTCAGGGTACTCGTGCGCAGAAAACTCGCGCCGAAGTAACTGGTTCAGGCAAAAAGCCTTGGCGTCAGAAAGGCACCGGCCGTGCGCGTTCAGGTTCTGTAAAGAGCCCAATCTGGCGTTCAGGTGGCGTGACCTTTGCTGCGAAGCCGCAGGACCACAGTCAAAAAGTTAACAAAAAGATGTACCGCGGCGCGCTGAAAAGCATCCTGTCCGAGCTGGTACGTCAAGATCGTCTGATCGTTGTCGAATCATTTGCTGTCGAAGCACCGAAAACCAAGCTGCTGGTACAGAAACTGAAAGACATGGCGCTGGAAGACGTGCTGATCATCACCGGTGAACTGGATGAGAATCTGTTCCTGGCTGCCCGTAACCTGTACAAGGTTGACGTGCGTGATGCATCAGGTATCGACCCAGTTAGCCTGATCGCCTTCGACAAAGTCGTTATGACTGCTGACGCAGTTAAGCAAGTTGAGGAGATGCTGGCATGATCCGTGAAGAACGTCTGCTGAAAGTACTGCGCGCGCCGCACGTATCTGAAAAAGCATCTAGCGCGATGGAAAAAACCAATACCATCGTTCTCAAAGTTGCTAATGACGCGACCAAAGCAGAGATCGTTGCTGCTGTTGAGAAACTGTTCGAAGTAGAAGTTAAAGACGTAAACACCCTGGTAGTTAAGGGCAAAGTTAAGCGTCAAGGACAGCGTATCGGTCGTCGTAGCGACTGGAAAAAAGCTTACGTCACCCTGAAAGAAGGCCAGAATCTGGACTTCGCTGGCGGCGCTGAGTAAGTCGGAGGAGAAAGACAATGGCAGTTGTTAAATGTAAACCGACATCTCCGGGTCGTCGCCATGTAGTTAAAGTGGTAAACGCGGAGCTGCACAAGGGCAAACCATTTGCCCCGCTGGTAGAAAAAAACAGCAAATCCGGTGGCCGTAACAACAATGGTCGTATCACTACCCGTCACATCGGTGGTGGTCACAAGCAGGCTTATCGTATTGTTGACTTCAAACGCAACAAAGACGGTATCCCGGCAGTTGTTGAACGTCTTGAGTACGATCCGAACCGCTCTGCGAACATCGCACTGGTTCTGTACAAAGACGGCGAGCGCCGTTACATCCTGGCCCCTAAAGGCCTGAAAGCCGGCGACCAGATCCAATCTGGCGTTGATGCTGCGATCAAAGCAGGTAACACTCTGCCGATGCGTAACATCCCGGTGGGTTCAACCGTGCATAACGTAGAAATGAAACCAGGCAAAGGCGGTCAGATTGCTCGCTCAGCCGGTGCTTACGTGCAGATCGTTGCGCGTGAAGGTTCTTACGTTACCCTGCGTCTGCGTTCAGGTGAAATGCGTAAAGTCGAGTCTGACTGCCGCGCAACACTGGGCGAAGTCGGTAATGCTGAGCACATGCTCCGCGTTCTGGGTAAAGCTGGTGCAGCCCGTTGGCGTGGTGTTCGTCCGACCGTTCGTGGTACCGCGATGAACCCAGTTGATCACCCGCACGGTGGTGGTGAAGGTCGTAACTTTGGTAAGCACCCGGTTTCACCGTGGGGCGTTCAGACCAAAGGTAAGAAGACCCGTAGCAACAAGCGTACCGATAAATTTATCGTACGTCGCCGTAGCAAATAATATTAGAGGATAAGCCATGCCACGTTCTCTCAAGAAAGGTCCTTTTATTGACCTGCACTTGCTGAAGAAGGTAGAGAAAGCGGTGGAAAGCGGTGACAAGAAGCCTTTGCGCACTTGGTCCCGTCGTTCAACGATCTTTCCTAACATGATCGGTTTGACCATCGCTGTCCATAATGGTCGTCAGCACGTTCCTGTCTTTGTTTCCGACGAAATGGTTGGTCACAAACTGGGTGAATTCGCGCCGACACGTACTTATCGCGGTCACGCGGCTGATAAAAAAGCCAAGAAGAAATAAGTAGGAGGAAGAGATGGAAACTATTGCTCAACATCGCCACGCTCGTTCTTCTGCTCAGAAGGTTCGCCTTGTTGCTGACCTGATTCGCGGTAAGAAAGTGTCGCAGGCTCTGGACATTTTGACCTACACCAACAAGAAAGCGGCTGTACTGGTCAAGAAAGTTCTGGAATCTGCCATTGCTAACGCCGAACACAACGATGGCGCTGATATCGACGATCTGAAAATCACGAAAATTTTCGTTGATGAAGGTCCGACCATGAAACGCATTATGCCGCGTGCCAAAGGTCGTGCAGATCGCATCCTGAAGCGCACCAGCCACATTACTGTGGTTGTGTCCGATCGCTGAGACTCTGGAGACTAGCAATGGGTCAGAAAGTACATCCTAATGGTATTCGCCTGGGTATTGTAAAACCATGGAACTCTACCTGGTTTGCGAACACCAACGAATTCGCTGACAACCTGGACAGCGATTTTAAAGTACGTCAGTTCCTGACTAAAGAACTGGCTAAAGCGTCTGTCTCTCGTATCGTTATCGAGCGTCCAGCGAAGAGCATCCGTGTGACTATTCACACCGCTCGTCCGGGCATCGTTATCGGTAAGAAAGGTGAAGATGTCGAAAAACTGCGCACGGTCGTCGCGAAAATCGCTGGCGTTCCTGCACAGATCAATATCGCCGAAGTCCGCAAGCCGGAACTGGACGCGAAACTGGTAGCTGACAGCATCACTTCACAGCTGGAGCGTCGTGTGATGTTCCGTCGTGCTATGAAGCGTGCAGTTCAGAACGCCATGCGTCTTGGCGCGAAGGGTATTAAAGTTGAAGTTAGCGGCCGTCTGGGTGGCGCTGAGATCGCACGTACCGAATGGTACCGTGAAGGTCGCGTGCCATTGCACACTCTGCGTGCTGACATTGACTACAACACCTCTGAAGCGCACACCACTTATGGTGTAATCGGCGTTAAGGTATGGATCTTCAAAGGTGAGATCCTGGGTGGTATGGCTGCTGTTGAACAACCGGAACCGGCTGCTCAACCTAAAAAGCAGCAGCGTAAAGGCCGTAAGTAAGGAGAGTCGCTGATGTTACAACCAAAGCGTACGAAATTCCGTAAAGTGCATAAAGGCCGTAACCGCGGTCTGGCTGCGGGTACGGATGTCAGCTTCGGTACTTTCGGTCTGAAAGCTGTTGGCCGTGGTCGTCTGACTGCTCGTCAGATCGAAGCAGCACGTCGTGCTATGACCCGTGCAGTTAAGCGTCAAGGTAAGATCTGGATCCGAGTATTCCCGGACAAACCGATCACCGAGAAGCCGCTGGAAGTGCGTATGGGTAAAGGTAAGGGTAACGTAGAGTATTGGGTTGCCCTGATCCAGCCTGGTAAAGTCCTGTATGAAATGGACGGCGTACCAGAAGAGCTGGCCCGTGAAGCATTCAAGCTGGCAGCAGCAAAACTGCCTATCAAAACCACCTTTGTAACTAAGACGGTGATGTAATGAAAGCAACTGAGCTGCGTGAAAAAAGCGTTGAAGAGCTGAACACTGAGCTGCTTAATCTGCTGCGTGAGCAATTTAACCTGCGCATGCAGGCAGCATCTGGCCAACTGCAGCAGACTCATCTGCTGAAACAGGTTCGCCGTGATGTTGCACGCGTTAAGACTTTACTGACTGAGAAGGCGGGTTCGTAATGACCGATAAAATCCGTACTCTGCAGGGTCGTGTAGTAAGTGACAAAATGCAGAAATCTGCAGTTGTTGCTATCGAACGTTTCGTGAAACACCCGATCTACGGCAAATTCATCAAGCGTACGACTAAGCTGCACATCCATGACGAGAACAATGAATGTGGAATTGGTGACGTGGTAGAAATCCGCGAATGCCGTCCACTGTCCAAGACCAAATCCTGGACCCTGGTTCGCGTAATCGAGAAAGCTGTTCTGTAACAGGAACCGTTTTTTCTGAGAAACCCTCTGCTTCGGCAGGGGGTTTTTTTTTGCCTGCATCTCAGGACTGCGCGCTGTAAGGAGGCCTATCGGACGGGCACGCGCACTCTCAAAAGAGGCCCAGGATAGCGTGCCGCTACCTTGTGCTGGAAACGGTTTCCACGCGTGCAGGCTTGCCAGATGCGGGTTACGCAGTTTGTGATAATAAGGTTGCGCTATACAGCGCGACGCTGCAGGTGCGGAACGCTGGCAGCACACCGCACAACACGCGGTAACGGCTTATCTGTGCACTGCAGCGCTACCGCTTCTTCGGTACAACATCGGTGCGTGTGGCTAGAGAGATACACCGCTCAGGTGCCGGCGCCAGCCAGCACACCCGGCAGGCGACAGAGCTCTGCAACATGTCGTTCTCTGTCAGGGCCCGTCTGCCCCCTATCCACAGGGGCGCAGAACGTGCGGCCACAGAATACTCTTTCAGAGACAGGCTGAGGTCAGCCAGCAGCGGAACAGGCATCTGCACACCAGGGTGGCGGGGCAGGGCAGACGCAGAACCCTCTGACCACTCACTTACAGCATGATCAGCGGATAAGTCAGGAGCCAGACGAACAACGGGCAGTAATTGTATGGCCGTTAGCGAAGCCTCAGCATAACGCACTGGCTGAAAAAGAGACGGGCGGCACCTGTAATGGACTTTATTCAGAGATCGACGAAAAATAAGGCAGATTACATTTGCTACTGTTCGCACTATTCCCTAGAATACGCCCTCCCTGTCATCAGGGAAAATCAGCGGCTCGATTGAGAGCCGTTTATTTTTTCTACCCATCTGTGAGAACCGGTGTTACAATGCCGCGCCCTCAATTATGGGGCTTTCTAACGACCTGAGGTTTAGGTCCCGAAGTAGTAGTTGACATTAGCGGAGCACTAAAATGATCCAAGAACAGACTATGCTGAACGTCGCCGACAACTCCGGTGCACGTCGCGTAATGTGTATCAAGGTTCTGGGTGGCTCGCACCGTCGCTACGCAGGCGTCGGTGACATCATCAAAGTTACCATCAAGGAAGCAATTCCGCGTGGTAAAGTGAAGAAAGGTGATGTCCTGAAGGCGGTAGTGGTGCGCACCAGGAAGGGTGTTCGTCGCCCGGACGGTTCTGTCATTCGCTTCGATGGTAATGCATGCGTTATTCTGAACAATAACAGTGAGCAGCCTATCGGTACGCGTATTTTTGGGCCGGTAACTCGTGAACTTCGTACTGAAAAGTTCATGAAAATTATCTCTCTGGCACCAGAAGTACTCTAAGGAGCGAACAATGGCAGCTAAAATCCGTCGTAATGACGAAGTTATCGTGTTGACCGGTAAAGATAAAGGTAAGCGCGGTAAAGTTAAGAATGTCCTGTCTTCTGGTAAGGTCATCGTTGAAGGTATCAACCTGGTGAAGAAACATCAGAAGCCGGTTCCGGCTCTGAACCAGCCAGGTGGCATCGTTGAAAAAGAAGCTGCTATTCAGGTTTCTAACGTTGCACTGTTCAACGCGGCAACTGGTAAGGCTGACCGTGTAGGCTTTAGATTCGAAGACGGCAAAAAAGTCCGTTTCTTCAAGTCTAATAGCGAAACTATCAAGTAATTTGGAGTAGTACGATGGCGAAACTGCATGATTACTACAAAGACGAAGTAGTCCAGAAACTCATGACAGAGTTTGGCTACAATTCTGTCATGCAAGTCCCTCGGGTCGAGAAGATCACCCTGAACATGGGTGTTGGTGAAGCGATCGCTGACAAGAAACTGCTGGATAACGCAGCAGCTGACCTGGCAGCAATCTCCGGTCAAAAACCGCTGGTCACCAAAGCACGCAAATCAGTTGCAGGCTTCAAAATCCGTCAGGGCTATCCGATCGGCTGTAAAGTAACTCTGCGTGGCGAGCGCATGTGGGAGTTCTTTGAGCGTCTGGTCACCATTGCTGTTCCACGTATCCGTGACTTCCGTGGCTTGTCCGCTAAGTCATTCGATGGCCGTGGCAACTACAGCATGGGTGTACGTGAACAGATCATCTTCCCAGAAATCGACTACGACAAAGTCGATCGCGTTCGTGGTTTGGATATCACCATTACCACTACTGCGAAATCTGATGATGAAGGCCGTGCTCTGCTGGCTGCCTTTGACTTCCCGTTCCGTAAGTAAGGTAGGGTTACTTAATGGCTAAGCAATCTATGAAAGCACGCGAAGTTAAGCGTGCGAAATTAGCAGACAAATTCTTCGCTAAACGCGCTGAACTGAAAGCGATCATCTCTGATGTGAACGCTTCCGACGAAGATCGTTGGGATGCTGTTCTGAAGCTGCAGAGTCTGCCGCGTGATTCCAGCCCTTCACGTCAGCGTAACCGCTGCCGTCAAACAGGTCGTCCGCACGGTTTCCTGCGGAAGTTTGGGTTGAGCCGTATCAAGGTCCGCGAAGCCGCCATGCGCGGTGAAATTCCGGGTCTGAAAAAGGCTAGCTGGTAATTGTCACCAATTGAATCACGGGAGTAACACAGATGAGCATGCAAGATCCGATCGCGGATATGCTGACCCGTATCCGTAACGGTCAGGCCGCGAACAAAGTTGCGGTCACCATGCCTTCCTCCAAGCTGAAATTGGCAATTGCCAACGTTCTGAAGGAAGAAGGATATATTGAAGATTTCAAAATCGAAGGCGACATCAAGCTGGAACTGGAACTGACTCTTAAGTATTTCCAGGGTAAAGCTGTTGTAGAAAGCATTCAGCGAGTAAGCCGTCCTGGCCTGCGCATCTATAAGAAAAAAGATGAGCTGCCAAAGGTAATGGCTGGTATGGGCATCGCTGTAGTTTCTACATCCAAAGGTGTCATGACTGATCGTGCAGCGCGCCAGGCTGGTCTTGGTGGCGAAATTATCTGCTACGTAGCGTAATCGGAGGATACATATGTCTCGTGTTGCTAAAGCACCTGTCGTTGTTCCTGCCGGCGTAGAGGTAAAACTCAACGGTCAGGTAATTTCGATTAAAGGTAAAAACGGCGAGCTGACTCGTACTATCAATGATGCTGTTGAAGTTAAGCATGCTGACAACGCTCTGACTTTCGCTCCGCGCGAAGGTTTCGTTGACGGCTGGGCGCAGGCGGGTACTTCTCGCGCGCTGCTGAACGCAATGGTTATCGGTGTTACCGAAGGCTTCACTAAGAAGCTGCAGCTGGTTGGTGTAGGTTATCGTGCGGCCATCAAAGGCAACGTGGTTAACCTGTCTCTGGGCTTTTCTCATCCAGTCGATCACCAGCTGCCCGCGGGAATCACTGCAGAATGTCCTACTCAGACTGAGATCGTGCTGAAAGGCGCTGATAAGCAGCTGATTGGTCAGGTTGCAGCGGACCTGCGCGCCTACCGTCGTCCTGAGCCTTACAAAGGCAAGGGTGTCCGTTACGCCGACGAAGTCGTGCGTACCAAAGAGGCTAAGAAGAAGTAAGGTAACACTATGGATAAGAAATCTGCTCGTATCCGTCGTGCGACCCGTGCACGTCGCAAGCTCAAAGAGCTGGGTGCTACTCGCCTGGTGGTACATCGTACCCCGCGTCATATTTACGCACAGGTAATCGCCCCGAACGGTTCCGAAGTTCTGGTCGCTGCTTCTACTGTAGAAAAAGCTATCACTGAACAACTGAAGTATACCGGCAATAAAGAAGCCGCAGCTGCAGTAGGTAAAGCTATCGCAGAACGCGCAATCGAAAAAGGCATCACTGGTGTTTCTTTCGACCGTTCCGGTTTCCAATATCATGGTCGCGTCCAGGCACTGGCAGATGCTGCCCGTGAAGCTGGCCTTCAGTTCTAAGGTAGAGGTCTAAGATGGCACACATCGAGAAACAAGCTGGCGAACTGCAGGAAAAATTGATCGCGGTAAACCGTGTTTCTAAAACTGTTAAAGGTGGTCGTATCTTCTCCTTCACAGCACTGACTGTGGTAGGCGATGGCAACGGTCGCGTAGGTTTTGGTTACGGTAAAGCGCGTGAAGTTCCAGCAGCGATCCAGAAAGCGATGGAGAAAGCCCGTCGCAACATGGTTAACGTCGCGCTGACCAACGGCACCCTGCAGCACCCTGTTAAAGGTGCACACACGGGTTCCCGCGTGTTCATGCAGCCGGCTTCAGAAGGTACCGGTATCATCGCCGGTGGTGCAATGCGCGCCGTTCTGGAAGTCGCTGGAGTTCATAACGTTCTGGCAAAAGCCTATGGTTCTACTAACCCGATTAACGTGGTTCGTGCAACTATCGACGGCCTGGGCAATATGAAATCTCCGGAAATGGTCGCTGCTAAGCGTGGTAAATCCGTTGAAGAAATTCTGGGGTAATCACGATGGCTAAGACTATTAAAATCACTCAAACCCGCAGTGCTATTGGCCGTTTGCCTAAGCATAAAGCCACTCTGGTTGGCCTGGGTCTGCGTCGTATTGGCCACACCGTTGAGCGTGAAGACACGCCTGCAGTACGCGGTATGGTTAACGCGGTTTCCTATATGGTTAAAGTGGAGGAGTAAGAGATGCGTTTAAATACTCTGTCTCCGGCCGAAGGGTCTAAGCACGCTACCAAGCGTCTGGGTCGTGGTATCGGTTCTGGCCTCGGAAAAACCGGTGGTCGTGGTCACAAAGGTCAGAACTCTCGTTCTGGCGGTGGCGTACGTCGCGGTTTCGAAGGTGGTCAGATGCCGCTGTACCGTCGTCTGCCGAAGTTCGGTTTCACCTCTCGCAAAGCAATGATCACGACAGAGATTCGTCTGTCTGATCTGGCGAAAGTTGAAGGCGGTATCGTCGACCTGAACGCGCTGAAAGCAGCCAACATTGTCGGTGTTCAGATTGAATTCGTTAAAGTAATTCTGTCTGGTGAAGTTTCTACACCGGTAACGGTTCGCGGTCTGCGTGTCACCAAAGGTGCTCGTGCTGCAATCGAAGCTGCTGGCGGTAAAATCGAGGAATAAGTAGCAGATGGCTAAACAACCGGGATTAGATTTTCAAAGCGCCAAAGGCGGCTTTGGTGAGCTGAAACGCAGACTTCTGTTTGTTATCGGCGCACTGATTGTCTTCCGAATTGGCTCTTTCATTCCAATCCCTGGTATTGATGCCACTGTACTTGCCAAACTGCTTGAGCAACAGCGTGGCACCATCATTGAAATGTTTAACATGTTCTCTGGTGGTGCTCTCAGCCGTGCTTCTATTTTCGCACTGGGTATCATGCCGTATATTTCGGCATCGATTATTATCCAGTTATTAACGGTGGTGCATCCAGCGTTAGCGGAAATTAAGAAAGAAGGGGAGGCTGGCCGTCGTAAGATTAGCCAGTACACCCGATACGGTACGTTGGTATTGGCCATATTCCAGTCGATCGGTATTGCTACCGGTCTGCCGAATATGCCAGGAATGCAAGGTCTGGTTATGAATCCAGGCTTTGCCTTCTACTTTACCGCTGTTGTAAGTCTGGTCTCAGGAACCATGTTCCTGATGTGGCTGGGCGAACAGATTACTGAACGAGGTATCGGTAACGGTATTTCGATCATTATCTTCGCGGGTATTGTTGCGGGTCTTCCGCCGGCCATTGGCCATACCATCGAGCAAGCGCGGCAAGGCGACCTGCACTTCCTCTTGTTGCTGTTGGTTGCAGTACTCGTATTCGCAGTGACCTTCTTTGTTATCTTCGTTGAACGTGGTCAACGCCGCATTGTGGTGAACTACGCAAAACGTCAGCAGGGTCGTCGCGTTTACGCTGCACAGAGCACACATTTACCGTTGAAAGTGAACATGGCGGGTGTTATTCCAGCCATCTTTGCTTCCAGCATTATTCTGTTCCCGGCAACGATTGCATCGTGGTTTGGGGGCGGTACCGGTTGGAACTGGCTGACAACAATTTCGCTGTATTTGCAGCCAGGACAGCCGCTTTATGTGCTACTCTATGCGACTGCAATCATCTTCTTCTGTTTCTTCTATACGGCGTTGGTTTTCAACCCACGTGAAACAGCAGATAACCTGAAGAAGTCTGGTGCATTCGTACCGGGAATTCGTCCGGGAGAGCAAACGGCGAAGTATATTGATAAAGTCATGACGCGTTTGACCTTAATCGGCGCGCTGTACATTACTTTTATCTGCCTTATCCCGGAGTTCATGCGTGATGCGATGAAGGTTCCCTTCTACTTTGGCGGTACTTCACTGCTTATTGTAGTTGTCGTCATCATGGACTTTATGGCTCAAGTGCAAACTCTGATGATGTCAAGTCAGTACGAGTCGGCACTGAAGAAAGCTAACCTGAAAGGCTACGGCCGTTAATTCAGTTGGTTGAGAAGTTACGGAGAGTAAAAATGAAAGTTCGTGCTTCCGTCAAGAGATTATGTCGTAACTGCAAAATCATTCGTCGCGACGGTGTCGTACGTGTGATCTGCAGCGCCGAGCCAAAGCATAAACAGCGCCAAGGCTGATTTTGTCACATATTTTTCTTGCAAAGTCGGGTTGAGCTGGCTAGATTAGCCAGCCAATCTTTTGTATGTCAGTGCGTTTCCATTTGAGTATCCTGAAAACGGGCTTTTCAGCATGGGACGTGCTTATTTAATTATAGGAGTGCATAGTGGCCCGTATAGCAGGCATTAACATTCCTGATCAAAAACATACCGTTATCGCATTAACTTCGATCTTCGGTATCGGCAAAACTCGTTCAAAAGCCATCTGCGCTTCAACGGGTATTGCTGAAAATGTTAAGATCAGTGAGCTGTCTGAAGAACAAATTGATCAGCTGCGTGATGCAGTTGCGAAATTCGTTGTTGAAGGTGATCTGCGCCGTGAAATCACCCTGAGCATCAAGCGTCTTATGGACCTTGGTTGCTACCGTGGTTTGCGCCATCGTCGTGGTCTTCCGGTTCGCGGTCAGCGTACCAAGACCAACGCACGTACCCGTAAGGGTCCGCGTAAACCGATCAAGAAATAATCGGGGTGAGTAAATAATGGCAAAGGCACCAGTTCGTGCACGTAAGCGTGTAAGAAAACAAGTCTCAGATGGCGTGGCTCATGTCCATGCTTCTTTTAACAACACCATCGTTACCATTACCGATCGTCAGGGTAACGCACTGGGTTGGGCAACCGCCGGTGGTTCCGGTTTCCGCGGTTCACGTAAATCCACTCCGTTTGCTGCCCAGGTCGCTGCAGAGCGCTGTGCAGAAGCGGTAAAAGATTACGGAATTAAGAATCTGGAAGTTATGGTAAAGGGTCCGGGTCCAGGTCGCGAATCTACTATTCGTGCTTTGAACGCCGCTGGTTTCCGCATCACTAATATTACTGATGTGACTCCTATCCCTCATAACGGTTGTCGTCCGCCGAAAAAACGTCGCGTATAACGCCCGTTTTTTAGGATAGTTGGAGAAAGAAAATGGCAAGATATTTGGGTCCTAAGCTCAAGCTGAGCCGTCGTGAGGGCACTGACTTATTCCTTAAGTCTGGCGTTCGCGCGATCGATTCCAAGTGTAAGATTGAACAAGCCCCTGGTCAGCATGGTGCGCGTAAACCGCGTCTGTCTGATTACGGCGGTCAGTTACGTGAAAAGCAGAAAGTTCGTCGTATCTACGGCGTGCTGGAGCGTCAGTTCCGTAACTACTACAAAGAAGCAGCTCGTCTGAAAGGCAACACCGGTGAAAACCTGTTGGCTCTGCTGGAAGGTCGTCTGGACAACGTCGTTTATCGTATGGGCTTTGGTGCCACTCGTGCAGAAGCACGTCAGCTGGTAAGCCATAAGTCTGTTCTGGTAAATGGTCGCGTTGTTAACATCGCTTCTTATCAGGTATCTCCGAATGATGTCGTTAGCATCCGTGAGAAAGCCAAAAAGCAATCTCGCGTGAAGGCCGCTCTGGAGCTGGCTGAGCAGCGTGAAAAGCCAACCTGGCTGGAAGTTGATGCGACTAAGATGGAAGGTGTGTTCAAGCGTATTCCTGAACGTACTGATCTGTCTGCGGACATTAACGAACACCTGATCGTCGAGCTTTACTCCAAGTAAAGCTTAGTACCAAAGAGAGGACACAATGCAGGGTTCTGTGACAGAGTTTCTAAAACCGCGCCTGGTAGATATCGAGCAAGTGAGTTCGACGCACGCCAAGGTGACCCTTGAGCCTTTAGAGCGTGGCTTTGGCCATACTCTTGGTAACGCACTGCGCCGTATTCTGCTTTCATCCATGCCGGGTTGCGCGGTGACCGAGGTTGAAATTGATGGTGTACTTCATGAGTACAGCACCAAAGAGGGCGTACAGGAAGATATCCTGGAAATCCTGCTCAACCTGAAAGGGCTGGCGGTAAGAGTTCAGGGTAAAGATGAAGTTATTCTGACCCTGAATAAATCTGGCATTGGCCCTGTGACTGCAGCCGACATTACCCATGATGGTGATGTCGAAATCGTCAAGCCTCAGCATGTCATTTGCCATCTGACCGATGAGAACGCTGCTATCAGCATGCGTATCAAAGTTCAGCGTGGTCGTGGCTATGTACCGGCTTCTGCCCGAATTCATTCGGAAGAAGATGAGCGCCCAATCGGCCGTCTGCTCGTTGACGCTTGCTACAGCCCTGTAGACCGTATCGCCTACAATGTTGAAGCAGCACGTGTTGAGCAGCGCACCGACCTGGACAAGCTGGTCATCGAAATGGAAACCAACGGCACAATCGATCCTGAAGAGGCGATTCGTCGTGCGGCAACCATTCTGGCAGAACAACTTGAAGCTTTCGTTGACTTACGTGATGTACGTCAGCCGGAAGTGAAAGAAGAGAAACCAGAATTCGATCCGATCCTGCTGCGCCCTGTTGACGATCTGGAATTGACTGTCCGCTCTGCTAACTGCCTCAAGGCAGAAGCTATCCACTACATCGGTGATCTGGTACAGCGTACCGAGGTTGAGCTGCTTAAAACGCCTAACCTTGGTAAAAAATCTCTTACTGAGATTAAAGATGTGCTGGCTTCGCGTGGTCTTTCTCTGGGCATGCGCCTTGAGAACTGGCCGCCAGCAAGCATTGCTGATGAATAATCAGATCACAGGTTAAGGTTTCACTGAGAAGGATAAGGTCATGCGCCATCGTAAGAGTGGTCGTCAACTGAACCGCAACAGCAGCCATCGTCAGGCTATGTTCCGCAACATGGCCGGTTCTCTGGTTCGTCACGAGATCATCAAAACGACTCTGCCGAAAGCCAAAGAACTGCGTCGCGTAGTTGAGCCGCTGATTACTCTTGCCAAGACCGACAGCGTAGCTAATCGTCGTCTGGCATTCGCCCGTACTCGTGATAACGAGATCGTGGCAAAACTGTTTAACGAGCTGGGCCCGCGTTTCGCGAGCCGTGCCGGTGGTTACACTCGCATTCTGAAGTGTGGCTTCCGTGCTGGTGACAACGCTCCGATGGCTTACATCGAGCTGGTTGATCGTCCAGAAGCTCAAGCAGAAGCAGCCGCAGAGTAATCTGCAGCAACGTAAAAAACCCGCTTCGGCGGGTTTTTTATTGCCTGAAATTTACTATTTTAGAAGCAGCGCAATTAACTTCAGAGGAGTCGGCTATGTGGCTGGTTGACGAACTTGCTGAACAGCATATCAGAGCAGCACTGCAAAAAGGCGAGCTGAGTAATCTTCCCGGCGCCGGTAAGCCGCTGCAGCTGGATGATGACAGTCATGTTCCGCCAGAATTAAGAGCGGGCTACCGGTTACTGAAAAATGCAGGCTTTCTGCCGCCCGAGCTTGAGCTGAGACGCGAGGCCGTGGAGGTGAACGATCTGATCCGTCAGCTCGATCCGGACGATCGTCACTATCAGGATCACTGTCATCGGCTGCAGATACTGGAGCTGAGACTGCGTCAGGCGGGCATGAGTACTGATTTTCTGCACGGATCCTATTCCACGGCGATTGAGCAGCGTTTCCGCGAGGAGGAGTAAATGTTTCGCATCGGGCAGTTAGCGAAGCTGGCTGAGGTCACGCCAGACACCATCCGCTTCTATGAAAAGCAGCAGATGATGGATCATGATGGCCGGACGGAGGGCGGTTTTCGGCTCTACAACGAGGGCGACCTTCAGCGTCTGAAGTTTATCCGCTATGGCCGCAAACTGGGGTTCAGCCTGGAAGCCATCAGAGAGCTTCTCTCGATCCGGGTCGATCCCGCGCATCATACCTGTCAGGAGTCGAAAGCGATCGTCGAAAAGCGGCTCAGTGAAGTGGCTGAAATGATCGCAGAATTAGAAACGATGCAGCGTTCGCTTCGGCACCTTTCCGATGCCTGCTGCGGTGACAGTCACAGTAGCGTTTCGTGCTCAATTCTGGAAGCGCTGGAGCGCGGCGGGGCACAGGATAAATAAGCGTATTGTTATTTTGCTGCAAAAGCATAAAGTATCACTCTATCTCAACAGGAGGCGTCATGAGTAAATATCAGCATACCAAAGGGCAGATTCGCGATAACGCAATTCAGGCTCTGTTACACGACCCGCTCTTCAGGCAGCGCGTGGAGCAGAAGCAAAAGGGTAAAGGAAGTTTTAAGCGGAAGGAAAAACACAACAAGGGGAATGGATGGGAGGGCAGTGATAAGAAAGCGTCTTATCACTGCCCTTCTGCTAAAAGCGTCAGATAAGTTCTGACGGCTCAGAGACTATACGCGGGTATTCTGCTGTTTCAGCAGGTCGCGGATTTCAGTCAGCAGCACTTCTTCATTCGACGGCTTAGCAACCGGCTTCTCAACTTCTTTTTTCTTATACAGACGGTTCATCAGTTTGATAGCCATAAAGATCGCAAACGCGATGATCACAAAATCGAAGATCGTCTGCAGGAAGATACCATACTGCATGACCACGGCTGGCGCGTCGCCGGTTGCAGGCTTAAGCACCCACTGGAAAGATTTAAAATCGACCCCACCAATCAGTAAGCCCAGCGGCGGCATGATGATGTTGGCGACCAGTGATGAAACGATCTTACCGAAAGCCGCACCAATGATGACACCGACGGCCAGATCTATCACATTGCCGCGCATTGCAAACTCACGAAACTCTTTGATTAAACTCATACTTATCTCCTTGCCCAAGCCAATGTCATAAAGTCTAACAAACCTGACTGGTTTTGCCATCTGCACAGCGAATTAAGCGGCAGTTTTAGTTACCGCTGATTGGGTGAGCCTGTACTGATGAAAGTCAGAGGAAGAACGGACTGGGCTGGAACAGGCGTTCCACATCGGAGACAAATTTTTTGTCGGTCAGGAACATGATGACATGGTCGCCCTGTTCGATGCGCAGGTTATCGTTGGCGATCATCACGTCGTCGCCGCGAACCACCGCGCCGATAATGGTGCCCGGCGGCAGCTTGATATCATCAATTGAGCGACCCACTACGCGTGAAGTCGATTCATCGCCATGCGCTATTGCTTCGATCGCCTCTGCGATACCGCGTCGTAATGAAGAGACACCCACGATATCGGCTTTGCGCACATGTCCCAGCAGGGCAGAAATGGTCGCCTGCTGAGGTGAAATCGCAATATCAATCACGCTGCCCTGAACCAGATCGACATAGGCGCGGCGCTGAATCAGCACCATCACCTTCTTCGCGCCCATCTTCTTCGCCAGCATCGCTGACATAATATTGGCTTCATCATCATTGGTGACGGCGATAAAGAGATCGACCTGTTCGACATGCTCTTCTGCCAGCAGCTCCTGATCTGACGCGTCGCCATAGAAGACCACCGTGTCCTGCAGATGTTCTGCCAGCTCGGCGGCCCGCTGAGGGTTCCGTTCAATCAGCTTCACGCTGTAGTGTTTTTCCAGTCGCTGCGCCAGACCAAACCCGATATTGCCGCCACCGACCAGCATAATGCGCTTGTAGGGTTTCTCCAGCCGCTGCATTTCACTCATCACCGCACGAATGTTCTGGCTGGCCGCGATGAAGAAGATCTCATCGCCGGCTTCGACGATGGTAGAGCCCTGCGGGCGGATAGGGCGATCCTGACGGAAGATAGCGGCGACGCGCGTATCAATATGCGGCATATGTTCACGCATGATCGACAGCGGATTGCCGACCAGCGGTCCGCCATAGTAAGCCTTGACCACGGCCAGGCTGACTTTCCCCTCCGCAAAGTTTACCACCTGCAGTGCGCCGGGATACTGGATCAGACGATAGATATTTTCGATCACCAGCTGCTCAGGTGAGATCAGATGATCGATAGGCACCGCTTCAGGGATAAACAGCTTATCTGCGTCACGCAGATAGTCGGCAGCGCGAATACGGGCGATACGATTAGGCGTATTGAAAAGCGAATAGGCGATCTGACAGGCAATCATGTTGGTTTCGTCGGAGTTTGTGACGGCAACCAGCATGTCGGCATCTTCGGCGCCTGCCTCACGCAGGATGCGTGGATGGGAACCATGACCCTGCACCACGCGAAGATCGAACTTATCCTGCAGATGGCGCAGGCGCGACGCGTCGGTATCAACCACCGTGATATCGTTATTCTCGCCCACCAGATTTTCTGCCAGCGTGCCGCCAACCTGTCCTGCACCCAGAATGATTATTTTCATCGCTTATCAATACTCATCTCAGTTTGTACCCGATTTCTTTATCAGCTTCGCGTAGAAGAAACCATCTCCGCCTTCGGCCTGTGGGAAAACCTGTAGCCCGTTCGCGGGCGCACCCTGCAGCGGTTCGGCCCGGGCATCAGGCTGACGCTGGAGAAAAGCGTCTATCTGCTGATGATTCTCTTCGGGCAGGATAGAACAGGTGGCATAGATTAGCGTACCGCCAGGTTTCAGATGGGGCCAGATAGCGTCCAGAATTTCGCGCTGAAGCGCGGCCAGCTCGGCGATATCCCGATCCCGGCGCAGCCATTTGATGTCGGGATGACGGCGGATAACGCCGGTAGCGGAGCAGGGGGCATCCAGCAGGATACGATCAAACTGACGATCGCCGCACCACTGTTGTGGCGTCCGTCCGTCACCCTGTTTCACCTCGGCGTTCATGCCCAGTCGTGTCAGATTCTCATGAACCCGCTTCAGGCGCTGCGCATCCACGTCGACCGCCAGCACGCTGGCTTTGGGCGCGATTTCAAGAATATGGGTGGTTTTACCGCCGGGCGCCGCGCACAAATCCAGAATCTGTTCGCCATTCCGCGGCTCAAGCAGCTGGGCGCAGCGCTGCGCAGATAGATCCTGCACGGTCACCCAGCCCTGTCCGAAGCCGGGTAACTGGCTGACCGGCGCCGGGGCATCGAGCCGCAGCGCATCCGGCACGTCGTCAGCGGGCTGCGCACTGCGGCCGCTTTCGGCCAGCAACGCGAGCCAGGCGTCGCGATCCTGGTGCTGACGGTTGACACGCAGCCACATCGGCGGACGCTGATTATTCGCCTCCACAATCTGCTGCCACTGCGTCGGCCAGGCGTGCTGCAGGCGTTTCAGCAGCCAGCCCGGATGCAGATAGCGCTGCGGGCCTTCCTGAATGCTGGCCAGCAGCGTTTCCCGCTGGCGCTGGAACTGGCGCAGTACGCCATTCAGCACGCCTTTCAGACTGGTACGCTTCAGGGCCTCGGCACCCGCCACGGTTTCTGCCAGTGCGGCATGGGCAGGGACACGGGTATACTCCAGCTGATACAGCCCGACCATGATCAGATAGTGCAGAACCCGCTGTTTACCGGTCAGCGGGCGTTCCATCAGTTTGCCGATCAGGGCTTCCAGCTGCGGCAAGGTGCGCAGGACGCCGAAACAGATCTCCTGCACCAGGGCACTGTCTTTATCGGAGAGTTTTTTCTGGGCGGCAGGCAGGGCGGTATTCAGGGATTCACCTTTGTCGACGACGCGCTCAATGAGTTGAGCGGAGAGGCTACGCAGGTTAATTGATTTCGTCATAGGGTTTTGTCATCAAACAAAAAGCCCGGCGAGTCACCGGGCCAGAGAGTCAGTCCAGAAGGGTTCCAGGTTCAAACCATTCCCGGCGCGAGTTGAGAAGATCCTGAGCCGACATCGGTTTTTTACCGGCAGGCTGTAACTGCAGCAGGTTCAGAACACCCTGCGTCGTCGCGATCCGGATGCCATGCTTATCGGCACTGATGATTTCGCCTGGCGAACGGTCGACGTGCGGCAGAACGCTTGCCTGCCAGACTTTTACCGGTTGATCGCCGACAGTAAAGAAGCTCATCGGCCAGGGATTAAACGCGCGAATACAGCGTTCAAGCTGCTCTGCAGAGAGGGTCCAGTCCAGACGGGCCTCTTCTTTGCTGAGCTTTTCCGCGTAGCTGACCTGCGCCTCATCCTGCTTCTCCGGGGAAGCCTGCTGCGTATTCAGTAAGGTCAGCGTCTCCAGCAACCCCTGCGGCCCGAGTCCGGCCAGCCGATCATAGAGCGTGGCGCTGGTGTCCTGAGCGGTAATCGGACAGGCAAGTTTATAGAGCATATCGCCGGTATCCAGACCCACATCCATCTGCATGATGGTCACGCCGGTTTCGCTGTCGCCCGCCCAGAGCGCGCGCTGAATCGGCGCCGCGCCGCGCCAGCGAGGCAGCAGCGAGCCATGCACGTTGATACAGCCCAGGCGGGGCATATCAAGCACGGCTTTCGGCAGAATCAGGCCATAGGCCACGACCACCATCACATCGGCCTGCAGATCAGCGACCAGCTGCTGATTCTCTTCAGGTCGCAGAGATTTAGGCTGAAAGACCGGAATGTCATGCGCGAGGGCCAGCGTTTTGACCGGGCCAGGCGTTAATTTGTTACCGCGACCCGCAGGGCGGTCGGGCTGGGTGAATACGCCGATAACCTGATGTTCAGAAGCAAGCAGCGCGTCAAGATGACGCGCTGCAAAGTCAGGTGTGCCGGCAAAGATGATTTTTAGCGGGGCAGACACGTTTATCCCTTCTTAAGGTCTCAGGAAGCCTGGGCGTTCTGACGCGCCAGCTTCTCTAACTTCGTTTTGATCCGTTGACGCTTCAGCGGCGACAGATAATCGATAAACAGCTTGCCTTCCAGATGATCGATCTCATGCTGGATACAGATAGCCAGTAACTCGCTGGCTTCCAGTTCGAAACTTTTACCGTCGCGATCCAGCGCACGGACCTTCACCCGCTCGGCGCGCGGAACAAAAGCACGCTGTTCCGGAATAGAGAGGCAACCCTCTTCGATACCGGTTTCACCGCTTTTTTCCAGCAGCTCAGGGTTGATCAGCACTAAACGCTCTTCGCGACTTTCAGAGACATCAATCACGATAATGCGCTGATGAATATCGACCTGCGTTGCCGCCAGACCAATACCTTCTTCGGCATACATCGTATCGAACATATCATCAACGATACGCTGAATGTCTGCGTTAACTTCTTTAACGGGCGCGGCGACTTTGCGCAGGCGCTCGTCAGGGAAATGTAATACCTGCAAAACTGACATAAATATCCAGATCTGTATTCGGTTATGAAAAGATTACTACCCCATATTGTAGACTTTTCGGGACCTGATTGACAGCATTGTGCGGCAGGAAGCCGGGGTGTTCAGGGAGCCGAAGATGGAGAGATTAGCGCACTATATGCGGCTGGCGGCCGTGAGTGGAATGACAGGGAAACGCTGGGTTGATGCGGTGCAGAAAACCGAAGCCGGTGCAGCAGACCCTGCGCCTCTGATTCGGGCTGGGTTAGATACGAATCAGCGCCGTCAATATGATGGCGTCAGCGAACAGACGATTGCCGGGGTCTGCACCTGGCTGGCACAGAGCCCGTCCCATCATCTGGTGAGTGCGCTGGACCCGGCCTATCCTCTTCGTCTCAGAGAAACCCGTCACTTTCCGCCGCTGCTTTATATTAATGGTGATCCTGGCGCGCTGAGTACGCCTCAGCTAGCTGTGGTGGGGAGCCGGAACGGGTCTCAGAATGGCCGGTACTGGTGTGACTGGTTTACCCGGCACCTGTCGCTCAGCGGTCTGACTATCACCAGCGGGCTGGCGCGGGGGATCGATGGTGTGGCCCATCGGGCCGCGCTGAGCGCGGGCGGAAAAACGGTGGCGGTGTTAGGCAGTGGCCTGCAGCGGCTCTATCCCAAAAATCATGCCCGGCTGGCCGCTGAGATTGTTGAGCAGGGCGGGGCTGTCGTCTCAGAGTTTCCGCTGACGGCGCTCCCGCATCCGCATCACTTCCCGCGCCGTAATCGCATCATCAGTGGCCTGAGTCATGGCGTGCTGGTGGCAGAAGCAACGCTCAGGAGTGGCTCGCTGGTGACGGCCCGTTATGCGCTGGAGCAGAACCGCAACGTCTACGCGTTGCCGGGCGCGCTCGGCAACCCGCTCAGTGAAGGCGTAAACTGGCTGATCCAGCAGGGAGCGCTACTGGTGGCCCACCCCAATAACATCCTGGAAGACCTGGCCAGCGCACTTAACTGGCTGCCGCAGATCCAGACCAGTGAAATTTATTCTGAGATGAGTGACGCTGCTCCATTGCCATTTGCTGATGTGTTGGCTAACGTAGGTGATGAGGTTACACCTGTTGACGTTGTCGCTGAACGTGCCGGCCAATCTGTGCCAGTTATCTCAGCTCAGTTGCTGGAACTGGAGTTAGCAGGATGGATCGCAGCTGTACCCGGCGGCTATGTCCGATTGAGGAGGGCATGCCATGTTCGACGTACTGATGTATTTGTTTGAAACATATATCCACAACGAAGCAGAAATGGGTGTTGATCAGGACAGATTGACAGACGACCTGACGGATGCCGGGTTCCATCGTGAAGATATCTACAGTGCGCTGAACTGGCTGGAAAGACTGGCGGATTACCAGGAAGGACTGGTGGCGCCAGTTTTAATGACGAATGATCCGCTCTCTATGCGCATCTACACTGATGAAGAGAGCAAGCGTTTAGATGCCGACAGCCGCGGTTTCCTGCTCTTCCTGGAGCAGATTCAGGTGCTGAATCTGGAAACCCGTGAAATGGTTATCGAACGCGTCATGGCGCTGGACACTTCAGAGTTCGACCTGGAAGATCTGAAATGGGTGGTGCTGATGGTGCTGTTCAACATCCCGGGATGTGAGAACGCCTATCAGCAGATGGAAGAACTGTTATTCGACGTCAATGACGGTATGCTGCACTAAATTTCCTTTCATGCATTGATCGCTATGAGTAAAGCTGCACTTTTCACGGTGCCTAAACAGGATCCCTGCCCCGCTTGCGGGGCAGAACTGGTTATCCGCTCCGGTAAACATGGTCCTTTCCTGGGCTGTGCGAACTATCCGGCGTGCGACTACATTCGTCCTTTAAAAAGTCAGGCCGATGGCCATGTGGTCAAAGTGCTGGAAGGGCATCCCTGTCCTGAATGCGGCGCAGATAAAGTGCTGCGGCAGGGGCGTTTTGGCATGTTCATTGGCTGCAGCCACTATCCGGAATGCGGATATACGGAAACCATCGACAAGCCGGATGAAACCACGCTGGCCTGTCCGCAGTGTCATGAAGGCCACCTGGTTCAGCGCCGCTCCCGCTATGGCAAAACGTTTCACTCCTGCGATCGCTATCCGGCCTGCCAGTTTGTCGTAAACCTGACCCCCGTTGCCGGAGTCTGTCCTTATTGCCAGTATCCGCTGTTAGTTGAGAAAAAGACGGCGCAGGGCGTGAAACGCTTCTGCGCCAGTAAGCGTTGTGGCAAAGCCATTACTGAAGAGAATTGATCGTTCATGGAAAATCAACACCTCGCCGATTCGCTTGAAACCTGCTTAGAGCAGCTGAATCGACAGGCGGTCATCGCCTATCCCACTGAAGCCGTATTTGGTCTGGGCTGTGACCCTGACAGTGAATCCGCCGTTATGGCTCTGCTGGCGCTGAAACAGCGTCCGGTAGAGAAGGGGCTGATTCTGATCGCGGCTGACTACAGCCAGCTGGAGCCTTACATCTCCGCGCGCGAACTCTCTGTAACCCAGCGGGAACGGATGTTTGCATGCTGGCCTGGCCCGGTCACGTTCGTTGTCCCCGTTCCGCCTCAGACGCCGCGCTGGCTTACCGGACAGTTTGATTCACTGGCGATCCGTGTCAGCGACCATCCGGATGTGCAGGCGATTTGCCGGGCATTCGGCAAACCGCTGGTATCGACCAGCGCAAATCTGACCGGTCTGCCTCCCTGCCGCACGGCAGAAGAGGTGAAGCGCCAGTTTGGCGAGCATTTCCCGGTGCTGTCTGGAAAGACAGGTGGACGACTCAATCCTTCCGAAATCCGCGATGTCATCAGCGGCGAACTTATACGTCAGGGTTAATGTATGGACCACTTCGCCGTTTTCGGTAATCCGATCAACCACAGTAAATCTCCGCTGATCCATCAGGCTTTCGCTGAACAGACGGGCATCGAACACCGCTATGGCCGTATCTGCGCGCCGATGGAGGGATTTCCTCAGGCGCTGACGGCTTTTTTTGAACAGGGCGGACGTGGTGCCAACGTGACGTTGCCTTTCAAACAGCAGGCATTTGAATTTGCCGATCGGCTCACTGAACGTGCCGCGCTATCCGGCGCGGTAAATACGGTGAAGAAACTCAGCGATGGGCTAATCCAGGGCGACAATACGGATGGTATTGGCCTGCTAAGCGATCTTGAACGGCTGGGGATGATCACTGCCGGTGACAAGGTATTGCTGGTGGGCGCCGGCGGCGCGGCGCGTGGAGTCATCCTGCCGCTGCTTTCATCAGGGGTCACACTGACGGTGGTCAACCGCACCGCCGCGCGGGCAGAAGAGCTGGTCAGCCTGTTCAATAAGCATGGCACCCTCCGCGCCTCTGATTTCGACCAGTTAGCAGATCAGCACTTCGACTTAATCATTAATGCCACCTCAAGCGGCGTAGAGGGGAAGACACCGCCTTTACCTGCGGAACTCATCCATCCCGGGGTGCGCTGCTATGACATGTTCTATCAAAGCGGGCTGACGCCGTTTTTGCACTGGTGCCAGGCGCACGGCGCGCAGCATCTTGCCGATGGCGTGGGCATGCTGGTTGGCCAGGCCGCCCATGCCTTCTATCTGTGGCACGGTGTGATGCCGGAAATTGCGCCGGTCATCGTTCAGCTTAAGCAGGCCATGCAACCGTGAATCAGGCTATCCAGTTTCCGGATGAGGAAACCTATAACGCGGAACGGAATGCTGTCTGTTTCCCGGTGCTGGTAAACGGCATGCGGCTGAACTGTGCCATCGGCGCTGCGGCGCTGGTGGCGCGTTTTGGTGAAGGGGAGGCGATGGCGCTGTTTCAGCACCATCGCTGGGATCTGGAAGATGAAGCCGAAGCGGCAATACGTCAGGATCGTATTGATGATCAGGGCTGGATCTGGTTATCGCCAGCCAGGTAGTCATCCTTCCAGGTAACGTAGTTGTTAGCGGAATAGCGTAAACCTTCTTTCTCACTCTCATTCAGCGGCCTGATCTGTCTGACCGGACTCCCCAGATAGAGATAGCCGCTCTCCAGTCTTTTACCCGGCGGCACCAGACTGCCCGCGCCAATCATCACCTCTTCTTCTACTATCACGCCATCGAGCAGAATCGATCCCATACCAACCAGCACACGATTCCCAATGGTGCAGCCGTGAAGCATGGCTTTATGTCCGACCGTGACATCCTCGCCAATAATCAGCGGGAAGCCCTGTGGATTAGATGCGGATTTGTGCGTCACATGCAGAACACTGCCATCCTGGACATTGGTGCGGGCGCCAATGCGCACCTGATTCACATCACCCCGGATAGCAACCAGCGGCCAGATGCTGACGTCATCCTCCATAATCACATCGCCGACGACGACACTGCTGGGATCCACCATGACGCGCTGACCGGTTTGCGGAAAAAGATGTTTATAGGGACGTAGAGCGGAACTCATTATGTTCTCCTTTATCGTGTTTACAGTTCAGCCTGATGCGATTTCAACCAGCTGACAAGCCCATTCTGGCCTGGATCGCTGGCGATCTCATCAATCTGGATCATTTATAACCATTCAGAAAAAAGATCCAAAAAAAGGGTTGTGCTCTGAAACGGGATCCCTATAATGCGCCTCCATCAACACGGCACACCGGCAACGGGAAACGGGCTGAGAGGCACAGGAGACTGCGCCGCCGGAGAAAACTTCTGAAAAAAGAGGTTGACTCTGAAGGAGGAAAGCGTAATATACGCCACCTCGCGACAGGACGCTAACGCACTGTTCGCACTGCTCTTTAACAATTTATCAGACAATCTGTGTGGGCACTCGCAGGATTGATATCAGCGTCTCCGGACGCAAAAAATATTAAGCCTCACGAGTGAACACATAATGAAATTCATTATGACGTTTTACAGATGAGCATCGCTGGACTTGTTCCGGCAAATCAAACTTTAAATTGAAGAGTTTGATCATGGCTCAGATTGAACGCTGGCGGCAGGCCTAACACATGCAAGTCGGACGGTAGCACAGAGAGCTTGCTCTCGGGTGACGAGTGGCGGACGGGTGAGTAATGTCTGGGGATCTGCCCGATAGAGGGGGATAACCACTGGAAACGGTGGCTAATACCGCATAACGTCGCAAGACCAAAGAGGGGGACCTTCGGGCCTCTCACTATCGGATGAACCCAGATGGGATTAGCTAGTAGGCGGGGTAATGGCCCACCTAGGCGACGATCCCTAGCTGGTCTGAGAGGATGACCAGCCACACTGGAACTGAGACACGGTCCAGACTCCTACGGGAGGCAGCAGTGGGGAATATTGCACAATGGGCGCAAGCCTGATGCAGCCATGCCGCGTGTATGAAGAAGGCCTTCGGGTTGTAAAGTACTTTCAGCGGGGAGGAAGGCGGTGCGGTTAATAACCGCGCCGATTGACGTTACCCGCAGAAGAAGCACCGGCTAACTCCGTGCCAGCAGCCGCGGTAATACGGAGGGTGCAAGCGTTAATCGGAATTACTGGGCGTAAAGCGCACGCAGGCGGTCTGTTAAGTCAGATGTGAAATCCCCGGGCTTAACCTGGGAACTGCATTTGAAACTGGCAGGCTTGAGTCTCGTAGAGGGGGGTAGAATTCCAGGTGTAGCGGTGAAATGCGTAGAGATCTGGAGGAATACCGGTGGCGAAGGCGGCCCCCTGGACGAAGACTGACGCTCAGGTGCGAAAGCGTGGGGAGCAAACAGGATTAGATACCCTGGTAGTCCACGCCGTAAACGATGTCGACTTGGAGGTTGTTCCCTTGAGGAGTGGCTTCCGGAGCTAACGCGTTAAGTCGACCGCCTGGGGAGTACGGCCGCAAGGTTAAAACTCAAATGAATTGACGGGGGCCCGCACAAGCGGTGGAGCATGTGGTTTAATTCGATGCAACGCGAAGAACCTTACCTACTCTTGACATCCAGCGAACGGGGCAGAGATGCCCCGGTGCCTTCGGGAACGCTGAGACAGGTGCTGCATGGCTGTCGTCAGCTCGTGTTGTGAAATGTTGGGTTAAGTCCCGCAACGAGCGCAACCCTTATCCTTTGTTGCCAGCGATTCGGTCGGGAACTCAAAGGAGACTGCCGGTGATAAACCGGAGGAAGGTGGGGATGACGTCAAGTCATCATGGCCCTTACGAGTAGGGCTACACACGTGCTACAATGGCGCATACAAAGAGAAGCGACCTCGCGAGAGCAAGCGGACCTCACAAAGTGCGTCGTAGTCCGGATCGGAGTCTGCAACTCGACTCCGTGAAGTCGGAATCGCTAGTAATCGTGGATCAGAATGCCACGGTGAATACGTTCCCGGGCCTTGTACACACCGCCCGTCACACCATGGGAGTGGGTTGCAAAAGAAGTAGGTAGCTTAACCTTCGGGAGGGCGCTTACCACTTTGTGATTCATGACTGGGGTGAAGTCGTAACAAGGTAACCGTAGGGGAACCTGCGGTTGGATCACCTCCTTACCTTAAGATACCTTCCCGCGCAGTGCTCACACAGATTGTCTGATAAAAAGTAATGAGCAGGACGGCTGCGAAGTCGTGACACTATCGTGTCCCCTTCGTCTAGCGGTTAGGACTCCGCCCTTTCACGGCGGCAACAGGGGTTCGAATCCCCTAGGGGACGCCACCTGCTTGGTGACAGGTGAAAGGTGTCTCCACAGTATCTCAAAACCGGTTCGGCTGCGTAAGCGGCGGAGACGCGTTTGAGATATTTGCTCTTTAACAATCCGGAACAAGCTGAAAATTGAAACGACGTAGCGCGTCATCCCTCCGTAATAAGGGGTGACAGGGCGATACGGTCGGGTCTCTCAATGCTTGCAGTCCGCAGCGTGAAAAACGCCTGTGGGTTGTGAGGTTAAGCGACTAAGCGTACACGGTGGATGCCCAGGCAGTCAGAGGCGATGAAGGACGTGCTAATCTGCGTAAAGCGACGGTAAGGTGATATGAACCGCTACAGCCGTCGATGTCCGAATGGGGAAACCCGGTGCACTCTGTGCATCATTGCAGCATGAATACATAGTGCTGCAAGGCGAACCGGGGGAACTGAAACATCTAAGTACCCCGAGGAAAAGAAATCAACCGAGATTCCCCCAGTAGCGGCGAGCGAACGGGGAGCAGCCCAGAGCCTGAATCAGCCTGTGTGTTAGTGGAAGCGTCTGGAAAGTCGCAGGGTACAGGGTGATACTCCCGTACACAAAAACACACGGTCTGTGAGCTCGATGAGTAAGGCGGGACACGTGGTATCCTGTCTGAATATGGGGGGACCATCCTCCAAGGCTAAATACTCCTGACTGACCGATAGTGAACCAGTACCGTGAGGGAAAGGCGAAAAGAACCCCGGCGAGGGGAGTGAAACAGAACCTGAAACCGTGTACGTACAAGCAGTGGGAGCCTCTTTTATGGGGTGACTGCGTACCTTTTGTATAATGGGTCAGCGACTTATATTCTGTAGCAAGGTTAACCGTATAGGGGAGCCGCAGGGAAACCGAGTCTTAACTGGGCGTTAAGTTGCAGGGTATAGACCCGAAACCCGGTGATCTAGCCATGGGCAGGTTGAAGGTTGGGTAACACTAACTGGAGGACCGAACCGACTAATGTTGAAAAATTAGCGGATGACCTGTGGCTGGGGGTGAAAGGCCAATCAAACCGGGAGATAGCTGGTTCTCCCCGAAAGCTATTTAGGTAGCGCCTCGTGAACTCATCTCCGGGGGTAGAGCACTGTTTCGGCTAGGGGGCCATCCCGGCTTACCAACCCGATGCAAACTGCGAATACCGGAGAATGTTATCACGGGAGACACACGGCGGGTGCTAACGTCCGTCGTGAAGAGGGAAACAACCCAGACCGCCAGCTAAGGTCCCAAAGTCATGGTTAAGTGGGAAACGATGTGGGAAGGCACAGACAGCCAGGATGTTGGCTTAGAAGCAGCCATCATTTAAAGAAAGCGTAATAGCTCACTGGTCGAGTCGGCCTGCGCGGAAGATGTAACGGGGCTAAACCATGCACCGAAGCTGCGGCAGCGGCGCGTATGCGTTGCTGGGTAGGGGAGCGTTCTGTAAGCCGTCGAAGGTGTGCTGTGAGGCATGCTGGAGGTATCAGAAGTGCGAATGCTGACATAAGTAACGATAAAGCGGGTGAAAAGCCCGCTCGCCGGAAGACCAAGGGTTCCTGTTCAACGTTAATCGGAGCAGGGTGAGTCGACCCCTAAGGCGAGGCCGAAAGGCGTAGTCGATGGGAAACAGGTTAATATTCCTGTACTCGGTGTTACTGCGAAGGGGGGACGGAGAAGGCTATATCAGCCGGGCGACGGTTGTCCCGGTTTAAGCGTGTAGGCGGAGGGTCCAGGTAAATCCGGACTCTTTTAACGCTGAGGCGTGACGACGAGGCACTACGGTGCTGAAGTGATAAATGCCCTGCTTCCAGGAAAAGCCTCTAAGCATCAGGTAACACAGAATCGTACCCCAAACCGACACAGGTGGTCAGGTAGAGAATACCAAGGCGCTTGAGAGAACTCGGGTGAAGGAACTAGGCAAAATGGTGCCGTAACTTCGGGAGAAGGCACGCTGGCGCGTAGGTGAAGGGACTTGCTCCCGGAGCTGAAGCCAGTCGAAGATACCAGCTGGCTGCAACTGTTTATTAAAAACACAGCACTGTGCAAACACGAAAGTGGACGTATACGGTGTGACGCCTGCCCGGTGCCGGAAGGTTAATTGATGGGGTTATCCGTAAGGAGAAGCTCTTGATCGAAGCCCCGGTAAACGGCGGCCGTAACTATAACGGTCCTAAGGTAGCGAAATTCCTTGTCGGGTAAGTTCCGACCTGCACGAATGGCGTAATGATGGCCAGGCTGTCTCCACCCGAGACTCAGTGAAATTGAACTCGCTGTGAAGATGCAGTGTACCCGCGGCAAGACGGAAAGACCCCGTGAACCTTTACTACAGCTTGACACTGAACATTGAGCCTTGATGTGTAGGATAGGTGGGAGGCTTTGAAGCGCGGACGCCAGTCTGCGTGGAGCCATCCTTGAAATACCACCCTTTAATGTTTGATGTTCTAACGTGGCCCCGTAATCCGGGGTGCGGACAGTGTCTGGTGGGTAGTTTGACTGGGGCGGTCTCCTCCTAAAGAGTAACGGAGGAGCACGAAGGTCAGCTAATCACGGTCGGACATCGTGAGGTTAGTGCAATGGCATAAGCTGGCTTGACTGCGAGAGTGACGGCTCGAGCAGGTGCGAAAGCAGGTCATAGTGATCCGGTGGTTCTGAATGGAAGGGCCATCGCTCAACGGATAAAAGGTACTCCGGGGATAACAGGCTGATACCGCCCAAGAGTTCATATCGACGGCGGTGTTTGGCACCTCGATGTCGGCTCATCACATCCTGGGGCTGAAGTAGGTCCCAAGGGTACGGCTGTTCGCCGTTTAAAGTGGTACGCGAGCTGGGTTTAGAACGTCGTGAGACAGTTCGGTCCCTATCTGCCGTGGGCGCTGGAGAATTGAGGGGGGTTGCTCCTAGTACGAGAGGACCGGAGTGAACGCACCACTGGTGTTCGGGTTGTCATGCCAATGGCACTGCCCGGTAGCTAAGTGCGGAAAAGATAAGTGCTGAAAGCATCTAAGCACGAAACTTGCCCCGAGATGAGTTCTCCCTGACTCCTTGAGAGTCCTGAAGGGACGTTGAAGACGACGACGTTGATAGGCCGGGTGTGTAAGCGCAGCGATGCGTTGAGCTAACCGGTACTAATGACCCGTGAGGCTTAACCTTACAACGCCAGAGGCGTTTTTGAGAGACAATTTTCAGCCTGAACCGGATAATCTGCGCGGCCCCGAGGGCGGCGCGGAAGACAGAATCTGCCTGGCGGCTTTAGCGCGGTGGTCCCACCTGACCCCATGCCGAACTCAGAAGTGAAACGCCGTAGCGCCGATGGTAGTGTGGGGCCTCCCCATGCGAGAGTAGGGAACTGCCAGGCATCAAATTTAGTGTGCTGATATGGCTCAGTTGGTAGAGCGCACCCTTGGTAAGGGTGAGGTCCCCAGTTCGACTCTGGGTATCAGCACCAGTTAAGACACGAGTTCGGTAAATTAAAGAATTTGCCTGGCGGCTGTAGCGCGGTGGTCCCACCTGACCCCATGCCGAACTCAGAAGTGAAACGCCGTAGCGCCGATGGTAGTGTGGGGTCTCCCCATGCGAGAGTAGGGAACTGCCAGGCATCAAATAAGAGAGAGCCCTTCGCGTATGCGAAGGGCTTTTTTCGTTGTGGCGTAATAATCCTTTCACTCTCTCTGGCGTCTGTTACCCCATCGCTCTGCTGTCTGTGCATCGGCTACCAGGCTAGCGAAGCGGCCAGGGGATTCCGGGCCATAAAAAACCCGGCACCAGGCCGGGTTAACAGACTGTCTGAACGTCCTGTCAGTGGATAACCTGCGACAGGAATGCCCGGGTACGCTCCGATTTTGGATTGGCAAAGAACTCCTGAGGTGGCGCGACTTCGACGATCTCACCCCGATCCATAAAGATCACCCGGTCTGCGACCGTGCGGGCAAAGCCCATCTCATGGGTCACGCAGAGCATCGTCATCCCATCCTCAGCCAGGCCAATCATCGTATCCAGCACCTCCTTCACCATTTCAGGATCCAGCGCCGACGTTGGCTCATCGAACAGCATAATTTTCGGTTTCATACAGAGCGAGCGGGCAATCGCTACACGCTGCTGCTGACCGCCCGAGAGCTGTCCCGGGAATTTATGCGCGTGTTCAGCGATGCGCACGCGCTGCAGATAGTGCATGGCCAGTTCGTCCGCTTCCTTCTTTGGAATCTTCCTTACCCACGATGGTGCCAGGGTGCAGTTTTGCAACACGGTCAGATGGGGGAAGAGGTTGAAGTGCTGGAAGACCATACCCACTTCGGTGCGCACGCGCTCAATATTACGAACGTCATCGTTGAGGTGAATGCCATCCACCACGATGCGCCCCTGCTGATGCTCTTCCAGATGGTTGATGCAGCGAATCGTGGTCGATTTGCCGGAGCCGGAAGGGCCGCACAGCACGATGCGTTCGCGGGGTTTTACCTGCAGATTGATGTCTTTCAGTACGTGGAACTGCCCGTACCATTTATTCACGTTCTCAAGCGAGATCATCAACGGGTCGGAAGAGTGTGTCATAGAGTCAGTCATGTAAAACCTCAGTGCGGTGTACGCCCGGTGTGAAAGCGCTTTTCCAGATACTGGCTATAGCGCGACATGCTAAAACAGAAAATCCAATAGACCAGCGCAGCAAACACATAGCCTTCGGTCGACATGCCCAGCCAGGCCGGATCGACCGTGGCCTGCTGGACGCTGCTGAAAAGATCGAAGAGGCCGATAATGATGACCAGACTGGTATCTTTGAACAGGGCGATGATGGTATTCACCAGGCCGGGGATCGTGAGCTTCAGTGCCTGCGGCAGGATCACCAGCATCTGTGTCTTCCAGTAGCCCAGCGCCAGGGATTCGGCGGCTTCATACTGCCCTTTAGGCAGCGCCTGAAGGCCGCCGCGAACCACTTCAGCCACATAGGCGGACTGGAAGAGGATTACCCCAACCAGCGCACGCACCAGCTTGTCGATCGTCGTTCCTTCCGACATAAACAGCGGCAGCATTACGGATGACATAAACAGCACGGTAATCAGCGGAACGCCACGCCAGAACTCGATGAAGATAATCGACAGCGTGCGCACCACCGGCATCCGTGAACGACGACCCAGCGCCAGCAGGATGCCCAGCGGCAGCGCGCCGGCAATCCCGACCGAGGCGATGATCAGCGTCAGCGTTAATCCACCCCATTGACGGGTTTCGACCCGCTCCAGCCCCAGGTAGCCGCCATAGAGCAGGAACCAGACCGTCAGCGGATAGATAACCGCCCAGGCAGCGATGTAACGTCCACGACAGGGCAGGCTTTTCACGAACATCGGCACAATCGACAGCAGGCCAATCACCAGAGCCAGGTTAATGCGCCAGCGCAGCTCATGCGGGTAGAGCCCATACATGAACTGACCGAATCGCGCATGGATAAAGACCCAGCAGGCGCCCTCTTTGGTGCAATCGGCGCGCGTGGAGCCGATCCAGTTGGCCTGAAAGACCAGCCAGTTCAGCGCGGGCGGAATGACATGCCAGATTACCCAGAGGCACAGCAGCGTCAGTAAGGTATTAAACCAGCTTGAAAACAGATTTTTACGAGCCCAGAGCCAGGCGCGACTGAACAGCGTCGTCGGGACGGGGGGCGTTTCATGTGTAGTAACAGACATAAGGATCCCGTTCTCTTAACGCTCAACCAGCGCAATCTTGCGGTTGTAGAGGTTCATAAGCAGCGATATCAGCAGGCTGATAATCAGGTAAACGCCCATCGTGATCGCGATCGTCTCGATAGCCTGGCCGGTCTGATTCAGGACCGAACCGGCAAACAGCGACACCATATCGGGATAACCGATGGCGGCGGCCAGAGAGGAGTTCTTCACGATGTTCAGGTACTGGCTGGTCAGCGGCGGAATAATCACCCGCATGGCCTGCGGGATAATCACCTGGCGCAGCGTCACCGGATTCGGCAGGCCCAGCGATCGTGCGGCTTCATGCTGACCATGCGGCACCGACTGAATGCCGGATCGGATGACTTCCGCGATAAACGACGAGGTATAGATCGAGAGTGCCAGCGTCAGCGCCGCCAGCTCCGGAATCATGACCGAGCCACCCCGGAAGTTGAACCCGCGCAGCTGCGGCACATCCCAGTGCGTCGCCGGGCCAAACCCCATATAGGCCAGCAGCGGGAAGAGGATCAGCATCCCCACCGCAGCGGGCCATGTGCGACGCAACTGACCAGTTTTCAGCTGGTGCGTCCGGTTGAAGCGGAACAGGCCATAGCTCACGGCTAACGCCAGAAGCAGTGCGATAATAAACGGCCAGCTGCCCGGTGCGTAGGTCGGCCACGGCACGTAGAGCCCGCGATTGCTGACATAGGCCAGATCGAAGGCGTTCAGTGCCTGGCGCGGGCCGGGCAGGTTGCGCAGTACCGCAAAGTACCAGAAGAAGATCTGCAGCAGGGGCGGGATGTTACGGAAGGTCTCGATATAGATATTTGAAAGCTTCCGCAGCAGCCAGTTGTCAGACAGACGAGCCAGACCGACCGCAAATCCGATAATCGACGCGAAAACAATACAGAGCGCAGAGACCAGCAGCGTGTTGGTTAATCCGACCATAAACACGCGCGCGTAGGTATCTCCCTCCGTGTACTCAATCAGGTGCTGCACGATGCCGAAACCGGCCGTGCGCTCAAGAAATCCGAATCCCGATGTGATGCCGCGACTGGCGAGGTTGATAATGGTGTTGTGCACCAGATAACCCACCACACCAAGCACCGCAACAACGGCGATGAGCTGATAAATCCAGGCGCGAACCGTGGGATTACCAAATGAAAAATCCCTTTTCACGGTTGGGCGTTGTGACATGTTGAAACCTCAGTAACGAAAGCTGGGGTAGGGCACCGCAGAATACGGTGCCCGATTGGCGAGGTCTGTTAACGTACCGGCGGTGCGTACTGAATGCCGCCCTGGTTCCACAACGCATTCTGACCGCGAGCGATCTTCAGTGCGCTATCTTTACCCACGTTACGGTCAAAGCTTTCCTGATAGTTACCCACCTGCTTGATGATGTTGTAGGCCCACTTGTTATCCAGCTTCAGGTCTTTACCAAAATCACCCTCTGCGCCCAGCAGGTGCGCCATATCCGGCGTTGTTGGCTTGGCGGCCATCTGATCGACGTTCTTCGAGGAGATGCCCATCTCTTCCGCGTTAAGCATGGCGTAAAGAGACCATTTCACGATGGTGAACCAGTCATCATCACCACGGCGTACCAGCGGCCCCAGCGGCTCTTTAGAGATCACTTCGGGCAGTACGATGAAGTCGTCAGGCTTGCCCAGCTTGATACGCAGTGCATAAAGCTGAGACTGGTCAGAGGCCAGCGTGTCGCAGCGGCCGCTATCCAGCGCCTTGGCCGACTCATCGGAGCGGTCAAAGGTCACCGGGGTATATTGCATTTTGTTGGCTTTAAAGAAGTCCGCCACGTTCAGCTCGGTGTCGGTGCCCGCCTGGATACAGACGGTGGCCCCATCCAGCTCTTTCGCACTTTTCAGACCGGCTTTCTGGTGAGTCAGGAAGCCGATACCGTCGTAATAGTTCACGCCCGCAAACAGGAAGCCCATGCCGCCATCGCGCGATGAGGTCCAGGTGGTGTTACGTGACAGCACATCGACTTCGCCGGACTGCAGGGCGGTGAAACGCTCTTTGGCGGTCAGCGGGGTATATTTCACTTTGGTGGCATCGCCAAACACTGCGGCAGCCGCAGCACGACAGACATCCACATCGATACCCGTGAACTTGCCACTGGCGTCGGCATAGGAAAAGCCCGGCAAGCCGTCACTGATCCCACATTGAACAAATCCTTTTTTCTTGATCGCATCCAGTGTGGTGCCTGCGTGTGCCTGCTGAGCCAGGCCAGCCAGCGCGGCGACGGCGATCAGCGTAGAGAGCATCATCTTTTTCATAAAGCATCCTGTGTGGCGGGATTATGTTGTTATGTTTGCGCACTTTACTGTGCGTTTTTTCCTGTCTGTGGCTGTCAGCCATCCACGACTCTGCAAAGCTGATGCCAGGTTTGCAGAGGCCTGAACAGGGCTGAAAGAACGGTTAATAATCGGAAGCACTTAGAAAGTTCCGCTAATATCGCGCACCAAAAGGAAGCAATGCGAGTCGACCCGATCACAATTAGTGCAAATAGTTTCACTATATGAGAGCAGTGTGAGCGTTCACTCAGGCAGAAATGTATGGAGAGGAACGGTTGCTTTTTAATGCGCAGAAAATCACACAATCAGAGGTGACAGGGATGGAGAGCCAGACCAGAAATAAAAACCGCAGCGACGAAAGGCAAAGGCGAGGGGGCAAAATATCACGCCGGAAACTGCAACTATAGTTACCATATTGCGGGCAACTGTTTCACGCCCGGTGCCGCGACTTTGTGGGACACCGCACAAATAAAAACGCCAGCCCGAAGGCTGGCGTGATTAACAGACTGAACTCAGACTCAGTTCATGCCGTATTTTTTCAGTTTCTTACGCAGCGTACCGCGGTTGATACCCATCATCAGGGCAGCACGGGTCTGGTTGCCACGGGTATACTGCATCACCATGTCCAACAGAGGCTGCTCGACTTCAGCCAAAACCAGCTCATACAGGTCGCTCACATCCTGACCATTCAGTTGAGCAAAATAGTTCTTCAGTGCCTGTTTAACCGAATCACGCAAAGGTTTTTGAGTTACCTGATCCTGTGAGTTAACGGTAGAAACGGTCAGTACGTCAGAATTTACGCGTTGTTCGAACATAGTTCTTTCAGCTCTTTATTTCGTTACGCAAGATTTTCGAAGTATGCCTCCAACGCCTCCAGCTGTTCGCTGGCATCCTCAATGGCGTTGAATGTGCGCCGAAACTGGTCATTTGGGGCGTGCTCCTGCAGGTACCAGGAGACGTGCTTGCGCGCTATACGGTATCCCTTGCCTGAACCGTAAAAGTCGTGCAGCTCACGTATATGCGAAACAAGCAAGCGCTTGACCTCTGCCAGTGGCAGCGGGGCAAGCAGCTCCCCAGTGTCCAGATAATGCTGGATTTCCCGGAAGATCCACGGTCTTCCCTGAGCAGCGCGTCCTATCATCAGAGCATCGGCCCCTGTATAGTCGAGCACCGCTCTGGCTTTATGCGGGTCAGTTATGTCTCCATTCGCGATAATCGGAATGGAAACACTCTGCTTAACTGTCCGAATGCTGTCATATTCAGCTTCTCCGTTGAACAGGCAGGCACGAGTGCGGCCATGTATCGTCAGAGCCTGGATACCGCAGCGTTCAGCCAATTGGGCAATCGCGACACAGTTCCTGTTTTCAGGATCCCAGCCAGTACGAATTTTCAGCGTGACCGGCACGTTCACTGCATTAACCACTGCGGAGAGAATCGACTCCACCACGGCGGGATATTGCAGCAAGGCTGAACCCGCCATTTTGCGGTTAACCTTCTTGGCAGGGCATCCCATATTAATGTCGATGACCTGTGCACCAGCCTCAACATTAATGCGTGCGGCTTGCGCCATTTCGCTGGGATCGCAACCGGCAATCTGCACGGCGCGAATGCCTGGCTCATCACTGTGCACCATACGTAATCGAGATTTGTCGCTTGCCCAGACTTCGGGGTTAGATGACAACATCTCAGAAACTGCCATACCTGCCCCCATTTCATGACACAACGTCCTGAACGGCCTGTCGGTAATACCGGCCATAGGCGCTGCAATCAGTCGATTTCTCAGCTGGAGGTTTCCAATACGCATGAAGTCAGAATGGCCATACTGTGTCTGCAAGGCGGCGTATATTACGCATTTTTGCAGGAAGATGAAAGGCCAAACTTTGAACAATCAGCAAGAAAGATCAATGAAAACCGGGTGATGATCGGTAGCATTGATAATTAAACTTAAATATCAGTTACTTAATAATTTATGCTGAAATTGTGAACAAAAGTTTTTCCAGAAAAGTACGGCAATTCACCAGATAATAAACGTCACATGCCGTGATTAACGATACAAGCATCCAGTTCAGGTCAGAAAAGCCCGCAACTTACGCTGCGGACTGGTTGAATATGCTGTTACGGCGCTTTGCGCCTGAAACCGCGCTATCCGCGGAGGCAGACGCAGGCAGAAATCAGGATTTAATTCCGGTAATCCGGCACCACTCCTCTTTGACCGCCACCGGGTCGAGAGCAAATTCGCTGGCGTAGGCTTCGCAGACGCCCTCCGCCTGGCTCTCTAACACGCCGGACAGCCCCAGATGACCGCCAGCCTTCGGCAACACGCTAATCAGCGGCGCCAGCTCGCGCAGCGGGCCTGCCAGGATATTGGCGACGACCACATCCGCCTGCAGATTATCGGGCTGCTGGTGGGGCAGATAGAGCGACAGGCGATCGGCGACGCCATTGCGCTCAGCATTATCCCGGCTGGCCTGAATTGCCTGCGGATCGATATCAATGCCGATCGCCTGAGCGGCACCCAGCTTCAGGGCGGCGATCGCCAGGATCCCCGAACCACAGCCGAAATCGATCACGGTCTTGCCCGCCAGATCCAGCCCGTCAAGCCAGGTAAGGCAGAGCGAGGTGGTGGGATGCGTGCCGGTGCCAAACGCCAGGCCAGGATCCAGCATCACGTTGACGGCATCGGGATCCGGCACGTCGCGCCAGCTTGGGCAGATCCAGAGGCGCTCGCCAAAGCGCATCGGGTGGAAGTTTTCCATCCACTCGCGCTCCCAGTCTTTGTCTTCGATCTGCTCGATCCGATGGCGAAAACCTGCGCCCAGCAGCGGATGCTGAGCCAGTTCGGCGGTGACAAAAGCCATGTCTGTTTCTGCATCGAACAGGCCGATGACATCGGTATCGCCCCACAGGCGCGTTTCACCCGGCAGCGGTTCATAAACCGGCGTGTCGTTGGTATCCTGAAACGTCACGGAAACGGCACCGATCTCCATCAGCGCGTCGCTCAGCGTTTCCGCATGTTCACCTGAGCTGTTTATCTTGATTTGAATCCACGGCATAACGTCTCTCTTTCCGTCAATGTTGCGGCGCGTCGACCCTGTGCGTCGCGCGTCCAAACAGGTTACCCACTAAAAAGGCCAGCAGGCTCAGAATCAGTGAGGGCACGATGGGGTGAAAACCCAGAATCTGCAGGTTGAGGCTCGCCAGAAAGGCGTAGCAGCCTCCGCCCACCACCATGCCGGTAATGGCTCCGGCGGCATTGGCGCGCTCCCAGTAGAGGCCCAGAACCAGGGGCCAGAGGAACACCGCCTCAAGGCCGCCAAATGCCAGCAGGTTTAGCCAGATAATCATATCGGGCGGGTTCCATGCCGCAATCAGCAGCAGAATACCCAGTGCAAAGGTAATCGTGGCAGATAGCCGTCGCAGCCGCGGCTCATTCTCCAGATGTTGCGGGGCGACACGCAGATAGAGATCTTTTATCAGCGTAGCCGACGCCTGCAACAGCTGAGCATTGATGGTCGACATAATGGCGGCCATCGGCGCAGCCAGAAACAGACCGGCCGCCAGCGGAGGCAGAACGGTGATCATCAGGGTCGGTATTACGCTATCCGGCACGGTCAGATTCGGCAGAACCGCGCGGCCCAGCGCACCGGCCAGATGCATCCCCAGCATCAGGATCACCACCACGATGGTGCCCAGAATAATGGCCCGATGCACGGCCTTGCTGTCTTTGTATGAGATGCAGCGCACCGCCGTATGGGGCAGGCCAATTACCCCAAAGCAGACCAGAACGATGAACGAACTCAGGAACGTTGGCGTAATAATCTCGCCAGGCCCCTGCGGCGACAGCAGCGCAGGATCGATCGCATGCAGTTTCTCAACGGCCATGCTGAGGCCGCCAGCCTGATGGATCACCGCGAACAGCAGCAGGAAGGTGCCAATCAGCATCACGATCCCCTGCATCGCGTCATTGAGAACGCTGGCGCGGAAGCCGCCAAACGCCGTATAGAGCGCGATGGTGCCGCCAAAGATCAGCAATCCTTTGTCATAGGGGATGCCCGCGGCGGTTTCGAGCAGTCGGGCACCGCCGATAAACTGCACCGTCATGGCACCGATAAAGGCGATCAGCAGGCTCAGGCTCGCCAGCCAGATCAGCAGCGGGCTCTGATAGCGGGCATAGAGCATGTCATTCAGCGTGACCGCATTATATTTCCGCGCCAGGATAGCAAACTTTTTCCCCAGCACGCCCAGCGAAAGCCAGACGGCGGGCACCTGTACCATCGCCAGCAGAACCCACCCCAGCCCATATTTGTAGGCTGCACCGGGTCCGCCGATAAACGAGCTGGCGCTGATGTAGGTGGTGGTGAGGGTCATCGCCAGCACAAATCCGCCCATCGAGCGGCTGCCAAGAAAATATTCCGTCAGAAAACTGCCCTGACGCCTTTTACGCACGGCAAAGATCGACAGCGCGGCGATCAGCACCAGATAGATCAGTAACGGCAGGATAATTTCACCGTTCATTTTTATCCTCCAGCGGCATATCGCGGAAAATCATCCGCACCATCAGCCAGCACAGAAAAATGAACAACAGGGGAGCAAACAGGCAGGAGAGTTCGAACCAGCGTGGCAGTCCGGTCACACCGCTTTCGCTGCCACCCAGCCAGGCGGAAAGCCCCCAGGCAGCGAGCCAGAGCAGGGTGAGATAGAGAGACCAGCGCGCCTCTTTATGTGCCTGGATAAAACGAGCATCCATGATTCAACCTTAACGCCAGCGGCAAAAGAAAAAGGCCGGATTACCCGGCCTCTGACTGACTCAGCGTTGCGATTACTTCTCGTGCAAGCCGAGTTTTTTCTCCAGATAGTGGATATTGGTTCCACCGTGCTGGAAATTCTCATCGGACATGATTTTCATCTGCAGATCAACGTTGGTCTTGATACCGTCGATGATCAGTTCCGCCAGCGCATTCTTCATGCGGGCGATAGCCACGTCACGCGTTTCGCCGTAGGTGATCAGCTTGCCGATCATGGAATCGTAATAAGGCGGAACGGTATAGCCTGAGTAAATGTGCGACTCCCAGCGCACGCCAAAACCGCCTGGCGCGTGGAAGCGGGTGATTTTACCCGGGCTTGGCAGGAAGGTCACCGGATCTTCGGCGTTGATACGGCATTCAACCGCATGTCCGCGAATCACCACTTCATCCTGTTTGATCGACAGGGGCTGACCGGCAGCAATACGCAGCTGCTCTTTGATCAGATCCACACCGGTGATCATCTCTGTCACCGGGTGTTCCACCTGAATACGGGTGTTCATTTCAATGAAGTAGAACTCACCGTTTTCATACAGGAACTCGAAGGTGCCTGCGCCACGATAGCCGATCTCGATACAGGCTTTCGCACAGCGGTTGCCGATGAAACTGCGCAGCTCCGGCGTGATGCCCGGGCCTGGTGCTTCTTCGACAACTTTCTGGTGGCGACGCTGCATGGAGCAGTCGCGCTCGCCCAGATAGATCGCGTTGCCCTGGCCATCAGCCAGCACCTGAATCTCGATATGACGCGGATTCTCCAGATACTTCTCCATGTACACCATGTCGTTGTTGAAAGCCGCTTTGGCTTCCGCTTTCGTCATGTTGATGGATTGTTCCAGATCTTTGTCGCTGCGCACGACGCGCATACCACGACCGCCGCCACCGCCAGACGCTTTGATGATGACCGGATAACCGATGCGCTTGGCAAAGGCACGGTTCTTTTCCATGTCATCCGTCAGCGAACCGTCAGAGCCCGGTACGGTCGGCACGCCGGCTTTCTTCATCGCATTGATCGCAGAGACTTTATCGCCCATCAGGCGAATGGTGTCGGCTTTCGGACCGATGAAGATGAAACCTGAGCGCTCAACCTGCTCGGCAAAATCGGCATTCTCAGACAGGAAGCCGTAGCCCGGGTGAATCGCTACCGCGCCAGTAATCTCTGCAGCAGAGATCAGCGCCGGGATGTTGAGGTAACTTTTAACTGACTGCGCCGGGCCGATGCAGACGGTTTCGTCTGCCAGCAGCACGTGCTTCAGGTCACGATCCGCGCTTGAGTGTACCGCAACAGTCTTGATGCCCAGTTCTTTACAGGCACGCAGAATGCGCAGCGCAATCTCACCGCGGTTAGCAATAACAATTTTATCCAGCATGATCTGCCCCGTTACTCGATGATAACCAGTGGCTCGTCAAATTCGACCGGCTGACCGCTCTCAACCAGGATCGCTTTTACCACGCCTGATTTGTCTGCTTCGATCTGGTTCATCATTTTCATGGCTTCGACGATGCACAGGGTATCGCCTGCATTCACTTTCTGACCGACTTCCACAAAGGCTTTCGCGTCCGGGCTTGGCGTGCGGTAGAAGGTGCCTACCATAGGTGAACGCACGATGTGACCGCTGATCTCAGCCGGTGCCGCTTCGGCAACCGCCGCAACAGGCGCAACCGCCGTTGCCAGCGCAGGCTGCTGAACAGGCGCAGCGTAAGCCTGCTGCATCATCGGGTAACCGCTATTTGCAGGTGCACGGCTGATGCGAACGGACTCTTCACCTTCAGAGATTTCCAGCTCAGAAATGCCAGACTCTTCAACCAGTTCGATCAGTTTTTTAATTTTACGAATATCCATGAGTGGGGTTCCGTACTCAGTTTGATTAATTAGTTTGAGACAGGCGTTTGACTGCCGTTTGTAAAGCCCATGTGTAGCCGTCAGCGCCAAGCCCACAAATCACGCCAGCAGAAACATCAGAAAGATAGGAGTGATGACGGAAGGGCTCGCGGGCATGCACATTGGAGAGATGAACCTCGATAAAGGGTATTTCTACCGCTAACAAGGCATCACGCAGTGCGACACTGGTATGGGTAAACGCGGCAGGATTAATGATGATGTAATCCACATTGCCTTTGGCCTCATGAATGCGATCAATCAGCTGAAATTCAGCATTGCTTTGCAGGTGGCTCAACTCCACATTCAGCTGGTCTGCCTGTTGTGTCAAATCGTCAACGATCTGACGCAGCGTGGTATGACCATACTTCTCAGGTTCACGGGTTCCCAGCAGGTTAAGGTTGGGTCCGTTCAAAAGCAGAATATGTAATTTATGCGCCATCGTGCTGCCATCTCCCGCAATCATTGAGGCATCGCGTAAAATACCTTGCGAATCTTCATTTGTCACCTTTCAGGATGAAAAAGAAGACCCGACGAGCAATAAAGCCGGGCATTATATCCGTTTCGTGTCATTTCGCAGCAAAATACTGGTCTTATCTGCGAAGATGATCGGATGTGGCCTGGGGGCCACATCTTTTATCAGAAAACAGCAGCGGAAAACAACGGGCGAAGCGCTAGCGGGGCCACCATTTGAGAAATTTTTTGTAACGCCAGGCTAACAGTATCGCTGCCAGCAGTGCGTAGATAAGTGGCTGGGGAGAGAGGATTTTCACCGACCAGATGTAGTGAATCGGCACCAGGATAGCGACCAGATAGACCAGGTTGTGCAGGGTCTGCCAGCGTTTACCGAGTTTGCGCTGCGCACGCTGAAACGAGGTCAGCGCCAGGGCCAGCAATATCAGCCAGCTGATAATGCCCAGCGTCAGATAAGGACGGGAGATCAGCTCACTGCCCAGCAGACGCAGGTTATCCATGCCCAGCTCCAGCAGGTAGTAACTCAGCAGGTGAAGAGAGGCCCAGACAAATGTCCAGACGCCCAGCAGACGACGGGTGCGGATTAACAGCGGCTGTTTACCGTAACGGGCCAGCGGCGAAACCAGCAGTGTACCCAGCAGCAGCTTGAGCGCCATCCGGCCGGTAAAGTGCTGGATATCTTTGGCCGGGTCCGCGCTCAGTCCACCCTGCATCGCGGCAAGGATCAGATAGACCAGCGGCAGAAACGCCGCCAGATGCAGAATCACCTTTAAGGCGGTGATCTGTTTCAGCGACAGGCGCACCACTTAGTAATTCTCCCGTAAGTCCATGCCACGGTAGAGCGAGGCCACCTGATCGGCATAGCCGTTGAACAGCAGGGTAGGCTGACGCTCAACCTTCAGCGTGCCGCCCGGACCGATAAACCGCTCGGTCGCCTGCGACCAGCGCGGATGGTTAACGTGCGGGTTCACATTGGCATAAAAACCATATTCATCGGCGGCGATCTGATTCCAGGTCGTCGGCGGCTGATTCGCGGTCAGCGTAATTTTCACGATTGATTTGATGCCCTTGAAGCCATACTTCCACGGCACGGTCAGCCGAATCGGCGCGCCATTCTGCGGCGGCAGCGCTTTGCCATAGACGCCGGTGGTCAGTATGGTCAGCGGATGCATCGCCTCATCCAGACGCAGCCCCTCGACATAGGGATAGTTGAGGCCGCCGCCGATAAAGCGGTCTTTCTGACCCGGCATCTGCTCAGGATCGTAAAGGGTCTGGAAGGCGACAAAACGCGCCTTGCTGGTGGGTTCCGCCAGTGAGAGCAGTTTATTCAGCTCAAAGCCTATCCAGGGCACCACCATCGACCAGGCCTCCACGCAGCGCATACGGTAGATTCGCTGCTCCATCGCGAACTTTTTAAAGATGTCATCCATGTCCAGGGTCACCGGCTTCGCAACTTCTCCATCAATGGTCAGTTTCCAGGGTTCCGTTTTCAGGGTGCCTGCATTGGCCGCCGGGTCAGCCTTGTCCAGCCCGAACTCATAGAAGTTGTTATAGCCGGACACTTTATCCGCCGGAGTCAGGGTGAGGTCGGCCTGATATTGCGCGGGTCTGGTGAAGTCCAGCGGCCGGCCTGCGGGTGCGGCGGGGCGGTCGTTGCCTTTAAACCAGCTGAGAATGTCGGCATTTGCCACGCCCGGCATCCCCATCGCCGCCGCGCTGAGCCCCAGCGTTTTCAGCACCTGACGGCGCTTCATATTAAAAATGCTTTCCGGCGTTACGTCGCCTTCGGTCAGATAGGGTGTGCGTTTCATGGGCTTCTCCAGACAGGATGTCATCAACCAGCATGATGACTATCGCTGATATCAGCCAGTTTCGCCGTGAAAAATGTGAAATTTCCTGGCTGCGCTTAGCGATGAGAATGCACTGAAAAGTGTCCGGATCAACATCAGCCCCGCTGTCACAACGATATACTTCGGCTTCATGCCACCCGGCGCTGTCGACAGCGGCAAATTATGCTATTTTTGCTCGCGTTTTCGTCAGGCTGACGGTACAAGGTTGGGTGATCCGGTTATCACCCCAGTAAGACAGGCACAGGGATGCGACTAACCACAAAATTATCGGCGATTATCACGTTTGTAAGCCTGCTGGCTATGTCACTGATGCTGGCGGGCTGCGCATTCAGCGTTTTCTGGTTCAGCCATGAACGGGTTGAACATCGGGCGCAGGCGCTGGCCACGGAAGTGGATCAGGCGATGTTCACCCAGACGCCGTCAGAGATGCAGCGCTGGCTGGTGCGCATGATGCCGGTCATGAATGCCGAGCAGATCCTGCTTCACAACGGCAGACAGACGTTTCTCACCCTCTCCCGACATGAAAACCCGATGCTGCAGGATGAGCCTAACCGGTTTATTCAGGTCGATGTGCCGTTGATGCATCAGACCGGCTTAGCACTGCGGGTCGTTACGCTCGATCCGGCCAAAACCTGGCTGGGTTCGATCACCGGCACCTCCACGCTGAGCCTGCTGTTTGCCATCATACTGGTGATGAGCCTGACGCTGCTGATGATGCATCGCTGGCTTACGCGTCAGTGGCGCGGCATGGAGCATCTCGAAGCGCGGGCTGAAGCGATTATCAGCGGGGAGCGCGGTGTGATGCCGAAGCGCGCAATAGATGAGTGGCCGCCCCGGGCCAGCCGCGCACTGGATGTGCTGCTGGCCGATCTGCAGGAGGCGGGCGAACAGCGTCTGCGTATCGACACGCTGATCCGCACCTTTGCCGCTCAGGATGGCCGCACCGGCCTGAATAACCGGCTCTTCTTCGATAACCAGCTGGCGACGCTGCTGGAGGATCAGGAAAATGTCGGCACCCACGGCGTGGTGATGATGATCCGTCTGCCCGATCTGGACACGCTGAGAGACGCTCTGGAGCCGGGGCTGCCAGAGGAGTACCTCTTTAACTTCGTCAATATGCTCTCCACCTTTGTACTGCGCTATCCCGGCGCGCTGCTGGCGCGCTATTTCCGCAGCGATTTCGCCGTACTGCTGCCGCATCGCAGTCTTAAAGAGGCCAACGCGATCGCCGATCAGCTGATCAATGCGGTGGACTCTCTGCCGCCGATGCGGCTGGTCAATCGGGATGACCTGATTCATATCGGTATCAGCGCCTGGTGCAGCGGTCAGACGGTGCCGCAGGTGATGGAAAATGTTGAGATGGCGACGCGCCGCGCGACGCTGCTGGGCGGCAACAACTGGACCAACGGCGCCGGTAATCCGCAGGATGCCGGGCGGGGAAGCGTACGCTGGCGGACGCTGCTGGAGAATACGCTGAGCCGGGGCGGGCCACGGCTCTACCATAAGCCCGCCGTCAACCTTGAAGGCAAGGTGCAGCATCGGGTCATGCTGACCCGCATCTTCGACGGCGATAAAGAGGTGCTGGCTGCGGAGTATATGCCACTGGTACAGCAGCTCGGCATGGCGGAGAGCTGGGATCGCCAGCTGATGACTCGCATCGCGGCGCTCTCTGAACTCTGGCCCGAAGAGACGCTGGTGATCCCGGTGACGATCAACTCGCTCCTGCAGCGATCCTTCGTACTCTGGCTGCAGAACATGCTGCTGCAGTGCCCGAAATCGCAAAGAAAACGATTTTTATTTGAACTTGCCGAGGCAGATGTTTGTCAACACATCAACCGGTTAGCGCCGGTATTCCGTGCGCTGAAGGCTTTTGGCTGCCGGATTGCGGTGAATCAGGCCGGTTTGACCGTGGTCAGCAGCGCCTATATACGGCAGTTGCCGCTGGAAGTGATCAAGCTGGATGCCGGTCTGGTGCGCAACATCGAGCGGCGGACCGAAAATCAGCTGTTCGTGCAGAGTCTGCTGGAAGTCTGTAAGAGTACGGGTGTGCGGGTGTTTGCTGCCGGCGTCCGGACGAAAGCCGAGTGGCAGACGCTGGCGGCGCTGGGTGTGGCTGGCGGTCAGGGCGATTTTTTTGCCCCTTCGCTTCCGGTTAACAGTAACGTGAAAAAGTATTCACAACGTTACCGTATTTAATCAATTGCCGTTATACAGACGGTAATAGGCGGTTTTTTTTAATGTTTAGCCGCGTCTGAACCCCGGCCCGTTCTGTCGGAAATGTTAGATTTTATGTCGGGCAGAAAGCGGGCAGAGATCGGGAAAGGCAGTGCTGATGGCCTCTGGTCGCCATTCTGCCATGACGGATCGCAGGTTCAGATGACTTAAACGCAATCAGGCCTCTTTTTTCACCGAAGCAGAACGTTTTTGCGCCTTGTGGCCGCTTCGTGTGGTTGGTAAAGTAAGCGGATTTTATTTTCCGCCCCCAGCTTGCAGGATTATCCCTTAGTATGTTTAAAAAATTTCGTGGCATGTTTTCCAACGACCTGTCCATTGACCTGGGTACTGCGAATACCCTGATTTATGTAAAAGGACAGGGCATCGTGCTGAACGAGCCTTCCGTTGTCGCTATCCGACAGGACCGTGCCGGTTCACCGAAAAGTGTCGCGGCCGTGGGTCATGACGCCAAACAGATGCTTGGCCGTACGCCCGGCAATATTGCCGCTATCCGTCCGATGAAAGATGGCGTTATCGCTGACTTCTTCGTGACCGAAAAGATGCTGCAGCACTTCATCAAACAGGTTCACAGCAACAGCTTTATGCGTCCCAGCCCACGTGTGCTGGTCTGTGTCCCCGTCGGGGCAACCCAGGTTGAACGCCGCGCCATCCGTGAATCCGCCCAGGGCGCAGGTGCTCGCGAAGTCTTCCTGATTGAAGAGCCGATGGCTGCCGCAATCGGTGCAGGTCTGCCCGTGTCAGAAGCGACCGGTTCAATGGTAGTCGATATTGGTGGCGGTACCACCGAAGTCGCCGTGATTTCCCTGAACGGCGTGGTTTACTCCTCTTCTGTCCGTATTGGCGGCGATCGTTTCGATGAAGCTATTATTAATTATGTGCGTCGTAACTACGGTTCACTGATTGGTGAAGCGACCGCCGAGCGCATTAAGCATGAGATCGGTTCAGCCTATCCGGGCGACGAAGTCCGTGAAATCGAAGTGCGTGGCCGTAACCTGGCAGAAGGTGTGCCGCGTGGTTTCACGCTGAACTCCAACGAAATTCTGGAAGCGCTGCAGGAGCCGTTAACCGGCATCGTGAGCGCGGTGATGGTTGCCCTTGAGCAGTGTCCGCCTGAGCTGGCCTCTGATATCTCAGAGCGCGGCATGGTGCTGACCGGTGGTGGCGCGCTGCTGCGCAACCTGGACCGTCTGCTGATGGAAGAGACGGGCATTCCGGTCGTCGTCGCTGAAGATCCGCTGACCTGCGTGGCACGCGGTGGCGGCAAGGCGCTGGAAATGATCGACATGCATGGCGGCGATTTGTTCAGCGAAGAATAATTGCCTCAACCGGCTGAGAACGCGATGATCATGCAAGGGAGCGGCATGTGAACCGGCGAAGTCTGTACCGGTACATTGCGTTCAGCCCAGGGAAGCACGGTATTCTGCCGCTGCTTCCTCTCCTGTTGTCGAGGATCACGCAGATTATATGAAGCCGATTTTTAGCAGGGGGCCTTCCCTGCAGTTGCGTCTTTTTCTGGCGGTCATTGTGGCAATTGCCATTATTATCGCCGACAGCCGTGTGGGGTCTTTCACCCAAATACGCAACTATCTGGATACGTCGGTCAGCCCGTTTTACTTCCTGGCCAATGGGCCACGTCAGCTGCTGGATGGCGTGTCAGAGTCGCTGGCGTCCCGTCAGCAGCTGGAGCAGGAAAACAAAGCCTTACGTCGTGAGCTCTTCCTGAAAAACAGTAACCTGCTAATGCTGGGGCAATATAAGCAGGAAAACGCCCGTCTGCGTGAACTGCTGGGTTCACCGCTGCGCCAGGATGAGCAAAAGATGGTGACGCAGGTTATTTCGACCGGCACCGATCCTTATACGGACCAGGTGGTGATCGACAAAGGCAGCGTCAACGGCGTCTATGAAGGACAGCCGGTGATCAGTGATAAAGGGGTGGTCGGTCAGGTCATTGCGGTCGGGCAGCTCACCAGTCGTGTGCTGCTGATCTGTGATGCCTCACATGCTCTGCCGATTCAGGTTCTGCGCAATGACATTCGTGTGATTGCGGCGGGTAACGGCTGTACCGAAGATCTCCAGCTTGAGCATCTGCCGGGCAACACGGATATCCGGGTCGGCGACGTGCTGGTCACGTCCGGCATTGGCGGACGCTTCCCTGAAGGGTATCCGGTCGGGGTCGTCTCCTCGGTGAAAGTGGACACCCAGCGTGCCTACACGGTGATTCAGGCCCATCCGACCGCCGGACTGCAGCGTCTGCGTTATCTGCTGCTGTTATGGGGAGCGGATCGCAACGGCGATATGCCGCTGCCGCAGGATGAAGTTCATCGCGTGGCGAATGAGCGTCTGATGCAGATGATGCCGCAGGTCTTACCGCCTGCAGGTGAAATGGGCCCGCCTGCGTCTTCCACGCAGATGGGACCGCCTGCACCTTCAACCAGCAGTAGCAGCAGTGGCGGACAGAGCGGCGCCTCGCGTTCACGCGGGGGCCAGCCTTGAGTCGATACCGCAGCCAGGGACGTTGGGTCATCTGGCTCTCCTTCCTGGTGGCGCTCGTCCTGCAGATCATGCCGTGGCCGGATGAGATCTATATGTTCCGGCCGTCATGGCTGCTGCTGATTTTGATCTACTGGGTGCTGGCCCTGCCGCATCGGGTCAATGTCGGCACCGGTTTCGTGCTGGGTGCCATCATGGATCTGATCGCAGGCTCCACGCTCGGTGTGCGGGCGCTGGCGCTCAGCATCATCGCCTACCTGATTGCCTTTAAGTTCCAGCTATTCCGCAACTTAGCGTTATGGCAGCAGGCGCTGATGGTAATGGTCCTGTCGCTGGCGATGGATGTGATCGTCTTCTGGGCTGAATTCCTGGTAATCAACGTTTCATTCCGACCTGAAATTTTCTGGAGCAGTGTTGTCGACGGTATTCTCTGGCCCTGGCTATTCTTGTTAATGAGAAAAATTCGTCGTCAGTTTGCTGTTCAATAAGGAAATTTATGGTAACCCTCTATCTTGCTTCCGGTTCACCGCGTCGTCGTGAGCTGCTGACTCAGCTTGGCCTGACATTCGAACGCATCGTAACTGACGTTGAGGAGCAGCGTCAGCCCGGTGAAGCGGCAGCGGTCTATGTCCGCCGTCTCGCTCATGACAAAGCGCAGGCGGGCGTCCGGCTGGCCGCGCAGGATCTGCCCGTACTGGGCGCAGATACTATCGTGGTGCTGAATGGCGAGGTGCTGGAAAAACCGCGCGACGCCGCCGATGCACACGCGATGCTGCGCAAACTCTCCGGACAGACGCATCAGGTGATGACCGCCGTGGTGCTGGCCGACAGTCAGCAGGCGCTGGATTGTGTCGTGACGACGGATGTGACCTTCCGCACCTTAACCGGCAGCGACATCGACGACTATATCGCGACCGGTGAACCGATGGATAAAGCGGGCGCGTACGGTATTCAGGGCAGGGGGGGAAACTTTGTCCGCAAAATTAATGGAAGTTACCATGCAGTGGTGGGATTACCGCTGGTTGAGACGGCGGAGCTCATCAGTCATTTCCAGTCACTGCGTGCCGTAAGGGGTCAACATGACGGCTGAATTACTGATTAACGTCACGCCTTCTGAAACGCGTGTGGCCTATATCGACGGCGGCATCCTTCAGGAGATACACATTGAGCGTGAAGCGCGGCGCGGCATCGTTGGCAATATCTATAAAGGACGCGTAAGCCGTGTTCTGCCAGGTATGCAGGCTGCCTTTGTTGATATCGGTCTGGAAAAAGCGGCGTTTCTGCACGCCTCCGACATCATGCCGCACACGGAATGCGTCGCGGGTGATGAAAAGAAAAACTTCATCGTTCGTGACATCGCCGAGCTGGTGCGTCAGGGCCAGGATCTGGTGGTGCAGGTGGTCAAGGATCCGCTGGGCACCAAAGGCGCCCGTCTGACTACAGACATCACGCTGCCGTCGCGATACCTGGTCTTTATGCCTGGCGCGTCACACGTTGGGGTATCTCAGCGTATCGAAAGCGAGAAAGAGCGCGACCGGCTCAAGGCGGTGGTGGCGGACTATTGCGACCATCTGGGCGGCTTTATTATCCGCACGGCGGCAGAAGGAATCGGCGAAGAGGAGCTGGCGCAGGATGCTGCGTTCCTCAAACGTCTCTGGACCAAAGTCAGCGAGCGTAAAAAGCGCAATCAGACCCGCTGCCTGCTCTACGGCGAGCTGGCGCTGGCCCAGCGTATTCTGCGCGATTTCGCCGGTGCCGCGCTGGATCGCATCCGGGTTGACTCGCGTCTGACCTGCGACATGCTGGTGGAGTTTACCGGTGAATATATCCCGGAAATGGCCGGTAAGCTGGAGCTCTACAACGGTAAACAGCCTATTTTCGATCTGTTTGACGTGGAAAATGAGATTCAGCGCTCGCTGGATCGCAAAGTTGAACTAAAGTCAGGCGGATATCTGATTATCGATCAGACCGAAGCGATGACGACCATCGATATCAACACCGGTGCCTTCGTCGGTCATCGCAATCTGGATGAGACAATATTCAACACCAACGTTGAAGCTACTCAGGCGATTGCGCGCCAGCTGCGGCTGCGTAATCTGGGCGGCATTATCATTATCGACTTCATCGATATGAGCAACGAAGACCATCGTCGGCGGGTCCTGCATTCGCTGGAGAGTGCGCTCAGCAAAGATCGGGTGAAGACCGGTATCAACGGCTTCTCTGCGCTGGGACTGGTGGAGATGACGCGTAAGCGAACCCGTGAAAGCATTGAGCATGTGCTGTGTCAGGATTGCCCGGTCTGCAAAGGGCGCGGCACGCTGAAAACGGTTGAAACCGTCTGCTACGAAATTATGCGTGAGATTGTCAGGGTGCACCACGCTTACGACGCCGATCGTTTTCTGGTCTATGTCTCTCCGACGGTGGGTGAGGCGCTGAAAACCGATGAGTCGCATGCGCTGGCCGAAGTGGAAATCTTTGTCGGCAAGCAGGTTAAAGTGCATGTCGAAGCGCTCTACACGCAGGAGCAGTTTGACGTTGTCATGATGTAACGCCAGCCCGGCCACCGGGCTGATTCAACGCCCTTGTTGGGGATAAAATGCGGACGGACGCTTTTATCTGAAGACGGTCGGGTATGCGAACCCACTATCCACTGTTTACGGAACACAAGGAGAGGCGTGAGTGAGGCAGTTGCCGAGGATTTTGTTACTGCTGGTCGCGGCAATCATCGTGATTGTTGCGCTGCTGGTCAGTGGATTGCGTCTGGTGATGCCGCATCTCGACAGCTATCGCAGCAACCTTCTGCAATTCATCTCGGCCCGCAGCGGCGTGCCGGTCGATGCCAGCGAACTGCAGGGCAAATGGGAGAACTTCGGCCCGACGCTGCAGGTGCGCGATCTCCGCGTCGATCTGCACGACAACGGCCGCCTCACCATCAAACGCATCAACCTTGCGCTCGATGTCTGGCAATCCCTGCTGCACTGGCGCTGGCAGTTCCGCGATCTTACCTTCTGGCAGCTCCATCTCGACAGCAATCGCCCGCTGCTGGATAACGACAAAGAGAAAAACAGTTTCCGTCCGGCGCAGATTAACGAACTTTTCCTGCGCCAGTTCGACCACTTCGACCTGCGCGACAGCACCATCCGTTTCCGCACCCCTTCCGGGCAGCACGCTGAGCTGGCGATCCCCCGCCTGACCTGGCTCAACGAAGATAATCGCCACCGGGCCGAGGGGGAAGTCAGCCTGTCGAGCTTTACCGGCCAGCATGGCGTGGTTCAGGTGCGGCTCGACCTCAATGACAGCAACGGTCTGCTGAACGATGGCCGGATCTGGATGCAGGCCGACGACGTGGATATGCGGCCGTGGCTGGGCCGCTGGATGCGTGACAACACCCGTCTGGACAGCGCCCGTTTCAGCCTGGCGGCCTGGGTCAGCCTGCGCGATGGGGACATCTACGCGGGCGATCTGCTGTTACGTCAGGGCGGCGCCAGCTGGCAGGGCGAAGCCGGACGCCATCAGATCACGGTGGACGGGCTGACCGCGCACCTGTCACGCTTCCAGAATGGCTGGGTGGTCAGCGTGCCGCAGACCCGCCTCAGCACCGACAACCAGCCCTGGCCCGCTGGTCACTTCTCGCTGTTATGGCGTCCAGAAGACAAACAGCTGCTGGGCACCGGGAGCCAGGCGGAAGTCCGCGTACGCGCCACGCAGCTGGTGCTGAAACACATTGCGCCGATCGTTCCGCTATTCGCGCCGCTCTCTCCGGCGCTGTTTGAGAACTGGCAGGCGCTGCAGCCGCAGGGCACCGTTGAGGGGCTGGCGCTGGATATCCCGCTGCAGCAGCCTGAAAAAACCCGGATGCAGGTGAAGTGGCACGATTTCAGCTGGCAGCACTGGAAGCTGCTGCCGGGCATCAGCCATCTCAGCGGCGAGGCGCGCGGCAGCCTGACTAATGGCCAGATCAGCGTCGATATGGGCGCGGCGACCGTTCCCTATGGCGACATGTTCCAGGCCCCGCTGGAGATCAAAGGGGTGACCGGCGGGCTGCGCTGGCTACGTGATGAACATGGACTGACGCTGGCGGGTGAGGATCTGGATCTGCAGGCGCGTTCACTGCACGCGCACGGTGACTTCCGTTACCAGCAGAACAGCGGCGGCGAGCCACGTCTGGATATTCTGGCCGGCATACGGGTGACGGATGCGGGCGATGCCTGGCGCTATTTCCCGGTTCCGCTGATGGGCAACGGCCTGACGCACTATCTGAGCGGCGCCGTAAAGGGCGGCAAAGTCGATAACGCCACGCTGCTGTTTGCCGGTAATCCGGCCCTGTTCCCGTTCAGGCACAATGACGGCATGTTCCAGGTCTGGGTGCCGCTGCGCCAGGCGACCTATGCGTTTCAGCCGAAATGGCCCGCAATCAGCAATCTCGATATCGACCTTAACTTCCTGAATGATGGCCTCTGGATGAATGCGCCGGTGGCCAGACTGGGCGAGGTGGAGGCGCGCAACGTCAGTGCGGTGATCCCGGACTACCTGAAAGAGAAGCTGATTATCGATGGTGATATCAGCGGGCAGGGGTCGCAGGTTGCGGATTACTTCCAGCAGACCCCGCTGAAACCCTCTCTGGGTGCCGCGCTGGAGCAGCTGCAAATCAGCGGGCGGGTCGACGGTCATCTGAACCTGGATATCCCGCTGGATGGCGAGCAGGTGCATGCCAGAGGCAACGTCGACCTGAAAGATAACGCGCTGTTTATCAAACCGTTAAAAACCACAATCAACCGCCTCTCCGGCCGCTTCCGCTATGACAACGGTAATCTGGTCAGCGACGATCTGCGCGCGGAGTGGTTTGGTCAGCCGATGGGCGTGCGTTTCAGCACCCAGGAGAACCCGGATGACTTCGGCGTCAGCGTCAACCTTCAGGGCGACTGGCAACCCGCTAAAATCCGCGAGATCCCGGCCGCCGTCAGCAGGCAGCTGGGCGGACATCTGCCGTGGCAGGGTGAGGTCGGCATCACGTTACCGCACAAGGGCGGCGCACGTTATGACGTGGCGCTGAACGGCAATGCGAAAGAAGTAAGCAGTCGCTTACCTGCACCGCTGGCAAAACCGGCTGGCGAGCCGATGCCCGTTACGATTCAGGCCAGTGGCGATCTGCAACATTTCGATCTCAGCGGCAGCGTTAACAGCAACCAGCGTTTCAACAGCCGCTGGCTGCTGGAGCCGACGCTGCGCGTGGATCGCGGCATCTGGCTGAACGAGGCACGCAACACCCCGGCACTGCCCGATCACACGGGGATGGTGCTGAATCTGCCCGCGCTGGATGGCGAAGCCTGGGTAGCGATGCTGGCCGCCGGGGATTCCGCGGGCGGACGGCAGTCGGGCAACGGCGATTTCCAGACCGGCGGCGTCACGCTGCCTGGCAACGTCACTCTGCGCAGCCCGGCGGTCACGCTGGGCGGGCAGCAATGGCATGATGTCGATGCGACCCTGGCGCAGAGTGCGGGCGGCAGGAGTCAGGTCAGCGTTAATGCGAAAGAGCTGCGCGGCAGACTGACCATGGCCCCTGCGGCACCGTGGCAGGTCAGCCTGGATTATCTCTATTACAACCCGCAGTGGGAGAAGGGAGCCAGCGAAGGCGAGAAAGGGGCTTCGCAGCAGGCCAGCACGATTAACTTCAGCCAGTGGCCTGCACTCCAGCTCTTCTGCAAAGAGTGCTGGGTACTCGGCCAGAAGTATGGGCAGATATCCGCGCGGCTTCAGCCTCGCGGGGATACGTTAGCGCTTACTAACGGAAAGGTGGATACCGGCAGTTCACAGCTGAAAATCGACGGTGAGTGGGTCAATCGTCCGGGCGATCCGCGCACTTCGCTGAAAGGCACGCTGAAAGGGCCGAATATTAACAACGCCACCAACTGGTTTGGCGTGAATACGCCGCTGCGCGATGCGCCTTTCGATATCGCCTACGACCTGCACTGGAAATCGGCACCGTGGCAGCCCGCAGCAGAGACCCTGAGCGGCACCCTGAAGACCCATTTCGGCAAAGGGCAGATCGCGGATGTGAACACCGGCACGGCGGGGAAAATCCTGCGTCTGGTGAGTTTCGATGCGCTGCTGCGTAAGCTGCGCTTCGACTTCAGCGACACCTTCACCAACGCCTTCTACTTCGATTCCATCAACGGTACGGCCTGGATCGAAAATGGCGTGATGCGCACCGACAATCTGCTGGTGGACGGGCTGGAAGCCGACATCGCGATGCAGGGTAAACTCGACCTGGTGAAGCGTCAGATCGATATGGAAGCGGTGGTCGCGCCTGAGATATCGGCGTCGGTCGGCGTGGCAACCGCCTTTGCCATCAACCCGGTGATCGGTGCGGCAGTCTTTGCGGCCAGTAAGGCGCTGGGACCGCTGTGGAATAAGATCTCACTGCTGCGTTATCACATCGGCGGCCCGCTGGATAAACCGGAAATCAATGAGGTACTGCGCAAACCGCGTGAAACGGATAACAAGTGAATTTGACGCCGTACCGGAATTACCGCAGGCTATGATTATCTGAGCACATAATGAGTGAGAAACGATGACTCTGAACCTGGTAAGTGAGCAGTTACTGACTGCTAACGGCATTAATCAGCAGGACCTATTTTCCCTGTTAGGGCAGCTTTCAGAACGTCGTCTGGATTATGCCGATCTCTACTTTCAGTCCAGCTTCCATGAATCCTGGGTGCTGGAAGATAAAATCATTAAAGATGGCTCATATCATATCGATCAGGGTGTGGGCGTGCGCGCGGTCAGCGGTGAGAAAACCGGCTTCGCCTATGCGGACCAGATTACGCTGAATGCGCTGCGTCTCTCGTCTGACGCGGCGCGCAGCATCGTGCGCGAACAGGGCAATGGCAAAGCCCATACGCTCTCTGCCGTGATGAACCGTTCGCTCTATCAGGCGGTCGATCCATTGAGCAGCCTGACGCGCGAAGAGAAAATCGCCCTGCTGCATCGCGTCGATAAAGTGGCCCGTGCCGAAGACCCGCGCGTGCAGGAGGTGAATGCCAGCCTGACCGGCGTTTACGAGCAGGTGCTGGTGGCGGCTACCGACGGCACGCTGGCCGCCGATGTGCGGCCGCTGGTGCGCCTCTCTGTCAGCGTTCAGGTGGAAGATCAGGGCAAGCGTGAGCGCGGCGCCAGCGGCGGCGGTGCGCGTACCGGCTATGCGTTTTTCCTGGCGGATGAAAATGGCGAAGTCCGCGCTGACGCCTGGGCGCGGGAAGCCGTGCGGATGGCGCTGGTCAATCTCTCTGCGGTCGCCGCGCCAGCCGGTGCTCTGCCGGTGGTGCTGGGGGCGGGCTGGCCTGGCGTTCTGCTGCATGAAGCGGTCGGTCACGGCCTGGAAGGCGACTTTAACCGTCGCGGCACCTCCGTCTTCAGCGGCAAAATCGGCCAGCAGGTCGCGTCTGAACTCTGTACCGTGGTCGATGATGGCACCCTTGAAGGGCTGCGTGGATCGCTGGCGATTGATGATGAGGGCGTTCCCGGGCAGTACAATATGCTGATCGAGAACGGCGTGCTGAAAGGCTACATGCAGGATAAGCTGAACGCGCGACTGATGGGTGTCAGCCCGACCGGCAACGGCCGTCGTGAATCTTATGCGCACCTGCCGATGCCGCGCATGACCAACACCTACATGCTGGCGGGCAAATCCTCACCGCAGGACATTATCGAAAGCGTCGATTATGGCATCTATGCGCCGAACTTTGGCGGCGGCCAGGTCGATATCACCTCCGGCAAATTCGTCTTCTCTACCTCAGAGGCCTATCTGATCGAGAACGGCAAAATCACCAAACCGGTTAAGGGGGCCACGCTGATTGGCTCCGGTATCGAAGCGATGCAGCAGATCTCGATGGTGGGGAATGACCTGGCGCTGGACAAAGGCGTCGGCGTCTGCGGCAAAGAGGGACAGAGCCTGCCGGTCGGCGTCGGACAGCCGACCCTGAAGCTGGATAAACTGACCATCGGCGGCACCGCCTGATGTGACCTCCGCAACCCGCCGCCCGGCGGGTTGCGGAACGCAGTGACCCGCACGATGCCGGCAGGCAATGCACCGGCTGAAAGCACAGGCAACAGAAACGAGCCCCTCAGTAAGAGAAACGCTGCCGCGTTCCGACACTTCGCTGGCCGGGTTTCGCAGCCAGCGGGTATCACCCGTTCCTGTCAGCTCTTACGGTGCAGCTGATACTGCTCAGCCACCTGCTCAAAATAGCCGGTCAGATAATCGATACAGACCTGCACCTTCAGCGGTAACTTATCTTTCTCGGTATAGAGCGCATAGACCGGACGTGGATCGGACTGATACTGCGGAAACAGAATATCAATCTCGCCCGCGGTGATCTCATCGATGACCCACATCATCGGGACATAGGCGATACCGTTGCCCGACTTCAGCCAGCGCAGCAGCGTCAGCGAATCGTTGGTGACAAAACGGCCCTGCGGCGCCAGACGGGTCACTAACCCTTCCGGTGCAATCAGCTCGAAGTTGTTGTCGGGCCGCACGCTATATTCCAGCCAGGAAAAATTATCGATGTCACCCGGTTTCTCCGGCGTACCGTGCTGCGCCAGATAGCTTTTGGCGGCGCACACTACCATCGGCATCGCGCCAAGACGGCGTGAAAAGAGGCTGGAATCTTTCAGCGTGCCGACGCGGATCACCAGATCCAGCCCGTCGGCGATCAGGTCCGGTGCCGGTACGCCGGTCACCAGGTTCACGCTCAGCCCCGGATACTCCCGCAGCATCTCGCTGGTCATGCCGGCTAACACGTTTTGCGCCATGGTCGAGGAGCTGCCAATCCGCAGTACGCCAATCGGCGTATTGTTAAACGCATAGAGCTGTTCATGCACCTGGGTCGCTTCCGCCAGCATCCGGCGGCAGCCCTGATAGTAGATTTTGCCCGCCTCGGTCAGCCCGATACTGCGGGTGCTGCGATTCAGCAGCTTGACCTGCAGCGCATCCTCCAGCCTGGCGACGATCTGGCTGATTGAGGAGACGCTCAGATGAAGCTGACGCGCCGCGGCGGTGAACGAACCCAGTTCGACCACACGGGCGAAAACGGACATACCTTTCAGTCGTTCCATTGTTTACTCTGGCTTAAAAGTGATTTAGATCACATTCTGTAGAAAATGGTTAGTAATGCACGTTATTATAAGCGGGCCGGGGTATTTTCCGGTGATTCTTCATTGCCTGATACCCCTCGATGATACGCTATTATTAAGCCAGCTGCGGTTCAGATAGCGCTGGCAGAGGGTTTTCCTGTGGCATCTGCAGAAGGCAAAGGCGTCTCCCGGCAAGGTCGAACTAAGGATTTCTGATGAGTGTGCTTCCGGTATTTGTCATGTTTGGGCTCTCTTTTCCGCCCGTTTTCATCGAACTTATTATTTCACTCATGCTGTTCTGGTTAGTGAAACGCGTGCTGACGCCGAGCGGCATCTACGATCTTGTCTGGCATCCGGCACTTTTTAATACAGCGCTTTACTGCTGTGTGTTTTACCTTGTCTCCCGTTTATTAGTCTGAGGTTTAAGTGAAAGCACTCATAAGAAAAATCGCGCGTTACGCGATTACACTCCTGCTGGTCATCATCGCAGTGGTTATCATCTTTCGTGCCTGGGTCTTCTATACCGAATCCCCCTGGACGCGCGATGCACGTTTTGCGGCTGACGTGGTGGCGATCTCGCCCGATGTCACCGGCCTGATCACCGATGTTCCGGTGCACGATAACCAGCTGGTGAAGAAGGGCGATACGCTGTTTGTGGTGGATCGGCCGCGCTATCAGAAAGCGCTGGCACAGGCTCAGGCGGATGTTGAATATTACCAGGCGCTGGTCAGCGAGAAACGTCGCGAAGCCGGACGTCGTAATCAGCTTGGTACCTCCGCGATGTCGCGCGAAGCGATTGAACAATCCAACAACGATCTGCAAACCAGCGAACATCAGCTGGCGAAGTCGATGGCGACTCGCGATCTGGCGGAGATTGATCTGGAGCGTACCACCATCAAAGCGCCGTCCGATGGCTGGGTCACTAACCTGAATGTCTATCAGGGCGAGTTCATCACCCGGGGTTCCGTGGCGGTGGCGCTGGTTCAGCAGCACTCCTTCTATGTGCTCGCTTATCTGGAAGAGACCAAACTTCACGGCGTGGAGAAGGGCTTCCGCGCCGAGGTGACACCGCTCGGCAGCAACATAGTGCTGCGCGGCACCGTCGACAGCGTGGCCGCGGGCGTCACCAACAGCAGCAGCTCGGTGGACAGCAAAGGCATGGCGACGGTGGACTCCAACCTGGAGTGGGTGCGTCTGGCGCAGCGTGTGCCGGTACGCATCCGGCTGGATCAGCAGCCCGGCAACCGCTTCCCGGCTGGCACCACGGCGACCGTCGTCATCACCGGGCCGGGCGACCGTCAGCCCGAACAGGTTTCACCGCTGGTCCGTCTGCTGAATCGCCTGCGTGAGTTTGGTTAAGAGGGCGATATGATCGAGTTCCTGCGGTTCCCGGTAAAACTCACCTTCGCGCTGGTTTTAGCGCTGATGGTGGGCTTCCACCTTAACCTCGAAACGCCGCGCTGGGCGGTCATGACCGCCGGGATCGTGGCGGGCGGCACCGCCTTCGCCGCCGGTGGCGACCCCTATTCCGGGGCGCTGCGCTATCGCGGTGTTTTGCGTATTATCGGGACATTTATCGGCTGTATCGCCGCACTGACTATCATGATCGCCACCGTGCGTGCGCCGGTCGTGATGCTGCTGCTGTGCTGCATCTGGGCAGGACTCTGCGTCTGGCTCTCCTCGCTGATCAAGGTCGAAAACTCCTACGCGCTGGGACTGGCGGGCTACACCGCGCTGATTATCGTGGTGACGGCGAACGCCAGCGGCGGGCTGACGCTGGTGCCACAGTATGCGGTCGAGCGCTGCAGTGAGATTGTGCTCGGCATCCTGTGCGCTATCCTGGCCGATATGATCTTCTCGCCCCGTTCGATCAAAAAAGTGATCGATGCGGAGGTCGACTCGCTGCTGGTGGCGCACTATCACCTGCTGCAGCTCTGCGTCGCCCACGGCGACAAAGAAGAGGTGGACAAAGCCTGGAGCGCGCTGGTCCGGCGCACCACGGCGCTGAACACCATGCGCAGTCAGCTGATGATGGAATCCTCCCGCTGGAAGAACAGCCATCGCCGTTTGCAGATGCTGAACACGCTGTCGCTGACGCTGATTACCCAGGCCGCCGAAACCTTTCTGATCCAGAACTCCCGCCCTGACTACATCCCGCCTCAGTATCGCCTGATGGTTGAGAAGCCTGCCACCACGGTGGAGGAGGTACACAAGCGGATGAAAGTGATGCGGCGGGTGATGGGAGCCAGCGGCAAAACCACGCCGGTCACGCTGGGCAGCTGGGTCGGTGCCGCCACCGAATATCTGCTGCTGATCAACGGCATTAAAAGCAACAGCCGCATCACCTCACTGGAAGAGGCGATCCTGCAGCGCGAAGTCGTGATTCAGGCGCGTTCTGCGGAGACCCATCATGCGATGATCAACGGGATCCGGACCTTCGTGGCAACCGCGCTGGGTTCGCTGTTCTGGCTCTACACCGGATGGACCTCCGGCAGCGGCTGCATGGTCATGCTGGCGGTGATCACCGCGCTGGCGATGCGTATGCCGAACCCGCTGATGATGGCGAAAGACTTCCTCTACGGCATGACGGTCGCGGTTCCGCTGGGCGCCCTCTACTTTATGTATGTCCTGCCCGCCACGCAGCAGAGCGCGCTGCTGCTCTGCATCGCCATCGGGCTGCTGGGTTTTATTGGCGGCATCTTTATCCAGCGGCGTCAGCTCGGCACGCTCGGGGCGCTGATTGGTACGCTCAACGTGCTGGTCCTTGATAACCCGATGCAGTTCCACATCAACGTCTTTCTCGACAACGTGCTTGGCCAGGTCATCGGCTGCTTCGTGGCGATGATGGTGATCCTGCTGATCCGCGATAAATCGAAAGCGCGCACCGGCCGTAAATTGCTGAACCGCTTTATGTATGCGGCGGTGTCGGCGATGACCACCAACCAGGCGCGCCGGCGTGAAAACCATTTACCGGCGCTTTATCAGCAACTCTTTCTGCTGCTGAACCTGTTTCCCGGCGATATCAACAAGTACCGCATCGCCTTAACGTTGATCATCGGCCATCAGCGGTTGCGGGATGCGGAAGTGCCGATCAATGCCGATCTCTCAGCATATCACCGGCAACTGCGCTACACCGCGGATCGGGTGATCTCCGCCAGCAGCGATGACAAACGGCGTTACTATTTTGAACGTCTGCTGAAAGAGCTGGCGGTCTATCAGGAAAAACTGGCCCATTATGAGGCACCAGAAAGCGTCACGGAGCCGGTCAGACGGCTGGCGCTCATGCTCGACAAATATCAGAACACCCTCATCCAAATCTGAATCTGGCCGCTGCCACCGGCAGCGGCCTGCCCAATCCCCGCCCGTCATAAAACCTGCCGCTTTTGCCAACTATACTCTCTGAACGGAAGCGTAAAACTGACAGGAGCGAATCCATGAAATCACTGCAAGAGAGCGAGCTGTTCCGCACCGGCTATTTAGCGGATGGCCAGTGGCATCAGGCGGCCGCCACCTTCGACGTCACCAATCCGGCGACTGGCGAGGTCATTGCTCAGGTGGCAAAAGCGGGCAAAGCGGAGACGGAACAGGCTATCGCCGCCGCAGAGCGCGCCTTCCCCGCCTGGCGGGCGCTCACTGCAAAAGCGCGCGCTGAGATCCTCATGCGCTGGTACCAGCTGATTATTGAGAACAAGCGCTGGCTGGGCGAACTGATGACCACGGAGCAGGGCAAGCCGGTAAAAGAGGCGGAGGGGGAAGTTGAGTACGCCGCCAGCTTTATTCAGTGGTTCGCCGAGCAGGCAAAACGGGCCAACGGTGAGATCATACCGCCCGCGAAACCGGGCTCGCGTATCCTGGCTACCCGCGAACCGATTGGCGTGGTGGCGGCCATTACGCCGTGGAACTTCCCGATGGCGATGCTGACCCGCAAGCTGGGGCCCGCCCTGGCCGCAGGCTGCACCGGTATCATTAAGCCTGCCAATAACACGCCGCTGTCGGCCTTTGCGCTGCTGGCCCTGGCGAAGCAGGCGGGCGTCCCGGATGGCGTGCTGAATGCGGTGGCCGGTGACACCCACGCCATCAGCGACGCGATCATGGCCAGCCGCGCGGTGCGTAAAATTTCGTTCACCGGCTCGACGCAGGTGGGCAAGCTGCTGATGCGCAATGCCGCCGAAACCATGAAAAAAGTGTCGATGGAGCTGGGCGGCAATGCCCCCTACATCGTGTTTGACGATGCTGACATCGATGCCGCCGTCCAGGGCGCTATCGCCAACAAATTCCGTAACGCGGGCCAGGTGTGCGTCAGCGTGAACCGCTTTTACATTCATGATGCGGTCTATGACCGCTTCACGCAGCAACTGGCGGCCGAGGTCAACAAGCTGAAGGTCGGCAACGGCATGGAGGAGGGCGTGATCGTCGGTCCCCTGATTGAAGCCTCGGCGGTGGAAAAGGTGGAGCAGCACGTTAAAGACGCCGTCGCAAAAGGGGGCAAACTACTGGCGGGGGGCGAACGCCATGCGCTGGGCGGCAATTTCTGGCAGCCCACGGTGATCGCCGATGCCCACGAAGAGATGCAGCTCGCGCAGGAAGAGACATTCGGTCCGGTGGCGGCCTGTTTCCGCTTTGAGGATGAGGAGGATGTCATCCGCCGCGCCAACGCCACGCCATTTGGTCTGGCCGCCTACTTCTACACCCAGAATCTGCAGCGGGTGTTCCGCGTCTCGGCGGCGCTGGAGAGCGGCATGATCGGCATTAACGAATGTGCCGTTTCGACCGAACTGGCGCCCTTTGGCGGCGTGAAAGAGTCGGGACTGGGCCGTGAAGGGTCGGTCCTGGGAATGGAAGAGTATCTGGAGGTCAAAGCGCTCCACCTGGGCGGTTTGAGCTAACGGACAGGAACGGGCGGCAGAGGTCGCCCACAGACGGAGCATGGGAGCGGTCAGCATGAAAATCGAGCGTTTTGATTTTAATGAAATTGTCGATCAGGCCCATTTCTTCCGCCAGTTCAGCGAGCGATTTGCGCTGGAAGAGCGCCGCATCTGCGATCTGGATGGATTATGGGATGTGGTGACGGGCGATCTGTTACCCATGCCGCTGGAGATTGAATTTGTCAATCTGGGCAGGGGGCAGCGACGGCGTTACGGCGCGCTGATTCTGTTGTTCGATGAAGCGGAAGAGGAGCTGGAAGGGCAGCTTCACTTTAACGTCAGATAAAAAAAAGGCCCCGGAGAGCGGGGCCAAAGGGTTCGTCAACATCTGACGAGGAATTACTTATAGAGCTGTGCGGTGATGTGGTAGTTGTCACCGGTGCGCGCCTCAATCACTTTATAGGCGCTGGCACCCTGCGCATCGGCTTTCTGAGAAAGTTCAGCGCGGTAATCCATTGGTGCACCCGCTGTACCACTGATGGTCACGGTTCCCGCAGGCTGCAGATTCTGTGCCTGGTCGCCGGTTACCAGCTGAGCGGCAGAAGCGCCGAACGCCATAACGGAAAGCAGGCTGACTGTAGCAATGGTTGTTTTGATATTCATGTTCGTCTCCTCAATACATTCAACAACCTGCGGTTAATCGTAAAGGCGGGTCGTCGATATTTTCAACGCCGTTCCGGCGTCATCATGGTCGGTTATTTATAGAGTTCAGCGGTGATATGCCAGGTGTTATCCTGGTTGTTTTCGATGATGCGATAGTGACCGGCACCCTGGGCATCCGCTTTCTCTGACAGCACCTGACGCACGTGCGTCTGGTCGCCATTACGGCCGCTAATGCTGATGGTCTGGTTCATCGACTGCAAACCCTGAGCTTCCTGATTGGTCACCAGGCTGGCAGCGCCAGCACCCATTGAGATCAGGGAAAGGCCAAGGGCGGCGATAGCTAATTTCATTTTCATAATTCACTCTCCTGCAATATCTGTTTCTGCCTCTGCTCTCCGGTGCGGCTGTGCGCATCTGACAGAGAGCGGCAGGCTAAACCGGGCTGCGTCTTAGTTATAAAGCGCGGCGGTGGCGTGATAGTTGCCGTTGTTGTAAGCCTCGATCACACGATAGGCTTTTGCGCCCTGCTGATCGGCTTTGTCACTCAGCTGCTGACGGATATCCATCGGTGAACCCGCGACGCCGCTGACGCTGATGGTGCCTGCGGGCTGCAGATTCTGCGCCTGAGCAGCATCGATAGATTCTGCTGCGACAGCGCCAAATGAAAGGGCGGAAAGAATACTCAGGGTAGCGATAGTAGTTTTAACGTTCATAGATATTTCCTCGTCGTCTATTTTTATCTTTCTGGTTTGTGTGATTTGCGTCACGAAAAGAAGTATAGAACTAATAACGCGAGAAATTAATATTCCGCTAATAATGTTTTCTTGTGATACTTTATCCTTATGGCTACTTTTAATAACTCAACGTTATAAAAAACGATGAAAAAATAGCCTTTATGCCGCTTTTAATTGCAAAAACAGTGATATAGATCACTTTAACGTTTAGTGCGAAATGCAGGGGTGTTTCGGGCTGGGGTTTGATCTGGATCCGGGCGATGGTGCCGGATTAGTGATGTAAAGCAGCGTAAAATAGCGCAGAAGGTGAAGCAGAAGCTGATTTCTGTCCGCGGGCGCAGGGCTTAAAACAGACTGTTGGGTGTATGCGTGCGGGCAATACGGCGAGCCTGAACAGGCTTAAGGGGCTGACGGCCAGGTCTGTACCGGAAGCCGTCAGTCGATCCTCAGAGTTCCTGTTCAAACAGGTTGAGAATGGCGCTGTGCAGCTGCTTCACCGTGAAGTCGCGCGCACGGGTAATAAAAATCGTGTCATCACCGGCAATCGTTCCCAGAATCCCTTCCGATTTACCCAGCGAATCCAGCAGGCGGGCAATCAGCTGTGCGGCACCAGGACTGGTATGAATCACCACCAGGGCGTCGTTGTAGTCGATATCCAGTACCAGGTTTTTCAGCGGGCTGGTGGTCGTTGGCACGCCCAGTTCTGCCGGCAGACAGTAGACCATCTCCATCTTGGCATTGCGGGTCCGCACTGCGCCAAACTTCGTCAGCATGCGAGAGACTTTGGACTGATTGATATTCTCAAAGCCCTCATCCTGCAGCGCCTGAACAATCTCGCCCTGGGAACTGAATTTTTCTTCTTTTAATAAGGCTTTGAAAGCCTTGATCAGATCGTCTTGTTTCGATGGGTTTCGCATAGGTTACCAATATATAGAGAGAATAACCGCGCATCCGCCCGCGGCAGAGTGGTGATTATGCATTTAAATGCATTTTTATGCAATCGTTCGATTGATGAGCAGGGTTCGGGCGGCTGGCGGGCGGCGATAATAGCAAATAAATCCGCTCAGACCAAAACCCCCGTCACAGCCGCAGAAGGCAAAGGTTGCAAAGTTGTTATATTATTGGTGGTGTAGTAACAGAAAACGCACATAGCCGTTCTCTGTCTGACGACGGCAAGGTTGTCGGTCATTCAGGCGTAATGATAAGTAACTTTTGAATCCGGAGATTAAGTGCGAAAGCACGTAGAATTAACAGCGGATAATTATCATCGCCTGAGCAGTTGATTAAGGTCTGACACAGATAGAATTTCGGCCCATCTCTGCCCCACCTTAATAAGGAGTTAAGAATGAAAGTTGCCGTTCTCGGTGCCGCTGGCGGCATAGGCCAGGCGCTCGCACTTCTGCTCAAAACCCAGCTTCCTGCAGGTTCAGAACTCTCACTGTATGACATCGCGCCGGTTACGCCTGGCGTTGCCGTTGATCTCAGTCATATTCCGACCGCCGTCTCCATTCAGGGATTCAGCGGCGAAGATGCCACACCAGCGTTACAGGGCGCAGACGTGGTTCTGATCTCCGCCGGTGTCGCCCGTAAGCCGGGTATGGACCGCGCAGATCTGTTTAATGTGAATGCCGGCATCGTTCGTAATCTGATTGAACAGGTGGCGACGACCGCGCCTAAAGCGCTGATTGGTGTCATCACCAACCCGGTTAACACCACCGTGGCTATCGCGGCAGAAGTGCTGAAAAAGCACGGCGTCTACGACAAAAACCGTCTGTTCGGCGTCACGACGCTGGACATCATCCGTGCCAACACCTTTGTGGCAGCGCTGAAGGGCAAGCAACCTGACCAGGTTGAAGTTCCGGTCATCGGCGGACACTCTGGCGTGACGATTCTGCCGCTGCTGTCTCAGGTCAGCGGCGTCAGCTTCAGCGATCAGGAAGTGGCCGATCTGACGAAGCGGATCCAGAATGCCGGAACAGAAGTGGTGGAAGCCAAAGCGGGTGGCGGATCGGCGACGCTGTCGATGGGTCAGGCGGCTGCCCGTTTCGGTCTGTCTCTGGTGCGGGCGCTGAATGGCGAGTCAGGCGTAGTGGAGTGTGCCTATGTGGAAGGTGAGGGCGAATATGCGCGCTTCTTCTCACAGCCGCTGCTGCTGGGTAAAAACGGTATTGCGGAACGCAGGCCGATTGGCACGCTGAGCGCGTATGAACAGCAGGCGCTCTCCGGCATGCTGGAGACGCTGAAGAAAGACATTGCTCAGGGCGAAGCTTTCGTTAAGCAGTAACGCATCGCGCAGTGTGAAAACGCCCGGCTCAGCCGGGCGTTTTGCATTACAGACCGCCAGATTTATAGGCGCGGGCCGCCGGTGTGCCGTTGCTGGCAGGCAGCTTCTTACCCAGGGTTTCCATCCGCATCTGGAAGGGCGGGAACGGCATCTCAATACCGTGCTGGTCAAACCCGCTCAGAATCAGCTGATGCAGCTCGTGACGCAGCGGCATCCGGTGTCCCATCTCTGCGGCATGTACGCGCAGCTCAAACAGCTGAATACCCTGCTGCAGATCCACAAGGAAGGCTTCCGGCTGTGGCGTGTCGAGCACATAGCTGCAGCGTTCGGCCGCCTGTATCAGAATGGTGGTGACCTGTTCGCTGCTGACTTTGGCCGGGGCCGGGATGGTCAGCACCACGCGCGTGACCGAATCGGACAGTGACCAGTTAATAAACTGTTCGGTGATGAACGCCCTGTTCGGCACGATAATCTCTTTGCGATCCCAGTCGGTGATGGTGGTCGCGCGGGTATTGATCCGGGTGATACTGCCGGTCAGGTCGCGGATCGTCACGGTGTCGCCGATACGGATCGGTTTTTCAAACAGGATAATCAGGCCAGAGATAAAGTTGGCAAAGATCTCCTGCAGACCAAATCCCAGTCCCACACCGAGTGCCGCAACCAGCCACTGCAGCTTCGACCACTCAATCCCGATCATCGAGAACCCAATCAGTCCGCCGACCAGCAGCAGCAGATATTTGGTCAGGGTCGTGATGGCGTAGCCGGTACCGGGCGTCAGATTCAGGTGCTGCAGCAGCGCCAGTTCGAGTAGCGCAGGCATATTGCGCACCAGCTGAGTGGTGATGATAAACACCAGAATGGCGATCAGCACCGCGCCCAGGGTAATTGGCTGAATTGACTCCACGCCCTGCACGGACGAGCTGACATCCCACAGCTGAATATTTTCCAGGAAGCCGAAGGCGGAGTGGATTTCCGACCAGAGCACAATCACAGACACCAGCGCGATCAGCGTCAGGAGAGAACGCACCAGCCGCAGTGACTGGGCACTGATAGCATCCAGATCGATTACCGGCTCTTCGATTTCAATCGCATCGGTATTCTGAGTGCCCTGCTCTTTTTCCTCTTCGCTGCGCGCGCGGTTGGCCAGCATATCGGCACGGCGCTGACGGGCGCGGTCAAAGCCGAGCCGGCGACGCTGAATCAGCATCCAGCGACGGATGATGTAATAGATAACCAGCAGCAGGAACCAGATGGCGACGGAGGTTTCCAGACGTGCCAGCAGCGCCTGGGCGGTCGCCAGATAGCCTGTGGCGGAGGCGAGGGCCGCCATCAGCGGCATGGCGATCATCAGATTCCACAGCATCCGGTTGACCATGTTCTCGCCGTTCCCCTCTTTGTCGAGGTAGAGCGGAATACCGGAACGCTTCAGGCTCACCGTGACAATGCTGATGGCCCCGCAGATCAGGATGAAGCAGAGACGGCCCAGCGACGCGGAGAACTGGCGATCTTCCAGATTTCCCAGGGCGATCAGCAACATGATCAGCGGCACAATCAGGCCGATGCTCAGCGAGTAGTAGCGCATGGCGCGCGCCACCCGGTTCTGCGGCCAGCGGAAATGCACAATAAACAGGCCGTTGGGCCGGGCAAAAGCCGCGCTGATCATAAAGACCCACAGCAGAGGCAGTGTGGCGGTGATGCCATCACCAACCGCCACGGCGATAGGGTAGGGCCAGGCGTTCTGCAGGCCATAACCCAGCGCGCCCCACAGTACCGGCAGCGGCAGCGCGACCAGAATCGACCAGAACACCGTCCGGATGGTCAGGCGGAAGCGATCCTGCGTGACCTTGCCCACTTTGCTGGCGGAGCGCTCAAGAAAGGCATTGAAGTGACGGCGCGAGCTGATGCTGAAGCCGACCAGCAGCAGCGCGCCGATAATCGGCAGCACCGAATGGCGGCTGGTAAACATCATCGCCATCGCTTTGCCGAGCTGGCCCAGGGTGTCCAGCGACAGCAAACGGGAGAGATCTTTCGCCAGATCCAAAGGGTAGCTCAGAGTGATCGGGCTGACATCGGCGGTCCAGAACAGGTAGCGGTGGGTCGCATCTTTGACCTCAGTCAGCGCGTCCTGCAACTGGGTGTTGCCAACTTTCAGTTTGGTGATCTCCAGGATCAGCGTGTCGCAGCCGGAGATCAGGGAATTCAGCAGCTCTCGCTGGGTGCGGAGCTGGGCATCGAGAATACGTTTCTGATCGGCCGTGTAGGGCTGACCATCGGCCTGGTGGCCTTTGCGCAGGGACTCCTGGCGCTCCAGCAGATCTTCGTAATAGAGACGCTGCACGCGAAGCTGCGCCATCTCATTATCAATCTGCTGCGATTTCGGCATCTCCGGCAGACGCGCGACCTGCGCCCGCAGCGCTTCCCCCAGCAGATTCGAGGCACCCAGCCACTGCGACTGTTCGCGCAGGGTAGAGAGCGCCTGACGGACCTGAATAATCTGGTTGGTGGCAAGACGCTGCTGCGACGCCACCAGATCCATGCGCTGCGCCTGCTGATTCAACGCACCCGAGAGTTCGCGGTTAACCCGGAACTGATCGCTGATGGCGGGCGGCAGATCGCCGCTGTTTTCGGCCAGCTGTTCGGTACGCGCCAGCGCAACTTCTGCCTCACGCTGCCGCTGGTCGTTGAGCTGATTGCGCAGCGCCTGCAGATAGTTATCCAGCTGAGTCGCTTTACGCTGGTGGGCCTCCGCCCGCATCCGCGCCAGCTCCTGGCGGTTATTGGCGGAGAGCTGCGCCAGTTCCAGTTCATCGACGCGCGCCTTATCGGCGGCATTTTCAGCCTGACGGGCCGCCAGCTGCAGCTGACCCTGCGGTGAACTGCTGCTGACGCCCTGCAAACGGCGCTCGCTCTCCGTCATCGCCCGGCGGGCATCGGTCTGCTGCTGTGGCAGCTGAGACAGGGAGTCACTGATCTCGCGCGCCCGATCCTGCTCCTGCCGCGCCTGACGACCCTCTTCCAGCAGCTGGCTGCTGACCTGCAGGATCTCCTGATCCAGCTCGGCGCTGCTCATATTGCTGCGCACGGTCTTCCCGCTGTCGCTCAGCGTCGCAATCTGCTGACGCAGTTCACGCGCCAGACGCGGGAAATCGTCAATGACCTGCTGATATTGCGCGGCGCGCTCCAGCGATTCATCGCGTTCAGAGAGGAAATTCAGGGCGGCTTCGATCGTCTGGATCTGCTCCGCCTGCGTCGGGGAGCTTTTGGCCGATTTGATCTCTTCCAGCTGCTGTTTAAGCTGGCTGGCGTCAGGAAGGCTGGCCGCAGAGGCCGGGCTGCTGAGCCAGAGGCTCAGCAGCAGGAGGAGAATCGGGCGCACAGAGGACTCTCAATTTAGTCAGTGATGACGTCAGACATGTCCGTGGCGACCGGCAGCGCAATCGCCAGCGGCTGGCCGAGACGGGTTTTGCTTTCCGCTTCCAGGCTTTCTGCCAGTTTGACGCGGCCCGGTGCGAACAGGTTGATCACGGTCGAGCCAAGCTTAAAGCGGCCCATCTCCTGACCTTTCAGCAGGACCACGGCGCCTTCATCTTCGGCTGCCGGGTAGTGCCAGCGTTTAATCACCCCTTCACGCGGTGGCGTGATGGTGCCCGCCCAGACGGTTTCGATGCTGCCGACGATGGTGGCACCGACCAGGATCTGCACCATCGGGCCGATATCGGTTTCGAAGTAGCAGATCACGCGCTCATTGCGGGCGAACAGGTTCGGGATATTACGCGCGGTCAGCGGGTTGACCGAATAGAGGTCGCCAGGCACATAGATCATCTCACGCAGGATACCGTTACACGGCATATGGACGCGGTGATAGTCGCGCGGTGCCAGATAGGTGGTGACGAACTCGCCGTCCACAAAGCGGGCGGCCATGCGCTCGTCACCCGCCAGCAGCGCTTCCAGAGAGTAGTGATGACCTTTAGCCTGGAAGATCTGATCGCCATCGATATGACCGAGCTGGCTGATAGCGCCATCCGCGGGCAGGGCGATCAGGCTGGCGTCGGCATCGACGGGGCGCGCGTCATCTTTCAGCGGACGCACGAAAAAGTCATTGAAGGTGCGATAGCTGGCCGTATCCGGCTTGCGGGCTTCTGCCATGTCGACCTTGTAGAACCAGACAAAGATGTCAATGACCAGTTTGGTCAACCAACCACCGCGGCGACTGGCGCCCCATCCGGCAAGTTCAGTCAGCCATTTCTTCGGGAGAATATGATTCAAGCCGAGTTTTAAACGATCAAACACCTTAGCCTCCTGGCTATTTATGACGTTATAAAAAAGGGGGCGGATTGTAGCAGTGCCCCGTTCAGATCGCGACTATATCCGATTTCCGGCGCGCTGCACGTTCCGTGTGCACGACTGGAATGCACCTCGCAAAATGCAGCGGCGGAGGGCGCAGAGGCGGTTATACCGATTAACTCTCACCGTCAGGGAAATTTTTACGCGTTTTTACCTGCGCCATGCTCTCCAGGATACGGTGGTAGTTATCGAAGCGGGAGCGGTTGATTTTTCCCTCTTCGACCGCTTCACGAATGGCGCAGCCCGGATCGCTGCCGTGCTTACAGTCACGGAATTTGCACGCGCCCAGGAAAGCGCGGAACTCGACGAACCCGCGGGTAACCTGCTCCGGCTCCAGATGCCATAAACCGAACTCCCGCACGCCCGGAGAGTCGATCACGTCGCCGCCGTGCGGGAAGTGGTAAAGCCGGGAAGCGGTGGTGGTGTGCTGGCCCAGGCCTGAACCGTCAGACACGTCGTTGGTCAGGATAGCGGCCTGCTCATCTTTGTCGAAGCCGAGCAGGGCATTCAGCAGGCTCGATTTTCCGACGCCCGACTGACCGGCAAAGATACTGACGCGATCGGTGAGCGCCGCTTCCAGATCGTCCAGGCCATTTTTCGCCCGGCTGGACACCATCACTACGCGATAGCCAATCTGGCGATAGATATCCATCTGCTGGTCAACGCGAAGACGCGCCGCCTCATCCAGCAGATCGGTTTTGTTCAGAACCAGCAGCGGTTCAATCTCCAGCGTTTCGCTGGCCACCAGGTAACGATCGATGATGTTCAGCGACAGCTCCGGCAGAATGGCGGAGACGATAATAATCTGATCGATATTCGCCGCCATCGGCTTCACGCCGTCATAAAAATCGGGGCGGGTCAGGACACTGGTGCGCTCATGCACCGCTTCGACGATCCCTTTGCCGCCGCTGGTTGCCGGACGCCACAGCACCCGATCGCCCGTGACCAGCGAACGGATAGTCCGGCGGATATTGCAGCGGTGGGTGACGCCTGCGCTATCCTCAACGTCAGCGTGCATGCCAAAACGGCTGACAACGACCCCATCTGCAGCTTCACCAAACAGGTTGTCATCCGCTTCCGGACGCTCTCTGCGCTGATTGAGACGGCGATCGTGGTTTGCGCTTACGCGGCGTTGTTGGCCCTTCGACAGTTTATTTTTACTCACTCACCCTCACAGCGTTAGCCAGATTTCGCCCGGCTGGGCAAAACGTCTATGATACACCTTATTCATTGTGAATGACGACTATAGCAACCGCAGGAAACAGCATGGCTACTGGAAATGAACAGAATCTGATCTGGATTGATCTTGAGATGACCGGACTCGATCCGACGCACGATCGCATTATTGAGATTGCGACCCTGGTGACGGACGCTGACCTGAACATTCTGGCGGAAGGGCCGGTTATGGCCGTTCATCAGTCGGATGAACAGCTGGCGCTGATGGATGAGTGGAATGTCCGCACCCACACCAACAGCGGGCTGGTGGCGCGGGTCAAAGAGAGCAGGATAGACGATCGTGCCGCAGAGCTGGCAACCCTCGAATTCCTGAAGCAGTGGGTGCCGGCCAATACCTCGCCGATCTGTGGCAACAGCATCGGGCAGGATCGCCGCTTCCTGTTTAAATATATGCCCGAGCTGGAAGCCTACTTCCACTATCGCTATCTGGATGTCAGCACGCTGAAAGAGCTGGCCCGCCGCTGGAAACCGGCGATTCTGCCAGGCTTTAAAAAAGGCGGGACGCACCAGGCGCTGGACGATATCCGTGAGTCCGTGGCGGAGCTGGCTTACTACCGCGAACACTTTTTGCAGCTTTAATCGCCAGGGGGTGCGCATGAAATCGCCATGTTGGCGATTAAATCGGCAAACGCGCAGAAAGCGAAAATTTTTGCTTTCAGAGGCTTGCAGCAGCAACGAATTCTCGTATAATGCGCACCCCGTACCGGTGAAGAATTTTGTAACGGTACAAGGCGCGGGAATAGCTCAGTTGGTAGAGCACGACCTTGCCAAGGTCGGGGTCGCGAGTTCGAGTCTCGTTTCCCGCTCCAGATTTAAAATGTAAGCAGTACCCTCTTTGCGGGAATAGCTCAGTTGGTAGAGCACGACCTTGCCAAGGTCGGGGTCGCGAGTTCGAGTCTCGTTTCCCGCTCCAGATTTAAAGTGTAAGCAGTACCCTTCTTATGCGGGAATAGCTCAGTTGGTAGAGCACGACCTTGCCAAGGTCGGGGTCGCGAGTTCGAGTCTCGTTTCCCGCTCCAGATTTAACATCACACTGTTTCAGTCAAAAATTGCGGCTGTTTTGCGTCGTAACGCCTTAATGGTTTCCTCAGGGTTATCCACAGCGCGACACCCCATTCTCAGCGCCCGTTAGCGCGATCTGCAAATCATTTCTGAACAGAGTTATCCACAGCTTTGCGTTTTAAGCGAAGCGCTAGTCTCATTATCAAATAAACACAACTTTTTTATAAATCTTTGATATTTATGCTTTTGATAATATTTCAATTTGTTATTTTCCCGCAGAATCAGGGTTATTGCAGTTGAATGACAACAACTTTTTATTTTTATTCACAGCATGTGGAAAACGATAATCTGCGCCGGGCTGGTCATTCACGCATCACGCGGTAAACCTTTCTCAACGGCACGCACCAGCCGTTTCTGCTGGGCAGGCTGCACGTCGACAACGAGCTGTTCGCGTTTCTGCTGCTGCTGCGCGATCGCCCACTGAATATGTTCATCCAGCAATTCACTCTCGCCGAGACGCCGTTCCAGCACCGGCATGATGTCGGCCGACCAGGGCGCGTTACCCAGCGCGACGGCGATATTGCGCAGCCAGCGTAAATGTCCGATGCGCCGAATCGCGGAGCCTTCGGTGATGCGCAGAAACTTCGTTTCATCCCACTGAAACAGATCGATCAGCTCTGGCGCATGCAGCGCGGCGCGCGGTGAAAAGTCGCTTTCGTCACTGAGCTGACCATAGCGATTCCACGGACAGATGAGCTGGCAGTCATCGCAGCCATAGATCCGGTTGCCCATCAGTGGACGAAACGCTTCCGGGATTGCGCCTTCCAGCTCAATGGTGAGATAAGAAATACAGCGGCGGGCATCCACGACGTAGGGTTCTACGATGGCGCCGGTGGGGCAGATTGTCATGCAGGCGACACAGCGGCCACACTGCTCCGGCTGCGGCGTATCCACCGGCAGCGGAATGTCGATCAGCAGTTCGCCGAGGAAAAACCACGAGCCCGCTTCGCGATTCAGAATCAGCGAATGTTTACCGGTCCAGCCAAGCCCGGCTTTCGCCGCCAGCGGGCGTTCCAGCAGCGGGGCGGAGTCGACAAAGGGGCGAAAATTAAGCGCACCACAATGCTCCTGGATCATTTCCCCGAGCTTTTTCAGTCGATTGCGCAATACTTTGTGGTAATCGCGGCCTAACGCATAACGGCTGACATAGCCCAGACGGGGATTTTTCAGCGTGCTGGCAAAGGCGGCTTTGGCCGGAAGGTAGTTCATGCGAACGCTGATCACACGCAGCGTGCCGGGCAGCAGTTCATGCGGACGCGCCCGCATCATGCCGTGTCGCGCCATCCACTCCATCTCGCCATGATACTGCTTGTCCAGCCACGCCTGCAGACGCGGCTCTTCGGCACTGAGATCGGTGTCGGTGATGCCGACCTGCTGGAAACCGAGTTCGGCTCCCCACTGTTTAATCTGCTGTGCGAGTTGATGAAGATCGAGAGGGTATGACATGAGTGACCAGGATTCGAAGAAAAACAGCCGCAGTTTACCATATTCTGTCTGGCCTGCGCAGGCGGTGGCGCAGCTTGAGCAACAGGGGGCCGACGCACTCGGCATCACCCTGCATGAGCTGATGCTGCGCGCCGGGCAGGCGGCCTTTACGCATCTGACTGCGCACTGGCCGCAGGCCAGCCACTGGCTGATTCTGTGTGGTCACGGCAATAACGGCGGGGATGGCTATGTGGTGGCGCGGCTGGGGCAGGCGGCAGGCAAAACGGTGACGCTGCTGGCGTGCGAAAGTGACAGGGCGTTACCGGAAGAGGCGCAGCAGGCCCGCGATGCCTGGCTGGATGCGGGCGGTGCAATCCATGCGGCCGATGCGGTCTGGCCAGAGCAGGTCGATGTGATCGTCGATGCGCTGCTGGGCACCGGCTGCCAGCGTGCGCCGGACGAACCTTACGCCTCGCTGATCGCACGCGTTAATGCCCATGCAGCGCCGGTTCTTGCCATCGATATCCCGTCCGGCTTATCGGCCCGCAACGGCACGGCGCCCGGCGCGGTCATAGACGCCTGCCATACGCTGAGCCTGGTCGCGCTGAAGCCGGGACAGATAACCGGCAAGGCGCGTGACCACGTTGGCAAACTCTTCGCTGCCGATCTGGGGCTGGCCGCGTTTCTGGCGGGCGAGACGGCCCCCATCGCCCGTTACGACGCCAGCGTACTCTCCCGCTGGCTGAAACCGCGTAAGCCGACCTCGCACAAAGGCAGTCACGGTCGTCTGCTGGTGGTGGGAGGCGATGCCGGTACGGCCGGGGCGGTGCGCATGACGGCAGAGGCGGCGCTGCGCAGCGGCAGCGGATTAGTGCGAGTGCTTACTCACAAAGATAATATCATCCCGATTCTCACCGCCCGCCCCGAAATTATGGTCGATGAACTGACCGACGAACGGCTCACGGAGGCGCTGGCGTGGGCCGATGTCATCGCTATCGGTCCCGGTCTGGGTCAGCGGGAGTGGGGAAAGCGGGCGTTAAAGCGGGTAGAAGGCAGTGAAAAGCCGATGCTTTGGGACGCGGATGCACTTAACCTGCTGGCAATCAGTGCGGAGAAACGTCAGAATCGCATTATTACGCCGCATCCTGGCGAGGCGGCGCGTTTGCTGAATATTGAGACCAGTGAAATTGAGAGTGACCGCTTACATGCAGCGCAGACACTGGCGCAGCGTTATGGCGGCGTGGTGGTTCTGAAAGGTGCCGGAACGCTGATTGCCAGCGAGCAGGGCGAGATGGCCTTTGCCGATGTTGGCAATGCCGGTATGGCATCGGGCGGAATGGGCGATCTCCTGAGCGGGATCATCGCCTCGCTGGTGGGTCAGAAACTGACGCTGTTTGAGGCGGCCTGCGCGGGCTGTGTAGCGCACGGTGCCGCCGCCGACGCGGTCGCGGTGCAACGCGGCACGCGCGGTATGCTGGCAACCGATTTACTGGATCTCCTGTGGCAGTTTGTTAATCCTGAGATGAATAAAGAAGCATGAAGACCTGTGTTATCTCTTTGCCCGATGAGGCGGCTACGCTCAGTTTGGGCGCTCAGCTGGCGCGCGCCTGTGGCAGCGCGGCAGTCATTTATCTCTATGGCGATCTGGGGGCGGGTAAAACCACCTTCAGCCGCGGCTTTCTGCAGGCGCTGGGCCATCAGGGCAACGTCAAAAGTCCCACCTATACCCTGGTGGAGCCTTACGCGCTGGCCGACCGCACCCTTTACCATTTCGACCTCTATCGCCTCGCCGATCCGGAAGAGCTGGAATTCATGGGGATCCGCGACTATTTCAGCGGTGAGGCGATCTGTCTGGTCGAGTGGCCGCAGCAGGGTGCCGGATTCCTGCCGTCGCCCGACCTCACCTTAACGCTGCGCTATGTGGGCGAGGCGCGTGAAGCGGAGCTGACGGCGCAGTCTGCGTCGGGCCAGCAGTGGATTGAACAGTTCAGCCAGGGCAGGGAACAGGCATGATGTCACGGATGAAAATCGCGCTGGTGTCACTGCTGCTGCTGGTCTCTGCTCCCCTGTTCGCCGCCACGCTGTCAGATATCAAAGTGGCGAACGGTGACAGCCAGGCAACCATCACCCTGAATTTTTCCGGACAGCCGGTCTATGGCTATTTCCCGCTGCACAACCCCGATCGCGTGGTGCTCGACGTCCGTCAGAGCGGTGTGGTGCAGGGGTTACCGCTGAACTTCAGCGGTGAGAACATCGTCAGGCGCATTCGCAGCAGTACCCCAAAGGACAAGCAGAGCGTGCGGCTGGTGTTTGAACTGACCCAGGCGGGGAAAACCCGTGCGGTCACCCAGCGCGACGGCAACAACTACAGCGTGGTCTTTACCATTACCGGTAAAGCGCCGGTGGTGACGCGCAGCCAGCCCGCACCGGTCATCGCCCCGACGCGCGTGCCGACCCAGAGTGCCGCCGCGGCCAATCCGTTTAATGCCAATCCGGTGACCTCGGTGACCAGCACGGCCAGCACCGTGCGCCCCGGCAGTCGCGTCAGCCAGAATGACACCGTGATCGTGGCGATAGATGCCGGACACGGCGGCCAGGACCCGGGCGCTATCGGCCAGCGCGGATTAAAAGAGAAGAACGTAACGATTGCGATTGCCCGTAAACTGCGGGTGCTGCTCAATAACGATCCGATGTTTAAGGGCGTGCTGACACGCGATGGCGACTATTTTATCTCGGTCATGGGCCGTTCCGATGTGGCGCGTAAAGCCAACGCCAACGTGCTGGTGTCGATCCATGCGGATGCGGCGCCGAGCCACGCGGCGACCGGGGCATCGGTCTGGGTGTTATCAAACCGTCGCGCCAACAACGAGATGGCTAACTGGCTGGAGCAGAAAGAGAAGCAGTCTGAGCTGCTGGGCGGTGCCGGTGACCTGCTGGCCAACAGCCAGGCCGATCCTTATCTCAGCCAGGCGGTGTTAGACCTGCAGTTCGGTCACTCGCAGCGCGTCGGCTATGACATCGCTCAGAAAGTCCTGCAGCAGCTGCGCGGCGTTACCTCGCTGCACAAGCGCCTGCCAGAGCACGCCAGTCTTGGGGTCCTGCGCTCGCCGGACATTCCTTCTCTGCTGGTGGAAACCGGCTTCATCAGTAATTCCTCGGAGGAGCGACTGCTAGGCAGTAGCGCACACCAGGATAAGATTGCGCAGTCGATCTATAAAGGTCTGCGCACTTATTTCCTGGCGCACCCGCTGCAATCCATCCCAAAGGAGGAAAACCTGCCGCTGGGCTCGTCGCCAGCGGTGAGCGTCGCCAGTAATCCGGCGACCGGGGTGACGCAGTATACCGGCATCACTCAGCGCCATACCGTGACGCGCGGGGAGACGCTCTCCGGCATTGCCGCGAAGTATGGTGTCAGCATGGCCACGCTGCGTGAGATGAACACCCTGAAGCGTGATGTGGTGTGGGTCGGCCAGCGGCTGAAAGTCCCGGCCAGTGCGGCCGCCAGCCGGACCACCCGCGCCGCGCCGCGCGGTATGGTTCGCCATAAGGTCGTCGTCGGCGATTCCCTGACCGGGATTGCGGCGCACTACGGCGTCAGCCCGAAAGCGATAATGCAGACCAATAATCTGAAGTCGACCAACGTCATGTTGGGGCAGAACCTGAAAATTCCTGCATCCTGATTGTGTGCCCGGCCGCTGCGCCGGGCTGTCAGCTAAAAGGATATCCACTATGCCGATACAAATTTTACCGCCTCAGCTGGCAAACCAGATTGCAGCGGGTGAAGTGGTTGAACGTCCTGCCTCGGTTGTCAAAGAGCTGGTGGAGAACAGTCTGGATGCGGGCGCAACGCGCATCGATATTGATATTGAAAAGGGCGGCGCGAAGCTGATCCGCATCCGTGACAACGGCTGCGGCATCGTGAAAAGCGAGCTGTCGATGGCGCTGGCCCGACACGCCACCAGTAAAATCGCCTCGCTGGACGACCTGGAGGCGATCATGAGCCTGGGCTTCCGTGGGGAAGCGCTGGCCAGTATCAGCTCTGTCTCCCGTCTGACGCTCACCTCCCGCACCGCCGATCAGAGTGAAGCCTGGCAGGCGTATGCCGAAGGGCGCGATATGGCGGTGACGGTCAAACCGGCGGCGCATCCCTGTGGCACCACGCTGGAGGTGCTGGATCTGTTTTACAACACGCCGGCACGCCGCAGATTTATGCGCACCGAGAAAACCGAGTTCGGGCATATCGACGAAGTGATTCGTCGCATCGCGCTGGCCCGCTTTGATGTCGCCCTGTCGCTGAGCCATAACGGCAAAATGATGCGTCAGTATCGCGCCGTGAATGAAGAGAGTCAGCGCGAACGGCGGCTGGCCGCGATCTGCGGCACCACCTTTATGCAGCACGCGCTGCGCATCGACTGGCAACATGACGATCTCGCGCTGCGCGGCTGGGTCGCCGATCCGGCCGGTTCACGCCAGGTGACCGAGCTGCAATACTGCTATGTTAACGGCCGGATGATGCGCGATAAGCTGATTAACCATGCTATCCGCCAGGCCTTCCAGACCCAGCTTCAGGATGATCAGCAGCCCGCCTACGTACTCTATCTGGAGATCGATCCCCATCAGGTGGATGTCAACGTCCATCCGGCCAAGCATGAAGTCCGTTTCCACCAGTCGCGCCTGGTGCATGACTTTATCTATCAGGGCGTGGTCAGTGCGCTGCAGGCGATTGCGACATCTGCGCTGCCCGCGCTGAAGGCTGAAGAAACGGCCCCGCGCTGGCAGCCGGAAAACCGTCAGGCGGCCGGAGGCAATCATTTCGCCCAGCCTGCGTCGTCGCCCGGTGAGCGTAAACCGGCCGCACCCGCCCGGGAAACGCCGCCCGCTGCGGCACCGGCCTGGCAAAACAAAGAGAATCTTTACCGGCAGCGTGAAGGCGCGGTGTACCAGCAACTGCTGAAAACCCCCGCCGACAGCGCGCCGCCGCCTGGCGCGCGTGAGCCGGAACCGCGCCGGACCGAAAAGGCCTCACCGCTGGCGGCCCATGCGCAGAGTTTTGGTCGGGTACTGACCGTGCTGCAGCACCACTATGCGCTGCTGGAACAGAATCAGACGCTCTCGCTGATGGCGCTGCCTGTGGCGGCGCGCTGGCTGAAACAGGCGCAGCTGGAACCGGGCGAAGAGGGGCTGAAACCGCAGCCGCTGCTGATTCCCGTGCGGCTGAAAATGGCTAAAGATGAACGCGAGGCGGCCCGCAAAAATAGCAGCCTGCTCAATCAGATGGGCATCGAACTTCAGGCCGATGGCGACCACGTCACCCTGCGCGCAGTGCCTTTACCGTTACGAACACAAAATTTACAAATCTTGATTCCTGAGCTGTTAGGCTATCTCGCCCGGCAGCAGGAGAACTCTGCGACGCAACTGGCCCAGTGGCTGGCGCGACAGCAGGATACAGAGTCCTCCGACTGGAATCACTCACAGGCGATTAACCTGCTGGCTGAGCTTGAACGGCTCTGCCCACAGTTACTGAAATCGCCGCCTTCAGGCTTATTACAGCCCATAGAGATTGAGAGCGCGGTGAACGCGTTGAAGCATGAGTGAACTAAACCAGGCTGGCCGGCCAAAGGCTATTTTTTTGATGGGACCCACGGCGTCTGGCAAGACGGCATTAGCCATCGAGCTGCGTAAGCAGTTACCCGTGGAACTAATCAGCGTAGATTCTGCCTTAATCTATCGACAGATGGATATTGGCACGGCGAAACCGTCGGCTGAGGAGTTAACCGTGGCGCCCCATCGTCTGCTCGACATTCGCGATCCCGCAGAGGCCTATTCGGCTGCGGAGTTCCGGCGCGATGCGTTAGCAGAAATGGCGGAGATCGTTGCAGCCGGACGAATACCGCTGCTTGTTGGTGGAACCATGCTCTACTTCAAGGCGTTACTTGAAGGATTGTCGCCGCTGCCCCCGGCCGATCCGGAGGTTCGTCAGCAGATAGAGCAAACGGCGCGTGAAAAAGGCTGGGAAGCTTTGCACCGCCAGCTGTGTGAAATCGACCCGGTTGCCGGCAGTCGTATTCATCCGAATGATCCGCAGAGACTTTCGCGAGCACTGGAAGTTTTTTTTATTTCGGGTAAAACTTTAACGGAACTGACTAAAACATCCGGTGAAGCGTTACCCTACGACGTGCAGCAGTTTGCCATCGCCCCCGCGAGTCGCGAACTGCTGCACCAGCGCATCGCGTTGCGTTTTGAGCAGATGTTGGCGTCAGGATTTGAAGCGGAGTCTCGGGCCCTGTTTGCACGAGGTGATTTGCATACGGACATGCCTTCCATCCGGTGTGTCGGTTATCGTCAGATGTGGTCTTACCTGTCGGGCGAAATCGATTATGACGAGATGGTTTATCGGGGAATTTGCGCAACCCGGCAGCTCGCTAAGCGACAGATGACATGGTTACGTGGCTGGGAAAATGTTCACTGGCTTGACAGTGACGAGCCCCGGCTGGCGCGTGATACAGTGTTACAGGTTCTTAGTGCGAAGCATGGGTGATTGTGTACAATTGATGGGTTATCGTGCGCAAATTTTTACGCAGTTTTTTCAGAACCATAGGTTCTACGAGCAACAAACAACAAGCATATAAGGAAAAGATAGAATGGCTAAGGGGCAATCATTACAAGACCCGTTTTTGAACGCACTGCGTCGTGAACGTGTTCCGGTTTCGATTTATCTGGTTAACGGTATTAAGTTGCAGGGTCAGATTGAGTCATTTGATCAGTTCGTCATTTTGTTGAAAAACACGGTAAGTCAGATGGTTTATAAGCACGCCATTTCTACCGTTGTTCCTTCGCGCCCGGTTTCTCACCATAGCAATAATACCGGTGGCGGCAGCAACAATTACCATCATGGTGGCAGCAACACACCTGCACAGCCACAGCCACAACAAGACGGTGATCACGCAGAATAACGCGGCGCCGTACAGCCAGGTGCGGAGAACCGCGGTTTTCCGTCCTGGTCTTTTATTTAGCGAGGTTATAGCTTGTTTGACCGTTATGATGCCGGTGAGCAGGCCGTACTGGTACACATCTGGTTCTCCCAAGACAAAGAAGTAGAAGATTTGCAGGAGTTCGAAACCCTGGTCTCTTCTGCTGGCGTTGAGGCGCTGCAAGTGGTCACTGGCAGTCGTAAAGCGCCACACCCCAAGTATTTTGTCGGTGAAGGAAAGGCCGTTGAAATTGCCGATGCGGTAAAAACAACTGGAGCATCGGTCGTACTATTCGATCATGCCCTTACGCCCGCTCAGGAGAGAAACCTCGAGCGTCTGTGCGAATGCCGGGTTATCGATCGCACCGGTTTAATTCTGGATATCTTTGCCCAACGCGCACGTACCCACGAAGGTAAATTGCAGGTTGAGCTGGCGCAGTTACGCCATCTTGCCACACGTCTGGTGCGCGGCTGGACTCACCTTGAACGTCAGAAAGGCGGGATCGGCTTACGCGGTCCGGGTGAAACACAGTTAGAAACCGACCGCCGCCTGTTGCGTGGTCGTATCAGTCAGATTCTGTCCCGTCTTGAGCGGGTGGAAAAACAGCGTGAGCAGGGGCGTCAGTCGCGGGCCAAAGCGGACATCCCGACCGTGTCGCTGGTGGGCTACACCAACGCCGGTAAGTCGACCCTGTTTAATGCCATGACGTCGGCCAGCGTCTTTGCGGCGGACCAGCTGTTTGCCACGCTGGACCCGACGCTGCGCCGCCTGAATGTGGCCGATGTCGGGGATGTGGTTCTGGCGGACACCGTCGGCTTTATTCGCCATCTTCCTCACGATCTGGTTGCCGCTTTTAAAGCCACGCTGCAGGAGACACGTCAGGCGACGCTGTTACTGCATGTGATTGATGGCGCAGACCTGCGCGTCACGGACAATATCGCCGCCGTCGATACCGTTCTGGAAGAGATCGAAGCGGACGAAATCCCGACGTTACTGGTCATGAATAAAATCGATATGCTCGACGGATTCGAACCGCGTATCGATCGCAACGAAGAGAATCTGCCCGTCCGCGTCTGGCTGTCTGCCCAGACGGGTGAAGGCATTCCGTTGCTGTGGCAGGCGCTGTCTGAGCGTCTGTCGGGTGAAATTGCCCAGCACGCATTACGCCTGCCGCCGGAAGCGGGGCGACTTCGCAGCCGTTTCTATCAGCTGCAGGCGATTGAGAAAGAGTGGAATGAAGAAGACGGCAGTGTAGGATTGCAGATACGTATGCCCATTATTGAATGGATGCGTTTATGTAAACAGGAACCGTCGCTGACCAGTTACATTGTTTGAGATTGCCCAAACGCATTTACCTTAAAAATGGAAGATTGTCGCATTTTCGTTGCATGACCGAATACGCAGGATTACCCGGGTCGTTCGGATTTCAGCAAGGCGGCAACGGCGTGTACCGCCGGGCGCTTACGCAGGTAAGTGGCCGGGGTGAACGAAGGCAGCCAACACTGCTGCAATCCGAAAAATGAAGGGTAAAAACCGTAATTACAATAAATGGAGTAGAAACATGGCGTGGAATCAGCCCGGAAATAACGGACAGGACCGCGACCCGTGGGGAAGCAGCAATAATCAAGGCGGCAACTCTGGGGGGAATAAGGGAGGACGGGAATCCGGGCCTCCTGATCTGGATGATATCTTCCGTAAGCTGAGCAAGAAGCTTGGTGGACTGGGCGGTGGCAAACAGAGCGACAACGGTCAGCGCGGCTCAGGCAGCGGCGGCAAAATCGTGGGCATCGTGGCGGTTGCAGCGGTGGTCATCTGGGCTGCCAGCGGTTTCTACACCATTAAAGAAGCGGAGCGCGGCGTAGTGACGCGCTTCGGTAAATTCAGTCATCTGGTCGAGCCGGGCCTGAACTGGAAGCCGACCTTTATCGATCAGGTGCGTGCGGTGAACGTCGAATCGGTGCGCGAACTGGCGGCATCAGGCGTGATGCTGACCTCGGACGAGAACGTGGTTCGCGTCGAGATGAACGTGCAGTACCGCGTCACCGACCCGGAACGCTATCTCTATGCGGTGACCAGCGCGGATGACAGCCTGCGTCAGGCCACGGACAGTGCTCTGCGTGGCGTGATCGGGCGTTCCACCATGGATCGCATCCTGACCGAAGGCCGTACCGTCGTCCGTAGCGATACACAGCGTGAAATCGACGAGACCATCCGCCCTTATAACATGGGGATCGCGGTGCTGGACGTTAACTTCCAGGCGGCCCGTCCGCCGGAAGAGGTGAAGTCCGCGTTTGATGACGCCATTGCCGCACGCGAAAACCGTGAGCAGTACGTCCGCGAAGCCGAAGCCTACGCGAATGAAGTGCAGCCGCGTGCCAACGGTCAGGCGCAGCGTATTCTGGAAGAGGCGCGTGCGTATAAAGAGCGTACCGTTCTGGAAGCGCAGGGTGAAGTGGCGCGTTTCGCCAAGATCCTGCCGGAGTACAAAGCCGCACCGGAAATCACCAAAGAGCGTCTCTACATCGAGACCATGGAACGTGTGCTCAGCCATACCCGCAAAGTCCTGGTTAACGATCGGGGTAACAACCTGATGATGCTGCCGCTGGATCAGCTGATGCGTGGCGGTCAGGCTTCCTCAGGCCAGAACGGTCAGAAGGGCGCGAACAGTGCTTCTCTGCCTGCCATCTCCGACCGCAGCGCAAGCCGCAATGACACGTCGTCATACAGTCCGGACAACATCATGGATCAGCGTCGGGCCAATGCTCAGCGCAGCGACAGCCAGCGCGAAGGGAGAGAGTAATCGATGCGTAAGCCAATAGTATTTTTGATCATTGTCGTGCTGGTGGCGCTCTATGCGTCGCTGTTTGTGGTACAGGAAGGGCAGCGGGGCATCGTCCTGCGCTTTGGTAAAGTCCTGCGTGATGGCGAAAACAAGCCGCAGGTCTTTGCGCCGGGCCTGCACTTCAAGATCCCATTCCTGGAAACGGTTAAAACGCTGGATGCACGTATTCAGACCATGGACAACCAGGCCGATCGCTTCGTCACCAAAGAGAAGAAAGATCTCATCGTAGACTCTTACATCAAGTGGCGTATCAGCGATTTCAGTCGCTACTACCTGGCAACGGGTGGCGGTGATGTCTCTCAGGCGGAAGTGCTGCTGAAACGTAAGTTTAGTGACCGCCTGCGTTCTGAAATGGGTCGTCTGGATGTAAAAGATATCGTCACCGACTCCCGTGGTCGCCTGACGACGGATGTCCGCGATGCGCTGAACACCGGTTCGGCAGGCAGCGATGATGAGATCGCTACGCCAGCAGCAGATGATGCGATTGCCAGCGCCGCGGCCCGTGTCGAGCGTGAAACCAACAGCAACGAGCCTGCGCCGAACCCGAACAGCATGGCCGCGCTGGGTATTCAGGTGGTGGATGTGCGTATCAAGCAGATCAACCTGCCGACCGAAGTCTCTGATGCGATCTTCAACCGTATGCGTGCCGAGCGTGAAGCGGTCGCGCGTAGCCAGCGTTCGCAGGGTCAGGAAGAGGCCGAGAAGCTGCGCGCTCAGGCGGACTACCAGGTAACGCGTACACTGGCTGAAGCCCAGCGTGAAGCGCTGATCACCCGCGGTGATGGCGATGCGGAAACGGCCCGGCTGTTTGCGGATGCATTCAGCAAGGATCCTGATTTCTACGCGTTTATCCGTAGCCTGCGTGCTTACGAAAACAGCTTCAGCGAAAATCAGGACGTGATGGTGTTAAGCCCGGATAGCGACTTCTTCCGATATATGAAGGCGCCCTCTAACGCGACACGTTAAGAACTGATATAACCTGTGGGCCGACAATGTTGTCGGCCTTTTTTTTGGGTATCAGCATGAAAACAAGCATCTGGATGGCGCTGGCACTGGTATTGGTGCTGGAAGGGTTAGGGCCTATGTTTATGCCGCGTGCGTGGCGACGCTGGATACTGACGCTCTCCCGGCTGCCCGACCGTCTGCTGCATCGCTTTGGTGGCGGGCTGGTGGTTGCAGGAATGGTCATCTACTGCATGCTCAGCCTGCACGGCAATCTGTAAGCACACGTAAGACCGGCTAAATTGTGCCTTTTGCCGCGCGCATCCCCAACATCTTGTAGTGAGCAAAACGCAGACAAAAAAGCGCGCAATCGTATGCTAAAAGTGCTGAAAACCACAGGATCAGATGGTAGAATCCTTTTTTAAGCAATCGGTGATTTTGAGAAATGGGTAAGAACGTCGTCGTACTGGGCACCCAATGGGGTGACGAAGGTAAAGGTAAGATTGTAGACCTTCTGACTGAGCGCGCGAATTACGTTGTGCGTTATCAAGGCGGCCACAATGCGGGCCACACGCTTGTCATCAACGGTGAAAAAACCGTCCTCCACCTGATCCCTTCTGGCATTCTGCGCGATAACGTGACCAGCATCATTGGTAACGGCGTAGTGCTCTCTCCTGAAGCCTTAATGAAAGAGATGAAAGGTTTGGAAGCGCGCGGGATTCCGGTACGTGAACGTCTGCTGATTTCTGAAGCCTGTCCGCTGATCCTGCAATATCACGTTGCGATGGACATGGCGCGTGAACGTGCGCGCGGTGCGAAAGCGATCGGTACCACCGGTCGCGGTATCGGACCGGCTTACGAAGATAAAGTTGCCCGCCGCGCACTGCGCGTCAGCGACCTCTTCAACAAAGAAACCTTTGCTGCCAAGCTGAAAGAAGTCGTCGATTTCTACAACTTCCAGCTGGTCGAGTACTACAAAGAGCCAGCCGTTGACTTCGACAAAGTGCTCAGCGATGTGATGGACGTTGCCGACATCCTCACAGGCATGGTGGTTGACGTCTCTGAACTGCTGGACACCGCGCGTAAGCGTGGCGATCTGATTATGTTTGAAGGTGCGCAGGGTACGCTGCTGGATATCGACCACGGTACCTATCCGTATGTGACGTCGTCCAACACGACCGCAGGCGGCGTGGCAACCGGTTCAGGTATCGGTCCGCGTTATGTCGACTACGTGCTGGGTATTGTGAAAGCGTACTCAACCCGCGTGGGTGCCGGTCCGTTCCCGACCGAACTGTTTGATGAGACCGGCGAATTCCTGTGTGCGCAGGGCCATGAGTTTGGCGCGACCACCGGACGACGTCGTCGTACCGGCTGGCTGGATGCCGTCGCCGTGCGCCGTGCGGTCCAGATTAACTCCCTGTCAGGTTTCTGCATGACCAAGCTGGACGTGCTGGATGGCCTGAAAGAGGTGAAAATCTGTGTGGCTTACCGTCTGCCGGATGGCCGTGAAGTCACCACCACGCCACTGGCTGCCGAGAACTGGGAAGGCATTGAGCCGATCTACGAAACGCTGCCAGGCTGGAGCGAGAAAACATTCGGCGTGAAGACGCTGGAAGGCCTGCCTCAGGCTGCACGCGATTACATCAAGCGTGTGGAAGAGGTGACCGGTGTGCCGATTGACATCATCTCAACCGGTCCCGATCGCAGTGAAACAATGATTCTGCGCGACCCGTTTGACGCGTAATCATTCAGGCCGGACACTGTCCGGCCCTTGTTTTTTCCACTCTCTGATGCCACTTAATCTCCCTTCGCTTGTCAAATCCTGTGCTGGCTGAAAAAAACGCACGTCAAATCAGACTCTGGTTTATCATCGTAGTTAATCGAATGACGATCCGATTTAATCCTGACATCAACCCGAAGGCGAATGACGCAATGGCGTGCCTGAAGGTTCACTGAGGTTACTGTGCAGCTCACAAGTTTTACTGATTATGGCCTGCGGGCCCTGATTTATCTGGCCTCTCTGCCCGAAGGCCAGCAGACCAATATTACTGAAGTGACGAACACCTACGGTTTGTCACGTAACCACATGGTCAAAATCATTAATCAGCTGAGCCGGGAAGGCTATGTCGCAGCCACACGCGGTAAAAATGGCGGGATTCGCCTGGGGATGTCGCCCCGTCAGATTGTGATTGGCGATGTCGTACGAAAAATGGAGCCACTGCAATTAGTGGATTGTGCCTCCTGTGCTATTACGCCAGCCTGCCGTCTTAAGCAGGCGCTGCATGATGCAGTACAGCGATTTTTGCAGGAGCTGGATAGCTATACGCTGGCAGATTTGGTCGAAGGGAATACACCACTTTATGAAATCATCCTGTCCCTGTCGCCAGCGGAAATAAATATTAAATGACATCGGAGGAACCGTTATGTCAAAAGATCCTTTTCAGGATAGAGAAGCTGAAAAATACGAAAACCCTATTCCAAGCCGTGAATTTATTCTGGCGCTGTTAGAGAAACGTGAAAAACCGGCCAGCCGTGAAGAGCTGGCTGAAGAGATGAATCTGCACGACGAAGAGCACCTTGAGGCGCTGCGTCGCCGCCTTCGCGCGATGGAGCGCGATGGTCAGCTGGTCTTCACCCGCCGTCAGTGCTATGCGCTGCCAGAACGTCTTGATCTCCTGCGCGGTAAAGTGATCGGCCATCGTGATGGCTATGGCTTCCTGCGCGCGGAAGGTCAGAAAGATGACCTCTATCTCTCTGCCGAACAGATGAAATTCTGTATGCACGGGGATGTGATCCTGGCGCAGCCGCTGGGTGCCGACCGCAAAGGCCGCCGCGAGGCGCGCGTGGTTCGCGTGCAGGAGCCGCGCAACAATCAGATCGTTGGCCGCTACTTTACCGATGCCGGAGCCGGCTTCGTGGTGCCCGACGACAGCCGCCTGAGCTTCGATATTCTCATTCCACCGGAAGAGACGATGAACGCCCGCATGGGTTCCGTGGTGGTGGTCGAGCTGGTTCAGCGTCCGAACCGTCGCAGCAAAGCGATCGGTAAAGTGACGGAGATCCTGGGCGACGACATGGGCACCAGCCTGGCCGTCGATATGGCGCTGCGCACCCATGAGATCCCGCACACCTGGCCGCCGGAAGTGGAAGCGCAGGTCAGCCAGCTGAAAGAGGAGGTCCCGGAAGAGGCGAAAAAAGGCCGCGTCGACCTGCGTAAGCTGCCGCTCGTCACCATCGATGGTGAAGATGCTCGCGACTTCGACGATGCCGTCTACTGCGAGAAGAAACGCGGTGGCGGATGGCGTCTGTGGGTCGCTATCGCCGATGTCAGCTACTACGTTCGTCCGGGCACGCCTCTGGATAACGAAGCGCATCAGCGTGGCACCTCGGTCTACTTCCCGTCGCAGGTCGTACCGATGCTGCCGGAAGTGCTCTCCAACGGCCTGTGTTCGCTCAACCCGCAGGTCGACCGCCTCTGTATGGTCTGTGAAATGACCATTTCCAGCAAAGGGAAACTCACCGGCTTCAAACACTACGAAGCGGTGATGAACTCCCATGCACGTCTGACCTACAACAAAGTCTGGAACATCCTGCAGGGCGACAAAGAGCTGCGTCAGCACTATGCGCCGCTGGTCAAAGACCTGGAAGAGCTGCATAACCTCTATCAGGTGCTGGACGCGGCCCGCGAAGAGCGTGGCGGCATTTCCTTTGAAACGGAAGAGGCGAAGTTTATTTTCAACGCCGAGCGCCGTATCGAACGGGTTGAACGCGCCTCGCGCAATGACGCGCACAAGCTGATCGAAGAGTGCATGATCCTGGCTAACATCGCCTCGGCACGCTTTGTGGAGAAAAACCAGGAGCCTGCGCTGTTCCGCGACCACGATCGCCCGACGGATGAGAGCATCAAGAGCTTCCGGACCGTGCTCAACGAGCTGGGTCTGAGCCTGCCGGGCGGCAACAAACCGCAGCCTGTCGACTATGCGGCCCTGCTGAAGCAGGTGGCCGACCGTCCTGATGCGGAGATGCTGCAGACCATGCTGCTGCGCTCCATGAAGCAGGCCGTATATGACCCGGAAAACCGTGGCCACTTTGGTCTGGCGCTCTCGTCGTATGCCCACTTCACCTCGCCGATCCGTCGTTACCCGGATCTGACGCTGCACCGCGCCATCAAATATCTGCTGGCCAAAGAGCAGGATCAGGGGAAAGGGCTGGTTCAGCGTGCGATCAAATACCTCATGCCGAAAGAGCGCAGCGTAGCCAGTGACATGACGACGGCGACCGGCGGTTATCACTACGACATGCCGCAGATGCTGCAGCTGGGTCTGCACTGCTCCCTGACCGAACGCCGCGCGGACGAAGCAACGCGCGACGTCGCGGACTGGCTCAAGTGTGACTTCATGCAGGATCAGGTCGGCAACGTCTTTAACGGCGTGATCTCCAGCGTCACCGGCTTTGGCTTCTTTGTCCGCTTAAGCGATCTCTTTATCGATGGTCTGGTCCACGTCTCGACGCTCGACAACGACTACTACCGTTTTGACCCGGTAGGTCAGCGTCTGATCGGCGAATCCGGCGGTCGCACCTATCGTCTGGGTGACGCGGTCGAAGTGCGGGTGGAAGCGGTCCATATGGATGAGCGTAAGATCGACTTCGCCCTGATCTCCAGCCAGCGCCAGGTGCGCGGCGAAGGCAAAACCGCGCGTGACCGTGCGAAGCGTGACGATCAGGCGCCGGCGAAGCGTCGCCGTAACGTGAGCCGGAAGTCGAATTTCGAGCCGGATGCTGCGTTCCGCGGCAACAAGGGCAAGCCTGCTGCCGAAAGTGGCGGGAAAAAAAGTAAAAACGTCTCGGAAAAAACCCGTAAAATCGCCGCCGCCACAAAGGCGAAGCGCGCCAGGAAAAAGGCTGAGCCTGAGAGCTGAGCCTGACCTGATACGCGCATCCGCCCTCTCTTCCCGGAGAGAGGGCGGTTATTCATTCCTATCCAAACACTGAGCAGATCGATGAGCGAAATTATTTTTGGTATCCACGCCGTGCAGGCGCTGCTGGAACGTAACCCACAACGTTTCCAGGAAGTCTTTATCCTCAAAGGCCGCGACGATCGTCGCCTGCAACCCGTGGTCGCCGCGCTGGAAGCTCAGGGGATCGTGATTCAGCTGGCGGACCGTAAATGGCTCGACAGCCAGGTCGAAGGCGGTGTTCATCAGGGCATCATCGCCCGGGTGAAGCCTGGCCGTCAGTATCAGGAGGGCGATCTGCCGGACCTGCTGCAGAGCCTGGAGAAACCGTTCCTGCTGGTGCTGGATGGCGTCACCGATCCGCACAACCTGGGGGCCTGCCTGCGCAGCGCCGATGCGGCGGGCGTGCACGCGGTCATCGTGCCGAAAGATCGCTCTGCGCCGCTGAATGCCACTGCCAAAAAAGTGGCCAGCGGTGCGGCCGAAAGTGTGCCGTTGATCCGCGTGACTAACCTGGCCCGGACGCTGCGTCTGCTGCAGGAGTACAACATCTGGGTGGTCGGCACCGCAGGTGAAGCCGACCACACGGTCTTCCAGAGCAAAATGACCGGCCCGATGGCGCTGGTGATGGGCGCGGAAGGCGAAGGGATGCGTCGTCTGACCCGTGAACATTGCGATGAGCTGATCAGCATTCCGATGGCGGGCAGCGTCTCGTCACTGAATGTGTCGGTCGCGACCGGTGTCTGCCTGTTCGAAGCGGTGCGCCAGCGTAACGCCTGATTTCCCCTGTGATCCTCGCCACAAATTAGTTTCTGTACCAGGCATAACCGCGCGTCATTCGCATACTTACTGAGTGACATCCGCGAGGAGTGGTTATGACCTGGACAACACACACCGTTTTTAATCAGCCCCATCCTCTGAGCAATAGCAACCTCTTCCTGTCTGATACGCCGCTTGGCGAGGCGTTGTCACGCGAAGGCGCTGGCTGGGACCGGGAGTGGCTGGCGTCGGTGAGCCAGCAGCTGGGCAGCGCCGAGTCGCTGGAGCTGGGCCGGCTTGCCAATGCGGAACCGCCCGAGCTGCTGCGCTACGACGCCCGTGGCGAACGCCTGGATGAGGTTCGTTTTCATCCCGCCTGGCACCTGCTGATGCAGGGCGTCTGTGCCAGCCGGCTGCATAACCTCAGCTGGCAGCCGACGGTGCGGGAGCAGGCCACTGTGGCGCGCGCGGCGCGCTTTATTCTGCACGCTCAGGTAGAGGCGGGCACGCTCTGTCCGATGACCATGACGCACGCGGCGATTCCGCTGCTTCAGCGCTGGCTGCCCGCCCGGTTTGAGGGCTGGCTCGATCCGCTGCTCAGCGATCGCTACGACACCCATGCCCAGCCCGGCGACCAGAAGCGGGGGCTGCTGATCGGAATGGGGATGACCGAAAAGCAGGGCGGCAGCGATCTGCTTATCAGCACCACCCGCGCGGAACCGCTGGCGGCACGCGGCCCCGGTGAAGCCTACCGGCTGACCGGCCACAAGTGGTTCTTCTCCGTGCCGCAGAGCGATGCGCATCTGGTGCTGGCTCAGACACCTGCCGGATTGAGCTGCTTCTTCCTGCCGCGTCTGCTGCCCGACGGAACACGCAACGCCATTCAGCTTGAGCAGCTCAAAGCGAAGCTCGGCAATCGCTCGAACGCCAGCGGCGAGGTGGAGTTCCGCGACGCCACCGGCTGGCTGCTGGGGGAAGAGGGCGAAGGTGTGCGGCTGATCCTGAAAATGGCCGGGATGACGCGCTTCGACTGCGCGCTCGGCAGCCATGGGCAGATGCGACGCGCCTTCTCAGTGGCGCTCTGGCATGCGCATCAGCGCCAGGTTATGGGCAAGAGTCTGCTGGAGCAGCCCCTGATGCGTCAGGTGCTGGCCCGGCAGGCGCTGCAGCTGGAGGGACAGACCGCGCTGCTGATGCGGCTGGCGCGCGCCTGGTCACAACCGGCAAACGCGCACGAGGTCGCCTTTGCCCGGCTCATGACGCCAGCGGCGAAATATCAGATCTGCAAAGCGGGGATGCCGTTTGTGGCGGAGTCGATGGAAGTGCTGGGCGGCATCGGCTACTGCGAAGCGAGCGAGCTGCCTCGTCTCTATCGTGATATGCCGGTGAACAGCATCTGGGAGGGATCGGGCAACGTCATGTGTCTGGATGTCCTGCGCGTGCTCGCCCGTCACGGCGGGGTGATGACGATGCTGAATCAGGAATTTGAAGCGGTGAAAGGGAGCAACCGTCACTTCGATGCCCGCTGGCGTCAGCTGCGGCTGAAGCTCCGTCAGGTGCCCGAAGAGCAGGCGCGCGAAGTGACCCGCGCGCTGCTGCAGCTGGCGACGGGCGCGCAGCTGCTGAAATATGCCGAACCGCCGCTGGCCGATGCCTGGTGCCAGCAGTGGCTCGATCCCCGTGGTTTACGTCCGCTCGATCCGGTTGTGACCGAACGGCTACTGGCGCGCGCCTGCGGCCGGTGAGGCACCATAAAGGATGGCGCTGGCGTACCAGAAGCCCGGCATGACCGTTTCGCTCAGCATCACAATCTGATAGTAGGCGGCACCAGCCTGATTCGCCTGCGCGGCCACGGCCCGCTGGGCATCATCCGGCGATCCGTGCACGTTGACGGTAATGTTGCCCAGCTTCGGTAAACCGCCACTCTGCGCCCGTGAGATCTCCTGCGCCTGCGACGCGGGCGCGGGCGGCGCTTTGGGCGTCGTTTCCAGCGCGGAACAGCCTGCCAGCAGCAGGCTTATCACCAGTAAATAAGCGGAACGCATAGTAAAACCCCTGTTCAGGACGAAACAGTAAGTGTACGTCATCGCCCTGAACGCCGTCAGGATTTCAGGCTGAAAACGCTGACCAGCTGCGTCAGGTGATGCCCTTTATCGCTCAGGCTCTGCGCGCTGTTCTCCGCCTGGGCCACCAGTTCACTGTTCTGATGCGTGGCCTGGCTGATCTGGTTCATTGCCAGATTAACCTGACCGATGCCCGCCGCCTGCTGCTGCGCCGCCACGTTGATTTCGCCCATCAGCGCCTGCACCTGCTCAATGTGCGTCACAATGTTGCTCATCGCCTCGCGCGTCTGCTCAGACAGCTGATGACCTTCCGCCACGTTGCCGATGGAGGTGGCAATCAGCCCGTCGATCTCTTTGGCGGCCTGCGCCGAGCGCTGCGCCAGCGCGCGCACCTCGGCGGCGACCACCGCAAAACCGCGCCCCTGTTCACCGGCACGCGCGGCTTCCACCGCGGCGTTCAGCGCCAGGATATTGGTCTGGAAGGCGATCGACTCAATGACGTGAGTAATATCCGCAATGCTTTGCGAGGAAACCTTGATGGCTGACATGGTACTGACCGAGCGAATCACCGTCTGGCTGCCGTGACTGACAATCTCGCTGGCTTCGGCCACCAGTGACATCGCCTGCCGCAGGCTGTCTGCGGTGTGTTCAACCGTGGCGCCAAACTGCTCCATGCTGGCGGAGGTCTCCTCCACGCTGCTGGCCTGACGCCCGATCTGCTCGCTGATGTTATGGCTGCTGGCCGCGATGGTGTCGGTGCCCTGGCTGATCTCCTGTGCGGCACCGCGCACCTGGCTGACGATTTTCTCCAGGCCATTGCCAATGCCGTTAATGGCGATGATCAGCTGGCCCACTTCGTCACGGCGTGGGGTCGCCATATGGACCTGCAGATTACCGGCAGCATACTGCTCCGCCAGGTGAATGACCTGCTGCAGCGGACGGGTGATCGCCCGACGGCTGTACCAGACAAACCCCAGCGCAAAGATCACCACCAGCACCAGTCCGGTAATCAGGAACAGATTCCGGCTCTGCATGATCGGGGCGAGCAGGCTGGCCCGGTTCACTTCACCGGTAATCACCCAGTTCCAGCCCGGCAGATGCTGCCACGCCAGGATCTTCTGCTCACCGTCGATCTCCACCTGCTGCATCCCCTGCGGCTGCGTCAGCAGCGGCGCTAAGATGGCGCTGTCCCACGCGGGCTGTTTCCCTTCGTTTTCCTGCGCGAACAGATACTCGCCCTGCGTCTTGCCAGGGGTGCCGTTGAGCACAAAGAAGCGACCGCTGTCGCTCAGCCGGCGCGCCAGGATCTTCTCACGCATCAGCGCATATTGTTTATCAATCCCTACGCCGACAAACAGGATAGCGACGACGCGGCCACTCTCATCTCTGACCGGCTGATACTGTGTGATGTAGCGATGGCCGAACAGGGTTGCCAGACCCTGATAGACGTTGCCCTGATGAACACTTTTCCATGCTGCGCCGCTGCGGTCGAGCTGGGTGCCAATCGCGCGACTGCCATCCTGCTTTTTCAGTGAGGTTGAAATACGGATAAAATCATCGCCGTCGCGCACGAAAATAGTGGCGACGGCGGCGGTGCGTTCGGTGAACTCGTCGACGGCGGTCTGGTCGAGGTTCAGCGTCTTTAATCCGGCGCGCAGCACCGGCGTTGAGAAGTCGCCCACCTGCACCCTGGCGGTTTCATCCAGGCTGAAACGCTTAGGCAGGAAGCTGGTAAACAGACTGGTGTAGTGTGTCACCTCTTCGGTCAGGGTGGCATTGAACATAGAGGCCATTTCACTGATGCCCTGCACCTGATTGTGCATGTCATCGATGGCGAGATTTTCCAGCTGGCGCGAGGCGTTGTGGCTCTGAGTCAGTGTCAGAACCAGCAGCAACAGCGCTACGCTCAGGGACGTCATAACTGACAGCTTAACGCCAAGACTCAGTCCGCTGAGAGAGAGACGCTTCATAAATTACCTTTGAATAAGTTAGAGGGGTACACCATCAACGGCAACGCGCGGGAAAAGTTTAGCGCGATGTCTGCGGCGTCCGCCGCGCAGGCGATTTCGCAAACGCCTGTGCAGCGCGTACACTTGAACTCCCTGTTTTTCCCCCTTCAGGAGAGACCATGATCGAACTCACCACCGACACGCTGGCCGGTATCGAATGCCTGCACGCCGCGCCCGCCGGACAACGGCATCAGCCGCTGCCCACCGTGCTGTTTTATCACGGGTTTACCTCGTCTAAAGAGGTCTATGCCTACTTCGCCGTGGCCCTGGCGCAGGCGGGATTCCGGGCGGTGATGCCGGACGCCGATCGGCACGGTGCACGTTATGACGGTGATGCAGAGAGCCGCCTCGACCGCTTCTGGGAGATCCTGAAACAGAACATCGATGAGCTGCCGCAGCTGGAAGCCGCGCTGCGCGACAGTCACCTGATCGCGGAGGAACGTTTTGCGGTGGCGGGGGCGTCGATGGGCGGCATGACGGCGCTGGGCGCGATGGCGCGCTATCCGCAGATCCGCAGCGTCGCCTGTATGATGGGGTCAGGCTATTTTATGCAGCTCAGCCAGTCGCTGTTTCCGCCGCGCGTGGCCGATACACCGGCAGGACAGGCAACGTTTGACGCCCGCATGGCGCCGCTGGCGAAGTATGATCCCTGCAACCGGCTGGCGGCGCTGGCGGACCGCCCGCTGCTGCTGTGGCATGGTGAGGCAGATGAGGTCGTGCCCTGGGCTGAAAGCGTGCGGCTGGAGAGGGCGCTGCGTGACAACGGGCTGGCCCAGCATCTGACCGCGCTGTCCGAAAAAGCCATCGGGCACAAGATCACCCCGTCGGCCCTGACGGCGCTGGTGAGTTTTTTCACCCATCATCTGTAAAACAGACGGGCGGCGCGTAATGCTGCCGCCCGTTACGTTACGGCCTTACCAGTGCGCGGACGCCTTTTCTGCGGCACGGGCGGGCATGCCGACCGGGTTTCTTTCCGGCGTATCGAGCCGGTTGACGTAGACATAACCCGATGCCACTTCGCTGCTGTGACTTCTCATCTGCTGCGCACAGTCAGCGTGGCTGGCAAGAGCGGGTAGAGACAGGAAGAGACCCAGGAGGGTGGCGATGACGAACCTTTTCATGTCCGACTCCTCACTTCAGGGAACACACTCTGAACGCCGCCACCAGAGCATCTGCGGCGTCTCAGTTAATTTTAGCGATCGGAGACATTATCGCCAGCGTGCCCCGCTGAACCTCATCATCAGCCTTTTTGAACAAACCCGGATTAACCCGCTGTATTCCCGTCATTAGCACAAAAAGCCACAGGTTGTGGCACGACGCCTGCGATTTGTTTAAATGTGCGCTTGAGTTCGGGCGCGGTCGCCAGTATGATTACGCGTCAATTTTTCAGCCGCATTCTCAGGCTGTGTCCCACAAGTGCTCGCCCTGGCGAACGTTTGTGGGACACAGCCTATAACGTTCCTTGCTTCCATGGGCCGCGGCTGACCCCGACAGGAGGCTGAATAATCCGTAAGGAGCAATTTCGATGCGTCATTACGAAATCGTATTTATGGTTCATCCTGACCAGAGCGAACAGGTTCCTGGCATGATCGAGCGTTACACTGGTGCTATCACTGGTGCACAGGGCACGATTCACCGCCTGGAAGACTGGGGCCGTCGTCAGCTGGCTTACCCGATCAACAAACTGCACAAAGCGCATTACGTTCTGATGAACGTTGAAGCGCCGCAGGAAGCGATCGATGAGCTGGAAACGAACTTCCGCTTCAACGACGCCGTTATCCGTAGCATGGTTATGCGCGTTAAACACGCGGTAACTGAAGCATCACCGATGGTTAAAGCGAAAGATGAGCGTCGTGATCGTCGCGAAGATTTTGCTAACGAATCCGCTGATGAGTCAGATGCTGGGGATTCTGAAGAGTAATCCATCGTGACGGTTAATCGACTGCGCTTGTCGGGCACTGTGTGCAAGACGCCGGTTCGAAAAATTAGCCCGTCAGGAATTCCGCACTGTCAGTTTGTGCTTGAGCACCGCTCAGTGCAGGAGGAGGCCGGGTTTCACCGGCAAGCCTGGTGTCGTATGCCGGTTATTATCAGCGGCAGCACCCATCAGGTGATTACTCAACATATAACGGTCGGCACGCAACTCACACTCGACGGTTTCATTAGTTGCCATCAGGCACGAAATGGCCAGAGCAAAGTGGTGTTCCATGCCGAGCAGATTGAATTGATAGATTCTGGAGACTAGCCTAATGGCACGTTATTTCCGTCGTCGCAAGTTCTGCCGTTTCACCGCGGAAGGCGTTGTTGAGATCGATTACAAAGACATCGCAACGTTAAAAAATTACATTACCGAAAGCGGTAAAATTGTCCCGAGCCGTATCACCGGTACTCGTGCAAAATACCAGCGTCAGTTGGCTCGCTGCATCAAGCGCGCGCGTTACCTGTCTCTGCTGCCGTACACTGATCGTCATCAGTAATCGGCAACTGTCCATTAACGACTTTAAGAGGATAAGGTAATGCAAGTTATTCTGCTTGATAAAGTAGCAAACCTGGGCAGCCTGGGTGATCAGGTTAACGTTAAAGCGGGCTACGCTCGTAACTTCCTGGTACCACAGGGCAAAGCTGTTCCTGCCACCAGGAAAAACGTTGAGTATTTCGAAGCACGTCGCGCTGAACTGGAAGCCAAACTGGCTGACGTTCAGTCTGCAGCTACTGCACGCGCTGAGAAGATCAATGCACTGGGCACCGTGACCATCACGTCTAAAGCAGGCGATGAAGGTAAACTGTTCGGTTCAATCGGTACCCGCGACATCGCTGATGCAGTCACTGCAGCTGGCGTTGACGTAGCGAAGAGCGAAGTTCGTCTGCCGAACGGCGTTCTGCGTACCACCGGTGAGCATGAAGTGGACTTCCAGGTTCACAGCGATGTATTCGCTAAGCTGACCGTAAAAGTTGTTGCTGGTTAATCTGATTAACTGAGCACGACAAAAAAGACGCCGGCCCTGTGCCGGCGTTTTTGTTTTTATCGTTTACCCCATCGCGGTTCGCCGCTTACTGCGCCCGGATAAAGCTGCCGTCTGGCTGACGGGTAAAGAGTACCGGACCGCTGGCGCTGTCAACCGTCAGGCCGGTCACCGTGCCCTGTGCATCCTGACGAATCTTCACCTGCTGACCACTTTTCAGTGAGCTGAGCGGCTGATCGTTGCCTTCCACCCGCGCCATCGCAAACACATCGTTCACCGGCAGGCTATTGTCACGAAACAGCTGCGCCAGCGTCTGACCCGAGGCGATAGTCAGGCTGCGCCATGCGCCCTGCGAATCGGCCTTTGGCGTCTGCTGTGAGGCAGAAGACGAGGGCTGACGACTGCTGTTGTCATCATAGATATCCGCCTGCATCGGCACCTCTTTTTCTGCCGGGGACGTCGCAGGCTGCTCGACCGGATAGCGCAGCGTACTGGTCGGCCAGAGAAACGCCACCAGTATCACCAGCAGGGCCGCCACGATGCCGCGCCGGTGCGGTGCAGGCAGCGGATCCATCCAGCCGATGTGGTCGGTAAAGTGCCAGATACGCTGAAGCCATGCTGGCAGGCGGGACGACGCGTCTGAAGCCATTCGGGGTTCCTCCTCTCCGGCAGGGCGCTGTGGCCTGCGCGCGGCCAGCCAGGCCTGCAGCCGGGAAACGGTCTGTGTTGCACGCATCCTGCGGCGGCGGGGGGCAATCTGGCCCATGTTTACTCTCTTATTAGTATGCTTGAGACGGGGTAAATCCCGTCCATAGTTATAGTATGGGCAATACCGGCGCGAAGTGCCTGCCAGCATTCATAAAATTGACGACTCTATTGTTTCCTTTTCATCAGCAAAAGTCATCTGCGACGCAGGGCATTTTACGCCAGCGGCCTGCGCTGCTATGCTGCCGGTTCGAATTTATCCGAGAGTGAAAGGAACGAAGATGACTACCCCTTCTTTCGACAGCGTCGAAGCACAAGCAAGTTACGGTATTGGTTTACAGGTTGGCCAGCAGTTGCTGGAATCTGGTCTGCAGGGGCTGCAACCAGAAGCACTGCTCGCGGGCCTGCGCGACGCGCTGGAAGGGAACTCGCCGGCCGTTCCGGTTGATGTGGTTCATCGCGCACTGCGTGAAGTGCATGAACGTGCTGAAGGCGTGCGTCGTGAGCGCACCGAAGCGATGGCAGCAGAAGGCCAGGCCTTCCTGCAGGAAAATGCGCAGCGTGAAGGCGTGAACAGCACCGAGTCGGGCCTGCAGTTCAGCGTGATTACCCAGGGTGAAGGTCCAATCCCGTCACGCCAGGATCGCGTTCGCGTTCACTATACGGGCAAACTGATCGACGGCAGCGTGTTCGACAGCTCCGTTGCGCGTGGTGAACCGGCAGAATTCCCGGTAAGCGGTGTGATCCCAGGCTGGATTGAAGCCCTGACCCTGATGCCGGTTGGCTCGAAATGGGAACTGGTGATCCCACAGAACCTCGCCTACGGCGAGCGTGGCGCGGGTGCCTCCATCCCGCCATTCAGCACCCTGATCTTCGAAGTCGAACTGCTGGAAATTCTGTAATCTTCAGCGCTGCAACCCGCGGGTTGCAGCGTTTCCCCGCCTGTTACTGCTGTAAATTCACCTGCCACAACGCAAAGCCCGTCGCATCAGTCCCTTTGGGCTGCAGCGGATATTGCGCATGCTGCTGAATAAACCCGGTCGCTTTCTCACCCGGCGCCGTTTCGAACTGAATGTCGAGCGGTGTGGAGGCGCTTATCGGCGCCAGCCGCCAGTTATTATCCGCCTTTGGCTGCACTTCACCGTGCGCTTTAGTTTCAGCGCTGATGTAGGCGGCTACCACGGCGCGGTTCTCATCCGGCGAGGCAAAGGCGATATAGCGATCGCCGGTGCCGGCAAACTTGCCGCCATAGGCGCGATAGTTATTGGTTGCCACCAGGAAGGTTGCCTGCGGGTCGATGGGCTTGCCCTGCCAGCTCAGCTGACGGATACGTGACGCCTCCGGATGGATCAGCTGACACTCCGCATCGTAGCGGGCGGGCTGGGTGACATCGATCTGATACGTGACGCCATCGATCACATCAAAGTTATAGGTGCGGAAATCCCAGTTGATCAGCGACTGCGTTTTCGGGCTGTTCGGATCGATCTGATTAAACTGCCCGGCTGAACACTCCAGCCACTCTTTGACCTGCGCGCCGCTGACCTTCATCACCACCAGGGTGTTCGGATAAAGATAGAGATCGGCGGCGTTTCGGAAGGTCAGCGCGCCTTTCTCCACTTCCACATAGCTGGCGGGATCGTTCTTACGTCCGCCCGCCTTAAACGGCGCGGCCGCAGAGAGCACCGGCAGGCGACCCAGATCGGGATCGCCCTGGATAAAGTGCTCAACGTAGGCGCGCTGGGCATTGTTGACGATCTGCACCGTGGGATCGTCCTGCACCAGCGACAGATAGCTGTACATCACGCCGGCAGAGCGGCCGATGGGCTTCGCCACAAACTCGCGAGTGGCGCGGTGATCATCAGCCAGAACGTTGACCAGCGCCGGATCTTCTGCCGCCAGCGACTTCTTCGCGGCGGTATCGTAGATGGGCCGGGCCTGGGCCTTACCACTGCTTACCTGCCAGCGATCGCCCTCCTTGCTGAGCACCAGGTCAACCACGCCGAGATGATCGCCCCACATGCCCGGCATCACCGCCGGGATCCCGTTCAGCGTACCCTGGGTGATATCGGCGCCCCGGATGGCCGCAAAATCTTTGCCAGGGAAGACCGCATGCGCGTGACCAAACAGGATGGCATTAATGCCCTCCACCTGGCTGAGGTAATAAACCGAATTCTCCGCCATGGCGTGCCAGGGCTCGCTGCTGAGACCGGAGTGGGGAATGGCAATGATCAGGTCTGCGCCCTGCGCACGCATCTCCGGCACCAGGCGGCGCGCCGTCTCTGTAATGTCATCGACCCGCACCTTACCCTGCAGATTGGCTTTATCCCACACCATAATCTGTGGCGGCACGAAGCCGATGTAGCCTATCTTCAGGGTCTGCGTATTGCCGTCGCGATCCACAACCTGAGTGGATTTGATGAGGTAGGGGGTGAACAGGGGTTTACCGCTCTTCACGTCAATCACGTTGGCGTTTACATAAGGGAAGCGGGCGCCCGCCAGCGCTTTTTTCAGATAGGGCAGACCATAGTTGAATTCGTGGTTGCCGAGATTGCCGACGCTGTAGTCCAGCGTGTTGAGCGCCTTGTAGACCGGGTGGATCTCGCCCTCGCGCAACCCTTTCGCGGCCATGTAGTCGCCCAGCGGGCTGCCCTGAATGATGTCGCCGTTATCGACCAGCACGCTGTTTTTTACCTCCTGGCGCGCGGCATGAATCAGCGTAGCGGTGCGCACCAGGCCAAACTTCTCGGTCGGCGTGTCTTTGTAGTAGTCGAAATCCATCATATTGCTGTGCAGATCGGTGGTTTCCAGTATCCGCAAATCCACCGTTGCGGCCTGTGTGGCGGCGGAAACGCTCAGGGCCAGTAACATCATTCCGGGCTTAAACATGCTTGCTCCTGCTGCAGATTAATTTAAGGCTCTCAAAATAATGTAAAAGCATGACAGATAGTCATTTTAAATCGTGATGGATATAACGTTTTGGCCGATCGGCCTGCGGCAGAGTCCGATACGACAGCAGCACTAGGGTGCGGGCGTGGCGATAAGCCGATAACTATGATATTGATATATCTATAAATTGGTTCGCTGATTTGCCCGTTAACCGGCGCATCAGGCGAAACTGCTAAAATGTCACTATCTGACGCTGAGCTCTTCCCGCAGCAGATCGACATAATGAGGTGAAAAATGTTAGAGCAACTCTGCCAGCTGGCACGCGAAGCAGGCGACGCGATTATGCAGGTCTATGACGGCGCCGCGCCGCTTGACGTTTCTCACAAATCGGATGATTCGCCGGTTACCGCCGCAGATATCGCCGCGCACAAGGTGATCCTGGCGGGGCTGAGGGCGCTGACGCCCGATCTCCCCGTCCTGTCAGAAGAGGATCCGCCCGCCTGGGAGGTGCGTCAGCACTGGCAGCGTTACTGGCTGGTTGATCCGCTGGATGGCACCAAAGAGTTTATCAAGCGCAACGGTGAGTTTACCGTGAATATCGCGCTGATCGAGGCGGGCAAGCCGGTGATGGGCGTGGTCTACGCGCCGGTGCTGGACGTGATGTACTCTGCGGCCGAAGGCAAAGCGTGGAAAGAGGAGGGCGGTCAGCGTGAGCAGATTCACGTACGTGACGCCCGGCCGCCGCTGGTGGTGGTGAGCCGCTCTCATGGCGACGACGACGAGATGAAAGAGTATCTCAAGCAGCTCGGTGAGCATCAGACCGTCGCAACCGGCTCCTCGCTGAAATTCTGCCTGGTAGCCGAAGGCAAAGCGCAGCTCTATCCCCGCTTCGGGCCGACCAACATCTGGGATACGGGCGCGGGTCACGCGGTGGCGATGGCGGCGGGCGCGCATGTGCATGACTGGCAGGGCAGAACGCTGGACTACACGCCGCGCGAATCCTTCCTCAATCCCGGCTTCCGCGTTTCGCTGTTCTAGGGCAGCGCTGAGCCTGAAAACCCCGGCCGACACGCCGGGGTTCTGCTATCAGGCCTTCAGCAGCGCGTTGACCAGCGCGATGACCCGGGTCACCTCATCCTGCGTCAGCGGCCCATCCTTCACGAATCTCACCTTGCCCTCTTTATCCAGCACCACAATCGCAGAGCTGCCCGGCTGAAGCTGCCAAGCCCGCTGCACCTCGCCCTTGCTGTCGACGATAAACTGCGACCACGGATACTGCTGCTTATTGGTTTCGATGCTGCTGCGCACGAACATGCCCGTACCCGGTATCGCATCATCGGTATTCACGATAGTGGTGGTCTGATAACGATCGTGGGGCAGCTTCGCGGCCTTGATCGCCTCTATCAGCGCCGCGTTCATCTGCTTCGCCGATGAGCGACCGGCAATGTGCTGGATGACGCGAACTTTTCCGCTCAGCTGCGCGCTATTCCAGTTTTTATAGCTAAACTTCTCCTGCTGCAGAATCAGTTCGCCTTTGTCATTGACGCCCACCGCCGGGACGCGCGTCTCCTGTCTGAGATCGTGTGCCATCACGCCTGCCGGGATCAGAAACGAGAGCGCCAGCGCGGCCAGAGTTGTTCGCATTGCTATTTCCTTAGGTGATCAGACCAGTCAGTCATTTTACTGCAATAGTAAGCAGGGATGATGCGCCTGTCCTGGAAAGGTGTCAGGTTTGTTATGCCTGCCACAATTCCTTTACCAATGAAGGTTTATACTGTGTTGCGTGACCCTGATAACAGAGTGTTCTGTAATGATGTGTCAATTCAGTAAAAAAAATCGGTTTCTGAAACATCACTTAGCCTGAGTGTTCTATAGTTATCGCGAATTCGCGCTTCATGGGCTGGCACCAAATTTGGTTACAGCGAAGCGTGCTTTAAAAATGTACAGGAGTTAGTCAGTATGAAGATCTTCCAGCGCTATAATCCGCTGCAGATAGCGAAATATGTAAAAACGCTGTTCAAAGGAAGGTTGTACATCAAGGACGTTGGCGCGTTCGAGTTTGATAAGGGGAAAGTCCTTATTCCGCGCGTCAAAGACAAACAGCATCTGAGCGTGATGTCAGAAATTAACCGCCAGGTCGTGCGTCTCAAGCTTGAGTTCAACTAAAGACAAGGGCGCCGATGGCGCCCTTGATGCTTCTGGCGTCAGAGGGTCTGCGTCATCACTCTGAACCGGGACATATCATCCCTTTCGCCGACGCCCACCGTCTGACACCCGACGCCTGCCAGAGCAGGCGCTGAGTGAATCTACTCTTCTTCGTTTTTGGTCATGCTCAGCACCGGCGGTCGTTCATCAATGCGGGTCACCAGCAGCTGATCGATACGGTAGCTGTCGATATCCACCACCTCGAATTTATACCCCGCGAACTTCACAAAATCGGTGCGTTTCGGGATCTTACGCAGCATATACATCATAAAGCCGCCGATGGTTTCGTAGTTGCCGGACTGCGGGAACTCGTCGATATCCAGCACACGCATCACGTCATCGATCGGCGTGCCGCCTTCAACCAGCCAGGAATTCTCATCACGGGCGACGATCTGCTCTTCCATGCCCTGACCGACCAGATCGCCCATCAGCGTGGTCATCACGTCATTCAGGGTAATGATGCCGACGACCAGCGCATATTCGTTCATGATCACCGCGAAATCTTCACCGGCGGTTTTAAAGCTTTCCAGCGCTTCGGAGAGGGTCAGCGTATCCGGCACAATCAGCGCGGAGCGAATCTGCAGGCCGCTGTTCAGCGCCATGCTCTGATTGCCCAGCACGCGCAGCAGCAGCTCTTTCGAGTCAACGTAGCCAACGATGTGGTCGATATCGCCGCTGCAGACTAAAAACTTGGAGTGCGGATGCTCGGCGATTTTTGTTTTCAGGCTGGCTTCATCTTCATGCAGATCAAACCAGACGATGTTCTCACGCGAGGTCATGGAAGAGGGAACGGTACGCGACTCCAGCTCGAACACGTTTTCAATCAGCTCATGCTCCTGCTTACGCAGCACTCCGGCCAGCGCACCCGCCTCAACGACCGCGTAGATATCGTCGGAGGTGATGTCATCTTTACGCACCATCGGCAGCTTAAAGAGACGGAAGAAGACGTTAGCCAGGCCATTGAACAGCCACACCAGCGGGCGCATGACCAGCAGACAGAAGCGCATCGGGTTGATGATGCGCAGCGCGATGGTTTCCGGGGCCACCATGCCGACCCGTTTCGGGGTTAAGTCGGCGAACAGAATAAACATACTGGTGACGATGGTGAAGGAGCAGATAAAGCTGAGCTGTTCGGCCAGCTCCGGTGAGACAAACTGATCGAACAGGCCGCGGAAGACCGGTGAAAACGCCGCGTCGCCGACGATACCGCCCAGGATGGCGACGGCGTTAAGGCCAATCTGCACCACGGTGAAGAACATGCCCGGCGTTTCCTGCATTTTCAGCACGCGCTGCGCATTGACGTTGCCTTCATCGGCCAGCAGTTTCAGTTTGATCTTACGGGCAGCGGCCAGCGAGATCTCCGACAGAGAAAAAAAAGCACTGATTACGATCAGCAACAGAATGACGAGTAAGCTATCTAACATATGAGATCCAAAGGGTTATCCACATGTCATTTTTGGCCTGGGCAGCGTGGGTAAGCGCAAACAGAGCGGGTTTATCCATGAAACAGAGCTATCCGTGCCAAAAATGTCTGCGCCATATCGACAGAGAATGAGATGTCGGGGCAGAAATGAAAACAGGCGGGATGCCTGTGGTGGCCGATTATAGCAGGAGCGCTCATCGTGCCGCCAGAGGGCAAAATCACCCGGTGATGACGCCTGAGCGGCCAGCGTGCTCCGGATTTATCTGCGTGCATCATCCCGGATCGATCATTCCTGTCCGCAGGAGTTGTATCCCCCTCTTCATTTACCGACAATATGGCGTTATTTGACTTAGATGTCAGCGTTGCGTCGCCGTTTGCCATAAAGTGCGGCTATGATGAGGGTGTTGCCGTTGCGGTAGTGCGGGCAAAGATGATTAATAAATGCCCCGTGGAAAAGGGGCCGGCATGATTAACAGGAGTACAGGTGCCACGATTTTACACTTATTGCATGGCCAGCCTGCTGCTTGCCGCGCCCGCCCTTGAGGCGGCGACCGTGCGATTGCAGGTAGACGGCTTGACCGGGGATTTGCAAAAGAATGTCAGGGCGCGCCTGTCGACCATTGGCAGCGATGAGGTCTCAAACGATGGCCGTTTTCGTGCACGCGTCTCCGTCGCGATAAAAGAGGGGCTGCGCGCACTCGGCTATTACGAACCCACTATCGATTTCGAATCCCGCCCCGCGCCTGCGCAGGGTGGTCGCCCGGTGCTGGTGGCGAAAGTGACGCCCGGCCAGCCGGTTAAAATCGGCGGCAGTACCATTGTGGTCGAAGGCGATGCGCGCAACGACGCCGATTACAAAGCCTGGGTAAAGCAGGGGCGGCCAAAAGTGGGCACCCAGCTCAACCACGGGCAGTATGACAAATTCAAAAGCGGCTTCTCGAATCTCGCCCTGCGCAACGGCTACTTTGACGGCACCTTTAAAAAGAGCCAGCTTGGCGTGTCGGTTGAGCGGCATGAAGCCTTCTGGGATATCGATTACGACAGCGGCGAGCGCTATCGCTTCGGCGACGTGACCTTCCAGGGCTCGCAGATCCGCGAAGAGTACCTGCAGAATCTGGTGCCCTTTAAAGAGGGGGACTACTACAACTCCCGCGATCTGGCCGAGCTGAACCGCCGCCTCTCCGCCACCGGCTGGTTTAATTCGGTGGTGGTCGCGCCGGAGTTCAGCAAGGGCCGGAAGACCAAAGTGCTGCCGCTGAACGCCGCCATGTCGCCCCGCGTCGAAAACACCATCGAAACCGGCGTCGGCTACTCCACCGATGTCGGCCCCCGCCTCAAGGGGACCTGGAAGAAACCCTGGGTCAACGACCGGGGCCATAGCCTGACGGCCAGCGCCTATGTCTCTGCGCCGGAACAGCAGGTCGATCTGAGCTACAAAGTGCCCCTGCTGAAAAGCCCGCTGGAGCAGTACTACACCTTCTCCGGCGGCCTGAAGCGAACCGACCTCAACGACACCAAAGCCGATACCAGCACGCTTGCCGTATCGCGCAACTGGGACAGCAGCAGCGGCTGGCAGAAGGCCGTCAACCTGCGCTGGAGCCTGGACCACTTTACCCAGGGCAACGTAACCAACACCACCATGCTGCTCTATCCGGGCGTCAGCGTGAACCGCACCCGTTCGCGTGGCGGCCTGATGCCGACCTGGGGCGACACGCAGCGCTACTCCGTTGATGTCTCAGATACGACCTGGGGATCTGACGTCGATTTCCTGATCCTGCAGGCGCAAAACGTCTGGATCCGCACCCTGGGTGACAGTCATCGCTTTGTCGCCCGCGGCAATCTGGGCTGGATCGAAACCAACGATTTCGAAAAAGTGCCGCCGGATCTGCGCTTCTTTGCCGGTGGTGACCGCAGTATTCGTGGCTATAAATACAAAAATATCTCCCCGCGCGACGAGGATGGCAAACTCACGGGGGCCTCAAAGCTGGCCACCGGCTCGCTGGAGTATCAGTACAACGTGACCGGTAAATGGTGGGGGGCCGTGTTTGTGGACTCCGGCGAAGCGGTAAACGACATCAAACAGAGCAACTTCAAGACCGGCGCGGGCGTCGGCGTGCGCTGGTCTTCACCGGTCGGCCCCATCAAATTTGATATCGCCAGGCCCATTGGCGATGACGAGGAGCATGGATTGCAATTTTACGTAGGACTGGGGCCTGAACTATGAAGCTGTGGAAAAAGGTCCTGATCGGTATTCTGATCTTTCTGGTATTGCTGTTGGGCGGCGTGGCGTTTTTAATTGGCACCACGCCGGGGCTGCATCTGGTGCTGAAGGGCGCATCGCGCTGGGTGCCTGGCCTGTCGATCAAACAGGTGGACGGCGGCTGGCGCAACCTGACGCTCAACGGCCTGCGTTACGAGATGCCGGGCGTCAGCGTGGATGCCGGGCAGATCCATCTGGCGGTGAATCTTAACTGCCTGCTGCACTCGTCGGTCTGCGTCGACGACATCTCCCTGCGCGACATCAGCGTGGTGGTCGACAGCAAAAAGATGACGCCTGCCGCGCCAGCGCCGGAAGAGGAGAGTGGCAACACCAACCTCAGCACGCCTTATCCAGTCACGCTGACTCATCTTGGCCTGCACAATATCAATGTGAAGGTCGATGACACGGCGGTCTCGCTGCTCGATTTCACCACCGGCCTGCAGTGGCAGGATCGCGCGCTGACGCTGAATCCGACCCATATTCAAAGCCTGCTGATTGCGCTGCCCAAAGCGGCAAAAGTCGTGAACGAAGAGGTGGTGCAGCCGAAAGTGCAGCAGCCTCATCCCGCCGAGAAGCCGCTGGGTGAAACGCTGCAGGCAATGTTTGCGCAACCCCTGTTGCCCGCGTTGCCCGATTTCCGTCTGCCGCTGGATATTGATGTGCAGCAGATTCTGGGTGAACAGCTACGTATTACCGGCGACACCGATATCTCGGTCAGCCGGCTGCTGCTGAAAGCCAGAACCGCCGACCGTCAGATGCAGCTGACGACGCTGGAAGTGGACTCAAATCTGGGCAAACTCAACGGCAGCGGACAGGCGACGCTGGCGGATAACTGGCCGGTCGATTTCACCCTGAACGGCACGGTCAACACCGACCCGATCAAAGGCGAAAAGCTGGCGCTGAAACTGAATGGCGCGATGCGTGACGAGCTGAAGCTGGGGCTGAACCTCTCCGGTCCGGTCAACGCGCAGCTGGACGCCACGACGCAGCTGGCGGTGGCGGGGCTGCCGCTGTCGCTGCAGCTGACCAGTCCGCAGCTGCGCTGGCCGTTAGCCGGCCCGGTACAGTATCAGGCGGATAAGCTGGACTATCAGTTCAAAGGCAAAGCCACCGACTACGTGATGTCACTGCAGACCGCCGTGAAGGGGGAATCGGTGCCGCCGGCCAGCGTGTCGCTGACCGGTAAGGGCAATGTCGAACAGTTCAGCCTTGATCGCCTGCGCATTGCCGCGCTGCAGGGCAATATTGACCTCACCGCGCTGGTGGACTGGCGCAAAGCGATTAGCTGGCGCAGTGAACTGACGCTGGCGGGCATCAACACTGCGAAACAGTATCCCGACTGGCCCGCGCGGCTGGATGGTAAAATCACCACCCGTGGCAGTCTGTATGGCGGCAGCTGGCAGCTGAGCGTGCCGCAGCTGCAGCTCAAAGGCAATGTGAAGCAGAACGCGGTTACCGCGGACGGCTCACTGAGCGGGAACAGCTACAACCAGTGGACGGTGCCGGGCATCAAACTGGCGCTGGGCCGCAACCATCTGGATGTTAAAGGGGCGCTGGGCGACAGCCTGGATCTCGACGCCAGCATCAACGCGCCGCAGCTCGACAATGCGCTGCCGGGCCTGGGCGGCGTCGTCAACGGCACCATTAAGGCGCGCGGCACCCTGAAAGCGCCGCAGCTGCTGGCCGACCTCAATGGTCGCGGGCTGCGCTGGCAGCAGATGCAGATTAACCGCGTCACGCTGAACGGCGATGTGCGTTCCGGCGAACAGGTGGCGGGCAAGCTGCAACTGCGCGTCGAGCAGCTGAAGCAGGATGCGCTGAACATCAGCCTGCTGACGCTGAACGCCGACGGCAACGAAAAGCAGCATCAGCTGAAGCTCAACGTGCAGGGCAAGCCGGTGTCCGGTCAGCTGGCGCTGAACGGCAGCTTCGATCGCCAGACCGAACGCTGGAAAGGGTCGCTCAACGACACGCGCTTTGACACGCCGGTCGGGGAGTGGCGTCTGACCCGCGCGATGGCGATCGACTACCTCAACAGCCGCCAGACGGCGACGATTGGCCCGCACTGCTGGCAGAACCCCAACGCGCAGCTCTGCGTACCGGAGCCGGTCGAAGCCGGACCGGCCGGCCATGCGCATGTGGTGCTGAACCGCTTTGACCTGGCGATGGTTAAACCCTTTATGCCGGATGCCACACAGCTGAGCGGCCTGTTCAGCGGAGACGTGCGCGTAAACTGGACCGCAGAGGGTGGCTTGCCGACCGGAACCGTGGCGCTCAAGGGTAACGGCGTCAAAGTGGTGCAGGATGTGCAGGGCAACAGCCTGCCGATCGCCTTTGACACGCTCAACCTCAACGCGGCGCTGCGCAACGGCCGCGCGCAGCTCGACTGGCTGATTCGCATCGCCGGTAACGGGCAGCTGGATGGCAACGTGCAGATCGACGATCCGCAAAACCGCCGCACACTGGGCGGTAACGTGAACATCCGCAATCTCTCGCTGGCGATGCTCAATCCGGCGCTGATGCAGGGCGAAAAAATCAAGGGCAGCCTGAACAGCGCCCTGCGTCTGGGCGGCAGCATTCAGCAGCCACAGGTATTCGGTCAGCTGGGCCTGACCGGCGTGGATGTGGATGGCAACTTTATGCCGGTGGATCTGACCAATGCCAGCCTGAACCTGGTGTTCAACGGTATGAGTTCGACCCTCAACGGCCTGGTGCAGACCGCGCAGGGCAACATCAACCTCAGCGGCAACGCCGACTGGAGCCAGCTTGATAACTGGCGTGCGCGCATCGCGGCGCAGGGCAGCCGGGTGCGTGTCACGGTGCCGCCGATGGTGCGTATGGATGTCTCGCCGGACCTGGTGTTTGAAGCGACGCCAGCCGCCTTTAACCTGGATGGCCGCGTCGATATTCCGTGGGCGCGCATCACGGTGCAGGAAGTGCCGGAAAGCGCCACCGGGGTCTCGTCCGATGAAGTAATGCTGGATGAACAGCTGAAGCCGATCGCACCGAAAACCGCCTCAATCCCGATTAACAGTAATCTGGTGATCCACGTCGGCAACGATGTGCGGCTCTCGGCGTTTGGCCTGAAGGCGAAGCTGAATGGCGACCTGAAGATGGTGCAGGATAAATCCGGCCTGGGCCTGAACGGTCAGATCAACATCCCTTCCGGTCGTTTCCATGCCTATGGTCAGGATCTGATCGTGCGTAAAGGGGAGCTGCAGTTTGCCGGGCCGCCGGATCAGCCTTACGTTAACCTCGAAGCGATTCGTAATCCGGATGCCACCGAAGATGGCGTTACGGCGGGTCTGCGCGTCACCGGGCTGGCGGATGAGCCGAAGGCGGAAGTCTTCTCCGATCCGGCGATGTCGCAACAGGAAGCGCTCTCCTACCTGCTGCGTGGTCAGGGATTAGGCAGCGACGGCGACAGTAACGCACTGACTTCGGCCCTTGTTGGCTTAGGGGTTGCACAAAGTGGTCAGGTTGTGGGTAAAATCGGGGAGACGTTCGGTGTCAGCAATCTTGCCGTTGATACTGCGGGTGTTGGCGACAGCCAGCAGGTGCAGGTCAGTGGCTATGTGCTGCCGGGTCTGCAGGTAAAATACGGTGTTGGCATATTTGATTCACTGGCGACGTTAACCTTGCGTTACCGCCTGATGCCCAAACTCTATCTGGAAGCCGTGTCCGGTGTGGATCAGGCTCTCGATTTGCTCTATCAGTTTGAGTTTTAGCAATGCGAATAATTGTCTACGGCAGTTTACGGCGCAAACAGGGAAACAGTCACTGGATGACGAATGCGCAGTGGCTGGGTGATCACCAGATTGAAGGCTTCGAGCTTTACAGTCTGGGCCATTATCCCGGCGTAATTGAGGGCAACGGAACGGTACATTGTGAAGTGTACCGCATTGATGCCTCAACCCTGGCGGAGCTGGATGCGCTCCGCACCAAAGGGGGAGAGTACAAGCGTTATCTGACTCAGACGCCGTTTGGCAGTGCATGGCTTTATGTCTATCAACGCTCAGTGGCAGGACGCCAGCACATCACGAGTGGTGACTGGCTGAAGCGCGATGAGGAGCCAGAGGCCTGAACAAAAACACCGTCCAGATGGACGGTGTTTTTTTTTCGACTCACTAACCGGCAGCAGAATTATTTCTTCTGAGCGCGCTCGTAAGAGGAGATGATTTCGGCTTTAGCGGCTTCGGCATTGTCCCAGCCATCCACTTTCACCCATTTGCCTTTTTCCAGATCTTTGTAGTGCTCAAAGAAGTGGGTGATCTGTGCGCGCAGCAGCTCTGGCAGGTCGTTCACATCTTTGATGTGATCGTACTCTTTAGAGAGCTTGGTGTGCGGAACGGCAACCAGTTTGGCATCTTCGCCAGACTCGTCGGTCATTTTCAGCACGCCAACCGGACGGCAGCGGATCACTGAGCCTGGAACCAGTGGATAAGGGGTAGGAACCAGTACGTCAACCGGGTCACCATCCAGAGAGAGGGTGTTGTTGATGTAGCCGTAGTTGCACGGATAGAACATCGCGGTAGACATGAAACGGTCTACAAACAGGGCGCCAGACTCTTTATCAACTTCATATTTGATCGGATCAGCATTCGCTGGGATCTCAATGACAACGTAGATATCTTCTGGCAGGTCTTTACCTGCTGGCACCTGGTTCAAACTCATCGGGTATTCCTTCAATGGTCGTATGTTGAGTGTCGGCTATTATAGCCAACTGACTCTGAAAGTATGCCCTCTTTTTAGCGTTTCGGAATGCGCCCAAAGGCTACTTTGCGGTCACTAACAGCGAAACAATCCCTGCAGCAATCAGTGGCCCTACCGGTACTCCCCGGAAGAACGCGACACCGATAACCGTGCCGATCAGCAGCCCGCCAATCACCGAAGGCTGGGCGCTCATAAAATTCACGCCCCGTCCGCCCAGCCAGGCAACGAAAATGCCGACCAGAATCGCGACGATCGACTGCCAGTTAGCAAACGACTTAATCAGCGACGAGGCGGGCAGCGAACCGCTGGCCAGCGGCGCCATCACCGCCACGGTCAGGATAATGATGCCCAGGGTAATGCCCTGTTTTTCCACATAGGGAAAAAACTGGGAGAGCGGGGTCAGTTTGATCGCCAGCAGTACCAGAATGGAGATCGTGACCGCAGTGTTGTGAACGAAGTAACTCAGTAGGGCGAGGCCGATAAGAATAAGGGTCGAGGCGTAAGCTGCCATGGTGTCTTCCTGAAAGTGAGTGGGCGCACTGACTCGCCAGCGTCAAAGCCGCTGAGGTCAGCAATCATCCGGATTAGCGCAGCTGCCTTTACCCAGCGACTGCAACATCAGCGCCTGATTGCGCACCAGGCTCAGCCCCTGGGCGCTCAGAGCCACGCTGCCCAGCGAACCCTGGGTCTTGAGCCGGCTCCGGCTGGCCTCAAGCCAGCTATCGCGGTAGCTCAGCCACGCACGCTGTGCGCGCCGCAGCGTCGTCTCCTCCTCCCCGCTGAGGCGTGTCATCAGCGTGTTGTACTGCGCATTCATCTCCTGATCCCAGGCCCGTGTCGCCGCCGCGTAGCACTGGTTCATGGCAAGGGTGGTCGAGGCCTTATCCAGGCAGCGGTCGAGGGAGGCATCAGTTTTCAGATCTTCGGCCATCGTCGCGGTGCTCACAAGCAGCAGCATCAGAAACAATCCTGATTTCATCGGTTTCTCCGGATAAAAAAGGGCGGCGTTCAGCTTGCTGGATGTTTCCAGGATGATCAAGGCGTTAACACTCTATTAATCAGGGTTAAAGTTTCGGAGCGTTATTGCCGATACCTCTTCCGCATTAGGGCCGCTTAAATTTTCGCCTTTTCTCATACATGGAAATCATCAGGATGAAACAGATATCACTTCGCACGGGGTTGCTGGCACTGCTGGCATTTATGACACTGCTGCTGTTGGCGGTGAGTTTTATGGGGATCGTGGCAATTAATAAAGGCAACCGCTCGCTGGATGTGATCAACCGCATTCAGGGGATTGAGCTGAACAGCCTTTATCAGAGTAACGCCGATCTGATGCGGGCCCGCGCCAACGCGGCGCTGGCGGTGCGTAAAATCGAAATTGGTATGCTGGAGGAGGGCGCGGCCGTGACCAGGCTGTCGCAGGCCGATGTGGTGTCATCCCAGCAGAACCTGAAACGTTTTGTGGATGCGGGAACGGTGACGGCGCACGGAAAAATGCTGGCGGATGCGATTGCGGCCAGCTACAAGGCCTATCTCGACCAGGGCATTAAGCCGATGATGACCGCGCTGGATAAGCAGTACACCGACGAATATTACCAGCTGCTGGAAGGCAACCTGGCGACGCTGGCGGCCGGATACAACAAGGCCGTCACCGACTTCAGCCAGTTCGCTGAACAGGTGACGCAGGCCCAGCTGGCGCAGGCGGCCCACAACGAAACCAAAATGAAAATCCTGATCGCCGTGGCGGTGATCTTAACCCTGATGCTGCTGGTTCTCGCCTGGCAACTGTTGCGCCGGATGCTGCTGCTGCCGCTGAACCAGGCGATCGTGCATCTTGAGCAGATCTCGATGGGCGACCTGTCACAGGCGCTGCCACCTTCCAGCAACAACGAACTGGGACGGCTTAACCATGCACTGGCCGACATGCAGGCGTCGCTGCGCACCTCGGTCAGCCAGGTGCGTGAAGCGAGTATGCAGATCGACATCGGCAGCCGTGAACTGGCGGCGGGCAACGTCAACCTGTCGCAGCGCACCGAAGAGTCCGCCGCATCGCTGGAGCAGACTGCGGCCAGCATGGAACAGCTCACCGCGACGGTCCGCCTGAATGCCAGCAATGCTCAGCAGGCGCACAAGCTGGCGAACGCCGTCTCCGACACCGCCGATCGCGGCGCTGAGGTGGTCTGCTACGTGATGGAAAAAATGCATGAGATCACCGACAGCGCCAATCGCATTGGCGATATCCTGAGCGTGATCGACGGCATCGCCTTCCAGACCAACATCCTGGCACTTAACGCGGCCGTGGAAGCGGCGCGCGCGGGCGAACAGGGACGGGGCTTTGCGGTGGTGGCAAACGAAGTGCGCACGCTGGCGCAGCGCAGCGCCAACGCCGCCAAAGAGATCCGCACGCTGATCAGCGACTCGCAGTCACGGGTGAAAGAGGGCAGCGAGATGGCGACGCGCGCCGGAGAAACCATGGATGAGATTTCGGGCGAGGTGATGCGCGTCACCTCACTGATGAAAGAGATCTCTATGGCCTCCGACGAGCAGAGTCGCGGTATTGAGCAGGTCAATCAGGCCGTGACGCAGATGGATGCGGCAGCGCAGCAGAACGCCGCGCTGGTAGAGCAGGCGACTGCGGCGACGCAGTCGCTGGAAGCGCAGTCCGATCAGCTTCAGGCCACGATGGCGCAGTTCAGGCTGCAGACGGCATAACGATCAGGGGAGCAACCCGCCCTCCGGGCCCGAACGGCGGCGGTCTGCCGATCGGGCCATCGTTACGCCGGATCAAAAAAGCCAGCGCACGTTAACCGCGCGCTGGCTTTTTGCTTTTCTGCCTTAAACCGCGACCGGATTAGCCCTGACGGCAATCCGGGAACTCAGCCAGGAAACGCTCAACGTCGTTCACCATCGCCTCATTGCCGCAGTAGAACGGGCAGCGCTGATGCAGCGTGACCGGCGGAATATCCAGAATGCGTCGCTGACCATCGCTGGCTTTACCGCCCGCCTGTTCGGCCAGGAAGGCCATCGGGTTGCACTCATACAGCAGACGCAGCTTGCCCTGAGGATGGCTGGCGGTGCTTGGATAGAGATAGATGCCGCCTTTCAGCAGGTTACGATGGAAATCCGCGACCAGCGAACCGATGTAACGCGAGGTGTAAGGACGGTGCGTCGGCAGATCCTCTTCCTGGCAGAATTTCAGATATTTCTTCACGCCCTGCGGGAAACGAATGTAGTTACCTTCGTTGATAGAGTAGGTGTAACCGGTCTCCGGGTAGGTCATGCGTTCGTGGCTCAGGCAGAACACACCCAGCGACGGATCGTAGGTAAACGCATGCACGCCCGCACCGGTGGTGTAGACCATCATGGTGGAGGAGCCGTATACCACGTAGCCCGCAGCGACCTGCTTGTTACCCGGCTGCATGAAGTCCGCTTCAACCACCGGTGTACCCGGTTCGCTGACGCGGTGATAGATAGAGAAGATGGTGCCGACGGACACGTTCACGTCGATGTTAGATGAACCATCCAGCGGGTCCATCAGCACCACATATTTGCCGTTCTCCTCACCTTCGAAGATCACGAACTCATCTTCTTCCTCAGAAGCGATACCGGCGACGATGCCACGCGCTTTCAGGGCTGCCTTGAGTTTTTCATTGGCGAACAGATCCAGTTTCATCTGCTGTTCACCCTGAACATTTTCCACACCACTGGCACCGAGGATATCCACTAACCCGGCTTTGTTGATGTCGCGGTGAATAATTTTGGCACCCAGCTTGATAGCTGAGATCAGTGCCGTCAGTTCACCTGTGGCGTGCGGAAAGTCGTGCTGCTTCTCGACGATAAATTCGCCCAACGTTTTCATAACACATTCCCTGAATCTGCGATGGAGTGGCAGCACGCGTAACAGTCTGCCAACGGATGCGTACGCAGTTTAGCCGATTGAACTTCAAAAACCATAGTCCTAATCCGTTTCTTCCGTCTGCGAGCAGGGTTACACTGTGCGCCGAACTTTTGAGTAATGGATCATGTTATGCGCATTCACATCCTCGGGATTTGTGGCACGTTTATGGGCGGTCTGGCGGTGCTGGCTCGCTCACTGGGTCATCAGGTGACCGGTTCAGATGCCAACGTTTACCCGCCAATGAGCACGCTGCTCGAACAGCAAGGTATTGAATTAACTGAAGGTTACGACGCGAGCCAGCTTGACCCGGCACCCGACCTGGTGATTATCGGCAATGCGATGACGCGGGGTAATCCCTGTGTGGAAGCGGTGCTGGAACGTAACATTCCTTACCTTTCTGGCCCGCAGTGGCTGCATGATTTCGTGCTGCGCGACCGCTGGGTGCTGGCAGTCGCCGGAACCCACGGCAAAACCACCACAGCCGGCATGGCAGCGTGGATTCTGGAGGCCTGCGGCCTGGAGCCGGGCTTCATTATTGGTGGTGTGCCCGGAAACTTCGATGTCTCGGCAAAATTAGGAAAAAGTCCATTCTTCGTCATCGAAGCGGATGAGTATGACTGTGCGTTTTTCGATAAGCGTTCCAAGTTTGTCCACTACGCGCCACGCACCCTGATCCTCAACAACCTTGAGTTTGATCATGCGGATATCTTTGACGATCTGCGCGCCATCCAGAAGCAGTTCCACCACCTGGTGCGGATCGTACCGGGGCAGGGCAAGATCCTGCTGCCGGAACACGATGCTAACCTCAGGCAGGTGATGGCGATGGGCTGCTGGAGCGAGCAGGAGAGCGTGGGCGACCACGGACGCTGGCAGGCGAAGAAACTGACGCCCGACGCCTCACACTGGGAAGTGTGGCTCGACGGCGAAAAAGTGGGTGAAGTGAACTGGGCGCTGGTGGGCGAGCACAACATGCACAATGGCCTGATGGCGATTGCGGCCGCGCGTCATGTCGGTGTCCGGCCGGAAGATGCCGGGCAGGCGCTGAACAGCTTTATCAATGCCCGTCGCCGGCTGGAGCTGCGTGGCGAAGTGAACAGCATCAAGGTCTATGATGACTTTGCGCATCATCCGACCGCGATTCTGGCGACGCTGGCCGCACTGCGCAGCAAGGTCGGCGGCCGGGCGCGCATCCTGGCCGTGCTGGAGCCGCGCTCTAACACGATGAAGATGGGCGTCAGCAAAAACGACCTGGCACCGTCACTGGCGCGCGCGGATGAGGTCTTTCTGTTCCAGCCGCACCATATCCCGTGGCAGGTGTCCGATGTTGCCGAAGCCTGTATCCCGCCAGCCCACTGGAGTGCGGATATCGACACGCTGGTGGAGATGGTGGCAAAAGCCGCGCAGCCAGGCGACTCGATCCTGGTCATGAGCAACGGCGGCTTTGGGGGGATTCATCAGAAGCTGCTGGACAGGCTGAAGTAACACGACAGGCGCCCGCATCGGGCGCTTTTTTTTGCCGTCGATATACAGAGGGGATCGGTGTGCACCGATCCGGGCGCACGTTCACCTGCCAGAGATCGCGGTCAGTCCGGGCTTTAGTTGGCTTCGGCCAGCTCGCGCAGATACTGGAAAATCTGACGGGCAGATTTCGGCGGCTTGTTGCCCGCTTTCTCTTTCTGCGCGTTACGGATCATGCTGCGTAACTGCTGACGATCGGCGTCAGGATAGAGCGCGATCACGTCGCTCATCGCCTCATCCCCCTCCTCAATCAGACGATCGCGCAACATTTCCAGCTTGTGGAACAGCGCAACCTGCTGGTTGTGGCGGTTCTTGAGCTTATCCAGCGCCACGCGGATTGGCTCGACATCGATACTGCGCAGCAGTTTACCGATCAGCTGCAGCTGACGGCGGCGACCCTCTTTCTTAATGCGCTGTGCCAGTTCGATCTCGGTGCGCAGGCGCTCATCCAGCGGGATCTTATCCAGCGAGTTTTTCCCCAGATCGACCAGTTCGGCACCCAGGCGCTTTAACTCTTCGGCATCGCGTTTAATTTCACTCTTACTGACCCAGATAATCTCTTCATCTTCTTCTTCGTCATTATCTGGCACATCGTCGAGCCACTCATCGGGCTTTCTGGTCATTTCCGGGCTCCCAAAAAAAAGAGGCTAATCCTACCAGTTTATCGGGTGACTGCGAAATTGTTCTCTGACTCTGATAGACTCAAATCATTCACACATAAGATTAGACGGCAGGTCGATGAACGTATCTACTCAGGTTGCAGAACAGCGAAAAGTACTGGAGCAGGCGATTGCGCAGGCACTTGAACTGGCTAAGGCAAGCACTGACAGCGCGGAAGTCGCGGTCAGTAAAACCACCGGCATCGGGGTCAGCACCCGCTATGGCGAAGTGGAAAACGTCGAATTCAACAGCGACGGTGCGCTGGGCATCACCGTTTATCATCAGAACCGTAAAGGCAGCGCCTCATCGACCGACCTCAGCCCGGACGCGATCAAACGTACCGTGCAGGCGGCGATTGATATCGCGCGCTACACCTCTCCCGATCCGTTTGCCGGTCCGGCCGACGCAGCACTGCTGGCCTATGATGCGCCGGATCTCGATCTCTACCATCCGTGGGAGATTGATGCCGACCGCGCTATCGAGCTGGCGGCGCAGGCCGAAGAGGCCGCGCTGCGTGCCGACAAGCGGATTACCAATACCGAAGGCGGCAGCTTCAACAGCCACGTCGGCATCAAAGTTTTTGGCAACAGCCACGGCATGTTGCAGAGCTACTGCTCAAGCCGCCACTCGCTCTCCAGTAGCGTGATTGCCGAGCAGGATGGCGACATGGAACGCGACTACGCCTACACCATCGGCCGCGCGTTTGAGGATCTGAAAAGCCCGGAGTGGGTGGGCGCAGAGTGCGCGCGCCGCACGCTTTCCCGTCTGGCGCCGCGCAAGCTGCCGACCATGAAGGCCCCGGTGATTTTTGCCGCCGAAGTGGCGACCGGCCTGTTTGGTCATCTGGTGGGGGCGATCAGCGGCAGCAGCGTCTACCGTAAATCGACCTTCCTGCTGGACGCGATGGGGCAGCAGATTCTGCCGGAGTGGCTGACCATCAATGAACAGCCGCATCTGCTGAAAGGGCTGGCCTCAACGCCTTTCGACAGCGAAGGCGTGCGTACCCAGTCGCGCGACATTATCAAAGCGGGCGTCCTGCAGACCTGGCTGCTGACCAGCTACTCGGCGCGCAAGCTGGGCCTGACCAGCACCGGTCACGCTGGCGGGATCCACAACTGGCGTATCGCGGGGCAGGGGCACAGTTTCGATGCGCTGCTGAAGCAGATGGGCACCGGCCTGGTGGTGACCGAGCTGATGGGTCAGGGCGTCAGCGCCATTACCGGCGACTACTCTCGCGGGGCAGCCGGCTTCTGGGTTGAGAATGGCGTGATTCAGTATCCGGTCAGTGAGATCACCATCGCGGGCAATCTCAAAGAGATGTGGCGCAACATGGTGACCATCGGTGACGACATCGAAACCCGCAGCAACATTCAGTGCGGTTCCGTATTGCTGCCTGAAATGAAGATAGCGGGACAATAAGATGGATTCCTGAAGCAGCCAGCTGGCTGCTTTTTTTTCATCACAATAAAAAAGGAAATAATGATGCGTAAACATGTGATTGCAATGTTGTCGGCTTCTCTGCTGTTCTCCAGTGTCAGCCTCTTTGCGGCGGATCTGGAAGAGGATATGGGCACGCTGAATGCGAACCTGAAAATCGTCAAAAAAACGGACAATGCTCAGGAGATGCAGCAGGCGTTAGCGAAGATGCGCACCGCCGCGCAGGATGCGAAGCAGTCCACGCCGGATAAGCTGGAAGGTCAGCCTGCTGACAGCGCGCAGGTAAAAGCGTATCACGCCGGTCTGGACTCGCTGATTGCTCAGATCGATGTGGTCAATGCGCTGGCGAAGGCGAACAACGTGGATGGCGCAAAGCGCGAAGCCGCCAAATTTGATGACATCCGCAATACCAACCATAAGAAATTCCGCTAATCAGATCGCCGGTCAGCCTGACCGGCGGTTTTTATCATCACCTCTGCTTATTACCGCCTCTTCTCTGACCGCCTGCGCGCCACGGTGCCGCACAACCTTCCGTTTCAGGACGGCTCCGCGTCACGTTCTGTGCAATCTGTGACATCTGCCGCACTAAGCGTGCAGGCTGCGATCTGACGCACAACCTTCACCTCGATTTCCACTTGCTGCTGGAAATGTTGCCTCTCCACAGCCGGGGCGATGAGGGCTAATTTATTTTCAACGCGAATTATCCGGCTTAAAGGAGCAGCAAGGTGAGCAATAACGGCGTCCCGGTGTATGAAGCGTCACCGGAGAAAGTGCAGGCGCTGGCTGAGCGCGTGATGAGGCAGATCGAGGCGATTTACCAGCAGCATGGCATTCAGCCGAATGCGGTGCAGCAGCAGATGCTGCAGTCCCATGTCACCGCAATGGCGTCACGCTCACTGAGCGGGGAGCCGCTGCCGGACGTGGAAGCGGAGCTGTTTGAGGATATTCCGCCGGAGACGTTAGCGCTGGCGCAGCAGGTGGTGGATCTGTTTGGCAATCTGCCCCGTGAAGAGGCGTGGCTGCTGTCAGTCCATATTGAAGTCGCGCGATCCAACAACTGAAGAGGAACAGAACATGGTCACAGTCGTTATTGGCGATCGGTTAGGTAAAGGGCAGAAAGTGGCAGCTGGCATCGAAAAAGCCGGTGGCCGGGCCATCGTGGTGCCGGGCGTGGCGGCCGATATGAAGCTGGGTGACGTCATGAAGGCTGAAAACGCCGATTTCGGCATCTCCTTCTGCGGCAGCGGCGGTGCAGGCGCGATCACCGCGCAGAACAAGCATGGCTACAAAGCAAAACATGGTATGCGTTCGGTCGATGAGGGCGTCACCGCCATCAACGAAGGCGCCACGGTGCTGGGCTTTGGTTTTATGGACAAGGAGGAGCTGGGCGAACGGCTGGTGCAGGCCTGGAACAGGAAACACGGCAGCGGATCATGAAAGAACACTACGTGACGCAGGTGACGGTCGACGGCAAAGGCGACACCAAAGCGAAAGCCTTTGCCGATGCCCTGAGCCGTGTGCAGAACCAGGTTCTGCGCGCAACGCAAAAAATTCTGCTGCGCATCGAACCTCAGGATATCCGGGTGGTGCGCGCGCAGGAGAGCGTCAGAACCGAGAAGTTTCTCTTCTTCTTTCTGGCGCGCCAGCGCCGGAGCTTCAGCGTCACGCTGGAGATCACCGTCAGCGTCACCGTTTTCGACACGGAGCAGGTGGCGTTCGCGACAACATCATAAGCCTGTCAGCGTCAGGCCGTTCTGCCACGTTTCTGCTGTCGCGACTGTGCGGCGGACAGGGCGAGGCGGCGGCTGAGGCCGGACGGGTAAAAAAACGACAATAAGGTACAACAACATGTTTTTAATCATTTTGTTTAAGTCGTTGATCATTGGCGGGCTGGTCGGCGTCGGCGTGGGTGCAGGCGCCGCGCGCATGTTCCACGCGCCGACGACCCAGGGGATGGGCGCGTTTCGCACACTGGGCGAGCTGAACTCGTGCGAAGGCGATCCGGCATCCCACTTCTCCTTTGGTCTTGGCTTCTTTTTCAATGCCTGGGCATCTTCTGTTGCAGCCGGTTCCTTCACGCAGGATGTGGATCACCGCATCATCCCGAACTGGGGCGCGGCGGCGCTGATGGTGAAGAATCGCAACGTGGCGGAGACGCTGCACAACCCGAAAAAAATGGCTATCGCCTGCGGCATCATCGGCATGATCGTGGTCGCCTTCCTTAACTCGACTGCCTCGGCGGTACCGGCTGCGCTGCAGGTGACGGCGGTTAAAGTGCTGGTGCCCGCCGCAAACCTGCTGGTGAACACCGTCATGCCGGTCATCTTCTGGCTGGCGGCGATCGACGCGGGCCGAAAGTCGGGCTTCTGGGCCACCATTTTTGGCGGTCTGGCGCAGCTGATCATGGGCAACGCCGTGCCGGGCCTGGTGCTGGGGATTCTGATCGGTAAAGGCGTGGAAGAGAGCGGCTGGAACCGGGTCACCAAAGTCATGATGACCGCGATCGTGCTGCTGTTTGTGCTGAGCGGCTTCTTCCGGGGATTCGACATGAAACTGCTGCAGTCATTCCAGCTCGGCGTTCCTGGCTGGCTTGACCTGATCCACAACGCCGTCAGCGGCAAATAGAGGGCGATGCGATGAACGAAAATAAAGGCTTCTGGTACGCCGACTGGTCTTTCCCGATCTTTGTTGGTCTGCTCTCCGCGGGCGTCTTTGCCGGGACTCACATGTATTACCTCTATGGCATCGGCGCGTTTAACGAAGTGGCGTTTGTCTCGATGCTGCGAGCAGGCATGGAAACCGGCGTCTATGGCGCGGTCGCCGCCTTTGGGGCCAGCTTCCTCTTTGCCCGCATTATCGAAGGCTCGCTGGTGGGTATTCTGGACATCGGCGGCGCGATTCAGACCGGCGTCGGGCTGGGTGTTCCGGCGCTGCTGCTGGGCGCAGGCATCATCTTTCCGGTGGCGAACTTCGCCGCCTCGCTGGCGACCGGGCTGGTGATCGGCCTGGCCATTGGCTACCTGATTATTCTGGCGCGTAAATTCACCATCAATCAGAGCGACTCGACCTACGGCGCTGACGTGATGATGGGCGCGGGTAACGCCTCCGGGCGCTTCCTGGGGCCGCTCATCATTCTCTCCGCGATGGGCGCCTCTATTCCGATTGGGCTGGGGTCGCTGCTGGGCGCACTGCTGTTCTATCTCTGGAACAAACCAATTACCGGCGGCGCGATTCTGGGCGCAATGATCCTGGGTGCGATTTACCCGATTGCGCTCTGATCTCACCGGCAGCCCGGCAGCGGGCTGCCGTTAAGGAGAAACCATGTACGACTTGATTATCCGCGCCGCACGCCTCTGCGATGAGCAGGTGGTCGATATTGCGCTGCAGGATGGCCGCATCGCGGCGATAGGCTGCGTGCAGGGCAGCGCCCGGCACGAGCGCAACCTGGCGGGCCGCTTCTATCTCAGCGCAGGCTGGATCGACTCCCACGTTCACTGCTATCCCAAATCTCCGATTTATCATGATGAGGCGGACGCGATTGGCGTGGCGCACGGCGTCACCACGGTGGTCGATGCGGGCAGCACCGGCGCAGATCATATTGATGACTTTTACCGGCTGACGCGCACGGCCACGACGCAGGTCTTTGCGCTGATCAATATCGCCCGCACCGGCATCGTCACCCAGAACGAGCTGGCCGATATGACACAGATCGATGGCGAAGCAGTGCAGCAGGCGGTGACGCGGCTGCCTGATTTTATTGTCGGCCTCAAGGCGCGTATCAGCAGCAGCGTGGTCGGTAAAAACGGCGTGCAGCCGCTGATAAAGGCGAAGGCGATCCAGCAGGAGAGCGGCGGCCTGCCGCTGATGGTGCATATCGGTAACAATCCGCCCGATCTCGATCAGATCGTGGATCTGCTCACCACCGGCGACATCATCACGCACTGCTTTAACGGCAAGCCCAACCGCATCCTCACGCCGCAGGGCGAACTGAAAGTGGCGGTAAAACAGGCCATTGCGCGCGGCGTCCGGCTCGATGTCGGCCACGGCAGCGCCAGTTTCAACTTTGCGGTGGCCCGCGCGGCCATCGCGCAGGGCATTCTGCCCGACACCATCAGCTCGGACATCTACTGCCGCAATCGCCTGGCCGGGCCGGTGCACAGTCTGGCGCATGTCATGTCGAAGTTTTTCAGCGTCGGCATGACGCTGCCGCAGGTAATCGACTGCGTTACGGTCAGGGCGGCCGCAGGACTTCGCCTGACGCGCAAGGGCCAGCTGAAAGTGGGTTACGACGCCGATCTGACGGTGTTTAGCGTTAAACAGGAGAGCCGGCCCTTCATTGATTCAGAAGGTGAACAGGTGGCCGGTGACAAACATCTGATCCCGCTGGCGGCCGTGGTCGCCGGAGAGTGGTTTACGACTGAAGAAGGAGCCGCGCATGAACTCAGTTTATGAAAAGTATGGCCTGAAGCCGGTGATTAACGCCTCTGGCCGTATGACGATCCTCGGCGTCTCCACGCCGTCGAGTGAGGTGATCGATACGGTGAAATATGGCCTCAATCACTACTTCGAGATGAAAGATCTGGTGGATAAGACGGGCGCCTTTATCGCCGATCTGCTGAAGGTGGAGAACGCGCTGGTGGTCTCCTGCGCCTCGGCCGGTATCGCCCAGAGCGTGGCGGCGGTGATTGTTAAAGACAACGACTGGCTGCTGGATAATCTGCATGCCGCGCCGCTGACCGTTCCGCATCAGATTGTGGTGCCGAAAGGGCACAACGTGAACTATGGCGCGCCGGTAGGAAGTATGGTGGCGCTGGGCGGCGGAGCGCTGGTCGAGGCCGGTTACAGCAACGAATGTTCAGCCGCCCAGCTCGCCGCCGCGATCACGCCGCAGACCGCGGCCATCCTCTATGTGAAATCGCATCACTGCGTGCAGAAGAGCCATCTCGATGTGGAGCAGGCTACCGCCGTTGCGCGCGAGCACGGCGTACCATTGATCGTCGATGCCGCCGCAGAAGAGGATCTGCACTGCTACTACGCGGCGGGTGCGGATCTGGTGATCTACAGCGGTGCCAAAGCGATCGAAGGGCCGACCAGCGGACTGGTGATCGGCAGGCATCAGTATGTCGAATGGGTGAAGCGTCAGACCAACGGCATTGGGCGTGCGATGAAAGTCGGCAAAGAGGGCATTCTGGGGCTGACCCAGGCCATCGAAAGTTACCTGACGCAGCCGAAGATCAGCGGCGCGCAGATGGTGGAGAAAATGACGCCGTTCATCGAACAGCTCAACAGCCTGCACGGCGTGACGGCCCGCGTGGTGTGGGACGGGGCCGGGCGCGATATCGCCCGCACGGAGATCGCCTTCGATGAGGCCGCGATCCCGCACCGCACCGGCGATCTGGTACAGGCGCTGAAAACGGGCGACGTGGCGATCTACTTCCGCGGTTACAAAGCCAACGAGGGGATTATCGAAGCCGACGTCCGCAGCGTCAGCGCCGATCAGCTCAATACCATCTTTACCCGCATCCAGGCGCTGTTAAACGGAGAAAACCACGCATGACGCTGACCCCCCATTTTTATCAGGATCGTCTCTGCCTCAATGTGCTGGCAGGATCAAAAGAGAATGCGCGCGCCATCTGGCAGGCGGCAGAAGGGCATGTGCTGGTGGGCGTGCTGTCGAAAAACTACAGCAGCAACGCGGCCGCGATCGCCGATATGCGTGAGTACGCGGCGCTGATCGATAACGCGCTCTCGATCGGGCTGGGCGCGGGCGATCCCAATCAGTCACAGATGGTGAGTGAGATCGCGGCGGTGCTGCAGCCGCAGCATGTAAACCAGGTCTTTACCGGCGTCGCCACCAGCCGCGCCCTGCTGGGCCAGTCGCAGACGGTGGTGAATGGCCTGATCTCACCGACCGGCACGCCGGGTCAGGTCAAAATCTCGACCGGCCCGCGCAGCGCAAAACAGCGTGACGGGATCGTACCGGTCGAAACCGCCATCGCGATGCTGCAGGATATGGGCGGCAGCTCGGTGAAATATTTTCCGATGGGCGGGCTGCAGGCGGTGGAGGAGTATCGCGCCGTGGCGGAGGCGTGCGCAAAACTGGACTTCTGGCTGGAGCCTACCGGCGGTATCGATCTGGAGAATTTTGGTGAGATCGTCCGTATTGCGCTGGAGTCGGGCGTCAGTAAAGTGATCCCGCACGTTTACAGTTCGATTATCGATCAGGCCAGTGGCGAGACGCGCGTGGAGGATGTGCGGCAGCTGCTGGCGATCGGCAAAACGCTGCTGGCCTGAGGATCGATACGATCGAACCGCCCCGGCACGATCGCGCAGCATGGACGTTGCGCGACGATCGCCGTAGGCTGATTTCCACTTTCTGTCTGCTAACAGGTAACGCTTGTGAGATTTCCCAATCAGCGCCTTGCGCAACTGTTTGATGCCCTGCAAAACGAAACGCTGCCTCAGGAGGAGCTGGCGCGGCGCTTTGCGGTCTCGACGCGGACCGTGCGCACCGACATGACGGCGCTGAATGCGCTGCTGGCCGAACATGGCGCGCAGTTTATCCTGAATCGCGGCGCGGGCTATCAGCTGAAGATTGAGGATGCGCAGCGTTTTCAGCATCTGCAACAGCACAGCGCGTCGCCGCTGCGGGTGCCGCGAACCGCGCCGGATCGGGTCCGCTATCTGCTGACCCGCTTTCTCACCGCCGCCTATTCGCTGAAGCTGGAGGAGCTGGCAGAAGAGTGGTTTGTCAGCCGGGCGACCCTGCAGAATGACATGGCCGAGGTGCGCGAATGGCTGGGGCGCTATCACCTCACGATCGAAAGCAAGCCGCATTACGGGATGAAGCTGTTTGGCAGCGAGGTGGCGATCCGGACCTGTCTGACCGACCTGCTGTGGCAAATCGATCAGGCGCAGCCGGAGAGTCCGCTGCTGACTATCGAGGCGCTGAACAGCGGCATACTGGAGACGCTGCGCCCGCTGTTACAGCGCTGTTTCGCCCGGCACAACATCCGGCTCAGCGATGAGGGCGAGCGCTACCTGCGGATCTACTGTGCCGTGGCGGTACGGCGCATCAGCGAGGGCTATCCGCTCAACGATCCGGGTGCCGAAGAGATTGGCGATGAGGAGCGGGAAGCCGCCCATCAGTTGATCACGCTGATGCGGCCGCTGGTCAGTAAGCCGATCTCCCCGGCCGAAGAGCACTGGCTGCGGATTAACATTGCGGCGCGGCGCATTCAGGCGGTGGCCCCCAGCGCGATCAACGCGGACGATGGCGATGCGCTGGTGGATTATCTGCTCAGTTTTATCAACACCCACTACAACTTCAATCTGCAGAACGATCAGCAGCTGCGTGCCGATCTGCTTACCCACATCAAGACCATGATTACCCGGGTACGCTATCAGATTCATATTCCCAATCCGCTGCTCAGTAACATCAAACAGCACTATCCGATGGCCTATGATGTCACCCTGGCGGCGGTGACCAGCTGGGGGAAATATACCCCTTACGTGATCAGCGAAAATGAGATTGGCTTTCTGGTGCTGCACATCGGTGTCGGGCTGGAGCGCCACTATGATGTCGGCTATCAGCGCCATCCGCAGGTGCTGCTGGTGTGCGACAGCGGCAACTCCACGCTGCGGATGATCGAGGCGATGCTGCTGCGCCGCTATCCGCAGCTGCAGGTGACGGCGCGGCTGTCACAGCGTGAATATGAGGCGCGCAGCCGCATTGATGAGGATTTTGTGATCTCGACCATCCGGCTCAGCGAAAAAGAGAAGCCGGTCGTGGTCATGTCGCCGTTTCCCACCGGTTTTCAGCTGGAGCAGATTGGCAAACTGGTGCTGGTCGATCGAACCCGGCCCTATATGCTGGCGAAATTTTTTGATGCGCAGCATTTCCATATTGTCGATCGGCCGATGACCCGCTCTGCGCTGTTTCGCCAGCTGTGCGATCAGCTGGAGGCAGAAGGATTCGTGGATGCGGCGTTCTGTCCGTCGGTGGAGGAGCGCGAGGCGATCGTCAGCACCATGCTCGGCGAAGGCATTGCGCTGCCGCACTCGCTGGGGCTGCTGGCAAAGAAAACCGTGGTCTGCACCGTGCTGGCCCCGCAGGGGATCGCCTGGGGCGACGACACCGCCTATGTGATTTTCCTGCTGGCGATCAGCAAAAGCGAGTATGAAGAGGCGATGGCGATCTACGATCTGTTTGTGACGTTTCTGCGTGAAAGGGCGATGACCCGCCTGCGGGACTGCACCGATTTCAGCAGCTTCAGGGCGGTCGCGATGGAGTGTCTGAGCCGCCCCTGAGAATCAGTTTTTCTTCGCCAGCAGGCGCGGGATCTCGCGCAGGCACCAGGATTTGGCTTCACCCATGCTGTCACGCCGCCACGCCATAATAATATCGACCTCGCGGGTGTACTCCGGGCTGACCACCCGCAGGCGACCTTCGGCAATATCCTGCTCCACTAACGAATAGGGCATGGTCGCCACGCCCAGGCCGGCCAGCAGCGCGCGGCGCTTGTCGTCCATGCTGCTCACGGTCAGGCGCTGCTGCTTATCCAGTAGCTGCACGGTCAGAACCGGCCGCTCACGGGCGGTATCTGCCACCGCGATGCCCCGGTATTTCACCCGCGTCACTTCCGACTGCGGTTCAGGCTCGTTGTGAATCGGGTGATCGGCGCTGGCGACATAGACGCTCATCATGGTGTAGAGCTTGCGGGTATTGATCTCGGTTGAGGCGCGGAAGTGCATATCCGGCGCGATCACGATATCGGCGCGACCCTGTTCCAGCCGCTCCCAGGCGCCCGCCAGCACTTCAGTAACCAGCGAAAACTGCGTATTGGCCTTGTCGGCCAGCCGCGTGACCAGCGGAAACAGCGCCTCGACCGGCACCAGCGCTTCGGTCACGATGGTGAGATGGGTCTCCCAGCCGCGCGCCAGCGCTTCCGCATCGGTAGTGAGCTTATCGGCGGCTTCCAGCAGTACCCGGCCACGCTCCAGCAGCATGCGTCCCACGTTCGTGAATTTGGTGCGATGACCGGAACGGTCAAACAGCACCACATCCAGCTCCTCTTCCAGCTTCTGCATGGTGTAGCTGAGGGCGGAAGGGACGCGGCCCAGTTCATCCGCGGCGGCGGCAAAACTACCACGCCGATCGATCGCATCCATTACGCGTAAAGATTCAAGGGTTAACGCACGCTCTTTAGCCATCCCGGGTCTCTGTCAGGAAATTTGAACATGCCGGGCAGATTAACTGGCTAACAATCCGGCGTCCAGACTTTTACCATGAGGGTATAGAGTCCGCGACCGATCCTCGTCAGCGGATGCCGGAGGTAAATCATGATCACCACACGCAGCGCGTCCGCATGTGGCCAGGCCGATTTTGGCTGGCTGCAGGCCCGCTACAGTTTCTCTTTTGGCCACTATTTTGATCCCGGACTGATGGGCTACGCGTCACTGCGCGTCCTGAACCAGGAAGTGCTGGCACCGGGTGCGGCGTTTCAGCCGCGCGCCTATCCTCAGGTCGATGTGCTGAACATTGTGCTGCAGGGTGAAGCGGAGTACCGCGACAGCGAAGGCAACACCATTACCGTGCAGGAAGGGGAGGCGCTGCTGCTCTCTGCGCAGCCGGGCGTCAGTTACACCGAAATGAACCTGAGCAAAGAGCGGCCGCTGACGCGTATGCAGCTCTGGCTGGCCGCCTGCCCGGAGCGGGAAAACCCGCGCATGCAGAAGATGGCGCTGGCAGAAGGGCCGCTGTCGCAGCTGATCGCCTCGCCGGATGGCGTGGAAGAGAGCCTGCAGCTGCGTCAGCAGGTGTGGATTTATCAGGTCGAACTGGCGCCCGGTGAGCAGCACGCGCTGCGCTTACAGGGGCCGCGCGCCTATCTGCAGTCGATTCACGGATCGCTGACGGCGATGTCCGGCACCGATCATCAGGAGACCCTGGGCTGTGGCGACGGCGCGTTCCTGCAGGAGGAGAAACAGCTGCAGCTGACCGCCAAAACCGCGACCCGCGCGCTGGTCATCGACATCCCGGTCTGATCCGCAGGCAATAAAAAAGGCGGCCAGGGCCGCCTTTTTTGCGTTCTGCAGGTTACTTCAGCATGGTGAATGCGGTGGTCACGTGCTTCACGCCGCTGACCCGGCTGGCGATATCGGCCGCGGCCTGCGCTTCCTGTTGCGTCACCAGACCCAGCAGGAACACTTCGCCGTTCTCCGTCGTCACCTTCACGTTGGACGATTTCACCTGATCGCTGCCCAGCAGCTGTGAGCGGATTTTAGTGGTGATCCAGGTGTCGGACGAGGTGGTGCCGAGCGTCACTTTCTGGCCGATACGGATTTCGTTGTAGACCTCGGTTGCGCCATCAACGCCCATTGTGATCTGTTTGGCGCGGTTGGCAATCTCCTGCGAAGGTGCCTGACCGGTCAGCAGCACTTTGCCCTGATAAGCCGTCGCAATCACGCGGGCATCGGTTTTGATCTGCTGATCTTTAGCTAACGCGTTTGTGACGCGCAGCTCCAGCGTGCCGTCATCCACCTGCGTCCCGACGGAGCGGGGATCGGTTGCCGTTTTGGTCGCCACGGCCGCACCACCCGCGACGACCGCGACGCAGCCCTGCAGCAGCAGGGCAGTTAACAGAATAGCTATAGCGTTCAATGCTTTCATTCGTGCTCCTTCGTTCATTCCTGATGGGGAAAGAGAGTGTTATCGATCAGATCGCACAGGCAGTTCACGGTGAGCATATGCATCTCCTGAATCCGGGCACTGCGATGAGAGGGAATACGGATTTCCACATCCTGCGGGCCCAGCAGTCCGGCAAGCTCTCCGCCATCATACCCGGTTAGCGCAACGATAGTCATATCGCGTGTCACTGCGGCTTCAACCGCCTTGATAATGTCACGGGTGTTACCGCGGGTAGAGATCGCCAGCAGCACATCGCCAGCCTGTCCCAGCGCGCGTACCTGTTTGGCATACACTTCATCATGCAGACGGTCGTTGCCGATCGCGGTCAGCATCACGTTGTCTGCACTCAGCGCCAGCGCCGGCAGGCTGGGGCGTTCGGTCTCAAAACGATTGATCATGCTGGCGGCAAAATGCTGGGCATTGGCCGACGAGGCCCCGTTGCCACAGCTCAGGATTTTATTGCCATTGAGTAACGACTGCACCAGCGTCATGGCCGCACGGGAGATGGCATCGGGCAATGCCTCGGCGGCGGCTATCTGGGTCTGAATACTTTCAGTAAAACACGCTTTAATTCTTTCCTGCACACGACCACCTGGTTCTAAACGTCTGCATTAAAGGCATTCGGCAGCCATTCAAGCGCCGTGCCGGTAATGGCGATGATATCGAAACGGCAATTCACTGTTTCAAAACTGCCGCCGCGTTGCGCCAGCCAGAGAGCGGCGGCGCGCAGCAGCTTTTGTTGTTTATTCCGGGTTATGCTGGCGAGTGCGCCACCATAACGCGCGTCGCGACGGTAGCGGACTTCCACAAACACCCAACAGTGCCCGTCGCGCATAATCAGGTCAAGTTCACCCTGCTGAAAGTGAACGTTGCTGGCGACCCATTCCAGGCCAGCCTGCTCCAGATAGCGCCGGGCCACTGCTTCGTGCCCGGCCCCAATCTGGCGGCGGCTCAGTTGGCCGGTGCGATTTCGCCCCGACGATACTGGTTCCATGTCAACTTCCTGTTGATCACACAATCCGTGTTGGCACTGAGCCTGCCGGTGTTGCCATCCAGCGTAAAGCCCGGTGTCTGGCGCATCTGGTTAAAGTTATTCGCCAGCGTCCAGGCATCCATTCCCATGGCGTAGAGGCGCACCAGGGAGTAGTCATTGTTGAATGACTTCGCGGTCTGCTGCATCAGGCCAGGGTTGCTGCCGGAAAGCAGCGGGATGTCGCTGAACTGCAGGCCATCCATTTCCAGACGGAAGTCGGGACCGGCACCGGCCTGTGCGCTGCGTGAGCTGGCGTAGAGCGAGATATTGCTGCGGCTGCCGGTACGCATCGCGATCATCGGTTTGATCAGCTGCAGTTCATCCTGAGTCGACACGATATAGACCGCATCCACGCTGCCACCGCTGCTGGTGCTGACCGCATCCGGCGTGCTCTGCTGCGGAGCCGGAATCGTCAGCCCTGCGATGGAAACACCCTGCGACGCGGCAGGCGCCGCATTCACCGGCGTACCGGAGAGGCTGATGCCTGCGCCACTGTTGATGCCCTGTTTCAGCTCTGCAGTGGAACCGAAGCGCTGCTGCATGACCGTCGTGCCACCCAGCGACTGCCACTCCTGTGCAAAGGCGTTGGTGACGCGATCGCCCAATCCGCTGCGCGGAACCAGCAGCAGCGGCTGACGTTTGCCCTGATCCCAGATATGGTGCGCCGCGTCGCGGGCTTCATCTTCCGGAGAGAGCGCAAAGTAGCAGATATTCGGATGGTTCTGGATCTGTTCCGGTTCGTTAAGCGCCAGCACATTCAGCGGCGTCTGGCTGTTAGCGACTTTCTCGACGTTGCTCTTCAGCAGCGGGCCGACCACGATAGTCGCGCCATCCTGCTGAGCCTGCTGCATTACCTGTTCAATCGGCTGGCTGCTGGTGTCATACACCTTGATCTGAGCCGTGCTGGCCGGCTGTGCGGCGACCGGCTGAGACTGAGGCTGAGCGGCGGTGTCGGCAGGCTGCTGCTGCTGCTGCTGCTGCGGTGCACTGATCGGATCGCTGGCAGAACCCGCGACGGCAGCGGGCTGCGTGCTGGCGGTAGTATCGGTTGAGGCGGGCTGCGCGGCTGCGGCGGGCTGCGCCGACGGTGCTGACAGTCCGTTCTTCGCGTCGTTAAAGCCTTTCTGAATCGCGTTGGCGAACACCTGCGCCTGACCGTTCAGCGGCAGCAGCAGCGCGATCAGGCTGGTCGAGGCTTTGGTGTAGTTCTGCATCTGGCTGAGCTGGGTGGGCAGGGTTTTGGCCGCCGGGTTCTGCGGGTAGCGGGTCTGCCAGTCTTTGATGCCTGACTTAAGCATCTCCGCATCCTGGGCGTTCGCGCGCCAGACCGCGAGCAGATCCAGCCAGCCCTGCAGCACATTTTCGTCGGCGTTGATGACCAGGTTACTGACCTGCTGCGGCGACATCTGCGTCAGTGTCTGCCAGGTGGCGTCGATGTTGCCCTGATGATCGGTGCCTTTCAGCAGCGGCTCCTGCGCGATGTAGGACCGCACCAGCGAGAGCGACGGGCGACCCTGGGCGCTGGCAATCTGCAGGCTGTAGTAGCGGGCCAGCTGATCCTGCGACAGGGCGCCGGTTTTGACCTGGGCTAACAGTGGTTCAGCCTCTTTGGTTTTCTGCTGTGCAATCAGTAACTGCGCGTTGAGCAGCAGGGATTCCTGCTGTTGCGTCTCAGAGAGCTGCTGCGGCAACTGGCTCAGTTGCTGCGTCGCGTCAGGATACTTTCCTTCCTTCAACAGGGCGCGGATTGCGAGTAATTGCCAGTCGGTCTTGCTATCATCGCTGCTTTGCTGCGCCTGTTGAAGATAGTAAGCGGAGCTGGCTGTGACAGGCCCCTGAATATTGACGGTTGAGGTTTGCGGCCCCTGACCGCTACATGCGGCTAAAATCAGCCCAGCAAGAATGACAGGCAGAAAGCGTCCTGCTTTATGACGAACGACTTTTGAAGGAAGCATACTGTATCCAGTGATGTTTTTTTCAAGATGCTCAATATTAAATCGGCAATTCGGATGAAACAATGAAACAACTCGATCGGGCAGAGATTTCTGCCAGCACGCTCTACATCGTTCCAACCCCGATTGGTAATTTGGGTGATATCACCCAGCGGGCGCTGACGGTGCTTTCGAGCGTCGATCTGGTCGCTGCGGAAGATACACGTCATACCGGGCTGTTGCTACAACATTTCGCCATCAATGCGCGACTCTTCTCACTTCATGACCACAACGAACAGCACAAGGCTGAGCTGCTGCTGACGAAGCTGCAAGAGGGTCAAAGCATAGCCTTAGTTTCTGATGCTGGCACGCCGCTGATCAACGATCCGGGCTATCACCTGGTGCGTCGCTGCCGTGAAGCGGGTGTCCGTGTGGTGCCGCTGCCGGGTGCCTGTGCCGCGATTGCCGCCTTAAGTGCCGCAGGTCTGCCTTCCGATCGTTTCTGTTACGAAGGGTTTCTGCCCGCCAAAACCAAAGGCCGCTGCGATGCGCTGCGGGCGCTGGTGCAGGAGCCGCGTACGCTGATTTTCTATGAATCGACCCACCGTCTGATCGACAGCCTGCAGGATATGGTCACTGAGCTGGGCGCTGACCGTTATGTGGTGCTGGCGCGTGAGCTGACCAAGACCTGGGAGTCCATCCACGGTGCCCCGGTAGGTGAGCTGCTGGCCTGGGTGAAAGAGGATGAGAATCGTCGCAAAGGCGAGATGGTGCTGATTGTGGAAGGGCACAGGGTCGAGGATGACGATGCGCTTCCGGCCGACGCGCTGCGAACCCTGGCGCTGCTGCAGAAGGAGCTGCCACTGAAACGTGCGGCGGCGCTGGCGGCGGAGATCCACGGCGTGAAGAAGAATGCGCTTTATAAGTATGCGCTGGAGCAGCAAGAGGCGTGACAAACGGCGGGGAATGTCCTATTATCCCGCGCCGAAGCTGACCAGACAGTCGCCGCTTTGTCGTCGTCCTCACTTGTGGGGAGACGGGCAGAGGGGAGGAAAGTCCGGGCTCCATAGGGCAGGGTGCCAGGTAACGCCTGGGAGGCGCAAGCCTACGACCAGTGCAACAGAGAGCAAACCGCCGATGGCCCAGAAATGGGATCAGGTAAGGGTGAAAGGGTGCGGTAAGAGCGCACCGCGCGACTGGCAACAGTTCGTGGCACGGTAAACTCCACCCGGAGCAAGGCCAAATAGGGGTTCACAAGGTACGGCCCGTACTGAACCCGGGTAGGCTGCTTGAGCCAGTGAGCGATTGCTGGCCTAGATGAATGACTGTCCACGACAGAACCCGGCTTAACGGTCAGCTTCGACTTTTACTGAAAACCCCGCTCTGGCGGGGTTTTTGCTTTTCAGGCCGCGAGCAGGCAGCAATGAATGACTGTCCACGACGCACCTTATGAAGATAATGCGGCTTAACGGCCAGCCTCGACTTTTACGGAAAACCCCGCGCTGGCGGGGTTTTTGCTTTTCAGGCAGTGAGCAGGCAGCAATGAATGACTGTCCACGACGCACCTTATGAAAAGAATGCGGCTTAACGGCCAGCCTCGACTTTTACGGAAAACCCCGCGCTGGCGGGGTTTTTGCTTTTCAGGCCGCGAGCAGGCCGCGATAAATGCCTGTCCACGACGCACCTTATGAAAAGAATGCGGCTTAACGGCCAGCGCCGACTTTTACTGAAAACCCCGCGCTGGCGGGGTTTTTGCTTTATGACGCTAACCATCTTTAGCCGCGACCGTGCGGCTCATCCCAGTCAAACGCCGGGCCCAGCGAAATGACGCCGTGCGGGTTAATGGTCTTGTGGCTGCAATAGTAGTGGTGACGGATATGCGGCAGGCTGACCGTCTCTGCAATACCGGGCATCTGATAGATGTCGCGCAGGAAGCCACTGAGGTTTCTGTAATCAGAAATCCGGTGACGATCGCATTTGAAGTGGGTCACATAGACCGGATCGAAACGAACCAGCGTGGTCCAGAGCCGGAGATCCGCTTCGGTCAGCTGGTCGCCGGTCAGATAGCGATGCTGGCCTAAAATCTGCTCCAGCCGCGACAGCGAATGGAACAGGGCGGTGACGGCCTCATCGTAGGCGGATTGCGACGTGGCAAAGCCCGACTTGTAAACGCCGTTGTTCACGGTGTCGTAGATCCAGCCGTTCAGCTCATCAATTTCCTGACGCAGCGCCTGCGGATAATAGTCACCGGCGCGCGCGCCCACCGCATCAAAGGCGCTGTTGAACATGCGGATAATATCCGCCGACTCATTGCTGACGATGGTGTTCTGCTGCTTGTCCCACAGAACCGGCACGGTAACGCGACCACTGTACTGCGGATCGGCGTGCAGATAGAGCTGATAGAGAAACTCGTTCTGATAGAGCTTGTCGCCGGTCGCCTCTTCAAAAGTGTCATCGAAGGTCCAGCCGTTCTCCAGCATCAGGGGGTGGACGACTGACACATCGATCATGCTGTCCAGCCCTTTCAGCTGGCGCATCAGCAGGGTGCGGTGCGCCCACGGGCAGGCCAGCGAAACATAAAGATGATAGCGGTCGCGTTCGGCGGTGAAGCCCGCGTTGCCTGTCGGACCGGCACTGCCGTCCGCCGTAACCCAGTGACGAAACGCCGATGCTGAACGTTTAAATCGTCCGCCGGTAGATTTGGTGTCGTACCAGGTGTCATGCCAGACACCGTCAATTAACTGTCCCATAATGGCTCCAATGCAAACAGGGCGGGGAAATTTCCCCACCCTGCTAAGTATATGTGGCATTACGCATTACGTGAGATTAGCGCGCAACGGCCTGCGGTTTTCTTTTGCCGATCAGGTGATCAAGGCTGTATGCGCCAGGACCCACCAGACCTAATACCAGGAAGCCACCGGCGATAGAGAGGTTCTTCATGAACATCAGCTGGTTGACGCCTTCGGCAAAGTTACTGTGGAACAGGAACGCCGTCAGGATGGTGAAGCCTGCGGTGAACAGGGCCGTAAAACGGGTCAGGAAGCCAAACAGGATGGCCAGACCGCCGCCGAACTCCAGCAGAATCACCAACGGCAGCATGAAGCCCGGCACGCCCATCGCTTCCATATACTGCTGCGTACCGGCATAACCGGTGATCTTGCCCCAGCCCGCCGTGATGAACAGGATTGGCATCAGGATGCGAGCCAGTAACAGACCAGTATCTTCGAATTTTTTCATCATTTACTCCAGCGCTATCAGTGATGCAGGGCAGGTTGCCCGCAGGGTTTATGCCCGCTGAAAGCAGTGCTGCGTTCATTGGGGTGATGGCTGGAGATGATAGTCGCGCAGTGAAAAGGTTGTAAGCGAGATATACTGTCAGTGTTTTTCAGAAATTCTGATGAAGAAAAGCCGGCCTTTTCAGGGCCGGCTTTTAGCAGGATTAGCGCGGTGGCATCGCGGACTTGATCATGCGCCAGGTGCTCCAGGCGCCGAAGCCCCGTTTGGCCCAGCGTAGCAGCCGGTTAGGGCTGCGGATCGAGTAGATGGCCAGAGCACTGCTGCCGATAGCCAGATAGCGACGTAAGCTGAGGAAAGTGAACCAGCCGCGATCGTAGTGGGCGGTGCCTTCCAGCCAGTCACGCCGCGCAGCGCTCAAGTCCAGCCGCTGCTGCTGCACATGCTTAAGCAGTTCATGGATGCGTTCTTCACGCTCGCGGCGGCTCATCAGCGCTGCTCCTCCAGCAGTTTACGGTCGGTTTCCAGCTCTTTGCGCGTGTGGCGCAGCAGCGTGGACTGACGTGTTTTGTGAAGCGTCCAGAGTCCGAAGATAACCGCCAGCAGGAACAGCGTGCCGGTGGTGATGCCAATCGCCATCAGGCGGTACTGTGCGTCTACCGCCCAGATGATCAGCACCATCAGGCTCATCAGACCAAATGCCGTGAACAGCATGGTCAGGCCTACCATCAACAGCAGCTGTATCAGGTTTGCTTTTTCCTGTTCCAGTTCCACCACTGCCAGACGGACACGCGTCTCAACCATACCCACCAGCGTGGTCACAATGCGCTGACCGATGTTAATGACCCCTTTCGCCGGGCCGTGGTTCTGCTGTGAGTCAGTCATAATTAACGACGCGAAATGAGCATGCCCAGTGCGACGCCAATCGCTGCACCGATGCCCACACCATGCCAGGGATTTTCACGCACGTAGCCTTCGGCTTTCTGCGCCGCTTCACGGGTAGTCGCCGCAATGCGCTCACCTGATTCGCCCAGACGCTCGCGCGAACTGTCCAGCGCCACACGCGCCTTGTTACGCAGTTTATCCAGCTCGCCTTTGGATTTTTCAGTACCGCTGCTCAGCACTTCTTCCAGGGTATCCGCCAGGTTTTTCAGCTCAGCACGCAAATGTTCCGATGATGTGTCTTTAGACATAAAATACTCCTTTAACATCAGTTGGTTAATTCCGATTAGTAGGGCTCCGCCTGTAACTTTTTCAGCTCCCGGCGCGCTTCATCCAGCTTTTGTTGTCGTTTGGCAATCTTCTCCCTGTCATGGCCCTCTTCGCGCTCTTCCCTGAGTGCGTGCTCGCGTTCCGCCACTTTCTGCTTCTGCGCGTTAATTCTTTCCAGATGGGCTGCTTCGAGTTTTTTATCACTGCAGTCAGCCCGGACTTCTGTCAGCGCACGCTCCAGGCCGTTCACCCGGCGCTGGTTGTTGTGCTTCTGCGCCATCCCGATTTCGCGCTGAATATCCTGCTCTTTCTGCTCGCACAGCGTTTCAGCAGCCAGCAGTGAGCCAGACAGCGAGAAGATCGCGACACCCAGTAAAATTTGATATTTCATCGGCCCTGACCCCTTCCTTTGCGACCTGATCCGTCATCACTGGCGTCATCGTCTGATTTCGGGTGCTGAGGATCGACTCTCGCTTAAGCATAGACAGCGATAGTAAAAAGTTCAAAGAAGACCGGGAGATAGGGCCTCTTTCACGCCACACCAGGACAATGTGGCGGCGTGAAAGAGGCGGCATCGGGCGTTTACGCCAGAGAGAGGTGCGGAGAGTGATCGTGCTGCGCCACAATAAAGCCCTGTGGCAACAGACGGCGCAGGACTTTTTGCGCCGCCAGGCTCTGCTCTTCGCTGTCAAAATGGATGACCAGCGCATCACCCGCAGGCGTGATGCTTTTAATACGGATGCCCTGCGCGCTCAACTGCTGATAGAGATAAAAGCCATCGGGCAGCGTCGCCCCGGCATGGGAAACCCGGATCTGCACCACCGTTTCGTGCTTGATCAGACCGGGAACAAGACAGAGCGCGGCCAGCGCAAAGGCAGCAGCAATCAGCCACGGTAGCCACCGTTTGGGAACAGCCTGTAGCAGTTTCATTACTCGGCTTTCCCGTTCTGATTCGCCTGACGCTTACGCCATAACACCACCAGGGACCCGACGAGACCAAACACCAGCAGCGCCAGGGGCAGCATCATCAGAAAGAACATCATCTCATCTTCATAACGCCGGAAAATCGGGGTTTTACCCAGCGCAAAGCCGATAACGGTTAAAATCACAACCCACAGGAAGGCGCTTACCCAGTTGAAAAACTGGAAACGGGCGTTGCTGAGGCCGGATAAACCGGCGATGGTTGGCAGCAGCGTACGCACAAAGGCGATAAAGCGGCCAATCAGCAGAGCCGATAAACCGTGACGGTGGAACATGCTGTGCGCGCGCTGGTGGTACTGGGCGGGAAGGTGAGAGAGCCACTTCTGCACGGTCGGCGTATTGCCCAGCCATCGTCCCTGAATGTAGCTCACCCAGCAGCCGAGACTCGCGCCCGTGGTCAATACCAGGATGGTTAACGGGAAACTCATGGTGCCTTTGGCAATCAGCACGCCAACCAGAATCAGCAGGCTGTCGCCCGGCAGAAACGCGGCAGGAAGCAGGCCATTTTCCAGGAACAGAATCATAAACAGCACGCCGTAAATGGCCCATACCAGCGCGGGATCGGAAAGGGTTTCATAATCCTGTTGCCACAGGGCATGCAGCAACGCTTGCAAAATATCCATCAATCATTCCTGAACATCATTGTTAAACATGTCCCACAGGGACCTGAACGCAGACCGGCATTTCGTTATAAATTTTAGGAGCACAGCCTGGGCGGGATTTTCCGGATCCTTCCAGAATTGATTGTTAAATCAGCGACTTTATAACCCCCTGTCGCAAAGGGTAATAAAAGGGCGATAACTGTAACAAAATTCGCCTGTCTGAGACAGGAAAACTCGCTGACAGACAGGAGTTTTACCTTGTGAAACGACCTGTAAAAAGGAGCTTTACACGTCCTGACACTATTGCAGATTAACTGACCCTTTCAGGGGGATTCAGGCGCGCTCAGCGGGCGTGGTCAGACCCTTCTGGCAGGATGACCGGGTTCTCACTGAACATGTAACGATCCACGTTAAATTCGAAATCATCTGCCGTGGCGTTAAACAGCATCTGCTTAGTATTTTCCAGATGCTGCCACATCGCCAGTTTGCTGGCGGCAGGATCTTTGCGCATCAGGGCTTTCAGGATCTGATCGTGGTCGTCGCACCAGCTGAGAATGCTGCGCTGGTCGATATGCTCGTGAAGTTTGAGCCAGTAAGGATTGTGCAGGCGATGCAGCCACATTTTTTCAACGATGGCGGCTAAGGCGCTGTTCTGGGTGGATTGGGCGATGCGGACATGAAACTGCATATCCCACTCGGAGTCGCGGAAGTGATCCTCCTGGCGGGCTTTTTCCTGAATCGCCATCAGGTCGATAATGTCCTGTCGCGTCACCTGGGTGGCGGCGAACTCGGCCACATTACTCTCAATCAGCTGACGGGCCTGCAACAGTTCAAACGGGCCAAAGGTGGCGAACTCCAGCTGGCTGCTGCTGACGGCGATGCGATTCTGTTGCTGGCTGGCAATCACATGGATGCCCGAACCTTTACGGACCTCCACATAGCCTTCCACTTCCAGCATGATGATCGCCTCGCGCACCACCGTGCGGCTCACTTCCATCTCTTCGGCAATCAGGCGTTCAGCAGGCAGCTTATCGCCCACCGGATAGATCCCGGTTTCAATGCGGCTTTTCAGCTCGCTGGCCAGCTGTTGATAGAGTCGACGGGATTCGGTGAGGTCCATAGCACAATCCTGATAGCAGACAGATAAGTTGTTATACCACTTCAGGCCGGGCGAGGAAATGGGCTGGCCTGCGCCAGCCCGACAGATTAGCTGCGCACGGCGCTGGCCTGTGGAATCACCGGTTCAGCATTCAGCTCTGAGATCGGTTTATTCTTCAGCACCGTCCAGATCACCACCGCACCCAGCAGATCGAACACCGCCAGCGCGGCAAACAGCGGGCTGAAGCCCAGCGTGTCAGCCAGCGCACCGACCACCAGCGCGAACATGGTGCTGGCGGTCCAGGCGGCCATGCCGGTTAAGCCGTTAGCCGTCGCTACCTCGTTGCGGCCGAACACGTCAGAGGAGAGGGTGATCAGCGCACCGGAGAGCGCCTGATGCGCAAAGCCGCCAACACACAGCAGCCCGATCGCGATATAGGGACTGGTGAACAGGCCGATGGTGCCGGGGGCGATCATCAATACTGCGCCCAGGGTCACGACCAGTTTACGGGAAACGATCAGGTTAACGCCGAACCAGCGCTGAAACAGCGGCGGCAGATAGCCACCCAGAATGCAGCCAAAGTCCGCGAACAGCATCGGCATCCAGGCAAACATCGCGATCTCTTTGAGATTGAAACCGTAGACCTTGAACATGAAGAGCGGGATCCAGGCATTGAACGTTCCCCACGCCGGTTCTGCCAGAAAACGCGGCAGCGCAATGCCCCAGAACTGGCGGTTGCGGATAATCTCCAGCGCCGACATTTTGCGGGTATTGCCGGTCTGATGCTGCGCTTCCTGACCGGAGATAATGTAGTGCCGCTCTTCGTCGCTGAGCTTTGTCTGCTGTTTGGGGTGCTTGTAGAAAATCAGCCAGCAGAGCGCCCAGGCCATGCTCAGCACGCCGGTGATGATAAAGGCCATCTGCCAGCTGTGCGCCACGATCGCCCAGACCACCAGCGGCGGAGCCAGCATCGCACCGATCGAGGAACCAACGTTAAAGTAGCCGACCGCCACCGACCGCTCTCTGGCCGGAAACCATTCGCTGCTCGCCTTCAGGCCCGCCGGGATCATCGCGGCTTCTGCCGCACCGACCGCGCCGCGTGCCAGCGCGAAGCCGCCCCAGCTGCCCGCCATCGCGGTGGCGGCGCAGAAGATCGCCCACAGCACCGCAAACATCGCATAGCCGATTTTGGTGCCGAGCAGATCCAGCACATAACCGGCGACCGGCTGCATCAGCGTGTAGCAGGCGGAGTAGGCCGCCACTATGTAGGAGTACTGCTGCGTGGTGATATGCAGCTCTGTCTGTAATGTCGGGGCAGCCACGGCGATCGTGTTGCGGGTCAGATACCCCAGCACGGTGCCGAGCGTGACCAGCCCAATCATATACCAGCGTAACCCTTTGATCTTACGCATCCTCTACCTCTTCCAGTTCTGTTTGCGGTCTTGCCGCTGTTGTTATCTGGAGCGGGACAGCACGTGATGCAGATTGCTCACGCCCGCAGGTTCTGTTTCAGCAACCCTGTTATGACCTTGCCATTTGTCCGTCGTCAGCATGCTCACGACAGGTCGGGAGCCTAACTTGTTATACAACTTTAAAAGTTGAGAGCTATCACAAAAACCCTTTCTGCACTGTGGGATACTGGAAACCTGCGTAATGACAGCCATTTAGCGCGCAGCCGGCGACAAAAACGTCCATAACGGCGGCCCGTTATCGCGGTTTATGTGAGCAGGATCGCAAACAAATCGGTAACACACCAGGATTGGTATGATAACTTTGGGCCATTCGTGGTTCAGCAGATGAGGATGCATGTATGTCACGTTTCATGACCGAGGATTTTTTGCTGGAGGGTGAATTCGCCCGTCGTCTCTATCACGACTATGCGAAAGATCAGCCGATTTTCGACTATCACTGCCACTTACCCCCGCAGCAGATTGCCGAAAATTATCGCTTCGCCAACCTTTACGATATCTGGCTGAAAGGCGATCACTACAAATGGCGGGCGATGCGCGCCAACGGTGTGGCTGAGGCGTTGATCACCGGAGACGCCAGCGACCGCGAAAAATTTGATGCCTGGGCGGGCACCGTGCCGCACACCATCGGCAACCCGCTCTATCACTGGACCCACCTCGAACTGCGCCGGCCGTTCGGTATTACCGGCACGCTGCTCTCAGAGACAACGGCTGACAGCATCTGGGATCGCTGCAATGCGCTGCTGGCGCAGGAGAGCTTTACCACGCGCGGCATCATGCAGCAGATGAACGTGAAGATGGTCGGCACCACCGACGATCCTCTGGATGACCTGCGGTATCACCGCGCGATGGCAGACGATGCCAGCTTCAGCGTCAAAGTGCTGCCGAGCTGGCGACCGGACAAAGCGTTTAATATCGACGCGGAGACCTTCCTGCCGTGGATTGCGGCGCTGGAGCAGCTGACGGACATCAGCGTGCAGCGCTTCGACGATCTGCGCCGCGCGCTGCATCAGCGGCTGGATCACTTCGCCGCGCACGGCTGCAGGATCTCGGACCATGCGCTGGACGTGGTCTGTTATGCCGAGGCGGATGACGCCACGCTGGATGCGATTCTGGCACGCCGTCGCAGCGGTGCCGCGCCCAACCCACAGGAGACGGCGCAGTTCAAAACCGCCGTGCTGGTCTGGCTGGGCAGCGAATATGCCCGTCGCGGCTGGGTGCAGCAGTATCACATCGGCGCACTGCGCAACACCAACCCGCGCCAGTTTCAGCTGCTGGGGCCGGATGTGGGCTTCGACTCCATCAACGATCAGCCGCTGGCAGCGCCGCTGGCGCGCCTGCTGGGTGCCCAGAACCGCGATAATGCGCTGCCCAAAACCATCCTCTACTGCCTGAACCCGCGCGATAACGAAGTGCTGGCCACCATGGCAGGCAATTTCCAGGGCGAAGGTCAGGCGGGCAAAATGCAGTTCGGCTCCGCCTGGTGGTTCAACGACCAGCTGGATGGGATGCAGCGTCAGATGACGCAGCTGGCGCAGGTTGGCCTGCTGAGTCGCTTCGTCGGGATGCTGACCGACAGCCGCAGCTTCCTCTCCTACACCCGCCACGAATATTTCCGCCGGTTGCTGTGCCAGATGATTGGCCAGTGGGTCGAGCGAGGCGAGGCACCGGCCGACGAGGCGCTGTTAGGTCAGATGGTTCGCAATATCTGCTTCGACAATGCCCGGGATTACTTCGGCATTGAGCTGGGAGCCTGATGATGAAAAGGCTGAACCGCCACGACTTTCCGGGTGCGGTCTACCGTGACCGGATCATCCAGTTCGGCGAAGGCAATTTTCTGCGTGCCTTTATCGACTGGCAGATTGACTGGCTGAATGAACATCAGGGTATTGATGCCGGGATCGTGGTGGTGCGGCCGCGCAACCGTGAGGTCAGTGACAGCCTGAATCAGCAGGAGGGTCTCTATACCACGCTGATCCGCGGGCTGAACGATCGGGGCGAGCCAATCAGCGAAACCCGGCTGATCCGCAGCCTCAATCGCGAGATCCAGCCCTGGCAGCAGCATGACGCGTTTATGGCGCTGGCCCGCAATCCCGATCTGCGTGTGGTCTTCTCGAATACCACCGAAGCGGGCATCACCTTCAGCGAGACGGATCGGCTCTCTGATGCGCCCGCCAGCAGTTATCCCGGCAAACTGACGCAGCTGCTGTGGGCGCGCTATACCTACTTCAGCGGCGCCCGCGACCGGGGCTGGCTGATGGTGCCGTGTGAGCTGATAGACCACAACGGTGACACGCTGCGCGAACTTGTGCTGCGCTACGCCGACCTCTGGCATCTGCCATCCGAATTTAAAACCTGGGTTAATCAGGACTGTGCCTTCTACAACACCCTGGTGGACCGCATCGTGACCGGTTTTCCGGCGGAGAGTGAGCAGCTGCAGAACACGCTGGGCTATGAAGATCGCTATCTGGTGGCGGGCGAAGTCTATTACCAGTTCGTGATTCAGGGGCCGTCGGCGCTGTTCAGTGAACTGAAGCTGGCGGCGCTGTCGCCGCAGATCCGGCATGTGGATGATATCGCGCCCTACAAAGCGCAGAAGGTCGCCATTCTTAACGGTGCGCATACTGCGATGGTGCCGGTGGCGTTTCTGGCGGGTATTGAGAGCGTCGGGGAGGCCATGGCCGATCCGGCGATCGCCGGATTTGTGGATCGGCTGCTGCGCCACGAGGTGATCCCGACGCTGGATCTGCCGCCAGAGGAGCTGCACAGGTTTGCCGATGCGGTCGTGCGCCGTTTTTGTAATCCCTTTATTCGCCACGCGCTGCTGTCGATCGCCCTCAATGGCATGACCAAGTTCCGCACCCGTCTGCTGACGCCGCTGCTTGCCGCCCATCAGCAAACCGGCAGATGGCCGACGCACATGACCTTTGCCCTGGCGGCGCTGATCGCTTTTTATCGCGGCGAGTCAGCCGGAAAGGTGTGGCCGCTGCAGGATGAGCCGCACTGGTTAGCTTATTACGCTGAAGCCTGGAAAGCCTGTGATGCTGAGCCGCATTCGCTGCCGCAGCTGGTGCGTGGCGTGCTCGGCAATGTGTCGCACTGGGGCCAGGATTTAACCCGTCAGCCCGGACTGGCTGAAGAGGTCACTCAACACCTGCAAAACATCGTCGCCCACGGAATGCGTGAGGCGCTGAACCAACTGGGATAACGCTATGCAAGATGCCATCAGGATCGATCCCCGCGACAACGTCGCGGTGGCGTTACGTGACTTAGACGCAGGTGCCACCGTCGACCTGGCGACACAGCCTGTGGTGCTGCAGCAGGCGGTCGGGCGCGGGCATAAATTTGCCCTGCAGCCGGTCGCGCAGGATGCGCTGGTGATCAAGTATGGGCTGCCGATTGCCCACGCCACGCAGCCTGTGGCCGCCGGTGAGCTGATCCATTCGCAGAACGCCCGCACGAATCTCAGCGACCTGGACGACTACGCCTATCAGCCCGATTTTGTGACGCTGCCGCTGCAGCCGGACGATCGCGAGGTACAGATTTATCGTCGCGCCAGCGGCGAGGTCGGCATCCGCAATGAGCTGTGGATCCTGCCTACAGTCGGCTGTGTCAACGGCATCGCGCGCCAGATCCTGCAGCGCTTTCTGAAAGAGACGCAGCAGGCAGAAGGGATCGACGGGGTGTTCCTGTTCAGCCACACCTTTGGCTGTTCGCAGCTGGGACAGGATCACGAGAACACCCGCACCATGCTGCAGAACATGGTACGCCATCCCAATGCGGGCGCGGTGCTGGTGATTGGCCTGGGGTGTGAGAACAATCAGGTCGATGCGTTTCGCGACACCCTGGGCGCGTTTGAAAGCGATCGGGTGGCGTTTATGGTGTGCCAGCAGCATGACGACGAGGTTGAGGCCGGGGTTGAGCGTCTGCATGCGCTGTATGAGAAAATGCGCCACGATCGTCGCGAACCCGGCAGGCTCAGCGAGCTGAAATTTGGTCTGGAGTGTGGCGGCTCAGATGGCTTATCCGGCATCACCGCTAACCCGCTGCTGGGCCGTTTCTCCGATCAGATGATCGCCAACGGCGGCACCACCGTACTGACCGAGGTGCCGGAGATGTTTGGCGCGGAGCAGATTCTGATGAGTCGCTGTCGCGACGAGGCGACCTTCCGCAAAACGGTGGCGATGATCAACGATTTCAAACAGTACTTTATCGATCACCAGCAGCCTATCTACGAGAATCCGTCACCGGGCAATAAGGCAGGCGGCATCACCACGCTGGAGGAGAAGTCGCTGGGCTGTACCCAGAAAGCGGGGCAGAGCCAGGTGGTCGATGTGCTGAAGTATGGCGAGCGGTTAAAAACGCCGGGGCTGAATCTGCTGAGTGCGCCAGGCAACGATGCGGTTGCCACCAGCGCGCTGGCGGGCGCCGGATGCCATATGGTGCTGTTCAGCACCGGACGCGGTACGCCCTATGGCGGTTTTGTGCCGACGGTGAAGCTGGCGACTAATACGCCGCTGGCGGAGAAGAAGCCACACTGGATCGACTTTAATGCCGGCCGGTTGATCGAGGGGATGAGTATGGAGGCGATGCTGGAAGATTTTGTCGACCACATTGTCGCGATTGCCAGCGGTGAGCTGACCAACAATGAGAAGAACGATTTCCGCGAACTGGCGATTTTTAAAAGCGGTGTGACGCTCTGAAACCAGCAACTGGTCCGTTATCACTGCGGATCGCTTCAGATTACAGACTGGCACCTGTCAGAATGAAGGCTGCCGCCCTACAAAAGCTAAACGCGCAGGGAACAGGGTCAGAGGAGGAAAGCGTCCCGCGCCATGGATGGCGTGGGCCGAGCATGTCATGGATGACGGCTTTTGCGACTTTCCGATCTGACCCTGTGCCCTTCGCAGGCACGGTTTCACCGCCACCGGGCCAGACGTTACCGATATCATCAGGCGACCGGCATCAGATTCACGGGTCGCCTTTGTATGTTCAGGGCATCAGGCCCGGCTGGTTTCGCGCTCTGCTTCTGCCTGACAGACGGCGGCAGTAAACAGAATATCGGTTGAGGAGTTCAGCGCGGTTTCCGCCGAATCCTGCAGAACGCCGATGATAAAGCCGACCGCTACCACCTGCATCGCCAGATCGTTCGGGATGCCGAACATGTTGCAGGCCACCGGGATCAGCAGCAGCGAACCGCCTGCCACACCCGATGCGCCGCAGGCACAGAGTGACGCCACCAGACTCAGCAGAATCGCCGTCGGCACATCGATGCTGATGCCCAGCGTATGCACGGCCGCCAGCGTCAGCACGGTGATCGTAATCGAGGCTCCCGCCATACTGATGGTCGCGCCCAGCGGAATCGACACCGAATAGGTATCCTCATCCAGACCAAGACGTTTTGCCAGCGCCATATTCACCGGAATGTTGGCGGCAGAGCTACGGGTAAAGAAGGCGGTGACGCCGCTTTCACGCAGGCAGGTAAAGACCAGCGGATAGGGATTACGGCGGATTTTCCAGAACACCAGCATCGGGTTGACCACCAGCGCCATCAGCAGCATACAGCCCAGTAACAGCGCCAGCAGATGAGCATACTGCCACAGTGCGCCAAAGCCGGTTGAGGCCAGGATCGATGCTACCAGGCCGAAAATCCCGATCGGTGCGCAGCGGATGACGCAGCGGACCAGCCAGGTCACCGCTTCTGAGGCATCATTCAGCAAGGCGCGGGTCGTGTCACTGCTGTGACGAAACGCCAGCCCCAGGCCAATTGCCCAGACCAGAATGCCGATATAGTTAGCCTGCATCAGGGCGGTAATCGGGTTCGATACCATGCTCATCAGCAGGCCGCGCAACACTTCCGCAATCCCGGAAGGCGGCACGATCTCCGTGCTGCCCACCGCCAGCGTCAGCGTCTGCGGCACCAGATGGCTGAAGGCCACCGCAACGACCGCCGCGAAAAAGGTGCTCAGCAGATAGAGCATGATAATCGGCCGGATATTGGTTTTCTGGCCCTGCTGGTGGTTGGCGATCGAGGCGATCACCAGCATCAGAACCAGCACCGGCGCGACCGCTTTCAGCGCACTGACAAACAGTTCACCCAGCAGGCCCACCGCCAGCGCGGCATCGTGTGAAATCCAGGCGAGCGCCACACCGGCGATCAGCCCAATCATGATTTGCTTCACCAGGCTTCCGGCGAGCAGCGTGCCCAGACGTGAGGAGAGAGTTTTCTGCATAATATTTTCTATATTTTGTCGCGGATGTAGTTTCAGGCGCGATGTTTTGCATCGGCTAAAACGGTTTGCCCGGCGGAGTATAAGGAAAAGATCGGACGAGAAAAGAGAAAATTCTGTCGCTGTGGCGGAGGTCGGGTTTTTATTATGCTGGATAGAGGAAGTGTGACAGAGGGATGAAATGTCGCGGCAGGGCGCCGCAAAATAAAACAGGGGCATCCGCTGCCCCTGCAGGTAATTATGGTGAGATCCGTTTCTGGTCTCTTTTGCGGTTGACCCAGGCATTTATCAGCAGGGTTGAGGCCAGAATCACGCCAACCACACTCAATGAGATGCCGACCGGGATATGGTAGAGGTCGACAATCAGCATCTTGAAGCCGATAAACACCAGCACAATCGCCAGGCCATATTTCAGCATCGAGAAGCGCTCCGCCACGTTAGCCAGCAGGAAGTACATGGCGCGCAGGCCCAGAATCGCGAACAGGTTTGAAGTCAGTACGATAAACGGGTCGGTGGTCACGGCAAAGATCGCCGGGATACTGTCGACCGCAAAGATCACGTCGCTGAGTTCCACCATGATCAGCACCAGCAGCAGCGGCGTCGCAAACAGCACGCCGTTTTTGCGGGTAAAGAACTTCTCGCCGTCGAGATCGTCGGTCATACGTAAATGGCTGCGCAGCCAGCGCACCACCGGTTTGTCGCCTACCGCACCGTCATCCTCTTTCGCCAGCGCCATCTTCACGCCGGTAAACAGCAGGAAAGCACCGAACACATAGAGGATCCAGCTGAACTGCGTTACCAGCCAGCTACCGGCAAATATCATGATGGTACGCAGCACGATAGCGCCCAGGACCCCGTAGATCAGCACGCGGCGCTGCAGGTTGGCCGGAATCGAGAAGTAGCTGAAGAGCATCAGCCAGACGAAGACGTTATCCACCGCCAGCGCCTTCTCCAGCACGTAGCCGGTCAGGAACGCCAGCGTCTGCGTGTTAGCGACCTCACGGCCTGCGCTGCCCTCCAGATACCACCAGAAGGCGGCGCTGAACAGCAGTGAAACGGAAACCCAGATCAGCGACCAGACAGCCGCCTGTTTGAAAGACATGGTCTGCGCGCCACGGCGTCCCTGCAGCAGCAGGTCAATAGCCAGCATAATCAGCACCACAACCGCAAAGCTGCCCCAGAGAAGAGGCGTACCCACAGTCTGCATAGTCGTATCCTGTCTTAAAATAAAAAAACGGCTGAAGTCAGAAGACATCAGCCGCTTATTTTTCTGTAAGCAAACCTCGCCTTCCGGCAAGGTCTCACTTACAACACAGAAATCGATTCCGGGTTGCCTGATGACCGGATGCTTTCGCAACGTAGTGACGATCAATCAGCTTACAAGTTACTCCCCTTTGCAGGAGAGTACGTTACGGTCTCACTGCTCAGGAAGCAATCGTTCTCAGTCATATTTAGAAATATTTACACAGCGGCCCGATCTGCCGGGAAGACTACGCCGGTCTGGCGGCGGATCTCCGTCAGCAGCGCCGCCGTGGTGCGCGACACCGCCAGCGCAGGGTGCTCCACCTGACGCTGCTCAACCAGCCGGACAAAGTCGGCGGCTTCATAGCGCATCGTGTTGCTGTGCTGCGGCTGACTCAGCACCTGCTTCTCGCCGCCGCGCGGCGCAAAGATCAGCTGCTGGCACTCCGCCAGCTTCTCGATCAGCAGCGCGCCCGCTTCCCCCTGAATCTCGCTGGGCAGGCTGGAGTCGCTGACCTTGGAGTGCAGGATCGTCACGTCAAAATCGCCGTAGCTCAGCAGCACGACGCCGTGGGCATCTACGCCGCTTTCCAGCAGCGTTGCGCTGGCCTGCACGCGCGTGGGCGCCCCCCACAGCGTCACCGCCGCGGCCAGGCAGTAGTAGCCAATATCCATCACGGAGCCATTCGACCAGCGCGGGTCGAAGGTATTCGGGTTTTCACCGTTGAGATAGCGCGGATAGCGTGACGAGTACTGGCAGTAGCTCAGCAGCGCTTTTCGCAACTGACCGACATCAGGCAGCGCCTGCCGGAGCCGCTGGAAGTTGGGCAGGCTGGCGGTCTTGAATGCCTCAAACAGCACGACCTGATGCTCACGGGCGCAGGCGATCATCTGCTCCACCTCTGCCAGATTCGACGCCAGCGGCTTTTCGCAAATGACATGCTTGCCGTGCGACATAAACAGCAGCGCCTGCTGACAGTGCAGGGCGTTGGGGCTGGCCAGATAGACCGCATCGATTTCCGGGCAGGCGGCCAGCGCATCCAGCGAGGTAAAGGTCTGCTGGCAGGGATAGTCGGCAACAAAGGCGTCGGCCTGTGACTGGCTGCGTGAATACACCGCGTGCAGCCTCATCGCGCCGGTTTCATGAGCGGCATCAATAAACTGGCGTGTAATCCAATTTGTTCCCACAATGGCAAAACGAATCACGTCATCTCTCCGGCGGCAGTAAAACGGCAGAGTAACATCTCCGCCGCGTTGCGCAATGGCAGCGGGCGGGCAGAGCGTGATCCTGCGATCTGCATTCCACTACTATGCAGACGCGACGATTTTCAGGCCTCAACCAGGGAGCGCAGGTGAAAGCAAGTAAGCACGCATTAAACTGGACCACACTCTTGATCGCCATTCCGGTCGGCTGCGCGGCGTCGCTGGTTACGCTGGCGTTTCGCGGCGTGATTGAGCTGATCAACCATCTGTTGTTTGCCCGCAGCGGCGACATTACCGACTCCCTCGCGCTCTGGCCGTGGATCTTCTGGCCGCTGCTGGTGGGGGCGGGCGGCGTGCTGGCCGGCTTTTTTCTGCGTTATGCGGTCGCCCTTGAACAGCAGCAGACGATTAAGACCGATTACCTGGAAGTGATCAATGCCCGGCTCGATGCGGTGCCTACCCGGACCTCGCTGTTTCGCGCCCTGTCGTCGATAGCCAGTATCGGCAGCGGCGCGTCGATAGGTAAAGAGGGGCCGATGGTGCAGCTGTCGGCGCTCTGCGGCAGCGCGATGGGCCGCCTGTTGCCCGCATCGCTGAACCTGAAAAACAGCGACGTGGTGGCGATGGCGGCGGCGGCGGGCCTCTCGTCGGTCTACCACGCGCCGCTGGCCTCGGCGATTTTCGTGGCGGAGATCGCCTTCGGCATCTCGGCCCTGCAGCGGCTGATCCCGCTGATCATCGCCTCCGCCACGGCGGTGATGACGATGTGGACGCTGGGCTTCCGCAGCGCGCTCTATCCGCTGGCGGAGGCCGATTTCACCATGGATCTCAGCACGCTGCTGATGACGGTGGTGATTGGTCTGAGTGCCGGTCTGGCGGGCTGGATCGTCATCAAAAGCATCGCCCGCAGCAAACTGCTCTTCAGCCGGATCGCCTCGCTGCCGCTGCGGCTGGGGGCGGGCGGCTTCGCCGTCGGCCTGCTGGCGCTGATCTCCACCGATATTCTCGGCAACGGCTATGAGGTGATCGTCAACGTGATGGCGGGTGACTATCTGCTGCCGGGGCTGCTGTTACTGCTGGTGCTGAAAACGCTCGCCACCAGCCTGTCGGTAGGATCGAATGCGGTGGGCGGACTTTTTACCCCGTCGCTGCTGATTGGCGCGCTGCTGGGCGTGGCGCTCGCCACCCTCGGTGCAGCGCTGCATCTGCCGCTCGGCAATGTGTTGCTCTACGCCGCGATCGGCATGGCAGCGGTGCTGGCGGCGGTCAGCCAGGCCCCGCTGATGGCGATGCTGATGGTGCTGGAGATGACGCTCAACAGCAGCCTGCTGTTCCCGCTGATGATCGCCACCGTGCTGGCGTCGATGGTGGTCTATCGCCTGCAGTCGGCCAGTACCTATCCGGTGGTGAGCCATCACTTCAGCCGTTCAGAGGCGAAATATGATTTCGATAATATGCGCATCGCCGAGCTGATTATTCCGGGGGCGGCGCTGCAGCCGGAGGAGTCGGTGGGGCAGGCGATGGCGGTCAGTTCGCTGAAGCGTGAACGCTACGTCTATGTGATCAACGCGGCAGGCGCCTTTCTCGGCGTGGTCTCGATTCACGAGATCTCGCGGCGGGTGCTGGCGCAGGAGATCACCCTCGACTCACCGGTGCAGTGCGTGATGGATCAGGATTTCCCGGTGGTTTATCAGAATCAGAGTATGCGCGAGGGGTGGGAAGCCTTTGCGGCCGTCACGCTGGAGCGACTACCGGTGCTTAACAATCCAGAGGAGCGGCGCTTTCTGGGGGCGCTGACCAAAACCAGCCTGATCCAGAAAGCGCAGGAGTTTCTTTAAGCGGCGTTACCGCGCATCGCCTGGTCAGTCATCCAGAGGCGCGCATCAAATTCGAGCTGGTGATAGTCGGGTTCCATATGGCAGCAGAGCTGATAGAACGCTTTGTCGTGATCCTTCTCTTTCAGGTGCGCCAGCTCATGCACCACGATCATCCGCAGAAACGGCTCCGGGGCGAGGCGGAAAAAGGTGGAGATGCGGATCTCCGCTTTCGCCCTGAGCTTGCCGCCCTGAACCCGTGAAATGGCGGTGTGCAGCCCCAGCGCGTGTTTCATCACTTTGATTTTGTTATCCCACATCACTTTGCTGATCGGCGGGGCGTTACGCATATAGCGGTTTTTCAGCGCCTGGGTATAGTCATACAGCGCCTTGTCGCTCATGACATCGTGGGTATCGGGATAACGTTCCTGCAAAAACGCACCTAAGCGCTGGTGGGCTATCAGCGTCTGAACCTGCTCAAGCAGCGGGGCAGGATAACCCTGAAGGTAGATCAGTTGGGACATTAGGGATTCCAGGCGAAAAAGAGTATACTGCGCGCCCTTTTTATCGGGGCGAAATTTAACCAAAGTGTACCACGCCGGAGAATTCATGAGCCAACTTGAACTGAACGATCGCACACTGATCCTGCATCGTTTCCCGCAGATGCGTGACGAAAGTCCATTACAAGCCTGGGATGCGGCTGATGAATACCTGTTGCAGCAGGCGCTGCCAGAGGGACCGGTGCTGGTGTTCAACGACAGTTTCGGGGCGCTGACCTGCGCCCTGAATCCGCGCACCGTCTGGCACGTCAGCGACTCCTGGCTCAGCCAGCAGGCCGCGCGTCAGAACCTGAAATTCAACGACATGGATGACAGCGACGTTCACTTTGTGGATAGCCTGGCCGGACTGCCCGCGGCCCCGGCGGCGGTGCTGATCAAAGTGCCGAAAACCCTGGCGCTGCTGGAGCACCAGCTGCGTGCCATTCGTGAGGTTGCCACCCCTGAAACGGTGATCCTGGCGGCGGCGCGGGCCAAAGAGATCCATAACTCGACCCTGCAACTGTTTGAGCAGATTATCGGTGAAACCCGCACCTCACTGGCGTGGAAAAAAGCGCGTCTGATCTTCAGCCAGTTCACCCAGCCCGCACTGCGCGAGGCGAAGCCGACGCTGGCCTGGCCGCTGGATGGCACCCCGTATCAGATCCATAACTACGCTAACGTATTCTCACGCGCCTCGCTGGATATCGGCGCACGGCTGTTTATAGAGCATCTGCCGGAGAACATTGAGGGCGAGATTGTCGATCTGGGTTGCGGTAACGGCGTAGTAGGGCTGATGGCGCTGGCGCAGAACCCGCAGGCGGATGTGCACTTCCTGGATGAGTCCTACATGGCGGTCGCCTCCAGCCAGCTCAACGTGGAGCTGAACCGTCCGGAAGATCTGGACCGCTGCCAGTTCCGGGTAAACAACGTACTGAGCGGCTATCCGTCTGATCGGCTGCATGCAGTGCTCTGCAATCCCCCTTTCCATCAGCAGCACGCGGTTACTGATCATCTGGCCTGGCAGATGTTCCGCGATGCTAAACGCACGCTGCAGTATGGCGGCGAACTGCGCATCGTCGGCAACCGCCACCTGGATTATCACCACAAGCTCAAAAAGATGTTTGGTAACTGCACGCTGATCGCCTCCAACCAGAAGTTTGTGGTGCTGCGTGCGGTGAAGATGCGGTAATCAGATCGTTATGGCCAGCCGGGTCGCCTGCGCAATGGCCCGGCGCGCATCCAGCTCCTGTGCCACGTCGGCCCCGCCGATAAGGGTTACCTTCTGGCCCCGGTCGCGCAGTGCGGCTTCCAGTTCGCGCTGCGGCTCCTGCCCGGCGCAGATAATCACATTATCCACCGCCAGAAGCAGCGTCTCTTCGTTGCGCCGCAGATGCAGGCCATCATCATCAATCTTCAGATACTCCACGCCGCCCCACATCTCAACGCCGCGCGCCTGCAGGCTGGCCCGATGGATCCAGCCGGTGGTTTTTGCCAGCCCGGCGCCCGGTTTGCCTGAGCGCCGCTGCAGCAGCCAGATCTGCCGTAGCGCGGCAGGCGGCTCGGGCTTCACGAGGCCGCCACTCTGCGTCAGACTCTGATCGATGCCCCATTCCGCATAAAACGCCGCCAGATCCGCATCCTCTGCAGGCTGCGACAGATACTCCGCCACATCGAAACCAATGCCGCCCGCGCCGATAATCGCCACCCGCTTGCCCACAGGGCGCCTGTCGCGCAGCACCTCAAGGTAGCTCAGCACGCTGGGGTGATCGATCCCCGGGATGGCAGGCGTACGCGGCTGGATGCCGGTCGCCAGCACCACCTCATCGGCATCACTCAGCCGATCTGCATCGACCCGGCAGCCGGTTTTCACCGTCACGCCCGCCGCCGCCAGCTGATAGCGAAAATAGCGCAGCGTTTCGCTGAACTCTCCTTTGCCGGGGATCTGCCGGGCGAGAGTAAACTGACCGCCAATCTCCTGTGCAGCGTCATAGAGCGTAACCTGATGGCCACGCTGCGCCGCCTGCAGGGCAAACGCCATCCCGGCCGGACCGGCCCCGACCACCGCCAGCCTGCGCGGTGCGGCGCTGGCGACGACGGGCATCAGTGATTCATGGCAGGCGCGGGGATTGACCAGGCAGGAGGTGATCTTACCGGCGAAGACCTGATCCAGGCAGGCCTGGTTGCAGGCGATACAGGTATTGATGCTGTCCGGTTCCCCGCGCTCCGCTTTGCTGACAAAGGCGGGATCGGCAAGAAAAGGGCGCGCCATCGACACCATATCGGCGCAGCCCGACTGCAGCAGCGACTCGGCGACGGCGGGGTGGTTGATGCGGTTGGTGGCGATGACCGGCACGGTGACATGGGCGCGCAGCCGCTGTGTCACCCAGGCAAAGGCCGCGCGCGGCACGCAGGTGGCGATGGTCGGGATGCGCGCCTCGTGCCAGCCGATGCCGGTGTTGAACAGCGTAACGCCACACCGCTCCAGCTCGCCCGCCAGCTGCAGCGTTTCCGCCTGCGTGCTGCCCTCTTTGATCAGATCGAGCATCGACAGGCGGAAAATAATGATAAAGGCGTCGCCCGTCGCGGCGCGCACGGCGCGGGTAATCGCCAGCGCGAACTGCATCCGCTGCGGAAAGTCACCGCCCCAGCGATCGCTGCGCTGATTGGTGTGCTTCACCAGAAACTGATTAATCAGGTAGCCTTCAGACCCCATAATCTCCACGCCATCATAGCCCGCCTGCTGTGCCAGCCGGGCGCAGCGTGCAAAGTCATCGATGGTCTGTTCAATTGCCGCCTCGCTCATCGCCTGTGGCGTAAAGGGGTTAATCGGGGCCTGACGGGCGGAGGGGGCGACCAGATCGGGCTGATAGCTGTAGCGACCGGTATGCAGGATCTGCAGCGCGATTTTTCCCTGATGCTCATGCACCGCGTCGGTGATCTGCCGGTGCCAGTCACACTGTGATTCGTCGGTAAGCATGGCACCATGCGCGGTGGTAACCCCCTGAGCATTCGGGGCAATGCCGCCGGTGACGATCAGCGCGACGCCCTCACGCGCCCGCTCGCCGTAGAACGCCGCCAGCCGGGCGGCTCCCTCCGGATGCTCTTCCAGGCCGGTGTGCATCGATCCCATCAGAAAACGGTTTTTCAGGCGGGTAAAGCCCAGGTCCAGGGGGGTAAACAGCGCAGGGTAGGCGGCATTCGCAGGCATAAGCGTGACTCGGTGTTAAGTGGTCGGATGAGTTAACTCTAGCCGCTTCCCGGTTAAAAAAAAGTGAAAGAGTGTCAGGGTGTGAGTGAAATCAAAAACATCGGCAGGCGAGGAGCCGCTCAGGGTCGCTGACACGGGCTTTCCGCCTGCCTGCGGTCAGCCCGATAGCGGCGGCAACACGGTTACGCCGCGTCCTCCGGCGTCGGACGTCGGCGGATCCACGAATAGCGTGAGCGATAGCCACTGCCGAAGTGGGTGTTAAAGCGATAGCTGGAGCCGCTCTCTGCCATGCAGTAGGTGCAGACATTCACGTTATCGATCTGCGGGGCTGGCACGCCCGCCTCCACCAGCATCTGCGTCGCCAGCGCAGGCAGATCGAACCAGACACCCTGCTGGTGGGCCGTGGCCTGCGGACGTTGCGCCAGCGGATTGACCGGCTGGTGCTGATGCCAGCGCAGCCCGCGGCTGAAGGCCGGATTCTGCGCGATCGCCGCCCGCTGCGGTTCGGCCAGCTCGTAGCAGCAGGGCCCCATCGCCGGGCCGATCGCCACCACCAGATTCTGCGGGGCGCAGCCCTGTTCACTCAGTTTTTCCACGGCGCGGGTCAGGACGCCCGCCAGCGTGCCCTTGAGTCCGGCATGCACCGCTGCCACAATTTTTGTTTCACGATCGGCAAACAGAACGGGCAGGCAATCCGCCGTGTAAACGGCGACCGGGCGGGTTCCGCTGGCGATCACGCCATCCGACTCACAGCTTTTAGGAGGGATGTTCTCACTGTCATTGACCACGGTCGCGCTGTGGCGCTGATGACCATAGGCGGCATCGGCGGGCGGCGGCTCACCGGCAGGCTGAAACGCATAATCGAGCCACGTCAGCGCGTCGAGTAACGGCGAGTGCGGGTTCACGGCCATAAGAATCTCCTGTTATAACAGCATGCGTTGGGCTGCCCACAGCTTACGTTAACTGCTACATTTTTGAAGCTTCTCCCAAGCCCTTTCTCACATTAAGGATGAAATGATGAAAACCTCCGCAAAACTCGCTGCATCCGGTCTGGTCGCGCTGTTGCTGACCGGCTGTGCGCCCTCGGCACAGCAGACCGCGCAGCAGCAGCTCGGCCAGCAATCGGTGCTGGCAGCCAACTGGTTCCAGCAGTCTGGCGAATATCAGGCACTGACCTGGCAGGCCTTTAATACCGCGCGTATGGCGTTTGATCAGGCGCCTTCGCTGACCGGCAAACCCAAAGCGGTTATTGTCGATCTGGATGAAACCATGCTGGATAACAGCGCCTACAGCGCCTGGCAGGCGAAAAACGGTCAGCCGTTCAGCAGCAAAACCTGGTCAGCCTGGACGCAGGCGCGGCAGGCAAAAGCGGTGCCCGGCGCCGTTGAGTTCGCCCGTCACGTTACTCAAAACGGCGGCACGCTGTTCTATGTCTCGAACCGCGACCAGAAAGATTACGCCGCCACCGTCGCCAACATGCAGCAGCTCGGTTTCCCGGACGTCAGCGAAAAGACGGTGCGTCTGAATACCGACAGCTCCAACAAACAGGCGCGTTTCGATGCCATCAAAAATGCCGGCTATAACGTGGTGCTCTACGTAGGGGATAACCTCAACGATTTCGGTGGCGCCACCTGGCATCAGGGGAATCAGCAGCGACGCGATTTCGTCAATCTCAACCATCAGCGCTTTGGTACGCAGTTCATCGTCCTGCCAAACCCGCTCTACGGTGACTGGGAGAGCGGAATGGCGGAAAACTACAACAAGCTGACCCCGGAACAGCAGCTCTCGGTGCGGGAGTCGCGCCTGCAGAGCTGGAACGGTAAATAATTCGTCAAGAAAAAGAGCCTGAGCATTCAGGCTCTGATAATTTCCGGCCCTGATTTACTTACCGCCGTCACTATATCCCTGCAAATGAAATTAATTATCTCCCGCTTTATTCTTAACTCAAATCAGGTGGATTAAACTGGCTTTGCGCAATTAAGCTGGTGAATCGTGCTAATGGTTAATTTTTTAATTAAGAGTAATCCTGGTAAAAAGCCCGCCGCTGCGGGGAATAAAAAATATCCCCTGAGTTACTGCTTGTATTTATTTGTCAGCGTTAACTCTACTTATTAATCTCAATTTAAATAAATTATTGATTTTATGTGATTAATAATCGCTTCTCTCTATTTCTTTCCGCTTCTGCTGCTGAATTAAATTTACTTTTCACTGACTTTTACTGACGCCGGATTGACAAAGGCGATGATGTTAATGCGCTGTGAAATATTGCTCGTGCATTGGCAATGGTTAACGTCTATAACCTTTTTCTGTGACTCAGTTCTTATTTACCTGGCGGCTTACCCTTTGCGGGTCAGCCGAAACACTTTGTGGTCAGCCAGGATGCGACATCCCGGTAGTAGAGAGAAGATGATTGTGACGACACTTAAACCCTTATTAGCGAAAAATCGCAGTTGGGCCTTACAGCGCCGCCAGCGCAATCCGGACTATTTTAAAAAATTCCTTCATCAGCAAAAACCGCACTCACTCTGGATAGGCTGCTCTGACAGCCGCGTTCCCGCCGAAGTCCTGACCGGCTCCCAGCCTGGCGAACTCTTTGTCCATCGCAATATCGCCAACATGGTGATTGAAGAGGATGACAACCTGCTCAGCGTCCTGCAGTACGCCCTCTTTTTTCTCGGCGTGAAACGCATCGTCCTGAGCGGCCACTACGGCTGCGGCGGGGTAGAGGCTGCGCTGAATCTGCCGGGTAGCGTGCTGGACGGCCAGGAGAGCGCGCTGGCAAGGCGCATCAGCAGGCTGCGTCAGGATATTGAGGCGGGAGTGGCAGAGAGCCTGTCGCCACAGGCCGAGCCGGGTGAACGGCTCGACCGGCTGGTCGAAGCCAATGTTAAAGCGCAATTTGCCCGACTGGTGAACGCCGGACCGGTCCGGCAAATCTGGCAATCGGGCCAGGAACTGGAGGTGTTTGGTTGTGTTTATGACCTGCGCTCCGGCCATCTTAAAGAGCTGATTCATCAATCTGCAGAGGAGCCTTCATTATGAACCTCGATACCCTGCGCCGCGACATCCCGGCGGGTCTGGTGGTTTTCCTGGTCGCGTTACCACTCTGTCTGGGGATTGCCCAGGCCAGTGGATTACCGCCGTTTGCCGGCCTGCTGACGGGCGTGATTGGCGGACTGGTGGTGACGTCGCTGAGTCCCTCCCGGTTTGCCGTCAGCGGCCCGGCGGCGGGCCTGGTGACTATCGTCGTCGCCTCGATGGCATCGCTGGGCAGCTTTTCCGCCTTTCTCACCGCGCTGATCATTGCCGGGGCGCTGCAGTGCCTGTTCGGACTGCTGCGCGCCGGGCGCTTTATCTCGCTGGTGCCGGGCAGCGTCATCAAAGGGATGCTGGCGGCGATTGGCCTGCTGCTGATCATGCAGCAGATCCCGGTGGCGTTTGGTGCCGCTGGCGATGCGGAGCTGGTGTCGCTGGTGACGGGCGAGATGACCTTTTCGCTGCCCGCGATAGCCGTGGCGGGGGTGGGTCTCGCTATCCTGTGTCTCTGGACCACCGGGCCGATCAAACGGATCAAAGCGCTGGCCTGGATCCCCGGTCCGCTGATTGCCGTGCTGACCGGCTGCCTGGCGACGGTCGTGGGCGGGCGGCTGTTTCCTGATGTCGCCAGCGGTCTGGCGCGCATTTCACTGCCCGCCTTCGACAGCGTTTCTGCGCTGGTGGCCGGGCTGGAAACGCCCGACTGGATGGCCTGGCAGAATCCGCAGGTCTGGGTAGTGGCCGTTACCCTGGCGCTGGTCGCCAGTCTGGAAACGCTGCTGAGCCAGGAGGCGCTGAAAAAGTTACGTCCGCAGACGCCTGCGCCGTCGCCCAACAAAGAGATGTTTGCTCAGGGGATCGGTAACCTGACTGCCGGATTTCTGGGGGCCATGCCGATCACGGCGGTGATTGTGCGCAGTTCGGTCAACGTCAGCGCAGGCGCGCAGACTAAGCTGTCGATCTTCATCCACGGTGTGCTGCTGCTGATTTGCGGCATGTGGTTCAGCGAGATGCTGAACGCCATTCCGCTGGCCAGCCTGGCCGCCGTGCTGCTCTACACCGGCTATAAGCTGGCGACACCGCGCCTCTTTGTTGAGCAGTTCCGGATGGGGCCGCAGCAGTACGTGCCGTTCCTGGCGACGATCGTCGGGATCATCACGCTGGGTATGCTGGTCGGCATCGGGATCGGGATCGCCACGCAGATCCTCTGCAGCATCTATAAGAGCCATCGCAACGCGCTGCAGCTTACCCGTTACGACGATCACTATGTGCTGCGCTTTCAGCAGAACCTGACCTTTATGCACAATCCAAAGCTGCAGGGATTGCTGGATGAGATCCCGGAGAACAGCGTGGTGATCGTGGATAACGATAATGCGGAATATATCGATCCCGACGTCAGGGCGGTGCTTAAAGATTTTGGCGACAACGCCGATAAACGGGGTATCCGCCTGAGTCAGTGGCCGGTAGCTGTAAAATAGCGTGAAGTGCAAAGACAGGGCGTCATAACAGCAAAAATCGGATATCTCGGATATCCGATTTTTTTGTATGCAGGGCATAATAAGCCCCCATTTACAGGCGTCATCGGGTATCAGCAACCTGCCGGATTGACCTCTGAAGTGGTGTTTTATCGCAGGATGATACAGCGGGTTTCCAGGATGTAATTATTCTGACGCCACGCGCCCGTTCAGGCCGACGTGGAAACGCCTCTTTGCAACAAGGTCCGGAAGTATGCGTATACAGCTGTTTGAAGAGCACAACGCTAAGAAGAACGCCTTTTCGCTGTTTTTAATCACGCTGCTATTCTGCTTTATCGGCGGCCACCTGCGCTTTCCGCAGGAGCTGTCGCTGTTCTGGCCGGTCAACGCCATTATCACCGGCATCATTGTCCGCCATCCCTTTCTGCATCAGACCCGCTATTACCTCGCCAGCTTTGCCGCGATGGTGTTTAACGACACCGTATTTTCGGGCTGGGCGCTGACCGCGTTTACGCTCAACCTGGCGAATCTGCTGTTTGTGCTGGTGGCGGTGCTGCTGCTGGTGAAGCATCTGCAGCACGATTCCGGCAGCGAACGCGTGACACGCGTACTGCGCATTTTTCCGGCCTGTCTGCTGGCCGCGCTGGCCTGTGCCAGCTGGGGGGCGCTGGCGCAGCAGGCCGACTTTGACACCGGACTGGCGACAGCCTGGGGCGAATGGTTCAGCGAGCAGTTCTCCACCGGGCTGATGCTGCTGCCTTTTCTGCTGACGCGCGACTGGTCGTCGCTGTCGCCCCGCCAGTTCGGGGAGCTACGCAAGCTGCTGCCGCTTATCGCGGTGGGCCTGTCGCTCGTCATCGGCGCGATGATGGGGGGCGCGGGCAGCCTGACCTTTCCGGTTCCGGCGCTGGTCTGGTGCGCCGTGGTGCTGCCGATGCCGCTGACCAGCCTGGTGATCCTGCTGACCGGCATTACCGAGATTATCCTGGTGTCGCACGGGTTGATGAATATTCAGGGGGATGACAACCTGCTGCCGGTCAGCCATCTCACCTCGGCGCGGCTCGGGGTGGCGACCATCGCCATCAGTCCGCTGATCGTCGCCGCGAGCATGGACGCCATCCGCCAGCTGAATGAACGGCTGGCGCTGCGGGCAAACTACGATTTCCTGACCCGGCTGCTGTCGCGTTCGGGTCTCTATGAGAGCCTGCATGCCGAGCCGATTAGCCCGGCGCGCACGGCAGGCGTGATCCTGATCGATGTCGACTACTTCAAAACCATTAACGACAATTTTGGCCATGATGCCGGTGACAGCGTACTGGAGGAGATCGCCTGCCGTATGCAGCGCGTCGTGGGCAAAGCGGGGCGCATCTGCCGTTTTGGCGGCGAAGAGTTCGTGGTGGTGCTGTTCGATCAGAATCCGGACAAGCTCTATTTTCTTGCGGAGGCGATCCGGCAGAAGATGGCAAAAGAGAAGTTCTGGCTGCAGGGCAGTACGGTAACGGTGACCATCAGCCTGGGCCTGGCGCACGGCCGGGCGGGGCGGGCGGCTGAGTGGCACCGGGTCATCAACCGGCTGATCTCTGCCGCAGATAAAAATCTCTATCTGTCGAAACGCAATGGCCGCAATCAGACCTCCCCGGTCGGCGATCAGGCCATCACCAGCGACGTGGCATAACGCCACGCCGCGGGTCGGGATCAGCTGACGCTGCTTTTCAGGGTGCTGGCCTGCTGGTGACGCGCTATCGCCAGATCGATCAGGCGGCTGATCAGATCCTGATAGCTGAGTCCGGCCGCCTGCCAGAGTTTCGGATACATACTGATGTTGGTGAAGCCGGGCAGGGTGTTCACCTCGTTGACGATAATCTCACCGTCATCAGTCAGGAAGACATCGACGCGGGCCATGCCAAAGCACTCCAGCGCGGAGAAGGCTCTGATGGCAACCTCACGAATCGCCTCGCTGGTCTGCGCGGAAATCGCCGCCGGCACCACCGTCTGCGCGCCGCTTTCAGAGATATATTTGGTGTCGTAAGAGTAGAAGGCGTCATGCACCACCACTTCACCGCACGGGCTGGCTTCAGGGGCGTCGTTGCCCAGCACCGCACACTCGATCTCCCGGCCTTTAATGCCTTGTTCAATCAGCACTTTACGGTCGAAGGAGAAGGCCAGCGCCAGCGCTGCCTCAAATTCATCAGGGGAATCAACTTTGCTGACGCCCACCGATGAGCCCTGGTTGGCTGGCTTGATAAACAGCGGCAGGCCCAGGCGGGCAATCACGGCCTCTGCGTCCAGCTGGGCGCGCTGCGCCTGCGTGACGCTCAGCCACGGCGCGACCTTGAGTCCGGCATCGCGTAACAGCCGCTTGGTGAAGTCTTTATCCATGCTGACGGCAGACCCCAGCACATCGGAACCCACGAAAGGCAGCGACGCCATGCGCAGCAGGCCCTGCAGGGAGCCATCTTCGCCCAGTGTGCCGTGAACAATCGGGAAGATGACATCGATCTGCGACAGCGGATGGGCGTCGTGACGGGTGATGATCTGCTGCTGTGTCTGGCCCGGCACCAGCGCCACCGCTTCGGCGGCAGAGTTCAGCGCGATCAGCGCCGGATTTTCCGCGTTAAGTAAGAAGTCTGACGCATCGTTAAGGTGCCACTGTCCCTGCTTGTCGATGCCCAGCAACACCACATCGAATCTGGTTTTATCGATCGCCTCAAGGATATTTTTGGCCGACTGCAACGACACCTCATGCTCAGCCGATTTCCCGCCAAACACGATCCCTACCCGCAACTTAGTCATCAATTTTGCCCACTGAAAAAATCAAAACCACAAGATAGCATGGGCTTTGCGCGGGAAAACAGGGCAGGGCGGCAGATAATTGCGCCCGGCGGATTAGCCTTCGCTGCTGACCAGAAAACGGCCGTTCAGCTGCCACTGCTCACGTTCACGGACGCGGGTGATCGCGGCGGGCAGCCAGGTCGCGATGCGCACTTTGGCGCGCAGAGTCATGCCTGACGCGGGCTGGCCCTCCGTGAGAAAACGCAGAGGCGTCTCGCCGCTGAACGCCATTTTCGCCGCCTGCCGGCCAGCGCTGTCGATCATGACCGGATGGCCGTCGAGGGTGACATCATGCAGCGTCAGCGTCGCCCGGCCCTGCTCGCCGAACGCATAGCTCTCGTTCTCTTTTACCGGCGCGCTGAACGTCAGGGTCAGCGAGGACGGGCGATCGCAGATAACGGTAAGATCCGACTCGCGTTCATCCCCCATCCGCAGCTCTGTGGCGGCGAGCGCGTTGCCGGGACGCGTGAGCAGCTGGCCGCGCGTGATGTCGCCATAGTTAATCTGCGGTTCGCTAAGCTGAATCGCGCAGGCTGCATGCGTGGCAGTGGCCGTCAGAAAACTGCCGAAGGTCAGCAGCAGGAGCAGAGCTGATTGCGGTTTCATGGGTCGCATCTCGCTGAAAGGGAGTCATAAAGGGCGCTGGGTTCGTTTTGCCAGGGCGTAAGGATATGCAGTGAACAGGTCGTGCCGTCAGGGCGCTGGGTGAACAGGGGCTCATCCGGCAGATTGTCAAAAAACAGCGTACCGTCGTCATTCACGAAAGCGACCAGGGTACCTTTGCCATTCTTCACTGGCGCGTCCGGAGCCGGGCCGTCACCTGCCGGGAAGCTCAGCAGCGCACGGCGTACCCTGAAGGCGGGCAGAACCACCGGCACAACCGCGCCGTGCCAGGGCGTGACATCGGCAATGCCGCTGATAATCTGGACATTATCAGGCAGGCTCTGGTTATCGATCTGCACACTATTGTTCTGCCAGGGCGTCCAGGAGGCGATGGCGTAGCCACGGCCATCGCTCCACACCGTTCCGCCTGGGGTGTGCATCACCACATCCGGCTGCGGGCTGTTGAGGGAAATAATGCCGAAGGTATCGCCCACCTTTCGGGGGGTAAAGGTCAGGCCACCGCTGTGCAGCACAGCGCCGCCGCGAGCGCCGTAGTTGTAGCTGGTGCTGTTCTCGTTGTGTGATGCGCCACCGCTCAGCTGACTATACCTGGTGGTCCAGGTGGCGGAACTGGCCATCGAGGCCGCTTCCTGCCCGCTCTTTTCACCTGACAGGCTCCAGGAAAATTTGTCATTCAGCGTGCTGTCAAAACCGACCCCGGCCCGGTTTTTATGGTCATTGTCGCTGATCCAGCTGCGCATGCTGCTGCTGTTGCCCAGAGGAAGGGAGAGATTAAGATACGCGTAGCGGTTATCGCTCCGTCGCTCATCCACGGAGAGCCGGTTTTTCTGGATACCCAGATTCACGTTGACCTTACCGAAGGCGTGCCCCCAGCTGAACATATAGCCTCTATTTTCTGTGCCGCGCCAGCTCTGCGAGAGGCTGCCGGAGAAAGAGAATACGCCAGCCTGCGGCTGACTGTAGCTCAGCCCCAGAGCATACTGCGACTTTGTCTGCCCGAGCTGTTCGCTGGTCTTTTTCGACCCCCATGAGTTACCCGCATCCATATAGTCGCGGCCGCGGAAGCTGGCCGAGGTGGTCAGTGACAGCTGCTGAGTGACGCCCGCGTTGAGGCTGACCTGATGATTCAGGCCCTGCCTGTTACGTTCGCTTCCGGCCACGTCCCTTGCCCGCGAGGCGGTCTGGGTGATCGATGCCACCAGGCGTTCGGCCAGGCGCAGTGCGGTGCGCCAGGAGATCGCCTGATAGTTTTCACTCAGCATGCCTCCAGCCGTCACCGCCATAAAATCGTTCTGATACAGTCCGCCAGAGCCGACCGCCAGTGGAAACGCCTCGTCGGTTAAACGCAGGCGTCCCACGGCCATTGAGAGCCCGTCCTCTGCCATCGCTATCGACGATCGTGCCTGAATGTAGGGGATGCGCTGCGTCTCACGATGGCCGGTTTGATCGTGGCTGATGATTTCAAAATCGTCTGACGTACTGATGGCCGGAATGTCATCCAGCCTGTTCATGCCCGCCGTGACCTGAAAGGTCTTCAGCAGAATGCCCGCCTGCCAGACTTCGACCGTACCGGCCTGTGAGACCAGCAGATCCAGCGAGACATCACGGCCTTTATCATTCTCTGACCCGTACTCCGGCATGATCTGTGCGCCCAGCAGGTTGATGCCCGAGAAGAGTGAACCACCGGCGGTGATCTCACCGAACTGCATCACCGAAGACCAGGCGGGAACAGAGCGCTGCGCATAGCTGTAGAGACGGGTGAGCTGATGCTGCGCATCCAGACTGGCGTAGCTCTGCCCGCTGCGGAGGATCCAGTTATTGATGTTGGCGCCTACCTCCGAGGTCAGCGCCTGAGAGGTGTGGCTCGCTCCGGCACGTGGCTGATACTGATATCGCTGGCCGTCATAATTAACAATCAGGGCATTCCCGCCGCTGGCGTAGTGCGGGTCGCTCAGCAGATCGCTCTCCGGCACACTCAGCAGAAGGGTGCTGCGAGCAATCTCCTGCTCCACCAGGACAGGGCTCTCTGCCGGAAGGCGCAGGCAGGCATCCTGGTCCTCGTGAGTGAAGCGTTCAGGACTGATACTCAGCGCCTGCAGTTGTTCTGCGGTCCAGCAGGGATTGCCCGCCTGATCAAACGTCAGGATATGCACACCTTTGCTCTGCCTGTTGACGATGATATTCACGGGCTGCTCGCCAGGAAGAAAATGGGTGCCTGCATCGAGCAGGGCTGAGGCACTGGCATCGTAGCCCAGCGCCTTCAGCATCTCCTGGTCGTAGCCGCCCGCCGCCAGCGTCGCGGCTGAAAAGATAAGCAGGCTGAGTAGCCGAAATCTTTTCATCGTCTTCAGCGGCCAGGGCTACAGCTGCGCAACATAGGGTGTTGTTAAAATTCCGTAGCGGGTCACGGGATGCAGCCGCACAGAGGTAATCCCTGTTGAGGCCGCAGGCAGAGGCAGCGTGATTTTTTCACCCGGCAGAATATAGGTTTTCTTCAGCTTCACCAGCCGCTTGCCAGGCAGCAGATCAACCTGCTCGGTGAGACGGACGACATAAGGTGTGGGATTTTCAATCTTCAGCGATGAACCGCTGCGCTGAAAGGTCAGGCCGGTCCAGGGTGTCGTATTTAAGGGCAGATCGGCGGGGGAAATAATCACCGGAATATTCTGGCCAATCAGAACACGCGCGCGATTTTTTTTGCCGTCATCCTGCGGGACAGAAACAAAATCAATACGCTGCATTTTCTGCTTATTCAGCTTTACGCCCGCTTTTAACACCACGCGAATCTGCTGATTTTTTCCGCCTTCAACGCGTACCAGCTGCGGCGTAATAATCAGGGCATTTTCAGGATCTTCAGGCAGCGTCTGCAGGCGACTGTGCAGCAGCGCAGTGCTGTTTTCGGTATTCTGCACAGTAATCGTGGCTTCGCGCGCCTCATCGTCAATAAACAGGCTGGATGTCTCCGGTTGCATGCCTGCTGCAAAGACAGAAGAGGCAGAAAATAAGACCAGAACAGCAAGGCAGAGAGATTTCATCAGGGTAGTCATATCCGTCGCTCAATAAGGCGAAGGCCATCCAGCCTTCGCCATAAACAGAAGAAAATTACAGATACACAACAGAGAAGGTCACGTTACCGTCGACTTTGATGTCTTCACCGGTTGGGTAAAAATTGCTCTTCTTCAGCAGGATTATCGGATGAAGGGTGTAGGTTGATTTGGTATATGCAGCGGGTGTGGATGAGTTCGCATCTGACCCCAGCGCAAAGTAGCCCTGTTTTTCCAGCAGGGCATTGACCGATGACGAGATCGCGACCTCAGTCCAGGCGGCTTTGTCTGTGCTGATGAGCAGGTGATTATTGGCGGCACCGTCAGCGGTGGCCGCGACAACGGACAGGAACATTACACCGACTTTGGACTGTGCGCCATCCAGACCCAGGCCAAAATAATTCTCATCAGATGTTCCGCCAACCTGCATACTCAGCTGACTGGTTGCCTCCTCTTTCGTCATTGCACTGGCGGTACGGTTGTCAGTGGTCTGAATTGCTATCGCAGAAGGGGCATCACAATCCACATACACGCTGATATTACTGGCTGTTTTGGCGTTATAGTTCTGATTCAGAGTCGCCGCGGTTATATTGCCAAAATCCACGGAGGCATTACTCAGCGACACATTACAGGCGCTGGGTGTAATTGCGCCGGTGATACTCAGTGAAGCAGATTCAGCAGCCTGACCAGCAAAACTGACAGAGGCTATTGCGGTAAAAATGGCAGTGTTTAACAGTAATTTACGCATAATATTTCTCAATTTAATAATAGGAATAGTCAGTCAATATAAATAGGGTGATCTGACTTTTATGTTGTGTTTGTTAATCGCTGCAACATGCAGCGTGAATAAAATAGCAAGACACGCATCCTCCTTATTTATCCATGCCGGATTGTGCATTGATTAATTGAGAGCTAAATCAATCCATCGATTCAGTGTTAACAGGCTAACATGTTCGTTTATTAATCGTTAAGGCAGGGGGCGGGTAAAGTTATTCTTATTTTGGTGCGAACGTTATATTTTTAAGTTATCTGTTTACCTGTAGATAAAAAGAGCTCTAAAAATAGAACGAATCGAATAAAAAGAATGCGATATCAGCATAATGTTTCGCCATTTTTAGCGCAGAAGGTGATTTTTTGGCGATCGCTCCTTCTGCTATTGACTGGCAATTAGTGGAAGAAGTTATTTTTATCATTAACCTGAATTAAGGGAGTGATTTCTCTTTTCAGTCTATTTCTTATGAATTAAGTCAAATTAAGAGACTAATGAAGGGCTATGTTTTTTTAATTAAGAAAGGAGAGAGGGGATTGCTGCATGAAAAAAAAGGGGCTGGGTGGGAGTAATTGCTCAACACGCTGGCTGAGCAACGGCCTTTTTCCTTTTCGGTATTTCTTATTAGGCCATATCGTATGAAAGATGAATCTTCATAGAGCTATTACTATCATTTGTAGTGTTGAATGAAGATAAAGGTGGCAGTCACTACCCATTAAAGATGAAAAATTAAAGAATGAATCTCATTACCAGAATTTTTAATGCAGTAGCGCGTTGCGGAGGGAGCCCTGTCGCCAATCGAATCAGATCTGTGACAGATCCTGAAGCCCTGTTGTATCCTTTACCTGATTTTTGGATCCATTCGCTTACAAGGAGAGGAAAGAAGATGCGAAAAAAAAGGAAAGTGCTGATCTGTATCCCGGTCGTGATTATTTACTTCCTGATTATACCGGAGATTATTCTTCGCACGTTGACACCTGAACACCTCGTGAGGGTGAGTGATTTCACAAGCCTGGGCGGTTTGCTGAATCCGCTACTCTCGCTGATCATTTTTCTGACCCTGCTCTCTGTTGCTTTGGCTGTATTCACCGTCCTGGCTGTGTGCAGGCTCTATCAGGCAGGTAGGCGGGCAGGGAGTGAGTAGAGCTCGTGAAGTTACCCATACGTACTGAATCAGCCTGCCAGACGTTAAGCTGGTCGAACAGGCGCCTGCAGTATCACCGCGGGTAATGCAGGCGAGTGGCTGGGCACGCCAGACCGATCAGGCCATCCGTGAAACGTTCATGAGCCGCGAGGTTAAAGCCGATACTGAAAAGCGTGAGCTGATCAGCAGGGAAACGACTCTGAAAGCAACGGAAAGGACCACGGTGATCGGTACGGCGTCACTGATGGCCGGAGCCATTCAGCACGTCACTACCGGCAGTTACAGCGTGGCCGCACAAGAAAGTCAGCTGATTACAGTGGGCGGTGATGCGGAAACAGACGTTAGTGGCAGCGCGGCGATAAAGGTCGGGCAAGTGCTGCTGATTACTATCCAGCCTCGAAAAGATGTCTGGCTGAGCTAAGGGATTAACAGCCTGTCACGCAGATGGTAAATTAAAATCCGTTACCATTTGACGAAAGGGATTCGCATGTATGGATACTACAGAGCAACTCAATGGCACCTATTATTTCAATAACTTATCAAATCTGACGCCGCAGGAACTGCTGTTCTGGATACTGGTTGATGAGACTCAAAAGCAATTAGGTGTACAGGATATTGTGGCCGTTGCAGGACTAATTCTGGGAAATAATAACATCGATGTACCAGGTAAGCCCAATACGGCAACTCCTGGTACTTCCGTTGCGTCGCTCTTTTTCCGCAAACACCTTTCCTACAAATTTCGGCGTCGCATCCTGCCAACGCTGACTGCTAAATCTCTTACTCTGCGCGGCCTGAAGATTTTTTGGGTGAATAACCTGGGCGCTTTCGCTGGCAGAGCAGTACCTGTTGTTGGATGGGTGATTCTGGCAAACGACGTTGCACAAATCAGTTTTCGCACATCTCATCGCTATAACTTAATTGTGCGGGCGGAGGATAAAATCTGGTGAGTAAGATAACGATAAACCCTAACGTGGTGCGCGAATTCATACTGCGTGAATTGCCACTGGTAACAACGTTCCTGTTGAAGAAAATCGAGGTTGGAAATAACGATATATTGCAGGAACAATATGAAGCGGATGATATCGCTGAAATGGCTGAAAAGTTTTTTAAAGAATTTGACGTACAGCCAGAAGGTTTCAATCTCGCGGCCCATTTTCCCTGGAAGACTTCATCGCTGTTCTCTCGCGCCTCTGTAAAACAGGACAAAAAGCCACTGACTATAAGAATGTTTATTGAGTCAGCCAGTGCAGGGCGCTGGCTTTTTTAGCTGCTTTCAGAGGGAAATGTGCAAAGACAGGGCGAATTTTTCTTGCTCAGAATTCACCTTTAGTTTTCACATAGTGGATTCAACGGGGCGGATTTGGTTTCCCTTCAAGCCTTCGGCCTAATTCCATTGTGCGCCGGTTGCTAAACTGATTTTGAAATGCCAGCCAGATCTGAGACCGACTGTTCATATCTTGCGAGATGTGTTTTGATTTACTGAATAGTAAATACATCAAAAAATGCAGCAAAATGAAAGCCCGGCATATTAAAAAAAACGAGCGCGTAGCCATTTTGAAGCCATGACCAGACTCAGAAAACAAAAAAGCCACTCCTGTGAGTGGCTTCAATTTGCTGATTTAACAGCTAAAATTTGGTGGCCCCTGCTGGGTTTGAACCAGCGACCAAGCGATTATGAGAACTATGCTTAGCAACGTAAAAACAATAGTTTGCGTTTAAAAACATGCAGATAAGTTGCCAGCGTTTGCCATCATTTGCCATCGTTTGCCATCTCGACCGCCACTTTACCGCCACTGGTAGCCAGTGGGTTTAGCTTAGCGGCCTCCTCTAAATGATCGGGGGCAAAGTGAGCATAGCGCATGGTCATTTTGATGTCTGTGTGGCCGAGAACGCGCTGCAAAACTAAAAGGTTTCCCCCGTTCATCATAAAATGACTTGCGAAAGTATGGCGTAAAACATGGGTCAGCTGTCCTGCGGGTAATTCAATACCGGTTCTTTCAATTGCAGAACGAAATGCACCGTAACAGTCCGTAAAGATGCGGCCCGTCTTATTTTCAGGAATTATTTTGTAAATCGCCTCGGTAATAGGAACGGTTCGGTTTTTACGGCCTTTTGTCTTAGTAAAAGTTATTTTGTATTTGGTTATCTGGCTTTTTCTCAAGCCTTCGGCTTCTGACCATCTCGCGCCGGTAGCGAGGCAGACTTTGACCAGGGCCTCAAGATCCTTATATTCGCTCTTCTGACACTCTAACAGTAGTAAGCTGATTTGTTCGTGTGTGAGCCAGGCCATTTCTGATTCTTCTGTGCGAAACGGGCGCACATGCTTAATAGGGTTATCGCCTTTCCATTCGCCCAATCGGCTTAACTCATTGAACACTGCTCGGAAGTATGCAAGTTCAAGATTGAGCGTGCGTGGTGATACCTCGGTTACGCGACTGGAACGCGCAAAGTCACCCTTAAGGCGGCGCTCGCGATAGCGCGAAAACATCTGCGCGTCGAAATCCTTAGCCAGCGGTTCCCCCATGCACTCAAAAGCATGAGTCATGGCTTTCTGTCGCTTCTCGCCATCTTTGAGGGTAATCCCGTGCGCCCCATACCAGGAATCAATCAAATCCTTGATCGTGCGTCGGTCTTCCTTTTCCTCATGCCACGGCTGCTGAACCTTGTGTTGTTCGAATGCAATAGCCTCACCTTTAGTGGCGAATTTGCTGCGAGTACGTTTACCGTTGTGGTAAATCTCACAGAGCCATCCGCCAGAAGGCAATTTACGCACAGACACTAGGCAACCTCGCTATAAATTCCGACAACACGGCCCAGGCGCTTGATCTCATCGACTCCACATTCAAAAGGAATCTTCCCTCCTGCAACGTGCAGCCGTTTGCCTGGAAGCACTGTCACCTCTCTCAAACTCACTGCACCTTCAACATCTACCAACCAGCAGCCATCGGCCAGGGAAGCATCTTTCTCAACGATATAGCTTTTACCCTCGTATCTGAGGCACATCGCATTTTTAAGCTGCTTCCCAAAAAGCTCATGACCTACCACTAAAATCCCAATCTCTGAAAGCCTGCCTTCACTTAATGTGAATAACTGGAGTTCGATGGTCGACCCTGCGCTTTCGTCACTCCTTTGCGGGCCTTTGCCAGTGAGAATCCATCTGATGTTTACACCAGTTTCTAGGGCGCAATGCGCTGCGAAGTCATACGAGATATTGCCCCGCGTATAGCGGTTTTGCAGCGTACTGGCAGCAATATCAAAGTGATTAGCGAGCTGGATTTTCTGGCTAAAGCCATAAACCTGACAAATCCGATCTAAAACTTCCTCATTAGAAATCTGGTTTTCAATGTCCATAAATGGTATTTCCATGTTGACCAATGCCAAAATTGGCATTAGGATTCGTTTTGTTGGTGGCAATCGATGGCAAACGTTGGCAAACAAATGGCAATCGGTGTCATAAAATTTCAAATAAGGAATCATGCTATATGGCCTCTGAAATCGCAATCATCAAAGTACCTGCACCGATTGTTACTACCGAGCAGTTTGCCGAATTAGAAGGCATATCGCTTCGCACCGTGTACCGCTGGACTACCGGAGAAAATCCGCAGTTGCCAATTGAGCCGCGTACTATCCGTAAGGGTTGTAAGAAGGCCAGCGGGCCGATCCGTATCTATTACGCACGCTGGAAAGAAGAACAGCTGCGTAAAGCGTTCGGGCATTCCCGTTTTCAGCTGGTTATTGGCAGCTAATTCACATTAAGTGAATAGGGAGATTCGCACATGTTTGATTTCAAGACATCCACACATAACCACTATGACGATGCCTGCCGCAAGTTTGCGCTGACGCACAGCATGGCTGAGCTGGCGCAGCGTGCAGGCATGAAGGCGCAGACCCTGCGCAACAAGCTGAACCCTGAGCAGATCCATCAGCTGACCGTTCCTGAATTGCTGTTGCTTACCGATCTGACGGAAGACGCAACACTGATAGATGGCGCGCTGGCACAGCTGCACTGCCTGCCATGCGTACCGGTTAATGAGCTGGCAGATGAGAAGTTTCCGGCCTACGTACTGAAAGCGACTGCAGAAGTCGGAAGCATGGCCGCCAGTGCTGCCAACCCGGAGCGGATAACTGCAACGTGCCGCCGCAGCATTCTGGAAGCTGCAAATACCGGCATTCGCTGCATGATGCTGGCCGCGATGGCCGTACAGAACCGCGTTCACTCTAACCCTACTCTAGCCTCAACCGTTGACGCTATCAGCGGGCTGGGTGCTTCGATTGGTATCAGCTGAGGGCGCACGATGATTTCATTTGCAGCACACCTCAAGCGTCAGAGTCCGTCAATGTCTTACGGAAATGGCTGGATCATGGGCGAAAATGGCAGGCCTTGGCATCCATGTAAAAATCAGCAAGAGCTGCTGAAAAGTATCACAACAAAACGCGACGGATATTCACACCGCCTGCGCCGTATTTTTGGTGGCTAATATGAAAGTTTTATGGGAAGTACCAAAGCAACACGCGCCCGCCAGTTTTACCAAAATTCATTTGATGGGCGCTCGCGTTGATAAAATTCAGCCTATGACGTTTGATGAATTTCGCAAAAAATGGCGTCAAATGCGTGACAATAACGCTAACGCCGCATTGCGTTATTTTAATCATCAGAATGACGAGTTTAAATTCTGCGTACTTACGCTGGCAAATCGTGAAAGTCCGAAAAGTTTTAAGCCTGATGAAATAGGAAAGCCGTTTCAATATTTTGAAGAGGACCGCAGGAGGCTGATTATTATTGCCATGAATAAGATGGCGCGATGGGGCAGCATTTTACCTCGTCAGTTTTCAACCGCAGACTGTTTTTTACCTGAGTAAATAAAACCCAAAAATCAATGGCGTAAACCCGCCAGGCATTCTTTTGCCTAAATTCTGGAGAAAGTTAAATGAGAAATGTCGAGACACTTAAATTTGATGCTGACACTGAAGCGCTGGCAGCAATTATCACTAAGGCGCGGATCGAGGAGCGCAAAGACCGTGCACTGGTTGTTTCGGAGCGCTTGGTCGAGATTGCGCTGCACGTTCATCAGCAGGGGCTTTCCGGTATTGAAGCCGCCGACCTGATTCGCCGTGAGGCTGAGCGCTACCAGAACGAATCACAGGAGCTGCACTGATGGCCGACTCAATGGACATGGCGCAGGCTCGCGCCGACGAGCTGCTGGCACGCAATATCGCCAGCGTGGTTAACCGCCCGGTCAGTGTGGCGGCTTCATTCTGTGAAGATTGCGACGCGCCAATCCCGGAGAAGCGCCGCCGCGCCGTGAGTGGCGTAACTCGCTGTGTCAGCTGTCAGGACGTGGCTGAAATGCGCGCGAAAGTTTCCAAAGGCGGTGCCGTATGAGCACGATCCTGAAATGGGCGGGTAACAAGTCCCGCGTAATGCCGGAGTTGCTGACGCACCTGCCTGAAGGTGATCGACTGGTCGAACCCTTCGCCGGTTCATGCGCAGTAATGATGAACACCGATTACCCGGCCTATCTGGTTGCGGATATAAATCCTGACCTGATTAACCTCTATCGCCAGATTAAAGAGCACACCCGTCCGTTTATCGTTATTGCAGCCAGCCTGTTTAATCAGAACAAGACCGGCGAAAGCTATTACGCTGTCCGTGAGGTGTTCAACCATAATCCGGCTCTGCCTCTTCTGGAGCGCGCCGCTTATTTCCTGTACCTGAACCGCAATGGCTATCGCGGCCTTTGCCGCTACAACAAGCGCGGTGAATTTAATATCCCGTTCGGTAACTACACAGAGCCATATTTCCCGCTGACTGAGATAGAAGCATTCGCAGAAAAAGCCCAGCACGCGACGTTTATCTGTGCCGACTTTCGCGAAACGCTGCGCCTCGCAAAATCCGGGGATGTTGTGTATTGCGATCCGCCCTATGACGGTACATTCGCGGAATATCACTCTGCAGGTTTTGGCAAAGATGAGCATCACGATCTGGTCAGCATGTTGCTCGACGTCTCGGAACGCTGCCCTGTTGTGGTTTCAAACAGCGACACCCTTTACACCCGCAGCATCCTGCGCGCTTTCGACATCACCAGAATCAGCGTAGCCCGCTCGGTTGGCGTAGCTGCAGGTGAAGGAAAGCGCGCATCAGAAATCATTGCGGTACGTCAGCCTAAATCCGCCGTCATTTTTACTGGTTTCGATATGGCAGCTGGGCCGGACTGCTCTGTAAAAGTAGAGGTGCAGCCATGATCGATACGCGTTGCTTCGCCCCCGGTGTTATGAATCTTGTTACCGTGTCTGGAGGTAAAGACAGCCTTGCTCAGTGGCTGCTGGCTATCGAATCCGGAGTGACATTCGAGGCGGTTTTTGCCGACACCGGACATGAACATCCTGAAACCGTTAAATATCTGGAATACCTTGAAAGCAAACTCGGTCCATTGCGCCGCGTCAGGGCTGACTTCTCACAGCGTATAGCTGACAAGAGAACGTTCGTAAAAGATAAGTGGCCAGTTACCCTGGTCAGAGATTTAGGATTCACAGAGGAAGAGGCTGCAACGATAGTGCGTCGTGCGCTGAATGCCCTTAAACCTACCGGCATTCCCTTTCTTGATATGTGCATCTGGAAAGGCACATTTCCTTCCACCCAGCGCAAGTTCTGCTCTTTCGAGCTTAAACAGATCCCTATGCAGGAGCAGGTTGTAGACAAGCTGATTGCAGAAGGTAAGCGCGTCATCACGTGGCAGGGAGTTCGCGCTCAGGAATCCGCAAAACGGGCAGAGCTGCCTGAGTGGGAAGCAGGGTTTGATCTCGGGCCGGGCCTGTCGATTTACCGGCCGATCCTTCAATGGACGCATGATGACGTTTTTGCGCTGGCCAGGCGTCACGGTATCAAGCCAAACCCTCTTTATCAGCAGGGGTGCAGCCGTGTCGGTTGCATGCCATGCGTTAACGTAAACAAAGCTGAACTCGGGGAAATCTTTACCCGCTGGCCTGAAGAAATAAGCCGGGTTGCTGAATGGGAACGGATTGTTGCCCGATGCTCACGCCGTGGAAACGCAGCATTTTTCCATTCAGGAATGGATCCCGTTAAAGCAGAAACAAACGGCAGCAAAGTATCCCTCGCCTCACACGGCATTGAAACCTATCGCGACTGGGCGCTGACAACGCGCGGTGGCCGTCAGTTTGACATGTTCGCAGCTATGGATAACAAGTCCGCCTGCAGCAGCGTCTATCTGGGGGTTTGCGAGTGATTCAGGAATACGCTTACCTGTGGAATGCTCCACGGGAAGCCATCGCCAGCCCATACCCTACCTATGAGGAAATGCATAGCCGCAGTCAGATGATTGCGGCTTTAGTGCGTGCGCAAGAGTTACTTGAAAAGCAGCCGACACTTATCCAGCTCGACGTTAAACGCCGCGTCAGTGAGCTGGAAAAAACACAGGGTATTGATCGTGCCAATGCGTACTTAACGAAAACCTTCGTTGAGCGCACATTGCCACGCGTCGAAACCGTTAACACTCAATATCGCCTCGCTGAAATGAGCAGCAGCACGTTTAACCTGCTGGCAGGCAATGCCGCAAAACAGGCAGGTGCGGCCAGTGCTGGCGGTCAGCTATGGGAGCTGATGCGCCGCTTTAACCGCCTGCCTGATATGGCTCGCTCCGACGTTGATTTGCTTGCCGGGGATGTGGCTAATTTCATTCTCGCCGAGCTGGTACAGGCACACGAGCAGGCCAGCGATGAGTCAGATTATAAATACACGCACCGCGTTTACATGACCGCCGCCACCATCACCCGTGAGCTGAGCCAGACGCCGCCATTATGGGACAAAGTCACGTCACGACTGTTTGACCCGGAGGAAGTTACCCCGGCGATCATGCGTATGCATACGGAAAAATGGTGGAAGGGCCGACTGCGCCGCGTGGCTGCATCATGGCGTGAACATCTTCAGATTGCCCTGGCTAACGTCAGCAAAAAGCATACTCCCTACGCCAGCAGCATGACCGTTTCAGAGTGGCGCGAGCAGAAGCGCCGCACCCGTGAATTTTTGAAGGGGATGGAGCTGGAAGACGAGGAAGGCAACCGCATCAGCCTGATCGAAAAGTACGACGGCAGTGTAGCCAATCCAGCGATCCGTCGCTGCGAGCTGATGACCCGCATTCGCGGATTTGAAAACATCTGCAACGAAATGGGTTTTATCGGCGAGTTCTATACGCTGACCGTCCCCGCGCGCTATCACGCCACAATTAAAACCGGGCATCGGAATCGCAAATGGAACGGTGCCAGCCCGGCTGATACGCAGCGTTATCTATGCAGCGTCTGGCAGAAAATCCGCGCCAAGTTACACCGCGAAGAAATCCGCATTTTCGGGATCCGCGTTGCTGAGCCTCATCATGATGCGACCCCACATTGGCACATGCTCATGTTCATGCGCCCTGAACAGGCTGAGCGCGTGCGAGAAATTATGCGCGATTACGCCTGGCAGGAAGATAGCAGCGAGCTGACGACAGACAAGGCCCGTAAGGCACGTTTTCACGCCGAGGCTATCGATTCAGAGAAGGGCAGCGCAACAGGTTACGTTGCTAAATACATTTCCAAAAATATCGACGGTTATGCGCTGGACGGTGAGACAGACGACGAAAGCGGCAAAGACCTTAAGGAAACCGCCTCGGCAGTTTCTGCCTGGGCGGCACGCTGGCACATCCGCCAATTTCAGTTTGTGGGCGGTGCGCCGGTCACGGTTTACCGCGAGCTGCGCCGCATGGCAGACAGCGAAACCGCGCACGGCCTGAGCGTTGAGTTTGCTGCCGCGCATGACGCGGCCGACGCAGGAGACTGGGCCGGATACGTTAACGCCCAGGGCGGGCCGTTCGTGCGCCGTGACGATCTGGCTGTGCGCACCTGGTATCAGGCAAGCGAAGATATGAATGAGTACGGCGAGGAAACCGTGCGCATCAAGGGCGTTTACGCAACTGAAGTTGGCGACGATACGCCAATTTTAACCCGTCTGATGCAATGGAAGATTGTCCCGAAACGTGCCGTTGATTTGGGTTTTGAATTTAAGGACGCGTCTGCGTCCTCTCGGAGTTCTGTCAATAACTGTACGGGAGGTTTGAGATCTGAGGATTCGAACCCGACGGAAAGTTACGAAAAAATCGACCTGGACGGCATGAGCAGGAAGGAACGGCGGCGGCTTTTAAGTCGGATAAGATCGGAAAAACCAGAAAAGCGGCATCTGAGGCTGAGGCGGTCGGACAAAGTCGAAGCTGCGTGTGAAAAACTAATAAGCCAGGTGAGAGATTTAAGCGGTGAAACCATCAGCCGCGGGCTGGCCGTGCGTCTGATCGGTGGCACGCAGACTAAAATCGGCGGTCATTTTTTCCGCAGCCTGCCTAATGGTGAACTGGCCCGCCCAATACTGGAGCAGAAGAGTGTTTCCGTATTAGAACGATTTAATCGTTTAGCAGAAAAACACCGTACAAAAAGCGAAAAATGATGGCCTACAGCTTGAAATTCTGAAGTAGCAGTCAATCAGATCATTTAGTTTCCCGACAAGCTGATTTTTGAGATGAGGCGTGGATAAAAATCTTCCTTATCAGCTAGATAAAAAATTAAATTGGCTGGGATATTTTTCTTTCTCAACCTGTAAATGCTGTGATACTGTATAAATAGACAGTGGTTTGGTGGGGAGGGCACATGGATAACGGTTTAAAAGAGCGAGTGATGCTTGAGCGGGTAGAATTGATTGCGCGGCTTACTTCTGAGGGGATCTGCAGGGACCAGGACAGGGTGATCGCCTTGAATCTCATCGCAGAAATAGCGCGTAACACCTCAATAGCCAATCAGCAGTTTTCGGTCGTCTTTTCGGCTGTGCCGCTTGATAAGTAAAATCGAGGTTTCAAAGTTATGCGTATTGAAATCACACTCGATAAGAATCAAAAAGTCAGTCAGTCGGTGGTAGAGGCTTTCCGGGAAGAAGTAAATAAACGAGTGACCGCGCTATTTCCTGATGCAGTAGTACAGGTGCGCTAGGGCAGTTACACCAAAATCGAAATGCCCGGTGTAAATGTTGGTGAAGGCTGGTGCAGGCTAAATGATCTGCTTCAGAACGTCTGGGAAGATGACAGCTGGCTGCATTGATAACCGTGCTGATGCCAAAATCTCGATTTTGGCGGCGGCACGGTTGAACAACGAGCATTGCGAGGCGTTAGTAAATGGCGGGAAGTGACGCAAATTATCAGATAGTTTATCGGGGCGATAACCTCGAATGCTTCCATTCCGGCGGTTGGGTTTTCTTCCAGCGGCCTAAACATGCGGGCGGGGGGTTCTGGCTCGGCAGAACTTACGATTTCGTTTTCATGATCGAGCTGCCGCGACCGGTTTCACTTTATGAAGGCATTGTTTACCTGCAACAGCTGAAATTTGAAAGCGCTTCACCCTCCAGATTTCACGCTATCTGATCCGTAAAGGAGCCATGCATGCATAATGTGCATGGATCTGCATTAATTTCTGAGGCGTTCAAACACCCCGCAGGGCCAGTAGCGGCGCTGTTTTTGGAGTGGTATGCAACTGCATGAAAAGCGATGCACAAAGCGGGCAGGCGTGGCGGGGATAGCATTGCGCGCTGAGGGTGCAAACATGTATGCCGCAGCGTGCGTCAGCGCCTCGCTGTGTGGTTTGCTGGCTCCGTGTCACCCCAAGTCGGTCGCGATAAACCATCCCCTCAGAGGCGCTTATACGCACGCATACTGCATATCACTAAAGCTCGGTTGAGTGGTGCCGAAAAGTGACACCAAAAGAACTTGCGGTAGTGTCACTTTTTGGTACTATAAACCCATGAACAAACGACACCAGAAAACGCTGTCAGATGTGTTCGCCCGGCCGGTTAGCGGTTCAATAAAGTGGAGTGATATTGAATCTCTTTTTATCGCTCTCGGTGCGGAGGTTCACGAAAGGGAAGGTTCAAGGATTGCGGTACTGCTGAAAGGGCAAAAGAAAATATTTCACAGGCCGCACCCCAGACCGACAACTGACAAGGGGGCGGTTAACTCCATCCGGTTATGGCTCGATAGTTTAGGAATCAGACCATGAATAATACACTTAAAATCGACGGCCATCTGGCCGTCATCACCTTTGACCCTGAGATCGAAATGTTTCGTGGGGAGTTTGTCGGCCTGAACGGCGGAGCTGATTTCTACGCTTATAGCGTCGAAGAGTTGAAAAAAGAGGGTTCAATATCACTGGCGGTTTTTCTCGAGGAATGCCGCAAGGATGATATCGAACCTTATAAGACATTCAGCGGCAAGGTGACTACCCGCCTGACGCCAGAACGTCATCAGGCGCTGGCTGTAACTGCTCAGGCGCACGGTGTTTCTATCAATGAGCTGCTCAACGAAGGCGTTGATTTGGTCATTGAAAAGCACTCGTAGCTTTAAGGAAAATAAATGGCCTATTTAGGCCGTTTATTTTATTTATAAAGCTGTGCTTTATTTTTTTGTTGTTTTCGATAATAAGAAGTCTAAAATAAAGACAGTAATCATAATAATAATGAGGTAAACTCCATCTTTATATTTGGCCATGTTGAGGTAGGAAATGAGGCTGTCTATTTTACTTCCTTCCAACATTGGGCTAATAACAGGCGTTAAAGATGTGCAGGCTATTAAGCCAAATATCCATTCAGTTCTTTTAGATGTCCTCTCGCTTAGCTCCGCTTCTTTTAATTTCATAATTTCTGTTTTAGCTTTTAATAAAGAGTTCATGTTGTTTAGGGAAGTCCTAATGTCACTATCATGCAAAAAGCTTAGGACATAGTCTTGTATTTCTCCAAATCTTCTCGATGTTATCCGTAACCATTCTTCAAAAGTAATTATCTCTTCTCTGATTCTAGCTAAATTGATGCTGCTTTTAGATATGCTTATTTCTTGTGATTTTATTTCAAAAAATACCGCTGCCAGATCTCGCATGTCACTTTTGACAAGAGCATCCATCATCAAGTTTTCTGATGAGTAAGTCGCTTCTTTGTTGCTTATCATGTTAGTATATGTATTTTTAGCTAAAAGCGTTAAACATACCCCTGGCTCGGAGAAAAAGTTATAATCATCAAATGCTCTATGATCAATGTGTTCTTTGCTTCGGCCGTATTTTATATAATATGAAGATTTGGCAAGAATTGAATTTATCATGACTTCGCTGTTTTTACTATTTTCAGTGGCAGTATCCTTTTGGTTTTCGTGTTCAAACACAAAGATGTTTGGTTTGCCTTGCCAGTATCCATATAAAGAATCTCTATCTAGCTTACTAAGCTTGTTATATTTTTTCCCTTTTTTGAGTGTATAAGATACTATGGCCGCTATATGCCGGGCTATATCACTAATGCTATCTTCTAACTTAAGCGCGCCCGCATAATCGACGTACTCTTCGTTTAAATTCAAACTATCAATGTTGGGGGTTTTAAGCTCAGATTTCAATAATGATATGTACGCTTCTTTGATTTTCCTAAAGTTATGGCGCAATGCATAATTAACACATTCTGATTCAATGTCTAGATGCTTTTTCACATAAGAAAATGGACTAGTTATATAATTTAATTTCCTTAAGGGCATGTTTACCCTTTCATCAATGAATTCCTTTATATCACCTTCGTAGGTTCCATCATCCATAAATGTGACTTGTGTAATGCCAATTTCATACACTCTCACCATGGGAAATAAATATCGCTGGTCATCGTTAGGGTCTATGAAGAAAGGTTTAATAGAGCCAATAATTGAGTTTGAGAAGAATCCACCTTGTAAGTGCATAACTTTTTCTTGTGAAAGGCGCATGTTTATACACTTCATAAATCCAGCTTTAGTGAAGTCACATAAATCATCTAGGTCTATATTTTTTAACCCTGTCACGGTTAAGCCTAGAAAATCATGTGAATATTCAAGTTGAAGCTCTTGATTAGAAATCGCACCTTTATTGGAATAGTAAAGTTTATTGCTGGGTGTTAAAACTGAAGAAAAAACACCTGTTTCTATGAGTTTAGAAGCTAAGTCTTCTGAATCGGAATATGTTGGGGTGCTAATGGTGTAATTGTGCCAAACTGCCGCATCAGTGATTTCCATATTTAATCCATCATGATATGAAAAAATAAAAATATTACACCATATTACCATTTGTTGCGCTACAAAGTTTTATGTAGACAACAAATGGTATCTTATGAGCGAAGTTATGAGAGTAAGCTAACTTTACCCATTACTTTCAAGTACATAAGGTTTAAAAGAAATTATATCTTCACCAAGCCACATATTAATCTCTTTCATACGTTCCTGAAGCGGTGTCAGTTCGTTTCTTACAAAGACCTGCGCCGCCTTCACTGCATCACCAAATCCGCCGGTGTTATCCGGGATAATCCCCATCATCTGCGGCGGCACGCGGTGCGCGCTTAACAGGTCGTCGCGGCTGGCCTTCTTGATGTTAAAGAAATCGTCTTTCGTTGCCACCTCGCTGAGCGGCAGAATCTTGATCCCGTCCGGCTTTCCGTTTGGCGCGTACATAAACAGGTTGCGGAAGTTACCCAGCCCTTTCGTGTCGCGCATCGCCTGGCGCATCCGGTCAACGTCGCTGCTGCTCTGCGCCGCGTCGGTCATATACAGGATGTAACCGGCGTGCGCGCCGTTCTGGTAATACTTGCGGCGGAACAGCGTTGCCGCCTCATTCAGCCAGGCGGAGTTAAGCGCGCTGAGGTATTCCGGCAGGCCGTAGAGCTCCTGATTAATATCCGGCTCCAGCAGGTGAAACACGCTGCCGGCCGAAAATTCGTGCGGCTCTTTCCAGTCATTCACAAACCAGTAAACGCCGTCCTTCACGCCTCTGCGGGTAAATTTGGCCGGGGTGGTTTCAAGGCGCAGCGGCTTACCCAGGCCATTGCGGCGCAGCTCGGCAAAGGCGTTGCCGAACACCAGATAATCAAGCGCAAACTTGCTGAACTCCTGCTGACTCATCATCGGGTGCGGAATAAACGTTGATGCCAGAATGTTGCGCTTTACGTAAATCGGCGAGCTGTGATGCACGGCCGAGCGCAGGCTTTTAGCCAGCCCGCTAAAACTGACCGGCGGCTCAAACCAGCGCCCGTTACCGATGCACTCTGCATAATCCAGAATGTCGCGCTTATCCATAACCGGCGTGGGGTCGCCAAAGGTAAACGCCTCGGCGTGCTGCTGCGGTGCGGTTGCCTGTACCGGCTGCGCGGTGGCGGTGTGAGCCTTGCGGCCTCTGCGTTTGCTCATCAGTAAAATTCCAGAATAGAGGGGTTAGCGCCGCCGCTGGCTGCGGTAAGCGGTTCGTTTAAAAGTGCGTGCATGATGGCCCAGGCGACGTCGGCGTGGCTGGCCTCTTCGCTGCGGCTCGCCTCATAGGTTGAGCGGTTGCCGCTGGCCGTCATGGTTTTGCGGATAGCCATAAATGACTGCGTGATATCCGTCGCCCCGGCGTCATACTCAAGCCGCCCGCTGCTGATGGTGTCTTTCGCCTTGAGTACCATTGCGGTTTTCACTTCCGGTGAGTATTTGATCTCGCGCGCGGCCGGGTAAAACTGGCGTACCAGCTGGAAAACACCCTGGCCGATGCCGGTTGCATCCACGCCGATATATTCCACAGTGTATTTTTTCGTTAAGTCCTCAATTGATTTCGCCTGCGCGGCAAAGTCCATGCCCCGCCACTGGTGACGCTCTAGCACGCGGAATTTACCGCCCGCAACGAGCGGCGGCGCGATAACCGCACAGCCTGCGCTGTCGCCGGTATGCGACGGGTCATACCCAATCCAGACAGGCCGGTAAGCAAACGGGCGCGGCAGATAGGGGTTAAAGTCCTCCCACTCTTCCAGGCTGTCGATCATGCAGCTCTGCAGCTCGGCGAACGGGAACACGCTCGCCTCGTCGTCGACAAACTCACACATCAGCAGGTTCTGATATTCCGCCGGGCTGTATTCAAGCTGCAGCTGGTCAATGTCGAACAGGTTGCAGCCGCCGGTCAGCGCATCCTCAACCGTGACAATCTGCCGCCACTGTCCGTCACCGCACAGCGCGCCTTTTGCCAGGTGAGAATGCGACAGGTCTATCTCGATGCGATCATCTTTGCTGCGCCGCCCCCTGTTGAACAGCTCGCCCGACCAGAACGGATAGGCGCTGTGCGACAGGGCTGACGGCGTGGAAAAGTAGGTCGTGCGCCACTTTTTGTGCAGCGACATGCCGCTGGCGACTTTGCGCAGCTCCTGGAATTTCGGTATCCAGAAATATTCGTCCAAGTACAGATTGCCGGTGTAGCTCTGCGCGGTACGCACGTTCGTGCCGAGGAATATCAGGCGCGCGCCGTTCGGCAGCACGATGGGATCGCCTTTCAGGTTAACGTCAGCCTGGCGGGCGAAGTCAATGATGTAGTTTTTGAAGACGTGCGCCTGCGCCTTGCTGGCCGAAAGAAATATCTGGTTGCGGCCGGTGGTCAGCGCGTCTATCAGCGCCTCGCGGGCAAAGTAGAAAGTTGCGCCAATCTGGCGGGACTTCAGGATATTGCGGATGCGGTGAGTCAGCCCTGCGCGGTGCCAGTTGAGCTGATACTCAAAGCAGTTATCCATAAACACGCCGGTGAGTTTGTCGATCTGCTCGTCGCTGAACTCATTTTTAACAACCGGCTGGCGCTCGCCTTTATTGCGGTTGCGTACGTTCGGATTTAAGTCGGCCTCGTTGCCGCTGCTGCGGTAGCGCTCAACGCGGGCAAGGCGCTCAATCTGACGGCCGAGCGCGTCTATCTCTTTGTAATCACCATTACCCTTTACCTCTTTCATGATGAGCTGGATCAGCCGGGCTTCCATGCTGGATTCAACACGACTGATGGGCGCAACGTCGTCCCACGCGTCGCGCAGCTTCCAGCTCTGCACGGTTGGCGTTTTCTGTCCGAGCGTCTCCGCAATCTGGCGCACGGAATAACCCTGCCAGTAAAGCAGCGCAGCCTGACGGCGCGGATCGCTGATGATGGTTGTCGGTGTCGTTTTCATACCGGCAAGGCTACCGGTGCCGAAAATGGCGCGCCTGCTGTCCCTGTTTGCTGATGCATCAGCGGGCTGGCATTCGTTGAGGGATTGTGTGGCGACAGGGAAACTGGCCCCGAACCGACCCAACACCTGACCGGAGCCTGATTAATGGCAGCAATCAAATCAAAGCGTTTTCGTATCGCAGTTGAAGGCGCAACCACCGACGGCCGTGTCATTTCCCGCGACTGGATTTCGCAGATGGCGAAAAACTACAGCCCGGAAATGTACGGCGCCCGCATCAACATGGAGCATATCCGGGGCTATGCCGCTGACAGCACTTTCCGCCGCTTTGGTGACGTGACCGCCGTCGAGGCTGAAGAAATCGGCGACGGGCAGCTCAAGGGCAAGCTGGCGCTGTTCGGCTGGATTGATCCGACGCCTGAGCTGGTCGAACTGACCAAAGCGCGCCAGAAAATCTACACCTCCATTGAAGTTAACCCGGAGTTCGCCGACACGGGCGAGGCGTATCTGGTCGGCCTGGCCGTCACCGACGACCCGGCAAGCCTCGGCACCGAGATTCTGAGCTTCAGCGCCACGGCAAAAGTTAATCCGCTGGCGTCCCGCAAGCTGGATAAAGGCAACCTCTTTACCGCCGCAGAAGAAACCGTGATCGAGTTTGAAGAAGCAGCGGAGCCGTCTCCGTCCCTGCTGGCGCGAATCTCGGCGATGTTCTCTGCGAAAAAGAAAACCGACGGCGAGCAGTTCGCCGACGTCAGCGCGGCAGTAACGGCCGTCGCCGAGCAGGTGCAGCTGAACGCGGAGAGTCAGGCGCAGGAGCTGTCGGCGCTGGAGCAGTCCGTCAGCGCACGCCTTGAGGCTATCGAGCAGCAGGCCGGGGAAGACCGCGCCGCTTTCGCTGCGCTGCAGGGCCAGCTTTCGCAGACCGATGGCAGCTTTAACCGCCGCCCGGCGGCAACCGGCAGCGATCCGAAGTCCGGCGCGCAGACCGACTGCTAATCAGGCGTGGCCTGAACGTTAAAACCCAACACAGAGATAAACAGGAACGCCAATGCGCAAGAATACCCGCTTTAAGTTTAACCAGTTTATGACCCGCCTCGCCGAGCTGAACGGCGTCGAAACCGACGACATGAACAAGAAATTTACCGTTGAGCCGTCGGTCACGCAGACGCTGATGAACCGCGTGCAGGAGTCTTCCGATTTCCTGACCCGCATCAACATCGTGCCGGTGTCCGAAATGAAGGGCGAGAAAATCGGGATCGGCGTATCCGGCTCGATTGCCAGCGTGACCGACACGGCAGGCGGCGACGAGCGCGAAACCGCTGATTTCGCCGCGCTGGATAAGCAGGGTTATGAGTGTGTGCAGGTCAACTACGATTTCCACATCCGCTATAACACCCTCGACCTGTGGGCGCGCTATGAAGATTTTCAGGCCCGTCTGCGTGACGCCATCGTGAAGCGCCAGGCACTTGACCGCATCATGATCGGCTTCAACGGCGTGACCCGTGCCAAAACCTCGAACCGCGCCAAATTCCCGATGCTGCAGGACGTGGCCGTAGGCTGGCTGCAGAAGTACCGCAACGATGCCCCGGCGCGCGTGATGAGCAAAATCACCGAGGAAGACGGCACCGTCGTCTCTGAAAAAATCCGCGTCGGCAAAAACGGCGACTATGCCAGCCTCGATGCGCTGGTGATGGATGCCACTAACACCCTGATCGAGCCGTGGTATCAGGAAGACCCGGAGCTGGTTGTTATCGTGGGCCGTCAGCTGCTGGCTGATAAATACTTCCCGATCGTCAACCAGTCGCAGGCCAACACCGAGCAGCTGGCCGCTGACGTCATTATCAGTCAGAAACGCATCGGCGGTCTGCCAGCGGTGCGCGTGCCGTACTTCCCGGCCGACGCCATGTTTATCACCCGCACCGATAACCTGTCGATTTACTTCCAGGAAGGCACGCATCGCCGCCTGATTGACGAGGTGCCGAAGCGCGACCGCATCGAAAACTATGAGTCAATCAACGAGGACTACGTGATCGAGGATTACGCGGCCGGTTGCCTGGTTGAAAACATCGAAGTCGGCGAGTACGCGGCACCTGCTGCCACCACACAGGAAGCAGCGGCAGAAAGCGGCAGCGCTGACGGCACCGAAAAAACGGAGGCGTAACGCATGTTAAGTCCTGCCCGACGTCACCGCATGCGCCAGCAGGCTATCGAAGCCTCGCAGAACGCCGACAACCCGCTGCGCCACGCCAGCGGCTATGAGCAGATGCTCATCAAGCTGAACGACGACAAGCGCCGCCTGAAGAAAGTGCACTCTAACGAGCGCAAGGCGGAAATGAAGCGTCAGCTGCTGCCTGAGTACCTGCCGTGGGTGTCCGGCGTGCTGGAGAAAGGCAAAGGCGCACAGGATGCCGTACTGATGACCGTCATGATCTGGCGGCTCGATGCGGGCGACGTGCCCGGCGCGCTGGAGATTGCCCGGTACGCGCTGAAGCATGGCCTTGTATCGCCTGACGGCTTTAAGCGCGCCAGCCTGCCTTATCTGCTGGCCGAGGAAGTCGCCAGCGCGGCAACGCGCGCCTGGACGGCAAAAGCGCCGGTCGATGTTGACCCGCTGCTGGCAACCATTGCGATGACGGAATCTGAAGACATGCCCGACCAGGTGCGCGCCAAGCTGCACAAGATAACCGGGTATGTGCTTCGCGATGCGGGCAGGGCTTCGGAGGCGATGACCCACCTTGCAAGAGCGCATCAGCTGCACGACGGCTGCGGCGTCAAAAAAGACATTGAGCGGCTGGGAACGGCGATGAAAAAAGAAGCTATCGCCCGCCGCTGACCGAACGCGACCCCGCGCACGGGCGGCAGGACGGCAACGCACTTTCAGTGTCTGCGCCGTCCTCCACCGCCCACCTATTTCAAAGGCCGATTATGAATAACACGGTTGTTATCCCCGCCCCGCGACCGGCAGACGCTGCCGAGCCGCCGGTAAAGAATACGTTTTTCTGGCCTGACGTTGACCTGCAGCAGCTGCGCGATTCGCTGCGCTATGAGGGAACGGTCACGGCGCAGCGCCTGCGCCTGGCCGTGAAAACGGCGATTTCAGAAGTAAACGCCGAGCTGTACGACTGGCGCGCCGCGCAGATGGCGGCGGGCTTTAAGACGCTGGCCGACGTGTCTGCGGAATCGCTGGACGGCGAGAGCGAAAAGGTTACGGCCTACCTCGCCGCCGTCGGCGCGCTGACCGCCGCCACCATCGCTGAACGCTATCGCGGCTATGACGCCAGCGGCACAAAAAAGGCGGGCGAAATCGAGGCCAGCGCTGACGAGTACTGGCGCGACGCGCGGTTTAGTATCAGCCGCATCGCCGGTAAGCCCGGCTGCATTGTGGATCTGCTCTGATGAACGTTTACGCGCAGCAGGGCGATACCGTTGACGAAATCTGCCATCGCTATTACGGGCGAACCGGGCACGCCGTTGAGCTGGTTTACGCGGCCAATCCGGGCCTCGCCGAAAGCGGGCCGGTACTGCCGCACGGCTGCGAGGTGACGCTGCCTGATCTGCCGGAATCTTCAGCGGGCGAAACCGTCAACCTGTGGGACTAAAAATGGAAAAAATCAGCTCTGTGATCAATTACCTGATTGGCCTCATCCTGATGTGGTTCGGCCGTCATACGCCGCAGGATATCGCCTTTATGGTCGGTTCGGGCGTGGCCGTTATCACGCTCATTACTAACGTGGCGACGTTCTTTATCAACTGGCACTACCGCCGCAAAACCTATGAGCTGCAGCGCCTGCGGGGGGTGAACCTTGAGCCAGACCGTTAAACGCTGCGCCGTGGTGGCCGTGCTGGCGATTGCTGCGCTGCTGCCACAGTTTAAAACCCTGAAAACGTCCGAGGCCGGGCTTGCGCTTATCGCCAACGCTGAGGGGTGCCGCACCTCGCCCTATCAGTGCAGCGCCGGAGTCTGGACTAACGGCATTGGTCACACCGAAGGCGTGACGCCACAAAGCCAGGTCAGCGAGCGGCAGGCGGCGGTTAATCTGGTGTATGACGTGATGCGCGTGGAGCGCGGGATCGATGCCTGTATGTCGGCTGAGATGCCACAGCCGATTTATGACACGGCCGTTTCATTCGCCTTTAACGTCGGCGTACGCGCGGCCTGCAGCTCGACCTTCGCCCGTTACATCAGGCTGCAGCACTGGCCTGATGCCTGTAACGAGCTGCGGCGCTGGGTGTTCGTTAAGGGCGTGAGAAATCGCGGGCTGGAGAACCGCCGCGCGAATGAGACAGCCTACTGCCTGCGGGGTGTGTCATGACGCGCCTGATTGCCGCTTTGCTGGCCGTGGCGCTGCTGGCGCTGGGCGTGACCGGCTGGCAGTGGAAACTCGCGAAAGATGACCTGACCAGCGCGCAGCGCATTATCGGCACGCTGTCGGCCGGTATCGAAAGCCGCGACAAAGCGATAGCCAGGCTGGATGCGGATGCAAGGGCAAGCCAGAAGCGCGAGGCCGAGCTGCGGCTGATGCAGGGGCGCGCCAGCACGGCCGCGCTTAACCGTGAAATGACCATACAGAGAGAAACCGATGCGAATCCGATACTGCGTGACTGGTCTGCTGCTGCTCTGCCTGACGATGTTATCCGGTTGCACACCCGCCCGGCCTTCAGCAGCGCCAGAGATTATCTGGACTGGGTGTCCGCGCGTGACAAGCTGTCCGGTGCCGGGAAACAGCCTTAAAACGGCGGGCGATCTGGCGGCGGATAATCGACAGCTTGAGGCCGCGCTCGCCGCCTGCGGGCTGCAGGTCGAAATCATCAAAGACTGCCAGGAACAACACGATGCTGAAACCACAACAGCTGCGCCAGGCACTGACCGACAGCGTGCCGGAGCTGCAGCGAAACCCTGACGCGCTGAACGTGTTTATCGACAGCGGGCGCATCGTCTCGACGCTTGCCAGCTCGCTGTCGTTTGAATACCAGTACCGGCTTAACATGGTTATCACCGATTACGCCGGGAATATCGATCTGCTGATCGTGCCGCTGCTGGCATGGCTGCGAACGAATGAACCCGACATTATGGCAACCGAAGAAAAGCGCCGCACGGGCTTTACCTTCCAGGCGGATGTGATCAGCGACACGGCCAGCGATATCAGTATCGAGCTGCAGCTGAGCGAGCGCGTGATTGTGAAACAGGCCGACGACGGGCTGCATGTGACCCACGTCGGCGAGAACCCGCTGCCGGAGAATGACGCCCGGCCGGTGCAGCTTTATGTTCACGGTGAGCTGGTCAGCGAGTGGCAGACATGAGCGGGCTGCAGCTGGTAAATGACCGGCTGGAGGCGCTTATCAGCAGTCTGTCAGCCCCCGCACGAAAAGAGATGGCGCGAACCATTGGCCGCAGGCTGCGCACGAGTCAGCAGCAGAATATTAAGCGCCAGCAGGCCCCAGACGGTACGCCGTTTAAGCCCCGCAAAACGCAGCCGGTGCGCAGCAAAAAGGGCCGGATACAGCGCGAGATGTTCGCAAAGCTGCGCACGGCTAAATACATGAAGATGCAGGCCAGCCCCAATGAAGCCGTGATCGAGTTTGCGGGTAACGTGCAGCGCATGGCCCGCGTGCATCATTACGGGCTGCGTGACCGGCCGTCACGGAAAGGTAAAGAAGTTCAGTATGAGGCGCGCCCATTATTGGGGATTAGTGAGCGCGATATGGAGTTGCTGCAAAATGAAATACTCAAACGGCTAGGCGGTTAAGATATGCGCGCACTCAGGAGTATCAGTGTTTAAGTTTAGTTCTAATGTAACTTGTCATATTGCTTAGCTCTGATTCAAATTGTTTTTTAAACACATCTTCATCGCCAGCATCAAATATATCATCATGTATTTGATGCTGTTTATCTTGTAAGTGTTCCTTATCAAATTTTTCATAATGCGGGCTTCTTAATATCAAGTAATTTTTTAGGCTGATTAATAATTTCTTTTCTTGCCTTTGTAGCACTTTCCACATGTCACTTAATTGATTATCCCACAATGCCTCGGCTTCAATTAAGTTTGCATAAATATCAGTTTTGACCTCAACTACTCGGTTCCAGCGGTTTTCATAAGCTTTATAAAGTCCATGATATCGAACGCCATCATCATTCAATTTCTTACTTTCCTCTTCTGAAGGCTGTGGCATTTCTTGTGATGACATAAAAGGGTTGCGAACGTCATTCACCGCATCTCGATACTTGAAAAGGTTAATAAGTAGATTTTTAGACAGGTTGTAATTAGCCTGACCGTTAATCTGTTTTTTCCATGTGCCTAATCCTTTGAAAGCAATTATTGCACCAGTCAAAGCTGCTCCTGTGACGATAGTGTCTTTTAATGCCCCCATGATTTCAGGAAGAGTAAGTTTTATAAATTCATATAAATCAGATGCTGTCATTCTTTCCTCTTAACAGATTTTTTATGCTCCGAGAAATCACCTTGATTTCTTACCAGTTAACCAGCGGACACAAGAGAATAGCTCCTGCTAGTAACAATCTCCAACATATGGATATGAATGAACAACTCGCAGAAATTCAGCGCCTGCTGCGCAACCTGATCCGCATCGGAACCGTGTCGGCCGTCAACCTTGACGGCGGGCTGTGCCGTGTCGATACGGGAAAAAATACGACCGGCTGGCTGCACTGGCTGAGCGCCCGCGCGGGTAAAACCCGCTCCTGGAATGCGCCGTCAGTGGGTGAGCAGGTGCTTATTCTTTGCCTCGGCGGCGAACTCGATACCGGCTTTGTACTGCCGGGCATTTTCTCGGATGACAATCCGGCTCCGTCTGCCTCGGCCGATGCACTGCACTGGTCATTTCCCGATGGCGCGGTGATTGAGTACGAGCCAGAAAATGGCGCGCTGACTGCAACCGGCATACAGACGGCAACCATCAAAGCGGCGGTAAAAATCCTGTTCGACTCGCCGGAAGTGGAATGCACAACGCTGCTTAAAACAGCGCAGCTGGAAGTCACTAAGGGCGGCACGATGAAAGGCGACGTGACGCATACCGGCGGCGACCTTTCCTCAAACGGCAAGGTACTGCACAAGCATAAGCACCCTGGCGACAGCGGCGGCCAGACGGGGGAACCGATATGACAACCGCAAAATATATCGGCATGAACCGGGAAACCGGCGCCGCGCTGACCGATCTCGATCATATCCGGCAGTCAGTGCGCGACATTCTGCTGACTCCTGTCGGCACCAGGGTGATGCGTCGCCAGTATGGCTCGCTTTTATCCGCTCTGATTGGCCAGCCTCAAAATGAGGCGCTGCGCCTGCAGATTATGTCGGCCTGCTATCTGGCGATCCTGAAGTGGGAGCCGCGGGTAAAGCTGACAGCCATCAGCTTTGAGTCGTATTTCAATGGCGCAATGGTGGTTGAGCTGTCCGGCAACCGCACCGACAGCGCGCAGCCTTTTTCCTTAACCGTTCCTGTGAGCTGAGACTATGGCAACTATCGACCTGAGCCAGCTGCCCGCGCCTGATGTGGTGGATTCGCTGGACTATGAAACCCTGCTGGCCGAGCGCAAGGCGACACTGATTTCCCTTTACCCGGCTGATCAGCAGGAGGCCGTCGCCCGCACGCTGACGCTTGAATCAGAACCCATCGTTAAGCTGCTGCAGGAGAATTCCTATCGAGAGCTGATCCTGCGCCAGCGCATTAACGAGGCAGCAAAGGCTGTCATGGTTGCCTATGCACTGGACAGCGACCTTGACCAGCTCGGCGCGAACAATGGCGTAACACGCCTGACCATTACCCCGGCCGACGATACGACCATCCCGCCGACCGATGCCGTTATGGAAAGTAACGACGATTTCCGGCTGCGCATCGCCTCAGCCTTTGAGGGGATGAGCGTGGCCGGGCCGACCGGCGCGTATGAGTATCACGCCAGAAGCGCCGACGGCCGGGTAGCGGATGCGTCAGCTATCAGCCCGTCACCAGCCGTTGTCACTGTGACTGTGCTCGCCCGCGAGGGCAACGGCGCAGCGACAGACGATCTGCTGGCCGTGGTTAACGCTGCGCTCAATGATGAGGATGTACGCCCGGTTGCCGACCGGGTAAGCGTGCAGTCAGCGAAGATTGTTAATTACGAAATCGAGGCCGAGCTGTACCTCTATCCGGGGCCGGAGGCTGAGCCAATCCGCGCCGCCTCTGAGGCAAAGCTCGCCGCCTACATCAGCTCGCAGAAGCGTCTCGGCCGTGACATTCGCCTGTCTGCACTGTATGCCGCCATGCACGTTGAGGGCGTGCAGCGAGTCAGCCTGATTAAGCCGTCGGCTGACGTGGTGCTCGACAAAACGCAGGCCGCTTACTGCACTGGCTACACGCTGACCGTAGGAGGCTCGGATGAGTGATCGCCTGCTGCCGACCGGATCATCAGCGCTTGAGGTTGCCGCCGCTGAGGCGCTGGCAAGCCCCGGCGCTATGAGCGTGCCGCTGCGGCAGTTATGGAATCCGCAATCCTGCCCGGTGGAGCTTCTGCCATATCTGGCGTGGGCGTGGTCAGTTGACCGCTGGGATTCAGCCTGGCCGGAATCGACAAAGCGCGCCGTTGTTGCTGCCTCGCAGTACGTGCACCGGCACAAGGGAACGATAGGCGCTATCCGCCGCGTCGTTGAGCCGCTGGGCTATCTCATCAGAATTATTGAGTGGTGGAAAACCAACGAAGCGCCAGGCACGTTCCGGCTTGATGTAGGCGTGCTGGATACCGGCATTACGGAGGAAATGTATAACGAGCTGGAGCGCCTGATAGCTGACGCGAAGCCCTGCAGCCGTCACCTTATCGGGCTGTCTATCAATCTGGACGCTAACGGCACGCTGCCGGTAGCCGTTGCCAGCTACAGCGGCGACGAGCTGACCATTTATCCCTATACCCCTGAACTTATCAGCGTCGGCGGGCCGGGTTATTCCGGCGTGGCGGTGCATCTTATTGACCTGACGGAAGTGAGCGCATGACGACAAAATATTTTGCCCTGCTGACCAATCAGGGCGCGGCTAAGCTGGCGAACGCCGCCGCGCTCGGCACGAAAGTGAATATCACATCATTAGGCGTCGGAGATGGTGGCGGCACGCTGCCGACGCCTGACGCCGCACAGACAAAGCTCATCGGCGAGAAGCGCCGCGCGCAGCTTAATTCGCTGACCGTTGACGCGGCAAACAGCAGCCAGATTATCGCGGAGCAGATTATTCCCGAAAGTGAGGGCGGTTTCTGGATTCGCGAAATCGGCCTGTACGATGCCGACGGCGTGCTGATTGCCGTTGCTAACTGCCCGGAAACCTATAAGCCGCAGCTGGCCGAAGGCAGCGGCCGGACGCAGACCGTGCGCATGATTTTAATCGTGAACAGCACAACGGCCATCACGCTGAAAATTGATCCATCAGTCGTGCTGGCAACGCGCAAGTACGTTGATGACGCGGTGATCGAGGTGAAGGCTTACGCTGACAGTGTAATGAAAAATCACACCGACGCTAAAAACCCACACAGCCAGTACCTGCAAATCGCAAGCGCCCTGGCAGAAATCAAAGACGCCGGGCTGGTTGCTGACGTTCTCAAAAACCTCGGTTTAGGCGAAGGCGCGCCGGTCATAGGGTCACCTTTCCCCTGGCCTCACGCCAAAATGCCTAATGAGCTGTTTGATTCAATGGCTGGCATGGTCTTTCTGAAAAGTAACGGGGCGACATTCAGCGGCACGTTATATCCAAAGCTGGCGCTGGCTTATCCGGGCCTGAAACTTGCTGACCTGCGCGGCGAATTTATCAGGGGCTGGGATGACGGTCGCGGAGCAGACAGCGGGCGCGAGCTACTGAGCACACAGGGGCACGCCCTTCAGCAGCACACTCACACAGTCGTAATGCCGCTTCGGGTGGCAGACAGTGATCGCGGTAGTCTGGATTCAGCTTACAGCGTTGATAATACGCAGACGGTGACAACAAGCGGGGCATCTGGCAGCACCGCAACCGAAACCCGCCCGCGCAACGTGGCGTTTAATTACATCGTGAGGGCAGCGTAATGGCAAAGGTAACGCTTGATAAGAGTGGCCTGGCTAAATCGGCCGGCACACTGACGATTTTTAACTTTGACGCGGTAAGCGGTGAGTTTACCGGCTCCAGCAATGAGTTTCTGGCTCAGGGCGTTGGCCTGCCTGCTAATGCCTGCATTATAGCGCCGCCCCCCGCTGAAGCAGGTAGCGTGGCGCTTTATCTTAATGGCAGCTGGCAGGTCATTGCCGATCATCGCGGTGAAACGGTTTATTCAGTTAATGACGGCTCAGCAGTATTAATCAGCGCACCGGGCGAATACCCGGCGGACACAACGCCGCTCAAACCTGCAACCACCTGGGATAAATGGGATGGTGAAAAATGGTTAACTGACACCGACGCGCAGCGGAACGCAGTGGTGAGTAAGGCCGCCAGTGAAAAATCAGCGATGATCAATGAGGCAAACGGCGTCACTCAGGCATGGCAGACTCAGCTGCTGCTTGGGATTATTACGGAAGAAGATAAAGCCTCGCTCACGGCATGGATGAAATATATTCAGGCAGTACAGGCGGTTAATGTTACTGATGCGCCCGATATTATCTGGCCGCCAAAACCTTAATAATAACGGTGCCCGCGGCGATATAATCCCAGCATCGGTTTACTGCAAAAAAATACCCGCTCCCTCAAAGTTAGGAACAGGCATAAGGTCGCGGTGAGGCGCTATGAATACCATGAGTATTCAGATCTTATTTTCATCTTTTTATCGTGCAAAGAAGTGAGCGTTTCTGGCTTCTTCCTTTGCATTCCGCCGGTAGGAGCGGCTGGAATTACACGATAATGCTTAGTCTATAAGCATGAAAGTTAATAACAAGCGTAAGCGGTAAATAAAAATCGAACTAAAATGGCTCGTCTGATTACACTGGCACTTCAGGCCATGCGATGCTTACGGTATCCTCCACATTTATGCGCATCAGCATGACTCGATATTTTCTCCAGGCGACAAGCTGGCTTGCTTCATCATCTGTTGCTATCCCTAAATCGCTCGCATCCTGCAGGGGCTGTATAGCCGCGTCGGCTTCAGCCCTCAATCTGCTGCGTTTGTCTTCTGCCTGGCTGATTAGCTCCTCTGCTGTAGGCGGCGGCGGCTCAGTCAGGCACGGAAGCATGTCAGCACCGCAGGCAATCAGCTTTCCTTCAGCCTGTCCGGAAAGCAAATCAGACCATTTTTTATCAGTGATTTTTACGGCATCATCAGGGATAACCAGATTGATGCTGGTATCGTAAAAAGCATTTGTAGAAGGTGAATATTTTTTCATTCAGTACCCCAGCGCCAGCCAGTAAATTCCCTGGCTAGTTGAGCCAGAGCCTGTATTAGTAAGATCAAAAGACGCTTTATTGCGGAATTGCGCTCCCACACCGTATTCCCCCGACAGTGGTAAAGATGAACCCTTGCAAGCCATAACAGCGACGCCCGCTGTCGGGAACTCAATTGGCAGCACAACCACCGTCGTTGCTTTCTGTGTAAATGATCCATACCCCCATTGCAAAATCAGGCCATTTGGTAGTCGGGTATAGCCATTTCCCGATTTAACAGCCGAGAAAAAACTCATATCAGGCAACTGGCCGGTGCCATTACCTACGGTCTTTTTTGCCGCGTCGCCTAAACCGAGGTTTTTGAGAAACAAGAGCCTGGCCCTGCGGCGGGCTGCGCTGGCACACTTGTGCCCATTTGCGGGGAACTCAGCGTGCTGATTGGCTACATCAGGGTGTCAACAAATGACCAGAACACGGACTTACAGCGGATTGCGCTGCAGAGCGCAGATTGTGAGCTGATTTTCGAGGACAGGATAAGTGGCAAAACCAGCGAGAGGCCGGGGCTGAAAAAGGCGCTGCGCTGCCTGCAGCCTGGCGATACGCTGATTGTTTGGAAGCTCGACCGGCTCGGCAGGAGTATGCGCCACCTGGTCATGCTGACGGAGGAGCTGCGCGAGCGCGGCGTTAATTTCCGCAGCCTGACAGACAGCATCGATACAAGCACGCCGATGGGGCGATTTTTCTTTCACGTTATGGGCGCGCTGGCTGAAATGGAACGCGAGCTGATAATAGAGCGCACCCGCGCGGGGCTGGCCGCTGCGCGGGAAAAGGGGCGCATCGGCGGCAGGCGTCGCGTAATGACGCCGGACGTGATTAGCCGCGCTGAAAGAATGCTGGCGAATGGCGCGACGCTGCAGCAGATTGCGCTTGTGCTGGAGGTGTCGGTTAAAACCCTTTACCGGTACATACCGGCCGACAGACAGCGCCAGATTATTAATTCTGTCTGCTGACAGACCAGCAAACCCCCATCAGATGCACCGCTAAACCTGACCTGACACCCTGAGCACACCCTCAAAACGGAGTGCATCAGATGTCTGATTATCATCATGGTGTCCGCATCGTCGAAGTCAACGACGGCACGCGCACCATAACCACTGTATCAACCTCAATCGTCGGCATGGTCTGCACCGCACAGGATGCCGATGCGGCAACCTTCCCGCTGAATACGCCTGTTCTCATCACCAATGTGCAGGGCGCAGTCGGTAAAGCAGGCAAAAAAGGCACGCTCGCCGCCGCGCTGCAGGCCATTGCCGACCAGTCAAAACCCGTCACCGTAGTGGTGCGCGTCGCTGAAGGTGCCGACGAGGCTGAAACTATTTCCAATATCATCGGCGGCACGGATGAAAACGGTCAGTACACCGGCATGAAAGCGCTGCTCGCCGCGCAGACCCAGCTCGACGTGAAGCCGCGCATCCTCGGCGTGCCGGGGCTGGATTCACTGGAAGTGGCGACCGCGCTTGCCAGCATCGCGCAGCAGCTGCGCGCCTTTGCCTATGTCTCGGCATGGGGATGTAAAACCATTTCCGAAGCCCGCCTGTATCGTCAGAACTTCAGCCAGCGCGAAATCATGGTTATCTGGCCGGACTTTCTCGCCTGGAACACTGCGACCAGCAAATCCGATACCGCCTTTGCGACCGCCCGCGCGCTGGGCCTGCGCGCCAAAATCGATAACGACACGGGCTGGCATAAAACCCTGTCTAACGTCGGCGTCAATAACGTGACCGGCATTTCCGCATCAGTGTTCTGGGATCTGCAGCAGACCGGCACCGACGCTGACCTGCTCAACGAGGCCGACGTTACGACGCTGATCCGTAAAGACGGTTTCCGCTTCTGGGGCAACCGTACCTGCAGCGATGATCCGCTGTTTCAGTTCGAGAACTACACCCGCACGGCGCAGGTGCTGGCCGACACGATGGCCGAGGCGCATATGTGGGCGGTTGATAAGCCGCTGACGCCGGTTCTGGTGCGCGAGATTATCGCAGGCATTAACGCGAAATTCCGCGAGCTGGTCAGCGCCGGTTATCTGCTGGGTGCATCCGCCTGGTATGACGAAAGCGCAAACGACAAAGACAGCCTGAAGGCGGGCAAGCTCTTTATTGATTACGACTATACGCCGGTTCCGCCGCTGGAAGACCTGACGCTGCGCCAGCGCATTTCCGACAAATATCTGGCGAACTTCGCCGCATCCGTAAACAGCTGAGGAGCCGGATAAATGGCACTGCCACGCAAACTGAAGGGCATGAACCTTTTCAACAACGCCAACAGCTATCAGGGCGTAGTCACCGCCGTCACCCTGCCGAAGCTGGCGCGCAAGCTCGACCCGTTCCGCGCGGGCGGCATGAGCGGCGCGGCCTTTATCGATAACGGCCTGGAAGATGACGCGCTTGATATGGAGTGGAGTATCGGCGGCATTGATGAGTTGGTACTCACGCAGTGGGGAGCCTCCGACATTCCCCTGCGCTTTACCGGCTCTTACCAGCGTGACGATACCGGCGAGGAAATCGCGGTCGAGATCGAGGTGCGCGGTAAGCATCAGTCTTTCGACTTCGGCGAGGCCAAGCAGGGTGAAGACTCGGAAACCAAAATCACCAGTAAAAACACCTATTACAAGCTGACTTTTAACGGCAAGGAGCTGATCGAAATCGACACCATCAACATGGTGGAGAAGGTTAACGGCACTGACCGCCTTGAGCAGCGCCGTAAAAACCTCGGCCTGGTATAAACCCTGACGCCAGCGACCTCCGCTGGCGTTACCTGACTACAGTGAACAGAGAACAATCATGGAAAAGAAAGATAGCGTTGTTGAGTTTGAAACCCCGCTGCTGCGCGGCGAAACCGAAATCAAAAGCGTGGAGCTGATTAAGCCGACCGCCGGAAGCCTGCGCGGCGTGCGCCTGGCCGATCTGTGCCAGTCGGATGTTGACGCTCTGCTGACCGTGCTGCCGCGCATTACCCTGCCAGCGCTGACAAAGGCTGAATGTAACGCCCTGGATCCGGTTGACCTGATTACGCTGGGCGGCAGGGTGATCGGTTTTTTGCAGTCGAAGTCGGACGAATAGACTGGCCTCGCGGCCTGACGGTCAATGACCTGATGGCCGACATTGCCACGATATTCCACTGGCAACCCTCCGAGATGTACGACATGCCGCTGGCCGAGCTGATCGACTGGCGGCATAAAGCCTTTATCCGCAGCGGAGCGAACCCGGATGAGCAATAACCTCAAGGTGCAGGTGCTGCTGAACGCGGTAGACAAAGCCTCGCGCCCCTTCAAAGCCGTTCAGACTGCCGCTAAAAATCTGTCGTCTGACATTCGCCAGACGCAGACGACGATTAAGGAGCTGGATGCGCAGGCGGGGAAAATTGACGGCTTCCGCAAGGCCAGCGCGCAACTGGCCGTTATGCAGCAGAGCCTCAAAGACGCAAAGCAGGAGGTGGCAGCGCTGGCCGTGCAGTTTAAAAACACGGAGCGCCCCACGACGCAGCAGGCCCGCGCACTGGAAAAGGCCCGGCAGGCAGCGGCAGAGCTGCAGACGAAAACCAACAGCCTGCGCCTGTCGGTGCAGCAGCAGCGCGAGGCGCTTAACGCGGCGGGGATTTCCACCAAAAGCCTGAGCAGCGAGCAGCAGCGCCTGCGAACCGCATCAGCGCAGGCAACCGTCAGCCTGAGCCGTCAGAAAATGGAGCTGCAGCGGCTGAATGCACAGCAGGAGCGTCTGAACCAGACCAGTGAGCGCTACCGCAAAGGCCAGGAGCTGTCGGGCAAGGTGCGCAATATGGGTGCGGCCGGTATCGGGGCTGCAACGGTCGGCGGCATGGCGGCAACCTCGCTGCTGATGCCGGGCTTTGATTTCGCACAGAAGAACTCCGAGCTGCAGGCCGTGCTCGGCGTGGCGAAAGATTCAAAGGAGATGATCGCACTGCGTGCGCAGGCGCGTCAGCTCGGCGATACAACGGCCGCGTCTGCCGATGATGCAGCAGGTGCGCAAATCGTTATCGCCAAAGGCGGCGGCGATGCCGCAGCCGTTCAGGCCGTCACGCCGGTAACACTCAATATGGCGCTGGCAAACAAGCGCACGATGGAAGAAAACGCCGGGCTGCTGATGGGGATGAAGTCAGCCTTCCAGCTTTCAAACGATAAGGTGGCACACATCGGCGACGTGTTGTCGATGACGCTGAATAAAACGGCCTCTGATTTTGACGGACTGAGTGATGCGCTGACCTACGTCGCCCCGGTGGCGAAAAATGCAGGCGTCAGTATCGAGCAGGCGGCAGCAATGATCGGCGCTCTGCATGACGGAAAAATCACAGGCTCGATGGCCGGTACGGGAAGCCGCGCTGTACTGAGCAGGCTGCAGGCTCCTACCGGCGAATCATTCAAGGCTATCAAAGAGCTGGGGATTAAAACCGCAGACGGCAAAGGAAATACCCGGCCGATCTTCACCATCCTGAAAGAAATGCAGGCCAGTTTTGACCGTCACAAGCTGGGAACGGGCCAGCGCGCTGAGTACATGAAAACCATCTTCGGCGAGGAGGCCAGCTCATCAGCCGCCCTGCTGATGACTGCTGCCTCAACCGGCAAGCTCGACCAGCTGACCGCCGAGTTTAAAGCCTCTGATGGTAAAACGGCCGAGCTGGTTCAGGTCATGCAGGATAACCTCGGCGGCGATCTGAAAGAGCTGCAGTCTGCGTATGAGGCTATCGGCACCGACCTTTTTGATCAGAACGATGGCGCTCTGCGAACACTCACCCAGGATACAGCGGCGCTGCTGCTTAAGGTTGATGGCTGGATTAAAGCTAATCCTGAGCTGGCGGGCGGTATTGCTAAGGTAGTAATGGGCGGGCTGATGTTAGCCGGGGCGCTGGGCGCTATCGGGCTGGTAGCCTGGCCGGTGATTGCGGGCGTGAATATCCTGATTGCCGGGGCGGGCTTCCTCGGCACGGCATTCAGCATCGCGGGCGGAGCGATTACGGCGGCGCTCGGTGCTATCACTCTGCCGGTAGTGGCCGTCGCGGCGGCAATCGTGGCCGGTGCGCTACTGGTTCGTAAATACTGGGAACCCATCAGCGCCTTTGTTGCAGGCATGGCTGAAGGCTTCACAGCTGCGATGGGGCCGATCAGTGATTCTTTCGGCTCGCTGAAGCCCGCTTTTGAGTGGGTAGGCGGTAAGGTCAAAGAGCTTTGGGACTGGTTCGGCAAACTGCTGGAGCCGGTTAAATCCACGCAGACCGAACTTGCCGCCGCCGGAGACATGGGTAAGAAATTTGGCAACATGCTGGCCGAGGCGCTGAAAATTCCAAGTCACGCGCTCGATCAGCTTATGGGCGGCATTGACTGGGTGCTGGATAAGCTCGGCATCATCGACACGAAATCCGATGGTCTGAAAGACAAAGTGCCGTCGCCAGATCCATTAGCAACCGGCGGCGCGGGCGCAGATACCGGCGGGCTGGAATACAACCTCGCCTATGGTGGTGCGGCATACCGTCCGGTTTCAGCGCCGTCAGCAGGCGGCGGATTTACCGACCGCAGCCAGAATACATATCAGTATGAAATCAATATGCATGAGGGGATGACCAAAGACGACGCAATGGCGCTGATGGCGCAGCACCAGGCCAGAGAGCAGCGCAACCGTCAGGCACAGAACCGAAGCAAGATGGGCTGGGAGGATTAACCGATGATGATGATTTACGGCATGATGCCGTTTATGCGGCAGACCCTGCCTTATGGGGATATGCAGCAGAATATCGATTACCGCTGGCCCACTAACAGCCGGTTAGGGCAGCGCCCGTCGTCACAGTTTATCGGGCCGGGCGATGAAAAAATCACGCTATCCGGGGAGCTGCGCCCGGAAATCACAGGCGGCTCGCTGTCGCTGATGACAATTCGCCTGATGGCCGACGAGGGAATGGCATGGCCGCTGATTGGCGGCAGCGGCATGATTTACGGCATGTACGTGATCGAGAGTATTTCTAACACCTTCAGCGAGTTCTACCCCAACGGAACGGCCAGCAAAATCATGTTTACCCTGAGCCTGAAACGCGTTGATGAGTCGCTGACGTCCATGTTTGGCGATCTGAAAAAGCAGGCTGACGGACTTATCAGCGGCTCCGCCAGTCTGCCAGGGCAGCTCACTTCAGCAATCGACGGCGTGAAGTCGGCGGCCGGTAGCCTGATTTCAACTGCAGGGGGGCTGCTCGGATGATCGGGATAAGCAGTCTGCCGGTGCAGGCCGGGGCGCAGCTGACGCCGGATTTCATGCTGAAGGTTAACTCTAAAGACGTCACAACCAATATCCGGGATCGCCTTATCTCGATGACGCTGACTGATAATCGCGGCTTCGAAGCTGACCAGCTGGATATTGAGCTGGACGACGCCGACGGCCAGCTGGCAATGCCGGTACGCGGCGCCGTAATAACGCTGCTTCTCGGCTGGAAAGGGCAGGCGCTTTTCGGCAAAGGTGATTTCACTGTTGATGAGGTTGAGCACCACGGCGCGCCGGACACCATGACAATCCGCGCCCGCAGCGCTGATTTTCGTGGCTCGCTCAATTCCCGCCGGGAGGTGTCCTATCACGACACTACCCTGGGGGACGTTGTGACGCAGATAGCCGGGCGCAATAATCTGAAGCCAGTGCTGGCCGATGGCTTCGCCGGAATTGCCGTGGCACACATCGACCAGACGCAGGAGACGGACGCTAAATTTCTGACGCGGCTCGCCACGCTTTATGGCGCTGTTGCTGCAGTGAAAGCCGGGCGGCTTCTGTTTATAAAGCCCGGTAACGGCGTCACCGCCAGCGGCAAGCCAATTCCGCAGATGACGATCACACGGCAGGATGGGGACCGGCACAGCTTCAGCATTGCCGACCGTGGCGCATACACTGGCGTCTCGGCGAGCTGGCTGCATACCAAAGACCCGAAGCCCAAAAAAGTTAAGGTGAAGCGCAAGCCGAAAGAAAAGCATCTGCGCGCGCTGGAACACCCGGCGGCGAAAAAGAAGAAAACGACAGCGACTAAAGCGCCGGAGGCCAGGGAGGGGGATTATCTGGCTGGCACGGAAGATAACGTGTTTACGCTGACGACCGTCTATGCGACGAAAGCGGCTGCGATGCGGGCGGCTAAAGCAAAGTGGGAGAAGCTACAGCGTGGCGTTGCTGAGTTCTCGATCACCCTGGCTATGGGGCGTGCTGACCTGTACCCGGAGACGCCGGTCAGGGTGAGCGGATTTAAGTCGGTGATCGATGCGCAGCCGTGGATTATAAGTAAAGTGACGCACAGCCTGAGCGGCAGCGGATATACAACCGCGCTTGAGTTTGAGGTGCTGCTTTCAGATGTGGAGTATGAGGCAGAATCAGACGAAGATGATTCACAATAAGTGAAAATGTGTTGCTCATTTTGGTATTTAAGAGTATTAAAGCTACGAGCTTACAGGGAGACGCCACCGATGATGCATTGTCCGTTATGCCAGACCGCCGCACACGCTAAAAGCAGCAGATACATTTCAAAAGAAACAAAAGAGCGCTATCACCAGTGCCAGAACATCAATTGCAGTTGTTCTTTCAAAACGCACGAAACGTTAGCGATGATTATTGTATCGCCCGGCCAGGTTAATCGTGTGCCGATCTTTACAGGGCATGAATCCCAGCCATCCTTACTGCACTAATTTGATGGGTCCATAAAAGAAACCCCGCACTGGCGGGGTTTTTTGTGGGCGCTATTCGCCACCCTTAAAAATATGAGTATTGCCGAACAGCATTGCTCTGGCGGGCTTGTCCATTAGCTTGCCCATTTCATTACAGGTTGTTAGAGGGTTTTCAAATGAATATCCGCTGGCCTTGAATTTGTTGGTAACGTTGATTGCCTTGATTTTCTTTAGGTAATTAGCAGATGCGTCTTTTGTCCAGATAGGTGAGCATACCCCGCTGGAGATGATCGCATTATAAGATTCATCATCAATATTGTTAGCGGGTATCACAATCATCAACTGATCATCTTTAAGGCTGACTTCCGATGGTTGCCAGGGCTTAAGTTTATTCTTGAGAGTGCTGATGTCTGAAGTTTGTGCTACGGCACCTGAAGAGAATATTAACGCAGAGCTGATTAGGGCTAAATGTAATCGCATTATCAAACGTCCTTTTGAGGTGAGTTTGCCTGGCGAATAAATCGGGGGGCGGCGATGGCGGTGAAAATGCACCGCCACTTTACCGCCACTCGAAAAGCCAGATACAAAAAAACCGCTTTAGTAAGCGGCTTAAGTATATGTTTTATATGAGTAAATTTGGTGGCCCCTGCTGGGTTTGAACCAGCGACCAAGCGATTATGAGTCGCCTGCTCTAACCACTGAGCTAAGGGGCCAGCGGAGCGGGGATTATAAAGTATCTCTTCAGAGCGATCCAGCACTCCGCCGCCGGTTGCTGAAATAATCAGCAGTGAATTAGCTGCTGATTTCTATAACAAATCTGTCGCTCTGCGTTAGCGAAGTTGTAAAACTGCGTCGCAAATGCCCGCTCTGTGCCGTTAAGAAAATTTCAGGTACTGATGCCCACATGAATATTCCTCTTCTGCAGATGAGTCAGCCAGACTCTGATACGCCTGTGACCCCCAGTCGTGGCGGCATGTGAAAAATCCTCAGGCTGGCATGCGGCCGGTGTAATATCTTAATCAGTGATGAATGCAGAAGAGAGGGCAGGAGGAGATATGGAGCAGCAGAGCAACAGGGCGCAATCACAATGCACGCGCAGGGGATCCGGCGCGGGCCTGAAAGCAGACGGAACCCTGTCGATGAACGTCCTCCGGTATGCACATGACAGCATCTGCACGGCTTCAGCCTCACAGGCTAAATATGAGCGGATACAGGGCTGTGCGCAAGAGCAGGCCACTCTGATGCTGCTGCGTATCCATAAAGCGTCACAGGTCTTCACACAGGTGGTGACAGCATGATCGAGCATGACATCCGCGATATCATCGCCCCGAACCTTGATGTGCTGTTCTGCGGCATCAATCCGGGCCAGTCGACCGCGCATCAGGGCTTTCACTTTGCGCATCCCGGCAATCGCTTCTGGAAGGTGATTCATCTGGCCGGATTTACCCGTCAGCAACTGAAACCGGAAGAGGAGCAGCGCCTGACGGAAACCGGCTGCGGGATTACCATGCTGGTCGAGCGGCCCACGGTGCAGGCAAGCGAATTAGCGGCGGATGAGCTGCGCGAGGGCGGCCAGCGCCTGACGGAAAAGGTCATGCACTATCAGCCCGCCGCGCTGGCGATCCTGGGCAAGGAGGCTTTTCGTCGTGCCTTTAAACAGAGCAGGGTTGAGTGGGGCAGGCAGCCGGCAGGGATGGGAGAAACGCAGGTATGGGTATTGCCAAATCCCAGTGGACTGAATCGCGCTTCACTGGAGGAGATGGTGGCAGCGTATCGCCAGCTCTATGTGGCATTGCACCCAGGATAAGGAGAGCCTGAGCCGGGCAGGGGAGAGGCGTTAACCGGCAGGCATAAAAAACCCCGGCGAACCGGGGTTTTCAGGACTTAATCGTCGAGGAAGCTGCGCAGCACTTCCGAACGGCTCGGATGGCGCAGTTTACGCAGGGCTTTCGCTTCAATCTGACGGATACGCTCACGCGTCACGTCGAACTGTTTGCCCACTTCTTCCAGCGTATGGTCGGTGTTCATATCGATACCAAAACGCATGCGCAGCACTTTCGCTTCACGCGCGGTCAGGCCAGCCAGCACGTCGTGGGTGGCAGAACGCAGGCTCTCTGAGGTAGCAGAATCCAGCGGCAGCTCCAGCGTGGTGTCTTCGATAAAATCGCCCAGATGTGAATCTTCATCATCACCAATCGGCGTCTCCATAGAGATCGGCTCTTTGGCGATTTTCAGCACCTTACGGATTTTATCTTCCGGCATCAGCATACGCTCAGCCAGCTCTTCCGGCGTCGGCTCACGGCCCATCTCCTGCAGCATCTGGCGCGAGATACGGTTGAGTTTGTTGATGGTCTCAATCATATGCACCGGAATACGGATGGTACGCGCCTGGTCGGCGATAGAACGGGTGATCGCCTGACGGATCCACCAGGTCGCATAGGTCGAGAACTTGTAACCACGGCGATATTCAAACTTATCGACCGCCTTCATCAGACCGATGTTACCTTCCTGAATCAGGTCGAGGAACTGCAGACCACGGTTGGTATATTTCTTCGCAATCGAAATAACCAGACGCAGGTTCGCTTCCACCATCTCTTTCTTGGCGCGACGCGCTTTGGCTTCACCGATCGACATGCGACGGTTGATATCTTTCACCTGCTCGATGGTCAGGCCGGTCTCTTCTTCGACCTGTGCCAGTTTCTGCAGGGAACGCATCACGTCATCCTGCACTTCCAGCAGTTTTTCAGACCACGGCTTGTTCATCGCCAGCGCGGCTTTGAACCAGCTCTCGTTAGTTTCGTTACCGGTAAACAGGGTAATAAAGTTCTTCTTCGGCATTTTGCACAGCTCAATACAGAGCTTCATGATCAGACGTTCCTGCGTACGGACACGTTCCATCATATTGCGCATGCTGCCGACCAGGTAATCGAACTGCTTCGGTACCAGGCGGAACTGTTTAAAGACGTCAGAAAGGTTCTGGATCTCGGCAATGGCGGCGGCGTGGCTGCGGCCTTTGCTTTTGATCACGCTGCGGGTGGTTTCGTACTGCTTACGCAGGTCAGAGAACTTCTCGCGCGCCAGTTCCGGATCGATAGAGTTATCATCTTCGGAATTGTCGTCATCCTCTTCATCATCTTCTTCGTCGTCGTTGCGATCGGCTTCAGAGAGTTCAGAGCCCACGTGCGTCGCGGTTGGGGCCAGATCTTCTTCTGCGTTAGGATCGACGAAGCCGGTGATCAGATCGGAGAGGCGGGATTCGCCTGCTTCGACTTTGTCATACTGATCCAGCAGATAGGTAATCGCTTCAGGATATTCGGCAACGGAACACTGAACCTGGTTGATACCATCTTCGATACGCTTCGCGATGTCGATTTCGCCTTCGCGCGTCAGCAGTTCAACGGTACCCATTTCGCGCATATACATGCGCACCGGGTCAGTCGTGCGCCCGATTTCAGATTCAACGCTGGATAATACCTGAGCGGCAGCTTCCGCGGCATCTTCGTCAGTATCGGAGCTGTTTTCATTCAGCATCAGATCGTCAGCATCCGGGGCTTCTTCAACCACCTGAATACCCATGTCGTTAATCATCTGGATGATGTCTTCGATCTGATCTGAGTCGACGATATCTTCCGGCAGATGGTCATTGACCTCAGCATAGGTCAGATAGCCTTGCTCCTTACCACGGGTGACAAGAAGCTTGAGCTGTGACTGCGGGTTTTGCTCCATAAGACGGTATCCACACTTCTGTTAAATTAGATTGGTGTCGGTCGGCAGCGCGCCAACAATAGCAGTGAAGGCGTTTAATTCTTGCCGCTGCCTTCGTCGCGGCGTGGGCTATGCCCAACAGTTATCGGCACTTAAGCCGCTTGTATAAATTCTGGTGCTTGTGGCCTGGCTTACCCGCCATTCCTGCCCCGGCAATGCTCGCTTTCTTCACATCCTTCAGACGCGGTAAACGATGCGCTGGCAGTGACAGACGTTGCGTCAACGGCCTATACGGCGGCGCTATTTCAGCTCCGGTAAAAACGCACGTGAGCGAAACGGCAACCCTGATCCTCAAACAGACAGGCTGCCCGCATTCACCGCGGGCAGCGTGTTAAAACTTATTTTCTGGCGAACGCCTGGCTGAGCGTCCAGAGCTCACGGCGCTCATCGGCGGTAAGTCCCTGGATACGTTCACGCGCAATCAGGAACTCCAGTCGCTCTTCAAGCGCAGAATCATAGATGCTGGCCAGCGAGTCCTGAAACACCGCTTCGGCTTCCTCATCTACTATCATGTGGTTCCAGATCGCCAGCGTTTCAAGCGTCTGACTAAAATTTGTCCCGCGATATAACTCTAGTAGCTGCCCGGTGGTCAATCCAGGATTCTCGTTACAACGGCCCACTAACTCGATAAAGAGCGGCAGGCCCGGCATTTTCGACTCAGACAGGCCATCCAGCGAGGGCACCATCGAGGCCAGCTGCGGATTCTGCACCAGCAGGGCGATAAGCACGCGCATGGTCGTCCGTTTAAGCGGTGGCGCGACCGGCGCAGCACCGCTGGCAGCCTGCTTCGGCATCAGCTTTTCAAGCTGATTGTCATCGAGGATCCCCAGCTTGTTCCCCAGCTCCTGACGCATGTAAATACGCAGGGTCTCGCCGGGGATCTGGGTAATCAGCGGTAAAGCCAGCGTGCTCAGGCGCGCTTTTCCGTCGCGTGAGCTCAGATCCACCTGCGGCAGCAGGCTATCAAATAAAAACGAAGAGAGCGGCATCGCCTGCTCCATCCTCGCTTCGAAGGCGGCTTTACCCTCTTTGCGTACCAGCGTATCCGGGTCTTCACCATCGGGTAAAAACATAAAGCGTAGCTGACGACCATCATTCATGTAAGGCAATGCGGTCTCAAGGGCACGCCATGCGGCTTCGCGGCCAGCGCGGTCGCCGTCGTAACAGCAGATGACCGTATCGGTGCTGCGAAACAGCAACTGAATGTGTTCAGCGGTGGTGGAGGTGCCTAAGGACGCGACCGCATAATCTATGCCGTACTGCGCCAGCGCCACCACGTCCATGTATCCTTCAACCACAAGCAGGCGGGCAGGTTCAGGATGGTTCTTGACCGCTTCATAAAGGCCATAGAGCTGGCGGCCTTTATGGAAAATGGGTGTTTCCGGCGAGTTCAGATACTTCGGCGTTTCGTTACTCAGTACCCGGCCGCCAAAACCGATGACGCGGCCTCGCTTATCGCGAATCGGAAACATGATGCGGTCGCGAAACCGGTCATAGGTCCGGCCTTTGTCATTGCTGACCAGCATGCCCGCTTCCATCAATGACTCGCGATCTTCCGTCTGCTTACCGAAACGTTTGAGAACGTTATCCCAGCCGGCAGGCGCGTAACCGATAGCGAAATGACTGATGACGTCGGCGCTCAGGCCGCGACGGTCGAGATAGTCGCGTGCAGGCTGTGCGCTGGACTGCTGCAGACCCTGCTGATAAAAGCCGTTCAGGCTCTCCATCAGCTGGTACAGGCTCTGGCGCTGATGGCGTTCCATCTGGCTCGGCCCGCTGCCTGCTTCGTAAGGCACGTCTAAACCGTGGGAAGTGGCTAACTCTTCAATCGTTTCAACAAACTCCAGTCGGTCGAAGTTCATTAAAAAGTCGATAGCGTTACCGTGGGCACCACAGCCGAAACAGTGATAGAACTGCTTTTCGCCGTTTACGGTGAAGGAGGGCGTTTTTTCATTATGGAAAGGACAGCACGCATGGAAATTCTTACCCTGCTTTTTCAGCTTAACGCGGGCATCGATAAGATCCACGATATCCGTGCGGGCAAGTAAATCGTTGATAAATACGCGTGGAATTCGTCCAGCCATACGCCCCAGATTTTCAGCTCATAAACGGCAACAAGCCGCGCTTCCTTTCGGAAAGCACGGCCTTTTACTTGACTCTGTCTGCGTGAATCACGCAATGGAGGCGAACCTCCGGAACGACTTAGTACAGACGAGTGCGGCGTGCGTTTTCGCGAGCCAGTTTCTTGGCGTGACGCTTAACTGCTGACGCTTTAGCGCGCTTACGTTCGGTAGTCGGTTTTTCATAGAACTCACGACGACGAACTTCAGCCAGAACGCCTGCTTTCTCGCAAGAACGCTTGAAGCGACGCAGTGCTACGTCAAATGGCTCGTTTTCACGTACTTTAATTACCGGCATGTAACTCTCACCTCGATAAAATTCGGTTTTGCTGCTGACTGCGGCGCCAGCACATTTCAAAATGGTGCAGCATTTTACTCCAACTCGCGTCGGTTTGTAAAGCACCATGGATAATTTGAAACCAACAGGAGCGTTTGCCTGTGCGGCTGCCGGTTTTTCCAGGGGCGGGAGTATAGCGCACTCTTTAGCCGACAGAAAATGACTTTTTACGCCGGATGCCCGCGCTGCTCATCCCATTGCTGTGATAAACTGCGCGCCGCAAGAATGAGGTGATGCAATGCGAATTCTGGGTATTGAAACATCGTGCGATGAAACCGGCATCGCAATCTATGACGATGAGGCCGGATTACTGGCAAACCAACTCTACAGCCAGGTAAAACTGCATGCCGACTACGGCGGTGTGGTGCCGGAACTGGCCTCACGTGATCACGTGCGGAAAACCGTGCCGCTGATTCAGGCGGCGCTGAAAGAGGCGAATCTGACGCCGCAGCAGATCGACGCGGTGGCGTACACCGCCGGGCCGGGGCTGGTCGGTGCGCTGCTGGTCGGCGCAACCATTGGCCGCGCGCTGGCGTTTGCCTGGAAAGTGCCTGCCGTGCCGGTTCACCATATGGAAGGCCACCTGCTGGCGCCGATGCTGGAAGAGAATCCACCGGAATTTCCGTTTGTGGCGCTGCTGGTGTCGGGCGGACATACACAGCTGATTGGCGTCACCGGCGTCGGTGAATATGAACTGCTGGGCGAATCGATCGACGATGCTGCGGGTGAAGCGTTCGACAAAACGGCGAAGCTGCTGGGGCTGGATTATCCGGGCGGGCCGATGCTGTCGAAGATGGCGCAGCAGGGGACGGCAGGGCGCTTTACCTTCCCGCGCCCGATGACCGACCGTCCGGGGCTGGATTTCAGCTTCTCCGGCCTGAAAACCTTTGCCGCCAATACCATCCGCGCCAATCCTGACGACGAGCAGACCCGCGCAGACATCGCCCGCGCCTTTGAAGATGCGGTGGTGGATACGCTGTCGATCAAGTGTAAGCGTGCGCTGGATCAGACCGGCTTTAAGCGTCTGGTGATTGCGGGAGGCGTCAGCGCCAACCGCACGCTGCGTGAGCAGATGGCGGTCATGATGCAGAAGCGTGGCGGTGAAGTCTTCTACGCCCGTCCGGCGTTCTGTACCGATAACGGTGCGATGATCGCGTATGCGGGCATGGTGCGGTTAAAAGGCGGTACGCGCGGCGAGCTGAGTGTCAGTGTGCGACCACGCTGGCCGCTGGCAGAACTGCCTGCTATCTGAGGATCGGCTTTCACGCGGCTGTCCGCAACGGATAAGCGCAACGCGCGGAAAATCGGATCAGAAGAGAAATGCAACGCCTGGCGAAAAACGTCAGGCGTTTTCATCTCAGGCAACGCGCGGGTCCGGTTACGGGGTGCGCGGCTTTTGCCTCCTGCCAGACTGCCCCTGATTTCTGTTCAGGCATGGCCACACACCACCGCTTATCTGCAACGTTACGGCTGCGATTTCTTCTTACGCTTCCAGATCTTGCCTTCCTGTCCCCGCCACAGCCGCTGAATATTGTCGTGATGACGCAGCAGGATCAGGCAGGAGAGCATGGACACCGGGAAGGTAAACTGCGGTTTGAACCACCAGACGTAGAAGGGAGCGATCAGTGCGCTGACAATCGCGCCCAGCGAGGAGTAGCCACTCAGTAACACCGTCAGCAGCCAGGTGCCGGTCACCAGACCGGTCAGGTCCCAGCCAATTGGCGCAATAGCACCGAACGCCGTCGCCACCCCTTTGCCACCGCGGAAGTGAAAGAAGACCGGATAGATGTGACCCAGACAGGCGGCAATCGCCGTCAGACCAAGATAGAACGGCGTCACGTGCATCAGGTACGCCAGCCAGACCGGCACCATCCCTTTCAGCACATCAAACACGAGTACGCTGGCGGCGGCGCCTTTACCGCCCAGACGCAGGACGTTGGTGGCGCCCGGATTACCGGAACCCTGTGTGCGGGGATCGGGCAGGCCTGCGAGTTTGCAGACCAGAATCGCACTGGAAATCGAGCCGCAAAGATACGCGAAAATAATCATACCAAGCGCGAAAGCACTCATAACACCGTACCGTTCCCTTTAGGGTCGTTTTGATCTCATCAACCGTGGATAATACGCATAATCCGCCGGAAGTGGTATCCGGCTCAGCCAAAAACAGAGACTCTCATCATGGATATCGTATTTATAGAACAACTCACGGTGTTCACCACCATTGGCGTTTACGACTGGGAACAGGGCATCCAGCAGAAGCTGGTGCTCGATGTCGAAATGGCCTGGGATAACCGTCAGGCGGCCCGCAGCGACGACGTCAGCGACTGCCTCAGCTATGCCGATGTCGCATCGGCGATCCTGACCCATCTGAACGGCAGCCGTTTTGCGCTGGTGGAGCGGGTCGCTGAAGAAATCGCGGATCTGTTGATGAACCGTTTCAGTTCGCCTGGCGTGCGTATAAAGGTCAGCAAACCGGGCGCGGTGGCCCAGGCGGCGCAGGTTGGCGTGCGAATTGAGCGCGGGACTATTCCTAAATAATCTGGATGTGATTGCCATCACAATGAAACCAAACCAAATTACTGTCTGTCATAGCGTGAGCCGTTTCGTTACAGCAGGCGAAAAAGGGCAGAACCTTAAGGTTTAATTCAGGCTGGGCGCGGCATATTTAAGGCGATAGCAACGGGCTACCGCCTTTTTAATGGTTTTGAAACAGATAGAGGGAACATTTGATGGCAGATATTCATCAGCTTTGGGTTGCTGCAATCCTGGGCATTGTGGAAGGGCTGACCGAGTTTTTACCGGTCTCTTCCACCGGCCACATGATTATAGTGGGTCACCTGCTGGGCTTTGAGGGTGAAAAAGCCGAGACCTTTGAAGTGGTAATCCAGTTAGGTTCGATTCTGGCCGTCGTGGTGATGTTCTGGCGTCGTCTGTTTGGCCTGATCGGCATCCATTTTGGTGAAGTCAGACACGAAGGTGTGGGTACCGGACGTCTGTCGCTGATCCACATCCTGCTGGGGATGATTCCGGCGGTGGTGATCGGTCTGGTGCTGCACGATCAGATTAAAACCCTGTTTAACCCGATTAACGTGATGTACGCCCTGGTGGTCGGTGGTGTGCTGCTGCTGGCGGCGGAATTCCTCAAGCCTAAACAGCCGAAAGCGGTAGGCGTCGATGACATCACCTATCGCCAGGCGTTTATGATTGGCTGTTTCCAGTGCCTGGCGCTGTGGCCGGGCTTCTCCCGCTCCGGTGCCACCATCTCTGGCGGGATGCTGATGGGCGTGAGCCGCTACGCCGCGTCCGAGTTCTCCTTCATCCTGGCGGTGCCGATGATGATGGGGGCCACCGTACTGGATCTCTATAAGAGTATCGGCTTCCTGACGATGGCAGACTTCCCGATGTTCGCCGTGGGCTTTGTCACGGCGTTTATCGTGGCGATGATTGCGATTAAAGTCTTCCTGGAGCTGATCAAGCGCATCTCCTTTGTCTCGTTCGCCATCTACCGCTTTATCGTGGCGGCTGCGGTTTACGCGCTCTTCATGTAAACCTCAGGGCAGCCTGCTAGTCAGGTTGCCCGAACGCCAGACCCTGCGCAACGGCCGTTATGCGCCGTCGCGTTAACTCCTCCCGAACTTCCGCCCCTTTGAAGCCCGCCTCGATCACCGCTTTCGTCGGCACCGCCTGAGCCAGGGCAAACGCCCGTCGCAGATAGTCGCCCTGCGGATAGGCCATGCTCTCCAGTCCGGCGCGTCCGCGCGCATCCGCTTCGCTGGTCAGCGCCATCTGCTCAACACGCTGCGGCTTACGCCAGGCATCGATCCGGTCAAACAGCCCCACCAGCGACGCCGGAGATTGCCGCTCAATGGTGTGCACGATGTCGTGAAACTCGGTGACGATCAGCGCCAGGTCACGCATCGCATTCGGCACGCGCAGCCGCTGGCAGAGCGCCGCGACCAGCGGCACGCCGGCCAGACCGTGACCGTGATGGCTGGGCCACAGCGCGGGCGGCGTCAGCGCCTTGCCGACATCATGGAACAGCGTGGCGAAGCGCACATCAATCTCCCCGGAGAGGGCGGCCGCCATCGCGAGCGTCATCAGCGTGTGTACGCCGGTATCGATCTCCGGATGCCAGCGGATCGGCGCAGGCACGCCAAACAGGTTATCCAGCTCCGGGAAGAGCACCTTCAGCGCACCGCAGTCCCGCAGCACCTGAAAATAGACCTGCGGATTGCGGCTGCCGAGCGCCTTTTCCGTCTCTTTCCAGACCCGTTCCGCAGTGAGATTCGACAGCTCGCCGCTCTCGGCCATCTGCTGCATCAGCTGCTGGGTTTCCGGGGCGATACGGAAGTTAAGGTGAGCAAAGCGCGCGGCAAAGCGGGCGACCCGCAGCACCCGCAGCGGATCTTCGCTGAAGGCGTCAGAGACGTGGCGCAGCAGGCGCAGCGCCATGTCGCGCTGGCCATGATAAGGATCGACCAGGTCGCCGTTTTCATCCTGCGCGATCGCATTGATGGTCAGATCGCGGCGCTGCAGGTCCTGCTCCAGCGTCACGTCGGGCGCAGACCAGGTCACAAACCCGGTGTAGCCTTTCCCGTTTTTCCGCTCGGTCCGCGCCAGCGCATACTCTTCGCGGCTTTTGGGATGCAGGAAAACGGGAAAATCACGACCGACCTGCTGGTAGCCCTGCTCAAGCATGGCCTCAGGCGTGGCGCCCGTCACCACCCAGTCTTTGTCTGTCACGGGCAGATTCAGCAGCGCATCGCGCACCGCACCGCCAACTAAAAACGTCTTCACGAAAACTCCAGAGAAAAAGAAATGACCTGCACGCCGGGCGTGTCCTGCGCCTGAAATCGGCAATGCATCTCATTTCATTGTTGCACAGATTCCCCGGATTGCAGACATGCCAAAGGGGGGATCAGAAGATCCCCTGTTTCAATCCGGCGAAAGGGTGTCAGTTCATCCAGCGATCGCTTTTCTTGCGACGCGGCAGCATGTGCGGCAGCAACAGGCCCAGCAGCAGGCCGACGCCCAGCACGCCGCCGCCATACATAAACCACTGCATGATGATGGTGCGCTGCTTGTCATCCAGCTGAACGTTCGCCGCGCTGACTTTCTTCTGCGCCACGATCAGCTCATTTTTCAGCTTCTGGTTTTCGCCTTTCAGGCCGTTGATCACGCCATCGCTGCTGGCGACTTTGTTCTGCATTTCTGCGGTGCGCTGGTTCCAGCTGTTGTCGATGTTATCCAGTTTCGCCGTCAGGTCTTTGACCTGCTGCTCAAGCTGCGGCACACGGGTACGCAGGCTCGGACTGGCGCTGAGCTGGGAGAGCGGGATCCAGGTCGTGCGGCCTTCTGAATCACGGATCTGGCCATAATGCGTGTCATTGTTGGTCTGCAGCAGCTGCACCTCTTCCCCGGCGTTCAGCTTACCGAGCAGGCGAAACTGGTCGCCCGGCCCGCTGCGGACCCAGGTCGAGAGTTCATCAGAAACGTAGCGTTTTTCGTCGGCATGGGCAGGTGCAAGGGTGCTGAGGGCCAGCAAAGTGAGTCCAGCAAGTGTGATTTTTTTCATTCGATTTCGTTTGGCTTAGTCTGACTAAAATTTACCGGCACAGTCTGGAGAGGCCTCACATAAATCTGAATGAGAACTATCCTGGTCTCATGAGAGTGCGAAAAGGTCTGCGAAAGAACAAAGAAAGCAGAGACAGCGCGGCTTCTGTGCATTAATCTTCGCCTGATAACCCCTTGCCCTCCAGGCGACAGCGTAAGTAACCTGCTGATAATCGCCTGAAATATGCAGGAAACACCCTCTTAAGTGCCAGCGGCGTAGTGAATAAAAAATTATGACCATCGAAATCGAACTAAAGTTCATTGCAACATCACAGGCAGCCGGGAAACTGGCTGAACGACTCTCCACGCTGCCGCATCAGCATCAGGCTGCGCGCGAGCTGACCAACATCTATTTCGAAACCGACGATAACCAGCTGCGGCGCTGGGATATGGGATTACGCATCCGTGGCGTTGACCAGCGTTATGAGATGACGCTGAAAGCGGCGGGGCAGACGCTCGGCGGACTGCATCAGCGCCCGGAATATAATGTCGATCTCAGCGAGCCGGTGCTGGACATCGCGCGCCTGCCCGAGGCGATCTGGCCACCGGGCACCGACGTCGCGGCGCTGCAGCAGCGTTTACAGCCGCTGTTCACCACCCACTTTCAGCGCGAAGTCTGGCTGATTACCAGCGGCAACAGCGACATCGAAGTGGCCTTTGATCAGGGCGAAGTGACGGCGGGCGAGCTGAGCGAACCGCTGTGCGAGATCGAACTGGAGCTGAAACGCGGCGAACGCCAGGATCTGCTGGCTTTTGCGCAGGATCTGGTGGCGCTGGGTGGGCTGCGTATGGGGAACCTGAGCAAGGCGGCCCGCGGCTATCAGCTGGCGCAGGGCAATCCGCCGCGCCAGATAGTGGCGTTTCCGCTGCTGAAGGCGGGTGCCAAAGCTACCGTCGAACAGGGCATGATCGCTGCGATGTCGGCGGGTCTCCAGCACTGGCAGTATCATGAAGAGGTCTGGCTGCGTGGCAATGCGGCGGCGCAGGATGCGGTGCGTGAAGCGCTGGATCTGCTGCGCCAGGCGTTCAGCCTGTTCGGTGCGCTGGTGCCACGCAAAGCCAGCAGCGCGCTGCGTCAGCAGCTGACCACCCTGGAAGAGACGCTGGTAAATGAAGAGCAGGAGGCGTCCGCGTTCTGCTTATCTTCTCTGTCGGTAGAGACGCAGCTGGCGCTGACGCACTGGCTGGCTGAATCGCAGTGGCGTCAGTGGGTTGACGCCAAAGGCGAGGCCAAGCTGCAGGGCTCCTTCAAGCGCTTCAGCGACATTATGCTGAGCCGCGTCAATGCCGATCTGCGCGAGACCTTCGCTACGGTCAGGCAGCCAAACGAATATCAGGATAAGGCGACCCGGCTGGCGCGTCAGCTGCTGACGGTGCATCTGCTGGCCGGATCCTATCCCGCCGAAATCGTGATGGCCTGGCTCGAACCCTGGCAGCAACTGCTTTCCGCCATCCACGAGAAGCAGTTGTCCGGTTTAGCCTGGCTGGCCACGCAGGCGCTGAAACAGTCACCATTCTGGCTCACCAGCGGCGCTGGCCGCTGACGGGCATTACGTCTTGCCATCTAAGGAGGGAGTTATGTTGTCAGCACTTCCCGCGTTGCTTCGCGACCAGGCGGAAAAGGCCGCCCGACTGCTTGAGGTGCCGCTGAGTTCGCTCAGCGCGGAGCAGGCCGCCGGACTGGCGTTCAGCGATTTTGTTCTGGAAAACCTGCAACAACATCCCGACTGGTGGCAGACGATGCGGGACCAGCCGCCTCAGCCCGACGAATATCAGCACTATCCGGAGTGGCTGAATCAGGCCCTGAGCGGCATCGACAGCGAAGCGGACCTGATGCGGGAGCTGCGGCTGTTTCGCCGCCGGATGCTGGTGCGTATCGCGTGGATGCAGGCGCTGCGGCACGCCACCACCGAACAGAGCCTGCAACAGCTCAGCCTGCTGGCCGAAGTGCTGATTAGCCGGGCGCGTGACTGGGTCTGGCAGGCGTGCTGCCAGGACTTTGGCACGCCCTGCAATGCGGAGGGCGAAGCGCAGCCGATGCTGATCCTCGGCATGGGCAAGCTGGGCGGGGGAGAACTCAACTTCTCCTCTGACATCGACCTGATTTTTGCCTGGCCGGAGAATGGCACCACGCGCGGCGGAAGGCGCGAGCTGGACAACGCTCAGTTCTTCACCCGCATGGGCCAGCGGCTGATCAGGGTGCTGGATCAGCCCACAATGGATGGTTTTGTCTATCGGGTGGATATGCGGCTGCGGCCGTTCGGCGACAGTGGCCCGCTGGTGATGAGCTTTGCCGCGCTGGAAGATTACTATCAGGAGCAGGGTCGTGACTGGGAGCGCTACGCGATGGTGAAGGCGCGCCTGATGGGGGACGATCACGACCGCTGGAGCCTGGAGCTGCAGCAGATGCTGCGGCCCTTTGTCTATCGTCGCTATATCGATTTCAGCGTGATCCAGTCGCTGCGCAACATGAAAGGGATGATCAGCCGGGAGGTCCGGCGGCGCGGACTGAAAAACAATATCAAGCTGGGCGCAGGCGGCATCCGCGAAACCGAATTTATCGTGCAGGTGTTCCAGCTGATTCGTGGTGGGCGTGAGCGCTCACTTCAGTTACGCGCGCTGCTGCCGACGCTGGAGGCGATCAAAACCCTGGCACTGCTGCCAGCGGATCAGGTCGATGCGCTGCGCGAAGCCTATCTCTTCCTGCGACGGCTGGAAAACCTGCTGCAGAGTCTGGGCGACGAACAGACCCAGACCCTGCCGGAGGATGACCTGCATCGCGCACGGCTGGCGTGGGCGATGGCGTGCGCCGACTGGGCGGCGCTGATGACTCAGCTCGACAGCCAGATGGCGGCGGTGCGGGCCATCTTTGATGAGCTGATTGGCGAAGACACCCCCGATATCGACGATCAGCGCGAGCTGGCAGAGTTTCAGGTGCTGTGGCAGGACCAGCTGGAGGATAACGAGCTGGCGCCGCTGGTGCCGCAGCTGAGCGACGATCACCGTCAGACGCTGCATCAGACGCTGGAGGCGTTTCGTCAGGATATCAACCGGCGCACCATCGGGCCGCGTGGCCGTCAGGCGCTGGATCAGCTGATGCCGCGCCTGCTGAGCGAGGTCTGCCCGCGTGACGATGCGGCGGTCACGCTCAGCCGCCTGACTCCGCTGCTGCTTGGTGTGCTGACGCGCAGTACCTATCTGGAGCTGCTGACCGAATATCACGGTGCGCTGCGCCACCTGATTCGCCTGTGCGCCGCCTCCCCGATGGTCGCCAGCCAGCTGGCACGCTATCCGCTGCTGCTGGATGAACTGCTCGATCCGGCCACGCTTTATCAGCCGACCGCCACCGATGCCTACCGCGATGAGCTGCGGCAGTATCTGCTGCGCATCCCAGCGGAAGATGAAGAGCAGCAGCTGGAAGCGGTACGGCAGTTCAAGCAGGCACAGCATCTGCGGATTGCGGCTGCAGACATCGCCGGCACGCTGCCGGTAATGAAAGTCAGCGATCATCTTACCTGGCTGGCGGAGGCGATCATCGAATCCGTGGTGCGTCAGGCGTGGCATATGATGGTGCAGCGCTACGGTCGTCCTTCGCATCTGGTCAATGAACATGAGCGCGGATTCGCGGTGCTGGGCTACGGAAAACTGGGGGGCTGGGAGCTGGGTTACAGTTCCGACCTCGATCTGGTCTTCCTGCACGACTGCCCGGCCGATGCCGTGACCGAAGGGGAGCGCAGCATCGATGGCCGTCAGTTCTATCTGCGCCTCGCCCAGCGCATCATGCATCTGTTCAGCACCCGCACCTCGTCCGGGATTCTCTATGAGGTCGATGCGCGGCTACGTCCTTCCGGCGCAGCGGGGATGCTGGTCAGCACCTTTGAGGCGTTTGAGGAGTATCAGCGCAGTGAAGCCTGGGCCTGGGAGCATCAGGCGCTGGTTCGTGCGCGTGTGGTCTTTGGAGAAACGGCACTGAGCCAGCGTTTTAACGCGATCCGTCTGGCGATCCTCTCGCTGCCGCGTCCCGCCGGGGTTCTGCAGACCGAAGTGCGCGAGATGCGTGAAAAGATGCGCGCTCACCTCAGCAACAAACACAAAGGCCGCTGGGATATTAAAGCCGACGAGGGCGGCATCACGGATATTGAATTCATCGCCCAATATCTTGTCTTACGCTACGCCGCCGAGCAGCCGGCGCTGACGCGCTGGTCTGATAACGTGCGCATTTTTGAGCTGATGGCGACGTTTGAAAAAATGCCTGCCGATGAAGCGCAGGCCCTGACGCAGGCGTATGTGACGCTGCGCGACGCACTGCATCATCGCGCCCTGCAGGAACTGCCTGGCCACGTTGAGCCAGAGGCGTTTGCAGCGGAGCGGCAGACAGTGCTGAACAGCTGGCAACGCTGGCTGGTCGCGCCGTCCTCTATCCTGGCGTGATGCTGATAGCACCATTCGCAACTGTGCTATCATCCGCGCACTATTTTTAATGCAGTCTGGAGTGTCTGGAATGAAAGTGACTCTGCCCGCGTTCGGCCAAGCCTCAGTGCTGGTTGTTGGCGATGTAATGTTGGATCGTTACTGGTATGGCCCAACCAGCCGTATCTCCCCTGAGGCACCGGTGCCGGTGGTGAAAGTGGACACGGTTGAAGAGCGTCCTGGCGGGGCGGCGAACGTGGCGATGAACATTGCAGCACTCGGTGCCGCGTCACGCCTGATTGGCCTGACCGGGGAAGATGATGCGGCGCGCGTGCTGAGTACCACGCTGAAAGACGTCAACGTTCACTGTGACTTTGTCGCGGTAAAAAGCCATCCGACGATTACCAAACTGCGCGTGCTTTCCCGCAACCAGCAGCTGATCCGCCTTGATTTTGAAGAGGGGTTTGAGCAGGTTGATCCGGAGCCGATTCACCAGAAAATGCGTGAATCCCTGGCCGCGGCGGGTGCGCTGGTGCTCTCCGATTATGCCAAAGGCGCGCTGAGCAGCGTGCAGACCATGATTACCCTGGCGCGCGAGGCGAAGGTGCCGGTCCTGATCGACCCGAAAGGCACCGATTTCGCCCGCTACCGTGGCGCGACGCTGCTGACGCCGAACCTCTCTGAGTTTGAAGCCGTCGTCGGCAAGTGCAAAAGCGAAGAGGAGATCGTGGCGCGCGGGATGCAGCTGATTGCTGATTTTGACCTCGCCGCGCTGCTGGTCACCCGTTCCGAAAATGGCATGACGCTGCTGCAGCCAGGCAAAGCACCTCTGCATCTGCCGACGCAGGCGCAGGAAGTGTATGACGTGACCGGTGCCGGCGATACGGTGATTGGCGTGCTGGCAGCAGCGCTGGCGGCGGGTGACTCGCTGGAAGAGGCCTGTTTCCTGGCCAATGCCGCCGCCGGTGTGGTGGTGGGGAAACTGGGTACATCGACCGTCAGCACCGTCGAGCTGGAGAATGCGATCCACGCCCGTCCGGAGCAGGGCTTTGGCATCATGACAGAAGCGCAGCTGAAAGCCGCCGTCGAAATGGCCCGTCGCCGTGGCGAGAAAGTGGTGATGACCAATGGCGTGTTCGACATCCTGCATGCCGGGCATGTCTCCTACCTCGCCAACGCCCGCAAGCTGGGCGACCGGCTGATCGTCGCGGTCAACAGCGATGCTTCGACAAAACGTCTGAAAGGAGAAAGCCGTCCGGTCAATCCACAGGAAAACCGGATGATCGTGCTTGGCGCGCTGGAAGCGGTCGACTGGGTTGTGGTGTTTGAAGAGGACACCCCGCAGCGCCTGATTGCCTCTATTCTGCCGGACCTGCTGGTAAAAGGCGGGGATTACAAGCCGGAAGATATCGCTGGCAGCAAAGAAGTGTGGGCCAATGGCGGTGATGTGCAGGTACTGAACTTTGAAGACGGTATCTCGACCACCAACATTATCAAAACCATTCGCGGCAGCTGAGGCCACGTCTGAGCGGGAGCCGCCAGGCTCCCGCCTGAACACTTATTCGGACTTGTTATCCGGCACAGGTTTCACCACGTCGGCAACCGGTGGCGGAGAGACCGCAGGTGAGGTCGCTACCGCAGCCGCCGGGGTCACGGTGGAGGTGGCTGAAGCGGCTGCCGCTGGCGGCGTACCGGCTGAGGCGCCCTGGCTTTCCAGCTGCGCCAGACGCTGTTCCAGCGCCGCCAGCTTCTCCCGCGTACGCAGCAAGACCTGCGTCTGCACATCAAACTCTTCACGGTTGACCAGATCCATCCGGGTCAGCTGCGCCTGAAGAACCTGACGAATTTTCTTTTCGACATCATCCCCAAACTCACGAACACCTTTCGGCATCGCGTCGTGAACCTGACGGGCAAGGTGTTCAATTTTTTTCGTGTCGATCATGATGATTTCCTGGTTACGGGGAGCTGTGTCAGCGTGTTTACCAACGTAATAAGTGTTAAGTGTAATGCCAGAAATGAAAAGGATAAACCTCAAATCCGTAACGCAGGAAATGCAAAAGCAATTGCGCTATTGATGATTGCCGCTTCAAACATTCGGCGTTATAGTTGAAGAGCTTATTCTCAGGGCGGGGCGCAATTCCCCACCGGCGGTAAATCAGCTTCGGCTGAAAGCCCGCGAGCGCTTTATCCCACTGAAATGCGGGATAAAGGTCAGCAGATCCGGTGTAATTCCGGGGCCGACGGTTACAGTCCGGATGGGAGAGGGTAACGACATCTGTCGGACAATTGTGTCTGCTTCACGTTATTGCCACGTCTTTTTGACGTCACTCCTAAGCACGCCCTGATTCTGGTAACCCATACATATAAAGGTTTTTATTACCATGAATCAGACGCTACTTTCTGAATTTGGCACGCCTGAACAGCGTGTAGAACGTGCTATCGCCGCCCTGCGTGAGGGTCGTGGTGTGATGGTACTCGACGATGAAAATCGTGAAAACGAAGGCGACATGATCTTCGCCGCAGAAACCATGACTGTTGAACAGATGGCGCTGACGATTCGTCACGGCAGCGGCATCGTCTGCCTTTGCCTGACGGAAGAGCGTCGCCAGCAGCTCGATCTGCCGATGATGGTGGAAAACAACACCAGCTCCTTTGGCACCGGCTTTACCGTGACCATCGAAGCGGCAGAGGGTGTCACCACCGGCGTTTCCGCGCAGGATCGCATCACCACCATCCGCACGGCGATTGCCGATGATGCAAAGCCGGCCGATCTGCATCGTCCTGGTCACGTCTTCCCGCTGCGCGCCAGCGAAGGTGGGGTGCTGACCCGTGGCGGCCACACAGAAGCGACCATCGATCTGGTCACGCTCGCAGGCTTTAAGCCCGCCGGTGTCCTGTGTGAACTGACCAACGACGATGGCACCATGGCGCATGCGCCTGAAGCGATTGCGTTTGCCCGTCAGCATCAGATGCCGGTCGTCACGATTGAAGACCTGATCGCCTGGCGTCGCACGCACGAAACCCGTCACGCCAGCTGAGTCATCTGCTGCCCTAAAACAGGCCTCCTGCGGGCCTGTTTTTGTTTCGGCTCCCGCTGTTGTCGCGCTTTCCGTCTCTTCCCGCGGTCAGCCAGCCGCTTAATATTACCCCGTTTATTTCATTCAAATTTCCTGATGATCTCCATCATGCTTATCCGCGTGATCCCGGCATCAATGCGCGTATCGTAGTGACCATTAAATCACCGGATCCCGGAGTACACGAATGAGTCAGTTACGCATGCCAGCGCTGTTTTTGGGCCATGGCAACCCGATGAATGCCCTTGAAGAGAACCGCTATACCGCCGCGTGGCGTCAGGCGGGCGACACGCTGCCGCGTCCGCGTGCGATTATTGCGGTTTCAGCGCACTGGTACACGCGCGGCACTGCCGTCACCGCGATGGCGCAGCCGAAAACCATTCATGATTTCGGAGGATTTCCGCAGGCGCTGTTTGATACGCGCTATCCGGCACCGGGTTCGCCTGAGCTGGCGCAGCAGCTGGTGGCGCAGTTAGCGCCGGTGGCGGTGACGCTGGATCACGACTGGGGACTGGATCACGGTTCCTGGGGCGTCCTGATAAAGATGTATCCGGATGCCGATATTCCGGTGGTGCAGCTCAGCATCGATGGTACCCGACCGGCGGCATGGCATTTTGAGATGGGCCGCAAACTGGCTGCGCTGCGCGATCAGGGCGTGATGATTGTTGCCAGCGGCAACGTGGTGCATAACCTGCGTCAGGCGCACTGGAACGGCAGCAGTGAGGTCTATCCCTGGGCCAGCGGGTTTGAACAGTTCGTTCGCGATAACCTGGCGGTCCAGAGCGATGCCGCATCACATCCGCTGGTGAACTTTATGGATCATCCTGATGCCGCGCTCGCCAATCCGACGCCTGAGCACTATCTGCCGCTGCTCTATGTGCTGGGCACACGTCAGCCGGATGACGCCATCACCATTCCGGTTGACGGAATCGAGATGGGGGCCATCAGCATGTTGTCGGTTCAGGTCGGTTAAGCAGAAGATCGGGCGCAGAGGATAAACATGCCCTGCAGCCCGGAGAAGCCGTCAGGCGTTTCTGAACAACATCGCGCGGATGCACCTCAGGGCGCAGGGGCAGAGTCGGGCGGGCCGGCTGACCGGCACCCGCCCGATTTTGGGTTAACGGCGCTTCGTCAGCCGATAAAGGCGTGCGGATAGAAGCGGGAGAGATCCTGGGTGATCAGGTCACGATCCTCGCGCAGACCAATACCCGCTGGTTGATCGTCAATCAGCCAGCTGCCGATCAGCGTATAGCTGTCGCCAAATTTTGGCAGCGGATGGAACTGCTGGACGATCATTCCCTCTTCGCCATAAGGCCCGTCTACCCGGGCGATCTCCTGACCGTTCTCCACGATGCGGATGTTAGCGCCTTCACGGGAAAACAGCGGCTTAACCACATATTTCTCCATCGGCGGAACATCATCCTCTGCAAACCAAGCGGGCAGCAGGTTAGGGTGATTCGGGAACATCTCCCACAGCATCGGCAGCAACGCTTTATTTGAGATAATGCTCTTCCATGCCGGTTCCAGCCAGCGCACGCCAGCATCCCCCAGCTTGGTTGAGAACATTTCGCGCAGCATGAATTCCCACGGATAGAGCTTGAACAGGTTGCTGATCACCTGATCCTGAGCGTCGGTAAATTCCCCTTTTTCGCCCAGGCCAATCTCATCAATGTAGAGAAACTCACTCGGCAGGCCCGCTTCGGTGGCGCAATCCTGAAGATACTGCACGGTTCCGCGATCTTCATCGGTATCGCGGCAGCAGGCGAAGTGCAGCCAGTTAAACCCGTGCTGCTGATGCAGATCGGCGAAGCGCTCAATCAGCTTCTCCTGCAGGCTGTTGAACTGGTCGCTGCCTGCGGGTAACTGACCGGCGTTGAGCTGATCTTCCAGCCAGAGCCACTGGAAGAAAGCCGCTTCATACAGCGAGGTCGGCGTGTCCGCATTGTTCTCCAGCAGTTTGACCTCGCCTTTTCCATCCCAGGCGAGATCGAGACGCGAATAGAGCGAAGGCTGACGCTGACGCCATGAATCGCGCACGAAGTCCCAGGTATGCTTAGGAATGCGGAATTTCGTCAGCAGCGCCTCGCTGTTGACCACTTTCTCCACCACCTGCAGGCACATCTGATGCAGCTCCGCGGTCACCTCTTCCAGATGTTCGATCTGCGCCAGCGTGAACTGGTAATAGGCATCCTCACACCAGTAGGGTTCGCCATGCATGGTGTGAAAACGAAAACCGAACTCGGTGGCTTTTTCGCGCCAGCCGGGGCGTTCTGAAATGGCAATGCGTTCCATCGGGGCGTCAGCCTCCCATTGAGCGGCTGGAGGTGCCGGTGGCGCTGCTGCGTTGCATGCTGTTCTGTTTGGCCACGGTTTCACCGAAGCCGCCGCGGGTGATGGTCGAGGTGGTCGCCGGTTTCGGGGCCAGCGCCGTTTGCGGCACGGTCATGCTTTTGCCGGAGGTCGCCGCGCCATAGTTGCGGCCGGACGCATCCACAAACTGACCGTTGGCCGGGCTGCGGGCCGTTTTAGGCGAGAACAGCGGTTGCTGCGCAAAGCCGGCACCGCCGCCCATCATGCGGCCCATCATGTAACCCGCCATCAGTGGCATCCAGAAGCTGCCGCCACTCTGCTGAGATTCTGCATTGGTGGTGCCCACGCCCGCCTGCGCCGGTGTCTGCTGACACTGATTCTCACCAAATTCCGCAACGCAGTCTTCACGCGTGGCATATTTTGGCGCGGTGCGTTCCGCCTCTTTTTTGGCCTCATTGAAGGCGGTGGTGCACTGTGCGCTCTGACCCGGATTGGCCTTCGAACAGTCATCCGCGTTCTGGTACATCGACACCGTTTCATCGTTCTGTTCACAGCCAGCCAGCATAAAGACGGCCGATACGGCGAACGCAACGGGCGTTAAATGGCGTGCCTGCCAGCTCTTGCGAAAAGCGGCATAGCGAATAGATTTTGTGCGTTTCATTATGATTATCCTGTGCCCAAAGGTAGGGCATAGAATAGGGGATGGGGGGGTAAAATTGAAGCTGAAGGCCTGATGCAGCAGGGATCTTTACTTAGTTATACGTTCAGCAGAGAGACGGGCCGCAAAGCAGCCCGTCTGCTGATTAATTACCGAAAGGATTACCGCTGTTGCGACGCGCCGCCGGGCGGGCTGCCTCAGACGAACCGGTGGCCACAGGGCCATTATCCACACGCGCGGTCTGCTGCGCGTTTTCCGGTGCCACCGTTTCCGGTGAGGTCGGGATCTCTTTACCCAGCTGGCTGTTCAGTTTCTGCAGGCTCTGCTCGTTGAGCGTTCCCAGTGCGTAACTGATATTCAGCTGGTTGATCAGGTAGCTGTAACGCGCATCAGAGAGCTGCTGCTTCGCGTTGTAGAGCACGGTGGTGGCATCCAGCACATCAACGATGGTGCGTGTCCCCACCTGATAGCCCGCTTCTGACGCATCCAGTGAACTCTGCGCAGAGACCACCGCCTGTTTGTAGGCGCTGATGCTGCTGATAGAGGCGTTCACGTTGTTAAACGACTGACGCACGGTCTGCACCGCAGAGCGGTGTGCGCTCTCCAGCTGCTCGCTGGCGCTGACGAAATTGTACTGCGCCTGTTTCACCTGCGAGGTCACGCTGCCGCCGCTGTAGAGTGGCAGAGAGAAGCTCAGACCCACCTGGTTGGAACCGGTGATGGAGTCGGTTGACCCGGTACTCTGGTTCGCACGGCTGCCGCCATATTTGCTGTTAGACAGGCCGGTAGACGCCTTGAGATCCAGCGTGGGCATGTGGCCGGTTTCCGCGTAGCGGATCTGCTCGCGCGCTAAATCCTGGCTCAGACGCGCAGAGAGCAGCGACAGGTTGCGGTTTTCCGCCTGCTTCAGCAGCGCGCTGACCGCATCGGGTTTGTCAGTTTTGAAGCGGTCGATGCTCAGCGAGGCCAGCGACAGGTAATCCATGCCGGTGATCTGACGCAGCGTCTCGACGTTGTTATCCAGGTCGTTGCGGGCGGTTACTTCGTTTGCCAGCACGCTGTCATACTGTGCGCGGGCGTTCTGCACGTCGGTGATGGCAACCAGGCCTACGTTAAAGCGCTGTGTGGTCTGATCCAGCTCGCGGTAGATCGACTGTTTCTGCGCTTCGGTGTAAGAAAGGGTATCAATCGCTTTCAGCACGTTGAAGTAGGCGGTCGCCGTCTTCAGAATCAGATCCTGCTGCGCGACCTGATAGGTCACATCCTGAATACCGGCGGTCTTTTCCTGCAGGGTCAGCGCACGCCATTTCGACATATCGAAAAGGGTCTGGGTTAATTGCAGTGTGCCGCTGGTGGTGTTGGAATGCAGACCGCTGTTATCGCGATAGCCGCTATTATAGGTATAGTCTGCACCCAGGCCGAGCTGGGGTAACAGTGGGCTACGCGATTCGTTGATCTTCTCAAAAGCAGAATCGCGATCGGCAGCGGCGCTGCGCAGATCCGGGTTGCTCAGACGCGCTTGCTGGTAAACCTGAAGCAGGTCTTCGGCCTGGCTGGCGAAGCTGAAACCGCCCAGGCTCAGCCCAATAAAAAATGGGAGCAGTTTTTTCATTTGCATTCCTTTTGTTGCAGCAAATTGCAGTGGGTGCGCTGCCGGGTAAGCCAAAAAATTATCGCCGATTCTAGCAGAGGGCAACTGTGAGATAAGTTGGCTGAACGTGCCTTCTCCCTCTAATTTACGTAAATAATTCATAAAGAACCACTTACATGGAGCAGGGTAACAGGCTTTTTTCGCTCCATCCCAATCTGCACAAGGAACCTGATGATGACGGAAGAAAAAAAATCCCCTGTGACTTTCACAAAAAACGATGTAGAAATTATTGCACGCGAAACCCTCTACGACGGTTTTTTTTCCATTGAGCGCTATCGTTTCCGCCACCGCCGGTTTAACGGCGAAATGAGTGGCGAAGTGCAGCGCGAAGTTTTTGAGCGCGGACATGCCGCCGTGCTGCTACCTTATGATCCCTTACGCGACGAAGTGGTGCTGATTGAGCAGATCCGCATCCCGGCTTATGACAGCAGCGCCTCACCCTGGCTGCTGGAGATGGTCGCCGGTATTATTGAGCCGGGCGAAACGGTCGAGCAGGTGGCGCGTCGCGAAGCCGTCGAAGAGGCGGGATTAACGGTCGGCCGGATCAAGCCCATGCTGAGCTATCTGGCCAGCCCTGGCGGCACCAGCGAACGTCTGTCGGTGCTGATTGGGGAAGTGGATGCCAGCCAGGCAGAGGGATGCCATGGTCTGGAGGAAGAGAATGAGGATATTCTTGTCCATGTGGTGAGCCGCGAACAGGCTTATCGCTGGGTGGAAGAGGGGATAATCGACAATGCGGCGTCTGTCATCGCCCTGCAATGGCTGGCGTTGCACCATGAAAAACTACGCGAAGAGTGGATACAAAAATGAAACAGCGCTATACCCCTGACTTTCCCGAAATGATGCGGCTCTGCGAAACCAATTTCGCCCAGCTAAGCCGCCTGCTGCCGCGCAACGATGAGGCGGGTGCATCGGTGATCTATCAGGTGAGTGGCGCCCGTTACCAGCTGACGATTCAGGAGTCGACCCGCTACACCACGCTGGTGGAGATTCGCCAGGTCGCGCCTGCCGTCAGTTACTGGAGCCTGCCTTCGATGTCGGTCCGGCTCTATCACGATGCGATGGTCGCCGAAGTGTGTTCAACGCAACAGATCTATCGTTTCAAAGCGCGCTATGATTATCCTAATAAAAAACTGCATCAGCGCGATGAAAAACATCAGATCAACCAGTTTCTCGCAGACTGGCTGCGCTACTGCCTGGCGCATGGCGCGATGGCAGTTCCGGTCTGCTGATGCGTATAATGCGGTAAATGGCGTGGAGACGAAGGAAACGCTTTGGATAGCCTGCTAACTCTTCCTGCGGCGAACGGTTCCGGATTCAGGATTTTACAAATTACGGATACTCACCTGTTCGCGGGAAAACATGAATCGTTGCTTGGGGTGAACACCTGGTCGAGCTACAAAGCGGTGCTGGATGCGATTATCGCGCAACAGCGCGACTACGACCTGATCATCGCCACCGGCGATCTCGCTCAGGATCACTCTGCCGAAGCCTATCAGCATTTTGCTGAGGGTATCTCACGTTTGCCCCGGCCCTGCGTCTGGCTGCCCGGCAATCACGATTTTCAGCCCGCGATGGTCGATACCCTGGCCGCCGCCCATATCAATGCCCATAAACAGGTACTGCTGGGTGAGGCGTGGCAGATTGTTCTGCTCGACAGCCAGGTTTCCGGGGTGCCGCACGGCATGCTGAGCGACTACCAGCTGGAGTGGCTCGACAATGCGCTGGGGTGCTATCCGCAACGGCATACGCTGGTCCTGCTGCATCACCATCCGCTGGCCTCGGGCTGCACCTGGCTCGATCAGCACAGCCTGCGCAATTCTCACCAGCTGGACGCGGTGCTGCAGCGTCACCCGCTGGCGCGGACGCTGGTCTGCGGGCATATTCATCAGGAGCTGGATCTGGCGTGGCATGGCCGCCGGGTGCTGGCGACGCCTTCAACCTGCGTGCAGTTCAAGCCACACTGCACCAGCTTTACCATCGACACCGTGGCTCCGGGCTGGCGCTGGTTTACCCTGCATCCGGATGGCAGCCTCGACACCGAGGTGAACCGGCTCGACACCGACGCTTTTCGTCCTGATTTAGACTCAGAAGGATACTGACGCGTGGCGGCTTTGCTCTATCTGCACGGGTTTAACAGTTCGCCCCTGTCGGCGAAGGCGACGCAGTTCCGGCAATGGCTGGAGGCGGAGCATCCGGCGATCGAGATGATCGTGCCGCAGCTGCCCACTTTCCCGGCCGATGCCGCCGCGATGCTGGAAGATCTGGTGCTGAGCCGCAGCGGCGAAACGCTGGGGCTGGTCGGCTCATCGCTGGGCGGCTACTACGCCACCTGGCTGTCGCAATGCTTTATGCTGCCTGCGGTGGTCGTCAATCCTGCGGTACGGCCGTTTGAACTGCTGGCGGATTTCCTGGGCGAAAATCAGAATCCCTACACCGGCCAGCAATATGTGTTAGAGTCTCGCCACATTTACGATCTCAAAGTAATGCAGATTGAACCGCTGGAAGCGCCCGATTTACTCTGGCTGCTGCAACAGACCGGCGATGAAGTTCTCGATTATCGTCAGGCGCTCGACTATTACAGCGCGTGCCGGCACACGGTAGAAGAGGGCGGCAATCATGCATTTACTGGATTCGAGCGCCATTTCCCGCAGATTCTGGACTTTCTGGGTCTGAATCATCCCTGAGTAATGCGGAAATCGCACCCCATTTCATCTTTCTAATCAGACATTTACGATGAGTCAATCGAACTATAACGCGGATGCCATTGAGGTCCTGACTGGCCTTGAGCCTGTTCGCCGTCGCCCGGGCATGTACACCGATACGACGCGACCCAACCATTTGGGTCAGGAAGTGATTGATAACAGCGTCGATGAGGCGCTGGGCGGCCACGCGAAGCGGGTTGAAGTGATTCTGCACGCTGACCAGTCGCTGGAAGTTATTGATGATGGTCGCGGCATGCCGGTGGATATTCACCCGGAAGAGGGCGTGCCTGCGGTCGAACTGATCCTGTGCCGTCTGCACGCGGGCGGCAAGTTCTCCAATAAAAACTATCAGTTCTCAGGCGGCCTGCACGGTGTCGGGATCTCCGTGGTTAACGCCCTCTCCAGACGTGTCGAAGTTACGGTGCGCCGTAACGGCGAAATCTATGACATGGCGTTTGAAAATGGCGACAAGGTGCAGGATCTCACCGTCACCGGCACCGTGGCGAAACGCAACACCGGCACCCGTGTGCATTTCTGGCCGGATGAGCGTTTCTTCGACAGCCCGCGCTTCTCCGTGTCGCGCCTGTCGCACCTGCTGAAAGCCAAAGCGGTGCTCTGTCCCGGCGTGGAGATTGTCTTTAAAGACAAGCTGAACAATACCGAACAGACCTGGTGCTACCAGGATGGTCTGACCGACTATCTCTCCGAAGCCGTGAATGGCCTGCCGACGCTGCCGGAAAAACCCTTTGTCGGCAGCTTTGCCGGGGATGTGGAAGCGGTAGACTGGGCGCTGCTGTGGCTGCCGGAAGGCGGCGAGCTGCTGACCGAAAGCTACGTGAACCTGATCCCGACCATGCAGGGCGGTACCCACGTCAACGGTCTGCGTCAGGGGCTGCTGGATGCAATGCGCGAGTTCTGCGAATACCGCAACATTCTGCCGCGCGGCGTAAAACTCTCTGCGGAAGATATCTGGGATCGCTGCGCCTATGTGCTGTCGGTGAAGATGCAGGATCCGCAGTTTGCCGGACAGACCAAAGAGCGCCTCTCTTCACGTCAGTGCGCCGCCTTTGTCTCTGGTGTAGTAAAAGATGCTTTCAGCCTGTGGCTGAACCAGAATATCCAGACCGCAGAACTGCTGGCGGAACTGGCGATCTCCAGCGCCCAGCGGCGTATGCGGGCCGCCAAAAAGGTGGTGCGTAAAAAGCTCACCAGCGGGCCGGCGCTGCCGGGCAAGCTGGCGGACTGTACCGCGCAGGATCTGAATAAAACAGAACTCTTCCTGGTGGAAGGGGACTCTGCAGGCGGCTCGGCCAAACAGGCGCGCGATCGCGAATATCAGGCGATCATGCCGCTGAAAGGCAAGATCCTGAACACCTGGGAAGTCTCGTCCGACGAAGTGCTGGCGTCGCAGGAAGTGCACGATATCTCGGTAGCGATCGGCATCGATCCGGACAGCGAAGATCTGTCGCAGCTGCGCTACGGGAAGATCTGCATCCTGGCGGATGCGGACTCGGATGGTCTGCACATTGCCACGCTGCTCTGTGCGCTGTTCGTGAAGCATTTCCGTTCGCTGGTGGTGGGCGGACACGTCTACGTCGCGATGCCGCCGCTCTACCGTATCGACCTCGGCAAAGAGGTCTACTACGCGCTGGATGAAGATGAGAAAGAGGGCGTGCTGGAGCAGCTGAAGCGCAAGAAGGGCAAACCTAACGTTCAGCGCTTTAAAGGGCTGGGCGAGATGAACCCGATGCAGCTGCGCGAAACCACGCTGGATCCGAATACCCGTCGCCTGGTGCAGCTGACGATCAGCGATGAAGATGTCGATCAGACGCTGCGCATCATGGATATGCTGCTGGCGAAAAAGCGGTCCGAAGACCGGCGCAACTGGCTGCAGGAAAAGGGCGATACCGCCGATATCGAAGTGTAAACAACAGGACGCGCAGGCGTCCTGTTCGCTTTATGACGCCGGTATGATGAACCCGGTGCCGCCTCAGCCGCACCGGTCAGGTTTTCGTGAGCAGAGACAGTAACCATTGTGAAAATTACGCTGGAAGAGTTACGCGCCTGGGTCGCGGTGGTGGACAGCGGATCGATTACGGCCGCTGCCGCGCAGCTGGCGCAGACCAGTTCGGGCATCAGCCGCGCCCTGTCCCGGCTGGAGAGCAAGCTGCAGACGACGCTGCTGCATCGCACCACCCGGCGGCTGGCGCTGACGGAAGAGGGGCAGGTGTTTCTGGCGCATGCGCGGCAGATCCTGGCCTCGGTTGAGCAGGCGGAAGAGCAGATCGCCCAGCGACGGGAGGTGCCCTCCGGGCGGCTGCGGGTCAACGCCGCCACCCCCTTTATGCTGCATGTGATCGTGCCGCTGGTGGAGGCGTTCCGCGCCCGTTATCCGCTGATCCAGCTTGAACTCAACACCGACGATATCCTGATCGATCTGCTGGAGCAGCAGACCGACGTCGCCATTCGCATCGGCGAACTGCGCGACTCCACGCTGCACGCCCGGATGCTGGGCAGCAGTGCGATCCGGCTGATGGCCAGTCCGGCCTATCTGGCGAAGGCGGGCACTCCGCAGAGCGTGGCGGATCTGGCCCGGCATCAGACCATCGGTTTCAGTTACCCCGAAACCCTTAACGTCTGGCCCCTCTGGCAGTCGGAAGGCAATTTTATGCGCTTCAGACCGACGATCGCGGCCTCCAGCGGCGAAACCATCCGACAGCTGGCGCTGGCGGGACAGGGGATCGCGCGCCTCTCCGACTTCGTCAGCCGGGACGATTGTGTGGCCGGGCGGCTGGTGCCGGTGCTGCCGGCTGAGACCCGCGATCTGCGGTTGCCGGTTCATGCGGTTTACTACCGTAACACCACGCTCTCATCACGCATCGCCTGCTTCGTGGACTTTCTCCGCAGCGAGATCGATCGGCGTCAGCTGCTCTGAACCTGGCGGTCAGAAAGAAAAAACCCCTGTCACAGGACAGGGGTTAAGGGGCCAGGCCTGGCCATCTTCGCTCGCCGGCACTGCCCGCGCCGGGAACAGGACGCGCCCGGAAAGAGGCTCAGGCCTGTGCTTTGCGGGGTGAGCCCGTGCGTTGCTGCCAGAGAGACGCAGAGGCGAGTCGGTCAGCCGCTATGCACGCAGCGGTCAGGTGCTGGGTTCCAGCACCAGAATTTTCACGTCCACCACGTCATCTTTGATGATGGCGCGATGCGCATCCATGTGCGGCATCTGCTGATGCTGCTCCAGATGGCGCAGCGTTTCCCACTGTTCCAGCATAAAAATGGAGTCTGGCGAGTTCTGCTTCCACGGCACCTGTGCCTGATGGTCCAGCAGCGCGTCATACTGATGGCATCCCTCTTCCGCTAAGACCTGCGGGATCAGCTTTTTCACCGCATCCAGCACAGCCTGACGGCGACCGGGTTTAACACAAAGTTCAGCAACGACTGTTAACATTCGCGAATTCCTCTTTCATGGGAAAATAGGGAGTAGCCACCTTTCATCTTACGCAAAAACGCGGCTCAGATGGGTCCGATAAGCTGCAATATCGCGCGGCACGTCCGGCGCTTTGATCACATCGTTACAGATAAAGGTCGGCAGTGCTTCCATACCCAGGAACTGGTTGGCTTTATGGAAGTGCAGATAGAGCCCGTCGACGCCCACGCCTTCAAAGAACTGCTCCGGATCGGTAAAGGCCTGCAGCGGCGCATTCCAGGTCAGTGACAGCATATATTTTTTGCCCTGCAACAGGCCGCCGGAACCATACTTCTTCGCGGCATCGGCGCGGGTGCGGCCATCGCTGGCGTAGAGCGAGCCGTGCCCTTCCGTAAAGACTTCATCGATGTAGCGCTTCACCGTCCAGGGTTCGCCCATCCACCAGCCGGGCATCTGATAAATCACGACGTCGCTGTCGAGATACTTCTGCACTTCATCGGCGATCACGTAGTCGCTGTCGGCCACGGTGACCGAAACGGTATGCCCCATGTCCCGCAGCTGGCTGGCGGCCACGTCCGTCAGGGTGTGGTTCAGTTCGCCTTTGGAGTGGGCAAAGGTTTTGCCGCCATCGATAATTAAAATGTTGCTCATGAATAGTCTGCCTCGTTTCCTGAATATGCGCTCAGCTTACGCGCGCAGCGGTCAGAGAAAAATGGGAGGCTGATCACAACACTTTTGCGTTGGCAGCAATAATACCCCGCCTTATGGCACCATCGACGGGCAAACTCACTCTGAAAAACTCAAAAATGAAAAAAATTATCTTCTCATTGCTGCTGGTCAGCGGGGCCGTCCAGGCTCAGTCGCATCTCGATACTATTCTCACCACGAAAACGCTGAAGGTCTGCACGACCGGGGATTACAAACCTTACAGCTATCTGCGGCCCGATGGTCAGTATGAAGGGCTGGATATCAGTATGGCGAACGCGCTGGCGACCTCGCTTGGCGCAAAAGTGGAGTGGGTGCCGACCAGCTGGAAAAGCCTGATGCCGGACTTCCTGGCCAGGCAGTGCGACATCGCTGTTGGCGGCATCTCCGTGACGCTGAAACGTCAGCAGACCGCCTGGTTCGCCCGGCCGCTGGACGTGGACGGCAAAATCCCGCTGGTGCGCTGTGCCGATAAGGCCCGTTATCAGACCCTGGCGCAGCTCAATCAGCCCGGCGTGCGGCTGATTGAACCGGCTGGCGGCACCAACGAAGCCTTTGCGCACAGCCATCTGCCCAACGCCGCGCTGACGCTGTTCCACGATAACGTCACCATCTTCCAGCAGCTGGTGGAGAACAAGGCGGATGTGATGATCACCGATGCCTCTGAGGCGCGCTATCAGCAGCAGCGCTATCCGTCGCTGTGTGCGATCAACCCCGATAAACCGCTGCAGTATGGCGAGAAGGCGTACATGATCCCGCGTGACGACATCAGCTGGAAACTCTATGTCGATCAGTGGCTGCACCTCAGCACCGCCACCGGCGAATATGGCGAGATTGCCCGACAGTGGATGGGGGCTAAGTCCTGAGTAACCGCCCCGGCGTGACGCGGCTTTTGCCGCGCTGAAGCGGGCATCCCGTCGGCGGGTAAAATCCGGCTGGCGGGCGGCCTGATCTCCCGCGCTTCCCTGTGACTAACACCAGCGAATAAGGTACTATCCTCGCCAAACCACCGCCGGGTGTCCCGCCGTTGTGGGCCACGATGTGAGGATGAGAAATTAATGAGCGAACTGACTCAGGATGGTGCAGAGCGTCTTGCCCTGCATACATTCACCGAGAATGCGTACCTGAAATATTCGATGTACGTCATCATGGACCGCGCGCTGCCCTATATTGGTGACGGATTAAAGCCGGTTCAGCGACGTATCGTCTACGCCATGTCCGAGCTGGGGCTTAACGCCAGCGCAAAATTCAAGAAATCGGCGCGTACCGTGGGTGACGTGCTGGGTAAATACCATCCGCACGGCGACAGTGCCTGCTACGAAGCGATGGTGCTGATGGCGCAGCCGTTCTCCTACCGTTATCCGCTGGTCGACGGCCAGGGAAACTGGGGGGCACCGGACGATCCCAAGTCATTCGCGGCGATGCGTTATACCGAATCCCGTCTGTCAAAATATGCCGAGCTGCTGCTGGGTGAACTGGGTCAGGGCACGGTCGACTATCAGCTGAACTTCGACGGCACCCTGCAGGAGCCGAAGATGCTGCCGGCGCGCCTGCCCAACATCCTGCTGAACGGCACCACGGGGATTGCCGTGGGGATGGCGACCGACATTCCGCCGCACAACCTGCGCGAAGTGGCGCAGGCGGCCATTGCGCTGATCGACTCGCCCAAAACCACGCTGGATCAGCTGCTCGATATCGTTCAGGGGCCGGACTACCCGACCGAGGCGGAGATCATTACGCCGCGCGACGAAATCCGCAAACTCTACCAGAGCGGCCGCGGCTCGATCCGTCAGCGTGCGGTCTGGAAAAAAGAAGAGGGCGAGGTGGTCATCACCGCGCTGCCTTATCAGGTGTCGGGCGCGCGCGTGCTGGAGCAGATTGCCAGCCAGATGCGCAATAAAAAGCTGCCGATGGTCGAGGATCTGCGCGATGAGTCGGATCATGAGAACCCGACCCGTCTGGTGATCGTGCCGCGCTCCAACCGCGTCGATCTCGATCAGGTGATGAATCATCTGTTCGCCACCACCGATCTGGAGAAGAGTTACCGCGTTAACCTCAACATGATCGGGCTGGATAACCGTCCGGCGGTGAAAAATCTGCATGAGATCCTGACCGAATGGCTGGTGTTCCGCCGTGAAACGGTTAAACGCCGTCTTAACTACCGGCTGGAACGCGTGCTGCGCCGCCTGCATATCCTGGAAGGCTTGCTGGTCGCGTTCCTGAATATCGATGAGGTGATCGAGATTATCCGGACCGAGGATGAGCCGAAGCCGGTGCTGATGTCGCGCTTTGGTATCAGCGAAACCCAGGCCGAATCGATCCTCGAACTGAAGCTGCGCCACCTGGCCAGACTGGAAGAGATGAAGATCCGCGGCGAGCAGGCGGATCTGGAAAAAGAGCGCGATCAGCTGCAGGCGACGCTGGCCTCTGAACGCAAGATGAACACCCTGCTGAAGAAAGAGCTGCAGGCTGACAGCGCCAGCTACGGCGACGATCGTCGTTCGCCGCTCTGCGAGCGCGACGAAGCTAAAGCCCTGAGCGAAACGGAGCTGGTGCCGTCTGAACCGGTCACCATTGTGCTCTCCCAGATGGGCTGGGTGCGCAGCGCCAAAGGGCACGATATCGATCCGGCCGGGCTCAGCTACAAGGCGGGCGACAGCTATCTGGCGGCCGCACGCGGCAAGAGCAATCAGCCGGTGGCGTTTATTGACTCCACCGGCCGCAGCTACACGCTGGATCCGACCTCGCTGCCGTCAGCGCGCGGGCAGGGCGAGCCGCTGACCGGCAAACTGACGCCACCGCCGGGTGCGGTGGTCGAGCAGGTGCTGATGGAGCCGGACGACCAGCGTCTGCTGATGGCCTCCGATGCGGGTTACGGCTTTATCTGTACCTTCAGCGATCTGGTGTCGCGCAACCGCGCCGGTAAGGCGCTGCTGACGCTGCCGGAAAATGCCCGCGTGATGACACCGATGGCGGTGCATCATGAAGATGACATGCTGCTGGCGATTACGCAGGCGGGACGGATGCTGATGTTCCCGGTCGGCGAGCTGCCGCAGATGTCGAAAGGCAAGGGCAACAAAATCATCTCGATCCCGTCGGCGGAAGCGGCGGCCGGTCAGGATAAACTGGCCTGGCTGATGATCCTGCCACCGGGCAGCGCCATCACGCTCCATGTCGGCAAACGTAAAATGTTGCTGCGCAGTGAAGAACTCCAGAAATTCCGCGCCGATCGCGGACGCCGTGGCACGCTGCTGCCGCGCGGTCTGCAGAAAATCGATCGTGTCGAACTGGATGCGCCTGCGCGTCCGGCAAGCCCGGATAGCGAAGCGTAAACTACCCGGCTGACCCTGCGTCAGCCGTGGCTCAATGAGGGAACTATGTTACTGATTCTGCGTACCATTATCGTCGTCACCTACTCGATCGTCGTCTGTGTCTTTGGCTGTATCTGGTGTCTTTTCTCGCCGCGCGACCCGCGTCACGTCGCCCGTTTTGGTCATCTGTTTGGCAAGCTGTCGACGGTGTTCGGTCTGAAAGTGGAGCTGCGCAAGCCGGAAGGCGCGGAGAAGTATGGCAACGCGATCTACATTGCGAACCATCAGAACAACTATGACATGGTGACCGCGGCTAAGATTGTGCAGCCGTCGACGGTGACGGTGGGTAAAAAGAGCCTGCTGTGGGTGCCGTTTTTTGGCCTGCTCTACTGGCTGACCGGTAACCTGCTGATCGACCGCGATGACCGCGCCAAAGCGCGTGGCACCATCGGCGAGCTGGTGGATCAGTTCAATCGCAAGCGCATCTCCATCTGGATGTTCCCGGAAGGGACGCGCAGCCGTGGCCGTGGTCTGCTGCCGTTTAAAACCGGTGCCTTCCATGCGGCGGTGGCGGCGGGCGTGCCGATCATTCCGATTGTCGTCTCCAACACCCACGGTAAGGTCAACCTGAATCGCCTGAAGAACGGGCTGGTGATCGTGGAGATGCTGCCCCCGGTTGACGTAAAAGCTTTTGAATCATCATCGGTGCGTAAGCTGGCTACTCACTGTCGCGAACTGATGGCGGCGAAGCTGGAAGAGCTGAACGCCGAAGTCGCAGAACGCGAAAAAAACGGAAAAATCTGACCGGCGACTCCTTCGCCGAACTATCCTGCATGGATGCCCACGGTGAGCCCGCGCTGGCTCACCGTGAACGCAGCACAGCAAAAACAGATCAATAAAAACAGGGTCGGCGCTTAGCGCCACGCGTAAAGGGTCAGAAGTTTTATGTCTTTCAGCAGACGTCAGTTCATCCAGCTTTCTGCTGGCGTGGCACTCAGCGCCACGGTTATGCCTCGTGCGGCCCAGGCCGCCTCCTCCGCCAGTGGCGACACGCCGCTTCCCGTTCCGCCGTTGCTGGAGTCCCGTCGCGGCCAGCCGCTGTTTCTCACGATGCAGCGCAGCCACTGGTCGTTCAACGGCGATAACAACAAGGTGCCGGTGTGGGGGATCAATGGCCTCTATCTTGGCCCCACCGTCCGGGTCTACAGCGGCGATGACGTAAAGCTCATCTACAGCAACCGGCTGAATGAGCCGGTTTCCATGACCGTCAGCGGCCTGCAGCTGCCGGGTGCGCTGATGGGCGGCGCGCCGCGTATGATGTCGGCGGGCGTGGACTGGTCTCCGGTGCTGCCGATTCGTCAGGCGGCCGCGACCTGCTGGTATCACGCGAACACCCCAAACCGCATGGCGCCACACATCTACAACGGTCTGGCGGGCATGTGGCTGGTGGAAGACGATGTCAGCAAACAGCTGCCGCTGCCGAAACACTACGGCGTGGATGACTTCCCGATCATCATTCAGGACAAGCGCCTCGATAACTTTGCGACCCCGGTGTATGACCCGCCGCAGGATGGCGGCTTCCTGGGGGACACGCTGCTGGTCAATGGCGTGCGCAACCCGTTTGTGGAGGTGTCGCGCGGCTGGGTTCGTCTGCGTCTGCTGAACGCGTCGAATGCGCGCCGCTACGAGATGGTGCTCAGCGACAACCGGCCGTTTATGGTCATCGCCAGCGATCAGGGTTATCTGCCTGCGCCGGTGGCGGTGCAGCGTCTCTCTCTGGCGCCGGGCGAACGCCGCGAAGTGCTGGTGGATATGTCGCAGGGCGACGAAGTCTCCATCACCGCCGGCACGGCGGCGGGGATTATGGACCGGCTGCGCGGCTTCTTTGAGCCCTCATCGATTCTGACCTCGACCCTGATCCTGACGCTGCGGCCGACCGGGCTGCTGCCGCTGGTGACCGACAATCTGCCGATGCGGCTGCTGGCCGATCAGATTCTGGATGGCGCCGCGGTGCGCACGCGGGAGTTCCGCATCGGTGACAGCATGCCGGGCATCAACGGCGCGGTGTGGGATATGAACCGCATCGACACCTCGACGCAGCAGGGCACCTTCGAGCGCTGGATCCTGCACGCTGACCGGCCGCAGTCGCTGCATATTCAGGGCGTGATGTTCCTGATCAAAAGCGTCAATGGCGCTCAGCCGATGGGCGAAGATCGCGGCTGGAAAGATACGGTGTGGGTCGATGGCAGCGTAGAGCTGCTGGTGAGCTTCCCGCAGAGTTCGTCTGATCACTTCCCGTTCGTCTATTACAGCCAGACGCTGGAGCTGGCGGATCGCGGAACCGCGGGTCAGCTGGTGGTGCAGCCCACCACATAAGTACGCAGCCAGGCGGGATAACCTGCCTGGCCGCGTTTGTCATCCGCTGCCGGTGACCGGGCAGCGGGTGAGATCATCCTGACACCCTGTCTCAGTTAAACGTTTCCGGATCGGGTCCCAGACGGTTGCCGCTGTCCAGCTTCGCAATATCACTCACTTCATGCTTATCCAGACGGAAATCGAAGACTTTAAAGTTCTCTTCGATACGCGCTGGCGTCACGGACTTCGGAATCACCACCAGGCCGCTGTCCAGATGCCAGCGGATCACGATCTGCGCCGGGGTTTTGCCATACTTCTTCGCCAGCGATTTGATGATCTCCTGATCGAAGACCCCTTTACCGCCCTGCGCCAGCGGACTCCAGGATTCGGTCTGGATCTGATGCAGCGCGTTCCAGGCGTGCAGGGTGCGCTGCTGCAGCATCGGGTGCAGCTCAATCTGGTTCACGACCGGCGTCACACCGGTTTCATCCAGCAGTCGCTTCAGGTGCGCCTCGTGGAAGTTACAGACGCCGATGCTTTTGGTCAGCCCCTGTTGCTGCAGTTCAATCATCTTCTTCCAGGCATCAACGTAGTGATCTTTTTCCGGGCACGGCCAGTGCATCAGATAGAGATCCACCTGATCCAGCCTGAGCTTCTCCAGGCTGGTCTCCATCGCCTGCTGAACGTTCTGCTGATCGTCGTTCCAGAGTTTGGTGGTCACGAAAATCTCTTCACGCGGCACGTCGGTCTCCTGCAGTGCCTGACCAATTGCCTCTTCGTTTTTGTAGGCGGCGGCAGTATCGATTGAGCGATAGCCGACCTCAAGCGCTTTCAGCACCGCATGGCGGGCATCTTCGATGCTGGCCTGCCACACGCCGAGTCCCAGTTGCGGCATCATGTTGCCATCGCGCAGTTTGATAATGGGCTGGTCTGCCATAGTTGCTCCTTTCCGTTGCGGTTAACCCGTGAGATTTCACTGTGCTTAAGTCTAGCCAACAATTGTCAGCCTGCTCAGTTCCGGCAGCCTCCGTCGCACCGGGGTTATGCCTGATTCAGTAAACTTCTTGCCTGATTCTCCAGACCGCTGGCGATTCAGGCACAGGCACGGCACACTGCCTTTTTGCCCGAAAAGGAGTCGCTATGGCGCACGATGCACTGTGTCACCGGCTGGCACAGCAGGTAGTCACCTTAATGACGCACGGTCATGACCGTCTCTGTCCGGTTGAAAATGTGTCGCTGATTTATGCCAGTCAGTATCGGCCGCGCACGCCGATGATGTATCAGCCCGGCATCGTGATCCTGTTTCAGGGCAGCAAAACCGGCTACCTCGGCAGCACCACCTTCCAGTATGACGCCAGCAAATACCTGATGCTGACCGTGCCGCTGCCGGTGGAGTGCGAAACCTGGGCCTCGCCAGCGATCCCGATCGCCGGGCTTTGTCTGAACGTCGATACCGCCAGCCTGCAGGATCTGCTGATCGAAATCGGCGATGATGATCAGTTTCAGCCGCAGCCGCTCACCTCCGGTATTCACTCGGCGTGGCTGACGGAACCGATGCTGTGCGCCGCCGAACGCCTGCTCGACGTGATGACCCAGCCGCGCGATGCGCGGGTGCTGGGGCCGCACATCGTCCGGGAGATTATCTACTACGTGCTGACCGGCCCGATCGGCGGGGCGCTGCTCTCGCTGGTGAGCCGACAGACCCAGTTCAGCCTGATCGCGCGTGCGCTGCGACGGATTGAGAATCACTACGCGGAGAACCTCAGCGTGGATGCGCTGGCGGCCGAAGTGAACATGAGCGTGTCCGCCTTTCATCACAACTTCAAAGCGGTCACGCAGACCTCGCCGCTGCAGTATCTCAAGCGCTATCGCCTGCATCAGGCGCGCCTGCTGATGCTGCATGACGGACTCAAGGCGAGTGCGGCGGCGGTGCGGGTCGGCTATGAAAGCCCCTCACAGTTTTCGCGGGAGTTTAAGCGCTATTTTGGCGTGACGCCGGGGGAGGAGGTGAGTCGGGTCAGGCAGACCGTCGCGGATCCATCCGCCTGAGCGGCGGTGGACCCGGACGTAGCAGGCGCGTCAGGCCCGTTTCTGCCGACGCTTCTTCCAGATAACCAGAATGCTACCGGAGAGGCCGAGCACCAGCAGCACCATCGGCAGGACCATCAGGATGGCCATCACCTGATCTTCATGGCGCTTGATAAACGGCACCTGACTGATGCCGTAACCAAAGGCCACCACAATCCCGACCCACAGCACACCGCTCAGCCAGTTAAACAGCTGGAAGCGACCGTTCTGCAGGCCGGAAATCCCGGCCATGGTTGGCAGGATAGTGCGGACAAAGGCGAGAAAGCGGCCCACCAGCAGCGCCATCAGGCCGTGACGGTTAAACATATTCCACGCGCGCTGGTGATACTGCGCGGGCAGATGCATCAGCCAGCTCTTCACCAGCCGGGTATTGCCCAGCCAGCGCCCCTGCAGATAACTCAGCCAGCAGCCCAGACTGGCGGCCGTCGTCAGGATCACCATCGTTGGCACAAAATCCATTACCCCTTTTGCCACCATCGCGCCAGCCAGCAGCAGCAGGCTGTCGCCCGGCAGAAAAGAGGCGGGTAACAGACCATTTTCCAGAAACAGCGTCAGGAACATCACGCCGTACACCACCCACACCACATCCGGATTCGCCAGCGCGGCAAAATCCTGATGCCAGAGCGCCTGGACAATCTCGTGTAAAACACCCATTAGCTATTCCATCACGTCACAAGGAACTATCCGTCTGCATCCAGATTACACAGTTAACGCATGAGTGACCTGAACGATGCGGGATAAATTTTAACAACAAAAGCGCGATTGCCCGGCAGACTCTGCGGACAGCCGCAATCGGTTTAGCATTCGTTTACACTTTGTTTAACTGACTCAGCGCGTCAGACGCGAAAATCCCGCCTCCAGGTCAGCCAGCAGGTCATCAACGTGCTCCAGGCCGATGTGCAGACGCACCAGCGTGCCGGTGAAATCCACGCCGCCCGCCGGACGAATGGCGGCCAGCTCTTCGGGCTGATTCGCCAGAATCAGCGACTCGTAGCCACCCCAGGAGTAAGCCATGCTGAAATGATGGAAGTGATCGAGATATTCTGCCAGCCGGGCGTCATCTAATTTTTCCTGCAGGATAAAGGAGAACAGGCCGCTGCTGCCGTTAAAATCGCGCTGCCAGAACTTGTGCCCCTTGCTTTGCGCCAGCGCCGGATGGTTGACCCGCGCCACTTCCGGACGCGCCGCCAGCCACTCCGCCACCTGCAGGGCGCTCTCTTCATGCTGACGCAGACGGGTGCCCAGGGTTCGCAGACCGCGGCTCGCCATATAGGCGGTGTCGGCATCGACCATCTGCCCCATCAGATAGGAGTTCTCGCGCAGCTGATCGATACAGCGCGCATTGGCTACGGCGGTGCCGATCATCGCATCGCTGTGGCCAATCAGGTATTTGGTGCCGGCCTGAATCGAGATATCGACGCCGTGCGCCAGAGCATTAAAGAAGATCCCGGCCGCCCAGGTATTGTCGAGCATGATGATCGCGTCGGGTGCGCGGGCGCGAACGGCCGCGACGATCGCCGGGATATCCTGCACTTCCATGGTGATGGAGGCGGGCGACTCAAGGAAAACCACCCGGGTATTGGGCTGCACAAGCTCAGCGATTTCGCTGCCTGTCGTGTGATCGAACCAGCCCGTCGACACCTGCATTTTCGCCAGAATCTTTGTGCAGAAGTCCTGTGTCGGCTCATAGACCGCGCCGCTCATCAGCACATGATCGCCGGCTTCTACAAAGGCCAGAATCGCGTTCGCCACCGCTGCCGCGCCACAGGGGTAGAGCACGCAGCCTGCGCCGCCTTCCAGCTCGGTCATCGCATCCTGCAGCGCAAAGTGGGTGAGGGTGCCCCGGCGGCCATAAAAGAGTTCGCCTTTTGCCCGGCCTGCGGTGGCGCGTTTTTTCTCCGCAACGCTATCGAAAACCAGCGAGGAGGCGCGCTGAATCACCGCATTCACCGAACCCTGGGTATAACGCTTACTGCGTCCTGCGCTGACGAGCGTGGTATCAATTTTTCTGGTGGTCATGAGTCGCCTTTGCCGCTTCTGACTAAGCCCTCACGTTATCACGAAACGACCAGCAGGGTTGAGACTCAATGGTGATTATCAGAGTGCGTCGCAGCATAAAAAAACGGGCCCGCGAACGGGCCGCTTTTATTGTGCTACATCACGCCCATCAGGCGCGGTAACCAGAGTGAAATGGCAGGGACATAGGTGATCAGCATCAGCACCAGGAACAGCATGCCGTAGAAGGGCAGCATCTCCCTGACCACCTGTTCAATCTTCTGTTTACTCACCGCGCTGGCCACAAACAGCACCGTACCGACCGGCGGTGTAATCAGCCCGATCCCCAGGTTAGTCAGCATGATCATGCCGAAGTGAACCGGATCGATGCCCAGCGCGGTCGCCACCGGCAGCAGCACCGGCGTCAGAATCAGGATCAGCGGTGCCATATCCATCAGCGTTCCCACCACCAGCAGCAGGATGTTGATGCACATCAGAATCACATATTTGTTATCGGAGAGGCTGGTGAAGGCGTCCGTAATCAGGGTCGGGAGCTGCATAAAGGTCATTACCGCGCCGAAGCCCGCCGCGAAGGCGATCAGCACCATAACGATGGTGACGGTTTTAATGGTGCGGAACAGCAGGATGTGCAGCTGACGCCATTTGAAATCGCGGTAGATAAACATCGTCACAAAGAAGGCCCAGAAACAGGCAATGGCGGCAGACTCCGAGGCGGTGAAGATGCCGGAGAGGATGCCCCCCATGATGATCACCACGGTAAACAGCCCCCAGAACGCATCGAAGAAAATCTTCAGCGCCTGACGAAACGGGATCCGTTCGCCTTTGGGGTAGCCCCGTTTACGGGCAAAGCCCAGACACATCACCATAAGACAGGCCGCCAGCAGCAGGCCAGGGAAGATCCCGGCGACAAACAGGGAGGAGATGGTCACCATGCCGCCGGTCGCCAGCGAATAGATGACCGAGTTATGGCTGGGGGGCGTCAGCACCGCCTGCACCGATCCGCTGGCGGTCACGGCGGCGGCGAAATCACGCGGATAGCCTTTCTCCTCCATCTGCGGGATCATCACCGAGCCGATCGAGGCGGTATCCGCTACCGATGAACCGGAGATCGCGCCGAAGAAGGTCGAGGCGACAATGTTAACCAGGGAGAGCCCGCCGCGAATAAATCCGACAAAGATATAGGCGAAGTTGACCAGCCGCCGGGCAATGCCGCCCTCTGCCATGATCGCGCCCGCCAGAATAAAGAACGGAATGGTCAGCAGCGAAAATTTGTTGATGCCGTTGGTCACCTGGATCACCACCGCCTCCAGCGGCAGGTCGATCCACCACGCCCCGATAAAGGCGCTGAGGCCGACGGCGAAGGCAACCGGAAAGCCCACCATCAGGAGTACCAGTAAACTGCCTATCAGAATCAATGCATCCATTTTTAGTGCTCCGCGTTAGTGGGTGCCGCCCAGCGAGACAACCGGCCGCTGACTCTGATCGCCGTTCAGCAATCGCTCAATGACAAACAGCAGGGTAAAGATCGCGCCGATCGGGATCGGCAGGTAGATCTCGCCGTAGGTCACCGCGGGCAGCGCAGCGAGACTCTGCATCCACATCGCTTCGCACAGGCTGTAGCTGGCCTGAAAGATCACCAGACAGGTGGCGATCATCAGCAGGTCGCTGACGCGCAGCATCAGGCGCTGCCGGGCGGGCGACAGGCGATCGGTGACCATCGACACACAGATATGGGTCCCGGCACGCAGGCCCACCGGCGCGCCGATAAACGTAAAAATGATCATGCAGATAATGGCGACCGGTTCCGGCCAGGAGAGGGCACCGTTCATCACGTAACGGGCGAAGATCCCAATCGGGATCACCGTCACCATGATCAGCAGCGCCACCGCGGCCACCAGCATGCAGAGCAGATAAAGCCCATCCATCAGACGCGTATAAGCAGTCATAATTGATACCTGATTAAGCACGCCACACGGCAGTGTGGCGCCGGGATTATTTCACCTCAGCGATCCGGGTCATCAGATCCTGATATTTGCCGCCAAACTGATCGCGCACCGGCTGCGTCGCTTTCACGAAATAGTCGCGGTCGGTCTGCTGGAAGGTGACGCCGCCCGCCTTCATCTTCGCGATCGAGTCGTCGGTGTAGGTCGCCCAGAGCTGGCGCTCTTCATCCTGCGCCTCTTTACCGAGCTTTTTCAGCAGCGCCTGGTCGTCGGGCGTGAGACGATCCCAGGCACGTTTTGAATAGAGGATCATCTCCGGCTGGATAAAGTGGCCGCTGAGGGTGTAAAACTTCGCCACCGGCAGATAGTTATGGGCCACAAAGGTCGGGGGATTGTTCTCGGTGCCATCGACCACGCCGGTCTGCATGGCGCTGAACACTTCGCTGACGCCCATCGCCACCGGGTTCGCGCCCATGGCTTTCAGCGTCGCCAGCGAGATGGCGCTGTTCTGCACCCGGATCTTCATCCCTTTGAGATCCTCAGGCTTCGCCAGCGGTTTTTTGGTGATCATGTTGCGCTCACCGGCGTCGGTCCAGCCGAGAAAGACCATGCGGGCGTTGGGATCGTTATCGAACCGGCTGGCGATCTCGCGGCCTATCTCACCATCCAGAACCTTGTGCATATGGTCTGCGTCGCGAAAAATATAGGGCAGCGTCAGCACGCTGGTTTCCGGGGCAATCGAGGTCACCGGCGCCAGCGAAACGCGGATCATATCGATGGCGCCGAGCTGCACCTGTTGCAGCGTCTGATCTTCATCACCCAGCACGCCACCGGCATAGATCTTCATCTCCAGCCGTCCGTTGGTGGCCTGTTTCAGTTTGTCACCCATATGCTGCAGGGCGACCACCGTCGGATAGCCCGCGGGCTGCACTTCGGCAACTTTAATGACCTGTGCCTGGACGGCAGCGCTCATCATCGTCAACGCCAGGGCAGTTGCCAGGCCTGTTTTTATCATTCTCATTATGTTGTCTCCCGCAGAGGTAGGACGGCCCGGGATGGGGGCAAACCGGAGGGGCCGTGAGGAGCCAGCATAGTGAAAACCGGCGGGAGTAAAATGCAGCAGTGCTGATTGAATGAATCTCATCACATTTTGAAACGTTGTTTTAATAATTTTTCATGCAGCTTCACATTTTAGAAACATCCGGGCATATGGCGGCTTCACACGGTCGCGGACGGGGCCGTTACGGGGGCGCTATTTGTAAATACTAATGAGAACTACTATCAATTCGGCGCCGTTTTGCTATTATTTGCGCTTGTTTTGCATCCCTGAATCAGAAGTTGGAGAAGCAGCGTGGTAGCCAGTGAGTTGATGCAAACGGACCTCTCCGTTTGGGGCATGTATCAACATGCCGATATCGTGGTAAAGGTGGTTATGATTGGCCTGTTGCTGGCCTCTGTCGTGACCTGGGCGATCTTCTTCGGCAAATATGCCGAACTCAGCGCGGCGAAGCGTCGCCTGAAGCGCGAGCAGCAGGCGCTGGGCGAAGCCCGCAATCTCAATGACGCCGCCCGTATCGCCCAGTCGTTTACCGGCCACAGCCACAGCGCGGTGCTGCTGAACGATGCGCAGAATGAACTTGCGCTGTCGGCGGGCGTGGAAGACACCAACGGCATCAAAGACCGCACCAGTTTCCGCCTTGAGCGCCGCGTCGCGGCCTTCAGCCGCCACGCCGGACGGGGCAACGGTTTCCTGGCGACCATCGGTTCGGTCGCGCCATTCGTGGGGCTGTTCGGCACCGTCTGGGGCATCATGAACAGTTTTATCGGCATCGCGAAAACCCAGACCACCAATCTTGCCGTGGTCGCGCCGGGGATCGCCGAAGCGCTGCTGGCGACCGCGGTCGGCCTGGTGGCGGCTATCCCGGCTGTCGTGATCTACAACGTATTTGCCCGCATGATCGCTAACTATAAAGCCTCGCTGGGAGATGTGGCCGCCCAGGTCATGCTGCTGCAGAGCCGCGATATCGACCTCGGCACCGTCGCCCGGGATGTTCCGCGTCCCGCCACCGCGCAGAAACTGCGGTTAGGGTAACTACTTATGGCAATGCGATTAAACGACGACCTGGAAACACAGGGTGAAATGCACGAGATCAACGTGACGCCGTTTATCGACGTCATGCTGGTTCTGCTGATCATCTTTATGGTGGCCGCGCCCCTGGCGACGGTTGACGTGCGGGTGAACCTGCCCGCCTCGACCAGCGCGCCGCAGCCACGACCGGAAAAGCCGGTCTACCTGTCGATCAAGGCGGATAAGCAGCTCTATGTCGGCAACGATCGGGTCACGCCCGATTCGCTGGTGAACGTGCTGACCAGCCAGACCCAGGGCAATAAAGAGACCACCATCTTCTTCCAGGCGGATAAGTCAGTGGACTATGAAACGCTGATGAGCGTGATGGATAAGCTGCGCACGGCGGGCTACCTGAAGATCGGTCTGATGGGCATGGAAACCGTGAAGAAATAGCGGGTTATCCGGCATCAGAACAGGGCGACGGTTTCCGTCGCCTTTTTTTATGCCTGCGCAGCAGCCACACAAAATCAGGCCAACCGGCGATCGCACCGATCGGTTATGCTGGCTGAACTGAATTGTTAATTGGTTGTTACTTATGTACATAGTTTTGTAAAGTGCAATGGTGAGCCTGGTCACATTATTCCTGACTCAGGCAGGCTAAAACGGCTAAAAAACAACAGGAAGCCGTTATGAGTCACACCCCGTCTTTACAAAAGCCGCCAAAGAGTGCCGCCCGAACCATCTTTAACGTCACCAGTGGTAACTTCCTGGAGATGTACGATTTCATGGTATTTGGCTACTACGCCACCGCGATAGCCAAAACCTTCTTCCCCGGCGATGACCCGTTTGCCTCCCTGATGCTGACCCTGATGACCTTTGGTGCGGGCTTCCTGATGCGCCCGCTGGGGGCGATCATTCTGGGTGCCTACATCGATCATCATGGTCGTCGCAAAGGGCTGCTGCTGACGCTGAGCCTGATGGCGATAGGGACGCTGACCATCGCGCTGGTGCCGGGCTACGCCACTCTGGGCGCGGCGGCCCCGATCCTGATTCTGCTGGGACGCCTGCTGCAGGGCTTCTCGGCGGGTGTTGAGCTGGGCGGCGTGTCGGTCTATCTGGCGGAAGTGGCCCCTGAAGGGCGCAAAGGCTTTTTCGTCAGCTGGCAGTCGGGCAGTCAGCAGATTGCGGTGATCTTCGCTGCGCTGCTGGGGCTGATGCTGAACCATCTGCTGGCCAAAGAGGCGGTCACGGAGTGGGGCTGGCGTATTCCGTTTGTGGTCGGCTGTCTGATTGTGCCGTTCCTGTTCTATATCCGCCGGATGCTGGAGGAGACCGAGGCGTTCAGCAAACGTAAACATCATCCGGGCATGACGGAAATCATGCGGTCGGTGGCCAGCAACTGGGCGCTGGTGCTGGCGGGCATGCTGATGGTGGTCACCACCACGGTGATGTTCTACATGATTACCGCGTTTACCCCTACCTTTGGCAAAACCGTGCTGATGATGAGCGACAAGCAGGCGTTTCTGGTAACGCTCTGCGTCGGCATCTCAAATCTCTTCTGGCTGCCGCTGATGGGGGCGCTGTCCGATCGCGTCGGACGCCGTCCGCTGCTGATTGTCTTTACGCTGCTGATGATTGTCACCACCTGGCCGGTGCTGCACTGGCTGGTGGGCTCGGCCAGCTTCGCCCACCTGCTGGAAGCGGAGCTGTGGCTGTCGTTCCTCTATGCCAGCTATAACGGCGCGATGGTGGTCTATCTGGCGGAGATTATGCCTGCCGAGGTGCGTGCCGCCGGTTTCTCGATGGCTTACAGCCTGGCAACGGCGCTGTTTGGCGGCTTCACCCCGGCCATCTCCAGCTACCTGATCCACGCCACCGGTGACAAGGCGATGCCGGGCATCTGGCTGACCTTTGCGGCCGTCTGCGGGCTGATCGGCACGCTGCTGATTGGCCGGATGGTGAAGCAGTATCAGCTGCGTCACCGTACCGCGCCGGTCAGCGCCTCACTCTAAAACGATAGATCGACCACCACGCTGTCGCTGTAGTTTCCGGCTGGCGGCGTGCTCTGCGACGTCAGGATGCGCGCGGTATAGTTATAGCCGCGCGTCAGTCCATCCGCTGACACCGCCGAGGAGATCGTACTGCTCCAGCGTTCCGTTCCTGCCGACCCCCAGCGATTGCTGCCGGACTCTTTATAGATCTCATAGCTCAGCCGGTTGGTGCCGCTGGCCATATTCCGCACGCTGCCCGCCGGATAGCTGCCATTGCTCAGCCCCACCGTATAGGTGCTGCCTTTACTGCACAGGACATTAATAGTCTGCGTGACGGCGGAGAAACTGCCGACCAGCGGCGCACTGCCAAAGCTGATATTGGGCGAGGTAATCGTCGTGCAGTCATTGGTGAGTATGGCGGTGATAGCGATCGGGATGATGCCGCTGCCGTTCTGTTCGCTTAAGCAGAGCCCGCCGACACTGATGCTGGTGCAGACGCGGTATGTCACCGCCATATTCAGCGTCACCTGATATGTCCCGGCGGCCACCACCTGGCCGGGCACCGTTCGCAGATAGACCGGAATGGCAAAATTCAGGCTGCCCAGCAGGCCCGCCAGGTTGATCAGGGTCTGGGAGCCATAGACAACCGGTGCGCCGCCAATCGTCAGTTCGCTGGCGCAGGCCGAGTCAGTACAGAGCCGGACCGGCACGTTGTCGCTGCCGGTGTCCCCGCTGCGCTTTAATATCCCGCGCGTGCCGTTATTGCTGGTCGCGCCCGTCAGCTGAAAGGTGATCTGGTTATTGCCCAGCAGCGACAGGGTCGAACCCGCCCCGCAGTTAACGTTGGCGTTGGTGCTCGTGGAACTGATGGTGGTATTCGCCACGAAGGTGGAAACCGACCCGAAGCTGGCGCTGGAGGCGGGCAGGTTACAGGCCGCGTGGCCCAGCGAGGGCAGCAGCAGCAGGCCAGCCAGTAGCAGAGATCTCATCATGGTTGCGCTCCGGAGAGGGAAGGATCAGCGGGAGTGGCGCTGCCCGTCGCCGGGGGCGGCAGCGCGCAGGTCAGGGGGCCGTAGGTTTTCAGCGCCTGCGGCTGACCACTGGCGATGCGCAGTTCGGTTTCGCAGCGGCGACCGTCGGGCGTCAGCACCGCAATCGGGTTGCTGGCGGTGAGATTCTCCATCCAGACAAGCCCGTCCCAGCCAACATATTCGGTGGGATGATCGGGGCGCAGCACCTGACTGGAGACCGGCAGCGGCTGCCCCGCGGCATCGAACAGGATCACACTGGCCGAACGCAGCTTCTCCACCGGGAAATCGAGCAGATAGCCGCTCTGGCGTTTTACCGCGAAGCGCTGCTCCACCCGTGGCGTCGTCATATCGGCGGGCAGGTCGAGCGTGTCGATATCATAGCGGGCCGGGTAGAAGCTGCTGATAGCGGGCACCAGCAGATAGCCCTGCTGACTGGTGCGGCCCATCGGCTGATTTTCGTAGCGGACGGTCACGTCGGGATAGCGGGTTTTCACCAGGACAAAGGCGTCATTGATGGCGTTAGCGGCGAACAGATGGTTGTCCATCAGCACCAGCGCGCCGGAGAGATCGGCCCACTGCGTCAGGTTGTCGTCGTCGCCGTAGAAGCCCGCCGAGGTGTCGATCTGGTTGTTGCGATAGCGCAGGCTGCCCTGACGGTAGTCGCCGCTGTTACCGCTCTGATTCGCCCAGCCCGCATCCCAGGCGATGCCGCCGTCGCTGGGCATGGCGCGTGACGCATAGAGGCGCTGGCTGTTACGGCCGCGCTGATCGCGTTCGGTGCTGATCGCCGCGCTGCCCTGTTCGCCAAACGGGATCACCAGCGAAATGGCACCCGTCCAGCTTTTCTCCTGCTGATCGCGGCTGGCGGAGACGTAGAGGCTGCTGTTGCCCCAGAGGTTTTTGCTCCAGGAGAGGTTCCACAGCCGGGTGCGATCGCCCTGGCCGTCCGTGATATCGATAAAGGCGGCCCCCACGCTGCCATAACGGTTCAGGGAGACGCTGGCGCTGTACTGTGCGCTGCGGCGCGACAGGGCATAGCGGCGGCTGTCCGGCATCCCGCCGGCACGGCTGCCGACCAGCGCCAGGTTGCCGAACGTGCTGCTGCGCTGGATCTGCTGCGTGCCGAGGTTAAACCAGCGATTGTTGTACTGGTATCCCCAGCTATATTGCCTGCCGGTGTCGCCCTCAAGCTGGCTCTGCGCGACCGCGCCGTTGACCACGCCCCAGCTGCCGACACGCAGCTGCCCGCCGGCGCCGCCCATCGCCAGGCTTTTGCTGCCTTCGGCGTGGCTCTCCAGCGTCAGCCAGTCGGTCATGCCGTATCGCCAGGAGCCGCTGGCGGCGGCGGCCCCGTAGTCGAAGTTGCGGATACCGTAGTTTTCGCGGATCGCCCCCGCCGAGAAGGCGTAGTCCGACAGGCCCGGTTTCAGCAGGTTACTGGAGACATAAAACGGCATGGTGGTGGTAACGCGGCGGCCCACCGCGTCGGTGGTAGTGATCACGGCGTCACCCGCGCCGTTGACAAAGGGCACATTGGTCATCGACCAGGGGCCGGGCTGCACGGCGGCCTGGCTGGAGCGATAGCCGTTGATAAAGAGATCGACGGTGGAGGGCACGGCGGCCTGGCCGGAGAAGGCGGGCAGCGGATAGGTCACCAGATCGGGGCGCACGCTGAAGTCGCGGCCCACCTGCAGGCCGCCGAGCCGCACGCTGCTGCTCCACGCCAGCGAGTCGGTGATCAGATCGCCGACCCGCCAGCTCATCGCGGTGTTCTCATCGTCGCGGCTCCACCAGCTGTCATACCGGATGTAGCCATCGTCCTGATAGGTGGTCTGGCCTTCGAGCTGCTGCAGCCAGACGCCGTTGCTGGAGAGATGTCCGGCTTCCCCAAACAGCCGCAGCTCATTCCACATCGAGAGGCGGGTGCCGCTGTTGTCGGTGCGGCTGGCATAGAGATCATAGTTAATCAGCGCGCCGCGGCTGGTGCGTCCCGGATAGCGGGGGCCATTTTTTGCCTCGCCGATCTCCTGACCCGGCAGCCACGCGGGCGGCACGGTGAGCAGCAGCCGCTGGCGCGCCGCGTCATACTCCACGTTTACCGCCTGCAGGCTGCTGACATCGACCAGCCCCGCCGCGCCCAGTTTTTCCGCTGGCAGACCGGCACGCTGCAGATCGCCACTGCGCAGCCGGAAATGCCCGTCGCGCTGCTCCACCGGCACGATGTTGCCGCTGGCCTGCTGGTTCACCACCAGCTCCAGCATATATTGCTGCGCGTCGCCGTTGCGCTGCAGGCTGGGCGGCGGCGGCAGGGCGGAGTATGTCTCTGCCCGCAGCCCATCGGGGGCGGCGGCGCAGAGCAGGCTGGCGACCGCCAGCGCGCAGGGATGAGGGGAAAAAGATCGCATTCAGCGCTTACTTCTGAGCCGCGCTGCGCCACTGCTTTTTGTTCACCTCTGCGCTGAGTTCACCACTGACCGGTGAGCTGAGGGGCCAGCGGTGATCGCTCTCCGCCAGCACATAGCCATAGAGCCCTTCGCCCAGTCGCCGGCCGCCAATCGTCACATTGCTCAGCCGGGCATGACCGTTGCCGCTGTTGGTCAGCTGAAGCCAGCGTCTGCCGCCCTCGCTGACCTGCTGCCAGCGCAGCGCCGGGCGCACGCTGTCGGCGGTGATGCCCTGTCCATACACAAACAGCGGGACCGAATAGCGCATCTGGAAGGTCAGCCCGGCCTGGTTTTCACCAGGATTGCGTGGCGTCGGGATCTCATCCAGCACCACCCGATAGGCCCGCTCTTTACCGGCGGCCGGCGGCGTCTGTTTGATCAGCCTTATCAGCTGTTTCTGACCCGGCTCCATCCGCACCATCGGCGGGCTGGCGACCACCTGCTGCTGGGTCTGGTACTGCTCCTGGCCGTTAATCTGCTGCCAGCTGAAGACCCGGACCTGCATCATGGTGGTGCTGTTGCCCCGGTTCTCCAGCCAGAGTTCACTGGCTTTCTCTTCGGGATTGATGGCCGGGTCGATGGGCCAGATCATCACCGAGTTGGCGGCAAAGGCCGGAGAGAGCAGGCCGGAACTCAGCAGTAACAGCAGGGCGCGAAAGGGCTTCATGTGCATATCCTTATTTTATTGCCTCACCAGCTCAGGGTGACGGTCAGCGTGTCGGTATAGACGCCCGCGCGTGCAGTGCCGGGAAGTTTCAGCTGGCCGTAGATCGGCAGCGTAATGTTGCTGGCATTGCTGTAGCTCAGTGGCACCGACTGATTAACCGGGATCACCGTGGTGCGGCTGGCGTCACTAAAGAGCGTATAGGGAAGGGTACTGCTGAAACCGGGCAGTTTCAGATTGCGGGTGGTGGTGAAGTTACTGCCCTGATTGATGCTCATGGTCAGCGTGGTACCCGGCGTACAGGCCAGGTTAATGGCGGTGCTCTGGACAAAGCTGGCGTTGAGGGTGCGGGCTGACACGCCCGACTGCGAACCGAAATCAAGCGCGCCAAAAACGCCGGTGTTGGTGCCGGAGATCACGCAGCCAGCCACAATCGACGCGGTGACCTGAAACGTGCTGGTCGGCAGACTCCAGGCGCGGAGGCTGCCGGTCAGCAGCGCCAGGCCGCATGCGATTGTCAGGCAGGCCCGCCAGAGAACCACCCTGATAATCCTGCGGCAGCGGTTAATAGTTCACGGCGACGTTGATCGTATCGGTGTAGGTTCCGGCAGGGATCAGCGGGTTAAATCCGCCGCCCACGACCCGGCCGTAGATGGCGTAGTTAGTACCCAGCGTCGGATCGGAGGTGCCACTGGCCGCGATCGGCGTATTGTTGGCGATCGCCGTCGTAAAGGAGGCATCACTGTAAAGGGTGTAGGCGATGCCCTGCGCGTTGTTCGATCCCAGCAACAGATAGCGTGGCGAGGCAGAGGCGGTGCCATAGATCGTGGCGGGTGCGGCATTGCTGCTGGTCACTACCACGTTGTAATCCTGGCCGGTGGTGCAGCGTACAAAAATACCGTTGCCGGCCGCCCCGACCAGGGTGGCGTTCAGGGTATCAAAGGTGGCTGCGCTGCTGCCAAAGTTCAGGGTACCGAAGTTCACACCGGCCGTGGCGGACTGGCCGTTGACCAGGCAACCGGTGGTCAGCGTCAGGGTGGCATTGATCGTTCCCGAGGTGGTTGCCGCCTGGGTTAAGGCGGGAAGGGCGACAGTTAATCCAGCGGCGGCAAAAAGAAAAAGCTTGAGTTTCATAATATTTCCTTACGGATTATCGAGAGTCAGTGCTTTTTCACCCGGTGTTAATTAACAATTCAACCCAAAAAAAGGAAATAAAAACAACAGGCCGGTCAGAGCCGCTGTAATGAGAAAATTCTTAGACTTAAGAATGATGATTTATATCAGTTTTACTTACTATAGATCAGTTAAAGCGTTCCGCGAAGCACGGCCGTTTATTTTTCACTAATCTAATGCGCACGCTGGCCGATAACCCAGTAACAGCAAGGCGTAAAGCGAGACGACAAAACGGATTTCCCCGCTTTTTTCGGCCTCTGGTGCGCTTTCTGCTTCGGTGATATGTTCCTGTACCAATCAGACAAAATAACGATTTACCGGCTGGCGCCGCTGGCGGGTAATAAGATGCAGAACAGAATAAGCCTGCGTCTGCGGGCACGTTTGGCCGGATCTTAAGAACGCATAAATACCGAAATTTAACCACTTTCACCCGCTGGGTGTTTTTTAATTCATTTTTAAGACTGTACACAGCACCCGTTTTTCGCGGGTGGTGAGGAGTTACCTATGTTGCCTGTCACCTGGGATAGCGTTCTGATCTGCGTTTCGCTGATCGTGGCTTTTATTGCCTCTTTTACTGCGCTGGATACCGCCGGACGCGTGGCGGTTTCCCGTGGCTGGAGCGCCCGGTTCTGGCTGCTGGTGGGCGGCACCGCCATGGGCATCGGGGTCTGGGCGATGCACTTTATCGGTATGCTGGCGATGATGATGCCCATGACGATGCGCTACGACATCCGGCTGACGATCCTCTCGCTGCTGGTGGCGATCCTGGCGTCAATGCTGGCCTTTGGTCAGACGGTGGGCGGACTGCATCTTACCCGGCAGCGGCTGCTGCGCGGCAGCCTGATCCTGGGCGCGGGCGTGGTGGTGATGCACTACCTGGGGATGTGCGCACTGCTGGTTGAACCGCGCCCGGAATGGAATGGCCAGCTGGTGGCGCTCTCGGTGCTGATCGCCTTTGTCGCCTCCGGCGTCGCGCTCTGGCTGGCGTTTCATCTGCGCAAAGGGGATCACCATCTGCTGCTGATGCGGGGACTGGCCTCGCTGGTGATGGGGATTGCGATTGCCGGTATGCACTATGTGGGCATGGCGGCGGCGACATTCAGTCACACCAGTACGATGCAGTCGCGCGGTCTCAGTAATCCGGGGCTGGCGGTGTGGGTGACGCTGATTACGCTCTCGATCCTGGGGATCACGCTGCTCTGTTCGATGCTGGACGCACAGATGCGCGCCGCGCGGCTGGCGACACGGCTCAGGCTTGCCAACAAGGAGCTGCGGCAGCTGGCGCTGCATGACAACCTGACCGCGCTGCCTAACCGGGTCATGCTGGAGCAGCAGATCGATCAGGCGATCAAAAAAGCGATGCTTAACGGGCATCGCTTTGCCGTGATCTATATGGATCTCGACGGCTTCAAGGCCGTGAATGACACCTGGGGACATCACGTCGGCGATCGGCTGCTGGTGGCGGTCGCGGAACGGCTGCGCAGCCAGCTCAGCGAGACGATGCTGCTGGCGCGTCTGGGCGGCGATGAATTTGTGCTGATGGTGAAGGGGTGCGATACCAGCCCGGCCCGCCAGCTGGCGCAGCGGCTGGTGAAAGTGATCGGCGCGCCGTTTGAGTTTGACCGCTACGTTCTGCACGTTTCGCTCAGCGCGGGCATCGCCATCTTTCCCCTGCACGGCCGCAGCCGGCAGGAGCTGATGTTTAACGCCGACGCCGCGATGTACCACACCAAACACAGCGGGCGCAACGGCTGGTGCCTGTTTGAACTGGCCATGAGCGCCGCGACACAGCATCAGCTGGAGCTGACCAACGATCTCTGGGAGGCGCTGGAGCGCCAGCAGATGCGCCTGTTCTATCAGCCGAAATTCCGTTCCGGCGGCACCCGCTTAATGGGATTCGAAGCCCTGCTGCGCTGGCAGCATCCGCAGCGCGGCCTGCTGACGCCGGAGCTGTTTCTGCCGCGCGCCGAAAAAACCGGGCAGATTGTGGCGCTCGGCAACTGGGTGATCGAGGAAGCCTGCCGTCAGCTCAGGATCTGGCACAACCAGGGCCACAGTGAGTGGACCGTCTCGGTTAATCTCTCCGCGCTGCAGTTCCATCAGCGCGATCTGCTGGTGATCCTGACCCAGACGCTGACCCGTTATCAGCTGCCGGGCTGCGCGCTGATGCTGGAGATCACCGAAGCGATTGCGATGCGCGATCCCGTGTTCAGCCAGCAGCGTATCCGCGAACTGCAGCAGGCGGGCGTCAGTATCGCGATCGACAATTTCGGCATCGGCTATGCCAACCTGCTGCATCTGAAAGATCTGGATGCCAGCGAACTCAAGATCGATCGCAGCTTCATCAACTGCCTGCGGCCCGGCAGTGAAGATGCGACCGTGGTCAGTGCCATGCTGACGCTGGCGCAGAGTCTTAACCTGCGCATGGTGGCGGAGGGCGTTGAGACGGAAGAGCAGCAGCATCTGCTGACCAGCCTGGGCTTTGATGCGCTGCAGGGCTACCTGCTGGGCAAACCGACGCCCGCCGATCGGGTTGAGGTGTTCAGCTTCACCGCCCGGCAACATCCGATGGCGTCGGCTTCAGGCTGATGCTTTCAATAGGTTTCAGCACTCACAATAAGCGGAAACCTGCGGCATTAACGGCTCATCAGCCGTTAAGCCGCGCCGATAATAACGAAAATAGTCATAAAAACCTCTGTTCAACGCCTGACACGGCTTTACCCGGGAATGCACCATGTTAGCAACCTCATACGACTCTTTTATTGTCATCGTCTCGGTTCTTGTCGCGATGCTGGCTTCCTTCACCGCCCTGGACATGGCCGGCCGGGTGGTGCATTCGACCGGCAAAGTGGCGCTGGTCTGGCTGTTTGGCGGCGGTTTTTCCATGGGCATCGGCATCTGGGCGATGCACTTCATCGGCATGCTGTCGATGGATATGGAGATGGTCATGAGCTACGACGCCGCCCTCACGGCGTTATCGGCCGCCATCGCCGTGTGCGCCTCGATCTTTGCGCTGTGGCTGGTCTGTAATGGCGATCTGCCGCTGCGGCGGCTGATCGGCGGGGCGCTGATCCTCGGCAGCGGCGTGGTGGCGATGCACTACACCGGCATGGCAGCGCTGATGTTCTCGCCCGGCATCGTCTGGAAATGGGGCTGGGTGGCGCTGTCGGTGGTCATCGCCCTGGCCGCCTCCGGCGCGGCGCTGTGGCTGGCGTTTAACCTGCGGGATGGAAAGACCGGCCGGGTCACGGTGCTGCGCATCGGCGCATCGATGGTCATGGGATGTGCGATTGCCGGGATGCACTACACCGGCATGGTGGCGGCAGAGTTTCCCGTGCACAGTCATCCGATCGGGCAGGGGGTTAACAGCGACTGGCTGGCGATTCTGGTCACGGTGGTGACGCTCTCGATTTTAGGCATCACGCTGCTGGTGTCGATGCTGGATGCGCGGCTGCAGGCGCGCACCTCGCTGCTCGCCAGTTCGCTGGCGGAGGCCAACCGCGAGCTGGCGCAACTGGCACTGCACGATAACCTGACGCGGCTGCCCAACCGCATCCTGCTGGAAGATCGGCTGGAGCAGGCCATTAACAAAGCGAACCGTGAGCAGACGCAGTTTGCGCTGATGTTTATGGATCTCGACGGCTTCAAGGCGGTGAACGACGCCTTTGGCCACCATATTGGTGACAGCCTGCTGGTGGGCGTGACCGAGCGGATGAGCCAGCAGATGAGCGGCTACTACACGCTGGCGCGGCTGGGCGGGGATGAGTTTGTGCTGCTGGCGGAGATCGAGGATCCCAACGATGCGGCGGCCATCGCCGATAAGCTGGTGAAGGCGGTGGACTGCCCGTTCGATATCTCACGCTATGAGCTGGTGGTGTCGCTGAGTATCGGCATTGCGGTTTACCCCGGCGATGGGGTGGATGAGCGCGAACTGATGTTCAACGCCGACGCGGCGATGTACCACACCAAAAACAACGGCCGCAACGGCTATACCTTCTTCCAGCCCTCCATGAACATCCAGGCGCAGAGCCAGCTTCAGCTCAACAACGATCTCTGGCAGGCGCTGGACAACGCGGAGCTGCGGCTCTTCTACCAGCCCAAATACTGCGCCCCGCGCGGCCCGATTCTCGGTTTCGAGGCGCTGCTGCGCTGGCAGCATCCGCAACGCGGCCTGCTGTCGCCCGATAAGTTCCTGCCGATGGCGGAGAAGACCGGCATGATTATCAGCATCGGAAACTGGGTGATCCACGAAGCCTGTCGCCAGCTGCGGCAGTGGCATCTGCAGGGGCATCCGGACTGGTCGGTCGCGGTAAACCTGTCGGCACTGCAGTTTGAGCAGGCGAATCTGGTGGAGATCGTGATGGATGCGCTGACGAAGCATCAGATCCCGGCCGAACAACTGACGCTGGAGGTCACCGAGACCACCGCCATGCGCGATCCGGATGAGAGCGTGCGGATTCTGACCGAGCTGACCCGGCTGGGCGTCAAAGCCTCGATCGATGACTTCGGCACCGGCTACTCCAGCCTGCTCTATCTGAAGCGGTTACCGGCCAGCGAGCTCAAGATCGATCGGGCGTTTGTCAGCGAACTGCAGCATCAGAAAGAGGATGCCACGATCGTCTCGGCGATTGTGGCCCTGGCGCAGTCGCTGCAGCTGAAGGTGGTGGCCGAGGGCGTGGAAACCGCCGAACAGCAGGCCTTCCTGACCAGCCTGGGCTGCAACATGCTGCAGGGCTATCTGCTGGGCAGACCGGTGCCGCCTGAGCGGGTGCCGGAAATGGCGAACTTCGTGGCGGAAGAGATCGAAGAGGCGGTCGCCAGCGTCAGCCACGATGCAGACGCCAGTCAGCAACTGACGCCGCAGGTCGCCGCCCTGTGACGCGCCCCGGCAGGCCGATAAAGGATGCGTAGCGCCTGTCATTGATCGCTGTGCGTGGTAAAGTCTCGCGGTTAAACAAGGAGAGGTCACCCGTGGCGAAATACCAGCGATTGATGGATGAGATTCAGCAACAGATAGAGGCCGGTATCTGGCTGCCGGGCACCCGTTTGCCGTCGCTGCGTCAGCAGGTGGCGCAGCAGGGCGTCAGCCTGATGACGGTGCTTCATGCCTATGAGTTGCTGGAGAGTCAGGGCTGGATCGTCTCGCGTCCCCAGTCGGGCTATTACGTGGCGCCGCGCGCCCTGGCCCCCGCGCCGCTGAGCGTGGCGATCAGCGAACAGGTCGATATCAACGACTTCGTGTTCGATGTGCTTCAGGCGACGCGCGATCCCGCCATCGTCCCCTTTGGCTCCGCCTTTCCCGATCCCGCGCTCTTTCCGCAGCGCCAGCTGATGCGCTCGCTGGCGAACGTCTCACACCATCTGACCCCCACCGATGCGCTGCACAACCTGCCACCCGGCAACGCCACGCTGCGGCAGCTGCTGGCACAGCGCTATGCGCGGCAGGGCATCACCCTGTCGCCGGATGAGATTGTGATCACCAGCGGGGCGCTGGAGGCGCTGAACCTCAGCCTGCAATCCCTGACGGAGCCGGGCGACTATGTGGTGATTGAACAGCCGGGCTTTTATGGGGCGCTGCAGGCGATCGAGCGGCTCAGGCTCAAGGCGCTGGCGATCCCGGTGGACGCCAGAGAGGGCATCGATCTGGTGCAGCTGGAGGAGGCCCTGCAGCGCTGGCCGGTAAAAGCCTGCTGGCTGATGACCACGCTGCAGAACCCGCTCAGCGTCACCCTGACCCCGGAGCGTAAGCAGCAGCTGGTGGCGCTGCTGGCGCGGTATCAGGTGCCGATGATCGAAGACGATGTGTATGCCGAACTCTGGGCCGGAGATGTGCCGCCGCTGCCAGCCAAAGCCTGGGACCGTCAGGGAAACGTGCTGCACTGCGGGTCGTTCTCGAAATCGCTGGTGGCGGGATTCCGCGTCGGCTGGGTCGCCGCAGGCCAGCATGCGCAGCGGATCCAGCGCCTGCAGCTGATGAGTACGCTCTCAACCAGCGCGCCGATGCAGCTGGCGCTGGCCGATTTTCTCGCCACGCGGCGTTACGACACCCACCTGAAGCGGCTGCGGCAGATTCTGGTGAAGCGGCAGCAGATGGTGCGTCAGGCGTTGCTGAAGGTGCTGCCGCTGCAGGCCACGGTCAGCGAAGCCCGCGGCGGCTATTTTCTCTGGGTCACCCTGCCGGAACGAATCGATACCACCCGGCTTTACCAGCAGGCGCTGGCGCAGGGGATCAGTATCGCACCGGGGCAGTTATTTTCGGCAGGCGAGCAGTTCAGTCACTGCTTCAGGCTGAACACCGCCTGGCCGTGGGATCGTCGGGCCGAGGCGGCAATCGAAACGCTGGGTCAGCTGATGGCGGAAGGGCTGGCGGATTAAACGTTCGCCGCCTGCTGGTGGCCCCAGGTCAGGTAGTAAACATCGTAGAAATCCACTTCGCCTTTCTGCGTCAGCAGACGCTGGATGCCGCTCTTCACCCGCTCCGGCGTATCGGGCAGGGAGAGGATGCGCGTGATAGCCTGCTCACGCACCGGCTGCACGTAATACCATTCGCCGTTGTAGCAGACGCGCAGGTCGAGCGCATCAATATCCTCAAAGCGGTATTTCGGGTTGATGTCGAGCAGCATCAGCAGGCTCATCACCAGCACAAACACGGTCGCAAACCAGAAGGCAGGCCAGCCCAGCATCTCGGTGGTGAAAATCAGCGCCACGCACAGGCCGTAGCAGAGGTACATCACGGCCCAGAGACCGGGATGATTTTTCAGAAACGAGAGGCTGAAGCGCGGCAGGTTGTCGCGACGTTCTTCACGGTTGAGTGTGGCGATCTCGTCGATCAGGATTTGTTTAATAGCGTCCATTGGTTACCTCACTGTCATCTGTTAGCTATTACAACAGATAACAGTCAAGCACATCAGAAACAGATCGGTGCATTTTTTATATAACAGTTAAAGGGGCGGCTGCCCGGCCACGCGCAGACAGAACCGGCTGCCGCGGCGTTCTGACAATTTGCAACACTTTAGCGCAGTAAGAACCGCTCTGTGCCCTCATCCAGACACGGGCTGGCCCTACAGATCGCGATACATTTGGCTTTAGTCAGCAATATCAGTTAATTATCGCAATTCTGCTGGCTGGCGCACATTGCTTTGTGGCCGGGGTTTGCCACACTTAGAAAAAAGCCGGAGAACCTGTATGCGAGCCCCATCCTCCAGTCTGTTATTAATGATGTCTTTTGCCGCAGGAACCTTCTCGGCCGGGGCCTCTGACAATCCGCAGCACCTGATGCTTGCCAGCCCGTCGGGCGGTGTGCCTAACAATCCGTTACCGCTGATCATCTGGCCGCGCGTGGTGCCGGAAGATGAAGAGATCGCACTCTGGTTTGAGAAAACCTTTGAAGAGAACGGCTGGCCGCCAGCCTGGCGCTACCCGATCTACCCCTATACCCACTACCATCCCAACACGCATGAACTGCTGGGCGTGGCGGAAGGCTGGGCGGAAGTGCTGTTCGGCGGTGATTCCGGCCGGATGGTGACGCTGCGCGCCGGGGATGCGGTACTGATCCCGGCGGGTGTCGGCCACCGTCAGGTCAGCGCCAGTGAAGATTTTATGGTGGTGGGCGCCTATCCCCGAGGCATGGCACCCGAGACGCTTCGCGATGAGCCCTCGCGGCTGCAGCGATCGCTGGAGCAGGTGAAAAACGTGCCTCTGCCCACGCAGGATCCCTTTACCGGGAAAGAGGGCGCGTTAACGGAGATCTGGCAGCCGATTGCGGCGATGCATTTGCAGCAGCAGTCCGGTTTCTAGAGGTCCGCGATCCTGCAGAACTCAACCAGCGCGAGCCTGTCTCGCGCTTTTTTCTGGCTGCCGGAATCGGATGTCGCGGTGCGCCATCTGCCTCTATCGATGCTGTAGCCACATTGAACATTTACTCACCGCTGCCGATAACCCTTCTGTTAAGACTCACTATTTTTCTTAATACGCTTGTCTTTGCAGACCTTTTCCGTTTTAGTCCCGGCGAACGTATTAACAGATTTTCAGGCCCTCATCCGGCTTCCGAGTAGCAGGCAATTAATAATGGATAATCACTCAGATGTCATGTATCGCATGCTGGTACACAGCGTGATCGACTACGCGATCACCATGCTTAAACCGGACGGAACGGTCGCCAGCTGGAACGACGGCGGTCAGCAGGTTCTGGGTTACCAGCCTGACGAAATCATCGGTCAGCCCGCCGCCCTGTTCTACAGCGAAGAGGATCGTCGCCGCGGTTATCCGCAGCGGGATCTCGGGATGGCGGTCAGCAACGGACGCGCGGAAAGCGCAGGCTGGCGCTGCCGTAAAGATGGCAGCACCTTCTGGGCTGAGGTGATGATCTATCCGATCCGCGACGATGCGAATCATCTGCTGGGCTTTTCGCTGGTCTGCCGGGACTGTACCCGACAGCAGGAGCAGCAGCGCAAAGAGCGTGAGCAGGAGATGCGCTTCCGTCTGCTGGTCGAGGGCGTCACCGATTACGCTATCTACATGCTCGATCATGACGGCAACGTGGTGAACTGGAATGCCGGCGCGCAGCGCGCCAAAGGCTACGTGGCGGAAGAGATCGTCGGCCAGCACTTTTCCCGTTTCTACAGCGCCCAGGATCGTCTGAATCATATTCCCGAGCAGAATCTGCAGACCGCGTTCAGCACCGGCCGCTTTGAAGATGAAGGCTGGCGCTATCGTAAAGATGGCAGCGCCTTCTGGGCGCACGTGGTGATCGATGCGATCCGCGACGATCAGGGCAAACTGCTGGGCTACGCCAAAATCACCCGTGACTGCACGGAGCAGCAGCGCGTCCGCAGCGCGCAGCGGGAGCAGGAGGAGCGCTTCCGTCTGCTGGTGGAGGGCGTCACCGACTACGCCATCTACATGCTCGATATCGATGGCGTGGTGGTGAACTGGAATGCCGGCGCGCAGCGCGCCAAAGGGTACAGCGCGGAGGAGGTGGTGGGGCAACACTTTTCGCTGTTTTACAGCGCACAGGAGCGGCTCAACCGGACCCCGGAAGCGAACCTCGGCATCGCACTGAAGACCGGCCGCTTTGAAGATGAGGGCTGGCGTTACCGCAAAGATGGCAGCGCCTTCTGGGCGCATGTGGTGATCGATGCCATCCACGACGATGGGGGCAGGCTGGTCGGCTTTGCCAAGATCACCCGCGACCGTACGGAGCGCCGTGAGCAGGAGCAGCAGATCCTGCGCGCCCGCGATCTGGCGGAAGCGCAGAGCGCTCAGAAAACCGCGCTCTCCCGCTTTCTGGATAACATCATCGCTAACATCCCCTCCTGCGTGATTGTCGAAGATGCCATCACCCGTGAGATCCTGCTGGTCAATGATCGCACGCAGCAGCTTTTCGGCCTGTCAAAAGCGCTGATCGTCAACAAGCGCCCGCACGAATGCATGTCGCCTGAACTCAGCGACTACTTTAACAATCTGGCCGACGTTGCGCTGCGCAGTGAGGGCGTCCATGAACGCGAGCAGCTGCTGATGACCGCCAGCGGCGAACGGATCCTGCATACCCGCGCGAAAGCGATTAGCGGGCAGGATGCCCGCCGCAACTATCTGATGCTGCTGGTGGAGGATGTCACCGATCAGCGCGCCGCCGATGCCCGGATTCACCATATGGCGCATCACGACAATCTGACCAGCCTGCCGAACCGCATTCTGTTCCGGCAGCGGCTGAGCGAGGCTCTGCGCATCGCCGGTCAGACAACGCAGCAGAGTGCCGCGCTCTGCCTTGACCTCGACCATTTTAAAAATGTGAACGATGCGCTGGGTCATCAGATTGGCGATGAGCTGCTGCGCAGCGTGGCAAAACGGCTGCGCAGCGCGCTGCGAGACCAGGATACGCTGGCGCGCATCGGCGGCGATGAGTTCGCTATCGTGCTGCCGCTGATCGGCAGCAGCGACGAGGCGAGCATCGTGGCGCAGCGCCTGATAGAGGCGATTCGTCCGCCGGTCAACATCGAAGGCCATAATCTGTCGGTCGGGCTGAGCGTGGGGATCGCGCTCAGCACCACCATCACCGATACGCCGGAGCAGCTGCTGCGCTGTGCGGACATGGCGCTCTATGAAGCCAAGCGCAACGGCCGTAACCGCTACGAGCACTTTACGCTGGAGATGGACGACCTGGCGCGCAGCCGGCGGCTGATTGAGAACGATCTGCGCGATGCCATCAGCGGCGGTCACCTGCGGCTCTACTATCAGCCGATCACCAACGGCGATCATCACACCATCATCGGCTACGAGGCGCTGATGCGCTGGCACCATCCGATTCGTGGCCTGATCATGCCCAACGACTTTATCCCGATCGCCGAAGAGACCGGCCTGATTCATATGCTGGGGGCGTTTGCGCTCTATGAAGCCTGCCGTGAAGCGGCGAGCTGGGAAGGGGAGCAGTCGGTCTCGGTCAACCTATCCCCGCTGCAGTTTAAAAACAGCTCGCTGGTGTCGGTGGTCGAAGGCGCGCTGAAGGAGTCGGGGCTGGATCCGGTGCGGCTGGAGGTGGAGATCACCGAATCGGTGCTGCTGGATGATTCGCTGGGCAATATCCGCACCCTGCAGAATCTCAAGGCGCTGGGCGTGCAGATCGCGCTGGATGACTTCGGCACCGGCTATTCATCGCTGAGCTACCTGCGATCCTTTCCGTTCGACAAGATCAAAATCGACAAGTCATTCATCACGGATATGGGCGACAGCCGCGAGGCGCTGGCGATTATCCGGGCCATCACCGGCATGAGCCGCAGTCTGGATATCCAGATCACTGCCGAAGGGGTGGAGAGCGATGAGCAGTTCGTGCGGCTGCGCGAAGAGGGATGCACCCTGTTTCAGGGCTTCCTGTTCGGCCGCCCTCAGCCGTCGGAACTGCGGCTGAAAACCCTGGATTAATCGTAGAGGCCATGCTGCTGCACCGGTGCATGACTGAGGTTATCCCGGATGCGGCGCACCGAGTCACGCACCACCAGCCTGCCATTCAGCAGCAGGCTGCCCGTGGGCGTGCCGGGATTCAGGCGCATCTCCTGCAGCAGCTTCACGGCGGCGGCCCCCAGCTCATCCCGCGGCACCTGCACCGAGGTCAGCGGAATATCGTGGATGGTCGCCAGATTGAAGCCATCCATGCTCATCACTGAAATATCCTGCGGCACCCGCAGCCCGGCCTGCTGCAGCGCACTCACCGCCCCGGCGGCAATATAGTCGCCGCTGGCGAGAATGGCGGTAGGGCGCAGCGTGTCCGGGCAGTGGCGCAGATAGTCACCGAGGCGTTCCGCCGCTTCATGGCTGCTGAAACTGTTCAGGGTCAGCAGATGCTGGCGGCTGTCAAAGCGCAGATTCATCGCGTGCCAGGCGTCGCGTACCCCCTGCAGCCGCTGTTCCATGGTGTAGCGGCGCAGGCAGTGCAGCGACAGGATCTGCCGGTGGCCCTGCTCAAACAGGTAGCGCGCGGAAAACTCGCCAATCAGCTGATGATGGGGGGAAACCGACGGCAGACGCATCCGGCGATCGCGGGCGTTAATCAGCACGCAGGGCTTGTGCATCTCCGCCGCCAGCTGATGAATATGCTCATCGTCGATGCCGATCAGGATGGCCGCCTCAGTCTGCTGCATTTTATCGATAAACAGGGCGGCATCGCTTTCAATCTCCTCCAGCGGGCAGAAGCGCAGCCGCACCTCATGCGGCTCCACGGCCTGGCCGATCCCCTGAATCACCTTGTAGTAGAAGATGTCGCTGCGCACATCAAAGGCGCGGGGCGGGGCAAACACCATCAGATCATTCAGCAGCAGGCGACCGCTGTGCAGGTTATCCAGCACGCCCTGCTGCTGCGCCACGGCCAGCACCTTGTCGCGCGTGGCGGGCCGGGTATTGGCTTTGCCCGCCAGCACCCGCGACACCGTACTTATAGAGACACCGCTCAGGGCCGCAATTTCGCTGACTTTCAGCCTTTGTTTCATTCTGTGATCGCCTTCAAATCTGCCGATGAAAAATTTTTCATGACCTGCTAAATCGCTTCAGATAAGGGTCAGGAGGCCATTTTTCGCCCCCATTCAGCCTGCCATGAAAAGAGTTGCAAAAAAGAGGCTGTACCCGCGTTTCGCACTTTTTTAAGTTCGAAAAAAGGACACGCGGTACGCCAGCAGGCGGTGTGCGTAATCAATGGCAATAAGGAGTGGCACGATGAGCCTCGAATCGACAACCAAACCCATTAGTGCTTCGCGCACGGTGCGCGTGATCAAAAATTTACGCTGGTGGATGCTGGGGATGTTTCTGCTGGGGGTAACCGTCAACTACATCACCCGCAACTCGCTCGGCATTCTGGCGCCGGAGCTGAAAACCAGCCTCAACATGACCACCGAGCAGTACTCCTGGGTGGTGGCGGCCTTTCAGCTCGCCTACACCCTGTTTCAGCCGCTGTGCGGCTGGCTGATCGACGTGATCGGCCTGAAGATGGGCTTTCTGATCTGCGCCCTGGTCTGGTCGGTAACCTGCCTGCTGCACGCGGGCGCCGGAAGCTGGCTGCATCTGGCCCTGCTGCGTTTTGTGATGGGCGCATCGGAAGCGGCGGCGACCCCGGCTAACGCCAAAGCCATCGGTGACTGGTTCCCGAAAAAGGAGCGGCCGGTCGCGGCGGGCTGGGCGGGCGTCGGCTTTTCCATTGGGGCGATGCTGGCGCCGCCGATCATCTATGTCGCGCACATTACCTTTGGCTGGCAGGGCGCCTTTCTGCTGACCGGCGGGCTGGGGCTGCTGTGGGTCGGCCTCTGGTGGTGGGGCTATCACTCGCCACAGAACCATCCCCGTCTTTCTGCGCAAGAGCGCGATTTTATCAATCAGGACAATGAGGCGGTGGGCGAAAAGCTGCCGTTCTTCACCGCGCTGAAAGTCATTGGTAAGGAGAAGAAGTTCTACGGTATCGCGATCCCGGCCTTTCTCGCCGAACCGGCCTGGGCGGTGCTGAGCTTCTGGGTGCCGCTCTATCTTGCCAACGAGCGCGGCATGGATCTCAAGCAGATTGTGATGTTCGCCTGGCTGCCGTTTCTGGCCGCCGATCTCGGCAGCGTCGCCAGCGGCTATCTGACCCGACTCTATGTGCGCTGCTTCGGCATGACCCGCGTGAACTCGATCGTCGCCAGTTCGGTGACCGGCGCGCTGCTGATGGTCTCACTGGCGCTGATGACCCTGGTGAAAGATCCCTGGCTGGCGATCGCGCTGATCTCCGTGGGGGGCTTCGGGCATCAGGTGATCTCCTGCATGCTGAGTGCGCTGGTAGTGGAGCGTTTCGATCGCCGCCAGATGGCCACGGTCAACGGGATGCGCGGCTCCTGCGCCTGGATCGCCAGCTTTATCTTCTCGCTGATTATCGGTGTGACCGCCGATACCATCGGCTTCAATCCCCTGTTTGTGGCGATGGGCTTCTTTGACCTGATTGGTGCTGTTTTCCTGGTGATGCTGATCGCCGAACGCCGCCAGCGCCCTGCTAACCTGTAAGGATACCGCGATGAAAACTCTGAAGAACTGGACGCTGCACCAGCACGCCGATCACTTTGTTGAACTGAAGGTGGAAGATCGCCACTTCCTGCGGCTGTACGTGCTGGAGGATAAGCTGATGCGTGTGCTGCTGAAGCGCGACGGCGAGCTGGCGCTGAACCGTACCTGGAGCATCGCGCCGGAAGGGGATGTGCCGTGGGAGGGGCGCGACCGTGAGGCGCTGGATGGCTTCACGCTGCCCGCCTTTCAGCTGGTGCACGATGCGCAGCAGCTGCGGATCAGCACATCACGGCTGCGGGTGACGGTGCATCAACCGCTCTGTCTGAGCTGGGAGCAGTTCGACGGTGAGAGCTGGCAGCCGCTGACGGCGGATCGCCACACCGGTGCCTATCTGCTCAATGCGCATGGCGATGGGGTCGAGCACTATCAGCGCCGTCAGCCGCAGGATCGGGTTTACGGTCTGGGCGAAAAGAGCGGTGACCTGAACCGGGCCGGTCGCCGCTTTGAGATGCGCAATCTCGACGCTATGGGCTATAACGCCGCCAGCACCGATCCGCTCTATAAACATATTCCGTTTACCCTGACGCAGCGTGACGGCGTCAGCTTCGGCCTGTTCTATGACAACCTCAGCAGCAGCTGGCTCGACCTGGGCAATGAGCTGGATAACTACCACCTGCCTTACCGCCGCTACCGCGCCGAGGCGGGCGATCTCGACTACTACATGCTGCTCGGCCCGACGCTGCTCGACGTCACCAAAGCCTTTGTCCGCCTGACCGGGCGCACCCTGTTTCAGCCGAAGTGGAGCCTGGGCTACAGCGGCTCCACCATGCACTACACCGACGCGCCCGACGCGCAGCAGCAGCTGCAATCCTTTATCCGCCTGTGCCGTGAGCATGAAATTCCCTGTGACTCGTTCCAGCTCTCGTCGGGTTATACCTCGATCAACAACAAGCGCTACGTCTTCAACTGGAACTACGACAAAGTTCCGAACCCCAACGCGCTGAGCGACGCCTTCCATGACGCTGGCATGAAGCTGGCGGCCAACATCAAGCCCTGCCTGCTGCAGGATCATCCGCGCTATCAGGAGGTGGCGGCGCAGGGGCTGTTTATTCGTGACTCGGAGCAGGATCGTCCGGAACGCTCGGTGTTCTGGGACGATGAGGGATCGCACCTCGACTTTACCCATCCGCAGGCGGTGCGCTGGTGGCAGGAGAACGTCACTCAGCAGCTGCTGGAAAAGGGCATCGATTCCACCTGGAACGACAACAACGAATATGAGGTCTGGGATGGCGAAGCCCGCTGTCACGGATTCGGTCAGCCGATCGCCATCAAGCACATCCGGCCAGTGATGCCGCTGCTGATGATGCGTGCCTCGATGGAAGCGCAGCAGCAGTTCGCGCCGCACAAGCGGCCCTATCTGATCTCCCGCTCCGGCTGTGCCGGGATGCAGCGCTATGTGCAGACCTGGAGCGGCGACAACCGCACCAGCTGGCAGACGCTGCGCTACAACATCCGCATGGGGCTGGGGATGAGCCTCTCCGGGCTGTTTAACGTCGGTCACGACGTCGGCGGATTCTCAGGCGATAAGCCGGATGCCGAGCTGTTTGTGCGCTGGGTCCAGAACGGCATCATGCATCCGCGCTTTACCATCCACTCCTGGAATGACGATCACACGGTCAATGAGCCCTGGATGTATCCGGAGGTGACGCCGATGATCCGCGAGGCGATCCGGCTGCGCTATCGCCTGATGCCTTATCTCTACACCCTGGCGTGGCAGGCCAGTGCCGAAGATGAGCCGATGCTGCGGCCGACCTTCCTCGATCATGAGCAGGACCCGCAGACTTATCAGGCATGCGATGACTTTATGCTGGGACGTGACCTGCTGGTGGCCAGTGTGGTGGAGCAGGGCGCGCGCAGCCGTGAGGTCTATCTGCCCCGTCATCGCGGCGGCTGGTACGACTGGCACAGTGGCAGGGCGTTTGCGGGCGGCGAAACGGTCACTCTGGATGCGCCACTGGATCGGCTGCCGCTGCTGGTGCGGGCGGGCGCGGTGATCCCGCTGGGCAAGTGCGAAACCACCACCGATGCGCGTCGCGACACGGTGCGGCAGTGGCAGATCTGGCCTGCACCGGAAGGCGTGACCACCACCGGCGAAACCTTTGACGACGACGGCGAGAGCCACGGCTGGCAGCAGGGGAACGCCCTGTGGCTGAACTGGACACTCAGCAGCAGCGCCACCCGCATCGATCTGACGGTGGAGAAACGCGGAGATTATCAGCCGGCCTGGCGTGAGATCGCGCTATTACTTCCGGCGGGCGAAAGCCGTGAGCTGTGGGTAAATGGCGAGAAAGCGGCAAGTTACCGGCTGTAAAAGCGGTGACAGGATGAAAATGCGTTCGGCCCCGGAAAGGGGCCGAACGGGGCAGCGGGCAAACGCGGATTCGCGTCGCTGCCGGCGCCTGTTTCCGGCTGACGTCGCGTGATGACGGCGCCCGGTAAGGGGGCTGTCAGCGGTCTGACGCGGCCCGGATAACGATTACTCTGCGTGGTTCTCGGTGCTCATGCGGCCCAGATCTTTATCGACCAGGAACAGGCCGTTGCCGCTGTTGCTGACCAGCGCCAGTTTATCCAGCACGGTTTTAAACAGCTTCTCTTCTTCATGCTGCTCGGCGACATACCACTGCAGGAAGTTAAAGGTGGAGTAATCCTGTGAGGTCATGGCGGCATGCGCCAGCTCGTTGATTTTGCGGGTGATCAGCTGCTCATGATCCAGCGCCTGCTCCAGCACTTCATTCAGCGAGGTGAACGCAACCGGCGGCGCGGCGATGGTGCCCAGTACCGGCATCGCACCGGTGTCGCTCAGGTAGTCAAACAGACGCTGCATATGCTGCATCTCTTCGCGTGAATGCATTTTCAGGAAGGAAGCGGCACCCTCGAAGCCTTTGTCGCTGCACCAGGCGCTCATTTGCAGATAAAGATTGGCAGAGAAAAATTCCAGGTTTAGCTGGTCGTTTAAACGTCCAGTCATTTCAGCAGTCAGCATGGCCGAGTCCTTTTAAAGAGATGTTAAATACAGAGTTTAAGCGGTGAATTATGCATCAGAGATGTTAGTAAAGTGAAGCCTTTTTCGTAAAAAAGGTGAATTTATCTGTTTGATTTAAATAGAATTATTTCGAAAATTGAATGCGACCAATTCTCATTTTTCCTCGCGGCCGGCCGGGCCATAAAGCCAGAAAAATCAGCACCATGATAGTGCGGACAGGCGGGCATCTGCGGGTGACGGGGGCACAGAAAACAGTGAAAAATCCCCCCTCGGCTGAGGTTCCGGCCTGATGAGGTCAGGACCTCAGGACACTCTGTCGCCACGCGACAGGCGCAATCACGCGGCCGCACCGCAGGCGCGACGGGTCATCGTGCGGCTCTGGCATAGATCCTGCTTGAAACCGCATTCCCTTAGTCACACCTGCCTGCAATGGAAACGGGCAGTTAACCCGGTTTACAGGAGACGATCATGTCAGATGAACACCTGGTGGCGAATCCGGTGAAAATAGCGGCCACCAAAGGCAGTTACGTCGCATTAATTTTTGCCATTCTGTTTTTCTCAGGGCTTTTTTATAAGGTGGAGGGACTTTCCTGGCTCGGTGCCTTTGACTTCACTACCCTGGGAGGGAGCTTCGGCACCATGAAAGATCCCGCCAGCAACACCTTTCTGGGCGCAGGCGGACTCAGCGCCAAAGCAGGCTTCCTGTTCGCCCTGTCGCTGACGCCCACGGTGATGCTGGCGCTGGGCGTGCTGGAGATCTTCACCCACTACGGCGCCATCCGCGCGGCACACCGGTTGCTGACGCCGCTGCTGAAGCCGCTGATGGGGCTGCCGGGCCGGTGTGGTCTGGCATTAATCACCGATCTGCAAAGCACCGACGCCGGGGCGGCCTTAACCAAAGAGATGGCCGACCAGAAACAGATCGGGAAAAAAGAGCTGGTGGTGATGAGCGCCTGGCAATATTCCGGTGCCGGCCTGATCAATAACTATTTCGCTATCGGCTCCGCGCTGTTTGCCTCGATGACGCTGCCGATCATCATTCCGCTGTTACTCATGTTCGTACTGAAATTTGTCGGTGCGGCGATAACCCGCGCCATGTTAAACAGTGTCTATAAAAAGGATTTCGCCGATGAAAAATAGTCCCGCCACGACCGCCGCGAATCCGTTTGATGTGTTTGTCACCGGCGCGCGCAAGGGGTTTCACATCGCCATCCATAACCTGATGCCGAATGTGGTGATGGCTTATGTGCTGGCCGAAGTCCTGAATCTGCTCGGGATTATGCAGTTTCTCGGCCATGTCTTTGCGCCGGTGATGGGGCTGTTTGGCCTGCCGGGCGAGGCGATCACGGTGCTGCTCACGGCATGGCTGTCGTCATCGGCGGGCACCGGTGTTGCGGTCAGCCTGCTGACCAAAGGGCTGCTGACGGGGGCCGATATCACCATTCTGGCTCCGGCGATCTTCCTTATGGGGTCGCAGCTGCAATATATGGGGCGGCTGCTGGGCGTGGCCGATGTGCCCAAAAAATACTGGCCGCTGCTGATGCTGGTCAGCATCATCAACGCGCTGATCGCGATGTCTGTTATGCGTCTGTTTATACAGGAGTAACGCTGTGTCTGAGGTTTTAGAGCATTACCACTATTTGCACGAGATTCCGGAACTCGGTTTTCAGGAGGTGAAAACCTCGGCCTATATCGCAGACCAGCTGGAGAAGGCGGGCCTGAAGGTAACGCGCAACATCAACAACACCACCGGCATCGTGGCGGAGATCGACAGCGGCGTGCCGGGCCCGGTGCTGGCGCTGCGCGCGGATATGGATGCTCTGGGGCATATCATCGACGGTGTGCCCTGTGCGCGTCATACCTGCGGCCACGACGGACACGCGTCGGTGGTGCTGACGGCGGCGGCAGCGCTGCTGCGCGAGGGCGCGGTCAAACGTGGCCGTCTGAAGATCCTGTTCCAGCCCGCCGAAGAGCTGGGGGCCGGGGCGCTGTCGATGATTGCGGGGGGCGCGCTGGATGATGTGGAGATGATCCTGGGATTCCATCTGCGCCCACTGGAGGAGTGCGTGGTCGGCCAGGCGATACCCGCCGTGCGCTATTCCGCCTGCAGCACGCTGGAAGCCACGATCAAGGGCCAGCCCGCGCACGCGGCCCGTCCGCATCTGGGCGTCAATGCGCTGGATGCCGCCGTGCAGGCGGTGCAGGCCGTTAACGCCATCCATCTGCCACCCGGCCTGACCTGGAGCGTCAAGGCGACCCGCTTCCTCTGCGATGCAGGCGTGACCAACTCGGTGCCGGATGAGGCCCGCGTGGTGTGGGATCTGCGCTCGCAGGAGAACGGGCCGATGACGCTGCTGAAAGAGCAGGTCACGCGCGCCATCACCCACAGCGTGGCGGCACTGGGGGCCAGCGCGGACGTGCGCGTGCTGAAAGAGATGCCCGCTGCCGAGATTGACGATGAGGCGACCGCCGTCATCCGCGCCGCCATCGTCGAGGTGCTGGGCGAAGAGGGGGCGCTGCCAACCCGCACCACGCCAGGCAGCGAGGACTTCTTTTACTATCCGGTGACGCGCCCGGGCGTCAAAGCGGGCTTCTGGGGACTGGGCACCGGCCTGACACCGGGCCTGCATCATCCTGAGATGCGTTTCGATCTCAGCGCGCTGGAGATCGGGGTGCAGATCTTCAAAGCCTGCGTCAGAAAGGTGCTGGGATAACCAGGACCGGGCGGCCGCAGCTGCGGTCGCCTCACCGTTTCCCGATCCGCCTCCGATAAATCGCGTTTCTCTCCCTGTAGGCCGCGCGCGCAAAATATTGTATGCTATGCCGCCTTAAAGCTGACCAGGTAACCGGACTTCACGCCAATGTAACGACGCGCTGACCCGCCAACGATGAAAGATCGATTCTGGCACCGTTTACCCGCCGGTAAGGTTCTGCCGGCCACCGTGATTTATCAGCAGCGCCAGCATGTGCGCTGCCTATTGAGAAGAATTCCATGTCTAATCCCTTTTTAGAAGAGGTGGCTCGCCGCCGCACCTTCGCGATCATTTCTCACCCGGATGCCGGTAAAACCACCATTACCGAAAAAGTGCTGCTGTTCGGACAGGCTATCCAGACCGCCGGTACGGTGAAAGGCCGTGGCTCTAACCAGCACGCCAAGTCAGACTGGATGGAGATGGAGAAACAGCGTGGTATCTCCATTACCACCTCGGTCATGCAGTTTCCCTATCGCGACAGCCTGGTCAACCTGCTGGATACCCCCGGCCACGAAGATTTCTCGGAAGATACCTACCGTACCCTGACGGCGGTTGACTGCTGCCTGATGGTGATCGATGCCGCGAAAGGCGTTGAGGATCGTACCCGTAAGCTGATGGAAGTTACCCGTCTGCGCGACACGCCGATCCTGACCTTTATGAACAAACTTGACCGTGACATCCGCGATCCGATGGAGCTGCTGGATGAGGTCGAGAGCGAGCTGAAAATCGCCTGTGCGCCGATCACCTGGCCGATTGGCTGCGGCAAGCTGTTCAAGGGTGTTTATCACCTCTATAAAGATGAAACCTATCTTTATCAGACCGGTAAAGGCCACACCATTCAGGATGTGCGCATCGTGAAAGGGCTGAACAACCCGGATCTCGACGCCGCCGTAGGTGACGATCTGGCGTCGCAGCTGCGCGAAGAGCTGGAGCTGGTTCAGGGTGCCTCGCACGAGTTCGAGCAGGAAGCCTTCCTGAATGGCGAACTCTCGCCGGTCTTCTTCGGCACCGCGCTGGGTAACTTCGGCGTCGACCATATGCTGGATGGCCTGGTTGCCTGGGCGCCGCGCCCGATGCCGCGCGACACCGACACCCGCCGGGTGGACGCGAAAGAAGAGAAGTTCACCGGCTTCGTGTTTAAGATCCAGGCCAATATGGACCCGAAACACCGCGACCGCGTCGCCTTTATGCGTGTGGTGTCCGGTAAATATGAAAAAGGGATGAAGCTGCGTCAGGTGCGCACCGGCAAAGACGTGATGATCTCCGACGCGCTGACCTTCATGGCCGGCGACCGTGCGCACGTTGAAGAAGCCTATCCCGGCGACATCATCGGTCTGCATAACCACGGCACCATTCAGATTGGCGACACCTTTACCCAGGGTGAGAATATGAAGTTCACCGGCATTCCGAACTTCGCGCCAGAGCTGTTCCGCCGTATCCGCCTGCGCGATCCGCTGAAGCAGAAACAGCTGCTGAAAGGGCTGGTTCAGCTGTCGGAAGAGGGCGCCGTGCAGGTGTTCCGCCCGGTGCATAACAACGATCTGATCGTGGGCGCCGTCGGGGTGCTGCAGTTCGACGTGGTCGTGGCGCGTCTGAAAAGCGAATATAACGTCGAAGCGATCTACGAAGCGATTAACGTCTCCACGGCGCGCTGGGTCGAGTGTGATGACGTGAAAAAGTTTGATGACTTCCAGCGTAAAAACGAAGTGAACCTGGCGCTCGATGGCGGTGATAATTTGACTTATATCGCGCCAACCATGGTGAATCTGAATATTACTCAGGAACGTTATCCCGACGTCCGTTTCCGCAAAACGCGCGAGCACTGATCGCGCTGTTTCCGGGCCATTCCAGCAGAGAATGGCCCTGTTTCCCCCGCTCCAGACTCCTCCTAAAAACCCTGTTTTTCATCTGTTTTGACGTGTGATCAACCAGTTAGCCAGGCAAGTTGCAAAATGCCGTCTATGATTATTTTATCGGACGGCGGAAGAGACTTCTCTTGTCCTTACGTCCTGTAACGCAGCGGCCTTTATTGCCTCTGTTTCGCCCACAGTTTTTGGGTGAGTTAACTGATAGAAGGAAGATATCGATGAACAAGACTAAGATTGCTAAAACCCTGATGGCCGCCATGATTGGTTCAGCTCTGATCAGCGGCAGCGCACTGGCTGATGAATCCATGTCGCAGAAAGCGTCACAGACAGCCGACAGCGCGGGTTCAAAAATCGATAGTTCTATGAAAAAAGTCGATGGTTTTATGGATGACAGCGGCATCACCGCCAAAGCCAAAGCGGCCCTGGTGGATGACGACGCAATTAAAAGCACGGATATCTCGGTAAAAACGCATCAGGGCGTCGTGACCTTAAGCGGTTTCGTCACCTCACAGGAGCAGGCTGAAAAGGCTGTGGCTGTGGTGCAGAAAATCGAAGGTGTTAAATCCGTCAGCGACAAACTACACGTCCGTGACAGCAAATCATCTTCAGTGAAAGGTTATGCGGGTGATGCCGCTACGACCAGCGAAATTAAAGCTAAGCTATTAGCAGATGACATTGTCCCGTCGCGCAACGTCAAAGTTGAGACTACCGACGGTGTTGTTCAGCTTTCAGGCCATGTTGCTACTCAGGCACAGTCAGACCGTGCAGAAAGCATCGCCAAGGCCATTGAAGGCGTGAAAAGCGTTAAGAATGACCTGACGGTTAAATCTTAATGGCTGACGTGCGGTTGCTCCGGTGGCCGCACGAATAAAAGACACCCATCCGGGGATGAAATAAGCAGTTCGAATTTAAATAGGGTAAGGAGAGGCTTATGTTTCGTTGGGGCATTATTTTTCTGGTCATCGCGCTGATTGCTGCAGCGTTAGGTTTCGGCGGTTTAGCGGGTACAGCAGCATGGGCAGCTAAAGTTGTCTTCGTTGTCGGTATTATCCTGTTCCTCATCAGCCTGTTCACCGGCCGTAAAAAGCTTTAGCCGATGAGTCCTGCAGTATAGTGCAACCTGTTGCATAGAGCGGAGACCCGTCATCCGCCGCGAGTGACCTGAGGAGAGGGATCCCTTCATTTCGCGGCGATGGCAAGCCAGCACGCTGGCCTGCCGGTTAAAGGATTAGATGACTGGTTCTCCGGCATGCTGCCGTCATTAACGGAACGATCCCTCAGCATACCCGGAACCCTGATGAGGTTCGCACAATGGGTATTCGCATTCCTGTCACACTCGGTGCCATCGAACCTCTGGCCCTGGCCCCTTTTAAATCCCGGAAAATTGCTCTCGTCTGCGAAGGCGGCGGTCAGCGCGGCATCTTCACTGCCGGTGTCCTGGATGAATTTCAGCGCGCCCGATTCAATCCCTTTCAGCTGCTGCTTGGCACCTCTGCGGGGGCACAAAACCTCTCAGCCTATGTCTGCGGTCAGCCTGGCTATGCCCGGCGCGTGATTACCCGTTATACCACCAGCAAACTCTTTTTCGATCCGCTGCGCTTTGTGCGGGGCGGCAACCTGATCGACCTCGACTGGCTGATTGAGATTACCCGCAGTGAATTCCCGCTGGCGATGCAGCACGCCGAGCAGGCCTTTGCCAGCGGGCGTGAATTTTATATGTGCGCCTGTCGCAGCGACGACTATACGCCAGGCTACTTTACCCCCACGGCCGAAAACTGGCTGGACCTGATCAAAGCCTCCAGCGCCATTCCCGGTTTCTACCGGCTGGGCGTAAACCTGGAGGGGATCAGCTACCTCGACGGCGGCATCAGCGATGCGATCCCGGTACGGGAAGCCGCGCGCCGGGGGGCCGATACCATTGTGGTGATCCGCACCGTGCCGTCGCAGATGTTCTATACGCCCAAATGGGTTAAACGCATGGAGCGCTGGCTCAGCACCGGCGCGCTGCAGCCGATGATCAACGTGCTCAATATGCATGAGCAGAGCTATCGCGAGATCCAGCAGTTTATTGAAAATCCGCCGGACGATTTGCGTATCATTGAAATCTTTCCCCCGCATGCGCTGGCCAGCAGCGCGCTGGGCAGCCGGATCGCCTCGCTGAATCAGGATTATCATCTGGGACGACGCTGCGGGCGCTACTTCATCGCCACGCTGGGCCAGTGGCTGAGCGACGCGGAGCCGCTGAGCCCGCCGCGCATCGTGACGCCGCCCGCGCCGGTCGCCAACGCGCCCGACACCCGGCCGATTATCACGCCGTCGCTGGCGGACAACGATGCGGATTACGACAAAGGATCGCTGGCATGAGATTTATCGACACGCACTGTCACTTTGATTTTCCGCCCTTTGAGGGGGATGCCGACGGCAGCCTGGCCCGCGCGGCGGAGGCGGGCGTCGAGAAAATTATCATTCCGGCTATCGATGCCAGCCGCTTCGGGCGGGTCTGCGAGCTGGCCGCAACGCATCCGGCGCTCTACGCCGCGCTGGGGCTGCATCCCATCGTGATTGAACATCATCGGGACGATCATCTCGATCAGCTGGAAACCTTACTGCAACAGCGGCCGCGTAAGCTGGTGGCGATCGGCGAGATCGGGCTGGATCTCTACCGCGACGATCCGCAGTTTGATAAGCAGCAACGCTTTCTGGAGGCGCAGCTCAGGCTGGCGAAACACTACGCGCTGCCGGTGATCCTGCATTCGCGCCGGACGCACGACAAGCTGGCGCAGATCCTGCGTCGTCACGATCTGCCGCGCCGGGGCGTGGTGCACGGCTTTGCGGGCAGCCTGCAGCAGGCGCAGGCCTTTATTAAGCTGGGTTATGCGATTGGCATCGGCGGCACCATTACCTATGAACGCGCCAGCAAAACCCGTCAGACCGTGGCGCAGCTGCCGCTGGCGTCACTGCTGCTGGAGACCGACGCACCGGATATGCCGCTGCACGGCTTTCAGGGGCAGCCTAACCGCCCGGAGCGGGCGCGTCAGGTGTGGCAGACGCTCTGCAGCCTGCGTGAAGAGTCACCTGAAGCGATCGCCGATGCGCTGTGGCAGAACAGCCAGCGGCTGTTTCAGCTCGACCCGGCGTTTCCCGCGCGACGCAACTGATCCCCGCTGCGCCGCCTCCATCAGCCGGTTTAAATGTGATAATAGTAACATTGCTCCGGCTGGCGTATAATGGCGATCAGGCCCTGTTATCTGAGATTACAGTCACAGTATACGTGGCAGTTTTGCATCATCTTCTTATTCCTGTGTGACTCCTGGCACATATCAGCGCGCCTCAGAGTGTTATTATTATAACATTCCGCCGACGAGCCGGTGGGTTGCATCCCGATCCTTTGGAGAGCCACATGACCGATATCAAACACCTTGCCCTGCGCGCCCTGAAACTGATGGATTTGACCACCCTGAACGAAGACGACACCGACGCGAAAGTGATCGCCCTGTGTCATCAGGCTAAATCCCCGGCGGGCAACACCGCCGCGATCTGCATCTATCCGCGTTTCATTCCGGTTGCGCGTAAAACGCTGCGCGAGCAGGGCACCCCGGAGATCCGCATCGCCACCGTCACCAACTTCCCGCACGGCAACGACGACATTGACATTGCGCTGGCAGAAACCCGCGCCGCCATCGCCTACGGCGCTGATGAGGTGGATGTGGTCTTCCCGTACCGTGCGCTGATCGCCGGTAACAGCCAGGTTGGTTTCGATCTGGTGAAAGCCTGTAAAACCGCCTGCGCGGAAGCGGATGTGCTGCTGAAGGTGATCATCGAAACCGGTGAGCTGAAAGAGGAAGCGCTGATCCGTCAGGCGTCTGAAATTGCTATCGATGCGGGCGCAGACTTCATCAAAACCTCCACCGGTAAAGTGCCGGTTAACGCCACGCCGGAAGTGGCGCAGATCATGATGAACGTGATCCGCGATAAAGGCGTCGGTCAGCAGGTCGGTTTCAAACCGGCGGGCGGTGTACGCACCGCTGACGATGCCGCGATCTACCTGCAGATGGCGGACGCGACGCTGGGCGCAGAGTGGGCCGACGCGCGCCATTTCCGCTTTGGCGCATCCAGCCTGCTGGCGAGCCTGCTTAACACCCTGGGTCACGAGAGCGACACCAGCAAAGCCGGTTACTGATCCCTCTGGCGGTCGCCGACCGCCTCTTCTTCACTCTTTCCCTGAACCAGGGGGCTACCTTGTTCCTGCCACAAGAAATTATTCGTAAAAAACGTGATGGTCTTGCGCTGACGGAAGAGGAGATCCGCTTCTTCATCAACGGCGTGCGTGATAACACCGTGTCGGAAGGGCAGATCGCCGCGCTGGCGATGACCATCTATTTTCATGATATGACGCTGCCGGAGCGGGTGGCGCTGACGATGGCGATGCGTGATTCCGGCACGGTGCTGAACTGGAAGTCGCTGAACCTCAACGGTCCGCTGGTGGATAAGCACTCGACCGGCGGCGTCGGTGACGTCACATCGCTGATGTTAGGGCCGATGGTCGCCGCCTGCGGCGGCTATGTGCCGATGATCTCCGGGCGCGGCCTGGGCCATACCGGCGGCACGCTGGACAAGCTGGAAGCGATTCCGGGCTTCGATATCTTCCCGAGCGACGACCGCTTCCGCGAGATCATAAAGCAGGTCGGTGTCGCCATTATCGGCCAGACAAACTCGCTGGCACCGGCGGACAAGCGGTTCTACGCAACGCGTGACATCACCGCCACCGTCGACTCAATCCCGCTGATTACCGCCTCGATTCTGGCGAAAAAGCTGGCCGAAGGGCTGGATGCGCTGGTCATGGATGTCAAAGTAGGTTCCGGCGCGTTTATGCCAACCTATGCGGCCTCAGAGAGCCTGGCGCAGTCGATCGTTGGCGTCGCCAATGGCGCAGGCTGCCAGACCACGGCTCTGCTGACCGATATGAATCAGGTGCTGGCCTCCTCAGCCGGTAATGCGCTGGAGGTGCGTGAAGCCGTGCGCTTCCTGACCGGAGAGGAGCGCAATCCGCGCCTGCTCGACGTCACGCTGGCGCTCTGCAGCGAGATGCTGATCTCCGGCAGACTGGCAGCCAGCGACAGCGAAGCGCGCCAGAAGCTGATGGCGGTGCTGGACAACGGTCAGGCCGCCGAGTGCTTTGGCCGCATGGTCGCCGCGCAGAAGGGACCTGCCGATTTCGTCGAACGTTACGCAGCCTATCTGCCAGCGGCCACGCTGAGTAAACCGGTCTACGCTGACCAGCCAGGGATTGTCAGCAGCATGGATACCCGTGCGCTGGGCCTGGCGGTGGTGGCGATGGGCGGCGGGCGTCAGCGCGCCAGCGACACGATCGATTACAGCGTCGGGTTAGGCGAGATGATTACCCTGGGTGAACGCGCCGATGCGCAGCGTCCGCTGGCCGTCATTCACGCCAGCAGCGAGGATCAGTGGCAGCAGGCCGCCGCCGCGGTGAAAGCCGCGCTGGTGATCGGCGACAGCGCCCCGGCGGAGACGCCGGTCGTCTACCGTCGTGTGACCAATATCAGCTAACTGATCCGTAACCGGTGCCAGCGGCGATCCATTCGGGTATACTGATCTGATCGCTTTTTTTTGACTTGTCACGCGCGGATGCGCAGGAGACTTGCATGAAACGTGCTTTTATCATGGTTCTCGATTCCTTTGGGATTGGTGCCAGTAAAGATGCCGATAAATTCGGCGACGCAGGTTCGGACACCTTAGGTCACATCGCCGAAGCCTGCTTTAAGGGCGAAGCAGATAAGGGGCGCAAAGGCCCGCTGCATCTGCCGAATCTCACCGCGCTGGGCCTGGGTAAGGCGGCTGAGCTGTCCACCGGTCGCTTCCCGGCAGGTCTGGATCCTGAAGCGAAAATCACCGGCGCGTACGCCTACGCCAGCGAACTTTCGTCAGGTAAAGACACGCCGTCTGGCCACTGGGAGATCGCCGGAGTGCCGGTGCTGTTTGACTGGGGCTACTTCAGCGACAAAGAGAACAGCTTCCCGCAGGCGCTGCTGGATAAGCTGGTCGAGCGTGCGGATCTGCCGGGCTACCTCGGTAACTGCCACTCTTCCGGTACGGTGATCCTCGACCAGCTGGGCGAAGAGCACATGAAAACCGGCAAGCCGATTTTCTATACCTCGGCGGACTCGGTCTTCCAGATCGCCTGTCACGAAGAGACTTTTGGTCTTGAGCGTCTCTACGCGCTGTGCGAAATTGCCCGCGAAGAGCTGACCGAAGGGGGCTACAACATCGGCCGGGTTATCGCGCGTCCGTTTGTCGGTGACAAGGCGGGTCAGTTTGAGCGCACCGGTAACCGTCACGATCTGGCGGTTGAGCCGCCTTCCGCTACCATGCTGAAAAAGCTGGTGGATGAGAAGGGCGGTCATGTGATCTCGGTGGGTAAAATCGCGGATATCTACGCGGAACAGGGCATTACCAAAAAGGTTAAAGCGACCGGTCTGGATGCGCTGTTTGACGCCACGATTCAGGAGATGAAAACGGCGCCGGATCAGGCGATTGTTTTCACTAACTTCGTGGACTTCGACTCCACCTGGGGCCATCGTCGCGACGTCGCCGGTTACGCGGGCGGACTGGAACTGTTTGACCGCCGCCTGCCGGAGCTGATGGAACTGGTCGGGGAAGATGACATTCTGATCCTGACGGCGGACCACGGCTGTGATCCGACCTGGCAGGGCACAGAGCATACCCGTGAGCACATTCCGATTCTGATCTACGGACCGAAGGTAGAGCCTGGCTCGCTCGGCTATCGCGAAACCTTCGCCGATATCGGTCAGACAATTGCACACTATTTTGGCCTGTCCGAGATGGACTATGGCAAGAACATGCTGTAAATCAGCAATTTAATAAGGATTAAACAATGGCAACCCCTCATATTAATGCTGAAATGGGTGATTTCGCAGACGTCGTACTGATGCCTGGCGACCCGCTGCGTGCGAAACACATCGCAGAAACCTTCCTGGAAAACGCGGTAGAAGTGAACAACGTGCGTGGGATGCTGGGCTACACCGGCACCTACAAAGGCCGTAAAGTCTCGGTGATGGGCCACGGCATGGGGATCCCTTCCTGCTCTATCTACACCAAAGAGCTGATCACCGATTTCGGCGTGAAGAAGATCATCCGTGTCGGCTCCTGTGGTGCGGTTCGCGCGGATGTGAAACTGCGTGACATCGTGATTGGTCTGGGTGCCTGCACCGATTCCAAAGTGAACCGTATGCGTTTCAGGGATCACGACTTCGCGGCGATTGCGGACTTCGACATGGTGCGCAACGCGGTCGATGCGGCGAAAAACCTGGGCGTTGATGCGCGCGTGGGCAACATCTTCTCCGCCGATCTTTTCTACACCCCGGATCCGCAGATGTTCGACGTGATGGAAAAATATGGCATCCTGGGCGTGGAGATGGAAGCCGCAGGTATCTACGGTGTGGCCGCTGAATTTGGTGCGAAAGCGCTGACCATCTGTACCGTTTCTGACCATATCCGCACGCACGAGCAGACCACCGCTGCCGAGCGCCAGACGACCTTCAACGACATGATCAAAATTGCGCTGGAATCTGTCCTGCTGGGTGACTAAACCGCGTGGCGGACGGGCGCACCCGTCTGCTGGCTGTCACCCTGAACCGATCCTCCTCTGACGGAGGATCGGCATTTTCCTGCCGACTTCCCGTAACATTCACATCAAATGACACACTTTTACTGAGGCTTGTGCATCTTCGCGCTGGCACCCCGGCGATCGCGCCTTATCATGGTGCGCAACAACAGATAATAATGAATCGTCCGATAATACCCCCTGATGAACTTTCGTAACTTCGACGCCGAAGAGAAGCTGTTTGCCCGCCGTGCCGCGATAGCCTTTGCTCTGGTCTGTACCTGCTTCACTATCCTGGGTGTAAACCTCTACCGTCTGCAGGTGCGCGATCATGGCTACTACCAGACGCGCTCTAACCAGAACGACATCAAGATGATCCCCATCGCCCCTACGCGCGGGCTGATCTATGACCGCAACGGCATTCCGCTGGTGCGCAACGTCAGCTGGTACGCCATCACGCTGACGCCTTACAAGATCAGCGACATGGACGCCACGCTGCGGGCGCTGACGCCCATCGTGAATCTGACGCCCGACGAGATCGAGACGTTCCGCCATGCGCTGAAGCAGACCAGCCGTTACAAGCCGGTGGTGCTGAAAGAGGAGCTGACCGAGGAGCAGGTCGCCCGCTTTGCGGTGAATCAGTTCCACTTTACCGGGGCGACGATTGAAACCTATCAGGATCGCGAATATCCCTATGGCGCGGATCTGGCGCATGTGGTCGGCTATGTGTCGAAAATCAATGACAGCGACTATAAACGGCTGAATGCCGAAGGCATTGCGGAGAACTACGCGGCAGACCACAACATCGGTAAGCAGGGGATCGAGGGCTATTACGAAACGCTGCTGCACGGCAAGCCGGGCTATCAGGAAGTGGAGGTGGATAACCACGGCCGGATTGTGCGGGTGCTGAAAGAGGTGCCGCCGGTCGCCGGTAAAAACCTGACGCTGACGCTGGATCTCCACCTGCAGCAGTATGTGGAGAGCCGTCTGGCGGGGCAGCGTGCGGCGCTGCTGATAGAAGATCCGCATGACGGATCGGTGCTGGCGATGGTCTCCAGCCCCAGCTACGATCCCAATCCCTTCGTTAAAGGCATCAGCTATCAGGCCTATAAAAAACTGCTGCAGGACAAGGATCTGCCGCTGATCAACCGCGTGACGCAGGGACTCTATCCGCCCGCCTCGACGGTGAAGCCGTATATGGCGATGTCGGCGCTGCTGACCCATGTGATCACGCCACAGACACAGTTCTTCGGTGCGCCAACCTGGACGCTGCCCGGCACCGATCGGCGCTATCGTGACTGGAAAAAAACCGGTCACGGTATGCTGGATGTGACGCGCGCCATCGAAGAGTCCGCCGACACCTTTTTCTATCAGGTGGCGTTTATGATGGGCATCGACCGGATTCACACCATGCTCAGCCAGTTCGGTTATGGCAAGCCCTCCGGCATCGATCTCAATGAAGAGTACAACGGCTTACTGCCGAGCCGCGAATGGAAGCAGAAGGTGCATAAGAAGCCCTGGTATCAGGGGGACACCGTTTCCGTGGGCATCGGCCAGGGCTACTGGATTGCGACGCCGATTCAGATGGTGAAAGCGATGGTGGCGCTGATCAACAACGGCCGGGTCATCGCGCCCCATCTGCTGGAGAAAACCCAGCGCGGCACCCTGGTTGAGAACTACCATCCGCAGCAGCGTGAGACGCAGATTGGCGATCCCCATTCGCCTTACTGGTCGCTGGTGCGCCACGCGATGTTTGGCATGGCGAACGCACCCAACGGCACCGGGTATAAATATTTCCACACCGCGCCTTATGGCATCGCGGCGAAAAGCGGGACCTCTCAGGTGTTCAGCCTGCGGCAGAATCAGACCTATAACGCGAAGATGATCCCGGTCCGGCTGCGCGACCATATCTTCTACACCGCCTTTGCGCCCTTCAATAATCCGAAAGTGGCGGTGGCGCTGATCCTGGAGAACGGGGGCGGGGAAGGGGTGACGGCCGCACCGGTGATGCGGGATATTCTGGATCACATCTTCCTTCCGCCGACGCCGGACGCGACCGCCCCGGCCACGCCATAAAAAAAGGGGGCGACTGCCCCCCCTGCGCGTCAGACGCTGAGCGTTTTCGTGACCTGACCGATAGCGTGCACCACGTCCGTTGCGCCCTCCCGAATCTCCGCAATGACGCCACCCGCCTCCTGCGCCAGCTGCACGCCCTGATCGGCGCGCTTCAGGTTCGACTCAATCCCTTTCAGTGCCCGGCTCGCCAGCAGATGGTTCTGCTGTATCCGGTTTTCGATGTCGGTGGTCGCGCGGTTGATGTTCGCCGCCAGCGTGCGAACTTCGTTCGCCACCACCGCGAAGCTGCGGCCATGCGTGCCGGCGCGCGCCGCTTCAATGGCGGCATTGAGCGCCAGCAGGTTGGTCTGATCGGCAATCCGACGAATCCCTTCGACAATCGCCCCGATGCGATCTGAGGATTCACTCAGTCCGGTAATATCCCCGGAGATCCCCTGCAGTTCGCCCGCCAGCGCATTCATGGTTTCGACGCTGCTGGCGATCACATCCGCCCCCAGCTTCGTGCTCTTATCCGTCTGCAGCGCGGTATGATAGGCCCGCTGCGCCGCATCATGCTCCTGCTGATTCTTCTCCACCTGCGCGGTCACGTCGGTCGCGAACTTGACGATTTTGTAGAGCCTGCCCTGTTCATCAAACACCGGGTTGTAGGTGGCGCGCAGCCAGACCGTCTCGCCCTGCTTATTGACGCGGGGAAACTGACCGGAGACAAATTCGCCCCGGTTCAGCTGCTGCCAGAATTCGCTGTATTCCCGGCTCTCCCGCACGGCCGGTGAGCAGAAGCGGCTGTGATGAATGCCTTCCACCTCTTCGCGACGGTAGCCCATGGTTTTCAGGAAGTTATCGTTGGCTTTCAGGACTTCCCCTTTGAGGTTAAAGGCGATCACCGCCATCGATCGTTCAATGGCGGTGGTGATGGCGCGCTGCTCCTGCGCATCGTTGATATGGCTGGTAATGTCGGTGGCCAGCTTGACGATTTTGATCACCCGGCCGTGACGGTTCTGCACCGGAACATAGTTAGCTTCCAGCCAGATCGGGCGGCTGTTCTTCGCCATGCGCAGAAACTTATCGCTGAAGCTTTCGCCCCGGTTGAGTCGCTGCCAGAAGTCGCGATAGGCCTGCGACTGCAGCTGTTCCGGCGTGCAGAACAGGCTGTGGTGCTGGCCTTCAATCTCCGCCAGCGTATAGCCCATGCTCGCCAGAAACAGCGCGTTGGCGCCGAGAATGGTGCCATCGGGTGAGAACTCGATCATCGCGATGGAGCCGTTGAGAGAGCTCAGCGTCGCCGCTGAGTGTGAGCGCTTCTGCCAGCTGTGACGGGAAGCGATGCCTGATGTAATAGTTGAAAACATGATGATCCTTATTATTAGTTTGGGTCTCGCAAGCTATATCGGCAAAATGGTGGCGCAATAGAGAGGCGGGCCTGTCGCTGGCTGAAATTTATTCGATCGGCGGTCACGGTTTTGCCACAGAAGAGGCCCGATGGCCGGGTTGATGGAAAAGCGGTCAGTTGGTGTGATTTTGGTGAAAAGCGTTTGACGCTGCCGGGCCGCTTTGGTTTAATGCGCCCCGTTGCCCGAATAGCTCAGTCGGTAGAGCAGGGGATTGAAAATCCCCGTGTCCCTGGTTCGATTCCGGGTTCGGGCACCATATTTAAAGAACCCGCCTCTGGCGGGTTTTTGCGTTCTGAGGCGAACCCGTCATCGACGGTTCGATTCACTCGCCACGTCCTGTGGCTCGCCCTGTGGGTCGCGCTGACGCGCGATGCAAAAATGCCCGGCATTTTTGTCCGGGTTCGGGCACCATATTTAAAGAACCCGCCTCTGGCGGGTTTTTGCGTTCTGAGGCGAACCCGTTATCGACGGTTCGATCACCCCGCCACGTCCCGCCGAACAATCCGAATTTCCCTTTTCACCCTCCATTCCGGCGCTGAATTGAGTAGCGGCACAAACAGATTTCACGGCGAAACCAATTTGCCGTCCCGGCTCTGTGCTGCGTTGCCAGAGTGTCACCGCCTGATATGCTGTCCAGCCTGCAATTGGCCGCGACTAATCGTGTTTTATAGGCGACTCTTTACAGAATCCACCTGACAGGCACAATACCCCTTTTTTCCAGCGCGCTCACGGTCATGTCAGAAGAAGCACTGCGGCTGCAGATACAGAACCTGAAAAAGCATAATGCGCGTCTGAAGCGTATAGCGCATGACGCCCGGACGAAACTCAACGCGGCGCTGGATGGCACCGGGCTGTTTCTCTGGCAGCTCGATATTCCCACCGGCAAACTGGTGATCTTTAACCGGCGCTGGGGGGCGATGCTGGGTTTCCAGCCGAAAGAGACCGACGCCAATTTTGAATCCTGGAAAGAGAGCCTGCACCCCGATGATGCCGCTGAGGTTCTGCGGGCGTTTTACGATCATATCGCCGGCAAAGCGCCTTACTACGAAGCGCTGCACCGTATGATCGCGAAGAACGGCAGCATTACCTGGGTGCTGGATCGCGGGCGGGTCAGCGAATGGAACGCCCAGGGTGAGCCGGTGAAAGTGATCGGCACCCATATCGACATGACGAAAGAGAAGCAGTATGAAGCGCAGCTCGCGCTGCTGGCGTTGCATGATCCCCTGACGCTGCTCAACAATCGCCACGCCCTGCAAAACGATTTCAGCGAAATGAAAGCGCAGGGCCCGCTCTGCGTCGCCTTCATTGATCTGGATAACTTCAAGCATGTTAATGACACGCTGGGACATCGCAGCGGAGACGAAGTGCTCATCCAGCTCAGCCAGCGTTTAACGGATTGTGTACCGGCTGAGGCGGTTATTGGGCGGCTTGGCGGCGATGAGTTCGTTCTGTTATTACCCTATCCACTGCACCATCCCCTGGTCAGAAAACTGGCGGATGCCTGTCTCGACGCGGTGCTCACGCCATTCGACATGTCAAACGGTCACGCTCAGATTGGCGCGTCTGTCGGCGTGTCGCAGGTGCAGGATAACGATGACTTCGATACCGCACTGGCGCGGGCGGATGAAGCGATGTATCGCATCAAGAAAAATGGCAAACGCGGTGTCGCGATGGATGACGTTTTTCCCGACGCGCTCGACCTCTGCTGAGCCTGACCGCTGGCGCTGTGCCTTCCTCTGATCTCACCCGATTCCCTCTGACGTTATCTGCCTGACGCTCTCCCGATACAATCAATCGGTGCGCAGCCCCGCACAACAGAAATTTTAGTATTAATCCTAAAACGCCTTTTACTCTCCTCAGCCGTGTATTTTACCGCTTCGTTTATTTCTGAATATTTTTGGTAATGATGGGGTGGCATCCAAATTGAATTTTCATTAAATCAGCATAATTGATCGTTTATTGATCAAAAACGGGTGTTTTCGACTGACGCAATTAGTGCATTGCGTCTCGCTTAATTCCTCTATGGCAAGAAAATAGCCTGATTATATTTACCGCTTCGCTTAGGTAAATTGATCGTTTGTTGATCATCTTCACTAACTGATATTGCTGAGGTTATCTTCCTGCCGCTTCGGTTACTATTTTTTCAATTGGACATTTTTCGAAAAAGATCGATTAATAGGGCGCGGCGATTTTTGTCTATAAATGTCTGCCGCGGCGCTGCGCTTTTTTTGAATAGAAAAGCGCGATAGTTTAAATAGGTTATCAATCCGGAGGAGGCACCTGCCTCCATTAATCCGGAATGTGATGGTATTTTATTTTGTCGCTTGATCGGCCCGGTTTTCTGTCTACATTTAGATTGCTGAATCGGCCTGATGAAGCATTAACTGTGCAAATTCTGATTTTTAATTTCAAAGAGGAACACAGAATGACTCAATATCGTGGTGGGGCCGGGAACTTTGCGGCTGACAAAGAGCGTGCTGCAGAAGCGGGACGCAAAGGTGGCCAGAAAAGCGGCGGGAACTTTAAGAACGATCCCGAACGTGCGATTGAGGCGGGACGTAAGGGAGGGAAGGTCAGTCGCCGGAGCTGAACGGATCTGACGCTGCTCTGAGAGCCGTCAATCCTGTCTGCCGGACTGTAAAGAATCTCTTTTATTTTCCTGCAAGATAATTACATTCTGAATTGTGTCGCTGCTGAAGCATCAGCAGACTAAGACGCCGTTAATTAAACCGGAGGGATTTCCTTTCCGGTTTTTTTATTTCCTGCCGATTAAGGTTATACCATTTAATAAAACTTTGTACAGGTAACGTCTGGCTGGGTGAAGTTTTTACGCGTCTGGCGGTGAAACGTATACAGCGATTTATAAACTTGTACAAATTCCGGTGTGGCTAGCGAAGCCGCTGCAGGAAAAACTATTATCAGCTAACGTATTGCTATAAAAGGGAAAATGCATTTCACATGCTACTTTTGTATTAAATTCATACTGATGCGGTGTGCTATATTATAAATCTCCACTAGACTTTCCGGGTGTCAACGAAATGACTGGCGTTGCGTTATTAATGACGCAGCTTTTTTAACAATGAGGCTATCTTATGACAGTGAAAACGTTAAATGACCTGTTCATCCATGACTTATCCGATGTCTACAGCGCTGAGAAACAGATAACCCGTGCATTGCCTAAAATGGCGCGTGCTGCCAGTGACGAAAATCTTATCGCTGCCTTTAATCAGCATCTGGAAGAGACCCGTGCGCAGATTGAGCGCCTGGATGAACTGGTGGAGGTGACGCCTGAGGTCAGAATTAAACGAATGAAGTGTCATGCGCTCGAAGGTCTGGTCGAAGAGGCGCAGGAGATTATCGAATCTGTGGAAAAAGGTGAAATCCGCGATCAGGGGCTGATCGGTGCGGCGCAGAAGGTTGAGCACTATGAGATTGCCACCTACGGTACGCTACATGCGCTGGCGCTGAAGCTGGGTTACACCAAAGCGGCCAGACTGCTGGAGACGACCCTGAATGAAGAGAAACAAACGGATGAGAAACTCACCTCGGTAGCCGAAGCGATTACCGTTTCTTAAGGAGGACGACATGACTGCGATTGAACATTATCACGACTGGTTGCGCGACGCGCATGCTATGGAGAAACAGGCGGAAAGCATGCTCAGTAAGATGTCGGGCCGGCTTGAACACTATCCGGCACTGGAACAGCGTCTGGCTCAGCACCTCGACGAGACGAAACATCAGCTGACGCTGCTGGAACAGCTGCTCGACAGCCACGGTATCGATCACTCCGTGATGAAAGATGCGATGGGTAAGATGGCGGCCACCGGTCAGGCGGTCGGCGGAATGTTTAACTCCGATGAGGTGGTCAAGGGCGCCATCAGCGGCTATGTCTTTGAGAATGCCGAAATCGCCAGCTACACCAGCCTGATCGCCACGGCTGAACAGGTCGGTGACGCGCAGGGCGTTCGCATACTGAGTGAAATCCGCGATCAGGAAGTGGCCATGGCGGAGTGGCTGCTGCAGCATATTCCTGAAGTCACACAGCAGTTCCTGCAACGTGCCTCACAGCCGGGCACCGAAGCGAAGAAGTAGTCCCGCAGGATGACCTGCATGAAAAAGCCGGGCGAACCCGGCTTTTTGCGTTGCTGGCGTGACGGACTCAGTCCGCCATCAGATGGCCATACATCGTCATCAGCTTACGCGTGACGCCGTTGGTCCAGCCAAAACCATCCTGGAGCGGATATTCGCCCCCGCCGCCCGGACGGGCGCGTTCGCCGCTGATGTCATACTTCTCAACCAGCTTATGGTGCAGCTGGTAGAAGTTATTCACGGTATTAAGCCAGTTCACCGCCACTTCCGTCGCCAGCGTCTCTTCACCGTAGTTGTTCAGGCCGACGATCGCCATCCACTGCATCGGTGCCCAGCCGTTGGGCCGATCCCACTGTTCGCCGCTCTCCACCATCGAGGTCAGCAGGCCGCCATTGCTCAGCAGCAGGTGACGCAGGGAGATCGCCTGCAGGTGCGCCTGATGCGGCGTTGCCAGCCCGACAAACAGCGGAACCACCGACGCCACGGTAAAGGCACCGAAACGCTCACGCCGCCAGTCGTAGTCGCGGAAGACGCCAGCGGTGCTGTCCCACAGATAGCGGGTGATCGCACGTTTACGCGCTTCGGCCTTTTTCTGCCACGCCAGCGCGGTCAGCTCTTCGCCCTTGGCGTGCGACAGGGTGGCGATCATCAGCTCCAGCTTGTACAGGAACGCGTTCAGATCGATAGGAATAAATTGTGTGGTGCGAATGCTCGACAGCCGTTTCGGATTACGCAGCCAGCGCGAGGAGTAATCCCAGCCCGACTCCGCGCCCGCACGCAGGTCGCGATAGACCTCGCTGGCCGGACGTTTCGATTCGCGGGCGGTTTCCACATCTTCCATCCACGACTCATCGCGCGGCGTATCGCGGTCGTCCCAGTAGCGGTTCAGCAGCGAACCGTTCGGCATCCGCACGACATGGCGATAGGCCTGATTAGGCATCAGCGACCCGGCGCCATCCATCCAGAACTGATACTCCTTCATCAGCTGTTCCTGATAGCGTTTCGCCCCGCGCACGCCATCCTCTTCGAACAGCTCGACCATCAGCGCAAAGACCGGCGGCTGCGAGCGGCTGAGGTAGTAGGTCCGGTTGCCGTTGGGCACATGACCGTAGTTGTCGATCAGCCAGGCGAAGTTATCCGCCATGTGACGCAGCAGGTCGTCACGGCCCGACTCCGCCAGGCCGAGCATGGTGAAGTAGGAGTCCCAGTAGTAGGTTTCGCCAAAGCGGCCGCCCGGCACCACATAGGGTTTCGGCAGCGGCAGCAGCGATGAGTGCGGCATATGCTGCTGCGGCATTTTGGTCAGGACCGGCCACAGGTCATCGATATGCTCGTTGAGCGTTTTATCCGGGTTGGAGACATAAAAGCTTTCGTTTACGCCAGGCAAATAAAAGTGATCGGCGACAAAACGCGACAGGTCGAAGTCACTGCTGCGTTTCTGACGACGATAGCGCATCAGCACATCCAGCGGATCGTACTTTGGCGAACAGTCGGGGAAGGTTTTACTGTCCTCGAAGATCCGCGACATCTGGACATGTTCAAACAGTTCCAGATAACGATCGGCAGGCGTGAGCGCATCCGGGGCAGGCAGGCCTTCAATCAGCTCCGGCTCCGGTTCAGAATCCTGCATGCGCTCCAGTTTCAGTTCATGGGGATCGTATTGATACTCAACTTCCGCCCCGGCACGAACCTCTTCAAGTGCATTCTGTTGCTGGCGATAAGTATTAATAGCGGCCTCCTGAGCGGTCGGGGTTGCACAAAGGACAAATTATAGCCTCCCCGACCTGCGGAACAACAATGCAGAATATCTATGAACGTAATAAAAATTGTCTATTAATCGAGGTTTTTTAATAAATTTCAGTCAATTCAACCAAATATAGCGCTGTTCACCAAAAACACATTTCGGATGAATCTCTTAGCGGCCTGAATTTAAAAAATTAACCTGAAGAAAATCGACGTCTGTTAACATTCTGACACAGAATCCCGGGCCGGAAAGGGGACAAAAAATGGCATACGCAACGGGAAAGCGGGGCGGACGGCGGCGCTGAGCGGGAGGGGTTCCCGCTCAGCATCTGGCGCGTCAGGCCTTCGCCAGCGCAGCGCGGATCACCGCCTGCCACGCGGTCGTCGGACGGCCGGTCAGGCTGCTCAGCTGACGGGAATCACTGAAAAGCGCGCCTTTCTCTGCACCTGCATCGGAGTCAGCCAGCATCTCTGCCAGGCCTTCCGGCAATCCGGCGCTTTTCAGCGCGGCCGCAAACTCAGCCTGGGAAAGATTCACGTAATCGACCTTTTCACCACTCTGCGCGGCGATTTCGGCCGCAAACGCCGCCAGCGTATAACTGTCGTCACCGGCCAGCTCATAGACTTTCCCGGCCTGGTCCGGCCGGGTCATCACTTCCGCCGCGGCATCCGCGTAATCCTGACGCGCAGCCGAGGCGATGCGGCCTGTGCCCGCCGCGCCGATAAATGCATGGTGTGCCAGCGCTGGCGGAATGCTGGCGGCGTAGTTCTCGGTGTACCAGCCGTTGCGCAGCAGAGCGAACGGAATGCCTGAATCTCTCAGCAGCGCTTCCGTGGCGCGGTGCTCCAGCGCCAGGCCCAGCGGCGAGGTATCCGCATGCAGCAGGCTGGTGTAGGCGATAAAGCGCACGCCAGCGGCGCGGGCGGCCGCAATGACGGCCCTGTGCTGCGCTTCACGCTGGCCGACTTCACTGCCGGAGATCAGCAGCAGTTTTTCCACACCGGCAAAAGCGGCCTCCAGCGTCTCTGGCTGGCCGTAGTCGGCCTGGCGGACGATGACGCCCTGTGCGGCCAGATCGGCGGCTCTGGCGGGCGTACGCACCGCGGCGACGATCGTCTCTGCCGGAACTTTCTTCAGTAGTGCTGCAATCACCTTACGGCCGAGCTGGCCGGTTGCGCCTGTCACTGCAATCATGATCTTTCTCCTGTAGCTGTTGGTGAAATTCAGACTAGGGGATAAACTAACTTTAAGTAAGTACTTACAGAATTGTTAGTGTGGGAAAGGCAGAGTAAATGGCTGAAAAACTGAGTGAAAAATTTATTCGTGGCGAACTGCTTAACGTTGATTGTCCCTCGCGTGACGTCCTGAAGCGGGTCACCAGCCGCTGGAGCGTACTGATTCTGCTGGCGTTGCAGGACCAGACGCTGCGCTTCAGCGCGCTGCGCCGGGCCGTCGGCGGCGTCAGCGAACGGATGCTGGCGCAGAACCTGCGTTACCTGGAGGAGGATGGTTTTGTGCAGCGCATCGCTTTCGATGTGGTGCCGCCGCACGTTGAGTATCGCCTGACGCCGCTCGGTCGCGAGGTCGGGGAGCAGGTCGTGGGGCTGGCGGACTGGCTGGAAGAGAATCTGGGCCGGATTCTGGCGCAGCGTGGCAGCCTTCCGGCAGCCTGAATTTCCGCGCCAGTGGTCAGAATGTGACGACACCGGCATTTTTTAATCTGCATTTCTGCTTTTCGGCCCAGCGCATTTCTGCACCGCCATCGCGCCACCGGCAGGGTGGCGCAAATAACCCAGCCGGCCTCCCGACTTATTGCCGCTAATTAAATCGATTTATCCTGTCCGGGCCAGCAATAATCTGCGGCCTGGCTTTCATTGTTAATTCACCCGTAAATTTTGACTCATTTTATTAACATTCCTGCGGCCTCTTAATTCCCGGCTCCGCCGTTTATTTTGTCAGAATCCCCGACGGGATCTGCCGGAGTAAAACCAAAAATAAAACAAAGCGGCAGAGACGGCTGTTTTCAGGTTTAACCTGTTAAGAAATAAGATGATTTCATTTTTCCTGCGTCACTTTTCGGCCCGCGTGGTCAGTGTGATCAGCAAAATAGTGTCTGAAAACAGGCCGTTGAGACCCTTTTTTCGGCGGAATTTGTGTTCGCCGGCCCGCTTTTTAATGCGGCAAATACCGTAACATTAATGACACAAAAACACCCTGTGGTTAACCTTTAAGCCTTATTTTTAAATAGATAATTCCTGCTAAAAACAATGATCAAAATCAAAAAAGACTGTTATAGTTTTCATTAACCCCACTGTTTCTGTTTCCTCGCCGCGAATAGTTCTAAATTTGCGGCGGGAATTTCAATAAGCGCAGAGAAGTCGCGTATCAGGCTTAAGTTGTTAATTATAAGTAAATACATGGTGTTCTATGTGGCAAATCTATGTGGCAAAGAGGTAAGCAATGTTCGGATTAGATGCCTTTCATCTGGCCAGGATACAGTTCGCATTTACTGTTTCCTTCCATATTATCTTTCCCGCCATCACCATCGGTCTCGCCAGCTTCCTGGCCGTCCTCGAAGGTATGTGGCTCAAAACCCGCGATCAAACCTATCGCGATCTCTATCACTTCTGGTCGAAAATCTTTGCCGTTAACTTCGGCATGGGCGTGGTTTCCGGGCTGGTCATGGCGTATCAGTTCGGTACCAACTGGAGCGGCTTCTCGGAGTTTGCGGGCAGCATTACCGGTCCGCTGCTGACCTATGAGGTGCTGACGGCGTTCTTCCTGGAAGCGGGCTTCCTGGGCGTGATGCTGTTCGGCTGGAATCGCGTCGGTCCGGGTCTGCACTTCTTTGCCACCTGTATGGTTGCCCTGGGAACGCTGATCTCCACCTTCTGGATCCTGGCGTCCAACAGCTGGATGCACACCCCGCAGGGGTATCTGATCGAGAATGGGGTGGTGGTGCCGCAGGACTGGCTGAAAATCGTCTTTAACCCCTCATTCCCTTATCGTCTGTTCCATATGTCGGTAGCGGCCTTCCTGGCCAGCGCCTTCTTTGTGGGATCGTCTGCGGCCTGGCATCTGCTCAAGGGCAACAACAATCCGGCTATCCGCAAGATGTTCTCTATGGCGCTGTGGATGGCCCTGATTGTCGCGCCGATTCAGGCGATGATTGGTGATGCGCACGGTCTGAACACCCTGGAGCATCAGCCTGCCAAAATCGCGGCGATCGAAGGCCACTGGGAAAACCCGCCGGGCGAAGCGACCCCGCTGATCCTGTTCGGCATCCCCGATATGGAGCAGGAGCGCACCAAATATGCGCTGGAAGTGCCTTATCTCGGCAGCCTGATCCTGACGCACAGTCTGGACAAACAGGTGCCGGCGCTGAAGTCGTTCCCGAAAGAGGATCGACCGAACTCAACGGTCATCTTCTGGTCCTTCCGCGTGATGGTGGCGCTGGGCCTGCTGATGATTACGCTGGGTGTGGTCAGCCTGTGGCTGCGCGTTAAAGGCCGCCTCTATGAGTCGCGTCCTTTCCTGTGGTTTGCGCTACTGATGGGCCCATCCGGTCTGATTGCGATTCTGGCGGGCTGGTTCACGACAGAGATTGGTCGTCAGCCGTGGGTCGTCTATGGCGTACAGCGAACGATTGATGCGGTTTCCGCGCATGGCGACATGCACATGAGCATCAGCCTGCTGGCCTTTATTCTGGTTTACAGCTCGGTGTTTGGCGTGGGGTATCACTACATGATGCGCCTGATTAAGCAGGGACCGGTTGTCGGCGAAGGTCACGTTACCGAAGAGGGTGGACCCGGTCAGAAGAAAACCCCGGCGCGTCCGCTTTCCGCTGCCACCTTTAAGGATGGAGAGCACTAAGATGATCGATTTTTCCGTAATCTGGTTTGTGATTATCGTCTTCGCAACCCTGATGTATATCGTGATGGACGGCTTCGACCTGGGGATTGGTCTGCTGTTCCCGTTCAACAAAGATGCCGGTGAGCGCGACATGATGGTGAACACCGTCGCGCCGGTCTGGGATGGCAACGAAACCTGGCTGGTGCTGGGCGGTGCGGGCCTGTTTGGTGCGTTTCCGCTGGCCTACGCGGTGATCACCGATGCGCTGTCGATTCCGCTGACCGCCATGCTGATTGGCCTGATTTTCCGTGGTGTCGCCTTCGAGTTCCGCTTCAAGGCGGTTGAAGGCCACCGGGCATTCTGGGACAAATCCTTTATTGCCGGTTCGGTCATCGCGACCTTCAGTCAGGGGGTGGCGGTCGGCGCTTTCCTGGATGGCATCCCGGTTGAGGGCCGTCGCTTCGCCGGTTCGGCCATGGACTGGCTGGCGCCGTTCCCGCTGTTCTGCGGCCTGGGTCTGGTCGTCGCCTATGCGCTGCTGGGCTGCACCTGGCTTATCATGAAGACCGAAAACGAGCTGCACCGTAAGATGTCCGCGCTGGCAACGCCGCTGGTCATCGCGCTGTTAGTGATCATCGGTATCGTCAGCCTGTGGACGCCGTTCTCACACGCGGACATCGCCCATCGCTGGTTCAGCCGGCCAAACCTGTTCCTGTTCCTGCCGGTTCCGGTGCTGGTGCTGCTCTGCTCGTGGGGAATTGTGCGCGCCATCAAGCGCGAGGCGCACTATTCGCCGTTCCTGCTGACGCTGGCCCTGATCTTCCTGGGCTTCTCCGGACTGGGTATCAGCGTCTGGCCCAACATCATCCCGCCATCGGTCACGATCTGGGATGCGGCCTCACCGCCGCAGAGCCAGGCCTTTATGCTGGTCGGTAGCCTGCTGATTATCCCGATGATCCTGGGCTACACCTTCTGGAGCTACTACGTGTTCCGTGGGAAAATCAAAGCAGACGCAGGATACCATTGATATGAAAAGCCTCAGCAGCATGAAAGACCCCAAGGACGAAACGAAAGCCCCCTGGTGGAAGCGTGTGATGTGGCTGGTCGTTATCTATGCCGCCAGCGTACTGGCGCTGGGCGTTGTTGCCTCGCTGTTCCGGATGATGATGACGGCAGCGGGCATGCGCAGCCACTAGTCGCGGGCAGCCAGGTTGCCGTTCTTCTCCGTGAAGAGGCGCCTGGCGGCAGGCGGGCACCGCCTCTCTGCGGAGCGCCGGTCGCAGGATCAGCGCGCAGTGGTTATCCGTTGTGCGCCCCTCTCCCGGGGACGTCATGTAAAAGGCTGACGCGTGTCAGCCTTTTTTAGTTAGTAACCTAAGCAATTAATGCGGTATGCCGCTGAAATCACGGTTTATCGCGCCCCTTTTCTTATGACGAATGGCAATTTTTGCTATTCTCATGTGCCGAAAATCCCAGTCCTAATCTGCGTCGTAACTTGCCATCATGCTCAGTCAGGCCATTAAAAAACAGCACATCCACGATCTGGTTGAGTGGATAGAAGCCAATCTCACCGACGACCTGAATATCGACCAGATCACCCTCAAGTCCGGCTATTCCAAGTGGCACATGCAGCGCATGTTCAAAGAGATGACCGGGCAGACGCTGGCGGCCTATACCCGCAAACGGCGTCTGACGATGGCGGCGATGGCGCTGCGCCTGACGCGTATGACGCTGATCGATATCGCCGTTCGTTTTGGGTTTGATAATCAGCAAAACTTCACCCGGGTTTTCAAAGGCCACTTTTCGCTGACGCCTGGCGCGTTTCGCCGTATTCCCCATCTGCCGGTAAAGAACTTTCATGGCCGCATTCTGGTACGCACCCTGGCCGAGCGCGCGACGCTGGTGATGCGCGAAGAAGCGCTGCCTTTGCGCGGAGAGACGCTGGAGTGGGAGTGTAAGTTCGGGGATTATATTGCCGACCGCGATCACCGGGTGGCCGATCAGGCGCGGCATCTGGTGGCGCTGGCAGGCAGCCAGGTGACGCAGGGCTGGCTGGGCTTTCAGTATGGCCCCGGCGACAGCTCGGCCGACCAGCAGAATATCAGCCTGTTTCAGGCGCTGGAGCCGCAGCATGCCGGGCTGCTGGGTGATAACACCACCCGCTGGCACGAAGAGTGTGGCCTCTATGCGTCGATCCGCTGGAGCGGTAAACCGGAGCAGCTGACGCGTTTTATCGAGGATATCTACTATCAGCATCTGCCCACGCTGGGCGTGTCGCGCCGTCCGGGCAAAGATCTGCTGCGGCTCGATTTTGCGCTCTGCAAGCCCGACTGGCTCAGCGGCGTCTTCTCCATCCCGGTGACCCAGGCGTAGACTTCAGGGCAGGGGAATCGCGCATTCATCTTTCGTGCGGTAAACCGTGACAAACCGCACGATTTTATAAAATAACGCGCCCGACTGGCGTAAAATCCTCCTCCGAAACCCCGTCATACCTTAATCATCGTGCTTCTGTGATGGGGCTGGAATATTCATCTGCAATTCAGGCCGTTTCCGGCCAGAACGACAACCGAAGACCATTATGCGACGCTTATTGATTTCACTTATTCTGGCATTGCCTGTTATGGCAATGGCGCAGCAGGCTGAGCCTTTCTCACCGCCTGCCGGACTGCATCCCCACTCTCAAGGCTCTCAGCATGAAATTCTGGGCGACGGAGAGCTGCCGGAGCACACCGGCTCACACGCTTCTCTCTCCGGATTCAACGACACGCTGTAAGTGCGGGTGCGCTGCTGTTAACCGCAGCGCACAAAGGTGCCCGGCTCATCAGTAGCCGGATGCGCTCACGCTATTCACCTCCCGGTCCAGCCTCTTCCTGCTGCCTCTCTCTGATTCGTCCCTGTTATCCCCGGCTGTTCTGCGGTCCGCTTCGCGCTATTCCGGTCGATCCTGTGGCCGGATGATGCGTCGCCTCGTCGGCGCAAAATATATCTTATCGCGGCCGATCGCATTTTTCGTTCTTGTGCTGAAGATATATCATAGCTAATCTTCTGGCTTCAGATGCGAATGATTGTTATTTAACTCCGGCGCGCCCGACCTGCGGGCATACCGGCTTCCGGGAGAGACATGTTGCCTACATCAGCGAATCCACGTACGCCGCAGCGCGTCCGCAATGAATTACGTTTCCGCCATATTGAGGTCGTCAGTAAAACGCAGATCGCCGGTCACTTCTGGCGTATCCGCTTCAGCGGCAGCGATCTGGCGGGCTTTACCTCGCCAGGCTTCGACGATCACATCAAAGTCTTCTTTCCGGCTGACGATACGCCGCTCGCGCTGCCGCAGATGACGGAAGAGGGCATCGTCTGGCCAGCGGGTCTGCGCCCGCAGGCGCGGGACTACACGCCGCTGGAATTTGATGGTGAGTCTTTACTGACCCTCGACTTCTATATTCATCAGCAGGGTGTCGCCAGTGACTGGGCAACGCGGGCGCAGCCTGGCGATCGGCTGGTTATCGGCGGGCCGCGCGGCTCGCTGGTGGTGCCGACCGATTATGCTTTCCAGCTCTGCGTCTGCGATGAAACCGGTCTGCCCGCCTTTGCGCGCCGTCAGCGCGACGTGCAGGCGCAGACGCTGCATCTGTTCGCCTTCACCGATGAAGCGACGGGCCGCGACTACCTGGCAGAGACGGATAACCTGACCGCACACTGGCTCGGCAGCGGCCAGATGCAGAAGGCGCAGATCGACGAACTGATAGCCCGGCTGGATGCGATCGCGCTGCCGGCAGAAGATTACTTTATCTGGCTGACCGGCGAGGGGGAGGCGGTGAAAGCCCTCTCGGACTACTTCACGCTGCAGCGCGGCCTCGACAGCCGCTTCGTGCGGGCGGTGGCCTACTGGCACGCGAAGTAGGCGGTTACGGCAATTGAGTTTTGTCAGGCGGCGAACTACCATCAACCTCCTTTTTCTCCGCAGGGCAGGCCATGAAACCGTATCCGACTTCCACTTCCTCTGACGCGCAGGCTGGCTGCGGCGGGCGTCGCAAACGACGTGAAAAAATGCTGGAAGCGAGTGAGATCCGCCTGCTGATGCTGCACTTTCTGGAACAGCGTGCGGCGCACGGCTATGAGCTGATTAAGTCGGTTGAGGAGCTGTCAAAGGGAGAGTATTCACCGAGTCCGGGAATTATCTATCCCAATCTGACGCTGCTGGAGGAGATGGAGGCGATTCAGGTGGTGGATGCGCAGGCCACACGCAAAGCCTATCGCCTGACGCCCGCAGGCAGGGCGCAGCTGGCCGAACAGCGTGAAACGGTTCTCAGCCTGATTGCGCGGCTCTCTTCACTGGCAGTGCTGGTCAACAACCGCAGCATTCCTGCCGTGGAGCAGGCGATTCACGGGCTGAAGGTCGCGCTGAACCGGCGGCTGGCGCAGGAAGATATCTCAGACGCCGCGCTGCAGACGCTGATTCAGGCGCTGCATGACGCGGCAGAGAAAATCACCCGCAGCGAATAGCCTTAGCTGATTTCCGTTTTGTGCTTGTCGATATGACCCAGCGTGCGGTCCGGGAAGCAGATGTCGCGCACGCGCTGCTTCAGCGTGGTCGCGTCCGGGAAGCCGCCATCGCGCTTACGTTCCCACAGCAGATGCTCATCCAGCATAATCTCGAAAACACCGCCGGTGCCCGGCTTCAGCGTCACCTCCGCCAGATCTTCCGCGAACGTGTGCAGCAGTTCCTGTGCCATCCATGCGGACCGCATCAGCCAGTTGCACTGCATACAGTAATGAATAACGACCACCGGTTTTTGCGCCATAACTCTCTTCCTTTACGTATGAATAAATGCTGATGCATTCGGGTTAAAAATCTGTGCGCTGTGGTGAGTTATCCCGATAAACCTGCCTGATGGCATGGGGCGGGTACAAAGCCTGAATCGTCGGCATGGTGTTCATGCCTGGTGCCGCGTTGACCGCGTGCTTTTTTATGCTGCCGGCGGGCAGGGAGGCGAATAGTAACAACTAATCCGTGGCTGCGCGCCTCTGCGACCCGTTTTTCAGCGATTGACGCAGCTTCCCGCCTGCCTGCGGAGAGGCCGCGCGGCCGGACAGCCTCTGCCACGGCGCGCTCAGCCCGATCCTCAGGGTCATGCTAAGCGTAACCCGCCTGATATTCAACCCTGATTTCTGGCCGTTTCGCTTTTAAAAACATTGCCTTGCGAGCTTTTAATTGCCGATTTTGCGCTATACCTGGAGTGCCTGACAGACTGAGGAGACCACTATGGCGACATCACTTGATCAGACCGCTGAACAACTGGGTAAAATTTTACTCGCTTCCGGATGGCATCTGACCACCGCCGAATCCTGCACCGCCGGGCTTATCAGCATGACGCTGGCGGCGGTAGAGAGCAGCGGCGACTTTTACACGAGCGGCTTTGTGACCTACAGCGAAAACGCCAAAATCCGCCTGCTGGGGGTGCATCCCGACACGCTGAAGCAGCACACGGCGGTGAGCGAACAGACGGCCAGAGAGATGGTGCAGGGGGCCTGCGCCCGTTCGGGCGAACCAGTGGGATTATCGATTACCGGCTATGCCGGGCCGGACGGCGGAGACGATGGTACCCCGGCGGGTACCATCTGGTTCGGCTGGATGTTGCCGGACGGCACGGATGAGGCGGAGTGCCATCAGTTCAGCGGCGATCCAAAATCCGTGATGGAGCAGGGCACAGAGTTCGCGCTGCAGGGGCTGATCAAACGGTTACGGCGGGCCGCCCGCTAGAGGCGTGCACCGTACCTTTCTGGATTCAGCGGCAGTCGACGATCAGCCGACCCTGCACACGCCCCTCCAGCAGAGCCTGCGCGCCCTCTCTGGCTTCGCTCAGCGGGATCACCCGGCTCAGCCTGCTGAGCCGTTCGCTATCCAGCAGCTCACCGAGGCGCTGCCACGCCTGCTGGCGAAGCGGTTTCGGACACATCACGCTATCGACACCGGCCAGCGTCACGCCACGCAGGATAAAGGGGGCGACGCTGGCTGGCAGGTCGAGCCCCTGGGCCATGCCGCAGGCCGCGACCACGCCGTCCCGCCGCGTGGCGGCCAGGACATTCGCCAGCGTGTGGCTGCCAACGCTGTCGATGGCGGCGGCCCACTGCTCTTTAGCCAGCGGCTTGCCGGGCTGGGATAACGCTTCGCGATCCATCACCGAGGTTGCACCCAGGGTGTCGATTAACCAGCCGTGGTCGCTGGCGCGTCCGCTCGATGCCGTCACCTCATAGCCCAGACGTGCCAGCAGGCTGACGCTATAGCTGCCGACGCCGCCGCTGGCGCCGGTCACCAGCACCGGTCCGCGTTCCGGCGTGATGCCCTGCTTTTCCAGCGCCATCACGCAGAGCATCGCGGTCAGGCCCGCCGTGCCGATAGCCATCGTCTGTAACGGACTCAGCGTGGCGGGCACCTTCACCAGCCAGTCACCGCTGACGCTGGCCTTCTGCGCCAGGCCGCCCCACTGTTTTTCACCGACGCCCCAGCCCGTCAGCAGCGCCACATCATCCTCTTTCCAGTCGGGATGGCGGCTGGCCGTCACCCGGCCAACAAAATCGATACCCGGCACCATCGGAAACTGGCGCACGATTGGGCCTTTATTGCAGATCGCCAGAGCATCTTTGTAGTTGAGGGATGAGTAGCTGACGTCGAGCGTGACATCGTGGTCGGGCAGGTGGGATTCGGGGAGATCTTTCAGCAGGGAATGATAACCCTGTTCGTCATTTTCAATGACCAGTGCCTTGAACATGCCGCCTCCGGCAGAATGGAAAAGAGAGGCTAAGTCTACGCCAGGCTGCCGCGATGCGGTAGGGCAGGCGGGCGCATCCGGACCAGCAGAGCGACTGCCTGGATAATGCGCATTCAGATCCGCGAGACAATAAGTGCATAAATCCGCATATATTTCAGATAATTAATCGAAAGGTGAAAGGTTGGTGGGTGAATTAAACTATATAAATCAATGTGTTAAGCGATGGCGGGGTGGGTGGATAATTCGGCGTTGCGGCTTGTCGGTGCTTAAAAAAGATGACATGATGAGCGCCACTTTTTTGACCCTGCTTCTTCACCATCGAGGACGTCGCCATGTCCGGTTTACCGCGCATCCGCCCGTCTTACCGTTCGCGTTTTCCGGCGCACAGCGGGCTGTTCTCTTTCCCGACATCCCGATTACTGACCATGCGGTGAGTCCGTCAGGCGGTGGCGGTGGAGCATCCTTCACCCGCTGCGTAATGCCTGCCGATCGTTCATTATTCGCCGGGGCTCCGTCCCCATAATTGTGCCGCAGGCACTTCTCCCTGACGTTGGGGATTCGCTATGACTCCACTGAAAATTGCTGCCAGCGCCGCCGTTGCGCCCAGCCTGACCCTGAACACCGCGCGTGATGTCGTGACGCTGGATAACACCGATTTTACCGATGTGGCGGCGGTTGTCGTCTCGCTGGCGGATACCCGCAGCGGGGTACTGGCCCTGCTGCGCCACACCGGCTTCAATCTGCCGGTCTTTGTCGCGAACGCCTTTGAAGAGGAGGTGATGCACCTGCCCGGCGTCAGCGGTGAGCTGAATGGCGAGCCGGAGGCGTGGCAGGCGCTGGAGGCGGCTGCGCAGGCGTATGAAGCGGCGCTGCTGCCGCCGTTCTTTGAGACGCTGAGCCGCTATGTCGATATGCAGAACAGCACCTTTGCCTGTCCCGGTCATCAGGGCGGTGCGTTCTTTAAAAAGCATCCGGCAGGCAAACAGTTCTTCGACTTTTATGGCGAGAACGTTTTCCGTTCGGACATGTGCAATGCCGACGTCAAGCTGGGCGACCTGCTGATCCATGAAGGCTCCGCCAAAGATGCGCAGAAGTATGCCGCGAAGGTGTTTAACGCCGACAAAACCTACTTTGTGCTGAACGGCACCTCCAGCGCCAATAAGGTTGTTACCAATGCGCTGCTGACCCGGGGCGATCTGGTGCTGTTCGACCGCAACAATCACAAGTCGAACCATCATGGTGCGCTGATTCAGGCGGGCGCGACGCCGGTTTATCTGGAAGCGGCGCGTAATCCCTTTGGCTTTATTGGCGGTATCGACGCGCACTGCTTTGATGAGACTTATTTGCGCGAACAGATTGCGGCGGTAGCACCCGCGCGTGCCGGGGAGGCGCGGCCGTTCCGTCTGGCGATTATTCAGCTGGGTACCTATGACGGCACGGTCTACAACGCGCGTCAGGTGGTGGATCGCATCGGCCACCTGTGCGATTACATCCTGTTTGACTCCGCCTGGCTCGGCTATGAGCAGTTTATTCCGCTGATGGAGGGCTGTTCGCCGCTGACGCTGGAGCTGAACGAGAACGATCCCGGCATCTTTGTCACGCAGTCCGTGCACAAGCAGCTGGCCGGTTTTTCGCAGACGTCGCAGATCCATAAAAAGGATAATCACATCCGCGGCCAGCGGCGCTTCTGTCCGCACAAGCGTCTGAACAACGCCTTTATGCTGCACGCGTCCACCAGCCCGTTTTATCCGCTGTTTGCCGCGCTGGATATCAACGCCAGAATGCATCAGGGCGAAGCGGGACGTCGGATGTGGGATGAGTGCGTCAGGCTGGGGATAGATGCGCGCAAGGCGATCCTGGAACGCTGTGACATGATCCTGCCGTTTGTGCCGGAGAAGGTGGCGGGAGCGCGCTGGCAGGATGCTCCGACGGAGACGATCGCCCGCGATCTGCGCTACTTCAGCTTTGAACCGCAGGAAAAGTGGCACGGTTTTGCCGGTTATGCACGCGATCAGTATCGGGTCGATCCCTGTAAGCTCCTGCTGACCACGCCGGGCATCGACGCGGTCAGCGGTGAGTATAGTGAGTTTGGTATACCGGCGACGATCCTGGCGAACTACCTGCGTGAGAACGGCATCGTGCCGGAGAAGTGCGATCTCAACTCGATCCTGTTCCTGCTGACGCCCGCAGAGAGTCCGGAGAAGATGGCCAATCTGGTGGCGATGCTGGCGCAGTTTGAGCAGCACGTTAAAGAGGATGCGCCGCTGGCCGAAGTGCTGCCGACCCTCTACCGCAAAAATGCCGGACGCTATGCGGGTTACACCCTGCGGCGTCTCTGTCAGGAGATGCACGATCTCTACGTCAGCCACAATGTGAAGGATCTGCAGCGCCTGATGTTCCGCGCCGCAGAGTTCCCGGCGGTCAGGGTGAATCCACAGGATGCGCATCAGGCCTATATTCGCGGCGAGGTGGAGCTGGTGCCGATAGCCGAGGCAGAAGGGCGAATCGCGGCGGAAGGGGCGCTGCCTTATCCGCCGGGCGTGCTCTGCGTGGTGCCGGGAGAGATCTGGGGCGGCGCGGTGCAGCGCTATTTCCTGGCGCTGGAAGAGGGGCTGAATCTGCTGCCTGGCTTCTCGCCGGAACTGCAGGGTGTTTACACCGAAGAGGATGACCAGGGACGCAAATACCTGGTGGCCAATATGATGGTGGAGGGTTGATCTGAGCGGGTTTTGGCCGCCGGGCGAGGGAGTGTTCGCTGCGCGAATGGGGCTGTGGTTTTGCGCTGAGCGGGTTTCGCCCGCCAGGCGCGCGGGAGTTTCAGTTTGCCCGTGCGGGCGGACGCGTTAAGGGGCGGACGCCCGCCCCTTAACAATCCCGGCGTCCGGCTGCCTTCGCGCCCCGCTTCGCGGGGTGCCCTCGTCACGCCCTGCGGCCGACGGACCGTCCGGACTCGCCATCCCTGGCTCGCGCCGTCCTTTCGCCGACGTCCTGTCGGCGCATCCTGGCCTCCGGTTGTTCCTCAGCGCTGCGGACGCCTCTTTCGGACCGTCGCCGGTAAATTTGTTGCCGGTTGCTGGCAGAGCAGGCCGCTGGCGGTGGGGAATACCAGGCTGTAGTTTTACGCTGAGCGGGTTTCGCCCGCCAGGCGCGCGGGAGTTTCAGTTTGCCCGTGCGGGCGGACGCGTTAAGGGGCGGACGCCCGCCCCTTAACAATCCCGGCGTCCGGCTGCCTTCGCGCCCCGCTTCGCGGGGTGCCCTCGACACGCCCTGCGGCCGACGGACCGTCCGGACTCGCCATCCCTGGCTCGCGCCGTCCTTTCGCCGACGTCCTGTCGGCGCATCCTGGCCTCCGGTTGTTCCTCAGCGCTGCGGACGCCTCTTTCAGACCGTCGCCGGTAAATTTGTTGCCGGTTGCTGGCAGAGCAGGCCGCTGGCGGTGGGGAATACCAGGCTGTAGTTTTACGCTGAGCGGGTTTCGCCCGCCAGGCGCGCGGGAGTTTCAGTTTGCCCGTGCGGGCGGACGCGTTAAGGGGCGGACGCCCGCCCCTTAACAATCCCGGCGTCCGGCTGCCTTCGCGCCCCGCTTCGCGGGGTGCCCTCGTCACGCCCTGCGGCCGACGGACCGTCCGGACTCGCCATCCCTGGCTCGCGCCGTCCTTTCGCCGACGTCCTGTCGGCTCATCCTGGCCTCCGGTTGTTCCTCAGCGCTGTGGACGCCTCTGTCAGACCGTCGCCTGTACGTTTTTTTGTTTACTTCTATATGGCGTTGTCTGCCTGTCTGGAAAGCAGAGCCAGTTCCATGAACCTGAAGCGATAAAGTACCCAACACAGAAAGAAGACGTTACAGCGGGCAGGGAGGCCGTCAGAGCCGTTAAGCGGATGAGGGATTTCAGGACGAGCGGCAGGGATGTCCCGCCGGTCCGTAAGAAATCCGGAAGAATTGAAGGGACCGCGAAGCGGCGGTGATGCAGGCCGGAGCCAGGGGGCAGGGGGCGCGGCGACTGGCGCCCCCTTGTCGGTCGCCTGCAGAGGCGGGCCTGAAACAGCCCGGCCCGCCAGACGAACGAAACCCGCGCAGGGTAAAACTACGGCCAGACGAAGCCGGGCCCGTTTGCGCAGCAAACTTCCCCCGCGCAGCGAGCCCCCCCAATCAGAACCCTCTGTAACTCCGCTGTGCGGTACTCACCTTATAGAGATAACGGCGCGACTCCGCCGACGGATGCTGACTGGTCAGGGTCTGATAAACCTTATTCGGCGACATATTGTTTATCATCGCAAACGCCCGATCTTTATCGCTTGAGAAGACGCGCAGCACGCTGCCAGCCCCGCCGTTATAGGCCGTGATCACCGCATAGCGGCGTGACAGTGGGTCCTGAATGCCGCCCAGATAGTTGCGCTGCAACAGCGCCAGATAGGCCGTACCGGCGTCGATGTTGTTCTCCGGATCCAGCAGATAGCTGCGGCTCGGTTTGCCCCATTTGCCCTTCATGCGGAACACATCCACACCGGCGGTATGCTGCACGACCTGCATCAGGCCCAGCGCATCCGAGTGGCTGACCGCATAGGGGTTAAAGCTCGATTCGGTCTGCATAATCGCCAGGATCAGCGATGCATCGACACCGTACTCTTCGGCGGCTTTCCGCACCATCGGCAAATATTTGTGTGCACGCTTGTCGAGGTGGTTCGGCACCATCGGAATCGAAATAGAGTAAATCACATGCAGGCCGGACGTGCGGCGCATCAGTTTGTGCTGGATCAGATAGTCCGCAAAGGCTTCAGCGCGGCCCTGCCAGCGAATCGGCTGACCGGTGTTATCCAGTACCTGACCATAGAGCAGCGGCTCTTTACTGATCTCGATGTCGTTGGCATCGGAGTAGAGATCGACATTACCCGGATCTTCACCAATCAGCAGGGTGGTCACGATCGCCTGGCGCAGGCTGGCCATCGGATCGGTGCCTGAGATCGTTTCGATCGTCAGCTTACCGCTCTCAAAGTTGATGTGGCTGCGGGTGTAATAGTTGTCGCTGTATTTGACGTAATCTTTCGGTCCGGCAATCAGGACCTCATTGATACCCCAGATATTCTCAATATTGTGAGCAAACTGCCCCATCAGAATATCAAAACCGTTGGTATCTTTTACCCACTCTTCGTGGGACTGCTGATGTTTCGACCCGGAACAGGAGACCAAAAGTGGTGCTATCACCAACAAGGCGATTAATTTTTTATTCATTGGGAGTGCAAGCCTGACCTGGATAACCGGCCTCCCTGAAGAGGCCCGGAATGTTTACGCTTCTGGCGGAGTATAGCCTTCGATATGAACGTCCTTGCCTTCGAACAGGAAATTAATCATCTCCTTCTCCAGCACTTTACGATCCTCAGGATTCATCATGTTGAGCTTCTTTTCATTGATCAACATGGTCTGTTTGGCCATCCATTTCTGCCAGGCTTCTTTGGAAATCTCGTTGTAAATACGCTTACCCAGATCGCCCGGGTAGAGCTGAAAATCCTGTCCTTCCGCGTCGCGCTGTAAAAAAGTACAAAAAATCGTGCGGCTCATTACTCTTCCTCATTAATCTCACAACTGTTCAACGCCAGTTGTCGGGGATGGCGCAGCTCGTGCAACAGGCGCTCAACGGGTGCGGCTAATCCCACAGATGGTGGCAGCGCTAAGTTATACCAGAGACCGCCTGCTTCATCCATCGCCGGCCCGGCAGAAGGCCATGCCAGCCACATCGGAACGATATCCAGATGGAAATGGCTGAAGGTGTGACGGAAGGCGGTCAGCTGCTGCGGTTTATCATGGATGCCACGCGCCGCCAGCCAGTCGGTCATGGCCGCTTCGGAGGTGAACTGCGGGAAGCAGAACAGACCGCCCCACAGGCCCACCGGCGGCCGCTGCTCCAGCCAGACCTCATCGCCATCCTGCATCATCAGGAACCAGCCACTGCGCTCCGGCAGCACCTGCTTCGGCTTCTTGCCGGGATAGCTCGCCCAGCTGCTGCTGGCGTAGGCCTCACAGCCGCTGTTCAGCGGGCAGATCTCGCACTTCGGTTTCGAGCGGGTACAGACGATCGCCCCCAGATCCATCATTGCCTGATTGAACTGGCTGACGCCCCTGGCGGGCGTGACCTCTTCGCTGATCTGCCAGAGCCGTTTCTCGACCTCTTTTTTACCCGGCCAGCCGCTGACGGCGTAGCAGCGGGCCAGCACGCGCTTGACGTTGCCATCCAGAATCGGGAAATGCTGACCGAGCGAGAGCGACAGAATCGCGCCTGCCGTCGAGCGGCCAACGCCGGGCAGGGCGGAGACATCCTCAAAGGTCTGCGGAAACTCGCCGTGATGCACCTCGACCACCTGCTTTGCGGCTTTGTGCAGATTACGCGCACGGGCGTAGTAGCCAAGGCCGGTCCAGAGATGCAGCACTTCGTCCAGCGGTGCCGCAGCCAGATCGGTGACCGTGGGGAAACGCGCCATAAAACGCTCAAAATAGGGGATAACCGTGGCAACCTGGGTCTGCTGGAGCATCACTTCGGAGAGCCACACCTTGTAAGGCGTTTTCTCCAGCTGCCACGGCAGGGTTTTGCGACCGAAGCGCTGATACCAGTCCAGCACCTGTTGCGCGAACTGCGGCGCTTGCATCATAAGAAGGAAATTTTCCGTGTTTACTCTACACTCAGGCAGGAATTCCAGCACATGCGCACCTGGGTGTAAACCGGAAGATTGCAAAGGCTTGCTTCTGCTTATGAACTTTGCATAATGCCCGTTTCCCGGAACAGGCTAACCAGCAGGCTTTTACATGATTAATGACGTCATCACCCCAGAATTTGATGAGAACGGGCGGCCATTGCGCCGGATCCGCAGCTTTGTGCGCCGCCAGGGTCGCTTAACGAAAGGCCAGCAGCAGGCGCTGGATACCCTGTGGCCGGTTATGGGCGTGGAATATCAGCCGGAACCCGTCGATCTGACCGAACTGTTTGGCCGTGAGGCCCCGGTGACGCTGGAGATCGGCTTTGGCATGGGCGCTTCGCTGGTGACCATGGCGCAGAACACGCCGCACCAGAACTTCCTGGGCATTGAGGTGCATGCGCCGGGCGTCGGCGCCTGCCTGGCCTCGGCAAAAGAGGCCGATGTGCAGAACCTGCGGGTAATGTGTCATGACGCGGTGGAAGTGCTGGAGAAGATGATTCCGGATAACTCGCTGCGCATGGTTCAGCTCTTCTTCCCCGATCCCTGGCATAAAGCGCGTCACAACAAACGCCGTATCGTTCAGGTGCCTTTCGCCGAGCTGGTGATGCGCAAGCTGAAACCGGGTGGCGTATTCCACATGGCGACCGACTGGGAAGCCTACGCCGAACATATGCTGGAAGTGATGAACAGCATCGACGGCTATCGCAATCAGTCAGAACAACAGAATTACGTGCCGCGTCCTGAAACGCGTCCACTGACCAAGTTTGAGCAGCGCGGGCAGCGTTTAGGCCACGGCGTATGGGATTTAATGTTTGAGAGGGTGAAATAATGGCCACACAACGCAGCCGCCGTTTACGTAAAAAACTGCACATCGACGAGTTTCAGGAGCTGGGCTTCTCCGTTGCCTGGCGCTTCCCGGAAGGCACCAGCGAAAGCGAAATCGATGAGACGCTGAACCAGTTCATCAATGAAGCGATCGATCCTAACGGTCTGGCCTTCGATGGCAGCGGCTATCTGGTGTGGGAAGGTCTGGTCTGCCTGCAGAAAACCGGCAAATGCACCGAAGAACATCGTGCGCTGGTGCGCAAATGGCTGGAAGATCGCAAGCTGCAGGATGTGCAGATGACGGAACTCTTTGACGTCTGGTGGGACTAATAGCCACGCCCCCGATGCGTATCGCGGGCCAGGTTTTCAGTTACACAGCGTCGGGCTGAGTCCCGATCGCTGAACGGTTTCAGACCAGATGTTAGGGAGTGGATATGATGCGTAAAGCGCTTCTTGCTGTGCTGCTGGTGGCAGCGACCCAGGCGCAGGCCGCCTATGAATGCAGCGTTAAGCCGCAGGACGACGTGGTGATTAAGCCGCAGAGCGTGCAGGTGGTCGGGGCCAACGGCAACATGGAAATCTCGCCGCAGGGCGATGTGCAGTCCAACGGAAAGCGGGTCACGCTGGATGCGGCCGGCCGTCAGAAAGCGATCGACTACCAGAATGCGCTGCGCCGCGATCTCCCCTGGATTGACAGCGGGGCGACGTCACGTCTGGAGAAAGGGCGTGCGGCACTGGATCGGGTCATCGTCGAAAAGCTGGGAAGCGGCAGCAACGTCCGTAACCGTCTGACGACCCTGAACGGTCAGCTGAAACAGCAGATGAACCGCATCATTGAGCATCGCGAAGATGGTCTGACGTTCCACCATCAGGCGATCGACAAGGTGCGCGCCGAAGGCGAACGGCTGGTGCAGTCGACGCTGGGCGGCGTGATGCAGGACAGTCTGAATGAGATGGGCAGTCAGCAGGGCAGTGGCGGCAGCAACCCGCTGCAGGCGATTATGGGAAATCTGGGTGGTCTGCAGCAGTCGATTCAGGCTGAGTGGAGCAAACAGGAGCAGGATTTCCAGAACTTCGGTCACGAAGTCTGCAACCGCGTCATCGCCCTGGAAGACCAGCGTAAACAGCTCGCTGGCGCACTGAAAAACTAAGTCAACGCCTCAGCCTGCCGGGCTGAGGCGTCCTGCTTACTCTTCCGCTAAGAACAGCTCCAGCAGCGAATTCAGGAACAGTTTCCCTTTCTCCGTAATCTGCCACTGCGCCGGGGTTTCGATCACGTAACCGGCAGCGATGGCGGCATCCATCTGTGGACGGATCGCCTGTTCGGCTAAGCCGGTATAGCGGCTGAACGCGTCGCGCGGCGCGGCTTCCAGCAGGCGAAAACGGTTCATGAAATATTCAAACGGCTTGTCGCTGTCTGCCACATCATACTGCTTTTCGCGGTAGTTACCCTGCATAAAGCCACGCGGATGGCGGGTTTTCACCGTGCGGACGATGCGGCCATCCGGCTGCGTCAGCTTGCCATGCGCACCACAGCCAATCCCCAGATAGTCGCCAAAGCGCCAGTAGTTGAGGTTGTGTTCACAGCGGTAGCCCGGCTTCGCATAGGCGGAGGTTTCATACTGCTGATAACCGGCCTCCCGCAGCAGCCGATCGCCCTGTTCGAAGATATCCCACAGCGCATCATCATCCGGCAGCACCGGCGGGCGCGAGCCAAACAGGGTGTTGGGCTCGATGGTGAGCTGATACCAGGAGAGATGCGGCGGATTCAGCGCTATCGCCCGGCGTAAATCGTCGAGCGCCTCTTCCAGCGACTGATCGGGCAGGCCATGCATCAGGTCAAGGTTAAAGCTGCGCAGCGACAGAGAAGCCGCCAGCTCAGCGGCGCGAACCGCCTCTTCCGGGCCATGAATACGGCCCAGACGCTGCAGTTTCTGCGGACTGAAGCTCTGAACGCCAATCGAAATACGATTAATACCGGCGCGCTGATAGGCGCTGAAGCGGTCCGCTTCCACGGTGCCGGGGTTGGCTTCCATGGTCACTTCTGCATCCGGCGCCAGGTTCAGACGCGCCCGGACGCCATCCATCAGCATCTGCATCGCGCTGCTGCTCAGCAGGCTGGGTGTGCCGCCGCCAATAAAGATCGTGCGCACTTCACGGCCATGAATCAGCGGCAGGTCGATCTCCAGATCGCGCAGCAGGTGCTGCACGTATTCAACGTGCGGCACCTCATCTTTCAGCGCATGGGAGTTAAAATCACAGTAGGGACACTTCTGTACGCACCATGGAATGTGGATGTAGAGACTCAGTGGCGGCAGATTAGGCATTACGCATCGCTTCCAGCAACAGCGTCAATGCTTTACCCCGGTGAGACACGGCACCTTTTTCCGCTTTGCTCAGCTCGGCAGCGGTTTTACCCAGCGCCGGAACAGCGAAAATCGGGTCGTAACCAAAGCCACCGTTGCCAGAGGCAGAGCGGGTGATCTCACCCGCCCAGCTGCCGTGGAACACCAGCGGCGTCGGGTCTTCCGCATGACGCAGATAGACCAGCACGCAGTGAAACTGCGCCTGACGCTGACCGTCCGGCACATTTTCCAGCGCCTGCAGCAGCTTCTCCAGATTCTGCTGATCGCTGGCATCCTCGCCGGCATAGCGCGCCGAGTAGATGCCAGGCGCGCCGCCCAGCGCATCCACGGCCAGGCCCGAATCATCGGCAATCGCCGGTAAGCCGGTGATCTGCGCCGCGTGACGCGCCTTGAGAATCGCATTCTCAATAAAGGTCAGGCCGGTCTCTTCCGCCGACTCAACCCCGAGGTCACTCTGTGCGACGATATCCAGACCAAAAGCGGAGAGTAACTCCGCCAGTTCACGTACCTTGCCGGGGTTGCCGGTGGCGAGGACAACTTTTTGCATAACGGTTCCAGTTTGATTCATTTACAGCAGATACCAGAGACCCGGGAACAGGTCCATGCCGAGAAAGTTCAGGGCATACAGCACCAGGATGACGATCATCGCCGAAAAATCGATGCCGCCCATCGCAGGCAGAATACGGCGAATGGGGGCCATCAGCGGTTCGGTTAACTGCACCAGCAGATAGTCCACGGGGCCACGGCCCTGGCTGATCCAGCTCATCAGTGAGCGGATAATGATGACCCAGAAGACCAGATATCCGGCAGATTTCAGCAGCGACAGCAGACCGACCAGCAGATTGGTCGGATCGACAGAGAACACGCCGACCTGAATCAGCAGCAGAATCGGGTATTTCAGCGTCGTCAGCACAAAGGCCAGCAGCAGCGAGGCGGTGTCGATCGGCCCCAGCGCCGGAATGATGCGGCGTAGCGGCTTCACAACCGGCTGCGTTACTTTCACGACAAACTGCGCCAGGGGATTATAAAAATCGCAGCGCGACCACTGCATCCAGATGCGCAGCAGCAGCACCATCACGTAGAGATCGATTAGCGTTTTAACTAAAAACGTCAGTGTTAACATGAAGTTCCTCTGTTATTTTTGTGAGTTGTGCGCATAGTCTCGTGCGCCAAAAATGGCGGTGCCGATACGCACCATTGTACTGCCTGCGGCGATTGCCGCCTCCATGTCATCGCTCATTCCCAGCGAGAGCGTATCAATACCCGGATACTGCTGCTGCAACTGCCGGAAAGCCTCTGCCATCTGCTGACATACCGCCAGCTGCCGCGCGTAGTCACTCTCCGCGGCCGGAATCGCCATCAGTCCCCGCAGCCGCAGCTGCGGCAGGGCCGCAATCTGCTCTGCCAGCCCGGAAACGGCCTCCAGCATGATGCCAGATTTGCTGTTCTCGTCACTGATATTTACCTGAATTAATACATTCAGGGGAGGCAGCGTCGCAGGCCGCTGATCGTTGAGCCGCTGCGCGATGCGCTGACGGTCGATCGTATGACACCAGGCAAAATTCTCCGCCACCAGACGACTTTTGTTGGACTGCAACGGGCCGATGAAGTGCCACGCCAGCTCAGGATGTGCGGCCAGCGCCTGAACCTTTTCAACCCCCTCCTGAACGTAATTTTCGCCAAAGGCTGTCTGGCCACCGGCAAACGCCTCTTCGACCGCGCTCGCAGGTTTGGTTTTGCTGACTGCAAGCAGGGTAATTTCTTCTGGTGCGCGGCCGCAACGCGCGGCAGCGGCGGCGATTCTCTGCCGCACTTGCTGTAGGTTCTGCTGGATTGAGGTCATAGTCAGGAGAAATCATGAATCTGGATGAAATGGTGGCGCTTAGTGTAAAGCATAATGCCGCCGATCTGCACCTTTGCAGCGGACATTTGCCCTGCTGGCGGCGGCAGGGAAGGCTGGAGACACTGCCGCAGCAGCCCCGGATCGCCGACGACGGGATCGCGCAGTTTATGGCGCAGTGGCTCAGTGACGCACAGCGCCAGCAGCTGGCGCAGGCGGGCCAGATCGATTTTGCCCTGAGCCTGGCGGACGGCTCACGGCTGCGTGCGAATCTGTTCAGGCAGCGCGAGGGGCTGTCGCTGGCGCTGCGGATTATCGCCACGACCTGCCCGACGCTGGCAGAACTGCAGCTGCCCGCCAGCGTGCCCCCACTGCTGGCGCAGCAGGATGGCCTGATTCTGGTGACCGGGGCGACGGGCAGCGGCAAATCCACCACGCTGGCGGCGCTGGTGGATACGCTGAACCGTCAGCAGGCGCGTCATATCATCACGCTGGAGGATCCGATTGAGTTTATTCATCAGAGCCGGCAGTCGCTGATTCAGCAGCGGGAAATCGGACTGCACTGCGCGTCGTTCGCGCTGGGGATCCGGGCGGCGCTGCGTGAAGATCCGGACGTTATCCTGCTGGGTGAGCTTCGCGACAGCGACACCATTCGTCAGGCGCTGACGGCGGCGGAGACGGGTCATCTGGTGCTGGCGACGCTGCATACCCGCGGCGCAGCGCAGGCGGTGGATCGGCTGGTGGATGTCTTTCCGGCGGAGGAGAAGCCGCTGGTCCGGAGCCAGCTGGCGGGCAGCCTGAAGGCGGTGATCGCGCAGCGCCTGGTGCCCGCAGCGGCGGACGGGCGCATCGCCCTGTTTGAGATACTGATCGCCACGCCCGGCATCACCAATCTGATCCGCGAGGGGAAGATGCACCAGATCCCTGCGCTGTTGCAGACCGGCGCGCAGGCCGGAATGCAGACGTTTGAGCAGAGCCGCCTGGCGCGGCAGGCCGCCGGTCTTATCTAGCGGGCATCAGTAATGGTTTTCGAACCAGTCCTGCAAAATAATGGCGGCAGACTGTGAATCGACCGACCCTTTGTTGAGCGCACGATAGCCGCCGCGCTCGAACAGCCCGGCCCGCGCTTCTACCGTGCTGAGGCGTTCATCCTGCAGCTCAACCCGGATGCCAAAGCGGCCATGCAGGCGATTAGCGAACTTACGGGCGCGTGCGGTCAGCGGCTGCTCGGTACCATCCATATTCAGCGGCAGTCCTACCACCACGAAATCGGGCTGCCACTCTTTCAGCAGTTTTTCGATTACCAGCCAGTCCGGTGTGCCATCCTGCGCTTTCAGCGCCGCCAGCGGGCGGGCGCTGCCGGTGAGTTGCTGACCCACGGCGACACCAATACTTTTGGTGCCGAAGTCGAAACCTAACAGAGTCTGTGTTGACATCAGGCGTGTCCGGCGTCGCTGGCCATGTTGTGAATATCGACGCCGATACTGCGCGCCGCTTCGCGCCAGCGCTCTGACACCGGCGTCTGGAACAGGATGTTGCTGTTAGCGGGTGTGGTCAGCCAGGCGTTTTCCATCAGCTCATTCTCCAGCTGGTCTTTCTCCCAGGCGCAGTAACCCAGCGCCACCAGCACGTTGGCTGGCTGAGAGGGGGTGCCGATCGACTCCAGCACGTCACGGGACGTGGTGATGATCGTGTTATCGGAGACACGAATGCTGGAGGTAAAAGTGCGTTGCGCTGAGTGCAGAATAAAGCCGCGATCTTCCGCCAGCGGACCGCCGGTAAAGACCGGTTTGTCCAGCCGGATCGCCGGATCGCGATCGTCAGCGGAGATTTTCAGCTTCTTCAGAATGCCTTCAACCGTCAGGTTTTCCATGGGTTTATTGATGATCAGTCCCATTGCCCCCTCTTCATTGTGTTCGCAGAGATAGACCACGGAACGTTTGAAGAAAGGATCCTGCAATGAAGGCATGGCAATCAAAAAGTGATGTTGTAAATTCATTCTCACACGATGTACCAAAAAAATAACCGGCACGCGACGGCCGCACCGGTATTGGGTTGATCACGGAGCCTCGCCCCGGCGTCTTGCTCAGCCCAGGCGTTTCTCAATGGCATCCATCAACATGCCGGTGATGGAGATAGGGAACGCAGCCTCAATTTCACGCACGCAGGTCGGGCTGGTCACGTTAACTTCAGTTAGTTTATCACCGATGATGTCCAGACCGACAAAAATCAGCCCTTTTGCTTTCAGCGTCGGGCCGACACGGCGTGCAATTTCCCAGTCGCTTTCGCTGAGCGGGCGCGCTTCACCGCGTCCACCGGCGGCCAGGTTGCCACGGGTTTCGCCGCCCTGCGGGATACGCGCCAGGCAGTAAGGCACCGGCTCGCCATCCACGACCAGCACACGTTTGTCACCCTCTTTGATCGCCGGAATGTAGTTCTGCGCCATGCAGAAGCGGCTGCCATGTTCGGTCAGGGTTTCGGTGATAACGCCAAAGTTCGGATCATCTTTCTTCACGCGGAATATAGAGGCGCCGCCCATGCCATCCAGCGGCTTCATGATGATGTCACCATGTTCCTGCCAGAAGTCGCGCAGCTGCGCCTTGCTGCGGGTGACCAGCGTGTCAGGCGTGAACTCGGCAAACCAGGCGGTGTAGAGCTTTTCGTTGCAGTCACGCAGGCTCTGCGGTTTGTTGACGATCAGCGTACCCAGCTCTTCCGCGCGCTCCAGAATATAGGTCGCGTAGATGAACTCGGTGTCGAAAGGGGGATCTTTACGCATCAGCACAACGTTCAGATCGGCCAGCGGGATCACCTGCTCACTGCCGAACTGATACCAGCTGTCAGGGTTCTGCTCGACGCTCAGCAGGCGGGTACGGGCAGAGGCCACGCCACCGCGCAGGGAGAGATCCTGCATCTCCATGTAGTGAATTTCGTAACCACGGCGCTGGGCTTCCAGCAGCATGGCGAAGCTGGTGTCTTTTTTAATATTGATGGACGAAATTGGGTCCATCACGATGCCAAGTTTAATCATTATTATCTCCTCGGTGAGGCGGCGTCTGCCGCCTCGTCTGGTTCGGTCTGCAGTGGGCCGATCAATCAGGACATCATGCCTGCGCTCTCACCGCTGAAAGTATCGCTTAACCCAGGTCGCCAAACCTCACCTGAAGTGCCGTAATGGCCGTCAGCGCGGTGGTTTCGGTTCGCAGTACCCGTGGGCCAAGCAGAATGTCAGTAAAACCGTGCCCGGCTGTCATCGCAATCTCATCCGCAGACAGCCCGCCTTCAGGGCCAATCAGCAGCCGCACCCGCTCAACAGGCTGCGGCAGCGTGTTGATGCTGTGGCTGGCGCGGGGATGCAGGTTCAGCTTCAGACCGCTGTCCGCCTCCGCACACCAGGCCTCCAGCGTCATCGCGTCACGAATCTGCGGCACACGGTTGCGGCCACACTGCTCGCAGGCGGCAATCGCAATTTTCTGCCACTGCTGGATCTTCTTTGCCAGACGCTCAGCATCAAGCTTTACGCCACAGCGCTCGGAAAACAAGGGTGTAATGACATTCACGCCCAGTTCGATCGATTTCTGGATAGTGAATTCCATTTTTTCACCGCGCGACATCACCTGGCCTAAATGCAGGTGCAGGGGCGACTCGCGATCGTCCGGCTGGCTCTCTGTGACCGATACTTTTACACGCTTTTTATCAACATGCGTGATCTCTGCTGCAAAAGTCAGATTAGTGCCATCAAAGAGTTCCAGATGCTGACCGGTCGTCATCCGCAGCACCCGGCCGACATGGTTGGATGCATCTTCATCCAGGGTAATTTCACTGCCGATGCTGAGGGGATCGGGGTGATAGATGCGAGGTATGCGCATAGGGTTCCTGAAACCGGACGCCGCACGGGGCGGCGTCATGGGAAAAAAAGCTAGTGTAGGGCAGGGATTTTAGCGCTGGCAAGCCTGCTGCACATAAGGATTGTGATTGCCCTGCACTCTGGCGATGCGCTGGTCGCGTTCACACTCCCATTTTGTGACCGGATAGAGCTTATCCCAGGCCGTAAACAGCTGCGTCTGCTGGCGCGAAATACGCAGGTGATACTGATCGCGCATGTAGAAGTAGGTGCGGGCAATCGCGCCGCGCGCCCGCGCAGGCGGCTCAGCCTGTTTGAGTTTGAAGTCGATCTTCATTTCGCACTGGCCATACTGCTTTTCGCTGCCGTTCCACTGGCTGTAGGCGAAGTTGCCCCGGTCGCCGTTCACTTCACCCACCGCAGGCTGCAGGTTATGCAGGTCGGTTTCGATACGACGATAGTCCGGATCTTTGCTGCAGTTTTTGCGGCCGCCCGCCTGCCAGCACTGGCGCTGATGACCAAACTCCCAGGCCGGCATCACATGTTCCCACTCAATGCGCGCGGCGCGGTTGGCGTTTTTGCGCACCTGATAGCCGCAGCTGTTGAGGTCGGGAACGCCTTTTTTCCCCTGCCACGTTATTTTACAGCCACAGTAGAACGAGCCAGGCGCATCGGCGTTGATCGCCGCCGCATAGGTTTTAGCCTGCTGGAAGGTGTTCTGGTGATAGTTAGTCAGGTCGAGGGCGCCAGCGGCGGGCGCAAACAGCAGCGCAAGCGCCAGAGTGAGTGTGCGAGACATATTCCGGATTTCTACTTAGTACGAAAAAGGGCGGCAGGTTAACAGAATGTAGAATAGGGCGGAATGGGGAGTGTGCTCAGGTCGCGATAAACTCGCCCGCGATCAGCAGGCTGCCGCAGTGTACGCAGCGGTATTCGCTCTCTTTGCGCAGCACGCGATTATGACGGCGCACGGTCAGCTGATGCTGCTGACACTGACAGCGGTAGGCAAAGGTGTTGCTGCGCACAGAGGCGATCTCAAACTGATGGGTACGCCGTGCCGGTACGCCCAGCACCTGCTCCATCATCCATTTCCACTCTTTGCCGTGCGGGGCAACGCGACCGAACTGCTTCCAGACCAGCAGATGCGCCAGCTCATGCGGCACCACCTCATCGATGAAGGCCTGCTGGTTTTCCAGCAGCAGCACCGGATTGAGGCGGATCTCCCAGGCGTTGAGCCAGGCGGTGCCTGCCGCGGTGCCGCGCTGCTGGTAAAGCAGTTTCGGTTCGGGCCAGGCGCTCTCCAGCACCTGATTGGCGCGTTCAAGCGACTGGCGCAGCGAGCGCATCACGGCCTGCTGCAGAGCGATGGGAAGTCGGGGCGTTTTCATGGCGCCCAGAATAGTCGCCGCCGCGTCGGAACTCAACGTTGTCCGCGAAAAACGGCCGCACAGTAGCTATACTTTGCCGCCAGTTTCCCGCCAGATTATCTGCAACCACGATCCTGCCCTGAGAGGCCGGGCGACGGCCTGAAACTGATGGATTAAATAGGGTTATGGCCTCTTATAGAATATCCTGTCGTTAAGGTTCACTGCAGAGTGGATGGATAAGAGGCGGATGGCAGAGTGTACGGACAACGCAATGAAAAATAAGAACATCAGGAAACAGCGGATAGTGCTGGTGACCGATTTGATGGCTGGCCGGGGCGGCATGGAAAATGTGACCTGTCAGCTGATTACCGCTCTGAATGCCGAAGCCGGAACGGAAGCGGGGCTGTTTATTATCAACAGCGGCGAAGAGAGCCACTCCCGCGCCTGGACCGCCAACGCCGTTTTAGCCGAGAGCGTCTGCACGCTGCGGAATAAAAAGATAAAGAATCTGATTCATACGCTGAGAATGGCCGCCTTTTTCCGTCGCTATCGGCCCGACCATGTGCTGACCCTCAATACGATCCCTACGTTAATGGCCCGCCGGGCAATCGCGCTCTCCGGCCGTAAGATCGTTCTGTCGAGCTGGATGCATCTGCCCCCGCGGGATCGCTACCGTCCGCACTATCTGCGACGGGCCGACCACCATTTTGCGATCAGTCATCAGATCAAACAGCAGCTGGTGGAGCTGGGTGTCCCGGCTGCCGATGTCGACGTCATCCACAACCCCGTCAGGCGCAGCGACGTGGTGATTGGCAGGCCGCAGGCGCTGAAGTTTCTCTATATTGGCCGTGTTCACTATCAGCGCCAGAAACAGCTGAAAGATCTCTTTGATGCCCTGCATCAGCTCAGCGTGCCCTGGACGCTGGAGATTGTGGGTGATGGTGAGGATCTGGCGCGTTGTCAGGAATATGTGGCGCAGCTCGGCATTCAGGATCGCATCACCTGGCATGGCTGGCAGGAGAATGCCTGGGCCTATGTCAGCAGCCATATCAAAGAGGTCTCCTGTCTGATCATGAGCTCTAACTTTGAGGGCTTTCCGCTGATCCTGCTGGAGGCGATGTCGCGCGGCGTCTACTGCGTTTCATCCGACTGCGTCAGCGGGCCAGCGGAAATTATTCAGAACGGTCTGAATGGTCAGCTCTACCCCACGAATGACAGCATGGCGCTGGCCGCGATTCTCAACGCCATGAACGACGATTTTCACTTCCCTGAGCATCAGGTTATCAAAGCGAGCATTACCGGTTTTTATGAGGAAAATTATATGAAGCACCTGCTGAGTGTGTTTAGCCGCCTGACTGAGGTTAAACATGACGATTAAAACCGGCCGCAACGGATTGACGTTGCTGGTGAATTTCTCGGTTATTGCGCTCTGCCTGGCGCTGTCGCTGAATATGTTTGTTACGGGCCTGCCACAAAAGATTTTCTATCTGGTCTCCTATCTCTCCGTCGCCTCCGTGCTGTATGGCGTGGTGCGCAGGCGGATGGACTTCAAAGAGAACCGTTTTTATCTGATCCTGTTTGCGGTGCTGATCCTCTTCGCGCTGATTCGTCTGTTCTGGGCGATTCACGTCAGGGGCATCGAAACCGCGCCATCGACCGACGCCATTACCAATATCGGTAACTATCTGCTGGGCGCGAAGCGTCTGCTGCTGGGCGCCTTTGTCCTGCTCAGTCTGGCGATTTACGGACAGCGGGTCTCGCTTACCACGCTGCGCATCGGCAGGCTGCTGATGCTGGCGGGGCTACTGATCACGCTGGGCTTCGGGATCCACGAGCATCTCTACACGGAGAATGTCCGCATCAAGCTCACCACCGAAGCGGCCTCCATGTCCTCCTACATGATTCTGTTTATCTACTGCGCCTGGCTCTGGCTGAGTCGCTTTGAGACGCACGGCTACTGGAAAGTGGCCGATGTCGCGGCGCTGGCCGTGACCCTGGCGCTGCTCTATCTGTGCGGCACCCGCGTTACCCTGCTTGCGCTGGTCGCGGTCGGGCTGCTGTTCCTGTTACAGACCTACAGGCTGGCGCTGTTCGCCAGCTGGCGGACAGGCTCGCTGCTGGTGGGACTGCTGGCGGTGCTGGTGCTGATGACCGGTAATCGCTGGGTGGAAGGCGTTCAGGATATTGAGAACTACGGTTCGAACAGTTCGACCTCGCTGGGCGCGCGCGTGGCCATCTGGGGTGGGGCGATGGACTTTATCGAACATCACCAGGGTTTTGCGACGCCGGATGCGCGCACGACCGAGGCGCGGAAGTTCATCATGGCGCACTATCCTCTCAATATCGAAGGCTACACCAACGTCAAATACAACATGCACAATGAGTTTCTGGAGGTCACGACGCTGCAGGGCTGGCTGGGAACGCTGTCGCTGGCGCTACTCTATCTGACCGTGCTGGCGGGCTGGCTGAAGCGGTGCGATCTGCGCGGCGTGGCGCTGCCGATCGCAGGGCTGTTTATCTGCGGGCTGACGGACTCGGTGCTGCCCTATAATCAGACCGCCACCATTTTCATTATGGCGCTGGCGCTCTGCTGTCTGCCGCGCACCTTGCCGGCGGCGCGGATGACATCCTCATCCTGACACGCTGAAGCAATAAAAAGGGCGGGGTTTCCAGAGAAACCCCGCCCTTTTTTTCGTGCGTTATCTTAGTCGCGTGAACCGATATCGCGCAGTTTTTTACCGGCCATCAGATTGCGTTCGATGTGCTCCAGCGAGACGTTTTTGGTCTCCGGAATCAGCATTACCGTCAGCAGAATGAAGAACAGGTTAAGCGCCGCGTAGACCCAGAAGGTGTTGGCATTGCCCAGCGTGTTCAGCATCGTCAGGAAGGTCGCACCCACGATCATGTTCGCGATCCAGTTGGTGGTGGTGGAGACGGTAATACCGAAATCGCGGCCTTTCAGCGGCTGAATCTCGGAACAGAGTACCCAGATCAGCGGTCCGGCTGACATCGCAAAGCCTACGATGAACATCAGCAGCATACCGATAGCGAAGTACTGCGCGCCCGGCGTGTGAATGCCGAAGTGCAGCATGGTACCCAGCACGCCCATACCGGCCGCCATCACCATAAAGCCCAGAATCAGGGTCGGTTTACGGCCCCAGCGATCCACCAGACCGATGGCAATAAAGGTCGCCAGTACGTTAATCAGACCCACAATCACCGTGCCCCACATCTGCTGGGTGGTGTTGGCGAAGCCTGCGATTTCAAAGATTTTCGGCGCGTAGTACATGATGACGTTCATGCCGGTAAACTGCTGCATCACCTGCAACAGGATGCCGAGGTAGACCGCGCGGCGGAAGTGGCTGCTGCTGGTGAACAGACCCCAGCCAGACTGCTTAACTTTCAGGCTTTCACGAATCTCTTCCAGCTCACGTTTCGCCTGCTCGCTGGTATCACGCAGACGATCCAGTACGCGTTGCGCATCGCGGAAGTTGCCTCGCGCCGCCAGCCAGCGTGGGCTGTTTGGCAGGAAGAAAACCCCAATCAGCAGCAGCAGTGCCGGAATCGTAATGATGCCCAGCATCCAGCGCCAGTTGCCGGTGAAGCTGAACGCGGTATCGGTCAGGTAGGCACCCAGGATACCGATAGTAATCATCAGCTGATACAGCGAAATCATACTGCCGCGAATTTTTTCCGGTGCAATTTCAGAAAGATAGAGCGGGGCAGTATACGAGGCGATACCGACAGCCAGGCCCAGCAGAACGCGGGCGCTGATCAGCATTTCCGGGTTCGGCGACATCGCCGACCAGAGTGAACCAATAACGAACAGGATCGCCCCGGTCATCAGGCTTTTTTTACGGCCCAGACGGGAGGACATCCAGCCGCTGCCGATCGCGCCGACGGCGGCACCAAACATCATGGAACTGACGATCCACTCCTGCTGATGCGCGGTAACGTTGAAATCCTTTGCGATAAACGGCAGGGCACCGGCGATAACGCCGATATCCAGACCGAACAGCAGACCCGCAAGGGCCGCCAGAAAGCAGACAAATAAGGTCATCGCCTTATTTGAAGTTCTGCTTTTGTGTGTATTGCCGGGCATTTTAGCCTCCAGGTTTATCCATCATTGTTTTTATCGATGTTAAAAAACCTTTTGCGAGAAAAAAGTGAAACCGATCACATCAGTGTAATCGCTTACACATGCTGAAACCCTGAAATTCAGCCTATTTCTCTCGTAAAGATTCATTAATCAGTGAGGTATAGCACTCATTAAGTTTCTGACAATGCTCTGTTTACCGGCTATCAGACGACGCTGAAAATAACGCATTTTCAGAAGAATAACTACGTGCGTTAAATCTTAAATATCGGAAAAACAAAGCATTTCAATTTGTAATCGTTAACATTTTGTTGTCAGAAAAAGCGAAAGGAAGTGTAGCTGAGAAATAAGAAATTGCGCTGACGCGAAAAACGCACGCCTGAGAGGGTGTTTTTTGCAGGGGAGTCAGGCCAGAAATTGCGGCTGCACAGCGTGCGGGAAGGGGGGAAGCCTGCGCCTGCCGATGGTGATGGGGCTGAAAAAAGAATAAAAAAACCCTGCCCGGGGGCAGGGTCTGGTCAGCAGCCGGTGACCTTACAGGCCAGCCGCTTCACGCAGCAGGGCGGCTTTGTCGGTTTTTTCCCATGGGAAATGTTCGCGACCAAAGTGACCGTAAGCGGCGGTCTCTTTGTAGATCGGGTGCAGCAGATCCAGCATCTGAATCAGACCGTATGGACGCAGGTCGAAGAACTCGCGCACCAGCAGCGTCAGCTGCTCGGTGGAGACTTTCTCGGTGCCAAAGGTTTCCACCATGATAGAGGTCGGTTCAGCCACGCCGATCGCGTAGGAGACCTGGATTTCACACCGATCGGCCAGACCGGCCGCTACGATGTTTTTCGCCACGTAACGTGCGGCGTAGGCTGCAGAGCGGTCCACTTTGGAGGGATCTTTACCGGAGAACGCACCGCCACCGTGACGCGCCATGCCGCCGTAGGTGTCCACGATGATTTTACGGCCGGTCAGGCCGCAGTCGCCCATCGGGCCGCCGATCACAAAGCGACCGGTTGGGTTGATGTGATATTTGGTGCCAGCGCTCAGCCATTCTGCTGGCAGAACCGGCTTGATGATCTCTTCCATCACCGCTTCCTGCAGATCTTTCTGGCTGATGGATTCGGCGTGCTGGGTCGACAGAACCACGGCATCGATGCCGACAATTTTGCCGTCGTCATACTGGAAGGTGACCTGGCTCTTGGCATCCGGACGCAGCCACGGCAGCGTACCATCTTTACGGACTTCAGCCTGACGCTGAACCAGACGGTGCGCATAGGTCACCGGCGCAGGCATCAGCACGTCGGTTTCGTTTGTGGCATAGCCGAACATCAGGCCCTGGTCGCCCGCGCCCTGTTCCAGCGGATCGGTACGGTCAACGCCCTGGTTGATATCCTGAGACTGTTTACCAATCGCGCTTAATACTGCGCAGGAGTTGGCATCAAAGCCCATATCGGAATGAACATAGCCGATTTCACGTACAGTTTTACGGGTGATCTCTTCGATATCGACCCATGCGCTGGTCGTGATTTCACCGCCAACCAGCACCATACCGGTCTTGACGTAGGTTTCGCAGGCCACGCGCGCTTTAGGATCCTGTTCCAGGATCGCATCCAGCACAGCATCGGAGATCTGGTCGGCGATTTTATCGGGATGTCCTTCTGATACGGACTCGGACGTGAAAAGGTGTTTAGCCATTCTGTTCTTTACCTTAAATATGGTTTGAGTACGACTGCATAGCGCCAGGGAGGGTTTCTGGCCTGACGCCCCTTCAGGCAAAGCCGCGAGCAGTGAGGAAGTATCAGCACAGCAGGCTGACACCGCCTGGATCGTAACCTGTTTAGATGGAAAACCATCTGGACGGCTATTTTAGGATAGAGGATAAACCAATTGCCAGCCCTTTTTCTGTTTCTGCTCTCGCCCTGCCACTGTTATCGGCATAATTTACTGAGGCTACACACAATTCCCCGATAATCTTTTTGCATTTCCGCCCGGTAAACTGTATAAAACGCCGCTGCTTTTACTAGCAGCAGCAAGGATGACGCTCCAGTCTGCGTCGCGCCTGTCAGACCCGGGTCTGACTTTCACCCTGGTTGTTCTCCATGTGTCCCTGGCATATGCGGAGGTGATTCAAGTAATGAACCACGCGTTTTCATCTTTCGGTTCTCTGCGCTGCGCTGCTGCGCTGGCTCTCTCCTGCTTCCCATCTGTTTCTCCCTGCCGATACGCTGTCCGGTGCGGTAATTTTACCGACACAGGCACCGGCTAATCTTTACCTCTGTTCTTAGGGTTTTTCTTCTCTGCGGCTGCGCAGCGGAACGACGCCGGTTATCTCTGGTCTATACCGAGGGTTAAATGTTTTCTGTTTAAACCGGGATGGTCAGGGTGTTTTACACTTAACGCTGAGGCGTGAATCGCGCTGGCGATAATGTCAGGTGAACAGGACATTGCATTTAATGTGGCGACAGGTTTTCAGATTAGCGGCCATACAGCCGGCTAACAGTTTTATCTTTCAACGGAAAATTGAGGTTCGCGATGTCTGACGACATGAAGAATATCAAAGGTTCGTCAGCTGGCGAACAGGGTACACTCCGCTCCATGCAGGAGGTTGCAATGAACGATCAGGATGCGAGCAAAATGTTGCGCACGTACAACATTGCCTGGTGGGGCAACAACTATTACGACGTGAACGAACTGGGCCATATCAGCGTCTGCCCGGATCCGGACCGTCCTGAGGTGCGCGTCGATTTAGCCCGACTGGTTAAAGAGCGCGAAGCCCAGGGCCAGCGTCTGCCTGCGCTGTTCTGCTTCCCGCAGATCCTGCAGCACCGTCTGCGCTCCATCAACGCCGCCTTTAAACGTGCGCGTGAATCTTACGGCTACACCGGCGACTACTTCCTGGTTTATCCGATCAAGGTTAACCAGCACAAGCGCGTGATCGAGTCGCTGATCCACAGCGGTGAGCCGCTGGGACTGGAAGCCGGCTCGAAGGCAGAGCTGATGGCGGTGCTGGCCCACGCGGGTCAGACCCGCTCGGTGATCGTCTGTAACGGCTACAAAGACCGCGAATATATTCGTCTGGCGCTGATTGGCGAAAAGATGGGCCACAAGGTCTATCTGGTGCTGGAGAAAATGACCGAAGTGCGACTGGTACTGGAAGAGGCCGAGCGTCTGAACGTGGTGCCGCGCCTGGGTATCCGTGCGCGTCTGGCGTCGCAGGGCTCCGGCAAATGGCAGTCAAGCGGCGGCGAAAAATCGAAGTTCGGCCTGTCGGCTACTCAGGTGCTGAAACTGGTAGAGATCATGCGCGAAGCGGGTCGCATCGACAGCCTGCAGCTGCTGCATTTCCATCTGGGATCGCAGATGGCCAACATCCGCGATATCGCCACCGGCGTACGTGAGTCGGCGCGCTTCTATGTGGAGCTGGCGAAGCTGGGCGTCAACATCAAATGCTTCGACGTTGGCGGCGGTCTGGGCGTCGATTACGAGGGCACGCGCTCGCAGTCTGACTGCTCGGTCAACTATGGCCTGAATGAGTACGCGAACAACGTGATCTGGGCGATCGGTGCTGCCTGTGATGAGCATGGTCTGGAACATCCGACGGTCATCACCGAGTCGGGCCGTGCCGTAACCGCACACCATACCGTGCTGGTCTCGAACATTATCGGCGTAGAGCGTAACGAGTTCAGCGAACCCGAAACGCCGGACCCGGATGCGCCGCGTCCGATTCTCAGCATGTGGGAAACCTGGCAGGAGATGCACGAGCCGGATACCCGCCGTTCGCTGCGTGAATGGCTGCATGACAGCCAGATGGACCTGTTTGATATCCACACCGGCTACTCGTCCGGCACCTACGACCTCAAACAGCGTTCATGGGCGGAGCAGCTCTACCTGAGCATCTGCCATTACATCCAGCAGCATCTCGATCCGAGCAACCGTGCGCACCGTCCGATCATCGACGAACTGCAGGAGCGGATGGCGGATAAGATCTACGTGAACTTCTCGCTGTTCCAGTCGATGCCGGACGCATGGGGTATCGACCAGCTCTTCCCGGTGCTGCCGCTGGAAGGGCTGAACAAAAAGCCGGAGCGTCGTGCCGTGCTGCTCGACATCACCTGTGACTCCGATGGCACCATCGACCACTACGTCGATGGCGACGGTATCGCGACCACGCTGCCGATGCCGGAATATGACCTGGATAACCCGCCGATGCTGGGCTTCTTTATGGTCGGTGCCTATCAGGAGATCCTGGGCAACATGCACAACCTGTTCGGCGATACCGAAGCGGTGGATGTCTACGCGCGCGAGAACGGCGAAGTGGAAGTGCAGCTCTCCGACGAAGGGGACACGGTGGCAGACATGCTGCGCTACGTGCAGCTTGATCCCAACGAGCTGATGACGCTGTTCCGTAATCAGGTGCAGACGTCCGATATCGACGACGAGCTGCGGGCGCAGTTCCTCGAAGAGTTCGAGAGCGGCCTCTACGGATACACCTATTTAGAAGATGAGTAACCGACGCGGGCAGGCGGCGATCGCATATTGCAGTTGTCGTTCACTATGTCGATAATCTGACACACTCAATCCCTTCCTCGTCGGGCCTAACGACGCGGAGGGGATTTTTTTCATCTCAACCTTCATGGCTTGCGGGCCTGGCCCGACTCATGCACATAGAGAGAGCAATTATGTACAACACGCTTGGCAATCAGTACGACAACTCCCTGGTCTCTAACGCCTTCGGCTTTATGCGTTTCCCGCTGAACTTCCAGCCTTATGACAGCGACGCCGAATGGGTGATCACCGGCGTTCCTTTTGATGCCGCCACCTCAGGTCGTCCGGGCAGCCGCCTGGGGCCGGGTGCGATCCGTCAGATCTCCACCAACCTGGCGTGGGAAGGCTGCCGCTGGCCGTGGGATTTCGATCTGCGTCAGCGTCTGAACGTCGTCGACTGCGGCGATCTGGTTTACGCCTTCGGTGATTCGCAGGATCTCTCCGACAAGTTACAGGCCCATGCGGAAAAACTGCTGGCGAATGGCAAACGCATGATGACCTTCGGCGGTGACCACTACGTTACGCTGCCGCTGCTGCGCGCACATGCGAAACATTTCGGCAAGATGGCGCTGGTACACTTCGATGCGCACACCGACACCTACTCCAATGGCCCGACGTTCGACCACGGCACCATGTTCTTTACCGCGCCGAAAGAGGGGCTGATCGATCCACAGCACTCCGTGCAGATCGGTATCCGCACCGAATTCGACAGGAGCCTGGGCTTCAACGTGCTGGACGCGGCGCAGGTCAATGACCGCAGCGTTGACGATATCCTGGCCGAAGTAAAACGCACCGTTGGCGACCTGCCGGTCTACCTGACCTTCGACATCGACTGCCTGGATCCGGCCCATGCGCCTGGCACCGGCACGCCGGTCATCGGCGGTCTCACCACCGACAAGGCGACCAAGCTGATCCGTGGCCTGCAGGGAATGAACATTGTGGGTATGGATCTGGTCGAAGTCGCACCGGGCTATGACCACGCCGATCTGACCGCGCTGGCGGCGGCCACGCTGGCGCTGGATATGCTGCATGTTCAGGCTGTGAACAAAAGCTAATCCCCGCGCTATCCCACGCCTGCCGGATGCGTCCGGCAGGCGTTTACATCTGCTTTTCTCTCTCTGCGGCGACGCCTCGCCCGCCCCCTTTCTGCCAGCCACATCAGCCCGTGGTCCGGGCGCGATCCCGCATCAGCAACTAAACTGAGTGATACCCATTCTCAACGTGGAGGCAATCATGGGCTTTCTTGATGACCTGGCGGGTTCCCTGCAGAACCACCAGAGTGACGGGCATCTGCCGGGGCAGCTTCAGGCCGTCTGGCACTGGGTGCAGGAGCAGGGCGGTGTCGAGGTGTTGCTGCAAAAATTCCAGCAGGGCGGACTGGGCCAGCTCTTCAGCTCGTGGATTGGCACCGGCGCAAATCAGCCGCTGGCGCACAGCGATATCCACTCGGCGTTTGGTCAGGCTGAACTGCAGTCGCTGGCGGAGAAGCTGGGCACGGATGTGCAGGGAGCCACAGGGGCGCTGGCGGCGATCCTGCCGCAGCTGATTGACCGGATGTCGCCGCAGGGGCAGATGGACGAGGCTTCACTGCACGAGAACAAACTCGATCTGGGCTCGATGGTAAATCAGATATTCCACCGCTAGCCCGCTGAACCGCGTGACAGGCGCATCCCTTCCGATGCGCCCGCCCTGGGCGTTACTTCGCGTCCGCCGCTATGCGCTCACGAATATGCTCCGCACGCGCTTCAGAGGCCGGGTGCGAATCAAACATGGAACTCTGGCGACCCTGTTCCAGTTTCGCCAGCTTCTCGAAGCTGGTCACCAGACCCATCGGATTGATGTTGCGCTTCTTCATCAGATCGTAGGAGTAGTCATCCGCCTGCGACTCCTGGGTCTGCGAGAACTGGGCGTTCACCAGTTTTTCACCCATTTCGCCCAGCTGTGACTGCGACAGGGAGCCGATCACACCGCCCACCGACGCGGCGGCCGTGCGGGCTGCGGTCGTGGCGTACGCCAGCTGCATCGCCTTGCGCGTATGGCCCAGTGCGACGTGGCCCATCTCATGGCCCAGCACGCCTTCCACTTCGTTGTCGGTCATCATATCCATCAGGCCGCTGTAAACGCGGATACAGCCGTTTGCCATCGCCCAGGCGTTCACATCTTTGGTCTGATAGACCTTGTAGTTGGCCGGCACGCCATTGATGTTATCGCCCAGCGCGGCCGCGATCTTGTTCAGACGCTGCTGATAGTCGCTGTTTGCCGGGGCAATCTGATTATCCTTGTCCATCTGCTCACAGGATTGATCGCTCAGCTGTTTTACCTGCGCGTCACTTAGGGTATACGCCTGAAACGCCTGCGCGCCCGACTGCATCAGCCCGTTATTGTCTAAACCCTGACAACCGCTGAGCAGCGTTGCCAGCCCCAGCGCACATACCGTTTTCTGGATTTTCATGCTCTATCCCGTTCTTAACAAGGTAAGAAAAACAAACACCTGAAACTCAGTCAGGTGAATAAACTTTTTGGTTATAGCGTGCCCGTCCGCACTTTGCTAGCAGAGTTGGCTGGAAAAGCCAGACGAAGCGGCTGCATTTAGCGTTTTACAGCATGTACTTTTGCCCCGATTTTCATGTACATTGATGGGCAACTTTTTCCTTGTTTTGCCCGCTAACTCATTAATAACAATAAGTTAAGGTGCGAAGCATTAATCCGACCTGGAGTAGAAAATGCCCTCTCGTAAAGAGCTTGCCAACGCCATTCGCGCGTTAAGTATGGATGCAGTACAGAAAGCAAAATCGGGACATCCGGGTGCCCCAATGGGTATGGCGGACATCGCTGAAGTCCTCTGGCGTGGCTATCTGAACCACAACCCAACGAACCCACTGTGGGCTGACCGCGACCGTTTCGTGCTCTCTAACGGTCACGGATCAATGCTGATCTATAGCCTGCTGCACCTGACCGGCTACGATCTGCCGATGAGCGAGCTGGAGAACTTCCGCCAGCTGCACTCAAAAACTCCAGGTCACCCGGAATATGGCTATACCGTGGGGGTAGAAACCACCACCGGTCCGCTGGGGCAGGGCATTGCAAACGCCGTCGGCTTCGCGATTGCGGAGCGCACGCTGGCAGCCCAGTTCAACCGTCCGGGTCATGATATCGTAGACCACAACACCTATGTCTTCATGGGTGACGGCTGCATGATGGAAGGTATCTCTCACGAAGTCTGCTCACTGGCGGGAACGCTGAAGCTGGGCAAGCTGGTGGCCTTCTATGATGACAACGGCATCTCTATCGACGGTCACATTGATGGCTGGTTCACCGACGACACCGCGAAGCGCTTCGAAGCGTATGGCTGGCATGTGATCCGCGGCATCGATGGTCACGATGCCGGGGCGATTGCTAAGGCGATCGACGAAGCGAAAAGCGTCAGTGACAAACCTTCACTGCTGATGTGCAAAACCGTGATCGGCTTCGGCTCACCGAACAAAGCGGGCACCCACGATTCACACGGCGCACCGCTGGGTGATGACGAAGTGGCACTGACCCGCAAACAGCTGGGCTGGAACCACGCACCGTTCGAGATCCCTTCTGACATCTACGCAGAGTGGGACGCGAAAGAAGCGGGCCAGGCGAAAGAGTCTGCCTGGAATGAGAAATTCGCTGCCTATGCGCAGGCGCATCCGGAGCTGGCGGCTGAGTTCAAACGTCGCGTCAGCAACGAACTGCCGGCGAACTGGCAGGAAGAGTCACAGAAATTTGTTGAGCAGCTGCAGGCTAACCCGGCGAAGATCGCCAGCCGTAAAGCCTCTCAGAACGCCATCGAAGCCTTTGGTAAAATTCTGCCAGAGTACCTGGGTGGCTCAGCCGATCTGGCACCAAGCAACCTGACCATCTGGTCCGGCTCTAAGCCGATCAATGAAGATGCGGCCGGTAACTACATCCATTACGGCGTGCGCGAGTTCGGTATGACCGCCATCGCCAATGGCCTGGCGCTGCACGGCGGCTTCCTGCCTTACACCGCAACCTTCCTGATGTTTGTGGAGTATGCGCGTAACGCCGCGCGTATGGCGGCCCTGATGAAGATCCGTCAGATCATGGTCTACACCCATGACTCTATCGGTCTGGGCGAAGATGGCCCGACGCACCAGCCGGTTGAGCAGATGGCGAGCCTGCGCACCACGCCAAACATGAGCCTGTGGCGTCCATGCGACCAGGTAGAATCTGCCGTGGCGTGGAAATATGCCATTGAGCGTAAAGATGGCCCGACGGCGCTGATCTTCTCCCGTCAGAACCTGGCGCAGCAGGAACGTGATGCGGCACAGCTGGCTAACGTCGCGCGCGGCGGTTACGTGCTGAAAACGTGCGAAGGTACGCCGGAGCTGATCCTGATCGCCACCGGTTCCGAAGTGGAACTGGCGGTAGGCGCCTGGGACAAACTGACCAGCGAAGGCCGCAAAGTGCGCGTGGTCTCCATGCCATCGACCGATGCTTTCGACAAGCAGAGCGAGGAGTACCGTGAATCTGTGCTGCCGAAAGCGGTCAGCGCACGCGTCGCTATCGAAGCGGGTATCGCAGATTACTGGTTCAAATACACCGGCCTGAACGGCGCGATCGTAGGCATGACCAGCTTCGGTGAATCGGCTCCTGCGGATCAGCTGTTTGAACTGTTTGGCTTTACCGTCGACAACGTGGTCGCGAAAGCGAAGGCGCTGCTGGCGTAAAAAAACAGCCAGGCGGGTCTGCACCCGTCTGGCCGTAAAACCGGGGGGACGATATTTTCGTCCCTTGTTCCTCTTTTATTCCTGCAGTAATAACTGATTTTTGCCCGTTTTTGTGATGCAGATCCAAATTTACGCAGGCAGATTGATCACAGTCATTCCCGTTATTCCTTCCTTCTATTATTGTAGCTGAACCGTTTCAGTCGCCGGGCAGATCGCCCTGGTTTCGGACAATGCCGGGTAAGAATCTCCTGTACAAAATGCAGTGAAACGCTCAGGCTAACGGCACGTTTTTTTCAGTCTGACGTGGCAGGAGAGAAATGACGGTACGGGTAGCGATAAATGGTTTTGGCCGGATTGGACGCAACGTCCTGCGCGCGCTCTATGAAACGGGCCGGCGGGCGGAAATCACCGTGGTCGCCATCAACGAGCTGGCAGAGGCCACCGGTATGGCGCACCTGCTGAAGTATGATACCAGCCACGGCCGTTTTGCTTTCGATGTGCGCCAGGAGCGCGATGTGCTCTGTGTCGGGGGCGATACCCTGCGCATTCTGCACCGCGCCGCCATTGCCGATCTTCCCTGGCGCGAACTGGATGTGGATGTAGTGCTGGACTGCACGGGCGTCTACGGCTCGCGCGCCGATGGCGAAGCGCATCTGCAGGCGGGCGCGAAGAAGGTGCTCTTCTCGCATCCCGGTGGCCATGACCTCGACGCCACCGTTGTGTATGGCGTGAATCAGCAGGATCTGACGGCCAGCGACCGCATCGTCTCCAACGCCTCCTGTACCACCAACTGCATTATTCCGGTGATCAAACTGCTGGATGACGCCTTTGGCATCGAGTCCGGCACCGTCACCACGATCCACTCCGCGATGCACGATCAGCAGGTGATCGACGCTTATCACAGCGATCTGCGTCGTACCCGCGCCGCCAGTCAGTCGATCATTCCGGTCGATACGCGCCTTGCGGCCGGGATCACCCGCATTTTTCCGAAATTCAACGATCGCTTTGAGGCGATTGCCGTACGCGTGCCGACCATTAACGTAACGGCTATCGATCTCAGCGTTTCTGTCCGCCAGGCCGTGAAGGCGTGCGAGGTGAACACCCTGCTGCAAAGCGCAGCAGAGGGGGCATTTCGTGGTATAGTTGACTATACGGAATTACCGTTAGTCTCAGTCGATTTTAACCATGATCCGCACAGTGCCATTGTGGATGGAACACAAACGCGGGTCAGTGGTCAACACCTTATCAAGACCCTGGTCTGGTGTGACAACGAATGGGGCTTCGCTAACCGGATGCTCGACACAACGTTAGCGATGGCCGCAAGTGGTTTCAGGTAAGACGCGGTTTGCGTCTGGCAAAACTTATGAGAATCAACGAGAGGATTCACCATGTCTGTAATTAAGATGACCGATCTGGATCTGGCTGGTAAACGCGTGCTGATCCGTGCCGATCTGAACGTACCTGTTAAAGAAGGTAAAGTGACGTCTGATGCACGTATCCGTGCTTCTCTGCCAACCATTGAAGCGGCGTTGAAACAGGGCGCGAAAGTAATGGTTACCTCTCACCTGGGTCGTCCGACCGAAGGTGAATACAACGAAGAGTTCTCACTGCTGCCGGTAGTTAACTACCTGAAAGAGAAGCTGAACGGCACCACCGTGACGCTGGCTAAAGATTACCTCGATGGCGTTGAAGTGGGCGCTGGCGAGCTGGTGGTTCTGGAAAACGTTCGCTTCAACAAAGGCGAGAAGAAAGACGACGAAGCGCTGTCTAAAAAATATGCTGCCCTGTGTGACGTGTTTGTGATGGATGCCTTTGGTACCGCGCACCGCGCACAAGCCTCTACCCACGGCGTCGGCAAATTTGCCCCTGTCGCCTGTGCAGGCCCGCTGCTCTCTGCTGAGCTGGAAGCGCTGGGTAAAGTGATGAGCAATCCTGAGCGTCCGCTGGTTGCGGTCGTCGGTGGCTCTAAAGTCTCTACAAAATTTGACGTGCTGCAGTCGCTGGTGAAAATCGCGGACACCGTGATCGTCGGTGGCGGCATCGCTAACACCTTCGTGGCTATCGACAACAAGGTCGGTAAATCACTCTATGAACCCGACTTCGTTGAAGCGGCTAAAGGCCTGCGCGACCAGTATGGTATCCCGGTTCCGGTTGACTCACGCGTTGGCACGGAATTCTCTGAAACTGCCCCTTCAACCGTGAAAAAAGTTTCGGAAGTGGCGGATAACGAAGAGATTATGGACTTCGGTGATGAAACCGCACAGGCCATGGCAGCCATCCTGAAGGATGCCAAAACCATCCTGTGGAACGGCCCGGTAGGCGTGTTTGAGTTCCCTAATTTCCGTAAAGGCACCGAGATCGTGGCTAACGCCATTGCAGACAGCGACGCGTTCTCTGTGGCAGGCGGCGGCGATACCTTAGCGGCTATCGATCTGTTCGGCATCGAAGACAAAATTTCCTACATCTCGACCGGCGGCGGCGCATTCCTGGAGTTCGTGGAAGGCAAAAAACTGCCAGCCGTTGCCATGCTGGAAGAGCGTGCGAAGCAGTAATCCTTTGGGGGCGATGTCTGACGGCATCGCCTGAAGTCTTGCCCGACTGGGCGTTTAAATCGACGTTCCTCAAGGGGAACAACGGTCACGAAACAGGACACAATCATGTCTAAAATTTTTGATTTCGTAAAACCCGGCGTTGTCACTGGTGATGACGTACAGAAGATCTTCAAAGTTGCAAAAGAGAACAAATTCGCACTGCCAGCCGTCAACTGCGTCGGCACCGACTCCATCAATGCGGCGCTTGAAGCCGCAGCGAAAGTGAAAGCGCCAATCATCATCCAGTTCTCTAACGGTGGTGCGGCCTTTATCGCGGGTAAAGGCTTCAAAACTGACAAGCCACAGGGCGCGGCTATCTTCGGTGCTATCGCCGGTGCACACCATGTTCACCTGATGGCAGAGCAGTATGGCGTGCCGGTAATCCTGCACACCGACCACTGCGCCAAGAAACTGCTGCCGTGGATCGACGGTCTGCTGGACGCGGGTGAAGAGTACTTCCAGAAAAATGGTAAACCCCTCTTCTCATCTCACATGATCGACCTGTCAGAAGAGTCTCTGGAAGAGAACATCGAAATCAGCAGCAAGTACCTGGCGCGCATGGCCAAACTGGACATGACCCTGGAGATCGAACTGGGCTGCACCGGTGGTGAAGAAGATGGCGTGGATAACAGCCACATGGACGCGTCAGCGCTCTACACCCAGCCAGAAGATGTGAACTACGCGTACGAAAAACTGCATGCGATCAGCCCGCGCTTCACCATTGCGGCCTCCTTCGGCAACGTTCACGGCGTTTACAAGCCAGGCAACGTAAAACTGACCCCGACCATCCTGCGCGATTCACAGAAATTCGTGTGTGAAAAACATGGCCTGCCGCACAACGCGCTGGACTTCGTTTTCCACGGTGGTTCCGGTTCTTCAGCAGCAGAAATCGAAGAGTCTATCAGCTACGGCGTGATCAAGATGAACATCGATACCGACACCCAGTGGGCAACCTGGGACGGCATTCTGCAGTACTACAAAAAGAACGAAGGCTATCTGCAGTCGCAGCTGGGTAACCCGGAAGGCGACGACAAGCCAAACAAAAAATACTACGACCCGCGCGTCTGGCTGCGTTCTGCCCAGTCCTCAATGGTCGTGCGTCTGGAGCAGGCTTTCAAAGAGCTTAACGCTGTCGACGTTCTGTAACGGATAACCGTTACCGTACAAAAAAGGCCCGAAAGGGCCTTTTTTTATGCGTTAAACGCGCCGGAAGCCGGGGGGATTTGGCACTTCAACGGATAATTGATTACCCTTGTTCACAGGGTGTCGGATTACATCTGGCAGTTTTGTCATTCCCCGATGGGAATCTAACAACAGGGCTTATTAATGGAAGAGTTACACGTCGTCGACGGCATCAATAACGCGGGCAACTGGCTGATACGGAATCAGGCGCTGATCCTCAGCTACGCCGTCAATATCGTTGCGGCCATCGCCATTCTTATCGTCGGGATGATCATCGCCCGTATTATCTCTAACACCGTCAATCGCCTGCTGCGCGCCCGTCACATCGACGCGACGGTCGCGGATTTCCTCTCTGCACTGGTGCGCTACGGCGTGATCGCCTTTACGCTGATCGCCGCGCTGGGACGCATTGGCGTCCAGACCGCCTCGGTGATCGCCGTGCTGGGTGCCGCTGGTCTGGCCGTGGGTCTGGCGCTGCAGGGATCGCTCTCAAACCTGGCGGCCGGTGTGCTGCTGGTGACCTTCCGTCCGTTCCGGACCGGCGAGTTTGTCGATCTGGGTGGCGTCATGGGCACCGTCCTGCAGGTGCAGATCTTCTCCACCACGCTGCGTACCGCAGATGGCAAAATCGTGGTGGTGCCTAACGGCAAGATCATCAGTGGCAACATCGTCAACTTCTCGCGCGAACCGGTTCGCCGCAATGAATTTATCATTGGCGTCGCCTATGATGCGGACGTGGATGAAGTAATCGCCTTACTGCAGCAGGTTGTCGAAGCCGATAGCCGCGTACTGAAAGATAAAGGTATCCAGATCGGCCTGAACGAGCTGGCCGCTTCCTCCCTGAACTTCGTGGTGCGCTGCTGGAGCAACAGCGGAGACCTGCAGAATGTCTACTGGGACCTGATGAAGAACTTCAAGCGGGCGCTGGATGAGAAAGGCATCGGCATTCCTTATCCGCAGATGGATGTGCATCTGCACACCAACCGTCAGCCGGAGGCTGCTTCGGCCGGGGCACAGCCGCAGTAATCTTTTCTGGGCGGCTGCGGTCGCCCATTAATTCTGCTAATCGCAGATTAAATCTTTCAATTTCCGCTTATTATCCTCTCTCTTTATACTTCATCGCATTCGATCCTGTGAGGAAGTTATCCCGTGTTATCTCTCTATTTTCAGGGGCTTGCCCTGGGTGCTGCGCTGATCCTGCCGCTGGGTCCGCAGAACGCGTTTGTGATGAACCAGGGCGTGAAGCGCCAGTATCATCTGATGACGGCGGCGCTCTGCTCGCTGAGCGATATCCTGCTGATCTGCGGCGGTATCTTTGGCGGCAGCGCACTGCTGAACCAGTCGCCGCTGCTGCTGATGGCGATCACCTGGGCGGGCGTCGCCTTTCTGCTGTGGTATGGCTGGGGCGCGCTGCGCAGTGCTTTTCGCGGCGACGCCGATCTGGCGGAGGGTGAGCCGTTAAAGCCGGGCCGCGGGCGGATTATCGCGACGCTGCTGGCGGTCACCTGGCTCAATCCGCACGTCTACCTGGATACTTTCGTGGTGCTGGGCAGCCTGGGCGGTCAGCTGCCGACCGCCACGGCGCGTCAGTGGTTCGCGCTGGGAACCATCAGCGCATCGGTTCTGTGGTTCTTCGGTCTGGCGCTGCTGGCGGCGTGGCTCTCTCCACGACTGCGCACGGTGAAAGCACAGCGCATCATTAATCTGCTGGTCGGCGCGGTCATGTGGTTTATTGCGCTGCAGCTGGCCCGTCAGGGCATCGCCGGTTTTTGATCCCACTCCGGGATCCGTGCCGGTAATTGCCGCATGACGGGCGAACTTTTGCCATAATGACCACTCAAAGCATGGCGCATACCGATGCGCTGCTGGGCTTCGCCGGTTAGAAGCCGTCAAAATGACCTTTTCAAGGAGGACTTTCATGAAACTGAAAGCATTGGCTCTGGCCGCAATCATGAGCGCCGGGGCACTGCCTGGCGTACAGGCTGATGAGTTACCAAACGGGCCCCACGTGGTGACCTCAGGCAAGGCAACAGTCGATGCCCGTCCCGATATCGCCACGCTCTCTATCGTGGTGAACGTCTCATCCAAAGACGCCGCGGATGCGAAAAAGCAGGCGGACAGCCGGGTTGCACAATATTTCGATTTTCTTCAGAAAAACGGCATTGAGAAGAAAGATATCGATGCCGCTAACCTGAGCACCCAGCCTGAGTATGACTACACCAAAGAGGGAAAATCGGTGCTGAAAGGCTACCGTGCCGTCCGTCAGGTGCAGGTCACGCTGCGTCAGCTGGATAAGCTGAACGATCTGCTGGATGGGGCGCTGAAGTCCGGTCTGAACGAGGTTCGCAGCGTCGAGTTAGGCGTGGCTAACCCGGAGAGCTATAAAGAGCAGGCGCGTAAAGCGGCGATTCAGAATGCGACCCGGCAGGCCTCTCAGCTGGCGGAAGGATTCAACGCGAAGCTGGGCCCGATCTACAGCATCCGCTATCAGGTGGCTAACTATCAGCCTATGCCGATGAACCGTATGTATAAAGCAGCGGCGGCGCCAGAGACCTCTGCGCAGGAGACCTACGATCAGCAGAGCATCAACTTTGACGACCAGGTCGATGTGGTGTTTGAGATCAAGCCCAACGCGGCACAATAAAAAAACGGGGCGGATGCCCCGTTTTTGTTTCAGGCGGCGACCTCATCCTGCCGCAGCACCCGATGTCCATGCGCAATCAGCGCATCGGTCACCCGACGCATCAACCGGCTTTCAGGCGCAAACCGGTGCCAGTAGAGCATCCGGCGCTGATAGAGGCCTGGCGTCAGATCGATTAACTCTCCGCTCGCCAGTTCACGCTCAATCTGCAGATGCGGGATCATACAGCAGGTCGAACCCTGTCGCGCCATCTGCACAAAGGCCTCCGAGGAGTTCACGATGTGGCAGGGCACGCTGCCGGGTGACAGGTCAAAGTTCTGCTGCAGAAAGGCCTGATGCATATCGTCAAGGTGGTCAAACGCCACCGCAGGCGCCTTCAGCAGGGCAGAGCGGGTGACACCGTTGGGGAAGAAACGATCGGCGAAGTCGCGTGACGCCACGAACAGGTAGTCGAGCGCGCCAAGCTGATCGACCAGGCAACTGGGCAGAGGCTGCGGCTGGATACTGACCGCGCCCACCACTTCACCGCGACGCAGGCGCTCCTGCGTGCGGGTTTCATCTTCGACCTGCAGGTTCAGGCGTACCGGCGAATCTGCCAGCACATCCTTCAGCGCAGGCAGCAGCCAGGTCGCCAGACTGTCGGCGTTGACCGCCAGCGACAGCAGCAGCGGCGTGGTGCCACTGTTCTCATCGCCCAGCCACTCCTCTTCCAGCAGCTCCACCTGGTGCAGTAACGCCAGCAGTTTCTGCCCCTGCTCGGTGGGGCGTGGCGGCACGGTACGCACCAGCAGCGGCTGACCAAACAGGTTCTCCAGCTGCTTGATGCGCTGTGACACCGCCGACTGGGTGATACACAGTTTCTGTGCGGCACGCTCAAACCCGCGTTCGCGGATCACTGAATCCAGCGCCTGAAGCGTTCGATAATCCGGGCGTTTCATTCTTGTTTTCTCTCCTTCAGGGTGGACGTCACTATGCCACAGAAGTGTCACCGGTGATGGCTCACTTGTTTTTGTGGGCTGGCTTCCAAACCGATAAATCCACGTCGGTCAGCCGCGCATTTTCAGCAAGCCTTGTTTTATACTACGCGCACTTCGTTGTCGCACAGGTTTTAAACATACCATGACCCAGGATGAACTGAAAAAAGCCGTTGGCTGGGCTGCACTTGAGTACGTGCAGCCAGGCACCATTGTTGGCGTAGGCACCGGATCGACCGCGTCCCACTTTATCGATGCGCTTGCCACGGTCAGACATCAGATCGACGGCGCCGTCTCCAGCTCCGATGCCTCAACCCAGAAGCTGAAAAGCCTGGGCATTCAGGTGTTTGATCTGAACGAGGTTGACCAGCTTTCGGTCTATGTTGATGGCGCGGATGAGATCAACCCACAGATGCAGATGATCAAAGGCGGCGGGGCGGCTCTGACGCGGGAGAAAATCGTGGCCGCGGTGGCGCAGACCTTTATCTGCATCGCAGACGCCTCTAAAGAGGTGGATATCCTGGGCCGTTTTCCGCTGCCGGTTGAGGTCATCCCGATGGCGCGCAGCTATGTGGCGCGTGAGCTGGTGAAAATGGGCGGCCTGCCGGAGTATCGTCAGAACGTGGTCACCGACAACGGCAACATTATTCTCGACGTGCATAATCTGCGCATTCTCGACCCGGTCGAACTGGAAAAAACCATCAATGCGCTGCCGGGTGTAGTGACCGTCGGCCTTTTTGCCGCGCGCGGTGCCGATATTGCGCTGATTGGCGGACCGGATGGGGTGAAAACCATCAAAAGATGATCTGGCCGGCGTCATTCCGGCGCCGGTTATTTCTGCCTGCAAATCATCTTTTCTCGCCTGGATGAAATTTGGTGACTTATGTCACATAACCGTCATCCGCAGCGGGTTCGTTCTCTCTTCAACGCCCACCTCATGATTTTGTCCGGCAATGTGCTGCCGTCAGCCGTTGCCGTGCTGGCCTGCGGGCAATCGTTTGTATTGCCGGACGCGATTTTTTTGATATTTTGACAGAAGGCTGGCTTATGGTAGTCCTCATTGAACGCTGAATAGGATCGGGAAATGGCAAAGGTATCACTGGAAAAAGATAAGATTAAGTTCCTGCTGGTGGAAGGTGTCCATCAGAGTGCGCTGGATAACCTGCGGGCAGCAGGCTACACCAACATCGAATTCCACAAGGGCGCACTGGACTCCGACGCATTAAAAGCATCGATCCGCGATGCGCATTTCATTGGTATCCGTTCCCGCTCCCAGCTTACTGAAGAGATTTTTGCCGCAGCTGAAAAGCTGGTCGCCGTAGGGTGTTTCTGTATTGGTACCAACCAGGTAGATCTGGACGCTGCGGCCAGCCGCGGGATCCCGGTATTCAACGCGCCGTTCTCCAATACCCGCTCGGTAGCGGAACTGGTGATTGGTGAAATGCTGCTGATGCTGCGCGGCATCCCGGAAGCGAACGCGAAAGCTCACCGTGGCATCTGGAACAAGAATGCCAAAGGGTCGTTTGAAGCACGCGGTAAGAAGCTGGGTATCATCGGTTACGGTCACATCGGTATGCAGCTCGGCGTGCTGGCGGAAAGCCTGGGGATGCACGTCTTCTTCTACGACATTGAAAACAAGCTGCCGCTGGGTAACGCCACCCAGGTTCGTCATCTGGCCGATCTGCTTAACATGAGCGATGTTGTCAGCCTGCACGTACCGGAAACGCTCTCCACGCAGGATATGATTGGTGCAGAGCAGCTGGCACAGATGAAGCCAGGTGCACTGCTGATTAACGCCTCACGCGGTACAGTGGTCGATATCCCGGCGCTGTGCGACGCGCTGGCCAGCAAGCAGGTAGGTGGCGCAGCCATCGACGTCTTCCCGGTCGAGCCGGCGACTAACAGCGATCCTTTCATCTCTCCGCTGAGCGAGTTCGATAACGTGATCCTGACCCCGCACATTGGCGGCTCGACGGAAGAAGCGCAGGAGAACATCGGGATTGAAGTGGCGGGCAAGCTGGCGAAATACTCCGACAACGGCTCAACCCTGTCGGCGGTAAATTTCCCGGAGGTGTCGCTGCCGATCCACGGTATCAGCGCCAGTCGTCTGCTGCACATCCACGAGAACCGTCCGGGCGTGCTGACGGCCATCAACCAGATTTTTGCGGAGCAGGGCATCAACATTGCCGCGCAGTATCTGCAGACGTCGCCATTTATGGGGTATGTGGTGATCGACATCGATGCGGAGCCGGAAGTGGCGGACAAAGCCCTGCAGCTGATGAAGGCCATTCCGGGCACCATCCGCGCCCGCCTGCTTTACTAAGCCGTTCAGGCAGGAGGTGGCGCCAGGTCGCGCCACTTCATGTCGTCAGCAACGTCAGGCTCAGGCTGCTTTGCGGCTGAGCCTGTTCCCTTCGTACTGCACGCTTCACTGCTGCCCGATCGGGTTTTCAGCCACCTGAAAAGGGCGCTGCTACTCCCACTGCCAGAGCGTTGACGGCGTGATAATAGCGGGCAGAGGCACATCCCATTCTGCCACCGGCAAACCCTCCACCTGCTGACAGTCGTGCGCCACACCCACAGGCAGAAAGCCATGCTGCCGCCACTGCTGCAGCGTGCGATCGTAGAAGCCGCCGCCCATCCCCAGCCGCTGCCCGTGGCGATCGAATGCAACCAGCGGTACCAGCATCAGATCCAGCTGATCCAGCGTGATCAGCTGCCGGATATCCAACGGCGGTTCCGGGATGCCCAGCCTGTTCGTTATCAACGGGGTATCGGGCGTATAGCGTAAAAACAGTAAATGACCGGGAGAGAAAGGGTGTAACACCGGCAGGCAGACCGTCTTCTTCAGGTGCCAGAGCCGGGCGATCAGTGGCCGGGTATTGAGTTCGCCATCGACGGAGAGGAACAGCGCAACGGTGTCAGCCGCCGAGAGGGGCGCAAAGTTCAGGGCGAGTTCAGCGAGCTGTTCCGCCGCCTGAGCCTGCTGCTCATCGGTCAGAGCACGCCGCAGGTGGCGGACCTGCTGACGAATCGCCTGACGTTGTGTCATGGAAGGTTCTGACATGATTTCCCCGCCGGATAAGTCGCTGAGCAGCCACTATAACATGTCGGTCGGGGGAAAAAAGCAGGACGAAAAGAAGGGAGATCTCCGAGATGCCGCCGTAGGCTGTAACCCTTGAACCCTTGGTTCAAGGTGAACATGCCGTCGTAACCATCAGGCTTCTCGGACGAACCGAGCATGCACACAGGTTACAGAGCGTCACATTCTGTTTTTTCGAAATATCGGCTCAGGGGACTGGCCCACTTGCAAACATCTCAGAGAAAATTTACCTCACCGTTGCCTGACGTGGCGCAACCATGAAGTTTTATTCGAACTTCGCACCTTCACGTTCGGAGATGCGGACCTGCTCAACCAGTGCCTGTTCAATCGTCTGCTGCAACATACGGATGCGCTGTTCCATATTAGCAGCATAATCGCGCGTTTTCACTTTCTCCTGCGCCAGCTCGTGGCAGACGTTTAACGCGGCAATGAACACCAGTTGTTCTGTATTTGTGACTCTAGTGCGAACTTTCAGATCTTGCAACCGTTGATTGAGATCTTCAGCCGCGCTATTGAGCGCATCTTGCTGCTCTGGCGGACAATTCACTCTCAACGAACGACCAAAAATTTGTAAATCTACCGGTTGTGCAGACATGCCACCTTCCTGACTGATTCCTTCGCTCGCAACTCCCTTAGCAGTCAATGGCTTGGGAGGCGGGCAACTATATAGACCCACGAAATAAGATACAACCCCTTTTCTGGAAACCTTGAGGCAGCTAGTGGTAGCATAACACGAACTTATTCTGCCAACGACGATGAAAACTTATGTCCTTACAGAACGCAACCCCCGATTACAACGCGCTTGCCGCCGTACTCTCCCAGCAGGGTGTGGGAATGACACCAGCAGAAATGCATGGTCTGCTGAGCGGCATCCTCTGCGGCGGTAACCAGGACACCAGCTGGAAGACGCTGGTACACGATCTGGCTAACGAAGGCATGGCGTTTTCACACACTCTTGCCGTGCCGCTGGCGGCGCTGCACGAGCACACGGCGACCACGCTGGAAGAGGAGGGTTTCCTGTTTCAGCTGCTTCTGCCCGCTGACGACGATATCACCGTCTTTGACCGCGCCGATGCGCTGGCCGGCTGGGTTAACCATTTTCTGCTCGGCCTGGGCGTAACACAGCCTAAACTGGATAAAGTCACCGGTGAAACCGGCGAGGCTATCGACGATCTGCGCACGATTGCGCAGCTCGGTTATGAAGAAGATGAAGACCAGGAAGAGCTGGAGCAGTCGCTGGAAGAGGTGATCGAATATGTGCGCGTGGCGGCACTGTTGTGTCACGACACCTTCACCCGTCCGCAGCCCACTGCGCCAGAAGTTCAGAAGCCGACGCTACACTAATTTCAGGACAACACGTTTAACCGGTCAGTTTACAGGGAGTGCAGAGATGATTTCACTGGAACGATTCCTGCAGCGCCGTCAGGCACTGCTGGCGAAGATGGCGCCAGGAAGCGCAGCGTTAATTTTTGCTGCGCCCGAAGTAACGCGCAGTAACGACAGCGAGTATCCGTTCCGCCAGAGTAGCGATTTCTGGTATTTCACCGGGTTCAATGAACCGCAGGCGCTGCTGGTATTGATTAAAAGCGATGCGAATCATAACCACAGCGTGCTGTTTAACCGGGTACGCGATCCCAACGCAGAAATCTGGTCTGGCCGCAGGCTGGGCCAGCAGGCGGCGCCGGAAAAACTGGGCGTCGATCGCGCTTTACCCTGGAACGACATCGGCGAACAGCTTCACCTGCTGCTCAACGGCCTGGATGTGATCTACCACGCGCAGGGCGAATACGCCTACGCGGATACGCTGGTCTCCGGCGCGCTGGATAAGCTGCGCCGCGGTTTCCGCCAGAATCTCAGTGCGCCAGCCACCGTGACGGACTGGCGTCCGTGGGTGCATGAGATGCGCCTGTTCAAAGATGAGGATGAGATCGCGCTGCTTCGCCGTGCCGGGGAGATCACCGCGCTGGCGCACACCCGCGCGATGCAGGCCTGTCAGCCGGGCATGTTTGAGTATCAGCTCGAAGGGGAAATCCATCACGAATTTACCCGTCACGGCGCACGTTATCCCTCCTATAACACCATCGTGGGCGCGGGCGAAAACGGCTGCATTCTGCACTACACCGAAAACGAAAGTGAGATGCGCGACGGCGAGCTGGTGCTGATCGACGCGGGCTGCGAGTTCCAGGGCTATGCGGGCGACATCACCCGAACCTTCCCGGTGAACGGCAGGTTCAGCCCGGCCCAGCGCGCTATCTATGACATCGTTCTGGCCTCCCTGAAGCGCTCGCTTGAGCTGTTCCGGCCTGGCGTTAGCATCCGTGAAGTGAATGATGAAGTGGTACGCATCATGGTTACGGGGCTGGTAGAGCTGGAGATCCTGGAGGGGGATATCGATACCCTGATTGCGGAGGAGGCGCACCGCGCATTCTTCATGCATGGTCTGAGCCACTGGCTGGGTCTGGATGTGCATGATGTCGGTCACTACGGCACCCCAAGCCGCGACCGGATTCTGGAACCGGGCATGGTGTTAACCGTTGAGCCGGGCCTCTATATCGCGCCGGATGCGGACGTGCCCGCCCGCTATCGCGGGATCGGTATCCGCATCGAAGATGACATCGTGATCACCGAAACCGGCATCGAGAATCTCACCGACAGCGTCGTGAAAGAGGCCGATGAGATTGAAGCACTGATGGCGGCGGCACGACAGGCATGACGATTCTGATTGCCGGTGGCGGCATGACCGGGGCGACGCTGGCGCTGGCGATCTCCCACCTGACTCAGGGCAGGCTGCCGGTTACGCTGATTGAAAGCAGCGAGCCGGGCAGCCGTGCGCATCCGGGTTTTGATGGCCGGGCCATCGCGCTCTCTGCGGGTACCTGTCAGCAACTGGCGGACATTAACCTGTGGCAGCACATCGCCAGTTGTGCCACGCCGATTACCAATATCCATGTTTCCGACCGTGGTCATGCTGGCTTCGTCTCGCTGGCGGCGGCAGACTACGCTATTCCGGCGCTGGGGCAGGTGGTCGGGCTGTTCGACGTGGGCCAGCGGCTGTTTACGGAGCTGAAAAAAGCGCCGGGGGTGACCCTGCGCTGTCCGGCCCGCGTGGTCCGGGCGGAGCGCACTGCGCAGCAGGTTGAGGTGACGCTGGATAATGAGGAGCGTCTCAGCGGCCAGCTGCTGATCGCGGCAGATGGGACGCGCTCTGCGCTGGCTGCCTCGTGCGGCATCCAGTGGCAGCGTGAGGCGTATCAGCAGATCGCGGTGATCGCCAACGTCTCTGCGGCGCTGCCGCATCAGGGACGGGCGTTTGAACGCTTCACCGAACATGGCCCGCTGGCGCTGCTGCCGATGTCGGACAACCGCCTGTCGCTGGTCTGGTGCCATCCGGACACGCAGCGCGACCAGGTTGCACAGTGGAGCGACGCCGACTTTCTCAGCCAGCTGCAGCGCGCCTTTGGCTGGCGACTGGGCAGATTTACCCACACCGGCCGGCGTGAATATTATCCGCTGGCGCTGCACCAGGCGGTGTCGCCGATCGCGCATCGCGTGGCGGTAGTCGGCAATGCAGCCCAGACGCTGCACCCGATTGCCGGACAGGGCTTTAACCTGGGGCTGCGCGATGTAATGTCGCTGGCTGAAACCCTGGCTGCCGCCCATCGGCACCAGCAGGATCCCGGCAGTTATCCGGTGCTGCATCACTATCAGCAGCGTCGTCAGGCCGACCGCGCCGCCACTATCGGCATAACCGACGGGCTGGTGCGCATCTTCGCGAATCGTTATGGGCCGCTGGTGGCGGGACGTAACCTGGGCCTGCTGGCGATGGATCATCTGCCGTGGCTACGAAATCAACTGGCCGAGCGCACGCTTGGCTGGGTTAAGCGTTAATAAAGAGGCTCAGATGCAAACTTTTGATGTGGTGATTGCCGGTGGCGGTATGGTAGGACTGGCGGTGGCCTGTGGCCTGCAGAGCAGCGGACTGCGCATCGCCGTGCTGGAGAAATCACCGGAGCCACCGATGGCGCTGAGTGCGTCACCCTCCATTCGCGTGTCAGCAATCAATGCCGCCAGCGAACGGCTGCTGCAGAAGCTTGATGTCTGGTCGGCCATTCTCTCACAGCGCTGCCGCGCGTATCACGGCATGGAAGTGTGGGACAGAGACAGTTTCGGCACCATCGCTTTTGATGACCAGCAGCAGGGCCTGTCGCATCTGGGTCATATCATCGAAAATCCGGTCATTCATCATGCGCTCTGGCAGCGCGCCAGCGATTGCAGCGACGTCACCCTCATGGCGCCCGCGCAGTTGCAGCAGGTTGCCTTTGGTGACAACGAAGCCTTTATTACCCTGCAGGATGGCACCATGCTGAGCGCGCGGCTGATGATTGCCGCAGACGGTGCTCACTCCTGGCTGCGCAACAAGGCGGACATTCCGCTGACCTTCTGGGACTACGATCACCACGCGTTAGTGGCCAACGTCCGCACGGAAAAGCCGCACGACGCGGTGGCCCGTCAGGTGTTCCACGGCGACGGCATTCTGGCCTTCCTGCCAATGCAGGACCCGCATCTGAGTTCGATCGTCTGGTCGCTCTCGCCGCAGGAGGCGAGCCGTCTGGAAACCATGCCGGACGCGCTGTTCAATCAGCAGCTCTCCGTGGCATTTGATATGCGGCTTGGCCTGTGCGAACTGGCGAGTGAACGCAAATCGTTCCCGCTGGTGGCGCGCTATGCCCGTCAGTTTGCCGCGCACCGTCTGGCGCTGGTGGGCGATGCGGCGCACACCATTCATCCACTGGCGGGCCAGGGCGTGAACCTGGGCTTTATGGATGCCGCCGAGCTGATCGGTGAAATTCGGCGTCTGCATCAGCAGGGCAAAGATATCGGTCAGCACCTCTATCTGCGCCGTTACGAGCGCAGCCGTAAGCACAGCGCGGCCATGATGCTGGCGGGCATGCAGGGCTTCCGTGAAATGTTTGCGGGCAATCATCCGGCCAAAAAACTGCTGCGCGACGTGGGGCTGAAACTGGCCGATCGTCTGCCGGGCGTCAAACCGATGATGCTGAAGCAGGCGATGGGGCTGAACGATTTGCCCGCCTGGCTCCGCTAATCTCTCCCTCTGAAAGCCAGCCTGCGCTGGCTTTTTTTATCGCTGAACCGCCTCTGCACCACAAAAAGGCAACGCTGCACCAGCAGGGTTCCTCATTTGATTTATTCTAATTTTGCCGCTCAATTCGCATTAGTTTTTTTCATTCCTGACGCTTATGCGCTCGCTATTTTTTTAACATCCCGGACGTCCTCCCGCATAAATTTGCTACGTATATTTAAAATCCCTGCATTTATTGCGCGATTAATCACAAAATTGCAGTTTTTTATCCTGCGGTCGCCCCTTTCTGGTTAGGCTGTGCTTCTGATTTCGCCCCCGGTTTGCTTATGGTTAATCCTCAGATTCGGTGGTAACGTCAGCCGTAAGAGAACGTTTGCGTCGGTGCTGAAATCCGGCGCACTTTTGCACTCACTCGCTTCTGCACAGGATCGTTATGACTCAGCAAACACCTCTGTTTGAACAGCATCAGGCCTGCGGCGCCCGCATGGTGGATTTTCACGGCTGGATGATGCCGCTGCACTATGGCTCGCAGATGGATGAGCATCATGTGGTGCGCACCGACGCCGGCATGTTTGACGTCTCCCACATGACCATTGTCGATCTGACAGGCCCGCGCACCCGCGAATTCCTGCGTTATCTGCTGGCAAACGATGTGGCAAAACTGACGCAGCCGGGCAAAGCGCTCTATACCGGCATGCTGAATGCCTCGGGTGGCGTCATTGACGATTTAATTGTTTACTTTATGAGCGAGACGTTTTTCCGGCTGGTGGTGAACTCCGCGACCCGCGAAAAAGATCTCGCCTGGATCGCGCAGCACGCCGAAGGCTATGGCATTACGCTGACCGAACGCGATGACCTGGCGCTGATCGCCGTGCAGGGGCCGCAGGCGCAGCAGAAAGCTCAGACGCTGTTCACCGCGGCGCAGCGCGAGGCTGTGGCGGGCATGAAGCCCTTCTTCGGTGTGGCGTCGGGCGATCTGTTTATCGCCACCACCGGCTATACCGGTGAAGCGGGCTATGAGATTGCCTTACCCGCTGCGGAAGCGGCCGGATTCTGGCAGCGTCTGCTGGCCGCGGGCGTCAGGCCTGCCGGACTGGGCGCGCGCGACACGCTGCGCCTGGAGGCGGGTATGAACCTCTATGGTCAGGAGATGGATGAAAGCGTCTCCCCGCTGGCCGCCAACATGGGCTGGACCCTCAGCTGGGAACCCACCGATCGCGATTTTATCGGCCGGGAAGCGCTGGAAGTGCAGCGCGAACGGGGTACCGACAAGCTGGTCGGGCTGATCCTCAGGGAAAAAGGGGTGCTGCGTAACGGCCTGCCGGTGCGCTTCACCGATAGTCAGGGGCAGTTGCAGGAGGGGATCATCACCAGTGGCTCTTTCTCACCGACACTGGGTTGCAGCATCGCCCTGGCGCGCGTACCGGCCAGCGTCGGCAGCAGCGCCATCGTTGAGATCCGTAACCGCCAGATGCCGGTCCAGGTAACCCGTCCCGTTTTTGTCCGCGCCGGTAAACCGGTCGCTCAGTAAATTTTATTCAGGAGAAATGGCCAATGAGCAATGTGCCAAATACGTTGAAGTACCGTGACAGCCACGAGTGGGTGCGTAAAGAAGCCGACGGCAGCTACACCGTCGGCATCACGGAACATGCGCAGGAGTTACTGGGCGACATGGTGTTCGTCGACCTGCCGGAAGTGGGCGCGACCTTTGCCGCGGGTGAAGAGTGCGCGGTTGCCGAGTCCGTTAAGGCTGCCTCAGACATCTATGCGCCGATCAGCGGTGAAGTGGTCGCGGTCAATGACGCGCTGACCGACTCCCCTGAGCAGGTCAACAGCGAGCCGTATGACGGCGGCTGGTTATTTAAACTCAAAGCCAGCGACGAATCGGAAATCGACGCGCTGCTGGATGCAGATGCTTATAAAGCCTCTATCGACGAGTAGTCGTCAGGCGGCCTCGCCGCGAGGCCGCAGATTTCTGTTTGATTTCCGGTTCCCCCAGCCCGATTCAGGATTTACTGCTAATGACTCAGACTCTCAGCCAGCTTGAACACAACGGTGCCTTCATCGAGCGCCATATTGGTCCTTCACCTGAGCAGCAGGCGCAAATGCTCGACGCCATCGGCGCCCGTTCGCTGGAGGCGCTGATCGGTACGATTGTGCCGGCAGACATTCAGCTGCCCGGCCCGCCTGCGGTGGGCGATGCCGTCACAGAACAGCAGGCGCTGGCGGAGCTGAAAGCGATTGCCAGTCAGAACCTGCGCTACAAATCCTGGATTGGGATGGGATACAGCGCGGTGATCACGCCACCGGTGATCCTGCGTAACATGCTGGAGAATCCGGGCTGGTACACGGCTTATACTCCCTATCAGCCGGAAGTTTCACAGGGCCGACTGGAAGCGCTGCTGAACTTCCAGCAACTGACGCTGGACCTCACCGGCATGGATATCGCCTCGGCCTCTCTGCTGGATGAGGCGACCGCTGCGGCGGAAGCGATGGCGATGGCAAAACGCGTCAGCAAGCTCAAAAACGCCAACAAATTCTTTATCGCCGATGATATTCATCCGCAGACGCTGGATGTGGTCCGCACCCGTGCGGAGACCTTTGGTTTTGAACTGATCGTCGATCGCGCAGAAAAGGCGGTTGAGCATGACGACCTGTTTGGTGTGCTGCTGCAACAGGTCGGCACCACCGGCGATGCGCACGATTACAGCGCGCTGATCGGCGACCTGAAAGCGCGCAAAGTGGTCGTAAGTATGGCGGCGGACTTTATGTCGCTGGTCTTACTGGAGGCTCCGGGCAGGCAGGGCGCAGACATCGTCTTTGGTTCAGCCCAGCGTTTTGGCGTGCCAATGGGCTACGGCGGCCCGCACGCAGCCTTCTTCGCCAGCCGCGATGAGCATAAGCGTTCTATGCCTGGCCGTATCATCGGCGTATCGCGCGATGCCGCGGGCAACACTGCGCTGCGTATGGCGATGCAGACCCGCGAACAGCATATCCGCCGTGAAAAGGCTAACTCCAACATCTGTACCTCACAGGTGCTGCTCGCCAACATCGCCGGTCTCTATGCGGTGTTCCATGGCCCGGCGGGTCTGAAACGCATCGCCTCGCGCATTCATCGCTTCACCAGCATTCTGGCGGCGGGACTGCAGCAGGGCGGCCTGAAGCTGCGCCATCAGCACTGGTTCGACACGCTGACGGTCGACGTGGCGGATAAAGCCGCCGTGCTGAATCGTGCGCTGAGCTTTGGTGTGAACCTGCGCAGCGACATCCACAACGCCGTCGGCATCACGCTGGATGAAACCACCTGCCGTGACGATATCCTGGCGCTGTTCGAGATTCTGCTGGGCGATGATCACGGTCAGAATCTGGACGCGCTCGACAGCGACGTCGCCCGCGCAGGCCATGCGATTCCGGCGGGGCTGCAGCGCCAGAGTGAGATCCTGACCCATCCGGTATTCAACCGTCATCACAGTGAAACCGAGATGATGCGCTACATGCACAGCCTGGAGAAAAAGGATCTGGCGCTGAACCAGGCGATGATCCCGCTTGGCTCCTGCACCATGAAGCTCAACGCCGCCGCCGAGATGATCCCGATCACCTGGCCGGAATTTGCGGAGCTGCATCCGTTCTGCCCGGCTGAGCAGGCCACCGGCTATCTGCAGATGATCGGCCAGCTTTCGCAGTGGCTGGTACAGCTCACCGGCTATGATGCGCTCTGTATGCAGCCTAACTCCGGCGCGCAGGGTGAATATGCCGGGCTGCTGGCAATCCGTCGTTATCACGAAAGCCGTGGCGAGGGCGATCGCCACCTCTGCCTGATCCCGAGTTCGGCGCACGGCACCAACCCGGCGTCCGCGCAGATGGCGGGCATGGACGTGGTGGTGGTGGCCTGTGATAAGCAGGGCAACATCGACCTGAACGATCTGCGTGAAAAAGCGGCGCAGGCGGGCGATAAGCTCTCCTGCATTATGGTGACGTACCCGTCTACGCACGGCGTCTATGAAGAGACGATTCGTGAAGTGTGCCAGATTGTGCATCAGCATGGCGGCCAGGTTTATCTGGATGGCGCGAACATGAACGCCCAGGTCGGCATCACCACGCCGGGCTACATCGGCGCGGACGTCTCGCACCTGAACCTGCATAAAACCTTCTGCATCCCGCACGGCGGTGGCGGTCCGGGCATGGGGCCGATTGGTGTGAAAGCGCACCTCGCGCCTTTTGTACCGGGACACAGCGTCGTGCAGATCGACGATATCCTGACGCAGCAGGGGGCCGTCTCCGCAGCGCCGTTTGGCAGCGCCTCTATCCTGCCAATCAGCTGGATGTACATCCGTATGATGGGCGCAGAGGGGCTGAAACAGGCGAGTTCGGTGGCGATCCTGAACGCCAACTACATCGCCAGCCGCCTGAAATCGGCGTATCCGGTGCTCTATACCGGGCGTGACGGGCGCGTGGCGCACGAATGTATTCTCGACATCCGTCCGCTGAAAGAGCAGACCGGTATCAGTGAGCTGGATATTGCGAAGCGCCTGATCGATTACGGCTTCCACGCACCGACCATGTCGTTCCCGGTTGCCGGTACCCTGATGGTCGAGCCGACAGAGTCAGAGAGCAAAATCGAGCTGGACCGCTTTATCGACGCGATGCTGGCTATCCGTATGGAGATCGATCGGGTGGCCGCAGGGGAGTGGCCGCTGGACGACAACCCGCTGGTGAATGCGCCGCATACCCAGCTGGAAATCGTCAGTGAGTGGTCACACCCTTACAGCCGTGAACTGGCGGTCTTCCCGGCAGGCAGCCATAACAAATACTGGCCGACGGTAAAACGTCTGGATGATGTCTTTGGTGACCGTAACCTGTTCTGCGCCTGTGTGCCGATGAGCGACTATCAGTAGCGCGGAGAGTAATACCCCACCGGGCCGATTTATCGGCCCTTTTTTTTCGGAGAAGCAGCATGAAACTGGCACTGGTGACGGGCGGCAGTCGGGGCATCGGACGCGCCACGGCGCGGTTACTGGCCGCGCGGGGATACCGGGTTGCGGTGAACTATCGTCAGCGTGAAGAGGAGGCCCGGCAGGTGGTGGCGCAGATTCAGCAGCAGGGCGGTGACGCCTTTGCGATCCGGGCAGACATCAGCGATGAAGCGGAGGTGATGGCGCTGTTTGCGCAGCTCGACCAGCAGCCGGAACCGCTGACGTTGCTGGTCAACAACGCCGGAATTCTGTTTCAGCAGTGCCGCACCGAAGATCTGGCGGCGGCGCGTCTGCAAAAGGTCTTTGCCACGAACGTTATCGGAACCTTTCTCTGCTGCCGCGAGGCGGTGAAGCGGATGGGTACTCATCATGGGGGGCAGGGCGGGGCCATCGTCAATGTCTCATCGGCCGCCTCCCGTACGGGTGCGCCGGGCGAATATGTTGACTACGCCGCGTCAAAAGGGGCGATGGATACGCTGACGCGCGGATTGTCACTGGAAGTGGCGCAGCAGGGGATTCGGGTGAACGGCGTCCGGCCGGGGTTCATCTATACAGAGATGCATGCCGATGGCGGTGAGCCAGGCCGGGTGGATCGGCTCGCCAGCGCGATCCCGATGGGACGCGGCGGCGAAGCCGAAGAGGTGGCGGAAGCGATCGTCTGGCTGGCCAGCGAGGCGGCCTCTTACATTACCGGCAGCATCATTGACGCTGCCGGGGGCCGTTAATCCGCGCAGCCCGCCGGCGGCGGATTAGAGGTTTTCGCCGTTGCTGGCGATAACCTGCTGATACCAGCCGAAGCTCTTCTTCTTTGCACGGGAGAAATCGCCGCTGCCATCATCGTTTTTATTCACATGAATAAAGCCGTAACGCTTGTCGTACTGACCGGTGGTGAAAGAGACACAGTCCAGACAGCCCCACGGCGTGTAACCCATCAGGTCGACGCCATCCCAGGTCACGGCTTTCTTCATCTCTTCGATATGCGCACGCAGATAGTCGATGCGGTAGTCATCTTCGATCACGCCCTCGGCGTTGGGCTTATCGATAGCCCCAAAGCCGTTTTCCACGATGAACAGCGGCTTCTGATAGCGCTCATAGAGGTCGTTCAGGACATAGCGCAGACCCACCGGGTCAATCTGCCAGCCCCAGTCTGAGGCTTTCACATGCGGGTTCTTCACCACACCCTCAAAGCCGGTGATGGGATCGTCAACACCGCTGGCATCGGTCTTCACGGCATTACTCATGTAATAGCTGAAGCCCACATAGTCTGCACATCCTTCACGCAGCGTGCTGGCATCGTCAGCTTCCATCTGAATCTCATACCCTTTGCGCGCCCACTCTTTCAGGGTGTACGCCGGGTAGGCACCGCGCATCTGCACGTCACTGAAGACATAACGCTGATGCATCGCTTCCTGAGCCAGCACCACATCATCCGGATGACAGGAGAAGGGGTAGACCGGCACCATGGCGATCATGCAGCCAATCTTAAACTCAGGGTTGATAGCGTGGCCGAGTTTCACTACGCGCGCACTGGCAACAAACTGATGGTGCATCACCTGATACATCGCCTGTTCCGGCTTCTCATGCTCGGTGAAGATCACACCTGAGCAGCAGTAGCCAAACAGCGGATACTGCCAGTTGCGCTGGTTGTTGATCTCGTTAAAGGTCATCCAGTACTTCACTTTGTGCTTATAGCGGTTCAGCACCACTTCGCTGAAGCGCACAAAGAAGTCGACCACTTTACGGTTGTGCCAGCCGCCATACTCTTTTACCAGGTGATAGGGCATCTCGAAGTGCGAAAGGGTGATGACCGGTTCAATGCCATACTTCAGCAGTTCATCGAACAGGTCGTCATAAAACTGCAGGCCGGCTTCGTTGGGCTGCTGCTCATCGCCGTTGGGGAAGATGCGGGTCCAGGCAATGGAAGTGCGGAAACATCTGAAGCCCATCTCGGCAAACAGCGCGACATCCTGCTTATAGTGGGAATAAAACTCCACGCCCTGATGGTTCGGATAGAAGTGGCCGGGCTGCACGCCATCGGTGATCACCCGATCCACGCCATGTGACCCGCCGGTCAGGACATCAGCAATGCTCACACCTTTGCCACCCTGATCCCAGCCGCCTTCGACCTGATGCGCGGCAACGGCACCGCCCCAGAGAAAGCCCTTTGGTAACTGCAATTCTGCACTCATGCGCGACTCCATTCCGGATAGTGAAATTGAGCTGAGTGTAGCAAGGCAATAAAGAAAGTCACGCTATAACACCGGGCCTGAAATGGCGTTTGTTACATCTGAAAAACAGGCTGTTTTATTTTCCCAGCTGACGGCCGATCGCTTCGATAATATAGGTGACCGGCACCTGTGTCGTGATATCGCAGTGGTCCGCCGTGCGGATAATAGGGACGTGATAGCAGAGCGAAAAATCCCCCAGTCTGGCCAGCGAGCAGCTTTCCGTGTTGGTAATAGCCACGATTTTGCACTTATTCTGGCTGAACTGGCTGGCAATGCGCAGGATCTCTGCGGTTTCTCCGGACACCGAAAGCATAATCGCCACCGCATTCTCATAGAGATCGGGCGTGACCGGATAATAGGGATCGTCAATCGCGTGGCTGAATTTTCCAAGATTAGAGAAAAAACGTGCGCCATATTTCGCCAGGCTGCCGGAGGTGCCGACGCCAATAAAGAAGACCTGCTCCGCCTGATTAATCTTCCGTGCAACCTGCGCAATCAGTTCCTCAAATTCGGGATTATTAATACTTTTAAAAAAGCTCAGCATGTCGCTGACGCCCGCCGTGTTGAGCAGCGGCGGACTCTTCTCGTTTAAGCGCAGGCGGATACGGAACTCTGACCAGCCTTCACAGCCCATTCTGCGGCAGAAACGCAGCACGGTGGTGGTGGAGACCCCCGTCTGCTCAGCCAGTTCGCGAATGGTCATATAGCTGACGCTTTCACGGTGCTTAATGATGAACTGATAGACCTGCATTTCCAGATCGTTAAGGCGGGCGAGATCGCGATGCGAGAACATGAATGACTCGTTGAACAGTTGACCGGCGGTTAGTTTATCAGATTTGGCGTGCGGTTCGGGCGCAGAGAATCACATCAGAAATTTTTAGCGTACAGCTGTACACTGAAATAATTGTTGGTTACGCTGCAGAGCGTGACCTCGTGCTACTGCTGTTCAGGAAATGGAAATGACCACGACGCTCTCTCATAAAATCCGGCCCGCTGCGGGCGACTGGTTCGCAGAAGAAATTGCCAACAGTATCAGTCACGGTCTTGGCTGCCTTTCCGGCATTGTCGGGCTGGTGCTGATGCTCCATCAGGCCGCTGAAAGGCAGGCGGATACGCTGACGTTTATCAGTTACAGCCTCTATGGCGGCAGCATGATCCTGCTGTTTCTGGCCTCGACGCTCTACCACGCGATCCCTGATGGCCCGGTCAGGCCCTGGCTGAAAAAGCTGGATCACTGCGCCATCTATCTGCTGATCGCCGGTACCTACACGCCGTTCCTGCTGGTCGGTCTGCGGACGCCGCTGGCCTACGGATTGATGGCGGTCATCTGGCTGCTGGCGCTGGCAGGCGTGCTGTTCAAGCTCACGATAGCCGAGCGTTTTAAGGCGCTCTCGCTGGTGACCTATCTCTGCATGGGGTGGCTGTCGCTGATTGTGGTTTATCAGCTGGCGATGATCCTGCCGCCGGGCTGCGTCTGGCTGCTGGCGGCGGGCGGGATTGTCTATTCGCTGGGGGTGATTTTCTATGTGGCGCGGCGTATTCCCTATAATCACGCCATCTGGCATGGATTTGTGCTGGGCGGCAGCCTCTGCCATTTCTGCGCGATCTACTTCTATGTACGCTGATCTCGGCCTGTCCGGCTGAGCAGGGCTGGCCCTCTCGCAGAGGGAGAGGGCCAGCGGGGCGGATCAGCCTTCATCCAGCGAGTAGGGCAGCGGCTGAATGGTCAGATGGCCGCTCTCATCCCCTTCGACCCGCAGCACGCTATCCGGCTCCAGATCGTTGTTCAGCACCACCTGAACCCAGCTGGTGCCGTCATCTAACTGCACCGCGGCCAGCACGCTGCCGGTACGACGCCAGCGATCGCCCATCTGCAGCTCCAGTGCGCCATTCGCCTCAGGCAGATGGCTCGCCTGACCCGCCAGCCAGTAAAGCGCGCGTTTGTTGGCGCCGCGATATTTGGCCCTGGCGACCATCTCCTGACCGGCATAGCAGCCCTTTTTGAAGCTGATGGCATCCAGCGCCTGCAGGTTTGTGGCCTGCGGAATAAACTGGACGCTGGTGGCCGGGTCGATCACCGGAATCCCCGCTTCAATATCCAGCGCCAGCCACTGCTGACTGTCGTTGAACTGTGCATCGTCGTTGAGCGTCTGCTTCAGCGTCTCCGCCACGGCCTGCGAGGTGACAATCAGGAAGCGTTCGGCCGGATGTGCGAACCAGAGCAGCGTGGTCTCTCCCTGCTGCACCACCGGTTTTTCGCTGTCGGGCAGGCTTTCAAACAGACTGGTCAGCGCGGCGCGAACCTGAAAACCGGCCACGCCCAGCAGCACTGACTCATCGTCGGCGACCATCGTTACTTTCGAAAAGACCGCATATTTCTTTAACTCGGCCAGCTGGGTGTCGCGCAGTGCACGGCGGATCAGATAGGCATAGCCCTCTCCGCGATGGAACAGGCGCAGGCTGCTCCACATCTTGCCTTTGGCATCGCAGTGCGCGGCGGGCGAGTGGTGGTCAGCATCCAGGGCTGCGACATCCAGCGTCAGCTGACCCTGCAGGTAGGCGGTGCTGTCGGCACCGGTGATGGAAACCAGTGCCCAGTTATCCAGCGACATCAGGGTTAACGGCAGACGGGACGACGCGGCAGGCTGGCGCGGCGGTAAAGTAAAAGTGGGCATGGAGATATCCTGTGTAAGAAGGTTCATCCGGAACATTGTCTTCAATGTTAAAAGAGCCGACTGGCAATGCAACCTGTTTACGGAAAACGGCGCACAAAAGGCGTGATAACCCTGAAAAGATCCGGCCTGAAATGTGGCAGGTTGCACAGCGTATGACGCCGCGCCTGCGAGCCGGATTAAACCAGGTTACACTAGGCGCCACGTTGTGAACTGTGGAAACTGATGCATGGATATTAATGATAAATCACGTATTCAGTGGGCCTGCCGTCGCGGCATGCTGGAGCTGGATGTGGCGATTATGCCGTTCTTCAAATTTGAGTATGACACGCTGAGCGACACCGATAAGCGGGTATTTGTGGCCCTGCTGAAGAGTGATGATCCCGATCTGTTTAACTGGCTGATGAATCACGGTGAGCCAAAAGATCCTGAGCTTAAGCGGATGGTGAACCTGATCCAGCAGCGCAACCATGAACGCGGCCCCGTGGCAATGTGAGTTACGACCCTCCCGGCTGGCGTATGGATTGCTGTGCGCCGGGCTGGCAGCCGCGGTCACGGGCACAGCGCTGCTGACGCTGCCGGTCGGGGAGGGGCTGTTCAACGGGGCGGTGATGCTGCTGTTGCTGGCCGAAGGCTGGCAAAGCTACCGGCGGCTGACGCAGCGGCGCGGCGTGCTGCAGCGGGAAAGCGTGCACTGCTGGATCTGGCAGGGAAAGCGCTTCCGGCCTGTGCAGCCACTGCGCTGGTTGCCGATCGGCGTACTGCTGGTGGCGAAGAATGAGCAGGGCGAAGTCCTGCGCTGGTGGCTGATGCAGGACAGCATGCAGCCTGGCGAATGGCGGGCATTACGCGCCTGCTGCTTTAGCAAGGCGCAATAGTAAAGGCCGTCTGGCGGGCAGAGAGTGATGATCTTTCAGCCGCCCGCGTCCGGCAGCGGGGCGCTACAGCAGCCCGGCGGTTTCGGTCAGCACCTGTTCGCACCACTGCTCTACGCGCTCATCGGTGATCTCAAACTGATTCACATCATCCAGTGCCAGACCCACAAACTGTGAGCCATCGGCACTCAGCGGTTTCGGGCTGGTGAACTCATAGCCTTCAAGCGGCCAGTAACCCACGAAACGCACGCCCATCGGCTTCAGCAGATCGTGCAGCATACCGAGCGCATCTAAAAACCACTCGCCATAACCAATCTGATCGCCCATGCCATACAGCGCGACGATCTTGTTCTGCAGGTTCAGCGCGGGAAGTTGTGTCCAGATCGCCTCCCAGTCCTCCTGCAGCTCACCGAAATCCCAGGTCGGGATGCCCATGATCAGCAAATCGTACTGCTCCATCAGGCGCGGATCATCATCTTTGACGTTGTGCAGCGTCACTAACTCTTCGCCAATGAAATCGCGAATTTTCTCCGCTACGATTTCGGTGTAACAGGTACTGGAACCGTAAAAAAGACCGATTTTCATGCAGATAACACTCTGTAAAGACTGACTCTGGCGCAATTGTACCAGAAGCGCTGCTGAATCAGGCATAATGAGCATGATTTTACACCAGACGGCGGAGTTAACGTGCAGGACAGCGAACTGACAGAACAGTTTCTCGATGCGCTCTGGATTGAACGCAATCTGGCGCAGAACACGCTCGCCTCCTATCGTCAGGATCTGCAGACGCTGACCGGCTGGCTGGCGCATCACGGGCTGACACTTCTCAGCGTGACGCCGCTGGATCTGCAGCAGTTTCTGGCCGAACGGCTGGAGGGCGGCTACAAGGCGACCAGCTCAGCGCGTCTGCTGAGCGCGATGCGTCGCCTGTTTCAGTATCTTTACCGCGAAAAGCTGCGCCCGGACGATCCCAGCGCGCTGCTTTCTGCGCCGAAACTGCCACAGCGGCTGCCGAAAGATCTCACTGAGGCGCAGGTTGAGCGTCTGCTGCAGGCGCCCGATACCACTATTCCGCTGGAACTGCGCGACAAGGCGATGCTGGAACTGCTCTACGCCACCGGCCTGCGCGTCTCCGAGCTGACCGGCCTGACGCTCAGCGATATCAGCCTGCGCCAGGGCGTCGTCCGCGTCATCGGTAAAGGGGATAAGGAGCGCCTGGTGCCTTTAGGTGAAGAAGCGGTTTACTGGCTGGAGCAATATATGGAACATGGTCGTCCGTGGCTGCTTAATGGCCAGACGCTGGACGTGATGTTTCCCAGCAACCGGGCGCAGCAGATGACGCGGCAGACCTTCTGGCACCGCATCAAGCATTACGCCACGCTGGCGGGCATCGACAGCGAAAAGTTATCGCCGCATGTGATGCGCCATGCCTTTGCGACCCATCTGCTGAACCACGGCGCCGATCTGCGTGTCGTACAGATGCTGCTGGGACACAGCGATCTCTCTACTACCCAGATTTATACGCACGTTGCGACTGAACGCCTGCGTCAGTTGCATCAACAACACCATCCGCGGGCCTGAACCGCGGCGATAAGGACAAAAATGAACAAGCATTTTGCGATGCTGGCCCTGTTAGCCAGCGCCTTTTCCGGTCTGGCCCATGCCGATGACAGCGCCATTCAGCAATCACTTAAAAAACTCGGTCTGAACCAGACTGAAATCAGCCCGTCGCCGCTGCCCGGTTTCAAAACCGTGCTTTCGGAAAGCGGCGTGCTCTACGTCACCGATGACGGCAAGCATATGATTCAGGGCCCGCTCTATGACGTCAGCGGCAAACAGCCGGTCAACGTCACAAACCAGCTGCTGGACAAAAAGGTAGAGGCGCTGGTGCCGGAAATGATCGTTTATAAAGCGCCGAAAGAGCAGCATGTGATTACGGTCTTTACCGACATCACCTGCGGCTACTGCCACAAGCTGCACGAGCAGATGGCCGACTACAACGCGCTGGGCATTACCGTGCGCTACCTGGCGTTCCCGCGTGAAGGTCTGAACGGTCAGATTGAACCGGCGATGAAGGCGATCTGGTGCAGCGCTGACCGCAACAAGGCGTTCGATGAGGCGATGAAAGGCAATGCGCCGAAGATGGCCGCCCCGGACAGCTGCAAAATCGACATTGCGCAGCACTACAAACTGGGTGTGCTGTTTGGCATCCAGGGCACCCCGGCGATGCTCACGGACACCGGCATGATGATCCCAGGCTATCAGTCGCCGCAGGAGCTGAAGCAGGTGCTCGACAATCAGAAGCGTGGTGGGTAATCGGTGGTAAAACAGGACGTGGAACTCCGTCGCCGTGAGGTGACGGTCGACGATGCGCTACCGGCAAGCCTGCCGCCGCTGCTGAAACGACTCTATCTGCAACGCGGCGTGCGTGACGCCGCGGAGCTGGAGCGTGGCGCCAGAAATCTGCTGCCGTTTCAGTCCCTGAGCGGCATCGATAACGCGGTGGCACTGCTGCATGAGGCGCTGCTGGATGGACGCCGCATTATGGTGGTGGGCGACTTCGATGCCGATGGCGCAACCAGTACCGCGCTGACGGTGATGGCGCTGCGCAGCATGGGCGGCAGCAATGTGCAGTATCTGGTGCCCAACCGTTTTGAAGATGGCTATGGCCTCAGCCCGGAAGTGGTTGAGCAGGCGCGCGCGCGCGGTGCCGCGATGATCCTGACGGTCGACAATGGCATCTCCTCTCACGCCGGGGTTGAGTGCGCGCATCAGTACGGCATTCCGGTTCTGATTACCGACCACCATCTGCCGGGCGAAACGCTGCCCGCCGCCGAGGCGATCGTCAATCCCAATCTGCCTGACTGCGACTTCCCCTCGCGCGCCCTCGCCGGCGTGGGCGTCGCCTTCTATCTGATGCTGGCTCTGCGCGCCCACTTACGCACCCTGGGCTGGTTTGGTGCCACCCGCGCGGAACCTAATCTGGCGGAGATGCTGGATCTGGTGGCGCTCGGTACGGTCGCCGATGTGGTGCCGCTTGACGTGAATAACCGCATTCTGGTGTGGCAGGGACTCAGCCGGATTCGGGCCGGGAAATGCCGGCCCGGCATCCGCGCGCTGCTGGAGATTGCTAATCGCGATGCCCGCCAGTTAGCGGCCAGCGATCTCGGGTTTGCGCTGGGACCCCGGCTCAACGCTGCCGGCCGCCTTGACGACATGTCGGTGGGCGTGGCGCTGTTGATGACGGACGATCTCAGCCAGGCGCGGATGCTGGCCAGCGAGCTGGATGCGCTTAACCAGACCCGGAAAGAGATCGAGCAGGGGATGCAGAGCGAAGCGCTGGCGCTGTGTCAGGCGCTGGAGCGTGAACAGCGCGATCTGCCGCTGGGTCTGGCCTTCTATCATCCCGAATGGCATCAGGGCGTGGTGGGGATCCTCGCGTCACGCCTGAAAGAGCGTTTTCACCGCCCGGTGATCGCCTTTGCGCCAGCGGGCGATGGTACGCTGAAAGGCTCGGGCCGTTCGATTGCCGGTCTGCACCTGCGCGATGCGCTGGAGCGTCTGGATACGCTGAACCCTGGCCTGATGCTGAAGTTTGGCGGTCATGCGATGGCGGCAGGCCTCTCGCTGGAGACCGAACGCTACGAGGAGTTTCGTCAGCGCTTTGCCGAACTGGTGGGCGAGTGGCTGGATGGCGAATCCCTGCAGGGCATTATCTGGTCAGATGGCGCGCTGCAGCCGCAGGAGTTCTCGCTGCAGACGGCGGAGATGCTGCGTGAAGCCGGTCCCTGGGGCCAGGCCTTCCCGGAACCGGCGTTCGACGGCAAATTTAAGCTGCTGCAGCAGCGGCTGGTGGGCGAGCGGCATCTCAAAGTGATGGTCGAGCCGCTGGATGGCGGGCCGCTAATCGACGGTATCGCCTTTAACGTCGATACCACGCTGTGGCCCGACAGCAGCGTCCGCCAGGTCGAACTCGCCTATAAGCTGGATATCAATGAGTATCGCGGCAACCGCTCGGTGCAGCTGATCATCGATCATCTCCGGCCGCTGAACTGAGTCTGCCGGACGCGCGTCAGCGGAAATCGCCGACGCGCGTCCGGCCGGTTACCCTCTCTTAGCCGCCGCGAATAGCAGCAGGGCATCATTATTGGGTGCCAGATGGGACAGGTCACGCCACCCCCCGCATCAGCCCGCTGTCTCAGCGCTACAATCTGCCGACAGTTTCGGGTAAACTTGGACGTTAATTTTCCTGTCCCATCGAACATAAGAAAGACGCCAAAGCCATGTTTGAAATCAACCCGGTCAAAAACCGTATTCAGGACCTCAGTGAGCGCAGCGACGTTCTTCGGGGGTATCTTTGACTACGATGCCAAGAAAGAACGCCTCGAAGAAGTAAACGCGGAGCTGGAACAGCCCGATGTCTGGAACGAGCCTGAGCGAGCGCAGGCGCTGGGCAAAGAGCGCTCCTCGCTGGAAGCGATCGTACAGACGCTGGAGCAGATGTCTCAGGGTCTGGAAGATGTGCAGGGCCTGCTTGAGCTGGCCGTTGAAGCGGAAGATGAAGAGACCTTCAACGAAGCCGTGGCCGAGCTGGATGTTCTCGAGAGCAAGCTGGGCGAGCTGGAATTCCGCCGCATGTTCTCCGGCCAGTATGACAGCGCCGACTGCTATATCGATCTGCAGGCCGGTTCCGGCGGCACCGAAGCGCAGGACTGGGCCAGCATGCTGATGCGTATGTATCTGCGCTGGGCAGAAGCCAAAGGCTTCAAAACCGAAATTATCGAAGAGTCTGAAGGTGAAGTCGCGGGCATCAAATCTGTGACCATTCGCGTATCAGGCGACTACGCCTTTGGCTGGTTACGGACCGAAACGGGCGTGCATCGCCTGGTGCGTAAGAGCCCGTTCGACTCCGGCGGCCGTCGTCACACCTCCTTCAGTTCCGCCTTTATCTATCCGGAAGTGGATGACGATATCGACATCGACATCAACCCGGCCGACCTGCGCATTGACGTTTACCGCGCCTCCGGTGCGGGTGGTCAGCACGTTAACCGGACAGAATCTGCGGTGCGTATTACCCATATTCCAACCGGCACCGTAACCCAGTGTCAGAACGATCGCTCTCAGCACAAGAATAAAGATCAGGCGATGAAGCAGATGAAAGCGAAGCTGTACGAGCTTGAGATGCAGAAGAAAAATGCTGAGAAACAGGCGCTGGAGGACAACAAGTCCGACATCGGTTGGGGAAGTCAGATCCGTTCTTACGTTCTCGATGATGCACGCATCAAAGATCTGCGCACCGGCGTAGAAACACGTAACACCCAGGCGGTGCTGGACGGCGATCTGGATCGATTCATTGAAGCTAGTTTAAAAGCAGGGTTATAAGGAACCGACATGTCTGAACAAGAACCGCAGAGCGCAGATGCCGCCGTAGAGTTAAATAACGAACTGAAAACGCGTCGCGAAAAGCTGAGCGCACTGCGTGCAAACGGTGTGGCGTTCCCTAACGATTTCCGTCGCGACAGCCTCTCTGGTCAGCTGCATGAGCGTTACGACGAGAAGAGCAACGAAGAGCTGGAAGATCTCGGGATCGAAGTCAGCGTTGCCGGGCGCATGATGACCCGTCGTATCATGGGGAAAGCCTCTTTCGTGACCCTGCAGGATGTCGGTGGCCGCATTCAGCTCTACGTTGCCCGTGACGATCTGGCGGAAGGTATCTACAACGAGCAGTTCAAGAAGTGGGACCTCGGCGATATTCTCGGCGCACGCGGCAAACTGTTCAAAACCAAAACCGGCGAACTGTCGATTCACTGTTCTGAACTGCGTCTGCTGACCAAAGCCCTTCGTCCGCTGCCAGACAAGTTCCACGGCCTGGCCGATCAGGAAACCCGTTATCGTCAGCGTTACCTCGATCTCATCGCCAACGATGAATCGCGCAACACCTTCAAAATTCGTTCGCAGATCATGGCGGGTATCCGTCAGTTCATGGTGGGCCGCGACTTTATGGAAGTGGAAACCCCGATGATGCAGGTGATCCCGGGCGGCGCGTCTGCGCGTCCTTTCATCACCCATCACAACGCGCTGGATATCGATATGTATCTGCGTATTGCACCGGAGCTTTACCTGAAGCGTCTGGTGGTGGGCGGATTCGATCGCGTGTTCGAGATCAACCGTAACTTCCGTAACGAAGGCATTTCGCCGCGCCATAACCCTGAGTTCACCATGATGGAACTCTATATGGCCTACGCGGATTACAAAGATCTGATCGAACTGACCGAAAGTCTGTTCCGTACCCTGGCGCAGGATGTACTGGGCAGCACGGTCGTGCCTTACGGCGAGCAGGAGTTTGACTTCGGTAAGCCGTTTGAAAAACTGACCATGCGCGAAGCGATTAAGAAATATCGTCCGGAAACGGACCTGGCCGATCTGGACGATTTCGACAAAGCGGTAGCGATTGCTGAGTCACTGCATATCAAAGTCGAGAAGAGCTGGGGCCTGGGCCGCGTCGTCACGGAGATCTTCGAAGAGACGGCAGAAGCGCATCTGATCCAGCCGACCTTCATCACCGAGTATCCGGCGGAGGTCTCTCCGCTGGCGCGTCGTAACGATGTGAACCCTGAAATCACCGATCGCTTTGAGTTCTTTATTGGGGGCCGCGAAATCGGTAACGGCTTCTCCGAGCTGAACGATGCCGAAGATCAGGCGGAACGTTTCCTGCAGCAGGTGAATGCCAAAGATGCGGGTGACGACGAAGCGATGTTCTACGACGAAGACTATGTGACCGCGCTGGAACATGGTCTGCCGCCAACGGCGGGTCTGGGGATCGGGATTGACCGCATGGTGATGCTGTTTACCAACAGCCACACCATCCGCGACGTGATCCTGTTCCCTGCACTGCGTCCGGGCAGCAAGTAATCGTTAAGCGTCAGCTAAAGGCCGGGTTTTCCGGCCTTTTTTATGTCTGTGGTGTGTCCCGGCACGCCTGATGCTGTCTCCTCTGCCTGCGCACATCTCTCAATCCGGAGCAACGATAACGACGCAACGCCCTGACGCTATGCGTCACTGGCAAACGCGGGAGGGCGAAGAGCGCGAACATTATGCCGACAGCGATGCGCGCATGTCGGTTGGTGCGTCACTGGGGAAATTGCTGGGGTCAATCCGCCCGGGCATTCACCACGAAAGGCTTTTGCCCGGACGGCGCAAATCTTATCTCCATGCGGAGCGCGCGGAAGAGGCGTTCATCTTCGTGCCTGACGGTTATCCTGACGCCTGGATCAACGGCGAACTGCATTCGCTGTCGCCGGATGATGTGATGGCCTTTCCTGCGGGCAGAGGCATCTGCCACACCTTTATTCATAACAGCGAGCATGAGGCCCGCTTCTGAGTGGCAGGTGAACTCCCAACCCTGAGAATCAGATTACTTATCCTCTGAACCCGGATTACGAAGCAACGCGTAAAGACAGGTGGCTCAATCCCCCTGAACCGTCAATGGGCAACCCTCCCGGCTTGCCTGACAAAAAATCTTAAGATTTCAGGGTCTCTTTCAGCCAGGTCTGAAACCGCGAATAGGGCACATAGAGGGCAACATCTTTATATAACGTCTTACCGGTAGCGTTGTCGTCGATGTTATTGCTGTAGCCAATAATCACGCCCGCCAGCGTATCATCAGAGGCGTTATACACCGCGCCGCCCGACATCCCCTTTACCACGCCCGCATTCGCCGCGACCACCACGCAGGCGGGTTTGTTCCAGCTGTTCGCCAGGGTGGTATTGATCAGGTTCTGACCGCTGGAGCTGACCGGCATGGCTGAGATAAAACTGTAGCCGTAAAGATTAATCCGGTCCCCGATGTGGCTGTTACGAAAGCTGGGGGGCAGATTCATTTCGCTGTTTTTGTGGTAAACCACCGCCAGATCGCACTCCGGATGCCAGGCCTTGACCCGGTAAAGTGAGAATTTCGCGACGTGTGCAGCGGTCAGGCTGTACTCCGGCGTCAGCGGAATGGTGGTGCCGAGCGTGCCTAAACCCAGAATGGTGGGAATGCCGGTCACGGTCATATCGACCCGTTTTTCCGCTTCCCGACTGTACTCATAATGACCGACCGAGCAACCTGTTAAGCCAAAAACCATCAAGGCTATGAGTCGTTGCATTCTCTCTCCCTGCGTCAGTAGTGGATGACATCACCTGGCATTTACTAAGAGATATATCGGCAAGGTTGCGGATTAATTAATAAGTTCCGCACTAAAAAGCGTAATCGCTCAGTGAAAAATCACAACCTGACCCGGCCTGCCGGTGCCGCAGACGGACGGGATTATTGCCGTCCAGGCAATAATCCTTTGCTGCGGGCAGGCTATGTCGCGCTGCGGGGCTATGCTGTAATACGCCGTGTGACGCAGATCAAATATTGCGCGTCGCGGCGCTGCGCGGCTGCGCGGTTCACCTGCAAATAAGACCGGGAGAGTGTTATGCCTGTAGCATTACTGGCGCTGGCGTTGAGTGCGTTCGCCATCGGAACCACGGAGTTTGTCATTATGGGATTGCTGCCGGAGGTGGCACGCGACCTTCAGGTGTCGATTCCATCGGCGGGCTGGCTGATCAGCGGCTATGCGCTGGGCGTGGCGATCGGTGCACCGATTATGGCGCTGCTGACCGCGCGACTGCCGCGTAAAAAAACGCTGATTCTGCTGATGGTGATCTTTATCATCGGCAACCTGCTGTGCGCGCTGGCTTATAACTATCATCTGCTGATGCTGGCCCGGATCGTTACCGCGCTCTGTCACGGCGCGTTCTTTGGTATTGGCGCGGTGGTTGCCGCCAGTCTGGTGCCTGCCGATCGTCAGGCATCCGCTGTGGCGCTGATGTTCACCGGCCTGACCTTAGCCAATGTGCTCGGCGTTCCGCTGGGCACCAGCTTCGGACAGATGTTTGGCTGGCGGGCCACCTTCTGGGGCGTGGCGGTGATCGGCGTGCTGGCCTTTATCGCCCTGATCGTGAGTCTGCCGCAGAACAGACAGGAAAAACCGGTTCACCTGGCGAGCGAAATCGGTGCGCTGGCTAACGGCAAACTGTGGCTCTCATTGCTGATGACGGTGTTCTTTGCCGCAGCGATGTTCGCGCTGTTCAGCTACATTGCGCCGCTGCTGTCAGAGGTGACCGGCATCAGCGGTCGCGGCGTGAGCTGGACGCTGTTCCTGATTGGCGCGGGCCTGACGGTCGGCAACATTCTCGGCGGCCGGCTGGCTGACTGGAAAGTCTCTTTTAGCCTGATCCTCAGCTTCTCACTGATCGCCCTCTTCTCGCTGCTGTTCAGCTGGACCAGCCATGCGCTGTGGCTGGCCGAGATCACGCTGTTCCTGTGGGCGATGGCCACCTTTGCCACCGTGCCGGGGCTGCAGATCAACGTGGTGCGCCACGGTAAAGAGGCGCCTAATCTGGTGTCTACCCTGAACATTGCGGCGTTTAACGTCGGCAATGCGCTGGGCGCCTGGGCAGGCGGTGCAGTGATTGGCGAAGGGTTTGGTCTGACGGCGGTGCCGGTTGCCGCGGCTGCGCTGGCCGTTATCGGTCTGCTGGTCTGTCTGATCACTTTCCGCAAATCGGGATGCGCGGCCGTCAGGGCCCGCGCTTAAGTCAGGCGCGCGGCGATACGGGCCGGAAAGTCAGCCACCTGCTGCTGCAGGTGGCTGACAAAGGCATCAACCAACGCCGAAGCGGGGCGATGCCGTGGCCTTACCAGGCTGACGGTAAAGGGCACCGCCACGCTGAACTGACGCATCACCACACCGCTGTCGGCGTAATCCAGCGCCGTCAGCGGATTCACGATCGAAATCCCCACACCCGCTCTGACCATCGCACACACGGAGGCCGCGCTGTGCGTCTCCATCACCATACGTCGTTCGACCCCCTGCTCCTGAAAGAGCGTATCCAGCAGCTGGCGATAGCTGTCGCTGCGCGACAGGCTGACATACTGTTCGCCCGCAAAATCGTGTGGCGTCAGCACGTCACGCTCACAGAGGGGATGCTGCTGCGGCAACACGCACACCTCATCGCAGGTCAGCAGGGCGAGGCGATCCGTACCGGCCGGGGCGTGCTGGGTTTCGGTTAAGCCGATGTCGTAGCGCTGCGCAGAGAGCCACTCTTCCAGCAGAGGCGACTCCTGCGGAATGACGTTCAGACTCACATCCGGATAGCGCTGCAAAAAAGGCTGGCACAGCGGTGGCAGCAGCGACTGCGAAAACACGGGCAGGCAGGCGATCGACAGCTCACCCTGGCGGAACTGGCGCAGCCCCTCGGCGGCCTCCATGATGCGGTCCAGCCCGTACCAGGAGCGCTGCACCTCTTCAAACAGACGCAGACCCTGCACCGTGGGGTGCAGGCGACCGCGTACCCGGGTAAACAGCGCCAGCCCCAGCTGCTGCTCCAGACGTGCCAGTTCCCGGCTCACGGTCGGCTGCGAGGTGTGCAGCAGCGTGGCGGCCTGGGTCAGATTGCCGCTGGTCATCACCGCATGAAAGACCTCAATGTGCCGCCAGTTTATGTTTGCCACAGCTACTTCCTATATCCATTCTGCATAGATGCTATTAAAACAGATATTTTTCGCTATGGCTTGTTTCTGGCTTAATGCCGTTATCGCCACAGGAGAATTGCTATGCCACGTCCTTTACAGAACACCGAAACCGCTCTCAACGCCGCGCACCTGCTGCCGCTGGCACGCCGTTATGCCGGGCCTTTCTGGGCTTACGATGCGCAGATTATTCAGGCGCGGATTGCCCAGCTGCAGGCGTTTGATGTGGTGCGCTTTGCGCAGAAAGCCTGCTCGAATATCCATATTCTGCGCCTGATGCGCGCGGCAGGCGTCAGGGTGGATTCGGTCTCTCTGGGCGAGATCGAGCGCGCGCTGGCCGCCGGTTATCAGCCGGGCGGTGATGAGATTGTCTTTACCGCCGATCTGTTTGACCAGCCGACGCTGGAACGGGTCGCGGCGCTGAAGGTGCCGGTGAATGCCGGATCGATCGATATGCTGCATCAGCTGGGCGCGGTGTCTCCGGGACATGCGGTGTGGCTGCGGGTCAATCCAGGCTTTGGTCACGGCCACAGCCAGAAGACCAATACCGGCGGTGAAAACAGCAAGCATGGAATCTGGCACGGCGACCTGGAAGCGGCGCTGGCCGCAATTGCGCAGCATGGCCTGAAACTGGTGGGCATTCATATGCACATCGGTTCTGGCGTGGACTACGGGCATCTCCAGCAGGTGTGCGATGCGATGGTGGAACTGGTGATGGCCTCCGGTCAGGATCTGACGGCGATCTCCGCAGGCGGCGGGCTTTCTGTGCCGTACCGCTATGGCGAAGAGGCGATCGATACCGCGCACTACTTCGGACTCTGGGATGCGGCACGCCAGCGCATCGCGCAGCATCTGGGCCACGCGGTCAAGCTGGAGATCGAACCGGGCCGCTTCCTGGTGGCCGAAGCGGGGGTGCTGGTGTCGCAGGTGCGGGCGGTGAAATCGATGGGCAGCCGTCACTTTGTGCTGGTCGACGCCGGTTTCAGTGATCTGATGCGTCCTTCGATGTACGGCAGCTATCACCATATCTCGCTGATGGCGGGTGACGAGCGGGCGATTGATGAGCAGCAGACCGTAGATACCGTGGTGGCAGGCCCGCTGTGCGAGTCGGGCGATGTCTTTACCCAGCTTGAGGGCGGCATGGTCGAGCCGCGCGCGCTTCCGGCGGCAAAGGTGGGCGATTATCTGGTCTTCCATGACACCGGTGCCTACGGCGCTTCGATGTCCTCTAACTACAACAGCCGTCCGCTGATCCCCGAAGTGCTGTTTGAGCAGGGCCAGCCGCGCGAAATCCGCCGCGCGCAGACGATTCAGTCGTTGCTGGCACTGGAAATCGGCTAATCTCTCTCTCTGGCGGCCAGCGTGCCGCCTCAGCAGCGGGCTCTGTCACGCCTGCATCCGGAGAGAAAAGATCGCCTTTTCTGGCGCACACCTCGGCGATATCGTAAGCCCGGACCTGTGATCCCTTTCAGAGGAATTAACTGTGATGAAGATCGTGTCGCTCAGCGAAGTGCCGCAGTTTGCCGATCAGATTACCGACTGGCAGTGGCGCGCCTTTGGTGACGCTGACAGCCGGGCGTTTTTCGCCAGCGTGGTTAACAGCAGCCTGAGCGGGGCAGAATTTCCAATCACCTTTGTTGCGATTGAGGCGGGCAGGGCGATCGGCACCGTCGGCTTCTGGCGCTGCGACCTCATCAGCCGTCAGGATCTTTTTCCCTGGCTGGCGGCTCTCTATGTGGATGAGCCGGCACGCGGCAGAGGCGTGAGTGAGGCGCTGCAGCAGCATGTCATCGCATGGGCACAGAAACAGGGCTATCCGCGTTTGTGGCTGTGGTCCACCTTCACGGGCTACTATGAACGGTTTGGCTGGCGGCCACAGGGGGAAGCGCTGGAGTATCCTGATAAGCCGGTCACGCTCTACTGCCGCGACCTGTGAAAGAGGCCAGCCACCGACGGTAGCTGGCAGGCACGATCAGGGTGCCGGATAGGTATAACGACGATGGATCGCCTCAATACCCTCCAGGATCTCTGCGTTTAAGGTCAGATTAAAACTGTCGATATTCATCTGCAGCTGTTCAGGCGTGGTCGCGCCCAGCAGCGTGCTGGCCACAAACGGCTGCTGACGCACATAGGCGAGCGCCATCTGCGACGGATCGATCTGATGCTGCTGAGCCAGAGCCACATATTCGGCAATCGCCTGTTGTGACTGCTCACCGCTGTAACGGGTAAAGCGGCTGAACAGCGTATTGCGCGCGCCCGCAGGCTGTGCGCCATTGAGATATTTGCCGCTCAGCGTACCAAAGGCCAGGCTGGAATAGGCGAGCAGCTCAACACCTTCATGCTGGCTGATCTCGGCCAGACCCACCTCAAAGCTGCGGTTCAGCAGGCTGTAGGGATTCTGGATGCTGACGATACGCGGCAGCTCATGTTTCTCCGCCAGCTGCAGGTAACGCATCACGCCCCACGCGGTTTCGTTCGACACGCCGATATACCGGATTTTACCGGCGCGCACCTGTTCGGTCAGCGCTTCCAGCGTCTCCAGCAGCGTCACCTGCGCGGTAGTTTCGCTGTACTGATAGCCGAGCTTGCCAAAAAAGTTGGTCTGGCGCTGCGGCCAGTGCAGCTGGTAGAGATCCAGGTAGTCGGTGTTCAGGCGTTTCAGGCTGGCGTCGAGCGCGGCACGGATATTTTTACGGTCCAGCGCCATATCCGGACGGATTGATGCATCGCTGCCGCGCGTTGGCCCGGCAACTTTGCTGGCCAGAATGATTTTGTCACGGCAGCCGCGCTGTTTAAGCCAGCTGCCAATATAGCGTTCAGTCAGACCCTGGGTTTCCGGGCGCGGCGGCACCGGATACATCTCGGCAGTATCAATCAGGTTGATGCCGGAACGGATAGCCAAATCCAGCTGAGCATGCGCGTCGGCTTCGCTGTTCTGTTCGCCAAACGTCATAGTGCCCAGTCCCAGCTGACTCACTTCCAGCGTGCTGTGGGGAATACGATGATAGTGCATTGCCAGCTTCCTTTTCTTTATGGAACGGAATGTTGTGTCCTCAGGGACTATAGCGCGAGCAACGGCGGGGAAGGAAGGGGGAAAAGGCGGGGAAATCACCTGTCAGCGGGGAAGCAGTGGCAGGTGATTAAATCAGGCACTTAACGTTCAATGATCGTTGAGACCTCGTCACTGTTAATCTGTACGGCATGGCCCGTCTGATCGGTGTATTCCACCAGGCCCGTCTCTTTATCGATGCTGGGTTTGCCTTCGGTCATGATCATCCGGCCATCTTTGGTTGCCATAACATAATCAGAACTGCATCCACTCAAACCTGCTGCGATCATTACTATCAGTGCTGCGCCAGCCAACCCTCTCATCACGCCTTATCCTCACAAATCGTCAATTGCAAAAAGTGTAGTAATAAATGGTTTTGCCGGCGGGGTTAATCGAAAGAATCTGAAAATAACCGGGCGAGCAGGCTCGCCCTTGACTTTCTCAGGCGTGCTTTTTCTTACTGCGCATCAGATTAAGGCACTCAACCGCCATTGAGAAGAACATGGCGAAATAAATGTAACCTTTTGGTACGTGCACCGCAAAACTCTCCAGAATCAGGGTAAAACCGACCAGAATCAGGAAAGAGAGCGCCAGCATTTTCACAGACGGATGGCGGTCGACGAACTCACCAATGGCCCGTGCGGCAAACATCATCATCATCACGGCAATCACAACCGCCGCCATCATGATGAACAGATGATCGGAGAGGCCGATAGCGGTGATGACGGAGTCGAGACTGAAAATGATGTCGAGCATCATGATCTGCACAATCGCGCCCAGGAAGGAATGTACGCGGGTGTTATGTTCGCCTTCGCTGCCCTCAATCGTCTCATGGATCTCCATGCTCGACTTCCACAGCAGGAACAGGCCACCGAACAGCAGGATCAGATCGCGCGCGGAGAAGGGGTGATCCATCAGCGTAAACAGCGGGTTCGTCAGACGCGCGACCCACGCAATGGACGCCAGCAGGCCCAGACGCATTAACATCGCGCCCATCAGACCGATGCGGCGTGCGCTGGCTTGCTGATGTTTCGGCAGTTTCGCGACCACCAGTGACAGGAAAATGATGTTATCAATACCCAGCACCACCTCAAGGATGGTCAGGGTACCCAGCGCCAGCCAGGCATTGGGATCAGAAATCCACTCAAACATACCGACATTCAATCCTAAACGAAAAGTAAACGGCGATTATACGCATTCGGTTCGCCGATCTCCCGCAAAATTGCGGCCCTGTCGGCGTGAGAGGCGATTCAGAGCAGAAAATGGCGCGCCAGCAGCGGGCCGGTAAAACTCTTTTTGAGGTAAAAGCCGCGCGGCAGGGTCAGGATCGGCTGGCCCTGGTCGCCGATCCCTTCGGTCAGCGCTTTACTGTTGGCGGCCTTGGGACGGATCTGCAGCCAGGCGCCGTGTCGTGCCGTGATCTGCTCGACGCGTCCCAGCACGATCATATCCATCAGCTCTTCCCAGTCCTGGCGCAGCATCTCATCTTCCTGCTCGTCCGGGCTCCATAGCAGTGGCGCGCCGACGCGGCGTTCCCGCAGCGGGATTGCGCGTTCGCCTTCCACCGGGATCCAGAGCACGCGGGCCAGCTTGTGGCGGACATGGCTGGTCTGCCAGGTGACGCCGCTGTTACCGGTCAGCGGTGCGACGCAGACAAAGGTGGTTTCCAGCGGTTTACCCTGTGCATCAATCGGGATGGTTTTCAGTTCGATGCCCAGATGCGCAAAATCCTGTTCCGCTTTGCTGCCGGCGCTGGCGCCGAGGTGCCACTCCAGCAGCATGCCGACCCAGCCTTTATCGCGTTTCAGATCGGCAGGCATCGGCAGGCCCGCGCGTGCAGCCAGCGTTTCCAGGGTAAATCCGGCTAAAGCCTGGGCGCGTGCCAGCAGGCTGGTTTCATCTTCGGGTGGTCTGGGCTGGTGACTCATGTTACCTACTCGCGATGGTTAAAAAACAGACAGAGGCGGACAGCGAAAACGCCGGATAAAGAGAAACCGTCTCCGGGATCGATAATAACATGATAGATCGTGCTTTTTTTACTGCGGTGGTCTCGCATCCTCCACAGGCCCGGCGGGTTATCCCAGCTTACCCGCAACAATGAACAGGATCTCCAGCCCGGTTATCCACAGAAAAGTGGGATAACCCCCCGTGGTGTGCGGTACTGGTTCCATTTACAGCCTTGACTTTTCACGATCTGCGCATAATTTCACCGCTCTGACCTGACTCTGAACAATTATCTGTGGATAAAAAAGGCGGTGGCTAAATTTTGACCATTTGTCAGCTGCCGCAAAAATATTCGCTGTCGGTAAAAAAAAGACGGATGGCGATTATGAAATTAAAGAGAGTAAAATCATATGTATAGGTAATTATAACGTTCCTGCTCTGCAGCCCCTGGCCGGGGGGTTATTCAGTTAACTCCCGCGTTCTGCACAAAGCTATCCACAGAAATAGTGAATAAGATCGATCTTTTTTGCGGTTGTTGTTTATAACTTCGCGCTTTTCTGTGAGTTATCCCGATAAACAGGGCGCAACCCCTCATGAATCCAGTGGTTTACCGCCTGTAAGGAGTGTGAAACAATCAGCGCATTCAAATTTTGCTTTGAGGTAGTCCGGTGATCGATGATGATGGCTACCGCCCGAATGTTGGTATCGTAATCTGTAACCGGCAGGGACAAGTGTTATGGGCCAGGCGCTTTGGACAGCACTCCTGGCAATTTCCTCAGGGAGGCATCAATCCCGGTGAAACCGCAGAACAGGCGATGTATCGCGAACTGTTCGAAGAGGTCGGATTACACCGGAAGGATGTGCGAATACTTGCTTCTACCCGTAACTGGTTGCGTTACAAGTTGCCAAAACGTTTGGTGCGTTGGGACACAAAGCCGGTATGTATCGGCCAGAAACAGAAGTGGTTTCTCTTGCAGTTAATGTGTAATGACGCGGATATCAACGTGCAGCACAGCAGCACGCCGGAGTTCGACGGCTGGCGCTGGGTCAGTTTCTGGTATCCGGTACGTCAGGTTGTCTCCTTCAAGCGCGACGTCTACCGTCGGGTGATGAAGGAATTCGCTGGCGTGGTAATGACTATGCAGGAGAGTGCGGGGCAGCGAAATAATCCTGCCCATCGACGTAAGAGAGGATAGGCCACGCCCTTTATGCTCACTCAGTTGCGCGAAATTGTAGAAAAAGTGGCGAGTGCGCCGCGTCTCAATGAAGCACTCGACATTCTGGTCAATGAGATCTGTCTGGCGATGGAAACGGAAGTCTGTTCCGTTTACCTCGCCGACCACGATCGTCGCTGCTATTACCTGATGGCGACGCGCGGACTGAAAAAGCCGCGCGGTCGCACGGTGACGCTGGCGTTTGATGAAGGGATCGTCGGTTTAGTGGGCCGTCTGGCCGAGCCGATCAACCTCGCAGATGCCCAGAGCCATCCCAGCTTCAAATATATTCCCTCTGTGAAAGAGGAGCGTTATCGCTCCTTCCTCGGTGTTCCGATCATCAGCCGTCGCCAGCTGCTCGGCGTGCTGGTGGTGCAGCAGCGCGAACACCGTCAGTTTGATGAAAGCGAAGAGTCGTTCCTGGTCACGCTGGCCACGCAGATGGCGACGCTGCTGTCGCAATCTCAGATGGGCCAGTTGTTTGGTCAGTTCCGGCAGACGCGGGTGCGCGCCATTGCGGCAGCGCCGGGTGTCGCCGTGGCACCGGGCTGGGTCGATGAGACACAGCCACTGCTCGACCAGGTTTCCGCCGCCTCAACGCTGGATGTGCAGCGTGAACGCGAACGTCTGTCGCTCGCCATGAGCGAAGCGGCCAATGAGTTTCGCCGCTTCAGCAAACGTTTCAGCGCCAGCGCTCAGAAAGAGAGCGCGGCCATCTTCGATCTCTACTCTCACCTGTTAACCGATGCCCGGCTGAAGAAGGATCTGTTCGCGGAGATCGAGCGCGGATCCGTCGCCGAATGGGCGGTAAAGCAGGTGATCGAGAAATTTGCGAAGCAGTTCGCCAGCCTGAGTGACAGCTATCTGCGCGAACGCGCAGGCGACCTGCGGGTGCTGGGCCAGCGCCTGCTGTTTCACCTCGATGATACGCTGGTCGGGACCAACGCCTGGCCGGAGCGTTTTGTGCTGGTGGCCGATGAGCTGACCGCCACCACCTTAGCGGAGCTGCCGCAGGAGCGGCTGGCGGGCGTGGTCGTGCGCGATGGTGCGGCCAATTCACACGCCGCGATCCTGACGCGCGCCATGGGCATCCCGACGGTAATGGGGGCGGATATTCAGCCTCATCAGCTCAATAAGCGTTTGCTGATCGTCGATGGCTATCGCGGCGAGCTGCTGATCGATCCCGAGCCGGTGCTGGTGCAGGAGTATCAGCGACTGATCAGCGAAGAGAATGCGCTGAGCAGGATGGCGGAAGGGGTCGTCGACCAGCCGGGCGAGCTGAAAAGTGGCGAGCGCGTGCAGGTGATGCTGAACGCCGGCTTAAGCCCGGAGCATGAGCAGGCGCTGGGCAGCTGGGTGGATGGCATCGGTCTCTACCGCACCGAAATCCCCTTTATGCTGCAGAACGGCTTCCCCTCGGAAGAGGAGCAGGTGGCGCAGTATCAGGGCATGTTACAGCTGTTTCACGATAAGCCGGTGACGCTGCGTACGCTCGATGTCGGGGCAGATAAACAGCTGCCTTACATGCCGATCAGTGAAGAGAACCCCTGCCTGGGCTGGCGTGGTATCCGCCTGACGCTCGACCAGCCGGAGATTTTCCTGGTGCAGGTGCGCGCGATGCTGCGTGCCAACGCCGCCTCCGGCAACCTCAGTATTCTGCTGCCCATGATCAGTCATATCGATGAGATCGACGACGCAAAACAGCTGATCGATCGCGCCGGACGTGAAGTGGAAGAGATGCTGGGTTACGCCATTCCCGCGCCGCGTATCGGTATCATGATCGAAGTGCCGTCGATGCTGTTTATGATCCCCCATCTGGCATCGCGGGTCGATTTTGTTTCGGTCGGAACCAACGACCTGACGCAGTATCTGCTGGCGGTGGACCGCAATAACACCCGCGTCGCCAATCTTTACGATTCGCTGCATCCGGCGATGCTGCGTGCGCTGAATGCGATCGCGCAGGAAGCCCGTCAGGCTAATCTGGAACTGTGCCTCTGTGGTGAAATGGCGGGCGATCCGATGTGCGTCGCCCTGCTGGTGGGGCTGGGTTATCACCACCTCAGCATGAACGGCAAGAACGTGCCGCGCGTGAAATATCTGCTGCGTCACCTGGATTATGAAGAGGCGCAGGCGCTGAGCGAGCAGGGGATGCATGCCCACACCGCGACGGAAGTTCGCCATCTGGTTTCGGCCTTTATGGAGCGGCGCGGTCTGGGTGGGTTGATTCGCGGCGGTCGCTGACCGCCAGGCCCGTCAGGCTGGCTTATTTGCCCTTCCGGTGCCGGGTAGCGCTCATCCTCCTCACGTACTCACTGTACGCTGCGGTTGTTACTCGCTGTCCCTGCAGGGAGTGGCTGCAACAGGGTGCGCCGACGGATCAGATTAAACGGATTATCCGCGTTTACATTTGCGCGGCATTTCAAAAAACCGGCTGTGCTATGATGCGCAGCCTTAATTTATGTGCCTGACAACACCCCTTTTCAGGGCTGAAAAATAGACGGTGAATGATGAATAACGGCTATATTGCATTTCCGCAGTTCGATCCGGTGATCTTTTCGATCGGACCGGTTTCGCTTCACTGGTACGGTCTGATGTATCTGGTGGGCTTTGTTTTCGCCATGTGGCTGGCGGTACGCCGGGCAAATAAACCTGGCAGCGGCTGGAAAAAAGAGGAAGTTGAGAACCTGCTGTACGCCGGTTTCCTGGGGGTCTTCCTGGGCGGCCGTATCGGCTATGTGCTGTTCTACAACCTGCCGCTGTTCCTGGAAAACCCTCTCTATCTCTTCAAGGTCTGGGATGGTGGTATGTCGTTCCACGGTGGCCTGATCGGGGTGATTGTGGTGATGCTGATTTTCGCCCGCCGCACCAAACGCACCTTCTTCCAGGTCTCGGATTTTATTGCACCGCTGATCCCGTTTGGTCTGGGCGCCGGCCGTCTCGGCAACTTCATCAACGGCGAACTCTGGGGCCGTGTCGATCCGAACTTCCGCTATGCCATGCTTTTCCCTGGCTCACGCAGCGAGGATGTCGCGCTGGCCGCCAACAACCCGCAGTATCAGGATCTGCTGAACACCTACGGCGTGCTGCCGCGTCACGCGTCGCAGCTCTATGAACTGGCGCTGGAAGGTATCGTACTCTTTATCATCCTCAACCTGTTTATCCGCAAGCCACGCCCGATGGGCAGCGTCTCTGGCCTGTTCCTGATTGGCTATGGCGCATTCCGCATTATCGTGGAGTTCTTCCGCCAGCCGGATGCCCAGCTTGGCCTGTTTGAAGGCGGCATCAGCATGGGTCAGATTCTCTCTGTGCCCATGATTGTTGCCGGCATTATTATGATGATCTGGGCGTATCGTCGTCGCCCGCAGCCCCAATTTCGTGAGGAAAAATGAAACAGTATCTGGATTTAATGCAGCATGTGCTGAACGAAGGCACACCAAAAGCTGACCGTACCGGCACCGGTACGCTTTCAATTTTTGGTCACCAGATGCGTTTCAATCTGCAGGATGGTTTTCCGCTGGTCACCACCAAAAAATGTCATATCCGCTCGATTATTCATGAGCTGCTGTGGTTCCTGAAGGGTGACACCAACATCGGCTATCTCAAAGAGAACAAGGTCTCGATCTGGGATGAGTGGGCGGATGAGAACGGCGATCTCGGCCCGGTCTATGGTAAGCAGTGGCGCAGCTGGGGAACCGCCAGCGGCCAGGAGATTGACCAGTTGAGCCAGGTGATGGAGCAGCTGAAGCGCGATCCCGACTCCCGCCGGATTATCGTGTCTGCCTGGAACGTCGGTGAACTCAGTGAGATGGCGCTGGCACCCTGCCACGCGTTCTTCCAGTTCTACGTGGCGGACGGCAAGCTCTCCTGCCAGCTCTATCAGCGTTCGTGCGACATCTTCCTGGGTCTGCCGTTCAACATCGCCAGCTATGCGCTGCTGGTGCACATGGTCGCGCAGCAGTGCGATCTGCAGGTGGGGGATTTTGTCTGGACTGGCGGCGATACGCACCTCTACAGTAACCATCTGGAGCAGGCGCGCCTGCAGCTGACCCGCGAACCGCGTCCGCTGCCAACGCTGGTCATTAAGCGCAAACCGGCGTCACTGTTTGACTATCAGTTCGATGACTTTGAGATTGAAGGCTACGATCCGCATCCTGCGATCAAAGCCCCGGTCGCCATCTGATCGATAAAAACGAGAAAGCCCTGGCTCGCCGCCGGGGCTTTTTTTTGCCTGTCGATCGCTGAATCTGCGGCACCGCTCGCACGCTTTTGACCGCCACTGTCGGTCAGGCCGATTTTCTGCCATCCCAATTCCGGCGTGCCTCAAAACCCCTTGTTTCACCGCTCCGCAGATCGCACTCTGCCGCTATGAAAACCACACACATACGGGGTTTTACCCTGCCGGAACTGCTGCTGGTGTTGGTGATTGCCGCCACGTTAAGTCTCACGGCATTACACGGCTGGCAGCGCTGGCAACAGCGACAGCAACTGCGCGACAGCGCGCAGCAGTTGCAGGGGTTCCTGCTGCGGATACGCGCCCGGGCAAACCGGCACAACAGCGATCTGGTTTTGTGGTCGCGGCCTGGCGCGCCCTGGTGCATTGGTGTCGGCAGCCCTGCCGGTGAATGCCATCCTGGCAACCCGCTGCATTTCGTCGCCCCGCATCCGGATGTGCAACTCACTGACATCCGGGGAGAGCCGGGCTTTTATGGCCGGCGTAACGTCGCCACGGCGGGCAGCATCGGGCTGGGTAACAGCGCCGGACGCATCAGGCTGATTATCTCGGCCCGGGCCCGTATTCGGCTCTGCATGACGGATGAGGAGGGCTGCCCGTGAAAGCGACCGGATTCAGCCTGCTGGAGATGTTGATCGCGATGGCACTCAGCGCCGTCGTGATGATCGGCGTCGGACGCTTTCTGCCGCGGCTGCTGGCAGAGAATGCCAGCCTGCTGCAGCGGGCGCAGCTGCGCCAGGAGTTACAGCAGATCATGGCCACGCTGGAAAAGGCGGTGCGGCGGGCCGGATATTGTCATGGCGAATGCGGGCCGGGCGCACTCACCATCCGCGAGAACTGCCTGCTGCTGCGCTGGGATGAGAACAGCAACGGACGATGGGACGCGGTGGGCCATACCGGCAGTGACTATTACGGCTACCGCCTGCGACAGCGGCAGCTTGAGGCGCAGCGCGGAGTGGATGAGTGTCAGTCCGCAGGCTGGGAGCGGCTCTCCGATCCCGCCTTTATGACGATCGGGCAGTTCAGCATCAGCCGGCAGGATTCGCAGATCAGGATCGTTTTGCAGGGGCAGGCCGGACGCTGGCGTGAAACGATCGAGAGCTGGGTCGAGGGAGAGAATCTGTGAAAGAGCGGGGCAGTAGCGCGCTGGGCATGGTTCTGATGCTGCTGCTGATCGGCAGCGTCACGCTGCACGCCAGCCGCAGGCTGTCTGAGCAGGGGATGCGACTGCTGGCGGATGAGCAGCACACCATCACCGATTTCTGGCGGGCGCAGTCTGCGCTGCAGTGGGGATTCTCCCTGCGCTGGCCAGGCAGCGAGACCGTACACTGTCAGCAGGACGATCGTCACGGCTGGCGCAGTTGTTTACAGCGAGGTGAAAAAGATGACGTACTGCTTAAAGGCGAGGCCAGCGACAGGGGGATGGCCGTCTGGCACTGGGTCCGGTTACAGGGGAGTCAGGTTATCGCGCTGCCGCACGGCTGGATCGACTATTGTCCGCTCGTGCCTCCGGCAGCCTGCCTGTAGATGCTGCGGATTCAGCCTGCCGGAACTCCTGTTTGCGCTGCTGCTTATGGCGTTAAGCACCAGCACGCTGCTGCACTATCACCGCGCCCTGGCGCTGAGCTTCAGCCAGCAGTGGGCGCAGCGCGAGGCCTGGCGGGTCGCCGGGCAGCGGCTGATCGGGCATGAAGTGGCGGGCTGGGTATCCCGCCTGCAACAGAAAAGCGGTCCGTCAGGCTGTATCCTGCTGCAGGCTGACGTCACCGGCCCCTGGCAGCGCCGTGCCACGCTTACACGGCTGCGATGTTAAGCGCAACAGGTCGCCCTTTTAATGGGTTTCAACGGCGATACGCGGTAAAGTGACAGGGCCGCAATACCGCAGTCATGTTCTGAGTTATCACAGGAGTTTTCATGTTTCACGTCTATCACTCAAATCAGCTCGATGTGCTGAAGATTCTGGCGGCTGCGGTGATTAAACATGATCCTCTTGATGACCCGTTTGCCGCCGAGATGATCCTGGTGCAGAGCCCCGGAATGGCGCAATGGCTGCAGATGGAGCTGGCGCAAACCTTTGGTATCGCGGCCAACATCGAGTTTCCGCTGCCCGCCAGTTTTATCTGGGAGATGTTTGTCCGCGTACTGCCCGGCATCCCGCCAGAAAGCGCCTTCAGCAAGGCCAGCATGGGCTGGAAGCTGATGCACCGGCTGCCGGTCATGCTGGAGCAGGAGGCGTTCACCTCGCTGCGGCACTACCTTCATGACGACGGCGACAAACGTAAGCTGTTTCAGCTCAGCTCCCGGGTCGCCGATCTCTTCGACCAGTATCTGGTCTACCGTGCCGACTGGCTCAACAGCTGGGAGCGCGGCGAAACGATCGAGGGGCTGGGGGAGGCGCAGCGCTGGCAGGCCGCCCTGTGGCGCGATCTGGTCAGCTATACCGAGGCGCTGGGCCAGCCGGAATGGCACCGTGCCAACCTCTATGCGCGCTTTATCCAGACGCTGGAGCAGGCGAAAAGCACACCGGACAATCTGCCAAAGCGGGTATTCATCTGTGGTATCTCGGCGCTGCCGCCGGTCTATCTGCAGGCGCTGCAGGCGCTGGGCCGCCATATCGATATCCATCTGCTGTTCACCAATCCCTGCCGTGACTACTGGGGCGATATTCAGGATTACGCGTTTCTGGCGAAACTGCAGAGTCGTCAGCGCCGGCGCCACGGAGCGGATGAAACGCGCGCGCTCTTCCGCGATGCGGAGCAGGCCCCGGCGCTGTTTAACGACGCCGGAGAACAGCAGCTGACGAATCCGCTGCTCGCCTCCTGGGGCAAGCTGGGACGTGACAACCTGTTCCTGCTCAGTCAGATGGAGTCAAACGACGATATTGATGCCTTTGTGGATGTTGAGCCGGACAACCTGCTGCACTGCATGCAGCACGATCTTCTCAATCTGCAGGACAACGCCATCATCGGACTGAATGCAGCGGAACTGGCGCACAGCGATCGTAAGCGTTGCCTGGATCCGGACGATCGCTCCATTGCGGTTCAGGTCTGCCACAGCGCCCAGCGAGAGGTCGAAGTTCTGCAGGATCATCTGCTGGCGATGATGGAGGCCGATCCCGACTTAAAAGCGCGTGACATTATCGTCATGGTTGCCGATATCGACGCCTATGCGCCCTTCATCCAGGCGGTATTTGCCAACGCGCCAGCCGACCGTTACCTGCCTTTTGCCATTTCTGACCGTCGTGCCAGTCAGGCCCATCCGGCCATCGTGGCGTTTCTGCAACTGCTGGCGTTGCCGGACAGCCGGTTCGTCTCGGAGGATGTGCTGGCGCTGCTGGATGTGCCGGCGCTGGCTGCCCACTTTTCCATTGATGAAAGCGGGCTGCGTTTGCTGCGGCGCTGGGTCAGCGAGTCCGGCGTACGCTGGGGACTGGATGACGCCAGCGTGGAAGCGCTCGCCCTGCCGATTACCGGCCAGCACACCTGGCGTTTTGGCCTGCAGCGTATGCTGCTGGGGTATGCGATGGAGAGTCACAACGGTGACTGGGAAGGGATCCTGCCTTATGACGAGTCGAGTGGCCTGGTGGGCGAGCTGGCGGGTCATCTGGCAGAGCTGCTTTCGCGGCTGAATGACTGGCGACAGCGGCTGGCGGAATCCCGGCCGCTGTCGGAGTGGCTGCCCCTGTGCCGTGAACTGCTCAACGCCTTTTTCAGTCCCGATGCCGAAACCGAGGCCGCACTGCTGCTGGTTGAAGAGCAGTGGCAGCAGCTGATCGACTACGGCATGGCGGCGCGGTTTGAAGAGGCGATTCCGGTGGCGCTGCTGCGCGACGATCTGCGCAGCCGGCTTGACCAGCAGCGCATCAGTCAGCGTTTCCTGGCCGGACAGATTAACTTCTGTACCCTGATGCCGATGCGCTCTATTCCTTTCCAGCTGGTCTGTCTGCTGGGGATGAACGACGGTGTCTATCCCCGCACGCTGGCCCCGCTGGGCTTCGATTTAATGCAGCAACAGTCCCGCAAAGGCGACCGCAGCCGCCGGGATGATGACCGTTATCTCTTTCTGGAGGCGATGATCTCTGCACAGCGGCAGCTCTATATCAGCTATATCGGCCGGGCGATTCAGGATAATACGGAACGCTACCCCTCTGTGCTGGTCACAGAGTTGCTGGATTACATCGGACAGAGTTTCTATCTGGAGGGTGACGGCCATCTGGAGCTGGATGAGAGTGCGGAACGGGTGCGGATGCACCTGCAGCATCTGCACAGCCGGATGCCGTTTGATGCGGAGAACTTCCAGCCCGCTGCCCGGTTGCAGAGTTTTGCCCGCGAGTGGCTGCCTGCCGCGCAGAAGGCGGGGCAGCCCCAGCCCGACTTTGTGCAGCCGCTGACTGCTCCGGTGATCGAAACGCTGACGCTGGAGGCGTTTCTGCGCTTCTGGCGGCATCCGGTGCGCGCCTGGTTCCACCAGCGGCTTGGCGTCAGCTTCTGGCTGGAGGAGAACGAACTGCCCGACAGCGAGCCTTTTGCGCTCGACAACCTCGAACGTTATCAGATCAATGCACAGCTGCTGAATGCGCTGGTCGAAGGTGACGATACAGAGCGGCTCTACGCATATCATCGTGCGGCCGGTAATCTGCCCTATGGCGCGTTCGGTGAGCTGTTCTGGCAGGCGCAGCGCGAGGAGATGCAGGAAGTCGCTGCGGAAGTGGTCACGCAGCGCAGCGACGGCGAGAGCTGGGAGGTCAATCTGCAGCTGGAGCAGGTCAGTTTAACCGGCTGGCTGACGCAGGTGCAGGATGACGGACTGCTGCGCTGGCGGCCCGGCGTGCTCAACATGAACGACGGACTGTTACTCTGGCTGGAGCACCTGGTCTACTGCGCACTGGGCGGCACCGGCAGCAGCCGGATGTTTGGCCGTCAGAAGAGCCGCTGGACGTTCCTGGCGGTGCCGCAGGCGGAGGCCACTGCGGCGCTGAACGCGTATGTCGCGGGCTATCTGGCCGGAATGCGTCAGCCGCTGATGCTGCTTAATAAAAGCGGAGGCGTCTGGCTCACCGCCAGCTATGACAAAAAAAGTCAGCAGCTGCTTACCGATGAAGCGACGCAGCTTAAAGCGCGTAATCGCCTGCTGACCGCCTGGCAGGGTAACTATCAGGTGGAAGGAGAGGGAGGCGACCCCTATCTGCAGCGTCTCTGCCGGGTGCTGGATGAGGCGCAGCTGCAGCAGATCGCTGAGGCGGCACAGCGCTGGTATCTACCGGTGCTGATGGCGCATCAGGACGACGAATAACCGGTCAGCACACGAATTTATTACACAGCAATTTTGCTCTGCTTTGAGCCGCCGGGTCAGAAATTGGCGGCTTATCGGGAAACGAGAGGAGTTTACATGCGGGTATACGCACGCTGGATAGCGGCGCTGATGTTCGGCCTGACGGCCTGCACGGTTCTGGCGGAGGCCTCAGCAGGCTGGCAGCCGGTGAATGAAACCATTCGCAAAAGTGAACAGGATCCGCGCCATTACCAGGCGATCCGGCTGGATAACGGCATGACGGTGTTGCTGGTTTCCGATCCGGTCGCGCCAAAATCCCTGGCCGCGCTGACGCTGCCGATTGGATCGCTGGACGATCCCGATCAGCAGGCCGGGCTGGCGCACTACCTGGAACATATGGTGCTGATGGGATCAACGCACTACCCGCAGCCGGACAACCTGGCCGAATTCCTGAAAAAGCATGGCGGCAGTCACAACGCCAGTACCGCCTCGTATCGCACCGCTTTCTATCTGGAGGTGGAAAATGATTCGCTGGCGCCTGCGGTTGATCGGCTGGCCGATGCGGTGGCTGCGCCGCTGCTGGATCCGGTTAACGCCGATCGGGAACGTCATGCCGTCAACGCCGAGCTGACGATGGCGCGCTCGCGCGACGGGCTGCGTATGGCGCAGGTCGGCGCGGAAACCCTGAACCCGGCGCATCCGGCGTCGCGTTTTTCGGGCGGCAACCTCGATACCCTGAAAGATAAACCGGGCAGTAAGCTGCACCAGGCGCTGCTGGATTTCTACCACACCCATTACTCCGCCAACCTGATGAAGGCCGTTATCTACAGCAATAAGCCGTTGCCGGAGATGGCGGCGATTGCGGTGAAAACCTTTGGCCGGGTGCCGAATCATGATGCCAGCGTGCCGGCAATCACGGTGCCGGTAGTGACCGATGCGCAGCAGGGCATCATCATTCACTACGTTCCGGCCCAGCCGCGCAAGCAGCTTAAGATTGAGTTTCGCATCGCCAACAACAGCGATCGCTTTCGCAGCAAAACTGACACGCTCATCAGCTATCTGATCAGCAACCGCAGCAAAAACACGCTCACCGACTGGCTGCAGAAACAGGGGCTGGCCGACGGCGTCAACGCGGGTGCTGACCCGATGACCGAGCGTAACAGCGGCGTCTTTGCCATTACCGCCTCCCTGACCGACAAAGGTCTGGCGCAGCGTGACGAAGTGGTGGCGGCGATTTTCAGCTACATCAATCTGCTGCGTCAGCAGAGCGACGATAAGCGCTACTTCGATGAAGTGTCGCACGTTCTGGCGCTGGATTTCCGCTATCCCTCCATCACCCGCGATATGGATTACATCGAGTGGCTGGTGGATACCATGCTGCGCGTCCCGGTTGAACATACGCTGGATGCCCCCTATCTGGCGGACCAGTATGACGCGGCCGCGATACACGCCCGGCTGGAAGAGATGACGCCGCAGCATGCGCGCATCTGGTACATCAGCCCGCAGGAGCCACACGATAAAAAGGCCTATTTCGTTGAAGCACCTTATCAGGTGGAGAAAATCACGCCAGCCACCTTCGCTGACTGGCAGCAACGCGCCAGCCAGATCACCCTGGCGATGCCGGTACTGAACCCCTATATTCCGGATGATTTCACCCTGATGCCGTCCGATGGCAAAACCTACACCCATCCGGTCAGGCTGGATAACAAAGACGGGATGCGGATTTACTGGATGCCCAGCCGCTACTATGCCAGCGAGCCGAAAGCCGCGATCACCCTGGCGCTGCGCAATCAGCACGCCATCAGCGACGCCCGTCAGCAGGTCCTGTTCGGGCTGAATGACTACCTTTCCAGCCTGGCGCTGGATGAGCTGAACTCGCAGGCTTCGGTCGGCGGCATCAGTTTCTCAACCGGCGAAGATGAAGGGCTGGTATTCAGTGCCAACGGATTTACTCAGCGTCTGCCGACGCTGCTGAAGAAGCTGGTGGAAGGGTATGCGCATTTCCAGCCGACAGAGCAGCAACTGGAGCAGGCCAAATCCTGGTATCTGGAGCGGCTCGACGCGGCGGAAAAAGGCAAGGCGTTTGAGCAGGCCATTCAGCCGATGCAGCTGCTGTCACAGCTGCCCTATACCCAGCGTGAAACCCGCCGCAGGCTGGTGAGTGGGATCTCACTCCAGGATGTCACCGGCTACCGCGATGCGCTGTTCCGTGATGCGACGCCGGAGATGATGGTGGTAGGCAATCTCAGCGCGGAAAGCGTGATTCAGCTGGGCCATGAACTCCGGGAGCAGATGCAGAGCCATGCGCCGCGTCACTGGCCGAGCCGGTTCGTCACCCTCAACAAACCGCTGAAAGCCAATCTGCAGCAGCAGGGCAGCAGCACCGACTCGGCGCTGGCCGCCCTCTATGTGCCGCTGGGCTACAGTGAATATCAGAGCATGGCGAACAGCGCGATGCTGAGCCAGATCGTGCAGCCGTGGTTCTACAATCAGCTGCGCACCAAAGAGCAGCTCGGCTATGCGGTGTTTGCCTTCCAGATGCCCGTGGGACGCCAGTGGGGCGTCGGCTTCCTGCTGCAGAGTAACAGCAGGCAGCCCGGCTGGCTGTTGCAGCGATACCAGGCGTTTTACCCTCAGGCAGAAAAAAGATTGCGCAGCATGAGTCAGGCCGATTTTGTGCAGTATCAGCAGGCGATGATCAACGATCTGCAGCAGCGTCCTCAGACGCTGTATGAAGAGGCCGATCGTTTCAGCCGCGACTTTGATCGTCAGAATGACCGGTTTGATACCCGACAGAAAATGATCGAGCAGGTTCAGCAGCTCACCCCGATCGGCCTGGCGGATTTTTTCCGGCGCGCCGTGATTGAACACAAAGGCATGGTGATGATTTCGCAGATTGCCGGCACCGGCAATGGCAAAACCGAGTTTGCCCGCCAGCCGGGCTGGAAAACCTGGGCGGAAGTGGCAAAACTGCAGCAGTCGCTGCCGGTAAAGAGTGAAACCCCATGACGCAGTTACCTGCCATTTCGCTGAATCCCCTGACGCTGCCGCTCAGGGGCGAGCGGCTGATTGAGGCATCCGCAGGCACCGGTAAAACCTTTACCATCGGTCTGCTCTATCTGCGGCTGCTGCTGGGGCTGGGTGGCGAAAATGCTTACAGCCGGCCGCTCTCGGTAGAAGAGATTTTAGTCGTGACCTTTACCGAAGCCGCGACCGCAGAGCTGCGCGGGCGCATCCGCGAGAATATTCATCAGCTGCGCCTGGCCTGCATTCGCGGTAAAAGCAGCAATCCCATGCACCAGCTACTGCTGGAGCAGATGCCGGATCTGAGTCAGGCCGCTGCACAACTGCTGGCGGCCGAACGGCAGATGGATGAAGCCGCCATCTTTACCATCCACGGCTTCTGCCAGCGGATGCTCAACCTCAACGCCTTCGAGTCGGGCATGCTGTTCGAGCAGGAGTTAATTGAAGATGAGCAGGCGCTGCTGAAACAGTCGGCCGCCGATTTCTGGCGTCGTCAGTGTTATCCACTGAGTCTGGATGTGGCGCGGATCATCGCCGCTGAGTGGAGCGGGCCAGAGAGCCTGCTGGCTACGCTGCGCCCCTGGCTGCAGGGCGAGTCGCCGGGGCTGAAACGTCCGCCCGCAGCCGATGAGACACTGGAGAAACGTCACGCCCGCAATCTGGCGCGCATCGATGCCCTCAAGCAGCAGTGGCAGGCGCTGAGCGCGGACGTGGAAGGAATCATCAGCGCATCGGGCGTCGATAAGCGCAGCTACAGCAGTAAACATCTGCCCAACTGGGTGGCCCGCGTCACGCAGTGGGCCGGCAGTGAGACGCGCGATTACCAGTTGCCTAAAGAGCTGGAGCGTTTCGGGCAGCAGGTGCTGGCGGAGAAAACCAAAAAGGGTGACGTGCCCCGTCATGCGCTGTTTGAGGCGATCGATCGGTTCCTGGCAGACCCGCTGTCGCTGCGGGATGTGATCATCGCTCAGGCGCTGTCCGATGTGCGTGCTACGGTGCAGCGTGAGAAGCGGCTTCGCGCGCTGTTAGGCTTTGACGATCTGCTCAGTAAGCTGGATGAGGCGCTGCAGCAGCCCGGTGGCGTCCTGCTGGCCGAAACCATCAGAGCGCGCTTCCCGGTTGCCCTGATCGATGAGTTTCAGGATACCGATCCACAGCAATACCGCATTTTCCGCGCGCTCTACATTAATCAGCCGGAGCAGGCACTGTTTCTGATCGGCGATCCCAAGCAGGCGATCTATGCGTTTCGCGGCGCGGATATCTTTACCTATCTGCGGGCCAGAAACGAAGTCAGCGCTCACTACACGCTGGACACCAACTGGCGCTCCTCGCCGGAGATGGTGGCGGGCGTCAATCGCCTCTTTTCGCAGGTCGATTCGCCCTTTCTCTTCTCGGCGATCCCCTTCCAGCCGGTGAAGCCCGCAGATTCGAATCAGTCGCTGACGCTGATGTTTGACCAGCAGCAGCAACCGGCGCTGCGCTTTTGGCTCCAGCCCGGCGAGGGCGTCGGCAACAGTGACTACCAGCAGTTTATGGCGCAGCAGTGTGCGGCCGACATCAGCCGCTGGCTGGTCGCCGGTCAGCAGGGACGCGCCCTGCTGGGCAAGGGCGAGGCGCTGAAGCCGGTGCGGGCGTCCGATATCACCGTGCTGGTGCGCAGTCGCAATGAGGCTGGCTTAATCCGCGATGCGCTGAATGCGCTGGCGATCCCGTCGGTCTATCTTTCCAGCCGGGACAGCGTCTACACCACGCCGGAAGCGCGCGAGTTGCTCTGGCTGCTGCAGGCGATTCAGGCACCGGAACAGGAGCGTCTGCTGCGCAGCGCGCTGGCAACCTCCATTTTTGCCATCGACGCGGCGACGCTCGACGCGCTGACGCAGAACGAACGCGAATGGGATGCGCTGGTGGAGCAGTTCGCTGCCTGGCAACAGTTGTGGCATCAGCGCGGCGTCCTGCCGATGCTGCGGGATGTGATGATTAAACGGCAGCTGGCGGAGAATATGCTGGCTTCGGAGAACGGTGAGCGGCGGCTGACGGACCTGATGCATCTGGGTGAACTGCTGCAGGAGGCGTCGGTGCAGCTGGAGAGTCCGCACGCGCTGGTGCGCTTCCTGGCGCAGCAGATCGCCCGGCCAAACAGCCAGGCCGCCAGCCAGCAGTTGCGTCTGGAAAGCGACCGGCATCTGGTGCAGATCATCACCATCCATAAATCCAAAGGGCTGCAGTATCCGCTGGTCTGGCTGCCGTTTGCTGCCGGATTCCGCGAGGCCGCCAGCGCGCTCTACCATGACCGCGACACCTTTACGGCGCTGCTGGATATCGAGGGGGATGCGCAAAGTCTGGCGCTGGCCGAAGAGGAGCGTCTGGCGGAAGATTTGCGTCTGCTCTACGTGGCGCTGACCCGGTCGGTCTATCACTGCAGCGTTGGCATTGCGCCGCTGATCAAAGGCACCCGCAAAAAAGAGGGCGAAAGCGATCTGCACAAGAGCGCACTGGGTTACCTGGTGCAGCAGGGCGAGGCGGCCGATGCCCGGCAGCTCAGCCAGCGTCTGAACGCCTTAGCCGGTGAGGGCATTGCCCTGACAGAAGAGGATCTGCGGCCTGGCGAGATGTGGCAGGATGTCGGGCAGGGCGACAGGGCGTTAAGCAGCCGCGACATGACGCGCATGCTGACGGATCTCTGGCGGGTCACCAGTTACTCGGGTCTGCAGCAGCACCACAGTTCGCCGCTGCTGGATGCGCTGCCCAGCTTCGATATTGACGCGGCGGGTGAAGAGGAGAGTGGCGAAGAGGCGGCGCTGACACCTCACCACTTTCCGCGCGGTGCCGCACCCGGCACATTTTTACATGGTCTGTTTGAGTCGATCGACTTTACCGAACCGCCGGACCGCATCTGGCTCGAAGATCAGCTGCAGCACAATGGCTATCCGCTCAGCTGGTTACCGGTTCTGGAGCAGTGGATCGCACGCGTCCTGCGTACGCCGCTGAACGCGGAGGGCGTGACGCTGTCGGCAATTAAGCGCAGCGAATGCCTGATTGAGATGGAGTTCTATCTGCCGATCAACAACCTGCTGACGCCAGGCGATCTCGACGCGCTGCTGCGACGGCATGACCCGCTTTCCCGGCAGGCCGCCGCCCTGGATTTTCGCCAGGTGCGCGGCATGCTGAAGGGCTTTATCGATCTGGTCTTCCGCTGGCAGGGCAAATATTATCTGCTCGACTATAAATCGAACTGGCTGGGGGAGAGTCACGCCGCTTACACCCCTGAGGCGATGGCGCAGGCGATGATCGGCCACCGCTACGATCTGCAGTATCAGCTCTATACGCTGGCGCTGCATCGCTACCTTCGGCATCGGCTGCCCGGTTACCGCTATGCGCAACATTTTGGCGGCGTATTTTATCTGTTTTTGCGCGGGATGGATGGCAGTTCGCCGGACAACGGCATTTTTGCCACCCGGCCTGATGACGCCTTTGTGGACGAAATCGATGCACTGTTTGGTGAACCCGGGGAGGGGTTATGAGTGACATGCTGAGCCTGCTGCTGCAGGCGGCAGAGAAGCGCCTCCTGCGGCCGCTGGATATTCAGTTTGCGCGGCTGGTCGCGCCGGAATCCGAGCCTGCACTGCTGCTGGCGGCGGCCTGCGTCAGCGCAGAAGCCGGCGAGGGGCATGTCTGTCTGCCGCTGAGCAACCTGTGCGAAGCGAACCTGTTTGCCGGGCGTCAGCCTGCGCTGGCCCAGGCGATCTGGCAGGCGGCGGGCGCGCCGGATGAGTGGCCTGCACGTCTGGCCGCGTGGCCGGCCGTGAGCGACGGCAGTCGGGTGACGCCGCTGGTGCTGAGCCACCAGCGTTTGTATCTGCACCGGCTGTGGCAGAGCGAAGGCCGGGTCGCCGACTTCTTTGCCGCTCAGGAGGTGAAAACCGCCTTCGATATCCAGGCCGCGGGCGAGGTGCTGAACACGCTGTTCGGTGATCAGCCTGAGGACTGGCAGAAGATTGCGGCGGCCGTGGCGCTGACCCGCAAGACGGCAGTGATCTCCGGCGGGCCGGGGACCGGTAAGACCACCACCGTGGCGAAGCTCCTCGCTGCGCTGATCCGGCTGCATCCGGGCGCGCTGCGGATCCAGCTGGCCGCGCCGACCGGTAAAGCCGCTGCACGCCTGACCGAATCACTGGGCCGGGCCCTGCAGGAGCTGGCCGTCAGCGACGAAGAGCGTCGGCGTTTTCCGGCCGAAGCCACCACGCTGCATCGTCTGCTGGGCGCCCAGCCCGATACCCAGCGGATGCGCTACCACGCCGGGAACCCGCTGCATCTGGATGTGCTGGTCGTGGATGAGGCGTCAATGGTTGACCTGCCGATGATGGCAAAACTGATCGCCGCCCTGCCTGGTCATGCGCGCGTGATCTTCCTGGGCGACCGCGACCAGCTCGCTTCGGTCGAGGCGGGGGCCGTGCTGGGCGATATCTGCCGCTGTACCGAGGGCGGTTACAGTCTGGCGCGGGCGGAACAGCTCGCGCGGCTGACCGGTTGCGCCCTGACGGGCAGTGATGACGCCCAGGCGCCATCCGTGCGAGACAGCATCTGCCTGCTGCAGAAGAGTTATCGTTTTGACGCCACCTCCGGCATCGGCCAGCTGGCTAAAGCGATCAACCGGGGAGACGCTGCGCAGGTCAATGTTCTGTTCGCCTCGGCCTGCGAGGATGTCAGCTACCAGACCCTGAACAGCGCCGAAGCCTATCAGACAATGCTGGATGAGGTTGCGCAGGGGTATCAGCCGTTCCTGCAGCTCATCAGAGAGCAGGCGCCGCCGGCGGAGGTCATCGCCGCGTTTGGCCGGTATCAGCTGCTGTGCGCCTTACGTGAGGGGCCATTTGGCGTGCAGGGCCTGAATCAGCGCATCGAACAGCGACTGATGCAGCTGCAGCGCATCCGGCGTCCCGGCGTCGGCAGCCGCTGGTATGCCGGACGGCCGGTGATGATCAGCCGGAATGACAGCGCGCTCGGCCTGTTCAATGGCGATATCGGCATTACGCTGCGCGATGAGGAGGGCAATCTCAAAGTGTTCTTCCCGCTGCCGGATGGATCGATCAAGGCGATTCAGCCGAGCCGGTTGCCGTCACACGAAACGGCCTGGGTCATGACGGTGCACAAATCGCAGGGGTCGGAGTTTGACCACACCGCGCTGGTGATGCCGACGCAGTTTCTGCCGGTGCTGACGCGGGAGCTGGTTTACACCGCGATCACCCGCGCGCGGCGGCAGCTGACGATCTACAGCGAGCCGGGAGTATTTCAGCGTGCGGTTCAGCTGCAGACACAGCGTCGCAGCGGTCTGGTCGAACGCCTGGGCGCAGGCGGCTGAGAAGGGCAGGGAGCAGGCGACCCGCAGGTCGCCTGATGATGACGGTGAGTCTCAGGTGAGGTCGGCCATCAGCACTTTTGAGCGGCGCTGATAGTTATACATCTCTTTTTTACTCTCCGGCAGTGACTCGATATCGACCGGGGTAAAGCCGCGCTCCTGGAACCAGTGGATGCTGCGGGTGGTTAACACAAACAGTTTTTCCAGCCCCATCTGCTTCGCCTGCAGCGCCACACGCTGCAACAGCATTTCACCGCGTGACGAGCTGCGATAGTCCGGATGCACCGCCACACAGGCCATCTCGCCGATCTTCTCATCCATAAACGGATAGAGCGCGGCACAGGCGATGGTCAGATTATCGCGCTGAATAATGGTGAACTTGTCGATCTCCATCTCCAGCTGCTCGCGCGAGCGGCGCACCAGAATGCCCTGCTGCTCCAGCGGACGGATCAGTTCAAGGATGCCGCCGATATCGTTAATGTTGGCGCGGCGGATCTGTTCTGCCGACTCCATCACGATCTGTGTGCCGATACCGTCGCGGGAGAAGAGTTCCTGCAGCAGCGCGCCATCTTCCTGATAGCTGATCAGGTGGCTGCGGCGCACGCCGCTGCGGCACGCTTTTACTGCGCCACGCAGGAAACGAACGGTGCCGGAGAGGTAGTCGCCCTCTTTTTCAATCTCGTCAATACGGGCCTGAGCGTCGTTCGGGAACAGCTCGGAGATAATCTCCCCGTCACTGTCCAGCACGCCCTGTTCAGAGCAGAAGCCGATCATCTTTTCCGCTTTGAGCTTAATCGCCAGCTGGGTGGCCACCTCTTCTGAGGTCAGATTAAAGCTCTCGCCGGTCACGGAAACCGCCACCGGACCCAGCAGCACAATGGCGTCGTTATCCAGCTGGCGATGAATCGCCTCTTCGTCAATACGACGGATACGCCCGCTGTGGCAGTAATCGACGCCGTCATCCACGCCCAGCGGCTGTGAAATAATGAAGTTGCCGCTGACGACATTGATATGCGCGCCCTGCAGCGGCGTATTGTTAAGGCTCATTGAGAGGCGGGCAGTGATATCCAGCTGCAACCGGCCAGCCGCCTGCTTCACCAGCTCCAGGGACTGCGCGTCGGTGACCCTTGTGAACTTGTGATAAACCGGCTCCAGCTGCTGCTGTGCGAGGCTGGCATCAATCTGCGGCCGGGCGCCATACACCACCACCAGGCGGATGCCCAGGCTGTGCAGCAGGCCGATATCGTTGACGATGCCAGAGAAGTTCTCATGCTCAATCGCTTCGCCACCCAGCATGATGACAAAGGTTTTGCCACGGTGGGCATTGATATAGGGAACGGTATGGCGAAAACCCTGAACCAGCTCGGTACTACGTTCCTTCACGGCCAACCCTCAGTGAATGTTTATTCGTATTTTCTGTATTTTTATGCTTTTGCGGGCGATTTTGCAAGCCTTAATCCTGACGAAAATTTACGTTTTTTCGGGTGTCAAAGTCGCTAAGAGCCTGCATTATTTAGGGTTTCCGGGGTGACATCATGCTGCGGATTGGATAAAGTTTTCGCCGCCATTTTATTAACTGGCGCTTTTTCAGACATAACAGAGCAGCTGGAGCGGCATGTCGGACGGTAATTCCCATTTTTCACGCAGACGATTTTTACAGGGGACAGGCGCCTTACTGCTGTTAAGCGTCAGCCGCACAGGGCTGGCGGCTAAAAACCACATTGTGGCCGTGCGGATCTGGCCCTCATCCACCTATTCACGGATGACGCTGGAGTCCAGCGTTGCGCTGAAGTACAAACAGTTTGCCCTGACCCATCCCGATCGTCTGGTGATCGACATCCAGGGCCTGCACCTTAATCCGGTCCTGAAAGGGGTGGATAAGCAGGTCCGGGTCGACGATCCCTTTATCAAAAATGCCCGCGTCGGCCAGTTCGACAGCAATACGGTGCGCGTGGTGCTGGAGCTGAAGCGCAACGTCGCGCCGAAAATCTTTAATCTCGCCCCGGTTGCCGGGATCAATCACCGGCTGGTGGTCGACCTCTATCCGAGCCAGGATCATGTGGAAGACGATCCGCTGCTGGCGCTGCTGAAAGATTATAACCAGGGCGATCTGGAAAAAGATGAAGGGGTACAGGCTCCCCTGCCGGGCAAAGCGGGGCGCGACCGGCCGATTATCATCATGATCGATCCCGGTCATGGCGGTGAAGATCCGGGCGCGCACGGCAAATATAAGACGCGCGAGAAAGACATTGTGCTGAAGATAGGCCGGCGACTGAAAGCGCTGATCGACAAACAGCCCAACATGAAAGCCTACATGACGCGCAACGAAGATGTCTTTATTCCACTGCGGGTCAGGGTTGCCAAAGCCCGCAAACAGCGCGCCGATCTCTTCGTCTCCATCCATGCGGATGCGTTTACCAGCCGGGCGGCACGGGGATCTTCGGTGTTCGCCCTGTCCACCAGCGGGGCGACTTCCGCAGCCGCCCGTTTTCTGGCGCAGACGCAGAACGAATCTGACCTGATAGGCGGCGTCAGCAAAAGCGGTGACCGCTATCTCGACCACACCATGTTCGATATGGTGCAGCGGCAGACGATTCACGACAGCCTGAAGTTCGGTAAAGAGGTACTGCATCGCATGGGGCGCATCAACCACCTGCATAAGCGCACGGTGGATCAGGCCGGTTTTGCGGTACTTAAAGCGCCGGACATCCCCTCGATTCTGGTCGAGACGGCCTTTATCAGTAATGTGGAGGAGGAGCGTAAACTGCGAACCACCCGCTATCAGCATCAGGTCGCCGAGGCGATTCTGGACGGCATCAAAGCCTATGTGGAGAGTGGGGCGGCGCTGGCCCATCGGTAATGCAAAGCGGGTAGCCCGGGCTATCCGCACGCTTTTCAGGGCGGAGAGGGCGCAAAAGAGGATTCGTGAACGCCAGAAACAAAAAAACACCCTTTCAGGTGTTTAAATGATTGGTTGCGGGGGCCGGATTTGAACCGACGACCTTCGGGTTATGAGCCCGACGAGCTACCAGGCTGCTCCACCCCGCGTCCGTATCATACTGACTTCACATTGTGACTTCTGAAAACCGCGTCAGAAGTGTTGGTTGCGGGGGCCGGATTTGAACCGACGACCTTCGGGTTATGAGCCCGACGAGCTACCAGGCTGCTCCACCCCGCGTCCGTATTGCGCATTGCGACTTTTCACATTGTGACTTCTGAAAACTGCATCAGAAGTATTGGTTGCGGGGGCCGGATTTGAACCGACGACCTTCGGGTTATGAGCCCGACGAGCTACCAGGCTGCTCCACCCCGCGTCCGTGGAAGCGCACTATACTCTCCGCGCTGATTGTTGCAACCCCTTTTTACAGATAAAGGCCAAATTAACAGCCAGTTGCTGAAGGATCCGCCCATCTGATTAATTATTGAACTGATCCGCGCAAGGTGAAAGCGGATGCATTTCATTCTGTCGGGGGCTTTGCTATCGTCGCGGGGCGAACAGTTATAAAAAGAGAAGAGAATGAAATCACATTGGGTGAAGTATGCACTCACTGGCGCGTTGATAACGCTGCTGGCGGCCTGTAGCTCTAAACCGACCGATCGCGGTCAGCAATATAAAGATGGCAAACTTGACCAGCCGCTGGCGCTGGTGAATCAGCCCAACGCCAAAGGCGCACCGGTAAATGGCCGGGATTTTGGTGAGCAGGTGCGCCAGATCCAGTCCGCCTCATCGGCGCTCTATGGTCGTCAGAGTGGCACCTACAGTGCGATTGAGAGCTGGCTGATGGCGGGGGCCGATACCCGGCAGCTTCGCCAGTATGGCCTGAATGCCTGGCAGATGGAGGGTACGGACAACTACGGTAACGTGCAGTTTACCGGCTACTACACGCCGGTAGTGGAAGCGCGTTACACCCGTCAGGGCGAATTCCAGTATCCCATCTATCGGATGCCGCCACGCAAACGTGGTGAGAAATTACCGAGCCGCGCCTCTATCTACAGTGGCGGACTCGATGACCGCTACGTGATTGCCTACAGCAACTCGCTGATCGATAACTTCATGATGGATGTGCAGGGCAGCGGGTATGTCGATTTTGGCGATGGCCGTCCGATGACCTTCTTTGGTTACGCCGGTAAAAATGGCTGGGGCTATCACAGCATCGGTAAAGAGCTGATCGACCGCGGCGAAGTGAAGCGTGAAGATATGTCGATGCAGGCGATCCGTCAGTGGGCGCAGGAGCACTCGCCACAGGAAGTGCGTGCGCTGCTGGAAACCAACCCGTCATTCGTCTTCTTTAAGGCCGAGCCCTTTACGCCGGTGCGCGGTGCCAGCGCGGTGCCGCTGGTCGCCAAAGCGTCTGTGGCCTCTGACCGCTCCATCATTCCACCGGGTACGGTGCTGCTGGCGGAAGTGCCACAGCTCAATGAGAAGGGCAAGTTCAACGGCAAATATGAGATGCGCCTGATGGTGGCCCTGGACGTGGGCGGCGCGATTAAAGGACAGCACTTTGATATTTATCAGGGTATCGGCCCGGATGCCGCCCATCTGGCGGGCTTCTATAATCACTATGGCCGCGTCTGGGTGCTGAAAGCCGCGCCGGGTGCCGGACAGCCGCTGTTCTCCAGCCCGCAAAACGGTAATAATGGTTCACTGCTCCTCGGCGCTAACTAATTTCTTCTCTGCGGGCCTGCGGGCCCGCACGACGTTACAGGTTCAACTATGAAAGTGTTAAATGACGCCTGGCATCAGCGCTTTGGCGGCACGGCGCGTCTCTATGGTCAGGCTGCGCTGCAACGGTTTGCTGACGCCCATTTCTGCGTCATCGGAATCGGCGGCGTCGGCTCCTGGGCGGCGGAGGCGCTGGCGCGCACCGGAATTGGTAAGATCACCCTGATTGATATGGATGATGTCTGTATCACCAATACTAACCGTCAGCTGCACGCGCTGCAGGGCAACGTCGGCAAAGCCAAAACGGAGGTGATGGCAGAGCGGTTGCGTGCCATCAACCCTGACTGTGAGGTGATCTGCATCGATGACTTTATTACGCCAGAGAACACCGCAGACCTGATGGCCGCGGGCTTTGATTATGTGATCGACGCCATCGACAGCGTGCGGCCTAAAGCGGCGCTGATCGCCTGGTGTCGCCGGAATAAGATCCCGCTGATCACCACCGGTGGCGCGGGTGGCCAGATCGATCCGACGCAGATCCAGGTCGCAGATCTGGCAAAGACCATTCAGGATCCGCTGGCGGCGAAACTGCGCGAACGGCTCAGGAACCTGGGCGTGGTGAAGAACAGTAAGGGTAAACTGGGCATCGACTGCGTCTTCTCCACCGAGGCGCTGGTCTATCCGCAGGCCGATGGCAGCGTCTGTGCCTCACGCAGCACGGCGGAGGGACCGAAGCGGATGGATTGCGCATCCGGCTTTGGCGCCGCTACCATGGTGACGGCCACCTTTGGCTTTGTGGCCGTTTCACATGCGCTGAAGAAGTTTCTGGCGCGCGCCGTTCGTCAGGACGCCGCCAGCGCCTGACGCGCGGCCTGTTCGACTGCGGCGGCCAGCGCCTGCAGGCCGCTGCTGCGCGACGCGCTGAGCTGGGCGCGCAGACCCAGTTCATCAAAGAGTTGCAGAGGATCGCTGGCCAGCAGCTGCTGGGGCGTCTGCCCCTCAACCGCGGTCAGCAGCACTGCCAGCAGGCCCCGCACAATCCGTCCTTCGCTGTCGCCATAGAAATGCAGCGTACCCGCCGCCTGTCGCTGGCTGCCCAGCCAGACCCGATTCTCACACCCGCTCAGTTCAATCTCTGCGCGCTTCAGCTCTTCTGGCATCGCGGGCAACTGGCGGCTCAGCTGAATCAGCTGACGATAACGATCTTCCCACTGATGAAAGCGACCGAAGCGCTCCTTCAGGGTAGCGACAGTGATCTCTGCGCCAAACGGATGTGGCGCTAACGGCAATGAACACATAATTAAAACTCCAATAACAGCGAGATGGCATGCTTCATGGCGTGCACCAGCGCTTCAACATCCTGCAGATGATTATAGGGGGCAAAAGAGGCGCGCAGCGTACCGCTGACGCCGAGCGCCGCCATCAGCGGCTGCGCACAGTGCTGACCGGCGCGCAGAGCGATGCCCTGTTCCGCCAGCAGCGTCACCAGATCGCTGTGATGCAGGCCCTCAAACTCAAACGCCAGCAGGCTGGCGTTTCCACAGCGGAAACTGCGAAAGCCGGGCAGTGCCGCCAGCTGTTCCTCTGCCTGGGTGGCGAGCTGCTGACTCCAGCGCTCCGCCTGCGGCAGATCATACTGCGACAGCCAGCTCAGCGCGGCACTCAACCCCACGACGCCCGCCACATTTGGCGTGCCCGCCTCAAAACGCCAGGGCACCGGCTGCGGGGTAAAGTCACTGAAATCGACCTGGGTCAGCATTTTGCCGCCGCCCTGCCACGGCACCATCGCCTCCAGCAGCTCCGCCTTGCCATACAGCGCGCCAATCCCCATCGGCCCGTAAATCTTATGGGCGGAAAAGGCGTAAAAGTCGATGTCGAGCGCCTGGAGATCCGGCGGGCAGTGCACCACGCCCTGCGCGCCGTCGACCATGACCTTCGCTCCTACGCCATGGGCCAGCGCTATCGCCTGGCCAAGATCGGGACAGCCGCCGGTAACGTTCGACATCTGACTCACGGCCAGCAGGCGCGTCCTGCTGTTAAGCAGGGCAGGTAACTGGCTGATATCCGGCAGGCGATCCGGACCTAACGGCCATTTCACGACGCGGGCACCGCAGGCTCTGGCGGCCATCAGCCACGGAACCAGATTGGCGTGATGCTCCGCTTCGCTGACCACGATCTCATCACCCGGCTGCAGGCGTGGGCGCAGCCAGCTGTTAGCTACCAGATTTATCGCTTCGGTGGTGCCGCGCGTCCAGACAATTTCACGGTCGTCAGCGGCATTAAGCCAGCGGGCCACCTGGCGGCGCGCCTGCTCATAGCGCTGCGTCAGGGCCTGAGCGGCAGCAAACTGGCTGCGATGCACCGTACCGGCACTGAGGCTGTAAAACTGCTGCGTACTTTCAATGACGGCGTGGGGTTTCAGCGTGGTTGCGGCGCTGTCGAGATAAACCCCGGCGTCCGTGAGCGCGGGAAACTGCTGGCGAAAAGTGATGGGATTAAATGCGGTCATGCCGGGTCCATGATGAGAATAATTAGGACCAAACTGAAAGAATGGTCTGCGTCTGGCAAAGCTGAAAAAGCGCGTTATGCTGAATATTGCAAGGTTTGAACCAGACCCGCATAACGACGGAACGTTTCGTAGTCGATCTCACTTTTTCGGCTGCCTCTGATTAGCGTAACGCGGGCGGTTTAATGCAATCAATCTACAAGGAGATAGCAGATGAATAAACTTACCGCAGTACTGGCCGTGTGTACCCTGGCTTTCACCCTGAGCGCCTGTTCAAGCAACTACGTTATGCATACCAATGATGGCCGTACTATTGTGGCTGCCGGCAAGCCGAAGGTCGATACCGACACCGGTATGATCAGCTATAAAGATGCGAATGGCAACGAGCAGCAGATCAACCGCTCCGACGTCAAAGAGATGGTTGAATCAGGCCAGTAAGAGCAAAAAAAAAGCACCGCAATTTGCGGTGCTATTTAAAATCACTATGGACAGACAGGGTAAATCTACAGGAATTAAGAGTTCGATCCGCAATCGTCGGATCAAAAATTGCAAACACAACATCACGACCACAAGCCAAAAGTTTTCAGAAAATCTGCGAACTCACTCACAAATCTAAAAACTTTTCGTTCCGGCTCTGGAAGTGCGGCAACTATAGGTATTTGCTGGTGGTTCCTCAACGGACAAATTATAATGCCTCGGATTAAAAATTCTAATACGTAAACGCTTTGTATAAGCCCGCGTATTTTTCGCCGCGCCGGATACGGAAAACCATGTCGAAACGCCTTCCTCCCCTCAACGCACTGCGTGTTTTTGACGCAGCCGCACGCCATTTAAGCTTTACCAAAGCCGCTGAAGAGCTGTTTGTCACCCAGGCTGCTGTAAGCCATCAGATAAAATCTCTGGAAGATTTTCTGGGGTTAAAGCTGTTTCGCCGGAGGAATCGTTCGCTGTTACTGACCGAGGAAGGACAAAGCTACTATCTCGATATCAAAGAGATTTTCTCTGCCATCAATGAAGCGACCCGCAAACTGCAGGCGCGCAGTGCCAAGGGGGCCCTGACCGTCAGTCTGCTGCCGAGTTTTGCTATTCAGTGGCTGGTTCCACGTCTCTCCAGCTTTAATATGGCTTATCCGGGGATCGACGTACGCATCCAGGCCGTGGACCGCGACGAAGAGAAACTGGCCGACGATGTCGATGTGGCAATTTTCTATGGGCGCGGTAACTGGCCAGGGCTGCGGGTCGAAAAACTCTATGCCGAATATCTGCTGCCGGTCTGCTCGCCATCGCTGATGACCGGCGACAATCCGCTGAAAACGCCGATGGATCTGTCGCGCTTTACCCTGCTGCACGACGCCTCGCGCCGCGACTGGCAATCCTATATCCGTCAGCTGGGGCTGCAGCATATTAATGTGCAGCAGGGACCGATCTTCAGCCACAGCGCGATGGTGCTGCAGGCAGCCATTCATGGACAGGGGGTCGCGCTGGCGAACAATGTGATGGCGCAGAGTGAGATTGAGGCCGGACGCTTGATCTGCCCATTTAACGATGTGCTGGTCAGTAAAAATGCTTTTTATCTGGTTTGTCATGACAGTCAGGCAGAACTGGGTAAAATAGCCGCCTTCCGACAGTGGATCCTGGCAAAAGCCGCAACAGAACAAGAAAAATTCCGCTTTCGGTACCAACAATAACATCCTGATTTAATTGGATTAAGATGCAAAATCATCCTGAGGATTGGTGAATGTCCAGTCGTGCCATGTTTATTTTTGCCGCGATCAGCGGGTTTCTGCTGGTGGCGTTTGGCGCCTTTGGTGCCCACGTGCTGAGCCGGTCGCTTGGCGCAGCTGAAATGGCCTGGATCCATACCGGGCTGGAATATCAGGCTTATCACACCTTAGCGGTGATGGGGCTGGGGGCCGCGATGTTACGTCGCGCCAATATCTGGTTTTACTGGAGCAGTGCGCTGATGGCGCTCGGCACCGTGTTGTTCAGTGGCAGCCTCTATTGTCTGGCGCTGTCACATCTGAAGTTTTGGGTTTTTATCACGCCAGTGGGCGGAGTCTGTTTCCTCGCCGGTTGGGTATTGATGTTGATTGGCGCGCTGCGTCTTAAACGAAAGGCAGAACGCCATGAATAAAGTTTTACTCTATTGTCGTCCCGGTTTTGAAAAAGAGTGTGCAGCTGAGATCAGCGCCAGAGCCGCTGAACGCGAGATCTACGGTTTTCCGCGGGTCAAAGATGACGCCGGTTATGTGTTGTTTGAGTGCTACCAGTTCGAAGATGCCGAGCGCCTGGCGCGTGAGCTGCCGTTTGATGAGCTGATTTTTGCCCGGCAGATGCTGGTTGTCGGCGAACTGCTGCGTGATCTGCCGCAGGAGGATCGCATCACCCCGATCGTCGGCATGCTGACCGGCGTGGTGGAAAAGGGGGGCGAACTGCGTGTTGAGGTGCCGGACACCAACGAAGCCAAAGAGCTGACGAAATTCTGTCGTAAGTTCACCGTTCCGCTGCGCGCCGCCCTGCGTGAAAGTAAGATCCTGCTCAATTATGAGAGCCCGAAACGCCCGGTGGTGCATGTGTTCTTCATTGCGCCAGGCACCTGTTACGTCGGCTACTCCTTCCGCGAAAACAGCTCACCGCTGTATATGGGGATCCCACGGCTTAAGTTCCCCGCCGATGCGCCAAGCCGCTCCACGCTGAAGCTGGAAGAGGCGTTTCACGTCTTTATCCCGGAAGATGAGTGGGATGAGCGTTTAGCCAGCGGCATGTATGCGGTGGATCTCGGTGCCTGTCCGGGCGGCTGGACCTATCAGCTGGTTCAGCGCAGCATGATGGTCTATGCGGTGGACAACGGGCCGATGGCGCCGAGTCTGATGGATACCGGCCAGGTGATGCACGAAAAGGCCGATGGCTTTAAATACCGGCCGCCCCGCAACAACATCAGCTGGCTGGTGTGTGACATGGTTGAGAAGCCGGTGCGCGTGGCTAACCTGATGACCGACTGGCTGGTTAACGGCTGGTGCCGCGAAGCGATCTTCAACCTGAAGCTGCCGATGAAGAAGCGTTACGAAGAGGTGACGCAGAATCTGGCGATGATGCAGGAACGCTTTGATAATGAGGGCATCAATGTGCAGATCCGCGCCCGCCAGCTCTATCACGATCGCGAAGAGGTAACGGTGCACGTACGCCGGATCTGGGCCGCTATCGGTGGCCGTCGCGACGAACGTTAATCGCCGGGCTGAGTGCAGCCGCACTCAGCCGCTATAACGCAGCGTATTCAGGTTTCCCTGTAACACCAGATCCCGCTTCAGCGTCGCGACCTCGCGGCTGATCCCGGCTATGCGCTGGCCTTCCGCAATCTTTTCCCGCCACTTTGCGGGCACCTGCTCCAGGTGCTGATAGATCCCTTCAAGCGTGTGAAATTCTGCCAGCAGCTGTTTCGCGCTTTTCGGGCCAATGCCGGCGATACCGGGGATCTTACTGCTGTTGATCCCGCAGAGTCCCCAGTAGTCGGGAAGTCGCTCCGGAGCCACGCCAAATTCCGCTTCAATAAAGGGCAGGTCGAGCCACCGTTTCTGAAAATAGTCGCGGATGCGGATGTCGGGTGCCAGCAACTGACAGTACCCTTTATCTGTGGAGACAATGGTGGCCTGATGTCCGGCCTGGGCCATTTTCACCGCCAGCGTGGCCGCGAGGTCATCCGCCTCATCATCGCCAGCGATCCAGCAGCTGACGCCCGCCATGCGAAAGGCCGCCTGCAACGCCGGAATTTCCGCCTGCAGGTCATCGGGCATAGGGGGGCGGCCGCTTTTGTAATCGGGCAGCAGCTGGTGACGCCAGCCCTGATGACGCGCTTCGCCATCAAACACGGCGACCGCGTGCGTGGGTCGGGTGTGACCCAGCACCTGACGCAGCGCGGCCACGCAGCCGTCCACGCAGGGCGAACCCTGCACCGCGTGCAGACGGCGAATCAGATTGAGGGCATCGATAATAACAAGATGAAAAGCCATGAGCGTAAGGGCAGCCCGCAGGCTGCCTCCTGGTTTATTTGATAATTTCGTAGCAGGGGATATAGGCGGAGCCGGGCAGTTTCATACGTTGCTGTGCCACAAATCCCTGCAGCAGTTCATCCATCCGATGCATGATGTCGGGATCGCCATGCAGCCTGTAGCGGCCCTTCTCACGGATCTCGCGGATCCCCATCTCTTTGACGTTACCGGCGACGATGCCTGAGAAGGCGCGACGCAGGTCGGCAGCCAGTTTTTCAGGTGCCTGATTGGTATAGAGATTGAGGTTAGCCATATTCTCGTGGGTCGGCAGGAACGGCACCTGCAGATCGGGTTCAATGCGAATCGACCAGTTAAAGCTATACGCATCGCCGGTTTCGCGACGGTTCTCTTTAACCTGGGGCATCGCTTTCTTCATCAGACGCGCCACTTCTGCTGCATCGTTGATGATGATCTGATAATGCTTACGCGCCTGTTTGCCCAGCGTGTTGACGATGAAATCATCCAGCACGCGGAAGTAGTCGGCACTCTCCTCGGGGCCGGTCAGAATCAGCGGCAGCAGCTGGTCGTTGTTCTGCGGATTCATCAGGATGCCCAGCAGATAGAGCAGCTCCTCTGCGGTGCCGACGCCGCCCGGGAAAATGATGATGCCATGCGCGATGCGCACGAACGCTTCCAGACGTTTTTCGATGTCCGGCATGATGATCAGCTCGTTCACCAGCGGGTTCGGCGGTTCTGCCGCAATGATTGAGGGTTCGGTCAGGCCGATAAAGCGGCTGTCACGGTAGCGCTGCTGCGCATGGCCGACCGCGGCGCCTTTCATCGGCGCTTCCATTACACCCGGCCCGCAGCCGGTACAGATGTTCAGCTCGCGCAATCCGAGCTGCGTTCCGACGTTGCGGCAGTACTGATACTCAACGGCGTTGATGGAGTGACCGCCCCAGCAGACCACCGTATTGGGATCTTCACCGATATGCAGGGCCCGCGCATTGCGCAGAATGGAAAACACGGTGTTGGTGATCGTAACGGAATCGTTCTCTTCGGCTGCGGTAAGCCGCCCCGGCGAGTTGAGCTGTCCGCTGACAAACAGGATGTCACGCAGCACGGCAAACAGGTTCGCCTGCAGCGAGCGGATAATGCGGCCATCCACAAACGCCTCTTCCGGCGGATTGATCAGCTCCAGTTTCACGCCGCGCTCCTGGCGCAGCACATTGATGTCGAAATTTTCAAAGCGGGAGAGCAGTTCGTGGCTGCTGTCGGTCTGGCTGCCGGAGTTAAGCACGGCCAGAGAGCAATTGCGAAACAGCTGGTAGAGGTCGCTGCTGGCTGTGCGCTTGAGCATATCGACTTCCAGCTGCGAGAGCAGATCCATTGAGCCAAGAGGGCTGATGTGGGTAATCAAATGAGCTCCTTTACACCCGCCTGGGTGCGTGTTGGCACTGCAACGGCAGTGACGAAAATCCCGGGGCGGCATCCATACGTTGCCGCCATCACCAGAGTAGCCTTGTCAGCCTGCACAGCTCAAGCGGAACTGCGCGCGCAGCCTGCAGCCTGCGAGAAATCTCGCAAACTACTGACGAACCAGCCGTGAAAAACCGGGCGTGAAGGGCACATTGGTGCGCCACGGGTTGATGTCCAGCCCGCCACGGCGCGTGTAGCGCGCATACACCGTCAGGGTGTCCGGATGACAGAAACGCATCACATCATTAAAGATGCGCTCGACGCACTGCTCATGAAACTCGTTGTGCTGGCGGAATGAGATCAGATAGCGCAGCAGAGCCTCACGATCGATGCGCGGGCCTGAGTAACGGATCATCACCGAACCCCAGTCGGGCTGGTTCGTGATCAGGCAGTTTGACTTGAGCAGATGGCTGACCAGGGTCTCTTCGACGCGTTCGCTGCCTGCGGCATCGGCCAGATAGTCAGCATTGAAGCGATAATCCTCGATGGTGATATCCTGCTCATCAATACAGCAGCCCTCAAAGTGCCCGATTGGCTGACCTTCCACTTCACTGAGCCGGAACAGCGCAACCCGGACTTCACCTTCTGCGCAGGCGCTCAGGTCGCGCTCCAGCGTCTGACGCACCTCGCCCCAGTCGGCAAAGCGGGTCTGGTTGAAGCTGTTCAGGTAGAGTTTGAAACTCTTGGACTCGATAAGGTTGCGGCTCTGCGCATCCAGCACCACTTCACCCACGGCGACCTGCGGCAGGCCCTTGCTGTTCAGCCATGACAGCTCATACAGGGTCCAGATATCGCCGCCGGTAAAGGGCAGGCTGTCGGGAAACAGGCCAAGGGGTTCACGGTTCAGGCTGCGCGGCACGGCCTGCAGTAAGCCATTATCATAGCGATCGTGATAGGCTGTGGGTTTGCCCAGCGTCAGGTTGCTGAGTGCCTGATCCTGTTCGTGAGTAGTCATTGCGGTTACCACCAAAATTAATCAAAGTGGCTAAGTGTAACCCATCAGAAGTGAGAATATGAATGATGCAGCAAACTGCCGCCGCGTTGCGCGACTTTACCCAGCGCTACTGCCAGCACTGGCTTCAGCAGACCGGTCACGCCCCGGCCAGCAGCGATCTCTATGGTGTGCCGTCGCCCTGTGCGCGGGAAGATCGCGACCAGCAGGTTCTCTGGCAGCCGCAGCCGTTTTCACTGCCGCCGACGCTGGATGCCATTGAGCGGGCCATCGATCTTCAGCTTCAGCCGTCGATCACGACGTTCTACACCACGCAGTTAGCGGGCGACATGCGAGCCACGCTGGGCGAGCAGTCGCTGACCCTGTTGCAGGTCTGGAGTGAAGAGGATTTTGTGCGGTTGCAGGAGAATCTGATTGGGCATCTGGTGATGCAGCGCCGGCTCAGACAGTCGCCGACGCTGTTCATTGCCACCACCGATTCCGAAGAGGAGATCGTCTCGATCTCGAATCTGACCGGCGAGGTCATTCTGGAGCAGCCGGGGCGAAAACAGCGCCGGATCCTGGCCGAAAGCCTTGAGATATTTCTTAAGTCATTACAACCGGTTATCAACTGACTTTCAGTGATCTGCCGCTGCGCTTGTGAGAGATCTCTTACATATACTGTGAGAGATCGCCACATTGCTCCTGAGACATCCGGAAGGCCGGAATGTAAAAATATTGTGAATCATAAACTTAATGGCGATTATCCGAAACTGCACCGCACATTTCGTAAAGTTTTGCCGCAAGTCCCTTGTGCGCTTTACGCGTTCTGTCAAAATGTTTCTCGCTGCAGGATGCTCAGGAAACGGAATCGTCAGGACGATGATAAGCCATGAGGCGGGAACGTAACGGAGTTTACGGCACACGGAAGGTTTCAGGATGAAACAGGATCGCTCAGGATTGAGCAAGGGACACCTCCAGGATGGAGAATGAGAGCCCCTCAGAAGAGGTGGTGGGCCAGGACGCTAAGGATACATCAGGACGATGCGCGACAGGAGTTCGCACGGGACAAGTTGTCATGGAAGAGCAGGGAGCACTAACGTAGCGGGATAGCTGCAAACGAACCGGGAGCACTGTTTATACAGTGCTCCCTTTTTTTGTGCCTGTGCCAACTAATGGTATGCTTGCCGCCCATTTTTGACGGCTCGCTGGAGGTAGCGCATGGCGCCTGAACAATTGATTACGCAGAGGCTGGAACAGCTGGAAGCGGTGATGCGTGAACATCAACTCTGGCAGAGTACGCCGCCGCCGGAAGGCGCGCTGGACAGCCGTGAACCCTTCTGCCTGGATACGCTGGAACCCCTCCAGTGGCTGCAGTGGGTGCTGATCCCGCGGATGCACGCTCTGATTGCGGCGCAGCATCCGTTACCGCAGAACTTTGCCGTTGCCCCCTATTACGAAGTAGCGCTGGTGCCTGATCAACCGGGTATTGCGCCGCTGCTGCTCACCCTGCGTCAGCTCGATGCACTGCTCCGGGATGCGGCTCACTGATGCTGGAAATAGTCTATCAGGATGAGTGGCTGGTGGCGGTCAACAAACCCAGCGGCTGGCTGGTTCATCGCAGCTGGCTGGATCGGCATGAAACGGTGTTTGTGATGCAGACCGTGCGCGACCAGATCGGCCAGCATGTCTTTACCGCGCATCGGCTGGATAAACCCACGTCAGGCGTGCTGCTGATGGGGCTCTCCAGCGAGGTCGGTCGGCTGCTGTCCCAGCAGTTTGAACAGCATCAGATGCAGAAAACTTACCACGCCGTCCTGCGCGGCTGGCTGGAGAGCAGCGGGACGCTCGACTATCCGCTGGTGGAAGAGCGGGACAAGATCGCGGACAAGCACGCCAGCGAACCGCTGACTGCCCAGTCGGCGATCACCGATTATCAGGTCATGGCGACCGCCGAGATGCCGGTCGGCATTGGCCGTTATTCCACTTCGCGGTACAGCCTGGTCGAACTCTCACCCCGCACCGGCCGCAAGCATCAGCTGCGTCGCCATATGTCACACCTGCGCCATCCGATTATTGGCGATTCGGCGCACGGCGATCTGCGGCAGAACCGGGGGGCCGCGCAGCACTTTGGTGCGAACCGGCTGATGCTGCACGCCAGCAGCCTGGCGCTGACCCATCCGGTCACCGGTGAGCCTCTGCTGATACGCGCCGGGCTGGATAGCGTCTGGCAGAATCTGATGAGCCAGTTTGGCTGGCAGGATACGCTGCCGGAGGTGCCGCGGGTTGAGTTTGCCGCCGCGCCAGGCGAGGATAAGGTTTCAGAATAAGGGAGAAAGCAGATGGCAAAGATTGGCATTTTTGTAGGCACGGTATACGGCAATGCGCTGCTGGCGGCGGAAGAGGCGGAACCGATTCTGCAGCAGCAGGGACACAGCGTGACCCTGTTTGAGGATGCGACGCTGGCCGACTGGCAGGCGTTTAGTCACGATGTGGCGTTGATCATCACCTCGACCACCGGTCAGGGCGATTTTCCCGACACCCTTTCCGGTCTGTTCCACGCGATTAAAGATAAGCTGGGACATCAGCCTGCGCTGCGCTATGGCGTAATTGCGCTGGGTGACAGCAGCTATGAGCATTTTTGTGGCGCGGGCAAAGCCTTCGATGCGCTGCTGCAGGAGCAGGGCGCACAGCGGGTTGGCGAGACGCTGCTGGTGGATGCCACGGAAAATCCGGAGCCGGAAGTGGTCACCTCGCCCTGGGTTGAGGCCTGGGGGGCACAGCTCTGACGCCGCCGCCAGGCTTATCGCGGCTGGCCGTCCGCAGATAAGCCCGGCCCGGGCGCCGCACGATCAGGTGACCGGCGCCGGATTAAATACCGCCAGCTGATTACGGATCCCCCAGCGATCGGACCAGGTCTGCTTGCGGCCGCTGGCGATATCCAGAATCAGTTCAAACAGTCGCCAGCCCACCTGTTCAATACTCTCTTCGCCGGTGGCGATCGTCCCGGCATTGATATCCATCAGATCGTGCCAGCGCTCAGCCAGCGCATTTCGTGTCGCCATCTTAATCACCGGGATCGCCGCCAGGCCATAGGGCGTTCCGCGGCCCGTGGTAAAGACCTGCAGGGTAATGCCGGAGGCCAGCTGCTGCGTACCGCAGACAAAATCGCTGGCGGGGGTCGCCGCATAGATCAGGCCGCGTCGCGTGGGGCGCTGGCCGGGTGAGAGCACTTCGACAATGGCGCTGCGGCCCGACTTGGCAATAGAGCCAAGCGCCTTTTCCACCACGTTGGCGAGTCCGCCCTTTTTATTGCCTGGCGACGGGTTCGCACTGCGATCGGTCTGTCCCTGGTCGAGATAGTCATCATACCAGGCCATCTCCTCCAGCAAGCGCTTACCGACCTCCTGATTGATTACCCGCGGCGTCAGCAGATGAATCGCATCGCGAACCTCGGTCACTTCCGAGAACATCACCGTTGCGCCACAGCGCACCAGCAGATCGGAGGCAAAGCCCACTGCCGGGTTGGCCGTCACGCCGGAGAACGCATCGCTGCCGCCACACTGCATGCCGACAATCAGCTCGGCCGCGGGGCAGGTTTCGCGCTGGCGCTGATTCAGCCGCTGAAGATGCCGCTCCGCGACCTGCAGGATCTCCTGTACCATCGCACCGAAACCCACCAGCTTTTCATCCTGCAGACGCACGATGTCGCTGTCGTCCAGTGAGATCGCCTGCACGTCAGCGGTGCCGGTCAGCAGACGCTCCGGCTGTAACTTCTCACAGCCCAGGCCGACGACCATCACTTCGCCGCCGAAATTGGCGTTCAGCGCCAGGTTATGAATAGTGCGAATCGGCACCACCGCCGCGGGCGCGTTGATTGCGACGCCGCAGCCATAGAGGTGATTCAGGGCGACCACGCCATCTACGTTGGGATAACGCGGCAGCAGCTCCCGCTCAATAATCTGTACGACATGATCGACCACGCCCGCCACGCAGTGCACGCTGGTGGTTATGCCGAGCAGATTGCGCGTGCCGACGCTGCCATCCGCATTGCGGTAGCCCTCGAAGGTATAGCCCTCCAGCGGCGGCAGGGCAGGCGGCACCTGTGTGGCCAGCGGCAGGCTGGCCAGCGGCGGGGCATCCGGCAGCGCGACCAGCGACTCATCAATCCAGCTCCCCTGAGCGATATCCCGCAGCGCATAGCCAATCACTTCGCCATAACGCAGGATCGCCTCGCCCTGGCGGATTGCACTCAGCGCTACCTTGTGACCCTGTGGCACATGCTCCGTCAGCGTCAGCCCGTCAGCAAACCGGGTTCCGGCGGGCAGACCCAGGCTGTTTACCACAATGGCCACGTTGTCGTGCTCATGGACTTTGATATAGAGCGGTCGTTCATCTGTTTTAGGATTCATCGCTTACCTTACCTCTGTCGTGCCGGCGTGATGCGGCACGCTGTAATGATTTGACCTGTCACACGGGGTTTGCCAGCTTCAGTATAAGGAGCAGCGCCGGAGCGCGCATTGTGCAAATGTCCACCATTCAGGAGATTCATTCCCTGGTTTTGGGTCGGTTATCCAAAAGCAAGTGAAGACCCTCACAAACAGCGGGGGAAAGCGTTACCAGAGGCGCTGATCGACGATGAAAAACGCACTTTCGTGAGCCATCCCGCAGGCTTTTGTGCATCCGCAAGAGAATCCCTTCCACACCTTCGTTATTCCAGGGCAATGCGCCAATGTGCTGGCCGCAGGCTGTTCCTATACTGAGTCCCGTTAGCCAAAGTCAGGTTATCTGTCACGACGTATTACTCATCCGGAAAAGGCGACAGGGCGCCTGAATCGCCGCATTCGCCAGACGCCGGGTGAATAAATAAAGGTTTGCCAGAACAAAAAATCGCCGTGTTTAACCCAACTTCTCTCTGATACCCAACGCGATGTGTATGCAGTCAGAGCGAATGTAGCTCACGCTATATTTCAGGAGTGCATCATGAATAGTTTCAGCCAGACCGCGGAAACGGTGCAGAAACGCACCAACGCCCGTTACTGGATTGTGGTGATGTTGTTTATCGTCACCTCATTCAACTACGGTGACCGCGCCACCATTTCCATTGCCGGTTCGGCGATGTCTAAAGATATCGGCCTGGATTCAGTCGGACTCGGCTATATCTTCTCTGCCTTCTCATGGGCTTATGTGATCGGTCAGATCCCGGGCGGCTGGCTGCTCGACCGCTTCGGATCGAAACGGGTCTATTTCTGGAGCATCTTCACCTGGTCGCTGTTCACCCTGCTGCAGGGCTTCGTCGATATCTTCAGCGGCTTTGGCATCGTCATGTCGCTGTTCATTCTGCGTTTCCTGGTCGGTCTGGCCGAAGCGCCCTCCTTCCCCGGCAACAGCCGCATCGTGGCGGCCTGGTTCCCGGCGCAGGAGCGTGGCACGGCCGTGGCGATCTTCAACTCGGCACAGTACTTCGCCACTGTGATCTTCGCGCCCATCATGGGCTGGCTGGTCTCCGAAGTGGGCTGGGCGCATGTGTTCTGGTTTATGGGCGGGCTGGGCATCATCCTCAGTTTCATCTGGCTGAAGGTGATCCACGATCCTAATGACCATCCCGGCGTCAATAAAGCCGAACTGGCGTACATGGAGCAGGGCGGTGCGCTGATCAACATGGACGCCAGAAAAGAGACCCGCAAAATAAGCTGGAGTGAGAAGTGGTTTCAGATCAAGCAGCTGCTCACTTCCCGCATGATGCTGGGGATCTACCTCGGTCAGTATTGTGTTAACGCCTTAACCTACTTTTTTATCACTTGGTTCCCGGTCTATCTGGTGCAGGCGCGCGGCATGTCGATCCTGAAAGCGGGCTTCGTTGCCTCGGTTCCGGCGGTGTGTGGCTTCCTCGGCGGCGTGCTGGGCGGGGTGATCTCCGACTGGCTGATGCGCAAAACCGGTTCGCTGAATATCGCGCGGAAAACCCCTATTGTGCTGGGCATGCTGCTCTCTATTTCGATGGTGATGTGTAACTACACCGACACCGAATGGATGGTGGTGTTCTTTATGGCGCTGGCGTTCTTCGGCAAAGGCATTGGCGCGCTGGGCTGGGCGGTGATGGCGGATACGGCACCGAAAGAGATCAGCGGCCTGAGCGGCGGTCTGTTCAACATGTTCGGTAACTTCTCCGGCATCGTGACGCCTATCGCCATCGGCTACATCATTGCCACCAGCGGATCCTTTGAAGGGGCGCTGCTCTACGTCGGCATCCATGCCTTTGTCGCCGCATTCAGCTTCCTGGTGATCGCCGGTGACATCAGGCGTGTCGAACTGAAACCCTGGACCGGTAAGGACGCCTCATGAACACACAAAGCTCACCGGTAATCACGGCGATGCAGGTCATTCCGGTCGCGGGCTACGACAGCATGCTGCTTAACATTGGCGGCGCGCACAACGCCTGCTTCACCCGTAACCTGGTGGTGCTCACCGATAGCGCCGGACACACCGGCGTCGGTGAAGCGCCCGGCGGCGACACCATCTATCAGACGCTGGTCGCGGCCATTCCGCAGGTAAAAGGTCAGCAGATCGCCCGGATGAATCGTCTGGTGCAGCAGGTCCATCAGGGCAACCAGTCGGCTGATTTCACCACCTTTGGCAACGGTGCCTGGACCTTTGAGCTGCGGGTCAATGCGGTCGCGGCGCTGGAAGCGGCGCTGCTTGACCTGCTGGGACAGTGCCTGGGCGTGCCGGTGGCCGAGCTGCTGGGACCGGGCAAACAGCGGGACGAGGTCACGGTGCTGGGTTATCTGTTCTATCTCGGCGACCGCCGCAAAACCGATCTGCCCTATCAGTCGGGAGAGCAGGCTACGCACGACTGGTATCACCTGCGTCATCAGGAGGCGCTGACCAGTGAGGCTGTCGTCAGGCTGGCCGAGGCGGCACAGGATAAGTATGGCTTCAGAGACTTCAAGCTCAAGGGCGGCGTGCTGCCGGGTGAGCAGGAGATCGCGACGGCGGCGGCGCTGAAACAGCGCTTCCCCGACGCCCGCATCACGGTCGATCCCAACGGCGCCTGGCGGCTGGATGAGGCGATAGCGCTCTGTAAGGGGATGCAGGATGTGCTGAGCTACGCCGAAGATCCCTGCGGTGCGGAACAGGGCTATTCGGGACGCGAAGTGATGGCCGAGTTCCGGCGCGCCACCGGCCTGCCGGTCGCCACCAATATGATCGCCACCAACTGGCGTGAGATGAACCACGCGGTGATGCTCAACGCGGTCGATATCCCGCTGGCCGATCCCCACTTCTGGACGCTCAGCGGGGCGGTGCGGGTAGCCCAGCTGTGCGACGAGTGGGGGCTGACCTGGGGCTGTCACTCCAACAATCACTTCGATATTTCGCTGGCGATGTTTACCCATGTCGGCGCCGCCGCGCCGGGCAACCCGACGGCGATTGATACGCACTGGATCTGGCAGGAGGGCGATCAGCGCCTGACGAAAAATCCGCTGCAGATTCGCAACGGTAAGATCGCCGTGCCGGAGGCACCGGGTCTGGGTGTCGAGCTTGACTGGGATCAGGTGAATAAAGCCAGCCAGCTTTATCACGCTCTGCCCGCCGGGGCGCGAAACGACGCGACGGCGATGCAGTATCTGATCCCGGGCTGGACGTTTGATCGCAAGCGCCCGGCATTTGGCCGCAAAACAGCATAAGGAGCAGGAGATGAGTTCAACACCGAAAGTAACCGCCATGCAGGTCATCCCGGTGGCAGGCTACGACAGCATGCTGCTGAACCTCAGCGGTGCGCACTCACCATTCTTTACCCGCAACATTGTGATCATTAAGGATAACGCCGGCCACACCGGCGTCGGTGAAATTCCGGGCGGCGAAAAAATCCGCCAGACGCTGGAGGATGCCGCGGCGCTGGTGATCGGTAAAACGCTGGGCGAGTACAAAAATACCCTCAGCCTGGTGCGCTCCACCTTTGCCGACCGCGATGCTGGCGGACGCGGCAACCAGACGTTTGATCTGCGCACCACGATCCATGTGGTGACCGGCATTGAGGCGGCGCTGCTTGACCTGCTGGGCCAGCACCTGGGGGTTAACGTCGCCTCGTTGCTGGGCGACGGGCAGCAGCGCGACCGGGTGGAGATGCTCGGCTACCTGTTCTATATCGGCGACCGCACCAGGACGTCGCTCTCGTATCAGAGCCAGCCGAACGATCCGTGCGACTGGTACCGGCTGCGCCACGAAGAGGCGCTCACCCCGGATGCGGTGGTGCGCCTGGCGGAAGCGGCTTACGAGAAATATGGCTTCAACGACTTCAAGCTGAAAGGCGGCGTCCTGCGCGGCGGCGAAGAGGCCGAAGCGGTGACGGCGCTGGCGAAGCGTTTCCCCGACGCACGGATTACGCTCGATCCCAACGGCGCCTGGTCGCTCAACGAGGCGATCATCCTCGGTAAACAGCTCAGGGATGTGCTGGCCTACGCGGAAGATCCCTGTGGCGCTGAGCAGGGCTACTCCGGCCGCGAAGTGATGGCGGAGTTCCGCCGCGCGACCGGCCTGCCGACAGCCACCAATATGATCGCCACCGACTGGCGGCAGATGGGCCATACCCTGTCGCTGCAGTCGGTAGACATTCCGCTGGCCGATCCGCACTTCTGGACGATGCAGGGCTCGGTGCGGGTGGCGCAGATGTGCCACGACTTCGGCCTGACCTGGGGCTCTCACTCGAATAACCACTTCGACATTTCGCTGGCGATGTTCACCCATGTGGCTGCGGCCGCACCGGGCGCGATCACCGCCATCGATACGCACTGGATCTGGCAGGAGGGCAATCAGCGCCTGACCAGAGAGCCGTTCCAGATCAAAGGCGGCATGGTGCAGGTGCCGCAGAAGCCGGGTCTCGGCGTCGAGCTGGATATGGACCAGGTGATGCAGGCCAACGCGCTCTATCAGAAGCAGGGGCTGGGCGCACGCGATGACGCCGAGGCGATGCAGTTTTTAGTGCCGGGCTGGACGTTCGATAACAAGCGCCCGTGTCTGGTTCGTTAATCTTCCGGGCTTCCGCCGCGAAGCCCTCGTCACAGGAGTTGAAACATGAGTAATGCAGCCTGGGCCAATGGATTCCGCCGCCGCCTGTTAGCGGGCGACACCCTGATCGGCAGCTGGTGCGCGCTGGCCAGTCCCATCTCCACGGAAATCCTGGGGCTGGCCGGTTTTGACTGGCTGGTACTCGATGGTGAACATGCACCCAACGATATTACGACGTTTGTGCCGCAGCTGATGGCGCTGAAAGGCAGCCAGAGCGCCGCGGTGGTGCGGCCGCCGTGCAATGAGCCGGTGATCATCAAACGTCTGCTGGACATCGGCTTCAACAATCTTCTGGTGCCCTTTGTCGAAACGGAAGAGGAGGCGCGGCAAGCCGTTGCCTCAACCCGCTATCCGCCCGCCGGTATCCGCGGTGTCTCCGTCTCCCATCGCAGCAACATGTACGGCACGCTGCCCGACTATAACCAGCAGATCAATGACAACATCACGGTGCTGGTGCAGATCGAAACCCAGCAGGCGGTCGACAACATTGACGCCATCGCGGCGGTCGACGGGGTTGACGGGATCTTTGTCGGGCCGGGCGATCTCTCGGCCGCGCTGGGCTACCTCGGTCAGCCCGCGCATCCTGAGGTACTGAACGTCATTAAACACATTTTTGAGCGCGCCAGAGCGGCCGGTAAGCCGAGCGGTATTCTGGCACCGGTAGAGGCGGACGCGCGTCGCTATCTGGAGTGGGGAGCCACCTTTGTGGCGGTCGGCAGCGACGTCGGGATGTTCCGCAACGCCTCACAGGCGCTGTGCGACAAATTTAAGCGCTAATTGATCAAGGGGAACGCAATGAAAATCGGATTCATCGGCCTGGGCATTATGGGCAAACCCATGAGTAAAAATCTGCTGAAAGCCGGCTACGCGCTGGTGGTGCGCGACCACAACGCCAGCAACGAAGCGGAGCTGACGGCGCTAGGTGCGACCGTGGCGAAATCGCCCAGAGAGGTGGCTGAACAGTGCGACGTGGTGATTACCATGGTGCCCAATTCGCCGCAGGTTAAAGAGGTCTGTCTGGGAAAAGAGGGCATTATTGAGGGCGCGAAGCCGGGCCTGGTGGTGATCGACATGAGTTCGATTGCGCCGCTGGCGAGCCGGGAAGTGCACGATGCGCTGGCAGAAAAGCAGATCAAAATGCTGGATGCGCCGGTCAGTGGCGGTGAACCTAAAGCGATCGAGGGCACGCTCTCGGTGATGGTCGGCGGCGATAAAGCGGTATTTGATCAGTGCTATGACATCATGAAAGCGATGGCAGGTTCGGTCGTGCATACCGGCGACATCGGCGCAGGCAACGTCACGAAGCTGGCTAATCAGGTCATTGTGGCGCTGAACATTGCGGCGATGTCCGAAGCCCTGTCGCTGGCGACGAAAGCCGGGGTCAATCCGGATCTGGTCTATCAGGCGATTCGCGGCGGGCTGGCGGGCAGTACGGTGCTGGATGCCAAAGCGCCGATGGTGATGGATCGCAACTTCAAACCCGGCTTCCGCATCGATCTGCATATCAAGGATCTGGCGAACGCGCTGGATACCTCGCACGGCATTGGCGCGCATCTGCCGCTTACGGCGGCGGTAATGGAGATGATGCAGGCGCTGCGCAACGACGGGCAGGGTAACGCCGACCACAGCGCGCTGGCCTGCTATTATGAGAAGTTAGCGAAGGTTGAAATCGCCCGCTAAAACCTGGTGCCGGTTTTCCGGAACCGGACTGGTTCAGAGCCGTTTCAATTACTCAACAGCGCTCGGATTGCCTATGAAAATCGTAATCGCACCGGATTCATATAAAGAGAGTTTATCCGCCCTGGATGTGGCATCGGCGATTGAAGCGGGGTTCCGCGAGATCTTCCCCGATGCGCATTACGTGAAAATACCGGTCGCCGACGGTGGCGAAGGCACGGTAGAAGCGATGGTGGCGGCGACGAAGGGAAAGATCGTCAGGCTGACGGTGACCGGGCCGCTGGGCACTCAGGTTGATGCCTTTTATGGCCTCTCCGGCGATGAGTCAACGGCCTATATCGAGATGGCCGCGGCCAGCGGGCTGGAGCGGGTGCCCGCCTCCCAGCGCGACCCGCTGATCACCACCTCCTTCGGCACCGGTGAGCTGATCAGACATGCGCTGGATAAAGGGGTCGACCACATCATCATCGGGATCGGCGGCAGCGCCACTAATGATGGCGGTGCCGGAATGATGCAGGCGCTGGGTGCGCGGCTGCTGGACGCCAGCGGTCAGCAGATCGGCCACGGCGGCGGGGCGCTCGCCGGGCTTGCCAGCATCGACATCGACGCGCTGGACGCCCGCCTTCAGCGCTGCCGCATTGAGGTGGCCTGCGACGTAACTAATCCGCTGACCGGCAAAGAGGGCGCCTCGGCGATATTTGGTCCGCAGAAGGGGGCGACTCCTGCGCTGGTGCAGCAGCTCGATCAGGCGCTGGCGCACTACGCCGCGATCATTCAGCGCGACCTCGATATTGATGTACTGACGATTCCGGGCGGCGGCGCAGCGGGCGGGATGGGGGCTGCGCTGCACGCCTTCTGTCACGCGGAGCTGCGGCGCGGCATTGAGATTGTCACGGAGGCGCTGGGGCTGGCGGAGCAGGTGAAAGATGCCGACCTGGTGATCACCGGAGAGGGGCGTATCGACAGCCAGAGCATTAATGGCAAGGTGCCGATCGGGGTCGCCAGCGTCGCTAAGCGGTTTAATAAGCCGGTCATTGGCATCGCGGGAAGCCTGACGGCGGATGTGGGAGTGGTGCATCAGCACGGCATCGATGCGGTCTTCAGCGTGCTCTACAGCATCTGCACCCTGGATGAGGCGCTCGCCAGCGCCGGAAAGAACGTCGAGATGACGGCGCGTAATGTGGCGGCCACGCTGAAGCTGGCCGGCTTTCATGCCCTCTCACCGGCGCCGGGCCTCTCTGCCACTGCGGGTCTGAGCGCGCAGCTTAACAGGGCGTAAGAACGCGCCCGCTGCGCTGACGGGGCTGCCTCTGCGGCCCCGAAGGCATCCGGTGTTTACGTCATGCCCAGCAGCTGCCGGGCTTCTCTGGCGACGTTCTCCATCTCATCCTGCAACTCCAGCAGTTCCGGCTCCAGCGCCACGATATCGCTGACTTCAGGCAGCTCTTTCTCCAGCTGATGGCAGAGCTGCTTCATGCGCGGCACGCCGCTGTAGCTGGCACTGCCATGCAGCTTATGAATGATTTCGCGCAGGGCGCTGAGGTCGTTATCCGCCATAAACTGCGCGATCTTCGCGTGCACTTCCGGCAAAAACTCCAGCAGCATCCGCAGCAGATCGCGCGCCAGGTCGGGCTTGTTAGCCGCCTGTCGCAGCGCCAGCTGCCAGTCCAGCGTCGGTAAAATGGCAGGCAGTTCCGGCACCGGCACCACTGGCGGCGGCGTATAGCGCGCCAGCAGCTGTCTTAACTTGCTCTCATCGATGGGCTTGGCGAGATAGTCGTTCATGCCGGCCTTGATCAACTGCTCACGTTCACCATCGATGGCGTGCGCAGTGACTGCCACGATCGGCGTACTGGCGTGATGCGGCAGGGTGCGGATGATTTCGCTGGCGCGGATGCCATCAATATCAGGCATCTGAATATCCATCAGGATCACATCCAGCGCATGCTGGCGCGCCTCCCGGATGGCGTGTTCGGCGTTGCTGCACAGCAGGATATTCTGCACCTGCTCCTCCAGCAGCGCGCCAATCAGCTTGAGGTTGGCGGGGTTATCATCCACCGCCATCACCGTCAGCGGCAGACGGGGAGAGAGCGGCAGTTCGCTCATCTGCCGGGTGTGCAGATCCAGCAACATGGGCAGCAGGCGCGTCAGGGAGATCGGCTTCGCGATGCAACCATCAATGCCGCGCACTTTCAGCTCATCGGCCAGCAGCATCATCGGACTCGGCAGCGCCATCAGCACGTTATCTGCCCGCTCCAGCAGCGCGTTGATTCTTCTCTCACTGAGCAGTTCAGGCTGGCTGACATCGACCGGCATCGCCATCAGCAGCAGCGGATAGTGCGCCTCTTTCAATCCTTCCAGCGTTTCGCTGTAGTCGATCTGCAGCGGCGTGGCGCTCAGCATCTCCAGCGCCGCGCTGGCCACGATGGTGTCCGCCTCCACGTAGGCGATGCGCGCGTGCGACAGCGCCTCCAGGACGCGAGGCATCCCCGGCGCGTTCGGGTTAAGGTCGAGCTGCACGCGAATCACAAAGGTCGATCCCTGATCCGGCTGGCTGCTGAAGGTAATATCGCCGCCCATCTCCCGCACCAGTTTCTGAGTGATGACCAGCCCCAGCCCGGTTCCGCCGTGGCGGCGCGAAATGCTGGCATCAGCCTGACGGAACGCCTGGAACAGCTGGGTCTGCTGCTGTTCAGAGATGCCGATGCCGCTGTCCTCTACCTGAATCTCCAGCTCGACGCGCGACTGGGTGATCACACGCTGCCCGACGCGCAGGCCCACATACCCCTGCTCGGTAAACTTAATCGCGTTGCCGATCAGGTTAATCAGGATCTGCTGCAGGCGCAGCGCATCGCCAATCACGTTGTCCGGCACGCTGCTGTCACACACGACCGTCAGCTCCAGCCCCTTTTCATGCGCCGAGGGGGCGAGCAGCACCAGCGTCTCATCCAGCGTGGCGCGCAGCGGGAAGGGGATCGCCTCCAGCATCAGCTTGCCCGCTTCCAGCTTCGAGAAATCGAGCACGTCGTTGATAATGCTGAGCAGGTTGTTGGCCGAGCGTTCGATGGTCTGCATGTAGTCACGCTGGGTCGTGCGCAGCTGGGTCTTCAGCATCTGCCGGGTGAAGCCCAGCACCCCGTTCAGCGGCGTGCGCAGCTCATGGGACATATTGGCCAGAAACTCCGACTTGATGCGCGCCGCTTCCTGGGCGCGCTTCTTCGCCAGATCCAGCTCCACGTTCTGAATCTCCAGCTGCTCCAGCGTTTCGCGCAGGTCGTAAGTCGCCTGATCAATATTGTGCTGCATCTCTTCGTGATAGGCGGTGAGCGACATCGCCATCGCGTTGATGCCGTTCTTGAGAATGCTGAGTTCACCCAGCATGTAGCCCTCTACGCGGCTGTCGAGCTGGCCACGCCGGATGCGGTCAACGGTGGTGACCATATTGCGGATCGGCCCGGTGACGTCGCGCATCAGACGGTAGGCGAACAGCATGGCGAGGCAGAGACAGAAGAGCAGCATCAGGGTGGCGACAAACACCTCTTTATACTGCTGGAGACGCACCGACTGCAGATCCAGCTCTATCGCCACGTAGCCCAGCGGATTGCCCGAGGGTTTGGCGTCCTCCTCGGGAAGCTCATCCGCGTCGTAGCGCTCGCTGGTAATCGGGGTGCGCAGAATCAGCAGGCTGCCGTGACGCTCCATTGAGACATCATCGGGCAGGGCGCTGATGTCAGCCTGCTGCTGCAGGCTGAGGTTCTGCTTGTGATTGGAAGTGGCGTAGAGCTGGTTATGGTTATCAAATACCGAGATCGCCCGGACGATCCCCGAATGGCGGCGATGCAGCAGGCTGACCAGTTCGCGCATGGCATCCCGGTTGTGCCAGGTCATGCTGTATTCGCTGGAGATCGCCAGCGGTTCGATGATGTTGGCCCCGGCATCGATGACCTGGCGCTGCAGCTCGTTGTAGCGGTGCACCACAAAAAATGAGCTGAGCAGCAGGCCAACCATCAGCACGGGTGCCAGAATTAAAATCATCATTCGCGCCCGCAGGCTGTATTTGGTCATAATAGTCGCCTGGCTACTCCGGCATTAACGTCCCTGTGCAGGCTGTCGGTGACACTCTGCAGGCCGTATCGATAAAGAGAAAGAAGAACACTATGGCGCAATTTTACGTTGCAAAACAGCGCGTGACGACGCAACAGCGCATCACCGTCACCATCGATGAGCTTGACCCGTTCGGGCAGGGCGTGGCGCGCCACAAGGGCAAAACCCTGTTTGTTACGGGCGCTCTGCCGGGTGAACAGGCGGAGGTCACGCTGACAGAGGATAAACGTCAATTTGCCCGGGCGAAAGTGACACGACTGCTCAGCCGCAGTCCGGCACGTGTGACGCCACCCTGTCCGCACTATGAACGCTGCGGCGGCTGCCAGCAGCAGCATGCGGACGTGGCGCTCCAGCAGCAGAGCAAAGCCCAGGCGCTGAGCCGGATGCTGAGCCAGGCCGCAGACCAGACTGTTCCGGTCGACGAGATCATCGCCGGGGCGCCCTGGGGTTATCGCCGCCGCGCCCGGCTGGGCCTGCAGTGGCACAACAAGGCGCAGCGGCTGCAGATGGGATTCCGGCAGGCGGCCAGCAACGATCTGGTCGATGTGCAGCACTGCCCTGTTCTGGTGCCCGAACTTGAGGCATTGCTGGTTCCGCTGCACCACTGCCTCAGCGGGCTGCGGGCGGTGCGTCGGCTCGGTCATGTGGATCTGGTGCTGGCCGACAATGGCCCGCTGATGATCCTGCGCCATCTTGATGCGCTCCATGCGGACGATCGTGAAAAACTGGAACAGTTTTCGCATGAGCACCAGCTGATGCTGTTTCTGGACGCGGGCGAGGATGCGCTGACCGCCCTGCAGACATCGACGCCGTTTTATCATGCGCATCAGCTTAAGCTAACCTTTAGTCCACAGGATTTTATTCAGGTTAACGATGGCGTGAATCAGCAGATGGTGGCGACAGCCATAAGTTGGCTCGATCTGCAGCCCGAAGACCGGGTGCTGGATCTCTTTTGCGGCATGGGAAACTTCACACTTCCTATAGGAATCTTCGTACAAAATGTCGTAGGTGTGGAGGGGATTGCAGCATTAGTGCGGCAGGCAGCGTATAATGCTGATCTGAATAATCTTAAAAATGTCAGTTTCTTTCAGCATAATCTGGAAGAAGAGGTGTCGCGCCAGCCGTGGGCGGCACAGGGATTTAACAAGGTATTACTCGATCCGGCACGCGCCGGGGCTGCGGGCGTTATGGCGCATGTGGTTAAACTTGCACCAGAGCGCGTGGTCTATGTTTCGTGTAATCCCACCACACTCGCCCGCGACAGCCAGACATTGCTGTCGGCGGGCTACCAATTGGAAAGGGTCGCGATGCTGGATATGTTCCCCCATACCCGTCATCTCGAATCCATGGTGCTGTTCAGAAAAACATAAGCGATGTATGTCGTTATGCAGGAGAGGTTATGGTTGCGGTCAGAAGTGCGCATTTAAATACCGAGGGAGATTTCGCCCTCGACCAGTGGATCGCCAGTCTCGGTATTGCCAACCCGCAATCATGTCAACGCGTTGCCGAGACCTGGCGCTACTGTGAAGCGCAGACGCAGGACCATCCCGATCAGTCGCTGCTGCTGTGGCGCGGCATCGAGATGGTGGAAATCCTCTCGATGCTCAGCATGGATATCGAAAGCCTCTGTGCGGCGCTGATCTTCCCGCTGGCTAACGATGAAGTGGTGAGCGAAGAGGAGCTGGAAACCGCGGTCGGTAAAGGCATCGTCTCGCTGGTCCACGGCGTGCGCGACATGGACGCCATCCGCCAGCTGAAAGCCATCCATAACGACTCCATGGCATCTGAACAGGTGGATAATGTCCGCCGTATGCTGCTGGCGATGGTGGAAGATTTCCGCTGCGTGGTGCTGAAGCTGGCCGAACGCATCATGAACCTGCGCGAAATGAAAGATGCGCCGGAAGATGAGCGGGTGCTGGCCGCCAAAGAGAGCACCAATATCTATGCGCCCCTGGCCAACCGGCTGGGGATCGGCCAGCTCAAATGGGAGCTGGAAGATTACTGCTTCCGCTACCTCCATCCCGACGAATACAAGCGCATCGCGAAGCTACTGCATGAGCGGCGGATTGACCGTGAGCAGTACATCGACAATTTCGTCAATAATCTGCGTAAAGAGATGGCCAAAGAGGGTGTCCGCGCCGAAGTCTATGGCCGTCCGAAACATATCTACAGCATCTGGCGCAAGATGCAGAAGAAGTCGCTGGCCTTCGACGAGCTGTTTGACGTGCGGGCGGTGCGCATCGTGGCCGACCGCCTGCAGGACTGTTACGGCGCGCTGGGTACGGTGCATACGCTCTATCGCCATCTGCCCAGCGAGTTCGACGATTATGTCGCGAACCCCAAGCCCAACGGCTATCAGTCGATTCACACCGTGGTGTTAGGGCCGCAGGGCAAAACGGTGGAGATCCAGATCCGTACCCGCCAGATGCACGAAGACGCCGAGCTGGGCGTGGCGGCGCACTGGAAATATAAAGAGGGCCCGACCTCCAGCAGTGCGCGCGGTGCGGCCGGTCACGAAGAGCGTATCGCCTGGCTGCGTAAGCTCATCAGCTGGCAGGAGGAGATGGCCGACTCCGGCGAGCTGCTGGAAGAGGTCCGCAGTCAGGTGTTTGATGACCGGGTCTACGTCTTTACCCCGAAAGGTGACGTGGTGGATCTGCCTGCGGGCTCGACCCCGCTCGACTTTGCCTACCATATTCACAGCGACATCGGTCACCGCTGCATCGGCGCAAAAATCGGTGGCCGCATCGTGCCGTTCACCTATCAGTTGCAGATGGGTGACCAGGTCGAAGTCATCACGCAGAAGCAGCCGAACCCGAGCCGCGACTGGCTCAACCCGAATCTGGGCTATATCACCACCAGCCGCGGACGGTCGAAGATCCATAACTGGTTCCGCAAGCAGGATCGCGACAAAAACATTGTCGCCGGCCGCCAGATTCTCGACAACGAGCTGAACCAGCTGGATATCAGCCTGCGCGAAGCGGAAAAATTGCTGCTGCCGCGCTACAACGTGACCTCGCTGGAGGAGCTACTGGCGGCGATCGGCGGCGGTGATATTCGCCTCAACCAGATGGTTAACTTCCTGCAGGCGAAGCTGAACAAGCCGAGCGCCGAAGAGGAAGATCGCGAAGCGCTGCGTCAGCTGACCCAGAAGGCGCATACGCCTTCGGCCCGCAAAGAGAGCGGACGTGTCGTGGTAGAGGGCGTGGGCAATCTGATGCACCACATCGCCCGCTGCTGCCAGCCGATACCCGGCGATGACATCGTTGGCTTTATCACTCAGGGCCGCGGGATCTCGATTCACCGCGCCGACTGTGACCAGCTGGCGGAGCTTATCTCCCATGCGCCGGAACGTATCGTCGATGCGGTGTGGGGCGAAAGCTACTCCAGCGGCTACTCGCTGGTGGTGCGCGTCACCGCCAACGATCGCAGCGGTTTACTGCGCGATATCACGACGATTCTCGCCAACGAGAAGGTCAATGTTCTGGGCGTCTCAAGCCGCAGCGACACCCGCAAGCAGCTGGCGACCATCGACATGGATATCGAAATCTACAACCATCAGGTCCTGGGACGGGTGCTGGCGCGCCTGAATCAGGTCTCTGATATCATCGACGCCCGTCGCCTGCACTGAGTGGCAGCCAGCGGAGCAACCGGCCGGACGAGGTTGCGCGGGTGTTCTCTGCACCACCTGAACGAGCCGGACGCGATTCAGCGTCCGGCTGTCGCCTCGCGCTTCGCCCCCTATCTGACACGTTAAGGACCCGCCTGAAATGAACGCTACTGATCGCCTGCTTGGCATCATGAAAACCCTGCGCGACCCGCAGCAGGGCTGTCCGTGGGATCGCGAACAGACCTTTGCCTCCATCGCCCCCTATACGCTGGAAGAGACGTATGAAGTGCTGGATGCCATTCAGCGCGAAGATTTTGAGGATCTGCGCGGTGAGCTGGGCGATCTGCTGTTTCAGGTGGTGTTTTATGCGCAGATGGCGAGCGAACAGGATCGCTTCAACTTTGAGGATATCTGTCACGCCATCAGCGACAAGCTGGAGCGCCGTCATCCGCACATCTTTAGCGATGCCACGGCTGAAACCAGCCATGAGGTGCTGAAAAACTGGGAAGCGATTAAAACCGCTGAACGGGCGGACAAAGCCCAGCACTCGGCGCTGGATGATATCCCGAAAGCGCTGCCCGCGCTGATGCGCGCCCACAAGATTCAGAAGCGCTGCCACAATGTCGGCTTCGACTGGAGCACGCTGGGGCCGGTGGTGGCGAAGGTGCACGAAGAGATCGATGAGGTGATGCACGAGGCGCAGCAGAGCGTAGTGGACAGCGAGAAGCTGGAGGAGGAGATTGGCGACCTGCTGTTTGCGACGGTGAACCTGTCGCGGCATCTGGGCAGCAAAGCGGAAACCGCGCTGCAGAAAGCCAACGACAAATTCGAGCGCCGGTTCCGTCAGGTTGAGGCGATCATCACGGCGCAGGGGCTGGCGATGCCGGGCGCGACGCTGGAGCAGATGGAAGCCGCCTGGCAGCAGGTGAAATCAGACGAGAAGCGCTGATTATTCCAGCGCTGTGCATAAAGTCGCCGTTCTCGCTTACTCGATTCAGCGCAGCAGCAACTTTGTGACGCACGTCAACATTTCGCCGACGGCTATCCGCTATGTTAGCCGTAGCAATGCGTTGGAGGATGGCTGTGATTCATCAATTGTGGCTGATAGCGGTTTCCAGTATACTGTTTTCCCGTCCTGGTTATTCCACCGTCTTTAAACCTAAACTCTCAGGTTCAGCATGACAACGAATTATATTTTTGTGACCGGCGGGGTCGTTTCCTCTCTGGGTAAAGGCATTGCCGCAGCCTCCCTCGCAGCCATTCTCGAAGCCCGTGGTCTGAACGTGACCATCATGAAGCTGGACCCGTATATCAACGTGGATCCAGGCACCATGAGCCCGACGCAGCACGGTGAAGTGTTCGTCACCGACGACGGCGCCGAAACCGATCTGGATTTGGGTCACTATGAGCGCTTCATCCGCACCAAAATGTCGCGCCGTAACAACTTCACCACTGGCCGTATCTACTCAGAAGTCCTGCGCAAAGAGCGCCGTGGCGACTATCTGGGCGCCACCATTCAGGTTATCCCGCACATCACCAACGCCATCAAAGAGCGCATCATTGAAGGCGGCGAAGGGCACGATGTGGTGCTGGTCGAAATCGGCGGCACGGTAGGGGATATCGAATCGCTGCCGTTCCTGGAAGCGATTCGCCAGATGGCCGTCGACGTGGGCCGCGAACACACCATGTATATGCACCTGACGCTGGTGCCGTACATGGCGGCGGCGGGTGAAGTGAAAACCAAACCGACCCAGCACTCGGTAAAAGAGCTGCTGTCGATTGGTATCCAGCCTGACGTGCTGATTTGCCGTTCCGATCGCGCCGTTCCGGCCAACGAACGCGGCAAAATTGCGCTGTTCTGTAACGTCCCTGAAAAAGCGGTTATCTCGCTGAAAGACGTCGATTCCATCTATAAGATCCCGGGCATGCTGAAATCGCAGGGCCTGGATGACTATATCTGCAAGCGTTTCAACCTGAACGCACCGGAAGCCAACCTGGCCGAGTGGGAGCAGGTGATCTACGAAGAAGCCAATCCGGGTGGTGAAGTGACCATCGGTATGGTGGGCAAATATGTTGAGCTGCCTGACGCCTACAAATCTGTGATTGAAGCGCTGAAGCATGGCGGCCTGAAAAACCGTGTGACCGTTAACATCAAGCTGATCGATTCGCAGGATGTTGAATCACGCGGTGTCGAATTACTGAAAGATCTGGATGCGATTCTGATCCCGGGTGGCTTCGGTTACCGTGGCGTGGAAGGCAAGCTGATGACCGCGCAGTACGCCCGTGAAAACAACGTACCTTACCTCGGCATCTGCCTGGGAATGCAGGTCGCGCTGATGGAGTTTGCCCGCAACGTGGCCGGGATGCCGGGCGCCAACTCCACGGAATTTGTGCCAGACTGTAAATACCCGGTGGTGGCGTTAATCACCGAATGGCGTGACGAAGATGGCAACGTCGAAGTCCGCAGCGAGCAGAGCGATCTGGGCGGCACCATGCGTCTGGGCAGCCAGCAGTGTCAGTTAACGCCGGGCAGCCAGGTTCGTCAGCTCTACGGCTCTGACACCATCGTTGAGCGCCATCGCCACCGTTACGAAGTCAACAATATGCTGTTAAAGCAGATTGAAGCAGCCGGTCTGCGTGTGGCGGGACGTTCTGGCGACGATCAGCTGGTCGAGATCATTGAGATCCCGAACCACCCCTGGTTTGTAGCCTGCCAGTTCCACCCGGAGTTTACCTCGACCCCGCGCGACGGCCATCCGTTGTTTGCCGGCTTTGTGAAAGCCGCGCATGAGCATCAGAAGCGTTTAGCGAAGTAAGTTTCACAGGCAGCGCGCGAACTTTTCGCGCGTTGCTTGTCTTAGGATTGACTAACTTGTACTGAGGAAAATCGTAATGTCCAAAATCGTAAAAGTCATCGGTCGCGAAATTATCGACTCACGTGGTAACCCGACTGTTGAAGCTGAAGTGCATCTGGAAGGCGGTTTCGTCGGCCTGGCGGCTGCGCCATCAGGTGCGTCTACCGGTTCACGCGAAGCGCTGGAACTGCGTGACGGTGACAAATCACGTTTCCTGGGCAAAGGCGTAACTAAAGCCGTTGCAGCAGTAAACGGTCCGATTGCTGAAGCGGTAAAAGGCAAAGACGCGAAAGATCAGGCGAACATCGACAAGATCATGATCGACCTGGACGGTACTGAGAACAAATCTAACTTCGGCGCTAACGCCATTCTGGCTGTTTCGCTGGCCGCGGCGAAAGCCGCTGCAGCCTCTAAAGGTCAGGCGCTGTATGAGCACATCGCTGAACTGAACGGCACCCCAGGTAAATACTCTATGCCTCTGCCAATGATGAACATCATCAACGGTGGCGAACATGCCGACAACAACGTCGACATCCAGGAATTCATGATCCAGCCGGTTGGCGCGTCAAACGTTAAAGAAGCCATCCGTATGGGTTCTGAAGTGTTCCACAACCTGGCAAAAGTGCTGAAAAGCAAAGGCATGAGCACCGCTGTCGGTGACGAAGGCGGCTACGCACCAAACCTGGGTTCCAACGCCGAAGCGCTGGCCGTTATCGCAGAAGCGGTAAAAGCAGCGGGCTACGAGCTGGGCAAAGACATCACCCTGGCAATGGACTGTGCGGCATCTGAGTTCTACAAAGATGGCAAATACGTTCTGGCCGGTGAAGGCGGTAAAGCTTACACCTCAGAAGAGTTCACCCACTTCCTGGAAGATCTGACTAAACAGTATCCGATCGTCTCTATCGAAGATGGCCTGGACGAATCTGACTGGGACGGCTTCGCTTACCAGACCAAAGTCCTGGGCGACAAAATTCAGCTGGTGGGTGACGACCTGTTCGTAACCAACACCAAAATCCTGAAAGAAGGTATCGAAAAAGGTATCGCTAACTCCATCCTGATCAAGTTCAACCAGATCGGTTCTCTGACCGAAACCCTGGCTGCGATCAAAATGGCGAAAGATGCAGGCTACACCGCTGTGATCTCTCACCGTTCAGGCGAAACTGAAGACGCGACCATCGCTGACCTGGCGGTCGGTACCGCTGCAGGCCAGATCAAAACCGGTTCAATGAGCCGTTCTGACCGTGTTGCTAAGTACAACCAGCTGATCCGTATCGAAGAAGCGCTGGGTTCTAAAGCGCCATTCAACGGTCTGAAAGAAGTTAAAGGTCAGTAATGACCCCTGCTGATGTCGCTTCACGCGGCATCACAGATGCTGAAAGCCCCGCCCCGTGCGGGGCTTTTTGTTGGCGGCGGTTTACCGATGCGAAGGCGTCGGCCCGGCAGCAAACGGCCAGACCCGGCCTCTTCGCCAGCCCGGCCCGCACAATTCCCTGCGCGAAACGCTTTGCGCCTGTCCGCCGTCTTAACGCGCCTTTCTCTATTCTCTCCGGCGCAGAGAAAAAGCACGACGCGTGGTTGAGCTGCGCGGCAAATCTGCCATAATCAGCGCCCCGATTTCTCCAGGTGAGTAAAAAATGTTCTACCCGATTAACGAAATGTTCCAGACGCTGCAGGGCGAAGGCTATTACACCGGCGTACCTGCTATCTTCATTCGCCTGCAGGGATGCCCGGTAGGCTGCAGCTGGTGCGATACCAAACATACCTGGGAAAAGCGGGCAGATCGGGAAACTTCGCTGGGCGATATTCTGATTAAAACGGTGGAAAGCGACGCCTGGGGCGACGCCGACGCGGCGACGCTGCTGCGCGCCATCGCAGAGCAGGGCTGGACGGCCCGGCACGTGGTTATCACCGGCGGTGAACCGGCGATCTACGACCTGCGTCCGTTGACCGCAGCCCTGGAAGAGCAGGGTTTCCAGTGCCAGATCGAAACCAGCGGCACGCATGAGATCCACTGTTCCGGACAGACCTGGGTGACCGTCTCGCCCAAGGTCAACATGCGCGGCGGCTACGACGTGCTGGATCAGGCGCTGAGCCGGGCCGATGAGATCAAACATCCGGTCGCCCGTGAGCGGGATGTGGAAGCGCTGGATCAGCTGCTGGCAGGCGTCAACGATGCCAAAGCGCGTATCATCGCGTTACAGCCGATCAGCCGCAAAGAGGATGCCACCCGGCTCTGCATTGAAACCTGCATTGCCCGCAACTGGCGTCTGTCGATGCAGACCCACAAATATCTCAATATTGCCTGACCCTGCGGCAGCGCGCCGGGGAGCTAAACCTAAGGTGAGCGGGAGCGGAGAGGGGACGTGTCGGATCGAAAACTTCGATCCGACAGGGTTAGCCGCGGTAAACGCAGCCTGCAGTGCAGGTTTCTTTGATCATAACCGCGGTTAACAGCGGCAGCTGCGGCTTCATCTGATCCCAGATCCATCTGGCCAGCACTTCGCTGGTGGGATTTTCCAGGCCGGGAATCTCATTCAGGTAGTAGTGATCCAGCCGATCATAGACCGGCTTAAACGCCGCTTTTAATTCAGCAAAATCCATTACCCAGCCGGTATGCGCATCCACTTCGCCGGTGATCTCCAGACGAACCAGGAACGAGTGACCGTGCAGACGGCCACATTTGTGTCCGGCCGGCACATTCGGTAAATGGTGCGCGGCTTCGAACTGGAACTCTTTAAACAGGGTGGTAGACATAGTGGTTCTCAGACATTTAAAAACCGCTGGATTCTACCTGATTAGCGCTTTTTTCGCACCCGCATAGCACAAAGCGTCTCTTTCCCCACCGCACCGCTCACGGGTGCCCAGCTAATTAACTGATATATCACCGCTTTGATTACCACTTTTAGCGATTAAGCCTATCTGGAAAACCACTTAGTCATTTTGGTTATTTGATATGTCGAAGGTGTATTTAATCGTTAATATACAGCCCGGTAACCTACGTACTCTTCCGCCATTTACGGTCCGGACTTCTGATACTGGAATTTTTTACGCGATGACGACTCAGGCACCTGGTTCAATGCTTCCGCTCTCCCCGGAACAACTCGCCCGCTTACAGGCGGCGACGACAGATTATTCCCCGACTCAACTGGCGTGGCTGTCAGGCTATTTCTGGGGCCGGGTGGAACAGACCCCGGGCAGCGCCGTCGCCACCCCGCCGCCCGCCGCGGTAGAGGCGCCAGCGATTACGCTGCTTTCCGCCTCGCAGACGGGCAACGCCCGCCGGCTGGCTGAGCAGCTGCGCGATGACCTGCTGGCCGCGAAGCTGAACGTCAGCCTGGTGAATGCCGGGGATTACAAGTTCAAACAGATTGGCCAGGAGAAGCTGCTGGTCGTCGTGACCTCCACCCAGGGGGAAGGCGAGCCGCCGGAAGAGGCGGTCGCGCTGCATAAATTCCTGATGTCGAAAAAGGCACCGAAAATGGACGGTGCTGCCTTTGCCGTCTTTGGCCTGGGCGACACCTCCTACGAATTCTTCAGTCAGGCGGGCAAAGATTTCGACAGCCGCCTGGCCGAGCTGGGCGCCGAGCGTCTGCTGGATCGGGTCGATGCCGATGTCGAGTATGCGGATCAGGCCACCGCCTGGCGCAGCGCGCTGACGGCGATCCTGAAACAGCGCGTGCCCGTCGAATCGCCAGCTCAGGCGGCGGCGACTGCAGCAGGCAGCGTCAACGAAGTCACCACCAGCCCCTATAGCAAAGAGGCACCGCTCAGCGCAAGCCTGGCGGTGAACCAGAAGATCACCGGCCGTGACTCCGACAAAGATGTGCGCCATATCGAAATCGATCTGGGCGAGTCGGGTCTGCGCTACCAGCCTGGCGATGCGCTGGGCGTCTGGTATGAGAACGATGCGGCGCTGGTCAGCGAGCTGCTGGCGCTGGTCTGGCTGAAAGGCGATGAGCCGGTCACGGTTAACGGGACCTCGCTGCCGCTGGCAGAGGCGCTGCAGAAACATTTTGAACTGACGGTGAACACTGCGCAGATCGTGGCGCAGTACGCTCAGCTGTCGAAAGATGCGGAACTGCTGTCGCTGGTGGAGGATAAGGCGCGCCTGCAGCAGTATGCGCAGCGCTATCCGATTGTGGACATGGTGCGTCTGGCTCCGGCTGAACTCACGGCCGAGCAGCTGACCACGCTGCTGCGTCCGCTGACGCCGCGACTCTACTCCATCGCCTCATCCCAGGCGGAAACCGACAGCGAAGTGCACATTACCGTCGGCGCTGTTCGCTTCGACATCGAAGGTCGCCAGCGCGGCGGCGGAGCCTCGACCTGGCTGGCCGATCGCATCGAAGAAGAGGGCGAAGTCCGCGTCTTCATCGAGCATAACGACAATTTCCGCCTGCCGGCCAATCCGGATGCGCCGGTGATCATGATCGGCCCGGGCACCGGCATCGCCCCGTTCCGCGCCTTTATGCAGCAGCGCGACAACGACGGTGCTGGCGGTAAAAACTGGCTATTCTTTGGTAATCCGCACTTTACGGAGGATTTCCTCTATCAGGTGGAGTGGCAGAAATATGTGAAGGATGGCCTGCTGACCCACATCGATCTCGCCTGGTCACGCGATCAGGCCGAAAAGATTTACGTGCAGGATAAGATCCGCGCGAAAGGGGCGGAAGTGTGGCGCTGGATCGAAGAGGGCGCACACCTTTATGTCTGTGGTGATGCGAATCGTATGGCAAAAGACGTCGAGCAGGCACTGCTGGATGTGGTGGTCGAGCACGGCGGAATGGATCGTGAAGCGGCCGATGAATTTTTAAGTGAGCTGCGCATTGAGCGCCGTTATCAGCGAGACGTTTACTAATGAGCGATAAACACCCTGGACCGCTGGTTGTAGAAGGCAAACTGTCAGATGCCGAGCGCCTGAAGAAGCAGAGCAATTATCTGCGCGGCACCATCAAAGAAGATCTGGAAGAGGGTCTGACCGGCGGCTTTACCGGCGATAACTTCCTGCTGATCCGTTTCCACGGCATGTACCAGCAGGATGACCGCGATATCCGTGCCGAGCGTGCCGGGCAGAAGCTGGAGCCGCGTCACGCCATGATGCTGCGCTGCCGTCTGCCGGGCGGCATCATTACGCCGACCCAGTGGCTGGCTATTGACAAATTTGCCACCGATAAAACGATTTATGGCAGCATCCGTCTGACGAACCGCCAGACCTTCCAGTTCCACGGCATTCTGAAGAAGAACGTGAAGCCGACGCACCAGATGCTGCACGAAGTGGGGCTGGATGCGCTGGCGACCGCCAACGACGTCAACCGTAACGTGCTCTGTACCTCGAACCCAGTGGAGTCAGAACTGCATCAGGAAGCGTACGAGTGGGCGAAGAAGCTCTCTGAGCACCTGCTGCCGCGCACCCGCGCCTATGCGGAGATCTGGTGGGATCAGGAAAAAGTCGCGACCACCGATGAGGAGCCGATCCTCGGCGAAACCTATCTGCCGCGTAAATTCAAAACGACCGTAGTGATCCCGCCGCACAACGATGTGGATCTGCACGCCAACGATCTGAACTTTGTCGCCGTGGCCGAGCAGGGCAGGCTGGTAGGCTTTAACCTGCTGGTCGGTGGCGGTCTGTCGATCGAGCACGGCAACAAAGCCACTTACGCCCGTACCGCCAGCGAGTTTGGCTATTTCCCGGCAGAGAAGATCCTGGATGTGGCCGCCGCGGTTGTCACGACGCAGCGCGACTGGGGTAACCGTACCGATCGTAAAAACGCCAAGACCAAGTACACCCTGGAGCGCGTTGGCGTCGACACCTTTAAAGCGGAAGTCGAGAAGCGCGCAGGCGTCACCTTCGATCCGATCCGTCCGTATGAATTTACCACCCGTGGCGATCGGATCGGCTGGATCAAAGGCATCGACAATAAATGGCATCTGACGCTGTTTATCGAAAACGGCCGTCTGCTCGACTATCCGGGCCGTCCGCTGAAAAGCGGGATTGCGGAAATTGCGAAGATCCATCAGGGCGATTTCCGCCTGACCGCCAACCAGAACCTGATTGTGGCGGGCGTGCCGGAAAGTGAAAAAGCGAAGATTGAAGCGATTGCCCGTGAACATGGTCTGATGGAGCAGGTGACACCGCAGCGTGAAAACTCTATGGCCTGCGTCGCTTTCCCGACCTGTCCGCTGGCGATGGCCGAAGCCGAGCGCTTCCTGCCTGCGTTCGTGACCAAAGTCGAAGGGATCATGCATGCGCATGGCGTGGGTGATGAGCACATTGTGTTACGCGTCACCGGTTGTCCTAACGGCTGTGGCCGTGCCATGCTGGCAGAGCTGGGCCTGGTGGGTAAAGCGCCGGGTCGCTACAACCTGCACCTGGGCGGTAACCGCACCGGGACGCGCATCCCCCGTATGTACCGGGAAAACATTAACGAAAGCGAAATTCTCGCCACCATTGATGAACTGGTGGGACGCTGGGCCACCGAACGCCAGGCCGCCGAAGGCTTTGGTGACTTCACCATCCGCGCGGGCATTGTTGCGCCGGTGCTGGACCCGGCACGCGATTTCTGGGAGGAAGCAAAATGAGTCAGCCCGACCTCGCCGCACTGAATGCGATGTCTAAGGTCCAGCGCGCGATGGCGCTGGCCGCGACCAATGCGCAGCTGGAGAAAGCCTCAGCGGAAGAGCGGGTGAGCTGGGCGCTGGAGAATCTGCCGGGCGCCTACGTGCTCTCATCCAGCTTCGGGATTCAGGCCGCGGTGTCGCTGCATCTGGTGACGCGTCAGCAGCCCGATATCCCGGTGATCCTGACGGACACCGGTTATCTCTTCCCGGAAACCTATCGTTTTATTGATGAGCTGGCCGACCAGCTCAATCTCAATCTCAAAGTCTTCCGCGCCATCACCTCACCGGCCTGGCAGGAAGCGCGCTACGGCAAACTGTGGGAGCAGGGCGTCGAGGGGATTGAGAAATATAACGAGATCAACAAGGTTGAACCGATGAACCGCGCCCTGGAAACGCTGGGTGCGCAGACCTGGTTTGCCGGGTTGCGCCGCGATCAGTCCGGCAGCCGGGCCAACCTGCCGGTGCTGGGCGTACAGCGTGGCGTCTTCAAGCTGCTGCCGATTATCGACTGGGATAACCGTCAGATTCATCAGTATCTGGAGCAGCACAAGCTGAAGTACCACCCGCTGTGGGATGAGGGCTATCTCTCCGTGGGCGATACCCATACCACCCGCAAGTGGGAACCGGGCATGGCAGAAGAGGAGACGCGCTTCTTCGGGCTGAAACGCGAGTGCGGCCTGCACGAAGGCTGATGCTGAGCTTCTCTCCCGCACCGGGAGAGAAGCCCTGACCGGCGGCCGCTGCTAAATCCCGGTTAAGGCGACAAAAGCCTCTGCCGACCGGGTCACATTAACCTTTGTCACTTCATACTGCGCCACGGCAACAAACGGATCTTCCGCCAGAATCGCATCCAGCCGTTCCCGTTCCATATCCCTGACCAGCAGCATCCCGCCGGTGCGCGGATCTTTGCGGCCCGCCGCGATAAACACCTCTGCCGCAAAATAGCGATTAAGCCAGTCGATATGGGGGGACAGCAGCGCCTCCACCTCCTCAACCGGACGAATATAGTTCAGAAAGACCACGTACATGTCAGATCCTTACACTTTGGGGTTGGTCAGTTCGCTGATCAGCGGCAGCAGCACGCGCACGCTGTCGCGGGTTCGCAGGGTAATCTGGCCCGGCAGCCAGCGGTCGAGATAGGTCAGGTTATCCAGATCGGTCTGATGACGGGTGACGCCATCCGGAAAGTGACGGCTGCGATGACGCTGGATGCCGCCATCCTTGTTGCCCAGCGCCCAGTTGCTGGCGGTCACATCCAGCAGCGGGAAGCCCGCGCGGTCGAAGGCATTCGGGCCTTTAAAATCTTTGTGGCTGATCGGGTGACTGGCCGCCGGAATACCCTGCTGACGCGCCAGCGCCAGCGCGCGTTCGCTGGTCTGCTTACGCACGACGCGGGGCGTGTTCATGCCGCTGTTGAAATAGAGATGATCGCCGGTGATCAGGCTGTTCAGATCGATCACCAGCAGCGTGTTTTTCTTTTCACGCGCGCTCATCCGCTCAACATAATCGTCCATGCCGTGCAGATCCGCTTCCCCGGCGCTCAGCGCCACAAAGCGTATGCCGTAGTGCAGCGGTTTATGGCTCAGCTGCTGGGCCAGCTCCAGCATCACGCCCAGGCCCGACGCATTATCGTCGACCCCCTGCAGACGCAGGCCGCCGAGGTTGCGGCGCGCCTGGCTGCTGTTCTGCGGCGTCCAGGTATCGAGGTGCGCCACGATCAGGATTTCCTGCGGCACGCTGCCTGTGCGTGCGGCAATGACCGAGGTGGCGGTGAGTTTATGCCAGCGCTGCGAGCCGTCATCTTCCTGCCATCTGTAGCCGGTGTTGAACTGCCGGGTATTGGTCTGATAGCCCAGTGCGGTAAATTGCTGCTGCAGATAGTCCGCTGCCATCAGCTCTGCCGGGCTGCCGCTCATGCGGCCGGGGAACAGGGTGGCGATGTGCCGGACCTGCTGCTCGGCAAACTGACCGGTCGGCATGGCCAGCGCCAGCGGGGAGATGAGTGCGCCAAACAAAACTGTCGCGACCCTCAGGCGGAGGGAACCAGACATAATGCATCCTTTTTTTCGTTATACGGTAGCCGTTCTGCATGCGGGCCAGAGGCCGTCACGCTGGCCGCATTATACGCCTTTTGCGCGGCCATCCGGCGAGTGGATTCGGGCGGTGGCCCCGTCGCTCAGCACTGCCTGCCTTTATTGCTGGCACTTATCTGCTTTTGGTCCGGCGGCGATGCGCCTGAATCTGTGAAACGGCTCACGAAAAAGCCATTAAATTTCATCCGTTAAGATCAATTTGTTCTGTGCTTTGCGGGGGCGTTATTCCATTCGGTAACTACTCATTCCAATTCGTAATTTCATCTGCCTGAACCCCGCGACGTATAGTCGCGTTAATACAAAGTTAAAACATCAGGGTTAACGTGAACTATCTGCCTCTTTTTGCCGATCTCTCTGGCCGCCCGGTTCTGGTTGTCGGCGGTGGAGATATTGCGGCGCGTAAAATTGAACTGCTGCGTCGCGCGCGCGCGCGTATCCAGATCGCGTCCCGTGAGCTCTGCCCTGAACTGCAGGCACTGCGGGATGAGCAGGAACTGGAGTGGGTGGCGACCGCATTCGATCCGGCCCAGCTGGACAACGTTTTTCTGGTGATTGCCGCCACCGACGACAACGCCCTCAATACCCAGGTATTTGAAGCCGCCAACGCGCGGCACAAGCTGGTTAACGTGGTCGATGACCAGCCGAAATGCACCTTTATCTTCCCCTCAATTGTGGACCGCTCACCGCTGGTGGTGGCGATCTCCTCCAGCGGCACCGCGCCGGTGCTGGCCCGTATGCTGCGTGAAAAAATCGAAACGCTGCTGCCCGCCTCGCTGGGACAGATGGCGGAGGTGGCCGGACTCTGGCGCGATAAGGTCAAACAGCGCTTCAGCCGCATGTCGGATCGCCGCCGCTTCTGGGAACGCGCCTTTGACGGGCAGTTTGCCAGTCAGATATCCGCCGGCAATGTCGAAGAGGCGAAACTGACGCTCGACCGCGAACTCCAGGCGGAGCCGACCCGTCAGGGTGAGATCTTCCTGGTGGGCGCAGGCCCTGGCGACAGCGGCCTGCTGACGCTGCGCGGCCTGCAGGTGATGCAGCTGGCCGACGTGGTGCTTTACGACCACCTGGTCAGCGAAGAGGTGCTGGACCTGGTGCGCCGCGATGCCGACCGCATCTGCGTCGGCAAACGCGCCAGCGCCCATACGCTGCCGCAGGACGAGATCAACCAGCTGCTGATTTCACTGGCGCTTAAGGGTAAGCGGGTCGTGCGGCTCAAGGGGGGCGATCCCTTTATCTTTGGCCGCGGCGGCGAAGAGCTGCAGGCGGCCCAGCAGGCGGGCATTCCCTTTCAGGTGGTGCCAGGCGTTACGGCCGCCGCAGGCGCAACGGCCTACGCCGGAATTCCGCTGACGCATCGCGACTACGCGCAGAGCGTGATGTTTATTACCGGTCACTGCCGTCCGGACGGGCATGACATCGACTGGCCCTCGCTGGCGCGTGCGCGTCAGACGCTGGCGATCTATATGGGCACCGTGAAAGCGGCCGCGATCAGCGAAGCCCTGATTGCGCATGGCCGCGCGCCATCCACGCCGGTGGCGGTCATCAGTCGCGGCACCCGCCAGGATCAGCAGGTGCTGACCGGCACCTTAGAACAACTTGAGGCGCTGGCCGCCTCAGCACCCACTCCGGCGCTGCTGGTGATTGGAGAGGTGGTAAATCTGCACGGGCAACTCGCCTGGTTTAAACATTCGGCACAGCAGGGGGCTCGCGAGTCCGCCGTTGTCAATCTGGCTTGAGGGAAAATCATGGACCAAAAACGACTCACTCATCTGCGTCAGCTGGAGGCGGAGAGTATCCACATCATTCGCGAAGTGGCGGCGGAGTTCAGCAATCCGGTGATGATGTATTCCATCGGTAAAGACTCGTCCGTCATGCTGCATCTGGCGCGCAAAGCCTTCTATCCGGGCACGCTGCCGTTCCCGCTGCTGCATGTGGATACCGGCTGGAAATTCCGTGAAATGTACGAATTCCGTGACCGCACCGTGAAGGCGATGGGCGCAGAGCTGCTGGTTCACCGCAATCCGGAAGGCGTGGCGATGGGGATCAACCCCTTTGTTCACGGCAGTGCCAAACACACGGACATCATGAAGACCGAAGGGCTGAAGCAGGCGCTGAACAAATATGGTTTCGACGCGGCCTTTGGCGGCGCACGTCGTGACGAAGAGAAGTCCCGCGCCAAAGAGCGCATCTACTCGTTCCGCGACCGCTTCCATCGCTGGGATCCGAAAAACCAGCGTCCTGAGCTGTGGCACAACTACAACGGTCAGATCAACAAAGGCGAAAGCATCCGCGTCTTCCCGCTGTCGAACTGGACCGAACTGGATATCTGGCAGTACATCTTCCTGGAAAACATCGAGATCGTGCCGCTCTATCTCGCCGCGCCGCGTCCGGTGCTGGAGCGTGATGGCATGCTGATGATGATCGATGACGATCGCATCAACCTGCAGCCGGGCGAAAAGATCACCGAGCGGATGGTGCGTTTCCGCACGCTGGGCTGCTGGCCGCTGACCGGCGCCGTCGAGTCAGAGGCGCAGACGCTGCCGGAGATCATCGAAGAGATGCTGGTTTCCACCACCAGCGAGCGTCAGGGCCGCGTGATCGATCGCGATCAGTCCGGTTCGATGGAACTGAAAAAACGTCAGGGTTATTTCTAAGGAGACGCCAGATGAATACCGTAATTGCACAACAGATTGCCGACCAGGGCGGCGTGGAAGCCTGGCTGACCGCGCAACAACACAAAAGCCTGCTGCGTTTTCTGACCTGCGGCAGCGTCGACGATGGAAAAAGTACCCTGATCGGTCGTCTGCTGCACGACACCCGTCAGATCTATGAAGATCAGCTCTCCTCGCTGCACAACGACAGCAAGCGTCACGGCACCCAGGGCGAAAAACTGGATCTGGCGCTGCTGGTGGATGGCCTGCAGGCGGAACGCGAGCAGGGCATTACCATCGATGTGGCCTATCGCTACTTCTCGACCGAAAAGCGTAAATTTATCATCGCCGACACCCCGGGCCACGAGCAGTACACCCGTAACATGGCGACCGGCGCCTCAACCTGCGACCTGGCGATCCTGCTGATCGATGCGCGTAAAGGCGTGCTGGATCAGACCCGCCGTCACAGTTTTATCTCGACGCTGCTGGGGATCAAACATCTGGTCGTGGCGATCAACAAGATGGACCTGGTGGCGTACAGCCAGGATCGCTTTGAGCAGATCAAACAGGATTACCTGGATTTTGCGGCTCAGCTGCCGGACGATCTCGATATCCGCTTTGTGCCGATGTCGGCGCTGGAAGGGGACAACGTCGCCTCCGCCAGCCAGACCATGCCGTGGTACAGCGGCCCGACGCTGCTGGATGTGCTGGAAACCGTGGAGCTGAAGCGCGTCGTTGATCACCAGCCGATGCGTTTCCCGGTGCAGTACGTCAACCGTCCGAACCTGGATTTCCGTGGCTATGCCGGCACGCTGGCGTCGGGCAGCGTGCAGGTGGGCCAGCGTGTCAAAGTGCTGCCTTCCGGCGTCGAGTCCACCGTTGCGCGCATCGTCACTTTTGATGGCGATCTGCAGGAAGCGGGCGCAGGCGAGGCGATCACCCTGGTGCTGCAGGATGAGATTGATATCAGCCGCGGCGATCTGCTGGTCGACGCCGGTGAAACGCTGACGGCGGTGCAGTCCGCCAGCGTTGACGTGGTCTGGATGGCGGAGCAGCCGCTGCAGGCCGGTCAGAGCTACGACCTGAAAATCGCCGGCAAAAAGACCCGTGGCCGGGTGGAGAAGGTGCTGCATCAGGTTGAGATCAACTCGCTGGAGACGCATCAGGTTGATGCGCTGCCGCTGAACGGCATCGGTCGCGTTGAGATCACCTTCGATGAACCGATGGTGCTCGACAGCTATCAGCAGAACCCGGTGACCGGCGGCATGATCTTTATCGATCGCCTGAGCAACGTCACCGTCGGGGCCGGCATGATCCATCAGCCGAACCTGGACACGCCGGTTAACCGCGGTGAGTTCAGCGCCTTTGAACTGGAACTGAATGCGCTGGTGCGCCGTCACTTCCCGCACTGGAATGCGCGTGATCTGCTGGGCGGTCAGTAATGGCCGTGCATGATGAGAACGTGGTCTGGCATGACCATCCGGTGACCCGCGCCGCCCGCGAGCAGCAGCATGGTCATCAGGGCGTGGTGCTCTGGTTTACCGGGCTCTCTGGCTCGGGTAAATCGACCGTCGCAGGGGCGCTGGAGCAGGCGCTGCACCGCATCGGCGTCAGCACCTATCTGCTGGACGGTGACAACGTGCGTCACGGCCTCTGCCGTGACCTCGGTTTCAGCGATGACGACCGTAAAGAGAATATTCGTCGGGTCGGCGAAGTGGCGAAACTGATGGTGGATGCCGGGCTGGTGGTGCTGACGGCCTTTATCTCGCCGCATCGCGCCGAGCGGCAGATGGTGCGCGATCTGCTGGAGCCGGGGCAGTTTATCGAGGTGTTTGTCGATACGCCGCTGGCGGTGTGTGAAGCGCGTGATCCCAAAGGGTTGTACCGGAAAGCGCGTGCCGGCGAGCTGCGTAATTTCACCGGAATCGACAGCGTGTATGAGGCGCCGGACCGCCCGGAAATCCAGCTGGATGGCGAACAATTGGTTACAAAACTGGCGGCCCAATTGTTAGACCTGTTGCGTGACCGCGATATCATCAGATCCTGAAGAGACAGCGGCAGATCGCTTCTGATTTGCCGCCCTCGCGCCAACAGGATGCCTATGCAGAACATTACCCCAATGCTCGCCCGTAAAGATGACGCTTCCCGTGATGAGCCGCGCTCATTGCTGCCGGGCGGCGTGATCGGCTTTCTCGCTTACTGGTGCGCGCTGGCGATCCCTTTCCTGCTGTTCGGCTCTAACACGCTGTTTTTCTTTCTTTATACCTGGCCATTCTTTCTGGCGCTGCTGCCGGTCGCCGTGGTCACGGGCATCGCACTGAGCACGCTGCTCAGCGGTCAGTGGCTCTGGGCTGCGCTCGCCACGGTGATTATCGTGGTCACGCTCTTCTGGCTGATGTTCTCTTTTCTCTCCGGCTGGTAAGCCCTCTCTCCGCCTGCACTGATGTGCAAACGCATCGGCAGGTTACAAATCTTTTCCCGTCAGAATCGGCACTGATTCATATTTTGCGCAGACACAGCGCAAAGCGCGCCATTTTCGCCGCTGGTGTGGAGTCCTGTGCAAAGTTATGGGATGATTGGGCCGTTTTTAGGGGGCGGGATGGGAAAACTGACGTTACTGTTACTGGTGCTGCTTGGCTGGCTGCAATATTCGTTGTGGCTGGGGAAAAATGGCATCCATGACTATACGCGCGTCAATGATGATGTCGCGGTGCAACAGGCAAACAATGCCAAACTGAAATCGCGCAACGATCAGCTGTTTGCCGAAATTGACGATCTCAATGGCGGCTCGGAAGCGATCGAGGAGCGCGCACGCAATGAACTGGGCATGATTAAGCCCGGTGAGACTTTCTATCGTCTGGTGCCTGACCAGAACAAACGCAACGCGCAACTCTCTGCGCAAAACCAACAACGATAAAACATGAACACTCTGGCCTCCCTTGCGGATGTGATTGCCGTGGTGCCCGCTGCCGGGATCGGCAGCCGCATGCAGGCAACCTGTCCGAAGCAGTATCTGACGATTGGTCAGCACACCCTTCTGGAACACAGCATTGCCCGTCTGTTTTCCCATCCCGCTATCCGGCAGGTTATTGTCGCCCTCAGCCCCGACGACCAGTATTTCAGTTCGCTGCCGCTGGCCCAGGATCCCCGTGTGCTCCGGGTTACCGGTGGCGAGACGCGCGCCGAATCCGTGCTGGCCGGCTTACAGGCCGCGCAGGGGGCAGCGTGGGTGCTGGTCCATGACGCGGCGCGGCCCTGCCTGCATCCCGACGATCTTCAGCAACTGCTGAACGTGCGTCAGCAGAGTCACGTCGGCGGGATTCTGGCCGCGCCGGTACGCGACACCATGAAACGGGGCGAGCCGGGTAAAGCGGCGGTCGCCCACACGGTGGAACGCAACGACCTCTGGCACGCCTTAACGCCGCAGTTCTTCCCGCACGCGCTGCTTACCGCCTGCCTGACGCGGGCGCTGAACGAAGGCGCCACCATCACCGATGAAGCGTCGGCGCTGGAGTATTGTGGCTACCATCCGCTGCTGGTCAGCGGACGCAGCGATAACATCAAAGTCACCCGGCCGGAAGATCTGGCGCTGGCGGCTTTTTATCTGAGTCAGATTCAATTAAAGGAGAGCGCATGATGCGTATCGGTCACGGTTTTGACGTTCACGCCTTTGGCGGAGAGGGTCCGTTAGTGATTGGCGGTGTGCGGATCCCGTTTGAGCAGGGGTTTATCGCCCATTCGGATGGCGATGTGGCGCTGCACGCGCTCACTGACGCTCTGCTGGGTGCCGTCGCGATGGGCGATATCGGCAAACTGTTCCCGGACACCGATCCCGCCTTCAAAGGCGCGGACAGCCGGGGCCTGCTGCGTGAAGCCTGGCGTCGTATCGAAGCCAAAGGCTATCGTATCGGCAACGTGGACGTCACGATTATCGCACAGGCGCCTAAGATGCTGCCGCACGTGCCGCAGATGCGCATCAACATCGCGGAAGATCTGGGCTGCCATATGGATGCGGTCAACGTGAAAGCCACCACCACCGAAAAGCTGGGCTTTACCGGGCGCGGTGAAGGGATTGCCTGCGAGGCGGTGGCCCTGCTGCTGAAAGCAGACAGCCAATGAATCTGAACTACCTGCACGGTACGCCCGTCGCCTCCGGCGTTATCAAGGCGAGTCCGGACGATTTTGTGGTCGTGGAAGATCTGGGCTACGGCCCGGACGGGGAGGGTGAGCATCTGCTGGTGCGCATCCGGAAGGTGGGCGCTAATACCCGCTTCGTGGCGGACGCACTGGCGAAGTATCTCGGGGTGCCTGCGCGCGACCTGAGCTATGCCGGGATGAAAGACCGCCATGCGGTGACGGAGCAGACGCTCTGTTTTCGCCTGCCCGGCAATGCGATGCCCGATCTGCGCGGTTTTGCGCTGGAAGGGGTGGAAATCCTGCAGGCGGTGCGCCACAAACGTAAGCTGCGCATCGGTGCGCTGGCAGGCAACGCGTTCCGGCTGGTCATCCGTCAGATCAGCGACCGTGACGCCGTCGAAGCCCGGCTGGCGCAGATCTGCGCGGCGGGCGTGCCAAACTATTTCGGCGAGCAGCGCTTTGGTCGCGGCGGGAACAACCTCGTGATGGCGCAGAAGTGGGCGCGTAATGAGATTACCCTGCGCGATCGCAACAAACGCAGCCTGATGCTCTCTGCCGCACGCAGTGCCCTGTTTAATCAGGTGACCAGCGCGCGTCTGCAGCAGCAGGGGGGACTGACTCAGGTGCTTAACGGCGATGCGCTGCAGCTGACCGGCCGTGGCAGCTGGTTTGTCGCGCAGCCCGACGAGCTGGCTGAGTCGCAGCGCCGGGTCGATCAGCATGAGCTGCGCATTACCGCGCCGCTGCCGGGGCGCGGCGAGCCAGGCCCGCAGGCGGAGGCGCTGGCCTTTGAACAGCAGGCGCTGGCCTTTGAACAGCAGGCGCTGGCCGATGCCACGCTGCTGACCGGACTGATCGAACGGGAGAAAGTGGATGCTGCACGCCGCGCCATGCTGGTGGTGCCGCGCGATATGCAGTGGCACTGGCAGGATGCGGCAACGCTGGCGCTGGCGTTCTGGCTGCCCGCAGGCAGCTTTGCCACCAGCGTTGTCCGGGAACTGCTGACCCATGCGGACTCGCCCGACCAGCCTGATGAGTAATCATTGCCGCAACCTGACCCGCTGTGTGGGTAATGTTGCGGCAAACCCCCCTCCTCCTGTGATTTACGCCTACCACTTCCTCGCGTGCCTCGCTAGAATGCAAAAATCGCTGTCCATGTCCCACCTGTCGCCATGCCGTTCAGACAGGTTCACTCACAGCGACCAGTCGAATAAAAAAAGGTCAGAACGAAATGCGGATATTGCTCAGCAACGATGACGGCATTCATGCGCCAGGGATTCAGACTCTGGCGAAAGCCCTGCGGCAGATTGCTGACGTACAGGTGGTTGCCCCCGATCGTAACCGAAGCGGTGCCTCGAACTCTTTAACCCTGGAAACGCCACTGCGCACCTTCACCCATGAAAACGGCGATATCGCAGTGCAGATGGGCACGCCGACCGATTGTGTCTATCTGGGGGTGAATGCACTGATGCAGCCGCGGCCCGATATTGTGGTGTCAGGGATCAATGCCGGCCCAAATCTGGGCGATGATGTGATCTACTCCGGCACGGTGGCGGCCGCAATGGAAGGGCGGCATCTTGGCTTACCCGCCATCGCGGTGTCGCTGAATGGCCACACGCACTACGCGACGGCGGCGGCGGTGGTCTGCGCCATCCTCAGGGCGCTGACGCATGAACCGCTGCGGACGGGCCGTATTCTCAATATCAATGTTCCCGATTTGCCGCTGGCAGAACTTAAGGGCATCCGCGTGACGCGCTGCGGCAGCCGTCACCCTGCCGATCAGGTGATTGCCCAGCAGGATCCGCGCGGCAATACCCTCTACTGGATTGGTCCGCCCGGCGAACAGCTGGATGCAGGGCCGGATACGGACTTCGCCGCCGTGGATCAGGGCTATGTGTCCGTCACGGCACTGCACGTCGATTTAACGGCGCACAGCGCGCAGGATGTGCTCAGCGACTGGCTGACCAAAGCTGAGGTAAACCTGGCATGGTGAACCGGCGTATCGAGACATTGCTGTCACAACTGCGTCAGCAGGGCATCGACGATGAAAATCTGCTGAAGGCGATGAGTGACGTGCCGCGCGAGCGTTTTATCGACGAGGCGTTTGAGCACAAAGCCTGGGATAACGTTGCCCTGCCTATCGGCTCCGGGCAGACCATCTCCCAGCCCTATATGGTGGCGCGAATGACCGCGCTGCTGGAGCTGAATCCGCATTCGCGGGTGCTGGAGATAGGCACCGGCTCCGGTTACCAGACGGCGATACTGGCCCATCTGGTCGATCATGTCTATTCCGTGGAGCGCATTAAAGGGCTGCAGTGGCAGGCAAAGCGTCGCCTCAAGCAGCTGGATCTACATAATGTCTCCACCCGGCACGGCGATGGCTGGCAGGGCTGGCCGTCGCGTGGCCCGTTCGATGCCATTATCGTCACGGCGGCGCCGCCGGAAATTCCGATTGCGCTGATAGCGCAGCTGGCAGAAGGCGGCATTATGGTGCTGCCGGTGGGCGAGGATCAGCAGGTACTGAAGCGTCTGCGTCGTCAGGGCGAAGAGGTTGTGGAGGAGATCATCGAGCCGGTGCGTTTTGTACCCCTGGTGCAGGGCGATCTGGCCTGACCTTCTACGTATTTCTTCACAACTGTTTCATGGCACCACGTAGCTGATGTTGTTACTATCCGGTTTATTCAATAAAAAACGCAGATTTTACCGCGCCATGCAGAGCATTCTGCTGGCAGGTACAGTGAAATACACAGAACAGCGCTGCCATCACGGGGGATTAATGAGCACGGGAAGCACACTTTTTCAGTTACGCCGTCTGGCGGCTCTTTCACTGGTAAGTTTCTGGCTGGCAGGATGCAGCTCTGGCGACAATACTCAGGCGCCCATCAGTCGCGTCGGCGATGGGGGTGGCATGATGAACAGCCAGGCGGGCGGCGGCCAGGTTTCCGGTGGTATTCCTGCCGCGCCATCGCAGGGACAAATGTTAAGCAGAAATTCAGCATCTGCTCCAGTCAGCGGTGGAATGATTAGTACCAGCAATAATGTTGAGACGCAGAACGGGCGTATTGTGTACAACCGCAGTTACCAGAATATTCCTAAGGGTAGCTACTCCGGTGAAACATATACCGTTAAGCGCGGAGACACATTGTTTTACATTGCCTGGATCACCGGCAACGATTTCCGCGATCTGGCCCAGCGCAACAACGTTCCGGCGCCATACAGCCTGAATGTCGGACAGACATTACAGATTGGAAATGGGTCGGGCCAGCCGATTACCGGTGGAAATTCCATTACCGCTGCTGATGCAACGCAGGGCGGGGTTCCGGCGGCACCACAAATTAAATCTCCTGCTGTTGCACAGCAACCTGTTATTACGTATTCTGATGATTCGGGAAATTCGGGTGGCAGCAAATTGTTGCCTTCGAAAGGAGCAAATGTTGCAACGACAACAGCTCCAGTGATTACCGCACCCCCTACGGTTAGCAGTACAACCAACAGTTCAACGCCGGTCGGAAGCTGGCGCTGGCCGACCGATGGGAAGATTATCGATAACTTCTCTGCCGCCGAAGGTGGCAATAAAGGCATCGATATCGCCGGGACACGCGGACAATCTGTGGTTGCCACTGCTTCAGGACGGGTGGTGTACGCAGGTAACGCACTCCGGGGTTACGGTAATTTAATCATCATCAAACACAATGATGATTACCTGAGCGCCTACGCCCACAACGATACAATGCTGGTCCGGGAACAACAGGAAGTTAAGGCGGGGCAAAAGATCGCTACCATGGGTAGCACCGGAACCAGTTCAGTCAGATTACACTTTGAAATTCGTTACAAGGGGAAATCCGTAAACCCGTTGCGTTATTTACCGCAGCGATAATCCGGCAGAACAGAACAGCTTTATGTTCTGCCCTGGAATCACGGGTAGGAGCCGCTTATGAGCCAGAATACGCTGAAAGTAAACGAGTTACATGAGAACGCGGAATTCGATGAGAACGGAGCTGAAATTTTTGACGAGAAGGCACTCGTTGAAAATGAAGCCAGTGATAGCGACGTAGCGGAAGAAGAGTTGCTATCACAGGGTGCGACGCAGCGTGTCTTAGATGCGACGCAGCTCTATCTCGGGGAGATTGGCTATTCTCCGTTGTTAACGGCAGAGGAAGAAGTGTTCTTCGCTCGCCGTGCATTGCGGGGTGATATCCCTTCCCGTCGCCGTATGATTGAAAGTAACTTACGCCTGGTGGTAAAAATCGCCCGTCGTTACAGCAATCGTGGTTTAGCACTGCTGGACCTGATTGAAGAAGGTAACCTCGGTCTGATTCGCGCCGTTGAGAAATTTGACCCGGAGCGCGGGTTCCGTTTCTCAACGTATGCCACCTGGTGGATTCGTCAGACTATTGAACGGGCGATCATGAATCAAACCCGTACTATTCGTCTGCCGATTCACATCGTGAAAGAACTGAATGTTTATCTGCGTACTGCGCGTGAACTTTCCCACAAGCTCGACCATGAGCCGAGTGCGGAAGAGATCGCTGAGCAGCTTGATAAACCGGTTGATGACGTCAGCCGCATGTTGCGTCTCAACGAACGCATCACCTCAGTCGATACGCCATTAGGCGGAGACTCTGAGAAAGCGCTGCTGGATATTCTGGCCGATGAAAAAGACAACGGTCCGGAAGACACCACGCAGGACGATGATATGAAACAAAGCATCGTCAAATGGCTGTTCGAACTGAACGCCAAGCAGCGTGAGGTGCTGGCGCGTCGCTTCGGTCTGTTGGGCTATGAAGCCGCAACGCTTGAGGATGTGGGCCGTGAAATCGGCTTAACCCGCGAGCGTGTACGTCAGATTCAGGTTGAAGGTTTGCGCCGTCTGCGCGAAATCCTGCAGGCGCAGGGCCTCAACATTGAAGCACTCTTTCGTGAATAATCGTCATTAAGCCCTTCGGCTGACTGACGCAGGAAGCGGTGGTGAAAACCACCGCTTTTTTTTATGCCTGCGGAAAGGTAAAAACGGCGCCCGCGCGGCGCAACGGACGGAAGAGCCGCACCGCGTGGCAATGCGGCACGGCAGAGTGTCAGACCAGCGATTTAAGACGGTAAATCCAGTCGAGTGCCTGACGCGGTGTCAGCGTATCCGGATCCAGCGCCTCCAGCGCCTCCACGGCAGGCGACGTCTCCTCCACCAGCAGCGGTAACTGAGATCCATCTACGGTCGAGGACGCGGCGTGACCGGACACCGTTTCCAGTTCCTTCAGCTTGTTGCGCGCCCGCTTAATCACCTCTTTCGGCACGCCAGCCAGCGCGGCCACGGCCAGACCATAACTCTTACTCGCCGCGCCATCCTGCACGCTGTGCATAAAGGCGATCGTCTCCCCATGCTCGACGGCATCCAGATGGACGTTGACGACGCCCTCCATTTTTTCCGGCAGGGTGGTCAGCTCGAAGTAGTGCGTAGCAAACAGCGTCATGGCCTTGATGCGGTTGGCCAGATTCTCGGCGCAGGCCCACGCCAGCGACAGACCGTCATAGGTTGAGGTACCGCGACCAATCTCATCCATCAGCACCAGGCTGTTTTCAGTGGCGTTGTGCAGAATGTTGGCGGTTTCCGTCATCTCCACCATAAAGGTTGAGCGGCCGGAGGCCAGGTCATCAGCGGCCCCGACGCGGGTAAAGATGCGATCCAGCGGGCCAATCAGCGCCTCGTCGGCGGGCACAAAACTTCCCGTCCAGGCCATCAGTGCAATCAGCGCCGCCTGCCGCATATAGGTACTTTTACCGCCCATATTGGGCCCGGTGATGATCAGCATCCTGCGCTGAGGCGCCAGCGACAGCGGGTTGGCAATAAACGGCTCTTTCAGTACCTGCTCAACCACGGGATGGCGACCGCCGCTGATTTTAATCCCGGCTTTATCCTGTAATACCGGACGGCAATAGTTAAGCGACCAGGCACGTTCCGCCAGGTTGCTCAGGACATCCAGCTCAGCCAGCGCCGCAGCGCTCAGCTGCAGATCTTCAAGATGCGGCAGCAGCTGGTCGAACAGCGCCTCATAGAGACTTTTTTCCAGCGACAGGGCTTTGCCTTTGGAGGTGAGGACTTTGTCTTCATACTCCTTGAGTTCCGGAATGATGTAGCGCTCGGCATTTTTCAGCGTCTGACGACGCACATAGTGCATCGGAACCTGATGGCTCTGTCCCCGGCTCACCTGGATGTAATAGCCGTGCACGCCATTGAATCCGACCTTCAGGGTGTCCAGCCCCAGCTTCTCGCGTTCACGGATCTCCAGCCTGTCGAGGTAGTCGGTGGCACCATCGGCCAGCGCGCGCCACTCGTCCAGCTCCGCGTTGTAGCCCGGCGCAATCACGCCACCGTCGCGGATCAGCACCGGCGGTGATTCGATAATGGCCTGCTCCAGCAGCTCGCGCAGCGCGGTAAACTCGCCCATGCGGGTTCGCAGCTTCTGCAGCAGAGGAGCCTCTACATCGGCCAGCAGCTGGTTAAGTTCCGGCAGCTGCTGAAACGCGTGACGCATGCGGGCCAGATCGCGCGGACGGGCGGTGCGCAGGGCCAGACGAGCCAGGATACGTTCCAGATCGCCTACCTGACGCAGCACCGGTTGCAGCGCCTCGCTGAGGTTCTGCAGCTCGGCGATCGACGCCTGACGCTGGGTAATCGTCTCCACATCGCGCAGCGGCATGTGCAGCCAGCGCTTCAGCATCCGGCTTCCCATCGGCGTAACCGTTTTATCCAGCACGGCCGCCAGGGTGTTGTCGATACCGCCGGCCATATTCTGGGTGATCTCCAGATTACGACGGGTGGCGGCATCCATGATAATGCTGTCCTGCTGCCGCTCCATGCTCAGCGAGCGGATGTGGGGCAGGGTGGTGCGCTGGGTATCTTTGGCATATTGCAGCAGGCAGCCAGCCGCGCTAAGCCCCAGGTGCGCATTCTCTACGCCGAAGCCGTTGAGATCGCGGGTGCCGAACTGCAGATTAAGCTGCTGACGCGCGGTGTCGATCTCGAACTCCCACAGCGGACGGCGGCGCAGGCCGCGTCGCTGGTCGATCAGCGACATCGCCTGAAAATCTTCGGGGTAGAGCAGCTCAGCGGGATTGGTACGCTGCAGCTCGGCCGCCATGGTTTCCGCATCGGCGGGCTCGCTCAGGCGAAAACGGCCTGAACTGATATCCAGGGTGGCGTAACCAAATCCGCGCGGGCTCTGCACAATCGCCGCCAGCAGATTGTCATGCCGCTCCTGCAACAGCGCCTCATCACTGATGGTGCCGGGGGTCACGATGCGCACCACTTTGCGCTCAACCGGCCCTTTGCTGAGGGCCGGATCGCCAATCTGTTCGCAGATGGCAACCGATTCGCCCAGCTGCACCAGCTTCGCCAGATACCCTTCCACCGCATGATGGGGGACGCCCGCCATCGGGATCGGTTCACCCGCGGATGCACCGCGTTTGGTGAGTGAGATTTCCAGCAGCTGCGAGGCGCGCTTAGCGTCGTCATAAAACAGCTCGTAGAAGTCACCCATCCGGTAAAACAGCAGAATGTCAGGATGCTCTGCCTTGAGGCGCAGGTACTGCTGCATCATTGGGGTGTGAGAGTCTAAGTTTTCTATTGTACTCATCGGTTTGTGATGTCCATTTTCTTAATTTTTAATGAGTTAGTGATTTTTGTAGTTATCATTAGGTTTCACGGTGTCTCATCGAATATCATGACATCCTACATGTAAATGTAGGTTAAAGTGTAGCTTGCCAACCTATGGCCTGGTAAAATATGGGCACATACAGCACAACCTACATTTATGTTCATGACTGCATAAGGTGCATGATAACGGAGTCTTTATGGCAGGAAAACAAGAGGGAAAGCCACTTTCGTTTAAAGCGGTAGAAATGATGAAGCCTGGCGACAAAGATAAGGCTGATATAGGCGAAAATCGTGGCTTACGTGTCTCCTGCGGTGCAACTGGGGTTAAGTCTTTTTTCTACCGTTACACAAGTCCTCTGACTGGCAAGCTTGCTCAGGTTAAAATTGGTAACTTCCCGCAGACTTCTCTCGCCGCTGCGCGTCTTAAACTCCACGAATTAAAGCTCCTCCGACAGGAAGGTCGGTGTCCTGCGACTGAACTCAAACAAGATAAACTCCAGCGTGCGATTGAAGCTGAACAGGCTAAGATTCCTGAATTGACCATACAGGGATTAGTTGAACTATATCTTACCGAACGTATTGAGGATCGTAAAACGAAGGACGGGAAGGTCATTCCCGGTGCCAGAAAGCCGAAAGGGCAGGCTGAGGTTCGTCGTACTCTCTATGGTGACGCTGTTAAAAGCTTAGGAACCCGGAATGCTGCTGAGATTACTCGCCAGGATGTCATTAATTTAATCAATGGCATTGTAGCTCGAGGTGCAACCGTACAGGCAGGGAATGTACTGAGGGAGCTTTCACTCGCATATGAATTTGCAATTGGCCTTGGGCGCTTTGATGACAGTTTTGCGAATCCAGCGTTGTTAGCAAAATCCAGCTTACGACAGACAAGAATCAAGCTCACAAATGGACGTGGAACACGAGTACTGAGTGAGGACGAGCTTGCAAAATTCCTTAAATGGCTTCCGGGTTCGGCTTACACGCCAACGATCAAAAACGTGTTACGTCTGACTCTCTGGACCGGCTGTCGTACCGGTGAAGTCTGCAATATGGCATGGAAGGATGTTGATCTTGAAAAAGGCACCATTCATCTTAGAGAAACCAAGACTGGGGTAGAGCGTTATGTTCAATTATCAGATCAAGCGATCGACTTTCTCAAGGTTCTACGGCTTACCTCTGACAAATATCTATTCCCTTCGCAAGCCACGAAGAAGCCAATCCAGCAGAAGTATCTAACTGAAAACTCATGGCGTTTACGTGAAAGCGGTCAAATGCTTGATATACCTCATTGGACGCCGCACGATCTACGTCGTACAGTGCGAACAGGGTTATCTCGTTTGCAGTGTCCAAATGAGGTAGCAGAGGCCGTATTAGGGCATACACGTGGCGGTGTTGAAGGGATTTATAATTTGTATAAGTATGATGCTGAGTGCCGGAAGTGGTTGCAGGTGTGGGCGGATTACCTTGAGTCATTGTTAAAATGATAACATCAATTAGGATAGTTGAAGATAATGGATTCAGAACTTCTTTCGATACTTAATGATCTTAAAAAAGAACAATACGAACTTTTAGAAAGCACAGGATGTAACTACTGGGGAATAAAATGTTCTTTTATTAATAAGACAAATTTATTTTTTGACCGATTGATTCCATATGTGGATAAAAATAAACATAACGATGCTTTTTTTACAATCATTAAAGAAAGTTATATGTATTATATAAATTCAAATTTGGCAAGGTTAACATATGAGATAAAGAAAAAAAACAATGGGGTAATGTATTTTGAAAAACAGGTGAACCATTTAAAGGAAATGTATTCGAAAGTGATTCCTTTCTCAAGGAATTATCTGAGTCATGTGTTGAAGTGTTTAATAAGTAATGAAGGTACATTAAATTCTTATAACTCGTTCAAATCACTACATGAAAATGAGTTATCAGACTTTAACTCTGAAATTTCATCTTTTAATAACCTAAAAAATATTGAGGAGGTTGAATTTTATTTTAGGGCGAAGTTCATGGGTAATGAATTAAGTTTATTAAATCAAGATAATGCTGCTTTGAATGAAGATGAATTTAAAACTTTCTTTTTCCACTATAAAGTCTTTGATTTTATTTTCCATTATAATAATTACATGTCAAATAAGATTAACTCTCTAAGTTATGCTAGTGTTAATGATGAGGTTTATAATCTTTATAAAGAACATTGTATTGATTTAAAATCAGTTGATAAGCAGTTTGACAAATATCAGGTGATTGAAAAAAATAAATCCTTAGAGTTAATTTCTTCAAAAGATGGCTCTTACTTAATTGATGATAGAATTCCAGGGTATTGTCTTAATATAACAATTGATTATGATCTTCTCAAGGTAATTGAAGAGTTAATTAATAGCAATAGCATAGTGAAAATCTCATTCAAGGTAACATCAATATCTACTTCGCAAGTGGCTATGGAGGATTTTGACCGAGGTGGACCATTAGAGTTAGATGTAAAAGGGATACCTGATATATCCTCATTTTATAGTGAAAATTATCAGGATAAACTTATCATTAAGCATGATAGTGTAATGAAGGAAATAACCTTTGAAGAATTACGCGATGATTTTGATATGATCAATGATTCGGTGGTGACTCAGGTTGTACACTTAAAGTATGACATTCACGATAAGGAGTATTTCATTAATCACTTAGATCATGAATTGATTGTTTATTCACTTGAAGAGTATGATGATAAAGTAAAGGATATTAAAGGAAAAGGAAGTAAGGGTAAGATTAAATCTTTTAAAATTGACGAATCAAAAATACCCTTTTTCTATAAGAGTAATAAAGGGTATTTCCTCTATCAAGTTCTTGACGCATATTTTAACCATAAGGACTTATTAAGGGAGTATTTTTGTAAAATAACACAGGTATCTTAGCGAGTATGTTGGGGATGTATTTTGGATCGAGAGTGAGATAATTATATGGAAGCTTTATGGTATTTAGGAATGGAATATGTGTCAACCTTGATTAAGGGAGGGGCAATTCGGCCTGCATATAGTATCGATTTATTTGGCAACTTTTAGTGGTCCTTTAAACTGTCACTCCAGATACTATGGAATTTAGTGATAATCTAGGGCTATATATATATGATGCTCTCTCTGTTCTGTTAGCAATATTCATATTGGTCAGAAAAGTATGGGGCATAATGATAATTATAGCGATCTTTTTTGAGTGATCCTTTCGGTGAGTAATCTTGTTTTTCCACCGAAAGGATTACTCATGCTAGATAGAGTTATTATAATCCAGATGACCTGCCCCCAGTACTAGATACAACCATCAGTTAGTAATGTCGGTTTGTTTACCCTCACATTTTCCATTCCGCCACCGTGCTGCAAACTCTGATGGCGTCTGATAATTGAGTGCTGAATGCGGACGACACTCGTTATAATCCTGCCGCCAGTCATTAATGACTTTCCTGGCGTGAACGATATCGCTGAACCAGTGCTCATTCAGACATTCATCGCGAAAGCGTCCGTTAAAACTCTCAATAAATCCGTTCTGTGTTGGCTTACCCGGCTGGATAAGTCGCAGTTCTACGCCATACTCAAAAGCCCGCTGGTCGAGCGCACGGCAGGTAAATTCCGGGCCCTGATCGGTTCTGATCATTGCCGGATAGCCACGAAACCGCGCGATGCTGTCCAGAATACGCGCGACCTGAACGCCTGAAATACCGAAAGCAGCGGTGATCGTCAGACACTCCTTCGTGAAATCATCCACGCAGGTCAGGCACTTAATCCGGCGGCCGCTGGCAAGTGCATCCATGACAAAATCCATCGACCATGTCAGGTTCGGCGCATCCGGGCGTAGAAGCGGAAGCCGCTCAGTCGCCAGCCCCTTACGGCGTCGCCTGCGTTTTACACCCAGACCGTTAAGGCGATAGATGCGGTAAACCCGCTTGTGGTTGACGTGAAGACCCTCCCGACGTAATAACTGCCAGATGCGCCGGTAACCAAACCGGCGACGTTCAAGTGCCAGCTCTGTGATACGCAAAGACAGCTGCGCGTCAGCAGCCGGACGCTGAGCCGAATAACGGCAGGTTGAAAGGGACAGACCAGCCAGCCTGCAGGCACGGCGTTGCGACAGGCCCGTTGTCTCACACATGACTTCTACGGCTTCCCGCTTCTGGTCTGTCGTCAGAACTTTCGGCCCAGAGCCACCTGAAGCGCCTCCTTATCCAGCATGGCTTCAGCGAGCAGCTTCCTGAGTCGGGCATTCTCCTCTTCAAGTGACTTGAGCCGCTTCACTTCGGGGACTTCCATGCCGCCAAACTTCTTGCGCCAGGTGTAAAAGGTGGCGTCGGAAATGGCGTGCCTGCGGCAGAGTTCCCGGGCAGAAACGCCGGCTTCAGCCTCGCGGAGAATACTGATGATCTGTTCGTCGGAAAAACGCTTCTTCATGGGGATGTCCTCATGTGACTTATGAAGACATTACTAACATCACGGTGTATTAATCAACGGGGAGCAGGTCATAGCCGTGCAGTAAGAACACAACTGATAAAACTCGGTGCAGAGGATTACTTAATTGATCGAAGTTTGGATGCAGCCTAGTTATTTATCTTTCTGATAAGGAGGTTGTCCGTTAGCCAACCGTTTTATACTTGATGTATTGCTTAAAGGGCTTGCCCGATGAGTGAGTCTTTGACGGGGCTTGATATGAATTTGCGTAGAAATTTTGGTATACTGTTTGAACGGTGTCTTTCAGCCCAGATTCAACTTTTTAGGAGTGATTATGAGCACCCACAAAAAAACTCAGGCAAGCTACGCTAAGCCATCTCGTGCTGACATTGTTCGCTCAGTAGCAACATCTACGGCTGTTGAAACAGGGCAGTCCTCCGCGAAGATTGAAGCTTCACTTGAAGCCACGCGCAAAAAATTTGCTCATTTGCGTCTTGCGGTTTAATCCCTTCTTAATGCTTCTCTCACCCAGTGTTTCATCGGCTCGTAGTTCATTGATACGCCTTCATGGATAGCCGAGACATACTGGGTTTTGTTTTGCTCCCAGCTTTGATAATCCAGCGGTTTGTATCCTCCCTGAACGGCCATTACGTCAGCTAACAGTCGCGACAATCGCCCGTTTCCCTCTCTGAACGGATGGATAAGTATCAGCTCGACATGGGTGATGGCGATAGCGGTGATGAGTTGTTCTTCGTCCATGCCGCTACACGGCGTGTATTGAGCCAGATACCTGGTGTCGAATTCGTTCAGCAGCTTTGGCAACTGCGCTGAGGGGGCAAACATAAAGCCGCCTTTGCTGATATTAACTGCTCTTTCTTGTCCAGCCCACTCGTAGATGTTACCTAACCAGCGGTGGTGCCAGCGTTTAAGCATGGCGACGCTGAGCTTTCCTTCCGGAAACTGTTCTTCAAAAACGGACTGGTAGAGTTGTTCTAACAGGACAAGTTCAGCCTCATCCATCTCATCAGAAGTCGCGATCCCCAGCTTATTAGCCAAAACCTGCTCGCCAGAGTCTTTCTCATACTGGCCTTCACTGCTGGATACATGGTATCGGCTCATGGAGATGCCCTGTGTTATTAGAAGGATGGGAAAACAGAGGGGGTATAACGCTGGATGAATACAGCAAACAATACACTTAAAATCAGAGGATTACAAAGGTGTAGGTTAAAATATAGTTTTTATTCTCTGGTGAAAAATAACCTTTAATAATCAGCATTGATACACCAATGCATCATAGGCGTATGAGAAGGAAAGTCCTTTTCGGTTGGCTCTTGCATAAGGTTTTAACTCATCTTTGCTGCGGTAAAGTTCTGGCGGTCAACGCCCATGAAACCGAAAGGGATTAGCGTCGGCGCGCAGGATGGTCAGATGATAACGAATAGGGCAGGGCATATGCCAGCCTGATGCAGTGCCGCGATCCTGACCGGATGAAACCTGACAGGCATCCTGGCAAATGTGGCGGCGGCTGGCGACAGAAAAGTCGCACTTTCCGGCGTTCTTGCCGAACGCTGCGAGGGGGCTCGCAATGCTGTATGTGCGAACGGCAGCCCTTATGGCGCGGCGGCGTTTCGCCAGGTAGCGGGCTTCATTCTGCCTGCCAGGACATTATCGGCCAGCAGAGAAAGAGCGTGTGCATTCCCCGCGAGTTTTTGTCCCACTGATTTGTCGGCATCAGCCCGGATTAACGTACTCGCTTTCCTGCATCGGAGATTAATGTCAGGCATAACCGCATGAAGCTCTCTTTTTTAAATCCATGCCGTTTCACAATGAAAATATATCCGGGGTTTCATCTAAAAGAGAGAGGCCTGTCATAAAAGCGATGGCTGCCGCTGCGCATCAAATAAAAAAGTGCTTAACTCGGCCTGCTTTCAGTGGCGCGCTGTTCAGCGTGTGCGCTTAGTTGCCTGGCCTGACATTCTTAGCGGCTCAGGCGATTTATTTCTTTTAAACGGGATAGATTTTTTTACTAGATGATTATCAGGATCGGGTAATCAGGGGAATAAAGGCGCTGTTGCAGTTAAATAATTTATCAGGAGGATATATGCCATTAACCCGCCGCCATTTATTACGGTTAAGTTCAGCCCTGGCCCTTGCGGCGCATTTTCCTGCGCTGGCAAAAGTGCCTTACAGTGCTGGCGAGAAACGGCCTGCGCTGGTGCCGCCGCCCGGCAGCGTCGATTGCCATATGCATCTCTACGACAGTCGCTACCCCTCCGTACCCGGAACAACATTCACAAACCCGGCTAATGCCTCCATCGACGATTATCGCAAGCTTCAGCGCCGGCTGGGGATGAACCGCATGGTGATTGTGACCCCTTCCCGCTACGGAACCGATAACCGCGTCCTGCTCAATGGGCTGGCGGCCAGCGGGGGCAACGCGCGGGGCGTAGTGGTGCTGGATAGCACGGTCACCGGGGAGGAAATAGAGAAGCTGCATCAGGCGGGCGTCAGGGGGATACGATTCAACCTGCTCTACAGCAGGTTTGATCTGAACGATATGGAGAGGTTAGCCGCGCGCGTGCATCCTCTCAACTGGCACATTCAGATCGTGACGTCAGGTAAGACGTTAACCGAGCTGGAGAACCGGCTGCAGAAATTACCGACGCCGGTTGTGATCGATCATATGGGGCATGTCCCGCAGCCTGAAGGGATTAACTCCGCCACTTTTGCGACGCTGCGTCGTATGCTTGATGGAGAGAAAACCTGGGTAAAACTTTCCGGCGCCTATATTGATTCATTAACGGGCGCGCCGGAATATAGGGATGTCGCGCCGGTTGCCCAGGGGCTGGTTAAAATTAATCCCGAACGGCTGTTATGGGGCAGCGACTGGCCACATCCGACCGCACCCGACAGCCATAAACCCGATGATGCGTTGTTACTCGACCTCATGAATATCTGGGCGCCAGAGCGCCGCGATCGGCAGAGAATATTGCATGATAATCCGGTTAAGCTGTATGACTTTTAGCGAAACGGGATCAGTCACGGTGCCCGTTATCTTCTGACGAAGAAATATCACGCTCACGCCGGGATAACCGATTATTAAATTATCCCGTCAGGTTATTGTATGAACGCGCAGCATTATCTGAATGCTGTTTCGCGCTCACGGTCAGACAGCGGTGGGGTACGCTCCGGAAGCGCTGAGCCGGACAACCAGCGGCCGCTCAGCGCAGCCCGTTCTGCAGCGCCCAGACGGCGGCTTCGAGCCGGGATTTGAGGTTCATCTTCTTCAGCAGGTATTTAACGTGCACCTTGACGGTGCTTTCACTGATCGCCAGTTTGCGGGCAATGGCCTTGTTCGTCATGCCGTCACTGATCAGGAGCAGGATCTCCCGTTCACGCCGGGTCAGCTGACTGATGTCGCGCGGCCGGGCGGGCTGCGCTTCACGCAGTCGGGCGACCAGAATCGGCGTCAGCGCCTCGCTGAGGACAATCTGACCGGCCGCCGCCTGATACAGCGCCTTCAGCAGGGCTTCCGGCTCCATATCTTTCAGCAGATACCCATCAGCGCCGCGCTTCAGCGCACTGACGACATCCTCTTCGTTATCTGACACGCTGAACACCACCACCCGGCCGGAAAGGGCCATTTCGCGCAGCTGAGTCAGGGTATCCAGTCCGTTGAGTCCGGGCATGTTGAGATCGAGCAGGATCAGGTCAGGATCGTGCTGCTGAGCCAGCGCCAGCCCCTCGGTGCCGTTACCGGCTTCGGCCACCACCTGCAGTCGTGGATCCAGTGCCATCAGCTGCTTCAGCCCGCTACGCAGCATGGGATGATCGTCAATCAATAAGAGCGTGTATTTCTCAGCCGTCACAATCTCTCCTGTTTCTGTCAGACCGCCAGCGTCGCGCAGACGACGAGGCCCATTTTAACGGGGAAGCAGGGAGGCCACATACCCCCAAAGGACTACTCCTTTATTTCCATCTGACTCTCCCCCGGCGGGGGCGGTGGAGAGGTGCATTTAAACCTTATGATTTATAAGGATTATCGTTTTCCGGTCCGCTACTTAACCGGGACGAGCCGGGGCGGCGGCGCGCGGGCAACCTGCCTTGCCGTTGATTTGTGTCAAGCAAGCGGGCAGGACGGATACGCAGGATATGCACAATTATTATTCTGCTGATGAGAGATCTATGACCCAATCTGCCCCTTTGCAAACCTCGACGCGCGGCGCCTTAATTCAGGACTGGCAGCCGGAAAACGAAGCGTTCTGGCAGGCGCGTGGTAAACGTATCGCCAGCCGTAACCTGTGGATTTCTGTGTTCTGCCTGCTGCTGGGCTTCTGCGTCTGGATGCTGTTCAGCACCGTCGCGGTTAACCTGAATAAAGTTGGCTTTAACTTCAGCACAGAACAGCTCTTTTTGCTGACCGCGCTGCCTTCCGTCTCCGGGGCGCTGCTGCGGGTGCCTTACTCTTTCGTCATTCCCATCTTCGGCGGACGCCGCTGGACCGCCTTCAGCACCGGCATCCTGATCCTTCCCTGCCTGTGGCTCGGCTTCGCCGTACAGGACAGTCAGACCTCCTTCGCGACGTTTATGGTGATCTCGCTGCTGTGCGGCTTCGGCGGCGCAAACTTCGCCTCCAGCATGGGTAACATCAGTTTCTTCTTCCCCAAAGCCCATCAGGGCGGCGCGCTGGGCATCAACGGCGGGCTGGGCAACCTCGGCGTCAGCGTGATGCAGTTCGTCGCACCGCTGGCGATCTCCTGCGCGATTTTTGCGTGTGCGGATAAAGGCCACGCTACCGTCGCCGGTGAGAGTATCTGGCTGGAAAACGCCGCCTGGATCTGGGTGCCGTTCCTGGCGGTCGGCACACTTGCGGCCTGGTTTGGCATGAACGATCTGGCGGCGGCGAAATCTTCGCTGCGTGAACAGCTGCCAGTGCTGAAACGGCCGCACCTGTGGGTGATGGCGCTGCTCTATCTGGCGACGTTCGGATCCTTTATCGGCTTTTCTGCCGGTTTTGCCATGCTGACCAAAACCCAGTTCCCTGGCGTGGTGATCATGCATTACGCCTTTTTCGGGCCGTTTATCGGCGCGCTGGCGCGTTCCGCAGGCGGCATCATTTCTGACCGTTTTGGTGGTACGCGCGTCACCCTGATCAACTACGTGCTGATGGCGCTGTTTGCCGCGCTGCTGTTCCTGACGCTGCCGGGTGACGGACACGAAGGCTCGTTCATCGCCTTTTTCGCCATTTTTATGGGCCTGTTCCTGACATCCGGTCTGGGCAGCGGCTCTACCTATCAGATGATTGCGGTCATCTTCCGCAAACTCACGCTGGAACGTATCAAAGCCGAAGGCGGTGACGATGCGCTGGCTCAGCGTGAAGCGGCAACCGAGACCTCAGCGGCGCTGGGCTTTATCTCTGCGATCGGTGCGCTGGGCGGCTTCTTTATTCCGCAGACCTTTGGCCTGTCGCTCGCCATGACCGGCTCACCCGCCGGCGCAATGAAAATCTTCCTGGTCTTCTATCTCTGCTGCATCGCGGTGACCTGGCTGGTTTACGGGCGAAAAGCGCGCGCCTGATAACAACAAGGCCGGTGTGGCGCACCGGCACCATTTTCCTTTCTGTGTCGCGACAGATACAGAGTCAGCAATGTCATACCAGGCCTTCAGGAGTATTCCGGATGAGCAAGTTTCTTGATCGATTTCGTTATTTCAAACAGCTGGCCGAGCCCTTTTCCGGCCAGCACGGGCAGACGCTCAACAGTAACCGCGACTGGGAAGAGGGTTACCGCAGCCGCTGGCAGCACGATAAAATCGTGCGTTCGACCCACGGCGTGAACTGCACCGGCTCATGCAGCTGGAAAATCTATGTGAAAAACGGACTGGTCACCTGGGAGACCCAGCAGACCGACTATCCGCGCACCCGGCCCGATCTGCCCAATCATGAACCCCGTGGCTGTCCACGCGGAGCCAGCTACTCCTGGTATCTCTACAGCGCGAACCGCCTGAAATATCCGCTGATGCGTAAGAAGCTAATCCAGCTGTGGCGGGAAGCAAAAGCGCAGCACCGCGATCCGGTTGACGCCTGGGCGTCCATCATCAGCAACCCGGAGAAAGCCCGCAGCTACAAACAGGCGCGGGGACGCGGAGGCTTTGTCCGCTCCAGCTGGCAGGAGGTCAACGAGATGATCGCCGCCGCCAACATCTGCACCGCGAAAACCTTCGGCCCGGACCGTATCATGGGCTTTTCGCCCATCCCGGCGATGTCGATGGTCTCTTACGCCGCGGGCGCGCGCTATCTCTCTCTGATTGGCGGCACCTGCCTGAGCTTTTACGACTGGTATTGCGATCTGCCGCCCGCGTCACCCATGACCTGGGGCGAGCAGACCGACGTGCCGGAGTCGGCCGACTGGTATAACTCCTCTTACATCATGGCCTGGGGCTCAAACGTGCCGCAGACCCGTACCCCGGATGCGCACTTCTTTACGGAAGTGCGTTACAAAGGCACCAAAACCGTGGCGATTACGCCGGACTATGCCGAAGTCGCCAAGCTGTGCGACCAGTGGCTGAATCCGAAGCAGGGCACCGACAGCGCAATGGCGCTGGCGATGGGCCACGTCATGCTGAAAGAGTTTCATCTGGACCGGGAAGTCACCTATTTCCGCGACTACGTGCGCCGCTATACCGACATGCCGATGCTGGTCCTGCTGGAGCCGCGTGAGGGGGGCTACTACGCCGCAGGCCGTCAGCTGCGCGCCAGCGATCTGGTGGATGGGCTCGGTCAGGAAAATAATCCGGAATGGAAAACCGTGGCGCTGAATCAGGCGACCGGTGAACTGATTGCGCCGCAGGGCTCTATCGGCTTCCGCTGGGGGGAGAAGGGCAAATGGAATCTGGAGCAGCGCGACGGTCTGACACAGCAGGAGGTTGAGCTGCAGCTCAGCCTGCTGGGCAGCCACGATGAGGTGGTTGAGGTCGGTTTCCCCTACTTTGGCGGCATCACCCGCGAGCATTTTAACAGCGTTGCCCTGGATGAGATCCTGCGGCATAAGCTGCCGGTAAAACGGCTGCAGCTGGCGGATGGCAGTGAGGCGCTGGTTACCAGCGTCTACGACCTGACTCTGGCCAACTACGGTCTGGATCGCGGCCTGGAGGATGCCAGCTGCGCGCAGCACTACGATGAGATCAAGGCCTATACCCCGGCCTGGGCCGAGCAGATCACCGGCGTCTCCCGTCAGAACATCATCCGCATTGCCCGTGAGTTTGCCGAAAACGCCGAAAAGACCCGCGGTCGTTCGATGATCATCGTCGGTGCCGGTATGAACCACTGGTATCACATGGACATGAACTACCGTGGCCTGATGAACATGCTGATCTTCTGCGGCTGTGTCGGTCAGAGCGGCGGTGGCTGGGCGCACTATGTCGGCCAGGAGAAACTGCGTCCGCAGACCGGCTGGACCCCGCTGGCCTTTGGCCTCGACTGGCAGCGTCCGCCGCGCCAGATGAACAGCACCTCCTTCTTCTATAACCACTCCAGCCAGTGGCGCTATGAAACCCTGGCGACAGAGGAGCTGCTGTCACCGCTGGCGGATAAAAGCCGCTACACCGGCAGCCTGATCGACTTCAACGTTCGTTCCGAACGCATGGGCTGGCTCCCGTCTGCGCCGCAGCTTAACGTCAACCCGCTGCACATCGCGGCACGGGCGAAAGCGGCCGGACAGTCGCCGCTGGCGTACACCGTGGAGAGCCTGAAGCAGGGCACGGTGCGTTTTGCGGCCGAACAGCCGGACGATCCGCAGAACTTCCCGCGTAACCTGTTTGTCTGGCGCTCCAACCTGCTTGGCTCGTCAGGTAAAGGCCATGAGTACATGCTGAAGTATCTGCTGGGCACCGAAAATGGCATTCAGGGTAAAGACTTAGGCCAGCAGGGCCGCGAGAAGCCGGAAGAGGTGGAGTGGCAGGATCAGGGGGCCGAAGGCAAACTCGACCTGGTGGTGACGCTCGATTTCCGTATGTCGAGCACCTGCCTCTACTCCGATGTCGTGCTGCCGACTGCAACCTGGTATGAAAAGGACGACATGAATACGTCGGACATGCATCCGTTTATTCATCCGCTGTCGGCTGCCGTCGATCCGGCATGGGAGTCGAAAAGTGACTGGGAGATCTACAAGGGTATCGCCAGAGCCTTCTCCGATCTCTGTCCGGGTCATCTGGGCGTGGAAACCGATGTGGTCACGCTGCCGGTGCTGCATGACTCGCCTGCGGAGCTGGCGCAGCCGTTTGACGCGAAAGAGTGGAAAAAGGGCGAATGCGACCTGATTCCGGGCAAAACCGCGCCGCACATCATGGTGGTAGAGCGCGACTACCCGGCGACCTGGGAACGCTTTACCTCGCTGGGCCCCTTGCTGGAAACCCAGGGGAACGGCGGCAAAGGCATCAGCTGGAATACCTGTAAAGAGGTCGATTTCCTCAAACAGCTCAACTATGTCAAAGCATCGGGCCCGGCGGCAGGGCAGCCCAATATCGACACGGCAATCGATGCGGCAGAGGTGATCCTGGCGCTGGCCCCGGAAACCAATGGCCAGGTGGCGGTGAAAGCCTGGCAGGCGCTGGGCGAGATCACCGGCCGCGACCACACCCATCTGGCGCTGAACAAGGAAGATGAGAAGATCCGCTTCCGCGACATCCAGGCGCAGCCGCGCAAAATCATCTCCAGCCCGACCTGGTCAGGACTGGAAGATGAGCATGTCTCCTATAACGCCTGCTACACCAACGTCCATGAGCTGATCCCGTGGCGTACGCTGAGCGGCCGCCAGCAGCTCTATCAGGATCACGAGTGGATGCGCGCCTTTGGCGAGAGTCTGATGGTCTATCGTCCGCCTGTCGATACCCGCGCGGCGAAGCCGTTGCTGAACAGCAAGCCCAACGGTAACCCGGAAAAAGCGCTGAACTTCCTGACGCCACACCAGAAGTGGGGCATTCACTCAACCTACAGCGACAACCTGCTGATGCTGACGCTGTCGCGCGGTGGGCCGATCGTCTGGATGAGCGAAGATGACGCCCGCGAGCTGGGCATTGCGGACAACGACTGGATCGAGGCGTTCAACGCCAACGGGGCGCTGACCGCACGAGCGGTGGTGAGCCAGCGTATTCCGGCCGGAATGACCATGATGTACCACGCGCAGGAGCGCATCGTGAATATCCCCGGCTCGGAGATCACCAGCCAGCGCGGCGGGATCCACAACTCGGTGACGCGCACCTGCCCGAAACCGACGCATATGATCGGCGGCTACGCGCAGCTCTCCTGGGGCTTTAACTACTACGGCACCGTCGGCTCTAACCGCGATGAGTTTGTGGTGGTCCGCAAAATGAACAACGTTAACTGGTTAGATGGCGAGGGCAACGATGCCTGCCAGGGCAGCCAGCAGGAGGTAAAACCATGAAAATTCGTTCACAGGTCGGCATGGTGCTGAACCTCGACAAATGTATCGGCTGCCACACCTGCTCGGTGACCTGTAAAAATGTCTGGACCAGCCGTGAAGGCATGGAATATGCCTGGTTTAACAACGTCGAAAGCAAGCCGGGCGTCGGCTATCCGCACGCATGGGAAGATCAGGAGAAGTGGAAAGGCGGCTGGATCCGCAGGATCAACGGCAAACTGGAGCCGCGCATGGGAAGCCGTGTCGGCCTGCTGTCGAAGATCTTCGCCAACCCCGACGTGCCTGCGCTGGATGACTACTACGAACCCTTTGATTTTGACTACCAGCATCTGCACACGGCGCCCGCCGGTAAACATCAGCCGATCGCCCGCCCGCGCTCGCTGATAACCGGTCAGCGGATGAAAAAGATCGAAAACGGCCCGAACTGGGAAGAGATCCTCGGCGGCGAGTTTGCTAAGCGCTCGCAGGACAGGAACTTCGACAACATCCAGAAGGAGATCTACGGCCAGTTCGAGCACACCTTCATGATGTACCTGCCGCGCCTGTGTGAGCACTGCCTCAACCCGGCGTGCGTGGCGACCTGTCCGAGCGGCGCGATCTACAAGCGCGGCGAAGATGGCATCGTACTGATCGACCAGGATAAATGTCGCGGCTGGCGGATGTGCCTGACCGGCTGTCCCTACAAGAAGATCTACTTCAACTGGAAGAGCGGCAAATCGGAGAAATGTATTTTCTGTTATCCGCGTATCGAGGCGGGTCAGCCGACCGTCTGCTCGGAAACCTGTGTCGGCCGGATCCGCTATCTCGGTGTGCTGCTCTATGACGCCGATCGGATCGAACAGGCGGCCGCCGCGGAAAACGAGAAGGATCTCTATCAGAGCCAGCTGGATATCTTCCTTGATCCCAACGATCCGGCGGTGATCGCCCAGGCGCTGAAAGATGGCGTCGCGCAGAGCGTGATCGACGCGGCACAGCGCTCCCCGGTCTACAAAATGGCGATGGAGTGGAAGCTGGCGCTGCCGCTGCATCCGGAATACCGCACGCTGCCGATGGTCTGGTATGTGCCGCCGTTGTCACCGATTCAGTCGGCGGCGGATGGCGGCGCGCTGGCGCACACCGGCGTACTGCCGGATGTGGAAAGCCTGCGGATTCCGGTTGAGTATCTGGCGAATCTGCTGACCGCTGGCGACACCGCGCCGGTGCTGATGGCGCTGAAGCGGATGCTGGCGATGCGTCACTACAAGCGCGCAGAGAGCGTAGACGGCGAGCGGGATATCCGGGCGCTGGAGCAGGTCGGCCTGACCGAAGCGCAGGCGCAGGAGATGTACCGCTATCTGGCGATCGCAAACTACGAAGATCGCTTTGTGGTGCCCTCCAGCCATCGCGAACTGGCGGGTGAAGCCTTCCCGGAAAGCAAGGGCTGCGGCTTCAGCTTTGGCGATGGCTGCCGCGGCAGCGACAGCAAATTCAACCTGTTCAACAGCCGCCGTATCGATGCCATCGACATCGGTAAGAAAACGACGCGCCCGGAGGATGCCTCATGATCACGCTGCGTATTGTGTCGCGCCTGCTTGACTACCCGGACGAGGCGCTCTTTACCCACGCCCGCGACCTGACTGCGGCGCTGGACAGCGCCGGCGAACTCAATGAGCCGCAGCGCGCACGGCTGGCGGGCTTTATTCAGCAGCTCTGCGCCCGCCCACTGCTCGACGTGCAGGCTGACTACTGCGAACTGTTCGATCGCGGCCGCGCCACCTCGCTGCTGCTGTTTGAACATGTGCACGGGGAGTCACGCGATCGCGGTCAGGCGATGGTCGATCTGCTCGCGCAGTATCGCGCCGACGGTCTGGAACTGGACAGCAAAGAGCTGCCCGACTATCTGCCGCTCTACCTTGAGTATCTCGCCTGCAAAAGCGACGAGGCCGCCCGTCAGGGGCTGGATGACATCGTGCCGATCCTGGCGCTGCTGGCCGCCCGCCTGGAGGCGCGGCAGAGTCCCTACGCCGGCCTCTTCACGGTGTTGCTGGCGCTCTCCGGCAGCGCGGTTGATGCTGCGGCGCTGAAACCGCAGGTGGCGCAGGAGGCGCGCGACGATACCCCGGCGGCGCTGGATGCCGTCTGGGAAGAGGAGCAGATTAAATTTCTCGGCGAGCAGGGCTGTGTCCCGGCGCAGCAGGCGATGCATCAGCGTCGCTTCGCCGATGCGGTTACGCCGCAGTATCTGGATATCGCCGCGGCCACGGCGCGTACCACTGGAGAATCAGCATGAATTTTATCACTACCTTCTTCTTCGATATTTACCCCTATCTCGCCGGGACGATCTTTCTGGTGGGGAGCTGGCTGCGCTATGACTACGGGCAGTACAGCTGGCGCGCCGGTTCCAGTCAGATGCTGGATAAGAAAGGGATGCGCCTCGCCTCTAACCTGTTCCACATCGGCATCATCGGTATCTTCTTTGGCCATGTTGTCGGGATGCTGACGCCGCACTGGATGTATGAATCCTTTCTGCCGATTGACGTGAAGCAGAAGCTGGCGATGATCGCCGGTGGCGTGTTTGGTGCGATGACGCTGGCGGGTGGGGCGCTGCTGCTGAAACGCCGGCTGACCAATCCCCGCGTGCGCGCCACCAGCAGCGTCGGTGATATTCTGATCATCACGCTACTGGTGGCGCAGGCCACGCTGGGCCTGCTGACCATTCCTTTTTCGGCGCAGCATCCGGACGGCAGTGAAATGATGAAGCTGGTGGGCTGGGCGCAGGCGGTGGTGACGTTCCACGCGGGCGCTTCACAGCATCTGGACGGAGTGGCACTGATCTATCGTATCCATATGGTGCTGGGAATGACGCTGTTCCTGCTCTTTCCGTTCTGCCGTCTGGTGCACATCTGGAGCGCGCCGGTTGAATATCTGACCCGCCGCTACCAGCTGGTGCGAAACCGCCGCTAAACGCAGCCTGGCCGCGGGGTAAACTGTGCCCTGCGGCCCCCGCAACCGGCCGCCTCATTGACGTTTTTTTAAGATTTTGACCTGTATGTCATGGCCCTGAACGTCTACTATTAGCGCATCTGAATTCACCCCTCGTTTATGGATAACCGATGCGTTTCAAGTTAGCCCTTCTTGCGTTTATTCCGCTTCTGGCTTCCTGCAGTAGCAAACCTGAAGTTCCTTCACAGCAGAAGATGCTGCCTGCCCCGCAGGGCGGTTTTTTACTGCAGCCGGCGCACAGCGGACAGGCGATGTTTGGTGACTTCGCCGGTAATCCGGCAGCCGAACAGTTCATCGATAAGATGGTGGAGAAGCATGACTTTGATCGTCAGCAGCTGCACAACATCATCGGGCAGGCAAAACGGCTGGATTACGTGCTGCGGCTGATGGATCGTCAGGCGCCGAGCTACACGCCTGCGCCGGGTCCTAACGGCGCCTGGATCCGCTATCGCAACAAGTTCATCACGCCGGACAACGTGCAGAACGGTGTGGCGTTCTGGAATCAGTATCAGGATGCACTGCAGCGTGCGCAGCAGGTCTACGGCGTGCCGCCGGAAATCATTGTCGGCATCATCGGCGTGGAAACCCGCTGGGGCCGCGTGATGGGCAAAACCCGCATACTGGATGCGCTGGCGACCCTGTCGTTTAACTACCCGCGCCGCGCTGCCTACTTCAGCAGCGAACTGGAGACCTTCCTGCTGATGTCGCGTAAAGAGCAGGATGATCCGCTGGCGCTGAAAGGCTCGTTCGCCGGGGCGATGGGCTACGGTCAGTTTATGCCTTCCTCTTACAATGACTATGCGGTTGATTTCAACGGTGACGGTCATGCCAACCTGTGGGATCCGGTGGACGCCATCGGCAGCGTGGCGCACTACTTCCAGAAGCATGGCTGGCGCAGCGGCGAAAATGTGGCGGTTCCGGCCAGCGGCCAGGCGCCGATGCTGGAAGATGGCTTCAAAACCCGTTACAGCGTGAGCATGCTGTCGGCCTCCGGTCTGTCGCCGCAGGGGTCGCTGGATGGTAACGATCAGGTCAGCCTGCTGCGCCTCGATCTGGGCACCAGCTATCAGTACTGGTACGGCTTACCCAACTTTTACGTGATCACCCGCTACAACCACAGCACCCATTATGCGATGGCGGTCTGGCAGCTGGGCGAGGCGGTAAGCAAGGCACGGCAGGGCGGTCTGTTATAAAGGCTGTCCTTATTAACTGTAAGGTTATATGATGACGCCCTTTTTCAGGCCACCGCGCCGCTGATATTTCCGGAGTCGTTATGTCTTTACCTGCCTGCCCAGCCTGTCACGCCGATTACACCTGGCAAGATGGCGATAACCTTAACTGCCCCTCCTGCGGCCATATCTGGACCGAGGGAGAGGGCGAGAGCAGCAACGCCGCACCGGAAGTGCGTGATGCCAACGGCAACCTGCTGGCAGACGGCGACAGCGTGACGGTGATTAAAGATCTCAAGGTGAAGGGCAGCTCCTCATCGCTGAAGATTGGCACCAAAGTGAAAAGCATTCGTCTGGTCGAAGGCGATCACAACATCGATTGTAAAATCGATGGGTTTGGCCCGATGAAGCTGAAGTCTGAGTTTGTGAAAAAGAACTGAGATCGGGGGCGCAGGGACGCGCCCGCCGTTTTCCGCCCCGTTTGCCTGCTGTTCCGCACCACCCCTCGCGCTGTTCCGTGCCGTTACGTCACGATATTCGGTAAAGGTCTGCACTTTTTCGTTTTTCATCCGTCTGACTAAGCAGAGGTCTCTGATAACCTGGCGAGAGGTCATGATGAAAGAGTGGGATCCTGTGCTGTATCGTAAATTTGAAGCAGAACGCACCCGTCCGGCCCGTGAGCTGCTGGCGCGTATCCCGATGGAGCAGGTTGAGCAGGTTACCGATCTGGGGTGCGGGCCGGGTAACAGCACTGAACTGCTGGCTGACGCCTGGCCGCTGGCGCAGGTCACCGGGCTCGACAGTTCAGCGACGATGCTGACGCAGGCCAGAGAGCGCCTGCCGCAGTGTCGCTTTGTTCAGGCAGATATCCGCAGCTGGCAGGCGGATGTTCCGCAGCAGGTGGTTTACGCCAACGCTTCGCTGCAATGGCTGGATAATCACGCCACGCTGTTTCCTCATCTGGTCGCTCAGCTGGCGCCCGGCGGCGTGCTGGCCGTGCAGATGCCGGATAATCTGCAGGAGCCGTCGCATCGGCTGATGCGCGAGGTTGCGGCATCCGCGCGCTGGCGCTCACAGATCAACGCTGAGGCCGCTGAACGCACGCAGCTGCTCTCCACCGGAGACTATTACGATCTGCTGACGCAGGCGGGTTGTGAGGTCGATATCTGGCGCACCACCTATTATCACGTCATGGCCGATGCGCAGGCGATTATCAGCTGGCTGCAGGCGACCGGTCTCAGACCGTTTCTGGCGGACCTGGATGAGGCCGGACAGCGCGCCTTTCTGGCCGATTATCATCAGCGTCTCGTCACCGCCTATCCCGCTCAGGCGGAAGGTCAGGTTCTGCTCGCCTTTCCGCGTCTTTTTATGATTGCAGTGAAAAAACCGTAAGCGCGGTGGAGAGTCCGCCGCAAAAAAAGCGCAATCATGGTGGATGACCTTGAAAAAGTGCGCTTTCTGCACCACCTTCAACCCACAGCTAAACGGAGAGATGCAATGGACGATCAGCAATTGCAGGCGCTCAGCGCCCGGATAGGGGAGCAGCTGAAGCAGCGCAATGCCACCGTCACCTGTGCGGAATCCTGCACGGGCGGGTGGATTGCCAAGGTGTTTACCGATATCAGCGGCAGTTCTGCCTGGTTCGAACGCGGATTTGTGACCTACAGTAATGAGGCGAAACAGCAGCTGGTAAACGTTCAGGCGGCGTCGCTGGAACAGGCTGGCGCGGTCAGTGAAGTGGTGGTGCGCGAGATGGCGCTGGGGGCGCGTAAGGCCGCCGGGGCCGACTACGCGATCTCGGTCAGCGGCATTGCCGGCCCGGATGGCGGCAGCGCAGAAAAACCGGTAGGCACGGTGTGGTTTGGCTTTTCCGGTCCACAGGATAACGTCCTGACTTTTCAGCAGCATTTTAACGGCGATCGTGATGCCGTTCGCCGCCAGTCGGTGGCATGGGCCCTGCAGACACTGTATGGCGAATTTCTGACAAATTAAACTTGATACTGTATGACTATACAGTATAATTGTCGGCAACAGAAAGAGTGCAGGCACCCTGAGTGCGTGTTTACCCGGCTTGATTAGGAGTTGAAATGGCGATTGATGAAAACAAACAGAAGGCTTTAGCTGCCGCGCTGGGCCAGATTGAGAAACAATTTGGTAAAGGTTCCATCATGCGCTTGGGTGAAGACCGCTCAATGGATGTGGAAACGATCTCGACCGGTTCGCTGTCGCTGGACATCGCGTTAGGCGCAGGCGGTCTGCCAATGGGCCGTATCGTTGAGATCTACGGACCTGAGTCTTCTGGTAAAACCACGCTGACCCTGCAGGTCATCGCGGCGGCCCAGCGTAAGGGCAAAACCTGTGCCTTTATCGATGCGGAACATGCGCTGGATCCGGTCTATGCCAAGAAGCTGGGCGTGGATATCGAAAACCTGCTCTGCTCCCAGCCCGACACCGGTGAGCAGGCGCTGGAAATCTGTGATGCTCTGGCGCGTTCCGGTGCCGTTGACGTCATCATCGTCGACTCCGTTGCTGCGCTGACGCCGAAAGCGGAAATCGAAGGTGAAATCGGTGACTCACACATGGGCCTCGCGGCACGTATGATGAGCCAGGCGATGCGTAAACTGGCGGGTAACCTGAAGCAGTCCAACACCCTGCTGATCTTCATCAACCAGATCCGTATGAAAATTGGTGTGATGTTCGGTAACCCGGAAACCACTACCGGTGGTAACGCACTGAAGTTCTACGCCTCTGTCCGTCTTGATATCCGCCGTATCGGTGCGATTAAAGAGGGGGATAACGTGGTCGGCAGTGAAACCCGCGTGAAAGTGGTGAAAAACAAAATCGCTGCGCCATTCAAACAGGCTGAGTTCCAGATCATGTATGGCGAAGGGATCAACACCTACGGCGAGCTGGTTGACCTGGGCGTCAAGCACAAGCTGATCGAAAAAGCCGGTGCATGGTACAGCTACAACGGCGATAAGATTGGTCAGGGTAAATCGAATGCGGGCAACTTCCTGAAAGAGAATGCTGCCGTGGCAAACGAGATTGATATGAAGCTGCGTGAGATGCTGCTTAACGGCGCGGACGAAAAACTGGCAGCGGATAAATCTGCTGACAACGAAAACGCCGAAAGCGAAGCGAACGAAGACTTCTAATCACGATTGCGGGAGAGGCGAAAGCCTCTCCCGCTGTTTTTGCCCCCTCCGCTTCCTTTCCCGCCTTTCCTCTGTCCCGTTCTGTCGCCATAATCCCCTCTCTGTTCGTAAAAGGTGCGCAGTATGACTGAATCTTCACAGCCTCAGGCTCAACCTGACGTCGTCTCTTACTCTCGCCTGCTTGATCGTGCGATGCGTATTCTGGGTCAGCGCGATCACAGCCGTGCCGAACTGGCGCGTAAGCTGCGGCAGTCTGCTCAGCGTGCCGCATGGGCGCAGAAGAAAGAGCCCGAAATCATCCCCGACGATCTGCTGGAGCAGGTGCTGGACTGGTGTCAGGAAAGTGGCTGGCTGAACGACGAGCGTTTTACCGAACGCTTTATTCAGAGCCGAAGCCGGAAAGGTCTGGGATCGCAGCGCGTGCGTCTTGAGCTGGCTCAGAAAGGCATTGACCGTGAGTCTATCGACCTCGCGATGGAGGAGACGGAAGTTGACTGGGCGGCGAGAGCGGCACAGATGGCGGAGAGAAAATTTGGCCATCCGCTGCCCACCGAATGGAAAGAGAAAGCAAAAGTGCTGCGTTATCTGCAGTCTAAAGGCTTTAAGAGCGAAGATATCCAGTCTGTTTTCAGAAATTTTGATGACTAAAAGCCGATGTAATTTTACTTCCCACTGAAGAAATTTTATCTTATTCCCACTTTTTGTTCCTCTGGTCAGGCACCACGAAAAAGTGGCAGCGCTGAGCAGAGGGAACGTTCGTTAGCGTGATTCCAGGACATATATGAGCAAGAGCACTGCTGAGATCCGTCAGGCGTTTCTCGACTTTTTTCATAGCAAGGGACATGAGGTTGTAACCAGCAGCTCCCTCGTACCGAATAACGATCCAACGTTGTTGTTTACTAACGCCGGGATGAACCAGTTTAAAGATGTGTTCCTCGGTCAGGACAAACGTGACTACACCCGTGCGACCACCTCGCAACGCTGCGTTCGCGCAGGGGGTAAACACAACGATCTTGAAAACGTCGGTTACACCGCCCGTCACCACACCTTCTTCGAAATGCTGGGTAACTTCAGCTTTGGTGATTACTTCAAGAGAGAGGCGATTGGTTTTGCCTGGGAACTGCTGACGAGCGAACAGTGGTTCAGTCTGCCAAAAGAGCGCCTGTGGGTGACGGTTTATGAAACCGATGATGAAGCCTTCGATATCTGGGCGAACGAAATCGGTGTGCCGCGTGAGCGCATCATTCGCATTGGCGACAACAAAGGCAGCGCCTACGCGTCAGATAACTTCTGGCAGATGGGTGACACCGGCCCTTGTGGTCCGTGCAGCGAGATTTTCTACGATCATGGCGACCACATCTGGGGCGGCCCGCCGGGCAGCCCGGAAGAGGATGGCGATCGCTACATCGAGATCTGGAACATCGTCTTCATGCAGTTCAACCGTCAGGCGGATGGCACCATGCTGCCGCTGCCAAAACCGTCGGTTGATACCGGAATGGGCCTGGAGCGTATCTCCGCCGTTCTGCAGCACGTCAACTCCAACTACGAAATCGACCTGTTCCAGAAACTGATTCAGGCCGTTGCAGAGGTGACCGGCGCGACCGATCTCAGCAATAAATCCCTGCGCGTGATTGCTGACCATATCCGCTCCTGCGCCTTCCTGATTGCAGATGGCGTGATCCCGTCGAACGAGAACCGTGGCTATGTGCTGCGCCGCATCATTCGCCGCGCCGTGCGTCATGGCAACATGCTGGGCGCTAAAGAGGCGTTCTTCTACAAGCTGGTTGCGCCGCTGATCGCGGTCATGGGTGCCGCAGGTGAAGAGCTGCAGCGTCAGCAGGCTCAGGTTGAGCAGGTGCTGAAAAGCGAAGAAGATCAGTTTGCCCGTACGCTGGAACGCGGACTGGCGCTGCTGGATGACGAACTGGAGAAACTGCAGGGCGATACGCTGGATGGCGAAATCGTCTTCCGTCTTTACGACACCTTTGGTTTCCCGGCTGATTTAACGGCGGATGTCTGCCGCGAACGTAACCTGAAAATCGACGAAGCGGGCTTTGAGCAGGCGATGGAGCAGCAGCGCCAGCGTGCGCGTGAAGCGAGCGGCTTTGGCGCGGACTACAGCAACGTGATTCGCATTGATGCGGCTTCTTCGTTCAAAGGCTACGACCAGCTTGATTTAGCGGCCACGGTGAAAGCGCTCTATGTCGCGGGCGAGGCGGTGGATGAAGTGACCGCCGGTCAGGACGCCGTCGTCGTGCTGGATGAAACGCCTTTCTATGGCGAATCGGGTGGTCAGGTCGGCGATACCGGGTTGCTGAAAGGGAAGAATGCTGAATTTAGCGTTCAGGACACACAAAAATATGGTCAGGCAATCGGTCATGTCGGTAAGCTGGCCGCAGGGCAGTTGCGAATCGGCGATCGCCTTGAGGCGCAGGTCGATGCAGCACGTCGTGCACGTATCCGCCTGAACCACTCTGCGACCCACTTACTACACGCTGCATTGCGTCAGGTTCTGGGCGAGCATGTGGCTCAGAAAGGCTCGCTGGTTAACGATAAATATCTGCGTTTTGACTTCTCGCATTTCGAAGCGATGAAACCTCAGGAGATTCGCCAGGTCGAAGATATTGTCAATGCACAGATCCGCCGCAACCTGCCGGTAGAAACGGAAGTGATGGATCTCGACGCGGCGAAGTCTAAGGGTGCGATGGCGCTGTTTGGCGAGAAATATGATCAGCGCGTACGCGTACTGACCATGGGTGATTTCTCTGTTGAGCTGTGTGGGGGAACCCATGCTGCACGGACCGGTGATATCGGTCTGTTCCGCATTCAGGCTGAGTCAGGCACCGCGGCCGGTATTCGTCGTATCGAGGCGATTACCGGTGAGGCTGCGCTGGCACAGGTTAATGCGCAGAGCAGCCAGCTGCACGATTTGGCGCAGCTGGTCAAAGCGAACAGCAGCAACCTGAACGAGAAGGTGCGTGGCCTGGTCGATCATGTCCGGTCGCTGGAGAAAGAGTTGCAGCAGCTGCGCGATCAGCAGGCCGCGCAGGAGAGCGCTTCACTGAGCAGTCACGCTATCGATGTGAAGGGCGCGAAACTGCTGGTCAGTGAGCTCAGTAATGTCGACCCTAAAATGTTGCGTACCATGGTTGACGATCTCAAGAATCAGCTGGGGTCGGCGATTATCGTGCTGGCAACCGTGGCAGACGGCAAAGTGTCGCTGATTGCGGGTGTGACCAAAGATCTGACTGACCGGGTGAAGGCGGGCGAACTGATTGCCGGTCTGGCTCAGCAGGTTGGCGGGAAGGGCGGTGGTCGTCCTGATATGGCGCAAGCGGGTGGTAACGATGCTGAGGCGCTTAAAGGCGCGCTGGCAGGGGTAGAGAGCTGGGTTAACAGCCGCCTGTAATGAAATAGAATAAAGCATTGTCTGAAGCGTCAGAACCCCGGTTCCGGCGCTTTTTAATACGGTGCCAGAGCAGCAAATGACAAAGTCAGGTTGATGTAGTGTATTTCGGCTAAACTAACTATCAGCAGAATGTATTGGCGCATCGATGCGCGTTGGTGTCATTCTCACAGCCAATGTGCAGCGTTAAATGATGGATAATGCCGGGTGCCTGTACAAGCCCGACTCTTTTAATCTTTCAAGGAGCAAAGAATGCTTATTCTAACTCGTCGAGTTGGTGAAACCCTCATGATCGGTGATGAGGTAACTGTAACGGTACTGGGTGTGAAGGGTAACCAGGTTCGTATAGGGGTTAACGCGCCGAAAGAGGTCTCTGTACATCGTGAAGAGATCTATCAGCGCATCCAGGCTGAAAAAACGCAACAAACCAGCGTTTAACGGATTCAGCGTCTCGCACCCGTGCGAGGCGCTACCGCTTTCTGCAAAAATTCCTGCCTTTCTTTCTCCTCTCTGTTCCGCCTTTCTGTCAGCATCGCTCGCTTTCAGTGTTGATAATTCACTCTTTTTGCCGTCATTTTGTCCCGATTGTGTGTGATTTGTGCAATCGAAAAAAGTTTTGGAAAAATTGTTTGACTTAAAAGTCCGGGAAAGTAATATGTGCGCCACGCAGTGCCGATGAGCAGAAACAAGTTCAGAAGCACGGTTCGAAAGAAAGCGTAAGGTGAGGTGGCCGAGAGGCTGAAGGCGCTCCCCTGCTAAGGGAGTATACGGTCAAAAGCTGTATCGAGGGTTCGAATCCCTCCCTCACCGCCATTTTCGATGCATCCATAGCTCAGCTGGATAGAGTACTCGGCTACGAACCGAGCGGTCGGAGGTTCGAATCCTCCTGGATGCACCATCGAAAACAAAGAAATAAAGTGAATTAGCAATTCCTTCATGGTGAGTAGTCAGCACCCTGCGTTGTACAAGAATTTGATTTATGCATCCATAGCTCAGCTGGATAGAGTACTCGGCTACGAACCGAGCGGTCGGAGGTTCGAATCCTCCTGGATGCACCATTCTTCGTAACATCCTCAGGTTGGTTTCTGTCAGTCCATAAAAAGTAATACCCCTCAATGCATCCATAGCTCAGCTGGATAGAGTACTCGGCTACGAACCGAGCGGTCGGAGGTTCGAATCCTCCTGGATGCACCATATTTTCCCTTATGATTAGTGCCTCAGTGTGTCATAACGCAATCCGCGTTCAGATTGCACTAAAGAGGATAACGTTGCGTCAGCAACGGCCCGCAGGACGAAGCGTAAGCGGAGTCATCCTGCTGGATGCACCATATTCTCCCCAGATAAAGCCCCTCAGTATGTCATAACGCAATCCGCGTTCAGATTGCACTAAAGAGGATAACGTTGCGTCAGCAGCGGCCCAAAGCGCGAACCGATTCACTTTTCTGGTTATACCCTTCTTCGCATTATCCTGAGACTGGTTTTCAGTCCCTGAAAAGTTGTACTCCGCAATTCATCCATAGCTCAGCTGGATAGAGTACTCGGCTACGAACCGAGCGGTCGGAGGTTCGACTCCTCCCGGACGCACCATATTCTCCCCAGATAAAGCCCCTCAGTGTCATAACGCAATCCGCGTTCAGATTGCACTAAAGAGGATAACGTTGCGTCAGCAACGGCCCGCAGGGCGAAGCGTAAGCGGAGTCATCCTGCTTTTCACTCATTCCCCATCTACTCTGGCGTTCTCCACGCCTGAGCTGTACACAGCGGTTTTCCCGCCGCGCTCTGATGCGCCGCTCACGCCGCAGGGATAACCTGAAAAGATCTCCCTCAGCTTCCCACTGGCTTTGCCGGCAGGGCTTTTAGCCCCGATTACCGCCAGTGATACATCACCCGGACTTAAGCGGACAATGACGCCTGCCTGCTGCGACAACGTAGCTGGTTTTGCTCTTCCGGCCCGTCTTCTGCTGGCCCGCGCTGAAAAGATTGTTAAAAAAACGCTGGAAATTCGTACTGTTATGGCTGGGCGTAGGCGATCACCTTTATCTGAAAAGAAAAATTGTTAATGCTTTCAAAGCATTTGCTGTTCATCCACCCTGGCGACAACCTGTCCACATTAGGCTAAAGTAATGTCTCATTTGGTGAACGTCCGGAGTGACAATGTACGATCAATATGACGCCCTGATTTTCGATATGGACGGCACCCTTCTGGATACCGAGCCGACACATCGAAAAGCGTGGCGTCAGGTACTGGCGCGTTATGGATTGACGCTGGATGAAGCACGTATCATCGAATTCAATGGCGCGCCCGCGTGGCGACTTGCGCAGTTCATCATTGAATCCAATCAGTCGTCACTCGATCCTCATCTTCTCGCCGCAGAAAAAACAGCGGCCGTGAAAGCGATGCTGCTGGAAAACGTGACACCGCTGCCCTTGCTGGAGGTGGCGAAAGCGTATCAGGGGCGTCGTCCGATGGCGGTAGGCACCGGAAGCGAACACAGCATGGCAGAGGCGTTACTGACGCAGCTGGGCGTGCGTGCGCTGTTTTCGGCCGTGGTCGGGGCTGACGACGTAAAACAGCACAAACCCGAGCCAGAAACGTTTTTATGCTGCGCCGAATTACTGGGCGTGGCACCGGCACGCTGCGTGGTGTTTGAGGATGCCGATTTTGGTATTCAGGCAGCAAAAGCAGCAGGCATGGCCGTGGTGGATGTCCGTTTACTGTGAATGACGTTTTCACCCTGGCCTCAATGTTCGGCAGTAGCTTTTTAAGTGCGACGCTCCTGCCAGGAAGTTCAGAAGCACTACTGATCGCATTTCTGATAGCAAAAAAGACATCAGTTTACGGGTTGCTTTTGGCCGCATCACTGGGAAACACCCTGGGCGGCTTAACCAACATTATTATTGGTCGCTTACTGCCGTTAAAACGTCAGGGGCGATGGCATGACACAGCAATGACGTGGTTGCACCGACTGGGACCCGCAGCACTGTTATTCAGCTGGCTGCCGGTGATAGGTGATCTGCTCTGCGTGCTCGCAGGGTGGTTACGTTTCGCCTGGCTGCCCGCAATGCTGTTTCTCGCTGTCGGCAAGACATTGCGTTATATCGTTATCGCGACTGCCACATTACAGGGGCTGGAATGGTGGCATTGATTCGCACAGATTCGAGGCTACGGTTAACATTATGCTGAACAAAAATAAATTATTATCACAGCGGGGGGGTAATGTGATCCCGGACGTATCTAAAGCGCTCTCCTGGCTGGAGGCGCATCCCAATGCCCTGAAAGGTATTGGCCGTGGCATCGAGCGTGAAACGCTGCGTGTGCAGGCAAATGGCGAACTGGCAACAAGCGGTCACCCGGACTCGCTGGGCTCGGCGCTGAAACATGACTGGATCACCACCGATTTTGCCGAAACGTTGCTGGAATTTATTACGCCAGTCGACCACAGCATCGATCATATGCTGGCATTCCTGCGTGATATCCATCGTCACGTCGCCCGTGAACTGGGCGAGGAGCGCATGTGGCCGTTCAGTATGCCGTGTGTGATTGCCGATGCCGATAATATTGAGCTGGCGCAGTATGGCTCCTCCAATATCGGGCAGATGAAAACGCTCTACCGCGAAGGGCTGAAAAACCGCTACGGCGCGCTGATGCAGACCATCTCCGGCATTCACTATAACTTCTCGCTGCCGCTCTCGTTCTGGCAGGAGTGGGCTGACGTGAAAGATCAGGAAAGCGGAAAAGAGACGATCTCAGCGGGCTATCTGCGCCTGATCCGCAACTACTATCGCTTCGGCTGGGTGATCCCGTATCTGTTTGGCGCCTCACCGGCTATCAGCTCCAGCTTCCTGCAGGGCCGTGAAAGCGCACTGCCGTTTGAAACCAATGACAAAGACACGATGTGGCTGCCCTACGCCACTTCGCTGCGTCTGAGCGATCTGGGCTACACCAATAAGTCGCAAAGCGCGCTCGGTATCACCTTTAACTCGCTGGAAGGCTATGTTACGGCGCTGAAGAAAGCGATCAGGACGCCTTCCGAAGAGTATGCGGCGATGGGCACAAAAGATGCAGACGGCAACTGGCTGCAGCTGAATACCAACGTCCTGCAGATTGAAAACGAACTCTATGCGCCGATCCGGCCGAAGCGCGTGACGCGCTCGGGTGAAGCGCCGTCGGATGCGCTGCTGCGTGGCGGTATCGAGTATATCGAAGTGCGTTCGCTGGATATCAACCCGTTCTCAGCCATCGGGGTCGATGAGAATCAGGTTCGCTTCCTCGACCTGTTCCTGATCTGGTGTACGCTGGCCGATGCGCCAGAAATGAGTGCGGATGAGCTGCAGTGCACCCGTAAAAACTGGAACCGGGTGGTGCTGGAAGGGCGCAAACCGGGGCAGAAAATTGCCGTGGGCTGTGGCGAAGCGGAACATTCGCTGGTCGAAGTGGGTAAAACCCTGTTTGCCGATCTGCGTCGGGTTGCTGAAGTCTTAGACAGTAACAATCAGGACAGCACGGAATATCAGCAGGTCTGCGATCAACTGGTAGCATCGTTTGACGATCCTGAGCTAACCTACTCGGCGCGCATCCTTCAGGCGATGAAGGACAACGGCGTGACCGGCACCGGCGTGGCGCTGGCAGAACAGTATGCGCATCTGCTCTGCGAAGAGCCGCTCGAAGTCCTGACCGAAGACGATTTCACGCGCCAGGCGCAGGAATCGGTCGCGGCCCAGCAGCAGCTGGAAGCGAATGATAAGCTGGATTTTGAAGCGTATCTGGCGAGCCGGGAAGGGTAGAAAAGAAAAAGGCCACATCAATGTGGCCAAATTAACATCTCTGTTGTCAGGGATGATGATAACAAATGCGCGTCTTTCATATATTCAGACGTTGGGCGAACAGAAAAGTTTCATCGTTTTAAAAAAAATTCTCAGAACAGGAGGTGACGTATGCCACTACTGGACAGTTTTACCGTTGATCACACCATCATGGGCGCACCGGCCGTACGCGTTGCCAAAACCATGAAGACTCCGCATGGCGATACGATTACCGTTTTTGACCTGCGTTTTTGCCGCCCGAACATTGATATCCTCACCGAGCGTGGCATCCATACGCTGGAGCATCTCTTTGCCGGCTTCATGCGCGACCACCTGAACGGTGATGGCGTGGAGATCGTCGATATCTCGCCAATGGGCTGCCGCACCGGCTTCTACATGAGCCTGATCGGCACACCGGACGAGCAGCGCGTAGCAAAAGCGTGGAAAGGGGCGATGGAAGACGTTCTGAAAGTGAAAGATCAGAACCAGATTCCGGAACTGAATGAATACCAGTGCGGCAGCTACAAGCTGCACTCGCTGGACGAAGCGCAGCAGATCGCCCGCAATGTGCTGGCGCATGAGATTGGCGTTAACCGCAACGACGATCTGAAACTGCCAGCCGAAAAGCTGAAAGCTCTGCAAATCTAGTCAGCGCTTTCGCAATAAAAAACGCCGCATCATGACGATTGCGGCGTTTTTTTGGCTTCAGGAACCGACTGATTTCTTCAGCGGTGTCTTCGGCGTGATGCGCACCTGCTTAATCATGTTGTCCTGCACGTCGAGAATATCGACGTTGTAGTGGCCGATCTGCACCCGGGTGGCGATAGCCGGGATCTCCTCCAGCGCTTCCAGCAGCATGCCGTTGATCGTGCGCGCTTCCTGCTCCGGCAGATGCCAGTTAAAGGCTTTGTTAATTTCACGCACGTTTGCGCTGCCTTCAATCAGGACCGAGCCATCATTCTGCGGCATCACTTCTTCGGCCAGCGACGGTGACATTGAGGTGGTGAAGTCACCCACGATCTCTTCCAGAATGTCTTCGATGGTCACCAGTCCCTTAATGTCGCCATACTCATCCACCACCAGGCCCGCTTTCTTTTTGTTGCGCTGAAACTTCACCAGCTGGGTGTTAAGCGGCGTGCCTTCCGGGATGTAGTAGGTCTCATCGGCGGCGCGCAGCAGGGTCTCTTTGGTGAACTCTTTTTTCTCGGTCATCATGCGCCAGGCTTCGCGCACCCGCAGCATACCGACGCAGTCATCCAGCGAGTCGCGAAACAGCACAATGCGGCCATGCGGTGAGTGGCTTAGCTGACGCACCACGGATTTCCAGTCATCGTTGATATTGATGCCGACAATCTCGTTACGCGGCACCATGATGTCATCCACGCTGACCTTCTCCAGGTCGAGCACCGACAGCAGCATATCCTGGTTACGGCGTGACATCAGACTCCGCGACTCATAGACGATGGTGCGCAGCTCCTCCTTGCTCAGCGCCGAGCTGATGGCACCCTCGGTGCGGATCCCCACCATTCTCATCAGCAGACGGGTAATTGAGTTGAGCAGCCAGACCAGCGGCAGCATGATGTATTGCATCGGCACCAGCAGCAGACTGCTGGGAAAGGCGACCCGCTCAGGATAAAGGGCGGCCACGGTTTTCGGCAGCACCTCAGCGAAGACCAGCACCACAAAGGTCAGGATGCCGGTGGCGATGGCGACCCCTTCATCGCCGTGCAGACGCATGCCAACGATGGTGGCCAGCGCAGAGGCCAGGATATTAACGAGGTTATTGCCAATCAGCACCAGGCTCAGCAGCCGGTCAGGGCGACGCAGGAGTTTCTCTACCCGGCGTGCGGCGCGACTGCCGTTCTTAACCTGATGACGCAGCTTATAGCGATTAAGGGTCATCATCCCGGTTTCCGACCCGGCAAACCAGGCAGAAACCAGTACCATGACGCAGAGAATGATAATCAGCGTGGTGGTTGAAACATGTTCCAACGCAGAACTTCCTTTTTAACGAGAGACAGGGACAAGCAGATGCTGCAGGATGCGACTGCCGAAGTAGGCCATGGTTAACAGCACCGCACCGCTGCAGTTAAACCAGACGACGCGGCGACCGCGCCACCCTTCATGATAGTGCCCCCACAGCAAAACGATATAAACAAACCACGCAATGATCGAGAGGACGGCTTTATCGACGTTTTCAGCGCTGAAGAGATCCTGCATATAGAACAGGCCGGTACAGAGCACCAGCGTCAGCAGCACAACGCCCACCTGGGTGATGTGAAACATCTTACGTTCGATGGTCAGCAGCGGCGGCATATCCTGCGTAAAGGCCAGGCGCTTGTTTTTCAGCTGGTAGTCGATCCACGCCAGCTGCAGCGCATAAAGCGCGGCGATAATCAGCGTCGCATAGGCGAACAGCGACAGACCAATGTGGATCATCATGCCCGGCGTGGTTTCCAGATGCGTGATGAACGCATTGGGAACAAAGGTGGCGAAAGCGAGGTTGATCAGCGCGAAGCTGTAGACGATCGGCAGCAGCAGCCAGCCACGGTTGCGTGACGCCACGATGGTCATGATGGCGCAGATCAGCAGGCTGACCAGCGAGCCAATATTGAGCAGGCTTAAGTTCTGTCCGCTATCAATGGCGAAGATGCGTTGCTGCAGGGCAACCGCATGGGTGATCAGCGCCACACAGGCAGAGATCATCGCCATTCGCCGCCAGCCGCCATGACGCTTCAGCAGGCTGGGAATGATCAGGGCAAGGCTTAAGGAGTAGGCGAACAGCGCCACTATCGCGAAAACGAACATAGATCCTTTCAGGTTCAGTCAGATAAGGAAAAAGGCAGTATAGCGCCAGCCGGAGCAGGCTCCAAACGATCTGAGGGGCAATTGCAGAGATCGCCGGGGCTTCGTGTTATAATCCGCCGCATTCTGCCGATCAGGCGCCTCGCGATCTTTTTAAGTGAGAGACCATGTTTGATAATTTAACCGATCGTTTGTCGCAAACCCTGCGAAACATCAGTGGCCGCGGAAGGCTGACTGAAGAGAACATTAAAGACACCCTGCGCGAAGTGCGCATGGCGCTGCTTGAAGCCGACGTTGCGCTGCCGGTGGTGCGTGACTTCATCAACCGTGTGAAAGAGAGCGCGGTCGGCCATGATGTGAACAAAAGCCTGACGCCGGGTCAGGAGTTTATCAAAATCGTTCGTAACGAGCTGGTTGCGGCGATGGGTGCGGAAAACAACGCGCTGGACCTGGCCGCTCAGCCGCCTGCGGTCGTGCTGATGGCGGGCCTTCAGGGTGCCGGTAAAACCACCAGCGTCGGTAAGCTGGGTAAATTCCTGCGCGAAAAGCATAAAAAGAAAGTGTTGGTGGTCTCTGCCGACGTCTATCGCCCGGCGGCGATCAAACAGCTGGAAACCCTGGCTCAGCAGGTCGGCGTGGACTTCTGCCCCTCCGATCTCAGCCAGAAGCCGGTCGACATCGTTAACAATGCGCTGCGCGAAGCGCGTCTGAAGTTCTACGACGTTCTGCTGGTGGATACCGCCGGTCGTCTGCACGTCGACGAAGCGATGATGGAAGAGATCAAGCAGGTGCATGCCGCGGTTAAGCCGGTGGAAACCCTGTTTGTGGTCGATGCCATGACCGGTCAGGATGCGGCAAACACCGCAAAAGCCTTTAACGAAGCGCTGCCGCTGACCGGGGTTATCCTGACCAAAGTCGACGGTGATGCCCGCGGTGGTGCGGCGCTGTCGATTCGTCACATCACCGGCAAGCCGATTAAATTTATGGGTGTCGGTGAAAAGACCGATGCGCTTGAGCCGTTCTATCCGGACCGTATCGCGTCACGCATCCTCGGCATGGGCGACGTTCTCTCCCTGATCGAAGATATCGAAAGCAAGGTCGACCGCGATCAGGCTGAGAAGCTGGCGAAGAAGCTCAAGACCGGTGACGGGTTTGATCTCAATGACTTCCTTGAGCAGCTGAAGCAGATGCGCAACATGGGCGGCATGGCCAGCCTGATGGGGAAACTGCCCGGTATGGGACAGCTGCCTGACAATGTGAAGTCGCAGATGGATGACAAAGTGCTGGTGCGCATGGAGGCGATCATCAACTCGATGACCCGCAAAGAGCGCGAGAAGCCGGAAATCATCAAAGGCTCGCGCAAGCGTCGCATCGCAAACGGCTCAGGCATGCAGGTGCAGGACGTTAACCGCTTATTGAAGCAGTTCGACGACATGCAGCGCATGATGAAGAAAATGAAGAAGGGCGGCATGGCGAAAATGATGCGCGGCATGAAAGGTATGATGCCGCCAGGTTTCCCTGGTCGTTAAGTGTTCCACAAAAAAGCCTGGAAGGACGCGGTTTAGGTTGCTTTTTGCGCCAAAATGAGTAAAATTTTCGGGCTTTTTATATAGCACCCGGACCCCGTTCCTCGATGGGGGCCGGGTGTTTTATTAACTGAAGAGGATGTTATGGTAACAATTCGTTTGGCACGTCACGGCGCGAAAAAGCGTCCGTTCTATCAGGTCGTCGTCACTGACAGCCGCAATGCACGCAACGGTCGTTTCATCGAGCGCGTTGGTTTCTTCAACCCGATCGCATCTGGTCAGGCTGAAGCACTGCGTCTTGATATGGATCGTATCGAGCACTGGGTTGGCCAGGGCGCAACGCTTTCTGATCGCGTTAACGCGCTGGTCAAAGAAGCAAAGAAAGCAGCTTAATCTGTCACGGTGGTGAGCATGAGCAGACAACTTGCCGCACAGCCTCCTGTTAACCCAATCGTATTGGGTAAGATGGGAGCCGCCTACGGTATTCGCGGCTGGCTCAAAGTGTTTTCCTCCACTGAAGACGCTGAAAGCATCTTCGACTACCAACCCTGGTTCATCCAGCGCGCCGGTAAATGGCAGCAGGTCGAACTGGAAAGTTGGAAGCACCACAATCAGGACCTGATCATCAAAGTCAAAGGCATTGACGATCGGGATGCGGCGGCTCAGTTAACCAATTGCGAAATTCAGGTTGACTCGACGCAGTTGCCATCGCTGGAAGAGGGCGATTACTACTGGAAAGACCTTATGGGCTGCCAGGTGGTTAACCTCGAAGGCTACGAGATGGGTAAAGTCATCGATATGATGGAAACCGGCTCGAACGACGTTCTCGTCGTTAAGGCAAACCTGAAAGATGCATTCGGTGTTCAGGAGCGGTTAATTCCGTTTCTTGATGAACAGGTTATCAGGAAAGTCGATCTCTCTACTGGCGTCATTGAGGTAGATTGGGATCCTGGTTTTTGATCTCCGAATCGAACGGTAACGTAACGGCGAATACAATGTGGATTGGTGTTATTAGCCTGTTTCCAGAAATGTTTCGCGCTATTACCGATTACGGGGTAACTGGCCGGGCTGTAAAAAACGGTCTGCTCAGCATTCAGAGCTGGAGTCCGCGTGACTTCACGCACGACCGGCACCGTACCGTGGACGACCGTCCTTACGGTGGCGGACCGGGAATGCTGATGATGGTACAACCCTTACGGGATGCCATCTCCGCAGCGAAAGCAGCGGCAGGTGAAGGTGCCAGGGTGATTTATCTTTCACCTCAGGGTCGCAAACTGGACCAACAGGGCGTTTGCGAACTGGCGGCACGCAACAAGTTAATTCTTGTCTGCGGTCGTTATGAAGGGATTGATGAGCGCGTAATCCAGACCGAAATTGACGAAGAATGGTCAATCGGTGATTACGTTCTCAGCGGCGGGGAACTGCCAGCCATGACGATGATTGACTCAGTCGCCCGGTTTATTCCCGGCGTACTTGGCAAACAGGCGTCAGCCGATGAGGATTCGTTCTCGGACGGCTTGCTGGATTGTCCGCACTATACCCGACCTGAAGTGTTAGAGGGCATGGAGGTTCCGGCAGTGTTACTGTCAGGCAACCATGCCGATATTCGCCGCTGGCGTCTGAAGCAGTCGCTAGGCCGTACCTGGCTGAGAAGACCTGAACTTCTGGAAAACCTGGCTCTGACTGAAGAGCAAGCAAGGTTGCTGAATGAGTTCCAGCGTGAACATCAGCAGCAACAAAACGATGATGCGGAAGAGTAATCTTCCCCGACTATCAGTTTACCCAGGATATGAGATTTAATTATGAGCAACATTATCAAGCAAATTGAACAAGAGCAGATGAAACAGGACGTACCTTCCTTCCGCCCGGGTGATTCCGTGGAAGTGAAAGTATGGGTCGTTGAAGGTTCTAAAAAACGTCTGCAGGCATTCGAGGGCGTGGTTATCGCTATTCGTAACCGCGGTCTGCACTCTGCATTCACTGTTCGCAAAATTTCTAACGGCGAAGGCGTTGAGCGTGTATTCCAGACTCACTCGCCGGTTATTGACAGCATCGCTGTTAAACGTCGTGGCGCTGTGCGTAAAGCCAAACTGTACTACCTGCGTGAGCGTACTGGTAAGTCTGCTCGTATTAAAGAGCGTCTTAACTAAGGTATCGCTAACGCGACATCTAAAAGTTAATAGCAAACAAGGGGTTGGCGTGATGCCAGCCCCTTTTTTATGTGCTGATGTCAGCCGGACGCGCAGTTAACCGGCCTCCGGGCGCTGGAAATGATAAATCGCGGTATTCACCGGTCCCTCTTTTAACACGATCAGACCATAGCGACAGCCAATAAACTGGCCACCGCACTTCTCCGCCACACCCCGGCTGGGCAGATTCTCCTCTGCCGCCAGAATCTCGATCACCTGCGTTTCCGGACGCGAAAATCCCAGCGGCAGCAACGCCGTGACCGCACGGCTGGCGATCCCCTGACGCTGGGCGTCACTGCGCACCCAGTAGCCGATGGCGCTGGTGTCGCCCGGATGGCGGGCAAAGCGTATCCCCGCGCCGCCCAGCAGCCGGTCATGCTGATCGACAATCGCAAACTCTTCCGCTTCCTCTCGCAGGCGTTGCCAGTGGGTGAAGCGTATCCAGCTTTCCGCTTCATGAGGCTGATAGTCAGGATGCGCCCAGGCCATCCAGGGGATCAGACTGTCCAGCGAAGCGTTAACCGCAGCCGTAAATGCGGGGACATCGGCTAACAGGAAAGGACGCAGATGAAGATCCAGCGGAGAAGGGAGCATGTCATCGACCCGGTCAGTAAAGAATATCCTCATTCTGCCTGCAACGAACCGAAACACCAAAGGCTTAAGGTGTAAACTTAAATTTACTCTTGTAGGCGGGTGGGTTAGAGGGTGTTTATTTCTAAAGTAATGTTTTATATATATTAAATTGAAAATTGTCGGGCCGGATTGTAGCGATGGTAATAAATATGTACACCCCGTCTTGCGCACTGTATCTAATGTGATACAGTGTCTGCATTCCTCAACGAGGAGCCCACGACTGCCAATTCGAGCCAAAGGATCGCCATCATGCAAAAAGACGCGCTGAACAATGTGCATATCGCCGGTGAACAGGTCTTAATCACGCCTGAAGAGCTGAAAGCGAAATTCCCACTGACCGCCGAACAGCAGGATCAGATTGCGGCCTCGCGCCAGACAATCTCTGACATCATCGCTGGCCGCGATCCGCGTCTGCTGGTGGTATGCGGACCCTGCTCGATTCACGATACGGAAGTGGCACTGGAATATGCGCGTCGTCTGCAGAGCCTGTCCGGGCAGCTCAAAGATCAGCTCTACATCGTGATGCGCGTCTACTTTGAAAAACCGCGGACCACCGTCGGCTGGAAAGGGCTGATCAACGATCCTTACATGGATAACTCGTTCGATATGGAAGCGGGCCTGCACATTGCGCGCCAGTTGCTGGTCAGCCTGGTGGAAATGGGCCTGCCGCTGGCGACCGAAGCGCTGGATCCTAACAGCCCGCAATATCTCGGCGACCTGTTCAGCTGGTCCGCGATTGGTGCCCGTACCACAGAATCGCAGACACACCGTGAGATGGCGTCGGGCCTGTCGATGCCGGTAGGCTTTAAGAATGGCACCGATGGCAGTCTGGGCACCGCGATCAACGCGATGCGCGCCGCCGCAATGCCGCACCGCTTTGTCGGCATCAATCAGGCCGGTCAGGTCTGTCTGCTGCAGACCCAGGGCAATCCGGATGGTCACGTCATCCTGCGTGGCGGTAAAGCGCCCAACTACGGTCCGGAAGATGTCGCGCAGTGTGAAAAAGAGATGCTCAGGGCGGGACTGCGTCCGGCCTTAATGATAGATTGCAGCCACGGTAATTCGAACAAAGACTACAGCCGTCAGCCTGGCGTAGCGGAATCCGCTATTGCGCAGATAAAAGATGGGAACCGTTCAATCATTGGTCTGATGCTGGAAAGCCACATCAATGAAGGTAACCAGTCTTCTGAGCAGCCACGCAGCGAAATGAAGTATGGCGTTTCCGTCACCGATGCCTGCATCAACTGGGAAGTGACCGAAACGCTGCTGCGTGAAATGCATCAGGATCTGCAGGGAGTGCTGTCGGCGCGTCTGTCACAAGAGGTGTAAGAGCAATGGTGGCTGAACTGACCGCGTTACGCGATCAAATTGACAGTGTGGATAAAGCGCTGCTGGAACTGCTGGCTAAGCGGCTGGAGCTGGTGGCCGACGTCGGAGAGGTCAAAAGCCGCTACGGTCTGCCCATCTACGTGCCGGAGCGCGAAGCCTCCATGCTGGCTTCCCGCCGCAAAGAGGCAGAAGCGCTGGGTGTGCCACCGGATCTGATCGAGGATGTGCTGCGCCGCGTGATGCGCGAATCCTATACCAGCGAGAATGACAAAGGTTTTAAAACCCTGTGTCCGGAACTGCGTCCGGTGGTGATCGTCGGCGGCAAGGGGCAGATGGGCAGACTGTTTGAAAAAATGCTCGGGCTGTCAGGCTATACGGTCAAAACGCTGGATAAAGAGGACTGGGCGCAGGCCGATGCGCTGCTCAGTGATGCCGGCATGGTAATTATCAGCGTGCCGATCCATCTGACCGAGCAGGTCATCGCTCAGCTGCCGCCTCTGCCGGAAGACTGTATTCTGGTCGATCTGGCGTCGGTTAAGAACCCGCCTCTGCAGGCGATGCTGGCGGCGCATAGCGGCCCGGTGCTGGGTCTGCATCCGATGTTTGGTCCGGACAGCGGCAGCCTGGCTAAACAGGTGGTGGTCTGGTGTGATGGCCGGCAGCCGGAAGCGTATCAGTGGTTCCTGGAGCAGATTCAGGTCTGGGGCGCACGTCTGCATCGCATCAGCGCGGTGGAGCATGATCAGAACATGGCGTTTATTCAGGCGCTGCGTCACTTTGCCACTTTCGCTTACGGCCTGCATCTGGCGGAAGAGAACGTCAATCTGGATCAGCTGCTGGCGCTCTCCTCGCCAATCTACCGGCTGGAGCTGGCGATGGTCGGGCGGTTGTTCGCTCAGGATCCGCAGCTCTATGCAGACATCATCATGTCATCGGAGAGTAATCTGGCGCTGATAAAGCGTTACTATCAGCGGTTTGGCGAAGCGATTGCCTTGCTGGAGCAGGGCGACAAGCAGGCCTTTATTGCCAGCTTCAACCGGGTAGAGGAGTGGTTTGGCGATCACGCAAAACGCTTCCTGGTAGAAAGCCGGAGCCTGTTACGTTCGGCGAATGACAGCCGTCCATAACTGAAAAAGGCATCCCTGCGGATGCCTTTTCTCGTTTTATTCCCCCGGTTCCACCGGCACCACATTCTCGCTGGGGTAGCAGCCCAGCACCTTCAGAGAGCGGGTCATGGTTTTCAGTTCCTGAAGCGCCTGCTGCATCCGTTCCGATTGCAGATTACCCTGCACATCAATATAGAACATCTCTTCCCACGGGTTGCCATTAATCGGGCGCGACTCAAGCTTGCTCATAATCAGGTTATGCTGACGCAGCACCAGCAGCGCATCAACCAGCGCACCCGCCTGCTGGCCGGTCGCCATAATCAGGGTAGTTTTGGCCGGAACCTGATCGGAGACGTCGATCGCTTTACGCGCCAGCACGATAAAGCGGGTGTGGTTCTGCTGCTGATTAGCCAGATTGCGCTCCAGCACCTGCAGCTGATACAGCTCGCCACCGGCTTCACTGCCCAGCGCCGCAACGGCAGGGGAGTTGAGCGCCGCCACTTTCTCCATCGCCGCCGCCGTGCTCTCGGTGTATTCGATTTTCCAGTGCGGGAAGCGGTTAATGAACTGGCTGCACTGCTGGAAAGGCTGAGGATGGCTGTAGACGGTCTCGATCTGCTGTAAATCGGTAGGGCCGTTTACCAGCACGCAGTGGTCGATAGGCAGGGTCAGCTCGCCCACGATAGAGAGACTGGTCTGTTGCAGCAAATCATACACGTCGTTGATCGAACCGGAACTGGTGTTCTCAATCGGCATCACCGCATAGTCAGCGACGCCGCTTTCGACCTGTTTGATGATGTCATGAAACTTCAGGCAGCCCGACTCCACCATGCTGTCAAAATGGCGCGATGCGTAATTACGGGCAGCAAGATGGGAATAGGATCCTTTCGGGCCCAGAAAGGCGATACGGGCAGCATGCGCATGCGGATGGTTGAGGTTTTTCTGCAGCAGCGCCTGCTGAGTCAGGACGGAATCTTCAATCACCAGCTGAAAGAGGCGGGTGATGTAGTGGGCATCCAGTTTGTGCGCTTTTCCCAGCACGATCAGATTTTCCAGCAGCGCGCGTTCGCGCTCCACATCCCGAATCGGGCGATGCGTTGCCAGCTTCGCTTGTGCCACTTCCACGGCCAGCAGACGACGCTCGGCTAGCAGCGTCAGAAGTTTTTTATCCACTGCGCTGATTTTATCGCGTAGCGCCAGCAATGGATTGTCGGGATTCATAGGGCTCACCTGTATGCTATCCAATAAAAAAGCCTCCCGGTTGGGAGGCTTCGTTGTTCGTCTTCGCTTTCATTCTCACACGACGAATGGCCTCCCGTTCAGGGGAAGGTAAAAAAGAAAGCGAAGAAAAACAGATCAAGTTTCATCGTAATGTCCGAAGAGAGAGTGGACTGAGAGTAACCGTACTGCTCAAAAGCTGTCAATAAAAAACGCGCCCGGAGGCGCGTTAGCAAAATCAGGACTCTTCGCCTGCGGGTATGATGTCTTTTACGCTGGCACTGGCACGGCGCGCTTCAGACTTATGCTGAACTTTATTCAGCTGACGTTCGAGCTTCGCGATCAAATCGTTGATGGCGGTATACATATCATCGTGCTTGGCACTGGCTACCAGGGTCCCGTTTGGTGTGTTTATGGTGGCGTCGGCCACGAATTCTTTGGGCTCTTTGGACAGGACAATATGCGGATTAATCAGGTCGGTTTGCCATTTTTCCAGCTTGGCGAGACGGTCTTCAACATGGCTTCGGATTGCCGGGGTGATCTCCATTTGTTTACTGGTAATGTTCAGAATCATTATGCTTACCTCTCTGTCATTTCCGTCTTGGTCCTTTCAGCATAGCGCGAAAAAACGGTAAATGTGAGATTTTGGTCACGAAAAAATGTCACTTTTTGTCAGCAGAATCATTCTGCGAGAAAGGCAGAGAAACGGGCTGAAATGGCTTGAAGCGAAACGATTAACAGGGCATGCTTGATGAGTTGACCCGCAGCGATCAGATCCAAATCTGACTGTTCTGTGAGCAAAAAAAAGCAGCCATTGCAGGCTGCTTTTTTTGTGTCTGAAACCCGATCGGGTTATCAGCTGTTGTTGGCGGCGATAATTTTTGCCACTTTGTCAGCTTCGGCATTCAGCTGCAGATGACGGTAGGCATTTTCCATCAGCGGCAGAGCATCATGGGTGGCCTGGGTATCCGGATAATCGCGCATCATCCCTTCAACACGGTTAACAACCGCGACATAGGCCTCACGCTTAGTATAGAATTGCGCCACTGAGAACTCATATTTGGCCAGGCGATCTTTCAGGTAGACCAGACGTTTTTGCGCATCGGCCGCATACTGGCTGTTCGGGTAATTCCGCAGCAGCTGGGCGAAGTCGCGGAAAGCGTCACGGGCGTGCGTCGGATCACGGTCAGAACGGTCGATACCAAAGAAGCCCTGCAGCGCGGAGTCATCCAGCGCCATATCCGTCAGACCTTTCATATAGATGACATAGTCAATGTTCGGATGCGTAGGATTCAGACGCATAAAGCGGGCAATGGCAGCCTGCGCCAGGGGCAGATCGGCATTTTTATAGTACGCGTAGATTAAATCCAGCTGAACCTGCTGCGCATAAGGACCGAACGGATAACGATTATCCAGCGCTTCCAGTTGCTTAATCGCAGCTTTAAAGTTACCGTCCTGCAGCTTTTGCTGCGCTGTGGCATAGATTTCAGAAGGCGGGCTGTCCGGTACCGCGTCATTTGAGCCGGAACAACCAACAAGTGCCAGGCTCAGTGTGGCAGCAGCCACCAGATGTTTCATACGCGTCATGACGAAGTGATTATCCTCAAATGTTATGGCGGAAGCTGTCCGTATAGCTCCCGGTAATGACCAGGTACGATAGCACATTATATTAAACGGCATCGCCGTGAAAACCCAACGTTAACGAAGAAGCTGTATATGGCACAACAAGTTCAACTCACCGCAACGGTATCCGAATCACAACTCGGACAACGCTTAGATCAGACTTTGGCGGAATTGTTCCCTGATTATTCACGTTCTCGCATAAAAGAGTGGATCCTCGATCGTCGCGTGACGGTAAACGGTGTGATGGTAGAGACACCGAAAGAAAAAGTGTTGGGCGGCGAGCTGGTCGCGATTGACGCTGAGATCGAGGAGGAACAGCGCTGGGAACCGCAGAACCTGCCACTCGACATCGTTTACGAAGATGAAGACATCATCGTCATCAACAAACCGCGTGACTTCGTGGTGCACCCTGGCGCCGGTAATCCGGATGGCACGGTGTTAAACGCCTTACTGCATCACTATCCTGCGATTAGGGATGTGCCGCGCGCGGGCATCGTACACCGTCTGGATAAAGATACTACCGGGCTGATGGTGGTCGCGAAAACCGTTCCCGCTCAGACGCATCTGGTGGACTCGCTGCAGCGCCGCGAAATCACGCGTGAATATGAGGCGGTCGCGATTGGAACCATGACCGCAGGCGGCACGGTTGAGCAGCCGATTAGCCGTCACTCCACTAAACGCACCCATATGGCGGTTCATCCTATGGGCAAACCGGCGGTGACCCACTACCGCATCATGGAGCACTTCCGCGCGCATACCCGCCTGCGTCTGCGTCTGGAGACCGGCCGTACGCACCAGATCCGTGTGCACATGTCGCACATCAGCCATCCGCTGGTGGGCGATCCGCTGTACGGTGGCCGTCCGCGTCCGCCTAAAGGCGCGTCAGAAGCTTTTATCAGCGCGCTGCGAGGATTCGATCGTCAGGCGCTGCATGCCACCATGCTGCGTCTCTATCATCCTATCAGTGGGATTGAGATGGAGTTCCACGCCGCGCTTCCGCAGGATATGGTCGATCTGATTGCGGCCCTGAAAGCGGATACCGAAGAGTTTAAGGACCAGATGGATTGGTGATGAATTTGATCACACCCGAGTGGCCCGCGCCACGCCGTGTCCGGGCCTGCTCGACACGGCGGCAGGGAGGAGTGAGCGCCTCGCCCTGGCACGCACTGAATCTCGGCGGGCACGTCGGGGATGATCCCGACGCGGTGGCGCACAACCGACAGCGACTGGTAACGGAAGCGGGGTTGCCCGCCATGCCGCAGTGGCTGGATCAGGTTCACGGCACGGATGTCGTGCGTCTGTCGGCAGGGGGCAGTGCCCCACGGCGTGCGGATGCCTGTATCACCGACCAGCCCGGCACCGTCTGTGCCATTATGACTGCCGACTGCCTGCCGGTTCTGTTCTGTTCGCAGGATGGACGTGAAGTGGCGGCGGCGCATGCAGGCTGGCGTGGACTCTGCGCGGGCGTGCTGGAAAATACGCTGGCACAGTTTCGTTCGCCGCCCGGTCAGATTCATGCCTGGCTTGGACCGGCCATCGGGCCTGAAGCGTTTGAGGTCGGTGCCGAGGTGCGGCAGGCGTTTGTTGCGCAGGACGCGCGCGCCGGCGCGGCTTTTCGTCCGGCGGGCGATCGCTTTTATGCCGATATCTGGATGCTGGCCCGGCTGCGGTTACAGGCTGCGGGCGTAGAGTCCATCAGTGCCGACACCCGCTGTACCTATACGCAGCGCGACGATTTCTTCTCCTTCCGTCGCGATGGGATAACCGGACGTATGGCAACTTTAATCTGGCTGTTATAACCTTACGCCATAAGACGGTCCAGTTAGCGCATTTTTTACTCAAATCTCAGGTCATTAACCTTGAAAATTTGAGGGATGACCTCATCTAATCTCCAGTAGCATTTTGACCTGTAATGGGAGGAATTATGCGTCTGGATCGTCTTACCAACAAATTTCAGCTGGCTCTCGCCGACGCGCAGTCCCTGGCTCTGGGACACGACAATCAATTCATCGAACCTCTGCACCTGATGAGCGCGCTGCTCAGACAGGAGGGCGGATCCGTTTCACCTTTACTGACCTCGGCGGGGATTAACGTCGCGCCATTTGGCGCTCAGGTCGAGCAGGCTATCGATCGTCTGCCACAGGTTGAAGGCAGCGAAGGGGATGTGCAGCCCTCATCTGACCTCGTGCGGGTGCTGAACCTGTGCGACAAACTGGCGCAGAAGCGCAACGATAACTTTATTTCATCCGAATTATTTGTTCTGGCTGCCCTGGAATCACGCGGCTCACTGGCCGACCTGCTCAAAGCAGCGGGTGCCACGCGCGAAAAAATTACCAGTGCGATTGAGCAGATGCGGGGAGGGGACAACGTGAACGATCAGGGGGCTGAAGATCAGCGCCAGGCTTTAAAGAAATACACTATCGATCTCACCGAGCGGGCGGAGAAGGGCAAACTCGATCCGGTAATCGGCCGTGATGAAGAGATTCGCCGCACCATCCAGGTGCTGCAGCGCCGGACGAAAAACAACCCGGTGCTGATTGGTGAACCGGGTGTGGGTAAAACTGCGATTGTTGAAGGACTGGCGCAGCGCATCATTAACGGCGAAGTGCCTGAAGGGCTGAAAGGCCGTCGGGTACTGGCGCTGGATATGGGTGCGCTGGTGGCCGGGGCGAAATATCGCGGCGAATTCGAAGAGCGTCTGAAAGGCGTGCTGAGCGACCTGTCAAAACAGGAAGGCAACGTTATTCTGTTTATCGACGAGCTGCACACTATGGTGGGGGCCGGTAAAGCCGATGGCGCGATGGATGCGGGCAACATGCTTAAGCCGGCGCTGGCCAGGGGTGAACTCCACTGTGTCGGGGCGACCACGCTCGATGAGTACCGTCAGTACATTGAAAAAGATGCCGCGCTGGAGCGCCGTTTCCAGAAGGTCTTTGTGGCCGAGCCGAGCGTGGAAGATACCATCGCCATTTTGCGCGGCCTGAAAGAGCGTTATGAACTGCATCACCATGTGCAGATCACCGACCCGGCGATTGTCGCGGCGGCGACGCTTTCTCATCGTTACATCGCCGATCGTCAGCTGCCCGATAAAGCAATTGACCTGATCGACGAGGCCGCCTCCAGCATTCGTATGCAGATGGACTCGAAGCCCGAATCTCTGGATCGACTGGAGCGCCGCATCATTCAGCTGAAGCTGGAGCAGCAGGCGCTGAAGAAAGAGGCAGACGATGCCAGCATCAAGCGTCTCGAAATGCTGGAAACGGAGCTCAGCCAGAAAGAGCGTGAATATGCCGAGCTGGAAGATGAGTGGAAGACAGAGAAAGCTTCACTCTCCGGCACCCAGAACATCAAGGCTGAACTGGAGCAGGCGCGTCTGAATTTAGAGCAGGCCCGTCGCCAGGGCGATCTCGCTCAGATGTCGGAGCTGCAGTACGGCAAGATCCCGGCACTGGAAAAACAGTTAGCAGCCGCGACCCAGGCAGAAGGCAAAACCATGAAGTTACTGCGCAATCGCGTAACAGATGTGGAAATCGCCGATGTGCTGGCGCGCTGGACTGGTATTCCTGTGGCACGCATGATGGAAGGGGAGCGCGATAAGCTGCTGCGCATGGAGCAGGATCTGCATGGCCGGGTCATCGGACAGGATGAGGCGGTCGAGGCGGTTTCGAATGCCATTCGCCGCAGTCGCGCCGGTCTGTCCGATCCTAACCGGCCTATCGGTTCATTCCTGTTCCTGGGCCCAACCGGGGTAGGTAAAACCGAGCTGTGTAAATCGCTGGCGAACTTCCTGTTCGACAGTGACGATGCGATGGTGCGTATCGACATGTCCGAATTTATGGAAAAACACGCCGTGTCGCGGCTGGTGGGTGCTCCTCCGGGATATGTGGGATATGAAGAGGGTGGCTATCTGACCGAAGCGGTGCGTCGCCGTCCCTATTCCGTGATCCTGCTGGATGAGGTTGAGAAAGCGCATCCGGATGTCTTTAACATTCTGCTGCAGGTGCTGGATGACGGGCGTCTGACGGATGGGCAGGGACGGACGGTCGATTTCCGCAACAGCGTGGTGATAATGACCTCTAACCTGGGATCGGATCTCATTCAGGAACGGTTCGGCGACCTCGGTTACCCGGAAATGAAAGAGATCGTCATGGGCGTGGTTGGACAGCATTTCCGTCCGGAGTTCATTAACCGTATCGATGAAGTGGTGGTGTTCCATCCGCTGGCTGAGAAACATATTGCGTCTATCGCGCAGATTCAGCTGCAGCGGCTGTACAAACGTCTGGATGAACGCGGCTATCAGCTGCATATCTCGGATGAGGCGCTGCGACTGCTGGCCGAGAACGGTTATGATCCGGTCTATGGGGCGCGTCCGCTGAAACGGGCGATACAGCAGCAGATCGAGAACCCGCTGGCGCAGCAGATTCTGGCTGGCACGCTGGTCCCCGGCAAAACCATCGAAATGGATGTGGAAAACGACACTATTACTGCCCACCAGTAAGGGTGTGTGTTAAAAAACGGGCCGCAGGCCCGTTTTTTTTGGCGTTTTGTGGGCTTTTTGCTTACTTTTGCCTCGTATTGGGCGCAAAGTGAACGGTCGGTAAAAAAATTGTAGTTTGCACTTGCGCTATCTGAACCGTTCCCTATAATGCGCCTCCATCAACACGGCACACCGGCAACGGGAAACGGATTGAGAGGCACAGGAGACTGCGCCGCCGGAGAAAACTTCTGAAAAAAGAGGTTGACTCTGAAGGAGGAAAGCGTAATATACGCCACCTCGCGACAGGACGCTAACGCACTGTTCGCACTGCTCTTTAACAATTTATCAGACAATCTGTGTGGGCACTCGCAGGATTGATATCAGAGTCTCCGGACGCAAAAAAATATTAAGCCTCACGAGTGAACACATAATGAAATTCATTATGACGTTTTACAGATGAGCATCGCTGGACTTGTTCCGGCAAATCAAACTTTAAATTGAAGAGTTTGATCATGGCTCAGATTGAACGCTGGCGGCAGGCCTAACACATGCAAGTCGGACGGTAGCACAGAGAGCTTGCTCTCGGGTGACGAGTGGCGGACGGGTGAGTAATGTCTGGGGATCTGCCCGATAGAGGGGGATAACCACTGGAAACGGTGGCTAATACCGCATAACGTCGCAAGACCAAAGAGGGGGACCTTCGGGCCTCTCACTATCGGATGAACCCAGATGGGATTAGCTAGTAGGCGGGGTAATGGCCCACCTAGGCGACGATCCCTAGCTGGTCTGAGAGGATGACCAGCCACACTGGAACTGAGACACGGTCCAGACTCCTACGGGAGGCAGCAGTGGGGAATATTGCACAATGGGCGCAAGCCTGATGCAGCCATGCCGCGTGTATGAAGAAGGCCTTCGGGTTGTAAAGTACTTTCAGCGGGGAGGAAGGCGGTGCGGTTAATAACCGCGCCGATTGACGTTACCCGCAGAAGAAGCACCGGCTAACTCCGTGCCAGCAGCCGCGGTAATACGGAGGGTGCAAGCGTTAATCGGAATTACTGGGCGTAAAGCGCACGCAGGCGGTCTGTTAAGTCAGATGTGAAATCCCCGGGCTTAACCTGGGAACTGCATTTGAAACTGGCAGGCTTGAGTCTCGTAGAGGGGGGTAGAATTCCAGGTGTAGCGGTGAAATGCGTAGAGATCTGGAGGAATACCGGTGGCGAAGGCGGCCCCCTGGACGAAGACTGACGCTCAGGTGCGAAAGCGTGGGGAGCAAACAGGATTAGATACCCTGGTAGTCCACGCCGTAAACGATGTCGACTTGGAGGTTGTTCCCTTGAGGAGTGGCTTCCGGAGCTAACGCGTTAAGTCGACCGCCTGGGGAGTACGGCCGCAAGGTTAAAACTCAAATGAATTGACGGGGGCCCGCACAAGCGGTGGAGCATGTGGTTTAATTCGATGCAACGCGAAGAACCTTACCTACTCTTGACATCCAGCGAACGGGGCAGAGATGCCCCGGTGCCTTCGGGAACGCTGAGACAGGTGCTGCATGGCTGTCGTCAGCTCGTGTTGTGAAATGTTGGGTTAAGTCCCGCAACGAGCGCAACCCTTATCCTTTGTTGCCAGCGATTCGGTCGGGAACTCAAAGGAGACTGCCGGTGATAAACCGGAGGAAGGTGGGGATGACGTCAAGTCATCATGGCCCTTACGAGTAGGGCTACACACGTGCTACAATGGCGCATACAAAGAGAAGCGACCTCGCGAGAGCAAGCGGACCTCACAAAGTGCGTCGTAGTCCGGATCGGAGTCTGCAACTCGACTCCGTGAAGTCGGAATCGCTAGTAATCGTGGATCAGAATGCCACGGTGAATACGTTCCCGGGCCTTGTACACACCGCCCGTCACACCATGGGAGTGGGTTGCAAAAGAAGTAGGTAGCTTAACCTTCGGGAGGGCGCTTACCACTTTGTGATTCATGACTGGGGTGAAGTCGTAACAAGGTAACCGTAGGGGAACCTGCGGTTGGATCACCTCCTTACCTTAAGATACCTTCCCGCGCAGTGCTCACACAGATTGTCTGATAAAAAGTAACGAGCAGAAAAAACCTCTACAGGCTTGTAGCTCAGGTGGTTAGAGCGCACCCCTGATAAGGGTGAGGTCGGTGGTTCAAGTCCACTCAGGCCTACCAAATTCGCACTCACGCTGCGTTATGTCTCCGGCTCGCATAGTTCACTATGCTTCGCGAAGACATGCCTTGCCTGAGCACGAATTGCACTTCTCACGAAGTGTACTCGGTTGGACGTAGTGGTCTCTGCAGTAACTGTATGGGGCTATAGCTCAGCTGGGAGAGCGCCTGCCTTGCACGCAGGAGGTCAGCGGTTCGATCCCGCTTAGCTCCACCATACCGTTTTAACTGTTTTTTCTGAATACCTCAGAGCGTACCGGCAACGGTGTGCTGCGAAGTATTATGCTCTTTAACAATCCGGAACAAGCTGAAAATTGAAACGACGTAGCGCGTCATCCCTCCGTAATAAGGGGTGGCAGAGCGATACGGTCGGGTCTCTCAATGCTTGCAGTCCGCAGCGTGAAAACGCCTGTGGGTTGTGAGGTTAAGCGACTAAGCGTACACGGTGGATGCCCAGGCAGTCAGAGGCGATGAAGGACGTGCTAATCTGCGTAAAGCGACGGTAAGGTGATATGAACCGCTACAGCCGTCGATGTCCGAATGGGGAAACCCGGTGCACTCTGTGCATCATTGCAGCATGAATACATAGTGCTGCAAGGCGAACCGGGGGAACTGAAACATCTAAGTACCCCGAGGAAAAGAAATCAACCGAGATTCCCCCAGTAGCGGCGAGCGAACGGGGAGCAGCCCAGAGCCTGAATCAGCCTGTGTGTTAGTGGAAGCGTCTGGAAAGTCGCAGGGTACAGGGTGATACTCCCGTACACAAAAACACACGGTCTGTGAGCTCGATGAGTAAGGCGGGACACGTGGTATCCTGTCTGAATATGGGGGGACCATCCTCCAAGGCTAAATACTCCTGACTGACCGATAGTGAACCAGTACCGTGAGGGAAAGGCGAAAAGAACCCCGGCGAGGGGAGTGAAACAGAACCTGAAACCGTGTACGTACAAGCAGTGGGAGCCTCTTTTATGGGGTGACTGCGTACCTTTTGTATAATGGGTCAGCGACTTATATTCTGTAGCAAGGTTAACCGTATAGGGGAGCCGCAGGGAAACCGAGTCTTAACTGGGCGTTAAGTTGCAGGGTATAGACCCGAAACCCGGTGATCTAGCCATGGGCAGGTTGAAGGTTGGGTAACACTAACTGGAGGACCGAACCGACTAATGTTGAAAAATTAGCGGATGACCTGTGGCTGGGGGTGAAAGGCCAATCAAACCGGGAGATAGCTGGTTCTCCCCGAAAGCTATTTAGGTAGCGCCTCGTGAACTCATCTCCGGGGGTAGAGCACTGTTTCGGCTAGGGGGCCATCCCGGCTTACCAACCCGATGCAAACTGCGAATACCGGAGAATGTTATCACGGGAGACACACGGCGGGTGCTAACGTCCGTCGTGAAGAGGGAAACAACCCAGACCGCCAGCTAAGGTCCCAAAGTCATGGTTAAGTGGGAAACGATGTGGGAAGGCACAGACAGCCAGGATGTTGGCTTAGAAGCAGCCATCATTTAAAGAAAGCGTAATAGCTCACTGGTCGAGTCGGCCTGCGCGGAAGATGTAACGGGGCTAAACCATGCACCGAAGCTGCGGCAGCGGCGCGTATGCGTTGCTGGGTAGGGGAGCGTTCTGTAAGCCGTCGAAGGTGTGCTGTGAGGCATGCTGGAGGTATCAGAAGTGCGAATGCTGACATAAGTAACGATAAAGCGGGTGAAAAGCCCGCTCGCCGGAAGACCAAGGGTTCCTGTTCAACGTTAATCGGAGCAGGGTGAGTCGACCCCTAAGGCGAGGCCGAAAGGCGTAGTCGATGGGAAACAGGTTAATATTCCTGTACTCGGTGTTACTGCGAAGGGGGGACGGAGAAGGCTATATCAGCCGGGCGACGGTTGTCCCGGTTTAAGCGTGTAGGCGGAGGGTCCAGGTAAATCCGGACTCTTTTAACGCTGAGGCGTGACGACGAGGCACTACGGTGCTGAAGTGATAAATGCCCTGCTTCCAGGAAAAGCCTCTAAGCATCAGGTAACACAGAATCGTACCCCAAACCGACACAGGTGGTCAGGTAGAGAATACCAAGGCGCTTGAGAGAACTCGGGTGAAGGAACTAGGCAAAATGGTGCCGTAACTTCGGGAGAAGGCACGCTGGCGCGTAGGTGAAGGGACTTGCTCCCGGAGCTGAAGCCAGTCGAAGATACCAGCTGGCTGCAACTGTTTATTAAAAACACAGCACTGTGCAAACACGAAAGTGGACGTATACGGTGTGACGCCTGCCCGGTGCCGGAAGGTTAATTGATGGGGTTATCCGTAAGGAGAAGCTCTTGATCGAAGCCCCGGTAAACGGCGGCCGTAACTATAACGGTCCTAAGGTAGCGAAATTCCTTGTCGGGTAAGTTCCGACCTGCACGAATGGCGTAATGATGGCCAGGCTGTCTCCACCCGAGACTCAGTGAAATTGAACTCGCTGTGAAGATGCAGTGTACCCGCGGCAAGACGGAAAGACCCCGTGAACCTTTACTACAGCTTGACACTGAACATTGAGCCTTGATGTGTAGGATAGGTGGGAGGCTTTGAAGCGCGGACGCCAGTCTGCGTGGAGCCATCCTTGAAATACCACCCTTTAATGTTTGATGTTCTAACGTGGCCCCGTAATCCGGGGTGCGGACAGTGTCTGGTGGGTAGTTTGACTGGGGCGGTCTCCTCCTAAAGAGTAACGGAGGAGCACGAAGGTCAGCTAATCACGGTCGGACATCGTGAGGTTAGTGCAATGGCATAAGCTGGCTTGACTGCGAGAGTGACGGCTCGAGCAGGTGCGAAAGCAGGTCATAGTGATCCGGTGGTTCTGAATGGAAGGGCCATCGCTCAACGGATAAAAGGTACTCCGGGGATAACAGGCTGATACCGCCCAAGAGTTCATATCGACGGCGGTGTTTGGCACCTCGATGTCGGCTCATCACATCCTGGGGCTGAAGTAGGTCCCAAGGGTACGGCTGTTCGCCGTTTAAAGTGGTACGCGAGCTGGGTTTAGAACGTCGTGAGACAGTTCGGTCCCTATCTGCCGTGGGCGCTGGAGAATTGAGGGGGGTTGCTCCTAGTACGAGAGGACCGGAGTGAACGCACCACTGGTGTTCGGGTTGTCATGCCAATGGCACTGCCCGGTAGCTAAGTGCGGAAAAGATAAGTGCTGAAAGCATCTAAGCACGAAACTTGCCCCGAGATGAGTTCTCCCTGACTCCTTGAGAGTCCTGAAGGGACGTTGAAGACGACGACGTTGATAGGCCGGGTGTGTAAGCGCAGCGATGCGTTGAGCTAACCGGTACTAATGACCCGTGAGGCTTAACCTTACAACGCCAGAGGCGTTTTTTGAGAGACGATTTTCAGCCTGAACCGGATAAATCTGCGCGGCCCCAGGGCGGCGCGGAAGACAGAATCTGCCTGGCGGCTTTAGCGCGGTGGTCCCACCTGACCCCATGCCGAACTCAGAAGTGAAACGCCGTAGCGCCGATGGTAGTGTGGGGCCTCCCCATGCGAGAGTAGGGAACTGCCAGGCATTGTATAAGTGAAGAAGCCCCGCACGCGAGTGCGGGGCTTTTTTACGTCTGTACTCTGCTACTTTGTGCTGAAATTCTCATCAATATGCCTGCTATATACCCTCTGTATCCCGCCTGATTTCGGCAGAAAACATCAGCAACCCGCTGATTTCCCGATAATCAGCGATGCAGCTCACAATAACAATCTCAGAATACGTCGCCTTTACCTTCAGTAGACTTAAATGCTTTACTCACCCTTTCAACGCTGTTGATCAGCAAGGAGCAGAGGTAAGCATGACACCCACAAACAATAATATTCAGCCGGATGATGCAAAGAAACGGATCTGGGCGATCGTCGGTGCCTCGTCGGGTAACCTGGTCGAGTGGTTTGACTTCTACGTTTACTCATTCTTCTCACTCTATTTCGCACATATCTTCTTTCCCCAGGGCGATACCACGACGCAGCTGTTGCAGACCGCCGGGGTGTTTGCCGCCGGCTTTTTAATGCGTCCGATTGGCGGCTGGCTGTTCGGCTATATCGGCGATAAGCATGGCCGAAAAAATTCGATGCTGGTTTCGGTCTGTATGATGTGTTTTGGTTCACTGGTGATCGCCTGCTTACCCGGTTATGCAACCATCGGGGTGGCAGCTCCCGTCATTCTGCTGCTGGCGCGCATGTTTCAGGGCTTATCGGTGGGTGGGGAGTATGGGACCAGCGCGACCTATATGAGCGAAGTGGCACTCGAAGGGCGTAAAGGGTTTTACGCCTCCTTTCAGTATGTCACGCTGATTGGCGGGCAGCTGGCGGCGGTTCTGACGGTGGTAGTGCTGCAGTTCCTGCTTACGGATGCTGAGCTGCGAAGCTGGGGCTGGCGTATCCCGTTCTTCCTTGGCGCGCTGCTCGCCGTTGTCGCACTGTGGCTGCGCCGCTCACTGGAGGAGACTTCTGATAAGAGCAGCCGTGAGCATCGCGATGCCGGCAGCGTCATCGGGTTACTGCGCAACCATACCCGACCTTTTCTGATGGTGCTGGGTTTCACTGCGGGCGGCTCCCTGAGCTTCTATACCTTTACCACCTATATGCAGAAGTATCTGGTGAACACCTCGGGTATGGATCCCAAAACGGCCAGCGGTCTGATGACCGGTGCGCTGCTGGTCTTTATGCTTATCCAGCCCGTTATCGGTGCGCTCTCCGATAAAATCGGGCGTCGCACCTCGATGATGATTTTTGGTGCGGGCGCGGCCATCTGTACGGTGCCGATTCTCACCCTGCTGCAAAACGTGCAGAGCCCCGGCGTCGCGTTTCTGCTGATCATGCTGGCCCTGCTGATTACCAGCTTCTACACCGCCATCAGTGGCATTCTGAAAGCCGAGATGTTTCCGCCCCAGGTGCGCGCGCTGGGCGTGGGACTCTCTTATGCGGTAGCGAATGCGATTTTCGGGGGATCGGCAGAGTATGTGGCACTGCTGATGAAGCAGCAGGGAATTGAGACGACCTTCTTCTGGTATGTTTCCGCGATGGGCGCGGTAGCGTTCCTGGTGTCACTGTTGCTGCACAGACGCGGCAAAGGCATTAAACTCTGATATGCCTACTGGCTGAGATTCCACAGGGCAATGCCGCTGGCTGCACCGGCGGCATCCCAGGCGAAATCTTTCCAGCTCCAGCCGCTGCCAGCCGGGCGGCTGTCATACCCCTCTTTAGCCGCCCCAAGACTCAATGAAAACATAAAGCCGAGAGTCTGGCTCTGCCGGTCAGAAAGATGCTGGCGCTGCCCATATTCACTGCCTGCTGCCGCCAGCGCGGCGGAGGCGAAAAAGTGTTCCGCTTTATCCCGTCCGGTCCAGGAATCCTGGGCCATATGGGCACATCCACTACACAACAGCACAGCAAGCAGTACAATTCGCATAGCAGATGCCCCGCAGGCGGCGTGTATTAAAGAATACGGCTGATCAGGCGATCGATTCGGATCCGGCGCAGACGACGGATCAGTTTCCGCACCTTAGCCGGGTAATCGGCAATGCTCTCCAGTTCGCGGAAGTGAGTGACGACCTGGGTGTGCTGCCGGATCAGCGTCAGTTCTTTCTCGCGCTGGGCTGCTAACTGCTGATGAGGATCGTGGATCAGCACCGCATTTTCCAGATCGAGTCGCCACGCGCGCGGGTTGAGGTTATTGCCGGTGATAAGCTGCCATTCGTCATCAACCCACATCCCTTTAAGGTGATAACTGTTCTCGCCATCCTTCCAGAGCCTCACGACCAGCTGATCGGTGGAGACGTAATATTGCAGGCGGCTCAGGAAGCGACGCAGGTTGATCTCATAGAGATAGGGCAGGGCACCGATGATTTTAAACGGCTGATCGGGCGCAATATAGAAATCATTGGCGGTTTTATCACCGACGATGATTTCGACCTGTTTTCCCTGTCGCAGCAGATGAATGATGTTCCGGACCAGCAGGGCAGGCAGGTTGAAGTAGGGGGTACAGATGACCAGCTTCTCTTCCGCACAGGGCATCAGATGGAAGATGGTTTTATTAAGCAGGCTATGCTTGCCCAGGCCGACCAGCGGCGTGACGGCCAGCTCTTCGTTACCGGCATCCCCTTCAAACTGATAGTTAAAGCCGCGCAGATCCTGACGGAACTGCCGCGTTTCATTTTTAATTTCAGGGCTGGAGGGACGCTCCGCAAAGTCCAGACGGTTCACCGCTTCGGCTGGCTTAAGATTGAGGGTGATCCACTCATACATGGTATCGGTCAGCCGGGCATTGCGGATGAGCTGATAGCGGTCGTAACGATACTTATCGTGCTGATGCAGATAGACATCGTTGATGCTGGCGCCGCTGTAGAGCAGCGTGTCGTCGATGATAAACCCTTTGAGATGGAGTACGCCCAGCGCCTCACGGGTATTCACCGGGATGCCATAAACCGGAATGGCGATATCGGGATAGCGGGTCGCCATCTCGCAGTACCAGTCGGCGTTGGTCACGCCCCGCGCGGCACCAATCCGGCCACGCTGCGCCCGGTGCCAGTCCACCAGAATCGAGATATCCAGTTCTGGTCGCGCCTGCTTAGCCTGATAAAGGGCATCCATGACGGCACGTCCGGCATCATCGTTTTCCAGATAGAGCGCAACGATACAGATGCGTGTCTGCGCGGCCGCAATCTTTTCCAGCAGCGTCGTGCGAAATTCGGCAGGCGAATAAAGTGTCGACACATCCGCAACGGATTGTGACAGTTTCGGCAACTGTGCGAGGTGTTGTTGGTGTTTGTTACGTTTGAATTTAGACAACATCGCAGTGCACTTCTTCTCTGTTCATTGCATGGCCTTTTGCCATCAAATCAGGGTTATAACCATAAATAATAACATCAACTCCGTCGATTCGAACGTTTTTTACCTTTCTCTACAAGGTTAGTTGATCTCATTCTGTAAAGGCAGTTTGAGGCTGACAATACCGTCATCCAGTTGAATATCAACATGAAAGTTCAGTTTTCGGGCCAGCGTAATCATGCCGCGATTGTGGGGCATGGTGATACCGTTCAATTGTTGCAAGCCGTGATGGCGGGTGTAACGGATCATCTTTTCCAGCAGGCGACGCCCCATGCCTAACCCCTTCAGGTCGGAACGGACCAGTACCGAAAACTCTGCATCAATGTTATCGGCATCCGAGATGGCGCGGGTGACGCCGATGATCTCCTGGCCGCCCTGATGCGGACGCACGGCCACAATCGCCATCTCGCGGTCGTAGTCGATCTGGGTCATGTTGGCGAGATCCTCATGCGTAAACTCATTGATTTCGCTGAAGTAGCGGTAGTAGAGATCCTCTCGGGTGACCTGACTGATAAAATCGCGCAGCAGCGGTTCATCTTCCGGCAGGATCGGCCGGAACAGGCAGAATTGCCCATCTTTCAGCTCCACCTGCTCCTCCAGATGCTGAGGATAAGGGCGGATGGCCAGTCGCGCTTCGTTGTCGCCACTGAAGGGTGCCAGCGTCAGGGTGACATCCAGCAGGGTAAAATCGTTGCCTGCTGCCAGCAGCGGATGGATATCGAGCCGCTGGATCTCCGGGCAGTCCACCACCAGATCTGAAACCTGCACCAGCAGCTGACTCAGACCGGCAATATCCAGCGGACTGAGCCCGCTGCGGCTGCGGATTTTGCCGCTCTTTATCGCCTGAATCACCAGATAGCGTGCCAGCGTCATATTCAGCGGAGGCAGCGCGACCGCCGCCTGCTTATCGGCCTGCCACTCCACGCCGCCTTCGCCCAGCATAATGATCGGGCCAAACAGCGCATCCTGCTCCACCACCACCCGCAGCTCCTGCGCGCCCGCGCGGCTGGCCATGCTCTGCACCAGTAAGCCCTCGATACGCGCCTGCGGCAGCGTCGCGCGCACCCGGTCAAAAATGGCCTCAGCGGCATGCTCCACCTCGCTGGCGTTGCGCAGATAGAGCATCACGCCCTGAACCTCCGACTTGTGCGCGATATCAGGCGATCGCAGCTTCAGCGCCACCGGATAGCCAATCTGGTCGGCGATGGCGACGGCGGCCGCGCTGTCGCTGGCGATCCAGGTCGGCAGCGTGGCCAGACCGTACGCCTGCAGCACCGGCTGCACCTCATGGGTATCCAGCGCAGTCACGCCGCGCGCCAGCGCCTGCGACAGCAGCCGGTGAGCATGAGCGCTGTCCTGGTTCAGCGTCGCGGGCAGGGCAGGGGCTTCGCGCAGCTGCTTCTGGTTGCGACGGTATTCGACCTGATGCATAAAGGCGGTGACTGTGCCTTCCGGCGTACGCCAGGTCGGAATGCCCGCCTGGGTAAATGCCCGGCGCGCGGCCTGGGAAGAGAACTCGCCGCACCAGTTGGTCAGCAGCGTCACCAGCTTACCGCGCGGATGACGGGCAAGGGTGTCGATCAGATGCGTGGCCGTTTCGGTGGCGGGGGCGACCGCGCTGGGCGCATGAATAATCATCAGCGCATCCAGCTCATGGCTGTCGAGCAGAACCTCAACACAGGCGGCATAACGCTCTGCCGTGGCGTCATCTTTTAAATCCAGCGGATTGCCGCGACCCACACCGGCGGGCAGCAATGCCTCAAGCCGCTGGCGGGTCTGATCGCCGAGCTGCGCCAGCTTGCCGTTGCGGGCATAGAGTTCATCCAGCGCCAGCGCGGCGGGCGCGGCACCATTACTGACGATCATCAGCCGGTCGCCACGCAGCGGCCGCATATGACTCAGCGACTCCACGGCGGAGAACAGCTCATGGGTGTCCTGCACCCGCAGCAGACCCGCGCGCTGAATGGCGGCATCCCACGCGGCGTCCAGCCCGCTGTGCGTACCCAGCAGCGCCTGCGCTTCGCGGCTGCGGCCGCTCTTGATCACCAGAATCGGTTTATTGCGTGAAGCGCTGCGCGAGGCGGAAACGAAGCGCCGCGCATCGCTGAGGTGCTCCAGATAGAGCAGGATGGCGCTGGTCTTACCGTCGCGGGCCAGGAAGTCGAGCAGGTCATCGACATCGGTATCCAGACTGTCGCCCAGCGCGATAAACCAGGAAAAGCCGAGGTTACGCTGCTGCGCCCAGTCGAGGATGGTGTTGGAGACGGCGGCAGACTGAGAGATAAACGCGATACGCCCTTTCGCGATCGGCACCGGCGAGAAGCTGGCATTTAATCCCTGCCAGGGCGCCAGCAGCCCCAGACTGTTTGGCCCCAGCAGCCGTATCTGCCACTGGCTGGCACAGGCTTTGAGTTCGGCCAGCTGGCTGGCGGGCGCAGAGAGGATAATGCAGGCCTTGCAGCCTTTCTCGCCGAGCTGTTGCAGCAGGGTAAGGTTCCGCTTTGAATGGGTGCAGATCACCGCCAGGTCGGGCGCAAAAGGCAGGCTGTCGATGGTGGGCCAGGCCAGCACGCCGCTGACCGCCTTATATTTTGGCGTGACGGGCAGGACCGGGCCGCTGAATCCGCCCGCCAGCAGGTTGCGCATCATAAAGTAGCCTGCACGCCCGGGCGTCACCGAGGCACCAATTACCGCAATTGATTTAGGTCGTAACAGCGCTTCCAGTCCGCGTTGGCTCATCTCGCCCTCCAGAGATCGGGATTTGCGTGATTGTAAACGCTTTTTGCGGGCGGTGCTTCCGGGCAGATCGCAGGCTGCGCATCACGATCCGCTCTTCGCTGCGGGCGGACGGTCAGTCAGGCCTGGCCGTTGTGATGCGGTTTATCCGCCAGGTAGGCCGCGCGGAACCGATCGAAATGGTGGGAGAGTGCCTCCGCCGCCTGCGCGTCGCCTGCCTGCGCCAGCAGCGCCGCGGCCACCTCAGCGGTACAGTGCTGGCCTTCACCGTGCGCTTCGCGCAGCGTGTAGCGTGAGGGCGCGCTGACCGCCAGCGACATCACCGGAAAGGCGTCCAGCCACGGACTCTTGCGAAACATTTTGCGCGCTTCGGTCCAGGTGCCGTCCAGCATGATAAACAGAGGCGGCTTGCCCAGGGCCGGAGGCGCTGTCAGCACCTCGCGGCCTGGATCGGCATAGGCGGCCGGGAAGACCACTACCGGCTGATAATCGGGATGACGGACGGCCGCCAGCAGCAGCGGGTCCGGCTCGGTACGTGACCAGCCAAATGCCTGGGTGTCCGGCAGAATATCGGCAATCAGACGGCCGGTATTGCTCGGTTTCATCGGCTCGGTATCGAACATCACCAGGCAGAAACGGCTTCGGGCGGTGTGCGGGACGATCTGGCTGCAGAGGCAGTGGGCTTCCGGCAGCAGACAGCCCTGGCAGCGAATCACCCGGTTGCCGCGCGCGAGGAAAGGGCGGGTGGCACGGGCCAGACGTTGGGTGCGCAAGCGCAGAACAGCATTATCAGACATGGGCATTCAGGGCAGGAAAAACGTCAGTGTAATCGAAGCGCAGAGGAAAAGGAAAAGGCCAGACAGGCTGGCCCCGGTGGATCAGAGCGATTCATCCAGCCATTCGTTGAACGGCGCTTTAGGCATCGCCCCGTTCAGCATGTCGACCCGCTGGCCATGTTTGAACAGCATGATGGTCGGGATGCTGCGGATGTTAAAACGGGCACTCAGGGCCGGTTCCGCCTCGGTGTTCACTTTAATAAAGCGCACTTTCCCGCTGCGTTCGCTGGCGACATCCTTAAACACGGGCGCAAAGTTAACGCACGGCCCGCACCAGGGTGCCCAGAAGTCGATCACCACGGGCAGATCGTCCTGCAGATATTTGTCAAAGTTGGCGCTGGTGGCATTCACCACTTCGCCATCGAACAGGGCATTTCCACAGCGACCACATTTCGCCACGTCGGCAAGGCGATCGTCAGGAACGCGATTGGTTGCCTGACAGGAAGCGCATACCGTATTCATAGGAACCTCTGATGTTGAAAAGTGTCAGTCTGGTAATAGTCGGTCATTATGAAAGGGGGCGGATTTTCGCTCAATCTGTATTGCTCTATAGGTTCAATAGTTGATAGCTAAGCGCCATCACATCAGGTAATCTGCGCGCTCTCAATGCAGGAGGAAGATATGAACGACGAATTTAAAGGTAAGAGCGGTAAAGTTAAGGTGATGTACGTGCGTGGCGAGGACGATAAAAGCGCGCGTGCGTCGAATCCTCGTACAGGCAAAGGTGGTCACTCTGCTGCCCGTCCGGATGATAACCGTCGTTCGTCTGGCTCCCGCACTGAACGCGGCCAGGAAGGGGGCCGTCCAGCCTCTGCCGGTCGTCGCAGCGATGACGCCGGTCGCAGCAGCTCACCGCGCCGCACTGAAGGCGGACGTGGTGCGCCGCGTCGCAACGATCGGGGCGATGAGAGCCGCGGCGCCTATGGCAACAGCGATTCACCGTGGCGCACCGTTTCCCGCCCGCCCGCTGCGGATCGCTCGGCTGCGGCTGACACGGATAAGCCGGATCATGGCGGCATCAGCGGCAAGAGTTTTGTCGATCCGGCGCAGATCCGTCGTCAGCGTAACGAAGAGACCCGCGTCTACGGCGAGAACGCCTGTCATGCGCTGTTCCAGAGCCGTCCGGAAGCGATTGTACGCGCCTGGTTCGTGCAGGAAGTGACCCCGCGTTTCCGCGAAGCGCTGCGCTGGCTGGCGGCCAACCGCAAAGCCTATCATGTGGTTGAAGATGCCGAGATCACCAAAGCCTCAGGCACCGAGCATCACGGTGGCGTCTGCTTCCTGATCAAAAAGCGCATGGGTATGGCCGTGGCGGAATGGCTGAGTCAGGCGAATACCAAAGATTGCGTGCTGGCGCTGGAAGATGTCAGCAACCCGCATAACCTGGGCGCGATTATGCGCAGTTGCGCGCACTTCGGCGTTAAAGGCCTGCTGGTAAACGACGCCTCACTGCTGGAGTCTGGTGCAGCCGTGCGGACCGCAGAAGGCGGGGCCGAGCATGTGCAGGCCATCAGCGGTGCCACCTTCAGCGAAGGTCTGGAAGCGTTCCGTAAAGCGGGCTATACCATCGTGACCACCTCCAGCCATCAGGGCACGCCGCTGGCGCAGGCGTCGCTGCCGGAGAAAATGGTGCTGGTGTTAGGGCAGGAGCGCGAAGGCCTCTCCGATACCGCTTTCCAGCAGGGTGACATGAGCCTGTCGATTGGCGGAACCGGCAACGTGGAAAGCCTCAACGTGTCGGTGGCAACCGGTGTGCTGCTCGCCGAATGGTGGCGTCAGAACGCATAAAAAAACGGGCCGAAAGGCCCGTTTTTCATTTCAGCGTCAGTGTGCGCCACCGCCGCCACCGCCTGCACCAAACGGCGGGCGGGCAAACCAGATCAGCACCAGCAGGATCAGGAAGACGCCAGCCGACGCCCAGAAGATTTCATTCGCTGAAATAATCAGTCCCTGATTGGTAATCTGCTGTGCGATCCAGGCAGAGGCCTGCTGCTGCGTCATCCCCATACTCTCCAGCCGGCTGTACATCTGCTGGGCGTTGACGTTGTAGGGCGTTATCGACTCCGACAGATAGCTGTGATGCATCGACTCACGATTGGTCCACATGGTGGTGGTGATCGAGGTGCCTATCGAACCGGCCAGCGTACGCACAAAGTTAGACAGGCTGGAGGCGGCGGCCAGTCGCTCCGGCGGCAGCCCGGAGAGCGTAATGGTGGTCAGCGGCATAAAGAAGCAGGCCACGGCAAAGCCCTGGATAAACTGCGGCCACGCCGAGGCACCAAAATCCATGCCCGGTTCAAAGGTATAGGCGCGCCAGTAGAAGCAGACGGCATACATAATGAAGCTGAAGGTCACCAGCCGCCGCATATCAAGTTTATGGGCGAAACGACCAATAATCGGCGACAGGATCACCGGAATAATCCCGACCGGTGCCGAGGCCAGCCCGGCCCAGGTGGCCGTATAGCCATAGACCTCCTGAAGCAGCTGCGGCAGCAGAACGATCGAGCCGAAGTAGAGCATATAAGCCAGGCTGATCGACAGGCAGCCGATGGTGAAGTTGCGCGACTTAAACAGCGAGAGATCGACGATCGGGTTATCGTCCGTCAGCTCCCAGACCAGCAGCACCGCCAGCGCAATCACGGCCACCACCGCCAGCACGATGATCTCCGTTGAGCTGAACCAGTCGAGCTCTTTACCGCGATCCAGCATCACCTGCAGGCAGCCGATCCCCACCACCAGCAATACCAGGCCGACCATATCAATCGGGCGGATCTCGGTTTTGGTTTCGCGACCGCGCAGGGTCTGCAGCGTCAGCAGCACAACGACCGCACCAATCGGCACGTTGATAAAGAAGATCCAGCCCCAGTGATAGTTATCGCTGATCCAGCCGCCCAGAATCGGGCCGCAGATTGGCGCGACGATCACCGTCATCGCCCAGAGTGACAGCGCGATGCTGCGCTTCGCGGGCGGGTAGTTACTGAGGAGCAGACTCTGCGACAGCGGAATCAGCGGGCCTGCCACGATCCCCTGCAGTACGCGGAAGAAGATCAGCATCTCCAGGCTCTCTGACATGCCGCACGCCCAGGAGGCGACAGCAAACAGAATGGTGGCCCAGGTAAAGAGCTTCACTTCGCCTACGCGCTTTGCCAGCCAGCCGGTGATCGGGATGGAGATTGCGTTAGCAACGCCAAACGAGGTGATCACCCAGGTGCCCTGTGAGTTAGAGGCACCCAGATTACCGGCAATGGTCGGAATGGCCACGTTGGCGATGGTCGAGTCCAGAACCTGCATGAACGTCGCCAGCGACAGCGCAATGGTCATCAGGACCAGCGGCATCCCTTCAAGCGGTTTTTTTGCCATTACAGCCTCCGCGTCATCATCCGGCGTTGGCACGGACGATATCGGTAATCAGCTGATTGACCGGCGCGAGGTCAATCGCCAGGGCGTTGCTGCTGTAAGCGGCCTGCTGACGGACGCTGGTGGCCAGCGTACTGCCCGCCTGGCTGGTGGTGTCGATTTTAACCAGCGTGGAGAGACCGATGCGCAGGGGATGTCTGGCAATATCTTCCTGATTCAGTTCGATACGCACCGGCAGGCGCTGAACCACTTTGATCCAGTTACCGGTCGCATTCTGTGCAGGCAGCAGAGAGAAGGCGCTGCCGGTGCCCATATCCAGTCCCACGACTTTGCCGTGATAGACCACATCGTCACCGTAGATATCGGCTACCACGGTGGCAGGCTGACCGATGCGCACGCCAGCCAACTGGGTCTCTTTGAAGTTCGCGTCCACCCACAGGTTGGTGGCCGGTACGACGGCCAGCAGCGGGGTATTGGTGGAGATCTGCGAGCCGACCTGCACGCTGCGACGGGAGACAAAGCCATCCATCGGGCTGCGAATCTCGGTTCGCTGCAGCGCCAGCCAGGCGTCACGCAACTCGGCTGCGCTCTGCTGTACGGCAGGCTGGTTTTCCAGCGAGGTATTGAGGATCATCGCCTGGTTCGCATTATATTGCTGAATCGCCACGTCGAGCTGCGCTTTGGCGGTCGCGACGGCATCGCGGGCGTGCTGCAGCTCTTCTCGACCAATCAGGTTAGCCGCACCCAGCGGCTCACGGCGTTTCAGATCGGCCTCGGCCTGAGCCAGCGCGGTCTGCTGCAGCGTGATGCTGGCCTGATACTGTCTGCCGTTGATCATCAGCTGATGCGTCTGACGTACGCTGGTGGCGAGGGCCGTCTGCGCTTTTTCAAACGCCTGCTCCGCATCCGTCTTATCCAGGGAGACCAGCACGTCGCCTTTTTTGACGAAATCAGTGTCTTCGAACCAGACTTTATTCACGCTACCGGAGACCTGTGCCATCACCTGCACCTGATTACCTGCCACATAGGCGTCATCCGTTTCCTGAAAATGACGCAGGACCAGGAACCAGTAGGCGCCCCAGGCAATACCCGCCAGAATAATGATCAGCGCCAGGATAATCAGCACACTTTTGCGCTTCTTCTTTTTGTTGGCTGACGGTTGCGGGCGTTGTGCTTCTGCCGATGCACTCATGAATTTCTCCACATTTTCCATTTAGTCGGGGGGCAGACATCCCTGTCCGCCAGCGCCCGAGTCGAAAAAGCCAGCGCCTGAGCGCTGGCCAGATAAAAAAGGAAATTAAAATAACGATTCCGACAGGTGATTGTGTCGCACTTATTGCTATTAGCGGGACAGCGAGGCGATCAGTTGATCTTCATCCATTTTATCGAGACGGTTAAGCAGCTTACGGGTGATCCCTTCCAGCTGAGACTTCTCGTCACCGGACAGTGAAGACCAGAGATATTGCAGGCTCTGATGCTGAGGTGGCAGCAGCTGACGCAGGAACTCCATGCCCTTGTCGGTCAGATGCAGATGCAGGCAGCGACGGTCGTGGTCGCTCTCGCGACGTTCGATCCAGCCACGCTTCTCCAGCTCATCAGCAATGCGCGTCGCGTTGGTGCGTGAAGAGCCCAGCGCAGAACTGAGTTCAGAAGGCTGAATGCTGTGGTTCTCCTGCGCATCCAGCGTAATCAGCGCCATGAACAGGGTCTCGTTGATGCCCTGGGCTTTCAGCATCTTATTACGGTTGTCCAGCAGTTTACCCTGCATATGCATACAGAGACGCGTCAGGATAATTTCCTGCAACGGAAAATCCTTATGGCGATTGGCACGGATGTTTAGCATCTGCTCAATGGGAGTAAACGAACTTTCCATTAAAAAAAACCTCACTAATTGCAACTTGTATAATAACTATGGTGACAGGTTAAGCGTAGTCACTTTCTGGCTGGTGATCGCGCTCAGACTTACGCTGCACCATCAAAGGCATTCCAGGCCATTCCCTGGCCCTGGGTCAAAAACCCGTACGCCCGGCGACAACCGCGGTGCCGGGACGTTATCAAAAAGGGGGCAAATTTAATAATATCGCGAGGAAAAATAACTGAAGTGAATAGGTTTACTACTAACCATAACAAACCTAACCATTTGTGACCAGATGCAATACGCTCCGGACAGGCTTCAGTTGATTTTTTCCGGCTCAAATCGCGATCCCCGCGCCCAGATCAGCAGATTCATCAGCGTCAGCAGCACGCCCGCGCCGCAGACCCCATACCAGCCCGCCAGATGGTAGGCAGTGGCGGAAAGCAGCGAACCGGCGGCCCCGCCGATAAAGTAGCTGGTCATGTATCCCGCATTCAGGCGGTTGCGTGCGTCCGGCATCTGCGCATAGATCACGCTCTGATTGGTGATATGCACGGCCTGCACCGCCAGATCCAGCAGCAGGATGCCGACGATCAGCGGCACAAGCTGATCTGCGCCCCACGCAATCGCGGCCCAGGAGATGAGCATAATCAGCAGGCCCAGCCGGGTCGTCAGCTTCGCTTTGCCTTTGTCGGCCAGCGAACCGGCCTGACGGGCGGCCAGCGCCCCTGCCGCTCCGACCAGCCCGAGTAAACCAATCCGGCCTTCGGAGAAGTGGTAGGGCGCGCCGGAGAGCAGGAACGCCATCGACGTCCACAGCAGGCTGAAGTTGGCAAAGGAGAGACAGCCCGTCCAGGCGCGGGTGCGGATCACCCGGTTGCCGGCATAGAGACGAAAAATAGAGGCAAGCAGCTGCGGATAGCGCAGGGGAACGGACTGTTTAACGCGCGGCAGCGATCGCCACAGCGCCAGGGCCATCACCAGCATCAGCAGGCTGGCGGTCCAGTAGACGGTTCGCCAGCCACCGAGCTGGGCCAGACCGCCGGCGGCCGTCCGCGCCAGCAGGATCCCGAGCAGCAGCCCGCTCATGACCGTTCCGACGATCTTACCGCGCCGCTCTGGCTCAGCCAGCGTCGCGGCCAGCGGCACCAGGATCTGGGCGGCGACCGAAAACAGACCGGTCATCACCGTGCCCAGCAGCAGTAACGCGAAGGTGTGCGAAAGGGCGATGATCACCATACCGGCCGCTGCCAGCAGGATCATCGTCACAATCAGACTGCGGCGTTCAAACCGATCGCCCAGCGGCACCAGCAGCAGCAGGCCGCAGGCGTAACCGAGCTGCGCCGTGGTAACGATAAAACCGGCGAGGCTCACGGAGAGATCGAACTGTTGAGCGATAGTATTCAGCAGTGGCTGAACGTAGTAGTTACTGGCGACGCAGAGGCCGGTGGCTACCGACATCAGCATCACCAGGGCAGGCGTCAGCCCCTGGCGCGTCGTGTTCATAAACCGCATCGGTCGCTAATAATCATTTGAGGTTAATAATAACCTAAAAAACTATTTCAGACGCATGTTTATTAACAGGCCATACCAGTCATAACGAGAGGTGAAAACAGCGACAGCGGCGGGGCGCGCTGGGAAGGTCAGGGTAACGCGTGGCTCGGTGCCTGATGTCTCCCGCCACGCAGGCGCGTGAAGCGAGGAACGGAGACGCCTGAGTCACAGCCGCGCGGGTCAGGCACAGCCCGCGCAGAGCTGGTGACAAGGGCAGGCACAGGCGCCACAAGCCCGCCTCTTTATCCGCTGCCGCAGGTCATCCCGATAAGCCGGATGACCTGCCCGCCGTCAGAAGTTCCAGTCCTCATCTTCCGTTTCAACCGCTTTACCCATCACATAGGAGGAGCCTGAACCGGAGAAGAAGTCGTGGTTCTCATCGGCGTTTGGCGACAGCGCCGACAGAATGGCCGGATTGACCGCCGTCAGCTCCGCCGGGAACAGCGCCTCGTACCCCAGATTCATCAGCGCCTTGTTGGCGTTGTAGTGCAGGAAGGTTTTCACCTCTTCCACCCAGCCGACCTCGCCATAGAGCGCCTCGGTGTACGCCACCTCATTCTCATAGAGCGCCAGCAGCAGATCATAAGCAAACTGCTGCAGCTCCTCGCGACGGCGGTCGTCGGTCTCCGCCAGCGCCCGCTGATATTTGTAGCCGATGTAATAGCCATGCACCGCCTCGTCGCGGATGATCAGGCGAATCAAATCTGCGGTGTTGGTGAGCCTGCCCCGGCTCGACCAGTACATCGGCAGCCAGAAGCCGGAATAGAACAGGAAAGACTCCAGGAAGACGCTGGCGATTTTCTTCTTCAGCGGATCGTCGGCCCGGTACTGATCCAGAATTATGTGCGCCTTGTTCTGCAGCGGCGCATTCTCTTCGCTCCACTGGTAGGCGGCATCCACATCCTGGGTGTTGCACAGGGTGGAGAAGATCGAACTGTAGGATCGGGCGTGCACGGCTTCCATGAAGCTGATGTTAGAGAGCACGGCCTCCTCATGCGGGGTGATCGCATCGTCCATCAGCCCCGGCGCGCCGATCACGTTCTGGATAGTGTCCAGCAGCGTCAGGCCGGTAAACACCCGGATGGTCAGCTGCTGCTGCTGTTTATCCAGCGCCTGCCAGCCGGGCAGGTCGTTGGAGAGCGGCACTTTCTCCGGCAGCCAGAAGTTGCTGGTCAGACGGTTCCACACCTCAAGATCTTTCTCATCCTGCAGGCGGTTCCAGTTAATGGCCTGAATCTGTCTATGTTTCATCATATTTATTACAGGGAGCAGGAGACGCAGCCCTGAACCTCCGTACCCTGAAGCGCCATCTGACGCAGGCGAATGTAATAGAGCGTTTTGATCCCTTTCTTCCACGCGTAGATCTGCGCTTTGTTGATGTCGCGGGTCGTGACGTCATCGCGGAAAAACAGCGTCAGCGACAGGCCCTGATCGACGTGCTGCGTCGCCTCCGCGTAAGTATCAATAATCGCTTCCGGCCCAATCTGGTAGGCATCCTGATAGAGATGGAGATTGTCGTTGGTCATAAAGGGCGCGGGATAGTAGACGCGGCCGGTCTTGCCCTCCTTGCGGATCTCGATCGGCGAGACAATCGGATGGATGCTGGAGGTGGCATGGTTAATGTAGGAGATCGAGCCGGTGGGCGGGATCGCCTGCAGGTTCTGATTAAACAGCCCGTGCTGCATCACCGCCTCGCGCAGCCTCTGCCAGTCCGCCTGAGTGGGCAGCGATACGCCCGCGTCGGCAAACAGCTTCGCTACGCGTGGGGTACGTGGCAGCCATTCGCGCTGCAGATACTTATCGAAGTAGACGCCGCTGGCGTAGTCCGACGCCGCAAAACCGTCGAAGGTCTGCTGATGCTCCTGCGCCAGCTGGTTTGACGTCGAGAGCGCATGGTAGGTCATGCAGCAGAAGTAGAGATTGGTGAAATCCAGCGCTTCCGGTGAACCGTAGGCGATCCCCTCTCGCGCCAGATAGCCGTGCAGGTTCATCTGTCCCAGGCCGATGGCGTGCGAGCGGCGATTGCCTTCGGCGACCGACGGCACCGAGCCGATCTCGCTCATCATCGACACCGCCGTCAGCGCCCGCACCGCCACATCCACGGTGCGGGCCAGATCGCCGGAATCCATGGCGTGCGCAATATTCAGAGAGCCGAGATTGCAGGAGATATCTTTGCCGACCCGGCGATAGCTGAGATCCTCATGGTACTCGCTGGCGCTGTTCACCTGCAGGATCTCTGAGCAGAGGTTGCTCATATTGATGCGGCCGGCAATCGGGTTACTGCGGTTCACGCTGTCCTCAAACATGATATAGGGATAGCCCGACTCAAACTGAATCTCGGCCAGCGTCTGGAAGAGGTCGCGTGGCTGAATCCACGTTTTGCGGATGCGATCGTCGGCCACCATCGTCTCATACTGTTCGCTGATGCTGATATCGCCAAAGGCCTTGCCGGTGACCCGCGCCACGTCATAGGGCGAGAAGAGCGCCATCGGTTTGTTCTCTTTCGCCAGCCGGAAGGTGATGTCGGGGATCACCACACCCAGCGACAGCATCTTGATGCGGATCTTCTCGTCGGCGTTTTCGCGCTTAGTGTCCAGAAAGCGGAGGATATCGGGATGATGCGCGTTGAGCCACACCGCGCCAGCCCCCTGACGGGCGCCCAGCTGATTGGCATAGGAGAACGCATCCTCCAGCATTTTCATCACCGGAATCACACCCGACGACTGATTTTCGATGCGCTTGATCGGCGCACCGGACTCGCGCAGGTTCGACAGTAAAAAGGCGACGCCGCCGCCCCGTTTCGAGAGCTGAAGTGCCGAGTTCACGGCGCGGCCAATCGACTCCATATTGTCTTCGATGCGCAGCAGGAAGCAGGAGACCAGCTCACCGCGCTGCTGTTTACCGCAGTTGAGGAAGGTCGGCGTGGCGGGCTGGAAACGGCCGCTGAGGATCTCGGTCAGGATGGCGCGGGCCAGCGACGCATCGCCCCGGGCCAGCGTCAGCGCCACCATGCAGGCGCGCTGATCAAAGGTTTCCAGGTAGCGTTTGCCGTCAAAGGTTTTCAGGGTGTAGCTGGTGTAAAACTTCCAGGCCCCGAGAAACGTTTTAAATTCGAATTTCCAGTTCTCCGCGAACGTGTGCAGGGCGGTCAGGAAGTCAGGATCGTACTGATTAAGCACCGCCGCCTCGTAGTAGTTCTCCTGCACCAGATAGCGTAACCGTTCGGCGCAGCTGGCGAACGGCACGGTATTGGGCTGCACATGCTGCAGATAAAACTGACGTACCGCGTCGCGATCCCGGTCGAACTGGATACGGCCATCCGCGTCATAGAGATTGAGCATGGCGTTAAGGGCGTGATAGTCGGGCGTCACGGCGTTGAAAATCTCTGTTGTTGCCAAAATTGGGTTACTCCCGCTTTTACTTTCGCAATGTCGTCCGGGGTGCCCATCAGCTCAAAGCGATAGAGGCAGGGCACCTGACATTTGGTTGCAATGATGCTGCCCGCCAGGCCGTAACCGGCACCGAAGTTCCGGTTGCCCGCCGCGATGACGCCACGGATACCGCGTCGGTTTGCTTCATCATTCAGAAACTGAATCACCTGACCGGGTACCGCGCCGCGCCGGGTGCCGCCGCCGTAGCTGGGCACCACCAGGATATAGGGCTGGTCGATATGCAGCTGTTGCCCGGCATCGATCGGGATGCGGCGGGCGGGCAGGCCCAGGCGTGTAATAAACCGGTGGGTGTTTTCCGACTGGCTGGAAAAATAGACCAGCGGGAACATGCGCTTATCCCCCGACGGCCGGGAGCGGGCGCAGGGTGGCGATTTTGTCCGGGCGGAAGCCGCTCCAGTGGTCATTGCCGGTCATCACCACCGGCACCTGGCGATAACCTAGGGCTTTCAGGCTGTCGGCCGCCTCCGGCTGGCTGTCGAGGTTCACGAGCTGATAGGTCAGGCCCTGACGATCCAGGGCATTTTTCGTCGCCGTGCACTGGACACAGTGATCTTTAGTGTAAATAATAATGCGCATGATTCGTATTTACCTCTATGTGCGGTTTCGGTATCGCGTCAGGAAGCTCAGATGCAGAGAGTGAGCGTTATTCCGGCAGAGACCGGAGCCTGTGTAGATGAGATAAATACTAGATGTAGTGGTTGTGGCGGTCAAGCCTGCTATATATAGGGTTTTTCGATTTGCTTTTGCGCAAACGGCGCAAAGCCAGCAGACATGCGGATCAGGGGCCGGAAAATTTTTTTCTGCCGTGCCGTTGCGGAAAAAAAGCAAAAAAAAGCCCCGCACGGGGCAGGGCTCAGGGGATTTTTTTAGCGCTTAGCGGCGCGAAGCCAGCAGAATACCGATGACGATACCGACAGTAGCGCCGATACCCACACCGTGCCATGGCTTGTCGTGCACATAAGTGTCAACCTGCGCACCGGCGTCACGCGCGGCCTGAGAGACACGGTTGCTGCCGCCGTTGAGTTTAGAGCGGGTCTGCTTCAGCAGCGCCTCGGCCTGACTGCGAGCGGAGTCCACTTCATCTTTTGCGTCACTGCCGTAAGATTTCAGCAGGGCTTCCAGTGAATCAGCCAGCTCGTTAACGTCCTGATTGATATCAATGTCATCGTTTTTTACAGTGCGATTAAACATTTTTTAGCTCCCTTTGAATTAAAAACGTAATACTAGTGTAGACGACCCTGAGATAAACGAGGCGCGGGAGGGTTCTTTAGGGAAAATTCCGAATGCCCACTCTGTCATGCTGTTGTAAGGTTGCGAAGCTTTTGAAAGAGGAGAGGATCGAGCATGTATTTACGACCAGATGAGGTAGCGCGCGTACTGGAAAAAGCGGGTTTCGAAGTCGATGAGATTACCCCACGGGCCTATGGCTATCGCCGTGGAGAGAACTACGTCTATGTTAATCGCGAGGCGCGCATGGGGCGCATGGCCTTAGTGATCCATCCGACGCTGAAAGAGAAGAGCCAGCCATTTGCTGAACCCGCTTCAGAAATGAAGACCTGCGATCACTACACCCAATTCCCTCTCTACCTGGCGGGTGATTCACAGGAACATTATGGCATCCCGCACGGATTCAGTTCCCGCATGGCGCTGGAACGCTACATTCAGAGCGTTTTCGGTTAATGCTTCAGGCCCCGCCGCGACGGGGCGCTGACCCTTTTGTATTGCCTCTCTGTTTCCCCTGCCGTTGCAATTCCCGGCTGTGACGCGTATAAAATTGTCCACTATAGATGTTTAGACGTCCATACGGATAAAAATGATGAGCGAACAGCCCACTCCCTCGCAGGAAAAATTTAAACGCACCATGAAAGTGCGCCATCTGGTGATGTTATCGCTGGGTGGTGTCATCGGCACCGGCCTGTTTTTTAACACCGGCTATATCATCTCCACCACCGGCGCGGCGGGCACGCTGCTCGCCTATCTGATCGGCGCGCTGGTGGTCTGGCTGGTGATGGTCTGTCTGGGTGAACTCTCGGTGGCGATGCCGGAAACCGGCGCCTTCCATGTCTACGCCGCACGCTATCTCAGCCCGGCCACCGGCTACACTGTGGCCTGGCTCTACTGGCTAACGTGGACCGTGGCGCTCGGCTCCAGCCTGACGGCGGCCGGTTTCTGTATGCAGTACTGGTTCCCGCAGATCCCGGTCTGGACCTGGTGCCTGGTCTTCTGCTGCGCCATCTATCTGCTGAACGTCATCTCAACCCGCTTCTTCGCTGAAGGGGAGTTCTGGTTCTCGCTGATTAAAGTGGTGACCATCGTCGCGTTCATCCTGCTCGGCGGCGCGGCGATGTTCGGCTTCATCCCGATGAAAGATGGCACCCCCGCGCCGGGCCTGAGCAACCTTACCGCGCACGGCTGGCTGCCGCACGGCGTCCTGCCGATTCTGATGACGATGGTGGCCGTGAACTTCGCCTTCTCCGGTACCGAGCTGATCGGCATCGCGGCCGGGGAAACGCAGCAGCCGGAGAAAGTGCTGCCGCTGGCGATCCGCACGACCGTCGTCCGGCTGATTATCTTTTTCATCGGCACCGTATTTGTGCTGGCGGCGCTGATCCCGATGGACCAGGCGGGCATTGTAAAAAGCCCGTTTGTGCTGGTGTTTGAAAAGATCGGCATCCCCTATGCGGCCGATATCATTAACTTTGTGATCCTGACCGCTATCCTCTCGGCGGCCAACTCCGGCCTCTACGCTTCCGGGCGGATGCTCTGGTCGCTGGCCAATGAAAATACGCTGCCGCGCGCCTTCGCCCGGGTTAACAAACGCGGCGTGCCGCTGCTGGCGATTACGGTCAGCATGGCGGGCGGCCTGCTGGCGCTGATCTCCAGCGTGGTGGCACCGGATACCGTGTTTGTCGCGCTGTCGGCCATCTCAGGCTTTGCGGTGGTGGCGGTCTGGCTCAGCATCTGCGCCTCCCATTACGTCTTCCGTCGCCGTCATCTTCAGCAGGGCAAATCGCTGGCTGAGCTGACCTATCGTGCGCCGTTCTATCCGCTGGTGCCGGTGCTGGGCTTTCTGCTCTGCCTGCTGGCCTGTGTGGGACTGGCGTTCGACCCGACCCAGCGCATCGCGCTGTGGTGCGGCATCCCGTTTGTTCTGTTCTGCTATGCCGCTTACCATCTGACCCACAAAGCATCCACCCGGCCTGAGGAGGCTAACGATGTCGCATAACCCTGTCGCGCAGGCTTTAACGGAGTCACCGCTGCTGATTCTGGATGGCGCCCTGGCCACCGAACTGGAAGCCCGCGGCTGTCATCTGGCCGATGCGCTCTGGTCAGCCAAAGTGCTGATGGAAAATCCTGAACTGATCTATCAGGTTCACTACGACTATTTTGTTGCCGGTGCACGCTGCGCCATCACCGCCAGCTATCAGGCGACCCCGCAGGGGTTTGCTGCTCGCGGTCTGGATGAGGCGCAGTCGCTGGCGCTGATTGCACAGAGCGTGGCGCTGGCCCGTCGCGCCCGTCAGGACTATCTGGCGGTGCGGCCCGACGCGAAAACGCTGCTGGTGGCGGGCTCGGTCGGCCCCTACGGCGCGTTCCTGGCGGATGGTTCAGAGTATCGCGGCGACTATGCGCTGCCGGAAGCGCAGATGATCGCGTTCCACCGTCCGCGTGTGCAGGCGCTGCTGGCGGCCGGTGCCGATCTGCTGGCCTGCGAAACCCTGCCCTCCTTTGCCGAAGCGCAGGCGCTGGTGAAGCTGCTGGCGGAGTTTCCGCAGGGCCAGGCCTGGTTCTCGTTCACGCTGCGCGATGCCGGACACATCAGCGACGGCACGCCGCTGACCGAAGTGGTGAGCTGGCTGAATCAGCAGCCGCAGGTTGTGGCGCTGGGTATCAACTGCGTGGCGCTGGAGAGCGTTACGCCCGCGCTGCAGCAGCTGCAGAAACTCACCGACAAGCCGCTGGTGGTCTATCCCAACTCCGGCGAACAGTATGATGCGGGCAGTAAAACCTGGCACTCTGCGCCGTCGGGCTGCACGCTGCATGACAAGCTGGATGAGTGGCAACAGGCGGGCGCCAGGCTGATCGGCGGCTGCTGCCGCACTTCACCCAACGACATCGCGTCTATCGCCCGCGCTTGTCAACCGCAATAAGCTGGCTGAATCGGGCGATGATAGCCCGATTGAGTTGAAAAGGGCGGTCTACACTCTGATCATTGATCACTCTGTGGACCCCTTCATGAAACAGCGAATTCTGGCTCTGGCCGCCGCGCTGCTGCTCAGCGGCTGTGCCACCATCGTCGGCAATGAAACCCAGCTGGTGCGCATCGACTCTCTACCGCAGGGCGCGCGCTTTACGGTGCAGGATGAGCGTGGCTATGCGGTCGCGCAGGGTTTCACGCCGCAGACCGTGGAGCTGGCGAAATCGACCGGCCGCTACTTCGGCAAAAAGCACTACCTGCTGATGCTGGAAAGTCCGGGCTATGTGCCGGTAACGGTGCCGATCGAAGCACGCGCCAACCTCTGGTATCTGCTGGGGAATATTCCGCTGGGCGGCTTCCCCGGCTGGCTGCTGGTCGACCCCTTCTACGGCGGCATGTATGACCTCAAGCCGGACCACCCGCGTCCCTATATGAATCCGGTCGGCGCGCGCGGCTGATTACTGCGCGGTGGGCTTCACCATTCCGCCTGGCGTTTTATGGCGTTCCAGATACTGATGCTGGAAAATGCACATGCGGATGGTGTTGCGGTACTCCCCGTTGATAAAGAACTCATGCTTCAGCACGCCTTCAATCTCGAAGCCGAGCTTGGTGTAGATGTGGATCGCTTTCTCGTTCTCCTGATCGACAATCAGGTAGAGCTTATAGAGATTGAGCACCGAGAAACCGTAATCCATCGCCAGCTTCGCCGCCTGCGTAGCCAGTCCTTTGCCCTGATGTGCCGGGTCGATAATGATCTGAAACTCGGCGCGGCGATGCACATGGTTAATCTCGACCAGCTCCACTAATCCCGCCTTCTGCCCGCTATGCTCCACCACAAAGCGACGTTCGGTCTGATCGTGAATATGCTTGTTGTAGAGGTCGGAAAGCTCCACAAACGCCTCATAAGGCTCCTCAAACCAGTAACGCATCACGCTGGCGTTGTTATCGAGCTGGTGGACAAAGTGCAGATCTTCCCGCTCCAGCGGACGCAGTTTTACCGTCATGACCTTTTCCTCTTCTGAACACAGTGCCGCGAGTATACCCGATTAGCCTGCCGCTGCGTTTTACCCGCGCGCGCAGGCGGTGTCATTTCGGCATCCGATCGGAAAGGGCCGCGTGAAAAACAGCGAGAGGCTGGTACAGGTAAGGGGAAACGCGGGGCGAGACCCGGCCGGACAGCCACGGCGGGCCGCCCGGCCGGGTGTCAGGCTGAGATCTGTTCGATGATGCGGCCCTGCGCCATGCGCACGGCGCGGTCGCACATGTGGTCGATCACATCGGGATCGTGGCTGACCAGCACCATCGTCAGGCCATCCTGGCGTTTCAGATCGTTGAGCAGGTTTAAGATCTCCGCCTGTACCGACATATCCAGCGCCGACGTCGGCTCGTCGAGCAGCAGGATCTTCGGCTGCAGCAGCAGGGCGCGCACGATGGCGACACGCTGACGCTGACCGCCGGAGAGCTGATGCGGATAGCGGTCGGCCAGCGCGGGATCGAGGCCGACGTGGCGGAAGCCCTGGTCGATGCGGTCATTGATGTTGTCGCGTTTCAGCAGCTTCAGCGGCTCAGCCAGGGTGCGGCGCAGCCGGTGACGCGGATGCAGCGAGGCATAGGGATCCTGAAACACCATCTGCACTTCCTGCCGCAGCGCGCCGGTGAAGGCGTTGCCGGGCGTCACCGGATGACCGGCCAGCTGCATCTGGCCCTGCCAGTGCGGATTGAGACCGGCCAGCACCCAGAGCAGCGAAGATTTGCCGCAGCCCGACGGCCCGACCAGGCCAAAGCACTCGCCCGCGTTCACCTCCAGGTTAACCTCATGCACCACGGTGCGCAGATCGTAGCCCTGCTTATGGGCGACGCTGAGATCGGTCAGCTTAATCATATTTTGCCTCCAGCGCCGCGCGGTCCAGCACCGGCAGTGGCTGACCGTGCGTCGCTTTGCCCGGCCGGCAGGCCCAGAGTGTGCGGGTGTAGGGATGGGTGGCGCGCGGCAGATCGGCGGCGGGCAGCGTATCCAGCAGGCGGCCCTTGTACATCACCATAACCCGCTCGCAATGCTCCGAAACCTGCTGCAGATCGTGGCTGATCAGCAGCAGTCCCATGTTGCGCGCTTCCACCAGCCCGCGGATCAGCGCCAGCACCTGATCGCGCATCGCATGATCCAGCGCAGAGGTCGGTTCATCGGCGATCAGAAAGTCCGGATCGGTGATCAGGGCGATCGCCAGCATGACGCGCTGGCCCATCCCGCCTGAGAGCTGATGCGGATACTGCTGCATCAGGCGACGCGGATCGGGCAGGCCGACCGCATCCAGCATGTCGCACACTTTCTCTTTGCGCTCGGCGCGGCTCAGACGGCGATGCAGGATCAGCGGCTCTTCGACCTGCCAGCCAATGGTGCGCGTCGGATTAAGCGCATACTTCGGGTCCTGCATCACCATCGCCACGCGATTACCGCGCAGCTGGCTCCAGCGACGCTCGCTCAGCGTCAGCGCATTCTCACCGGCGACCTGAAGCTGGCTGGCCTGCAGATGCAGCGCGGGCGACAGCAGCCCCATCAGGCTGCGGGCGGTGAGTGACTTGCCGGAACCGGACTCGCCGACCAGCGCGACGCGCTCACGACCCACGGAAAAACTGATGTGATCGACCAGCAGCGTATCATCGCTGCGGATGGTCAGCCCCTCAGCATGGAGAAGATTATTTTGCATGACGGGTATCCAGTCGGTCGCGCAGGCCATCGCCTGTCAGGTTAAAGGCCAGGCTGGCAAACAGAATCGCTGCGCCCGGTGCGGCAGCTACCCACCACTGGTCGAAGATCACTTTACTGCCCTCGGCCACCATTGAGCCCCATTCGGCGGTGGGCGGCTGAACGCCCATCCCCAGGAAACCGAGCCCGGCCGCGGCCAGGATAATCCCGCCCAGGCTGAGCGCCGCCCGCACCACGGCCGTTGGCAGGCAGAGCGGCAGAATATGACCGAACATCAGGCGGAAGCCGGTAATGCCCTGCATCCGGGCGGCAGCCAGATAGTCGCTGCGGCGCAGCGCCAGGGTTTCAGCGCGCGCCTGACGGGCAAAAGGCGGCCAGCTGGTCAGCGCCAGCGCCAGCGCGCCGTTCATCAGGCCAGGCCCCAGGATCGCCACCAGCGCCAGCGCGATCACAAGGTTCGGCAGCGACAGGAAGATATCCGTGATGCGCATCAGCAGGCGTTCCGTCCAGCCGCCGACGTAACCGGCGGTGATGCCGATCAGCAGGCCGGCCGGAATGGTCAGCAGCAGAATCAGCGACACCAGCAGCAGCGTCGGCCGCGTGCCATAAATCACGCGCGACAGCAGATCGCGGCCAAAGCCGTCGGTGCCAAACCAGTGCTGTGCCGACGGCGCCAGCAGGCGGCTCGACATGGTCTGCACATTTGGATCAAAGGGCGCAATCAGCGGAGCCAGCAGCGCCATCAGGATAAGGATCGCGACCAGCGTCAGCCCAACGGTTAACGAGGTCACGCGTTGACGGCGGCGACGTGGTCGCACCGTTTCGAGTTCAGAGAGTTGTTGCGTCATCGGGTTCTCGGATCGGTTAACCAGGTTAAGACATCCGCCAGGGTGTTAATCAGGATAAAGCAGGTGCCGATTAACAGGGTTGAGCCCAGAATCGCCGGCACATCGCCGGAGAACAGCGCATTGGTCATGTAGCGGCCGACACCCGGCCAGGCGAAGACGGTTTCGGTCAGCACGGAGCCTTCCAGCAGGGTGGCGTAGGAGAGGGCGATCACTGTCACCAGCGTGCCGAGCACGTTGGGGAAGATGTGGCGCAGCAGAATACGCACCCGACCCGCGCCTTTGGCACGCGCCAGTACCACATACTCTTTGCTGCTCTCTTCCAGCAGCGCCGCACGTAGCAGACGGGTAATGCCCGCCATCGCCAGCAGGCCCAGGATGACCACCGGCAGCCAGAGATGGGCTATCGCATTGCGGAACATCTCCGGTTCGCCCGACAGCCAGCTGTCGATCAGCACAAACCCGGTCTTCGGCTCCAGGGTGTAGACCCAGATATCATCCAGCCGCCCCGGCCCGGCGGACCAGTGCAGCACGGCATAAAAGAGCAGCAGGCCCAGCAGACCGAGCCAGAACACCGGCACCGAGTAGCCCAGCAGCGAGATAAAGCGGGCGAGGTTATCGATCCAGCTGCCCGGTTTCCAGGCGGCCAGCAGCGCCAGCGTGACGCCAAAGACCACGGCGAAGATCATCGCGCAGGTCGCCAGCTCGATGGTGGCGGGGAAGGTGGTCATCAGGTCGCCGCTCACCGACTGGTTGGTGAGGCGGGAGACGCCCAGATCGCCGTGCGCTAAATGTTCGATGTAGCGCCAGAACTGCATCAGCACCGGCTGGTCGAGACCGAGGTCATGACGCACCTGCGCATAGGTCGCTTCACTGGCGTGATCGCCGGCAATCTGCTGCACCGGGTCGATTGGCGAGAGATGCGACAGCATAAAGGTAAAGGCGAGCAGGCCGAGCAGCGTGACCAGCAGCGACAGCACGCTACCGATCAGACGCCCGCCACGCTGCCAAAAAAGCCGGGCGAACCCGGCTGAAGGAACAGACTGTGCCATTACTTAGTGACCTGCGAGTAATACACCATGTCCGGGTTGATGCCCTGAACATAGCCTTTCAGGTTGTCGCGCAGCGCGATCAGGTTCTTCGCCTGCATCCCAATCACATACGGAGAGTTCTTCATCACCTCACGCTGCATCGCTTCATACAGGGCGATACGCTTCTTCGGATCGCTTTCGGCCGTGGCGGCAATGACCTGCTTGTTCAGCGCCGGGATATGCCAGTCTGAGCGGTAAGCGATGGTTTTGCTGCCATCTTCCGGGTTGTAAGCAAAGGAGGCGGCGTTGGTGTTCGGGTCGAAGTAGTCGGAACCCCAGGCGTTCAGCGTTGCTTCATACTTATGCGCTTTGACGTTGGTCGACACTTCAGAACTCAGGCCCGGCACCACTTCTACCTTCACGCCGCCTTTGGCGAAGCTGCCCTGCAGCGCCTGCGCGATATCCAGATAAGGCGGCTGGTTGCTGGTAGAGAGTTTAAAGCTGACGTTGTTCAGGCCCGCTTTCTTCAGGATCGCTTTGGCTTTTTCCGGATCGTAGCTGTAAGGCGTGTCGTTGATCGCGCCCAGGAAACCTTTCGGCAGGAAGCTCTGATGCACGTCGAACTGGCCTTTCAGCAGCTCGTTGGCGATGCCTTTGTAATCCCACAGGTAGCGCGCCGCTTCCCAGAAGGCCGGGTTCTTCAGCGTGTCGTTTCCGCCGGTGTTGAACTGAATGTAGTAGAGCGACGCCATCGGAATGGCTTCGGTCTTCACGCCAGGCTTGCCGTTCAGCGCTGCGATCTGGTCGGCACCCAGGTTACGGGCGATATCGGCATCCCCCTGCTCCAGCAGCAGACGACGCGCCGCAGGCTCCGGAACGTTCTTGATCAGGATGTTCTTCATCTTCGGTGCGCCCGCCGGTGAAGAGGGGTTGGCGCTGAGCAGCACGGCCTGATGCAGGACGACCTTGCGGATCTGATACGGGCCGCTGCCGGCAGAGTGCGTGGCCAGCCAGGCGTTACCCAGGTCACCGTTCTTCTGGTTGGCCGTCACGGTTTTTTCATCGACGATCGAGGAGACCGGCGCAGAGAGCAGGCTCAGCACGTAGGTCGGGCTGACGTCGGCGGTCCAGCTGATCTGCACATGATTGTCGTCAACCTTCTTCAGGAAGCCGTCAACGTTATCTTTGGTCCAGCCGAGCTGCGTCAGGATGAAAGAGGGGTCGAGGTTCAGCTTCACCACGCGACCCAGCGAGAAGATCACATCTTCCGGCCGCAGCGGGTTGCCGGTGGAGAACTTAGCGTCTTTGCGCAGCTCAAAGGTCAGGCTGCGATTGTCGCTGCCTGGCTGCCAGGAGGTCGCCAGCGTCGGTTTCAGATCCACCGGATTCTGCGGGTCAGACTGAACCAGACGCTGATAGATGTTCGTGAAAGCCTGTACGCTGGTAAGTTCAAACCCTTTGGCCGGGTCGAAGCTGTCGGCATCGTCAGTTGACTGGGCAATAACCAGCGTATCTTTGGGTGTTGCGGCCTGGGCTGTGAAAGCGGCAGCCAGCGTCAGCGCCAGCAGGGATGGAATTATAGTTTTCATGAAATTTCCTTGCCTTTAAAAAGTTACGCGAGTTTACGAAAGGGTTGATATGAAGAATAGTCGAATATGGGCTAATCATATGACTAAAAGTTATAAGAGTGAGGTTGTGGTTATAAGAAGATCGCCATTTTGTTAGCGAAGCGGCAGACGGAGCAGAAACAAATCCTCAACGAGGCGTTTATTTATTCCTGAATGGCTTTACCCGCACTTCGCTCTCTTTATAATAGCGGCAAATCATTTCCGGAGAATTCAGTTGGACAGTCACCCTGGTTTAATCATTATTCTGGCAAGCTGATTCTTCTCTGCTGCTTGCCAACCGGCGAGCAGCGATCCCCGCTTTAATTCACGATCGCGCTCATTATTTTTCATCCTGTTAGTGACAGGAGTGCGCGTTATGCTGCTGTTTATTCTGGCACTTTTTCCTCCGCCTCGATCGGCGTAGCCCCGGCTACGCCCGAACGCTGACTTCAGATCTTTATTACGCTGTGTAAAAACAGCGTCATGTTCACCTGCGCGCGTCATTATTTCCGCTGCGGGCGAAAGCACATGTTTATTTTTAAAGGTCGCCACAATAAATAACCCGGCTCCGCCAGGTTTATGCCATGCACTTTATTTTTCGTGCAGGACAACACGTGCTTTAAATCAGGGAGATGTCGAAATGAGCGACATGAAACTGGAACAGGTTGCGGCCACTGCATCCGGCAACCGTAACGATAAAAAAAGTAAAAAAATGTACGCTGTGGCGCAGCATGCCGGTCAGCACGTCGGGATGACGCTGGCCGATCTCCGCAGCCATCGTCAGGGACTGACCCATGATGAGGCCGCGAAACGCCTGGCCACCTATGGCCGCAATGAAGTGGCGCATGAGAAAGCGCCACCCGCGCTGGTTCAGCTGCTGATGGCGTTTAACAACCCCTTCATCTATGTATTGCTGGTCCTGGCGCTGGTGAGTCTGTTTACCGACTATATCCTGCCGCTGCGCGCGGGCGAGGAGACCGATCTCTCCGGCGTGATCATCATCTGTACCATGGTGATCCTGAGCGGGCTGCTGCGCTTCTGGCAGGAGTTCCGCACCAACCGGGCGGCGCAGGCTCTGCAGTCACTGGTGCGCAGCCAGGTGACCGTGCTGCGGCGTGAGCCGGGCAGCGAGACGGGCCAGCGGCAGGATGTGGATATGAGCGAACTGGTGCCGGGCGATGTGATTCTGCTCAGCACCGGCGATCAGGTGCCCGCCGATGTCCGCCTGCTGAGTGCCCGCAATCTGTTTATCAGTGAAGCCGTGCTGACCGGTGAGTCGCTGCCGGTGGAAAAACAAAGCAGCGAGGCGGGAGTCAAAGCGGAGGGCCAGACCGCTCAGGAGCGCCTCTCATCGGCGAATATCTGCCTGATGGGCACCAGCGTCGCCAGCGGGACCGCCAGCGCCGTAGTGGTCGCTACCGGCGGCGACACCTGGTTTGGCTCGCTCGCCTCATCGCTGGTGGGAAGCCGTCCGCAGACCGCCTTCGATCGCGGGGTCAACAGCGTCAGCAAACTGCTGATCCGCTTTATGCTGGTCATGGTTCCGGTCGTGCTGCTGATCAACGGCTTCACCAAAGGTGACTGGATGGATGCGACGCTGTTTGCGCTGGCCGTCGCGGTCGGCCTGACGCCGGAAATGCTGCCGATGATCGTCAGCGCCAACCTCGCCAAAGGGGCGATTGCGATGTCGCGCCGCAAAGTGATCGTGAAAAAGCTCAACGCCATCCAGAACCTGGGCGCGATGGATGTGCTCTGCACCGATAAAACCGGCACGCTGACCCAGGACACCATCCTGCTGGCGCATCATCTGGACGTGCAGGGCCGGGACGATCAGCAGGTGCTGCTGCTGGCCTGGCTTAACAGCGGCAGTCAGAGCGGCGCGAAAAATCTCATGGACCGTGCGGTGCTCTGCGCGGGTGACAACGTGATTTCACCGGCTCAGCGCAGCCAGTTTCAGCTGATCGATGAGCTGCCGTTCGATTTTACCCGTCGCCGGGTGTCGGTGCTGGTGGAGGATCTGACGCAGCATCGTTCACAGCTGATCTGCAAAGGGGCCGTGGAAGAGATGCTGGCGGTCAGCGTCGCCGTGCGGCAGGGCGATACCGTGGTGGCACTGGATGCGGCCCAGCGCGCCGCGCTGATGGCGCAGACCGAGCGCTATCACCAGCAGGGCTATCGCGTACTGCTGGTCGCCACCCGTGACGGCGCGCTGCATGCGCCGCTCAGCGACAGTGATGAGCGCGACCTGGTTATCCAGGGGATGCTGACCTTCCGCGATCCGCCCAAAGCCAGCGCAGGCAAGGCGATCAAAGCGCTGCGCGACAGCGGCGTGGCGGTGAAAGTGCTGACCGGTGACAATCCACTGGTCACCCAGCGGGTCTGTGCCGATGTCGGGCTGACCGATCCGGCGATGCTGACCGGCGACCAGATCGAGGCGATGAGCGATGAGGTGCTGGCGCAGGAGGCTGAACGCTGCACGCTGTTTGCAAAACTGACGCCGCAGCAGAAATCCCGGCTGGTGCGTCTGCTGCAGCAGAACGGTCATACCGTGGGTTTCCTGGGCGATGGCATCAACGACGCGCCTGCGCTGCGGGCCGCCGACACCGGTATTTCCGTGGACAGCGCGGCGGATGTGGCGAAAGCCTCTTCGGATATCATCCTGCTGGAGAAGGATTTACAGGTGCTGAATGAGGGTGTACTCAAAGGACGCGAGACCTTTGGCAACATCATCAAGTATCTCAACATGACCGCCAGCTCGAACTTCGGTAACGTTTTCTCGCTGCTGGTGGCCAGCGCCTTTATTCCGTTTCTGCCGATGCTGTCGATTCACCTGCTGATTCAGAACCTGATGTATGACGTCTCCCAGCTGGCGCTGCCGTGGGACAAGGTGGACCGCGAGTTCCTGAACAAGCCGCGCAAATGGGATGCCGGTAATATCAAACGCTTTATGCTGTGGATGGGCCCGACGTCGTCAATCTTTGACGTCACGACCTTTGCGCTGATGTGGTTCATCTTCGGTGCGAATCATGCGGGCGTGCAGTCGCTGTTCCAGTCCGGCTGGTTTATCGAGGGGCTGCTGTCGCAGACGCTGGTGGTGCACATGCTGCGTACCCGGAAGATTCCGTTTATTCAGAGTCGCGCCACTTTACCGGTCATGCTGACCACGCTGGCGGTAATGGTGCTGGGCATCCTGATCCCGTTCTCACCGCTGGGTGCGATGGTCGGACTGGTGCCGCTGCCATGGCAATATTTCCCGTGGCTGGTGCTGACGCTGTTCAGCTACTGCCTGGTGGCGCAGGGCATGAAACGGTTCTATATCCGTCGTTTCGGTCAGTGGTTCTAGGATCACGGGGAGGCAAAGATGAAAAGAAACCGGCTCGACAGCGTTTTTGTCTGCGTGATGGTTATCGGCTTAACGCTGATCGCGCTGACGGTGGTGGTACGGTAATCCCCGCGTAAACAAAAAGGCAGCGAAGTGATTCGCTGCCTTTTCTTCTCTAATCGCTGTCACGCTCGCGGCTGGCGCGCTGGCGCTCGTAATAGTCATCCTCTGCGGTAATGATCTCATCCAGCAGCGAATCCATATCGACCGCGCGCTCCACTTCCACGAACTGTCCGGTCAGCGGCGTTTCAGGCGTCAGCTTGCCATCTTCATAGAGCTGCCAGATCTCTCTGGCGTAGCGCGTTTTCAGCAGCTGCGGGGCGAACTGGCCGTAGTATGCGGTAATGTTATTTACATCTCGTCTGAACATCGACTCGGCATGGTTGTTGGCCGCCGCATCGACCGCCTGCGGCAGATCGATAATCACCGGTCCCTGGTCATCCAGCAGAACGTTGAATTCAGACAGGTCGCCATGCACGATGCCCGCACAGAGCATGCGAACGATGTTACGGATCATGGTATGGAAATCGGTAATCGCCTGCGCTTCGGAGAGGGTGACATCGCTGAGGCGCGGCGCAACCGCGCCATTGTCGTCGGTGACCAGCTCCATCAGCAGCACGCCGTCGATGCAGAGATAGGGCTGAGGCACGCGCACCCCAGCGCTTGCCAGGCGGAACAGCGCGTCAACTTCAGCGGTCTGCCAGGACTCTTCCTGCTGCTTACGGCCAAATTTCGAGCCTTTCTGCATGGCGCGGGCGTTGCGGCTGTTACGGGTTTTACGGCCTTCCTGATACTGCACGGCCTGCTTAAAGCTGCGCTGAGTCGCTTCTTTATAGACTTTGGCGCACTGCACCTTGTCGCCGCACAGTACGGTGTAAACGTCTGCTTCCTTGCCGCTTTTCAGCCGCTGCAGCACATCGTCAATCAGGCCGTCATCGACCAGAGGCTGGATTCTGTTTGGGATTTTCATGCAGCGTTAACCCTTATTTCACCCGCTTTTCGTATCAATCTGCGATGATGGAAGCCGTGGCAATCACGGAACAAAGTATCTGATTCTACCCTGGAAAATGGCTTTATGGGGATGATCCTTGATGAGATACGCTTCTGAGCGTGGTTCTGGCCTGACCCGCCGCGCAGTGCGGCGAACCGGACGAGACGCTGCCAGCGGACTGCGCCAGCGCAATCGGCGTGCGGGAGCGTCACAGGCGAGTGCTGACTGACCGGGTGCGTGCGGGCAGGATCCCGGCCAGCCTGACGATTACTTCAGGGTTTTGAGCAGCTTAACGGTGCTCTCAACGTCGATCTCATCTTCGGAAAAGCTCAGGGTGGTGCCCTGGAAAGTGGTGACCGCCAGTTTCTTCAGGGAGCGCATCTCATCCGCCTTAGCGTCAGATTTTGGCCGGATATTGTTCAGCAGCAGACCCACCGACAGCACCGCGTTCTCTTTATCGATGCCGGTATCCGCCGGGACCTCTTCGCTGTAGACCAGCCAGGATTTAATCGAGGTGATCTTAAGGCGTTCACCGGCGATATAGATGTATTTGCTTTCCGGAGCCACTTTCACCGCATAGGCCGACAGACCTTTGTTGTTAGTGGTCGGCTCAAACGTCACCGCCGCATCTTTCTTAATCAGATCAGGATTGGCGACCTTGATCACATGAAAATAGCGGTTGTCGCCGTTTTCATCTTTGATAAAGCCGAATCCTTTATCTTTAAACCAGGTTGTGATTGTTCCGTTCATCGCCATTTTTTGCCTGCTTAATCTACTCAGTTTTTTACAGCGCGCAGTGTAAAGCACAATGCCTGCGCAGACTATATCAGTCTGGATGATAATTTTCGGCGGCGCCAGAGGGCAAGAGGCAGAGAGAAGGGCGGCGGGAAAGCAGGCCGTGCGCCACGCACAAGGCGTGGCTGCCTGACACGGACAGGGGGATGCGCTGACGCAGGTTTCAGGCTGCGTCAGGCCGGAATGGCGTTACTCATTACCCCAGCGGTTCAGGAACTCGGCGATATCATCAATACGCTGCTCATCGATGCCAGCCTCACGCGCCATCTCCTGCTGTGACGCTTCACTAATCTCTTCGTTGTTCATTAAACGGGTGATCAGCAGCTGAAAGTAGTAAGCCAGCGGCGTGCGCTCTGCTTCGCTCACCGGCTTAGCGGACTCCGTCGCATACTCATCTGCAACATCGTAGTATTTGAGAGAAATTTCATTATTCATAAAGGGGTCCGCAGCGTTGAGGTTAGGTTCAGGCCGCGCCAGCATCTGTGGCCCGGCTTACCAGGGGATTATTTCGTGTTTAGGCCGGGGCTGTAAAGGGGAAGCGGCGGCCTTCCTGAATACGTCAGGTAAAACGCGCATGCTGCCCTATTTATAGTCAAAGGTCAGCGTATAGTCGGCGCTGAAACTGCCTGTCGGTGCCGGAGAGGATGCCAGCTGCGGAGAGAATTTCAGCTGGTAAGTGTTAATCCCCTGTTGAAAAACCTGCGTGCTGGTCTGATTTAAAACGACCGGAGAACCATTCCGGGACACCTGCATGTTCAGACCGGCGAGTGACGTTTTTGACAGGCCCTGTGTCGCGTTCACAATTGGCTTACCGGCGTTAAGCTGCACATCGACATTGGTCCGTGCCGGACAGGTTACCGCGATCGCCAGCTCACGGTACGGATTGTCAGACAGACGGTTATCCAGATCGCCGAAGTTAACCGCTAAATTTTTATCAGCGACGGTACAGGGCCTGGCTGCAATGGTATAGGTGTAATAAAAACTGGTGATCTGTTCTGAATATCCGACCAGAACTCTGGGAGTTTGATATAAATTTATTTTTCCTACAAAAGTTCCGATTCCAGCAAGATTGATTAATATACGGTATCGCATGGAAAAAGAGAGCCTTGAATTAGCGCCCAGAGGAAAGTTGCAGGCGAAATTGGTAGGCCCGATGCACAGGTTTGTTGCTTTATTAACCTGGTAGGTTGGAACCTGGGTGTTATTATAAACCATAGGGATCAGGATGCCAGCTTTCAAACCATTGACGGATTCGCTTTTATATGAAAGTGAGGCGCCATATAAAAAACTCCTGTTTACATTGCAGGTAAATTGATTAAGAGGTCCATCGATATAAGCATTATAATCAGTGGTGACCCCTTGCTGAACAACCCCTAAATCCACCATCATAAGAGACGGTGTACATACCATATCTGCGGCTTTACAGGTAAAGGCAGAAATCAGGAGAATCAAGATAAACCCTGTCTTTAAAATAATGGACATAACGCTCTCCTGGAAAAATAGTAAAAATATAAAATTGCTGATCTTACACAGCAAATATTAGCGGTACTCAATGCTCAGCAGGGCTGATGCAGAATAACTCCCGGCGGCTGCGCGGTTTTCATCGATAATGACCGGTCTGGTCTTTATGACAAACAGCGCCTCATTCAGCAGTGTGTGATTAATTATCTCACCAGGTTTAGCGAGTCCGGTCAGGACGCCTGCCTGACTCAGGCCATAGCCCATCTCCAGGCCGATGCCACTCAGATCCGTTTTCACCACGCCTGTCGGATCCGTCTGGTCGGTTCGCAACGTAAAACTGACCGCAGTCAGCTTGTAGCAGCGTATTTTTATCGTTGCAGAGGTGGGTTTACTCTCCCCTTTGTAGAGCTGAGCAAGGCTCACCTCGGGAAGCGTAACGAGGCTGTCCGCGGGGAGTTCGGCCGTACAGGCCGGAGCCAGCAGATTCCCACTGACATTCACATCCAGCCCCAGGGCGCCGCGACAGAGCGCAATATACATCACTCCCGCCATCATCCATCGTTTCATCAATACCGCCAGCCTGTCAGTCGTAATCAAGTTCAACGGTGAAACTGGCGCTGAAACTACTGACGCCCAGATCGGCCAGTTTAACCAGCCTGGCCGTCATTGAGAGATCGGCCTGACCAGAGAGCCCGCTGAGTATTCTGTTGCCGGTCAGGCTGACCCGTTGTTGTTGTCCACCGGTCAGCGCCTGAGTCCCGCTCCACCAGAGCTCTATACCCAGGTTCCTGTAGCTGGTGACCGCCGTTGTCGTTGAACCACTGGCCAGTGAGGTTCCGCTGCCTGGCCGGACTGTTACCGTGACGGCTGAACCCGGCGGGCATTGTAATATCAGCGGAATATTTCCTGAGACGGTGTCATATTTGTCATAAGTGACCTCTCCCATATTGACACTGATTGATTTACTGGCAGTGTAAGTACAGGGTGGTTTTTTCAGCGAGCCGGTCACGCTGATATTCACCGTGTCTTTGGCATAAAGCGCATGAAAAGCGGTGAGAACATAAATAACGACTATCCGGGACAGAATTAATGACATACGGTATTCACCTTTATAACGCCTGATTTAGCGGATTGATGATTGCGGGTGGCGATTTCTCCGGCGCACCAACGCTCACTGTTAACTTTAATTTCAAAGCGCGCGTTGTCCGGCACGCCGGTTAAATAGGCGCTGCCATTATCGGACACCAGCGCGTCTGGCGTTATCTGCGCCTTTTCGGCGTCGATAAATACTTCTGCAGCGAAAGGTGCCGTCTCCCCCTGGCCATTTACGGCGTGTAATATAATTTTGTTGCCTTTCCTGCCGGAGAAATCAATGACGCTGAATGCCCCGCGTGTTGGCGTCACTTCGCCGACAAGTTTCTCAATTTCAACATTGTCATCCAGCGTATTGGTCCTGACCGACACCCGGTTCCGGGTATAGGGCGACGCATTGGTTAACATCGCATAGCCACTTTTATTGGTCCGGCTTTTTGACTGAAAATCAAAACCGACATTTTCGATGTTATTTGTCCGGGCAATAATGTTCGTATCGCCCAGCGGAGGTGATGCGATCAGCGAACCCTTATACAGCGTTAACCCGCCTTCGCCGCCGATATCCAGCTGATTGCGCAGATCGCTGTGTGACAGGTTGGTTCGCAGATTGCCTTTCGCACCGCTGTACTGCGCGGAAACGCCATAAGCCTGGGTCTTTCCCACGTCACCACGCATTGAGGATGCGTTAGCGCTGTAACTTAAACCCGGCAGGCTGTCCGAGGTATCCGATATCGTCACGCTATTGTTCAGGTTATTCGCGCTGTAACCTGACGTGGTGAAGAGACGCGGAGAGTGGCTGGTTGCACTCAACGGCATGCTGAAGGAGAGGGCAAACGCCGAGGTCTGCTTCTCCTGCAGATGACTGAATGTCCCGGAAAGCGTAATGCTTGCCCGACCGACATTAAAACTGTACCCGGTCTGTAGCGTCTGGCGTGCCGGCTGTGACTGCCAGAAATCATCTTTGTTGTAGTTCAGATAGACGCTGCTGTTGTCGGTTAACCGCTGTGAAACCGTGGCAGAGACGCTGTTTTTCAGGCCGGATGTCGACAGGATGGCGTCACTGCTTTGCGAAACGGCGCGGGAATCGTCAAAGGCTTCACTGAATCGTCTGAACCCGCGGGTGTTATACCGATAGCCCGCCAGCGTCAGGTTAGTACCGGTGCCGCTGAAATCTTTTGCATAGCGCAGGCGAAGCGCATTGCCGCGCTGCGGCGCATCCGCTGCGCCTGCAGGTTTAAACAGCGACAGCGTCGAGTCTGCGGACAGTGCTCCATATCCCGCCAGATTGCGTGAAAAGCCCAGGTTATAGGCCTGATAGTTGCTGTTCAGTAAGGTGCCGCCAAACAGGGTGGTGCTGCCGTTTAAGCCGTAGCGCGCCGTGCCCGCCACAAAGTAAGGTTCGGGCGTGTGATTCCCCGGATAGAGCGTGCGATATTCACCGGCGTTAACTTCATAAAAGAACTGGCCGCCGCGCACCATCACCGGCAGGGCGGACGCGGACTGGCGGTAAAACTGCTTCTCTCCGGCTTCATTTTCAATCGTGACCAGCAGGTCATCCCCGCCGCTGACCGAGGGGATATTGCCGATATTAAACGGGCCGGATGGCACCCAGCGCTCGAAGATCTTAAATCCGTTCTGCGAAACCGACACTTTCGAGCGGCCATTCGCCGTTCCGCGCAGGGTGGGCGCGAATCCCTGCGATTCGACGGGCAGCATGCTGATATCAGACGCCAGCTGCACGCCGCGATAGTTAATGCCCTCCAGGATCTCGCCATTTGAATAGACATCTCCCAGACTCAGGTTGGCATCAAGCTGCGGCAGCGGACGCTGCACATAATTCTGCGGTGAGGTGATCTCTCGCCCGTTCTCGCCATCATCCTGAATATAGGTGACGTTCCTGAATCGCCAGGCACCGTAGTTGAAGCCATTATTGAGTGAGGTAAAAGATGTCTTCTTACTCTTAACGGCGCTGTCTGCCGACCAGATTTGGGAATGGCTGAGGCTGTAGCCTGAAAAAAGAACGGTTTCGCCATTATCCCAGCCCGCCTTGATCCGCGTTCTGTCTGCATCGTCCAGAAACGCCTGCGGAAGAGTGATCAGGAGTTTCTGCCGGGCGAAGTCATAGACAAAGTCAGCCCCCTCTAACGCCTCTGTGAAGGCGACACAGTTCCCCGAATGCTGCAGGCGAGACCACGCATCCTCTTTCAGTCCGGCATTTTTAAAAAAATCACTGTCAAGGCAGGGCGTAATTTTATCGCGCTTTTTATCGTAGCTGAAATTAACCGACTGCTTCGCATACAGACTCTCGTTGATATAGATCTCAACCCAGTATTCACCGGCAGGTTGCGTGCGGGAGATATTGTCAACCTGCTTTTTAAGGGCATCCATATCCGCCGGGCTGCCGTTCAGCTCCAGGAATGAGGTGTTGAAACTGACGTCAGCAAACGAGAGTGTTGTATTAAACAGCAATAAAAAGGCCAGACAGAAGATTTTATTCATGGCGGTAATATTTCTATTCTTTCTTTATTTTTGTCTTAACGACACCACCGTAATCATTGATATATTCAATCCCGATGTCGCTGATGTTTTTCTTCTGAATGTTCAGGGTCATCTTGCCTTTTGCCGGTAAACTGCTCTGTGACACCGCAGTCTGAACACCATTAACGTCCACTTTCGTTATCGCGATATTGAACGGCGTAGGGTTAATCAGGGTGAGGTTGTCAGCCGACTGCCGCCATGTGACTTTTCCCGCCTCATCTTCCAGCTTCATATTTTTCATCAATGCCGGGCGGTAAAACAGTTTGATGCTGGTTTTAATCGCAATCTGCAGCGTGTTCGCGGATTTATCTTTATCGGGGGCTGGCGGAATCGCTTTGACGTTAATTTTAAACAGGCTCTCTCTGTCATTCGGTAACGCAGAAGAGGTGTCCACAACCCGCAGCAGATTCTCTTCGCCCGGCCCCATCTTAAATAGCGGTGGCGTTAATAAAAACTGGTCGGTCGTTTTATCACTTTTCGCCGGGTCGCTTATCCAGGACTGCACCAGAAACGGTGTTTCGCTGGCGCTGTTGCGGACGAACAGGGTCACATCTTTACTGCCTTCATTAAAAATGACGCGCGTCACGCCCAGGCTGATGCTGGCCTGACAGCCCCAGGTGAGGGTGGCAAAAAATAAGCCAATTAAAAAACGCATTACACATCTCCGAATCCAGGGGCTGGGCAGCCCCTGTGGGTTTAGTTATATTCGACGTTAACAGCCGCTTCGGCATAGACATCGCCCGGCACGATGCCTGGAATAGCGTCACCGTCATCAACAGCGGTGTCGGCAATAGTTCTGACCAGTCCCGCCTGGAAATTAAAGGAGTTTTCACCATTACGGAGCGTATCCGTAAATGCATTACTGGTAAGCTGGACTTTATTTGAATCAGCAAGCACGACAGCAACGCCTCTCGCGCGTGAGGCACCCGTTAAACCAATATAATTTCCATCTGGCTGAGCAGCCTGGAAAGAAATTTTAACGTTGTTTTTAGTCGTTTTACGACAGTCCGTAAGTGAAATGGTAAAGGGTTTCCAGCTTTTAGCGTTAACGTCGCCGACATTTGCGCCGAAATCTGCCGAACGCACTTCCGGCATATCCACTTCAAGGCGGCCATTGGTACCGACATTTACCAGACAGGCGGCATCATTAACCTTGCCTTTAAAGACGATGGTATTATCGTCGGCACAGGCGGTATGGACGACCGTTGAAAGAAGTAATGCTGACAGACTCATGCTGAACTTTTTATTCATTTTTTATTCCTTTCAATTTTATTAATTACGCCTGTGAACTGGCGTGTAAGCAGGTTGATTTGCATGCCATAGCGTGACAGCGCATCGATTACCGGCCTGTATCTGTCAGGCAGATTAGTGATGCGGTTCAGGGATGTTCATGCAGACTCAGCAGCCGGCATAATAAGAATCGCCAGGGGCGGGTTCAGGCTGCTAAGTTGCGATGAAATTTAAACAAAAAGCGGATGGGTGTCATATTAATTAAAATTTAGTTGTTTTTAATTTTAATTAAATGCAGCGTTTCTTTTAAACCGCCAGGCGAGCAGGAAAATCCTTAAGTGGACTAAGTGCCTGCTTTGTAAGCGATTATGGTTTAGTTAAGAGAAGTAAAAAGTGCATCGGGATGACATCTTATTGCGCAGTGGGATGAATGAACGGCGCATTTCATCCCACTTACGCTGGATTAATGGCGGCAGCGTCAGTGCCGCTGAGTACAGACATAATAGGGAACGAACTCACCGGAGAGCATTACTGAATTAATATTCAACCGGGAAATGAACAGTTCGACCTTACTTTTTGGCTCACGATAAAATGCCGGAAACCACGCGCTGGCCATTTCGGGTGTGAGTTTATCGTCAATAGAGGCGAGGATCTCATCCGAGACCCAGGTATACCGCGAGCCAACATGATGACTGGTAAAGACCACCGTCCGGTTTACATTTTCCCGGGTGCCATCTTCGCGAGTTACAAACCCGTTCATTGAGAGTGTTCCGCTATTTCCATCAATATTCAGTTTCGTCGAAAGACGCAGAATACCCGACTCTCTGTGAAAGTTTACGTTGCCGGAGCAGGAGAAGCCGGACGTAATGCCATATCTATACCAGATCGTAAAAGCCGTCAGTGCGACAGCCAGCCCCACGGTTGAGAGAAAAAAAATCCTTTTAATCATGATAATATCCCGTGTCTTTGTAAATAAAATAGTTTGAATAGCAGATGTCGTCCGAGAACAGGGCGATCTTTTCGCGGCAGTTTATCGCGGAGACCTTATTGCTGTAGGGATAATTGGTCAGATAAAGCACCCTGGGCTCTTTACAGAAACGACTGAGGTAATCCACCATTTTAAGATTTTTGAAATCGTAAGCACGGTTATTCTGATAAACCTCACAGGCCCCCAGTTTTCCCGTATTAACATAATTCCCGGGGGAAACCGCAGGGTAGAGGATGAGTGAGCAGGCGATAATCAGCAGGATGCTGAGCAGCAAAATATAACGCGGCCACGCAATGGTGACGGCACGCTTTTTTACCGCTGGCCCGCATAAAGTGTCTGATGTTCTGACAGAGGCCGAATAATTAATCGCAACCCCCTCGGGATGAATCAGGCCCGGACTGCTGAATGTCTCACTGCTGCTTTTCATCTCTGACTTAGCCTTGACTGATTCTGTCTCACCGGCCTGCCGCGGAGCAGGGCGGGTTTCCGGCGGGTTCGCCTGTCCGGCCATTGCGCGTGGCGCGTCGCTGTTTTGCTCCTCAGCCCTTTCACTCTCTGCCGGGAAGAGAAAGCCCTCCGCGTCATCGCTGTCCTGATCCTGCTCCTCCGCCTGCATCGTTTCTTCTTCTTCAGGCGTGTCCATATTGATATAGGTTAGCGCAACAGAAACCTGCAGATTGAAGATAAAGCCCCGCCGGTGAATGGTTTCGATAATCCCATTGTCGAAATCCCCCGCCTGATTCAGCATTTTTCGTAAATAGAAAATGGTGTTATGCAGCACATTCAGCGAAGCTGTCATGCCAAAGCGTTCCCAGCCGAATTTATACAGGTCATCGTGGGTGACCAGTTTTCCATGATTTTCAAGCAATAATAGCAGGCAAAAGGCCGCTGATGCCCTTAATTTGACTTTAGTATCATTGTCCAGCCTGACCAGACATTTTTCAGAAAGGATAAATTTGACGTTATCGCCAATAATGTAAATGCGTTTCATTTTTATTAAAGCCCTGGCAGGTGATTGAAACAACGCTCTGTGAAAGGCGTTTTAATTATTTTTATCGCTGTTACTGTGCGTCTAAGAAAATTCTTAATCATTATTTATAATCCATCCGGCGGAAAAAAGTAAATATTTTGAGTAATGTACCCGCCTTTATCCGTTGGTTTTCCTGAGGATACCAGGCGATCGCTTTTAAACTAAAAATTTAAATTACTGAATGCAAAGGGATTTTCATGGGTTATTAAACTAAATAAAATTTAAGATGCTCTGCAGTCAGATTTTCTTAAGATGGGTTTACTTTTTTATAAGAATGACTAAAACCCATGCAACACGAAAGGTTTTTACCTGAAAGAGCAGAGCAGAATACAATGCGCGTTATTAACACCGCCGGAACCGAAATTCGCCTGAAGAGTCAGGAGGTTTGTATCATCTGGTTTCTTATGACCGGTATGAAACCCAGGGATATCTCGCTGTTCCTGCAGATAACCGAGCAGAATGTGAGTTATTACAAAAGAAAAACCATGAAAAAGTTGCAGGTGAAAAACAACTTTGAATTTTTTTCATGGTTCCGGTGTAACAGAAGTATGTTTAACAGCGAGAAGGCTGAGTCTTATATATTAAAGCGCAGTGAATTCTGACAGTATTGATAATTACCGTTATAAATTAACTGGCTTCGAAGGGGCGTAAGATGAGTGAATCTTTTAGTGATGCAGAGAAAAAAATTATCAGTGAGACAATCACGTTCTATGTTGAGAAACTGATCAACGACACTGTTGAGCTTATTCATCAGACCGAGCGTGAGGCGGATAAGCGACTCAGTGAAGCCGGCATTCAGTTCGACCTCTATTCGCCGGCAAACCGCGATTACCTTACCGCAGTACTGCACGAGAATCTGTTTGACCGTCTGCACAAAGGCGACCCTGAAACAGCCAGGCTCATTCTGACCATGAACGGTAAGCGGGTGGGCGTCTATAAAGATGATGAGGCGTGACATCCCTGAGAGGGGAAAGACGTGGGACATTCTGTGCTACGGCGCGTTCACTCACGCACTCCAGGCGTGATGCACCGCGCGGAGACACAGCATCGCGCGGCCGCGCTGATGCCCTGCACTCGTTGACGTGCTGACGGCAAACGCGCTCAGCAGGCGGCCCTGCTGAGCGTGACCTGAAAGCCGCCTGTGTTCAGATGACATCGCCGCAGATGCGGCCTCTCTGCTCAGGCGGTAAGCGTCTCAATCGGTTCAACAATGCACTCCGGATGCGCCTGCAGGCGGGTCAGCGCTTCGGCATACGAGGGCATGGAGTCGGCCGCGCCAGCACGCTCGACACAGAGTGAGGCAAAGGCCGCAGCAAAGCGCGCCGCCTGCGGCAGATCGTCGCCGGAGGCGAGCCGGGCGGCGAGCGCGCCGTTGAAGGCGTCGCCCGCGCCGGTGGTATCGCGCGGCTGCGCCGGAAAGAGCGGAATGCGCTGCTGCGCCTGAGGCGTTGAGAGCAGGGCGCCCGCTGTGCCCAGCGTAATGATCACCTGACGCGCCCCTTTCCGATGCAGCACCGCCGCGGCACGGCGGGCGCTGTCGAAATCGGTGACGGTCACGCCGCTGAGCTGGCTCGCTTCGGTGCTGTTAGGCGTCAGCAGATCGACCTTTGCCAGCAGCGCATCGCTGACTTTCTGCCAGGGGGCCGGATTGAGGATCACGAAGGTGCCGCTGGCACGGGCGTTATCGATCATACGCTGAATGGCGCTGAGATTATTCTCCAGCTGCACCAGCAGGATATCTGCGGCGGCTACCGTCGGCTGGCAGCGTGTCACCTCTGCGGCAGTCACGGTGGTATTGGCACCGGGATAGACCGAAATCATATTTTCCGCATCATCGCCTGCGACATAGATTAGCGCGTTACCGGTGGGCTTCTCCTTGCAGGTAAACAGCGTAATGGCGTCGAAGCCGGTTTTCTCCAGATGACGACGCGCAAAGAGGCCGAAATCGTCGTTACCCACCTTGCCGATGTAGTGCACCCGCGCGCCTGCGCGCAGCGCCGCCGTGGCCTGATTCGCGCCTTTACCGCCCGCGCCCATCATGCTGTGGTGCGCCGTCAGCGACTCACCCGGTAGCGGAAAGCGACGCATTACGGCCACGACATCGAGGTTAAACGAGCCGAAAACACACACTTTTCCTTTCATCCTGCGCTCCTGAACAGGCGTTCGGCGGCAAGACAGGCACCGCGACAGCCCGTGTAGTCGGTTGAGTGGCTGAAAATAATCTTCAGGTTTTCGCGTGTGACCGGTGGCCGCAGATGCTGCTGGATCTGGCTGCGCAGCAGGGCCAGCGGAAAATCTGCCATCGCCAGCACGCCGCCGCCGAGGATCAGATATTCCGGGTCGAGTATATTCATCTCGGTGGCGATCAGCTGCGCCAGCCGTCGCACAAACGCCTGAAGCTCTGGCTGTTCACCGTGGCGGGTAAACAGCGCGGCGATCGGCGTGTCGGCAGCGTTCTGCGCGGCCCAGTGACTCAGCCAGTGGCCTGAGGTCAGGGTCTCCGCACAGCCGCGATTGCCGCACGGGCAGGGGAGATCGTTCCCCGCGACCGGCACATGGCCCAGTTCACCGGCGCCGCCATGCTCGCCGTGATAAAAGTGGCCATTCAGCCACAGGCTGTTGCCCATCCCGGTGCCGGGATAGAGGCCCACGGCGTTATCCGGCAACTGCTCCAGCTGCAGCAGGTCCCACAGCATCAGATGGTTCACATCCTTGTCCATCGCGACCGGCACGCCGAGCTGCGCCGCCAGACGCGCCGCCACCGGCTGGTGATCCAGCGCCTGAATAAAGGGCAGCGAGATCACCTGTTTCCTGTCGCGGCTGAGGATGCCGGGCAGCCCCAGCATGATGCCGCTGACCGGCTGCTGCTCCAGCGTTTCATCAATCAGCTGTGCCAGCGCCTGCAGCGCGTCGGGCTGCTGCGCCCAGCTGGCGGTAGCCACCTTGCGAAAGCTGCTCCAGACGCCTCCCTCTTCCATCAGCTGCAGCCGGGTACCGGTGCCGCCGATATCGATACCGAGCCAGCGTGATCTCATGCGGACACCTTCGTCAGCCCCTGGGCCTCATCAATGCTGTCGCGCATCATCTCCCACGCGGTGGCCAAATCCTCATGAATATTGAACAGGCCGGAGGTGCCGACAATCAGCACTTCCGCACCCGCGCCGAGCAGCTGGTGATAGGTTCGGGTATTGCAGGAACCGTCGATCTCGATCAGATAGTGATAGCCGTGCTGCTCTTTGAGCGCCTTCAGCTCACGCACCTTCTCCACCATCTCCGGGATAAAGGGCTGGCCGGCGTAGCCGGGATCGACCGTCATCACGGTGATCTTATCCAGCAGATGGATATAGTGCTGGATGTAGGACACCGGCGTGGCCGGATTCAGCACCACGCCCACCTTTTTACCGAAGCTGCGGATCAGGTTGATGACGCGGAACGCATCGCGGTTGATGGTCTCCGCGTGTGGACAGATATAGTCCGCGCCCGCCCTGGCGACCGCCTCGATAAAATCGGTTGGCGCTTCCACCATCAGATGCACGTCGATCGCCACGCGGGTAAAGGGACGGATCTGCTCAATAAAGAAGGGGGAGAGCGTAATGTTCTTAACGTAGTGACCATCCATGATATCCACATGAAGAAAGTCAGCGCGCGAGTCGAGAACCTGCAGCTGGTGCTTGATCTCCATCAGGTTCATACACATCAGTGACGGGGAGATTTGAGTACGCATCATACTTCCTTCTTTTCAGTCAGAGGATTAAGCACCGCCGCCAGCCTGCTGAGCTTTACGGCACGGTGTTCGTTGAATCGGGTTTTGAATTGTTTGAAGGCGAGAACCACAATCAGCACCGCGCCCCACATGGCCAGACTGACGTGCTGGCTGATGTTCATCAGATTGAAACCGGTAGAGAGCACCTGCAGCGCAATCAGCGCCAGCACCACGCCGGTCACACGGCCGAAGCCCCCGTTGGGATCGGTACCGCCGAGAATAATGGCCAGCACCGTCAGCAGCAGATAGGCGTCACCGTAGCCCATGCGGGCGGAGTTGAAGCGCGCCATCATGATCAGCCCGGCCAGCACGCAGAGCAGGCTGGAGATCACATAGACCAGCATCACCATACGATGGGTATTGATCCCGCTGAACCAGGTGGCGTTGATGTTGCTGCCGCCCATATAGATGCATTTACCGGCGCGGGTTTTACCGAGGAACAGCGCCAGCAGCGCGGCGGCGACCAGGAACACCCAGAGCGGCAGCGGCATACCCAGCAGCGTGTCGGCGCCCAGCGCCTGCACCACCGGCGGCATACCGCTGACGGCCGCGCCGTGGGTCAGCCAGATCCCGATGCCGTTCAGCGTCATCATCGTCGCCAGCGTCACCAGAATCGGGTGTGCGCCAATCCGCGTTACCATCAGCCCCGTTACCACGCCGATGGCGGCCGCGATCAGCATGGCACCCAGGATGGCGATGAACAGCCACAGCAGCTGCAGCGCCATTCCGGCACCCGCGGGCAGGGCGCTCATCAGCGTCCAGGCGATAAACAGCGCCGTAAGGTTCGCGGTCGCGATGATCGCCAGGTTCAGGCCGCCGCTGAGGATGGCGATAAACATTGCCAGCGTCAGTAATCCGAGTTCCGGCAGCTGAAACGCCATACTCATAAAGGTGGAGTCGGTCAGGAAGCGACCCGGCAGCATCACCGTGAAGGTGGCCAGCGCCAGCGCGATCAGCAGCATCAGGCCGATGTTGGTTCCGTCGGGTCGCAGTGCAGTCAGTGATTTCATCATCAGTGCCCTCGGTCACACGAAACTGACGTCAGTTTCTTTGCGTTTCTTGTAGTGGGTCACGGCGATCGCAATCATGATGACGCCGCCGACCACGATGTTCATGAAGTAGTTCGAGACGCCGACCAGGTTGAGGCCGTTCTTCAGGATGGCGATCAGGAAGACCCCCATCAGCGTGCCGCTCACCGTGCCTTTGCCGCCCATCAGGCTGGCACCGCCCAGCACCGTGGCGGCCAGTACGTCCAGTTCGCCGCCAACCAGCGCATTAGGCACCACCTCTCCCATGCGATAGACCTGCACCAGCCCGCCGATGGCCGCCATCGCGCCCAGCCAGCCGTAGGCGAACACATGAATCAGACCGACGCGGATACCGATACGGCGGGCCGACTCCGCATCGCCCCCGACGGCGTAGAGCTGGCGTCCGAGGTTGGTTTTGTTCAGCAGCAGAGCGGTGATCGCGGCGATCAGCAGCATGGTGACCAGCGGCAGTCCGACCTGGAAGCTCTCACCCTGCCAGCTGAACGGCAGCACGTTGCGCAGCGTGATCCACCACTCCGGCAGCGAGTAGAGGCTGCGGCCGCCGGTAACCCACATCAGCAGCCCGAAAAGCAGCGACTGCATGCTGATGGTGATGATGATGGAGACCACCCGCAGCGTGGTGATCAGCAGCGCGTTGATCACTCCGAACAGCGTGCCGCACATCACGGCCAGCAGGATGCTGAGCAGCGCATTGTCGAACTGGAACTGCACAAACAGCGACGCCAGCAGGTACTGCACCACCGAGGCGACGGCCGCAAACGAGATATCGATCCCGCCGGTGACCAGCACCACAAACAGGCCCAGCGCGAAGATGCCGGTGACGGCGTAGCTCTCCGCCAGATCCAGCAGATTCTGCATGGTGAGAAACTGATCGCTGGCGACCGAGAAAAACAGAATGAACGCCAGCAGCACCCAGGCGAGCCAGCCCTGGCTGGAGTGCGGACGGAAACGGGAAAAGTCAGGCATTAATCACCTCCGCCAGCTGCTGCTGTTCGACGCTATCGGGTTGGTATTCGGCATGGATCGTGCCATCACGGAAGTGCAGGATCCGGTCGCAGTTGTACCAGACCTCCGGCACCTCATCGGAGATCAGGATGATCGACAGCCCCTCTTTCGCCAGCTCGTGGATCAGCTGGTAGATGCTGGCCTTGGCACCCACGTCAACGCCGACGGTGGGAGAATCCAGGATCAGAATGCGCGGCTGGGTCAGCACCCATTTCGCCAGCACAATTTTCTGCTGGTTGCCGCCGGAGAGGGTGGAAATAGCCAGGTTCGGATCGGCGACGCGCACGCCAAGCTGCTGGATCCACTGCAGGATCAGCTTGTTTTTGCGGTACTCATCGATCAGGTGAAAGCGGTTCTGCAGCTTGTCGAGGATCGGCAGCACCATGTTGTCCGCCACTGACTGCTGCTGCACCAGGCCCAGCGTCAGCCGATCTTCGGAGACGTAGCCGATGCCCGCCTTGATCGCATCTTCATGGCCGCGAAAGCGCACCGGCTTGCTGTCGAGCCAGATCTTACCGCTGTCGGGACGGGTCATGCCGAACAGCGACAGCGCCAGCTCCGTGCGGCCGGAACCGAGCAGGCCGCACAGCCCCAGCACTTCGCCTTCATAGAGTTTAAAATTGACGTCGTGATACTGCCCGGCGCGGCTTAACGACTCGATTTCCAGAATGGCGCGATCGCCGTTGCGCGTCGGGGCTTTGAGCTGGTAGTCGAGCTTCAGGCCGGTCATCAGCTCCGTCAGGTGGTGCGGCGTCATCTCCCGCGCAGGCCAGCAGCCCATCCTGCGTCCGTCGCGGATCACCGTGACGCGGTCGGAGATCTCCAGCACCTCATCCAGCCGGTGGCTGACAAACACCACGCAGATATTTTTGTCCTTCAGGTAGCGTACGGTACGCAGCAGCTGATTGACCTCAGTGCGGGTCAGCGAGGCGGTCGGCTCATCCATGATCACCAGCCGCGCATCGGCGACCAGCGCCCGGCAGATCGCCACCTGCTGACGCTGCGCGATAGAGAGCGCTGCGACCTTCTCATCCAGATCGAGATCGAACTTCAGTTCGGTAATGATATTGCGCGCGCTCTCCCGCAGGCGGGCGCGGTGGTGCCAGCGCAGCAGGCCGTTGAGGTTATGCTCGAAGGCGATGTTCTCTGCCACGCTGAGGTTGGGAAACAGCGACAGATCCTGATAAATCACCTGGATACCGAAGTCGCGCGCCTGCCGGGTGGTGAGGCGCGGCAGCGTCGGGCCGTCGCCCAGCGTGATGCGGCTGCCGCTGTCCGGGGCGTGCACCCCGGAGATAACTTTGATCAGAGTGCTCTTGCCACAGCCGTTGGTACCAGCGAGACAGTGCACTTCGCCTGCCAGCAGGGTCAGGGAGATATCGCTCAGCGCGCGGTTACCACCAAATGTTTTCGACAGATTCTCGAGCGCAATCAGTGTCTGTGGAATGACCTCTTGCATATCAGAGCCCCATTTTGACCAGTTTTGGCAGGTTGTCTTTGTCCAGACTTTCGGTGCTGTTGCCCAGGATGGTGTGGGTGGCTTCATCCACTTTGACTTTGCCCAGCCCCTCGATCGTCATGCCGTCGGTGATCGGCTCTTTCTTCTGCATCATGTCGGCGATGCGGACAAAGACCTCGCCAGCGGTCTGCGGATTCCAGATGTAGCCGCCTTTAATGGCGTTACGCTGCACCAGCGAGGCACCCTGGCCCGGACTGAAGGAGCCAATCACGCAGACCTGGTCGATTTTTTTCCGGTTCATAACCGCCCGTCCGGCGCCGATCGGCCCCTGTGAGCCAAACGCCAGGATCCCTTTCAGATCCGGGTATTTGGACATCAGCTCATTGGTGGTACGGATGGAGTCATCCAGCGATTCGCCGACGCCAAATTTGTCGGTGACCAGCTGCATTTTGGGGTAGTGCGCTTTCTGATAAGTGAGCGCGGCATCGGTCCACTGCTGATGCAGCGGCACCGTCAGGCTGCCGACATACATGGCATATTTGCCTTCGTCGTGCATGCAGCTCGCCAGGGCTTTCATGTGGTTGATGCCGTGGGTGGTCGCATCGACCAGTTCGAAGTCCCAGTTGGCGCCCTGCTGGCCGGGTGACTCATGCGTAATCACTTCGATACCGGCGTCACGCGCCCGTTTCAGCACCGGCTCCAGCACTTTCGGGTCGTTGGGAACGACACCGATGATATCGACCTTCTGCGCAATCAGATCTTCAATGGCACGTACCTGAAGCGCCGGGTCAGCGGCGGTCGGCCCGACCATCCACGCATCGATACCGCGTTTGGCGGCTTCGCTTTTAATGCCCGCTTCCATGGCATTAAACCAGGGAATGCCGCCTATTTTGACCACGATACCCATACGTAATTTCTCTGCGGCATGGGCACCGGTGGCGGCAAACAGGGCAAGCAGAGAGCAGGCGATAAGATGTTTTTTCATACAGACTCCTGGTTAATTTTTAATTAGCTGCATGGATTGATAACGCTGAGAACAGACAATGACGTTGACACCATTCCATGCCAGTTCCTGTTCAAGCTCTTTATCTTTTAATTGGTCGGTAATAAGAAAATCGACATCACGGTAGTGACAGATGCGGGCAAAAGAGGGGCGCAGAAATTTACTGCCATCCATTAAAAGATGTTTTCTTTCTGCGGCCAGCAGCATCTGTTGTTTCAGGTGCGCATTATTCTCATTGCCTTCACGTAAATATCCGTCGTTGCCCAGACTGCTACAGGAAAAAAAGATTTTATTAATCTGAAATTCGCGCAGCGGCTGCTCGGCCACCACGCCGTGAAAATCTTCATCGCGATCGGAATATTCTCCCCCCAGGCAGATCGTGCGGATACTGCCGCGCGCCGCCAGCGTCTGCACGATGCGCAGGGAATTGGTTAATACCGTTAACTCAATGTCCGGCAGCTGTCGCGCCAGATACCAGCAGGTGGTGCTGCTGTCCAGCAGGATGCAGTCGCCGGGGCTGATAAAGTCGAGCGCACGCTTGGCGATGATCATTTTTTCATCAGCGTGTTCATTAATACGCTGACGAAATGATAATTCGTTCTCTTTAGCGATCCTGTTATTTCCCGCCGAGCCGGTGCTCTGTTTTTTTATCAATACCGCGCCGCCGTGGCTGCGCTGTAATAAACCGCGCTTTTCGAGCTGGCTTAAATCCCGGCGAATGGTTTCCTGTGAAACCTGACACAGCGTGACCAGTTCTGAGACAATTACCCGGCCGTTAATATTAATCTCATTAATAATTCTTTGCTGTCTTTCAATCGGCAACATACATTTCCTCCGATGGAGATAAATTACTGGAAGCGAACACGGGAAAATGTGGACTGGGCAGGAGTCCACGCGGGCAAATAACGCTGCCCTTTGTTAAGTGATGAAGTCGAAATAAAACATGCAAAGCCATGCAATAAATTGCATTTAAAGGTGATGTCACTCACGTATTTTCGCTCTGCGGGCCGGTAAAAATAAAATACCGGACGGACAGATTACACCGCTATCGCGGTAACGCCATGACTGTTTATGACCGTTTGTGTGGGTTTGACCGTTTTGGCTCACGCTTTCACATTTTCAGGCAGCCGACGGCACCCTCGGGGAAACCGGCAGGGGAGAGCATGCGGCCTTCAAATGTAAATCGAATTGATAATAGTTATCGTTTCTTTTATTGTTTGCGCTTCTTCAGGGAAACGTAAAGGAATCGGCAGAAGATGACTCTTTATCAGAAAACAGACAACGCGTTTTTCGGCAGACGGCTGGCTGCCGGATTCGCCGGACTGACGCTGGGCCTGCTCAGCCTGACGGCGCAGGCGGTTACCGTTACCGATGTGGCAGGGCGCACCGTCACCGTGCCGGATGACGTTCAGCGCGTGGTGCTCGGCGAAGGGCGGCTCTTCTTCGCGCTTTCGCTGCTGGAAGGGCAGAAACCCTTTGACCGCATTGTCGGCTGGCAGGGCGATTTTCGCAGGCTGGACCCGCAGACCTATGCCACGTATCGGGCGAAGTTCCCGCAGATCGACAACATCCCGCTAATCGGCACCACCAGCGCCGACAGCATCAGCCCGGAAAATGTGCTGAAGCTGAATCCGCAGCTGGCGATTTTCGGGTTGTCGGGTCACGGGCCGGGCCGCGAAAGCGAGCTGGTTAACCAACTGCAGAAGGCGGGCGTGCCGGTGGTGTTTGTGGATTTCCGCACCTCACCGCTGAAAAATACGCTGCCGAGTATGGCACTGCTGGGCAAGGTGCTGAACCGCGAGAAACAGGCGCAGGACTATATCCGCTTCTATCAGGAGAACATCAGGCGCGTCACCGAGGTTACGCAGACGATCCCCGCGCAGGATAAACCTGCCGTCTTTATCGAGCTGCGCGCCTCCACGGCGGATGAGTGCTGTCGCTCGGCCGGCAAGGGCAACATGGGCGATTTTATCGACCTGGCGGGCGGGGTGAATATCGCCAGGCCGCTGCTTCCCGGCCCGCTTGGTCAGGTGAACCTGGAAAAGGTTATCGACGCGCAGCCGGATGTCTATCTGGTCAGCGGCGGAGCCAGACCCCCGAAAGCGGGCGATCCGCAACCCACCGGTTTAGTGCTGGGTGCGCAGACCACGCCAGCGCAGGCGAGCGCCAGCCTGAAGCCACTGCTGGCACGCAAAGGCATCAGCACGCTGAAGGCGGTGGAAGCGGGCCGCAGTTTCGGCATCTGGCATAACTACTACAACTCCCCCTATAACGTGCTGGCCGTTCAGCTGTTCGCCAAAGCGTTTTATCCGCAGAAGTTTGCCGATCTCGATCCGCAGCAGACACAAAAACAACTTTATAAACAGTTCCTCGCCGTCGAACCGACCGGCACTTACTGGACAGAGTAAAAAGGGACGCGGCTCCGGTCTGCCGGGGCATTTTTACCTCACGGAGAGAAAAAGAGTGAAGATTTCCATGACACCGGCAGTGAAAGCCGGGCTGCTCGCACAGCTGATTGCCGCCGCGATGCCGGTGATGGCGGAGGATGCCCGCGAAGCAGACAGTGAAGATCAGATGGTGGTGACGGCCTCCGCGATCGAACAGAACCTGAAGGATGCGCCAGCCAGTATCAGCGTGATTACCCGCGACGATCTGCAGAAAAAACCGGTACAGAACCTTAAAGAGGTGCTGAAGGATGTGCCCGGCGTGCAGATTACCAACGAAAGTGACAACCGGCAGGGCGTCAGCCTCCGCGGGCTGGGCAGCAGCTATACGCTGATCCTGATCGATGGCAAACGCGTTAACTCCCGCAACGCCGTCTTCCGCCACAACGATTTTGATCTGAACTGGATCCCGGCCGACGCGATTGAACGGATCGAAGTAGTGCGCGGGCCGATGTCCTCCTTATATGGCTCCGATGCGCTGGGCGGCGTGGTCAACATCATCACCCGTAAAGTGGGCACGGAATGGCACGGCACGCTGAGCGCCGACACCACCGTTCAGGCGCACCGCGACCGCGGCGACAGCGGCAACGGAAGCTTCTTTACCAGCGGGCCGCTGGTGGAGGATCTACTGGGCGTGAAAGTGTATGGCGCGCTGGGTAAACGCAACAAAGATCAGGCCCGCTCCGCCAGCGGCAGCACGGGTCAGCCGCGCATCGAAGGCTCGACCTCCCGTAACGCCAACGTCGAATTCTCCCTGACGCCGGACAAGGATCAGGACATCACATTCGGCTATGGAAAGGATCGTCAGGATCGGGATTCCGATACCCTGGATAAAAACCGTCTCGAACGCGAAAACTACTCGCTCGGCCATACGGGCCGCTGGGGCGGGGCGAATACCGAACTGCGTTTCTACGGTGAGAACATCAAAAATAAAAACGCGGAAACCATCACGTCAAAAAACAACTCACTCGACGGCAAAGTGGTTATCCCGCTGGGCGAATATACTCAGTTCCTGACGTTTGGCGGTGAATACCGTAACGATAAGCTGGAAGATGCCTTAAACATGAAAAACGGCGGCAGCACGCAGGCAAATCAGTATGCGCTGTTCCTGGAAGATGAGTGGCACATCCTGGAAAATCTGGCGCTGACCGGCGGCGTGCGCATGGATGACCACGAAAACTATGGCGTCAACTGGAGTCCGCGTGCGTATCTGGTCTATGACGCGACGGACAGCATCACGATGAAAGGGGGCTGGGCATCTGCCTTTAAAGCGCCGTCGCTGCTTCAGCTCAGCCCGGACTGGCAGAGCACCTCCTGTCGCGGCAGCTGTAACGTCGTCGGCAGTAAAGATCTGAAAGCGGAAACCAGCGAAAGTCTGGAGTTCGGCCTCTATTACACCGGTCAGAAAGGGCCGCTGGAGGGCGTCACCGCCAGCGCGACGGTGTTCCAGAACGACATCGACGATATGATCACGGTGATCCGTACCGCTAACCGCGGTCTGGCCCCGACCTATCAGAACTTTGCTGGCTTCGACGCCAGCGGCAATCCGATCTTCCGTTATTACAACGTAAACAAAGCGCGTATCCGCGGGCTGGAAACCGAGCTCGGCCTGCCGTTGAGCGACACGCTGAACCTGAAGCTCAATTACACCTACAACGACGCCCGCGACCTGAGTAATGGCGGCAATAAACCGCTGTCTGAACTGCCGTTCCACACCAGCAACGCCACGCTCGACTGGACGCCGCTGGTGGACTGGAGCTTCTACCTTTCCGCGAATTACAAAGGTCAAAGCCGCACCGTCACCAACGGCAACGCCACGCCAGGCGGCTACACGATCTGGAATGCGGGCGGGTCATATCAGGTGAGTAAAGCGGTGAAGATCCGGGCCGGGGTGCTGAACCTGACCGATAAAGATCTCAATCGCGACGACTACAGCTACAACGAAGATGGCCGCAGATATTTCGCGGCGGTGGATTACAGTTTTTAAGGGGAAGTGCTGGCCGGGGCTTCGGGTCCCGGCTGTTTTAATAGGGTTATCCGCGAGTCTGACAGGTTCGCCATCTGGTTTACGGTTTTGTCAGGAGAGCGGGAGAGGCAGAAAGACTTACCGTACTGGATAAACAGGAACAGCGGACGCTGGTTGAACTGACGTCCTCATCTCCTGATAGAGTTTATGGCTGATATGGCTGCTACACCCGACCGTATGTCAGTCTCTTTTCTGTCTTTTGGCTTAATGCATAATCTGTCGAATGCAACAGCCCCGGATTATGGCCTAACGACGACGATCAATTTTAGCGGGGGCGGGATCGGCAGAGATATCAATAAATTTCCTGACTCCCATTGGGCGGTTTACCCCACGAGGATCAGAGAAGGGCAGTTTGAGGATGGGAGATGTCGAGACTTTTACTGTCCATGTGGTATCCCCAATAAAGCGGAAGCTGGCGGAGTGGGATGAAACGTTCAGCTCCTCAAAGTGACCCGACATGTAAGCACCACCGAGGGTCAGTTTCTCTACGACGCCCTGTGAGAGATTCAGCAGCAGAAGTGTCAGCATCTCCTCATAAACGATGTCGTCCGTTACGAATAAAAGATAGTGACGCGAATCGATCTTTATCGCTGCTTCAAGCACTTTACCTGGAATGATAATCCCTGTCGGATGACCGCTTATCAGGACTTCAGAGCGAGCCTGAGACACATCTGTGGCTTCGCTAATTTCTGATAGCGTCAGCGTCGTGACTTCTTCCATCGTTATTTCCACCTGTTCCCCATTTCCCATGCGGCTAATGCGCCGCCGGCAAACCCGCCGAGCAGAACGCAGACTGGCGCACCGGGCCCGCACATCAGACCCGCAATAGTACCGCCAGCCCAGCCGCCTGCAATACCCGCCCCATTAATAGCAAACTGCCTGCCGGTTTCTGAAACTTTATTATCGGAGGTATAGATTTCATACATGGCCACTCCGACAGAAAGAACAATTAACCCTTTAGCTGCCCGTGAGAGTTTCATCATCTTCAGGTTAACCTGAGGATTTGATTTGCCTGCAGACTCTACTATTTCGGCATAGACCTGATTTTTCTGCATTTCTGATAAGCTGGTAAAATTGGACTTTGGCCCGAATATCGAAGCCGTTTTCCTGGCGACTAACTCATTCAGCGTTATCCCTGAAGTCTTCATTCTTTCAGCCATAGCTCTGCCCAGCGGCGTACTTCGGGTGCGCACCATTTCCATGATCAGATTTCTGGTTTCCTGAGCCTCAAGTGCTGCTTTTTCCCAGCTGATTAAGCCGCTATTTGCTTTAGCCCGGAGATCATTAGCCATTTCTTTAATGCGTTTAGAGTACTCAAGACGTAGTCGGGGATCGACAGACAGCCTCGCGGCCGCCGCCGCTACATCTCCCTGTAAAGAGTTTACTGCGCTTTCAAATTTTGCTTTTCCCTCTGAGTCCAGTGCACTAAGTAAAGACGTATCCATCGTCATTTCCTGTAATTGACCAATGTTCCGAATATAACAAATATAACAAGCAGAATAAAAACAGCCCCTTAAAAAATGTGATAGCAGTCCCTCGTGGTATTTTTTATTAAATTAAATCAGCTGGTTGTGGTGGTGGCCTGGATTGAGGGTAAAATAAGTTGATACTGTGTAGTAACGGAAGAATAGGTTGTGCATTGCAAGGCGATAACAATTTTATCGTAGCTTTAACTTATTAAAAAATAATTAACAGTGGTTTCCTGTGCGTTTCTGTAACCCTGCTTCCAGAAATCTTCTGCCTGAATTAAAAAAGAATAATAGCCTTTTGTATCCACCAAAGTAAACGAGCGCGATATGAGTTATGGTTCGGCTTATGAGGAGGAACGAGTGTAATCATCAGATAACCAATCAGGCGCTCCCGGTTTCAACAAGTAGCCAGCCTGAACGTAATGGTTCCGGGTGTAATTGAAGACACGCGTGATGCCAATACGCTGAACCTGACCGACAAAGATCTCAATCGCGACGACTACAGCTACAACGAAGATGGCCGCAGATATTTCGCGGCGGTGGATTACAGTTTTTAAGGGGAAGTGCTGGCCGGAGCTTCGGGTCCCGGCTAAGCCCATCATGTTTGAGTTGGCAGCGTCCATTCCGGCCAGCCTTCGCGGGGCAGGGCAGCACTGAATACGGCAGATGCTATCTGCTTCGCCGGACAATCATCTGACATCCTTATCAACCGGTGAACCAGCCGCCTGGGCTGACAGCGCCATCTGAGATTCCACAGCAGGCAGGCGACCGGGGTTCGCGGCTTTTAAAATTACTGCTGCGCACGCATAAACCGTGCCCGCCACGGCTTAAGAACCCATAACGCCAGCCCGGCAGTGATAAAGTCGAAGGTGATCGCGCAGCCAAAAACTAAATGCCAGTTATGGGTGTGCTGATACATCAGCGCCGCCAGCGGGCCGCCGAAGATCGAGCCGATTCCCTGAGAGATATAGAGCCAGCCATAGTTGGCTGAGGCATTTTCACTGCCGAAGGTGTCGGTGAGCGTGGAGGGGAACAGCGAGAAGATTTCACCCCAGCCGAAGAAGACGACGCCTGACAGCAGGACGAACAGCAAGGGGTCTTCGCGGCATGCAAGCCACAGCGTCATCGCCACGCCTTCCAGCGCGAAGGCAATAAACATGGTGTTTTCGCGCCCATAACGGTCGGAGATAAAACCAAACAGCGGTCGCGTTAAGCCGTTGGTGAAACGATCAATGGTGAGCGCGAGCGGTAACGCGGCCATACCGAAAACCACCGCCTTACTGATGCCGAAGTCTTCGGCAAAAATCGCCATCTGCGACGTCACCATCAGTCCCGAGGTCGACATCATCGTCATCATCATGAACATCAGCCAGAACAGCGGCTGGCGCAGCATTTCCCCGGATTTAAACTGGCGCTGCCCCACTACGGGTGCGGATTTTCTGCTGACCGGTGTCATCATGCTGGCTTCAGGCAGCCTTAAGTTCTGGCTGGCGAGAAGACCCACGGCGGCGAAGATCAGGCCAAAGACCGTCATGGTCTGTTCGAGGCCGTAACTGTTAAGCGAGATGGAAATGGGGAAGGTGGTAAAAATCGCGCCCATGCCGTAGCCCGCTGCCACGGTTCCCGCAGCAAAACCGCGCTGCTGTGGAAACCACTTCATCACCAGGCCAACCACGCCAATATAAACGATCCCCGTACCCAGTCCGCCCAGGCAGCCATAGACCAGGTAGAGTGATGCCAGGCTGTCGACTCGTGCGGCAATCACCCAGCTGAAGCCAGCCATCAGCGTACCGATAGAGATCAGCAGTCGCGGGCCAAAACGCTCGACCAGCCGACCCTGAAAGGGTGAGAAAAAGGTCTGCAGAATAATCAGCAGCGAGAAGGTAACCTGCAGTTCCGCCAGCCCCACGCCGAGTTTGGCAATCATCGGTTTGGTCAGCAGCGTCCAGACATACTGCGGGCTGGAAATCGCCGCCATGCAAAGTAAGCCAAGCAGAAGCTGCACCCATTTACTGTGTTTCGCTATTACTACCGGTTCGCTAATTGAGGTCATTGCACTCTCTCCCAGAATTACGCTCTGTTATGCAGCCAGATTCAGCCTGCTCTGTGCAGAATTTGCTGATGTCGTCTATATCCAGACGGTTAATGGCTGATACAGGTCTGAGATCCTCAGCCCTGCAGAGCTACGTAATTAAAAAGTTTGCAGGAACTGTGCCAATGTAAAAAACGTTTATTATCAATGGGTAAGTGGATGAGTGAAGTGATAAGTGTGATGCAGTGCAAAATATCAGTGCGCTGGGTTGGTGCGGGTGAAAGGGGTGCGCGCGGGAAGCGAAGCGGGGATAACTGTGCTTAAGTTGGGCAGGTTAAGTGGTTTTTGGGAAATTAAAGAGACGAAAAAGCCCGCGGGGTTGCAGGGTTTTTAGGGAGAGGTGGAGGGTGATTGTTAGTCAGGGCTGGTGGAGTGCAAACAGATACGTCGAGTTGTCCTCTTGCGGGTTATTCGATTCTTTTTTTGCGCCTCACCGGGCACTTATTTTTCCTCATCAAACTCACCTCCCAGACGTTTATTTCATAGACGAAAGCTTTCGTACTGTCATCAGAAATTCGCGTGCAGTGGTTTCCCAGAGTTCAGGCGAGAAGTCAAACTCGTATCGTTGCCTGAATGCCTCTTCAACACCAGAGCCATAAGCGGCGATAAATTCGTCCACCTCTTCGATAAGATCGTTAAGCATCCAGTCTGGCGCAGACTTTTTGTATAACCGGATGATTCCCTCAATCGTATCCTCACCATCATTGATGATGTCAGCGTCCTGGTTGAAGTAACCAAAAACCAGTTGATCAAGAAAATAGAAGTTTTGCATTTTGTACCTATCAATCCGGGAACGCGGTGAGAATGTAATAAGGTTTGCCGTTATAACGTTGAAACTCAATGATGATTCTCACGTTTGTCATAACTATTCCGCATCTGCGTCAGGATACGACAAACTAACATGGTCGATGGATTTCGTTATGGACGCACTAGCCAACTGTAAAAGGATTACGTGCCTGACCTGTGTGGATGATTTCACGAAATAGTGTCTGACGATCACCGCTACTTTCGATTCTTCAGGCGTTCAGGTCACGCGTATTCTGGACAACATCGCACTGTTTAGGGGCTGCTCGGCGACGATAAGAACCGATTAGGGCCTAGATTTTACCTGTCGCGCGCTCGATCAATGGGCTTTTGAGCATAGTGTGGAGTTGCGACCTATTCAGCCAGGTAAGCTAACGCAGAACGGATTTGTTGAGAGTTTCACCGGTCGCTTTCGAGATTAATGCCTGAATGAACACTGGTTCAGCGATATTCTTCATGCCCGAAAAATCATTAATGACTGGCGGCAGGACCATAACGAGAGCAGGCCTCATTCATCGCTATTGAGCGTTGTATCTAATACAGGGGACAAGTTACTTGATTATTTTATAAAAAATAAGCGAGGAGCTTGAGGCTCATTACTTTATCTACCTAAGAGCATATTTTAACCGGTGAAACTATGGTAAAAAATAATCTGACTGGCCATTCTTATCGATTTTCGGACATTAAATTTAAAGCAACGAGCAGCAAAGCAGTCCAATTGACTTCTTTTATTATGTGCTGAACTCATTGTTTGCTAACTATTGTAAACAATTGAGGTATATAGAATTGATTATTAGCCTAATTTAGAGGCCTTGGCTGTATGGCACTGTATGTCCAAGGCCCTTTGTAGGCGATATCAATAGTTTATTGTATACAGATTACAATAAAAGTACATATGCACAGACGACAAGACGCTCTCCCATACTAACAAGAAAAATGAACATCGAGAGTTAAATGACGATCGATAAACATACATCTCCCAACTCCGCGACAGTACTGTATTGAGGGATACCAATGAATCCAGTGGGTCTTGAACAACCACTGAATCCTCGATATATACAGGTTAGTTGATGTCATGAAAGCGATAAATCCGTCCATTCTCGTTCACCTCTGCCACCTTTCTTAAAGCCTTCGCTGGCGACAAACCGAATTTTCGAGTTAACACAACAAACAGATGATAAAACTCGGATTTCAAATCCGCAGCGAAGATCCCCGGATCATCAGATCCAAGACAAATAGACATAGGAACATCACCTTCAATCGCCTCACCCGGCAAACCCATCCAGCGAAAGATATGGTGCTCGCTGACATCTCGATACTGGCTGATACGAGTATTGCTGGTCGGAGGGCATTCTATCGCAATGTTTCGGTCTGCCATTTTTGCCATTACAGCTTGTTGTAAAGCAACAACTGCTTCATCTGGCAAGTATTCTAGGGCAACTTCAACATATTCAGCACGCTGCTTTCGAATATCGTTAGATGTAAGCCATTGCTTATACAACTTCAGCGGCCTTATCATGTCCGCAGTTTTAGCCAACTCTCTGGCGCGCTCGTACTCTTCCAACCAGAGGGATTTAGGTTGAAATGGCCTATTTAGTTCACCCAGTAACCCTTCCGATTCCGCCAACACTCCCCGCATTTGAAATACCTGATCAAGAGTCATAATCGAGACTTCTTCTTCCAGCGAAAACACCTTATGAGCAAGACAGACAGCTTCAATCGCTGCATCATTGGCGTAACGCAGCAATTCTGGATGACTTCGAAGTTCCCGCCAGATAAATACCAAATCGAGCAATCGCGTCTCTTTGGTCATGGACAAAGACAATGGCAAAGAGCGTTTCCAGATGTCAGGTGTGATGCCAATCGCCGTGCAGTGACCAAGACGGTCGCCATTACGCAATGGCAAAAACCTCAAGGCATCATCAATGGATCGAATACCACTGATCAGATGCGGGAAATCCTCGCCAACATGATAGGTAAAATGAGCAATACCTGATTTGGCTAACACCCGAAACAATGGGCCAAACAACTCTGGTGGTGCGTGCATCTCATTTGCTGCGGCATCCACTCCTCGAATCCAGCCTGTCAGGCGCGGTTCATACTTTAGCATGTCCATCAGATTAGCTGCCTGCTTCTTCAGGTCCTTGAATAGCAATGCGTAAGGATAGACCTCACCATTTTTTGGCTTTCTTTTGATAAAGTGCGGCACTAGCGCCAGCTCTGCACACTTGCCATGAGGTTCAACCAAGTCGAGATTATCGAGCACTTGCGACATAGTCAGGGGCTTTTCATGCACCCATTCCAGAGACATATGAGCACTCAGATATTCCCAATATCCTCTTAACACACTGAAGAGCAGGTTTTGCATTTTGCTGGGGTCGCTCTTTGGTGCAAAACGTCCTTCCAGATAACGCACCTGAGAGTACACACCAGACCCATGGGCATGTCTAAAACGAGACAAATAAGATTTCTCGGTTTCCTCTCTTAGCTCTGTCATGGTGTAATTCTGGAACTGATCAAAACCAAAAAAGTCGTCTCGCTGAACCAGTAAGGTCAAGTACTGATTTTGAATCAGAAGATAAATCCAAAGCAGTCGTTCCAATCCTTCGGGCGCACCATACCGCCATTTTTCGAACAACCCGATTAACCAGCAAAATTCAGATTCCTGACTGTATTTGTCGTCTGTTGGCCAAACAGTCCTAAACCCATACTCCTGGCCATGATGCAGAATCGTGCTATCCGCCAACTGCTGCGGGTTCTGCAGTGATACAATCCACTCTGGCAACTCCACTCCCTGAGAGACCCGACAAAGAATTTCGCGAATATTGCTGGCGATCTGCAAACGATCATTAAAGATTTTAGGTGTCAGAGAGGGATCAATCTGGGCGCAAAGTTGTTTCATCTCTTGAGATGACCAACCCTTCTCGAAATCACTGACGCTAACTTCTGGATGCTTAAGCGCATCCAGCCAACACTCTTCCGCACTGGTACTGCCATTCAAATGTTGGTGAGTTTCGTGTAGGTGTTCACGGGTAATGTAGTCCTCAACAGCCGGATGATATGGATATAAAGGCCAGCGAAAGCTATATCCCTGACTGGAAGGTCCAGAGTTAAATATCTGATGACACGCCATAATTGGCAGGTACGACACTCGGCTCATTAGCGTTTGCCATTCCGAAAACAAAGATAGGTTGATTTTGGGGCCACCTTTCTCATTTTTAATAAACTTTTCAGCTACTAGGCGTAGGGTTGCTACTGGGCCAAGTTTCATATTCCGTTGTTTGATTTGCTGCACTAAAGATGACCATGCCGATTTGCTAACATGATCAGGCAAACTATGCACTCGTTCATATTGAGCAAGGAACACCGATGATTCCACCCGCTCATCAATTGATGCCTCATCCAAAGAGACGGTGCTCAGCCTATGCAATAGTACTGTTGAGTTAAGAAGAAAGCTTTCCATACCCAATCCTTATACGAAGGCCATTATTATTTTTCTACGCCGTCACTTGATGAAGGCAATTTGGATTTCCTGGCTGGTGTAGCCTTATCGTACAATGCTCCGACGATTGTAGCAGAATTAAGCGATGTTATAGTGTTTTGAGATGTTTGTTGTTTGATGTCTAATTGTCGACTATCATTTTTAGATAGATACTCCCATTCTTCTTCAGAAAGTAATTTATTGCCAATAATTTCATTAATCAGTTTAAGGAAATTTTTTTCCTTGCTCAGTGCTTTGGCTGAACAATTAACTCCACCTACTGGAAAAATGAACGGATGCAGGATTGGACAGCTAATTAATAAAAAAAATAATGGGTGGGTGTCTTTCCATTTTTTATTATCCGCTTTCAATTCTAAATTCATTACATTTATTTTTTTTTCAAATTCATCAACCGAAGTAACTGGGTTTAATCTTAACCCTTCACCGATATATTCCCTGTCACTAGCCGAATGATATAAGCTTTCTTCAACCAATACCGCATGAAGAAAAGCCAAAACATTAAAACGCATAATTTTTGCAGCATTTGATTGACTAGCCATTTTTCCATGCTCTGCATCATTATAGAGCCTAGTTTTATGCTGATCAGCCACATTATTGAGGTTGAAATAGAACCGAGTCCATACTTTACCAATCAAAAGCGCCGATGGACGAATTTTAACCTCAATTTCATTTACTTTTTCAAGCCATTGCTCAACTTTTTCAATTGCATTAGAGAATTCTGTTGTGTCATCCTGCTGACTGTCATCAGTTATGCCATCATCCCTGGGATCAAGATCAAAATCCAAAACAGCAGTATTGTTATCCGCACTTTTACTTGCACCTTTCATTTCTGCACGAGTAGCAGCCTCGCTCCACGGGGGAACAATACATGTTGTCTGAGCTATAATTTTATTAAAAGCATTAGCGATGGCAGGCCTTTCACGACCGCAAGCAGAGATATCTGCAATAGCACCAATCAGATTAAAAACACTACTGAAATCCATGAGATTACTTGAAGCTACTGTACTTAAGGAAGCCGCCATTGCAGCTTTTGCCAAGCCATGCTCTGTATCAATGTTAAATTTTTTGTAACCCTCAGGCATCTTTTGGCGTGATTTACGATTTAACTGCACCATGCCAAGAAAAACGCCAACCTTTTCATCATTAGGGTTGTTTGCAACCACAGCACAACATCGATTAGCCCAATGTGAGGCGCTTTCAATTCTACCAACAGACATATAGGCCACATATTCACTAACAAGCTGTTCGAATTTTTCTCTATTATTTTCAGCCTGTGCTAACTCGGTCACAAATTGGTTGAATATGCTTACGGAACCACAACCAACCAAAAACATCTGTAGGAACTTTGACAGACTGCCCTGACAGTTTTCACTTACCTGAGACGCCAAATAAATAGAGCAATTTCTTAATGCCTCACTTTCAGACTGAGGCCGCAAATAAAAGCCGGTATTAAAATCACGATCCTGCTTTACATAGGTGAATATATCCTTACAAAGCGAATCCATACCAAACCGATGTTGTTCATAATTCAACCCCGCACGATAAATGCTGCTTAGCATCGAACCATATAAGGCATTTCTAAGTAAATTCGGAACTGATAACTCATCAGGTCTTTGATTTCTGCCTTGTTTAAAATCATGTTTTACCGATGTAGCATGAAATTTTTTGGTATAAAAGTCTTGAAGCACCTGCATCAACAACCGCACTGGCTGCTTCAGCAGTTCATTCACATACATGTCTGCATCAGAGCCCTCTCTCAAATTAAGGCCTTCCCTAACAGCATCACCAATCGCTTGCCGAATATCTATGGCTGCAATATCCTGCATGCCAAGCTCGGTTTTAACCTTGATTTTCTCTTTACTGACTTTTCCCTTTTCGCCGACCAGTTGCAACATGGTTTTCAATTGAATACGCTTTTGTACTGGGAACAGTTTTAATAAATATTGCTGTTCAAGGTGTTCGACCATGTAGCCTCGCTCTGCTAAGCGGGCGCTTTCTTTTTCCTGATCGAGCAAAGTTTTGCTGTAATTTTCGTATTGCTTACCACGAATCAATTGGGAATATAAGCGCAAGTCACCTGTCGCCACCACCACCAAATTCTGGCTGTTAAAGAATTTACGTATAGATTCAAGTACATCCCAACCCGTTTCAAACTGAGTATCAATATCATCAAACGAGATTAAAATGGCTTTGCAGCCGAGAATTTTACATGCATGCTCAACTAGCTTCTCAAAGATTTCTGATAAATCCTGGCCACCAATTGAGTAATCAAGCTGTGCATCCAGCTTCAAAGCATCACTGAAATATTCCGGCTTATATTCCTTGTCTGTAAGCAGATGTAAACCACGCTGGAGCTGCGCAAGATAATTCTGCCATTGTTCCTTTTGTTTTGTATGGCCATTCGACGACCAGTATCCTTTTAACTTGTCGGACACCATTTTATTCAGACGGGCAGTCACAGTGACCAAAATGGGCTCATGACGCGGCAACTTGGTAGGGTCGATGGTCGGCAAACACTTGATGCTGACTTTGACATCACCTTCGTCACTGTTCAGAGCTTTGACCACACTATTGATAAAAGTGGTTTTACCCGCGCCACGAGTACCATCCACAAAAAATACATTACGTCCGGACTCATCAATAAATCGTGTTAGCTCAGCAGACTTATCTGCGTCAGAAGGGGTAACTGAGTTCCGGATACTCACGACCAACTGATCACGCAGAGATTTCTGAATGAGATCATCTTCTTTTGTACTGCCCGGAAGGTTGGGTGCAAACAAGTTGATGATGATATTTCTCTCGGTATTTGTAGTCTGTAAGCTGTCTGTCATGTCTGTATCGATCCATTTATTTTGATTTTTTGCCAGCCCACTCATCAGAGCTGGTGCTTCAAATACCATTGCATTGATTTATGCAATAGTCGATGCCCTTAGCTTCAATCAGTTGGGGGGCGCCACGATCCAAGCCTCGGCTAGCACCTCAGCAAGCAGCAGTCGTCGCATGACCTCGATATTTTGTCATCAAGCTCCTCCCGTCAAGTGCAGCAAAGGCCCCACGTAAACGATGCAAAGCATTATTCAGCGACTTTAACTGGATTTCAGGTGATTCCATTGTCATTTTTATCGTCTGCAAGTGTTAAATTTTCATCTTTATCGGTCGGGCCGGGGCTTAGAACGATAAAATCAGCTGCGGTTGGTTTTGAATTTGGAGTGAGTGACGTCCTTTTCAAAAGACCTTTTGGCCTAGTGGCATCGAGGACAGTTTCTGAAAAGGTCACCAGCACTGCTGCCAGCAGTACAAGTGGACATGCGCTTAAAAGAGCAATGGAGGCTATAATATTTATCGGCAAGGTTCCTGTAAATCTCATTGTACCAGCCAATTTATATTATAAATATGACCTGCACTCCATTGATTTATACATTAGCAACGTTAAAAAAGTCCGTTGCTGACACAAACTAAACTATCAGATTCGATTGCGTTCTACCTATTAAGTCTGCAGCGACGTTTAGAGCCCATGCATTTTTACTTCAATAAAAGCACTAATAAACCAATTCATCTTGAAACTCAGACTACAAGTTTTAACTCTCTTTTCCCGGAATCCGCAATGTTTCTACTTTCGGCTTTGTTCAAAAAGTCATCCCATTATTGCATCATTGGAAGACGTTGCTCAAGATAATCAATGCGGTTATAAGCATGACGTGCCTCTTTTTTGTCTATATGAGCAAGCGCAGTCTCAATAACATCAGTAGGAAAGCCTTCTTTATTGAGTGCCGTACTGGCGATAGAACGCAAACCGTGAGATACGAGTCCCCCTCCTAATCCAGCGAGCTTGAGTGCTGCATTCACTGTCAGGCTGTTGATCTGCTGGGTTGCTTTGATGCGACTACGAAAGATAAACTCTCGGCTACCACTGAGAGGCTTTATAATTTCCAGAATAGCGAGAGCTTCATCAGATAATGGAAACGTATGGCCTCGGTTCATTTTCATTCGAGTAGCAGGAATCTTCCATTCGCTGGCATTGAAATCGATCTCATCTCATAGAGCTCCAGCCGCTTCGGCAGGGCGGGTAATAGTAAGAAGTTGCCACATTAATAAGCAGCGTGTGGAAAGGCTTATGCTGGCTGTTCGCATAGTCTGCCTCAGTTGAGGTAGCTGATCCAGTCGAATGCTGTGCATGTTCTTTTTCTGCGGCTTCTCGAATGCTTTGCCAATATTAACGCTGGGTACCGCATCAATGAGCCCTGTATTCTGGGCATAGATCATGACCTCATTTATGCGCTGGCACAGGCGACGAACGGTCTCCAGCGCTCCTCTGGCCTGAACAGGTTGCACGGCCTGAACCAAAGTATGAGCTTTAATATCTGTAACGCCAACGTCGCCAATCGCAGGAAAGACATCTCTTTCCAGAGCTCGCCAGATATCCTCCGCATAGCCCTCTTTCACACTGGCTTTCTTCACATACCACCAACGTTCTGCCACGAGCTGGAAAGTATTGGTTTTGGCTTCAAGCGAACTACGCTGTTGTTCTTGCTGTTGTTCCTGGGGAGCGATTTGTTTCGCCAGGAGAGAACGAGATTCTGCCCTATAGCTTCGAGCATCGGCAAGCGTAACTGACGGGTAGGGGCCAATGCTCTTTTTCGCTCACTTCTTGGTGACGGGACGAATGTAGCGAAATTGCCAGATTTTACTCCCGCCGGATTTGATGAGTAACTCAAGGCCATCGTCATCATAGAGCACATAGTCCGCTTCCTTAGGTTTGGCAGATTTGATTTCCTTAACGGAGAGAGGTTTCGTTTGTCTTGCCATTGCCGGGTTTCCATAGTTTTAGGCACCTCAAAAACAATAAAGCTTTATGAGGTGCCTAACAAGGTGCCCAAAAGGTTCGGATTTAATTAGTTGAGTTCGAACTTTGCGGGATAAATTGAGGGCACAAAAAAACCCGCAAAGCTTTCACCTTGCGGGCTTTCAGGACTTCGTTGAAGGTTCTGGTAACCGTCAACCAAGAATTTTGGTGGAGCTGGCGGGAGTTGAACCCGCGTCCGAAATTACTACACCGTCGGCACTACATGCTTAGTCAGTTTTTACATTCGCCGGTTAGCTGCGAACAGACACGCCACTAACAGACTATCCTGATTGGATTTAACGCTTCAACCCCAGGCAAGGCATCCACGCGATCTCTTTTGGGTTTGACCTCTCTTGATCCCCGTCTTAAGAGCGGAAGCTAGGGAGAGAGGGCTCAGAGCAGGTTATTAAGCTGCTAAAGCGTAGTTTTCGTCGTTTGCGACTATTTTTTTGCGGCTTTTTACGAGGCAAACCGCCCCTCGGCATGCTCCTAAGGCTTCACAATCCCGTCGAGTCCAGAATCAGCCCCAGAACTTCAAATACTAGCAATTAAACAGCTTAAAATCCAGTGGTTAGCGCGCTGAATTCTTCATAATACGTGCTTTATCCAGCTTCCATTCACGGTCTTTGATATCGTCACGCTTGTCGTGCTCTTTCTTACCGCGTGCAACACCAATCTTCAGTTTGCACCAGGCGTTCTTCCAGTACAGCGACAGCGCCACGATGGTGTATCCTTCGCGGTTGACGCGGCCATAAAGGGAGTCAAGTTCACGTTGCTTCAGCAGCAGCTTACGGCTGCGCGTCGGGTCACAGACCACATGGCTGGAGGCAACGGCTAAGGGTTGAAAGGTTGAACCGAACAGAAAGGCTTCCCCATCGCGCAGCAGAATGTAGCTGTCGCTGATGTTGGCTTTACCGGCACGAAGCGATTTGACTTCCCATCCTTGTAACGATAATCCCGCCTCATACTCCTCTTCGATGAAGTATTCGTGACGGGCGCGTTTGTTCATGGCAACAGTGGCAGAACCGGGTTTGTGTGCTTTTTTCTTTGTCATAGTGCGGCGTATTTTACATCACTTAGTCGGTTATCGCATCCCCAGTCCAGCAGGGCGGCAGGAAACGGGATATTCTAGCACACCCTTACTCAGGGACATTTTTGTTTAATCGCTGAAAATGCTATTATTCAGCGGTTTCGTGATGAACAGGAACCATTATGGCTCAGATTAGTCGTTCGGCGCTGGTCCCGTTTAGTGCCGGGCAGATGTACCAACTTGTAAATGATGTGGATGCCTATCCGCAATTCCTGCCGGGCTGCACCGGTAGCCGCGTACTGGATGCGTCTGAAAATGAGATGACCGCGTCGGTGGACGTGTCGAAAGCGGGCATCAGCAAAACATTTACCACCCGCAACACCCTGACCGACAACCAGAGCATTCATATGCAGCTGGTTGACGGGCCGTTCCGCAAGCTCACCGGCGGCTGGAAGTTCGTCTCGCTGGGCGATGATGCCTGCAAGGTTGAGCTCAGCCTGGAGTTCGAATTCACCAATATGCTCGTTGAGATGGCCTTTGGACGCATCTTCAAAGAACTGGCCAACAGCATGGTGCAGGCGTTCACGCAGCGCGCCAAAGAGGTCTACCGTGCCTGATATCACCGTCGAGGTGGTCTATGCGCTGCCCGATAAGCAGTATCAACTCTATGTGAAGGTGGAGCAGGGCAGCACGGTCGAACAGGCCATCAACGCCTCCGGATTACTTGAGCTGCGTCGGGAGATCGATCTCAGCAGCAACAAAGTGGGCGTTTACAGCCGGCCGGTGAAGCTGGATGACGTGATTAATGAGGGCGATCGTATCGAGATTTATCGTCCGCTGATTGCCGATCCTAAAGAGCTGCGGCGTCAGCGCGCAGAGCGCGCGGCGGAAAGCAAAAAGTAGGGCCGTGTCGCGCCAGTGCTGGCGGATAACGGCCATAAAAAAGGCGCTCAGTGCGCCTTTTTGCTGTCTGTCGTGCAGACTCTCCGGGATGCAGACGGTCTGCTGTTCGATCAGTTGCCGCTCTGGGAGAGATTCTGCTTGTTATCGATGTTGGTCAGTACACCGTTGCCATCGAAGGTCAGCGTCAGCGTCTGCTGTTTCACATCTTCATGACCCGGTTCCTGACGGAAAATGTAATACCAGACGTTGCTGCCGAACGGATCTTTCATCATCGGTGTGCCCAGCGTATAGGCCACCTGCTGCTGTGTCATACCGTTATGGATTTTGGCCACATCGTTGGCAACCAGGTAGTTGCCCTGGTTGATATCAGGACGATAGACCACGCGCTCTAAGGTGGAACATCCGGCGGTCATCATTAACATTACCACTGCCGCGGCAGTCAGCGTTTTACAGCGCATCTAAACATTCCTTTTCCGGGGCCAAACGCCTTTAGCAGGCGGTTTTCTTGCCATCAAAATCTGAACTCTGCCTGCGGCAGGCTTTATTACTCTGGCGACATAAGTGCCGATGATAATAAACCTTTTCGCTGTTGGAAACCTCTACAGAGCAAGCATATGACCACGGTGGGTTAAAAAAGTGCGCTGCTATGCGGCTAAAAGTTCTTTTGCGTTCGCCAGGGTATTGCGGGTGACCTCGCTGCCGCCCAGCAGTCGCGCCAGTTCCTGCAGACGCGCCCGCTTGTCCAGCGGCTGCATGTGCGTTTCGGTCATCGCGCCATCGGTCTCTTTACTCACGTAGAAGTGCTGATGACCACACCCCGCGACCTGCGGCAGATGCGTCACACACATGACCTGCGTGGACTCGCCCAGCTGACGCAGCAGTTTACCAACCACCGCAGCGGTCGGGCCGCTGATCCCGACATCGACTTCATCGAAAATCATCGCCGGAGTTTCCATTTTCTTCGCGGTAATCACCTGAATCGCCAGCGCGATACGGGACAGCTCGCCACCGGAGGCAACTTTACCCAGCGGCTGCAGAGGCTGGCCCGGGTTAGTCGTCACCTGGAAATCGACGCGGGTGGCGCCGTCTGCGGTAAGCTGGTCCGGATTAAAGGTCAGCACGATGCGGAACTGGCCGTGCGGCATAGAAAGCAGGTGCATACTCTGGGTAATCAGCTGTTGCAGTTCGTCGGCGTAGTGACCGCGCTGCAGATGCAGCTGCTCCGCGCTTTTCAGCGCGGCCTGATAGTGCTCACCAACCAGCGACTGCAGGCTCTCCTGGTCGCTCTCATGCTGAGACAGCAGCTCGGCTTCTGCCAGCAGTTGCTGATGCAGTTCAGGCAGCCCTTCCGGCGTGACGTGATGCTTACGCGCCAGAGCAATCTGACGCGAAATTCGCTGTTCCAGTTCATACAGGCGGTTCGGATCCAGATCCAGGCTGTCGCAGTAGTGGCGCAGCTCGTCGCTGGCTTCGCTCAGCTGAATCGCCGCCTCTTCCAGCAGGTTGTGCACGCCATTCAGCTTCTCATCCAGCGAGGTGAGTTCAGCGATCATTTCACGCGCGCTGTAGAGCAGGCTGTGAAGGTTGTTGTCGTCACTGTCGGCCAACAGTTGCAGCGCCTGCTGACTGGTGGAGAGCAGCTGGCCGCTGTTGGCCAGGCGCTTGTACTCTTCGTCGATCTGCTCATATTCGCCCTGCTGCGGCGCAAAGTCATTCAGCTCTTTCAGCTGATACTGCAGCAGCTCGCGACGTGCTTCGCGCTCCTGCGCCTGCTGCTGATGCAGCGCCAGGGTGCGGCAGCTCTGGTGCCAGGTCTGATAACTGGCGCGCATCCGCTGCAGCAGATCGTCATGACCGGCATAGGCATCCAGCAGATGTTTCTGGTGATCGGGCTTAAGCAGAAGCTGATGGGCGTGCTGACCGTGGATCTGAATCAGTAACTGGCCGAGATCGCGCAGCTGAGAAAGCGGCACGGCCGTGCCGTTGATAAAGCCGCGGGAGCGACCGTCTGCACTGATGACGCGGCGCAGCAGACATTCGTTGCCGTCATCCAGATGGTTTTCTGTCAGCCAGCGCTGGGCAGAAGGGGAGGATTTAAGCTGGAAGCGGGCGCAGAGATCGGCCCGGCTGGCACCCTGACGCACCATGTCGGCATCGGCACGACCACCCAGACATAACCCCAGCGCATCGATCGCAATGGACTTACCGGCACCGGTCTCACCCGTGATTGCTGTCATACCGCGTTGGAAATCAATGTCGAGCTCACGAACGATAGCAAAGTTACTGATGGTCAGTTGGGCCAGCATAGGTTCACCTGTACGAATAAACACATATGGTTTTTCATACAGTATAAACTGGTTTTTTATCCAGTAAAGAGGGGAGGCCGGATTTCAGAACAATTTTTTTGACCAGCCCAATTTAGAGCTCAGCGTATTGAAATAACTGTAATTTTTTGGGTGTATCAGGTTGAGATGATTGGCGCTGCGCCGGATAAGCACATCCTCACCTTCCTGGATCGGCAGTGCGATCTGGCTGTCGCAGCTGATTTCCAGGTCGCTGCGGCGCGAAGAAAAGCGCAGGCGAATGGTGCTGCTGCTGTTGATCACCAGCGGTCTTGCCGAGAGCGTATGCGGGAACATCGGCACCAGCACGATAGCTTCCAGAGAAGGTGTCAGGATCGGCCCGCCCGCAGAGAGAGAGTAGGCTGTCGAGCCGGTCGGCGTGGAGATAATCAGTCCGTCGGAGCGCTGAGAGAAGGCGAACACTTCATCGATATAGACTTCGAATTCGATCATGTGCGCGACTTTACCGGGATGCAGCACCACTTCATTGATGGCTGAGCCGATGCGCGGCGAGCAGTCCGACTTGCAGACCTGCGCTTCCAGCAGAAAGCGGCTCTCGACGAAATAGTTGCCCTGCAGCACCTCATCCAGCTGCTGCTGCGCATTGTCCGGGTCCAGGTCAGTCAGAAAGCCCAGGTTGCCGCGGTTAATGCCGATCACTTTGATGTCATAACGCGCCAGCACGCGCGCCGCGCCCAGCATGTTGCCGTCACCGCCGACCACGACCGCTAAATCCGCCTGCTGACCAATCTCCGCCAGCGTGCCCGTTTCTGCGTCGTGAAGCGACAGCTCCTGCGTAATCTGCTTCTCAACGATCACTTGATAACCTTTGGCCGTCAGCCAGCGCCAGAGCATCTCATGCGTGGTCAACGCGGTGGGATGGCGCGGATGACCCACAATACCAATGCAGTTAAAGTGTTTGTTCATCTGGTCGGTGTTCCTTATAAGCCAAAACGGCAAGGCAATGTGATAGGTTCCCTTGAATCCGTCATACCAATCCCCATAATAAGCCAACCAGCGAAATGAATGTGCAAAACGCGGAGAAATTCATGAGTAGTAAAGAACAGAACACCCCAAACGAGCAAGTCTCAGACGAAATTCAGCAGGATCAGCAGCAACCTCAGGACGCGGAGACAGCAACAGAGGTGGATCCGCGTGATGAGCGTATCGCTCAGCTCGAAGCTGAATTAGCGCAGTCGCAGACCGGTGTACGCGATGCCCAGCTACGTGCGCAGGCTGAAATCGAGAACATTCGTCGTCGTACTGAGATGGACGTTGAGAAGGCGCACAAGTTCGCGCTGGAAAAGTTTGCTAACGAACTGCTGCCGGTTATCGACAGCCTGGAACGTGCGCTGGAAGTCGCGAACAAAGAAGATCCACAGCTGGCGTCGATGATTGAAGGGATCGAACTGACCCTGAAAGGCCTGCTGGGTGCCGTGCGTAAGTTCGGTGTCGAAGTGGTCGGAGAGACAGGCGTGCCGTTCAACCCGGAAGTGCATCAGGCGATGTCGATGATGGAGTCTGAAGAGTTTGAGCCGAACCATGTCATGCTGGTGATGCAGCGTGGCTATACGCTGAATGGTCGCCTGCTGCGTCCGGCGATGGTGGCGGTGGCCAAAGCCAAAAGCTGATTCATCCCGGAATCCCTGACACGGCCGCGCACTGACGCGGCCGTGTGCGTTCTGGCGTTAAGCCGGTAACACCGGCGTCCAGTCCACCGGCGTTTTACCGGCCGCAGTCAGCAGTTCATTGGTGGTGGAAAAGTGTCTGCTGCCGAAAAAGCCGCGATGCGCGGAGAGCGGCGACGGATGCGGCGCCTGCAACACATGGTGGCGCTGGCGATCGATGATGCTGCCTTTCTTCTGCGCGTGGGATCCCCACAGCAGGAAAATCACCCCTTCGCAGTGCTGATTGATCGCCGCGATCACGTTGTCCGTAAACGTCTCCCAGCCAAATTTCGCATGCGAATGCGCTTTCCCCGCCTCAACCGTTAACACCGTGTTCAGCAGCAGCACACCCTGTTTAGCCCAGCTTTCGAGAAAACCGTGGTCAGGCTTCTCAAAGCCGGGGATATCCTGCACCAGCTCTTTGTAGATATTCTGCAGCGATGGCGGCACCTGAACGCCAGGCAGCACCGAGAAGGCCAGGCCGTGCGCCTGATGGGGGCCGTGATACGGATCCTGACCCAGGATCACCACGTTAACGTCTCCCAGTTCCGTCAGGCGAAAGGCGTTGAACACATCTTTCTGGGGCGGATAGACGGTCACGCCCGCCGCACGTCGATCGGCGACCTGTTTCAGCGTCTCGACAAAATAGGGTTTCTCTTTCTCTTCGGCCAGCACGTCGTGCCAGGTCAGCTTCTCAGCCATATTTCACTCCCTTCGCGTTAATGTCAGTAAGCTTAGCGGTTCCGGGCACAGAGCAGAAGGTAAAATAATTTGAAAAAATACAAATTAAGTTGAAGGCGAGGGCGTTGTGAGATCAAGGGGTTAGCGTGAAAGGCGATGTTATGGCTGATTAATATTGATACAGGTCAAAGCTGCCATAAATTTAGGGTGGTATACCGGAGCCTCAAAATTGATTTATTCACGTATTACCCGGGAGACGCAATTATGATCACTGGAATCCAGATCACTCAATGCAGTAATGCAGAATTACTGAACTCATTCTGGCTGCTGGACGAAGAGAAAGGCGAAGCACGCTGCCTCTGTGCCAAGGCGGGCTATGAAGAAGATCAGGTCGTCGCCATCCGTGAACTGGGCGAATTCACTTATCGTGAAGTGCCGGTTGAAATCAAGCCTCAGGTTCGTGTGGAAGGCGGACAGCATCTGAATGTCAACGTTCTGCGCCGCGAAACGCTGGAAGATGCCGTTAAGCATCCGGAAAACTATCCGCAGCTGACCATCCGTGTTTCGGGCTACGCGGTGCGTTTTAACTCCCTGACGCCAGAGCAGCAGCGCGACGTTATTACCCGTACTTTTACTGAAAGCCTTTAAGCGCCTGAGTTTACGGGTGCTGAAAAAGAGCGCAAAGCGCACACAGCAACTATTAGCAGATAAATTAAGGGGATAGGGCATCTGACTCCGGATGCCCGGCCAGCACTCTTTTAAAGCGCGTACGCTGACCGTAAAAACGGGATGAAAGGGCTGTTACTCTCTGTTAAATAAAAAAAATCGCCTCCTGTGAGGCGATTTTTTTATTGCGGCGACGATTTATTCCGCGTTCTCGTTCGCTGGTGCACTGCCGCTTGCCTTGCGGCGTTTGCCGACATTTTTTGCGTCGCGATGACGTTTCTTCACGCGCGGTTTTTCCGTTTCGCTTGCTTTCTTCTCGGCACGCTTCGCCAGCACCTTTTTCGACGGTTTTCCGGTGGTTTTAGGACTCGGTGCACGCGTGACCGGACGCAGCTCATCAATCACACGCGCTTTGATCGGCTCGTTCACGTAACGGGTGATTTTGCCCAGCAGAACGAAGTCATGCGCCTCAACCAGCGAAATGGCGATGCCTTTACGGCCCGCACGACCGGTACGGCCGATGCGGTGCAGATAGGTATCGGCGGTGCGTGGCATGTCATAGTTGAAGACGTGGCTGACCTCCTCAACGTCGATACCGCGTGCGGCGACGTCGGTCGCTACCAGCACGTTTACGCGGCCTTCGCTCAGGCGTTTGATCGCTTCGTTACGCTTGGCCTGCACCATTTCGCCTTCGAGATAGCTGGTGCGAATCCCCGCTTCGTGCAGCCAGCTCACCAGCTCATGCAGACGTTCACGCTTGCGCACGAAGACGATGCTGCGCGTCACGTCCTCCTGCTTCAGCAGGTGGATCAGTAATTTGGTCTTGTGGTCCAGATCGTCCGCGCGGTAGTACCACTGCTGGATCTTTTTGCGTTCGCGGCGGCTCGGATCGGCCTCCAGCTCCACCGGATCGTTCAGCAGACGCTCCGCGAAGTCGCGGATGTTGTCGCCTTCCAGCGTGGCGGAAAAGAGCAGCGTCTGTTTGCGCCAGCGGGTTTCTGCCGCGATGGTTTCGATATCCTGGGCAAAGCCCATATCGAGCATGCGGTCCGCTTCATCCAGCACCAGCGTCTCCACGGCGCGGCAGTCGAAGTTCTCTTCTTTGATGTACTGCAGCAGGCGGCCGGTGGTCGCGACCACGATGTCCTGGTTTTCGCTGAACACTTCGGCGTGGTTCATATAGGCCACGCCGCCCGTGATGGTGGCGATATCCAGATGGGTATGTTTCGCCAGTTCACGCGCATGGTCGGCAACCTGCATCGCCAGTTCGCGGGTCGGGGTCACGATCAGGATACGTGGCGGGCCGGATTTCTTGCGCGGAAAATCAAGCAGGTGCTGCAACGCCGGTAACAGATACGCGGCCGTTTTCCCGGTCCCGGTAGGTGCCGAACCCAGAACGTCGCGGCCCTCCAGTGCGGGCGGAATTGCAGCAGCCTGAATCACTGTTGGGCGCGTAAAGCCTTTTTCCTGCAACGCTTGTAGCAGGCTTTCGTCAAGTTCGAGTTCGGAAAATGTGGTTACTGTCATGGTCTACCTCAGTTTGGGGCGCTGATTATAGACAGATCAGACTGAATCTTCATCTGTTAATCGGTTTCGGCTGTGCCCGGCGTTGTCTGTTGCGTGAAATCACGCTGTTGTCACGTTACACTCATGCGCTGCCGGACGGCAGGAAAAATCGATGGTAGTGACGAATGATGCAGGATAAGCCGCGCAAACGGCCACAGTTAAACAATAACGGATTTACCTTTAAACAATTTTTTGTCGCGCACGATCGCTGTGCAATGAAAGTGGGCACCGATGCCATCCTGCTGGGGGCCTGGGCGCCGGTCGCCGGTGTCAGGCGCATTCTCGATATCGGCAGCGGCAGCGGGCTGATCGCGCTGATGCTGGCGCAGCGTACGCCGTCAAATGTTGCCATCGATGCGGTGGAGCTGGATGCCGACGCCGCGCAGCAGGCGCAGGAAAATGTGCAGCAGTCACCCTGGCCGGCGCGTATTGCAGTTCATCAGCAGGATATCGCCAGATGGGCGGAAGCGTGCGATAAACGGTATTCGCTGATTGTCAGCAATCCTCCCTATTTTGCGCCGGGCGTAGCCTGCGCCAGCGCGGCCCGCGACAGCGCCCGCGCCACGGGCACGCTGGACCATCAGACGCTGTTGCGCAGTGCGGCGTTACTGATCGAAGAGGAGGGGATGTTCTGCGTGGTGCTGCCCGTGGAGATTGGTCAGACATTTATCACCCTGGCGCAGGCCGATGGCTGGCATCTGCGCTTCCGGCTGGATGTGGCGGAGTATGCTCATCGTCCGCCACACCGCGTCGTGCTGGGTCTCTCGCCGCAGGCCGGAGAAACGCTGCTGGAGCGCCTCGCTATCCGCGCGCCCGACACCCGCTATTCGGATGAGTGGTGCGGCCTGACGCAGGCGTTCTACCTCTTTATGTAGCCAGAAGGGGCCAGCACGGTCGGCAGCGCCTCCGGCAGTAATGCCGGATAGTCGCGGATAAAGTGCAGGCCGCGACTCTCTTTCCTCGCCAGCGCACAGCGCACCATCAGTTCCGCCACCTGCACCAGGTTCCGCAGCTCCAGCAGATTATTGGAGAGGCGGAAATGACGATAATATTCATCTATCTCCTGCTGAAGCAGATTAATGCGGCGTAACGCCCGCTCAAGCCGCCGGGTCGTGCGGACAATACCGACGTAATCCCACATGAACAGCCGCAGCTCGTGCCAGTTGTGCTGGATCACCACGCGCTCATCCGCATCATCCACCTGGCTCTCATCCCAGGCGGGCAGCTCCGTGACGGGCTCAATGGCGGGCAGGGTACGCATCAGCTCTTCGGCGGCGGACCAGCCGTAGACCAGACACTCCAGCAGCGAATTGGACGCCATGCGGTTTGCGCCGTGCAGGCCGGTATAGCTCACTTCACCGATGGCAAACAGGCCGCTGACGTCGGTCTGCCCATGCTGGTCCACGACCACGCCGCCACAGGTATAGTGCGCGGCGGGCACAATCGGGATCGGCTCTTTGGTGAGATCAAAGCCAAAGGTCAGCAGCTTCTCGTAGATCATCGGGAAGTGGGCGCGCACAAAGGCTTCAGGCTGGTGGCTGATATCCAGATACATACAGTCGACGCCGAGCCGCTTCATCTCATGGTCGATGGCCCGGGCGACGATATCGCGCGGGGCCAGCTCTGCGCGTTCATCGAAGTCGGGCATAAAACGGCTGCCGTCGGGACGCAGCAGCCAGGCTCCCTCGCCGCGCAGGGCTTCGGTTAACAGGAAATTCTGCGCCTGCGGATGAAACAGGCAGGTCGGATGAAACTGATTGAACTCCAGATTGGCGACCCGGCAGCCCGCACGCCACGCCATCGCGATGCCGTCGCCGGAGGCGATATCGGGGTTGGTGGTGTACTGGTAAACTTTGGCCGCGCCGCCGGTGGCGACCACCACGGCCCGCGCCCGACAGGTTTCAACCTGCTCGCGGTTCCGGTTCCAGATCCAGGCGCCAATCACCCGGCGGGGGCCAGGCAGCCCGCTTTTGTCTGAAAGGATCAGATCGACCGCGTTGGTGCGCTCCAGAATCCGGATGTTGGGGTGGCTCAGCGCCTGGCTTACCAGGGTGGTTTCCACCGCGTGGCCGGTGGCATCAGCGCTGTGCAGGATACGGCGATGGCTATGGCCGCCTTCGCGCGTCAGGTGATAACGCATGTCGCCAGCGGCCTGGGGATCGAGGTCAAAGGCCACGCCGTTGTCGATCAGCCACTGCACGCAGTGACGCGCATTGCTGGCCACAAAGGAGACGGCTTCGCGGTCGCACAGCCCGGCGCCCGCAATCAGCGTATCTTCGATGTGTGACTCAATGCTGTCCGTCTCATCAAAAACCGCAGCGATGCCGCCCTGCGCGTAGAGCGTCGAGCCTTCATTAACCTGCGCTTTACTGAGAACGGTCACCTGATACTGCTTTGCCAGCCGCAACGCCAGCGACAGGCCGGCCGCGCCGCTGCCGACAATTAAAACATCACACTGATAATCCGGGGTTGTTTTCATCATAATGTTTAATTTACTAAACAAGACCTGGTCCGAGCATAAGCCCGAACGGGGCGGCTGTGAAGTATTTTAAACAGTGTGCGCTGTTTTTCGGCAGAGGATTTTCTGAAATGACCTACAATCAAAGCGTTAAAATGACGCGCTTATTCGTCCTGTTTTTTATAGCAAACCTATAAAACCTGACGGATTTAATGATGAAAAAGCTGTTGTCATAGGTTACTCTGCCTGCGATTTGTGCTCCTTACACTGAACGAAAACGAACAACCCGTGTAGCGGCCACCGGAGCAGTAAATATCAGGGCGAAAAGTGAACTTCGCACCACATCACAACTCTAAGCGCATGCTTGCTCAGAATGATGAGATGTGCTGGCAGTTACTTTATGCATTTAGAATTTGGGGAGACATTACCTCGGATGAGCGAGCAGTTAACGGATCAGGTCCTTGTCGAGCGGGTACAGAAGGGAGATCAAAAAGCGTTTAACTTACTGGTGATTCGTTACCAGCACAAAGTGGCGAGTTTGGTTTCACGCTATGTTCCTTCGGGCGACGTGCCAGACGTAGTACAGGAATCCTTTATTAAAGCGTATCGCGCACTGGACTCATTCCGGGGCGATAGCGCGTTTTATACCTGGCTGTACCGCATTGCGGTTAACACAGCGAAAAATTACCTGGTTGCTCAGGGGCGTCGTCCGCCATCCAGCGATGTGGATGCGATTGATGCGGAAAATTTCGAAAGTGCGAGTGCATTAAAAGAAATTTCGAACCCTGAGAACTTAATGTTGTCTGACGAATTGAAACAAATTGTCTTTCGTACCATCGAGGCGCTACCCGAGGACTTGCGTATGGCAATCACCCTCAGGGAACTGGACGGTCTGAGTTATGAAGAGATCGCCGTCATTATGGATTGCCCGGTAGGCACTGTTCGATCACGTATCTTTCGTGCGCGAGAGGCCATTGATAACAAAGTTCAACCGCTTATCCAACGTTAGTGATAACGGCTACTGGAAGGGTACATAGGCATGCAGAAAGAAAAACTTTCCGCTTTAATGGATGGTGAGACCTTAGACAACGAGCTGTTTTCCGCCTTGTCGAAGGACGCAGAATTACAGAAAAGCTGGGCGAGCTATCATCTGATTCGCGATACGATGCGCGGCGATGTCGGTGAACATCTGCATTTTGATATCTCTGCGCGCGTCGCGGCGGCCATTGAAAAAGAGCCTCTGCGCACCGTGACTACGCTGATCCCTGAAGCTCAGCCAGAACCTTCCCGCTGGGAAAAAATGCCATTCTGGAAAAAAGCGCGTCCGTGGGCGGCGCAGCTGACCCAGGTTGGCGTGGCGGCCTGTGTTTCTCTGGCGGTGATCGTGGGCGTTCAGCACTACAACCAGCCGCAGGGCAGCGCCACACAGACGTCTGACTCGCCGGTCTTCAACACGCTGCCGATGATGGGCAAAGCCTCTCCGGTCAGCCTGGGCGTGCCGTCTGATGCGTTTGACACTAACAGCGCCAATCAGCAGGTTCAGGACCAGCGTCGTCGCGTGAATGCGATGCTGCAGGATTATGAACTCCAGCGTCGCCTGCATGCGGATCAGCTGCAGTTTGAAACCAGTGCGCCAAAACAGGCACAGGTTGATGTTCCCGGAAACCAATCTTTAGGACAGCAACAGCAGTAATGAAGCCGCTTTGGTATGCTGTTAGCCTGCTGGCAGGCAGCCTGTTATGGTCATCTGCGGCCCCGGCGCAAACCTCTGCGTCCGGGGCGCTATTACAGCAGATGGAGCAGGCAAGCCAGAATCTCAACTACGAATTCGCCTATATCAACGTCTCACGCATCGGCATCGAATCGCTGCGTTATCGTCACGCGGTGATCGATAACCGGATTTTTGCGCAGCTGCTGCAGATGGACGGGCCGCGCCGGGAAGTGATCCAGCGTGGCAACGATATCAGCTACTTCGAACCGGGGCTCGATCCCTTTTCCCTGCCTGGCACGCACATCATCGATGCACTGCCTTCGGTGATTTTTGCGGATTTCACCAAGCTCTCCTCCGCCTACGATTTCATCACGGTTGGCCGCTCGCGCATCGCCGATCAGATGTGCGATGTGCTGCGCATCGTGTCGCGTGATGGCACCCGCTACAGTTATGTGGTCTGGCTGGATGTGGACACCAAGCTGCCGCTGCGCATCGACCTGCTCGATCGCGATGGCGAAACGCTGGAGCAGTTCCGCGTCATCAGCTTTGCAGTGGATGAGGGCGTGCGTAACCTGATGCAGGGGCTGGAAAAGGCGAATCTGCCACCGTCGCTCTCCGTGCCGAAAGGCGATGCGGTGACGCTCAGCTGGCAGCCTGGCTGGATACCCGCCGGGATGACGCTGGTGTCGCAGAACCGCCGTACGCTGCCGGGCCTGAATAAAAATATGGAGTCAAAGCTCTACAGCGATGGTCTGTTTAGCTTTGCGATTAACGTGACGCCAGCCGATAAAACCAGTAATACGCAGACATTGCGCACTGGGCGTCGTACGGTCCAGACCGTTGTGCGCAATAATAGCGAAATTGCGGTAATCGGCGAACTGCCGCCGTCTACTGCGAAACGTATTGCGGACAGCATCGACCTGGGGTCACAAAAATGATGAGAGAATGGGCCACCGTGGTGGCATGGCAGGATGGCATCGCCACGCTGCACACTGAAGCAAAAACCTCCTGCAACAGCTGCCAGGCGCGCAAAGGCTGCGGCAGCCATATGCTCAACAAGCTCGGCCCGAAGAATGCACATGTGATGCAGATTGCCAGCAGCAAGCCGCTGCAGCCGGGTCAGCGCATTGAGCTGGGCATCAAAGAGAGCAGCCTGCTTGGATCGGCGCTGCTGGTCTACATGACGCCGCTCTTTGGCCTGTTTCTGGTGGCGGGGCTGTTTCAATCGCTCTTCGGCAGCGACCTGGCGGCCGCCTGTGGTGCGCTGCTGGGCGGCATCGGTGGATTCATCGTCGCCAAAGGCGTTTCAATGAAATTTGGCGATCGCGAAGCCTTTCAGCCCGTCATTCTCAACATCGCCTTACCGCCCGATGCGCTGCGTGTTGAAAGCGAAGCGTAACGCACGTCCAGGCCGCGCACTCCGCGGCCTTTGTCTGTTCTGCCCTGCGCAGATATCTGTTTCGCTTCCACCACGTTCCATTCTTTTATGCGCGGCGTTAACAGTGTAATATGCGTCGTCATTAATGAGGCTGACAGGATTGTGGGTAAAGAGCGATCTTCCTGAATGTGTCTGTGCTCAGATTTTCAACTGAATTTTAAGCGAAGATATCCCAATAAATGAAGCACATAAGAAATTTCTCCATCATCGCTCACATCGACCATGGTAAATCTACGCTCTCTGACCGCCTTATTCAGATCTGTGGTGGCCTCACTGACCGTGAGATGGCTGCGCAGGTTCTCGATTCAATGGATCTGGAGCGCGAGCGTGGCATTACCATCAAAGCCCAGAGCGTGACGCTCGATTACCACGCGAAAGACGGCGAAACTTACCAGCTCAATTTCATCGATACCCCGGGCCACGTTGACTTCTCTTACGAAGTTTCCCGCTCACTGGCCGCCTGTGAAGGTGCACTGCTGGTGGTGGACGCCGGTCAGGGTGTTGAAGCGCAGACACTGGCGAACTGCTACACCGCGATGGAGATGGATCTGGAAGTGGTGCCGGTTCTGAACAAGATTGACCTGCCCGCCGCCGATCCCGAGCGCGCCGCGCAGGAAATTGAAGATATCGTCGGTATCGACGCTGCCGATGCGGTGCGCTGTTCCGCCAAGACCGGCGTTGGCGTACCGGACGTGCTGGAACGCCTGGTGCGTGATATTCCGCCGCCGGAAGGCGATCCGGATGGCCCGCTGCAGGCGCTGATCATCGACTCCTGGTTCGATAACTACCTGGGCGTTGTCTCGCTGGTGCGTGTGAAAAACGGCACCATGCGCAAGGGCGACAAGATCAAAGTCCTGAGTACCGGTCAGACCTACAATGCTGACCGCCTGGGGATCTTCACGCCGAAACAGGTCGACCGCACTGAACTGAACTGCGGTGAAGTGGGCTGGCTGGTCTGCGCGATCAAAGACATTCTCGGCGCGCCCGTGGGCGATACGCTGACCACCGCGCGTAACCCGGCGGACAAAGCACTGCCGGGCTTTAAGAAAGTGAAGCCGCAGGTTTATGCCGGTCTGTTCCCGATCAGCTCTGATGACTATGAAGCCTTCCGCGACGCGCTCGGCAAACTGAGCCTGAACGACGCCTCCCTGTTCTATGAGCCGGAAAGCTCAACGGCGCTGGGCTTTGGTTTCCGCTGCGGCTTCCTGGGTCTGCTGCACATGGAGATCATTCAGGAGCGTCTGGAGCGCGAATATGATCTCGATCTGATCACCACTGCCCCGACGGTCGTGTATGAAGTTGTGACCACCAGTGGTGACGTGGTGTATGTCGACAGCCCGTCCAAGCTGCCGCCGCTGAACAACATCGAAGAGCTGCGTGAGCCGATTGCCGAATGTCACATGCTGCTGCCGCAGGAGTATCTGGGCAACGTCATCACGCTCTGTATCGAGAAGCGTGGCGTGCAGACCAACATGGTTTATCACGGCAAGCAGGTTGCGCTGACCTACGAAATTCCGATGGCGGAAGTGGTGCTCGACTTCTTCGACCGTCTGAAATCGACCTCACGCGGTTACGCCTCGCTGGATTACAACTTCAAACGCTTCCAGCCGTCTGACATGGTGCGCGTTGACGTTCTGATTAACAGTGAACGTGTGGATGCGCTGGCGCTGATCACGCACCGCGACAACGCCCCTTATCGCGGACGCGATCTGGTGGAGAAGATGAAAGATCTTATCCCGCGTCAGCAGTTCGATATCGCGATTCAGGCTGCCATCGGCAACCACATCATCGCGCGTTCGACGGTGAAACAGCTGCGTAAAAACGTGCTGGCCAAATGTTATGGCGGCGACGTGAGTCGTAAGAAGAAACTGTTGCAGAAACAGAAAGATGGTAAGAAACGCATGAAGCAGGTAGGTAACGTTGAGCTGCCACAGGAAGCGTTCCTCGCCATTCTGCATGTCGGTAAGGACAGCAAATAAGGATTTCTGATGGCTAATATGTTCGCCCTGATTCTGGCGATAGCGACGCTGATTACTGGCATCGTCTGGGTTATTGATCGGTTTAAATGGGCGCCTGAGCGTCGTGCGAAACAGGCGGCGGCCCAGGCGCAGACCGGTAATGCGCTCGACAGCAAAACGCTGGCGAAGGTCTCTTCTCAGCCAGGCTGGGTGGAAACCACCGCCTCCGTGTTCCCGGTGCTGGCCGTGGTCTTCATCGTGCGTTCGTTTATCTACGAACCGTTCCAGATCCCGTCGGGTTCGATGATGCCGACCCTGCTGATCGGCGACTTCATCCTGGTGGAGAAGTTCGCCTACGGCATCAAGGATCCGATTACCCAGACCACGCTGATCCCGACCGGTCAGCCAAAACGCGGAGATATCGCGGTATTCAAATACCCGAAAGATCCGAGTCTGGACTACATCAAGCGCGTAATTGGCCTGCCGGGCGACAAAGTCATCTATGATCCTTACAGCAAAACGCTGACGGTGAAACCGGCGTGTGCCGATGAAAAAGCCTGCGTGTCGGCGTTACCGGTGACCTACACTGACGTTGAGCCGAGCAATTTCATTCAGACCTTCAGCGGCTTTGATGGCAACGAAACCGGCAACGGCTTCTACCAGGTGCCGCAGGGCGACACGCTGCGTGGCGGACTGCGCCTGGGCACCCGCAAAGAGACGATCGGCAACGTCACGCATGACATCCTGCTGGTTAACGAAGCGCAGAGTCAGGCGGGCATGTATTATCAGCAGCCGGGTCAGCCGCAGGCGACCTGGGTAGTGCCGAAAGGGCAATACTTCATGATGGGCGACAACCGCGATAACAGCGCCGACAGCCGCTACTGGGGCTTTGTCCCGGAGCGCAATCTGGTGGGTAAAGCGGTCGCTATCTGGATGAGCTTTGAGAAACAAGAAGGGCAGTGGCCAACCGGCGTGCGATTCAGTCGCATCGGCGGTATCCACTAAATCATTGTCTGTTTAACAGGCAAATCGGGTGGCCTCCTCAGGGAGGCCACTGCACACCAAACGGAACGTGCTGGACTGCCAGCCCCGTTTGGTATGCAGAGTCACAGACGCAACAAAGAACTGGAATCGCATGAACCCCATCCTGATTAACAAGCTTCAGCGCAAACTGGGCTACACTTTTACTCATTCGGAACTGTTACAGCAGGCCCTGACGCACCGCAGCGCCAGCAGTAAGCACAATGAACGCCTGGAATTTCTTGGCGACTCTATTCTTAGCTATGTGATTGCGAATGCCCTTTATCACCGCTTCCCGCGGGTTGACGAAGGTGACATGAGCCGCATGCGTGCCACGCTGGTGCGCGGCAATACGCTGGCGGAGATGGCGCGCGAATTTGATCTCGGCGAGTGCCTGCGTTTAGGGCCGGGCGAGCTGAAAAGCGGCGGTTTCCGTCGCGAATCGATTCTGGCCGATACGGTGGAAGCGCTGATTGGCGGCATCTTCCTCGACAGCAGTATCGAACGGGTCGAGCAGCTGATCCTCGACTGGTATCAGACCCGCCTCGACGAAATCAGTCCGGGCGATAAGCAAAAAGATCCGAAAACGCGACTGCAGGAGTATCTGCAGGGACGTCATCTGCCGCTGCCCAGTTATCTGGTGGTGCAGGTCCGTGGCGAAGCCCACGATCAGGAATTTACCATTCACTGTCAGGTGAGTGGCATGGCCGAGCCGGTTGTCGGTGTCGGCTCCAGCCGCCGTAAAGCTGAGCAGGCAGCAGCGGAACAGGCGCTGATAAAATTAGGTCTCGAATAGCTCTGCCGGCGTCACGGCGTCCGCAGTGGCGCGATAACACCGGACACAGAGCTGTCCCGGCGTCAGCAGACGCTGAATGACACACGATTCAAATAGCACTCTTTCGGCGCCTTCTCAGGCGCTGAACAATTCAGGACTCGAATGAGCGAAAACGTTACTTATTGCGGCTTTGTCGCGATTGTTGGCCGACCCAACGTCGGTAAATCCACCTTACTGAACCAGTTACTGGGGCAGAAGGTGTCGATCACCTCGCGCAAGCCGCAAACCACGCGCCACCGCATCATGGGCATTCACACCGAGGGTGACTATCAGGCGATCTACGTCGATACCCCGGGCCTGCACATGGAAGAGAAGCGCGCCATTAACCGTCTGATGAACCGCGCAGCCAGCAGTTCAATCGGTGACGTCGAGCTGGTGATCTTCGTGGTTGAAGGTACGCGCTGGACGCCCGATGACGAGATGGTGTTGAACAAACTGCGCGACAACAAAGTGCCGGTGGTACTGGCGGTCAACAAGGTCGACAACATCCAGGACAAAACCATTCTGCTGCCGCATCTGCAGTTCCTGAGCCAGCAGATGAACTTCCTGGATATCGTGCCGATCTCGGCGGAAAGCGGCAAGAACGTCGATACCATTGCGGCGATTACCCGCAAGCATCTGCCGCAGGCCGATCATCACTTCCCGGAAGATTACATCACCGACCGCTCTCAGCGTTTCATGGCGTCGGAGATGATCCGCGAAAAACTGATGCGCTTCCTGGGCGCGGAACTGCCTTACTCGGTCACCGTAGAGATCGAGCGTTTCGTGACGAACGAACGTGGCGGTTACGACATCCACGGCCTGATTCTGGTTGAGCGCGAAGGCCAGAAGAAGATGGTGATTGGCAACAAAGGGGCCAAAATCAAAGTTATCGGAACCGAAGCGCGCAGGGATATGGAAGAGATGTTTGAAGCCAAAGTGCATCTCGAACTGTGGGTGAAAGTGAAATCCGGTTGGGCAGACGACGAACGTGCGCTGCGCAGCCTGGGTTATACAGACGATCTCTGATTCAATGGAAGGCTGGCAACGCGCCTTTGTGCTGCATAGTCGTCCCTACAGCGAAACCAGTCTGCTGCTCGACCTGTTCAGCGAAAGTGAAGGGCGGGTGCGGGTGCTGGCCAAGGGCGCCCGGTCGCGGCGCTCGCAGCTGAAAGGCGCGTTACAGCCTTTTACCCCGCTGCTGGTACGCTGGAGCGGGCGCGGCGAAGTTAAAACCCTGCGCAATGCCGAAGCGGTGTCGCTGGCCTTACCGCTCAGCGGCATCACGCTCTACTGCGGTCTTTATGTCAATGAGCTGGTCTCCCGCGTGTTGCAGCAGGAGTTTCCCTTCTCCGAACTCTTCTTCGATTATCTCAACTGCCTCCAGGCGTTAGCCTCGACCCACGGTCAGCCGGAACCGGCGCTGCGCCGCTTCGAGCTGGCGCTGCTCGGTCATCTGGGCTACGGCGTCGATTTCCTGCACTGCGCTGGCAGTGGCGAGGCGGTCAGCGATGAGATGACCTACAGCTACCGTGAAGAGCGCGGGTTTATCGCCAGCCTGGTGGTGGGTCAGCGCAGCTTTACCGGCCGCGAACTGCGCGCCCTCTATGAGCGGGACTTTCCGGATGCCGCCACACTGCGCGCCGCCAAGCGATTTACCCGCATCGCCCTGAAGCCCTATCTGGGTGGCAAGCCGCTGAAAAGTCAGGAGCTGTTCCGCCAGTTTGTCCCGAAGAAAAAGCCTGAACAGGCAGATGAATAGCGCGGGTTGTACCGCCTGCGGGGTCTGCGCGGTACACTCAACATCACGATGGAAAAGAAGTGAGGATGGTCATGGCTGAGTTGCTGTTAGGCGTCAATATCGATCACATTGCCACGGTGCGAAACGCCCGTGGCACAAACTATCCCGATCCGGTGCAGGCGGCGTTTATCGCCGAGCAGGCGGGCGCGGATGGCATTACCGTTCACCTGCGCGAAGATCGTCGTCACATCACCGACCGCGATGTGCGCATCCTGCGTGACACCATCCAGACGCGCATGAATCTGGAGATGGCGGTTACCGACGAGATGATCGGCATCGCCTGCGATATCCGTCCCCATTTCTGCTGTCTGGTGCCGGAAAAGCGTCAGGAAGTGACGACCGAAGGCGGTCTGGATGTGGCGGGGCAGCAGGAGAAGATGAACGCGGCCGTGCGTCTGCTGAGTGACGCGGGCATTCTGGTGTCGCTGTTTATCGATGCCGATCATCGCCAGATCGAGGCGGCGGTGGCCAGCGGCGCGCCCTACATCGAGATTCACACCGGCGCCTACGCCGAAGCTCCGGAGGGACTGGCGCGCGACGCCGAGCTGGCGCGGATCCGTCACGCCGCGACCTTTGCCGCCAGCCTGGGGCTGAAGGTGAATGCCGGCCACGGCCTGACCTACCACAACGTGCTGCCGATTGCGGCGCTGCCGGAAATGCACGAGCTCAACATCGGCCATGCCATTATCGGCCGTGCCGTGATGAGTGGCCTGCCGGATGCCGTGAAAGAGATGAAACAGCTGCTGCGTGAAGCGCGTCGCTGATGGCTATTCTGGGACTGGGCACCGACATCGTGGAGATTGAACGCATCGCCGGGGTGATCGAACGCGCCGGTGACAGGCTGGCGCGTCGGGTCCTGAGCGAAGCGGAATGGCAGCAGTATCAGGCCCATCATCAGCCGGTGCGCTTTCTCGCCAAGCGGTTTGCGGTCAAAGAGGCGGCCGCCAAAGCCTTTGGCACCGGCATTCGCGGCGGGCTGGCGTTTAATCAGTTCGAAGTTTACAACGATGAGCTGGGTAAACCGGGATTACGTTTCTTTCAGCATGCGGCGGAAGTGGCGCAGAACCTGGGGGTTAACCGGGTTCATGTGACGCTGGCCGATGAGCGTCACTACGCCTGTGCCACGGTGATTATCGAGAGCTAGCCGTGCAGCAGCACAAACTTCTCCCACAGCGCATCGCGTGATTCGATGTGCTGTGGGTTTGTGATAATGGTGTTGTCGATAGGGCAGACCTGCTGGCAGGTCGGCACCTCATAGTGACCGACGCATTCGGTACAGCGACTGACATCGATTTCATAGATCGCATCGCCCAGCGAAATGGCCTGGTTCGGGCACTCCGGTTCACACATATCGCAGTTAATGCATCTGGACGTAATCAACAGCGCCATCTTTCCCACCTGATAACAACAGAAAAAGCGCGGGTATTATACGCGCTGCCGCTGATCAGACCAGCTTTTTCACCAGCGCCTCGCTGTGGCGGATATGGCTGGAGGCGCGTTCCGGATCGTTCTGCACCAGCGCCATAAACAGCAGGTCGGTCAGGGCCAGCTGCGCGGTGGTGGAGGAGATCGCCGCGCTGCGTGTGCTCTGCTCTTCGGCCACCGTATAGAGGCAGTAGCTGGCGCTCTGCTGCAGCGTGTTGGGGGTAAAGCCGGTGAAGGCCACCACATCAGCGCCCACCTGCGCGGCTTCCTGCGCCGCCAGATTGATCTCGCGCCGCTCCCCGGTGTAGGAGATGGCAAGCAGCACATCGCCGGGCCCCATCGCCTGAACGCTGGCCAGCAGCGCGTGCATGTCCTGCTCCGCGACCGCATTAATCCCAATCTTCATCAGCTTCCAGGAGAAATCCTTTGCCACCAGGCCCGAGGCGCCGATACCCACCAGCAGAATGCGCCGGGCATTCTTCAGTAATTGCAGCACGTCGTTAAGCTTCTCTTCGCTGTTGATATCCAGCGTGGCGCGGATCGCCGAGAGCTTTTCGGTCAGCAGCTTCTCGCCCACCATCTTGAGCGGGTCGTCGCTGAGAATATGGTTGTGCACGGTAATGGCATCCTTGTCCGCCAGTGACTCACTCAGGGCCAGCTTCAGCGCCGGAAAGCCTTTGTATCCCAGTTTCTGGGCAAACTTGACGACGCTCGACTGGCTGACGCCGGACTCTTCCGCCAGCTTCTGCGAACTCAGGTGGCGCGCCCGATCGGGTTGCGACAGTAAAAAATCCGCCAGCCGACGCTCGTTCAAGGCCAGACGTGGATAAAGCTGGCGAATGCGCAGCAGTGAACTCATGCCCAATCCTCATCGTTCAGGAATAATCGGAGAAGAATAAACTATTCATCAGGCATTGTAGTCATCGGAATTAAAAATGACACGCATCGCCGAGCCGCCTGATGATGGCTACACTACTCTTTATCATCCCGGAATCTGTCTGAAGGAGAGCTGTTTGACCAGGGGAACACATCGTCGCATCGTATTTTTTGACCTGGATGGCACATTGCACCAGCAGGATATGTTTGGCACCTTTATGCGCTATCTGCTGCGTCGCCGCCCGCTTAACCTGCTGCTGGTGGTGCCACTGCTGCCGGTGGTGGGGATCGGCCTGCTGCTGAAAGGGCGGGCCGCCCGCTGGCCCATGAGCCTGTTGCTCTGGTCGATTACCTTCGGCCGCTCAGAACAGACCCTGCTGCGGCTGGAAGCGGAATTTGCGCAGTGGTTCCGCCTGCGCGTCAGGGCCTTTCCGGTGGTGCAGCAGCGCCTGACCGAATATCTGGGCAGTGATGATGCGGATGTCTGGCTGATCACCGGATCGCCGCAGTCGCTGGTGGAGCAGGTCTATTACGACTCGGCGTTTCTGCCACGGGTAAAACTGATCGCCAGCCAGATGCAGCGCGGCTGGGGCGGCCGGGTGCTGTCGATGCGCTGCCTGGGGCATGAAAAGGTGGCGCAGCTCGAAGAGAAAATCGGCACGCCATTGCAGCTCTACAGCGGCTACAGCGACAGCAAGCAGGACAACCCGCTGCTGTTTTTCTGCCAGCATCGCTGGCGCGTGACGCCCGCGGGTGAGCTGCAGCAGCTGGAATAAGTTTCGACACGCAGGAGGAGCTCGCTATAATGCGCCGCTTTTCAGTCGCCCGGAGTGGTCTGCATGAAACAACAAGATGAATACTGGATGCGCCATGCGCTCGACCTGGCGCGTCGCGCCTGGGCGCAGGGCGAGGTGCCGGTCGGCGCCGTGCTGGTGCAGAACGACCAGGTGATTGGCGAAGGGTGGAACCGGCCCATCGGTCAGCACGATCCTACGGCGCATGCGGAGATCATGGCGCTGCGGCAGGGCGGCAAGGTGCTGGAGAATTATCGTCTGCTGGATACCACGCTCTACGTCACGCTGGAGCCGTGCGTGATGTGCGCCGGTGCGATGGTGCACAGCCGCATCACCCGGCTGGTCTATGGCGCGCACGATATCAAAAGCGGGGCGGCGGGGTCGCTGCTGGATGTGCTTGGCCATCCTGGCATGAACCATCAGGTTGAGCTTCACAGTGGCGTGCTGGCGGAGGAGTGTGCCGCCATGCTGAGCGACTTCTTCCGTATGCGTCGCGAGCAGAAAAAAGCGCTGCGCCAGGCGCAACGCCAGGGTTAGTTCATGGCGATCGTCGGTTCGACCGCCGGATAGCCTCTGGCCAGCTCCGCCTGCGCTTCGGCCTGCCGCGCCAGGCGCTTCTCCTGCTCCTGCAGGTAGCCCACCAGGCTTATCTGATACTTGCGGATATTCTCCACATAGTTATAGGCTTCATGCCCGCGCGCGTAGCCATAGGTCGTCTGCGCGTAGTAGCGCTTCTGGCTCAGCATCGGCAGGCGCAGCTTCACATCCGCCCAGCTATCGGGATTACCGCCCTGGCGGGCCGTCAGCTTGCGCACATCGAGCATATGGGCATAGCCCATGTTATAAGCCGCCAGCGCGAACCAGATGCGCTCATCTTCCGGGATGGTCTGCGGCACCTTCGCCATCATATCCTGCAGGTACTGACTGCCGCCGCGAATGCTCTGTTCCGGATCGGTCCGGTCGCCCACATCCAGACTGTCGGCGGTGTTGCGGGTCAGCATCATCATGCCGCGCACGCCGGTCGGTGAGGTGGCCTGCGGATTCCAGTGCGACTCCTGATAGGCGATCGCCGCCAGCAGTCGCCAGTCGATGCTGGTGGCATACTTCTCAAACAGCGGTTTGATGTCGGGCAGCGTATTGTCGATGGCGCGCAGGAAGGTGCGGGTATCCACATAATCGAAGGTGCCGACATGGCCAAGATATTTCTCCTCCAGTCGCGCCATCGCCCCTTCTTCACCCATGCCATTAAAGAAGTCGAGCATCGCGGCATTCAGGCTGTCATCGTCGCTGTGCCGCACATACCAGGTGACCGGCTCTTCATCGGTCACGTCGAACGCCACCGCCAGTTGCGGATAGATGCGCTGCAGCAGGGCGATCGTCACGGAGTCGCCAATCGTATAATCCAGCTTGCCGTCGGCCACCGCTTCCAGCAGGGCTTTAGGACTCTGATCGGTGGCGATCGCCCAGTCCAGATCGGGGAACTGGCTGGAACGCGCGCTCTTCAGCGTGGAGAGGTAGGCCGAACCGGATGCGACCGTGAGCCGCCCCTTCAGATCACCGAGGTTTTTAGGGCGTGGCTTATCCACACGATAGACCAGCTGCTGCGAAACGTTGTAGTAACCCGGCCCGGTCTGATAGCGGGTCAGGCGCTCGCGGTTGTAGTTCAGGCCCGCAGCCAGCACATCGGCTTTGCCATCATCCAGATCGTCAAACAGGTCGCTCAGGTTAGGACGAACCGTTACCTTCAGTTTAACGCCCAGATAATCGGCGAAGCGTTTTGCCAGCTCATAATCCATACCGGCCGGAGAGTGGTTCACTGTGTAGTAAGTTAACGGGGAATTGATGGTACTGACACGCAGCACTCCCCGTGATTTGATCTGTGAAATCGCGTCCTGACCGCCCCCGTACCAGGGAACGGATGGCCACAGCGCCAACGCGAGCAGCACGGCAACCAGACCGATAAACAGATAATTAAATTTTAGGCGTTTCAAATAGTTATCTCTCGCTGGCTCTAAGGCCTCTGTCTTTTAAAGGCAGTATTTATCTTCTTTGAACTCCCAGAGCGAGGGGCATTCTGCGCAACAAAATGACGCTGAGCAACTTTTATAGCAGCTTTTGCGCAAAATTCAGGCAAATCCGGGTCGCCAAAAATTCTGCGCAAACGGTTTCGTCGCGAGGTCGCTTTCTCTATAATACGCCCCGTTTTCCCTGTTGCGCCCAATTTGCGTCGCCCGGCGCCCTGACGAGAGACTTATTAATGGAAATTCTGCGTGGTTCGCCCGCCCTGTCGGCATTTCGTGTAAACAAACTGCTGACCCGCTTTCAGGACGCTCATCTGCCGGTGAGTGATATTTACGCTGAGTACATCCATTTCGCTGATGTCAGCACGCCCTTAAGCGCCGACGAACAGAGCCGTCTGCAGCGCCTGCTGAAATATGGTCCCTCTCTGGCTGAACATGCCCCGCAGGGGCGTCTGCTGCTGGTGACGCCACGTCCCGGTACCATCTCCCCCTGGTCCTCCAAAGCCACCGACATTGCCCATAACTGCGGCCTGCCGCAGGTGCGCCGTCTGGAGCGCGGTCTGGCCTTTTATGTGCAGGCACCGCAGCTGACAGAAGCGCAGTGGCAGACGCTGGGTACACTGCTTCACGATCGCATGATGGAAACGGTCTTCAGCGATCTGGCGCAGGCGGAGCAGCTCTTCGCGCACCATACGCCGCAGCCGGTGAAAAGTGTGGATCTGCTGGGCGAGGGCCGTGAGGCGCTGGTTCAGGCAAACACCGCGCTGGGTCTGGCGCTGGCCGACGATGAAATCGACTACCTGGTGGCGGCGTTTACTGCCCTGGGCCGCAATCCAAACGACATCGAACTCTATATGTTTGCTCAGGCGAACTCGGAGCACTGTCGTCACAAGATCTTCAACGCCGACTGGGTGATCGACGGCGAGAAGCAGCCGAAGTCGCTGTTTAAGATGATCAAGAATACGATGGAGCAGACGCCGGACTACGTGCTCTCGGCTTATAAAGATAACGCCGCCGTCATGGAAGGCTCCGAAGTGGGCCGCTTCTTTGCGGACGCCGGCGAAGATCAGTATCGCTGGCATCAGGAAGCGGCGCATATCCTGATGAAGGTCGAAACGCACAACCACCCAACGGCGATCTCACCGTGGCCGGGTGCGGCGACCGGTTCCGGGGGGGAAATCCGTGATGAGGGGGCCACCGGACGCGGCTCCAAGCCAAAAGCGGGCCTGGTCGGCTTCTCGGTCTCTGACCTGCGTATCCCGGGCTTCGAACAGCCGTGGGAAGAGGACTTCGGCAAACCGGCCCGCATCGTCAGCGCGCTGGAGATCATGACCGAAGGCCCTCTGGGTGGCGCGGCGTTTAACAACGAATTTGGTCGTCCTGCCCTGAACGGTTACTTCCGTACCTATGAAGAGCAGGTGACCAGCCACAACGGCACCGAACTGCGCGGCTATCACAAGCCGATCATGCTGGCGGGCGGCATCGGTAACATCCGTGCCGACCACGTCCAGAAAGGGGAGATCGTCGTCGGCGCGAAGCTGGTGGTACTGGGCGGTCCGGCCATGAATATCGGCCTGGGCGGCGGCGCGGCGTCATCAATGGCCTCGGGTCAGTCGGATGCCGATCTCGACTTCGCCTCGGTGCAGCGTGACAACCCGGAGATGGAACGCCGCTGTCAGGAAGTGATCGACCGCTGCTGGCAGCTGGGTGACAAAAACCCGATTCTGTTTATCCACGACGTGGGTGCAGGCGGTCTCTCCAACGCCATGCCGGAGCTGGTCAGCGACGGCGGTCGTGGCGGCCGCTTCAACCTGCGCGACATCCTGAGCGATGAGCCAGGCATGAGCCCGCTGGAAGTCTGGTGCAACGAATCGCAGGAACGTTATGTGATGGCCGTGGCCCCTGAGCAGCTGGCGCAGTTTGAGGCGATCTGCCAGCGCGAGCGCGCACCGTTTGCGGTCATCGGTGAAGCAACCGAAGAGCTGCACCTGAGCCTGGAAGACAGCCATTTCGGCAATAAGCCGATCGATATGCCGCTCGATGTCCTGCTGGGCAAAACGCCGAAGATGACGCGCGATGTGGTCACTCAGCAGGCTCAGGGCGTGGCCCTGCAGCGCGACGGGATCACGCTGGTCGACGCGGTGAACCGCGTCCTGCATCTGCCCGCTGTGGCAGAGAAAACCTTCCTGATCACCATCGGTGACCGCAGCGTGACCGGCATGGTGGCGCGCGACCAGATGGTCGGTCCGTGGCAGATCCCGGTGGCCAACTGCGCGGTCACCACCGCCAGCCTCGACAGCTACCACGGCGAAGCCTTTGCGCTGGGCGAACGTTCGCCGGTGGCGCTGCTGGACTTTGCGGCATCGGGACGTCTGGCGGTCGGTGAAGCCCTGACCAACCTGGCGGCTACGCAGATTGGTTCACTGAAGCGCGTGAAGCTCTCGGCCAACTGGATGTCCGCAGCCGGTCATCCGGGGGAAGATGCCGGGTTATATGCAGCGGTGAAAGCGGTCGGCGAAGAGCTTTGCCCGGCGCTGGGGATCACCATCCCGGTCGGCAAAGATTCAATGTCGATGAAAACCCGCTGGCAGGAAGGCACCGAGCAGCGTGAGATGACCTCACCGCTGTCGCTGGTCATCACCGCCTTTGCGCGTGTCGAAGATGTCCGCCGCACGGTTACGCCACAGCTGCAGGCCGATCAGGATAACCTGCTGCTGCTGATCGATCTCGGCAACGGCGCGAACACGCTGGGCGCAACCGCGCTGTCGCAGGTCTATCGTCAGCTCGGCGACAAACCGGCCGACGTGCGCGATGCCACGCAGCTGGCCGGTTTCTTCAATGCGATTCAGGCGCTGGTTGCGGAGCAGAAACTGCTGGCCTATCACGACCGTTCCGACGGTGGTCTGCTGGTGACGCTGGCGGAGATGGCCTTTGCGGGTCACTGCGGCGTCGACGTGGATATCGCTTCGCTGGGCAGCGATGCCCTGGCCGCGCTGTTCACCGAAGAGCTGGGCGCGGTGATCCAGATCAACGCCGCCGATCGCGCAGTGGTTGAGCAGATCCTGGCGGATCACGGTCTGGCGGCCTGCACTCATCTGCTGGGCAGCGCACAGCCGGGCGATCGCTTCGTGATCCGTGCCGGAGAGAGCGCGGTGTACAGCGAAAGCCGGACCACGCTGCGCACCTGGTGGGCCGAAACCACCTGGCAGATGCAGCGCCTGCGCGACAACCCGGCGTGTGCCGATCAGGAGCACGAAGCGAAGAAAAACGACAGCGATCCTGGCCTGAACGTTCATCTGACCTTTAATCCGCAGGAAGATGTGGCGGCGCCGATGATCGCCACGGGCGCACGGCCAAAAGTGGCGGTGCTGCGTGAGCAGGGCGTTAACTCACATGTGGAGATGGCGGCCGCCTTTGATCGGGCCGGTTTCACCGCGATTGACGTGCACATGAGCGATCTGCTGGCCGGACGCCGCGATCTGGATGGCTTCCAGGCGCTGGTTGCCTGCGGCGGCTTCTCTTACGGCGACGTGCTGGGTGCCGGTGAAGGCTGGGCGAAATCGATTCTGTTTAACCCGCGCGTGCGTGATACCTTCGAAACCTTCTTCCACCGTCCGCAGACGCTGGCGCTGGGCGTCTGTAACGGCTGCCAGATGATGTCGAATCTGCGTGAGCTGATCCCGGGCAGCGACCTCTGGCCGCGCTTCGTTCGCAACCAGTCAGAGCGCTTTGAAGCGCGCTTCAGCCTGGTCGAAGTGGCCGCCAGTCCGTCGCTGCTGCTGGATGGCATGGCCGGTTCACACATGCCGATTGCCGTTTCGCACGGCGAAGGCTTTGTAGAGGTTCGTGACGCTGCGCATCTGGCGGCGCTGGAGTCGAAAGGCCTGGTAGCCCTGCGCTTCGTCGATAACTTCGGCAAGGTGACTGAAACCTATCCGGCCAACCCGAATGGCTCACCGAACGGCATCACCGCCGTGACCAACGAAAGTGGTCGCGTCACCATCATGATGCCGCATCCGGAGCGCGTGTTCCGTACCGTCAGCAACTCCTGGCATCCGGCAGAGTGGGGCGAGGATGGTCCGTGGATGCGCATCTTCCGCAATGCGCGCAGGCAGCTGGGGTAATCTCACCCGCTGAAAAAAACAGGAGGCCGCAGTGCCTCCTGTTTTTTTGTGATGCTGTTGGCAAATGGCGACAGCAGGCCAGGGTCACTGTCGCTGTATGGCGACATCTATCCCCTTGATTTTCAATGCCGGTGCCAGGCGTGCCAGTTTATGTCGCCTGACGGAGACAGATCGGACGACTGCCATGAGAATTTTCGCAATGCCCGCAGGGCAGGCTGATTCAATCTGCTGAAAAATATAATGATTTATTTTCTGGCACGGAACTTGCTATAATTCTGTCACTGCTCATTCACCTGTTTATGATTGCCCCGCCTGGCGGAAAAGAGCTCATAAAGCCCGAATGACGCACCAAACGGAGCCTGCCGTCCACCTGACCGATAATCGCTTGCGTTATCAACCACCGGACGTCACGTTGAGTAAGGCTCCACCCATTTTTACGCGATGCCTCACGCGTCGCGCCAGCGGCAGGCCATTGAGCCTGCCGTTTTCTTTTCTTCCCCTTTCTTCCGCCGACAGAGTCCGCTAGCATCCAGACAGCAAATTTCTGAGGAAACGGCTGCGTGAAAAAATGGCGTTTATTTCCCCGTTCGCTGCGTCAGCTGGTGCTGATGGCGTTTGTGCTCGTGCTGCTGCCCTTGCTGGTGCTGGCCTGGCAGGCGTGGGAGAGTCTCTCGGCGTTAAGCGAACAGGCTGCGGACACTAACCGCAACACCTTCACTGACGTGCGCAGAAGTGAGGCGATGGCACGAACGGCTGTTGAGCTGGAGCGCAGCTACCGCCAGTATTGCGTGCTGGATGACGCCTCGCTGGCGCGTCTCTATCAGACTCAGCACACCCGCTACAGTCAAATGCTGAACTCGCACAGCGCCAGCCTGCCCGAACTGCCGGTGTTCCGGATTCTGCAGGCGACCCTGCCGCTGCTGACACCGCTGCAATGTGATAACGGTAACCCGGTGCCGCGGGCCGCAGAGGCGCTGGACCGCTTCTCCGCCACCAACGCGCAGATGGTGCAGGATACGCGCGAGGTGGTCTTTTCGCGCGGCCTGCAACTACAGCGCGAAATCGCCGATCGCGGCCAGTTCTTCGGCTGGCAGGCGCTGATCCTGTTTATCATCAGTCTGGCGCTGATGCTGCTGTTTACCGGCATGATCATCGGCCCGGTTAAGCGCATCGAACGGATGATTAACCGGCTGGGAGAGGGACGGGAGCTAGGCAACAGCGTGAAATTCCGCGGCCCGCGTGAGCTGCGCTCGCTGGGGCAGCGCATCGTCTGGCTGAGCGAACGACTGCAGTGGCTGGAGTCGCAGCGTCACGAGTTTCTGCGCCATCTCTCTCACGAGCTGAAAACGCCGCTGGCCAGCCTGCGTGAAGGCACCGAGCTGCTGGCGGATGAAGTCGCCGGCGCGCTGAACGCCGACCAGAAAGAGGTGGTGACCATCCTCGACGGCAGCAGCCGCCACCTGCAGCGCCTGATCGAGCAGCTGCTGGATTACAACCGCAAGCTGGCGGATGGCCCGATTCAGCTGGAACCCGTCAGCGTGACGGAGATCGTGGAGAGCGTGGTAAACGCCCACGCGCTCTCAGCGCGTGCCAAACTGATGCAGACGGTGGTCGATCTCCGGGTCGCCCACTGCCTTGCCGAACCGACGTTACTGATGCGGGTCATCGATAACCTCTATTCGAACGCCGTGAACTACGGCAGCGAATCCGGTACCATCTGGCTGCGCAGTCAGCAGCAGGGCGATCGGATATGGATTGAGGTCGCAAACAGCGGAGCGCCGATTCCGCCGGAAGAGCAGGCGATGATTTTCGAGCCCTTCTTCCAGGGCAGCCAGCAGCGCAAAGGGCCGGTCAAAGGCAGCGGGCTGGGACTGAGTATTGCCAAAGATTGCCTGCGCCGGATGCACGGCGACCTGACGCTGGTCCCCTGCGAGCAGGCTGACGTCTGTTTTCGAATTGAACTGAACACCACAGCCGGGAATGTCTGACCGATGAAATATTTACCCGCTTTGCTGCTGAGCACGCTGCTGCTCTGCGGCTGTACGACCTCCCCGGCCACCTCCTCTCTGCCGTCAGGCCATCAGGTGGCGGAACCCGAGGTCAGAGTCGCTGATTATCTGGCGATCCGCTGCAGCGACCTGTGGCCGGTGGAGAAGGGCGAGGCGCTGGACAATCCCCTCTACTGGATGCGGGCGATCGACTGCGCGGAGCATCTTTCGCCCGCGGAAGCCCGGGCAGAAGCCCACCGCTGGCCGGCAGAGAACTGGTCGCGCGCCTTTAAGCAGGGCGTGCTGATGTCCAACGGCAACGTGACGCCCGTCGAGCGCCGTCGCTATGTGGAAACCCTGGATCGCTATAGCAGCGACTTCCCCTCCTCTTTGCGCCCGCTGATTCAGCTCTGGCGCAGCAACCAGACGGCGCAGCTCGACCTCAGCGAGGCGCGCACCCGCTATGCGCATCTTCAGCAGAGCAGCGATGCCCAGCTGGAGGCGACGCGCCAGCAGATGGTGAAACAGCAACAGCAACTCAGCGACACACAGCATAAGCTGGAGCGGCTGACTGACATTGAGCGTCAGCTCTCTTCACGCAAAGCGCCGGATGTCTCTGACAACGGTCACGGCACGGCACTGCCGCAGGATGAGGAACAGTAATGGTCAGACAGGCGGCAAAACTGCTGCTGGTGGATGACGATCCCAGCCTGCTCAAGCTGCTGGGAATGCGTCTGCGCAGCGAAGGTTATCAGGTCACCACGGCGGCCAGCGGGCCCGAAGCGTTACGTCTGCTGCAGAAAGAGAAAATCGAACTGGTGATCAGCGATCTGCGGATGGATGAAATGGATGGTCTGGCGCTGTTTGGCGAGATCCAGAAACGCCATACCGGTCTGCCGGTGATTATCCTGACCGCGCACGGCTCCATTCCGGACGCTGTTTCTGCTACCCAGCAGGGCGTCTTCAGCTTCCTGACCAAACCGGTGGATCGGGATGCGCTCTACAAAGCGATCGATGAGGCGCTGGCACAGCAGGCGCCGGTCAGCGACGACCGCTGGCGCGAGGCGATCGTCACCCGCAGCCCGCTGATGCTGCGGCTGCTGGAGCAGGCGCATATGGTGGCGCAGTCAGACGTCAGCGTGCTGATCAACGGCCAGAGCGGCACCGGTAAAGAGATGCTGGCACAGGCGATCCACGCCGCCAGCCCGCGCAACGGTAAACCCTTTGTGGCGATCAACTGCGGCGCGCTGCCGGAGCAGCTGCTGGAGTCCGAGCTGTTCGGACATGCGAAAGGGGCCTTTACCGGGGCGGTCAGCGCCCGTGACGGCCTGTTTAAAACCGCAGGCGGCGGCACGCTGTTTCTGGATGAGATCGGCGACATGCCCCAGCCGCTGCAGGTGAAGCTTCTGCGGGTGTTGCAGGAGCGCAAGGTGAGGCCGCTGGGCAGCGACCACGACATCGACATCGATGTGCGCATTATCTCCGCGACGCACCGCGATCTGCCCAGGGCGATGGAGAAAAAAGAGTTCCGCGAAGATCTCTTCTACCGCCTCAACGTGGTGAACCTGAAAATCCCGGCGCTGCATCAGCGAACGGAAGATATCCCGCTGCTGGCGAATCATCTGCTGCGCCAGGCCGCGGAGCGCCATAAACCGCAGGTGCGCAGCTTTTCGGTCGACGCGATGAAGCGCCTGATGGCCGCCAGCTGGCCGGGCAACGTTCGCCAGCTGGTAAACGTGATTGAGCAGTGCGTTGCGCTCAGCTCATCGCCGGTGATCAGCGATGCGCTGGTGGAGCAGGCGTTAAGTGGCGAAAACAGCGCCTTGCCGACCTTCGCGGAGGCCCGCAATCAGTTCGAGCTGAACTATCTGCGAAAACTGCTGCAGATGACCAAAGGCAATGTCACCAACGCCGCACGCCTGGCCGGACGCAATCGCACCGAGTTCTATAAGCTGCTGTCCCGCCATGAACTGGATGCCAGTGATTTCAAAGAGTAGCCTGGCCAAACTCCGCACGCGGGCGGGGTGCCCGGATGGGATTGCGGTACCCGGCGTAGTCTGACAGCGCTTGCGGCCGCCCGAAGAATCCCGGATATTACCGCCCGACAGCGCCAGCAACATTTATACTTGATATACCCTCTGACCATGGAGGGAGTGAAAAAGGGTCTGACATGAAAAAGATTGATGCGATTATTAAACCATTCAAACTCGATGATGTTCGTGAAGCCTTAGCGGAAGTGGGCATCACCGGGATGACCGTGAGCGAAGTGAAAGGCTTTGGCCGTCAGAAAGGGCACACCGAGCTGTATCGCGGCGCAGAATATATGGTCGATTTTTTACCGAAAGTGAAAATCGAGATGGTGGTTGGCGACGATATCGTTGATACCTGCGTCGAGACCATTATGCGCACTGCGCAGACCGGCAAAATCGGTGACGGTAAGATCTTTGTCTTCGACGTGGCGCGCGTTGTGCGTATCCGTACCGGCGAGGAGGACGAAGAGGCGATCTGATTTCCTCTTCGGCAGAACAAAAAAAGCCCGCGCTGCGGGCTTTTTTTATGGGGTCATCACATCCCTTTGTGCGGGCCAAAGAGTTCGTAGTGGATACGCGGCGCGGCGACACCGGCATCACGCAGCTGCGCCACCACATGCTGCATAAAGGGCAGCGGGCCACAGAGGTAAAAGTGCGTTTCGGGTGAGGCGAGCCGCCCGGAGAGCTGGCTGATATCCATCACGCCCTGCGCATCATAGCGACCGGCATCCTCCGCCGTGGGATGGCGATACCAGACCCGGCTGACGAAATCGCTGAGCGGGGCGCCCGTGTCGCGCACTTCTTCTGCAAAGGCGTGCTGTTTGCCATTCTCCGCCGCGTGCAGCCAGCTGACAGACGCCGCATGGTGAGCGGCCGCCAGCGCATGCAGCATCGCCAGCATCGGCGTCTGCCCGACGCCCGCAGAGATCAGCGCCACCGGGGTGAGCGGCTCGATATCCAGGAAGAAGTCGCCGTGCGGCGCGGCCAGCTGCAGCACATCGCCCACCCTGCCGTGCTCATGCAGCCAGCCGGAGACCGTACCCTGCGGCTCGCGTTTTACCGCGATACGATAATCCTGGCCGTTGCTGAGGTGCGTCAGTGAATACTGACGAATCTGGTGATGATCGAAGCTGGCGGGCTGCAGATGCACCGTCAGATACTGGCCCGGTTTAAAGGCGGCAACCGGGCCGCCACCGACCGGCGCAAAGGTAAAACTCTTGATCGCTTCGCTCTGCGGCTCGATGGCGCTGATGCGAAAGGCGCGGGTGCCGCGCCAGCCGCCAGGCTGCTGTTCCGTCGCCTGATAGATCTCCGCTTCCCGCCTGATAAACAGATCCGCCAGCACGCCATAGGCCCGTCCCCATGCCGCCAGCACCTCATCGCCCGGATTCAGCAGCGCCTCAATGGTCGCCAGCAGGTTCTCGCCAACGATGGCGTACTGCTCAGGCTGAATATTCAGGCTGGTGTGCTTCTGGGCGATCTTCTCCACCGCAGGCCGCAGCACGGCCAGACTCTCCAGATTGGCGCCGTAGGCGCAGATCGCATTGAACAGCGCTTCACGCTGATCGCCGTTACGCTGGTTGTTCATGTTAAAGACATTTTTGAGTTCCGGATGGCGCGACAGCATGCGGTCATAAAAGTGTGCCGTCAGCGCCGGGCCGCAGGCGGCAATGGCTGGCAGGGTCGATTTAACGGTGGCGATAGTCTGTGCATCAAGCATAAAAAGAGCCTCACAGTAAAAGATGTATTTTAAATGCATCTTATGGCGGCACGGCCCATCCTGTAAATATGAAGATCGTTTTTCCGGCCAACAGAGTGGCAACTTTTATGTGCATTTAACTAAAAGGGCGCGCACTGGCTGGCGTTAAACGCCGGGCGGCAGGCGGGGGAAAAGGTGTAAAAAAGCGGTGCCAGTCGCCAGCCAATCGTTTGCGTAAAAAGAGGCGGTTCACCCTACCTTCACCTGTTAAAACGGTTTACACTGTGGGCCTTCGCCCCTGAAGAGGGGTAAATACCGTCAGAAAGTTAGCTGAGTCAGGAGATCCGGATGTTAAAGCGTGATATGAACATTGCCGATTACGATGCCGAGTTATGGCAGGCAATGGAGCAGGAGACAGTGCGTCAGGAAGAGCACATTGAACTGATTGCTTCTGAAAACTACACCAGCCCGCGTGTTATGCAGGCGCAGGGTTCTCAGCTCACCAACAAATACGCTGAAGGTTATCCGGGCAAACGCTACTACGGCGGTTGTGAATACGTTGATATCGTTGAGCAACTGGCTATCGACCGCGCTAAAGCGCTGTTTGGTGCCGATTACGCTAACGTGCAGCCACACTCCGGTTCCCAGGCTAACTTCGCGGTTTACACGGCGCTGCTGCAGCCGGGCGATACCATTCTTGGCATGAACCTGGCGCACGGTGGACACCTGACCCACGGCTCACCGGTTAACCTGTCAGGCAAACTTTATAACGTCGTGGCTTACGGTATCGATGAAGCCGGTAAGATTGACTACGATGAGCTGGCTGAACTGGCGAAAACCCACAAGCCAAAAATGATCGTGGGCGGCTTCTCGGCTTACTCCGGCGTCTGCGACTGGGCGAAAATGCGCGAGATCGCGGACAGCGTCGGCGCATGGCTGTTCGTCGATATGGCTCACGTTGCCGGTCTGGTGGCCGCTGAGGTCTACCCAAGCCCGATCCCGCATGCGCATATCGTGACCTCCACCACCCACAAAACCCTGGCGGGTCCGCGCGGCGGCATCATCCTGGCAAAAAACGGCGACGAAGATTTCTACAAGAAACTGAACTCGGCGGTCTTCCCTGGCGGGCAGGGTGGTCCTCTGATGCACGTTATCGCCGGTAAAGCCGTTGCCTTCAAAGAGGCGATGGAGCCGGAATTCAAAACCTACCAGCAGCAGGTGGCAAAAAACGCCAAAGCGATGGTGGAGGTGCTGATCGCGCGCGGCTACGACATCGTTTCGGGCGGCACGCACAACCATCTGTTCCTGATCGATCTGGTGAGCAAAAACCTGACCGGTAAAGAGGCGGATGCGGCGCTGGGCCGTGCCAACATCACCGTGAACAAAAACAGCGTGCCAAACGATCCGAAAAGCCCGTTTGTCACCTCCGGTATCCGTATCGGTACGCCGGCAGTGACCCGTCGCGGCTTTAAAGAAGCCGACGTGCGTGAGCTGGCGGGCTGGATCGCCGACGTGCTGGACAACATCAATGACGAAGCGACCATTGAGCGCACCAAACAGAAAGTGCTGGATATCTGCAGCCGTCTGCCGGTCTACGCCTGATCGATAACCCGTTGTGACACCGTATAAAAAGGATGGCATCTGCCATCCTTTTTTATTGCCTGTCCCGCGGCGCTCTGCCAGAGTAGCGCCCACTTATGCTGCCATGCGGCACACCTGCTGGAGGGAATATGGCAATCGCGTCTGCCAGATGGCTCGGACTGGGCTACTTCACATACTTCTTCTGTTACGGCATCTACCTGCCATTCTGGGGCGTCTGGCTGAAAGGCACCGGGCTGGATGCGGAAAAGATCGGCCTGCTATTGGGCTGCGGCATGGTGGCGCGTTTTGTCGGCAGCCTGCTGATCGCCTCTCAGGTCCGCAACCCTGGGCGGCTGATCACCGCACTGCGCCTGCTGGCGCTGATGACCTGCCTGTCTGCCGCCGGTTTCTGGGCAGGGGAGCAGTGGATGTGGCTGCTGACCGTGATGATCGGCTTTAACCTCTTCTTTTCGCCACTGGTGCCGCTCAGCGATGCGCTGGCCGCCACCTGGACGCAGCAGATTGGCCTGGCGTACGGGCCGGTCAGGTTGTGGGGATCGCTGGCCTTTGTCGTCAGCTCGGCGTTAACCGGCATGCTGGTCAGCGCTTACTCCTCTCAGGCGATCCTGCAGCTGCTGTCCGCTGGCGTCATCGCCATGCTGGGCGGCATGATGCTGAACCCCGTCACGCAGCCGCAGGGCAGCGAACGGCAGAGCGCCGCAGGCGGCGGCTGGGCGGTCTGGCGCGACCTGCTGCGGGAAAATGCGGTCTGGCGATTCATGCTCTGCGTGACGCTGCTGCAGGGCGCACATGCCGCCTATTACGGCTTCAGTGCAATCTGGTGGCAGGAGAGCGGCTATTCTGCCTCGATGGTGGGCTATCTCTGGTCGCTGGGCGTGGTGGCGGAAATCATCGTTTTCGCCCTGAGCAACCGTCTGTTCCGCCGCTGGAGCGCGCGCGATCTGCTGCTGCTCTCGGGCGTCTGTGCGCTGATCCGCTGGAGCCTGCTGGGAGCCAGCACTGCGCTGCCGCTGCTGGTTGTGGCGCAGATTCTCCACTGCGGCAGCTTCACCGTCTGTCATCTGGCGGCGATGCGCTTTATCGCGGCGCGGCAGGGCGCAGAGGTGATCCGGCTGCAGTCGCTCTATTCGGCGCTGGCGATGGGCGGTGGGATTGCGATCATGACCATGATCTGTGGGGTTCTGTTTGCCCATCTGCAGGGGCATCTCTTCTGGGTGATGGCACTGGTCGCGCTGCCTGCGCTGTTTCTGCGTCCGGGTTACGATTCCAGCAAATAGCGAATCCGCTGCTGATGATGCAGCGTCAGCGGCAGTTCAGCATGCACCAGCGGCGGAGAGAACAGCGGCAGGGAGGTCGGGTAGGGTGAGATGATGATGTCCACGTCCCGCGGTGCGCCCTCCCGCTGAAACAGTTTCACATCCTGATAGGTGATGTTGACGGGCAGCAGGGTAATCTCGCGGATCTGCTGCTCAACATCCTGTTCCAGTTCGGCATCGTCGCCGGTCAGCAGCAGCACCTGCTTCTCCTGCAGCGCGCTGCCCTGCATCAGCCAGGCACCAAAGATAACGGTGACGAGGCTGACCTCTTCCTGAGAAAACGTCACCTGATAGTGCTGCTCAAACCGCTGCAGCGCCTGCTGCGTGGTGCGCAGCAGCCGGGGATAGAGGCGGCTGACATCCAGGGCCACGCTATTATCGATACCGATAGTGAAATGGGTGCGGTCCAGCGCCTGGGTCAGATGAGGGTAGAGTTGATGAAGCAGTTCATCACGGTTGGCAAAGGTGACCCCGGCGCACTGCTCAAAGTCATCGATCAGCTGCTGAGTCGCCTGCATGAGCTGCTCTTCCGCAGGATGGGCAACCGTCTCCACGCCAGGCGTATGGATCTGGCTGAACAGCAGCGTCCAGAAATCCGTCTCACTGACGGGCGGCGCAGGATGGCAGCGTTTTCGCCAGTGATGAATGACATCCTCCGCGGCCTGTCGTTCCGCTTTATGCTGCAGCCATGCGCGCTGGGTTTCACTGAACAGCACCGGCTGACGCTGACACAGGCCATACTTCATATAGATCTGCAAAAACAGCCGATCGCGATCGCTGAAATCACGCTTCATGCGCAGGCTGCAGTGCTGGATAAGTGCCTGCAGATTGGTCTCATCCCACAGCGCTTTCTCAATCTTCATCACTCTAAGACGCTGACGCAAAGGCGCGGCAAACTGCTCGCAGACGAAATCCGGCGACAGACGCAGACTGCGTCGCAGGTTGTGCAGAAGACAAAGGCGTCGATCCAACTCTGTACCATGAAGGCGAAAGCTGCCATCGACCATCTGGTGCAATTCCAGCTGGTGATATCGCTGTATCTCAAGGCCCACATCCGCGATATCCTGTCGGGCAACAGCAGGATCGACGCCATTCAGCTGGCAGACTTTCTCAAGTGTAAGCGCGGGTGATGGCAGAAATAGCAGTAATAAAAGATGGCACTGACGCTGTGAACGGGTGAAGAGTGGTGCCAAAGGGGTAGCAGAACTCATCAATCAGATTTCCAGCAGGCTATTTTGAGCTAAGAATAGTCAACCCCGTTAGCCGTTGCGCGGTTTACGCGGTTTATTTGCCGGAGGTTTAAGGCGGGTCACAAAATTTTGTTACCTGTGGATCCTTTTCATCGGGAACGTTACTTTATAACATTATGAAACGTGCATTTTTTCTTTTGCTGATGACCGTGAGTCCGGCTCTGCTGGCCCATCCACACAGCTTCATCGACATGAAAACCGAGCTGGTGGCGAAGGATGATACCTTTACCGGCCTGAAAATGATCTGGACCATGGATGAGATTACCTCTGCCGACCTGCTGTATGACGCGGGCGAGGCGAAGCCTGGTAGCGTGGTGTGGAAGAAGCTGGCGGCGGAGGTGATGGCCAACGTGCTGGGACAGCACTACTTTTCGGAAATCTGGCACAACCAACAGCGGGTAAAGTTTTTGAATCTGCCAACGGAATACAACCTGTCGCGCAGCGGCCACAAGGCGGTGCTGGAGTTCATTCTGCCGCTGGCGGAACCGCCGACGCTGACCGGACAGCGCTTTGAGATCCTGACCTTCGATCCCACCTATTTTGTCGATATGTTCTATGACAATGCGGGCGCGCTGACCCTGCCAGCAGCGCTGCAGACGCGCTGCCGGTTTACGCTGAATACGCCAAAGCCTGACGACTCGCTGAAGCAGTATGCGCTGTCACTGGACAAGGCGGACGCACCGGCTGAAGAACTCGATCTGGGTCGTCAGTTTGCGCAGACGGTGGTGCTGACATGTCAGTGATCTCCCCGTCGCGCCAGGTGGCCCGGCGCTGGCCACTCTGGCTGATGGCGGCACTGTTTATCAGCGCGGCGGGGCTGGTCTGGCTCAGCTGGCCGCAGATTCTGCTGCAGAGCGTGCTGTGGCAGAAAGATCTGCACCGGCAGATGACCTGGCTGCTCCAGCAGGTGGCGGAGCAGCCCCATCAGGCCGGTCTTTCACTGGTGATCTTCAGCCTGCTCTATGGCGTACTGCACGCGCTGGGGCCGGGCCACGGTAAAGTGGTGATCACCACCTTTCTGGCAACCCATCCGAGTCGCGTAAAAACCAGTATCAGACTCACGCTGCTCGCCTCCCTGCTGCAGGGCTCGGTGGCGATCGCCCTGGTGACGGTGATGCTGGTGCTGCTGAAAACCTCGTCGCGCCAGCTGCATCTCAGCAGTTTCTGGCTGGAGAAGGGCAGTTACCTGCTGGTGACAGGCCTGGGGATCGTGATGGGGTATCGGGCGCTGCGGGCGCTGTGGCGGGCGCTGCGTCCGCCAGCGGCCTCGCCGTTTCGCGCGTTCCAGCCGCTGGCGCCACATTCTCCTCACCACGAGCACGGTGATCAGTGCGGGTGCGGGCATGCACACCTGCCGACTCCGCAGCAGATGAGCGGCAATGTCAGCGTGAAAACTCAGCTGCTGGTGGTGGTGTCGATGGGGCTGCGCCCCTGTTCCGGCGCGATTATGATGCTGCTGTTTGCCAAAGTGATCGGGGTCTATCTCTGGGGCGTTCTCTCTGCGGCGGTGATGGCGCTGGGCACGGCGCTGACGATTTCGGCCATTGGTCTGCTGGTTCAGCAGGCGCGTACGGTGGCACAGCGGCTGGCGCAGCCGCGCGAAGCGGCCGGAACGTCCCGACTGATTATGCCGCTGCTGACGCTGACCGGCAGCCTGATTTTAATCGTAGCCGGAGTGGCATTATGGCAGGCCGCCCGGCTGACGCCAGCCGGTGGCATTCGTCCTTTCTGACTGAAACGCAGCGGGAATTAAATTCCCGCTCTCCGGTTTTCCCCCGTTAATTATCTTTAAATTCACCTCGTTAATTTTTCTCTATCCGCTTTAGTGGAGAAAAAACTATTCCCTGTCTACGCTGTTAATACCAAAACGGCATTCCGCCGTCAGGATGATAAAAGTTCAGATCTGCTTTCTGTTTATTGTGAGGAGTATATTTCATGGCTGATACCCGTTTTAATAATGGTTACACGGAAACACTGGCGACCGGGCCCGCTGGATTACCGCTGAAGCGTATTTCCTGGAGCGCCGTCTTTGCCGGTGTTATTTGCGCGTTAATCGTTCATATCATTCTGACGCTGCTGGGTACGGCCATCGGTGCCACCACCATTGATCCGATGAAAGAACAGAATCCTCTCGATGGCATTGGCACCGGCGCGCTGGTCTGGACGGCTATTGAGATGCTGGTCGCGATGGCGGCGGGTAGTTATGTCGCAGGCCGTCTGGCTCAGCGTGAAGGCGCCATGCACGGATTACTGATGTTCGGCGTTAGCACAATTTTCACTATTTACCTGGCTATTGCGCTGGCGACCAGTGTATTAGGCGGCGCGATGAATATTGTGGGCTCCGGTTTCCAGGCACTGGGCAGCGGTATTTCCGCCGCCGCGCCATCCGTTACGCAGATGGCGAAAGAGAAGCTGCAGGAAAATAACATTAATCTCGACAGCCTGCAGAATGAACTGGAAACCACTCTGCGTCAGACCGGTAAGCCGGAATTACAGCCAGAGAACCTGAAGCAGGACGCGAATAACGAAGCGCAGAACGCTGAGAACCAGGCAAGTAATACCGCCAATCATCCTGAGACAGCAGATACTGATCTGACTAACTGGTTAAAAGGCGTGATGGATCGTCATTCTGATACGCTGCAGGCTGCCGACCGCGATGCGCTGAAGAATATTATCAAAGCCCGCACCGGTAAAAGCGATGAAGAAGTGGATCAGATCGTGGCCAAAGCCGAGCAGAACTATCAGCAGGCGATGCAGAAATATCAGGAACTGAAACAGCAGGCAGAACAGAAAGCGCGTGAAGCCGGTGAGAAAGCCGCTGCCGCCACCGCCAAAGCGAGCTGGTATGCCCTGATTCTGCTGGTTATCGAAGCCGTACTGGCTGGCGTGATGGGGATGGTGGGTCGTCGTACTCAGCCTCGTCAGGTGCTGTCACACGAACGTCGTTAATCGGCCTTAACAGGCAATAAAAAAGGCGGCCAGGAGGCCGCCTTTTTTGCGTCTGCAACTTAGCGTTTTAACGCTTCGCTCAGCTCATCGCGCATGCCTGACAGCATCGCTTTCACCACGCGCGGGTTACCTGCCACCAGGTTTCCTGACAGCAGATAGCCGTGGTTACCGGTGAAGTCGGTGACCAGACCGCCCGCTTCACGCACCAGCAGTTCGCCCGCAGCGAAATCCCACGGCTTCAGGCCAATCTCGAAGTAGCCATCCACGCGACCGGCCGCGACATAAGCCAGATCCAGCGCAGCAGAACCGGTGCGGCGGAAATCGGCGCACTGCGTAAAGAGCTTAGTCAGGATGTTCATGTAAGCAGGCGCATGCTGCTTCATTTTGAACGGGAAACCGGTCGCCAGAACGGTGCCATCCAGATCGCGGGCAATGCTGCCGCGCAGACGGTAGCCGTTCAGCTGCGCGCCCTGACCGCGTGAAGAGGTGAAAAGCTCATTGCGCATCGGGTCGTACACCACCGCGACTTCAGTGCGGCCTTTGATGCGCACTGCGATAGAGACGGCAAAGTGGGGTAAACGTTTGATAAAGTTGGAGGTGCCATCCAGCGGATCGATAACCCATTGAACGTCCTGATCTTCACCCGCCAGTTCACCGCTTTCTTCGGTGATGATGGTGTGTTTTGGATAGGATTTACGAATAATTTCGATAATCAGGCGTTCTGCTTCGCGGTCAACATTGGTTACGAAGTCGTTGCTGCCTTTCTGGCTGGCTTCGACGGCGTCCGGGGTTTCATAATATTTGGCAATTAAATTTCCGGCCTTGCGCGCTGCGCGCACGGCAATGTTGAGCATTGGATGCATCGGTATCTCTCGCTGGATGTTAAAGAACGGGGAAAACGGCGCGGAGTATAGCAGTGTGTTCGGTAAATGTCCTGCTTTATGTTAGGATTCTCTCCACTGATTTTACTGACCCGTTTCTGAGTATCCCTAATCATGTTGCAAAATATCCGTATCGTGCTGGTCGAAACTTCCCATACCGGTAACATGGGTTCCGTGGCCCGCGCCATGAAAACCATGGGGTTAACCAACCTCTATCTGGTGAATCCGCTGGTCAAGCCTGACTCCCAGGCGATCTCCCTGGCGGCCGGTGCCAGCGATGTGATCGGCGACGCTAAAATCGTCGACTCGCTGGATGAGGCAATTGCCGGATGCAGTCTGGTGGTGGGCACCAGCGCCCGTTCCCGTTCGCTGCCCTGGCCGATGCTGGATGGACGCGAATGTGGCGTGAAAAGTGTGGAAGAGGCCCAGCAGGCACCGGTTGCGCTGGTATTTGGTCGCGAACGTGTTGGCCTGACCAACGAAGAGCTGCAGAAGTGCCACTATCATGTCGCCATTCAGGCGAACCCGGAATACAGCTCGCTGAATCTGGCGATGGCCGTGCAGATCATCGCCTATGAAGTGCGTATGGCCTGGCTGCAGTCGCAGGAGCAGGCGACCCCGCAACCGACGTATGAAGCGTCTCCCTATCCGCTGGTCGATGACCTCGAACGCTTCTATCAGCATATGGAACAGATGATGCTGAACAGCGGCTTTATCCGTGAAGCGACGCCGGGCCAGGTGATGAGCAAACTGCGTCGTCTCTACACCCGTGCGCGTCCGGAACGCGACGAACTGAATATCCTGCGCGGGATGCTGTCGTCGTTTGAAAAGCCGAAAATCGAGAAAAAATAAGCAGATAATAGTTGAGTAAATTACCTGGTTAAATACCTGACTGATTTACCAGGTTAAATAGTTGACCAATTTACTCAGGAATGTCAGACTTCAGCGCATCTGTTGCTAATCCTCCGATAACCGGACGCTATTGAGGTCGTATGCTATGAGACTGACATCCAAAGGACGTTATGCCGTTACTGCCATGCTGGACGTTGCCCTTCACTCTCATGAAGGCCCCGTTCCGCTGGCTGATATTTCTGAACGTCAGGGCATTTCGCTCTCCTATCTGGAGCAGTTATTCTCGCGGCTGCGTAAAAACGATCTCGTCTCCAGCGTCCGTGGTCCGGGCGGCGGTTATCTGCTGGGCAAAGCCTCAAACACCATCTCTGTCGGGGAAGTGATCACCGCGGTGGATGAGTCCGTCGATGCCACGAAATGTCAGGGCAAAGAGGGCTGCCAGGGGGGCGAGCGTTGCCTGACCCACGTCCTGTGGCGTGACCTGAGCGTGCGCATTAGCGATTTCCTGAACAACATTACGCTGGCGGAGCTGGTGAACAATCAGGAGATCCTGGATGTGGCCGACCGTCAGAATGCGATCGACAATCGTCGCTTCCAGAGCCCGCGCGCTCAGGAAATTAACGTCAACCAGCGCGCCTCCTGATCCCCGCTGTTCCGGCCCTAACTGCTAACGCGGTCAGGGCCGAATCTGCTATAAAGACGTATGATTTTTAATACGGAGCTGTAGCGCAATGAAATTACCGATTTACCTGGATTATGCCGCCACCACGCCGGCCGATCCGCGTGTGGCCAGCAAAATGATGCAGTTTCTGACGCTGGATGGCACGTTCGGTAATCCGGCCTCGCGATCGCACCGTTTTGGCTGGCAGTCTGAAGAGGCGGTGGATGTCGCCCGCAATCAGATCGCCGAACTGGTCAATGCCGATCCGCGCGAAATCGTCTTCACGTCCGGCGCCACCGAATCGGACAACCTCGCGATCAAAGGGGCAGCCCATGCCCATCAGGCGCGCGGCAGACACATCATCACCAGCCAGACAGAACATAAAGCGGTGCTCGACAGCTGCCAGCAGCTTGAGCGCGAAGGCTTTACGGTCACCTACCTGACCCCGGCTGCAGATGGCATTATTTCCCCCGACCAGCTGCGTGCGGCGCTGCGTGATGACACCATTCTGGTCACCCTGATGCAGGTGAATAATGAAACCGGCGTGATTCAGGATATTGCCGCCTTTGGCGAACTCTGCCGCGAACGGGGGATTCTGTTTCATGTGGACGCGACCCAGAGCGTCGGCAAACTGCCGATCGATCTCAGCGTGCTGCCGGTGGACCTGATGTCCTTCTCTGCCCACAAACTTTACGGTCCGAAAGGGATCGGCGCGCTCTATGTGCGGCGCAAACCGCGCGTGCAGATCGCTGCGCAGATCCACGGCGGCGGCCACGAGCGCGGTATGCGCTCCGGTACGCTGCCGGTGCATCAGATTGCCGGAATGGGCGAAGCCTATCGTATCGCCGCCGAAGAGCGCGAAACCGAGATGGCGCGACTGCAGGGGCTGCGCCTGCGCCTGTGGGAAGGGATCAGCATGCTGCCCGGCGTCTCTCTCAATGGCAGTCTTCAGCAGGGCGCGCCGAACATTCTCAACCTCAGTTTTGCTGACGTTGAGGGGGAGTCCCTGATTATGGCGCTGAAAGATCTGGCACTCTCTTCCGGCTCCGCCTGTACTTCCGCCAGCCTGGAGCCTTCTTATGTCCTGCGGGCGATGGGGCTGGATGAGGAGCTGGCGCACAGTTCGCTGCGCTTCTCGCTGGGGCGCTTCACCACAGAAGAAGAGATCGACTACGCCATTGCCCTGGTGCAGAAATCGGTGACCCGCCTGCGCGCCGTCATGAAATCCTGACACCCGGTCATAATCCGGAAACAGCGCCCTGTGATGCCGTTCGCTGGCAACCGCTGACGGAATCTGTTATCAGGTCTCTGTGAGTTACATTTAACATCTTATTAAAGCCGTTATAACAATCAGGCTGGATGAAACAGATAACGATTATGGAGCTTTTCGATGACCACACAACCGATGAACATTACGCTTAGCAGCCAGCCCGCCGATGCGCGCTGGGGCGAGAAAGCGATTCTCAGCAGCAACGATAGCGGCATGACGCTGCACCTGACCGGCGCGGATGCGCTGAATACCATTCAGCGTGCGGCGCACAAAATCGACAGCCAGGGGATCCGCCATGTGGCGCTGACCGGCGAAGGCTGGCACCTTGAGCAGTGCTGGGCCTTCTGGCAGGGTTTCCGTGGCCCGAAAGGCCAGCGTCAGGTTGAATGGCCTGCGCTGGGCGAGCACGAGCAGGCCGAGTTTGATCGTCGCCTGAAAATCGTCGACTGGGTGCGCAATGTCATTAACCTGCCCGCCGAAGACCTGGGGCCGGAGCAGCTGGCGCACAACGCCATCGACCTGATCAGCGACGTGGGCGGCAGCGCGGTCAGCTACCGCATCACCAAGGGCGAGGATCTGCGTGAGCAGGGCTATATGGGCCTGCACACCGTCGGCCGCGGTTCAAACCGTCCGCCGGTCTTCCTGGCGCTCGACTACAACCCGACCGGCGACGACAACGCCCCGGTCTACGCCTGTCTGGTCGGTAAAGGCATCACCTTTGACACCGGCGGCTACAGCCTGAAGCAGAGCAGCTTCATGGATTCGATGAAGTCGGACATGGGCGGAGCGGCAACCGTCACCGGCGCGCTGGCGATGGCGATCTCACGCGGCCTGAACAAGCGCGTGAAACTCTATCTCTGCTGTGCCGACAACATGGTCAGCAGTAACGCCTTTAAGCTGGGTGATATCATTCGCTATCGCAACGGCAAATCGGTGGAAGTGATGAACACCGACGCGGAAGGGCGTCTGGTGCTGGCCGATGGATTGATCGACGCCAGCGAGCAGAATCCGACGATGATTATCGACGCCGCTACGCTGACCGGGGCTGCCAAAACCGCGCTGGGCAACGACTACCACGCGCTGTTTACCTTTGATGAGGTGATGGCGCAGTCGCTGATGGGCAGCGCGGTGAGTGAGAACGAACCCTTCTGGCGTCTGCCGCTGGCCGAGTTCCATCGCAGCCATCTGCCGTCTAACTTCGCCGATCTTAATAACATCGCCAGCCCCTCCCATGCGGCGGGTGCCAGCAGTGCGGCGGCCTTCCTCTCCTACTTCGTCAGCAATTATCAGCAGGGCTGGCTGCATATCGACTGCTCGGCAACCTATCGCAAAGGCGCGGTCGATCAATGGGCGGCGGGGGCCACCGGTCTGGGCGTGCGCACGATTGCCAATCTGTTACTGAAATAAGCCGAACGCCGCGGTGGCCAGGGTCACCGCGGTTCAGAGGGAAAGTATGAACCGTCTTGAAGAGGTGCTGAAGCTGGCGGCGACCGAGCCCGCCCATCGGCCTGAGTTTTTTCAACTGCTGCTGGAATCGGATGTCTGGGTACCCGGCGAAAGCACCCGGCAGCAGTTTGATGCCAGCACGCCCGTCGATCTGCAGCACTGGGAAAAAGAGGATGGCAGCAGCGTCATTCCTTTTTTCACCTCGGAAGAGGCGATGAGCGAAGCGGTCAAAGGTGAACAGGCCTGGCTGCGTCTGCCGGTGCGGACGCTGTTTGAGATGACACGCGGCGAGACGCTGTTTCTCAATCCCCGACTCCCTTCCGGTAAGGAGTTTACCGCGTCGGAGATCACGCATCTGCTGGCGGAAGAGGGCAGTGCGCTGACCCAGCAAACCGTGCTGGAGGGCGGCACCTCGCTGCTGCTTTCTGACGTGGCCGAACCGCCTGCGCAGATGATCGACTCGCTGACGCAGCTGTTCAGCAAACACAAGCAGGTGCGTCGCGCGTTTATCGCCACCCTTCGTGAGCAGGCCGACGAGACACCCAATCTGTTGATTGGGATCGAAGCGGACAGCAACATCGAGGCGATTATTCAGGCCGCGGGCAGCGTGGCAACCGACACGCTGCCGGACGACGCGCCGATCGATATCTGTGAGGTGAGGGCCGAGGAACGTGGCATCAGCCACTTCTTCACCGCCCACATCACGCCCTTTTATGAACGTCGCTGGGGCAGTTTCCTGCGTGACTTTAAGGGCAGCGAACGGATTATCTGACAGGCAAAAAAAGAGGCGGCTCAGGGGCCGCCTCTTTTTTATTTCGCGATCGGTAAGTCGTCGCGACTGCCCCATTCGCCCCAGGAGCCGTCATACAGCGTGGCATCCCGAACGCCCAGCGCGGTCAGCGCCAGAATCAGCACCACCGCCGTAACGCCGGAGCCGCAGCTGGCGACCACCGGGCGGCTGATATCCACGCCCGCGTCGGCAAACAGGTGGCGCAGTTCCGCATCCGGTTTCAGTTTTCCCTGCCCGACCAGCGTATTCCACGGCACGTTCAGGCTGTTGGGAATATGCCCGCGATGCAGGCCGGGACGCGGCTCATCCACCTCCGCGTTAAAGCGGTTAGCGGCACGCGCATCCACGATCTGTGCGCCGCCTTCATGGCTGATCAGCAGCACATCCGTCAGGCGCTTCACCCGGCTTTCATCCGCGTGCGCTTCAAACTCACCTTCCGGCAGCGTCACCGGGCCGGTTGCCAGCGCATACCCCGCCGCTTTCCAGCCCTGTAATCCACCCGCCAGGATCGACACCCGCGCCACACCAAAGGTGTGCAGCATCCACCAGGCGCGCGGGGCGGAAAAGAGAGTCCCCTCATCATAGACGATCAGATGCTTATCGCTGCTGATGCCCAGCTCGCGCATCGCCACGGCGAAAGCCTCGGCGCGCGGCAGCATATGCGGATAGGGGCTGGTGTGATCGGAAAGGGCTTCGATATCGAAGTAGGGCGCATCGGGCAGATGCTCCGCCAGATATTCAGCCTGAACATTGCGCACCGCCTCCATGCCGGGCGGCAGCAGTCGGGCATCCAGCACCTGAAGCCCCTCATCATCGTAATGCTCATGCAGCCAGTCGGCGGACACAAACAGGGGAGTCGTCATAACAACCTCATCTCAGCAATCTGTCGCACCAGTGTCGGGGAATGTGCGCCCCATCTCAAGAGAAGCGTTGATTAAATGCGAGCATTGATATGAAATTGCCCGGCGTCATCCACTGACACTCTCTGCGTCCCGGTGAAGGAACTACCATGAAAAAACGCACTAACCGACTGCTGTTCAGCATGTTGTTCGGAGGGGCGCTGCTGGCGGCAGCCCTGACTCCCGTTCTGCCGCTCCAGGCGGCTGAGGCCCCGGCGGCAGCCCAGGTCAGCAAACCGCTGACGATTATCGATCTTTCAGAACTGCAGATCGACGGTGCAGCCGCGCTGGTGCTGACCTTCAGTCAGCCGCTCGATGAGAAACAGGATTTCGCGCAGAACGTCAGGCTGACCGACGATAAACAGGGGCGGGTGGATGGCGGCTGGGAGCTTTCCGGCAATCGCAAAACACTGCGCTTCCGCCATCCCGAACCCTCGCGTCACTTTACCGTGACGGTCGCGGCGGGCCTGCGCGCCGCCAGCGGTGAGACGCTGGCCGCCGATTACAGCCAGAAAATCGTTACCCGCGACATCCAGCCGATGGTGGGCTTTGCCAGCCGGGGCGCTCTGCTGCCGCTGCGTATCACCCAGGGGCTGCCGGTGCTGGCGCTCAACGTGGATCAGGTCGATGTCGATTTCTTCCGGATAAAGAATGCGGGCCTGGCGGAATTTCTCGCGCAGTGGAACTACGGCAACACTCTCTCCAGCTGGCAGTCTGAAGATCTGCTGAAAAGCAGCCAGCTGGTCTATTCCGGGCGCTTTGCGCTCAATCCCGCGCACAACACCCGCGAAAAACTGCAGCTGCCGATGAGTGACATCGCCGCGCTGCAGCAGCCGGGCGTCTATCTGGCCGTCATGAAGCAGGCCGGAACCTATCGCTACAGCCAGCCCGCCACGCTCTTCACCCTCAGTGATATCGGCCTTTCGCTGCATCGCTTCCCGACGCAGCTCGAACTGTTCGCCCAGAGTCTGGCAAACGGCCAGCCTCTGTCTGGCGTCAGCGTGCGCTTGCTGGATGAGAAAGGGCAGGTACTGCAGAGCGGCACCAGTGACGGGAGCGGCCATCTTCGTCTCAGAGCCGATGAAAAAGGCAAGCTGCTGCTGGCCGTGCAGGGCGAGCAGACCTCGCTGATCGACCTGGCGCGTCCGGCGCTGGATCTGGCGGAGTTTCCGGTGGCCGGGCCGCAGGGCTACGAGAAGCAGCTGTTTGTGTTCGGGCCGCGCGACATCTATCGGCCCGGTGAAACGGTCATCGTCAATGCGCTGCTTCGCGATGCCGATGGCAAGCCGTTGCCCGCCCAGCCGATTAAAGCCGAGCTGGTTCAGCCCGATGGTCAGGTGATGCGGACATTTGTCTGGCAGCCGGAGGCCGGGCTCTATCAGCAGCGTCTGCCGATCCCTGACGCCGCCATGACCGGCGACTGGATGCTGCGACTCAATACCGGCGATAACCTTAAGCGCGAATGGCGGTTCCACGTCGAGGATTTTCTGCCGGAGCGCATGGCTTTAACCCTGAAAAGCGATCCGCAGCCGCAGCCTGCCGATGCCAGCGTGGCGTTCGGTATTGAGGGGCGCTACCTCTATGGTGCGCCAGCGGCGGGCAACACGCTGCAGGGGCAGCTCTATCTCCGGCCCGCGCGCGAAGCAGTGGCGGCCCTGCCGGGCTACCAGTTTGGCGATATCACCGAGGAGGGCCTGAAGCGCACGCTGGATGAGGTGGAGCTGAAGCTCGACGCCAGCGGTAAAGCAACGCTGGCGGTCGAAAATCAGTGGGATCAGCTGCACTCACCGCTGAACCTGATCCTGCAGGCCAGCCTGCTGGAGACCGGTGGCCGTCCGGTGACGCGCCGGATCACGCAGGCTATCTGGCCCGCCGAGGCGCTGCCCGGCATCCGGCCGCTGTTCGGCAACAAAGCGGTCTATGACTACCGCACTGACCGCTATCACGATGAGCCTACCGTGCCGGAAGGCGGCCAGGCTGAATTCGACATCGTCTATGCCAGCAGTCAGGGCCAAAAACGGGCGGCGGATAAACTGACGGTGCGACTGATTCAGGAGCGCCGTGATGACTACTGGAGCTTCTCAGACAGCGGAGGCTGGCAGTCGCAGTACAGCAATAAAGATCTGCAGGAGGATGAGCGGATTATCGCGGTGCCCGCAGACGGCAGCACCCGGGTCAGTTTCCCGGTCGAGTGGGGCCACTACCGGCTGGAAGTGCAGGCGGGCGAAAAGATCGTCAGCAGCGTGCGGTTCCAGGCGGGATATGACTGGCAGGACAATACCAACGGCACGGGCGCGCTGCGGCCCGATCAGGTCAGGCTGAAGCTGGATAAAGCGGCCTATCAGCCCGGTGACACGGTGCATCTGCAGGTTGAATCTCCGGCCGCCGGTAAAGGCTATCTGATGGTGGAGTCGGCCAGCGGCACGCTCTGGTGGCAGCCGCTGACAGTGCCGCAGGGTGGCGTCAGGGTCGATGTGCCGGTGGCGGAGAGCTGGCGGCGTCACGATCTCTACTTCAGCGCCATCGTGGTGCGCGATGGCGATAAGGCCAGCGGCGCTACGCCGAAACGTGCGGTGGGGCTGCTGCATCTGCCAATGGCGACGGAGGCGCGGCGTCTGGCTCTGACGCTGGATGCGCCCGACAAAATCCGGCCCGAACAGACGCTGACGGTCAGGGTTCACGCCAGTCGTGACGGCGGCCCGCTGCCTGAAAAAATTAACGTGCTGCTCTCTGCGGTGGACAGCGGTGTGCTGAGCGTGACGGATTTCAGGACGCCCGATCCGTGGCAGGCTTTCTTTGGCCGTAAACGCTACAACGCCGATCAGTATGACGTCTTCGGGCAACTTATCGAAGGCGGAGGCAGGCTGGCGGCGCTGCGCTTTGGCGGCGACGGGGATGACGATTCGATGACACGCGGCGGTAAAAAGCCGGTCACGCACGTCAATATCGTGGCGCAGCAGCTTCAGGCGGTGACGCTGGATAAAGAAGGCAACGGGGTGATTACGCTGCCGGTGCCGGCTTTTAACGGGGAACTGCGGCTGATGACCCAGGCCTGGAGCGACGACAGCTTCGGCGCGGCAGAGCGCAGGCTGACGGTGGCGGCGCCGCTCATCAGTGAGCTGGCGACCCCGCGCTTCCTTGCCAGCGGCGACTCGGCAACGCTGGCGCTGGACATCACCAACCTGACGGATCTGCCGCAGACGCTGAGCGTGGATCTGAGTAGCGCCGGGCTGGTGGATCTGGCCGGTGCGGCCAGCCAGCGCGTGACGCTGGCCAGAGGGGCACGCACGACCCTGCAGATTCCGATAACGGCGAAAACCGGTTTTGGTGATGGTGAGGTGTCGGTCGCTATCTCCGGGCTGAATCTGCCCGGCGAGACGCTGCGGCCCATGAAACAGCAGTGGAAAATCGGTGTCAGGCCGCCTTATCCGGCCAGCACGCTGAGCTTTGATGCGGTCATCAGTCCCGATCAGCCCTGGCAGGTCGCGGCCGCGGCCTTTACCGGGCTGGATCCTCAGACCCTGAGCGGACAGCTGACGCTGAGCAATCGCCCGCCGCTCAATATCGCCCACTATATCAGCGCGCTGTACGCCTACCCGTACGGCTGCCTGGAGCAGACCACCAGCGGGCTCTGGCCGTCGCTCTACACCCGCCACGCAGAACTCAGCGCGATGGGGATAAAAACCAGCAGCGACGAGGCGCGTCGGGCCGCCATCGACACCGGTATAGCCCGGCTGGCCGGGATGCAGCGGGCCAACGGCAGTTTCGGACTGTGGGATAAGCAGAGTGAAGAGGAGTTCTGGCTGACGCCTTACGTGACGGACTTCCTGCTGCGTGCCAGCGAGGCGGGCTATGCGCTGCCGGACAACGTGGTAGATCGCGCGAATGCCCGTCTGCTGCGCTATTTGCAGGATCCGGCGCAGATTAGCGGCGGCGGCAGTGACAGCAACGCCGCCCTGCGGTTCAGCGTTCAGGCTTACGCCGGACTGGTGCTGGCGCGTCAGCAGCGCGCGCCGCTGGGGGCGCTGCGCGCGATCTATGAACAGCGTGAACATGCCCGTTCCGGTCTGGCGCTGATGCAGCTGGGTGTCGCGCTGAAGCTGATGGGCGACGGACCGCGCGCGCAGCAGGCGATTATGCAGGGCGCCACGCTGACGCGCCCGGAAAAGACCTGGTATGGCGATTACGGCAGCACGGTGCGCGATGAGGGGATGATGATCGCCCTGTTAGCGGAGTATAAGCTGCAGCCTGCGTTGCAGAACAGCCTGCTGCTGGCGCTGTCGAAAGAGGTCAGCGGTAAACGCTGGTTCTCGACCCAGGAAAATAACGCGCTCTGGCTGGCGGCCCGCACGCTGCAGCAGGCGCAGGATCAGGGCTGGCAGGCGCTGCTGGCGGGCTCTCCACAGCCTCTGCAGGGCAATGCCCCGCTGAACAGAGGGCTGGGGGCGGAGCGGCTGTTGCAGGGCGTTGAGGTGCGCAACCCGGGCAGTGCGCCGCTCTATGGGCGTCTGGATGTCACGGGCTATCCGCTGACCGCGCCGCCGCCGGAAAGCAACCTGCTCGGGATAAAACGTGAATACTTCACCCTGGATGGCAAAGCCGCCGATCTCAGTAATCTGCGCAGCGGTGAACTGCTGGTGGTCCGTCTGACCGTCTCCTCAAAGCGTAGTATCAGCGATGCGCTGGTGGTGGATTTGCTGCCTGCCGGGCTGGAGCTGGAGAACCAGAACCTGGCAGACAGCAGCGCCAGCCTCGGCGACAGCGCGGATGCGCTCAAAGAGAGCATGGGGGATATGCAGCAGGTGGACATCAGGCACATTGAGTTCCGCGACGACCGCTTTGTCGCCGCGCTGGCGATCGACACCTATCGTCCCGCGACGCTGGTCTATCTGGCGCGGGCGGTGACGCCGGGCCGTTTCCTGATGCCGCCCCCGCAGGTTGAATCGATGTATGTGCCGGCGTGGCGCGCGACCGGCAGCACACCGTCGCAGCTGCACATTCAGTAAGTGACGTGACGTGTGATCACACTCCGTAGCCTCAACAGGCGGTGGCTCGCGCTGCCGCTTTTTTTCCTGGCGCTGTGGCTGGCGGTCCGGGGGCTGGATCGGCTGTTCCCGCTGCCGCTTAAGCAGGTGCAGCCTGCGCGGGTGGTGGTGGCCAGCGACGGCACGCCGCTGTGGCGCTTTGCCGACGGCAACGGGATCTGGCGTTATCCGGTGACGCCGGAAGAGGTCGCACCGGCCTATCTGCAGGCGCTGCTCACCTATGAAGATCGCTGGTTCTGGTATCACCCCGGCATCAATCCGCTGGCGCTGGTCCGCGCCGCCTGGCAGGATCTGCGCCATCAGAGCGTCATTTCCGGCGGCAGTACGCTGACGATGCAGGTGGCGCGCCTGATCGATCCGCAACCCCGTACGCTGCGCGGCAAGCTGATCCAGGCGTGGCGGGCGCTGCAGCTGGAGTGGCATCTTTCGAAACGTGACATCCTGACGCTCTACCTGAACCGCGCCCCCTTTGGTGGCACGCTGGAGGGTGTGGGGGCGGCCAGCTGGAGCTGGCTCGGAAAAGCGCCGTCGCAGCTGACGCCGGGCGAGGCGGCGCTGCTGGCCGTCCTGCCTCAGGCGCCCAGCCGCCTGCGCCCCGACCGCTGGCCCGACAGGGCAGAGGCCGCCCGCAACAAAGTGCTGGATCGGCTGGCGGAGTATCACATCTGGTCTGCCGGACAGGTCGCCGAAATCCGTCAGGAGCCGGTCTGGTTGCCGCCGCGCCAGATGCCGCAGATGGCGCCGCTGCTGGCCCGGCGACTGCTGTCCGTCAGTCGCCGCGACAAGATTGTCTCTACGCTCGATCCCGCCCTGCAGCGTGAACTGGAAAACCTGGCGCTGAATGTTAAAAATCAGCTCCCGCCACGCACCTCGCTGGCGATGCTGGTGGTCGATCACACCACGATGGCCGTGCGCGGCTACGTGGGCTCGGCTGATTTCAGCGATGACAGCCGGTTTGGTCATGTCGATATGATCGCCAGCGTACGGTCGCCCGGCTCGGTGCTGAAACCCTTTGTTTACGGCATGGCGCTGGATGAGGGGCTGATTCATGCCGAATCGCTGCTGCAGGATGTGCCGCGCCGCTTCGGCGATTACCGGCCCGGCAACTTCGACACCGGCTTTCACGGCCCGGTCAGCGCCAGTGACGCGCTGGTCCGATCCCTGAACCTGCCCGCCGTTCAGCTGCTGGAGGCGCTGGGCCCGAAGAATGTCGCGGCGCGCCTGCGCAACGTGGGGCTGCCGCTACGCTTTCCACCCGGTGCCGAGCCTAACCTTTCGCTGATTCTGGGCGGCACCGGCGCGCGCATGGATGAGATTGTGGCGGCCTACAGCGCCTTTGCCCGCCACGGCAACGCCGCTCAGCTGCGCTGGACACCCGATCAACCGTTGCAGCAGCGGCCGCTGCTGTCGCCGGAGTCGGCGTGGATTGTCCGGCGTATTCTGGCTGGCGAAGCCCAGCCTGCGGCCAGTGGCAGCGTCCCCGATGTGGTGCCACTGGCCTGGAAAACCGGCACCAGTTATGGCTATCGCGATGCATGGTCGGTCGGCATCAATCCCCGCTATCTGATCGGCGTCTGGGTCGGGCGACCGGATGCCACGCCCGTCGCCGGACAGTTCGGGTTTGCCTCTGCCGTGCCCGTCATGAACCAGATCAACAGCCTGCTGATGAGCCGCCTTAACCGGCGTGATGTTCCCGTCGACCCGCGTCCGGCGTCGGTAACGGTAGCGACGATCTGCTGGCCTGGCGGTCAGCCGCTGCCCGGCGGGGATGAGAACTGCCGGCAGCGCCGGCAAAGCTGGGTCGCCGCCGGAACGCTGCCGCCCACGCTGCTGGCGGCGGGGCAGGAGAGCCTGAGCGGACTGCACCTGAGCTACTGGCAGAATCCGCAGGGGCTGCGGGTGGCCGCCGATTGCCCGGATGCCACCCGCCGCGAACTGCTGGTCTGGCCGCTGCCGCTGGAGGCGTGGCTTCCGCCTCAGGAGCGGCGCGCACAGCGTTTGCCGCCGGTGGATGCGCGCTGTCCGCCATTGCAGCAGGGCAGTGGCGCGCCGCTGATCGTCACCGGCGTAACGGAGGGGCAGATTGTCAGGCCGCTACCGGGCAGAGGCTCGCTGACCCTTCCGGTCGCGGTGCAGGGCGGGCAGGGCACACAGCGCTGGTGGTTTCTGAATGGCGAACCGCTGGTGACGCAGGAGGCCGCAACCCAGCTGTCGCTGCCGCTCGATCGGCCCGGTGAATACCAGCTGGTAGTGATGGATGAAGAGGCGGGCGTGGCCTCGGTCACTTTTCGCCGCGATTGACGTTTTTTTGCGCTAAATCATAACTTAGACCGCTCTGCTTCGACGTGGATCAAGAATTTTCATCAAATTAGGGATCTCTGATAGGCAATGCCGGAATCAGCCCCTATAATCGGCGCCGTTTCTTAACCGGGGCGGACGCCACCGGTTTCTTCAGAACGTCAAGACAGAGGTCATCATGGCAATCGAACGTACTTTTTCTATCATCAAGCCAAACGCCGTCGCTAAAAACGTGATTGGTGCTATCTACAACCGTTTTGAAAGCGCAGGCTTCAAAATCGTTGGCGCAAAAATGCTGCAGCTGAGCAAAGAGCAGGCTGAAGGCTTTTACGCTGAGCACCAGGGCAAGCCATTCTTCGATGGCCTGGTTGAATTCATGACCTCTGGCCCGGTTGTTGTTTCCGTGCTGGAAGGCGAAAATGCCGTTCAGCGTCACCGCGACCTGATGGGTGCGACTAACCCGGCAAACGCACTGGCTGGCACACTGCGTGCTGACTACGCTGACAGCTTCACCGAAAACGCGACCCACGGTTCAGATTCTGCTGAATCCGCCGCCCGCGAAATCGCCTACTTCTTCGGCGAAAACGAAATCTGCCCACGTACCCGTTAATCGCCTGGCGATAAACGTTACAGCGGCTTTACAAAAATCTGCCCGGGGGAGGTGACTCCCGCCTGTTATCAGGCCGCAGATGTTGTACAATATTGCGCCTTCATTGACTCCGCTTAATGAAGGCGCAATTTTTTCACCTATCCCTGAACAGCGCCATAACGTGTAACAACGAGGCCAGAGAATATTATGTCCGAACAGATTGTGACGTCCGCGTCCGCATCCCCTATTGTCGTTTCCCCGAAAAGCCAGAAAATCAACCTGCTCGATCTCAACCGTCAGCAGATGCGCGAATTCTTCCAGTCGCTGGGCGAAAAGCCGTTCCGCGCTGACCAGGTCATGAAGTGGATCTATCACTACTGCTGCGACGATTTCGAGCAGATGACCGACATCAACAAAAAGCTGCGTAACCGGCTGATGGAACTGACGGAGATCCGCGCGCCAGAAGTGGCGGAAGAGATGCGCTCCACTGACGGCACCATTAAATGGGCGATTCGCGTCGGCGACCAGCTGGTGGAAACGGTCTACATCCCGGAAGGGGATCGCGCCACGCTCTGCGTCTCTTCCCAGGTAGGATGTGCACTGGAGTGTAAATTCTGTTCGACCGCACAGCAGGGCTTTAACCGTAACCTGCGGGTGTCAGAAATTATTGGTCAGGTGTGGCGTGCGGCGAAGATTGTCGGCGCAGCCAAAATCACCGGCCAGCGTCCTATCACCAACGTCGTGATGATGGGCATGGGCGAGCCGCTGCTCAACCTCAACAACGTGGTTCCGGCGATGGAGATCATGCTGGATGACTTCGGTTTTGGTCTGTCGAAGCGTCGTGTGACCCTGTCCACCTCGGGCGTGGTGCCAGCGCTGGATAAACTGGGCGATATGATCGATGTCGCGCTGGCGATCTCCCTGCACGCACCCAACGACAAACTGCGCGATGATATTGTGCCGATCAACAAAAAGTACAATATCGAAACCTTCCTGGCGGCGGTAAAACGCTACATCGGCAAATCCAACGCCAATCAGGGTCGCGTGACGATCGAGTACGTCCTGCTGGATCACGTCAACGACAGCACAGACGATGCGCATGAGCTTGCCGCATTACTGAAAGAAACACCGTGTAAAATCAACCTCATTCCCTGGAACCCCTTCCCGGGCGCGCCGTATGGCCGTAGCTCCAACAGCCGTATCGACCGTTTCTCCAAGGTCCTGATGGACTATGGTTTTACCACCATCGTGCGTAAAACCCGTGGTGACGACATCGACGCGGCCTGCGGGCAGTTAGCCGGAGAGGTCATCGACCGTACCAAGCGGACGATGCGCAAAAAGATGGCGGGTGAAGCCATCTCTGTGAAGGCACTCTAGAAGTGTGATCGCAGACGTTTCCTGACGGGATAACGCGTGGCAGGCTGCGGCCTGTTAACGTGAACCGGAGGGAAACGTCGATGCGTAACGGATTACTGCTGGCGCTGTTAGTTGTAAGCGGGTGTGTCAGCCAGCCTCATCAGCCTGGTGCTGCCGGGGTGCGTCTGCAACTCGGTATGCACTATCTGGCAGGAGGCGACTACACGGCGGCGGAGCGCAATTTCCTGCGCGCGCAGGCCGCCGCCCCCGGGGATTACCGGGTCTCGCTTGCGCTGGCACGACTGGCGCAGGCGCAGGGTAATCAGACAGCGGCGCAGGCACGCTTTATACTGGCACAGCAGCAGGCGCCGGATAATGGTTTCGTTGCTAACAATTACGGTGCGTTTCTCTGCGCTTTAAGGCAGTATGACGAAGCGCATCAACAGTTTAGTCGGGCAAGAGCAGCACAGCAGTCTGATGCACGCAATGACGCGCTTGAACTGGCAGGATTTTGTTATCTTCAGGCTGGCGACCATGCCGCAGCCCGCAGGACGCTCCGGCTGGCCATCGCGGCAGACCGTCGTAAAGCGGACGCGCTGCTGGCAGAAGCTGAAAAGCAGCTGGCAGATAACCATCTGACGGCAGTGCCGATTTTGCTCGACGTTTACCAGCACTTACTGCCCGAAACGGCACGAAGTCTGGCGTTACACTTACGTTTCGCCGCGCTACAGGGAGATGCCGCTGACGTTTTACGTTATGGCGACCGGTTAGCGCGACGTTTTCCGCAATCGATACAGTACCAGCGTTATTTAGCTAATGAATACTGAAGCCACTCAAGAAAACTCTGCATTACATTCAACAGGTGAACGCCTGCGTCTGGCTCGTGAGCAGATGGGGCTGACGCAGCAGAACGTTGCTGAACGCCTGTGCCTGAAACTGACCACCGTGCGTGACATCGAGGAAGATAAATCGCCCGTCGATCTCGCCTCCACGTTTTTGCGCGGTTACATCCGCTCCTATGCGCGTCTGGTGCACATTCCTGAAGAGGAACTGCTGCCGATGATGGCGAAACAGACGCCGGTCCGGGCAGCCAAAATTGCGCCGATGCAAAGTTTCTCCCTGGGCAAGCGCCGCAAGAAACGCGATGGCTGGCTGATGATTTTCACCTGGCTGGTGCTGTTTGTGGTCGTAGGGCTGACTGGCGCCTGGTGGTGGCAGAATCACAAGGCGTCACAGGACGATCTGGTGTCGGTGACCGACCAGAACGGCAGCGGAGACAACAGCCAGTCTATTCCGCTGGGTGAAACCAGCGGTGACAGCGCGACCCCGGCGGCGCCTGATGAAAGCAACAACGCCGCCAGCGACAACAGCGCGGCCAGCACGCCTGCTACGGCGGCACCGGCTGCCAGCGCCAGCAACAGCACCGCCACTACCCAGCCGGACGCGGCCAGCAACACCGTCGTGTCGCCGAGCCAGGCACCGGCAGAGAACACGGCGGCGGCGCCTGCTGCGACCAGCAGCACCGGCACCGCCTCTCAGATGCCCGTCGGCGCGGCCGCGGTCAGCGAACCGGCGGCTGACCCGAATGCGGTCGTCATGACCTTCAGTGCGGACTGCTGGCTGGAAGTCAGCGACGCCACCGGCAAAAAACTGTTCAGCGGCACGCAGCGCAGTGGTGGTAAACTCAGCCTGGCGGGAACACCTCCGTATCGTCTGAAAATTGGCGCGCCATCGGCGGTTCAGGTGCAATATCAGAATCAGCCCGTTGATTTAAGTCGTTTTATCCGTAATAACCAGGTTGCTCGCCTGACATTGGGTGCGCAATAACAGCGTATTCTGTACCGGGCAATTGTGGAGAAGAAATATATGCATAACGAAGCACCCATTATCCGTCGTAAATCTAAGCGCATTTACGTCGGCAAGGTGCCGGTCGGTGACGGCGCCCCAATCGCTGTTCAGTCGATGACCAACACCCGCACCACGGACGTGGAAGCGACGGTAAATCAGATCAAAGCCCTTGAACGTGTCGGTGTCGACATCGTCCGTGTCTCGGTGCCTACCATGGATGCCGCAGAAGCATTCAGGCTGATCAAGCAGCAGGTAAACGTGCCGCTGGTTGCAGATATCCATTTTGACTACCGCATCGCCCTGAAAGTGGCTGAGTATGGCGTCGACTGTCTGCGCATTAACCCCGGTAATATCGGGAACAATGAGCGCATCCGCATGGTCGTCGACTGCGCACGCGACAAAAATATTCCTATCCGGATTGGCGTTAACGCCGGTTCGCTGGAAAAAGATCTGCAGGAAAAGTATGGCGAACCGACCCCGCAGGCGCTGCTGGAATCCGCCATGCGCCACGTCGACCATCTTGACCGCCTTAACTTCGACCAGTTTAAAGTCAGCGTAAAAGCGTCTGACGTCTTCCTGGCCGTCGAATCCTATCGTCTGCTGGCAAAGCAGATTGAACAGCCGCTGCATCTCGGCATCACCGAAGCGGGCGGCGCGCGTGCCGGTGCGGTGAAATCCGCGATCGGACTCGGCCTGCTGCTTTCCGAGGGCATCGGCGATACGCTGCGTATCTCGCTGGCGGCCGATCCGGTAGAAGAGGTCAAAGTCGGCTTCGACATTCTGAAGTCACTGCGCATCCGTTCCCGTGGGATTAACTTCATCGCCTGTCCGACCTGTTCACGTCAGGAGTTCGACGTTATCGGCACGGTCAACGCGCTGGAGCAGCGTCTGGAAGATCTGATCACCCCGATGGATGTCTCTATCATCGGCTGCGTGGTTAACGGACCGGGCGAAGCGACGCTCTCGACGCTGGGCGTGACCGGCGGCAGTAAGAAGAGCGGCTTCTACGAGGATGGCGTGCGTCAGCGCGATCGTCTCGACAACGACGATATGATCGACCAGCTGGAAGCGCGTATTCGTGCCAAAGCGTCGATGCTGGATGCCAGCCGCCGTATCGACGTGCAGCATCTGGAAAAATAATGGCGTGCGCGGCCTGCGTGCGTGACTTTTTTGACTGAACCTGTGCGGTTTCATCCTCATAAGGTATGATGCCGGACAGGTTTTTTTGCATTAAGAGATTCTAACGTGGCGAAGAATATTCAGGCGATTCGCGGGATGAACGACTACCTGCCTGCGGATACGGCCCTCTGGCAACGGATTGAAGGCGTGCTCAAGCAGACGCTGGCGAGCTACGGTTACAGCGAAATTCGCTTACCGCTGGTGGAGCAAACCCCACTGTTTAAACGCGCCATCGGTGAAGTCACCGATGTGGTTGAAAAAGAGATGTACACCTTCGAGGACCGCAACGGCGAAAGCCTGACGCTGCGTCCGGAAGGCACCGCAGGCTGTGTGCGTGCCGGTATCGAACACGGTTTACTCTATAACCAGGAGCAGCGTCTCTGGTATATGGGGCCGATGTTCCGCTATGAGCGTCCGCAGAAAGGCCGCTATCGCCAGTTCTATCAGATCGGCGTGGAAGTCTTTGGTCTGCAGGGACCGGACATCGATGCGGAACTGATCATGCTGAATGCCCGCTGGTGGAAAGCCCTCGGGATCGCCGATCATGTCCGTCTGGAACTGAACTCGATCGGTTCACTGGAAGCGCGCGCGCACTACCGTGACGCGCTGGTCGCGTTCCTCGAACAGCATAAAGCCTCGCTGGATGAGGATTGCAAACGTCGCATGTACAGCAATCCGATGCGCGTGCTCGACAGCAAGAATCCTGAGATTCAGCAGCTGCTGAACGATGCGCCGCAGCTTGGCGACTATCTGGATGACGAATCCCGCGAACACTTCAGCGGCCTGTGTGCCCTGCTGGACGATGCCGGTATCGGCTACACCGTCAATCAGCGTCTGGTGCGCGGTCTGGACTACTACAATCGCACCGTGATTGAGTGGGTCACCGACAGCCTGGGGTCTCAGGGCACGGTCTGCGGCGGCGGTCGCTATGATGGCCTGGTCGAGCAGCTCGGCGGTCGCGCCACGCCAGCCGTAGGTTTCGCGATGGGAATGGAGCGTCTGGTGCTGCTGGTTCAGGCCGTTAACCCGGAATTTGAACCGACGAGCAATGTGGATGTCTATGTAATCGCTTCCGGTCAGGGCGTGCAGTCTGCTGCGATGCAGCTGGCGGAGAAACTGCGCGACGAAGCGCCGGAACTGCGGCTGATGACAAACTTCGGCGGCGGCAACTTCAAGAAACAGTTTGCCCGTGCTGACAAGTGGGGCGCGCGCGTCGCGCTGGTGTTAGGCGAGGATGAAGTCAAAGCGGGTCAGGTCGTGATTAAAGATCTGCGCCGTGGCGAGCAGCAAACGCGGGATCAGGCAGAGGCTGCTGCTGTATTACGTACACTGTTACAGTCAGCGTGACGCAGCACCAACCATAGAAAGGAGAAGGATTGCGTGGAAGTGTATAGCAATGAAAACGAGCAGACCGAAGCGCTGCGCAACTTTTTTGCCAACAATGGTAAAGCGTTAGCCATTGGCGTGGTAATCGGCATTGCTGCGCTGGGGGGCTGGCGATACTGGAGCAGTCATCAGGACGATACGGCGAAGACAGTCTCCGCAGAGTATCAGCAGCTCACCACCGCCATGCAGGCGGGCAAACCTGAGACGCTGGAAGCGGTTAACCGTTTTGCCAGCGAAAACAGCAACACCTACGGTGCGCTGGCGGCGATGGATCTGGCGAAGCAGTATGTTGATGCCGGTCAGCTCGATAAGGCCGCAACGCTGCTGCAAAACGGACTGAAAGATACCAAAGATGCCAATCTGCAGGCGGTGATTAACCTGCGCCTGGCACGCATTCAACTGCAACAGAATCAGGCGGACGCGGCGCTTAAGACCCTTGACGGTGTGAAGGGTGATGGCTGGACAGCCATCGTGGCCGATATCCGCGGCGAAGCGCTGCTGGCCAAAGGCGACAAGCAGGGCGCGCGCGATGCCTGGAGTAAAGGGGTGGAATCTGACGCCTCTCCGGCACTGAAGCAAATGATGCAGATGAAGATGAATAACTTAAGCTAAGCCAGTCAAGAGAGAGCGCATGGAATTACGTAAATACCTGCTGCCGGGACTGATTTCAGTCACTTTGCTCAGCGGTTGTTCGCTGTTTAGCGGCGAAGAAGATGTAGTGAAAATGGCCCCGTTGCCTCAGGTGGAAAATCAGTTCACGCCAGAGAAAGTGTGGAGCACCTCGGTAGGCGATGGCGTCGGTGATTTCTACTCCAACCTGCATCCTGCCTGGCAGGACAGCACGGTTTACGCTGCTGACCGCTTTGGTATCGTCAAAGCGCTGGATGCTGCAGACGGTAAAGAAAAATGGAAAGTCGATCTCTCTGAGAAAACCGGCTTCTTCTCGAAAAATCGTTCCGCCCTGTTGTCGGGCGGCCTGACGGCAGATGGCGACCGCATCTATGTCGGCAGCGAACGCGGTCAGGTTTATGCGCTGAACAGCAGTGATGGCAGCCTGGCCTGGCAGACCAAAGTCGCCGGTGAAGCGCTGTCGCGTCCGGTGGTCAGCGATGGCCTGGTGCTGATTCACACCAGCAACGGTATGCTGCAGGGGCTGGACCAGAGCAGCGGTGCCGTGAAGTGGAGCGTCAACCTGGATATGCCTGCGTTGTCTCTGCGCGGTGAATCTGCCCCTGCGGTCGCCTTCGGCGGCGCCATTGTCGGTGGCGACAACGGACGCGTCAGCGCGGTCGTGATGAACCAGGGTCAGCTGATCTGGCAGCAGCGTATTTCCCAGGTGAGCGGCGCCACGGAGATCGACCGTCTGAATGATGTTGATACGACGCCGGTGATCGTCAACGGGGTAGTGTATGCGCTGGCTTACAACGGCAACCTGACGGCGCTGGATCTGCGCTCCGGTCAGATTTTGTGGAAACGCGAAATTGGCGGCGTGAAGGATCTGATTGTCGACGCGGGCCGTATCTACCTGGTGGATCAGGATGACCGCGTGATTGCACTGAACGCGGATGGCGGCGTGGCGATCTGGCGTCAGAGCGATCTGCTGCATCGCAACCTGACCGCGCCGGTGCTCTACAACGGTTATCTGGTGGTCGGCGACAGCGAAGGCTATCTGCACTGGCTGAACACCACCGATGGTCGTTTTGTCGCGCAGCAGAAACTGGACAGCTCAGGCTTCCAGACCGAACCGGTGGTCGCCAGCGATAAGCTGCTGATCCAGTCGAAAGATGGTGAGGTTTACGCGATTACCCGCTAACGGGTAAACGTCCGGCAGGTAAAATCCTCCGTTCCGACGGCTCCTGATTTAATCAGGGGCCGTTTCGTTTTTAGTCAGGCATGGTATTCTTTGCGCCTTAAGCCTGAACTTGACGGCCAGAGCCGTTATAATCACGCCATTCGGGCGATTCATTTTCTATTGAGGCATTTTGTTATGGTACCTGTGGTCGCGCTGGTTGGGCGTCCCAATGTGGGAAAATCTACGCTATTTAACCGCTTAACCCGCACTCGTGATGCGCTGGTAGCGGATTTTCCTGGACTGACTCGCGATCGCAAATATGGTCGCGCCGAAGTGGAAGGGCGCGAATTTATTGTTATCGATACCGGCGGTATCGACGGCACCGAAGAGGGTGTCGAAACGCGGATGGCGGAGCAGTCACTGCTGGCGATTGAAGAAGCGGACGTCGTGCTGTTTATGGTCGACGCGCGTGCCGGCATGATGGCGGCCGATCAGCAAATCGCGAAACACCTCCGTTCCCGTCAGAAAGCGACCTTCCTGGTGGCGAACAAAACGGACGGACTGGACCCGGATCAGGCGGTGATCGACTTCTACTCCCTGGGCCTGGGCGAAATCCACGCGATTGCTGCCTCCCACGGTCGTGGCGTTACCAGCCTGATCGAAACGGCGCTGCTGCCGTGGATGGAAACGGTTGAGCAGGTCGAACTCACCGAAGAAGAAGAGAACCAGGCTTACTGGGCGGCGCTGGACGCCGAAGAGTCGGCGGAACAGCAGGCTGCAGAGGAAGAAGAGAACTTCGACCCGACCGGTCTGCCGATCAAACTGGCGATTGTCGGCCGCCCGAACGTAGGTAAGTCAACGCTTACTAACCGTATCCTCGGTGAAGACCGCGTCGTGGTCTATGACATGCCGGGCACCACCCGCGACAGCATCTATATTCCGATGGAGCGCGACGAACGTGAATACGTTCTGATCGACACCGCAGGCGTGCGTAAGCGTGCCAAAATCTCGGACACCGTAGAGAAATTTTCGGTCATCAAGACGCTGCAGGCGATCGAAGATGCCAACGTGGTCATGCTGGTTATCGACGCCCACGCCGGTATTTCCGATCAGGACCTCTCGCTGCTGGGCTTTATCCTCAACAGCGGTCGTTCGCTGGTGATCGTGGTCAACAAATGGGATGGTCTGTCGCAGGAAGTGCGTGACGAAGTCAAAGAGACGCTGGACTTCCGTCTGGGCTTTATCGATTTCGCACGTATCCACTTTATCTCTGCGCTGCACGGCAGCGGTGTGGGTAATCTGTTCGAGTCGATCACCGAAGCCTATGACTGCTCGACCCGTCGCGTAAACACCTCGCTGCTGACCCGTATCATGAACATGGCGGCAGACGACCATCAGCCACCGCTGGTGCGCGGCCGTCGCGTGAAGCTGAAATATGCACACGCCGGTGGTTATAACCCGCCTATCGTGGTGATCCACGGTAATCAGGTTAAGGATCTGCCGGACTCTTACAAACGCTACCTGATGAACTACTTCCGTAAATCGCTGAACGTGATGGGCACGCCTATCCGCATTCAGTTCAAAGAGGGTGAAAACCCTTATGAAGGCAAGCGTAACCTGCTGACACCGACCCAGCAGCGTAAGCGTAAGCGTCTCATGGCGCACATGAAAAAGAACAAGCGTTAAACGGAGAGGGCCAGCAGGCCCTCTTTTTTTTCGCCCGAAACCGGCGACCGGAGGTGCAGAATGTGTGAACGTTGTGAATCCTGTCAGCAACCGCTGTCGCTCCGCGACGGCCAATTTATCTGTCCTGGCTGTGGAGCCCATTTCCCCGCGCAGCCCTGCTGCCCGACGTGCCAGGCGCCTCTTGAGGTACTCAGAGCCTGCGGCGCAACGGACTATTTCTGCCGCAACGGGCATGGCCTGATCGCCCGGGCGCGCCTGCTTTTCCGCTTACCGGCGCACTGAACCTGCTTGCCACTCTCTGCCAGGGCCGGGTTACCCTGGCCCTTTTTTTGTAGCAAAAATGCTATTGCGTCGTAACAAATGCGTTGTATATGTTCACTCTGTAACGTACCAGGTGGTACAATCCTGCCGCGTCGTGGGAGAGGCAGCGCAATTCATGCTCTTCCGGCCCACAGAAACTCACGGACGCGGGTCTGTTTATATTCGATTTGAAACTGAGCGACGCTCTGTGCCGCACTCATTGTGGAACGGAGTCCGGATGCGTCCTGTCCGGTCGCTCTGTTTATTCAGGAGAGTAAGTGTTATGGCTGAAACATCCTCCCGCTCCGGAAAGGGGCTGGGAATTGCATCCGTGCTGCTCGGGCTGGTGCTGCTTGCCACCGGTCTGTTTTTTGCCATCGGCGGCGGCAAACTGGTCGCCCTTGGCGGCAGCTGGTACTTTTTAATTGCGGGTATCGTCACGATCCTCTCCGCCGTTCAGTTCTTCCGCCGCAAATCGTCGGCAGCGGTTCTGTTCCTGCTGGTCTTCGTCGGCACCCTGATCTGGTCGCTGTTCGACGCGGGTCTGGAGTTCTGGCCGCTGGTTTCCCGTCTGATGGTGCCTGCCGGACTGACGCTGCTGGCCTTCCTGATCTGGCCTTCACTGCGCAAGCGTGAAGGTAAGCACTCACTGGCGAAACCCGCTTATCTCTTCTCTGCGCTGCTGGCGGCCGGCATGGTGGCGACCCTGGTGCAGATGTTCCAGCCGCATCCGACCGTGGCAGGAACAGGCGAAGAGCTGCCGCTGATCCCGGTGGATAAGGCAAAACAGCAGAAAGACTGGGATAACTACGGTAATACCCCTCAGGGCAGCCGCTTCGTCGCGCTGGATCAGATCACCCGCGACAACGTAAAAGATCTGCAGGTGGCCTGGACCTTCCGCACCGGCGATACCCCGGTCAGCCCGACCGGTAACGGCGCAGAAGATCAGCAGACCCCTCTGCAGGTCGGCAACACGCTTTACCTCTGCACACCGCACAACAACGTCATCGCCGTTGAAGCCAATACCGGTAAGCAGATCTGGAAACGCGAAATCAATGCACAGGCGGAAGTCTGGCCACGCTGCCGTGGTCTGGCCTACTTTGATGCGACCAAACCGCTGCAGCAGCCAGACAAGCCAGGCTCCACGCCGGTGCCTGCCGCTGTGCTGCCCGCTGGCGACAGCTGTCAGCGCCGTATCCTGATGAACACCATCGATGCGCGTCTGATTGCTATCAACGCCGACAACGGTGAGTTCTGTGAAAACTTCGGTAATCACGGCATTGTCGATCTCAAAGCCGGCCTGGGTCAGGCGCCGGATCCGCAGTATCAGCTGACGTCCGCGCCAACCCTGGCGGGCACCACTGTGGTGGTCGGCGGTCGCGTTGCCGACAACGTGCAGACAGACATGCCGGGTGGGGTACTGCGTGGCTTCGACGTCATCACCGGCCAGATGCGCTGGGCGTTTGACCCGGGCAATGCGGATCCGAATGCGATCCTGATGCCGGGCAAAGAGTACACCCGCAGTACGCCGAACTCCTGGGCACCGATGTCCTACGACCCGGAAATGAACACCGTGTTTATTCCGATGGGCAGCTCGTCAGTTGACCTCTGGGGCGCGAACCGTACCGAACTGGATCACAAATATGGGGCGTCGGTTCTGGCGCTGGATGCCACCACCGGCAAAGAGAAGTGGGTCTATCAGACCGTTCACAACGATCTGTGGGACTTCGACCTGCCGATGCAGCCAAGCCTGATCGACTTCCCGCAGAAGGATGGCAGCACCACGCCAGCGGTGGTGATTGGCGGTAAAACCGGCATGATCTTCGTGCTTGACCGTATGACCGGCAAGCCGCTGACCAAAGTCGAAGAGCTGCCGATGCCGCAGGGTCATATCCCGAACGAGCAGTACACCAAAACTCAGCCACACTCCACCGGCATGCCGCAGATTGGCAACCAGACGCTGAAAGAGTCTGACATGTGGGGCGCGACGCCGTTTGATCAGCTGGCGTGCCGCATTGGTTTCAAATCAATGCGCTACAACGGCCTGTTCACCGTGCCGGATACCGACAAGTCTCTGAGCTTCCCGGGTTCGCTGGGGGGAATGAACTGGGGCAGCATGTCGATGGATCCGAACAACCATCTGCTGTTCGTCAATGACATGCGTCTGGGCCTGTGGGTGCAGATGATCCCGGCGGATACCCACAACACGGCGCGCGGCAGCAACGGCGGTGAAGCGATCAACACCGGTATGGGTGCGGTTCCGCTGAAAGGCACGCCTTATGCCGTAAACAAAAACCGCTTCATGTCGCCGCTGGGCATCCCCTGTCAGAAACCGCCATTCGGTACGCTGTCAGCGATCGATATGAAAACCCAGAAAATCGTCTGGCAGGTTCCGGTCGGTACGGTGCAGGATACCGGTCCGTTTGGCATCAAGATGCGCATGAAAATGCCAATCGGCATGCCAACGCTGGGCGGTACGCTGGCCACGCAGGGTGGCCTGGTGTTCATCGCCGGTACGCAGGATTACTATCTGCGCGCCTTTGATGCCTCAACCGGTAAAGAGGTGTGGAAAGCACGCCTGCCGGTCGGCAGCCAGGGCGGCCCGATGAGCTACGTCTCACCAAAAGATGGCAAGCAGTACATTCTGATCTCGGCGGGTGGCGCACGTCAGTCACCGGATCGCGGTGACTATGTGATTGCTTACGCGCTGCCAGACAGCAAGTAACGACCAGCAAACAAAAGGGCCGACACTGTCGGCCCTTTTTTTATTTCCCGTCGCGCCAGAGCGCCTGCAGTTCAGGCGGCGCCACCTGTTCCGGAATCAGCAGCACAATGGTGCCGGACTCCCGCCGCGTCGCATACTGAATCTGAATGCGGAAATAGCGCTGGTCGCCGCTGCCCACCTGTGCGGCTTTCTCCTCGGGTTCGCCCAGCGGCATGGCCTGCTCCAGCGCGTGACAGACCCGCTGTTTTTCAGGCGGAGGCAGTTCGCCCAGCATAAAGCGCCGCTCGGCGCGCAGCCCCGGAAGAAAAGCCATGCCGCCTTCCCGTGCGACGACGACGGTAGCATCATCGGTAAGTTCGGGCAGGTCACTCATAGCACGCCAACCTCCTTCCACGCCTGTTCGATAGCCCTGCTGACCGACTGATTAAACCGTTTTTCGCCGTGCTGAACCGTGAAGCGGGCAAAGGTTTTGAAGTCCGCATCCTGCGGGAGTTCATCGTCGCACAGGGTGTCATACCAGGCGTAACCCGCCTGTTCCCACGCATAGCCGCCCAGCGCTGTGGCCGCCAGATAAAACGCGCGATTAGGAATGCCGGAGTTGATATGCACGCCGCCATTATCCTCACGCGTCTTCACATAGTGATCCATATGCGCAGGCTGTGGGTCTTTGCCCAGCATCGGGTCATCATAGGCGGTGCCCGGTTCAGACATGGATCGCAGGCCACGCCCGTTAATGCCTTTTGCCAGCAGCCCTTCGCCGATGATCCAGTCCGCCTCATCGGCAGGCTGTTTCTGACTGAACTGCTTCACCAGCGAGCCGAAGACATCCGACAGCGATTCGTTCAGCGCGCCCGCCTGCTCGAAATAGATCAGCCCGGCTTCATTTTCCGTGACGCCGTGGGCCAGCTCATGTGCCACCACGTCGATCGCAATCGTGAAGCGATTGAAGATCTCGCCGTCACCATCGCCAAAGACCATCTGCTGACCGTTCCAGAAGGCGTTCTGATACTTATCACCGTAGTGGATGGTACCCGGCAGCTTCAGGCCCTGACCATCCAGCGAGTTACGCTGATACGCCTGCCAGAAGAAATCGTAGGTCACGCCCAGGTAGTCCCAGGCTTCGTCCGCCGCCACATCGCCATTGCCCGGCTGGCCCTCCTGGCGAATCAGCTTACCCGGCAGGGTCTGCTGGCGTTGCGCATCATAAATTTCACGATCCACATGGCCGCCTGCGGCCGTTTTTGCCACCGCTGGCTTCTGCCAGTGCTCGGCCATCAGGTGCTGAACGTGGGTCAGAGTACGGCGCGCCTGCTCCTGCTGGTGGCCGGAACCGTGAGCGATGATCTTACGAAGGATATAGGGAGGAATAACGCAGTAAGCCATATGAGACTCCTTGGCATCAGGAATGGTCCAGAAAGTATAGACCCTCAGGCTGGAGAGGCCTCATCAGTGAGGCCAGCGTTAATCAGAGAAACGGGCAGGGCGGCGGAATCAGGCGAGGTTTTTGCGGCGGCGTTTTTTCTCGGGCACTAACTGCGTGACCTGGCTTTCCACCCAGCCATCATCAAGACGGGTGCGCAGCAGATCGCCGCTCTGAAGCTGTCCGGTGTTTTTCACCACCTGACCGGCGGTGTCGGTGGTCACGCTGAACCCTCGCGCCAGCGTGGCCAGCGGACTGACGCCTTCCAGCTGAGCGACCCGCTGACCAAAGATCTGTTTGCGGCTGTTCAGCTGTTTTTCCATGCTCTGCTGCAGGCGATAGTGCCAGCTCTGCAGCTGTTTCTGCGCCTCAAACAGACGCTGCTGCGGCTGCTGCGCGCTGAGGCGATGGAGCAGACGATCCTGCTGGCGCGTGGCGTGGCGCAGACGATTTTCCATCGCCTCACCCAGACGCTGCTGCAGACGGAACAGGGCCGTCTGCTGGCGGGCCAGGCGCAGCTGAGGATGCTGCTGTTGCAGGCGATGCTCCAGACGACTGTAGAGCCGCTGCTGGCGGGCCAGATAGTAATCCATCGCCATCTCCAGCCGCTGCTGCTGCGACTGTAACTGACGCAGCAGCTCAACCTGATTCCGGCTGACCAGCTCGGCCGCGGCGGAGGGGGTGGGCGCACGCAGATCCGCCACAAAGTCGGCAATGGTCACGTCCGTTTCATGGCCGACCGCGCTGACGATGGGAATGCGGCTGGCAAAGATGGCGCGCGCGACGCGTTCGTCGTTAAAGCTCCACAAATCTTCCAGCGATCCGCCGCCGCGACCGACAATTAACACGTCGCATTCATTGCGCAGGTTCGCGATTTCGATCGCCCGGACGATAGCCGCCGGGGCATCAACGCCCTGAACCACGGTGGGATAGATCACAACGGGCAGGGAGGGGTCGCGACGATGCAGCACGCGCAACACATCATGCAGCGCCGCGCCGGTAGAGGAGGTGATCACCCCGACCTGATGCGCCGGGTCCGGCAGCGGTTGCTTGTGCTGCGGCTCGAACAGGCCTTCGGTTGCCAGCTTTGCCTTCAGCAGTTCAAACTGCTGCTGCAGCAGACCTTCGCCCGCCGGATGCATGCTTTCGGCAATCAGCTGATAGTCGCCGCGCGGCTCATAGAGTGTGATATTGGCGCGGACCAGCACCTGCTGACCGTGCTGAGGCCGGAAGGTCACGCGGCGGTTGCTGTTGCGGAACATGGCACAGCGAACCTGCGCGCCATCATCCTTCAGCGTAAAGTACCAGTGACCGGATGCCGGCTGTGTGAAATTGGAGATCTCGGCGCTGATCCAGACCAGGCCCATCTCTTTCTCCAGCAGCTGACGCACTGTCGTATTGAGGCGGCTGACGGTAAAAATATTGGCGATCGGTGGCAGCGACATGTGACGAAGATCAAATTCCAAATCAGGAGGTTAATTCATCGATACTACAGTCCTGCCAGAGCGGATCAAGAGTTTTTCGTAAAAAATAGTGGAGGCAATCGATTACGGCCTGTATAATGCCGCGGCAATATTTTATCTAATCTCAATCACCCGAGGTGGAGTATTGCCATGTTAAGAATCGCTAAAGAAGCACTCACTTTTGACGACGTTCTGCTCGTTCCTGCTCACTCCACCGTCCTGCCAAACACGGCCGACCTCAGCACGCAGCTGACCAAAAATATCCGTTTGAATATTCCGATGCTCTCCGCCGCGATGGATACCGTCACCGAAGCGGGCCTGGCGATTGCGCTGGCACAGGAAGGCGGTCTGGGCTTCATCCACAAAAACATGTCGATCGAACGCCAGGCGGATGAAGTGCGTAAGGTGAAGAAGCACGAGAGCGGCGTCGTTACCGAACCGCAGACCGTTCTGCCGACCACGCCGCTGTCTGATGTCAAAGCGCTCACCGAGCGTAACGGTTTTGCAGGCTATCCGGTGGTGAACGGCGACAACGAACTGGTGGGGATCATCACCGGTCGTGACGTGCGCTTTGTCACCGACCTCTCTCAGCCTGTTTCTGCCGTCATGACCCCGAAAGATCGTCTGGTTACGGTAAAAGAGGGCGAGGCGCGCGACGTTGTCCTGCACAAAATGCATGAAAAACGCGTCGAGAAAGCGCTGGTGGTGGATGACAGCTTCCATCTGCTGGGCATGATCACCGTTAAAGACTTCCAGAAAGCCGAACGTAAACCTAACGCCTGTAAAGATGCGCAGGGTCGTCTGCGCGTCGGTGCGGCGGTGGGTGCCGGTGCCGGCAACGAAGAGCGTATCGATGCGCTGGTCGCGGCGGGCGTTGACGTGCTGCTGATTGACTCTTCTCACGGCCACTCTGAAGGTGTGCTGTCACGCATCCGCGAAACCCGTGCAAAATATCCGGACCTGGAGATCGTCGGCGGTAACGTGGCGACCGGTGCGGGCGCACTGGCGCTGGTTGACGCGGGCGTGAGCGCGGTGAAAGTAGGTATCGGCCCTGGCTCTATCTGTACGACCCGTATCGTGACCGGCGTGGGTGTACCGCAGATCACTGCCGTTTCAGACGCCGTCGCTGCGCTGGAAGGCACCGGGATTCCGGTGATTGCCGATGGCGGTATCCGCTTCTCGGGTGACATCGCGAAAGCGATCGCGGCCGGTGCATCCTGTGTGATGGTTGGTTCGATGCTGGCAGGAACCGAAGAGTCTCCGGGTGAGATCGAACTCTATCAGGGCCGTTCATTCAAATCCTATCGCGGTATGGGTTCCCTGGGCGCGATGTCCAAAGGCTCCTCAGACCGCTACTTCCAGACCGATAACGCCGCAGACAAACTGGTGCCGGAAGGTATCGAAGGCCGCGTAGCCTATAAAGGCCGTCTGAAAGAGATCGTTCACCAGCAGATGGGCGGACTGCGTTCGTGCATGGGCCTGACCGGCTGCCCGACCATTGATGACCTGCGTACCAAAGCGGAGTTTGTCCGCATCAGCGGCGCGGGCATCAACGAGAGCCACGTACATGACGTGACCATCACCAAAGAGTCACCGAACTACCGCATGGGTTCATAATCCCGATTTCCCGCCCGGCTTTAGCCGGGCGCTTTTATTGTTCAAGTCACCGTTCTGGAAAACCCTCAATGACGACGGAAAATATCCATAAGCACCGCATTCTGATTCTCGATTTCGGCTCACAATATACTCAGCTGGTCGCACGCCGCGTGCGCGAACTCGGCGTCTATTGTGAACTCTGGGCATGGGATGTCACTGAAGAGCAGATCCGCGCGTTCAACCCAAGCGGCATCATCCTTTCCGGTGGCCCGGAAAGCACCACTGAGCTGAACAGCCCGCGCGCGCCTGAATATGTTTTCAACGCGGGCGTGCCGGTGCTGGGCGTCTGCTACGGTATGCAGACCATGGCGATGCAGCTGGGCGGCAAAGTGGCGGGCTCAACCGAGCGTGAGTTTGGTTATGCGCAGGTTGAAGTCACCACGCCAAGCGCCCTGGTTCGCGATATCGAAGATGCGATCAGCGCCGCCGGTAAACCGCTGCTGGATGTCTGGATGAGCCACGGCGACAAAGTCACGGCCATCCCGGCGGACTTCGTGACCGTTGCCAGCACAGAAACCTGTCCGTTTGCCATCATGGCCAACGAAGAGAAGCGTTTCTACGGCGTGCAGTTCCACCCGGAAGTTACCCATACCCGCCAGGGTCTGCGGATGCTGGAGCGCTTCATCATCGACATCTGTGAATGTGAAGCCCTGTGGACGCCAGCCAAAATCATCGAAGATGCGGTTGAGCGCCTGCGCGAGCAGGTTGGCAACGACAAAGTGATCCTTGGTCTGTCAGGCGGTGTGGACTCCTCCGTGACGGCGATGCTGCTGCATCGTGCGATTGGCGACCGTCTGACATGCGTGTTTGTGGACAACGGCCTGCTGCGCCTGAACGAAGCACAGCAGGTGATGGATATGTTCGGTGACCACTTTGGTCTGAACATCATCCATGTCCCGGCCGAAATGCGCTTCCTGGATGCGCTGGCTGGCATCGACGATCCGGAAGCGAAGCGTAAAACCATCGGCCGCGTCTTTGTGGAAGTGTTCGACGAAGAGGCGCTGAAGCTGCAGGACGTGAAGTGGCTGGCGCAGGGCACCATCTATCCTGACGTGATTGAGTCGGCGGCGTCGGCCACCGGTAAAGCACACGTCATCAAATCGCACCACAACGTCGGTGGCCTGCCGAAAGAGATGAAGATGGGCCTGGTTGAGCCGCTGAAAGAGCTGTTCAAAGACGAAGTGCGTAAGATTGGTCTGGAGCTGGGCCTGCCGTATGACATGCTGTTCCGCCATCCCTTCCCGGGTCCGGGTCTGGGCGTGCGCGTGCTGGGCGAAGTGAAGAAAGAGTACTGCGACCTGCTGCGTCGTGCCGATGCCATCTTCATCGAAGAGCTGCACAAAGCGGATCTCTACAACAAAGTCAGCCAGGCATTTACCGTCTTCCTGCCGGTCCGTTCGGTCGGTGTGATGGGCGATGGCCGCAAATATGACTGGGTTGTCTCGCTGCGTGCAGTGGAAACCATCGACTTCATGACCGCTCACTGGGCGCACCTGCCCTATGATTTCCTGGGCCGCGTCTCTAACCGCATCATCAACGAAGTCGACGGCATCTCCCGCGTAGTCTATGACATCAGCGGTAAGCCACCGGCAACGATTGAGTGGGAATAACCCCTCTCCGGCGGATTAACGCCTGACCCTTCTGAAGCCCGCTGACCCGCGGGCTTTTTTACCGGCTTAATCCCCCGCAAGGCCTGTTTTAACTTTTCAGCACATCCACACGCATCGCTGGCGATTTTCTGTTCACTTTGCCAGAAATTACGCTATTCTCCCTGCAGTAAAAGCCTGCACCTGCTGCTCGTTGTGTCCTGCTTTTATCCGCCGCTTCGATAATCCGTATCCTCAAGCCGCTTACTGAAATGCCTGCTAATCGGGCACGTCGTGATCCTTACGCCATCAGGAATGTTGTCATGCTCTCACTGAAAGTGTTCAGCCTGTTTTTTGTTGCCGTACTGCTGCTGTCGCTGGGTGCCAGCATCGCGCAGGCGACGCGTCACGGTGAAACCGCAGAGCGGGGCGGCTGGGCAACGGCCCGCCGCGATTCAGCCGGTATCGCGCCCGATCCGCGCGCGCTGTACAGCCTGGCTATCGTTCAGGTCTACGCCGCGCCGACCTATGGCTGGAAAGGGCGGGTAGCGGTGCATCCCTGGATCATCTTCAAGCGTGCCGGTGAAACGCGCTACACGCGCTATGAAGTGATCAGCTGGGGCAGCGGCGATAAAGTCCGCCGCAATTCCAGCCTCCCCGATGGCTACTGGTATGGCGCAAAACCCAGGCTGCTGGTGGAGCACCGTGGGCCGGAAGCGCAGGCGATGATCCCGCAGATTGAAGCCGCGATTCAATCTTATCCGTGGCCGACCACTTACCGTGCCTGGCCTGGGCCGAACAGCAACACCTTCCTGGCGCATATCGGCCGGGAAGTGCCAGCCCTGAAGCTTGATCTGCCCGCGAACGCGCTGGGTAAAGATTACCGGCCACTGTGGCGTCCAGTCGGGCTGCCCCCTTCCGGGCGCGGCGTGCAGGTGTCGATTCTGGGTGTGGCGGGCGTGACACTGGGCGCGGAAGAGGGGTTTGAGGTGAATCTGCTGGGGCTGAATATGGGACTCGATTTTATGCCGTTCCGGCTGCGGCTGCCGTTCATCGGCGGGCTGGGCAATGATAATCTTCAGCAGGATAAGCCCTGACAGTCAGGCCCCGACCGGGGCCATTTCATCTCAGCAGACCCCAAAGTCACCCTCTTCGTGATAGAGGTTGACGCTCTCTGCGTTGACTTCAATCTCCTTCTTCGTTGCATCATCCACCCGCGCGCACCACAGGGTGTCGCCTTCGACCCGAAGCACCTGCATTTTTGGGCCGCCGGTTTTCGACTGAACAAAATCCTCTGCTTTAAACATCCTGCCTCCGCTGTTTGCTGTTAATGACGCCATGTGAAAAGTGGCGCTGATGATTTTTTGCGTACCGTTTTCCAGTTTATACCCTGGCTGTTTTACTGCGAGAAAAAGTCTGCGCATGCTACGTCGCACGAAGATATTTTCGCTGAGTTGTCAGTTGACAACCGCTCGGTTCAGCGTCAGGATAGGGAAAAATATGGCAAGGAAACGGCATCCCAACAAAGAGATCGAGACGGCATTGCGTTACGCCGAATCTCATGGCTGGCTGGTGGTCACCAGCGGTCATCACGCCTGGGGAAAGATGTGCTGCCCGAAAAATCTGCTGACGTGCCGGTGCGGGGAATTTTGTCTGACCTGTATCTGGAGCACACCCGGAAATGCCCATCAGCATGCCTGCGCACTGCGGCGGGTGGTCGATCACTGTCACTATCTGAAGTCCTGATGCAGCACAAGGAGAGGCATATGGAATATTGTTTTACACTGCGGTTCAGCCTGCCGGAAGGGCATGAGCCGGCGGATGCGATGCTGGAAACGCTGGCCGCGTCAGGCTGTCATGATGCGCTGATCGGGCTGGGGATGCCAGGCCGGATCGCCCTGGAGTTTATCCGGGAAGCGGACTCGGCAACGGCGGCGCTGATTCAGGCGGAAGCGGATGTGCAGCGTGCCATTCCGGGCGCCACGCTGGTGGAGGCCGCCCCCGATTTTGTCGGCTTAACGGATGTGGCAGAGATCGTCGGCATGACCCGGCAGAATATGCGCAAGCTGATGCTCAGCCATCGTCCTCCCTTTCCGCTGCCCGTGCATGACGGCAAAACCGCTATCTGGCATCTGTCGGATGTGCTGGAGTGGCTGAGCCAGCGCGGTGACTATGCGCTGCCTGCCGCGACCCGCGAGCTGGCCCGGGTCACCCGGCAGCGCAATCTCAACGGGTCGCTGCAACGCTATGGCGTGCAGGCCTGATCAGTGCGGCAGCAGGAAGAGCGTCGCCAGCCCCAGGAAGATAAAGAAGCCGCCGGTATCGGTCAGCGCAGTGATCAGGACGCTGGAGCCCACCGCCGGATCACGCTTCATTTTGGTCATGACCAGCGGCACCAGAACGCCCATCAGTGCGGCCAGCAGCAGATTCAGCGCCATCGCCAGCATCATCACGCCGCCGAGCGCCATATTGTCATACATCAGCCAGGTAATGGCGCCCATGATGCCGCCCCAGAACAGACCGTTGATCAGCGCAACGCCGAGTTCACGAACGATCAGAAACGAGAAGTTACCCGGTTCAACCTGATGTAAGGCCAGCGCCCGCACAATCATGGTGATGGTCTGGTTGCCGGTATTGCCGCCGATACCGGCGACGATCGGCATCAGCGTCGCCAGCGCCACGATCTGGGAAATGGTGCCTTCAAACAGGCCGATAACCCGGGAGGCGACAAAGGCGGTGCAGAGGTTGATAGCCAGCCAGGCCCAGCGTTTGCGCACCGATTTGCGAACCGGCGCGAACACGTCCTCTTCCTGACTGATACCCCCCATTTTACGGATGTTGCTTTCGTTTTCGGCATTCACCAGGTCGATGATGTCTTCGATGGTGACGCGGCCAATCAGTTTGCCCTTTGCATCAGTGACGGCGGCAGAGATCAGGTTATAACGTTCAAAGGCGCTGGCCGCATCTTCGGCTTTGTCGTTGAGCTGAAAGGTGGTTGGCCGCGGGTTCATCACGTCGCTGACCCGCGTGGTCGGTTTATTAAGCAGGATATCGGTCAGCATCAGCTCACCCAGCAGCTGATTCTGTTTATTGGTGATAAAGAGTTTATCGGTACCGCCAGGCATGCTTTTGCGCTTGCGCAGAAAACGCTGCACGGTCGCCAGCGTGACATCTTCGCGCACCGTCAGGATATTGAAATCCATTACGCGGCCCACGCGGTCACGGTCAAGCTGCACCATACTCAGCATACGGGCACGCAGCGCAGGCTCGACGGTCGCCAGCAGGCGTCCGGTCAGGTCGCGAGGCAGATAACGCGCCAGCCAGACCTGGTCATCGATATCCAGTGGCTGGATGGCGCGCAGGATATCGCGGTCGCTCATCTCTTCGGTCAGACTGGCCCAGACCGTTTCAGAGGCTTCCACCAGCACATGGCCGCGCCGTTCATTCGGCACCAGCCGCCACAGCGCCTGACGCTCCTCCTCGGGCAAGGCTTCGAGAATATCCGCGAGGTCAGCGGCGTGCAGTTGCAGAATGTCCTGTTCCAGCGCATCGCGCCGGACCGCATTTTCACGTTGCTGCTCAGGGCTGAGATCGCCGGATTTCTCCAGCAGCGCATCAACCAGATCGTGCTCGTTGAGCAGCAGCGTCAGAATGCGATGACGTATTTCACTTAAACGTTGAGAGTGAGAGGCAGACACAATTGATCCCTTTAGTCTGAAAGCACCAGCACGAAGTGTAGCGTTTCGCCTGAAAAAGGGATGCAAAAAAGCGTCCGGTTGTCTGGATTATGTTCAGGTTTCAGGCGAAAAAATTACGATGCGTTAGCGCGTATCACCTGTTGTGATGACAACCGGCTCGGGGCTCGTTTTCTGTTGCTGATGATGCTCGAAGGCAGCAGGCAGGATAAAAATCAGGCGACTAACAAGAATGATAAAACTGATCAGCAACACAATACGGGTCATGGTGCCGGTTTTCTGACGTCTTCGGGGAGAAATAGCGCTGTTCACGCGGGGTGGTTCCTGTAATGACCCATGCAGGGCGACTGCAATATTTAGTCACAGTCGCCTGATGAAATCAATCGCTGTAGAAAAAAACAGCAGATAAAAATCAGTAGCTCGCCTTCTGCGCCAGCAGCGTAGCGAAACGGCAGGTAATGCGGTTGCCGTTTTCGTCGGTGCGATGCAGCTGACCGGGGTGCTCGTTGTATTTTACGATGTGCCAGTTGCGGTAGTAGTGGCTGAGTTCACCCGACTTAAACGCAAAGGCGAAATCCGACGGGCAGGGCATATCCGGCGTGTTCATCGCCGCAACAATCAGGTTATAGCCGTTTCTGACGGTGCAGGCCTGCATATCGGCAATCAGCTGAGGAATGGTCTGCGGCTGCAGAAACATCATCACCACGGTCGACAGCACAAAGTCGAAGCCGCCGTTGAAGCGCGTATTATTCAGGTCACGCTGCCCGGTGTGGATGCCGCTGAGCGCCTCCTGCTCAATAATGGCCTGCAGGCGCGCCAGGCTCTGTGGGTTGTGATCCCACGCCGTGACGTCAAAACCGTGCTGATTCAGAAACAGCGTATTGCGGCCCACGCCGCAGCCCAGGTCAAGTGCCTTGCCGACGGTCAGCTTAGGCAGCGCGGCCACCACTTCGGAGTGGGGCGGCGTCAGGCCATAGGTTTCGGCGAAATAGTTATCGCCTGAAATCGGTGCGGTTGGTTGTGTCATCATCTTCAGTTCAGTTAAAAGGGCGCCAGGCGCCCGGTTCATCAGGCTTCTTCTTCGAGGATCAGTTTCCATCCCGTGACGTCATTCCAGTACACCTGCTCACGCTCAAGGTCGAGCTGGACCAGGTTGTTCTGGCTGAAGTAGCCCGCCGGGAAAACCAGCGTCCAGTGGCCGTCATCGCACTTCAGGGTTAAGGAGTCAGGACGGGTGGTGGCCTGGCGCTGATTATTCAGCAGCGTACCCAGGCGCAGCAGGAAAATCAGCGGCACAAACTGCTTTTTCTTGAACAGCGTGACGCGCGGCAGCTCATCCAGCTTCACCGCTTTACGGTGGAATCTTACCAGCGCCGCCAGCAGCATCTGCTGATCCTGATTGAAGCCCGGCAGGTTAGTATTTTGCAGGATATAGGCCGAGTGGCGTTGCAGGCCGCTGTGATTGATGGTCAGGCCCACCTCATGCAGCATCGCCGCCCACTTCAGCAGGGCTGCCAGCTGCGGGTTCGCCAGTTTCGGGTTCTGCTCGCTCCACTGCAGATAGAGCTGCTCGGTGGTGTCCAGCACGCGACGCGCCTGATCGCTGTCGATAGCGTAGTGGTTCGCCAGGCTCTGCGCCGTCCGGCTGCGGATATCCTGATGGCGGAAACGGCCTTCCATCTCATACAGCACGCCTTCACGCAGCGCGCCGTCAGAGAGGCGCAGCTCACGAATCGCCAGCGCATCAAACACACCACACAGGATCGCCAGTCCCGGCACAAACACCCCTTTGCGCTCTTCGGAGAGGCCCGGCAGGCTCAGGGCCGCAAAGGATTTATGTTTCATCACCTCGTCATAGAGTTTATCGAGGCGCTCCGGCGTAATCAGCTTCTCTTTCTCATCCATCGCCTGCAGCACTTCGCAGGCGGCTTTGATGGTTCCGGAGGCGCCCAGCGCATACTGCCAGCCATGCAGACGGTACTGCCACGCCAGCGTTTCCAGCTTCTGCGCCGCCGCTAAACGGGCGCGACGGAAGTTTTCACGGCTGATTTCGCCTTTCGGGAAGTAGAGCTGAGCGAAGCTGACGCAACCCATACGGCGGCTCTCGACCAGCTGCGGTTCAAAATCCTCGCCAATCACCAGTTCGGTAGAGCCGCCGCCGATATCGATGACCAGCTTACGGCCTTTCTCCGGCTGCGTATGCTCCACGCCCATAAAGATCAGACGCGCCTCTTCATGGCCCGAAATCACCTCGATAGGGTAGGGGATCACCTCGGCCGCACGCTGCAGGAAGGTTTCGGCGTTGACCGCTTCACGCAGCGTATGGGTGCCGACGATCGTCACGTTGCTGGGACTGAATCCCTGCAAACGCTCGGCGAACAGGGCCAGGCAGGCCAGCCCGCGCTCCATCGCCTCCTCGCTGAGGTTATGCTGCGCATCCAGCCCGTCAGCCAGATGAACGCGCTGCTTAAGGCGACCCAGTACCTGCATCGCACCATCGACAACCCGCGCAATCACCATATGGAAACTGTTCGAGCCCAGGTCAATCGCCGCAAACTCCTGGGGTTTTGGCGTACTTTTATGAGAAATTGGCATAGGATTTATTCAGGTTGTTCCAGGTTCTTGATGTAATCATAAATCGCCAGCTGCGAGCGCACTTTACGACGATTGCCGCGCTGGACGTAGTGATTACTCAGCTCTTTATCGACGATGCGGGCTTTCACCGTATCACTCAACTGAATGGCAATAATGTCGAGTATGCGCTGCCGGATATGGGGATCGAGGATCGCCACGGCCACTTCGATGCGGTAATCGATGTTACGCGTCATCCAGTCAGCGGAGGAGAGGAACACCTTTTTATCGCCGCCATTCTCAAAAATATAGACGCGATCGTGTTCCAGATAACGGTCAACGATACTGATGACGCGAATATTTTCGCTGATCCCGGGCAGATCCGGGATCAGCGAGCACATCCCGCGCACCAGGAGATTCACCTTCACTCCCACGCTGGAGGCTGTATAAAGCCGATCAACCAGCCCTTTGTCCACCAGATTGTTGATTTTCAGAGTAATGCCGCTGGGCTTATTCTGCTGGGCGTTGGCGATTTCGGTGTCGATCAGTTCATAGAGCATCCGGCGCGAGTTCTGCGGTGACACCATCAGGTGATCGAAGGTCACCGGCCGGTAGGGGTTCTCGATAAAGTTGAAGACCCGGCGCACCTCATTCGTGATGCGCGCGTCGGCCGTCAGCAGGGAGTAGTCCGTGTAGAGTCGCGCGGTTTTCTCGTTAAAGTTGCCGGTGCCGATATGCGCATAGCGCACAATCTCTTCGCCTTCGCGACGCGAGATGAGGAACAGCTTGGCGTGGATCTTCAGACCCGGCGCGGAGAAGATGACATGCACGCCCGCTTCGGTCAGACGCTTGGCCCAGTAGATATTGGCCTCTTCATCGAAGCGTGCCTGCAGTTCTACCACCACCGTAACCTTTTTGCCGTTGTAGGCGGCGTGGATCATCGCATCCATGATGCGCGAGTGTTTCGCGACGCGGTAGATGTTGATCTTGATCGCCAGCACGCTGGGGTCAAATGACGCCTGACGCAGCAGCTCCAGCACATGCTCAAACGTGTGATAGGGGTAGTAGAGCAGCACGTCGCGGTTGCGGATGGCATCAAAGCCATTGCGAAAGCCATCAAAGCCGATGTGACGGATCTGCGGCAGTGGGCGGTTAATCAGGTTATTTTTGCCGACGTTCGGGAAGCCGATGAAGTCTTTAAAGTTGTGGTAGCGGCCGCCCGGCAGGATGGAGTCAAAGTTCGAGATGGAAAGTTTGTGGCACAGTAACGCGACCATCGCCTCCGGCATGTCACGCTGATAGACGAAGCGCACCGGCTCTGCGGTCAGGCGCTGCTTCAGGCTGGAGGACATCAGCTCCAGCAGGCTGGACTCCATCTCCGTTACCAGATCGTACTCCGCGTCACGCGTCATTTTCATCGAATAGGCGTTGAGCGCGTCGTAGTCATAGAAGCCTTTAAAAATGTCATCCAGGCAGTAACGCAGGATGTTATCCAGCAGGATCATCGGTTTGCGGCGGCGCGGCGGCTCAGCCGGCAGGTTAATAAAGCGCGGCACCTTATCGGACGGGATCTCCAGCAGCGCATAGCGGATGTCGTCACCGCGGATAATCTCTACCGCCAGATAGGTGTAATCGTCTTTAAGGAATTCGGTCAGGTCGGTTTCATGGGTGATCAGAATTGGCGAGATATGCTGACGCAGTTCATGCTTGAAATAGTGGCGCAGCCACGCCTGCTGGTTAAGAGAGAGCTGGCGTTCGTTGATCAGGAAGATCTGATTACGCGCCATCTCCAGCAGCAGCTCGTTATAGAGCGCATCAAACTCCTGATCGGACTTCATCACCCGCTGCTGGATTTTTTTGAACAGATGGCGTGGCGTAGTGGCAGAACCCTGCTCTTCGCCAATCAGAATGCGGCGTTTCAGATCGGCAAACCGCACTTTATAGAATTCGTCGAGATTGTTGGAGTAGATGCCCAGAAAGCGCATCCGCTCAATCAGTGGATTGCTTTTGTCTGCGGCTTCCTGCAAAACCCGTTCATTAAAAGATAACCAGCTTAATTCTTTTTCAATGTAAAGCTTTACCTGACCCATTCTCACTCCATTTAGCGGTTGCAGGACTGAAGATCCAGTATCCACAAACATTATGGCGAGAGTATGGCAGCGTTGTCCAACGCCAGCAGTTGTCTTATCAATCGGCTACGGGCAACATAGCGGCTTATTTTGGCCTGCTACCGGAACCGCATGAGCGTAAACCACATTCCTGTCCAATTCAGCGATCGTAAGCGTCGTGCCGTTGATCGGCTGACGCGGCGGCTGATCACATGCTGTGGCGTGGCGATCCTGCTGTTGATGCTGCTGCTGTTTTGCTGGCTGATTGGCGTGGTGCTTCCGCTGTTCAGTGCGCCGGGCGTGCAGATGATGCCGAGCCAGCAGCTCTGGGATCGTGCGCCCGCTGTCGCCACCGGCAACCTGGGCCGGGTCGGCTGGCGGATCAGCAGTCAGGGCGCCGCCCGGTTTATTCCGCTGGATGGCCAGCCTGCTGAACCGGCGCTGGCGCTGACGCCGCCGCCTGATGAGGTAGTGCGGAGCAGTGATGAACAGACGCTGCTGCTGAATATGCAGGGCGCGCTGACGCTGATGCAGCCCACCGCTGACGGGCAGTGGCATTTTCCGCTGGGCGACAAACCCTTTCATCTGCCCGACGGCGCGGTGACGAAGATGGCGCTGGCGACGCGCCATGCCGGTCAGTGGCGCATTGCGGCGCTCACGGGAGCCGGGCTGCGGGTGCTGACGCTCGGCACCGATCGCCAGGCCTCGGTGTTCTCCCTGCCGCAGGATCGGCTGGATCTGCTGGCTCTCTCTCCCTCAGGCGATCTGCTCTATACCACGGAGGGCAGCCTGCTGCGCGTCTGGCAACTGGATGACGACCAGGCTCAGCTGCGAGAAACCCACACGCTGCCGCAGCGCCCGCAAAGCCTGCACCTGCTGGTGGGCGGCAGAACGCTGCTGATTCAGGATCGTAGCGGTATCACGCAGTGGTTCGCTATCGCCAGCGAGCAGGGGCCGCGCCTGCAGCGTATCCGGACATTTGCCGACAGCCAGAGCGATGACAACACGCTGCTGGTGACGGAATCACAACGGCGGGTGTTTGCGACGATCGACCCGCAGGGGCTGTTACGCCTCTTCGCCAGCAAGCAGCCCGGCCCGATTCTGCAGCGTCAGCTGGCGCCCGGCATCGTGCAGGCGCAGTTTTCACCGCAGGGCGACAGCCTGCTGATTGAGCGGGCGGGAAACTGGCAGCGCCTGCGGCTCGACAATCCCTGGCCGGACGTCACCTGGCGCAGCTTCTGGCAAAAAATCTGGTATGAAAACTATCCCGCACCCGACTGGGTCTGGCAGTCCACCGCGGCGGGCGACAGCTATCAGGCCAAGTTCAGCCTGATGCCGATGGTCACAGGAACGTTAAAGGCGGCCAGCCTAGCGCTGCTGTTTGCCACCCCGCTGGCGCTGGCCGCGGCGATGTACACCGCCTGGTTCATGTCACCCGGATTACGGCGCTGGGTGAAGCCGGCCATCGAGATGATGGGCGCGCTGCCGAGCGTGGTGGTCGGGCTGATTGCCGGGATCTGGCTGGCACCGCATATCGGACAGGCGCTGGTGGGCGTCCTGCTGCTGCCGCTGACGCTGGCGGGCTCGTTACTGCTGTGCGGCGTGTTCAGCGCCCGCTTACCGCCGCGCTGGCGGCAGCCGGGCCGTGAGGTGCTGATTCTGCTGCCGCTGCTGTTGCTGGTCACGCTGCTGACGCTGTGGCTGCCCACGCTGTTTATTCCGGATGCGGGCGACTGGCTGCCCCATTATGAGCAGCGCAATCTGCTGGTCGCGGCGCTGGCGATGGGCTTTGCGCTGGTGCCCCTGATTTTTACGCTTTCCGAAGATGCCCTGTTCAGCGTACCGGCCGCCCTGGGGCAGGGATCGCTGGCGCTGGGGGCCACGCCGTGGCAGACCCTGACCCGCGTCGTGCTGCCCGGCGCCTCGGCCGGTATCTTTGCCGCGCTGATGATTGGGCTGGGGCGGGCCGTGGGCGAAACCATGATTCTGCTGATGGCCACCGGTAACACGCCGCAGAGTGAAGGCGGGCTGTTCAGCGGCCTGCGTGCGCTGTCGGCGAATATCGCCATTGAGATGCCCGAAGCGGTGGCGGGCAGTGCCCATTATCGCGTGCTGTTTCTCAGCGCCCTGATGCTGCTGATCTTTACGCTGGTGATTAACACCGTGGCCGAACTGATTCGTCAGCGGCTGCGTCAGCGCTACAGTCAGCAGGAGGAGCAGGCATGAAGGCGATGCGACAGAACGACCGCTGGCGCTGGTTAACCGCCGGGGCCGTCACGGTCTGCCTGCTGGCGTTTACGCTGCTCATCGGGCTGCTGGCCTGGCAGGGCGTTCGGGCTTTCTGGCCGCAGCGCGTGGATCTCTATACGTTCAGTCAGCCGGAAGGCGGCGAGACACGCCTGCTGGGCGAAACCCTGGAACATCAGCGTCACTTTCCGGCGCCGGCAGATGAGCAGGGCAACCGCGGCGGACAGGTTCATCGCTATCTGGTGAAAACCGGTAACCGCGACTGGGATGCGCCTGATTTCCGGGTCATCTACAGCCGTACCGCCGCGCAGGTCAGCCAGCCAGCGGATATCATGGTGCTGCAGCGGCGCAGCCACGGCCTGGCCTATGGCTGGTTTGTCGGCTTGCGGGAAGACAATGAAGAGTTAACCGCCCGGCATCCCGATGCGCTGCTGCATCAGCGGCTGGGGCAGGTGCAGACGCTGGTGCGGCAGGCAAATCAGATCCGGCGGGTCGATATGGCGCGCCTCAACAACCAGCGTGAAGATCTGGATGAGCAGGCGGCCAGAAACCGCGCGGCCGGGCGCTTCGATCTGCAGGCTGAATCGGAATATCAGGCCAATCAGGCCGCCCTGCAGCGCCGCTTTAATCAGCTGAGCGAGACGCTCGCGGCCCTGCAACAGCAGAGTCAGCGCGATTTGCTTATCCTGCGTGACGTCCAGGGCACCGAACATGCGATTCCCCTGACCGAAATCGTCGACAGCTGGCAGCCGAACGCCATGACGCTGAGCGGCAAAACGGTGCATTTTCTGCATCAGCTGTGGCGTTTTGTCAGCGACACGCCTGCCGAAGGCGAAAGCGAGTCCGGGGCGTTTCCGGCGATTTTCGGCACCGTGCTGATGGTGCTGCTGATGTCGGTGGTGGTGATGCCGCTGGGCGTTATCGCCGCCATCTGGCTGCATGAATATGCCGGACGTCACGCGCTGACGAGGCTGGTGCGTATTGCGGTGGTCAATCTGGCTGGTGTGCCCTCCATCGTCTACGGCGTCTTTGGCCTGGGATTCTTTGTCTGGCTGGCGGGCGGCACGATCGATCGGCTGTTCTTCAGCAGCGCGCTGCCGAACCCTACGTTTGGCACGCCTGGCTTGCTCTGGGCATCGCTGACGCTGGCCCTGCTGACGCTGCCCGTGGTGATTGTGGCGACCGAAGAGGGGCTATCCCGCATTCCCAACAGCCTGCGTCAGGGGTCGCTGGCGCTGGGGGCCACTCAGGCGGAAACGCTGTGGAATGTGGTCCTGCCGATGGCGGTGCCGGCCATGCTGACCGGCCTGATTCTGGCCGTCGCGCGTGCCGCCGGGGAAACCGCGCCGCTGATGCTGGTGGGCGTGGTCAAGATGGTGCCGGAGCTGCCGGTGGATGCGGTGTTCCCTTATCTGCATCTGGACCGCAAGTTTATGCATCTGGGCTTCCAGATTTACGATCTGGCGTTTCAGAGTCCGAATATTGAGGCTGACCGGCCGCTGGTCTTCGCGACCGCGCTGCTGCTGGTGCTGATTATTCTCTCACTGAATCTGCTGGCGATGGGTCTGCGTCACCGTCTGCGTGAACGCTATCGTCTTATGACTCAATAACAGGCTATGACTATGACATCCGACACGGATATCGCGCTGACCGTTAACCAGCTGTCGCTGTGGTATGGCGAGCGCCAGGCGCTGCAGGATATTTCGCTGCAGGTGCCAAAAAACAGGATTACCGCGCTGATCGGGCCGTCAGGCTGTGGTAAATCGACGCTGCTGCGCTGCTTTAACCGCATGAACGATGTGATCGATCACTGCCGGGTCGGGGGTGACGTGCTGCTGGGCTCGCAGTCGATCCTGCGTCCCGAACAGGATCTCTCGGCGCTGCGCCGACGGGTCGGCATGGTGTTTCAGCGGCCCAATCCCTTTCCTAAATCGATCTACGAAAATGTGGTCTACGGGCTGCGTCTGCAGGGCGTGCGCGATCGGCGGGTGCTGAACGAAGCCTGCGAGCGGGCGCTGCGGGCGGCGGCGCTCTGGAGTGAGGTGAAAGATCAGCTGTCGCAGAATGCGCTGACGCTCTCTACCGGTCAGCAGCAGCGTCTGGTGATCGCCCGCGCCATCGCCATTGAGCCGGAAGTGCTGCTGCTGGATGAGCCGACCTCCGCGCTGGACCCTATCTCCACGCTGGTGATTGAAGAGCTGATGACCACGCTCAGGCAGCATTTCACGCTGGTGCTGGTGACGCATAACATGCAGCAGGCGTCGCGCGTCTCCGATTACACCGCGTTTATGCATCAGGGCACGTTAGTGGAGTTTGACGAGACCGATCGCATCTTCACCGCACCGAAACAGCGCCGGACCGAAGATTATATTACGGGGCGCTACGGCTGAGTCAGCATCGGGAAAGGGGCGACCTGCAGGGAGATCACACCGGCTCAGGGGGCCTGTGTCCTGCGTAAAGACGCAAAAGATGCCCTCCATGGCCCGCGATGCTTTACTCCGGACACAGGCCCCCATCGCTTTACGTTTGTCAGCCGTCTGTGGGAAACTCCTGACGGCTTCCGGCACATCAGTCGTTAGCATAACCCTGTGGCGGCAGCGGTTCGCCATCCAGCCAGGCTTTGCCGTCGCGCATCCTCAGCCGTCCCTCGACAAACCAGCCGATCACCAGCGGATAGATCGCGTGCTCCTGATGCTGAACCCGCTCGGTAATTTCCGCTTCGCTGTCGCCGGGAAAAACCGGGACTTTCGCCTGCAGGATCACCGGGCCACCATCCAGCTCTTCGGTGACAAAATGCACGGAGGTGCCATGTTCGCTGTCGCCATTCTCCAGCGCCTGACGGTGCGTATGCAGGCCCGGATATTTCGGCAGCAGAGAAGGGTGGACATTCAGCAGGCGATCGTGAAAATGGGCGACGAACGCGGGGCTGAGGATCCGCATATAGCCCGCCAGCACAATCAGATCGGGCGAGTATGCTTCGATCGCCGCGATGAGCTGGCGGTCAAAGGCTTCACGGTCAGCGAAGTCGCTGGCGGCAAGCGCATGAGCGGGGACACCCGCCTCCTGCGCCCGCGTCAGGCCATACGCGGCGGCACGGTTGCTGAACACGGCAGCCACGCTGCCGTGAATCCGCCCGCTTGCGCAGGCGTCAAGGATGGACTGAAGGTTACTTCCGTTGCCGGAAATCAGTACAACCAGCTTTTTCATCCGTTAATAACCACACGCTCTTCCGCATCGGAGGCTTTGATCACGCCCAGCTTCCAGGCTTTCTCGCCTGCCGCCTGCATCAGCGCAATCGCCTTATCCGCATCGGCCGGACTCAGAGCGATAACCATGCCGACCCCGCAGTTAAAGGTGCGATACATCTCGAAACGGCTGACGTTGCCCGCCTGCTGCAGCCAGCTGAAGACGGCCGGCCACTGCCAGCTCGTCTCGTCGATGACCGCCTGCGTGTTGTCAGGCAGCACGCGCGGAATATTTTCCCAGAAGCCGCCGCCGGTCAGGTGCGCAATCGCGTGCACATCGACCTGCTCAATCAGGCTCAGGATGTTCTTCACATAGATGCGGGTGGGTTCCAGCAGATGGTCGGCCAGCGGTTTGCCTTCCAGCTGTTCAGACAGCGGATCGGTGTTGCTGACTTCCAGAATTTTGCGCACCAGCGAGTAGCCGTTGGAGTGCGGGCCGCTGGAGCCGAGGGCGATCAGTACGTCGCCATCCTGCACCTTGCTGCCATCAATGATTTCGGACTTTTCCACCACGCCGACGCAGAACCCGGCCACGTCATAATCTTCGCCGTGATACATGCCTGGCATCTCGGCGGTTTCACCGCCCACCAGCGCACAACCTGACTGCAGACACCCTTCCGCGATACCGGTGATCACCGCAGAGGCCGTTTCCACATCCAGTTTTCCGGTAGCGTAATAGTCGAGGAAGAAGAGCGGCTCGGCGCCCTGAACCACCAGATCGTTGACGCACATCGCGACCAGGTCAACGCCGATGGCATCGTGACGTTTGAGATCCATCGCCAGACGCAGCTTGGTGCCCACGCCATCGGTGCCGGAAACCAGCACGGGTTCACGGTATTTCTGCGGCAGCGCGCAAAGCGCACCAAAACCGCCCAGTCCACCCATCACTTCCGGGCGACGCGTCTTTTTCACTACGCCTTTAATACGGTCAACCAGAGCGTTACCAGCATCAATATCAACACCGGCGTCTTTGTAACTGAGAGAGGTTTTGTCGGTCACTGCGAGGTCCCCACGCGAGTTGCGGTTGGTGGTTTAAAATAAAGCGCGGCAATTCTATCAGTGCAGGCAAACGTTTGCGAGTCCGGGATTGCGCATCGGCCGAATTTCATCAATCCTCTGTTTATCCCCGTAAAAGCCGCGGTATTGCGCAAGGAGAGGTGGCGCGCCGTCCAAAAGGCGGTATAATCCCGCGATTTTTTTTTAGCTCAACTCATTCCGGGAGAACACCAATGAAGATCGTGGAAGTCAGACACCCGCTGGTCAAACATAAACTGGGCCTGATGCGTGAGCATGATATCAGTACAAAGCGTTTTCGCGAGCTGGCGTCGGAAGTGGGCAGCCTGCTGACCTATGAAGCGACCGCCGATCTGGAAACAGAGCGCGTAACCATTGAGGGCTGGAACGGCCCGGTAGAGATCGACCAGATCAAAGGCAAAAAAATCACGGTGGTGCCGATTCTGCGTGCCGGTCTTGGCATGATGGAAGGGGTGCTGGAGCACGTTCCCAGCGCCCGTATCAGCGTGGTGGGCGTCTACCGCGATGAAGAGACGCTGGAGCCGGTGCCTTACTTCCAGAAGCTGGTCTCTAACATCGAAGAGCGCCTGGCGCTGGTTGTCGATCCCATGCTGGCCACCGGTGGCTCCATGATCGCCACCATCGACCTCCTGAAGAAAGCGGGCTGCTCCAGCATCAAGGTGCTGGTACTGGTGGCTGCGCCGGAAGGGATCGCGGCGCTGGAGAAAGCGCATCCGGACGTTGAGCTGTACACCGCGTCAGTGGATCAGGGGCTGAACGACAAGGGTTATATCATTCCCGGACTCGGCGATGCCGGGGACAAAATTTTCGGAACCAAATAAATCGCATAGCCGACCAGAGAGTCGGCTTTTTTTTGGCAAAAAAAAGTTCCCGGAACGGGTCGGGTCTGCCGTGAGGCTGACCGGCGCGCCTGCTGCTGTGGCAGCGGTGCGGACCTGCGGGAGAGATAACCTAAGGGGATAAATGATGACTCGTCGCGCCATTGGCGTCAGTGAACGACCGCCGTTACTGCAGACCATTCCACTCAGCCTGCAACACCTGTTCGCCATGTTTGGTGCCACCGTGCTGGTGCCGATTCTGTTCCATATCAACCCGGCCACCGTGCTGCTGTTCAACGGGGTGGGCACACTGATTTATCTCTTTATCTGTAAAGGCAAAATTCCCGCCTATCTGGGCTCGAGCTTTGCGTTTATCTCGCCGGTGCTGCTGTTGCTGCCGCTGGGCTATGAGGTGGCGCTGGGCGGATTTATTCTGTGCGGCGTGCTGTTCTGCATTGTGGCGCTGATCGTTAAACGCGCCGGAACCGGCTGGCTCGACGTCATGTTCCCGCCTGCGGCGATGGGGGCGATTGTTGCCGTCATCGGCCTGGAGCTGGCTGGCGTGGCCGCCAACATGGCGGGCCTGCTGCCCGCTGAAGGCAGTACGCCAGACAGTAAAACGGTGTTGATCTCGCTGGTGACGCTGGCGGTGACGGTATTCGGATCGGTGCTGTTCCGCGGTTTCCTGGCGATCATTCCGATTCTGGTTGGCGTGGTCGTGGGGTATCTGCTCTCCGCCGTGATGGGCATCGTGGACTGGAGCGGCGTCGAGCGTGCGCCATGGTTCGCCCTGCCAACGTTCTACACGCCGCGCTTTGAGTGGGTGGCGATGCTGACGATTCTGCCGGCGGCGCTGGTGGTCATCGCCGAGCATATCGGTCATCTGGTGGTGACCGCGAACATCGTGAAGAAAGATCTGATCCGCGATCCGGGCCTGCATCGTTCGATGTTTGCCAACGGCTTATCGACGGTGATCTCCGGCTTCTTTGGTTCCACGCCAAACACCACTTACGGCGAGAATATCGGTGTGATGGCGATCACCCGCGTCTACAGTACCTGGGTCATCGGTGGCGCGGCGATTCTGGCGATCCTGCTCTCCTGCGTCGGCAAGCTGGCGGCCGTGATCCAGGCGATCCCGGTGCCGGTCATGGGCGGCGTCTCGCTGCTGCTGTACGGGGTGATCGGCGCATCCGGTATCCGCGTGCTGATCGAATCTAAGGTCGACTACAACAAGGCACAGAACCTGATCCTCACCTCGGTGATCCTGATCATCGGCGTCAGCGGCGCGAAGGTACATATCGGCGCGGCGGAGCTGAAAGGCATGGCGCTGGCGACGATCGTGGGTGTCGGCCTGGCGCTGATCTTCCGCGTGATCTCGCTGCTGCGTCCGGAAGAAGTGGTACTGGAAGCCGACGAACCGCGCGAACCGTGATCCCGGCCTGAGTCACGGGATCGGGGCAGGGACGCCCCATTCATCTCTTTCTGAAAACTGTGTTAGAATTCCCCCGATTTTTTGCTTGTTCTCTTGCTGAGGTGCTTCTGAACACGCCGGCACAATTGTCATTGCCACTCTATTTACCAGACGACGAAACCTTCTCCAGCTTCTGGCCGGGGGAAAACCCGTCGCTGATTGCCGCACTGAAAGGCGCTCTTAACCAGCAACACGGCAGCTATCTCTACTTCTGGTCACGCGAAGGGGGAGGGCGAAGCCATCTGCTGCACGCCGCCTGCGCAGAGATGTCCGCGCGTAACGAGGCGGTCGGCTATGTGCCGCTCGATAAACGCACCTGGTTTGTGCCGGAAGTGCTGGAAGGGATGGAGCAGCTGTCGCTGGTCTGCATCGATAACATCGAATGCATTGCCGGCGAGCCGGAGTGGGAGATGGCGATCTTTGATCTCTACAACCGCATTCTGGAAACCGGTAACACGCGCCTGTTTATCACCGGCGATCGTCCGCCGCGTCAGCTTAATCTGCAACTGCCCGATCTCGCCTCACGGCTGGACTGGGGGCAGATCTATCGCCTGCAGCCGCTCTCTGATGAAGATAAACTCCAGGCGCTGCAGCTGCGCGCCGGATTACGCGGTTTTGAATTGCCGGAAGATGTGGGCCGTTTCCTGCTGAAACGGCTGGATCGGGAAATGCGCACCCTGTTCGATACGCTGGATCGGCTCGACCGCGCCTCTATCAGCGCCCAGCGTAAACTCACCATTCCGTTCGTGAAAGAGACGCTCGGCCTTTAAAGGATGTCGAGCACCGCTTCCGGCGGACGGCCGATTCGCGCGTTGTCACCGCTGATCACAATCGGTCTTTCAATCAGAACCGGATTGTCCACCAGTGCATCCAGCAGCGCACTCTCGCTTTTCTCGCTGAGTCCCAGCTCGCGATAGATCGCCTCTTTGGTCCGCATCAACTCCCGTGCGCTCTGCATCCCCAGCTTCTGCAACAGGATTTGCAGCGTTTCGCGATCGGGCGGCGTCTGCAGATAGAGCACCACCTCCGGCTCGATCCCGCGAGCGGTAAGCAGCGCCAGCGTTTCGCGGCTCTTGCTGCAGCGCGGGTTGTGATAGATCGTTACCATTCTGATTCTCCTTTCAGGGCGGTGGCGTTTACCCTTTCTGATACTGCTTAAAGCGCTGCTGCAACTGACGCAGCTGGTCGATACGGGCGTCGTAGCGCGCCTGCTTCAGGCTACCGAGCGGCACCTGGGCGCTGGCGCTGCTGAGAGTGGTGATCGCCTGGTCGAGCTGACCATTCAGCGCCAGGCTCTCCGCCCGCGCAGAAAGTTCTTCATCGTTCAGACCCTGCCGGGCGGAGGCCTGAGCCAGCAGGTCCCAGCCGTTAGGATCGTCTTTGTTAGACCAGGTGTAGCGATTCAGAATCCGGCTGGCGCTGGCGTACTGCTTCGCTTCGACGTAGGCATTGGCGAGGTTAAGCTGGATCACCGGGCTGTTTTTGGCTCCGCTGGCGGCACTCAGCAGCGCGATGGCCTGCTGCGGCTGATTCAGGCCGATGTCGATGTCCGACATTATATCCAGGAACCAGATATTGGCGGGCTGCTTCGCCAGTAACGGCGTCATGATGCGCTTCGCATCGGCAAAGCTTTTCGCCTGCAGAAACTGTATGGCTTTGCCATATTGTGACGCCATCTGCTCACGGGCATTGCCGTTCGCATACTGACTCAGCAGTTCGTCGGTCAGCTGATTGCGTCCGGTCGGGTACATCCCCAGCGCACGCACCTTCGCCAGATAGAAATCCTCCGTCGACTGCACTACCACGGGCCGCATCTGGTTCGCCCGGTTGCGGGCATCCGCCAGACGGCTGTCGGGCAGCGGGTGCGTCAGCAGGATCTCAGGCGGTTTGGAGGAGAAGCGGCTCTGATCGGCCAGCTTCTGCAGGAAGTTCGGCATCGCCTGTGGATCGAATCCGGCACGCTGCAGAACCTGAATCCCGATACGGTCAGCCTCCTGCTCATTGCCCTGGGTAAAGCTGATGATGCCCTGCTGCGTGCCTGCCAGGGTGCCGGTCAGGGCGGCCATGCCCGCCTGCGGGCTGGCCATCGCCAGCAGAATCGAGCCCAGCGCGCCGACCCAGGTCAGCGGCGCATTGCGCTTCTGATCTTCCATCGCGCGTGCCAGGTGGCGCTGGGTGACGTGTGAGATCTCGTGCGCCATCACGGACGCCAGCTGGCTTTCATTCTCGGTAAAACGGAACAGCGCCGAGTGCAGCACCACGTTGCCGCCAAAGAAGGCAAAGGCGTTAAGCTCATCGTTCTGGATCAGGAAGAAGTGGAAGGGCGTTTTCACGGCGTCGGCGTGCGAAACCAGGCGCTGACCCAGCTGATTGATGTACTGATTCAGCAGCGGATCGTTAATCAGCGGGGCACTGGCGCGCAGCTGGCGCACATAGAAGTCGCCCATCTGCAGCTCCTGATTAATCGACAGCGTCGAACCGGCCGTGGTGCCGATATCGGGGAGCGAATCACTGATGTCGGCGTAAGCCGGAGACAGCGTCGTAAAAATGAGTGTCGGAAGGAGCGCGGCGATCAGCGTTTTCTTTAACCGGTTCAACATGCCTTAATCCTGTAGAGAGGCCCTGAGAATGGACAGGTGCGCAGCGGAAACGTTCCCTTTTTCGCCGATCACTGCGGTCCGGCCCTATCTTAACCAGAGCACTAACAGAAAGGAATGGCGTTTTCAGCCGACTGCCCGAGCTGATTTGTGCAAAATGGGGATTTTTGGCGAAAAAAATTGAATATCCGCAATACCTAAACGGGAGTTAAACGGCTTTATTCCGTAAGGCATTGCTGCATGGCTGAGCGGGAAAATGGCGTGTTATTCAATGAATACCTTCATCGCCGGACGAAATAAAGCAGAATCTGCTGAGAGAGAATAAAAAGATAAACGCTGCTTTTTTTAAAGTTATGTAAATTCACTCAAAAAAACTGAATGTGGCACGGTTTTTTCCAGGTCTACTCTGAAAAAAACAGGGTAACCCGTCAGCAATTTCCCGTTTTGCCATCAACAGATTAAATCGTTCATTCATCATCCTGTTTTTAATTCCAGCTACGCCTGGCTGCGATTTATTTATGACGAAAGCCGCTACGTAAGATAACAGGCTGAATGCGCAGATCCACGTCTGACAAGAGCCTTATTTCCTTTGTATGAAACTTTTCGATTAATTCTGCCGGTGAATCATTTTCGCAGGTTATCACTGGCGGGCTGACCTGAATTTACACAGGCGTGAATTATACCGGTGCTGTGATATAGATAGCCGACCTGATTCAGTCCTGAATCTGCCAGCCATTATTTGATTTGCCGGAGAGAAGTAATATGCGTTCAGTGGTTTCATACGCGTTAATCGCCATTACTGGCGGCGTCGTTGGCGCGGCTGTCACTCAGAGTGGCGATATTTATGACAAAGTCTCACGCCATTTTGCAACCGAGCCGCAGGAAGCCGAAGGATTCTGGAGCACACCCGCCATTGAAGGGTACGGCAAAATTCACTACGAGCCTGATGCTGCGTTTAAACCGGTCGCGGGCCTCAGCAATAAGATCGTTTTCCAGATCACCCGCAGCGACGGCGCCATGACGGCCCCTAATCTGGGGCTGGAGCGCGTGGCGCGTGTAGTGAACTTATATATCGCCTCGGGGGTGCCAGCGGATCAGCTGAAGTTTGTGGTTTCGGTCACCGGTGATGCGACCCCGGCCATGCTGGATAACGCCCATTTCAAACAGTTTTACGGCATCGAAAATCCAAACCTGAAGCTGATTAATGAGCTGAATCAGGCTGGGGTGAAAGTCTCGGTGTGCGATCAGTCCGTGGCCTTCCATCACTACCCCAATAACTGGATTGATAAATCGGTCATCCATGCGCTTTCCAGTCCGACCACCGTATCCACCCTGCAGAATCAGGGTTACGCGTGGCTGGCAATGTAATGAATATTTTCAATAACCGGGAGAAGAGTGAATGCGTCCAGCAGCGTTAGTGGTGATGGCGGCCGTGGCCGGATTTATCGGAGGCAACGTTTTACAGTTGCCAGCGTTATTTGACAAAGTCAGCGGCAAAGTGGCGGAGAATAAAACTGAGCCCGCTGATTTCTGGAGTACGCCAGCGATTGAGGGTTACGGCAAAATACATTATGTCGACACGCCCGCGTTTAAACCCGGCACCACCGCAGGGCTGAGTAATAAAATTGTTTTCCAGATCAACCATAATGAAGGGGATATCCGCAAGCCGAATCTGGGCCTGGAGCGCGTGGCGCGCGTCACCAACCTCTATTATGCGGCGGGTGTGCCACTCGACCAGCTGAAATTTGTGGTCTCAATTAATGGCGATGCGGTCTCTTCGGCTCTGAATAATGCCCAGTTCAGCAAAGCTTACGGGGTGGATAACCCGAACCTGAAGCTGATTAGCGAACTGAAAAAAGCGGGCGTTCAGGTCACTATCTGCGACCAGTCCGTGGCGTTTCATCAGCTCGAGCGCAACTGGATCGACCCGATGGTCACGCACACCATCTCCAGCGGCACCACCGTGGCGACGCTGGAAAACAGCGGCTACGCCTTCCTGATGCTGTAAACGTCTGACAGCGGCGTCACTGCCGCTGTCACCTGCCGGTCACGTTACGGTGATGCCCCTGTCATAAAACGCCGCTAGTTTACGTCGCAATGAGATCGATCTCATCGACGATAAACGAGGCAGTGATGACAGATTTACTCCGCGTAGCCCGACTGGCAGGCGTCTCCCGCGCTACCGCTGCGCGCGCCTTTTCCGACCCGCACCTGCTCAAAGCCGACACGCTGCAGAAGGTCCTGGCCGTCTCAGAAGAGATCGGCTTTCGCCCGAACCATATTGCCCGTCAACTCCGTACACAACACTCCACCACGCTTGGCGTCCTGCTGCCTTCGCTGCTCAATCCGGTTTTTGCCCTGCAGCTGCAGGCGATGGAGCAGCAGGCACGCCAGGCCGGGTATGCGCTGCTGGTGGCGACCAGTGATTATCAGCCCGAGCGTGAAGCCGCTATCGTCGAACATATGCTGCACCAGCGCGTCGCCGGTCTGGTTCTGACGGTGGCAGACGCCGATAGCAGCACGCTGCTGCCCACGCTGGCGGCAGCGAAAATGCCCTTTGTCCTGACCCACAACGTGCCGCAGCAGCATGACTGGCTCACGCTGTGCGTCGATAACCGCAAAGCGATTGCGGAGGCGACCGCCTGTCTGATCTCGCTGGGCCACCGCCATATCGTAATGGCTGCAGGCCCGATGCAGCAGTCTGACCGTGCACGCCTGCGCTATCTGGGCTACTGCGACGCCATGCAGCAGGCCGGTCTGACACCGCAGGCGATGATTGAGATGCCCAGCCATATTCACTCCGACTTCCGGCCCCTGCAACCGCTGATGAACGCCCCGTCGCCGCTGACGGCGGTGATCTGCAGTAACGATCTGCTGGCGATCAGCCTGCTGGGCGCGGCTGCGCGTGCCGGGGTCAGCGTACCGGCTCAGCTATCAGTCATCGGCTTCGACGGGATTGCGCTGGGCGAACAGCTTACCCCTTCACTGGCCAGCGTGGTGCAGCCGATTGCGCTGATGGGCACCCGTGCCATCGACCTGCTTCTGCATCCGGGCGGCCAGAGCGCGCGGCTGGCCCACCATTTACGGCTCGGGGAGAGTATCGCCCCGGCATTTCATCGTTCTTCTTCAGGGAAACAACATGACATTCACCGCTAATCTCCGACATCTCGCCCGCGCTGCGCTACTGGCCGGATGCACGCTCGCCAGTGGCTGGACCCAGGCGGCGGAAAACGCCATCTGTTACAACTGCCCGCCAGAATGGGCCGACTGGGCCACGCAGCTCAGGGCGATCGAAAAAGCGACCGGCATTCAGGTGCCGCAGGACAATAAAAATTCGGGTCAGGCGCTGGCCCAGCTGGTGGCGGAGAAAAATCATCCGGTGGCTGACGTGGTCTATTACGGCGTCAGTTTCGGCATTCAGGCCACTAACGCCGACGTGGTCAGCGCTTACAAACCCGCTAACTGGGATGAGATCCCGGCAGGCATGAAAGATCCCGCGGGCAAATGGGTGGCGCTGCACTCCGGCACCATGGGCTTTATGGTCAATGTGGATGCGCTGGGAGGCGCACCGGTGCCACGTTCCTGGGACGATCTGCTGAAGCCCGAATATAAAGGAATGGTGGGCTACCTCGATCCGGCCAGTGCCTTTGTGGGCTATGTCGCAGCGGTCGCGGTGAATCAGGCTAAGGGCGGCAGCCTGCAGGACTTTACACCGGCGATTAACTGGTTCAAGGCGCTGCAGCGCAACCAGCCGATTGTGCCTAAGCAGACGGCCTATGCGCGGCTGATTTCGGGTGAAATCCCGATTCTGATCGACTACGACTTCAACGCCTATCGTGCCCGCTACAAAGATCACGCCAATGTGGCATTTGTGATCCCCCGCGAAGGCACGGTTACGGTGCCCTATGTCATCAGCCTGGTGAAGAACGCGCCGCACCCGGCCAACGGCAAAAAAGTGATCGATTTCGTGCTCTCCGATGCCGGTCAGGCGATCTGGGCCAATGCCTGGCTGCGTCCGGTGCGGGCGTCGGCGATGTCACCCGAGGCGAAAAAATATTTTCTGCCTGACAGCGACTATGCGCGTGCGCACACGGTCGATTATCAGCAGATGGCGGAGGCACAAAAGGGCTTCTCCGCGCGTTATCTGAGCGAGATCCGCTGATGTCGCTGCCGGCACTTAACGTGCCCGCCGCTGACGGGCCGGTTCGCCGCCGGCGTCGTCCGCTGGGGGCAAACTGGCCGTGGATGCTGCTGCCTGCGCTGATCTTCTTCGCGGCCTTCTGGCTGCTGCCGTTTGCGCGTCTGTTGCAGATCGGGATGACCGAAGATCGCACCACGCACCGCAGCGGCTACTGGACGGCGATCGGCCAGCCGCAATATCTGCACAGCCTGCTGAACACCGTGCTGCTCTCGGCGGCGGTCACGCTGGTGACGCTGCTGATTGCGGCGGTGGTGGGCTGCTTTCTGGCGCGGCACCGCTTCTCCGGCCGGGGCACGCTGCTGGCGCTGCTGACCTTTCCACTGGCTTTTCCGGGCGTGGTGGTGGGGTTTCTGATGGTGATGCTGGCGGGACGACAGGGGGTGCTGGCGCAGTTCAGTCTCAGCATGTTCCATGAGCGCTGGGTCCTGGCCTATTCGCTCAGCGGCCTATTCATCGGCTATCTCTATTTTTCGCTGCCGCGCGCCATCGTGACGCTGACGGCGGCCAGCGAGAAGCTGGATCGATCGCTGGAAGAGGCGGCGCGTTCGCTGGGTGCCAGCCAGTGGCGCATCGTCATGGACGTTATTATTCCGGGGCTGAAACCGGCGCTGCTCTCCTGTGGCGCACTCTGTTTCGCGACCAGCATGGGGGCGTTTGGCACGGCGTTTACGCTGGGCACTGAGCTGGCGGTGCTGCCGCTGACCATTTACGGCGAATTCACCAATTACGCCAACTTTGCCACCGCGGCGGCACTCTCGGTCATCATGGGCGCGGTCGCCTGGCTGGCGCTGATGCTGGCGAATGGACTGGCGACCCGCCGGAATGCGAGGTCATCATGAAACGCCGGGGACTCTTTTATCTGCAGGTGACAATCACCAGCCTGACCGCGCTGTTTATGATCGTGCCGGTCGTGCTCTCCATGCTGGCGGGCGTCACGCAGAACTATTTCGTGGGTCTGCGCAGCGGCCTGACGCTGAAGTGGGTGGCGCAGGTGTGGCAGATGTATGGCGACACGTTCTGGCTGTCGCTGCTGATCGCCCTGAGCTGTCTGGCGGTGACGGTCATCGTGGGCGTGCCCGCCGCCTGGGGGTTACTGAAGTCGCCGTCACGCTGGGCCGCCCGCATTGAGGAGTGCCTGATGCTGCCGGTGGCGCTGCCCGGGCTGGCCACCGCGCTGGGCATCATCCTGCTCTATGGTCAGTTCAGCGGTTTGCGCGACAGCTGGCTCTTTATTCTGATTGGCCATGTGCTCTTTACGCTGCCCTTTATGATCCGACCGGTGCTGTCGGTAATGCAGGCGATTGACCTGCCGCGCCTGGAAGAGGCCGCCGCCAGTCTGGGCGCGGGGTTCTGGTTCCGCTTCTTTACCGTGGTTATCCCGAACTGCCGCAACGGCATCCTGGCGGGGGCGTTCATGGTGATCACGCTGTCGGTCGGAGAGTTCAACATTACCTGGATGCTGCACACGCCACTGACCAAAACCCTGCCGGTCGGGCTGGCCGACAGCTACACCTCGATGCGGCTGGAGGTCGGTTCCGCCTACACCCTGATCTTTATCATGATGATTTTACCGCTGCTGCTGTTGCTCAACACCTGTAATCACTGGCTGGAACGGCAGGCGTCGCGGCAGCAGAGAGAGGAGACCCTATGAAAGAGGCCGTTAACGTGACGCTGCGCCACTGCTCGCGTCGTTTTAATCAGCAGGTCGCGCTGCACCCGCTCGATCTGCAGGTTCAGGCTGGCGAAACCCTGGTGCTGCTGGGACCGTCGGGCTGCGGCAAGACCACGCTGCTGCGTATCATCAGCGGCCTGGAAAGCAGCGATCCGCCGGGTGAGATCTGGTTTGATCAGCGAAACGTCACGGCGCTGCCGATCGAGAAACGCAATGTCGGCATGGTGTTCCAGAACTACGCGCTCTTCCCGACGCTCAATGTGGCGCAGAACGTCGCCTATGGCCTGAAGGTGCAGGGTGTGCCGCGTGCTGAGCGTGAGGCGCGGGTCGCAGAGATGCTGGCGCTGGTGGATCTGACCCATCTGTCACATCGGGCTATCGATAAATTGTCCGGCGGACAGAAGCAGCGGGTGGCGCTGGCCCGTGCGCTGGCCGCCCGGCCTAAAGTGCTGCTGTTTGATGAGCCGCTGGCGGCGCTTGACGCCAGGCTGCGCGATCGGCTGCGGCTGGAGATCGGCGCGCTGCTCAAGCGGCTGGCCATCACCGCCGTCTACGTCACGCACGATCAGCAGGAGGCGATGGCGCTGGGCGATCGCATCGCGGTCATGGAGCAGGGCCGTCTGGTGCAGCTCGATACCCCGCAGGCGATCTATCAGCGCCCGGCCTCCCGCTTTGTGGCCGACTTTGTGGGGGCCATTAACTGCATCGCACACGATCCCCAGGGGCAGCCGCTGCGTTTCTGTCGCCCGGAAGAGATCCTGCTGGCCGACGAGAGCCGCTATCCGCAGCGCGGCGTGATTGTCGGCAGCACGTTTCTCGGCGCTTCGCAGCGCCTGATGATCGATATCGGTCTGGATAAGCCTATCCAGGTAGAACGTCATGCCCGCGAAATCTGGCAGGCGGGGCAGCGCATCAGCTGGTCGCTGACCCGTCAGGCCGCGCTGGAATTCAGCTGTTAAGGAGTCCGTTGTGTCACATCAGCCCACCGTGATCGCGCAAATCAGCGATCTGCATATCAAGGCCAATGGCCGTCTCTCTTACCGACAGGTCGATACGCATACGGCCTTACTGCAGGTGATCGACACGCTTAATGCGCTGCGACCGCGCCCCGATGTGGTGGTGGTCACCGGCGATCTTGTCGATTTTGGCCGGCCGGAAGAGTATCAGACGCTGCGCGCCGCGCTGCAGCGCCTGCAGCTGCCCGTTTATCTGATGGCGGGCAATCACGACGACCGCGAGGCGCTGCGTGCCGCCTTCCCGGATCACCCCTATCTGCAGTCGGGGCCGACCCTGAACTGGCAGCTTCGCGTCGGCGGCGTCAGGCTGCTGGCGCTGGACTCCAGCGTGCCGCAGCAGCCGTGGGGGGAGCTGGATGCGCAGCAACTGGAGTGGCTGGATCACGCCCTGAGCGCGGCCGCGGATGAGCCGACGCTGGTGATGCTGCATCATCCGCCGTTTGCCTGCGGCATCGCGCATATGGATCGACAGCGATTACGTCACCCCGACGCCCTTGAGGCGATCGTCGCCCGCCATCCCCATGTTGAGCGGGTGCTCTGCGGTCATCTGCACCGCAGTCTGCAGACCCGTTTTGGCGGCACTCTGGCCTGTGTCGCGCCTGGCGTGTCGCATCAGGTGGCGCTGGATCTGCATCCCGACGGACCGGCTCACTTTATTCTGGAGCCGCCTGGCTTCTTACTGCACTGCTGGCAGCCCGGTCAGGGCATGGTCACGCATCAGTGCGCGATTGGGAACTTTTCCGGCCCCTGGCCCTTTTACGACAGCCAGGGATTAATTGATTAGGGCCAGCCAGATCTGCATTCACAGGGGGTAAATTTGTCTTAATGCTGCTCAAAAAGGGTGACACCGTGTAAACTTAAGCCCGGATCTCAGGGCTTATGACACAATAAAATAATCAGGCATTCAGGACATGACACTCTTCTTCAGGGCGGCGACGCCATGCTAAAGCTCTTTCGGCTCAAAGCCGATTTGCGCAATCTGATCGCCCTGCTGGTGATTGTCAGCATTGTCATCACGCTGGCAAACACGCTCTACGCCACCTGGCGGGTCCAGCGGCAGGTGCTCATCGATACCACGCTCGAAGCGAACCGCGCCTATGCCGCCAAGCTGGCCTCGACCAGCGAAATCTTCTTTCAGCTGGCACAGTCCCAGCTCCACTACAGCGCCAATCAGCTGAGCCGCGACTTTAACAATGATGCGCTGCTGAAGAGCGAGGTTAACCGCCTGCGCGAACAGACCGCCAGTTTCAACTCGGTGGCGGTGGTGGATGCGCAGGGGATAGTCAAAGCGATTTCGCCGGAGTCCCTGACGTTGCAGGGCATGCACCTGACCAGCGACGCCTCGCGTGAGGCGCTGACCCTGCGGCAGCCCATCATCAGTAAACCGACGCTTTCTGCCGCTAATAATCTGCTGGTGTTTGTCTCCTGGCCCATCTGGAGTGCCGAGGGCGACTACCTCGGCTATGTCGGCGGTACGATCTATCTGAAGAAAAAAAGCATTCTGAACGCGCTGCTGGGTGAGCAGTTCTATCGGGATGGCACCACGGTGTATGTGCTCGACAGCAATAACGAGGTGCTCTATCACCAGAATCGTCAGCTGATTGGCAAAATTCTGCCCGCCATCGTCAGCCCGCGTGACGAGCAGACCAACGGTTCGCTGATAATCGACGGGTCCGGGGACGCCATGCAGCTGGCTGGCTTTGCAGTGGTGCCGACCACCGGCTGGACGGTGGTGGCGCTGAAGCCCATCAACATCACGCTGAATCCGCTTTCGGGGCTGTTAATGAAAGTCCTGAAAAACTCGGTGCCCTTTGCACTGCTGACCCTGCTGGTCGCCGTGGTGCTGGCACGGCTGATTGCCCGTCCGCTTTTCCAGCTGGCCCGCAAAGCCAGCCGGATGGATGCGCAGGGGGTTTCTAAAGAGATTGGCGGCATCACCGCATGGTATTTCGAGGCGGCGCAGGTTAAGCGGGCACTGCTCACCGGCATCGGGCTGGTGCAGGATAAAATCGGCCGTCTTAACTCAGAAGCGCAGACCGATCCGCTGACCCAGCTGCTGAATCGCCGGGGGCTTAACGCCGTGCTGGAGTACTATCGCACGCTGCGTCAGCCGTTTGCGGTGCTGGCGCTGGATATCGATCACTTCAAGAACGTGAATGACAGCTGGGGTCACGACGTGGGCGATAGAGTCATTCAGCAGGTGGCGAGCACGCTGCGTGCCAGCGCCCGTCAGTCGGATGTGGTGTGTCGCAACGGCGGAGAGGAGTTCCTGATGCTGCTGCCGGGAACGTCACTGGACGAGGCGCAGATTATCGCAGAGCGCGTGCGGCTCGGCATCGCTGAAGCGTGGCTCACCGATGTCGGCAGGATCACCCTCTCTATCGGCGTGGCGGCCTGGAACGGGTCTGCGGAAGGCGGGCTGGAAGGCAGCCTGAAACAGGCGGATGCGGCGCTCTATCAGGCAAAAAATGCCGGACGCAACTGTGTGATTGTTGCAGCGTCATAAACGTCGGGCTGTGATGAGAGGGGCAGCACGTGAGGCAGGCAGGGCGCGGCGACAGAGCGACCGCGCCCCTGAACATCAGGCTGACTTAACGTACTCCAGCACCATGTCGTGATGATTCGAGGTTTTAAAGTTATCAAAGACTTTTTCAACCTTGCCTTCAGCGTCAACCAGGAAGCTGATGCGATGAATACCGTCATAGGTTTTGCCCATAAAGGTTTTTTCACCCCAGACGCCAAACGCCTGGCAGACTTCATGATTTTCATCTGAGAGCAGGGTAAAGTTCAGCAGCTCTTTCTCAGCAAAGCGTGACAGTTTTTCTGGTTTGTCAGTGCTGATACCCAGCACTTCCACGCCCGCTTTCTTCAACTCATCCATATTGTCACGCAGACCGCACGCCTGCACGGTGCAGCCCGGTGTCATCGCCTTCGGGTAGAAGTAGACCAGAACGCGCTGTCCCTGGAAGTCGGTCAGATTCACGTGTTCGCCATCCTGATCGGGCAGGCTAAATGCGGGTGCGGTATCTCCGGCTTTCAGTGGATTCATCACATCTCTCCATTTTTTTATTCAGGCTGTGGGTAATACACTATCCGGCCAGAAACGGCCAGAGGCAAAATAACCTTCAGGGGGTATTTCACCACATAGCCGCGTGCTCAGCCGCCAGTAATGTGGAGAAATAACTCCGGCTTACAGACCCAGGCTTAGCGTACCGCGCTGACCGATTCGCTGTTGTCGGCGTCGGAGGCGCTATAGAGGCGCAGTGACCCCCTGGCATTCAGCTCCTGACAGAGCGCATTAAACGCCTGCTCGAACGTTGTGCCGCTGGTCCGCGTCGGACTGTGGGCTGTCATTTGAATATAGAGCGTCGGCGGCAAATCCTGCTGCGCAGGCGTAATGCGCGACACCAGCTCCGCCACATTCATCTGATGTTTATCGATCAGATCGGTAAAGCGTTCAATGGTATGCGGTGAATCGGCAACCTCAACCTGAATAAACGCCGTGTCCGGCATCGGCGGACGCAGCCGGGCATTGGTGCGCTTCATCACGATCAGCAGCTCCAGCTCGGCGCCTTTCAGCGGCAGCGTCGACTCGATCAGCGTAATGGCGTTCCAGCTGCCCGACAGCAGCATAATAAAGGTGAACTCATCCCCAAGCATGGCAAGACGGCTATCTTCGATATTGCAACCGCAGCTGCTGACGTGTCGGGTAATGGTGTTGACGATACCCGGACGGTCAACACCAAGGGCGGTGATCACCAGATGATGGGGCTGAGATGGCGACAAAATGGCTTTTCCTCTGCTTTCGCTAATAACCATAAGGTAAACATAAAAAAAACTGCTGACAAGCGCGGGAATAGCGTGGCTGGCTTGCTTTTCCCTAAGTGTAAAACGTACCATGAAGCACTTGTTTGTCGAGGGGATCGCCAATGTTTACGGGAAGTATTGTTGCACTCGTTACGCCAATGGATGACAGCGGTAATGTCTGCCGGTCGAGTCTGAAAAAACTGATTGATTATCATGTCGCCAGCGGCACCGCGGCGATCGTTTCCGTGGGCACCACAGGCGAATCTGCTACTCTGAGCCATGAAGAACATGGTGACGTGGTGATGCTGACCCTGGAGCTGGCCGATGGCCGTATTCCGGTCATTGCCGGAACCGGCGCTAACGCTACTGCCGAAGGCATCTCTCTGACGAAGCGTTTTGAAAATTCCGGTGTGGTGGGCTGCCTGACCGTCACGCCCTATTATAACCGTCCGACTCAGGAAGGGTTGTTCCAGCACTTTAAAGCCATTGCCAACAGCACCAGCCTGCCGCAGATGCTCTACAACGTGCCTTCGCGCACCGGGTGTGACATGCTGCCGGAAACCGTCGCCCGCCTGGCCGAAATCAAAAATATTATCGGAATCAAAGAGGCGACCGGGAACTTATCGCGGGTTAGTCAGATCCAAGAGCTGGTTGATGACGATTTCATTCTGGTCAGTGGCGATGACGCGACTGCACTGGACTTTATGCAACTGGGCGGCAAAGGCGTCATTTCGGTGACGGCAAACGTGGCTGCGCGCGAAATGGCTGAACTGTGTCAACTCGCACAGCAGGGCAATTTCGTCGAGGCTCGCCGCCTGAATCAGCGTCTGATGCACCTGCACCAGATGCTTTTCTGTGAACCCAATCCTATCCCGGTGAAATGGGCTGCGAAACAGCTAGGATTAATCGCTAACGACACGCTGCGTCTGCCTATGACGCCACTGACTGCAGCCGGCCAGCCGAAAGTGGAGCAGGCGCTGGTGAAAGCGGGTTTGCGATAATTTAGGGAGTTTGAATGAATTACTCAGTAAAGCGGTCAACAGTAGCCACAGTAGTGGGGCTTTCTACTCTGATGCTGTTGTCGGCCTGTTCCAGCGATCAGCGTTATAAGCGCCAGGTCAGCGGCGACGAATCTTATCTTGAAGCCAGCCAGTTGAGTGAACTCAAAGCGCCTGCCGGTATGATCCTGCCGGTGCAGCGCGGTGACTACGACGTGCCGCGCACTGCCAGCCAGGCGCCCGTCGGCAAACAGCTCGACATTCGTCCGCCCGCCCAGCCGCTGGCGCTGATGAACGGCACCCGCGCACAGTTCAGCAACAACAGCGGCGCCCTGATGATTGAAAACAGCCGTGGTTCAGTCTGGCCTCAGCTGGTTAACGTCGTGCAGTCTTACAAGTTCCCTATCGCTTCACGCAATGACGCCGGCCAGCAGCTGACAACCGACTGGGTGCAGTGGAACCGCGCCGATGAAGATCAGCAGTACCGGGGGCGTTACCAGATCAGCGTGCAGTCGCAGAGCTATCAGCAGCAGGTGACCGTGCGTCTGCTGGAGCTGCAGCAGGCGGGTAAAACGGTTACCTCACCGGTGCAGATCCAGCGTTACACCGCGCAGATGCTGAACGACATCAGTACCGGTATGGATAAGATCGAAACGGCCAGCGAAAACGCCGCCTCCGGCCGCGTGACCGGATCGATTGACGTGCAGAGCGGTGCCGATGATACCGGCCTGCCGATGCTGATCCTGCGCACGCCGTACAACGTGGCCTGGCAGCGTCTGCCGGACGCGATGAAGCGTGTCGGTATGGAGGTGACGGATACCACCCGCTCAACCGGCAGCATGAAGGTGACCTATAAGTCACTGAGCAGCAGCGACTGGGATGCGATTGGCGCGAAAGATCCGGAATTGCCCAATGGCGATTACAAGGTACAGGTCGGCGATCTCGACAACCGCACCAGCCTGCAATTCATCGACCCGAAAGGGCATGTGCTGACCCAGTCGCAGAATGATGCGCTGGTGGCCGTGTTCCAGGCGGCGCTGAACAAATAAAGTTGCCTCAGGCCGGAGATTCTCCGGCCTTTTTTTTTTGTTTTTGGCATAATAGCGCGCGGCGAAGTAAACGATTGCGTCAAGGCAATCGCCGCAGCGGCACTGGCCGCTGACCACCCGTTATTTCAAGTCTGGAGTGAACAAGATGCAAAAGCGAGCTGAGTTGTATCGCGGTAAAGCGAAAACCGTATACAGCACCGATAACCCGGATCTGCTGATACTCGAATTCCGCAACGATACGTCAGCAGGTGATGGCGCCCGAATCGAGCAGTTTGATCGCAAGGGAATGGTTAACAACAAGTTTAACCACTTCATCATGACCAAATTGCAGGAAGCGGGGATCCCGACCCAGATGGAAGCGCTGCTGTCGGATAACGAAGCGCTGGTGAAGAAGCTGGAGATGGTGCCGGTGGAGTGCGTGGTCCGCAACCGCGCCGCAGGCTCGCTGGTAAAACGTCTGGGCGTGGAAGAGGGGATGGTGCTTAATCCGCCGCTGTTTGATCTTTTCCTGAAGGATGATGCAAAGCACGACCCGATGGTCAACGAATCCTACTGCGAAACCTTTGGCTGGGTCAGCAAACAGAACCTGGCGCGTATGCAGGAGCTGACCTTTAAAGCTAACGATGTGCTGAGCAAACTGTTCGACGATGCGGGTCTGATTCTGGTCGACTTTAAGCTGGAGTTCGGCCTGTTCAACGGCGAAGTAACGCTGGGCGATGAGTTCTCGCCAGACGGCGCCCGCCTGTGGGACAAAGAGACGCTCGACAAGATGGACAAAGACCGTTTCCGTCAGAGCCTCGGTGGCGTGGTGGAAGCTTATGAAGCGGTCGCGCAGCGACTGGGCGTCACACTCGACTGAGTCTGTCCGCCGCCGCGCAGCATAAGGAGAGCCACGGCTCTCCTTTTTTCATTTTGGCGTAAAGCTGGTGATTGCGTCGTCACACAACTAAAATCATGCCATCTGAAAATGTCTGAGGGAATACAGCATGCGCTGGCAAGGGCGTCGCGAAAGCGACAATGTAGAGGACCGTCGTGGTCAGTCGTCCGGTTTTGGAGGCGGAGGCCGCCAGATCCGTCTGCCGCGTGGCAAGGGCGGCATTGTGCTGCTGATTGTGGTGGCCGTCGCCGGTTATTATGGCTACGACCTGACCGCGCTGCTGACGGGGGGCGACGTGGCACCGACCAGCCAGCAGCAGACGCGCAACGTCAGCGCCAATGATGAAGAGGCCGCAAAATTCACCAAAGTGATTCTGGCGACCACCGAAGATACCTGGGACAAACTGTTCCAGCAGATGAACAGGCAGTATGTCGCGCCGAAGCTGGTGATGTACCGCGGCGCAACCCGTACCGGCTGCGGCACCGGGCAGTCGGTGATGGGGCCGTTCTACTGTCCTGCCGATCAGACCGTCTACATCGACCTCTCTTTCTATGACGAGATGAAAACCAAACTCGGCGCGGGCGGCGACTTTGCGCAGGGCTATGTCATCGCGCATGAGGTGGGCCATCATGTTCAGAAGCTGCTGGGTATCGAACCGAAAGTGCGTGAGATGCAGCAGGGCGCCAGTCAGAAACAGGTGAACCAGCTCTCTGTGAAGATGGAGCTGCAGGCAGACTGTTTTGCCGGTGTCTGGGGACACTACATGCAGCAGCAGAATATTCTTGAAGCGGGCGACCTGCAGGAAGCACTGAATGCCGCCGAGGCGATTGGTGATGACCGTCTGCAGCAGAAAGGTCAGGGCCGCGTCGTGCCGGACAGCTTCACCCACGGCACCTCAGAGCAGCGCTACACCTGGTTCAAGCGCGGATTTGACGGTGGCAATCCGGGACAGTGCGACACCTTCGCCAGCAACTGATGCCTCTGCAGCATCTGACGCAGGAGATGGAACAGGCCGGTGTGCGTCGTCTGGCGGTGATCAGCGGCGACCCGGCCTGGTGTTTATCACAGGCGGCCGGGTGGCGTAACACGCTCGCGGGTGACTGGCCGACCGTCAGTCCGGCACCGCCGTTTACGGATATGACTGACGCACCGGCTCTGCACATACCGCCTGCGGCGGTTCGCACGCTGCTTGGCCGTGAGTTTCGTCATGCCCTGTTCGACGCCCGCCACGGTTTTCACGCCGAGGCGTTTGCAGCGCTGGCCGGTACACTCACCGCCGGGAGCTGGCTCCTGCTCATGGTGCCGCCCTGGGATCGCTGGGCGCAACAGCCCGATGATGACAGCCTGCGCTGGGCGGATGTCGCCGACCCTATCGCCACGCCACATTTCGTTCACCATCTGCAACAGTGCATCACAGCGGATGACCAGGTCGTGCTGGTGCGTCAGCATCAGCCCTGCCGGTTTCCGCCCCGAACCGCGTGGCCGCAATGGCACTGCCAGGCACCGCAGCAGCAGCGGGCGATACTCGATCAGCTAATGGCGATGCCCTCGGGTGTGGCGGTACTGACCGCGGCGCGGGGCCGCGGCAAATCGGCGCTGGCGGGGATGCTGGCGCGTCAGGCGGGCACCTGTCTGGTCACGGCGCCCGCCAGAGCCTCTGTCACGGTGCTGGCGGCCTTTGCGGCGGAGGCGTTTCATTTCATGGCACCGGATGCGCTGCTGGCGCTGGAAACGCCGCCCTCAGCGGCGTGGCTGATTGTGGATGAGGCCGCGGCCATCCCGGCGCCGCTGCTGCAGGCGCTGGTGAGCCGCTATCCCCGCGTTCTGCTGACGACCACTGTCCAGGGTTACGAAGGCAGCGGGCGCGGCTTCATCCTGAAATTCTGCGCCGGGCTCGAGAACCTGCACTCTTTCACGCTGGATGAGCCTCTGCGCTGGTCGCGTGCCGACCCGCTGGAGCAGTGGCTGAACCAGGCGCTGCTGTTTGAGGATGCGGCGGCGATCGAACCCACATCCGCCGCGCCGGTCGCGCCGCAGCGGGTCGCACAGGAGGATTTCAGCGCGCTGGAGGCCGCTTACCGTCTGCTCACCAGCGCTCACTATCGCACCTCGCCGCTCGATCTGCGTCGCCTGCTGGATGCGCCCGGTATGCAGTTGTGGTGTGCTGGCGCGCTGTCAGCCCTGCAGGGCGCGCTCTGGCTGGTGGAGGAGGGCGGACTTAAGCCGGATCTGGCGCAGGCCGTCTGGGCGGGTACCCGGCGACCCCGTGGCAATCTGGTGGCGCAGTCGCTGGCGGCGCACGCGGGACTGACGGAGGCGGCGACCCTGCGGTCGCTGCGGATCAGCCGCATTGCCGTGGCGGCGGAGAGCCGTCGTCAGGGCATCGGACAGCAGCTGGTGGCCGCTGCCGCCAGCGCGGCCGCCGGGCATGACTATCTTTCCGTCAGCTTCGGCTACACTCAATCACTCTGGGCCTTCTGGCGTGCCTGTGGTTTTACGCTGGTGCGGATAGGTACCCAGCGCGAAGCCAGCAGCGGCTGCTATGCCGCGATGGCGATGCGGCCCTGCTCGGCAGCGGGTGAGGCGTTGCAGCGCCGCGCAGCCGCGCAGCTGGCACGCGACTGGCCACGGATGCGGCACTATATTGATCTGGAACTGGCGCTGGACGCGGTCGCGGACGACGGCCTGAGCGACCAGGATATTCAGCTGGCCGCCGGTTTTGCCTGGGCGCAGCGGCCACTGGAGGCGAGCCTGCCGGCGCTGCAGCGTCTGGTGGAGGCTGCAGCCGCGCCTGACCCGCTGCTGGCGGCGGCGGTATACACTCCCGACGCGCTCAGCCCGCTGGCTCAGCAGGCGGGCGTCAGCGGACGCAAAGCGCTGACAGCAGTGCTGCGCCAGCGCGCTGCAGCCGGACTCCATGCCCTGGGCGTAACGGCGGAGCGGCTCTGCCTGCCGTTGAAATAATTCGACCAGCGGGTTCAAATATTCCCCATATCATTTTGCGTCAGGCGGCGTAGAGTGGCTTCAGGAGGTCAACATGACACTGAAATATGTAATCGTTCAACAGCCAGCCACCACCGCTCAGCTGTTTCTGCTCTACCACGGCGTCGGCGATAACCCCGACTCAATGGGTGAAATCGGCAGCTGGTTTGCCCGGACTTTTCCGGATGCGCTGGTGGTCTCCGTCGGCTCGCCGGGCGCAGTGCGTCAGTGGTTTGGCGAAACGGACCTGCACGATCAGACCGTCCAGCAGCGGGTGGATGCGGCGATGCCGCAATTCGTCGAGTCGGTGCGTCACTGGCAGAAAAAGAGTGGCGTAAGGCCGGAGGCGACCGCCTTAATCGGCTTTTCGCAGGGCGGCACGATGGTGCTGGAAGGGGTCAAGGCGCATGCCGATCTGGCGAGTCGCGCGGTGATCTTTAACGGGCGGTTCATTACGCTGCCGGAAAAGGCCAGCACCCGCACCACCGTCCATCTGATCCACGGGGATTACGATGAGCAGATCCCGCCACATCATGCACAGCAGGCGGAGCAGCGCCTGATCGCCCGCGGCGGCGATGTGACGCTGGATATCGTTGAGGATCTGGGCCACGCTATCGACCATCGCAGCATGGAACTGGCGCTTAACCATCTGCGTTATACGGTGCCGAAACGCTACTTCGATGAGGCGCTGAGCGGCGCAAAACCCGGCGAAGATGACGTGATCGCGATGATGTAAAAAAAGCCCCTGCATGACAGGGGCTTTTTTCATTTACTTCTTCTTCGGCCAGTCGTCTTCGTCATCCCACTTATCGTTGAAATCACGATGCGGCGGCAGATCCGGTTTGTTGTCCATAAACTTTTTGTGGTCGATGCGTTTCAGATCTTTATAGACGTTCATCAGCACGCCAACCATCAGCAGGATCACCAGGATCCACCAGTAATCTTTAATAAATTCCATTTGCTGCTCCTTTACACCGCCGTCAGGCGATCAGTTGTTCCATGATGCGCTGGTACATCCGGCTCAGCATCTGCAGGTCGGAGGCTTTCACACACTCATTGATTTTATGAATGGTGGCATTCACCGGCCCCAGCTCCACCACCTGCGCACCCATCCGGGCGATAAAGCGGCCATCGGAGGTGCCGCCCGTGGTCAGCAGCTGCGGCTTAATTTCATTATAGTGTGCTACGGCTTTCACGACGGCATCAACCAGCTTACCGCGTGCGGTCAGGAAGGGCTGACCGGAGAGTTTCCACTCAATGGTGTAACGCAGCTGGTGACGATCCAGCAGCTCTGCGACCCGCTGACGGATCAGTTCATCGGTCAGTTCGGTGCTGAAGCGGAAGTTAAACTGCACAAACAGCTCGCCGGGGATCACGTTATTGCTGCCGGTGCCCGCCTGTACGTTGGCAATCTGCATGCTGGTCGCCGGGAAGAACTCATTCCCCTGATCCCACTCGGTCGCCACCAGCTCATTCAGCGCAGGCATTGCGCGGTGCACCGGGTTATCCGCCAGGTGCGGATAGGCGACGTGACCCTGCACGCCGTGCAGGGTCAGGTTGGCGGTGATGGAGCCGCGACGGCCATTCTTCACCACATCACCGACGACCTCGGTGCTGGAAGGCTCACCGACCAGGCAGTAGTCGAGCCGTTCCCGGCGCGCCATCAGCCGTTCCACCACCTTCACCGTGCCGTTGGCTCCGCTGGCCTCTTCATCCGAGGTGATCATAAAGGCAAGGCGTCCTCTGTGATGCGGACGCGCCGCCACAAAGCGTTCGGCCGCAACGACCATCGCCGCCAGCGACCCTTTCATGTCGGCCGCGCCGCGACCAAACAGCATGCCGTCGCGGATGGTGGGTTCAAACGGAGGATTGATCCAGCGGCTGGCATCGCCCGGCGGCACCACATCGGTGTGACCGGCAAATGCCAGCGTTTCCCCTTCGCCACGGGTGGCCCAGAAGTTCAGGGTGTCGTCGATGTTCATGGTTTCGATCTTAAAGCCAATGGCTTCAAGACGGGCGATCAGCAGAGCCTGACAGCCGGCATCATCGGGGCTGAGAGAGGGGCGACGAATAAGCTGCTGCGTCAGCTCAATGACCGGGCAAAACATATTATGACTTCTCCTGGATAGCATTCTGATAGGTGGCTTCGCTGAAACCGGCGAGCAGGGTGCCATCCGGAGCGCGCAACAGTGGACGCTTAATCATGGCGGGATGGGCCAGCATCAGCGTGCGGGCGCTGCTGGCGTCGGTGACGGCTTCACGCTCAGCCTCAGGCAGTTTGCGCCAGGTGGTGCCGCGGGTGTTGAGCAGCGCCTCATAGCCCAGCGCATCGATAAATTCCTGCAGCAGGGCTTCGCTCAGGCCATCGGCACGGTAATCGTGAAAGTGATAGTCGATACCCGCCGCCGTTAAAAAACGCCGGGCTTTTTTTATGGTGTCGCAATTTTTAATCCCGAACATCACCCACTGCGTGCACATCGCCTGATCCTTATTGTCATGTTGAGCGTTAAGCTGAAAAAAGCAGCCAGAGCGCGAGTTTAGCATAGTGTGATCCGTTGCGGCATCTGCGCGGGCGCGGGAAACGGCCCTGAATCAACCGGCGACCACGCGCCATTTCTCCGCAGGTAAACGCTATCAATTTTATCTGTAATCATTATGCTGCTCATCATTGCCGGATTAAGAATTTCGCTATGCTGATAAAATCGTCTACCGCTGGGCTTAAAAAAAATTAACCTGAGCCTGCTCAGTCGGTTGCTGAACTGTGCGTCAGCTTACAGAATCAGCAATATTCATGTTTTTCGACCCGCTGCCGATAGTTTTAACAGGTGTAACCGTATTCACCTGTTTAAAAAAAAGGCGTAACATTGCCATCACAATAAGAGAGGGCATTATGATTGACACCGAAATGGGAACCTGGAAAGAATTTATCGAAGCGATGTTACGTAACAGGTAATCCGCCTCGTAAAAGCAGGATCATCCCGCTTGCTGGAATTCTTACCACACACAGAAACAAGGCGGTCACTGATGTCAGTGGCCGCTTTTTATTGGATGCTAGTCGTGCGGCTTCTCTTTCAGCGGGAAACGCCGACGGACCAGTACAAAGAACAGCGGCACAAAGAAGATCGCCAGCAGGGTGGCTGAGATCATCCCGCCCATTACCCCGGTTCCCACGGCATGCTGACTGCCGGAGCCTGCACCGCTGCTGATGGCCATCGGCAGCACCCCGAAGATAAAGGCCAGTGAGGTCATCAGAATCGGCCGCAGGCGCTGACGCGATGCCTCCAGCGTCGCGTCCACCAGCTCCCGGCCTTTGCTGTTAATTTCGTTGGCAAATTCCACGATCAGGATGGCGTTTTTGGCGGAGAGGCCCACCACCGTCAGCAGGCCAACCTGGAAGTAGACATCGTTCTCCAGCCCGCGCAGCCAGGTGGCAATCAGCGCGCCGACGACTCCCAGCGGCACCACCAGCATCACCGAGAAGGGGATCGACCAGCTCTCATACAGTGCGGCCAGGCAGAGGAACACCACCAGCAGTGAGATCGCATAGAGTGCCGGCGCCTGGGAGCCGGAGAGCCGCTCCTGATAGGAGGCACCGGTCCACTGGAACCCGACGCCCAGCGGCAGGGCATTCACCAGCTTCTCCATCTCATCCATCGCCGTGCCGCTGCTGACGCCGCTGGCCGCTTCACCGACGATCTCCAGCGAGGAGTAGCCGTTGTAGCGTTCAAGCCGCGGTGAGCCGGTCTCCCAGCGGCTGGTGGCGAAGGCGGAGAAGGGCACCATTCCGCCGCTGCTGTTGCGCACATACCATTTGTTGATGTCATCCGGCAGCATGCGGAATTCGGCGGCGGCCTGCACATAGACCTTCTTCACCCGGCCGCGATCCAGGAAGTCGTTGACGTAACTGGAGCCCCAGGCGGTGGTCAGGGTGTCGTTGATGGTATCCAGCGACACGCCCAGCGCCTGCGCTTTACGGGCATCCACATCAATCTGCAGCTGCGGGCTGTCATCAAGGCCATTGTGACGCACCCGCGACAGCGCCTTGTCGTTACCGGCCATCTCCAGCAGCCGATCGCGCATCGCCATCAGCTGAGTGTGGCCGATGCCTGCATGATCCTGCAGTTGCAGATCGAAGCCGGAGCTGCTGCCCATGCCGGTGATCGCGGGCGGGCTGCTGGCAATCACCCGCGCCTCGGTGATCTTCTGAAACGCGCGGGTCGCGCGTTCGATAATCGCGAAAGAGGTGCGATCGGCGCCAGGCCGCGCTTCCCAGTCCTTCAGCCGCACAAACAGGCGCGCCACGTTCTGTCCATTGCCACCCGGACCGGCCCCGATGGTGGCGAAGACCGACAGCACGTTGGCCTTCTCCTCGGTCAGGTAGTAGTGCTCGACCTTCGCCACCACGCTGGCCGTCTGCTCAAGCGTGGCTCCTGCCGGAAGCTGAACCTGCGTCAGGAAGACCCCGCGATCCTCCAGCGGCAGAAATGAGGTGGGCAGACGCAGAAACAGGAAGGCCATCAGGCCGATAAGGGCGAGATAGAGCAGCAGCCAGCGCCCGCCCCGGCGCAGCAGCGCCGCCACGCCGCGCTCATAGCGGTCTGCATTGCGATTGAAGTGACGGTTAAACCAGCCGAAGAAGCCGCGCCGCGCGTGCGGCTCGCCCTGGGCGACCGGTTTCAGCAGCGTGGCGCACAGCGCCGGGGTCAGGATCATCGCCACCAGCACGGACAGCACCATCGCCGAGACAATGGTAATAGAGAACTGACGATAGATGGCACCGACGGTGCCGCCGAAAAATGCCATCGGCACAAACACCGCAGAGAGCACCAGCGCGATGCCGACCAGCGCGCCCTGAATCTGGCCCATCGATTTTCGCGTGGCGGCGCGGGGCGAAAGTCCCTCTTCCTGCATGAGACGTTCCACGTTCTCCACCACCACGATGGCGTCATCCACCAGCAGCCCGATCGCCAGCACCATCGCAAACATGGTCAGGGTATTGATGCTGAACCCGCAGGCGTAGAGCACGCTGAAGGTGCCGAACAGCACCACCGGCACCGCGATTGTCGGGATCAGGGTGGCGCGGAAGTTCTGCATAAACAGGTACATTACGCCAAACACCAGGACGATCGCCTCCAGCAGCGTCTTCACCACGTCCGTAATCGACGCCTTAACGAACGGCGAAGTTTCATAGGCAATCTTTGCTTCCAGCCCGTGCGGGAAATAGTGCGATAACTCCTCGATGCGCGCCCGCACCAGCTTGTCGGTGTTCATCTCGTTGGCACCGGAGGCGAGCTTCACCCCCAGACCGGAGGCGGGCTGACCGTTGTAGCGGCTCAGATAGTCATACTTTTCGGCACCCAGCGCCACGCTGGCGACATCCCCCAGCGTCACCACGGAACCGTCGGGATTGTTTTTGAGGGTAATCGCCCGGAACTGCTCGGGCGTCTGCAGCATCGACTGGGCGTTGACCGTGGCGTTCAGCGCCTGCTTCTCCACCGACGGCAGGCCACCGACCTGACCCACGGCCACCTGACTGTTCTGTGACTGGATGGCGCTGACCACGTCGTTGGTGGTCAGCGCGTAGGCGATCAGTTTGTTGGGATCGAGCCAGATGCGCATCGCATACTGCGAGCCGTAGGCGTCAACCTGGCCCACGCCGTCGATGCGGCTCAGCGGATCCTGAATATTACTGGCCACATAGTCGGAAATATCCTGCTTATCCATGCTGCCATCGGTGGAAACAAAGGCCACCATCAGAATGTTGCTGTCGCCGGTTTTGTTGACCGTAACGCCCTGCGACTGCACCGCCTGCGGCAGTTTACGCAGCGCCGACTGCAGCTGATTCTGCACCTGCTGACGGGCTTCATCGGGATTGGTGCCGGCGCGGAAGGTGAGGGTGATTTGCGCCTGGCCGGTGTTGCTGCTGTTGGAAGACATATACATCAGATTATCGATGCCGGTCATGTTCTGCTCGATGACCTGGGTGACGGTATTCTCCAGCGTCTGAGCTGATGCGCCCGGATAGTTGGCGGTGATCCGCACGTTGGGCGGCGCCAGGTCGGGATACTGTTCCACAGGCAGCGACATGATCGACAGGGCTCCGCACAGACAGAGCAGAATCGCCAGCACCCAGGCAAAGATGGGGCGGTCGATAAAGAAATTCGACATTAAATCGACACTCCTCAGTACTTATTATACTCGGTCAGCCCCACCAGCCACGGGCGCACTGGCAGACAATCGGATGGTCTTTGCCACGATTCTCCTCCGCCATTTACTCTACGTGCGGCGGCGGGGGAAATCGTGGAGAAATTGAGGAGAAAGTGTAAATTCGTTGGCTATTTGCGGCTTTCCAGCCACATCACCGTGGCCGCCACCCGTGAGCGGACATCCAGCTTGCGCAGCAGGTTGCGGATATGCACTTTGACGGTCTCTTCCGAGATATGCAGTATGGCGGCAATCTCCTTGTTCGACAGGCCGCGCGCCACCTCCTGCAGGACATCCCGCTCGCGTTCGGTGAGCTGACGCAGCGGATCGGCGCTGTGCTGACGATTAGCCAGATAGCTGGCGACGCCTTCGCTGAACACCTTTTCACCGCGCGAGGCCTGCAGGATATGGCCCAGCAGGATATCGGGTTCGCTGTCCTTGAGCAGGTAGCCATCGGCACCGGCATCCACCATGGCAAAAATATCGCTGCGGGCGTCGGACACCGTGAGCACCAGAATGCGTGAATGGATGCCATCGTGACGCAGCGCCTTAAGCGTATCCAGCCCGGACAGGCCTTTCATGTTCAGATCGAGCAGAATGATGTCGGGCTCCTGACGGCGCGCCTCTGCCAGCGCCTCGGTGCCGTTGCTGGCTTCGGCGATCACCGATAAACGGGGTTCCAGTGCCAGCAGCTGACGCACACCGCGGCGCATCAGTGGATGGTCATCCACAATCATCAGGGTTAAAGCGGGCTGTTGCATAGTTTCTCCTTTTATCGGTTCAGACGATGCCGGAGCAGGGCTGGGGTTCTCTTCCGGCACGTCTGCTGTCAAACCGATGGATTGTTTCAGTAAGGTCGGATCTGGCGCGCTAGTCCAGCGCGCGTGCGGGCTGCGGTGGAAAGCGCAGCGCAACCTGGGTGCCGCACTCCCGGGCGAGGATGGTCAGCTCGCCCCCGAGGCGCTGGGCGCGTTCCGCCATAATCGTCAGTCCATAGTGGCCGGGCGGCTCATCCGTGCTGCCGATCCCCGTGCCGTCATCCGTAATCGTCAGTAAGTGCTCACCCTTTTCGCTGTGCTGATAATCCACCCGGATCACCCTGGCGCTGGCGTGCCGGATGGCATTCAGTAACGCTTCGCGGGCAATCTGCAGGAGATGCACCTGCTGCTGCGCCTCCAGCGTCTGAAGGCCGCGCTGATAGTTAAACTCGATCGCTGCGGCGCTCTTCTCCTGCAGCGAGGCGATCATCGCCTCCATCGCCGCCACCAGATCCGCCTGTTCGATGGTGAGGCGGAAGGTGGTCAGCAGCTCACGCAACTGGCGGTAGGCGTCGGCCAGCGCCCGGTCGAAGTCCGCGATTATGGCGTGCGCGGCGCTGTCCTCTTTATTCACGGTGCGGCGCAGCAGCGTCAGCTGGATGCGTAAAAAGGAGAGAGACTGCGCCAGTGAGTCATGCAGCTCCCGGGCGATGGTCGTGCGCTCTTCAATCAGCAGCATCTGCTGATACTGCTGCTGCGCCTGCCAGATCCAGAGTGTCCGCCCCAGCATCCCCGCCAGGCTGCGCATCAGCGCGTCCGGCGGAGAAAGATCGGCGATCTGCCAGCGCAGTTCGCCAATCGGCTGCTCGGCCTGCTGTAGCGGCAGGGTGTGCCACTGACCGGCGGCCTGCGCATCCCCGGCGCAGAACGAAAACTGCTCGCTGTCGATCCGGATGGCCGTCAGCTTCTCGCGCTTCAGCACCGTGGTTAACACCGTTTCAAACAGCGCCGGATGCAGCGGGCTGGCGGTCAGCATCTGCGAGCTTTCATAGAGCAGCGACAGAGTGCGATTGGCCTCCGTCAGATCTTCCGTTTTCTCGCGTACCGTGCTTTCCAGCAGCTGATAGTGCGAATGCAGACGTGCCGCCATGCCGCTGAAGGCGTGAGAGAGCACCCGCAGCTCGTTCTGCTGCTCGACCTGCAGCGGCGGAAAGGCGAAATTGCCGCTTTCGACGTACCGGCTGGCCGTGACCAGCGCGTTCAGAGGACGCACCACCTGCTGGCGGGTAAAGCGAATCGTCATCAGCGCCAGCGCCACAATCGCAATCACCCCCACCAGGCTGCTGGCAGCCACCAGATGCATCTTCAGTTCGGTATAGCGCTGCAGGCCCAGCACAAAGCGGTCGATCTCGCCGACGTAGATCGGGATCTGCTGCTGGTAAGCCGCGATGTTGTCCTGCAGTAACTGCTGCTGCAGCGCGGGCCACGCGGCGCGCAGCCGTTGATAGCGAAGCCTTACTTCACGAGGCACCCAGGGCCGGTTCAGTTTCTGCAGCACCGGGGCATCGAGCGTCTCCTGATAGCGCGCCAGATGGTCAGGCAGGTTCTGCGGCTGACGGCTGGCATCCCAGGCCATGCGATAGCTCTGCATACGCAGTGAACCCGCCAGGTTAATCGCCTCTGCATCACGCTGGCTGCTGAGCAGCGTGACAAGGGCCAGGCCGGTCGTCAGGAGCGACAGCAGAACGATGGCGCTGAGCGCCTGAGCGATGCTCTGAGTTACGGAACGTTTAACAATCACATCAATAGCCCTGTTTAAAGTGCGGGAATTATAAGAGTGCTGTCACGTCACGCCAATGATCCATGCCCTGTTTATCGCACAGCGCGTTACACATCGCACATAAAATGACCGCAACTGACAGTTCCCAGGAATGGCTGCGGTTCAGCGGTTAAAAAAAGAACAGGTTTACATCGGCCCGATGTTGCTTTTCATTGCAGCGCCAATAATTTCTCCAGTCATCACTGAGTACCCGAATCCCCGAATGCAGATTAAGGAGCATCCCATGAAAAAACTGACTGTTGCACTGGCGGGCGCACTTTTGGCTGCCACCTCATTTGGTACATTTGCCGCCGCGCCGGTCGATCCTGCTCAGGCGCAGAACATGCAGAGCATCGGCAGCGTGTCGGTTTCCGGTGTTCGTGGTTCGCTGGATGATGCCAGCCGCCAGCTGTCGCAGAAAGCGGAAGAGATGGGCGCCAGCCACTACCGCGTGATCGGTGTGGATAACCCCGGCGACTCCAGCCTCTGGAGCGGCACCGCAGAGATTTACCGCTAACCTTACCCTCCTGTTTCCATCCCTGTAGCGTTTACCGGCCTGAATTGGCCGGTTTTTTTGTTTTTGTGCATCAGGATGGATTCTTACAAATCAGCCTGTGCATCCGCCCGGTATATTTTGCTTCGTTCTTGCAGAACGGGTAGGATTCATCGCCGTAAATTCCCGCGTTGCCTGGCACTCACTCACTGGCCAACGCATAGAGGAAAATACCCCATTTCACAGCGCATGACGCCTGCACTGGGGTAGCAACGACTGATGGTTCGGACAAACAGGAATGCTATGAAATCTAAAAAGAAAACCCCAAGCGAGATGCGCGCTGCGAAACGACGCTGGCTCAACTCTCATGACGCCGGTTACCAGAAGGCGATGGGTAACCGTCACGTACAGATGATTGCGATCGGCGGTGCCATCGGTACCGGTTTGTTCCTGGGCGCAGGGGGCCGTTTACAGGCTGCCGGCCCTGCGTTAGCCATTATCTATCTGGTCTGTGGCATCTTCTCCTTCTTTATTCTGCGTGCGCTGGGCGAACTGGTGTTACACCGTCCGAGCAGTGGCAGCTTCGTTTCTTATGCCCGTGAGTTCCTGGGTGAGAAGGCCTCCTATGTGGCGGGCTGGATGTACTTCGTCAACTGGGCGATGACCGGCATCGTCGACATCACCGCGGTGGCGCTCTACATGCACTACTGGGGCGCGTTTGGCGATGTGCCGCAGTGGGTCTTCGCGCTGGGCGCGCTGGCGATTGTCGGCACCATGAACATGATCGGCGTGAAGTGGTTCGCCGAGATGGAGTTCTGGTTCGCGCTGGTCAAAGTGCTGGCGATTGTGGTCTTCCTGGTGGTGGGTGTCGTGTTCCTGGGCACCGGCAAACCGCTGGATGGCAACAGCACCGGCTTCCATCTGATCACCGATAATGGCGGTCTGTTCCCGCACGGCCTGCTGCCTGCGCTGGTGCTGATTCAGGGCGTGGTGTTCGCCTTTGCCTCTATCGAGCTGGTGGGCACGGCTGCGGGAGAGTGTAAAGATCCCAAGACCATGCTGCCGAAGGCGATTAACAGCGTGATCTGGCGTATCGGCCTGTTCTACGTGGGTTCTGTGGTTCTGCTGGTACTGCTGCTGCCGTGGAACGCCTACCAGGCGGGGCAGAGTCCGTTTGTGACCTTCTTCTCGAAGCTCGGCGTGCCTTACATCGGCAGCATCATGAACATCGTGGTGCTGAGCGCGGCGCTCTCCAGCCTTAACTCCGGCCTCTATTCGACCGGACGTATCCTGCGCTCTATGTCGATGGGCGGTTCTGCCCCGAAATTCATGTCAAAGATGAACGGTCAGCAGGTGCCTTACGCCGGTATTCTGGTCACCATCTGCGTCTATGTGATCGGTGTGGTCCTGAACTACTATGTGCCTTCTCAGGTGTTTGAGATCGTACTGAACATCGCCTCGCTGGGCATTATCTCCTCCTGGGCCTTTATCGTGGTTTGCCAGCTCCGTCTGCGCAAAGCGATCAAAGAGGGCAAGGCGGACGATGTCAGCTTCAAGCTGCCGGGCGCGCCGTTTACCTCATGGCTGACGCTGCTGTTCCTGTTCAGCGTGCTGGTGCTGATGGCGTTTGACTACCCGAACGGCACCTACACCATCGCCTCTATTCCGCTGATTGCCGTGGTACTGGTGCTGGGATGGTTTGGCGTACGTAAGCGCGTAAACGCGATTGCCGCGACAGAACACGATCACCACGAAGAGGATGCGAAGCCCGCACAGCTGGCTGACGACACCTCACGCTGATCGACCCTGCCGTCATCGGGCCAGCCTTCGGGCTGGCCTTTTTTATGGGCGCTATCCACCGCGCGGCGGGCGAAAACAGGCTGGTTTTCCCGTCAGCCAGCCCCTATGATGACAGGCTCCCTTTATGCGGTAGCGGAGTCATCGTGTCGTTTAAGATCACCATCATCAAAGACAAACTCCTGTCTGAAAACTGGTTTGTGCTGCGCAACTACACCTACGAGATCACCGATCGCCGGGGTGAGCCGATTCGCCATAAACGCGAGGTTTACGATCGCGGAAACGGGGCGACCATTCTGCTCTATAACCGTGAAAAGAACAGTGTGGTGCTGACGCGCCAGTTCCGCATCGCCACCTACGTCAACGGAAACGAAGGCGGCATGCTGATCGAAGCCTGTGCCGGTTTGCTGGATGATGACTCCCCGGAAGATTGCATCCGCAAAGAGGCGATCGAAGAGACCGGCTATGCGGTGGGCGAGGTGGAGAAGCTCTATGCCTGCTATATGTCGCCGGGCGGCGTGACGGAACTGATCCATTTTTTTGCCGCCGAGTATCACGAATCGCTGCGTAAAAACGCCGGCGGAGGCGTCGACGATGAGGCGATTGAAGTGCTGGAGCTGCGCTTTCCCGATGCGCTGGCGATGGTCGCCGATGGTCGTATCTGCGACGGCAAAACGGTGATGCTGTTACAGCATGCGCTGATCGCGGGCTGGCTGACGCCCTGACCGGACCGGTGATCGTGCAGAGCAGGGCGGAAACAGAATCTAATCCTTTTATGTACGCTTTTTAGGCAGTTAACTGCGCTTTTTGCACCGGTTCACAGAATGCGAACGCTGTCAGGCCCATTGATGCGCTATCCTCTTCTCTCTGGCTATTCGGAGATCGATTTTCTTGATGTCGTACTGGATGAAATCGCTGTGGCTGTTGCCGTCTTTGTGGGTTGCCTCTGTTCAGGCGGAACCGTTGCAAAAGTCATTCAACGACTGGCAAATCACCTGTAACAACGAAGCCTTTTGCGTGGCGCGCAATATTCCGGGCGATAAAGGGCTGGTGATGACGATCTCGCGTCATGCGGGCGTCAACGATCGCCCGTTGCTGCGAATCGACTACGGCAGCGCCTACAGCGGGGCGCTGCCTGGCGGCCCGCTCAAAGATAACCTGCTGCTCGACCAGCGCCGTCTGAAACCCGACCTCAAGCACTGGACGGTTGAACCCCATCATCTTGCGACCAGCAACGCCATCGCCATCGACGAATTTCTCGATCTGGTGATGGAGGCGAAAACCCTGCAGCTCACCTACGACCCGAATGCGCTGATCTCCCTGCGGGGGATGAAAGCGGCTCTGCTGCTGATGGATGATATACAGGGGCGGGTCAACAGCATGAGTGCCTGGATCCGGCGCGGGGACCGCGCCAGCTGGGACGTTCCGCCGCCGCCCGCACTGCCGCCTCTGCCGCCCGCCGTGATGCCGCCTGCGGCACTGACGCGCGAGGAGACCAGCGGCTTGATCGATTACGGCACCTGGCGGGTGAATACCGACGCCTGTTCGCTGGACCCGCTGCGCCGCGAGGTCAGCGTGGCACCGCTGACCGATCAGCGCGCGCTGCTGCTGGTGAGCTGTGAGATGGGGGCCTATAACGTGATCGATCTGGCGTTTGAAGTGACGCGCAGCCCGCCCTTTGTGGCGCGCGGCCTTACCCTGACGCTGCCGTTTACGCCACCCGGCGCCAGTGACCGGCAGCTTGAGCTGATCAACGCCGACTACGATGCGGCCAGCGGCCAGCTGTATACGTTTGGCAAGGGACGGGGACTGGGGGATTGCGGCAGTGCCACACGCTGGCAGTTCGACGGCACCCGCTTTGTCTTAGCGGAGTATGCGGAAGAGTCTACCTGTGACGCCTGGCACAGCAGTGACGACTGGCCAACCCTGTGGGTCAGCCAGCCTGATGGCGGCGTACAGCAGCGTTAGCGGATCGCCTGCACCATCATCGGTGAGCCAGACTGATTACCGACCAGTTCGGCCAGCATGTTGTTCACGCCGTCGCTCATCGGCGTAAAGCGGGTCAGCGGCGAGCGGGTCACCACCACAAAGACGCCCACATTATGCTGCGGCACCATCGCCATATAGGTGATGAATCCACCGCCACCGCCGGTTTTCTGGATAATGCCAGGACGACCGCTTTTCGGCCCCATATAGACCCAGCCCATACCCAACGCATCCGCCTTGCCCGGTACATCCATGCCTTCCACTTTGTTCAGCTGATCGCGACGATAGATCAGCGTCTGCAGCCGGTCGATCTGCGGCGTGCGGTGGTTGACCGAAGAGTTCAGGAACTGCTGCATCCAGCGGCCCATGTCATCCGGCGTGGAGTAGACGCCGCCGCTGCCAATCGCCGCCAGGGTGTTATTGCAGGGGCTCGCCCCTTTTTCCGCCACCATCAGGCGGCCGCACTGCTCTGGCGACGGCGTGAAGGTGGTGTCTTTCATGCCGAGCGGACGGGTGATTAACTGCTGAAACAGCGCCGGGTAGGGGGTGCCGCTGGCGCGTGCCAGCGCATCGCCCAGCAGATCGTAGCCCAGGTTAGAGTAAGCAGCGCTGCTGCCCGGTGCCGCTTTGAGGTTCGCGTGCGACAGCCAGCTCCAGCGTTCGCTGCGTGTCGGCCAGACAAAGACCGGACGCTGTGCTTTGCCGCCAGGCTGCTCACGCGGCAGTCCGCTGGTGTGGGTCGAAAGGTTAATCAGGCGAATCGGCTGGCCGTTCCAGGCAGGCACGCGGGTGCCCGGCGGCGCATATTTACTCAGGGGATCGTCGAGGCGGATCTGTCCGCGCTCCGCCAGCTTCACCATCACTTCGCTGGTCATCAGCTTACTCAGTGAGGCGATGCGAATCAGCGAATCTTTCTGCGGGCGGACATTGTTGCCGGGACGGGTTTCACCGAAGCTGGCGAAGACCCGCTGATTGCCATCGATCGCCACCAGCGCCATACCGGTCGCGCCGCTGCCGTAGAAGATATGCTCGGCATAGCGATCGACAATCTGTGAAGCCAGCAGCGGATCGGGCGCGACCTGCGCCATGCTTTTCAGGGGAAGCAGTGAAACCATGAGGGCCAGTAAATAGGGAGTGCGCATGTTCAACGGAGGTGGCTTCGCTATAAAAATCAGTGGAAATCTGCCTGAACCTGACGGAAACAGACCCGGTCAGCCCGGCGAAACAAACGCAGGATCAGACGCACAGCCGTGCAGAGGCAGCATTAAACAGGTGCTCTATAGTAATCCGTTTGCGTGAGGCGTGAAGAGGGGCAGGGAGATTTTTTTCTGTTGCGGAGAACCAGATGAAAATGCCCTTCCCGTGAGACGGGAAGGGCCAGCGTATTACGCTGGTTTCAGTAAGGCTTCTGCGTGACTGACGATGTTCTCTACCGTGAAGCCAAACTCCGCGAAGAGATCGCTCGCCGGTGCGGATTCGCCGAAGGTGGTCATACCCACGATCGCGCCCTCCAGGCCGACATACTTGTACCAGTAATCGGCAATGCCCGCTTCGACCGCCACGCGCGCTTTCACGCCCGAAGGCAGAACGGATTCGCGGTAGGCAGCATCCTGCGCATCAAACAGGTCGGTCGATGGCAGTGACACGACACGGACTTTGTGACCGCCCGAGGTGAGCTTCTCCGCCGCGCCCAGGGTGATCTCCACCTCTGAACCGGTGGCGATCAGGATCACGTCAGGCGTGCCGTCGCAATCCTTCAGCACATAGCCACCGCGTTTGATGTTGTCGATCTGCTCTGCGGTGCGTTCCGGCTGCAGCAGGTTCTGACGGGAGAGGATCAGCGCGGTCGGGCCATGATGGCGTTCGATTGCCGCTTTCCACGCCACCGCCGTTTCCACCTGATCGCACGGACGCCAGACGCTCATGTTCGGCGTCAGGCGCAGGCTGGCGATCTGCTCAACCGGCTGGTGCGTCGGGCCATCCTCGCCCAGACCGATGGAGTCATGAGTGTAGACCAGAATCTGGCGGGCCTTCATCAGCGCCGCCATACGCGCGGCGTTACGCGCATACTCCACGAACATCAGGAAGGTCGCGGTGTACGGAACGAAGCCGCCGTGATGGGCGATGCCGTTACCAATCGCCGTCATCCCGAATTCACGGACGCCGTAGTGGATATAGTTACCGGCCGGATCCTCTTTGATCGATTTAGAGCCTGACCAGATGGTGAGGTTACTCGGCGCGAGGTCAGCGGAACCGCCCAGGAATTCCGGCAGTAACTTACCGTAGGCTTCCAGCGAGTTCTGCGAGGCTTTACGGCTGGCGATCTTCTGCGGATTCGCCTGCAGCTCCTGGATGAAGCGGGTCGCTTCGGTTTCCCAGCTGGCGGGCATCCCGCCATTCATACGGCGTTCATACTCTTTCGCCAGCTCAGGATGGGCCGCTTTATAGGCTGCAAATTTCTCATTCCAGGCTTTTTCGCGCTCGGCACCGGCGGCCCTGGCATCCCACTGCTGATAGATTTCAGCGGGGATCTCAAACGCCGGATAGTTCCAGCCCAGCTGCTTACGGGTCAGGGCGACTTCAGCCTCACCCAGCGCCGCGCCGTGCGACTCCTCTTTACCGGCCTTGTTCGGTGAACCGAAGCCAATAATGGTGCGACAGATAATCAGCGACGGCTTATCAGTCACGCTCTGCGCTTCCTCGATCGCCGCACGGATAGCGTCGGCGTCATGACCATCGATGTCGCCGATGACATGCCAGTTGTAGGACTCGAAGCGTTTGTGGGTATCGTCGGTGAACCAGCCTTCTGTTTCTCCGTCGATCGAAATGCCGTTGTGGTCGTAGAAGCCGATCAGTTTGCCCAGACCCAGGGTGCCCGCCAGTGAGCAGACCTCGTGCGAGATCCCCTCCATCAGACAGCCATCGCCCATAAACACGTAGGTGTGGTGGTCGACGATCTCATGATCCGGACGGTTAAACTGCGCCGCCAGGGTGCGTTCCGCAATCGCTAAGCCTACGGCGTTGGCCAGCCCCTGGCCCAGCGGACCGGTGGTGGTTTCCACGCCAGGGGTGTAGCCGATCTCCGGGTGACCTGGCGTTTTAGAGTGCAGTTGACGGAAATTTTTCAGCTCTTCAATCGGCAGATCGTAACCGCTCAGGTGCAGCAGGCTGTAGAGCAGCATTGAGCCGTGGCCGTTGGAGAGGATAAAGCGGTCGCGATCAAGCCAGGCGGGGTTGGTCGGATTGTGCTGAAGGAAGTCGCGCCATAACACTTCGGCGATGTCGGCCATGCCCATCGGGGCGCCGGGATGGCCTGAGTTTGCCTTCTGTACCGCATCCATACTGAGTGCACGGATCGCGTTTGCCAGTTCTCTGCGTGAGGACATAAAGTTCTCCCTTATTAAGCATCAGGGCGGGAAAGTCCCGCCCGACTAAAATGAAGACTACAGGCGTGCGGCAAGCACATCTTCCAGCTTCTGCTGGTCAACGGCGAACTGACGGATGCCGTCAGAGAGTTTTTCCACCGCCATCGGATCCTGGTTATGTTCCCAGCGGAACTCGGCTTCGGAGAGCGGCGACGGCTGATGGAAGCCTTCCGTAGAGGGCTCCAGCTTGCGCTCCAGCGGCGCATCGCTATTCTGCAGCTCTTCCAGCAGATTCGGCGAAAGGGTCAGGCGGTCGCAGCCGGCCAGCGCCACGATCTGCTCCACTTTACGGAAGCTGGCACCCATGATGATGGTGCTGTAACGGTGCTTTTTGTAGTAATCATAGATGCGACGCACCGATTTCACGCCCGGATCTTCATCCGCTACGTAGGGTTCCATCGGCTTACGCGAGTTATACCAGTCATAGATGCGGCCCACGAACGGGGAGATCAGGTAGACGCCCGCTTCGGCACAGGCACGCGCCTGGGCAAAGGAGAAGAGCAGAGTCAGGTTACACTGGATACCGTTCTTCTCCAGCTCTTCCGCCGCGCGGATGCCTTCCCAGGTGGAGGCCAGCTTGATCAGCACGCGGGAGCGGTCGATGCCGTGCTCCTCATACATCCGGATCAGTTTTTCTGCCTTGGTCACACACATGCCACGATCGAAGGAGAGGCGCGCATCCACTTCGGTCGAAACACGGCCCGGTATGCTTTTCAGGATTTCCATACCAAGGTTGATCGCCACTTTATCGCTGGCGTTAATGATCTGCGTCTCTTTGCTGCCGCCCTGCTTTTTCGCGTACTCAATCGCGTCGTCCATCAGGTGCTTGTACCCTTCCAGGCCGGACGCTTTCAGAATGAGTGACGGGTTGGTGGTGGCATCTTCGGGATGATAATGACGAATCGATTCGATATCGCCACTGTCAGCCACCACGGTGGTGAACTGTTTTAGGGCTTCTAGCTGGTTCATCTCTAAACTCCTTGAAAAGAAAAGTGACAGCGAACAGGGAGCACCTCAGGCCTCGCAGCCGGTCTGTGGCGGAATCTGCTACCGGTAACGTGAACCCATAACATTGCAACAGCGCGTTTCTGATGAAAATGCGGTTTCTCTGATTGTTGCGCTGCGAGGCGGTGCGAAGAAGCCGTCATGCGGTGTAAACCGTGGGGTGCGCCATATTCCATCCTTAAGCATAGCAGTCAGGACAAATGACGCAGGCAACACTGTAGCAATCCGTGTCCTGTGATTCGGGGGATGCAGAAGGGGAGAACGATAAGCGCAGCGCGGGGTCAGGCCCGCGCTGCGGCAAAAGAGGCAATCAGAGAGGCAGGTTGAGCCAGTTTTTCACCGGCAGGAAATCGCGATAGAGGGCGGCTTCCGGCGAGTCCGCCTCGGGCTGATAATCATATTCCCAGCGCACCAGCGGCGGCATCGACATCAGGATCGACTCCGTGCGGCCGCCGGTCTGCAGACCAAACAGCGTGCCCCGGTCCCAGACCAGATTGAACTCGACATAGCGGCCACGGCGATAGAGCTGGAACTGGCGTTCGCGTTCGCCAAACGGGTGATCTTTACGGCGCGCCACAATCGGCCGGTAGGCATCGATGAAACCACGGCCCACCGCCTGCATAAAGCGGAAGCTCTGCTCAAAGTCGGGCGTATTGAGATCGTCAAAGAACAGGCCGCCGATGCCGCGCTGCTCATCCCGGTGCTTCAGATAGAAGTAGTCATCGCACCATTTTTTATAGCGCGGATAGACATCCTCGCCAAACGGCTGACAGAGATCGGCGGCCGTCTGATGCCAGTGCAGCGCATCTTCTTCAAAGCCGTAGAAGGGCGTCAGGTCAAAGCCGCCGCCAAACCACCACACCGGATCGGCTCCCGGTTTCTCGGCGATAAAAAAGCGCACGTTGGCGTGGCTGGTGGGCACGTAGGGGTTGTTCGGGTGGATGACCAGCGACACGCCCATCGCTTCAAAGCTGCGACCCGCCAGCTCGGGGCGGTGAGCCGTCGCCGAGGCGGGCATCTGATCGCCATGTACATGGGAGAAGTTTACGCCCGCCTGTTCAAACACGGCACCGTTGCGCAGGACGCGGCTCTGGCCGCCGCCGCCGCCGGGACGCTGCCAGCTATCCTCGGCAAACTGCGCACCGCCATCTTCAGCCGCCAGCTGGTTACAAATCTCATCCTGCAGGGCGAGCAGGAACGCTTTTACGCGGGAAATATCAGCCATCTTTTCGCTTATCGTCGGTTTAGTCTGAGCGGATTATACGCCAAACCGCGCCGCTTGCATGAGTGCGGCTATCCGGTGAGGCGAAATCCTGACCACTTAAAGGCACGAATCAGCCGCGCTGAAACGCTGGCTGGGACTACCGCGTAAGCACGGCGTTGTCTGATATGAAGGTTGGAATTTGAATAACATGTTAAGGCTGTGACGGATGACGCCATACGATTACAGTTACAGAACCCACCGCTGTGGCAAAAGCTGCGGTTAAATGATTACGATATGCTCTATTTCATGTCTGAAGAACCCTTGCAGACGTTTATAAAAATGGGCGAAGCGCTGCGCAACAATCCACTGGCCGCTGAGGAATTGATTAATGCTATCGAAAATTATCAGGTTGATTCGTAAGCTGATAGCCGAGGTGTCAGGCGGACTCGTCATCATGGCGATAGTGACAGGCATATTTCTGACCGCGACACTGAATGAAGGAGTGATGCGCGTCGTTGGCCCGTTGCTGGTACTGGTTGCCGGGCTGGTCGTTTATGGGCTGACTTATCTGATCGCGGATAAGTCTGACCGCCGTTGATCCTCTGTCGCGAGAAAGACCCGCGAGAAAGAAGGCCGTTGATACGGCCTCTTTTATAAAATAATTCAGGATAATCACTCCGCTGATCGCCCCTTCTCTGCGATGAGTCGGGCGACGAGTGACTCAGGCCCCCGTTATTTTATTTAAGCTCTTTATGACTACCCGCATTAGACGTTGCGCCGGTCAAACTCATCAAAGTAGTTAACGATGCCGCTGGCAATCGCAGAGGCGATTTTCTGACGAAACGCGGTGGTGCCGAGCAGTTGCTCTTCGTGCGGATTGGTAATAAAGGAGGTTTCAACCAGGACCGACGGAATCGACGGTGACTTCAGCACCGCGAAAGCCGCCTGCTCTGTATGCTGGCTGTGAAGATGATGCACCGGACGGATCTGATCCAGCACATGCTTGCCCAGCGTCAGGCTGTTCCTGATGGTGTCGGTCTGCACCAGATCGAACAGAATCTGCTGCAGATAGTGATCCTGCTGCTGCGCTTTCACGCCGCCCACTTTATCCGCATCATTCTCGCGCTGGGAGAGATAGCGCGCCATTGAGCTGCTGGCCCCGCGATTGGAGAGCGCAAACACGGAGGCGCCGCTGGCCTCGGGACTGGTAAAACCGTCGGCGTGGATGGACATAAACAGATGCGCGCCGTGCTGATGGGCGATCTCCACCCGCTGATAGAGCGGAATAAAGTGGTCGCTGTCGCGGGTCAGACGCACTTCGATCCGCGGATGACTCTGAAGCTGACGCTTCACGTTACCGGCAATCTCCAGCACGATGTGTTTCTCTTCGGATCCCTCTTCGCCAACGGCACCTGAATCGATGCCGCCATGACCGGGATCGATCATCACGATGCGTTTACCCTTTTCAGACGGGGGAGCCGGGCGTGGATGACGCGGTTTCTCTGAAAGAGCCGACTGCTCTCTGGCCTGAACCGCGCGCGGCGATAAAATGGCCAGAGCCAGCCCGGAAAGCAGTAACTGACGACGGTGAATCAAACGTTTAAGCAGATGCATGTGCGGGTCCGGTAACAAAAATCCTGCCGGTGTTATAGCCTAAGGCTCCGCTGCCTGCGATCACAGAACCATTTCAGGGCATTACTTTGTATTGCAGGCCGCAAACAGAAAATGTGCGCTTTTTTATTTGCCGCCCGTCAGACCGGGGTTGCGTGCAGCAGAGAATGCGTGATAATCAGCAAATTGTGCTTATTTACAGGTAAAGAAGATGGAAATCCGCGCCTTCCGCCAGGAAGATTTTGAAGAAGTGATCACCTTGTGGGAACGTTGCGATTTGTTACGGCCATGGAACGATCCGGAGCTGGACATCGAACGTAAAATGCAGCATGACCCCGATCTCTTCCTGGTCGCGGAAGTGGGCGGGGTGGTCGTGGGCACGCTGATGGGCGGTTACGATGGTCATCGCGGCGCGGCATACTACCTGGCGGTGCATCCTGACTATCAGGGACGTGGCTTTGCCAATGCCCTGATGAACCGGCTGGAGAAGAAGCTGATTGCGCGCGGCTGTCCGAAACTGCACCTGATGATCCGCGAAGAGAACGATCAGGTGGTGGCGTTCTATGAGAAGCTCGATTACGAACCGGTGGATGCGCTGCTGTTCGGCAAACGCCTGATCGAAGATCGTGAGTACTAAACCGTCGCCGCGCTATCTGCCGGACGAATATGATGCGAGAGGGCAGCTGCGGCTGCCGTTTCTTTTCTGGCTGATCCTGTTGCTTCAGGCGCGGACATGGCTGCTGCTGGTGATGGCTGGTGCCTCGCGTCAGCAGGGCAACGATCTGCTGGCGCTCTTTTATCCGGATCGCCAGGCGTTCTGGATTGGCCTGGCGCTGGGCCTGCCGGCGCTGGCCGGGCTGCTGCTGACCGGCTATCGTCTGCGCCTGCCGCGGCTCTGGCAGCACTGGCGCAGCGTGCTCTCGCTGTCGCTGCTGGTGAACCTGATCTGGCAGACCATGCAGTTTGTTCAGGGCGACCTGCTGAGTTCACCGCTGCCCCTGATGCTGACGCTGTTCGACCTGCTGGCGCTGCTCTGGCTGCATTTCAGCCAGCGCTGCCGCGACTGCTTTCTGCCCGAACATCATCTTAATTAAACTTTTTGGCGCTTTGCGACTCCAATCAGTTCCGCCTTTCCGGCCTCGTATTAACAGGAGTTTTCATGAAAGCTGTTCGTTCCACGTTACTGCTCGCCGCTGTGGTGTTGAGCGGCTGTGCCAGTTCGGGTTCCGGCACAGACAGCAGCCAGCAGGTAAGCTGGTGGAATCCGCTCAGTTATCACTGGTCCTCGGCGCTGCCGTGGAACTGGTTTGGTGGCACGTTAACCGCGACTGAACAGGGTGTGGGCGGCCTCACGGCCTCGACCGCCATGAAAGAGGACGCGATTAACGCCGGGCTGAACGGTGACTATACGCTGCGTCAGGGGATGCGCAGCCAGAATGGCCAGGTGGTCTCTTTCTGGCAGGCGCTCCGTGATGGCAAGGTCAGGCTGGTGATAGAAGGGCAGTCGCAGGTCGAGCGCATTGAGGTGATGGACAGCGCGATTGTCAGCCACGACGGCAGCAAAGTGGGTGACGCCTTCAGCGACAGGTTCACGAAAGCCTTCAACAACTGCACCCTGGCCAGCGGCGCCGATGCGCGTGACGTGGCCTGTCGTGCGCCGGGCAGTCAGCATCTGACCTATCTTTATCACGGCGACTGGCATGGCCCTGAGGGACTGATGCCTTCTGACGATACGCTGAAAAGCTGGAAAATCAGCAAGATTATCTGGCAGCGTTAAGTGCCCGCCCTGTCAGCGTGCCGCCCGCGAGGCGGCCGCTGACGCACGCCCCATCCCGCTCCGCACACCGCTTATCATCCCCATCGGCTTTTGCTGAATTCAGCATAAACTCTGCCGCCGTCTTATGCTTTTTTCGACTTTGAAATCATCAAACGATATATAAAACCGTTACTCGTTTTCACGGAGTTATAAATAAACTGATGCATCAGCGGGCGAGATCCGCATCAAACTTTTTCAGGGTGCCAAATGACATTACAAGCGATGAATAAAATCGTGAGCGGTATCGCGTTGTCGCTGAGCCTGGCTGGCGCAGTCAACGCCACTGAACTCCTTAACAGCTCTTACGATGTGTCGCGGGAGCTGTTTGTTGCCCTGAATACCCCCTTCGTTAAACAGTGGGATGCCGCGCATCCGGCCGATCCGCTGACCATTAAGATGTCACATGCCGGTTCATCGAAGCAGGCGCTGGCGATTCTGCAGGGACTGCGTGCGGATGTAGTGACCTATAATCAGGTCACTGACGTGCAGGTGCTGCACGATAAAGGCAACCTGATCGCCGCAGACTGGAAAAGCCGTCTGCCGAACAACAGCTCGCCTTTTTACTCCACCATGGCGTTTCTGGTGCGCAAGGGAAATCCTAAACAGATTCACGACTGGTCCGATTTAACCCGCAGCGATGTGAAGCTGATTTTCCCCAATCCGAAAACATCCGGCAATGGCCGCTATACCTATCTGGCCGCCTGGGGCGCAGCGGATAAGGCGGACGGTGGCGACAAGGCTAAGACCCGGGCCTTTATGACGCAGTTCCTGAAGAACGTGGAAGTGTTCGACACCGGCGGCCGCGGCGCGACCACGACCTTTGCCGAGCGCGGACTGGGCGACGTGCTGATTAGCTTTGAGTCAGAAGTGAACAACATCCGCAACCAGTACGGCAAAGATGAGTATGAAGTCATCGTGCCGAAAACCGATATTCTGGCGGAGTTTCCGGTTGCCTGGGTGGACAAGAACGTTGCCCTTAATAACACCAAAGACGCCGCCAGTGCCTATCTGAACTACCTCTACACGCCTGAAGCGCAGAATATCATCACCCGGTATTACTACCGCGTGAACAACCCTCAGCTGATGTCGGCGCAGAAAGATCGCTTTCCGCAGACGACGCTGTTCCGGGTAGAAGAGGCGTTTGGCGGCTGGGATAACGTGATGAAGACCCATTTCGCCAGCGGTGGCGAGCTTGATCAACTCTTAGCGGCGGGGCGCGGATAATGTTTGCAGCCAGCCATAAACGTGTTCTGCCTGGTTTTGGCCTCAGCCTTGGCACCAGTTTGCTCTTTACCTGTCTGATTCTGCTGCTGCCGATCAGCGCCGTCATCATGCAGCTGTCGCAGATGACGCTGCAGCAGTACTGGGATGTGGTGACCAATCCGCAGCTGGTAGCGGCCTATAAAGTGACGCTGCTCTCGGCTGGCGTCGCCTCTCTGTTTAATGCGGTGTTCGGCATGCTGATGGCGTGGATCCTGACCCGTTATCGCTTCCCGGGCCGCGCGCTGCTGGATGGCCTGATGGATCTGCCGTTTGCGCTGCCGACCGCAGTCGCGGGTCTGACGCTGGCCGGCCTCTTCTCCGTCAGCGGCTGGTACGGACAGTGGTTCGCCCATTTCGACATCAAAATCTCCTACACCTGGATCGGTATCGCCATTGCGATGGCCTTTACCAGCATCCCGTTTGTGGTGCGTACCGTACAGCCGGTGCTGGAAGAGTTAGGCCCGGAGTATGAAGAGGCGGCCGAAACCCTGGGCGCGACGCCGTGGCAGAGTTTCCGCCGCGTGGTGCTGCCGGAAGTGGCGCCGGCGCTGCTGGCGGGCACGGCGCTCTCGTTTACCCGCAGCCTGGGGGAGTTCGGTGCGGTCATCTTTATTGCGGGCAACATTGCCTGGAAAACGGAAGTGACCTCGCTGATGATTTTTGTCCGTCTGCAGGAGTTTGACTATCCGGCGGCCAGCGCCATCGCGTCGGTTATCCTGCTGGCCTCGCTGATTCTGTTGTTCGCCATAAACACATTACAGAGCCGCTTTGGCCGTCGTCTGGGAGGTCACTAATGGCTGAGGTTTCGCAACTCAATCACGCGGCGCGTCAGCCGGTGAACTGGAGCAAATGGCTGCTGATTGGCATCGGGGCGCTGGTCTCGATTCTGCTGCTGGTGGTGCCGATGATCTCCATCTTCTGGGAAGCGCTGAATCACGGGCTGATTGCGGCCCTGAGCAATCTCTCCGACCCGGACATGCTGCACGCGATCTGGCTGACGGTAATGGTGGCGCTGATTACCGTGCCGGTTAACCTGGTGTTCGGCACGCTGCTGGCCTGGCTGGTGACGCGCTTTACCTTCCCGGGACGCCAGCTGCTGCTGACCCTGTTCGATATTCCTTTTGCCGTGTCGCCGGTGGTGGCCGGTCTGATGTATCTGCTGTTCTGGGGCGTCAACGGCCCGGCGGGCGGCTGGCTGGATGCCCACAATATTCAGATTATGTTTGCCTGGCCGGGCATGGTCCTGGCGACGGTGTTTGTGACCTGTCCGTTCGTCGTCCGCGAGCTGGTGCCGGTGATGCTGAGCCAGGGCAGTCATGAAGATGAAGCGGCGGTGCTGTTGGGCGCTTCCGGCTGGCAGATGTTCCGTCGTGTGACGCTGCCGAACATTCGCTGGGCGCTGCTGTACGGCATCGTGCTGACCAACGCCCGTGCGATTGGTGAATTTGGTGCGGTCTCGGTGGTCTCGGGATCGATTCGCGGTGAGACCTATACGTTACCGCTTCAGGTTGAATTATTGCATCAGGACTACAACACGGTGGGCGCCTTTACCGCGGCCGCGCTGCTGACCCTGATGGCAATTGTGACGCTGTTTCTGAAAAGCATTCTGCAGTGGCGCTTAGAGCAGCAGCACAAACGTCTGCAACAGGAGGGAAATCATGAGCATTGAGATTAACAAGATCAACAAATCCTTTGGTCGCACCTCGGTGCTGAACGATATCTCTCTGGATATTGCCTCGGGTGAAATGGTGGCGCTGCTTGGTCCATCAGGCTCGGGTAAAACCACGCTGCTGCGCATTATTGCCGGGCTGGAGCATCAGAACAGCGGCCAGATCCGCTTCCACGGTAACGATGTCAGCCGCCTGCATGCGCGCGATCGTCAGGTCGGCTTTGTGTTTCAGCACTATGCGCTGTTCCGTCATATGACCGTCTTCGACAACATCGCATTTGGTCTGACCGTTCTGCCCCGCCGTGAGCGCCCTTCCACGGCGGAGATCCGGCAGCGTGTCACCCGTCTGCTGGAGATGGTGCAGCTGGGCCATCTGGCGAACCGTTTTCCGGCGCAGCTCTCGGGCGGTCAGAAACAGCGAGTGGCGCTGGCGCGTGCGTTAGCGGTGGAGCCGCAGATCCTGCTGCTGGATGAACCTTTCGGTGCGCTGGATGCGCAGGTGCGAAAAGAGCTGCGCCGCTGGCTGCGCGAGCTGCACGAAGAGCTGAAATTTACCAGCGTGTTCGTGACCCACGACCAGGAAGAGGCGATGGAAGTCGCCGATCGCGTGGTGGTGATGAGCCAGGGCAACATCGAGCAGGTCGGTACGCCAGACGATGTGTGGCGTGAACCGGCGACCCGTTTTGTGCTGGAGTTCCTGGGCGAAGTGAATCGCTTTGATGGCGAGATCCAGGGATCGCAGTTCCACGTCGGCGCGCACCACTGGCCGCTGGGCTACACCTCTGCCCATCAGGGCGCGGTGGAGCTGTTCCTGCGTCCGTGGGAGATCGACGTGTCGCGCCGCAGCAGCCTGGAAACGCCACTGCCGGTTCAGGTGCTGGAAGTCAGCCCGCGCGGCCACTTCTGGCAGCTGGTGGTTCAGCCTGCGGGCTGGCAGAGCGAGCCGTTCTCGCTGGTGTTTGAAGGCGAGCAGACGGCCCCGATTCGCGGTGAGCGTCTGTTTGTGGGATTACAGCAGGCGCGCCTCTACAAGGGCGATAAGCCGCTGCGCGCAGTTGCCTTTGCGCAGAGCGCCTGATATTTTCACCTCAACAGCGGGCGGGAGTCTCACTCCCGCCTTTTTTTCGCCTCTTGTTTGTAACAGGCCAGGAACCACACCGTGACGACTCTTGAGAACACCATCGGCAATACGCCGCTGATCAAATTGCAGCGCCTGACGCCCGCCAACGGCAGTGAGGTCTGGCTCAAGCTGGAGGGCAATAATCCGGCCGGTTCGGTGAAAGATCGCGCGGCCTGGTCGATGATCCATCAGGCGGAACTGCGCGGGGAGATTTCACCCGGCGATCAGCTGATCGAAGCCACCAGTGGTAACACCGGCATCGCGCTGGCGATGATCGCGGCCATGAAAGGCTACCGTCTGCGTCTGCTGATGCCGGACAACATGAGTCAGGAGCGGCAGGATGCGATGCGGGCCTACGGCGCAGAGCTGATTCTGGTGCCACGGGAGCAGGGCATGGAAGGCGCCCGCGATCTGGCGCAGGCGATGGCCGCACGCGGTGAAGGCCGGGTGCTGGATCAGTTCAACAATCCCGACAACCCGCTGGGCCACTATCAGACTACCGGCCCGGAGTTGTGGCAGCAGTCGAACCAGCGCATGACCCATTTTGTCTCCAGCATGGGCACCACCGGCACCATCACCGGCGTCGGACGCTATCTCAAAGAGCAGAACAGCGGTGTGCAGGTGATCGGTCTGCAGCCCAGTGAAGGCAGCAGCATTCCCGGCATCCGGCGCTGGCCGCTGGCCTATCTGCCGGGGATCTACCGGCCCGATCTGGTGGATGATGTGATGGATATGACGCAGAAAGAAGCGGAAGAGACGATGCGGGAGCTGGCACGACGCGAGGGGATTTTCTGCGGCGTCAGTTCAGGCGGTGCGGTCGCGGGGGCGCTGCGTATTGCGCAGGCCAATCCGGGCAGTGTGGTGGTGGCGATCGCCTGCGATCGCGGCGATCGTTATCTCTCTACCGGGCTTTATCATCAGTAATCTTCACTGAGACGGCATCAGACCTGTGCGCGCGTGCATCGCCCACAGGTCTTTTTTTTGGCCAGAATCGCCCGCAGCGGGGATAATGAATCTGTAAGGATCGCGTAAAACAGGCTGCGTGAACGCCGGCTACAGGACAAAATAGCGCCAGTTCTGCTGAGAGATAACCATGAAAATTTTGCTTGTTGATGACGATGTTGAATTAGGCACGATGTTAAGCCAGTACCTGATTGCAGAAGGGTTCGATGCCCAGCTGGTTCTGACCGGCAGCGCCGGAATAGAGGGGGCGCTGTCGGGCGCCTTCACCGCGCTGATTCTGGATATCATGCTGCCCGATATGAGCGGCATCGACGTGCTGCGTCAGGTGCGTCAGAAAAGCCGGATACCGGTGATCATGCTGACCGCGAAGGGCGACAATATCGATCGGGTCATCGGTCTGGAGATGGGGGCGGATGACTATATGCCTAAGCCCTGTTATCCACGCGAACTGGTGGCGCGTCTGCGCGCGGTATTACGCCGTTTCGAGGAACAGCCGCCGCCGCCGGAGTCGAAAGAGCCGCTGCGCTGGGGCGAGCTTTCGCTTAACCCCGCGACCCGCATCAGTGAGTGGCAGGGTAAGCCATTTGACCTGACCGCCTCAGAATTTAACCTGCTCGACCTGCTGCTGCGCGCGCCGGACAGAGTGGTCTCAAAAGATGAGCTGTCAGAGAAGGGGCTGGGTCGCCCGCGCGAAGCCTATGATCGCAGTGTCGATGTGCATATCAGCAATATCCGGCAGAAGCTCAGTGCGTTAACCGCCGACAGCATCACTATCGAAACCGTTCGCAGCATCGGTTACCGCATTCGATGAGGCAGAGCTACCGGGGACGCATGTTCTGGAAGATTTTCATCGGCTTCTGGATCGTGTTCGTCATCATGAGCCAGCTTATCTGGCTCGGTTTTGCGCTTTCCGGTAAACGGCATGAGCCACCTGAAATCGAGGCGATTCGGCGCATCGTGGATCTGCAGATGACCTCTGCCGCGTCGGTGCTGGAGCGCAGCGGGCCTGAAGCGCTCAGGGCCATGCTGTCGGACTGGCGCGAAAGCGACCGGCAGTTCTTCCACGTCACCCAACAGGCTAAGCCGCCATCCACTGAGAATCGCGTGAAGCAGGATACCCACGGGCGCTTCCCTGAAGAGGTGGTGCGCTGGGTGCAGGGCGCAGATGGCAAATCCTATCAGCTGCGCTATGACCTGGATGGCATGCGCAAAGACAGTTCCATGGACAGGATGCCGCGCCGGTTTCTGAACATTCCTGAGCCGATGTTTGTCTTTGCCGGTTCAGTGGGATTGCTCTTCAGTCTGCTGCTGGCCTGGAACCTGACGCGCCCCCTGCGTCAGCTGCGGGAAGGTTTTTCCCGGGTCGCGGAGGGGGATTTGCGCGTCCGGCTCTTTCCGGCCATGCGCAGGCGCCGTGACGAACTCTCTACCGTTGCACAAGCCTTTGATGCCATGGTCGAGCGGCTGGACACTCTGGTGCGCGCCCGTGAAGAGCTGCTGCACGATATCTCCCATGAGCTGCGTTCACCGCTGGCCCGGCTGCAGCTGGCGACCGGACTGGCGCGCCAGACGCCCGAAAACGTCAGCAGTTCGCTGGATCGCATCGACGAAGAGGCGCGTCGGCTGGATAAGATGATCGGTGAGCTGCTGACGCTGTCGCGGGCCGGGCATGAAAGCATTCCGGATGAGCAATATTTTGATCTCACCGGCCTGCTGGAGGCCGTGATCGCCGATGTCCGCTATGAAGCGCAGATCCCCGGTGTGCAGGTGGTCCTGCAGGCTGACGACCGGGCGGATTACACCGTGCGCGGCAACGCGGAGCTGATACGGCGCGCTACCGAGAACGTGCTACGCAACGCGCTGCGCTTCTCTCTGCCGGGTCAGCAAATTGAGGTACATCTGCGCACGGATCAGCAGTGGCTGGCGATTCAGGTACGCGATCAGGGGCCGGGCGTTGACGAAGAGAAGCTCTCCAGCATCTTTGATCCGTTTGTCCGGGTGAACTCTCCGCTGATGGGGAAGGGGTATGGTCTGGGTCTGGCGATCGTGCGCAAGGTGGTGCTGGCACATCATGGCGAAGTCGAGGCCCGGAATCGTCCTGAAGGCGGACTGGAGCTGACGCTGCGTCTGCCACGCTGGCAGCCTTAAGCGAAAAGAGAGCAGAAACAATAACGGCACCCGCAGGTGCCGTTATGTGACAGAGAAACGCTTACTTTCTGATGCGAATCACCGGGGTTTCACCCACGGTAACCTGGCCAGACAGCTTAATCAGTTCCTTGATCTCATCCATGTTGGAGATGACAACCGGTGTCAGGGTTGATTTTGCTTTCTCTTCCAGCAGCGGCAGATCGAACTCGATAACCACGTCGCCTTTTTTGACCTTCTGGCCTTCTTCAGCGATACGCTTAAAGCCTTCGCCTTTCAGTTCAACGGTGTCGATACCGAAGTGTACGAACAGCTCGATGCCGTTGTCAGATTCGATCGAAAAAGCGTGATTGGTTTCAAAAATCTTGCCGATAGTCCCGTCAACCGGGGCAACCATTTTGTTGCCGCTTGGCTTGATGGCAATACCGTCGCCCACGATTTTTTCTGCAAACACTACATCTGGTACGTCTTCAATATTCACGATTTCGCCTGACAGAGGCGCTACGATATCAATAGTCCCAGCGCTATCCGTTTTTTCGCCAAAAAGTTTAGAAAACAAACCCATGATCTTCTCCTAAGCAGTAATTTGGGGCCAGCATCATGCAGATTAGCAGAGCGTTTTTTCCTTAATGAATCTGTTAACCAGGTTCATTAAATCTTCCGCGGTCGGTTGAGCCAGTGCCTGCTCTGCCAATGCCTTCGCATCTTCAAAGTTAGTATTACGAATGATTTTCTTGATGCCAGGGATAGAAATGGCACTCATGCTGAACTCGTCCAGCCCCATTCCCAGTAACAGTAGTGTAGCACGTTCATCACCTGCCAGCTCACCACACATGCCGGTCCATTTACCTTCAGCGTGAGATGCATCAATGACTTGCTTAATTAAGTTAAGCACAGACGGCGTCATTGGGTTGTACAGGTGCGAGATCAAATCATTACCACGATCGACCGCCAGAGTATACTGCGTCAGATCGTTTGTGCCGATACTGAAGAAATCGACTTCTTTCGCCAGGTGGTGAGCGATTACGGCTGACGCCGGGGTTTCCACCATGATGCCGACTTCGATGCTTTCATCAAAGGCTTTGCCTTCTTCGCGCAGCTGCGCTTTCAGCAGTTCCAGTTCGGCTTTCAGGCTGCGGACTTCTTCAACCGAGATGATCATCGGGAACATGATGCGCAGTTTACCGAACGAGGAGGCGCGCAGGATAGCACGCAGCTGAGCATGCAGAATCTCTTTGCGGTCCATGGCGATACGGATCGCGCGCCAGCCGAGGAACGGGTTCTCTTCTTTCGGCAGGTTCATGTAAGGCAGATCTTTGTCACCGCCGATATCCATGGTACGCACGATAACGGCCTGTGAGCCCATCGCCTCAGCGACGGCTTTGTACGCCTGGAACTGCTCTTCTTCGCTTGGCAGCGAGTCGCGGTCCATGAACAGGAATTCGGTGCGGTAGAGGCCCACGCCTTCTGCGCCATTGCGCTCTGCACCGGCGATATCGCGGACGGTGCCGATGTTGGCACAGACTTCAACCTGATGACCATCCAGCGTAACCGCGGGCAGATCTTTCAGCTTGGCTAATTCATGTTTTTCAGACAGGTACTGGTTCTGTACGGCTTTCAGCTCTTCCTGAATCGCTTCTGAAGGATTGACGTGAATCGTGTTGTTGACGCCATCCAGAATCAGGAAATCGCCGTTTTTGATCGTGGCGGTGACGTTGCCGGTGCCGACAATGGCCGGAATCTCCAGCGAACGCGCCATGATAGAGGTGTGTGAAGTCCGGCCACCCAGGTCGGTGATAAAGCCCAGCACCTTTTTCAGGTTCAGCTGTGCGGTTTCTGACGGCGTTAAGTCTTTAGCCACCAGAATGGACTCTTCCTGAATCGCGCTCAGGTCAACGATGTGCAGACCGAGGATGTTTTGCAGCAGACGCTTACCGATGTCGCGCACGTCAGCCGCACGCTCTTTCAGGTATTCGTCATCTAACTCTTCCAGTGCTTTCGCCTGACCATCAATGACCGAGTAGGCAGCGGCATCGGCAGACGCGTGATCTTTCTTGATCAGGTCGATGATTTCCTGCTCCAGCTCTTCATCTTCCAGCAACATGATGTGGCCTTCGAAGATCGCTGCTTTCTCTTCACCCAGGGTTTCACCCGCTTTGACGCGAATCGCTTCCAGTTGTGTGGCCGCTTTGCTACGGCCATCCAGGAAGCGCTGAACTTCCTGCTCAACCTGGTCATCAGAAATTTTCTTGCGATTGATGACGATCTCGTCTTCTTTCAGCAGCAGTGCTTTGCCGAAAGCGATACCTGGTGATGCTAAAATGCCTGAAATCATAACGCTACCTTTTAATCACGATGGCTGATGGGACTCTTTGCGGTGCCATTGTCGCGGGACACGTACTCTACGAAAGCAATAACGCGGACAGGTTGTCCGCGATCAAGATGTTTGCACTCAATGGCGCAGAGGAGTCGATTTGCTGGAGAGCTGAGCGGAGATTACTCCAGTTCAGCCATCAGTTTGACCAGATGTTCAACGGCCTTCTGCTCATCTTCACCTTCTGCAGAAAGTGTCACGACGGTGCCCTGAGTCAGACCCAGCGTCTGCAGTTTGAACAGGCTTTTCGCACTCGCTGACTTACCGTTAGAGGTCACGGTAATTTCTGACTGGAAAGCTTTGGCTTCTTTAACGAATTGCGCAGCTGGGCGAGTATGCAGGCCGTTTGGTGCAGTAATGGTAACTTCTTGCTGGAACATTCTATTTCCCCAACGTTATCAGAATGAGTTTTATGGATCTAAAGTCTAGCCTGGAGCCTCTACTTTAGCCTGTGTCGGTGCGCGGGTATAGCATCCTGCTGACCAAAGACGCAGATGCGTCAATACGACAATCCGTTGCGTCTCAAAACCGATTCTACACGTCACCGGTTAATTATGCCGTGATTCGCCGTTTCACTGAATCCGTAAATCGATTCAGCTTGATCCACTTCAAACGCGGATTAATTTCAGGCATCGAAATAATTGGCAGTCTAAATACCAGAGCGGCATCACTGAAATCAATCTGCCGGGTGATGAAAGTGAGATCTGCGCCACAAAAAAGCACCCATGCGGGTGCTTTTTTATCCATTTTAAGACTTTCGCCGCGACTACGGCTGCAGCTCTTTTTCGGTGAAAAGATCGGCAAACAGGGCGGTGCTCAGGTAGCGTTCGCCGGAAGAGGGGAGAATGACAACGATATTTTTGTTGGCGAACGTCTCATCTTCCTGCAGCTTCAGCGCAGCGGCAACCGCAGCACCGGAAGAGATACCGGCCAGAATACCTTCCTCTTCCATCAGGCGACGCGCCGTGCTGATCGCTTCTTCGTTGGTAATCGCGACGACGCGATCCACCAGGTTCAGCTCCAGGTTACCCGGAATAAAGCCAGCACCGATGCCCTGAATCTTGTGCGGGCCTGGTTTGATCTCATCACCGGCCATCGCCTGGGCAATCACCGGGGAGTCAGTCGGCTCGACCGCAACGGTAATCAGATCTTTTTTACCTTTGGTGTTTTTGATGTAGCGGCTCACGCCGGTCAGCGTACCGCCGGTGCCGACACCGGCGATAAAGACATCCACTTCGCCATCGGTATCTTCCCAGATCTCCGGGCCGGTAGTCTTTTCATGGATTTCCGGGTTAGCCGGGTTGCTGAACTGCTGCAGCAGGACATATCTGTCCGGATCGCTGGCGACAATCTCTTCCGCTTTGCCGATGGCGCCTTTCATGCCTTTGGCACCCTCGGTCAGCACCAGCTTCGCGCCCAGCGCCTTCAGCAGCTTACGACGCTCCACCGACATGGTTTCCGGCATGGTCAGCGTCAGTTTATAACCGCGTGCGGCCGCCACATAGGCCAGCGCGATACCGGTATTGCCGCTGGTCGGCTCCACCAGTTCCACACCCGGTTTCAGAATACCGCGCTTTTCTGCGTCCCAAATCATATTGGCACCGATACGGCATTTTACGCTGAAGCTCGGGTTACGGGATTCAACTTTCGCAAGGATGCGGCCGTTACCGATGCGGTTCAGTCGAACCAATGGCGTATGACCAATTGTCAAAGAGTTGTCTTCATAGATCTTACTCATAGCCTGTCCTTAACTGTATGAAATATTGGGAACCCTATGAGCATACCTGTTCTGCCTGGGGGCGGAAGGAAAGAAATCGTATATCTATATGTCACCCGGCAATAAGCCTCACTGAAAAGAGCATAAGGCGCACTGAAGGTTTCAGCGCACGTCGTAGCGAGCCAGCTGCCCGCGATAGCGATCCACCCACATGGCCGTCGCACCGCAGACCGCGACCGGCATGATGACCAGGTTCAGCACCGGAATCATGGTGAACAGGCTGGTCAGTGCGCCAAACTGCATATTGGCCGTTTTGTGCTGGCGCAGCGCGTTACGCATCTGCCGGAACGGCACTTTGTGGTTGTCGAACGGATAGTCACAATACTGGATAGAGAGCATCCATGCGCTGAACAAGAACCAGAGTACCGGCGCAATGGTCTGACCAAAGCCGGGGATAAAGTAGAGCAGCAGCAGGCCCAGCGCGCGGGGCAGGTAGTAGCCCAGCTTCTGCAGTTCCCGCTTCATGATGCGCGGCACATCTTTCACCATCGCCGCCCAGCCGCTGTCGGGCAGCGGCTTACCGGTCAGACGCCCTTCGAGCTGTTCTGCCAGCAGGCCGCAGAACGGGGCGGCAATCAGATTGGCCAGCGTCGAGAAGAAGTAGCTGAAGACCAGTACGATCGCGATGACCGACAGCGGCCACAGCAGATAACTCAGCCACTGCAGCCAGTCGGGAATATGGGCCATCAGGCGCGGGATCCAGTCGCCCAGCCGATAGAAGAGCCAGATGAAAGCGCCGCCCAGCATGATGATGTTGATCAGCAGCGGCATCACAACAAAGCGGCGCAGGCCAGGCAGGCGAACCAGTTTCCAGCCCTGGTTAAAATAGTGCATGCCGTTAAAATCTGAGACGGAATTCTCACGGGCCATAAAGCCATTTCTCCTGAAGGTGTGAAGGCGCGCTCACTATAACCTGGCTTTTTCTCCAGGCCAGGTGCCGTTTGGGTAAAAAAACAGCGAAAAAGCGTGGGTTGCCTATCTTATTTGTCAGAAAATAGTGCACAGACTTGCACTTGTGTAGCAGGGCAAATACAGTTAGAGGATAAAGTTTGCCGCGGTGGCAAGGTATTGGAACAACAGAGAATACAATGATGCAGGATTTGCGTCTGATATTAATCGTTGTTGGCGCGATCGCCATTATAGCGCTCCTTCTTCACGGACTGTGGACCAGCCGTAAAGAGCGTTCGTCAGTGTTTCGCGATCGCCCGCACAAACGTCTGAAACAACGTGATGACCATGATGAGCAGGACCTGACAGACGACGAAGATGACGGCGTCGGCGAGGTTCGTGTTCGTTCTGAGCGCAGCGTACACCAGGAACCGCGTTTCGATGAGATCCGCGACCCTCAGCCAGAAGCGCCGCGTAAGCAAGCGCCTGCTGAGCCTGTGCGTCAGCCTGCGCCACGTCCCGCACCGCAGCCCGAACCTGAAAGCGATCCGCTTTTCAGCTCAGCACCGCAGCCTGCTCCGCAGCCGCGTCCTGAACCGGTTCGTCAGCAGCCTGCGCCGACTTTTGTCGCGCCGCCTGTCCAGGCCGATCCGCTGCTGGATCTTGACCCGCTGGAACCGGTACAGCCTGCACCGCAGTACCAGGCAGAACCTGAGCCGCAGCCTGTGCAGCCTGAACCGGCTCCGACCCCTGCGCCAAACGCCGCGCCGGAAAAACCCAAAGAAGCGGTGCTGGTGCTGCATGTTGCTGCCCATTCGGGTGGCGAACTGAACGGTGAAGCGTTGCTGCAGGGGATTCTGCAGGCGGGTTTCCAGTTTGGCGAAATGAACATTTTCCATCGTCATCTCAGCCCGGCAGGCAGCGGTCCCGTGCTGTTCAGTCTGGCGAATATGGTTAAGCCGGGCTCGTTCAACCCGGACCTGATGACCGATTTCAGTACGCCGGGCATCTCTATCTTTATGATGGTGCCTTCCTATGGCGACGCGAATCAGAACTTTAAGCTGATGCTGCAGTCGGCGCAGCGTATCGCTGATGATGTCGGTGGCGTTGTGCTGGATGATGAGCGTCGTATGATGACGCCGCAGAAGCTGGAAACCTACAAAGCGCGAATCCGCGATGTGACTGGCGCCTGATCATTGCGCTAATCACTGTCTGAACTGTTAAAACAAACCCCCGCCTGTCGGGGGTTTTTTATCTGATGGGGCTTTATGAAATCCGTCCAGGATCACATCACCGAACTGCGCACCACGTTGCGCCATCACGAATATCTCTATCACGTCATGGATGCGCCGGAAGTGCCGGATGCTGAATATGATCGGCTGATGCGCGAACTGCGCCAGCTGGAAGAGGATCATCCTGAGCTGATTACCCCGGACTCACCCACCCAGCGCGTCGGGGCGGCACCGCTGACGGTGTTTGAACAGGTGCGGCATGAGGTGCCGATGCTGTCGCTGGACAACGCCTTTGATGAAGCCACGTTTATGGCCTTCAACAAGCGCGTGCAGGATCGGCTGAAAAGCAGTGATGACCTGACCTACTGCTGTGAACTCAAGCTCGATGGCGCGGCGGTCAGCCTGATGTATGAGAATGGCCTGCTGGTTCGTGCTGCCACGCGCGGCGACGGCACCACCGGTGAGAACATCACCGCCAACGTCCGTACAATTCGCGCGATTCCGCTGCGGCTGAAAGGGGACAACATCCCGGCCCGGCTGGAAGTGCGCGGTGAAGTCTTTATGACGCAGCGCGGCTTTGAAAAACTGAACGAGGAAGCGCGCCGCACCGACGGCAAAGTCTTTGCGAATCCACGTAACGCAGCGGCCGGTTCGCTGCGTCAGCTGGATCCCCGCATCACCGCCAGACGTCCGCTGACCTTTTTCTGCTACGGTTTCGGCCTGCTCGAAGGCGGGGAAATGCCATCCAGCCATATGGGGCGTCTGCAGCAGTTCAAAGCCTGGGGCCTGCCGGTCAGCGATCGCATTAAGCTGGTGCATAACGCGGAAGAGGCTCTGGCGTTCTACCGCGATATTGAGCAGCAGCGGCCGACGCTGGGATTCGACATCGACGGCGTGGTGATCAAGGTCGATTCGCAGGCGCTGCAGGAGCAGCTGGGCTTTGTGGCGCGCGCTCCACGCTGGGCAATCGCCTTTAAATTCCCGGCGCAGGAGCAGCTGACCTGGGTGCGGGATGTCGAATTCCAGGTAGGGCGCACGGGGGCGATTACGCCGGTCGCGCGTCTTGAGCCGGTGCAGGTAGCGGGCGTAATCGTCAGCAATGCCACCCTGCACAATGCGGATGAGATAGCACGTCTGGGCTTACGCATCGGCGATCGGGTCGTGATTCGCCGCGCGGGAGATGTGATCCCGCAGGTGGTCAACGTCGTCACCGCCGAGCGCCCCGAAGAGACGCGTGAAGTGGTGTTCCCGGCGCATTGTCCGGTCTGCGGCTCGGAAGTGGAGCGGGTGGAAGGCGAATCGGTTACGCGCTGCACCGGCGGCCTGATCTGTGGCGCTCAGCGTAAAGAGGCGCTGAAGCACTTTGTCTCGCGCCGGGCGCTGGATGTGGACGGCATGGGCGATAAGATTATCGACCAGCTGGTTGAGAAAGAGTATGTCAGTACGCCAGCCGATCTGTTCCGGCTGACGGCGGGTAAGCTGACCGGGCTGGATCGCATGGGGCCGAAATCGGCACAGAACGTGGTCGACGCGCTGGAAAAAGCGAAATCAACCACCTTAGCGCGCTTCCTCTATGCGCTGGGGATCCGCGAAGTGGGCGAAGCGACCGCGGCGAATCTGGCCAACCATTTTGGCGAGCTGCAGAAGGTTATGGATGCCGATCTTGATGCGCTGATCGCGGTGCAGGATGTCGGCAAAGTCGTCGCTACCCACGTACGCAACTTCATGGAAGAGGAGAGCAACCGCGAGGTTATCCGTCAGCTGACGGAAGAGATTGGCGTACACTGGCCGCAGGTAGTGGTGGTGAAGGCCGACGAGATCGACAGTCCGTTCGCCGGTAAAACCATTGTGCTGACCGGCTCACTGTCGCAGATGAACCGCGATGATGCCAAAGCGCAGCTGGTCGCGCTGGGGGCTAAAGTCAGTGGCAGCGTTTCGAAGAAGACCGATCTGCTGATCGCCGGTGAAGCGGCCGGGTCAAAGCTGGCGAAAGCGCAGGAACTGGGCATTGAGGTGATTGATGAAGCCGAAATGATCCGTCTGCTGGGAGCCTGAGATGGATGAGCACCAGCTGGTGGCGATAGCCAACACGCCGATGCCGTTTGGCAAATACAAGGGGCGGATGCTGATCGACCTGCCGGAGCCTTATCTGCTCTGGTTCGCCCGCAGTGGCGATTTTCCATCCGGTCAGCTGGGCGATCTGATGCAGCTGACGCTGGTTATCAAAACAGAGGGCCTGGAGGGGTTAGTCAGACCGCTCCAGACCCGCAGCTAAATCGTGCCCGCGCAGGCGGGCCCGGTTACTTCTGTGATTCCATCACCGAACCTTTCACCTGCAGCGCCTGATGCTTCTCGTTGCTCTTCTTGTAGCGTCCGGCAATAAACGAACAGACCATCAGCTGCACCTGATGGAAGATCATCAGTGGCAGCACGATAATTCCCACCGTACTGGCCGGGAACAGGATGTTCGCCATCGGCACGCCATTCGCCAGGCTCTTCTTCGAGCCACAAAACAGCACCACGATCTCATCGGCGCGTTTAAAGCGGAACAGGCGCGACGCCAGCAGATTGATAATCAGCACGGCGGCCAGCAGCAGGACAGAACCCGCCACGATCCACATCAGTGTCGTCAGCCCCACGCGGTGCCAGATACCGTTCACTACCGCTTCGCTGAAGGCGGAGTAAACCACCAGCAGAATCGAGGTCTGGTCGGTTTTACCAATCAGGCTGCGGTGTTTCTCAATCCAGCCGCCAATCCAGCGACGTGAGAGGTGACCCAGCACGAACGGCACCATCAGTTGCAGCATGATCTTGCCGATCTGCTCCAGACCATCGCTCGGCGCGCTGCTGTGAATATCCATCACCAGATTGACCAGTAACGGCGAAATAAAGACGCCCAGCAGACTGGATGCCGAGGCGCTGCAGACGGCGGCCGCAACGTTACCCCCGGCCATGGAGGTGAACGCAATGGCGGACTGTACCGTGGCAGGGAGGATGCAGAGATAGATAAAGCCGGTGTAAATTTCCGGACCAACATTGACCGGATGCCACCAGACCAGCAGCAGGCCCAGCGCCGGGAAAAGCACGAAGGTGCTGAACATAATCCAGAGGTGGAGCTGCCAGTGACTGCTGCCGGCGATGATCTTTTCACGTGACAGTTTGGCACCATGCATAAAGAACAGCAGGGCTATTGCGGCTGTCGCGAGGTAGCTGAAGATATCAACATAAATCCCTTTTGCGGGCAAAAAGGTGGCCAGCAACACGGTGATGATGAGTTTCACCATCATCGGATCGAGCTTTAAAAATCCCATTGTTAAATTCCGGTAAATTTTTCAATAGGGCGATTGTGCGCGAAACGTGTTTAGAAATAAAATTGATTTATTAAATTAATCTATGAGCATAATCGATGAATTACACCCTTCGCCAGCTTCGCACTTTTATCGCTGTCGCGCATTACGGCGGTTTCAGTCAGGCCGGGCAGGCGATCGGTCTGAGCCAGTCGGCGGTGAGCCACAGTATCAAAGAGCTGGAGGCGGAAACCGGCGTCCGTCTGCTGGATCGCACCACCCGCGAAGTGATGCTGACCGAAGCCGGTAAGCAGCTGGCGTCACGCATGGAGCGGCTGCTGGAGGAGATCCACACCACGCTGCTGGATATCCGCAGTTTTGGTGAGCAGCGCAGCGGCACGGTCAGAGTCGCGGCGAGCCAGACCATTTCGGCCCATCTGATGCCCCAGTGTCTGGCCGCCAGCCAGCATCATTTTCCCGATATCAAAGTGATCCTCAACGATCGCGCTCAGCAATGGGTGCTGCAGAGCGTGCGTAATGCGGAGGTGGATTTCGGGATCGTGATCGGGCCGCTCAGCGACAGCGACTTCGACAGCATCGCGATTCTGGATGAGCCTTTCCTGCTGCTATGCCGCGAAGACGATCCGCTGGCGACGGTGGAGAGGGCGGAATGGCCGATGCTGGAAGGGCGGACGATGGTGCTGCAGGATTACGCCTCCGGTAGCCGGATACTGATCGATGCGGCGATGCAGCAGCAGAATGTCAGGGCCGAAGTGGTTCAGGAGATCGGCCATCCCGCGACGCTGTTCCCGATGGTGGAAGTGGGGATTGGCATCAGTATTCTGCCCGCGCTGGCGTTGCCCTTACCGGCCGATCGCGCATTAACGGTGCGGCGGATCTACCCGGAAATCAATCGCAGCCTGACGCTGATAAAACGGAAAAACCGTTCGCTGACGCCCGCTGCCGAAGCGATCTGGCAGGAGGTGCGCCAGCAGGCGGCGCTGCTGGCGCAACAACGCACGGCCAGGCCGGCGTTTTAGGGTCAGATATAAACGTTGACTTTATTGCTGTCGGTTGGCCGGTTAATGCCGTCCGCCTTGGTTTCACTGACGGTCATCGGGTCACTTTTCGGCTGATCCTTTTCGGCCTGCGACTGCTCAAGCTGCGCAATCTGAGCCTGAATCATGGTGATTTGTGACTGATACATCTGCTGCATTTCCGCTTTCTGTTCGTCAGTCAGCTCTTTGTTGTCGGCCAGCTCCTTAACCTGGGCTAAGACGTTCTGAATCTGTTTGTTCAGCGCAGAGATTTGCGAGGCGATGCTGCCGCCGCCGCTGTCACCGCCACTGACGGCACTGCTTAAAATTCCGGAAATTGAAGACATCATTTTCTCCCTGTAAGTCGTCACCTACGTTATCGGCACGCTGCGAAACGACTTGAGTCGTGAGGGTGTTAAGATGGCGTAAAGAGGGGCCCGGCCAGAGCGGCTGGCCTCTGTAGCGACGACGCTTGTCGCTCTGCTCTGGTACTCAGCCTGAGCGTCGGCGACCGGCAATAGCAGGATTCAGGCGGATCAGCAGGTGCTGGCAGGGCAGGAGGATGGTGCCGCGCGGGCGTGAAAGAGAAGGGCAAAAAAAGGGCTGCTCCCATCCTGCACGGTTATCGCTGTGCGTCAGAAACGAAAAAAGCGCCATAAAGGCGCTTTCTTCTGAATGGGTGGGTCGTGCAGGATGGCCATCGGCCCGCCGGGCCTCGCCCTGCGGGTGAGGCTTTCGCCTCAGCCTGAATCGCAGGCGATTCAGTCGGACCTGCTGCAGGTTCTCATCCTGCACGGTTATCACTGTGCGTCAGAAACGAAAAAAGCGCCATAAAGGCGCTTTCTTCTGAATTGGTGGGTCGTGCAGGATTCGAACCTGCGACCAATTGATTAAAAGTCAACTGCTCTACCAACTGAGCTAACGACCCGAAGTGGTGGGTGATGACGGGCTCGAACCGCCGACCCCCTCCTTGTAAGGGAGATGCTCTACCAACTGAGCTAATCACCCACTTCGTACTTCAGTACTGCTTTAACAGATAAGATATGGTGGGTGATGACGGGCTCGAACCGCCGACCCCCTCCTTGTAAGGGAGATGCTCTACCAACTGAGCTAATCACCCATATCTTCATACCTGTTCACTGCGGGCACCCTGTTAAGAGTGGTGGGTGATGACGGGCTCGAACCGCCGACCCCCTCCTTGTAAGGGAGATGCTCTACCAACTGAGCTAATCACCCCCGCTGTGTGGAGTCGCATTATAGGGATAGTTGATTTTGAGTCAACGCTTTTTAAAACATAAATGTGCGTTCGGTTTATTTTTAAACATCCTGTCGCGCTTTTAGCCAATATGCTGGTTTTACTGGCAGAAAAGCCCCTTTTCCCGGCGGCCAACTGGCGGGCACGCATTGAGGATTCACCATCAGATGCTAGAATGTGCCCACTGTTTTTCGCGTCTAACCTGTTTTTTGTCATCCAGACAGAGAACCCGCGCATCTAAGGCACTATTCAATGAAAATCAAAACACGCTTCGCGCCCAGCCCGACGGGCTATCTGCATGTCGGTGGCGCTCGTACCGCACTTTACTCCTGGCTCTTTGCCCGTCATAACCAGGGTGAGTTCGTACTGCGCATCGAAGACACCGACCTGGAACGCTCCACGCCGGAAGCCATCGAAGCCATCATGGATGGCATGAACTGGCTGAGTCTCGACTGGAATGAAGGCCCTTACTACCAGACTAAACGTTTCGATCGCTATAACGCGGTCATCGACGAAATGCTGGAAGCGGGTACTGCCTATAAATGTTACTGCTCCAGGGAGCGTCTGGACGCGCTGCGTGAAGAGCAGATGGCGAATAATGAAAAGCCGCGTTATGACGGCCGCTGCCGTGACAGTCACGAACATCATGCCGATGATGAACCGTGCGTCGTGCGCTTCCGCAATCCGCAGGAAGGGTCGGTGATCTTCGACGATCAGATCCGTGGCCCGATTGAGTTCAGCAACCAGGAGCTGGATGACCTGATTATCCGCCGCACCGATGGTTCGCCAACCTACAACTTCTGTGTCGTGGTCGATGACTGGGATATGGGCATCACCCACGTTATTCGCGGTGAAGACCATATCAACAACACGCCACGTCAGATCAACATCCTGAAAGCGATTGGTGCGCAGGTTCCGGTTTATGCCCACGTTTCAATGATTCTGGGCGATGACGGCAAAAAACTCTCTAAACGTCATGGTGCGGTCGGGGTGATGCAGTATCGTGATGATGGCTATCTGCCAGAAGCGCTGCTCAACTACCTGGTGCGTCTAGGCTGGTCACATGGCGATCAGGAGATCTTCAGCGTCGCCGAAATGGCAGAGCTGTTTACCCTGGATGCCGTCAGCAAATCCGCCAGTGCGTTCAACACCGAAAAACTGCAGTGGCTGAACCACCACTATATTAATGCGCTGCCGCCGGAATATGTGGCCACCCATCTGCAATGGCATATCGAGCAGCAGAATATCGATACCCGCACCGGCCCGGAACTGGCTAAGCTGGTAAGCCTGCTGGGCGAGCGCTGCAAGACGCTGAAAGAGATGGCGGAGTCCTGCCGCTACTTCTATGAGGACTTTGCTGAGTTTGACGCCGATGCAGCGAAGAAACATCTTCGCCCGGTGGCGCGTCAGCCGCTGGAAGTGGTACGTGATAAGCTGGCTGCCATTACGACGTGGACGGCAGAGAACGTTCATCAGGCGATTCAGAGCACGGCAGATGAGCTGGAAGTCGGGATGGGCAAAGTCGGCATGCCACTGCGTGTTGCGGTGACCGGTGCCGGTCAGTCACCTGCTCTGGATGTCACCGTCGAGGCGATCGGTCGCACCCGCAGCGTGGCCCGTATCGAACAGGCGCTGGCGTTTATCAGTGAGCGGGAAGCGCAGGCTTAATTTGTACAGCCGGAAGCATCACGCTTCCGGTTTCTTTATTCTTCACCAATCCCCAGTCGCTGTAACACGCCTTTAATCCCTTCACGTAAGATTAATGCGGTGAACTGATCCTGCTCATCCTGACTCATTTGCTGGACAGAACTTATCAATAACGCAGGTAACGAATTGGTGACGGCACCATAGGTCGCGGCGGGTTCGTTGAGATTGCGGGTTGACTGAATAAAACTTTTTACACGTTCATCAATATGGATCAGCCGCGCTTTACCGCCCTGTACACCGGGCTTCGGCGTGGTTGTCCAGTTCTCACGCTTAATCCATTTATTGACCGTTTGCCGACTGTAACCCGTTTCTGCAGCCAGCTCTTCGGGGGTAAGCCATTCCTTTTTCACGATGCTGTCCCTGTTAAATACATTAGCGGTACATATTACAGCAAAACGTAACGGGAGAAAGTAACTGAGGATGAAATTGCCTTTTGTCACCGGACAAAAGGCAACAGAGGCATTACTGCGGATTGCTGACAGGTTCAGCGGCAGGACGGAAGGCCAGGAAGTAGGCCAGACCAACGAAGACGGCACCACCCACGGCATTACCCAGGAAGACGGCAACAAAGTTAGGCAGGTATTCTGCCCAGCTCATCTGGCCGGCAAAAATGGCGGCAGGGATGATAAACATGTTGGCAACGACGTGCTGGAAGCCGATCGCGACGAACGCCATAACCGGGAACCACATACCGAAGATCTTGCCGACCATATCTTTACTGGCAAAGGCCAGCCACACCGCCAGGCAGACCAGCCAGTTACAGCCGATACCGGAAATAAAGGCGTGCAGGAAATCGGCATGGACCTTGGCAGAGGCAATTGCCACGGTTTTCTTCAGGTAGTCACCTTCGGTCATGCCCAGCATGTGACCAAAGAACCAGGCCACGGCTACGCTGCCGACGAAGTTAGCCAGGGTGACCCAGAACCAGTTACGCGCCACGCTCGTAAAACGGATGCGACGGGCGAACCAGGCGACCGGTAAGGTCATCATGTTGCCGGTCAGCAGTTCACCGCCGGCCAGCACGGTCATGATGATCCCCACCGGGAACACCGCCGCGCCTAACAGGCCGCCAAATGAGCCCCATTCGGCAGGCAGGGAGTTAATCACATGCAGATCCAGCAGGAAGCCGGTCGCAATAAATGCGCCCGCCATAAAGCCAAGAATCAGAAGGGTGCTGACAGGCGAACGGCTTTTAGCCACGCCTGACTGGATCGCCAGTTGCGCGATTTCTTTAGGTGTATGCAGCGACATAGTATCTCAGTAATTTTTTATGATTAAGGGGACGTTAACGCCTGGTGGACGCGCGGCACGCGGGAGAGGATCCCGGCTGCCACTAAATTAGCGGGCTAAGTTTTGCATGCGAAAAAGCCGAAGACAAGAAAATTCCTATAACATATTTAACCGGGAATTAACCTGAGGGCAGTCTGAATAACAGTTCAGGCCCGCTATCTGTTGAAGTGGCACGATTTTCCCCTGCGGCATGCTACTGAAATCTGGCAGGTTGCCGTCTTTTTCAGCGATCGGACACAGAATGTGATTTTGCCGTTGACACCCAGGGGGCGGTTTCATATTATGCCGTCCGTCGCTTAACGCGATAGTTTTTCGGTTCGGGGCTATAGCTCAGCTGGGAGAGCGCCTGCATGGCATGCAGGAGGTCAGCGGTTCGATCCCGCTTAGCTCCACCAAACTTCTTCCCAAAAGTTTGGCACTGAAAAACGATTCCAGATGTGGGGGTATAGCTCAGCTGGGAGAGCGCTTGCATGGCATGCAAGAGGTCAGCGGTTCGATCCCGCTTATCTCCACCATTTTCTGACACGTTGCTGTCAACGTTCTGCTTATCAGTCATCACTCACCGTTTCGCGTGAATCTCAATCGCTGTCGCGTACTCTGCTGCAGGCTATTTGTCGTCTTCAATCCTTTACTGTCGTATCTGACAGGGCGTTGTGCTGTCTGTGGCATGGCGGTAAGACGCGGGCGTGAAGTGCAGGCGAGAGAGGGCAGAAGGGGATTCAGGCGGGCAGAGAAGAGAACGGAAGAGAAGGGCGAGACCGGCTCGCCCTTTTATCGCTGGAAGCGTGCTTAGAAGGCCAGAACCAGACCGGCGATAGCGGCAGAGAGCACGCTGACCAGGGTTGAGCCGTAGAGCAGCTTCAGACCAAAGCGGGAGACCACGTTGCCCTGTTCTTCGTTCAGGCCTTTGATCGCACCGGCCACAATCCCGATAGACGAGAAGTTAGCGAACGACACCAGGAACACGGACAGAATCCCTTCTGAGGTCGGCGACAACTGACCGGCGATTTTCTGCAGATCCATCATGGCCACAAACTCATTCGAGACCAGCTTGGTCGCCATAATACTGCCGACCTGCAACGCTTCGCCAGACGGCACGCCCATCATCCAGGCAAACGGATAGAAGACAAAGCCGAGCACGCCCTGGAAGCTGATGCCGAAGATCAGGTCAAACAGCGCATTCAGACCGGAGATCAGCGCGATAAAACCGATCAGCATCGCGGCTACGATAATCGCAACGCGGAAACCGGCCAGGATATATTCACCCAGCATCTCAAAGAAGCTCTGACCTTTGTGCAGATCCTGCAGCTGCAGATCTTCTTCGTTCTCGACGCGGTAAGGGTTGATCAGCGACAGCACGATAAAGGTACTGAACATGTTGAGTACCAGCGCGGCGACCACATACTTCGGCTGCAGCATGGTCATGTAGGCACCGACGATAGACATCGAAACGGTCGACATCGCGGTTGCGGCCATGGTGTACATGCGGCGCTGTGACATCTTGCCCAGGATATCTTTATAGGCGATGAAGTTTTCTGACTGTCCCAGTATCAGCGAACTCACGGCGTTGAAAGATTCCAGTTTTCCCATGCCATTCACTTTCGACAGCACCGTACCGATGGCGCGGATAACCCACGGCAGGATACGGAAATGCTGCAGAATACCGATCAGGGCAGAGATAAAGACGATAGGGCAGAGTACGTTCAGGAAAAAGAAGGCCAGACCTTTGTCGCTCATGTTACCGAAGACAAAGTTGGTTCCCTGTGCGGCATACTTCAGCAGATGGTCGAAGAAGCCGGCGAAACCTTTGACGAAGCCCAGTCCCGCTTCGGAGTTCAGGAAGAACCAGGCGAGCACAATCTCAATCACCAGAAGCTGTATAATGTAGCGAACGCGAATGCATTTACGATCGTGACTGACCAGCAGGGAGAGTATCCCGACCACCACCAGTGCGAGAAGAAACTGCAAAATATGGGACATGATTGCTCCAAATTTGAGGAGGATTGTATTTTGCTGCGTATTCTATGTAACGCGTTACTTAAAAACGAGATCTGAACCACAATATAAGTATTCGCTATCGCTATATTTTCCAGAAAAGTTCCGGAGATCACGTCTCGTTTACAAATCATTCACCTCAAATATCCACATAATGATTGTCTATATTTTACACCGGGCGTAGAGTGACACCATTGCTCACATTTTTAGCAATCACGTCCTTTACTGTAAGGTATAGCAATGGCTATACTTTATAGCAGCATCTATTACACCGATAACAATAAACGAATTTCACTTGCACAGGCTAACCCCTAAGCTGCCGGGGCAGGCTAATCGTCGACAGGGTACCGGATATGTTTGAGAGTCGTACCGCCGAGCGTGCCGCTCGCGGAGTCAGAAAAGTCAAACTCGCACTGCTGGGCCCCGCCTTTATTGCCGCTATCGGCTATATCGATCCGGGCAACTTTGCGACCAACATTCAGGCGGGCGCGGCCTATGGCTATAAGCTGCTGTGGGTGGTGGTCTGGGCCAACATCATGGCGATGCTTATTCAGCTGATGTCTGCCAAGCTGGGTATCGCCACCGGTAAAAACCTCGCCGAACACATCCGCGACCGCTTTCCGCGTCCTGCCGTCTGGTTCTACTGGGTGCAGGCGGAGATCATCGCGATGGCGACAGACCTGGCGGAGTTTATCGGGGCCGCGCTGGGGTTCAAACTGCTGCTCGGCATCTCACTGATGCAGGGCGCGGTGCTGACCGGGATCGCCACCTTTCTGATCCTGATGCTGCAGAGCCGTGGGCAGAAGCCGCTGGAGCTGGTGATTGGCGGCCTGCTGCTGTTTGTGGCGGCAGCCTATATCGTCGAACTCTTCTTCTCCCAGCCTGATGTCCGGGAGCTGGTCGCCGGCATGGCCGTGCCTGCCCTGCCGACCTCCGATGCCGTCCTGCTGGCGGCGGGGGTGCTGGGCGCGACCATTATGCCGCATGTGATCTATCTGCACTCCGCGCTGACGCAGGGCAAGAGCGAGGAGAGCAAAGGGCAGCGATACTCCTCCACCAAGCTGGATGTGGCTATCGCGATGACCATCGCCGGCTTCGTCAATCTGGCGATGATGGCGACTGCGGCGGCGGCCTTTCACTTCAGTGGCCACAGCAAAATCGCTGAACTTGACCAGGCCTACCTGACGCTGCAGCCGCTGCTGGGTCAGGCGGCGGCGACGGTATTTGGTCTCAGCCTTGTCGCCGCGGGCCTCTCCTCCACGGTGGTGGGCACCCTGGCGGGCCAGGTGGTGATGCAGGGCTTTATCCGCTTCCATATCCCGCTCTGGGTCCGGCGTACCGTCACCATGCTGCCCTCCTTTATTGTGATCTGGGCAGGCTGGGATCCGACCCGGGTGCTGGTGATGAGTCAGGTGCTGCTGAGCTTCGGGATTGCGCTGGCGCTGATCCCGCTGCTCGCCTTTACCGGCAACCGCGAGCTGATGGGGGACGATATGGTTAACTCCCGCCTGATGCAGAACACCGGACGACTGATCGTCGTGCTGGTGATCGCCCTGAACCTCTACCTGCTGGTGGGTGAGGCGCTGGGGCTGTAAGGAGTCCGCAAAAGAAAAAACGCCCGGTGTTGCCGGGCGTTTTTGTCAGTGACGATCGTGGCCGTGTGGGCCAGGACCGCCGGGGCCGTGAGGCCCAAAACCGTGCGGGCCGGGGCCGCGACGGTCATGACGATCCCAGTCACGATCGCGGCGATGCTGATGTTCCCAGCGGCGTTCACGGTCGCGCTCGTGCCAGCGTCGCTCACGCTCCCACTGCTGGCGACGGCGCCACTCTTCATGACGCCACCAGCGGCGTTCGTTGTAGGTGTAGCGGTCATTCCACCAGCGTGGTTCACGCCAGCGTCCCCCATCCCAGTAGTAACCCCGGCGATCGCGATCGCCAAGATTCAGGGTGACGCCGGGGGCCAGAGTAATAGAGGCGCTGGTGGCCTGGGCTGTGTGATGTGCCAGCGGCGACAACACCGCGACCAGGGCAGCAAAAATAAGAGCTCTTTTCATTATATTCTCCTCATCAACAGTCTGATGCTGTTGCGGCGCAGTGATTATGCCTGCGGATTGCTGTCGTTACCGCACTATTGTGTCGGAAAATTGTGAGGAAATTGGGGAGACGCGGGGGATTGAGACTATTCTGGCGGGAAAATGCCCGGCCTGCGCCGGGCGGGAAACGCGTTACAGCAGGGCCGCGTCAATCGCCGCCAGCTCGCTGTCGCTGAACTGACGGCGGGTGAGCATCGCCACCGCGTCATCGATCTGCGCCGTTTTACTGGCACCAATCAGCACCGAGGTGACACGCTCATCGCGCAGCACCCACGCCAGCGCCATCTGCGCCAGCTTCTGTCCGCGCTGCTGCGCGATCAGGTTCAGCTTACGCACCTTCTCCATCTTCTCTTCAGTCAGCTGACTCTCATTCAGGAATTTGCTGCCGCTGGCCGCGCGTGAATCTTCCGGGATGCCCTGCAGATAGCGATCGGTGAGCACGCCGCCCGCCAGCGGCGAGAAGGCGATACAGCCGACGCCCGCCTCACCCAGCGTCTGAAGCAATCCCTGTTCGGGCGTGCGCTCAAACATCGAATAGCGCGGCTGGTGAATCAGGCAGGGCGTGCCGAGGTCGCGCAGGATCGCGATCGCCTGCGCAGCCCGATCCGCCGGATAGTTAGACAGGGCCACATAGAGCGCTTTGCCCTGACGCACAACATGGTCCAGCGCGCGCATTGTCTCTTCCAGCGGCGTGTCGGGATCGGGACGGTGATGATAGAAAATATCGACATACTCCAGCCCCATGCGCTTCAGGCTCTGATCCAGACTGGCGACGAGATATTTGCGCGAGCCCCAGTCGCCATACGGCCCCTGCCACATGGTATAGCCCGCTTTGGTGGAGATAATCAGCTCATCACGGTGAGCACGAAAATCTTCCCGCAGGATCCGGCCAAAGTTCTCCTCGGCGGAACCCGGTGGCGGGCCGTAGTTATTGGCTAAGTCGAAGTGCGTAATCCCCTGGTCAAAGGCATGACGCAGCAGGGCACGGCTGTTATCGACCCGGGTTGCGTCACCAAAGTTATGCCAGAGCCCCAGCGAAACGGCGGGCAGTTTAATACCGCTGCGACCGCTGCGACGATATTCCATCTGGTGATAGCGGTCGGGATTGGGAAAAGAGGACATTCAGCGCTCCAGGTTAAAAACGAGAAAATGTGCCAGAACGCTCTCAGTGTATACGGTTACACTCAGTGACAGCGCGCTACAGATCGCGTTTTTACAGAATATTCCGCCAGCGTAACGCCCGCTTTCCAGGCATTGTGGCTGGCAAAAAGCGCCGTTCGCCTCGCTAATTTAATCGTCTGTCAGATACTTAACCCAACTCTTCCCTGAAAGGAATGCGCAATGTCCACGTTCACTGTTGGAGATTACCTGCTGACCCGTCTGCAGGAGATCGGTATCAGGCATCTGTTTGGCGTGCCGGGCGACTATAACCTGCAATTTCTCGATCGGGTTATCGCGCATCCACTCATCAGCTGGGTGGGCTGTGCCAACGAGCTGAATGCCGCTTACGCGGCGGATGGCTATGCCCGCTGCAACGGCGCAGGGGCGCTGCTGACCACCTTCGGCGTCGGCGAGCTCAGTGCGATTAACGGCATCGCGGGCAGTTATGCAGAGTATCTGCCAGTGATCCATATCGTGGGCGCACCGGCGACTCAGGCGCAGCGTCAGGGTGACTGTGTGCATCATTCGCTGGGCGACGGCGATTTTCAGCATTTCATTCGCATGGCCGGGGAGGTAAGTGCGGCCACGGCACAGCTCACCACCGATAACGCCACGGCCGAAATAGACCGGGTGATCGTCAGTGCGCTGCAGGCCCGCCGCCCCGGCTATCTTTCGATCGCCGTCGATGTTGCGGCCCATGAAGTTGCTCCGCCGACGCAGCCGTTGCAGACCACGCAGCCCGCATCGGCGGCGGTTCGTCATGCGTTCCGCGAAGCGGCGGAACGTCTGCTGGCTCCGGCCGCGCGGGTTTCCCTGCTGGCCGACTTTCTGGCGCTGCGCTGGCAGCAGCAGTCCGCCCTGGCCGCGCTGCGCAGAGGGCGCGCCATTCCCTGTGCCTCGCTGCTGATGGGCAAGGGCGTGGTGGATGAACAGCAGCCCGGTTTTGTCGGCACCTATGCCGGGGAGGCGAGTGCTGGCCAGGTTCGTGAGCAGATAGAGCAGGTGGATGTGGCGATCTGCGTCGGGGTGCGCTTTACCGACACCCTGACGGCAGGCTTTACGCAGCAGTTTGATGCGGCACGACTGATCGATCTGCAGCCGTTCAGCGCCACGGTGGCGGGCGAAGAGTTTGCGCCGCTGTCGATGGCCGACGCGCTCGCTGAACTGCAGCCGCTGTTTGAGCGCTATGGCGCGCAGTGGCAGCCCGCCGCCGCGCTGTCTGAATGGCCGTCGGCTGAACCGGCGGCCGTGATCAGCCAGCACGCCTTCTGGCAGGCGATGCAGCGCTTCCTGCAGCCGGGCGATCTGATCGTGGCCGATCAGGGCACCGCCGCCTTTGGCGCTGCGGCGCTGAGACTGCCTTCGCAGGCGGAACTGCTGGTCCAGCCATTGTGGGGCTCAATCGGCTATACTCTTCCGGCAGCGTTTGGCGCACAGACCGCCCAACCCGATCGCCGGGTGATCCTGATTATCGGCGACGGTTCGGCGCAGCTGACTATCCAGGAACTGGGGTCGATGCTGCGCGATCGGCAACCGCTGATACTCTTTTTACTGAACAATGAAGGGTATACTGTCGAACGCGCGATTCATGGCGCCACGCAGCGCTACAATGATATCGCGCAGTGGAACTGGACGGCCCTGCCGCACGCCTTTAGCCTGCAGAAGCAGGCGCAGAGCTGGCGCATCAGTGAAACGGTGCAGCTGGATGAGGTGATGGCGCGGCTGGCTGAACCTCAGACGCTGTCGCTGGTTGAAGTGATCATGCAGAAAGCAGATCTGCCGCCCCTGCTTCGAAAAGTCACCGCCTGCCTGAATCAACGCAACGGCGGCTAAGATTCAGATAGTTGCCGCTGTGCAGGGTGGCCTATCGCGGTTAGGCTGTAGCGCACCTGAGTAAGACGCTCACCAATCGCACCGGTGAGCGTTGTTGTTTTATGGGCAGAAATTTATAGTGTCCTCCAACTCTTAAGACCCCAAGCGGAGCAACAGAAGAATGACAACCTATGCCTTGGTCGGCGATGTCGGCGGTACTAACGCGCGCCTCGCCCTTTGTGAGGTGGAAAGCGGCAGCATCACCCAGGCCAAAACATTCTCAACATCAGAATATGACAGCCTCGAAGCCGTCATCCGCCACTATCTTGATGAACAACAGCAGGATGTTAAAGATGGCTGTATTGCCATTGCCTGCCCGATTACCGATGACTGGGTTGAAATGACCAACCATGACTGGGCGTTTTCCACGCGCAAGCTCAAAGAGAACATCGGTTTTGAACACCTGGAAATCATTAACGACTTCACTGCGGTATCCATGGCGATTCCGATGCTGACCGCCGATAACGTGATTCAGTTTGGCGGCACCGAGCCGGTTAAAGATAAACCTATTGCGATTTACGGTGCCGGAACCGGACTGGGCGTCAGCCATCTGGTGCACGTCGACAAGCGCTGGGTGAGTCTGCCGGGCGAGGGCGGCCATGTCGATCTCGCGGCGAACAGTGAAGAAGAAGATCAGATTCTGGAAGTGCTGCGCGAAGAGCTGGGCCATGTTTCAGCCGAACGCGTGCTGTCAGGCGCGGGTCTGGTTAACCTCTACCGGGCGATTGTGAAGGTCGATAATCGCGTGCCGGAAAACCTGAAGCCGAAAGACGTGAGCCAGCGTGCGCTGGATGACAGCTGCATCGACTGCCGTCGTGCCCTGTCGATGTTCTGCGTCATCATGGGGCGTTTCGGTGGCAATCTGGCGCTGAATCTCGGCACCTTTGGCGGCGTCTATATCGCGGGCGGCATTGTGCCTCGCTTCCTGGAGTTCTTTAAGGCTTCCGGCTTCCGCGCCGCCTTTGAAGATAAAGGGCGCTTCCGTGACTATGTGGCCAGCATCCCGGTCTACATGATCACGCACGATCAGCCTGGTCTGCTGGGCGCGGGCGCGCATCTGCGCCAGACGCTGGGTCGCATCCTCTGATTCTGCCTTATCCCGCCTGAGTTTCCGGTCCGCAAAGTCTGCCGACGCCGGACCGGAAACTCAGCATCCTTATATTTCTCTTCTCGGCCTGAGCAGGTTGCCTACAGACGCATCAGCTGTCTGAACTGCTTCACCTTACTGCGGCTGACGGGCACCTGAAACTCCAGATCGCGCAGCTTCAGCAGATAGGTATTGTTAAACCACGGCTCGATTTCGCGAATTTTGCTGAGGCTGACGCAGTAGGAGCGGTGGCAGCGGAAAAACTGCTGCTCCGGCAGGCGCGAGCAGAACTCGGTGATGTTCATCGACATCACGTAAGATTCGCGGCGGGTATAGACAAACGTCAGCTTCTCATGCGCTTCCACGTAGTAGATATCATTCACGTCTGTGACGATAATCCGCTCATCCTTGATCAGGTTCACCGTCTGCGGCGCGGAGGCGGCATGAAGCGGATTAACCGCCTGCTGCGTCTGGGCCGTGGCCTCCAGCTTGTTCAGCATGGTAACGATCCGCGACTCCTGATAGGGCTTGAGGATGTAATCAAACGCCTCCAGCTCGAACGCCTCTACGGCATGCTCTTTCCATGCGGTAATAAACACAATCAGCGGTTTATGCGCAAACTGATGAATATGCTTCGCCAGCAGCATGCCATCCAGTGAGGGGATATTGATGTCGAGGAAAATCACATCAACCCGATGCTGCTGCAGATACTTCAGCACGTCGAGGCCATCGTCGAAGCAGGCCTCAATCTCAATTTTGCTGTGATGCTGGATCATCCAGCTCAGCTCCTGCTGCGCCAGAAATTCATCTTCCACAATGATGGCTTTCATAACAGATTCTCCGCCAGGCGCTGGCCGTTCTTGCTGAGTGTGAAGGCTATCTCGGTGCCTGGCTGATGCCGCACGATCTGTAATCCCTGGCCCGACAGTAGCTTAACCCGATGGTGTACGTTGAGCAGGCCGATTTTATTGCCGGGCATCTCGTTGCGCGCCACCCGCGCCATCACATCATCGCTGATGCCCTGGCCGGTATCCCGCACCGCGATCCGCACCCGATCGCCCAGATCCCGCACGCTCAGCGTCACCACGCCCTTACCCTTGCAGGGCTGGATGCCATGCACGATGGCGTTCTCCACCAGCGGCTGGATCAGCAGGCTCGGCAGCAGAAAATGCAGATCCTCATCGACGTCATAGATCATCGTCAGCTTGTCACCAAACCGTGCCTGCTCGATGGCGATGTAATCTTTGACCTGCCAGAGCTCCTTGCGGATGTCGATCAGCTCGTCGTCATTCAGCTCCAGGTTGTAACGCAGATAGCGCGACAGGTTAATCACCAGCTGGCGGGCGGTATCGGGATTAAGCCGGATGGAGGAGGAGATCGCATTCAGTGCGTTAAACAGAAAATGGGGATTTATTTTGCTTTGCAGCGCGCGCAGTTCCGCTTTATTGGCCATTTCGCGCAGCTGCTCCGCGCGGGACACCTCAAGCTGGGTGGAGATGATTTGCGACAGGCCGATCGCCATCTCCTTCAGCGAACCGGTGATCCGGTGAGCGCGGCGATAGTAGATTTTCAGCGTGCCGGTCACCTTGCCTTTCTCCCAGAGCGGGATCACGATCATCGAATGGATATCTTTGGTGCGGTGCGCTTCATCGTTGTTTTTGATAATGATTTTTCCGCTGGCGATCGACTGCGCGGTGGTGGGGCTGATGCCATCATCCCCGTGCTGGTAGTTGTGCTCGCCATAGCCGACATAGGCCAGAATCTGCTTTTTATCGGTCATCGCGACGGCATCGGCCTTGATCTCCCGCCGGATAATGTCACAGACGTTGCGCAGCGAGTCGCTGTTGACCTGCCGGAACAGCGGCAGGGTTTTGTTGGCGATCTCCAGCGCCAGCTTAGCCTGACGGGCGGCGATCGCCTCTTTTTCGCCCTCCACGCTCTGCACCAGCAGCACGATAATGCCGATGCTGGAGGCACCGAGGATCATCGGCAGGGCGATCTCCGACACGATCGCCAGCCCGAGTGAGGTGGGGCGCGCCCACAGCACGATCAGCACCATCGTCAGGGCTTCGCACAGCATGCCGCCGAAGATACCGGCGCGCCAGCGATGCTCTTTTAACACCCGGCGGTTAATGCCGCCCGCCACGATCCCGGCAATGACGCTGGTGATCAGGCAGGGCACAGAAGTGACGCCGTGAATGTCGATCAGAAAACGGTGAACGCCGGCAATGATGCCGGTCGCGATGCCGACCCAGGGACCAAACAGGATGCCGCCCGCCATCACCGCGATCACCCGCACATTCAGCAGCGAGCCGTCGACATTCACCCCCGACCAGGTACTGAACAGCGCGAACAGCGAAAAGATGGCGGTCACCGCGATCTTCTCTGCACGGGTATGCTCATCTTTCTGCAGGAGCTGACGAAACGGGCGGGTGCGCGTCAGAAAGAACAGGCAGATCAGCATCAGGGCGGCGCGATCAAACACTGCCAGTAACATCGTAAAGTGGGAGGACACGGGCGACTCGTCGGCAATGGAAAGTCTCTCTATGATAAAAAATGTGATCGGGAACCGCTAGCGTCCAGATGACTCATGCCGCGAGAGAGTGTTCCAGATCAATTTTGGCGCCCTCTGCACAAAAAGGGGAAAAGTTGAGTCAGTATAAGGGGAACGGTTTTTCATGCCCGGGACTGGTCGCTGAGATCGCGTTTTGCTATGTTGCGGTTGCGCGATAACGCACTTCAGCGACCGCTGGAAAATCGCGTCCATCGGGAGCCGTACATGCAACTTGTCACCCCCAGACTCACCCTGAGTAAACTGCAGCCGGAAGACTGGCAACTGTTCCGCGCCGTGCATGAAGATCGCGACACCATGACCTGGGTCAGCGAGATCCCGGACGAGGCCGATATCCGGCAGCGTTTCACCGAACGTCTGGCCCCCTGGCAGCCAGGCAGTTTTCATATGCTCTGCCTGGTGGCGCGTCGTCGCGACAACGACGAGCCGATTGGCCTGTTTGGCTGCAGCCCCGAATGGGTGCCGCATCGCCAGGCGGAGGTCGGCTACATGCTGCTGCATCGCCACTGCGGCCAGGGGTATGGCAGTGAGGCGCTGGCCGCGCTGTGCCAGTTTTTGTTCGACGCGGATTTCCACAAGCTCAGGGCGATGGTCATCGAGGGGAACTGGGCTTCGCGCCGTATTCTGGAGAAAAACGGCTTCCGGCTTGAGGGAACGCTACGGGATAATTATCTGCTGAACGGCGGCTGGGTGAACGATTGGCTGCTGGGACGGCTGAATCCGCAACAATAAAAATATTTTCCGCCACGCTCGACAAAATGATCCTCAGCACGTTATGTTCGTAACGGGTCACCACCGTGACCCGCGTCGCTCGGACGGTCCGGGCGCTTACGTAATCCAGAGGTCCTCATGGCTGATAACAGCACACCCCGTCGTTTCTCGCGTATTGAACGTTTACCCCCTTACGTTTTCAACATCACCGCTGAACTGAAGATGGCTGCGCGCCGGCGCGGCGAAGATATTATCGATTTTTCGATGGGTAACCCGGATGGGGCGACACCGCCGCACATCGTCGAAAAGTTATGCCAGGTCGCACAGCGTGACGACACGCACGGCTACTCCACCTCACGCGGCATTCCGCGCCTGCGCCGGGCGATATCGCGCTGGTACGCCGAACGCTACCAGGTAGAGATTGACCCTGAATCAGAGGCGATTGTCACGATTGGCTCCAAAGAGGGGCTGGCGCACCTGATGCTGGCCACGCTGGATCACGGGGATACCGTGCTGGTACCGAATCCCAGCTATCCGATTCATATCTACGGTGCGGTGATCGCCGGGGCGCAGGTGCGCTCGGTGCCGCTGGTGGCGGGCGTCGACTTCTTTAACGAGCTGGAACGCGCCATTCGCGAGAGCTATCCCAAGCCAAAAATGATGATCCTGGGCTTCCCCTCTAACCCCACGGCGCAGTGCGTGGAGCTGGACTTTTTCGAACGGGTCATTGCGCTGGCGAAACAATATAACGTGCTGGTGATCCACGATCTGGCCTACGCCGATATCGTCTACGATGGCTGGAAAGCGCCGTCGATTATGCAGGTGCCAGGCGCACGCGACGTCGCCGTCGAGTTCTTCACGCTGTCAAAAAGCTACAACATGGCGGGCTGGCGCATCGGCTTCATGGTTGGCAACAAGGAGCTGGTCGCCGCGCTGGCGCGGATCAAAAGTTATCACGACTACGGCACCTTCACGCCGCTGCAGGTGGCGGCGATTGCGGCGCTGGAGGGGGATCAGCAGTGCGTGCGCGATATCGCAGAGCAGTATAAACGGCGGCGTGATGTGCTGGTGAAAGGCCTGCATGAGGCGGGCTGGAGGGTGGATAACCCGAAAGCGTCCATGTACGTCTGGGCCAGAATTCCCGACCACTATGCACATCTGGGATCGCTGGAGTTTGCCAAACATCTGCTGCAGGAGGCGAAAGTCTGCGTTTCACCCGGCATTGGCTTTGGCGACTATGGCGATACACACGTGCGATTTGCGCTGATCGAAAACAGCGATCGTATTCGTCAGGCGGTGCGGGGGATTAAGGCGATGTTTCGTGCCGACGGTGTCCTGCCAGGCAGTCTGAAAACGGACGAAGCGGAGTAACGGCCCGCAGGGGCGACTCAGAGGTCGCCCCGTAGCGGCACTGTCGCGCCATTACTTCAGCAGCAGAACGAAGGTTCCGAACCAAAGTAACGCGAAAAATGATATTCCCATCAAGGCATATTTCACAAAGCAACTCCTCTGAGCGGTTACGATGATGGCGATCCCAGACCAGTGCAACGCGAACAGACAGGGAATCGAGGTCACCATTACACTGTCTGGCTGGCTCGCTTCCGGGTTGATCTGAATAACTCAGAACAGGATCGAGCGCTAATTTACGCGGAATCCCGGCCAAATGAAATAGGTCCGTTCTGAGATATTGCTCACAATTTTATTTCACGTCAATTTCGGGAATCGCCGACATGCCGACACGTAACTGGGCCAGATGCGGTTGGTCGCTATCCAGCACAATTTTCACCGGCAGACGCTGAACGACTTTAGTGTAGTTGCCTGTGGCGTTATCGGGCGCGATGGCAGAAAAAGTCGCTCCCGTCGCCGGAGCGATGCTGTCCACATGGCCGGTAAAAGTCAGGCCCGGCAGGGCATCCACCCGCACGCTGACCCGCTGGCCCGGACGCACGTCGCTGAGCTGAGTTTCAAGATAGTTCGCCGTAATGTAGGTCTGCTGCAGCGGCACAACCGCCAGCAGACGGGTGCCGGCTGAAACATAGGCGCCGGTGCGCACCGCGCGCTGACCCACCATCCCATCTACCGGCGCGGTGATCCGGGTATAGGAGAGATTCAGCCTGGCCTGATCGACGCTGGCCTGCGCTGCCGCGACATCCGCCTCAGCGGAACGCACCGCAGCCTGGAGCACGCCCACCTGTTTCACGGCCGACGCCAGCGCCGCCTGACTCTGATGCACGGCCGCCAGGGCGGAACGCTGGTTTGAGCTGGCTTTCTGCTGATCGTCGGCGGCCACCGTGCCGCTCTTATAGAGACGGTTATAGCGATCGGCGCTCTGTCCGGCATACTGCGCGGACGCCTGGCTCGCCGCCACGCTGGCTTTCTGCTGATTGATAACCGACTGCTGCTGTTCCAGCTGCGCCTGGCTGCTCAGCAGCTTCGCCTGACTCACCTGCAGATCGGCTTCTGCACTCTCCAGCGCCACCCGGTAATCGCGATCGTCCAGCGTCGCCAGCAGCTGGCCCGCCCTGACCGGCTGGTTATCCTGCACCTCAACGCGGCTGACATACCCTGATACCCTGGGCGCAACCAGCGTGTAGTCGGCGTTGACGTAAGCGTCGTTGGTTCGATGATCGTTGCCGCTCATCAGTGACCAGACCACAAAGGCCAGGGCCAGTAACACCAGCAGCATCAGGCTCAGCAGCAGGGTTCTTCTCATTTCGAAAGCACGCATATTCATTTATTCCGGAGAGGGGGTTGAATCAAAGTCTGCGGCGGCCAGACCCGCGTTGGCAGGAGGGCGGTCAGCACCAACAGGCAGGCGGCGAAGCCGGTCAGCATCAGAAAGCTGTCGCTCAGGCCGAGCACCGTGGCCTGGTGTCTGACCAGAGTGGCAAAGCCGCTGAGATTTTCGCTGGCGCTGCCATCCGGCAGCAGCGGCAGGCTGCGGCTGGCCTGACCGGCCACCGGTGCGGTCATCAGCCAGCTGCGGTCGGCCGCCTGGTTGATCAGGACGCTGGAGTGAAACTGCTCACGGTGGGAGAGAAAGACCTCAACCAGCGTGGAGGCGGCGATGCTGGAAAAACCGCGCACGGTATTAAACATCGCCGAAGCAAAGGGGCCTTCAGGCGGCGCGACCACGCTGGTGGCGCTCATCAGTATCGGCAGAATGATCATCGGCTGGCCGAACGCCTGCAGAATCTGCAACAGCCAGAAATTCTGTCGCGCCCAGTCACTGGTGATCTGTGTGCCGAGCAGGCAGGCGATCACCAGCAGGCCGACGCCCGCCGTCAGCACCCAGCGGCAGTCAATCCAGCGGATATTGAGCAGGGCGGCAATCAGCGGGGCGATGATCAACTGCGGCAGGCCGACCGTCAGCGCCAGCGGAGCAAACTCAAGCGGGCGGAAACCGCTGACCTGCGCCAAATAGACCGACGGCAGCGCGGAGCCGGAGAGCCCCAGAATCAGCACGCAGGCCAGCCCCAGCAGGCCGTGCGCCAGATTGGGTCGCCGGAGCATCTGCAGTCTGAACAGCGGCAGCGGGTGAAACCACTCATTGATCAGGAACACCAGCAGCAGCGGCAGCGCGGTCAGCAGCATGCCGGTAATCAGCGGCGAATTCAGCCAGTCGAGGCGTTCGCCCTGCGTCAGCACCAGAACCAGCAGCGCCACGCTGCTGCAGCCGGTGACCATGCCAAACAGGTCGATCTGCTGAAAGCGTTCCGGCCGCAGTGGATCCTGAGGCAGTCCCCAGCCAATCAGCAGCATCGCAATCAGCATGCCGGGCACGACCTGCCAGAACACCATCATCCAGCTGACATGATCGGTCCACAGCGACGCCAGCGAAGCCGCCATGTTGGGGCCGAACGTGGCGGTGAGGGCATAGCCCGCCAGACCAAACAGTTTAAACGGCGGCGGCAGAAAGCGCAGGGCGACGGTCATCAGCATCGGCGGCAGAGCGCCGCCAAACAGCCCCTGCAGGACGCGCAGGCTGATAAACAGCGTGGGGTCCGACACCAGCGGCAGCAGGAATCCGGTCAGCATAAAGCCCGCCGAGACGCCGAGCGTAAAACGCCGCAGCGACAGGGTGACGGCGAACCAGGGCGCAATCATCATCGCAGCCACTTCGGCGGCCTGATAACCGGAAATAATCCAGCTACCCTGATCGTAACCGATGCCGATTGCGGCACGGATATCGGCCAGCGCGATATCACTGACGCGATCGTTCAGCCCGGAGGTCAGCGCGGCAATCAGTACACCGACCAGGCCCAGGGCCAGTCGCAGTGTAAAAGGGTGGGGGGCCGGCGCAGGCGCAGGCTGGGTAGTCATTGCAGGCGATCTCGTTATTGTGATGCAGTGTACTGCGATGTGATACAGGGCGTAATATTACATCCCGGTATGCTGTATTGCAATGCGGTACAGGGTGTAAAACGTGCGCCATTCGCGCTACAGTAAGGCAGCTCAAACAGGACGACGCTATGGCACATCAACCCTCCAGCCGCGAGGATGAAAAATCGGGCGGTATTCAGGTCATTGCCCGCGCGGCAAAAATTCTTAATGCCCTGGGCGAACAGCCGGGCGGCATGAGCCTGGGCGAGATCGCGCAGGCGGTCGCGCTGCCCCGCTCAACGGTTCAGCGTATTGTCGCCGCGCTCGACAGCGCAGAACTGGTGCGCAGCACCGGCGCGGGCGGCCTGCGTCTGGGACCGGCGCTGCTGAAACTGATCTCCAGCGTCCATACCGATGTGGTTGATCTGGTCAGCCCGCTGCTGGAAAAACTCTCCTCTGACACCAATGAAACCGTCTCCCTGGCGCGAGCCAGCGGCAGCCAGCTGGCGATTATTCATCATGTGGTGGCGTCGCGTGAGCTGCGGGTGGTGCCCCATATGGGCCTCAATCTGCCGCTCTACAGCACTTCCGGAGGCCGGGCACTGCTGGCGCTGGAGTGCGAAAAGGATGTGCGGACGATCGTTGGCGACGCCTGGCAGGAGTTAACCGATATGACGGTGAAAACGCTGCCGCAGCTGCTGGCGTTGATCCGGGAGGTGCGCGAAACCGGCATCGCCGTGGATCGCGGAGAAACGCTGGAAGGTATCTCGACCATGGCGTTTGCGCTCGATACGCTGTTTGGTCGCTTTTCTGTCTCTTTGCTGGTGCCCTCTGCCCGTTTTCTGCGTCACGAAGCGCGTTTCCGCGACGAGATGCTGAAGTGCAAAGAGGCGCTGGTGCGTGAAATCGGCAAAGTCGCCGCGATTGAAGGATAAGCCCCTGATGAAAACCCTGCTGATGGCCATCGACCACTCTCCGGTCGCGGAAAAAGTGGTTGCGTTAACGATTGAAGAAGCGCTGGCGCATCGCGCCGGGGTGGTGGTGCTCTGCTGTGTCGATCCTGCCTACTCCTCCTGCAATCAGCCGATGGAGATCGACGCGGGTGAAGACCCGGCCGATTTTGTGGCGGCGCAGGATGAGCAGAATACGGCCGAGATGACGGTACGCCATGCGCTGGCACCGCTGCTGCGCGCGGGTATCGATGCGCGAGGCATGATTCTGGCGGGCGAGGCGGCCGATACCATCGTCGCCCAGTCGCAACAGCTCAAGGCCAGTATGATCATCATGGGCCGGCGCCATCTCTCTTCGTTCAACCGGCTGTTAAAAGGCTCGGTCAGTGCATCGGTTATCGAACGCGCTAACTGTCCCGTGCTGATTGACGTGCGTAAGGATTAACTCCGCAGCATGAATTTACTGCCTGTTATAACGCTGGCGGCGTTTGCGCTGCTGGCGCTGATTGTCATTGTGCTGATCAAAACCACCCGGCTGCGTCTCTGGCAGGGGCTGCTCATCTTCCTGCTGCCGCTGATCGTGGCGAACCTGCTCTGGTTCAGCTGGGTTGCGCCGCAACAGCGGCAGGCCGCTCAGCGGGAGCAGGCGGTCAGTCAGCTGACTAAGATGCCCGGCTTCCGGGTGCTGCAGACGCAGGAACCGGCGCTCTGGCTGCTGCTGACCCAGGAGCTGACGCGACGTATCCGCGCCGGAGAACCGGCGGAGAAGGCAACGGGCGAACTGCGGGGCTGGCTGATTGAGGTGATCAATCAGCGGCTGATGCGCGGCACGGATGCGGCTGTCGTCCACTACATCAGCGTCTCGGTCGAAGAGATGCAGGCGCTGAACCAGATCGATCCGGGCCTCTGCTTCCGTTATCTCTATCCACAGGTGAGCGGAGGCATCAATCTGCAGAACACGCTGTCACCGGCGCTGAACCGCAAGGAGGCGGAAGCGATGGAGCAGCTGCTGCTGAACAGCCCGCCGCCTGAACAGCCTCTGGATAAGACCCAGGCACAGGACGATCTGCAACAGATCGTAGGCCAGCTCTACCGGAAGTGGGGCGACAGGCTGCAGCAGCTGAATATGCCGGCTGACACGGCCGTAGATCGCTCCTCGCTGTGTGCCATGTCAATCGATCTCTACAGTGCGATTCTGGCATTACCTGACAAGCGCGCCGCCAACCTGTTACGTAGAATGATTGCCCTGACTGGCCAGTAACGGGCGGGAACAGCGGGCGAAAAAAAGCCCGCTAAGCGCGGGCAGGGAAGAGAGAGAGGCAGACTCTTATTATTGGCATTTCCTGGTGTGGTGCAGGTTTCGTTACGTCTGAATTTATCCTGTCATGTCTGGCACGATAGTAACAGCCATTTAATCATATTGAATTAATCGGTAAAAGCTTCGTAATTTCTGGTTTTTCGCGCATTTATCCTATGGATGCGTGGCAGGCTGCGTCTTAAACTGCGCGGCAACGTGAGGACAATCTGATGAAAAAACTACTTACCGGCGCGGTAGCGCTGTTATTGCTGGCAGGCTGTACTGCCAGCAAACCCGGGGCATTTGAACGTGTTGATGAAGATCCGACCTCAAATACCGTGCAGTATCGTTTTGACCCGCTGAAGGTCAATCGCGATGCGATGGATCTCGATCTGGCGAATTACTGCAGCAATAAAGGATTTGATAAAGTCGAGGCGCTGCCTGCGCAGGAGAGTCATATTCCGGGCCTGCAGAAAGCGTGGTTCCAGTGTAATTACGCGCTGAAAAGCTAAATAAAACGGGCGGGATAATTATCCCGCCCTTAAAGTGTGTTTCTTTTATTTTATGCTGTGTGACATCTTTGCCCGTCAGTGGCGATGGTGACCGCCATGATACCCACCATGATAGCCTCCATAGTAGCCTCCGTGATACCCGCCGCCCCCTCCGCGGTGCCAGCCGTTGTCATGCCGGGGAGTGATAATACACCCGCTTAATAACGTCATGAGCGCCACGACCGAAGCGACTTTAATTAATCTCTTCATAGGAACTCTTCTCCTCTTTTCCCATGAGGATGACACTACGCTGAAAAAGTGGAGTGAAGATGCAGGCTTTGTAGAGTTATTTCATCAGATATGACGAAATATTTCAGGGTGCGGAATTTTGCAGAAGATTGAAATAAGAGAATCAGAATGGGCTGAATAATAAATACTATCAGAGAGAATAGTCTCAAAATCAAGCGAAAATAATCTTCCGCGGAAAGTTTTTACAACTACATTATTAGCATGTCAGTTCAACGGGAGAGAAACATGGCGCACGACGTAAAACATATACTGGCTTTGCAGGCGGAGCTGGGTGAGTGTCCGCTCTGGTCGGTCAGGGAACAGGTGCTGTGGTGTGTCGATATTCTGGCACCGGCGATTCACCGGTTCGATCCGGTCAGCGGCGATCTGCAGACCTTTCCGCAGGCGGAGCACGTAGGCTGCATCGGTCTGCGCGAGCAGGGCGGCCTTATCGCCGCCCTGCGTGGTGGTGTCTGGCTGCTGGATGCGCAGGGTAAACCGGAAAAAAAGATTGCCGACAACCCCGGCGAGGCCGCGCGGAGCCGCTTTAACGATGGCCGCGTCGATCCCTGGGGAAATTTCTGGTGTGGCAGCCTGTGGGAACCGCAGGATAAAAATGGCGGGCTGCTGTGTCGCGTCACGCCGGATCTGAAGCTGGAGGTCAGAGCGCGCGATATCAAAATCTCCAACGGACTGGCCTTTTCGCCTGACCGGCGCTGGATGTATCACAGCGACACGCCAAATGCGTCGCTCTACCGCTATCCGTTAGATGAGCAGGGCGAACCGGGCGAACGTACGCTGTTCCGCCGCTTCGACGCCAGCGGCGGCTTACCGGATGGCGCGGCGGTGGATAGCGAAGGTTTCTACTGGTCAGCACAGTTCGATGGCGGACGTGTGGTTCGTATCGATCCTCAGAGCGGGGAGATTGTCGATGAGATCCTGCTGCCGGTGAAGTGGCCGACGATGGTGGCGTTCGGCGGTGCCGATCTCAAAACGCTGTTTATCACCAGTTCGCGGGAAGATCGCACGGAAGAGGAGCTGGCGCGCTATCCGCACTCCGGCAATATCTTTGCGGTGGAAGTCGCGGTCGCTGGCATGGCAGAGCCGCTGTTCCGCGGCTAGAGACGCGGGCCGCGTGAGGCGGCCCGTTCTGATTAATGACGTTGCAGAACCGGCGCCGCCGTTACTGAACGCTGTGGTAAGCGGATGGTGAGTGACAGGAACAGGGAGATAACCAGCAGCGTCATGATCAGGCTGAAGGTCACGGTGAAACCGCCAAACAGCGAGGCGACCAGGGAACCCAGCACGCTGCCGATACCAAATCCCAGATAGAGCAGACCGTAATTTTTGGTCAGGTTATTGAGACCAAAGAAGTCACTCACCAGCGACGGGAACACCGTGATGGTTCCGCCAAAGCTGAAGGCGACACAGGCGAGTGAGAGGAAGAAGGTCACTTCGTTCATCCGGGTAAAGAGCAGCACGCTCATGCCGATCAGTGAGACGATCTGCGCCAGCGAGATTACCCGGATACGCAGCATTTTGTCAGACAGTACCCCCAGCACCAGACGGCCGCTCAGGTTAGCGATGGCGATCACGGTGACGGCGCTGGCCGCACTCTGCGTGGAGAGGTGCACCAGACCTTCGCCGATATCTTTGGCGACGCCGATGACATAGAGTCCGCTCATGCAGGCGGTCAGAAACATCAGCGCCAGCATCCAGTACTGCGGCATACGGACGGACTGGGCCAGCGTATAATCCCGCGCAGGCTGCTGTCCCTGCTGACGCGGGCTTTTCTCCTGCACCGGCGCGTCACGCATCAGCAGTGCCCCGAGGATGATCATCGACATCGCTATCACGCCCCAGATCATAAAGGTCTGCTCCAGACCGACCGTCGCCAGCAGCGCCCCGCAGATAAATTTGAAGCCCAGGCTGCCCAGACCATATGCACCGATGGCACAGGCGGAGATCATCCCTTTGCGCTCCGGGAACCACTTCACGCAGTTGGAGAGCGTCATCAGATAGCCTGCACCATCGGCCAGACCGACCAGCAGGCCAGCGCTGAAATAGAGCATCATCAGGTTATCTGCCTGGGAGGTCAGCCAGAATCCCAGCGCCATCAGCACTCCGGCGCCCATCGTCACACGGCGTACCCCAAACCGCTCCTGCAGTTTACCGGCCAGTGAGGAGGCGATGGCCAGCCCTAAACTCAGCAGGCCAAACGAGAAAGCGACCTCACTGATGGGGGCATCCAGCTTCTGCGACAGCTGGCCGTTGAACAAACTCCACGTATAAACGGACCCCAGTGCAAACTGAGTGATGACGGTGCCGAACAATGTAAGCCAGCGTGAACGCTGATAAGAAGCCTGCTGAGTCTGGTTCATCATTTATCTCTCCCATCCGGGAATCTGGAAACTGCAGTCAGCATAAAGCAGTGGCTCGCGCGCATGAGCGGTAAAGGTATGAACGGAACGGATTGGGGAATGAAATGCCATTCAGGCGGTATGAACGGCATTGCGTTGGAAAGCGGCGGGGCGGTGTTGCGTGAAAAGTAACCAAAGAGGCAGCTTAATCAGGAAGCGTAACCACCCGTAAGATAATGTTTCAGCGCGTCGGTTATCTGAGCAGGTTTGCGGATTATTTGCCAGACTGAGAGTTCACCTATCAGGAGGAAATATGAAAGACCGGACATATGAATCCAACACCAGTGAGGATGACGTTTGCTGCATCATCGGTCAGGCCGTGATTGAACTGAGTACAGAACAACAGCCTGTGACCAAATCGACGCTGGCACTGAAACTGCTGTCGATGGCCGATCGTGACAGTGACGACGAGCGTGTTCTGCTCTACTGGATCGCCCGTAAGGCGATCAATCAGCCACAACAACTCCTTCAGCAGCAGTGGGCATAACGCCCCATCAGATGCGGGCTGTCTCCCGCTTCCCTGTCAGGCAGTGATCCGGCGACGGCTTGCCGGCCAGCGGGCAAACATCACGACATTGCCCAGCAGAATCATGACAAGGCCAGGGATGGCGCTGGCATGCCATTCATACCCTTCGTAACGGGTAGAGAGTGCCAGCGCCACCAGCGGAAAGAGAACCGTCGTATAGGCCGCCCGACTGGCACCAATCCGTCCCACCAGCGTAAAGTAAGCACCGAAGCCCACCACCGAACCCACGATAGCCAGATAGGTTAATGCCCCCAGCCACTGCATATTCCAGGTCGGTTGCAGCGAAACACCCTGCAGCAGCGAAACCAGTGCCATCATCAGCGCGCCGTACAACATGCCGTAACTGTTGGTGGTCAGCACATCGCGTTGTAACCGCTGATGCCGCTGGCTGATCATATTGCCGAAGGAGAAGCCCAGCGTGCCCAGCGCACTCAGACCGATGCCCCACATCAGTCCGGCCGAGGCTTCCGTGCTGCGCAAATCGTGCCAGAACAGCGCAACGATTCCGGTCATCCCCAGTACGATGGCCGGGATCAGGCGTACGGAAGGGCGCTGACGGAAGAACAGCCAGCCGTTGATGGCGTTATACATCACGGCCATCGAGAAAATGACCGATTCCAGACCGCTGCTGATATAGGCGGACGCAGAATAAAAGCAGACAAAATTAAAGCCAAAGACGCAGCAGCCCTGTAGCAGACAAAAGAGGTGGTCCCGCAGCGTCAGCCTGTGAAGGCGCTTTATCAGTTTAAGCAGCAGTAACATCACCAGCGAAGCCAGCAAAAAACGCCAGAATACCGCGACGGTTACGGCGCTCATGCCCGCAGACTGTTGCGCGTAGATCGCAATCCAGGTCGTTCCCCAGATCAGCACGACAGAGAGATACAAAAACAGATTCATCGCCGGGTTCTCCTCCATAAAACGCTGAGTCTGCGCGGAAAACCGCCTCTGCGCTTGCAACGGGTTGCGCCGGGTTTGCAAAATCTTGCGCATTTTTACCCTCTGTTCCGCTACGGTCTGTTTTCTGACGGGCGCACACCGTAAACTGGCACTCTGTTTGATCTGAACTGACACGCCGATGAGCCTATACCAGACCTTTGACATGCTGCAGCGCCACAAAGCCCAACTGCGTGATCAGGTGCAGCTTCAGAGCGGCATTCAGCTGGCAGCCTGGTTCAACAGCGGCGATCGCGTGACCAACCACAGCGATCACCATACGCTGAGCCTCTATGTGGCGGGCGGTTACGACACCTGGCATAAAACGCCTCATGGCTGGCGCAACGGCGGCGCGCCGGATCGTTTCTGTCTGATGCCCGCCGGTACAGAGTCCACCTGGGATCTGCGCGCCGATCTCGCCTTTGTGCACCTCTATTGCAGTGAGGCGCATCTGCGGCAGCTGGCCGAACGGGTCTGGGATCGCAGTCCGGCGCAGTTAACGCTGGATGAGAAAATCTTTTCCACGGATGACCGCATCACTCAACTCTATCGCCACTTTCTCCTGAGCAGTGACTGGCAACAGCCTGCCAGTCAGTTAATGCTGAGCAGCGCCTCCACGCTGCTGCTGACCCATCTGTTACAGCACTACAGCGAAGTTAACTGGCAGCTGCCTCAGGTGCGGGGAGGGCTGGCACCGGCCGTATTACGCCGCGTCATCGATTTTATCGATGCCCATCTTGACCAGCCTTTAACGCTCGCCGTGCTGGCACACGAAGCGGCGCTGAGTGAGTTTCATTTTGCCCGTATGTTCCGTCACACCACTGGTGAAGCGCCGCACCAGTTTGTGATGCGACGCCGTATGGATCGTGCGCGGGTGCTGCTTGAACGGCCCGAACTGACCCTGACCGCCATCGCCCTGCAGTGTGGTTTTCACTCCTCAGCCCACTTCAGCCACCGTTTCCGCCAGGTATACGGAACCACACCCTCTGCCTGTCGCCGGGCACTCCGCTAAACATCCTGTTCTGCGCAACGTTTTTTCGCTTCTGCGGACAGGCTCAGACCTGATCGGGCGCATAAAAGCCGGGAGTGCAAAATAACCGTTTACCTCGGTCAGAAAAATTTTCTTATTATCTGAGGATCATCTCTGCTGGCTTTTTTTCGCCTTAGACGCTATCAGTAATAAACGATGTAATTTCATTCTCATTTCGGATTGTCCGTAATCTAAGTGTTAAAAATTTACAGGTGCTGCGGTTTCTGATTTTAAAATATTAACCTTAATCAATTTAATCGGACTTTATGATGTATCTGCTATTTAATTCTATTGTGACGATACAAACGTTTGTCTGTTAAACCTTTAGTGGTCCAGTTAGCTGGTATGGCAGCATTATCCTCCCTGATTTTTTTAGTATAAAAATCTAAGAATGTTCTCATTGAAGTTTAATGATCTGTTTGTTTGATCTTTTGTCGATCATTGTTCTATTATCGCGGGCAGATAAATCGGGTCTGAAACATATCTGTGGCGATAAGAAAGGGATGATGAAATGGCTGAAAGTTTCCAGAATGAAGTGCCAAAGGCACGTATTAATTTAAAACTCGATCTCCATACTGGCGGCGCAGGGAAAAAAACTGAACTACCACTTAAATTACTGGTTGCAGGTGATTTCAGTAATGGTCAGGACGCGTCGCAATTATCGGATCGGAAAAAGGTTAATGTAGATAAAAATAATTTTGACTCTGTTCTTTCCGAATATTCCCCAAAAGTTAACCTCACCGTTAAAAATACGCTGGCAGGCGACGGCAGCGAAGAAAACATCAGTCTGACATTCCGCAGCATCAGGGATTTTTCTCCGGAACAGATCTCCCGGCAGATACCCCAGCTGAAGGCGATGCTCTCCATGCGCAATCTGCTGCGTGATCTCAAGGCCAACCTGCTGGATGCCAATGCCGATGAAGGGCAGACACCACTGGCCACCATGGTGCAGGTTTACCAGCTCCGGGACCGCCAGAAGGTGGATGCGGCCGACTACCAGAAACTGCTGCGCGATGCGGATAACACCCTTAAAGAGGATATTGTCGTCAGCAAGTCTCTGCTGGTGATGCCCAGAGGCAGCGTGACGCTCAATATGCCGATGAACGAAGAAGCGAAATTTGTGGCGGTGGTGGGGCTGTTTAATCGGCCGGATATCAAAAACAACACCTGGAAGCTGGTACTGAGCCGCGACGACCTCGACCCGGACAAGCCGCGCACCATCCAGCTTAACAGCACCGGGCTGACCCTGGTTCCAGTGAAGGAGTAAACTCATGGACACCACCCTCGATAACTGGCTGGCGCTGTTTGACGGGCAGACCCGCTACCGCTTTGAGATAAACGACAGCATCCTGAAGCCGGATGTGCTGAACCTCCACGGTCGGGAAGCGCTGAATGCACCGTTCAAATGGCGCATTGAGTTCACCACGCCGCAGAAAGGCATCAGTCGTCAGGATGCGATGCTGAAGTATGCCACCCTCAGCATGCTCAGTGGCAGAGTCGTGCAGGGTATCATTACCGGCTTTGAGGTCCTCAACGAAACCGTGGACCAGACGCATTTCGCCGTAACGCTTTCCTCGCGCCTGGCACTGCTTGCCCATACCCGCCGCTGCGCGGTCTGGCAGAATGTTTCGGTACCGGAACTGGTGGCGCAGGTCCTGCGCAGCCACGGGCTGGAAGGAGCAGATTTTGAATTCCGGCTGGAACGGACTTACCCGGTCCGCGAACTGATCACCCAGTGGCGGGAAACGGACCTGCAGTTTATGCAGCGGATCCTTGCTGAGGTCGGTATCTGGTTCCGTACCGGGGTCAACACGACCACCGGGCTGGATACGGTGACCTTCGCCGACAGCCAGTTGCAGTATCAGTTTGATGTACGCCTGCCTTACCGGGAACCGTCGGCGCTTTATGACGGCGCGGTGGACGCGGTGTGGGATGCCAGAGTGTGGCACCACACGGTGACCGGCCGCGTGGCCACCCGGGATTACAACTACCGCACCGCCAGTACGCCGATGGATGCACAGGTCAGCGTCAGAAACGAGGTGGCTACTACCGGAGAATGTTATCGCTATCTTGCCCCTTATCATGAAGCGGGCGATGAGACCACCTCTGAGCCGGAAACCGAAAGCGGCGCCTTTTACGCACGCATTCAGCATGAACACGCCCTCAACAACGCGATACGCCTGCATCTCTTCAGCAATGCCAGTGACCTGACGCCGGGCATGGTGCTGGAAACCAGTGACAGTGACGTGCCGGAGCTGAAAGAGGGAATGGTGATTACACTCACCACCTTCCGCGCGGCCCGGGATACCCGTCTGCACGTTTCCGTGTGGGGCATGCCCTACAGCGAGCAGTTCTGCTTCAGACCAGAACCTGCGCCGCGCCCGCTTATTGCCGGCACGCTGACCGCCCGTGTCGAGAGCGACGAGAAGAATGCGCCGTATGCGCATCTCGATGAAACGGGCCGTTACCGGGTGAAGCTGGACTTCAGCCGCGAAGACGCAGAGCAGGGCTACAACTATCTGTGGATACGTCAGGCCAAACCGTACGCCGGGGAAACGTACGGTTGGCACACGCCGCTGATTGACGGTACGGAAGTGGGCATTGCTTTTGACGGCGGTGACCCGGACCGACCCTACATCGCCTATGCGTTCCATGACTCTGAACATCCGGACGTGGTCACCCGGGACAACCGCAGCCAGAATATCCTGCGCACCGCGGGCCAGAACGAACTGCGGATGGAAGACCTGCGCCAGAGCGAGCATATTGCGCTCAGTACCCCGTTCGGGACTACGGCGCTGAATCAGGGACATATCGTTGATGCAGAGAACGAGCCACGGGGTACCGGCTTTGAGCTGCGCACCGATGAGTTCGGGGTCATACGTGTGGCAAAAGGGCTGCTGGTCACCGCCGATGGCAAAGTGAACGGCGAAGGCGATGTGCTGGATAGGGATGTGGCACTCCGGGAGATTGAGGCTGTCCGCGCCCAAATCGAGGGGCTTGCCAGCGCCACCCGCCAGGCGAAAGCCCTGGAAGCTGACATTGCCAGTCAGCAGGCGATGTTCGCCACACGGCTGAAAACTATCAATGAGATGATCCATTTCTCCGCACCCGAGGGGATGGCGTTTACCAGCGCAGAGCATCTGCAGCTGGCGGCCACGAAGAATGTCGCCCTGAACGCCGGTGGGGATACCCGTCGCGCTCACGCCCGAACAGCTGGAGGTCTTACAGCATCGCAACGCGCGACTGCAGGATATGACCGTGCAGACTGCGGAGCAGCTTGACCGGCTGGAGCGGCTGCCGCCTGACTGGACGATGAGCTACAGCCGGCAACTGGCAGAACAGGCACAGAAACTCTGGCCGGAACAGGCAAAACCGCTGATGCAACAGTGGCAGCGGCAACGCAGCGCGGCTGCCCTGCCGACAGCGCAGCTCAACGGCTGGCATCAGGGGATGTCATCGTTACAGAAGCTCAGTGACAGACTTAACGGCCTCGACGAGCAGAAGGGAAAATATATGACGGTCAGCGAGCTGAAATCGGTAGTTTTTTCCACTGTGCAGGCATTCAATCAGTCGCTACCGGCCGAAGAGCAATTGCGGATACTGTCGCAAACGCCAGCGGGGGAGCCTTTACCCGCAGCGGCCAGCGCCCGGCTGGAGATGCATCTGAAGCAACTGAACGCTCGCTACGCTGAAATTAAGCAGCGGGCAGCGAAATAGAGCGCGAGCGTTCGTCGCGGGCCGGTGAGCGCCGCCACCGCTCTGCATGAGCCAGGCCATGCTGCGTATCTGCAGAATAATCCGCACTGTTTTTCAGAAGCGCGCGGGCAAGTCCGGAGATCGTTTTCGCTATGCCGGTAAGCAGTTACCTGGGAAGTTGATGCTTTGCAGAGATATGAAAGAGAGAAGGGCGGTGAAGGTCCGATCAGGATGGTGTCCCCTGCAGGAATCGAACCTGCAACTAGCCCTTAGGAGGGGCTCGTTATATCCATTTAACTAAGAGGACCGCGGCGCGCAGTATAGCGCAAACAGGCCGGGAGATTCACTATATCGGTGTGCGTTTGCTCATTCCGCCAGCAATCGGGCCGTTAGCCTGAGCATGACAACGCACGTTGTGGCGGGAATCGTCCTGTTAAGATGACGGTGCGTCGCGGGTTACGGAGGCGGGAACTCACGCCATAACGGCGTCAGGCTTTGCCGCGCCGTTAAATTCCCAGCACCAGCCTGAACGATCTGGCTGGTGCATCATCGGAAAAGCAGACAGGCCCGCTAAAGTCGCCTGTCTGCCAGATTGTTACTCTGCGTTTTCCTGCTCTTCGCGCTGACGGCGCTTCTCCTGCTTACGCTTCTCCGCCTTCGCCTTCGCCACGGCAGCTTCACTCATATCATTGCGGATCTGCGCGTGACTGATCAGGGCAAAAATCAGCGTGCCGCCGGTGATGTTGCCGAGCAGGGTCGGCAGGGCAAACGGCCAGAGGAACTCATGCCAGCTGATGCTGCCACTGAACACCAGGTAGAGCACTTCCACCGATCCCACGACGATATGCGCCAGATCGCCCAGCGCAACCAGCCAGGTCATCATCACAATCACCAGCAGTTTGGCCCCGCCCGCAGACGGAAACATCCAGACCATGGTGGCGATAATCCAGCCGGAGATCACCGCATTGGCAAACATCTCGCCAGGCGTGTTCTCCATCACCTTCTTACTGATCTCCGTAAATGCCTGTCGGGTCGCCTCGTCGAATATCGGCATTTCATTGAAGGCCAGCGCACCCAGCGCTGTGCCAATCAGGTTACCCAGCAGCACAATCCCCCACAAACGCAACAGCAGGCCGCCATTACCCCAGGTTGGCTTGTGCATCACCGGTAACACGGCGGTTACGGTATTTTCGGTAAAGAGCTGCTGACGGGCCATGATGACGATGACAAAACCAAAGGTATAGCCGAGGTTCTCCAGCAGAAAGGCACCCGGCACGCCCTCGAGGTGCACCTGAAATATGCCTTTCGCCATTAACGAAGCGCTCATCGAGAGGCCCGCCGCAATCGCGGACCAGAGCAGCGCCATGCCGTCGCGCTCCAGCTCTTTTTCCCCATCCTGGCGGATCTCTTCATGGATCGCTGCGGCTCGCGAGGGGAGCGCCTCCTCATCGACTTCGATGTCAGTGCCCTGTTCCTTCTCTTCACTGTCTACGTCGTTAGGACCCTGTTCATTACCTGATGAAGGCTTCATATTTTCTCCTGGTGATAGTGCTGTCGCGTTATAAGCGTAGCCCTTTTTTATTTGCCGATAAGGTTACGGCTGATGCGAATAAGCGTAACAACCTTTTTCGGAACTGCATTTTTATTCAGAGGCCCGACGATACCGCACGAATAAGCCGCTGAGAGCAAAACTGAGCGGTAGCTCACACTTCGGCCCACAGCAACATTGTGGTAATATCCCGGCCACTTTTTAGCTGGTGCGATTCCCCCCTCAATGTTGGAAATCATTACGCTCACTTGTGCTTACGACGAACGTTCGCTGTTCCGGCGGCTCTCATTCCGCGTCTCCGCAGGTGACATTGTGCAGATTGAAGGGCCTAACGGCGCGGGCAAGACGTCGCTGCTGCGCCTGCTGGCGGGCCTGAGCCGGCCCGAAGCGGGTGAAATACGCTGGCAGCAGCAGCCGATTCTGCGGCAGCGTGAAACCTGGCATCAGGCGATGCTCTACCTGGGTCATCATCCGGGCATCAAAGGCGTGCTCACGCCGCTGGAAAATCTGCGCTTCTATCATCCCGACTGCAGTGACGCGCAGATCTTCGCGGCGCTGGAGGCGGTAGATCTCACGGGGGAGGAAGAGGTGCCGGTCAGCCGTTTATCGGCGGGGCAGCAGCGTCGCGTGGCGCTGGCGAGACTCTGGCTCAGCCGCGCGCGCATCTGGATCCTCGACGAGCCGCTCACCGCCATCGACAAGGCGGGTGTTGAGACATTAATAGCGCAATTTACCCGCCATGCCGATAACGGGGGCGCCGTGATCCTGACCACCCATCAGGATCTGCCCGCAATGGCGGCGCGGGTGCGCAAAATACGTCCTGGCGATGAGGAGGCTGACTGATGCTGTTTCGCCTGATCCAGCGTGAGCTGCGCATCGCCTTTCGCGGCGGAGCGGATGTGATAAATCCGCTCTGGTTTTTCCTGATTGTGATCACGCTGTTTCCGCTGGGCATTGGCCCCGATCCGCAGCAGCTGGCGCGCATCGCACCGGGCGTCGCCTGGGTGGCCGCCCTGCTGGCGTCGCTGCTGGCGCTGGAACGGCTGTTTCGTGACGACTTCAGCGACGGTTCGCTGGAGCAACTGGCGCTGCTGCCGACGCCGCTGCCGGTCATCGTCATCGGTAAGGTAGTGGCGCACTGGCTGGTGACCGGCGTACCGCTGATCGTCCTGTCGCCGCTGGCCGCGCTGCTGCTGTCGCTGGATATGAACGGCTGGTGGGCGATGGCATTAACGCTGCTGCTTGGTACACCGACGCTCAGTTTTCTCGGGGCGATTGGGGTAGGGCTGACCGTAGGCTTACGGCGCGGCGGCGTGCTGCTGAGCCTGCTGGTACTGCCGCTGGCGATTCCGGTTCTGATCTTCGCCAGCGCGGCGATGGAGGCGGCCAGTCAGGGATTGCCCCTCGGCGGTTATCTGGCGATTCTCGGCGCGATGCTGCTGGGCAGCGCCACACTCTCGCCGTTTGCCACGGCGGCGGCGTTACGCATTACTTTGCAATAACCGGTGTTGCGGTCACGCGCGCGAAAGACGCGGCAACCCCTTTTTTATCGTTAATGTGAGCACTTGATATGTGGAAAGCGTTACATCAGCTGGGCAGGCCCGAACGCCTCTATCAGTTGTCGGGGCGACTGGTGCCCTGGTTCGCCATTTCCGGGCTGGCGGCGTTGCTGCTGGGCTGGGTCTGGGGATTTGGATTTGCACCCGCTGACTATCAGCAGGGCGACAGTTTTCGCATTATGTACATTCATGTGCCCGCCGCGATGTGGTCGATGGGCATCTACGCTTCTATGGCCATCGCCGCTTTTATCGGGCTGGTGTGGCAGCTGAAAATGGCCGATCTGGTCTCTGCCGCGATGGCACCGGTGGGCGCGGTCTTTACCTTTATTGCGCTGGTCACCGGAGCCGCCTGGGGTAAGCCGATGTGGGGCACCTGGTGGATCTGGGATGCACGGCTGACTTCGGAGCTGGTGCTGCTGTTCCTCTATATGGGCGTGATTGCGCTCTATCACGCGTTTGACGATCGCCGCACCGCAGGCCGGGCCGCGGGCGTCCTGATTCTGGTTGGCGTGGTGAATCTGCCCATCATTCACTTCTCCGTGCAGTGGTGGAATACCCTGCACCAGGGGTCGTCGGGGATTCTCCAGCAGGCGATCGCGCCGGTGATGCGCACGCCGCTGCGCTGGGCCATCATCGGTTACCTGCTGCTGTTCGTGACGCTGACCCTGATGCGACTGCGTAACCTGATTCTGTTAACGGAACGCCATCGTCCCTGGGCGCTGACGGTGGCAAAACGGGGAGAGCAGAGATGACACCCGCCTTTTCCTCCTGGCACGCCTTCTTTGCGATGGGGGGCTACGCCTTCTACGTTTGGCTGGCGGTGGCCTTTACGCTGCTTCCGCTGATCGGTCTGACGCTGCACACGCTGCTGCTGCGCCGCCGCCTGCTGGCTGAGATTCGCCAGCGTGAGGCGCGTGAACGTCGTATCCGGGCAGCAAAATCTAAAAAAGCCGCGGCTGAAGCGGCAGGAGAGACATTGTGAATACCCGTCGACGCAACCGCCTCTATGCGGCGGTGGCGATTCTGCTCGGCCTCAGCCTGGCCACCGCGCTGGTGATGTATGCGCTGCGCTCTAATATCGATCTCTTTTATACGCCGGGTGAGATCCTCTACGGCAAAGGCGAGGCACACGAGAAGCCCGGGACGGGCCAGCGACTGCGCGTCGGTGGCATGGTGATGCCGGGCAGCGTCCGGCGCGATCCGAAAACGCTGGCCGTTTCCTTTAAACTCTACGACGCCCGCGGCGTGGTCAGCGTCAGTTTTGAGGGCATCCTGCCGGATCTGTTCCGGGAAGGGCAGGGCGTGGTGGCGCAGGGCGTTCTCACAGCGGGCAACCACATTGTCGCCAAAGAAGTGCTGGCGAAACATGATGAGAAATATACACCGCCGGAGATCGAAGACGCGATGAAGAGCAACCCGGCTGGTCAGCAGTCCTCTTATCAGGCAGGACGTAAATCATCATGATGCCAGAGATCGGAACCTTTCTGCTCTGCCTGGCGCTGGGCCTCGCCCTGCTGCTGAGCAGCTATCCACTGTGGGGCGCCCTACGCCAGGACGCCCGCCTGATGGCGATGGCGCGCCCGCTGGCCGGGGGCCTGTTTGTCTGCATCGCAGCGGCGTTTGCCCTGCTGGTCTGGGCCTTTATCTGCAACGATTTTACCGTTGCCTACGTCGTCACCAACTCTAACAGCCTGCTGCCGGTCTACTACCGTATCGCCGCCACCTGGGGCGCGCATGAGGGTTCGCTGCTGCTGTGGGTGCTGCTGCTCAGTACCTGGACACTGGCGGTGGCGCTCTTCAGTCGCGGGATGCCGCAGGATGCGCTGGCGCGGGTGCTGGCGGTGATGGGAATGATCAATCTCGGTTTCCTGCTGTTTATCCTGCTGACCTCCAATCCGTTTGCCCGTACGCTGCCGGACTTCCCGATTGACGGGCATGACCTGAACCCGATGTTGCAGGATATCGGCCTGATCTTCCATCCGCCGCTGCTCTACATGGGCTACGTTGGCTTTTCCGTGGCGTTTGCCTTTGCCATCGCCTCGCTGATGGCCGGACGGCTGGACACTGCCTGGGCGCGCTGGTCGCGTCCCTGGACCACGGCGGCCTGGGTCTTTCTGACCATCGGGATTGTGCTCGGCTCCGCGTGGGCCTATTACGAGCTGGGCTGGGGCGGCTGGTGGTTCTGGGACCCGGTAGAGAACGCCTCCTTTATGCCGTGGCTGGCGGGAACGGCCCTGATACATTCGCTGGCGGTTACCGAAAAGCGTGGCACCTTCAAGGCCTGGACCGTGCTGCTGGCCATCACCGCCTTTTCACTCAGCCTGCTGGGCACCTTCCTGGTGCGCTCCGGCGTGCTGGTGTCGGTACACTCTTTTGCCTCCGATCCGGCGCGCGGGATGTTTATCCTCGCGTTTCTGGTGATTGTGATCGGCAGTTCGCTGCTGCTCTATGCCATTAAAGGCGGCCAGGTGCGTGGCCGGGTGCAGAATGAAACCTGGTCGCGCGAATCGTTCCTGCTGGGGAACAACGTGCTGCTGATTGCTGCCATGCTGGTGGTACTGCTCGGCACGCTGCTGCCGCTGGTGCACAAACAGCTGGGCCTGGGCAGCATTTCGGTCGGCGAGCCGTTCTTTAACACCCTGTTCAGCTGGCTGATGGCGCCCTTTGCGCTGCTGATGGGGATCGGCCCGCTGGTGCGCTGGCGGCGCGATGAGCCGCAGAAGCTGGCAAAGCGCCTTGCGCTGGCGCTGGTGGTGACCCTGGCCTGTTCCGTCATCATTCCGTGGTGGCTGCAGGATCGCATCGCGGCGATGAGCGTGGTGGGGCTGCTGATGTCCCTGTGGATTATCATCCTGACGCTGCTCGAACTGCATGAGCGCGCCACGCATCGCCATCGCTTCTTTACCGGTTTACGGCACCTGTCGCGCAGTCACTGGGGGATGGTGCTGGGGCATCTGGGTGTGGGCGTCACGGTCATCGGCATCGCGTTCAGCACCCAGTACAGCGTGGAGCGCGATGTGCGCATGAGGGCGGGCGACAGCATTGATATCCATCGTTATCACTTCGTCTTCCGCGGCGTGCAGAATCTGCAGGGCCCGAACTACAGCGGCGGCATGGGCATCATTGATGTTACCCGCGACGGCAAACCGGAAGCGACACTGCAGGCAGAAAAACGCTTTTACACCGCGGCCCGCACCATGATGACCGAAGCGGCAATTGATGGCGGCGTCAGCCGCGATCTCTATGCGGCGCTGGGTGAGGAGCTGGATGATGGCGGCTGGGCCGTGCGCATCTACTACAAACCCTTTGTGCGCTGGATCTGGGCCGGTGGCGTGCTGATGGCGCTGGGCGGCCTGTTCTGCCTGTTTGACCCCCGTTATCGTTCGCGCAAAAAAGCCGGACGTGAGGAGCGGACGTGAACAAAAAAATCCTGTTTATTCCCCTGATGCTGTTTCTGCTGCTGGCGGCGGCGCTGCTGTGGCAGCTGACACGCAACGCAGAGGGCGACGATCCGACCCGTCTCGAATCTGCCCTGATTGGCAAGCCGGTGCCGCTGTTCCGTCTGGAAGCGCTGGATCAGCCTGGCCAGACCTACGATCAGCGCGTGCTGACGGAGGGTAAACCGATCCTGCTGAACGTCTGGGCAACCTGGTGCCCGACCTGCCGCGCCGAACATCACTACCTGAACAGCCTGGCGGAGCAGGGGATTCGGGTGGTGGGACTGAATTACAAAGACGATCGTCAGAAAGCGGTGAACTGGCTGAACACGCTGGGGAATCCCTATGCGCTGAGTCTCTATGATGGCAACGGCATGCTAGGGCTGGATCTTGGCGTCTATGGCGCGCCGGAGACCTTCCTGATCGACGGCAAAGGCATTATCCGTTATCGCCACGCGGGCGATCTCAATCCACGCGTCTGGGAGCAGGAAGTGAAACCGCTGTGGATGAAATACAGCGCGGAGGCGGGATCATGAGAGCGCTGATAGTGATCTGCGGCCTGCTGTTCAGCTTCTCACTCTGGGCCGCCATTGACACGTTGCAGTTTGACTCGGTCGCGCAGGAGGAGCAGTACCGCGATCTGACCGCCTCGCTGCGCTGCCCGAAGTGTCAGAACAACAGCATCGCCGATTCCAATGCGATGATTGCTGCCGATATGCGCCTGAAGGTCTATCAGCTGATGAAGCAGGGCCAGAGCCGCCAGCAGATCATCGACTATATGGTGGCGCGTTACGGCAATTTCGTCAGCTATTCGCCGCCGGTTACTCCCTCAACGCTGATTCTGTGGGTGGGGCCTGCGCTGTTTGTACTGCTGGGCGGCGCGGTGATTATCCTGCGCAGCCGTCAGCGCAAAACCCGCAGTGAGCTGAGTGACGATGAACAACAGCGTCTTGATGCGCTACTGAAATCTGACAGGAAGCCCTCATGAGTGCATTCTGGATCACCCTTTTTCTGTTACTGCTGGCGGCCTGTACGCTGTTTCTGGCCGCAGGCTGGCGGCAGCGTCAGGCCAGCACGGGCGACCGCGACCGTCTTAACCAGCGTTTTTACCATCAGCGGGTCGAAGAGCTGGCGCAGGATGAAGCGCAGGGCGTTGTCGCTGAGCGACCGCTGATGGAGCGGGAGCTGCAGCAGACGCTGCTGGCCGATATTCCGCCAGCAGAAGCCCAGGCGTCACACCGCAGCAGCCGCTGGATTCTGCTGCCGGGCGTCATTGTGCTGGTTGTGGTCTCGCTGGGCACTTATCTGAAAACCGGCGGCCTGGCGCAATTCACCGGCTGGATGCAGGTCCGGCAGGCGTATCCTGAACTGCGCGCCCGGCTGATGGACCCCGGTGCGAAACCGCTGAGCATGGAGGAGCTGGCGCGTCTGCAGCTCGGATTGCGTACCGCACTGCAGCAGGAACCGGATAATCTGGCCGACTGGACGATGCTGGGACGGCTCGGCATGGTGCTCAACAATGCGGAGATCGCCAGCCAGGCATTTGAGCGCGCATTGCAGCTCGCTCCCAACGATCTGGCGCTGAAGCAGGATTATGCAGAGGTACTGACGCGATCTTCCGATCCGCAGGATAACCGTCAGGCGACCCTGCTGCTGAAGTCGCTGCGCAAAGCGGATCCGCAGAACCTGCGCACCCTGAGCCTGCTGGCGTTTAACGCCTACGGGCAGCAGCAGTACGATCAGGCTATCGACGCCTGGCAGACGCTGCAGGGGCTGCTGCCGGCGGGCGATGCGCGCCATGCGATGATCGCCCGCAGTATCGAAAAGGCCCGGAGTGCTGCCGGACAGCAGGGGCGTCAGCTGGCGCTTAACGTGACGCTGACGCCGCAGGCAGAAAAAATGTTACCGCAGGACGGAGTGTTGTATATTTCGGTTTCTGACGGGGTGTCACCGGTGCCGGTGGCGGTCAAACGCCTGCCGCTCAGTCACTTCCCGCTGGCGCTGACGCTGGATGACAGCAACGCCATGATGCCGGATCGTCTGCTTTCGGCGCAGCATCAGGTGGCGGTCCGGGTGCGGATCTCCCGCGACGGCAGCGCCACTCCTCAGCCGGGCGACTGGCAGGGCCAGAGCGCGGTAACGCCCTGGGACGGGCAGCAGCCGATAGCGGTAGAGATTAATCAGCAGACTCCCTGATGAGGCTCTGCGACAACATTAATAACCACAGGTGCCATTGCCTGCTGCCACTGGCACAAAGTCAGCTATGCTCATCGGGTAAGCCGCTTCGATACCCGGCCGTAACCTGAATGATGGGTAGACCTTTTTCATCCGCACAGGGAGATTGGAATGAATTTTCGCCTGACCAGCCTGGCTGTTGCCAGCGTCCTTCTGGTGGGTTGTGCCAGTTCAAAGCCGGCGAATAGCGATCCTGCTGAACGCAGCGATCCGTTCGAGGGCTTTAACCGCACGATGTTTAACTTTAACTACAACGTGCTGGACCCCTATCTGCTGCGTCCGGTGGCGGTGGCCTGGCGTGATTATGTGCCGGTCCCGGCGCGTACCGGCCTGAGCAACTTTCTGGGCAACCTTGAGGAGCCAGCCAGCATGGTCAACGCCATTCTGGTGGGGGATGGACGCGATGCGGGCATTCACTTTACCCGTTTCTTCCTGAACAGCGTGCTGGGCCTGGGCGGTTTCATCGACGTTGCCGGTAAAGCGAACCCGGCGCTGGCGCGTGAAGAGCCGCACCGTTTCGGGACCACGCTCGGCCACTATGGCGTCGGCTATGGCCCCTACGTCGAACTGCCTGCGTACGGCAGCTTCACGGTCCGTCAGGATGGCGGCGACTACGTGGATACGCTCTATCCGATCCTTGGCTGGCTCACCTGGCCGATGTCGATCGGTAAGTGGACGCTTGAAGGGATTGAGTCCCGTGCGCAGCTGCTGGATTCCGATGGCATCCTGAAACAGCAGCGCGACCCTTATGCCTTTATCCGCAACGCCTACTTCCAGCGTCACGACTTCCTGGCGCGCGGCGGTAAGCTGAAGCCGGAAGATAATCCTAACGCGGCGGCGATTCAGGATGACCTGAAGGATATCGACGCGCCGTAGTGGCAGGCGAGCAGGCTGCGGATCCGGTATGCGATCCGCAGCCATAAAAAAAAGGGCGACTCATCCGGGTCGCCCTTTTTTTCATGCCGTCTGTCAGAACTTATAGTTAAAGTTCGCACCGTAGAGCCACGCCTTACCTTCAGAGGTAAAGGTATACGGGCCTTCTTTCACCGTCACTTTCTGTCCATGCATATAAGAGATGCCTACATCCACCGAGGCATCATCGTTAAAGGCATAGGAGGTCCCGGCGCTCAGCCACAGACGATCCTGGTCCGGAATGGAGATGGAACGCTTGTCGGCGGGCACCGGACTGTCGTCAAACGCGATACCGGTGCGGAAAGTCCAGTTTTTGTCGTAGGAGTAGGTGGTGCCCAGCGCGATGCGGTAGGCATCGTGGAAGCTCTCATCTTTATAGAACAGCGTCTGGCCATTCGATCCGGTTGCTTTCAGCTCCTGGAACTGACTCCAGCTGGTGTACGCCATGCTGTAGTGCACTGCCCACTGCGGTGCCACTTTATGCCAGCCCGACACTTCCCACATCTCCGGCAGATTCAGGGTCAACGCACCCGGAACGGTGGTGCCGCTGGTGCCATAAGGGATGCCGGTCACGGTCGGATTGTTCACCGCATTCAGGCGCGATGAGAGGCTGCTCTTATAATCGCCATCGAAATCGACTTTGACTTCTGAACGGTAGGTAAAGCCGAAGCGGTTATTCTCATCCACTTCATACAGGACACCGGCGTTCCAGCCGTAGCCCCACTCGTCGCCTTTCAGATGGGCCACCTGCGTGTCTGCCGGTACGCCCAGTCTCGCGCCGGATTCACCCGCATAACGTTCAATTTTAGCTTTCGCATAGACCGCATCAAAACCGACGCCCACGCTGAAATGTTCATTTAACCGGTAGGCGGTGCTCAGATTGAAGTTGCCGGTGACCAGGTCGGTCTTACCGCCATAGCCGCCTGCGGTATACCCATTATTAAACTCTGTTGCTAAGCCGTAGTTAGAGGTGGCTGACGCCCCGATCCACCACTGATCGTTAATAGGCTGAACGTAATGAATATTCGGCACCCACTGATTCGGGGCAATATTATTCGCATCCAGGCTGCGTCCGCTGGGACTGCGACCACTGATATTGACGTCCGGCGCAATATACACCGCACCGATAGAAAACTCGGGGCGATCCATTAACGCCATGGTTGCCGGGTTACGGCTGGCGGAGGCTGCCGTATCACCCATTGCCCCTTCGCCTGAATATGCGCGACCTAAACCAATCGAAGAGAACTCATTTAACTGAAACCCAGCTGCGTAAACGTGTGAAGAGACAAGCGCCACTGCAGCCGCCACGGCTGACTTTGCAAACAGGTTTTTATGGTTCATGACCACAACCTCATGTGAATTATTATTTAACGCTATAACGTCGCGTAACAAAGGACGGCGGATTGTAGGGACTGACGTAAAGCGCACATATCAGACCAGTGCGGAGAGTATAGGTCCGACCTGTGTGCAAGTTGCAATATTGTTTTTAAAATATTTCAGGTTTGATCGTTTAAAATTCGATCTGCATAACAAAACTGACCTGATTCTGCACAGCATACCGATTCCAGTTTGTTCTGGATCAATTTTTATTGTGATATTCGTCACTTAGCGCCAGGCGCGTGGCACATCCTCAGGCAAGCGGGTAAAATTTCGGCCATAAAATCGCTCAACCACCCGATTGCGGGTCAGGAGAATGAAATGACTGATGCCATTAAAAAATGCAGTGCGAATGAAACCGCCGCCTGCTGTTGTGTCGATGTGGGTACGGTGATGGATAACACCGATTGCACCGCCAGCTGGTCGGAGTGGTTTGCCAGCCGCGCGGAAGCGGACGCGAAGTTAGCGCAGCTCACGCGGCGTGCCCGCGAGGTGGAATCGGAACCCTGCGTGATTGAAGCCCGCTTCAGCGACATAAATCAGGGCGTGCAGCTCGACATCGACTTCACTTTCAGCTGCCAGGCGGAAACCCTGATTTTCCAGCTCGGTTTGCGCTGACTCCCCCGACGCCGCGTCAGTGCGGCGTTTTTCATTTTCGTGTTTCTCTTCGCACTTTTTCCTTTCCGGTATTGGCGGCTCACCCGCTTGTGGTTAACACTGATCAGGTCAGACCTCTTCAGGCAATGATGCCACAGTCCCAGTCACAGGTGAGAACAATGAGCAAAGCGCAGCCGCTGCTGACGCGCGATGGTGAACGCATCGCAATAACCCACGGGTTACGCACCCCTTTCCTGCGCCAGGCGACCGGCTTTCATGGCATCCCCGCCATTGAACTGGGACGAATGGTGGTCAGCGAATTACTGGCGCGCAGTGAGCTGCCGCCGGAGGTTATCGAACAGCTGGTCTTTGGTCAGGTGGTTCAGATGCCGGAAGCGCCAAACATTGCGCGCGAGATTGTCCTGAGCAGCGGGCTCGGCGTGCAGACCGATGCTTACAGTGTCAGCCGCGCCTGCGCCACCAGTTTTCAGGCGGTCGCCAACGTGGCGGAGAGCCTGATGGCGGGCACCATCTCGGCGGGAATCGCCGGTGGCGCAGACTCCTCGTCGGTGCTGCCGATCGGCGTTACCAAAACCCTGGCGCGTGCGCTGGTGGATCTCAATAAAGCCCGCAGCGTCGGACAAAAACTGCAGATCCTGCGCCGTCTGCGCCCGCGCGATCTGCTGCCGGTGCCGCCTGCCGTGGCGGAGTATTCCACCGGGCTGCGGATGGGTGACACGGCCGAGCAGATGGCGAAGAGTCACGGCATAACGCGTGAAGCGCAGGATGCGCTGGCGCTGCGGTCTCATCAGCGAGCCGCCAGAGCCTGGCAGTCCGGCGTTCTGCAGCAGGAAGTGATGGCAGCCTTTGTGCCGCCGTGGAAAAGCGCCATCGATCAGGACAACAATGTGCGCATGAACGCGAAGGCAGAAGATTACGCCCGGCTGCGTCCGGCGTTTGACCGTCAGCACGGCAGCGTCACCGCCGCCAACAGCACGCCGCTGACCGATGGCGCGGCGGCCGTGATTCTGATGCGCGAAGGCCGCGCCCGCGAACTGGGTATCAGCCCGCTGGGCTATCTGCGCAGCTACGCCTTTACGGCAATCGATGTGCAGCAGGATATGCTGCTGGGCCCCGCGTATGCCTCGCCGCTGGCGCTGGATCGGGCCGGGGTCACGCTGGACGATCTTACGCTTATTGATATGCACGAAGCCTTTGCGGCCCAGACGCTGAGTAACCTGCAGCTGTTCCGCGACGAGCGGTTTGCCCGCGATATCCTGAATCGTCCGCATGCGCTGGGCGAAGTGAATGAAGAGCGCTTCAACGTGCTGGGCGGATCGATCGCCTATGGTCATCCCTTTGCCGCCACGGGCGCACGTATGATCACGCAGACACTGAATGAACTCCGGCGACGCGGTGGCGGGCTGGGGCTGGTCACGGCCTGCGCAGCGGGCGGTCTGGGTGCGGCAATGGTTCTGGAGGCCGAATAATGGAGCAGAAAGCGTTTCATCTGACGATGCGCGGAGATCACGTCGGCATCATCACTATTGATGTTCCCGGCGAGAAGATGAACACCCTGAAAGCGGAATTTGCCGGAGAGATAACGGCCATTATCGCAGAGGCGCGGCGCGATCCGCAGCTGGCGGGTCTGGTGCTGATCTCCGGTAAAACGGACAATTTTATCGCTGGCGCAGACATCAGCATGATTGACCGCTGCCAGAGTGCGCAGGAAGCCGAAGCGCTGGCAAAGCAGGGCCAGGAGGTGATGGCCGCGCTGGATGCGCTGCCGTTTCCGGTGGTCGCGGCGATTCACGGTGCCTGTCTCGGTGGCGGTCTGGAGCTGGCGCTGGCGTGCGATGCGCGCATCTGCTCGCTGGATGACAAAACCCGGCTCGGGCTGCCGGAAGTACAGCTCGGCCTGTTGCCGGGGTCGGGCGGTACGCAGCGATTGCCGCGATTGATCGGCGTCCGGCAGGCGCTGCCGCTGATCCTGACCGGCAAAAGCGTGCGGGCGAAACAGGCGCGCAAGCTGGGGATCGTTGACGACGCCGTGCCGCGGTCGATTCTGCTGGAAACCGCCATCGCCAGGGTAAAGAAAGGCAAGGTCAGCGGACGCACACTGCCGCTGCGCGATCGACTGCTGCAGGGGCCAGGCGGTCGCCAGGCCCTGTTTACGCTGGCGGCCCGTCAGACGGCCGCGAAAACCCAGGGTAACTATCCGGCGGCGCAACGCATCATCGACGTGGTGCGCACCGGGCTGGCGCAGGGCAGCCGGGCCGGTCACGACGCGGAAGCGCGTGCCTTCGGTGAACTGGCGATGACGCCCGAATCGGTCGCGCTGCGCGGCATCTTCTTCGCCACGACCGCCATGAAAAAGGAGCGGGGCGGAGACGCCGAACCCGCCAGCATCAGGCGCGTCGCTGTTCTTGGTGGCGGTCTGATGGGCGGCGGTATCGCCAGCGTCACCGCTATCCATGCCGGCTTGCCGGTGCGCATCAAAGATATCAGCCTGGAAGGGGTTAACCACGCGCTGAAAAGCAGCTGGGAACTGCTGAGCAAAAAGGTCAGGCGACGTCAGATCACCCCGGCACAGCGGCAGCAGCAGATGGCCCGCATTACCGGCGGCATCGATTACCAGGGCTTTGCCCGGCGCGATGTGGTGATTGAAGCCGTCTTTGAGGATCTGGCGCTGAAGCAGCAGATGGTCCGCGACGTGGAGGCGCACTGTCAGCCCCATACGCTGTTCGCCTCCAACACCTCCTCGCTGCCGATTGCGGAGATCGCCGCGGGCGCGCAGCGTCCGGAAAATGTCATCGGGCTGCACTACTTCAGTCCGGTCGGGAAGATGCCGCTGGTGGAGGTGATCCCCCATCTGAATACGTCCACCGCGACGCTGGTGACCACGGTAGCGCTGGCGCGCAGCCAGGGCAAAACCCCGATTGTGGTGGCGGACAAACCCGGCTTTTATGTTAACCGCATCCTGACGCCCTACATCAATGAGGCGATGCGCTGTCTGCTGGAAGGGGAGCCGATCGACCATATCGATCGCGCGCTGGTGAAGGCCGGTTTCCCGGTGGGGCCGCTGCAGTTGCTGGATGAGGTCGGTATCGACGTCGGCAGCAAAATCAGCCCGATTCTGGAGCAGGCTTATGGCGAACGCTTTGCCGCGCCTGCCGCGTTTGACGCGGTGCTGAAAGCGGGGCGCAAAGGCCGTAAAAACCGGAAAGGCTTCTATCGCTACGACCAGCCTCGCTGGCAGCGTAAAAAACCCGACGCCTCGCTCTATGCACTGCTGAAGGTGACGCCGCAGGTCCGGCAGAGCGACGCGGAGATAGCGGAACGCTGCATGATGATGATGCTCAACGAGGCGGCCCGCTGTCTCGATGAACAGGTGATTCGCTGCGCCCGCGACGGGGATATTGGCGCGGTGTTTGGCATCGGTTTTCCGCCTTTCCTGGGCGGCCCGTTCCACTACATGGCGCGACTGGGGGCGGCGGACGTCGTCAACAGATTAACCCGGCTTGCGCAGCGTTATGGGGATCGGTTTACCCCCTGTGACGCGCTGATTCAGGCGGCCAGAAAATAGACGAAATTTTACATTTCTGCTGAAAGTGGAATAACCAACCCAATTCAGCGGGTTAGAAATGCGCCGCCAGAGTGTGCGGCGCAGCATGATTCTGAGAAGTGCTTATTTAATAAACAACCGGTTGACTATACTGAAGTCATTAGGGTAAAACACAGCGTTCATTCGCAGAGTGAAGAGTCAGGCGCGTCGCGCCGGGCGATATCGACAAACAACAGCGGTGCTTTATGCAAGTTTTTATCATGCGTCACGGCGATGCGGCTCTGGAAGCAGCCAGTGATTCAGTCAGGCCTTTAACCTTATGTGGCTGCGACGAATCCCGCCAGATGGCTCACTGGCTGAACAGCCAGACGCCGGAAATTGAGCGTGTCCTGGTGAGTCCCTATTTACGCGCGCAGCAAACGCTCGCTACCGTGCGTGAAGCCTTTTCCCTGCCTGAAAATCAGGATGTGCTGCCGGAGTTAACGCCGGGTGGCGATCCGGAGCGCGTCGGCTGCTATCTGCAGATGCTGGCGAACGAAGGGGTGAAATCGGCTCTGGTGATCTCGCACCTGCCGCTGGTAGGGTATTTAGTCTCTGAGCTCTGCCCGCAGGAGGCGCCGCCGATGTTTGCCACATCCGCCATCGCCTGCGTTGAGTTCGACCCTGCTGAACATGCCGGCAAACTGCTCTGGCAGGTCAGCCCGAAAAAGCTGGCGAAAGCCATCTGACTTCTGGCGGGCCGATTACACCGGCCCCGTCCTCACGGCAACTCGGGCGGTTGCCACTCCTCAATTTCAATCAGCACCAGCAGCGCGGCGTCACCGCCGAACAGTTTCGGTGCCTGATGAAAGGCCATCACCCACGGATGCTGGGCCAGCCACAGCGGCGTCTGCTGCTTCAGAATATGTTTTCCATGTCCGGTCATGACGCTGGCGCAGAACAGATGTTCACGGCGGCAGGCGGCGATCAGTGCGCCCAGCTCCTGCTTGGCCTGCTGCTGGGTCAGGCCGTGCAGGTCGAGGAAAATCTCCGGCGTATAGTCGCCGCGACGCAGTTTTTTCAGCTCAAAGTGGCTGACGTCGGCGCGCACGTAGCGGGTTGCGCCTTCGGTAGAGAGCAGCGGCTGAAACTCATCCGAGAAGTAGTGGCTGTTGTCCGCCTGCTCTGAAAGCAGACGTTTTATCGGCACCTGGCGCGTTTTTACCGGCGCTTTGTGGACAAATGTGTCCTGTTTTAACTGACGCGTGCCAGTCATTAACTGGCGAAACAGCGCCTGATCATCCGGGCTTAAGGGCGTTTTTTTACTCATGGCAGGTCAGTCATATCAGAAAAGGCTGTCACACAGCAGAGCCGATACCTTACCGTTAAGTACGAATAATTGTCAGCTTTTTCACCTCGCTGCGCTGAATTCTCTCCGGCTTCATGGCACACTACTGGCCGATTTAGCAAAAGGCCTGCGGAGGGCTACGTGGACAAAATTTTCGTCGATGAGGCAGTGAACGAACTGCACACTATTCAGGACATGCTGCGCTGGGCGGTGAGCCGCTTTTCCGCTGCCGGAATCTGGTACGGGCATGGCACAGATAATCCCTGGGACGAAGCCGTTCAACTGGTCCTGCCGTCACTCTGGCTGCCGCTGGATATTCCGGAAGATATGCGCAATGCGCGTCTGACCGCCAGCGAGCGTCTCTTAATCGTCGAGCGCGTGATCCGTCGCGTCAACGAGCGTATTCCGGTCGCCTATCTGACCAATAAAGCCTGGTTCTGCGGCCACGAATTCTTTGTGGATGAGCGCGTGCTGGTGCCGCGTTCACCGATCGGCGAACTGATCGAGAACCGCTTTGCCGGTCTGGTCAGTGCCCCGCCGCGTCATATTCTCGATATGTGCACCGGCAGCGGCTGTATCGCGATTGCCTGCGCCTACGCCTTCCCGGAAGCGGAAGTCGATGCGGTCGATATTTCGACCGGTGCGCTGGCGGTGGCCGAGCAGAACATCGAAGAGCATGGCCTGATCCATCAGGTTACGCCGATCCGTGCCGATCTGTTCCGCGAACTGCCGCCGCTGAAATACGATCTGATCGTCACCAATCCGCCTTATGTGGATGCGGAAGATATGGACGACCTGCCGAATGAATATCGCCATGAGCCGGAGCTTGGCCTGGCAGCCGGCAGCGACGGCCTCAAGCTGGTGCGCCGCATACTGGCCTGCGCGCCTGACTATCTCAGCGAGCAGGGCGTTCTGGTCTGCGAAGTGGGCAACAGCATGGTGCACATGATCGAGCAGTATCCTGATGTGCCGTTCACCTGGCTGGAATTCGACAACGGCGGGGACGGTGTCTTTACCCTGACGCGCCAGCAGATCGTCGACGCACAACACCATTTCTCTTTTTACAAAGACTAAAAGTGGGGCGAAGCCTCGCCCGCCGAACTCTGACAAGGAAACAGCATGGCCGGAAACAGCATCGGGCAATTTTTTCGAGTAACCACCTTTGGCGAATCCCACGGTCTGGCGCTGGGCTGTATCGTTGATGGCGTGCCGCCGGGCATTCCGCTGACGGAGGCCGACATTCAGCACGATCTCGATCGCCGTCGTCCCGGCACCTCGCGCTACACCACACAGCGTCGCGAGCCGGATCAGGTGAAAATTTTGTCGGGTGTTTTTGAAGGGGTCACCACCGGCACCTCTATCGGTCTGCTGATTGAGAATACCGATCAGCGCTCCCAGGATTATGGCGCCATCAAGGATCTCTTCCGTCCCGGCCATGCTGATTACACCTACGAGCAGAAATATGGTCAGCGCGACTATCGCGGCGGCGGCCGCTCGTCGGCGCGCGAAACCGCGATGCGCGTCGCGGCGGGCGCGATTGCCAAAAAGTATCTGCAGATGAAGCATGGCGTGGTGGTGCGCGGTTATCTGGCGCAGATCGGTGACGTCGCCTGTGAGCTGAAAGACTGGAGCATCGTTGAACAGAACCCGTTCTTCTGCCCGGATGCCGACAAGCTGGAAGCGCTGGATGAACTGATGCGTGGCCTGAAAAAAGAGGGCGACTCCATTGGCGCGAAAGTGACGGTCATGGCGGATAACGTGCCGCCAGGCCTGGGCGAGCCGGTCTTTGACCGTCTGGATGCCGATCTGGCGCATGCGCTGATGAGCATCAACGCGGTAAAAGGCGTCGAAATCGGTGACGGTTTTGCCGTGGTGAACCAGCGCGGCAGCCAGCATCGCGACGAAATCCGTCACGACGGTTTCCAGAGCAACCACGCGGGCGGCATTCTGGGCGGCATCAGCAGCGGCCAGACCATCAGCGCCAACCTGGCGATGAAACCGACCTCCAGCATCACCGTCCCGGGCAAAACCATTACCCGCGACGGCGAAGAGGTGGAGATGATCACTAAAGGCCGCCACGATCCCTGCGTCGGGATCCGCGCCGTGCCGATCGCCGAGGCGATGATGGCGATCGTCCTGATGGATCATCTGCTGCGCCAGCGTGCGCAGAACGGTGACGTTAACAGCTCCGTGCCACGCTGGTGACAGGATGAAGAGACTCCTGCTTATCCTCAGCGCGCTGCTGGTCAGCGCATCCAGCCTGGCGGCGACGCCGTGGCAGCGTATTCAGCAGCCCATCAGCGGTGCGCCCCAATCCATCGGGGGCTTCGCCAACGGCTGTATCGTTGGTGCTGAGGCGCTGCCGCTGAATTCACCTCACTATCAGGTGATGCGTCAGGATCAGCGTCGCTATTTCGGTCATCCCGATCTGATTCAGTTTATTCAGCGACTCAGTAACCAGGTGCACAACCTGCAGCTGGGCAATGTGCTGATCGGCGATATGGGCATGGCAGCAGGCGGCCGCTTCAGCAGCGGTCACGCCAGTCACCAGACCGGACTCGACGTCGATATCTGGCTGCAGCTGCCCAAAACCCGCTGGAGCGCGCAGCAGCTGCTGAAGCCGCAACCGCTGGATCTGGTGGGGCCGGGCGATCGCAATGTGATTGCCCGTCACTGGCAGCCCGAAATTGACAGCCTGATTAAACTGGCGGCGAAAGATGATGAAGTTACGCGTATCTTCGTCAATCCGGCGATTAAAAAGCAGCTATGTGCCGATGCGGGAAGCGACCGGGCGTGGCTGCGCAAAGTGCGTCCGTGGTTCGCTCATCGCGCTCATATGCATGTGCGGCTGCGCTGCCCGGCGGGCAGTCCCGGGTGCGAAGAGCAGCCTGAACCGCCTGCGGGTGACGGCTGTGGCGCCGAGCTGCAGAGCTGGTTCCTGCCGAAGCAGCCGGGTTCAGGCGCGCCGGTGAAACGCGAGCCGCCACCGCTTCCGCCTGCCTGTCAGGCCCTGCTGGATAAACATCTACTGTAAGGGATTCCATGGATTGGTTTGTGGTCAGCCCGCTGCTGGTCGGGCTGCTGTTCTTAATCGCCATGCTCGCCGGTTTTATCGATTCCATCGCGGGCGGCGGCGGGTTACTGACCGTGCCTTCGCTGCTGGCTGCGGGCCTCTCTCCGGCCCAGGCGCTGGCGACCAATAAGCTGCAGTCGGTCGGCGGATCGTTTTCCGCCAGCCTCTATTTTGTCCGGCGCGGCGCGGTCAGTCTGAAAGAGCAGAGGCTGAACATCGCCATGACGCTGCTCGGTTCGGTACTGGGCGCCATCCTGATCCAGCGCCTGCAGGCGGATTTTCTGCGTCAGATGCTGCCGCTGTTCCTGATCGCTATCGGCCTGTGGTTCCTGCTGATGCCGCGTCTGGGGGAAGTGGACCAGACGCGCCGCCTGCATGGCCTCGCCTACGCGCTGGTCGGCGGCGGAGCGATAGGATTCTACGACGGATTCTTCGGCCCCGGCGCTGGCTCTTTCTATGCGCTGGCGTTTGTCACGCTCTGCGGCTACAACCTCGCCAAAGCGACCGCCCATGCCAAGGTACTGAACTTCACCTCGAACGTGGGCAGCCTGCTGTTCTTTATGTTTGGCGGTAAAGTCGTCTGGGGAACCGGTCTGATCATGATGCTCGGGGCTTTCTGCGGTGCCCGCATGGGCGCGCGCCTGGTGCTGAGCCGCGGACAGAAACTGATCCGCCCGATGGTGGTGATTGTCTCCGCCGTCATGAGCATTAAATTATTGTGGGACAGCCACGGCAGCGCCATTATGGCCTGGCTTGCCGCGCTGCAATCGTAACTTTTCACGTGAACCTGTCATGAACCCGACCCATCATTACGAACAGCTGATCGCGCTGTTCGATCGCTGCTTCAGCGATGAATTTCAGACCCGTCTAATTAAAGGCGACGATGAACCGATCTATCTTCCTGCCGACGAAACGTCGCCGTGGAACCGGGTGGTCTTCGCCCACGGCTTTTACGCCAGCGCCCTGCATGAAATCTCTCACTGGTGCATCGCCGGCGAAGCCCGTCGTAAGCTGGTCGATTTTGGCTACTGGTATTGCCCGGATGGCCGCGATGCCCAGACGCAGAGCCAGTTTGAAGCGGTAGAAGTGAAGCCGCAGGCGCTGGAGTGGATGTTTTGTACCGCGGCAGGCTTTCCCTTCAACGTGAGTTGTGACAATCTCGATGGAGATTGTGAGCCGGATCGCATTGCGTTTCAGCGTAAGGTGCATGCTCAGGTGATGCGTTATCTGACGTCGGGTATTCCCGACCGTCCCGCGCGTTTTATTACCGCTCTGGCGGAATTTTATGGCAGACCGCCATTAACCGCGTCGCAGTTTCCCTGGCCGGACGATCTGTGATGCAGCAAGGCATGATTAAAAGAGGAATTGAGATGATCGCAGAATTTGAAGCGCGTATTCTGGCCCTGATTGACGACATGGTTGATCACGCCAGCGACGATGAGCTGTTCGCCAGCGGTTATCTGCGCGGGCACCTGACTCTGGCGGTCGCGGAAGTCGAGCAGCTGGATGAACACACCCCGGAAGCGCTGCAGGTTCAGGTCTCACGCAGCCTGCAAAATGCCATTGCCGCCGGTGAACTTTCACCGCGCGACCAGGCCCTGGTCGTCGGCATGTGGGATAACCTGTTCGTTCAGGCCCGCCAGCTCTCCGCGTAATCGTGCCGGGCGGCGTGCCGCCCGTTGCGTCCGCTAGACCGCTTTTCCCTTCAGTAATTTCCTGACCCAGTAACGATTCGGATTGAGCGCCGCCAGCGTCGCAGCATCCAGCGGCTGCGGTTCACCCGCCAGCTGGGCGGCCAGCACTTCGGCCACCAGCGGTGCACTGCACAGGCCGCGCGATCCCAGCGCACCAGCAATAAACAAGCCCGGCAGATCGGGCGCTTCAGCGACCTCACCGCCGCGGGCCAGCGTGGCCGGCAGATCGGCATACTGCGCCAGCGTTGCCGCATAATCGGGCACGCTGCCGACCATCGGCAGGTGATCGCGCGACGCACAGCGCACACCCATTCTCGCTTCGCCGCCACTGACATCGACGCCTCTGGCCCACTCGCCGTCCGGCAGGCAGTGCACCAGCCGACTGCGGTTCTCCTGCTGATCCGTCTCGCGATAATCGGTGGTGGTCTCGCCCCGGCGGTAGCTGGCGCCAATGCAGTGGGTGCCAAACTGCGGGCTGACAGGCGTCAGATAGCCGTCGTAACAGAGCACCGTCTGCAGCGCATCCAGGCCGGGCGTGGAGGGAACGTGACTGACCTGACCGGCCACCGCATAGGCTGGCAGGGGGGCGCTCTGGATAAAGTCAGCAATGGTGTGACCGTTCGTCAGCACCACGCTGGTGTGGCGAACCGCCGGACGATCGCGGAAAGTGAGCGTCCACTGCTCATCCTCGCGCGACAGCGTCTCGACGCGGTGCAGCCAGTGAATGCGCAGGCCCTGAGTTTCGCCATAGGCCAGGATCGCCGTCGTCAGTTCGACCGGTGAAAGCCAGCCGCCCTGCGGATAGAAAATACCGTCATGGCCATGTTTAACATTCGCCAGCCTTTCTGCCTCGGCGACATCGACGTGATGGGCGATCGTCTCTGGCAGCCCCATCGCCAGCATCTTCCCGATCTTTTTACGGCTCTTCTCATCCCAGCCCAGTTGCAGCACGCCACTCCAGGCATGTTCATAGCTGACGTTTAGCTGGTCGTAGAGCCTGCGGGCGAAGCCAAAGGCCGCCGGGAAAAAGGTCGCCAGGGCCGGATCGTGCTGGTTGAGAAGCGGGTAGAGCGCCCCCTGACGGTTACCGGAGGCGTTCAGCGCGGGCGCTTCATCGGCACAGTAGAGCGTTACCCGCCAGCCGCGACGCAGCAGCGCCAGCGCCAGGGTCGCACTGGCAACGCCACCGCCGATCAGGGCTACTTCGCGCTCTTCAGCGGCGCGGCGGTGATACCACGGCTGCGGGCTGGGCAGTGCAGGCGCATCCTGCAATGTGCCGCACAGCATCTCGCGTTTCGGACCAAATCCTTTGCGGCGGATGACGTCAAAGCCCGCCTGCTGCAGCCCGCGCCGCACAAAACCGGCGGCGGTGAAGGTGGCGAAGGTCGCCTCCGGCCGCGCCAGCCTTGCCATCATGCCGAACAGCTCCGGCGTCCACATGTCGGGGTTCTTCGACGGGGCAAACCCGTCCAGGAACCAGGCATCCACCTGGCGATGCAGACTTTCATCCAGCTGACTCATCAGCGCGTTAATATCCCCCAGCCAGAGATCCAGCGTGATGCGACCGCCATCAAACAGCAGCCGCTGACAGCCGGGCAGGGCAGCAGGCCACTGCGCCTGCAGCGCCCCGGCCCAGTGTGCCAGTTCAGGCCAGTGCTGATGGGCCGCCGCCAGATCTTCGCGGGTCAGGGGGAATTTTTCGAAACTGATGAAGTGCAGTCGTCTGAGAGGGGCATCCGGCTGTTCACGCTGAAAGGCGTCGAACGCCTGCCACAGCGTCAGGAAATTGAGACCGGTGCCAAAACCGCTCTCCGCCACGACCAGGAGATCGCGCGGATGCGCAGCAAAACGCTGGGGAAAACCGTTCCCGCCAAGGAATACGTAGCGCGTCTCTTCCAGACCGTTGTCATTAGAGAAATAGACGTCATCAAACGCTCGGGAAACAGGTGTACCCTGTTCATTCCAGTTTAGCTGTGCATGTTCAACCGATGTTAATTTCACGGCAAAGGCTCATTTTTCAGGCAGTGGCGCGATTTTAACGACCCACGTGACATGACGCAAATTTACAAAAGGAAATAGCTGATCGGACTTGTTCGGCGTACAAGTGTACGCTAGAGTGCATCCCAATTAAGAAGAAGTGGATGAGGAAGATTGAATGAAACGTGCTGTGATTACTGGCTTAGGGATCGTTTCCAGTATTGGTAATAACCAGCAGGAAGTGCTGTCATCTCTGCGTGAAGGACGCTCTGGCATCACCTTTTCTGAAGAGATGAAAGATTCCGGCATGCGTAGTCACGTCTGGGGTAACGTTAAATTAGATACCACCGGCCTCATCGATCGCAAAGTTGTGCGTTTTATGAGTGATGCGTCCATCTATGCTTATCTCTCCATGGAAGAAGCGATTAAAGATTCCGGCCTCAGCGCTGAAATGTATCAGAGCAACCCGCGTGTGGGTCTGATTGCCGGTTCAGGCGGCGGTTCGCCACGTTTTCAGGTGTTCGGTGCGGACGCCATGCGCAGCCCGCGTGGTCTGAAAGCCGTGGGTCCCTATGTCGTGACCAAGGCGATGGCATCCGGTGTATCTGCCTGCCTCGCCACGCCATTTAAAATTCATGGCGTAAACTACTCGATCAGCTCCGCCTGTGCCACCTCTGCGCACTGTATCGGTAACGCGGTTGAGCAGATTCAGCTGGGCAAACAGGATATCGTTTTTGCCGGTGGCGGCGAAGAGCTGTGCTGGGAGATGGCCTGTGAGTTCGACGCAATGGGCGCGCTCTCTACCCGCTACAACGACACGCCAGAAAAAGCGTCACGCACCTATGACAACGAGCGCGACGGCTTCGTTATCGCCGGTGGCGGTGGCATGGTCGTGGTTGAAGAGCTGGAGCATGCGCTGGCCCGTGGTGCGCACATCTATGCCGAAATCGTCGGTTACGGTGCGACCTCCGATGGTGCCGACATGGTTGCGCCGTCAGGCGAAGGCGCAGTGCGCTGCATGAAGATGGCGATGAACGGTGTGGATACCCCAATCGACTACCTGAACAGCCACGGTACTTCCACCCCGGTGGGCGACGTGAAAGAGCTGGGTGCGATCCGCGAAGTGTTTGGCGACAACACGCCGTACATCTCTGCGACCAAAGCCATGACCGGTCACTCCCTGGGTGCGGCGGGCGTGCAGGAAGCGATCTACTCACTGCTGATGCTGGAACATGGCTTTATCGCGCCTAGCATCAACATCAGTTCACTCGATGCGGCAGCGGAAGGCATGAACATTGTCACCCAGCCGATGGAAAAAGAGCTGACCACGGTGATGTCCAACAGCTTCGGCTTCGGCGGCACCAACGCCACGCTGACCATGCGTAAATATCAGGCGTAATCATTACGTCAGGATGCTGAAGGGCCGGCTTGCCGGCCCTTTTTCTTTGCCCGGCGCAGTGCGCGTCTTTTTCACCTTGACGTTTCCCCCTGACGTAAAGGCGCATCCGTCTGAAGTCTCCCTCCCTGCGCCTGTTTAACGCTCCGCCTTAATCCGCCTGCAGCAGCGCTCGCAGCTTATCGCACCCTGTTACGATCTCCTCCGGCGTCAGCGCCGCAAAGCCCAGCATCCAGCCCTGCTGCGGCGTGGACCCGGCATAGAGCGGACTCAGGCGCGGCAGCAGCAGACCCCGCTGTGCTGCCAGCGCGGTCAGTCGCGCTTCCCGTTGTGGCTCTTGCTGGTTGAGTTTCACCGTGACCTGCAGGCCGCCGCCGCTGGCCATCGGCGTGAGCCAGGGCGACAGCCGCTGCGTAATCTGCGTCCGCAACAGATCCCGACGGCTGTGATAGAGCTGACGCATCAGCCGCAGATGGCTGGCGAAATGGCCCTGCTGCAGAAAGGCGGCGGTTATCGCCTGCGGCAACAGGGCACTGTGACCGTCCAGCACGCTGCGCGCCTGGCCGAGGGGCGTGATCAGCGCGGGCGGAACAACCATCCAGGCCAGCCGCAGCGAGGGGAACAGCGATTTAGAAAAGGTGCCCAGCGTAATCACCCGCTGATAGCGATCCAGGCCCTGCAGGGCCGGAACAGGACGCTCGTCGTAATGAAACTCGCTGTCATAATCGTCCTCGATCAGCCAGCTCTGGTGGCGCTGCGCCCACGCCAGCCACGCCAGACGCCGTGGCAGGCTCAGCGTGGCGCCGGTGGGATAATGGTGCGAGGGGGTCAGATACATCAGCTTCGCGCTGCCGCTGGCGGGCAGCGCGCCTTCGGCGTCCACCCCGATGCCGCGCACCTGTGCGCCAGCGGCCAGAAACGCGTTGCGGGCGCCGGGATAACCGGGCTCCTCCATCCACACCGTGTCGCCAGGATCGACCAGCATCATAGCCAGCAGCTGCAGCGCCTGTTGCGAACTGGTCAGAATGATGACCTGCTCCGGCTGGCAGACTACGCCCCTGGCGAGCGACAGATAATCGGCGAGGGCGCCGCGCAGTGGCAGATAGCCGCATGGATCGCCATACCCCATCGCCGCGCTGCCCAGGGTGCGCTGCACGTTGCCGGTTAATCGTCGCCAGAGATCGTGAGGAAATGCACGTAACTCCGGTGAACCGGCGGCAAATGCATGGGGAAAAGGGGGATCCTGACAGCCTCCGGTCGCCAGCACCTGCTGGCCCCGCGCCGAGAACCGGGCAGGCTGAGGGCGGCTCGCTGGCGACTGCGGGCTGACGGGAACGGTAATGGCAACAAAGGTACCGCGCCCGGTCTCGCGTCGCAGATAGCCTTCACTCTCCAGCTGTCCGTAAGCCGCCTCCACCGTGACGCGGGACAGCCGCAGGTCCTGCGCCAGCTGTCGGCTGGAGGGCAGCTGCTGCCCGGCGTGCAGATGATGACGGTGGATTGCCAGCCGCAGAGTGGCGCAGAGCCGCTCACGCACGCCGCCGCTCGCCTGATGCTGGAAAAGTTGTAACAGCGGAGAGCTCATATGGGTCTTATCCCTGATGAGGAATGGGTATCAGTAAGCAGTCCAATTTGCCGTAAACTGCCTGCTCACCACAACAGGAGAATCGCGATGTCATCGGTTTTACGCATTCCGGCCGCCACGCCGCAGCACAGTCTGGAGTATCTGCAGGCTAAACTCGCTTACTACACTGACGCCTGGGATCTGGCGGAAGATTTAGGGCAGCAGCTCACGGATATTGTCGTGATTGATGCGCGCGCCCCGGACGCGTATCGCGCCGGACATATCTGCAGCGCGATTAACTTTCCGCATCGCGGCATGAACGCGGAGAGCACGGCCCGGCTCGACCGCAGCAAAGTCTATGTCACCTATTGTGACGGCATCGGCTGCAACGGCTCGACGAAAGCGGCTCTGAAGCTGGCTTCGCTGGGGTTTCAGGTCAAAGAGCTGACTGGCGGGCTGGATTTCTGGAAACGGGACGGTCATCCGCTGACGTGGGGGGAGGCGGCGGGTGAATGGCCCGTTTCCGGGCCGGCGGCATCCTGTGGCTGCTGACTCAGAACACCAGCCAGAGCAGGAAGATAACTAACAGCGCGACAAACAGACCCAGCAGGGGACGCTGAGCCAGAGGTTGCAGACCCGCGGGCAGCGAGGCGACAAACGGCGACCAGATCGGCTGCGGCTTGATCTCGCTGGGCGCCAGCGGCTGCTCGTGAAGTTTCTCTGCCCGCTCGGCGCGACGGCTGAACAGGAAGTTAAGCAGATCCTGCGTCTGGGTCGCGGTGAGCACGGTCTGCGGCGTCGCCTGGAAACGCTGCTGGCTGTACTCCTCCAGCTGGCTCTGTTCCTGCTTATCCAGCGGCTGTTTCAGGGACGCCTCCAGCAATTGCAGCGTCGGCGCGCTGTGCTGGCTCAGCGTCTGGCGCACCTGCAGATACTGGGTCAGCAGCGGGAAGTGGCGCGACGGGATCGGATCGCCGCTGGTCAGATTCACCAGCTTCAGGGCCGCCGTCCAGAGCTTCCCGGTCGATTCACCGGTCGCGGCCGCCAGACGGATCACCTGCTGATTCAGCGTATGGTGCTCGGCAGGCAGCAGGGTGCGATCGCTGACGCGGATCTGTTGCGGCTGCGGGATCGTCATCTGCCCGTTCTGCAGCATGGTCAGCACCTGGTGCAGCTGATCCTGACTCAGCGCGCTCAGCACGGTCTGACCAAACTGCTGGCGAATGAAGTCGCTGACCGCCTGACGGTTATTGCCCTTAGGCAGCAGCTCGGTGAGCTGGGTCATCAGCTGACGCGTGGCGTGGCCGTTCTGCGCCTGGGTCAGGCGGCTGTTAAGGTACTGTTCCGCTAACGGAAAGTGGCGCGACTGCAACTCAGCCTCGCTCTTCACGCCGACCTCATGGCGAACGCCCGCCCAGAGTTCAGGCGCTTTGAGATTGCTGAGCGAAGAGATACGCACGATCAGACGTTCTAAGGTGGTGCGCTGCGCAGGGGAGAGCGGCTGCTCACCGGCCACCGAACCGTGACGCGAAACGCCGGTTTGCGGATTGACAGATGAACGATCGCCGACCGGCACACCGGGGCCGCTGAGAGGTTGCATGGCGGATTCCTTGGAAAAACAGAACAGCGTGGGGTGCGCCGGAACAAGAATAGGCCATGATAGCAAAAGCCCCCGTGAAATCCCACGGGGGACATCTGTTTGATGCGAGATTTACTCTTCCGCCAGCTTCAGGCGATGACGACGCCAGCGTTTCCAGAGTGGCGGGACAAGCAGGACCACAATCGCCAGCACCAGCAGCACTTTGCAAATCAGGCTTTCCCACAGGATCACCAGATTGCCGTTACTGATCGACAGGGCGCGGCGCAGGTTCTGTTCGAGCATTTCACCCAGCACGAAGCCCAGAATCAGGGGCGACATCGGGAAGTCCATTTTGCGCAGGATATAGCCGAAAATCCCCAGACCGACCATCAGCAGCAGATCGAAGGTGGTGCTGTGCACGGCGTAAACGCCCACGGCGGAAATCGCGGCGATGGCCGGCACCAGGATCCAGAGCGGAATGCTCAGCATACGGGCAAAAACGTTGATCATCGGGATGTTCATCACCAGCAGCATGACGTTGCCAATCAGCAGTGCCGCGATCAGACCCCAGACGATATCCGGCTGCTCGACAAACATCGCCGGGCCTGGCGTGATGTTATAGAGCGTCAGGGCGCCGACCATCACCGCCGTGGTGCCGGAACCAGGGATACCCAGCGTCAGCATCGGGATAAAGGAGCCACAGGCGGAGGCGTTGTTTGCCGCTTCCGGGGCGGCCACGCCGCGGATATCGCCTTTACCGAACTGGTCACTGCCGCTGATTTTTTTCTCCGTCATGTAGGCGATGGCGCTGGCGATGGTCGCACCGGCACCCGGCAGAACGCCGACAAAGAAGCCCAGGAAGGAGGAGCGTAGCGTTGCACCGGTTGCCATCGCCGCCTCTTTCATGTTGAACATCATGCGGCCGCTCGCCCGCACCGCCTTCTGACCGCTGCTGGTTGATTCCAGCATCAGCAGAATTTCACTGACCGAGAACAGGCCAATCACGACAACCACAAACTGAATGCCGTCGGAAAGGTGGACGCTTTCGAAGGTAAACCGGTAGACGCCGGTATTCGCATCCACCCCGACCGTCGCCATGCCCAGACCGATTAAGGCGGCAAGGAACGATTTCAGCGGGTTGTGGCTCATCATGCTGCCCAGGCAGGCGATGGCGAAGACCATCAGGGCAAAATATTCAGCCGGTCCGAACGCCAGCGACCAGCTGGCCAGCAGCGGGGCGAACAGAATGATCCCCACGATAGCGATGGTGGAGCCGATAAACGAGCTGACCGCCGAAATGGAGAGGGCGACGCCCGCTTTACCCTGCTGCGCCATGGGGTAGCCATCCAGCGCGGTCATGATGGCACCGGCATCGCCCGGCACGTTGAGCAGAATCGAGGAGATACGTCCGCCATACTCACAGCCGATATAAACCGTCGCCAGCAGGATCAGCGCCGATTCAGCCGGCAGGTGCAGCGCAAACGCCAGCGGCATCAGAATTGCCACGCCGTTAATCGGGCCGAGGCCAGGCAGCAGGCCGACGATGGTGCCGATAAAGCAGCCGATCAGGGCGATCAGCAGATTCTCTGGCGTCATGGCGACGGCAAAGCCCTGCATTAAAAAGGACCAGGTATCCATGATGCTCTCCTTAACTCAGCCAGCTGCCGACCGGAAGGGTGACTTCCAGCAGACGATCAAATGCGTAAAACAGCGCGGTGCCCATCACCAGCCCGGCCAGCGCGGCGGCCCACCAGCGCGCCCCGAACAGCAGGCCGATGCCAAAGGTCAGCAGCGTCGTGCAGATGGCGAAGCCCAGCGTCTCGAACAGCCAGCCATAGAGCATCATCATCACGGCCAGCGCCGCCAGCCGTTTCAGGGTGCCGCTGGCGGGCCACTGAATAGCGTCCGGTTTACGAAAGAGCATCAGCACGGCGCAGATAGCCATCAGGCCCAGGATCGCCATCGGGAACGGGCGCGGCCCCACCGGTTCGTAACTGTATTCACTCTGGATCTGCCAGGCCACTACCATGCCGCCGAGGCACAGCGCCAGCCACAGGGCAGCAAAAATACGATCGCTCATCATCTGCTCCCGTTATTTGGCCAGGCCAAAGGATTTAGCCTGCTCACGGTAATCCGCCACCTGCTTCTTCACGTAGCTGTCGAGCGCCTGACCGGTCAGGTTAAATTCGAACAGTCCGCGCATGTCGCGCTGCTTTTTGAACTCCGGCGTCCCGACCATCTTTTTGAACGCCTCATCCCACCACTGATAATCGGCATCGCTGACCTTCGGACCGAGGTAGTAGCCGCGGATCACCGGCCAGACGATGTTAAAACCCTGCTCTTTGGCGGTCGGTACTTCCGCCAGCTGGCCCGGCAGACGCTGATCGGACATCACGGCCAGCACCCGCATTTTGCCGCCCTGCAGGTGCGGCACCATCTCACTCATGTCACCGGAGACCACCTGAATATGGTTGCCGAGCAGCGCCGTCACCGGCTCACCGCCGCCCTCAAAGGCGACATAGCGCATCTTGCGGGGATCGATACCGGCTTCGCGTGCCAGCAGCGCGGTCTTCATCCAGTCCTGGCTGCCGATTGACGCCCCGGCACCCACCACCACTTTGGTAGGATCTTCTTTCATGGCCGCCATCAGCTCACCCAGGGTTTTCCACGGCGCATCTTCACGCACCGCCACCATGCCGTAATCGGTGCCGACGGCCGCCAGCCACTTCACGTCGTCAACGGTATAGCGGCCAAACTTGCCCTGAGAGAGGTTGAGCAGCGAGCCGCCGGAGAAGGCGACAACGGTGCCCGCCTCGGCCGGACGCTGGGCGATGATGGCGTTATAGGCGACCGCGCCGACGCCGCCGGGCATGTAGGTGACGCGCATCGGCGTCTTAATCTGGCCGGTTTCCTGCAGTGAGACCTGCAACAGTTTGCAGGTCAGATCAAAACCGCCGCCGGGTTTCGCGGGCGCGATACATTCGGTGCGGCCCGGCCCCTCTTCGGCGATGGCATGCGTCGCCATCAGCGTCAGCAGGGTGGTGGCGAGGGCGGCAGGCATTAATTTTTTCATTGCAGGCTCCATTCATTCATCCAGAGTGTGATTGCTGCTGAAACATCAGCGTTATCGAATTGTTAAAACAGCCACCTTTCATTTACCTTTCAGGGACCGGATTTAATGACAGGATGTGATATGCGTCTCTTACTGGTGGAAGATACGGCTGACCTGGCGCGCTGGCTGCAGAAGGCGCTGACGCAAAAAGGGTTTGCGGTTGACTGGGTGGCGGATGGCGTGGCGGCCGATCACGCCCTGCAATGTGAAGCCTATGCGCTGGTCGTGCTGGATGTCTCTCTGCCACGGATCGATGGCCTGGAGGTGCTGACCCGGCTGCGGCGGCGGGGCCAGAGCGTGCCGGTGCTGTTGCTGACCGCGCGCAGCGCGCTGGATGACCGGGTGCGTGGCCTGAACCTGGGCGCGGATGACTACCTGACCAAACCCTTTGAGCTGGATGAGCTGGAAGCGCGGCTACGGGCGCTGCTGCGGCGCAGCCAGAGCCAGACCACGCAGAATCAGTCGCTGGGCCAGCTGAGGCTGGACAGCGAGGGCTATTTCCTGCTGGCCGACAGGCCGCTGGCGCTGACCCCGCGCGAATCGAGCGTCCTGACGACGCTGATGCAGCGTCATGGCCGGCCGGTCTCCCGGCAGTTTCTCTATGAGCAGACCTTCAGCCTGGCGGATGAAGCCAGCCCGGAGAGTATCGAGCTTTACGTGCACCGGGTCAGAAAAAAACTGGCGGGCAGCGATGTGGCGATTGTGACGCTGCGCGGGCTGGGTTACAGCCTGGAAACGCTGCCATGCGGCTGACGCATTCGCTGCGGGGTGAGCTGCTGGCCTGGTTTGGCCTGCCGCTGCTGTTGCTCTGGGCGCTTTCGGTCTATACCCACTATCAGAGCGGGCTGGCGGCCGCGAATCAGGCCTACGATCGCTCGCTGCTGGCGTCCGCGCGGACGGTGGCGGAGCGGCTGGTGGTGCGGCGGCAGCATCTGGAGGTGGACGTGCCCTGGGTCGTGCTCGACAGTTTCGAGCGCAACATGAACGACCAGCTCTTCTACCAGGTGATCTCCCCGGAAGGCAAAACCTTATCCGGCTACAACGATCTGCCGCCGATTCCCATCACCAGCAAAATGTCGGCCGCCTATCCGGCGCTGGTGCACTTCTATGACGGCCGCTATCACCAGCAACGTATCCGGGTTGCGGCGCTCTGGCAGCCGGTAAGCGAGTCAGGGGTGGATGGCATGGCGCTGGTGCTGGTGGCCGAAACCGTTCACTCCCGGCAGGAGTTTGCCCGCGGGCTGATGCGCACCGCGCTGATCAGCCAGAGCGGTCTGGTGCTGATGACGCTGCTGCTGGCGGGCCTGATGCTGCGCCGGGTGTTGCGCCCGCTGCGGCGGCTGTCGCGCATCGTATTGCAGCGCGACGGTGGCGAGTTAACGCCACTTCCCTCGCTGCCTTGGTCGGAACTGCAGCCGCTGATCATCGCCTTTAACCGCTATCTTGCCCGGCTGCGGGGGCTGCTGGCGCGCCAGGATCGTTTCAGTGCTGACGCCGCGCACCAGCTGCGCACGCCGCTGACCATCCTTAAAACCCAGGTCAGCGTCGCGCTCAGCAGTGAACGGCCCGAAGCCTGGCAGGAGAGCCTGCTCGGCATGCGGCATACGCTGGATGAGACCATTATCCTGACCGATCGGCTGTTGCAGCTGGCCCGTATCAAAGCGCGTCACGGCGAGGACAAACCGATGGCGCAGGTGGATCTGGCGGCCATTGTGCGCGACGCCTGCTTCAGCCGCTATACGGCGGCCCGCACCCGGCAGATTGATCTGGGCTATGAAGGGGAAGAGAGCAGCCTGGTCAGGGGCGACGGGGTACTGTTGGGCGAACTGTGCGCCAACCTGCTGGACAACGCGATTAAATATACCCCCTGTCACGGCATCGTCACTGCACGGGTGGTGGCGGGCGGGCTGGAAATCGAGGACAGCGGGCCGGGCATTGAGGGAGCAGAGCATCTGAAGGCGCTACAGCCTTTTCAGCGGCTGGACAATGCGGGCATGCAGCCGGGAGCCGGTATCGGCCTGGCGCTGGTGCAGGATATCTGTGCCTGGCACGGCGCAACCATGCAGCTGGATCGCAGCCCGCAGCTGGGCGGGCTGCGGGTTACGGTACGGTTTACAGCTGATTCAGGCTGACCGCCTTTCGCCGGGTGAGGGGCGTGCGCAGCCGCTGCGCCAGGATCACCCCGGCAAGCGTCAGACCGCCGCCGATCCAGTGGTAGCTGTGCAGATGCTCATGCAGAAACAGCACGGCGATCAGGGCGGTAAACAGCGGGATCAGGTTCATAAAGATGCTGGTGGTGCTGGCACCCAGACGCTGAACACCGTGGATCCACAAAAAGGGTGCGATGATCGAGGCAAACAGGCCGGCAAACAGCACCAGCGGCAGGTTGTGCAGGTTCAGGGCGACCGTCGGCGCCAGCAGGAAGCCGGGCAGTAACAGCAGCACACCAAAGAAAATCTGCACGTAGAGGCTGTGCCAGATCGGCAGCGGCAGCGCCCAGCGGCGGGTCAGCACGCCATAGAGCGCATAGGCGGCCGAGGCGGCCAGCATCATCAGTTCTCCCTTGCCCAGCCCCTGACTCAGCAACTGCGTGACGTTACCCTCGCTCACCAGCCACACCAGACCGGTAAAGGAGATCACGCTGCCGAGCAGGATCCCGAGCGTCGGCGCAATCCGCAGGATCACCACGCTCAGCAGCACGGTAAGCAGCGGGATCAGCGCACCAATGATCCCCATAAAGAGCGCGCTGACGCTGTGTGCGGCGTAATAGGCCAGGCTCTGATAGAGCGCCATGCCCAGCAGGCCGAGCATGGCCAGCCGCCACAGGTGCGGCTTAATCGCCTGACGCGTGCGCCAGACGCCGGGCAGCACAAACGGCGTCAGCACCAGCAGTGCCAGCAGCCAGCGATAGAATGAGATCGCCGAGGGATCGATCGCGCTGGCCGAAAGTTTGCTGACAATCGAGTTGATCGACCAGATCACTACCGCCACAAGCGGATAAAGGAAAAACATGCTGACGCTCCGGACACGGTAAAGATGCGCAGTGTACGCTTGTCCGGATTTATCCAGATAGTTAATATCGGACAAAATAAATCACCGGGCGGACAGAATGAGCCAGAAAGTCACCTATCAGCCGCCGGCGGATGCGCCGCAGCTACGCTACTTTATGCGTTATGAGCAGGCCAACGCCCGCACCGAGTATCTGCCGCATGCGCATGCCTGGGGCCAGCTGATCATGGTGAAGAGTCATGTGCTGGAGATGCAGGTCGAAGGGGAGCGGCTGCTGACACCGGCAGATATTCCGGTCTGGATCCCGCCGGGTCAGCAGCACAGCAGCTATAACCACCGTCAGGCCCAGTTCCGGACCTTTAATCTGGCCGCTTCGCTGTGTCGCGAACTGCCGACGCGCGCCTGCCTGATGCTGGTCGATCCGATCGCGCACGCCATCATGGATACCTTCGCGGAACAGCATCTTGAACAGCCCGAAACCGACGCGCAGTGGCGACTGTGCGAGGTGCTGCGCGACCGGCTGCAGCTGGCGCAGGTGCAGGAGAGCTATCTGCCCACCTCCACGGATAAGTTCCTCGCGCCGGTGTTACATGCGCTGGAGGCCTGTCCGGGCGATAACACCACGCTGGCGGGCTGGGCGGCGCGGGTCTTCACCACCGAGCGGACGCTGGCCCGGCGCTGTCAGCAGCACCTGAATATGACGTTTGGCGAGTGGCGGCAGCGGCTGCGCTTTCTGCGTGCCATCGGGCTGCTGGAGCAGGGCGAAAGCGTGCAGAGTATCGCCTGGGAACTGGGCTACAGCTCCGCTTCGGCGCTGATCGTGATGTTCCAGCAGCAGGCGGGCACCACGCCGGATCGCTACCGTTCGCGGTTAGGCTAACGGGCCGCTTTGTGCCAGAATAATCCCCCTCATATGTAACTGACAGGAAAAGCCGTGGTGAAAATTCTGGTCGATGAAAATATGCCGTATGCCCGTGAGCTGTTCAGCCGGACCGGCGAGGTGGTCGCGGTACCGGGGCGTCCGCTGCCGGTGGCAGAGCTGGCCGACGCCCAGGGGCTGATGGTGCGCTCCGTCACCCAGGTCAATGAGGCGCTGCTGTCGGGCACGCCGGTGAAGTTTGTCGGCACCGCCACGGCAGGCACCGATCATGTCGACGAGGCCGGGCTGCAGCGGGCAGGCGTAGCGTTCTCCGCCGCGCCCGGCTGTAACGCCATTGCGGTGGTGGAGTATGTCTTCTCCGCGCTGCTGCTGCTGGCAGAACGCGACGGCTTCCAGCTGCGCGACCGTACCGTCGGCATTGTCGGCGTCGGTAACGTCGGCGGGCGGCTGCAAAAGCGGCTCGAAGCCTGGGGCATCCGGACGCTGCTGTGCGATCCCCCGCGCGCCGACCGCGGTGATGAAGGCGAGTTCCTGTCGCTGGACGCCGTGGCCGCGCAGGCTGATATCCTGACGTTCCACACGCCGCTGTTCAAAGAGGGCCCTTACCGGAGCTGGCATCTGGCCAATGCGGCGCTGCTGATGGGGCTGAAACCCAATACCATCCTGATCAACGCCTGCCGCGGCGCAGTGGTGGACAACGCCGCCCTGCTGGAGGTGCTGAACATGCGCCACGATCTGAGCGTGGTGCTCGATGTCTGGGAGCCGGAGCCGGATCTCTCGCTGGCGCTGCTGGACAAGGTCGATATCGCCACGCCCCATATCGCGGGCTACACGCTGGAAGGCAAGGCGCGTGGCACGACCCAGGTGTTCGAAGCCTGGTGCGACTTTATCGGTCAGCCGCAGCAGGTGCCGCTCAGCACTTTACTGCCAGTGCCGGAGTTCAGTGAGGTCACCCTGAATGGCCCGCTGGATCAGCCAACGCTGAAACGCCTGGCGCATCTGGTGTATGATGTGCGCCGCGATGATGCCCCCTTGCGTAAAGTGGCGGCAAAACCCGGTGAGTTTGATCGCCTGCGCAAGCAGTATCAGGAGCGCCGCGAGTGGTCATCGCTGCAGGTAAACTGTGATGATGCCGCCACGGCCGGAATGCTGAACCAGTTGGGCTTTAACGCACTCTTCTCCCCTGAATAACGCCTGCTGCGTGCCCGGTTGACCGTTTCCATACGGAATCAGCTGGAAAGGCTGCGGTGCGCCGAGCTGACGCCCGATCGGGCGGCGGGTTAAAGGGGGGATAAATCTGAATCCCCGGGCGGTGAATATCACCGCCTTCTGTTTTTATGTCATTGTCTGGAGTAAACCAACATGTCTGACGGCTGGAATATTGCGCTACTTGGCGCGACAGGCGCAGTAGGGAACGCTGTACTGGAACTGCTGGCGGAACGCCAGTTCCCGGTTGGTGAATTATATTTACTGGCCAGCGAGAACAGCGCAGGCGAAACGAAGCGCTTCGAAGGCCGCACGCTGCGGGTCGAAAATACCGGGTCATTCGACTGGTCACAGGCGCAGCTGGCCTTTTTCGTGGCGGGACGTGAGGCTTCGGCGCGCTATGCCGATGACGCCGCCAACGCGGGCTGTCTGGTGATCGACAGCAGTGAGCTGTTTGCGCTGGAGCCGGATGTGCCACTGGTGGTGCCGGATGTGAACCCGCACGTGCTGGCGGACTATCGCAATCGCAACATCATCAGCGTGGCCGATAATCTGGTGAGCCAGCTGCTGACCGCCATTAAACCGCTGGTGGATGCGGCGGGTCTGGGGCGTCTGCAGGTGACGAACCTGCTTTCCGTCTCCAGCTACGGCAAAGTGGCCGTGGATGCGCTGGCGGGTGAAAGTGCCCGTCTGCTGAACGGCATTCCGACTGATGAGCACCATTTTGGGCGCCAGCTGGCCTTTAACCTGATGCCCCAGCAGGCCGATGCCGAAGGCAGCGTAGAGAGTGAACGCCGTCTGATCGATCAGGTGCGTAAGGTGTTGCAGGACGAAGGCTTACCGATTGCGGTCAGCAGCGTGCAGGCCCCGGTGTTCTACGGTAATGCGCAGATTGTTCACATCGAAAACCTGCGTCCGCTCTCGGCGGAGGAAGCGCGCGCCGAACTGGCGCTGGCGTCAGATATTCGTCTGAGCGAAGAGGATGAAGTGCCGACACCGGTAACGGATGCCTCGGGCAATGGTGAGCTGAGCATCGGCTCCGTGCGCAACGACTACGGTATCCCGGAGCTGCTGCAGTTCTGGTCTGTGGCGGACAATATTCGCTTTGGTGGCGCGCTGATGGCGGTGAAAACCGCTGAGAAACTGGTTCAGGAGTACCTGTAACCATGTCAGAAGGTCAGACGCACAAACTGGCGCTCGGCATCGAGTATGACGGCAGCCACTACTATGGCTGGCAGCGTCAGAATGAAGTCCGCAGCGTGCAGGAGAAGGTGGAACGCGCGCTGTCGAAAGTGGCCGATCATCCGGTCAGCATTTTCTGCGCGGGCCGGACCGATGCGGGCGTGCACGGAACCGGGCAGGTGGTGCATTTCGAAACCACCTCGCAGCGGCCGGATGGGGCGTGGACGCTGGGCGTTAATGCCAATCTGCCGCCGGACATTGCGGTTCGCTGGGTAAAGGCGGTGCCGGACGCGTTTCATGCCCGCTTCAGCGCCACAGCGCGACGCTATCGCTACCTGATCTACAATCAGCGTCTGCGTCCGGCGGTGCTGGCGAAGGGAGTGACGCACTTCTACCATCCTCTGGATGCGGAGAAGATGCATCGCGCCGGGCAGTGCCTGCTGGGCGAGAATGATTTCACCTCATTCCGCGCGGTGCAGTGTCAGTCGCGCACGCCGTGGCGCAACGTGATTCACCTCAACGTGACGCGCCAGGGCGCTTACGTGATTGTGGATATCAAAGCCAACGCCTTTGTGCATCACATGGTGCGCAATATCGTGGGCAGCCTGATGGAGATAGGCTGCGGCAATCAGCCGGAGTCATGGATGGCAACGCTGCTGGCGGCGAAGGATCGGACATTAGCCGCCGCCACCGCCCGGGCAGAAGGGTTGTACCTGGTGGCGGTGGATTATCCGTCGCACTTTGCGTTACCACAGCCGCCGATGGGACCGTTGTTCCTCGCGGATTAATTCACTTTCAGGACTTTAAAGGGCGCGCTATGGAGTTTCTCCATTTTCTGGTTGATTTTATTTTGCACATTGATGTGCATCTTGCCGAACTGGTTGCGCAGTACGGTGTCTGGATTTACGCTATTTTGTTCCTGATTCTGTTCTGCGAAACCGGACTGGTGGTCACACCGTTCCTGCCGGGTGACTCGCTGCTGTTTGTGGCGGGCGCGCTGGCGGCGCTGCCGGGTAACGACCTCAATGTGCACCTGATGGTGACATTGCTGGTGGTGGCGGCGGTGCTGGGTGATGCGGTGAACTACACCATTGGCCGTCTTTTCGGCGAGCGGCTGTTCAGTAACCCGGACTCGAAGATATTCCGTCGCAGCTATCTGGATAAAACCCATGCGTTCTACGCCCGTCACGGCGGAAAAACCATTATCCTGGCGCGTTTTGTGCCGATCGTCCGGACCTTTGCGCCGTTTGTAGCCGGCATGGGCCATATGTCCTATCGCCACTTCGCGCTCTTCAACGTTACGGGTGCGCTGCTGTGGGTGCTGCTGTTCTCCTATGCCGGCTACCTGTTTGGCGATCTGCCGGTGGTACAGGAAAACCTGAAGCTGCTGATTGTGGGCATTATCCTGGTCTCGATTCTGCCCGGTGTGATCGAAGTCTGGCGTCATCGCCGTCAGGCTAAGCAGCAGAAGCTGCCATAACGAATCGCTCAGGGGTAAGACCAGATTTTTATCCACAGTCTGAACAGGTTGTGGTTTAATGAGCGACATTTACCGTCTGCTGAAGCGGTTTTCAGCAGTATCAAGACGACTGGACCAGGTCAGTTTTAAACAGAAAGGTCATCAATGAGCTGGATTGAACGCATTCTTAATAAAAGCACCACGACGCCTGCGCGCAAAGCTAGCATCCCGGAAGGGGTGTGGACGAAGTGTGACAGCTGTGGTCAGGTGCTTTACCGCGCTGAACTGGAGCGCAATCTTGAGGTCTGCCCGAAGTGTGACCACCACATGCGTATGCATGCCCGTGAACGCCTCGGCAGTTTCCTCGATCAGGGCACCATGGTTGAGCTTGGCAGTGAACTTGAACCTAAAGATCTGCTGAAGTTCCGTGACTCGAAAAAGTATAAAGATCGTCTGGTTGCGGCGCAGAAAGCGACCGACGAGAAAGATGCGCTGATCGTGATGAAAGGTCAGCTGCACGGCATGCCGGTTGTGACGGCCGCCTTTGAATTTGCCTTTATGGGCGGTTCAATGGGCTCTGTGGTCGGCGCCCGTTTCGTCCGTGCCGTTGAGCAGGCGCTGGAAGATAACTGCCCGCTGATCTGCTTCTCCGCCAGTGGTGGCGCCCGTATGCAGGAAGCGCTGATGTCGCTGATGCAGATGGCGAAAACCAGTGCGGCGCTGGCAAAAATGCAGGAGCGCGGTCTGCCTTACATTTCTGTGCTGACCGACCCGACCATGGGCGGCGTTTCAGCCAGTTTTGCTATGCTGGGCGACCTCAACGTGGCGGAACCGAAAGCGCTGATCGGCTTTGCCGGTCCACGCGTTATCGAGCAGACCGTCCGTGAAAAACTGCCGCCGGGCTTCCAGCGCAGTGAGTTCCTGATTGAGAAGGGCGCGATCGACATGATCATTCGCCGCCCGGAAATGCGCTACAAACTGGCGAGCCTGCTGGCAAAAATGATGAACCTGCCGGCACCGCTGCATGACGGTGAACAGTCCGTTCCTGCGACGACTGAATCGGAAAGCAACGAGGCCTGACAGGAGATAGAGAGGCACGCCCGTCGTGCCTCTTACCAATGCACCGTATACCGCAGCATCAGTCTGACGGGTATCAATAAGCAAAACGGGACATATGGACAATCTTCACCTTCCTCAAGCCACGTCGCCTTTGGCCACGTGGCTTTATTATCTTGAGCACCTGCATACTCAGGCCATCGAACTGGGTCTGGACCGTATTCGTCAGGTTGCACACCGTCTCGACCTGCTGAAACCCGCCCCTTTCGTCTTCACCGTGGCCGGCACCAACGGCAAAGGCACCACCTGTCGCACACTGGAAACGCTGCTGATCGCCGCAGGCTATCGCGTGGGCGTCTACAGTTCGCCACATCTGGTGCGCTACACCGAACGTGTCCGGGTGCAGGGTGAGGAGCTGAGCGAGGCGCAGCACTGCGCCAGCTTCGCGGAGATCGAGGCCGGGCGTGGCGATATCTCACTGACCTACTTTGAATTTGGCACGCTCTCGGCGCTGAACCTGTTCCGTCAGGCGCAGCTCGATGTGGTGATCCTGGAAGTGGGGCTGGGCGGACGGCTGGATGCCACCAATATCGTGGATGCCGATGTCGCCGTTATCACCAGCATCGCGCTGGATCACACCGACTGGCTTGGCCCGGATCGCGAAAGCATCGGGCGCGAGAAGGCTGGTGTCTTCCGGGCCGGAAAGCCTGCCGTCGTCGGCGAAGCCGATATGCCGCAGAGCATTGCCCGCGTCGCGCAGGAAAAGGGCGCGCAGCTGCTCCAGCGCAACACTGACTGGTCCTGGCATGCGCAGGCCGGGAGCTGGTCGCTGCGCGATGCGATCGGTGAACTGAACGATCTGCCGCTGCCGCAGGTGCCGCTGCCAAATGCGGCGACCGCGCTGGCGGCGCTGCGGGTTTCCGGGCTGACGGTCAGCGAGGCGCAGATCCGCGCCAGCCTGCCGCTGGCGATGCTGCCGGGGCGTTTTCAGACCTTCAGCGAGTCACCGCGCGTGATTCTGGATGTCGCTCACAATCCGCACGCGGCGACCTATCTGGCCTCGCGGCTGGCGGCCCTGCCGAAACGCGGCAATGTGCACGCCGTCGTGGGTATGCTGCATGATAAAGATATCGCCGGAACGCTGGCGGCGCTGGCACCGGTCGTCGATGCCTGGTACTGCGCGCCGCTGGAGGGGCCACGCGGCGCCACGGCTGAGCAGCTGCTGGACGCGCTGCCGCAGGGCGAGGCGTTTGGCTCGGTTGAGCTTGCCTGGCAGCAGGCGCGCCAGCGCGCCGTGCCGCAGGATATTGTGCTGGTCTGTGGCTCATTCCACACCGTGGCACAGGTCATGGAATCGATTGAAACGGAGAAAGGACGTGGCAAGTAAGTTTCAGAACCGTTTAGTCGGTACCGTTATTCTGGTTGCCGTGGGCGTGATTGTGCTGCCCGGGCTGCTGGATGGTCAGAAGAAGCATTACAAAGAGGAGTTCGCCGCCATTCCGCTGGTGCCGAAACCCGACGATCAGCAGGACAGCGAGATGGTGCCGCCGGTCACGCAGTCCCTGCCGGCTCAGCCGCCGGAAGGCGCGGGCAGTGCCGTCAGCAGCAGCAACGGCGGCATGGCCAGCGCCACGGCGGAGCAGGGACGGACGCAGCCTGAGGAAGAGAGCGAGCCGGCCGTTGTGTCGCCGCCGCCGGTGCATCAGTCTGTGCCTGCCCAGACGGTAACGAAGCCGAAAACGGAAGAGACGCGCAAGCCGAAAGTGACCGAGCAGACGAAACCGAAAACGGTTGAGCAGCAGAAGCCAAAAACGGTGGAGCAGCCTAAACCGAAGCCGGTCGAGCAGCCGAAAGTGGTGGAACAGCCGAAGCAGGAAGAGCCGCCGAAAGCCGCCGAGAGCACCGCCCCGGCAGGGCAGGCTTACGTTGTACAGCTGGGGGCGCTGAAGAACGCGAGCAAAGTCAATGAGATCGTTGCGCAGCTGCGGCTGTCGGGCTACCGCGCCTTTACCGTGCCTTCCACGCCGGTACAGGGTCAGATCACCCGCATTTATGTGGGACCGGATGCCTCGAAAGCCAAAATGCAGAGTGCGGTGGGCGAGCTGAAAAGCATCTCAGGGCTGGGCGGCGTCGTGAAGCCTTACAGCGCTCGTTAACGCGTTCATCGACGCTGCCGATAGCAATAACAGGCCGCGTCTTTGCGCCGCCAGATTCACCGGTTAAGCCGGTCTCTGGTCTGAAAATATGAAGATTTTCAACGGACTGTCTGGCTGAAAATCAACCGGGCGATGGTCTTTTTTTTCATCGCCCTTTTTATGGATGCAGAAAAAGAAAACCGCTACGCAAACGTTTTCTTTTTCTGTTAGAATGCGCCCCGAACTGGATGCAGGGGTGCAATTGCACTGGCGCTGGAAAAGTTCATGATCTGGATTGATTACGTCATTATTGCGGTAGTTGGTTTTTCGGCTCTGGTCAGCCTCGTTCGCGGGTTTGTCCGGGAAGCCTTATCTCTCGTTACCTGGGGATGCGCGTTTTTTGTCGCCAGTCATTACTACGCCTACCTTGCAGTCTGGTTTACAGGTTTTGACGACGAACTGGTTCGTAACGGTATCGCCATCGGTGTGCTGTTTGTGGCGACCCTGATTGTGGGAGCCATCGTGAACTACGTTATCGGCTCGCTGGTGGAAAAAACCGGCCTGTCGGGAACCGACCGGGTGTTGGGCGTCTGTTTCGGGGCGTTGCGGGGTGTGCTGATCGTAGCCGCTTTGCTGTTCTTCCTTGATACATTCACTGGCTTTTCCAGAAGTCCGGACTGGCAGCAGTCCCAACTCATTCCCGAGTTCAGTTATATCATCAGGTGGTTTTTTGATTACCTGAAAAGCACGTCGAGTTTTTTACCCCGGTGATGTGACCGGGAGTGCGGCTTAATGAGGAAATGACAACATGTGCGGTATTGTCGGTATCACCGGTTTCATGCCGGTCAACCAGTCGATCTATGACGCGTTAACGGTGCTCCAGCACCGCGGGCAGGATGCCGCAGGCATTTGTACTATCGATGCGCTGAAATGTTTTCGCCTGCGAAAGGCAAACGGCCTCGTCAGCGACGTTTTCGAAGCACGCCACATGCAGCGTCTGCAGGGCAACATGGGGATTGGTCACGCGCGGTATCCCACAGCGGGAAGCTCCAGTGCCTCTGAAGCGCAACCTTTCTACGTAAACTCGCCGTATGGTATTACCCTGGCGCACAACGGTAACCTGACTAACGCCCATGTGCTGCGTAAGCACCTGTTCGAAAAGGGCCGTCGTCACGTTAACACCACATCAGATTCTGAAATCCTGCTGAATATCTTTGCGCAGGAGTTAGACCGTTTCCAGAACGACCCGCTGGAAGCCGACAACATTTTTGCGGCGGTCGCCGCCCTGCATCAGCAGGTGCGTGGCGCCTACGCCGTCGTCGCAATGATTATCGGTCACGGTATGGTCGCCTTCCGCGATCCGAACGGCATCCGTCCGCTGGTGCTGGGTAAGCGCGTCATCGCGGATGGCCGCACCGAATATATGGTCGCCTCCGAGAGCGTGGCGCTGGATACGCTGGGCTTTGAGTTCATTCGTGACGTGGCACCCGGCGAAGCGGTCTATGTCACCGAGCAGGGCCAGCTCTCGACCCGCCAGTGTGCGGAAAACCCGAAGAGCAATCCGTGCCTGTTCGAATATGTCTATTTTGCCCGTCCAGACTCCTTCCTGGACAAAATCTCGGTCTACAGCGCCCGTGTCCGCATGGGGACCAAGCTGGGCGAGAAGATTGCCCGCGAATGGGAAGATCTTGATATCGATGTGGTGATCCCGATTCCGGAGACCTCAACCGATATCGCGCTGGAAATTGCCCGTATCCTCGACAAACCCTATCGTCAGGGCTTTGTGAAGAACCGCTACGTGGGCCGGACCTTTATCATGCCAGGCCAGCAGTTACGCCGCAGCGCGGTGCGCCGCAAGCTCAACGCGAACCGCGCCGAATTCCGTGATAAAAACGTGCTGCTGGTGGATGACTCGATCGTACGCGGCACCACCTCCGAGCAGATTATCGAGATGGCGCGTGAAGCGGGCGCGAAACGGGTCTATCTGGCCTCTGCGGCCCCGGAGATCCGTTTCCCGAACGTCTACGGTATCGATATGCCGAGCGCCACCGAACTGATCGCACACGGTCGTGAAGTGGAAGAGATTCGTCAGCTGATCAAAGCCGATGCGCTGATTTTCCAGGACCTGGACGATCTGATCGAGGCGGTGCGTGAAGAGAACCCGGAGATTGCACAGTTCGAGTGCTCCGTGTTTAACGGCGTCTACGTCACCAAAGATGTCGATCAGCAGTATCTGGAGTATCTCGAATCGCTGCGTAACGATGATGCCAAAGCGCTGCAGCGTCAGAACGAGGTCGAGAACCTTGAGCTGCACAACGAAGGCTGATGCGGTACTGAGCCGGGTCGCATAGAGCAGGGCGGGAGCAATCCCGCCCTGTTTGTTTTCAGAATCCCGCTGGCCGCGTATGATGGCGCACTGGCAGACATAAGGTTGGACTATGAAACGACTCATCATTGGCATCTCTGGCGCAAGCGGGGTGATCTACGGCGTGCGCATGCTGCAGGTGCTGCAGCAGGTGGAAGGGGTGGAAACGCATCTGGTCATGAGCAACGCGGCGCGTCAGACCCTGGGGCTGGAGAGCGACTATTCGGTGCGCGATGTGCAGGCACTGGCCGATGTGGTGCATGACGTGCGCGATATTGCAGCAAACATCTCGTCCGGCTCGTTTAAAACCCTGGGCATGGCGATCTTACCCTGCTCGATGAAAACGCTGTCGGGCATCGTACACAGCTACAGCGATTCGCTGCTGACCCGCGCCGCTGATGTGGTACTGAAAGAGCAGCGCAAGCTGGTGCTGTGCGTGCGGGAAACTCCGCTGCACGTGGGACACCTGCGGATGATGACGACCGCGGCAGAGCTGGGCGCGATTATCATGCCGCCCGTGCCGGCGTTTTATCATCGCCCTGAGACCATCGACCAGCTGATCGATCAGACCGTGAACCGGGTCATCGACCAGTTCGATATTGAATTGCCGGAAGATCTTTTCACGCGCTGGCAGGGTGCATAAAGTTCCGCTGGCGCACTTATTTAGTGCATAAGCGCGCCACGGATCACTCTTCGTGCATTTGATGCACCAAAAGTTAACAACGTCGCTTTTTCTCTTTTACTTCGCTGCTATATTCCCCTCACAAACACAGCGTTTTCCCCGGTCTGACGTCACGCTAACTGCGTGGATTGCTTGCAGAACTGGCATGAAACATGCAGATTAATTTGCGCAAACACATCACGAACCACATAACAAAAAGCACTTTACTTGAGGGTAATCTATGAAAAAGCGTGTTCTGGCTCTTTCCCTGATGCTGGGCTTATCCAGTGCTGCCAGCGTTTTTGCGGCGGTGCCGGGTTCCATCCGTATCGGTACCGATCCAACTTACCCACCGTTTGAGTCGAAAAACGCGCAAGGCAAGTTAGTGGGCTTCGACATCGACCTCGCTAACGAAATCTGTAAACGCATTCATACCCAGTGTACCTACGTGGAAAGTGACTTCGATGCGCTGATCCCGTCGCTGAAAGCGAAGAAAATTGACGCCATCATCTCCTCACTCTCCATCACCGCCAAACGTCAGGAAGAGATCGCCTTCTCAGAGAAACTCTACGCGGCAAATGCGCGTTTAGTGGCACCGAAAGGCTCTAAGATCGAGCCGACCATCGAGTCGCTGAAAGGGAAAAATATCGGTCTGCTGCAGGGCACCACCCAGGAAACCTATGCCAACGAGAACTGGCGGCCAAAAGGCGTGACCATCACGCCTTATGCGAACCAGGATCTGGTCTATCAGGATCTGAATGCCGGGCGTATCGATGCGGCCTTCCAGGATGAAGTGCAGGCCAGTGAAGGTTTCCTGAAGCAGCCGGTCGGTAAGAACTATGCGTTCGCGGGCCCGGCGGTGAAAGATGACAAGATCTTTGGCGTCGGCACCGGCATGGGACTGCGTAAAGATGACAGCGAACTGAAAGCGGCCATCGATAAAGCGTTTACCGAGATGCGCAAAGATGGCACCTACGACAAGATTGCGAAGAAATACTTCGACTTTAATGTGTACGGCGACTAACCATCCTGTCGCTTTATCCGCTGTGCAGTGCGCCGTTCTGCCCGCCTGAGCCGCTTCGGTCGGGGCAGAGGGTATCTGCAACCACGAGATAGAGCTAAACTGCCCGTCGAACGCTGGCGGGCAGCGTTTCGTTTTCACCCCACGACAGGACCCTCTCGATGCTGTATGGCTATTCTGATGTAATTCTTCGGGGCACCCTGGTGACGCTGGAGCTGGCGCTGACCTCTGTGCTGCTGGCAGTGCTGCTGGGCCTGATAGGCGCTGGCGCAAAACTGTCACGCAACCGGCCACTGGCGTTCGTCTTTGAAGGCTACACCACGCTGATTCGCGGTGTGCCGGACCTCGTACTGATGCTGCTGATCTTCTACGGTCTGCAGATTGTCCTCAACCAGGTTACCGATGCGCTGGGCATGGCGCAGTTTGATATCGACCCGATGGTCGCCGGTATCATCACGCTCGGCTTTATCTACGGTGCCTACTTTACCGAAACCTTCCGTGGAGCCTTTATGGCGGTGCCGAAAGGGCAGATCGAAGCGGCCACCGCGTTCGGCTTCACCGGCGCGCAGGTGTTCCGCCGCATTCTGTTCCCGGCCATGATGCGCTACGCGCTGCCGGGGATCGGCAACAACTGGCAGGTCATTCTGAAAGCCACCGCACTGGTCTCGCTGCTGGGGCTGGAGGATGTGGTGAAGGCGACCCAGCTGGCGGGCAAAAGCACCTGGCAGCCGTTCTACTTCGCCATTGTGGCCGGTGTGATCTATCTGGTGTTTACCACTCTCTCCAACGGCGTGTTGTGGTGGCTGAACCGGCGCTATACCGTCGGCGTGAAGAGGGCAAGTTATGATTGATATCATTCAGGAATACTGGAAATCGCTGCTCTGGACCGACGGCTACCGGTTTACCGGCGTCGCCATCACCCTGTGGCTGCTGATCCTGTCGGTGACGCTGGGCGGATGTCTGGCGATTCTGCTGGCGATAGCGCGGGTTTCACCTAACCGCTTTATCAGTTTTCCGGTCTGGCTGTTTACCTACGTGTTTCGCGGTACGCCGCTCTATGTGCAGCTGCTGGTCTTCTACTCCGGCATGTATACGCTGGAAATTGTCAAAGGCACGGAGCTGCTGAACGCCTTTTTCCGCAGCGGACTGAACTGCACGCTGCTCGCGTTTACGCTCAACACCTGCGCCTACACCACGGAAATCTTTGCCGGAGCGATTCGTTCGGTGCCCCACGGCGAGATCGAAGCGGCGCGGGCCTATGGCTTCTCCACCTTTAAACTCTATCGCTGCATTATCCTGCCCTCGGCGCTGCGGACGGCGCTGCCGGTTTACAGCAACGAAGTGATCCTGATGCTGCACTCCACGGCGCTGGCCTTTACCGCCACGGTGCCGGATCTGCTGAAAATCGCGCGGGATATTAACTCCGCGACCTATCAGCCGTTTACCGCCTTCGGGCTGGCGGCTGTGCTCTATCTGATTATCTCTTACGTGTTGATCAGCCTGTTCCGCCTGGCGGAGCGCCGCTGGCTGGCCCACGTGAAACCCTCTTCATCGCATTGAGTAGAACTATGGCTGATAATAAATTAAGCGTCACCGAACTGCATAAGCGTTACGGTGAACATGAAGTGCTGAAAGGGGTCTCGTTGACGGCTCAGGCGGGCGATGTGATCAGTATCATTGGCTCGTCCGGTTCAGGGAAAAGTACCTTTTTACGCTGCATCAACTTCCTCGAAAAACCGAGTGAGGGCACGATTGTGGTCAACAACCAGCAGATTACGCTGGTTCGCGACAAAGATGGTCAGCTCAAAGTGGCTGACAAAGAGCAACTGCGGGCGCTACGCACCAGCCTGACCATGGTGTTCCAGCACTTCAATCTCTGGAGCCACATGACGGTGCTGGAGAACGTGATGGAAGCGCCGATTCAGGTGCTGGGGCTGAGCAAAGCGGACGCCCGTGAACGCGCCATTCGCTATCTGGATAAGGTGGGCATCGATGCGCGCGCGCAGGCGAAGTATCCGGTGCACTTGTCGGGGGGGCAGCAGCAGCGTGTGTCGATTGCGCGCGCGCTGGCGATGGAGCCGGAAGTGCTCCTGTTCGACGAACCGACCTCCGCGCTGGACCCGGAACTGGTCGGAGAGGTGCTGCGCATCATGCAGAAGCTGGCAGAAGAGGGCAAAACCATGGTGGTTGTTACCCATGAGATGGAGTTCGCCCGTCACGTCTCCAGCCATGTCATTTTCCTGCATCAGGGCAAAATCGAAGAGCAGGGACCGCCTGCGGAGGTGTTCGGTAACCCGAAAAGCCCGCGTCTGCAGCAGTTCCTGAAAGGGTCGCTGAAGTAACCGCTGGCAGAGCGTGACGGTGAGGGCAGCAGGGCACGGGCGTGATGTGCCCTGCGCGCCGCGTCCGGGCGGTGGCAGGATTTATGCGTCCCGGGCTGCCCCGACGCCGGGCGATCACGTCTGCAGCAGCTTCAGCGCCGTATCCTCATCCGTCACCAGTCCCGATATCCAGCCGCCCTGCAAAGCGGCACGGATGGCCGGATACTTACGCTCGCTGCCTGCGAAGCCGATGATTTTGCGCTGCGTCTGACTTTCCAGCTGCACGCTGGTCAGCAGCGCATCCGTTTCTCCCCACACCCGTTCACCCTGCTGATTGAAAAAGTGTCCGAGCATTTCGCCCACCACGCCGCGCCCGTTCAGCGCCGCAACCTGCGCATCGGTAATAAATCCCTCGGCGTTTAACGGACAGCCCGGCATCACTTCTCCGATACCCACAAAGGCCACGTCCGCCTGTAAGGCGCGATCGATGACGCGCTGATAGACCTTATGCTGCACCCACATCGCTTTGTCCTGCGGCGTATCGGCGTAGAGCGGCGCAGGGATAAAGAAATACTTGCCCTGCATCTTTTCGGCCATCTTCAGCGGCACGTCATAGCGTGTGCCGGAATCATCCCGCGCGATGGCGCCAATCATGGAAACGCAATGATGCTGCGGGCGTTCAACCCAGGGCAGCGCATCGATCATGGACCTGAGGGTTTTGCCGGAGCCAATTCCAAACACCTGCGGCGTTTCCTCATTGATGAACTGCGTCATCACGGCCGCGCCTTCGACGGCCAGCATCTGCTGGATAGCCTCATCATTCAGGCTGGCCGATGGCACGACGCGGCATAAATCCAGACCAAACTTCGCCTGCACCTCACGCGCCAGCTGAAGGCAGTGTGTGACGGGATGATCGATCTTCACGTTCACCATACCCATTTCGCGTGCGCTGGAAACCAGACGCTGCGCGACCTGGCGCGACAGTCCCAGTGCCTGCGCGATCTCCTGCTGCGTCACGCCCGCGACGTAATACATCCATGCGGCACGTGCGGCCAGCTCCTGCTTTTTTTCTTCTCTGCTCATCACGCTGTTCCGTCGAATTCGGGAGAACATCTTACCGCCACGCGGGAGGAAAAGCACCAACTGAGCAAAAGCCCTATAAAAGAGCAAATGTATTATTTGTGACATGGCTCGCAGATGGATCGGCGTCATGGGCACTATGCTTAACGCCATCGGGCAAATGCCCTTCGTTGTGGCAAATGTTTAAATGAGGCGAATATGAACGACCAATCAGTGTGGATGCACATCGGCGCGGGATCTTTTCATCGGGCACATCAGGCGTGGTATCTGCACAAGCTGCGTGAGCAGGGTGACGAAAGCTGGGGCATCGCACTCGGCAATATCCGCAATGACGCGGTGCCGCTGCTTAATCAGCTCACGGCGCAGCAGGGCGAGTATGTGCTGGAAACCGTGACGCCTGACGGCAGGCGCGACTACGAAACCATCACCTCGCTGCGCAGGATTCTGCCCTGGGACAGTGAGCTGCATGCGCTGAGTGAGCAGGGCGCGCGCGAGGAAACGCGTGTCATCAGCTTTACCGTCACCGAAGCGGGTTACTACCTGACCCCCGCCTTTACCCTGGATCTCGCACATGCGGATGTGCAGGCCGATCTGGGTGGCGATACCCGCACGCTTTACGGCGCGCTCAGCCGGATTCTGACGCAGCGCGTGGCGCAGGGCGGTGCGCCGGTGACGCTGCTGAACTGTGACAATCTGCGCCACAACGGCGAGCGCTTCCGCGAGGCTTTCCTGACGTTTCTGATGGCCAAAGGCGATAGCGGACTGGCCGACTGGGTGCGCTCCCGAACCCGCTCACCGAATACCATGGTCGATCGCATTACCCCGCGTCCGACCCCGGACGTGGCCGAACGCGTGCAGGCGGCGACCGGTAAACAGGATGGCGCCGCCGTGATGGCCGAATCCTTCATTCAGTGGGTCATTGAGGATGATTTTATTGCCGGACGTCCGGCGCTGGAGATGGTTGGAGCTGAACTAGTGGAATCGGTGCTGCCGTGGGAAGAGGCGAAAATTCGCATTCTCAACGCGACACACGCCGCAATCGCCTGGGCCGGTACGCTGATTGGTCTGAACTATATCGATGAGAGCACACGCCATCCGGCGATTTATCAACTGGCTCACGACTATGTAACTCAGGATGTCATTCCCTGCCTGTCGCCCAGCCCGCTGGATTTAGCGGAGTATCGCGACGTGGTGCTGGCCCGCTTCAGTAATGCTTACATCAAAGACACCAATCAGCGCGTCGGTGCCGACGGCTTGTCCAAAATTCCCGGCATGGTGACGCCCACTCTGCAGGCATGCTACCAGCGTGGCACGCAGCCTGCCGCCACGGCGGTGATCCCGGCGCTGTTCTTCCTGTTTATGCAGCGATGGGCCAGTGACGATCTGCCCTATGCCTATCAGGACGGTGCGCTTCAGGCCGATACGCTGCGCAGGCAGTTCGCCAGCGCCGATCCGCTCGCTGCATTCCTGAGCGATCGTGCGCTGTTTGCGGAGCTGGCCTCTGATAAGGCTTTCCACGCACTGGTGACCCGCACGGTTGTGCGGTTGCAGCAGTGGCTGAAACAGCCTGAACTGGCGGCGGTGTAATCATGTATCTCGGCATAGATATCGGCACCTCAGAGCTTAAAGCGCTGATGATTGATACGCAGGGTGAGATTGTCGCCTCGCAGCACGCGACGCTGAGCGTGCAGCGTCCTCATCCTCACTGGGCAGAGCAGGATCCTGAACGCTGGTGGCAGGCGTGCAGCGAGGTTCTGGCTGCATTACGGCATCAGTTTCCTCAGGCGTGGGCTGAGATCCGTGCGATTGGGCTCTCGGGACAGATGCACGGGGCCGTGCTGCTGGATGATGCAGGGAAGGTGCTGCGCCCCTGTATCCTCTGGAACGACACGCGCAGTGCCCCGCAGTGTGAAAGACTGCAGACGAGCCATCCCCGGATCACCGACATCAGCGGCAACATGATCATGCCCGGCTTCACGCTGCCAAAACTGCACTGGGTCGCGGAACATGAGCCGGATATTTTCAGCCGCATTGACAAGGTTCTGCTGCCGAAAGATTACCTGCGCTGGCGGCTTACCGGGCACTTTTTCAGTGAGCCTTCGGATGCTGCCGGCACGCTGTGGCTCGATGTCGCCCGGCGTGACTGGTCGGACGAACTACTGGCCATCAGCGGACTGACGCGCGACCGGATGCCTGAACTGGTGGAGGGCAGCGCCATCAGCGCACGGCTGGATCCGACACTGGCGAGCGAGTGGGGCCTGCCTGCTGCGGTCACCGTGGCGGGCGGCGGCGGCGACAATGCCGCCTCTGCGGTCGGCGTAGGGGCGGTGAATCCGGGTGATGCCTTTATCTCACTGGGGACCTCCGGGGTGATCTTTGTCGTCAACGATCGCCTGCAGGCCGATCCTGAACGCGGAGTGCACGCCTTTTGCCATGCGTTACCGGGCCGCTGGCATCAGATGAGCGTGATGCTCAGCGCCGCCAGTTGCCTGCGCTGGCTGTGCAACCTGCTCTCCGTCAGCGAAAGCCAGCTGATGGAGGAGATGGCGCAGCTCAGCGAGGCGCAACTGCGCAGCGCGCCGGTTTTCCTGCCCTATCTGTCGGGTGAACGCACGCCGCACAACGATCCTGACGCCGCCGGTTCTTTCTTCAATCTGCGCCATGAGACGCCGCGCGCTCTGCTGGGCTATGCGGTAGCAGAAGGCGTGGCGTTCGGCCTGGCCGATGGCCTGAAGGTGCTCGGCGATACCACGCCTCGCATTCAGCAATGCAGCCTGACCGGGGGTGGAGCACGCAGCACACTATGGGCACAGCTGATCGCCGATGTGCTGCAACTGCCGATTGTGACCCATCCGGCCAGCGCGTCGGGCGCGCTGGGTGCGGCACGTTTAGCGTGGTTGGCCGACGGCGGCGCTGAGCATGAGGTCTGCCTGAAGCCGCCTGTACAGGCCCGCTATCAGCCGGACGAGACGCGGGGCGCCTGGCTGCAACAGCGGCTGCGTCTGTTCCGGGAACTCTATATCCAGCAACAGCAGGTGCGCAGCTTGCTGCCTGTATAACGACTAACCAGACAGAAGGTAATTGTGATGCAATCGAACGAATACTGGTTTGGCTTACCGAAAAAGATGTTCTGGGGCTTCCTCGCTATCGCCATCTTCATGGCGGGCGACGGCTTTGAAATGGCGTTTCTGTCGCGTCATATCACCGATATGGGCTTTACGCCCGCGCAGTCGGCGGTCGTTTTCACCTTCTATGGCTTAGCGGCTGCGGTGGCGGCCTGGGCCTCGGGCGTGGTCGCCGAGCTGATCACGCCGCTGCGTGCGATGATGATTGGCTTTGTGCTCTGGATTGTGATGCACGCGCTGTTTATGTCGCTGGGGCTGGGTCTGCGTAACTATCCGCTGATGGTGCTGTTCTACGGCATTCGCGGACTGGCTTATCCGCTGTTTATCTACTCGTTTATGATGATGCTGGTGCAGGTGCTGCCGCGCGAAAAACTGGCGGCGGCGACCGGCTGGTTCTGGGCGATGTATTCTGTCGGCATCGGCGTGGTGGGCAGCTACCTGCCCAGCCTCACCATCCCGATGCTGGGGGAAACCGGAACGCTCTGGCTGGCGATCATCTGGGTGGCCTGTGGCGGGATCCTCGCCTGGTTCAGCCTGCGCAGTGTGCCCGTGGATCGCTCCCGTGTGAATCTGCCGATGCGTGACAAGATGACAGAGATGGGGCGCGCCGTGACGATCCTGTTCACCAATCAGCATGTGTTTTATGCCTGCCTGATCCGCATCATCAATACGCTGTCGCTGTTTGGTTTCGCGATTGTCATGCCGCTGCTGTTTGTGGATCGGCTTGGCTTCTCCATTTCCGAATGGCTGCAGATCTGGGCGGTGTTCTTCTTTGTCACCATCTTCACGAATATTTTCTGGGGTCTCACGGGCGAGAAGCTGGGCTGGATCCGTCAGGTGCGCTGGTTCGGTTGCCTGGGGATGGCGATTTCCAGCCTGACCTTTTATTACCTGCCGCTCTATGCAGGGCATAACTTCTGGGTCGCGTTAATCCCTGCGGTCATGCTGGGGATCTTTGTCGCCGCCTTTGTCCCGATGACCGCCGTGTTTCCGACGCTGGAGCCGCATCACAAGGGCGCCGCGGTCTCGATTTACAACCTTTCTGCCGGGCTGAGTAACTTTGTGGCTCCGGCTATCGCCTCGGTTATCCTGCCGTTCTTCGACATTGTCGGTGTGGTCTGGGCCTATACGGCGCTGTATGTGTTTGCGGGCGTGCTGACCTTTATCATTCGTGTGCCCCAACCGGGGCACACGCGTGACGAAAAGGCCATCAAGTCACCGGTCGCGGAGCAGCGCAGCTGATGAAATGCGGGCGGCTCAGCGCCGCCCGCATTTAGCCTGCGACATCCTGTAGCGCCTCCTGCAGATCGTACCAGCGGAAGCCAAAACCAGAGGCTTCCAGCCGCTTTGGCAGCACATGCTGTCCGCCCAGCACCAGAACCGACGACTCTCCCATCATCAGCTTAATGGCGCTGGCCGGCGTGCGCATAAAGGCCGGACGATGCATTACCCGGCCCAGCGTGGCGGCGAACTGCTCATTGCGCACCGCGTAGGGCGCGACCATGTTGAACGGGCCGCGCAGATCCTCATGATCCAGCAGCCAGAGAATGGCGTTGACCATGTCGTCCAGATGGATCCACGGCATATACTGCTTGCCGCTGCCGAGCGGGCCGCCGATCCCCAGCTTAAAGGGCAGTTTCATTCTGCTGAGCGCGCCGCCTTCACGGGCCAGCACCACGCCGGTGCGCAGCAGGCAGACGCGGGTGCGTTCGCTCTCCGCCGCCAGCGCAAGCTGCTCCCAGCGGGCGCAGAGCTGATGGGTAAACTCGTCGTGTCCCTGATCCTCCTCCGTCAGCACCAGATCGCCGGTATTGCCATAATAGCCGGTCGCCGATCCTGAGATCAGCACGGCGGGCGGCGTAGTGCTGGCGTTGATCAGGGAAACGATCTGCTCGGTGATCTGCCAGCGGCTCTCGCACAGCTGCTGCTTGTGCGGCTCCGTCCAGCGTTTGTCGGCGATCGGTTCGCCCGCCAGATTAATTACTGCATCGATATTATCCAGGTTCGGCTGTTGTGCCAGACCGGACCAGAGCGCGACCTGATCGCCCAGTTTCTCCCGCGCGCTGACCACATCCCGCGTCACCACGCTGATCTGATGCCCCAGCTGCTGCAGGCGCGGAATCAGGTGGCGGCCAATCAGTCCCGTGCCACCGGTAATGAGAATGTGCATGTTGCGGCTCCCTTGATGTTTTTGTTATTTGCACCTTTCAGCATAGAAGAGTCGTGCCACTCTATCGTGCGTCGCGTCGCGCTTTCTTCATTCCGGCGGCAGAGATCGGATGAGCCCGGCGTTGCCTTCCCAAAAAAAAATCGGTAAACATGATGCAACCCTGACAGCCAATTGAGGTAACCGATGAATTATCCGCCCATCACCCTGTGGTCAGATTCATCATTTTTCAGTCCTTATGCCATGTCGGCCTATGTTGCCCTCTCCGAGAAAGGGATCCCCTTTCAGCTTAAACGCGTCGATTTGTCTCAGAATCAGCAATATGCCGAGGCGTATCGCGCGCTGTCGCTGACCTGCCGGGTTCCGACGCTGCAGATCGACACCTTTCTGTTAAGCGAATCCTCGGCGATTACCGAATACCTTGAAGAGCGCTTTCCGGCACCCGAGTTTGAGCGCCTCTATCCCCGCGATCGTGAGAAGCGCGCCCGCGCCCGGGAAATCCAGGCCTGGCTGCGCAGTGACTTCCTCTGGATCCGTCAGGAGCGCCCGACCGAGGTGCTGTTTGCCGGAGAGCGCTTTGCGCCGCTGACGGCCTCAGCGCAGCAGGCGGTGGATAAACTGGTTACGGCGGTCGGGCGCCTGCTGCCGGACGGACAGCAGAACCTGTTCGGTGAGTGGTCAATTGCCGATACCGATCTGGCGGTGATGCTCAACCGGCTGGTCCTGCATGGGGATCCCTTGCCCGATCGTCTTCGGCATTATGCTGAGTTTCAGTGGCAGCGAGCCTCGGTACAGCTGTGGTTAGCAGAAAGTGGTAAAAATCGGTAAGCGCCAGGGCTTGCTCAGGCTGGCGGAAGTGATTACCTTACGCCACATAAAAATAACGACGTGGCAAACTGCGTACCCAGGTGTACGCCAAACTGGAAAGGGTTACTGATGGTGGATGAAACGGCGGGTGACGGCATCGAGTGGGTCGATATCGTAAACGAAGAGAATGAAGTCGTTGCTCAGGCGTCACGAGCGCAGATGCGTGCTCAGTGTCTGCGTCATCGCGCCACCTATATCGTGGTTCATGACGGTATGGGCAAGATTCTGGTGCAGCGCCGCACAGAGATAAAAGATTTTATGCCGGGCAAGCTGGATGCGACCGCAGGCGGCGTGGTGCAGAGCGGTGAAGATATGCTGGAATCTGCGCGCCGTGAAGCGGAAGAGGAGCTGGGGATCGCCGCGGTGCCGTTTGCCGAGCATGGCAAATTCTACTTCGAAGATCAGCACTGCCGCGTCTGGGGCGGTCTGTTCAGCTGTGTTTCGCACGGACCTTTCGCCATGCAGGAGTCGGAAGTGGATGAGATTATCTGGATGACGCCCGATGAGATCACCGCCCGCTGTGACGAGTTCACCGACGACTCGCTGAAAGCGCTGTCACTCTGGATGAGCCGCAACGGCGAAAACCGCGCCTGAGTGAACGCTCCCGGTCGGGTGACCGGGCGGGTTGCAGAGTCACCTGTAAAAAAAAGGCATGCCCTGGGGCATGCCTTTTTCGTGAGTGCCGAAGGCTTAGCCTTCCGCCTGCTGAGACTGGATAGCCGTCAGGGCGATGGTGTAGACGATGTCATCCACCAGCGCGCCGCGCGACAGGTCGTTGACCGGCTTGCGCATACCCTGCAGCATCGGCCCGATCGAGATCAGGTCGGCTGAACGCTGTACCGCTTTATAGGTGGTGTTACCGGTGTTGAGATCCGGGAAGATGAACACCGTCGCGCGACCGGCAACCTGCGAGTCTGGCGCTTTCGATTTCGCCACATCTTCCATGATCGCGGCGTCATACTGCAGCGGACCGTCAATCACCAGATCCGGACGTTTCTCCTGAGCGATGCGGGTGGCTTCGCGGACTTTCTCCACGTCGCTGCCTGCGCCGGACGTGCCGGTAGAGTAGGAGATCATCGCCACGCGCGGATCGATACCAAAGGCTTTGGCAGAATCGGCCGACTGGATCGCGATCTCAGCCAGCTGCTCAGCCGTCGGATCGGGGTTAATGGCGCAGTCGCCGTAGACCAGCACCTGCTCCGGCAGCAGCATAAAGAACACGGAAGAGACCAGTGAGCTGTTCGGGGCGGTTTTGATCAGCTGCAGTGGCGGACGAATGGTGTTGGCGGTGGTGTGTACTGCACCGGACACCAGACCATCGACTTCGCCGCTCTCCAGCATCATGGTGCCCAGCACCACATTATCTTCCAGCTGCTCCTGAGCGACCACTTCGGTCATGCCTTTGTTCTTACGCAGTTCGACCAGGCGCGGCACGTAGTTTTCACGCACCACTTCCGGATCGACAATCTCTACGCCTTTGCCCAGCTCCACGCCCTGCGCCGCAGCGACGCGCTGGATCTCATCCGGGTTGCCCAGCAGGACGCAGGTCGCGATACCGCGCTCGGCACAGATGGCGGCGGCTTTCACCGTACGCGGCTCATCGCCCTCTGGCAGCACCACGCGTTTGCCCGCTTTACGCGCCAGCTCGGTGAGCTGATAGCGGAAGGCCGGTGGTGAGAGGCGACGGCTGCGCTCGGAGGTGGCGGTCAGGGACTCAATCCAGTCCGCGTTGATGTAACCGGCAACATACTCCTGTACTTTCTCGATGCGCTGCGTATCGTCAGCCGGGACTTCCAGGTTGAAGCTCTGCAGGCTCAGTGAGGTCTGCCAGGTATTGGTTTTCACCATAAACACCGGCAGGCCGGTCTGGAAGGCGCGGTCGCAGAGACGGGCGATGCGGTCGTCAATCTCGTAGTTACCGGTCAGCAGGATGGCACCGATCTCAATGCCGTTCATGGCGGCCAGGCAGGCGGCGACCAGCACATCCGGGCGGTCGGCTGAGGTCACCAGCAGCGAGCCGGGACGGAAATGCTCCAGCATGTGCGGGATGCTGCGCGCACAGAAGGTGACCGATTTCACGCGGCGGGTCTGAATCTCCCCTTCGTTGATGATGCGGGCATCCAGATGGCGGCACATATCGATCGCACGGGTCGCGATCAGATCGAAACTCCACGGCACGCAGCCCAGCACCGGCAGCGGGCTGTCGGAGAAGAGCTGTTTAGGATCGATATTGGCGATGCTGGCTTTGGACGAATCATCGAAAATCTCTGACAGGTCAGGGCGGGTACGGCCCTGATCGTCGACCGGCGCGTTGAGTTTGTTGATGATGACGCCGGTGATATTTTTGTTCTTCTGGCCGCCGAAGCTGCTCTGGGTCAGCTCGATACGCTCTTTGAGCTGTGCCGGCGAGTCATTGCCCAGCGCCATCACGAAGACGATTTCCGCGTTCAGGGTTTTGGCGATTTCATAGTTCAGCGCGTTGGCGAACTGATGCTTACGGGTCGGCACCAGACCTTCCACCAGCACCACCTCCGCATTCTGGCTGCTGGCATGGTAACGGGAGATGATCTCTTCCATCAGCGCATCCTGCTGGTTTGACCCCAGCAGCGACTCGACGCGTGACATCAGCAGCGGTTCGGCAGCAGGAATGGAGGAGTTTTTACGGATGATGGTGGTGGTCTGATCCGGGTTGTCGCCTCCGGAGCGTGGCTGGGCAATCGGCTTGAACACGCTGAGGCGGACGCCTTTGCGCTCCATCGCGCGGATCACACCGAGACTGACGCTGGTCAGGCCGACGCTGGTGCCGGTCGGAATGAGCATAATTGTACGTGACACGTTTGAACCTCTCAGTCATGGCAGGGTGTCAAAAACAACTCCGTCAGCCTGGGCTGACGGAGAAAAGGACTCAGGCGGTCAGACGCGCGGCGTCCTGGGCGATGACCAGCTCTTCGTTGGTCGGGATCACCAGTGCCGGGCGGGTGCCTTCTTTATTGATGTAGCCTGACTTGCCGAAACGGGCTGCCAGGTTGCGATCGTGGTCGACGTCAAAGCCAAGCAGCGCGAGCTTTTTCAGGGAAAGTTCACGCACCATCGCGGCGTTCTCGCCGATGCCGCCGGTGAAGACCACGGCGTCAAGACGGCCATCCATCAGCGCTGTGTAGCTGCCGATATATTTCGCCAGGCGATGGCAGAAGACATCCATCGCACGCTTCGCATCTTCTTTGGTGGCGTAGTTGTCTTCCACGTAACGGCAGTCGCTGGTGACTTCGGTCAGGCCCAGCAGGCCAGACTCTTTGGTCAGCAGTTTATTGATGGCGTCGACGCTCATGCCCAGGGTGTCGTGCAGGAAGAAGACGATGGCCGGGTCGATGTCACCGCTGCGCGTGCCCATGACCAGACCTTCCAGCGGGGTCAGACCCATAGAGGTGTCGACGCACTCGCCGTTGCGAATCGCCGAGACGGAACCGCCGTTACCGAGGTGGCAGGTAATGATGTTCAGCGACGCCAGCGGCTTGTTCAGCATTCTGGCGGCTTCGTGGGTCACATAGAAGTGGCTGGTGCCATGCGCACCATAGCGACGGACGCCATGCTCTTTATACAGTTTGTACGGCAGCGCGTAGAGATAGGACTCTTCCGGCATTGTCTGATGGAAAGCGGTGTCGAATACCGCCACATTCTTATCTGACAGATGAGGGAAGTTTTTCATGGCTTCATCAATCCCGATCAGGTGCGCCGGGTTATGCAGCGGTGCAAAAGAGGCGGCGTCTTTAATGCCCTGAACCACCTCTTCGGTAATGATGACGGATTGCGTCAGCTTCTCGCCGCCGTGAACGATGCGATGACCGATTGCAGCAATTTGTGCCGAAAGCTCAGGTTTTTGTGCCAGAATGGTTTTAACGATAAAGTTCAGCGCTTCGCTATGCGCTGCGCCAGCACCCAGAGGCGCTTCCTGTTTTTCGCCTTCCAGCTTCCATTTGATGCGGGCTTCAGGAAGGTGGAAACATTCTGCCAGGCCCGACAGGAATTCTTCACCGCTTGCAGGGTTGAGGATGGCAAACTTAAGGGAAGAGCTGCCACAGTTCAGGACCAGAACTAACTTACTCGACATGGAAGTACCTATTTTTTGAGAGTGGCTAAATAAAACGCAATCAGACTAACAGCGTAGCCCATGAAAGCTGGTAGATTAATGACAAACATCATGCGGTAGACAGAATTCTGCATTCCCGCAAAAAATTTCGTTAATCTTACGTGAAAATTTGAAAATTGCCTTGTCGAAAATAGGGCTCAGGCCTCTTCCCAAAGGCGCATTCCGCTTCCGAAGGGTATCGGTGCGGCGTCAGGATAGCCGGAGTCCACTTTAAAGACAAAAATAATTGAAGGATGTCACGTAAAGTTGTGTAGTTGTAACTATTTTTTAATCTTTGCAGTATTAGTTGAGGTAAGCCATGGCGAATGAATCTGGCAGTACCAGTTGGTTTCGGATGTTTCAGCGCGGCCAGCACTATATGAAAACCTGGCCTGCTGATAAGCGCCTGGCACCCGTGTTTCCGGAAAATCGCGTTTCAACGGCGACCCGTTTTGCCATTCGTTTTATGCCCCCTCTGGCGATCTTCACGCTGACCTGGCAGGTTGCGATGGGCGGGCAGTTAGGCCCGGCCGTGGCGACAGCGCTGTTTGCCTGCAGCCTGCCGATGCAGGGGTTATGGTGGCTGGGTAAACGCTCTATCACGCCACTGCCGCCGACGCTGCTGAACTGGTTTCATGAAGTGCGTGCCCGTCTGGAAGACGCGGGGCAGGCTATCGCACCGGTAGAGGGCAAGCCAACCTATCAGGCGCTGGCCGATCTGTTAAAGCGCGCGTTTAAACAGCTCGACCGCACTTTCCTCGACGATCTCTGATCTTTCCCGGGCTGGCGGTAAAATATTTACCGCTGACCTGCGGCCAAATCAATGAAAGGCGATACGGCGATTTCCGTGCCGCTGACGCTGTGCAATCATCACGCTATTGCCGATTAACTGCGCGGTCTCTGACCGGGAGCGAATGATGGAAATGACCCATGCACAGCGTCTGATACTCACCAACCAGTATAAAATCATGGCCATGCTTGAGCCGGAGAATGCCGAGCGCTTTCGGCGCTACCAGACCATTATCGAACGCGGTTACGCGCTGCAGATGCGGGAGCTGGACAAGGAGTTTGGCGAACTCAGCGAGGCGGTCTGCCGGACGGTTATCGACATTATGGAGATGCATCACGCGCTTCACGTCTCCTGGTCAAATCTCAAAGCGCGCCCGCAGCTGGATGAACGGCGGCTCGCTTTCCTGGGCTTCGATGCCGCTACGGAAGCCCGCCTGCTGGGTTATGTGCGCTTTATGGTCAACACAGAAGGGCGTTACACCCACTTCGACTCCGGCACGCACGGGTTTAATGCCCAGACCCCGATGTGGGAAAAGTATCAACGCATGCTGGCTTTATGGCAGACTTGTCCGCGTCAGTACCATTTGAGTGCAAATGAAATTGCGCAAGTGATTAATGCCTGAGGAGGAGCGCGTGACCTACAGAGGTTTTCTTTTTGATTTAGACGGCACGCTGGTGGATTCCCTGCCAGCCGTTGAACGAGCCTGGAGCCAGTGGGGTGCCCGTCATGGCATCGCGGCGGATGAGATCCTGGATTTCATTCATGGCAAACAGGCGATTACCTCTTTGCGTCATTTTATGGCAGGCCAGCCGGAAGCCGCGATTCAGGCTGAATTTGTCGCGCTGGAACAGGCGGAAGCGGCGGATACCGAGGGTGTACAGGCGCTGCCGGGCGCAGTGTCGCTGCTCAACCGGCTCAATGCGCTGCAGATCCCCTGGGCGATCGTCACCTCCGGATCGATGCCGGTGGCGCAGGCACGTCATCGGGCGGCGGGCTTACCGATGCCTGAGGTGTTCATTACGGCGGAGCAGGTGGCAAAAGGGAAACCCGAGCCCGATCCCTATCTGCTGGGCGCGGAAAAGCTCGGCCTGGCGGCAGCATCCTGTGTGGTGGCCGAAGATGCTCCTGCAGGCATCGTCTCCGGCCTGAGCGCCGGCTGTGCGGTGGTCGCGATCAAGCCCTCCGCGCACACGCCACGCCTGAATGAGGTCGCGCTTCAGCTCGACTCGCTGGCGCAGCTGGCGATAACCCGCGAGTCTGACGGCAGCTTCAGCTTCGCGCCGATCCCATAAGCCTGGCCCGGCGGCCAGGCCGTCGGGTTACAGCGGCGTGTCCTGCGAGATCTCATCCAGCGACAGGCTGAAACTCGGAATAAAGACCTCAACGAAGTAATCCATCTCCGGTGAGCGGCGCTGCGCCAGCGTCTTTTCCAGCCGCGCTTTGGCCAGCAAGAACTCGTTGTTGCCGGCAGAGAGCTCCTCAAGGCACTTTACATAGGCACAGAGCGCATCCGCCTGTTTCACCACGGCCTGCTCCTCTTCGCTGTGCAGATGCTCATCAATGAGCGGCGCATAGACCGCCTGAAATTCGTCGGGCAGCATCGCAATCAGCTTCTGCTGGGCAATCTTCTCGATCTTCTTATATTCGTGGGCGATCTGCGCGTTGTAATACTTCACCGGCGTCGGTAAATCCCCGGTGAGCACCTCACTGGCGTCGTGATAGAGCGCCAGCATCGCGATGCGGTCGGCATTAAGCGCTCCGCTGAATTTGAGGTTTTTGATCACGGCCAGCGCGTGCGCCACCATGGCGACCTGCAGGCTGTGCTCAGACACGTTTTCGGTGCGCACGTTGCGCATCAGGGGCCAGCGGTTGATCAGCTTAAGACGGGAGAGGTGAGCGAAGAAATGGCTTTGAGTCATGCGCGTTCCTGTTGGCCGGCAGGGGAGAGACAAGCCCTCCCCAAATAGCCTCAGTATACGCGGGCGCAATTACTGACGATAGCCTTGCAGAAAACGGCCAAATTTATTGATCGCCATCTCCAGATCGTCCACGCGCGGCAGCGTCACGATGCGCAGATGGTCGGGCCATGGCCAGTTAAAGGCACTGCCCTGAACCAGCAGCACCTTCTCCTGTAACAGGAAATCCAGCACCATCTTCTGATCGTCGAAGATATTGAATTTTTTAGCATCAATTTTCGGGAACATATAGAGCGCACCCTGCGGCTTCACGCAGCTGACACCCGGGATATCGTTGATCAGTTCCCACGCGCGCTGGCGCTGCTCATAGAGACGCCCGCCGGGCATGATAAATTCGCTGATGCTCTGGTAGCCGCCCAGTGCCGTCTGAATGGCATGCTGCGCCGGTACGTTGGCGCAGAGTCGCATAGAGGCGAGCATCTCAAGCCCTTCAATGTATCCTCTGGCATGTTTTTTCGGTCCGTTCAGCACCATCCAGCCCTGACGGAAACCGGCAACGCGGTAGGTTTTGGAAAGGCCATTAAACGTCACCGTCAGCAGATCGGGGGCCAGCGCCGCGATGGAGTGATGCTGGGCCTCGTCATAGAGGATCTTGTCGTAGATCTCATCGGCGAAGATGATCAGGTTATGCTGACGCGCAATCTCCACCACCTCTGACAGCAACTCTTTGCTGTAGACCGCGCCGGTCGGGTTGTTGGGGTTGATGATGACGATCCCGCGCGTGCGGGGAGTGATTTTGCTGCGGATATCATCCAGGTCCGGGAACCAGCCTGCTGACTCGTCACACAGATAGTGCACCGCTTTACCGCTGGAGAGCGAAACGGCGGCGGTCCATAGCGGATAGTCCGGGGCGGGCACCAGCATTTCATCGCCGCTGTTCAGCAGCGCCTGCATCGCCTGCACGATCAGCTCTGAAACGCCGTTGCCAATGTAGATATCTTCTACCGTGACATCGCGCATCTCGCGCGCCTGGTAGTGCTGCATGATCGCTTTACGGGCGGAATAGAGCCCCTTGGAGTCGCAATAGCCCTGTGCGCTGGGCAGGTTACGAATCACATCCACCAGAATCTCGTCGGGCGCTTCGAAACCAAACGGCGCGGGGTTACCGATGTTCAGCTTAAGAACCTTGTTGCCTTCTTCTTCGAGACGCTTAGCCTCTTTCAGTACCGGACCACGGATGTCATAGCAGACGTTATCCAGTTTTCCGGATTTATCAATTTGAAAAGTCATTGTTACCGCCTTAACGGGCAGCATCCTTTCGGCTGCCACAGAAATCGAACCAGCACAATGTACTCTCCTCACGGACACAAAAGAAGGGTGCTTCCCCGTTTTGGCGGGTTCGACACCTTTTCACCCGGTGCGCAGCGTAAAAATGAGGGAGTAAGAAGCTCACTGGTTAATAAGCCTACTATTCATTACAACTTCGATATTTTAATCTGGATAAAGTGGGGGGCAGCCCACATATTGCCTTGCGAGCGGAGGCGCTGCAGAGAGGGAATCATCACGCACGTTTAGCCACTGGCGGAAATACCCACTTAGTGAAATAGTTAAACGATATTTTATAAATGAACAATTTTCAGGCGATTTCTGGCTTCCCGTCAGGACGACGCCTTAATACGGCTTAAGAGTCGCCATTTTAAGGCCACGGAAGCGCGGAAAAAGTGCCTTAAGAAGAGGTTCATATGAGACCTGGCTCGCAGCATTGTGAGCCGCACTTAACACTTCCTCACTAAATTTCAGAATGCAGAAGGGTTAAAAAGTGTTCAATTATGTGGCATAAGGGTCAGTAAATGCCTTTGGCACAAAATTTACAGCGCTTTTCACAAAATCATTTCCATTTTGAAGTCAAAAATGATTAAGTATAATTTATTATTTAATGCACTTTGCCGCGTCGCCCAGCCAGCGAGCAAAGCGCTAATTTTCTCCCGCCCGGTATGTCCGGCGGGAATTGAGACAATTACGCAGCTTCCTGTATTTCCGCACCCAGTGCCATCGGTTCAGAAGTTGTCTCTGTCTTGAGGCGCATTGTGACTCCGTCAGGGGCGTCATCAGTGCGGGTTCCACCATGAAAATTTCTTTGTGTCAGTCTTCACACAGGACTGTCATTGAGCACCATTACGGCTTATCACTTTGATAAACCTGTAATAACACCAGGGTAGTAGTTCGTAAAAAACTTATAAGTGAAGAAAAAACATGACTAATGCAAATCGTCCGATACTGAATCTCGACCTCGATCTGCTGAGAACTTTCGTTGCCGTTGCGGATTTGAATACCTTTGCAGCTGCCGCTGCAGCGGTCTGCAGAACGCAGTCAGCAGTCAGTCAGCAGATGCAGCGTCTGGAACAATTGGTAGGTAAAGAGCTGTTTGCCAGACATGGACGTAATAAGCTGCTAACAGAGCACGGGATCCAGCTTTTAGGCTATGCCAGAAAAATTCTTCGTTTCAACGACGAAGCCTGTACCTCTCTGATGTACAGCAACATTCAGGGCGTTCTGACCATCGGTGCCTCTGATGACACCTCAGACACGATTCTGCCGTTCCTGCTGAACCGGGTGACCTCGGTTTATCCGAAGCTGGCAATCGATGTGCGGGTCAAGCGCAACCCCTTCATGATGGAGATGCTGAATCAGGGTGAAGTGGACCTGGTTGTGACCACCTCCAGCCCGGGTAACTTTACCTATCAGGTACTGCGTACTTCACCCACACTGTGGTACTGCGCGGCCGACTATATCTTCCAGCGCGGCGAAGCCATTCCACTGGTGCTGCTGGATGAGCCAAGCCCTTATCGCGATATGGCGATTGACCACCTCAACGAGGCGGGCATCCCATGGCGTATCTCCTATGTGGCTTCAACCCTGGCGGCTGTGCGCGCGGCGGTGAAGGCCGGCCTGGGCGTTACCGCACGTCCGGTTGAGATGATGAGCCCGGAACTGCGTGTGATGGGTGCGGCTGAAGGTCTGCCGGTTCTGCCGGATACGCAGTATCTGCTGTGCCGCAATCCTGACAGCGACAATGAGCTGGCGCTGGCTATCTTCAATGCCATGCAGTCCACCAACGATCCCTACAATCTGAGCAACAATCCGGACGGTGCTCTGCTGCTGGATGACGAAGAGTAATTTCGTTAACGTGTTCTCCTCACCATCAGCCAGACTGTCTTAATAAACGCTTATAAATAAGCCTCTCATTCCCTGAACAGAACGAGAGGCTTTTTTTATGCCTGAATCTCTCTGTTTCTCCCTTTACCGTTAACGCCCCCGCGCTCAGCGCGTCTATAAATTCCACCTAAGCCCGAAGTGAAACTTATCAGCCGGAAAAATGAACGCCTTGTTTCGTATCGTCATTTGAGGTGGAGAATTTTCACGCAAAAAGGGCAAAACTGTGTTCTGGATCAAGAAAATACCCCTGGTAAGGGGAAGGAAAACAGAGTGATACCTGTCAAAATATGATTGTTAAATGCACGATCCATGCATACGAATACCCGCTACACTAAAATTAACCCTACAGACTGAAGCGATTTAGCTGGAAAGCGGGGCATCATTTGTTAATAATATGATGCAGGTGTGAAATAATGTTTGGATACTTTTGTCAAAGTTGACAAAAGGTTATAGAAAGGAGTAAAAAACCCCATAAAATTGCTGTTTATTAAAGAATAACAGCAACCTTTAAAAGGTTTTTACCCCTTCCCTTGAATCGATGTGGTCAGTTTGCTGCGGGAAACGCGTGCAGGATGCCAGCGCCACTTTTGATGAGTAAGCAATGAGTATGTCAACTACCACCGAAATCATCGCTCAGCACTGGGCGTTTATCGTCTTTATCGTTATTGCCTTTGGCCTGTGTGCTTTCATGCTGACCGGAGGATGGCTGCTTGGCGGCAGAGCGCGCGCTCGCTACAAGGAGACGCCATTCGAATCGGGCATCGAATCCGTTGGTGATACCCATATCCGCCTGTCGGCGAAATTTTATCTGGTTGCGATGTTTTTCGTCATTTTCGACGTCGAAGCCCTCTTTTTATACGCATGGGCGACCTCGATCCGTGAAAGCGGATGGGTCGGCTTTGTGGAAGCCGCAATTTTCATTTTGGTGCTCCTGGCAGGTCTGGTCTATCTGGTACGCATCGGCGCACTGGACTGGGCGCCAGCTCGCCGTCGCGTAGTGGTGAAAACGACTACGGTCAGCCACACCAATCCTCATAAGCAGTAAAAGAGAGGCAATAAGATGGACTATACGCTCACCCGCATAGACCCGAACGGTGGTGAGAACGACCGTTATCCTCTGCAAAAGCAGGAAATCGTCAGCGATCCGCTGGAGCAGCACGTTCATCGCAGCGTTTACATGGGCAAACTCGAAAATGCCCTGCATGACATGGTGAACTGGGGACGTAAAAACTCCCTCTGGCCTTATAACTTCGGCCTGTCCTGTTGTTACGTGGAAATGACGACCTCGTTCACCGCGGTTCACGACGTCGCCCGTTTCGGTGCGGAAGTTATGCGTGCCTCGCCACGTCAGGCTGACTTTATGGTCATCGCCGGTACGCCATTCACCAAAATGGCACCGGTGATTCAGCGTCTCTACGATCAGATGCTGGAACCCAAATGGGTCATCTCTATGGGGGCCTGTGCGAACTCAGGCGGCATGTATGACATCTATTCGGTTGTGCAGGGCGTCGATAAATTCCTGCCGGTTGATGTGTATATTCCCGGCTGCCCGCCACGTCCGGAAGCGTACATGCAGGCGCTGCTGCTGCTGCAGGAGTCGATCGGCAAAGAGCGCCGTCCGCTCTCGTGGGTGGTAGGCGATCAGGGCGTGTATCGCGCCAATATGCAATCGGAGCGTGAGAGAAAACGCGGCGAGCGCATCGCGGTCACAAACCTGCGCAGCCCGGACGAAGTTTAACACCGTATGGATGGACAATCGCGCCTGCAGCAGAACATCACAATTTAATGCATGGCCCCATCCTGACGCCTTCATTTGAGTGCCTGAGACCAGGCCGGAATGGTGAGTAACGTATGACAGATTTGACCACGCAAGATCTCGCTCAGCCATCATGGCAAACCCGTGATCACCTCGATGACCCGGTGATCGGCGAGTTGCGTAACCGTTTTGGGCCGGATGCCTTTACCGTTCAGCCAACCCGTACCGGTATTCCGGTGGTGTGGGTAAAGCGTGAACAGATACTGGAAATCACCGAATTCCTGCGTAAATTACCCAAGCCTTACGTCATGCTGTATGACCTGCATGGCGTCGATGAGCGTTTACGTACCCACCGCGCAGGCCTGCCTGCTGCGGATTTTTCCGTTTTCTATCACCTGCTGTCGATTGAACGCAATCGCGACATCATGCTCAAGGTGGCGCTGTCTGAAAATGACATGCACCTGCCAACTCTTACCCGCCTGTTCCCGAATGCCAACTGGTATGAGCGTGAAACCTGGGAGATGTTCGGGATTACCTTCGACGGTCACCCGCACCTGACGCGCATCATGATGCCGTCGACGTGGGAAGGGCATCCGCTGCGTAAAGATTACCCGGCGCGCGCCACCGAATTCGATCCCTTTACGCTCACGAAGCAGAAAGAAGATTTAGAGATGGAGGCGCTGACCTTCAAGCCTGAAGACTGGGGCATGAAGCGCAGCACCACCAACGAAGACTTCATGTTCCTGAACCTGGGGCCTAACCACCCGTCAGCGCACGGTGCGTTCCGCATCATTCTGCAGCTGGATGGCGAAGAGATCGTCGACTGCGTTCCCGACATCGGTTATCACCACCGTGGTGCCGAGAAGATGGGCGAGCGCCAGTCCTGGCACAGCTACATTCCTTACACCGACCGTATCGAATACCTCGGTGGCTGCGTCAACGAGATGCCTTACGTTCTGGCGGTGGAAAAGCTGGCCGGTATCGTGGTGCCCGATCGCGTTAACGTGATCCGCGTGATGCTCTCTGAGCTGTTCCGCATCAACAGCCATCTGCTCTATATCTCCACCTTTATTCAGGACGTCGGCGCCATGACGCCGGTGTTCTTTGCCTTTACCGACCGTCAGAAAATCTACGACGTGGTCGAAGCCATTACCGGTTTCCGTATGCACCCGGCCTGGTTCCGTATCGGTGGCGTGGCGCACGACCTGCCGCGCGGCTGGGAACGTCTGCTGCGTGACTTCCTGGACTGGATGCCGAAGCGCCTGAAAGAGTATGACAAGGCCGCACTGCGTAACTCGGTGCTGATTGGCCGTTCCAGAGGTGTTGCCGCTTACAATATGGAAGAGGCGCTGGCGTGGGGGACCACCGGAGCCGGTCTGCGCGCCACCGGTCTGGACTTCGACGTGCGTAAATGGCGTCCTTATTCAGGCTACGAAAACTTCGATTTTGAAATCCCGGTCGGATCGGGCGTCAGCGATGCCTATAGCCGTGTTCAGCTGAAAATGGAAGAGATGTGGCAGTCGCTGCGTATTCTTGAGCAGTGCCTGAACAACATGCCAGAAGGGCCGTTCAAGGCGGACCACCCACTGACCACGCCGCCGCCGAAAGAGCGCACGCTGCAGCACATCGAAACCCTGATCACGCACTTCCTGCAGGTTTCGTGGGGACCGGTCATGCCCGCCAATGAATCCTTCCAGATGATTGAGGCGACCAAAGGGATCAACAGCTACTACCTGACCAGCGACGGCAGCACCATGAGCTACCGCACCCGCGTGCGTACGCCGAGCTTCCCGCATCTGCAGCAGATTCCATCGGTAATCCGTGGCAGCCTGGTATCCGACCTGATCGTATATCTGGGTAGTATCGATTTTGTTATGTCAGACGTGGACCGCTAATTATGCACGATCAACACATTGCCATTAAAACGATCGACCCTAACGAGGTCTTCGTGCTGAGCGCGGAAGAACATCACGCCATTGAGCACGAAAAACACCACTACGAAGATGCGCGTGCAGCCTCCATCGAAGCGCTGAAGATCGTGCAGAAGCAGCGCGGCTGGGTGCCGGATGGCGCCATCAACGCGATTGCCGAGGTGCTGGGCATTCCGGCGAGTGACGTGGAAGGCGTGGCGACATTTTACAGCCAGATCTTCCGTCAGCCGGTTGGCCGTCATGTGATTCGCTACTGTGACAGCGTGGTCTGTCATATCACGGGTTATCAGGGCATTCAGGCGGCGCTGGAGCAGCAGCTTAACATTAAACCGGGCCAGACCACGGCCGATGGCCGCTTTACACTGCTGCCAACCTGCTGTCTGGGCAACTGTGACAAGGGGCCAACGATGATGGTGGATGAAGATACCCATGTTCATCTGACGCCGGAAGGCATCCCGACTTTGCTGGAGCAGTATCAATGACAATCAAAACGATCATTCGTACTGCTGAAACCCATCCGCTGACCTGGCGGATGCGTGACGACAAACAACCTGTCTGGTTTGACGAATACCGCAGCAAGAACGGCTATGCCGGTGCGGATAAAGCGCTGAAGACCATGTCGCAGGATGAAATCGTCGCAGCCGTTAAAGATTCCGGCCTGAAAGGGCGTGGCGGTGCAGGCTTCTCTACCGGACTCAAGTGGAGCCTGATGCCGAAAGATGAGTCGATGAACATCCGTTACCTGCTGTGTAACGCGGATGAGATGGAGCCGGGCACCTATAAAGACCGTCTGCTGATGGAACAGATGCCGCACCAGCTGGTGGAAGGCATGCTGATCAGCGCCTTTGCCCTGAAAGCGTATCGCGGCTACATCTTCCTGCGCGGTGAATATATCGAAGCTGCGGTGCATCTGCGTCGTGCGATTGCCGAAGCGACCGAAGCGGGCTATCTGGGTAAAAATATTCTCGGCACCGGTTTCGACTTTGAGCTGATCGTCCACACCGGCGCAGGCCGTTATATCTGCGGCGAAGAGACGGCGCTGATTAACTCGCTGGAAGGCCGTCGTGCGAACCCACGTTCCAAGCCGCCATTCCCGGCGAGTGCGGGCGCGTGGGGCAAACCGACCTGCGTGAACAACGTCGAAACCCTCTCTAACGTCCCGGCGATCCTGGCTAACGGCGTGGAGTGGTACAAAGGTATCTCGAAAAGCGAAGATGCCGGCACCAAGATGATGGGCTTCTCCGGACGGGTGAAAAATCCCGGCGTCTGGGAACTGCCGTTTGGCATCACCGCGCGCGAGATCCTCGAGGATTACGCCGGTGGCATGCGCGATGGACTGAAGTTTAAAGCCTGGCAGCCCGGTGGCGCCGGTACCGACTTCCTGACCGATCAGCATCTGGATCTGCCGATGGAGTTCGCCAGCATCGGTAAAGCCGGAAGCCGTCTGGGCACCGCGCTGGCGATGGCGGTGGACCACGAGATCAACATGGTTTCGCTGGTGCGCAATCTGGAAGAGTTCTTTGCGCGTGAATCGTGCGGCTGGTGTACGCCGTGCCGTGACGGCCTGCCGTGGAGCGTGAAAATCCTGCGTGCGCTGGAGCAGAAGCAGGGTCAGCCCGGGGATATCGAAACCCTGCTGCAACTCTGCCGTCAGCTCGGCCCGGGTAAAACCTTCTGTGCGCATGCGCCGGGTGCGGTTGAGCCGCTGCAGAGTGCCATCAAATATTTCCGTGAAGAGTTTGAAGCCGGCATGGCACCGCAGGTGTTTGGTAACACCCGCGCGATTGGCGGTATTCAGCCTAACCTGCTGAAAGCCCGCTGGTAATCCGCCGCAGAACACGGAACAGGCCTGGTGCCGCCGCCCCGACAATGTCGTGTGTCGGGGCAAGAATATGATTAACGCTCGTCTCTGACGAGCCTGACGGAAGCATGTCACTATGGCTACAATTCATGTAGACGGTAAAGAGTATGATGTGAACGGAGCGGACAACCTGCTACAGGCATGTCTCTCTCTGGGCCTTGATATTCCTTACTTTTGCTGGCATCCGGCGCTGGGAAGCGTTGGGGCCTGCCGCCAGTGTGCGGTAAAGCAATTCCAGAATGCCGAAGATACCCGTGGTCGTCTCGTCATGTCCTGCATGACGCCGGCCTCTGACGGCACATTCATCTCCATCGATGATGGCGAAGCGAAAGAGTTCCGCGAAAGCGTGGTGGAGTGGCTGATGACCAACCACCCACACGACTGCCCGGTGTGCGAAGAGGGCGGTAACTGTCACCTGCAGGATATGACAGTGATGACCGGCCACAGCTTCCGCCGCTATCGCTTCACCAAACGTACCCACCGCAATCAGGATCTCGGTCCGTTTATCTCCCATGAGATGAACCGCTGTATCGCCTGTTACCGCTGCGTGCGTTACTACAAAGACTATGCCGATGGCAAAGATCTGGGTGTCTACGGCGCGCACGACAACGTCTACTTCGGTCGCCCGGAAGATGGCACGCTGGAGAGCGAATTCTCTGGCAACCTGGTTGAGATCTGCCCGACCGGGGTCTTCACCGACAAGACCCACTCCGAACGCTATAACCGTAAATGGGACATGCAGTTTGCGCCGAGCATCTGCCAGCAGTGCAGCGTTGGCTGTAACACCAGCCCGGGTGAGCGCTATGGCGAACTGCGCCGTATCGAAAACCGTTACAACGGCAGCGTCAACCACTACTTCCTCTGCGACCGTGGCCGCTTCGGCTATGGCTACGTGAACCGCAAAGATCGTCCGCGTCAGCCGATGCTGCTGCGTGGCAACGACTGGGTTACGCTGAACGCCGAACAGGCGGTCAACGCCGGTGCCGATTTGCTGCGTCAGGCGAAAAAAGTGATTGGTATCGGCTCGCCGCGCGCCAGCATCGAAAGCAACTTCGCGCTGCGTGAGCTGGTCGGTGCAGAAAACTTCTCTACCGGGATGCCCGCCGATGAGCAGGCACGTCTGGAACTGATGCTGAAAGTGCTGCGTGAAGGCGGGATTTATACGCCATCGCTGCGCGAAATCGAAAGCTACGATGCGGTGCTGGTGCTGGGTGAAGATCTGACGCAGGTCGGCGCTCGTGTCGCGCTCTCGGTGCGTCAGGCGGTGAAAGGCAAAGCCCGCGATATGGCGGCGGCGCAGAAAGTTGCCGACTGGCAGATCGCCGCGATCCTGAACATCGGTCAGAACGCGAAGCATCCGCTGTTTGTCACGCACGTCGATGAAACCCGTCTGGATGATATTGCCGCGTGGAGCTATCGCGCGCCGGTTGAAGATCAGGCGCGTCTCGGCTTCGCAATCGCCAGCGCGCTGGATGAATCTGCGCCTGCGGTTGCCGATTTCGACCGCGCGCTCAGCGGAAAAATGGATGTGGTCGTTCAGGCGCTGGCCGGAGCGAAAAAACCGTTAATCATCTCCGGCACCCACGCGGGCAGCACGGCGGTAATTGAAGCCGCGGCGAACGTGGCCAGAGCGCTGAAAGCACGCGGCGCGGATGTCGGCATTACCCTGCTGGCCGACCACGCCAACAGCATGGGCCTGGGCATGATCGGCGGTAACCCGCTGGAGCAGGCGCTGGCGCAGCTGAGCAACGGTGAAGCCGATGCGCTGGTGGTGCTGGAGAACGATCTCTATCGTCATGCACCGAAAGCACTGGTGGACGCCGCACTGGCCCAGACCACTAACGTTATCGTGGTTGACCATCAGCGCACGGCGACGCTGGAAAAAGCCGGTCTGGTGTTATCAACCGCCAGCTTCGCGGAGAGCGATGGCACCTCGATCAACCACGAAGGCCGCGCTCAGCGTTTCTTCCAGGTTTACGATCCGGCGTACTACGACAACAGCGTGGTGATGCTGGAGAGCTGGCGCTGGCTGCATTCGCTGCACAGCACCCTGGAAAGCCGCCATGTGGACTGGACTCAGCTCGATCACGTCATCGATGCCGTGGTCGCACGTCTGCCGCAGCTGGCCGGGATCAAAGAGGCGGCACCGGATGCCAGCTTCCGTATTCGCGGTCAGAAACTGTCGCGTTCGCCTATCCGTAACAGCGGACGCACGGCGGCTCGCGCCAATATCAGCGTGCATGAACCGCGTCAGCCGCAGGATCAGGACACCATGTTTGCCTTCTCAATGGAAGGGAACAACCAGCCTTCAGCACCGCGTTCGCAGATTCCGTTCGCCTGGGCGCCAGGCTGGAACTCACCGCAGGCGTGGAACAAGTTTCAGGCCGAAGTGGGCGGTAAACTGCGTCATGGCGATCCGGGCGTACGCCTGTTTGACGCCAGCAGCGCTCAGCTGCCGTGGTTCACCACCGTTCCGTCAGCCTTCAGCCGCGATGCACAGTGGCGCGTGGCTCCTCTTCATCGCCTGTTCGGCAGCGAAGAGATGTCACAGCGCTCACCGGTGTTCCAGCAGCGTATGGCCGAGCCTGCGCTGGTGATTAACCCGGAAGATGCGGCGAAACTGGGCCTGAACCAGGGCGCGGCGGCAGAGTTCAGTTGTGCCGGTGAAACCGTGCGTCTGCCGGTCCGCTTCTCGGCGTCACTGCAGGCGGGACAGATTGGTCTGCCACTGGGCATGCCGGGCGTTCCGCCATTCCTGGCGAACGGTAAAATTGACACTCTGCAGGAGGCGGCGCAATGAGCTGGTTAACACCGGACGTTATCGACATTCTGCTGGCCATTGTAAAAGCCATCGTTATTCTGCTGGTGGTGGTGGCCTGTGGCGCGTTCATGAGCTTCGCCGAGCGTCGTCTGCTCGGCCTGTTCCAGAACCGTTACGGGCCTAACCGCGTAGGCTGGGGCGGCTCGCTGCAGCTGGTTGCGGACATGATCAAAATGTTCTTTAAAGAGGACTGGGTCCCGCCGTTTACCGATCGCTTTATCTTTACCCTGGCACCGGTTATCGCCTTTGTTTCGCTGCTGCTGGCCTTTGCTATCGTGCCGGTGTCGCCGACCTGGATGGTGACAGACCTGAACATCGGTCTGCTCTTCTTCCTGATGATGGCGGGCCTGGCCGTCTATGCCGTGCTGTTTGCGGGCTGGTCGAGTAACAACAAATACTCGCTGCTGGGTGCTATGCGCGCCTCGGCGCAGACCCTGAGCTACGAAGTGTTCCTGGGTCTGTCGCTGATGGGGGTGGTGGCGCAGGCGGGCTCGTTCAACATGAACGATATCGTCAACAGCCAGACGCATCTGTGGAACATCATCCCGCAGTTCTTTGGTTTTGTGACCTTCTGTATTGCGGGCGTGGCGGTGTGTCACCGTCACCCGTTTGACCAGCCGGAAGCGGAACAGGAGCTGGCAGATGGTTATCACATCGAATATGCCGGTATGAAATTCGGTCTGTTCTTTGTCGGCGAATATGTGGCGATTACCACCGTTTCAGCGCTGATCGTCACGCTGTTCTTCGGTGGCTGGCACGGCCCATTCCTGCCGCCGTTCATCTGGTTCGCCCTGAAAACGGCGTTCTTTATGATGATGTTCATCCTGATCCGTGCTGCGCTTCCGCGTCCGCGTTACGACCAGGTGCTGTCATTCGGCTGGAAAGTGTGTCTGCCGTTGACGCTGCTGAACCTGCTGGCTACGGCCGCAGTGATTCTCTACACAGCGTCGTAAGGGGTTAACAAATGACTTTGAAAGATATTGTCGTAGGCTTTGGCACGACAGTTCGCAGTATCTGGCTGATCGGCCTGCACGCCTTCGCCAAACGTGAAACTCAGATGTACCCGGAAGAGCCGGTCTATCTGCCGCCACGCTACCGTGGTCGTATCGTGTTAACCCGCGACCCGGATGGCGCAGAGCGCTGCGTCGCCTGTAACCTCTGTGCGGTAGCCTGCCCGGTTGGCTGTATCTCGCTGCAGAAAGCAGAAACCAAAGATGGCCGCTGGTATCCGGAGTTCTTCCGCATCAACTTCTCACGCTGCATCTTCTGCGGTATGTGTGAAGAGGCCTGTCCGACCACGGCGATTCAGCTGACCCCCGATTTCGAACTGGGTGAGTTCAAGCGTCAGGATCTGGTTTACGAGAAGGACGATCTGCTGATTTCGGGACCGGGTAAATATCCGGAGTACAACTTCTACCGCATGGCGGGTATGGCGATTGACGGTAAAGATAAGGGCGACGCGGAAAACGAAGCGAAGCCTGTCGACGTCAAAGGCTTATTACCTTAAGGAGCAAGGCATGGAATTTGCGTTTTATCTTTGCGGACTGGTGGCGGTGCTGACGACGTTGCGCGTCATCACCCACACTAATCCGGTACATGCGTTGCTGTACCTGATCGTGTCGCTGTTATCGATCGCGGGTGTCTTCTTCTCGATGGGCGCCTACTTTGCCGGTGCGCTGGAGATCATCGTTTACGCCGGGGCCATCATGGTGCTGTTCGTCTTCGTGGTCATGATGCTGAACCTGGGCAAACAGACCGAGAAGCAGGAGCGCGAGTGGCTCAGCCCGTCACTGTGGATTGGTCCGGGTCTGGTGTCATTGCTGCTGCTGGTGGTGATGGTCTATGCCATTCTGACGGCCAACGATCAGGGCATCGATGGCACCGTTATCGACGCGAAAGCGGTCGGTATCAGCCTGTTTGGTCCTTATGTTCTGGCGGTTGAGCTGGCTTCAATGCTGCTGCTGGCGGGTCTGGTCGTGGCGTTCCACATTGGTCGTGAAGAGCGTCAGGGTGAAGTCCTGAGCAACCGTCCTGCTGACGCCGCCCAGGTGAAAAAGGAGAGCGCATGATCCCGTTACAACATGGATTGATTCTTGCCGCCGTGCTGTTTGTCCTCGGACTGACATCGCTGGTGATACGCCGCAATCTGCTGTTTATGCTGATCGGCCTTGAAATCATGATCAACGCCGCCGCTTTAGCTCTGGTGGTTGCCGGAAGCTACTGGGGTCAGGCCGATGGACAGGTGATGTATATCCTGGCGATCAGCCTGGCGGCAGCGGAAGCCAGTATCGGTCTGGCACTGCTGCTTCAGCTCTATCGTCGTCGTCAGACGCTGAACATTGATACTGTGAGCGAGATGCGCGGATGAATCTTCTCTATTTAACTGTCTTGTTTCCGCTAATCGGCTTTCTGCTGTTAGCGTTTTCGCGCGGTCGCTGGTCTGAGAACCTGTCGGCCACGGTGGGTATGGGATCGGTGGGGCTGGCGGCCCTGACCACGGCGATGATCGGTTTCGACTTCTTCGCTAACGGCCAGCAGGCTTACACCCAGTCACTCTGGACCTGGATGCATGTCGGCAACTTTGACATGAAGGTCAACCTGACGCTGGATGGCCTGTCGCTGACCATGCTGTCGGTCGTGACCGGCGTCGGCTTCTTTATTCACATGTTCGCCTCCTGGTATATGCGTGGAGAAGAGGGCTATTCCCGCTTCTTCGCCTACACCAACCTGTTTATCGCCAGCATGGTGGTTCTGGTGCTGGCCGATAACCTGATGCTGATGTATCTGGGCTGGGAAGGGGTAGGGCTCTGCTCCTATCTGCTGATCGGCTTCTACTACAGCAATCCGGAAAATGGCAAAGCGGCGATGAAAGCGTTCATCATCACCCGCGTCGGCGACGTCTTCCTGGCTTTCGGCCTGTTCATCCTCTACAACGAACTGGGCACGCTGAACTTCCGCGAGATGATGGAACTGGCGCCGGCGCATTTCGCCGCCGACAACCATATGCTGCAGTGGGCGACACTGATGCTGCTGGGTGGCGCGGTCGGTAAATCGGCGCAGCTGCCATTACAGACCTGGCTGGCGGATGCGATGGCCGGTCCGACACCGGTTTCGGCGCTGATCCACGCCGCGACCATGGTGACGGCGGGCGTCTATCTGATCGCCCGCAGCCACGGCCTCTTCCTGCTGACGCCGGAAGTGCTGCATCTGGTGGGGATTATCGGGGCCATTACGCTGGTGCTGGCCGGTTTCGCGGCGCTGGTGCAGACCGACATCAAACGTGTTCTCGCGTACTCCACCATGAGTCAGATCGGCTACATGTTCCTGGCGCTGGGTGTTCAGGCCTGGGACGCGGCGATTTTCCATCTGATGACGCACGCCTTCTTCAAAGCGCTGCTGTTCCTCTCGTCGGGTTCCGTGATTCTGGCCTGCCATCACGAGCAGAACATTTTCAAAATGGGTGGCCTGCGTAAGAGCATTCCGCTGGTCTACACCTGCTTCCTGGTCGGTGGCGCGGCGCTGGCGGCCCTGCCGCTGATTACGGCGGGCTTCTACAGTAAAGATGAGATCCTGTTTGGCGCACTGGCTAACGGGCACATCAATCTGATGGTGGCGGGTCTGGTCGGGGCGTTCCTGACCTCTATCTACACCTTCCGCATGATCTTTATCGTGTTCCACGGTGAAGAGAAAATCCACGCGCATGCTGGCAAAGGCATCACTCACCATCTGCCGCTGATCGTGCTGCTGCTGCTCTCCACCTTCATTGGTGCGCTGATCACGCCACCGCTGGCGGGCGTTCTGCCAGCCAATGAATTTGGTGAAGCGGGCAAAGTGGGACTGGAAATCACCTCAGGCGTTGTCGCAATCGTCGGCATTCTGATTGCAGCGGCGCTGTGGCTGGGCAAACGTGAGCTGGTTACCCGTATCGCAAACAGCGCACCGGGCCGTTTCTTCGGCACCTGGTGGTTTGCGGCCTGGGGCTTCGACTGGCTCTACGACAAAGTGTTCATCAAACCCTATCTGGGCATTGCGTGGCTGCTGAAGCGCGACCCACTGAATGGCGTGATGAACCTGCCTGCACTGCTGTCACGTGTAGCTAACAAAGGCCTCGTCGTCAGTGAAAACGGCTACCTGCGCTGGTACGTGGCGTCAATGAGCGTCGGTGCCGTGCTGGTGCTGGCTCTGCTGCTGGTGATTTAAAGATTGATGAGCGGGGTGAGTTCGCTCACCCCAATGAAGAATGTCAAAATAACCTGAGTAATGAGCGTTATCGACGCAGCCAGTTTCATCACCGCCAGCGCACAGCGACCGGAGCATACCGAGGTATGTGAGGGTTGCCAGCACAGCCGGGGGTGAAAATGGCGAGTAGGATAGCTCAGAAAAGGAAATATAAGGGAAGTGTGCCGTGTTATTACCTTGGCTAATTATCATACCCTTCGTCGGCGGTCTGATCTGCTGGCTCACTGAGCGCCTCGGCGCGAAGGTGCCACGCTGGATCGCGCTGATCACCATGGGGCTGACGTTGGCGCTTTCGCTGCAACTCTGGTTGCAGGGAGGCTATTCACTGACGCAGGCAGCGGGCATTCCGCAGTGGCAGTCAAGTTTCTCCGTTCCCTGGATCCCACGCTTCGGCATCAGCTTCCATTTAGCCATTGATGGGCTGTCGCTGCTGATGGTGGTGCTGACCGGCCTGCTGGGTCTGATGGCGGTGCTCTGTTCCTGGAACGAGATCTCGAAGTATCAGGGCTTTTTCCACCTGAACCTGATGTGGATCCTGGGCGGCGTGATCGGTGTGTTCCTCTCCATCGACCTGTTCCTGTTCTTCTTCTTCTGGGAAATGATGCTGGTGCCGATGTACTTCCTCATCGCGCTCTGGGGTCATAAAGCGTCAGACGGTAAAACCCGTATCTCCGCGGCGACCAAATTCTTCATCTATACCCAGGCGTCGGGCCTGGTGATGCTGATTGCGATTCTGGGCCTGGTGTTTGTTCACTACAACGCAACCGGCGTCTGGACATTCAGCTATGAGCAGCTGCTGCAGACCCCGATGTCGAGCGGCGTGGAATACCTGCTGATGCTGGGCTTCTTCATCGCCTTTGCCGTGAAGATGCCGGTCGTGCCTTTACACGGCTGGCTGCCGGATGCGCACAGTCAGGCACCGACCGCAGGCTCCGTCGACCTGGCCGGTATTCTGCTGAAAACCGCAGCATACGGTTTACTGCGCTTCAGTCTGCCGCTGTTCCCGAACGCCTCCGCCGAGTTTGCGCCGATTGCCAACTGGTTAGGCATCATCGGTATCTTCTACGGCGCCTGGATGGCCTTCTCGCAGACCGATATCAAACGCCTGATCGCTTACACCTCGATTTCGCACATGGGCTTTGTGCTGATTGCCATCTACACCGGCAGCCAGCTGGCGCTGCAGGGTGCGGTGATTCAGATGATTGCGCACGGTCTCTCCGCTGCGGCACTCTTCATCCTGTGTGGTCAGCTCTATGAGCGTCTGCATACCCGTGATATGCGTCAGATGGGGGGCCTCTGGTCGCGCATCAAATGGATCCCGGGCCTGTCGCTGTTCTTCGCGGTCGCCAACCTCGGTATGCCGGGCACCGGTAACTTCGTCGGCGAATTTATGATCCTGACAGGCAGTTTCCAGGTGGTGCCGACGATTATCGTCATCGCGACCTTTGGTCTGGTGTTCGCCTCGGTTTACTCGCTGGTGATGATGCAGCGCGCTTACTACGGCGAAGCGAAATCGAAAGATCCGCTGCCGGGCATGTCCCCGCGTGAGTTTATGACCATCGGTGTTCTGGTGGTGCTGCTGGTGCTGCTGGGCGTCTATCCACAGCCGATTCTGGATACTTCGCACGCTGCCATGAGCAATATTCAGCAGTGGTTTACCGCTTCAATTTCAACTACAAGGCCGTAATTCGCCATGACAATAACTCCTCAACAATTGATTGCGTTGCTGCCGCTGTTAATCGTCGGATTGACGGTGGTGGTTGTGATGCTGTCCATTGCCTGGCGACGCAACCACTTCGTTAACGCCACGCTAACGGTGGTTGGCCTGAACCTGGCGCTGCTCTCGCTCTACTTTGTCGGGCAGGTTGGCGCGATGGATGTGACGCCGCTGCTGCGTATCGATGGCTACGCGATGTTCTATACCGCGCTGGTGATGCTGGCCAGCCTGGCGACCTGTACCTTTGCCTATCCGTGGCTGGCCGGTTTCCCGGACAACAAAGATGAGTTCTATCTGCTGGTCCTGATTGCGGCCCTGGGCGGCATCGTGCTGGCCAGCGCTAACCATCTGGCCGCGCTGTTCATCGGGATTGAACTGCTGTCACTGCCGCTGTTTGGTCTGATTGGCTACGCCTTCCGCCAGAAACGTTCGCTGGAAGCGGCGCTGAAATACACCATTCTGTCGGCGGCGGCCTCTTCATTCCTGCTGTTTGGCATCGCGCTGATCTACGCAGATTCGGGCAACCTGAGCTTCGTGGCGCTGGGCAAGAGTCTGACGGACAGCATGATCCACGAACCGCTGCTGCTGGTGGGGCTGGGTATGATGATCATCGGCCTGGGCTTTAAGCTCTCGCTGGTGCCATTCCACCTCTGGACGCCGGATGTCTATCAGGGTGCGCCTGCGCCGGTCTCCACCTTCCTGGCTACCGCTAGTAAGATTGCGATCTTCGGTGTCATCATGCGCCTGTTCATGTATGCGCCGGTGACCGACAGCGAAGCCGTCCGCACCGTGCTGGCGGTGATCGCCTTCGTATCGATTCTGTTCGGTAACCTGATGGCGATTTCGCAGAGCAACATCAAGCGTCTGCTGGGTTACTCCTCGATCGCGCACCTCGGCTATCTGCTGGTGGCGCTGATTGCGGTGAAAGATCATCAGCTGTCGCTGGAAACCTCCGGCGTCTATCTGGCGGGTTATCTCTTCAGCAGCCTGGGCGCCTTTGGCGTGGTGAGCCTGATGTCCAGCCCGTATCGTGGCCCGGATGCCGACTCGCTCTACTCTTACCGTGGTCTGTTCTGGCATCGTCCAATCCTGTCTGCGGTCATGACCGTGATGATGCTGTCGCTGGCCGGTATCCCGATGACGCTGGGCTTTATCGGTAAGTTCTACGTGATCGCGTCAGGCGTCAGCGCCCACCTCTGGTGGCTGACCGGTGCCGTGGTAGCGGGCAGTGCGATTGGCCTCTACTACTACCTGCGCGTGACCGTGAGCCTCTACCTCAGCCCGCCGGAACTGCATACCCGCGATACCCCGGCGAACTGGGCGTTTACGGCCGGTGGTGTGGTGGTACTGATCTCCGCCATTCTGGTGTTGCTGTTAGGGGTTTACCCGCAGCCGCTCATCAGGCTGGTGCAGATGGCGCAGCCACTGATGTAAACCGCGCTCTGCGACGAATCAATCAGGCCTCCGGGCCTGATTTTTTTTGTCTGAAGATCGGCTAACCGGCAGATGCGGGCCGGCGCGCGCTGAGGTAATGTATCCCTTTCATTCCGCAGGGAGAGACGATGAATATTGACTGGCAGGACAGACATCACAGTGAACTCACGCCGCATGAGCTCTATGCGCTGCTGGCGTTACGCAGCGCCGTGTTCGTGGTGGAGCAGCAGTGCGCCTATCTGGATGTGGATGGCAACGATCTGCGGGCGGACAACCGCCATCTGCTGGGCATGGCCGCGGGGCAGCTGGTGGCCTATGCGCGCCTTCTCTCGCCGGAGGATGAGAGCAGCCCGGTGAAGATCGGACGGGTCATCGTTTCAGATCGGGTGCGGGGCGCGCGGCTGGGTAACCGGCTGATGGAGCAGGCTATCGGCCGCTGTCAGCAGCACTGGCCGGGGCGTGACCTCTTTCTTTCCGCGCAGGCCCATCTGGAAAATTTCTATCAGCGGCACGGGTTCATCGCGGTGGGGGAGCGCTATCTGGAGGATGGTATCCCGCACGTCGATATGCGGAAGAACGCACCATAAGAAAAGGCGAGACCGGAGTCTCGCCTTTTTTCATCAACCTACCGTCATCTGGCGGTCGTCGACATATTTACGCTGATCCGGCGCGGGCGGGTGGTACTGATAGAGCCAGGTTTCGCTCAGCGTCTCCTCTTTGCTGCGCAGGAACAGGCGCATCTCCACCGGCTGCGTGGAGTCGCTGTCTGGATACCAGTCAAACAGGATGCGGTAGCCTTTCAGCGGATCGACATAGAGGATCTCAACCTGCTTCACGCTGCCGGATGAGACGGTGATCACCGGCTCGATACCTTTCGGCGCGGCGGCCTGCAGGTCACCACCAATAAAATCGATGGCGAAGCGGCGGCACCAGGTGTCCGGGAAGTGTTCGCCTGGCGCCCAGCCTTCCGGGAAGCCACCGATACCGGTACGGGTGGCGTCAACGCGCGCCAGACCGCTGCGCACCGGCGGCAGACCACTCCAGTAGAGTTTATAGGCGAAGCTCAGCTCGCTGCCCGCTTTAACCGGCTCAGACGGCTGCCAGAAGCAGACGATGTTATCCAGGGTCTCACCGGTGGTCGGGATCTCCATCAGGTTGATCGCCCCTTTGCCCCACTTGCCGACCGGCTCCACCCACAGGCTCGGCCGTTTGTCATACCAGCCGATCACATCCTGATAATCTTTGAAGTCGTGATTGAGCTGCAGCAGGCCAAAGCCACGGGGATTCTCATCTTCGTAGGCGTTGAACTGCAGGCGCTGCGGATTGTTCAGCGGACGGGCAATCCATTCACCTTTCCCCGTCCACATCGCCAGGCGATCGGAGTCGTGGATCTGCGGATGATAGGTGTTGCACATGCGGCGCTCGTTGGTGCCGCAGCTGAACATACTGGTCATCGGCGAGATACCAATCTGGCGGATCTCTTTACGGGCGAACAGGTGGTTTTCCACCTCCATCACCACGCGCTTCTCTTCGCAGTGGATAATGAACTTGTAGGCGCCGGTGAGGCTGGCACCATCCAGCAGGGCGTAACAGGTGAAGGTGGTGTCCTCCGCTTTTGGCGTTTCAAACCAGAAGGCGGTGAAATCGGGGAACTCTTCCTGTCCGTTGCTGAAGGTATTGATGGCAACGCCGCGTGCGGAGAGGCCGTACTGGAAGGTTTCGTCAACCGCGCGGAAATAGCTGGCACCGAGGAAGGAGACGATATCGCGTCGTGCCAGCTCTGGCTTTTTAAAGGCGCGGAAACCGGCGAAGCCGAGGTCAGTTTTGCCCTCCAACTGCTTCGTGTCGACGCTGGCGTTGTTGTAGTTGAACAGCTCCGGGCGGAAGTGAATTTCCCGCGCCTCACGGCTCTCGCCATCCACAGAGAACATGCGGATGCGCCGCTTAAAGCCCATTCCCACATGGAAGAACTGCACATCCAGCTGACGATCCGGCAGGTTGTTCCACAGCGAGTGATTCGCATCATACTGAATTTCGTTGTACGCCTGCGGTGTCAGCGTAGCCAGGGTCTCCGGCAGTGCGCCAGGCGCGCCGCCCCAGGGCTTTTTCGCCAGTGCTGCCGCGTTTTTCTTCAGTACGTCGAAATCGAAGCGCACGGCGTTTCCGTCAGCAATGCCATCTTCTGCCCATGCGGATTGCGCAAACAGCGTGGAGAGGCCGGTCATGCCGCTGACGGCCGAGAAGGCCATTGACGCTTTCATAAACATTCTTCGATTCATGCCAGAGATCATTCCTTAGCTGTTCGAGTGTGTCGTGACTGTCGTGCAGAGTGCACTTTCATGGCCCGATAATCACAGGCAACAGAGGGGTACGACAGCAGGGTTACTGGAAAATTCAGTCACGCTAAAATTTATCAGATTAATCAAAGAAGCGAAGCGAAATTCAGGGGCCGCCGCTGCGTCTTACACTTCTTTGCGCAGCGAAGCGGCAGGCCACCGGGATCCTCTGTTTTTAGCAGATGAAAAATCAGGGGATTCCTGGCGCAGGAAAACGGCAGTTCGCCAGATTGTGACTATAGTTAATGAACTGCTTTGCAATTCACACGGAGGAAACGATGGTAAATCAGACAAATCAATTCGAAACGGGCCTCGATGACGATATTGCGTTACTGACTGAAACGCTGGAAGAAGTGCTTAAATCATCAGGCGACCCGGCTGACCAGAAGTACATTGAGCTTAAAAGCAAAGCCGAACAGGCGCTGAACGACGTGAAATCCCGCGTCAGCCAGGCGTCCGACAGCTACTACTATCGCGCGAAACAGGCTGCCTACCGTGCTGACGACTATGTGCACGAAAAACCGTGGCAGGGCGTCGGTATCGGCGCAACGGCTGGCCTGGTGCTGGGTCTGCTGCTGGCAAGTCGCTAATCGCAACTGGCTGACACTCACCTGAATAAACGGCGGGCCAGTCCCGCCGTTTTTGTTTCTTTCTCCTGCGCCATCCCCTTCGCTTATACGCCACGTGCGGCTCCGCACGTCACCGTCACATTCGCTGACATGACCAATTGTGTTTCGCTGGCGGACTTCCTACAGTTAAGCAAACGTGAAAAGGAGAACCCGACGTGATGAGAGTAGAGATGCTATCGACCGGGGATGAGGTGCTGCATGGCCAAATCGTCGATACCAACGCCGCCTGGCTGGCGGATGTGTTGTTTCAGCAGGGTCTGCCTATGACCAGCCGCACCACGGTGGGCGACTCCCTTGAGTCGCTGATTGCCACGCTGCAGGCGCGCAGCCATGAGGCGGATGTGCTGATTGTGAATGGCGGCCTGGGGCCGACCAGCGACGATCTCAGCGCGCTGGCCGCCGCCAGAGCCTGCGGGGTAGAGCTGGAGATGCAGCACGCGTGGCTGGCGCAGATGGAAGCGTGGTTCGCCAGCCGGGGACGCGTCATGGCGGCCAGCAACCGCAAGCAGGCTGAGATCCCGGCCGGCGCAGAATTGATCGATAATCCGGTCGGCACCGCCTGCGGCTTTGCCCTGCAACTGAATCGCTGCTGGATCTTCTTTACGCCCGGCGTACCGTCGGAGTTTAAAGTGATGGTGGAGCAGCAGATCATCCCGCGGCTGAAAGCGAAATTTTCACCGCCTGAGCCGCCGATCTGCCTGCGGCTGACGACCTTTGGGCGCGGTGAAAGCGATATCGCCGCCGGGCTGGAGCCGCTGCCGCTGCCGGAAGGGGTGGTGATGGGCTATCGCTCCTCTATGCCGATCATCGAGATCAAGCTTACCGGCCCGGCGAGCCAGCGGGTGGCGATGGAGCAGGCGTGGCAGCAGGTTCGTCTGCAACTGGCAGAATGCACGATCTTCGAAGGCACGGAAGGGTTACCGGCGCTGCTGGCCCGCGAGCTGGAGCAGCGGGGTGCGCAGCTGGCGGTCAGCGAGCAATACACCGCCGGGCTGCTCTACTGGCAGCTGGCGTCTGCCAGCGTACCGCTGCGCGGTGCGGATATTCTGACGCCGCAGCCGGAGACGCTGGAGCATCAGGTCGCCCGCACCCGTCAGCTTGCGGCGCAGCAGCAGGCGGCCCTGGCGCTCTCGGTCGGTAGTCTGGATCAGGAGGCGATTTCGATCGCGCTGCATACGCCGGACGGCAGCGTGGGGCAGCGCGTAAAGTTCAGCACCGGTCGCCATAATCTGGAGACGCGGCAGAAGGTGGTGGCGATGATGGCGATGAACATGCTGCGCCGCTGGCTTCATGGCAGTGAGGTGAGTACCGGTCACGGCTGGATTGAGGTGGTGGAAACTGTCCGGCAGTAATCTCCGCAAAAGAGAACGGGCGCCTGAGGCGCCCGTTCTGCTTCTGACCTTTTCCTGATCTGACGTCACATCACGCAGAGCCAGGCCTGATGGCCAGCCTTATAACTCAAGCTCAATCTCGCCTTTGGCTTTGCAGCAGCAGGGCAGGATCTCATCCTGCTGCACAAAGGCCAGTGGCTGCTGTGGGTAGTGGACTTCCCCTTTCAGCAGCCGCATCCGGCAGGAGCCGCAGTAGCCTTCGCGGCACTGAAACTCGACGCAGAGGTTGTTCGCCTCCAGCAGCGTCAGCAGATTGGTGTGCTCGTCCGTGCATTCCAGCCGGGTGCCGGAACTGCGCAGAATAACAACGTCGCGGCTCATGATTACAGCTGGAAGTCGTCGAAGTCGTTAGCGCCCACTTCAGAATCGATCTGACCCACCAGATAGGAGCTCACTTCCACTTCCTGCGGAGCAACCTGCACGTTGTCAGAGACCAGCCAGGAGTTGATCCACGGGATCGGGTTTGAGCGGGTCTGGAACGGCAGATCCAGGCCCACCGCCTGCATACGGATGTTGGTGATGTACTCGATGTACTGGCAGAGAATATCTTTGTTCAGGCCGATCATTGAGCCGCCACTGAACAGATAGTCCGCCCACTCTTTCTCCTGCAGCGCGGCTTTCTTAAACAGCTCGAAGCACTCTTCCCGGCACTCGGCGGCGATCTCTTTCATCTCCGGATCGTCTTCACCGCTGCGCAGCAGGTTCAGCATGTGCTGCGTACCGGTCAGGTGCAGGGCTTCGTCGCGGGCGATCAGTTTGATGATTTTGGCATTGCCTTCCATCAGCTCACGCTCAGCGAAAGCGAACGAGCAGGCGAAGCTGACGTAGAAGCGGATCGCCTCCAGCGCATTGACGCTCATCAGGCAGATGTAGAGCTGCTTCTTCAGCGCGCGCAGGCTGACGACAACCTGTTTGCCGTTGACCTGATGCGTGCCTTCGCCCAGCTGATGCCAGTAGTTGGTCATCTCGATCAGATCGTCGTAATAGCGGGAGATATCCTGCGCACGCGCCAGGATCTGCTCGTTGGTGACGATATCGTCGAACACCAGCGCCGGATCGTTGACGATGTTACGGATGATATGGGTGTAAGAACGGGAGTGGATCGTCTCGGAGAACGCCCAGGTTTCGATCCAGGTTTCCAGTTCAGGAATCGAGATCAGCGGCAGCAGTGCCACGTTCGGGCTGCGGCCCTGGATCGAATCCAGCAGCGTCTGATATTTCAGGTTGCTGATGAAAATATGCTTTTCATGCTCAGGCAGCGCCTGATAATCGATGCGGTCGCGGGAAACGTCCACTTCTTCCGGACGCCAGAAGAAGGAGAGCTGCTTTTCGATCAGCTTTTCAAAGATGTCATATTTTTGCTGGTCGAAGCGCGCCACGTTTACCGACTGACCGAAAAACATCGGCTCTTTCAGCTGATCATTTTTGTTCTGTGAGAAAGTGGAGTAAGCCATAAATGTTGTCCAAAAAGTAGACGAAGCCAGGCCTCGTGAAATGAATGAGGCGGGAGCGATCTCCCGCCTGACCATTAGATCTTACAGGCGCCGCTCTCGCAGCCATCATCCTGGATAGAAGGTGCCAGGTCATCCTGCGCATCTTCCGCACCGTCACGGGTGTTCTGATAGTAGAGCGTTTTCACGCCGAACTTATACGCGGTCAGCAGATCTTTCAGCAGCTGCTTCATCGGCACCTTGCCGTTGGCAAAGCGTGAAGGATCGTAGTTGGTGTTGGAGGAGATCGCCTGGTCGATGAATTTCTGCATCAGACCCACCAGCTGCAGGTAGCCGTCGTTGTTTGGCATTTCCCACAGCAGCTCATACTGATCCTTCAGACGGTCATACTCCGGCACCACCTGGCGCAGGATGCCATCTTTGGAAGCTTTGATGCTGATATGGCCGCGTGGCGGCTCAATGCCGTTGGTGGCATTGGAGATCTGCGACGAGGTTTCAGACGGCATCAGCGCCGACAGCGTGGAGTTACGCAGGCCGTGCGTTTTGATCGCTTCACGCAGCGCTTCCCAGTCGAGATGCAGCGGTTCGTTGCTGATTGCATCCAGGTCTTTCTTGTAGGTGTCGATTGGCAGAATGCCCTGCGCATAGGTGGTTTCGTTGAACCACGGGCAGGCACCTTGCTCTTTCGCCAGTTCGTTTGAGGCTTTCAGCAGGTAGTACTGAATGGCTTCAAAGGTTTTGTGCGTCAGGCCATTTGCGCTGCCGTCGGAGTAGCGCACGCCATGTTTCGCCAGGTAGTAGGCGTAGTTGATGACGCCGATACCCAAGGTACGACGACCCATCGCCCCACGCTGAGCGGCCGGGATCGGGTAATCCTGATAATCGAGCAGGGCATCAAGGGCGCGGACGGCCAGGGTCGCCAGCTCTTCCAGGTCATCGAGGCTTTCGATCGCGCCAAGGTTGAACGCGGAGAGCGTACAGAGGGCGATCTCACCGTTTTCGTCGTTCACGTCTTCCAGCGGTTTGGTCGGCAGGGCGATTTCCAGGCAGAGGTTAGACTGGCGAACCGGCGCGATGCTCGGATCAAACGGGCTGTGCGTGTTGCAGTGGTCAACGTTCTGGATGTAGATACGGCCGGTTGAGGCGCGTTCCTGCATCATCAGCGAGAAGAGATCGACCGCTTTGACGCGCTGCTTACGGATGCTCTGATCCTGCTCATATTTGGTGTAGAGGCGCTCAAATTCATCCTGATCGGCGAAGAAGGCGTCATACAGGCCAGGCACGTCAGACGGGCTGAACAGCGTGATATCTTCGCCTTTCAGCAGGCGCTGATACATCATCTTGTTGAGCTGGACGCCATAGTCCATGTGACGCACGCGGTTGCCTTCAACACCACGATTGTTTTTCAGCACCAGCAGGCTTTCAATTTCCAGATGCCACATCGGGTAGAACAGCGTAGCCGCACCGCCACGCACGCCGCCCTGAGAACAGGACTTCACCGCGGTCTGGAAATGTTTGTAGAACGGGATACAGCCGGTGTGGAACGCTTCACCGCCCCGGATCGGGCTGCCCAGCGCACGGATACGACCCGCGTTGATGCCGATACCGGCACGCTGAGAAACATATTTCACGATGGCGCTGGAGGTGGCGTTGATGGAGTCGAGGCTGTCGCCGCACTCGATCAGCACGCAGGAGCTGAACTGACGCGTCGGGGTACGTACGCCGGACATGATCGGGGTCGGCAGCGAGATTTTAAACGTCGAGATCGCATCATAGAAACGCTTGATGTAATCCATACGGGTATCGCGCGGATAGCCGGAGAAGAGGCAGGCCGCGACCAGAATGTAGAGGAACTGCGCGCTCTCGTAGATTTCGCCGGAGACGCGGTTCTGCACCAGATATTTGCCTTCCAGCTGCTTCACGGCGGCATAGGAGAAGTTCATGTCGCGCCAGTGGTCGAGGAACTCGTCCATCTGTGCAAACTCTTCCTTGCTGTAATCTTCCAGCAGGTGGCGATCGTATTTGCCCAGATCAACCATTTTAACCACCTGGTCGTAGAGCTTCGGCGGCTCAAACTGACCATACGCTTTTTTGCGCAGGTGGAAGATGGCCAGGCGGGCAGCCAGGTACTGATAGTCAGGGGCATCGCGAGAGATAAGGTCTGCTGCGGCCTTGATGATGGTCTCATGAATGTCAGAGGTCCTGATGCCATCATAGAACTGAATGTGAGAGCGCAGTTCCACCTGTGAGACAGAGACGTTGTTCAGCCCTTCGGCAGCCCAGTCCAGCACACGGTGAATTTTGTCGAGGTCAATGCGCTCCTGGCGGCCATCGCGTTTAGTAACGAGCAGACTCTGGTTCATGTCGCGTTTTTACCTTTGCGTGAGTATCCAAAAATTAAAAGAAATCCCGGTTTATACACAGCCTATTCATTGTGAATAATATGTGGATAAACACTACATCTAGGGGGTGATGGGAAAAGCCATAACTACATGGGGGCATATTTTAGTATTTTGCGGCGGGTTAACAAGAGCAAAAAATGATGGCTGGAGGGGTTGTATTTCTGCCGAAAATTCTTAGGCCACGCCTTGTAAGGCCTGCCATCATGTCAACCAGATCACACTTTTTTTTCTAACTTTGATCGGGCGCGTATTTCTTATTCAATCCTTCCGATTCTTCACCAAAAGGGAGGAAAAATAGTCAAAAGCCGCTAGCAGGGTCGATGGCAGCCTGAAATCCGGCGGTCGTAACGGCGGCCTCATCGCCGTAACCTGCTGGTAACGCTGGGAATAGTGCGGGACGAAAAGCGGGGCGGGAGAGGATGAGGCCCGCCCGGATTCGGACGGGCAGTTCGCTTACACGGCGCGGTGGGTATGGACCATGTAATTGACGTCGGTGCCGGGTGCCAGTTTAAAACGGTTGGTCACCGGGTTGTAGTGCAGGCCTATGATGTGGCGTTCACGCAGCGCGGTTTCATCGACCCAGCCCAGCAGCTCGGAAGGGCGGATAAACTTTTTCACGTCATGCGTTCCGCACGGCACCATGCGCAGCACATATTCGGCGCCAAATACCGCCAGCAGCCAGGCTTTCGGGTTGCGGTTCAGCGTAGAGAAAAAGACTTCGCCGCCCGGTTTGACCAGCTTCGCACAGGCGTGTACCACCGAGCGCGGGTCCGGGACATGCTCCAGCATCTCCATGCAGGTCACCACATCATATTTTCCGGCATGCTCTTCCGCGTGCGCTTCCACGGTCTGCTGCACGTAGTCCAGCGTCACGCCGCTCTCCTGCGCATGCAGGCGCGCCACGGCCAGCGGTTCCGCGCCCATGTCCAGGCCGGTGACGACCGCGCCTTCACGCGCCATGCTTTCGGCTAAAATGCCGCCGCCGCAGCCGACGTCGAGCACGGTTTTACCAAACAGGCCGTTGCTGTGCTCGGCGATATAGCCCAGGCGCAGGGGGTTGATACGGTGCAACGGTTTAAATTCACCCTCCAGATCCCACCAGCGCGAGGCAACGGCCTCAAACTTGGCAATTTCCTGCGCATCGACGTTCTGCTGATGATTCTGCGGTTGTGCATTCATTGAATCGTAACTCCTGACAAAATGTGCCCACAGTATAAACGCTTAACCGCAGATGGCACACCTTTCAGGCGGAAGGAAAAGCGGGCGATATCGGTGGTTAACGTTCACCAGAGGATTGCAGTGTGATATACTTTCGCACCTTTAAAATCCGGGATTAAGTAGAGGGATAGCGGCTCCATGAGCGACCTTGCGAGAGAAATTACACCGGTCAACATCGAAGAAGAATTAAAAAATTCTTACCTCGGTTACGCCATGTCGGTCATCGTTGGCCGAGCTTTACCCGATGTGCGTGATGGCCTGAAGCCGGTTCACCGTCGCGTGCTTTATGCGATGAGCGTACTGGGTAACGACTGGAACAAACCCTATAAAAAATCTGCCCGCGTCGTCGGTGACGTTATCGGTAAATATCACCCGCATGGTGATTCCGCCGTGTACGACACCATCGTACGTATGGCCCAGCCTTTCTCCCTGCGTTACATGCTGGTGGACGGACAAGGCAACTTCGGTTCCATCGACGGCGACTCCGCCGCGGCGATGCGTTATACCGAAATTCGCATGTCGAAAATCGCCCACGACCTGTTAGCTGACCTGGAAAAAGAGACCGTCGATTTCGTGCCGAACTACGACGGCACTGAGCAGATCCCTGATGTTCTGCCGACTAAAATCCCGAACCTGCTGGTGAACGGCGCTTCCGGTATCGCCGTCGGTATGGCAACCAATATTCCGCCGCACAACCTGCGTGAAGTGATTAACGGCTGCCTGGCTTACATTGAAGATGAGAACATCAGCGTTGAAGCGCTGATGGAGCACATTCCGGGGCCTGATTTCCCGACCGCCGCCATCATCAATGGACGCCGTGGTATCGAAGAGGCGTACCGCACCGGACGCGGTAAAATTTATATTCGTGCGCGTGGCGAAGTCGAGGCCGATGCAAAAACCGGCCGCGAAACCATCATCATTCACGAGCTGCCCTATCAGGTGAACAAAGCCCGCCTGATTGAGAAGATTGCGGAGCTGGTGAAAGAGAAGCGTGTCGAAGGCATCAGCGCACTGCGCGATGAGTCTGACAAAGACGGCATGCGCATCGTGATTGAGATCAAGCGTGATGCAGTCGGCGAAGTGGTGCTGAATAATCTCTACTCGCTGACGCAGCTGCAGACGTCGTTTGGCATCAACATGGTTGCCCTGCATCAGGGTCAGCCAAAGATCATGGCGCTGAAGGAGATTCTGGACGCCTTCGTTCGCCATCGTCGTGAAGTGGTGACGCGTCGTACTATTTATGAACTGCGCAAAGCCCGTGACCGTGCCCATATCCTGGAAGGTCTGGCAATTGCGCTGGCGAATATCGATCCGATCATCGAGCTGATTCGTCGTGCGCCGACGCCGGCCGAAGCGAAAGCGGGTCTGATCGCGCAGGCGTGGGATCTCGGTAATGTGTCCGCGATGCTGGAGCGTGCAGGCGATGACGCGGCGCGTCCGGAGTGGCTTGATGCGCAGTTCGGTATTCGCGACGGTCGCTACTATCTGACCGAGCAGCAGGCTCAGGCGATTCTGGATCTGCGTCTGCAGAAACTGACCGGCCTTGAGCATGAGAAGCTGCTGGACGAGTACAAAGCGCTGCTGGAGCAGATTGCTGAGCTGCTGCACATTCTGTCGAGCGCCGAGCGTCTGATGGAAGTGATCCGCGAAGAGCTGGAGCTGATGCGCGACCAGTTTGGCGACGATCGTCGTACCGAGATCACCGCGAACTCCGCCGATATCAATATCGAAGACCTGATCAATCAGGAAGACGTGGTCGTGACGCTGTCGCATCAGGGCTACGTGAAGTATCAGCCGCTGAGCGACTATGAAGCGCAGCGTCGTGGTGGTAAAGGCAAGTCGGCCGCACGTATCAAAGAAGAGGACTTCATTGATCGTCTGCTGGTGGCCAATACCCACGATACGATTCTGTGCTTCTCCAGTCGTGGCCGTCTCTACTGGATGAAGGTGTATCAGTTGCCGGAAGCCAGCCGTGGCGCGCGTGGACGTCCTATCGTCAACCTGCTGCCGCTGGAAGCCAACGAGCGTATTACGGCGATTCTGCCGGTACGTGAGTACACCGAAGGCTTCAATATCTTTATGGCGACCGCGCTGGGTACCGTGAAGAAGACCGCGCTGAAAGAGTTCAGCCGTCCACGCAGCGCGGGCATTATTGCCGTGAACCTGCGTGACGACGATGAGCTGATCGGCGTGTCGCTGACCAACGGTAACGATGAAGCGATGCTGTTCTCTGCAGCCGGTAAAGTGGTGCGCTTTGCTGAAACTGCCGTCCGTGCGATGGGGCGTACCGCTTCGGGCGTGCGTGGTATCAAGCTGGCGGAAGGCGATCGCGTCGTGTCGTTGATTGTGCCGCGTGAAGAGGGTGCCATCATGACCGTAACGCAGAATGGTTACGGTAAGCGTACGGCCAACAGCGAATACCCGACCAAGTCGCGTGCGACTCAGGGTGTTATTTCCATCAAAGTGACCGAGCGTAACGGTCCGGTGATTGGCGCGGTTCAGGTTGTCGATAGCGATCAGATTATGATGATCACCGATGCCGGTACGCTGGTGCGTACCCGCGTGTCAGAAGTGAGCGTTGTAGGTCGTAATACCCAGGGCGTGATTCTGATTCGTACGGCAGAGGATGAGAATGTCGTGGGTCTGCAGCGTGTTGCTGAGCCGGTTGAAGAAGAAGAGCTGGATTCCATCGACGGCAGCGTAGCGGAAGGCGAAGATGATATTGCGCCGGAAGCTGAGATCGATGATGAAGAGATTGCACCGGAAGAGGATGCGGACGGTGAAGACGACGCGGCGGAAGACGAAGAGTAATTTGTCTGGAATAAGCTAAGGTCGTTGCAGAAACGGCAGGTCAGGGGAAACCCGGCCTGCCGTTTTTTTTGCCTGAACGTTGGGGGACGGGGTGATCGCTTTGAGCCGGGTGCTGCCGAAAGGCCCGCCATGCCCGATCGCAAAGGAGGCCCGCATCCCTGCGGATCGGCCACGCCCTCCCTGGCGTGGACGCTTTGCTCTTCGGGCACGGCGGGTCTTTCTTGCTGAGGCTCTGGTGTTGCTTCAGGGGGGATTTGGGGGGCAGTGAGCCGGGCGCTTTGAGTGGGGTGCTGCCGAAAGGCCCGCCACGCCCGATCGCAAAGGAGGCCCGCATCCCTGCGGATCGGCCACGCCCTCCCTGGCGTGGACGCTTTGCTCTTCGGGCAGGCCGGGTCTTTCTTGCTGAGGCTCTGGTGTTGCTTCAGGGGGGATTTGGGGGGCAGTGAGCCGGACGCTTTGAGTGGGGTGCTGCCGAAAGGCACGCGATGCCCGATCGCAAAGGAGGCCCGCATCCCTGCGGATCGGCCACGCCCTCCCTGGCGTGGACGCTTTGCTCTTCGGGCACAGCGGGTCTTTCTCGTTGAGGCTCTGGTGTTGCTTCAGGGGGGATTTGGGGGGCAGTGAGCCGGGCGCTTTGAGCCGGGTGCTGCCGAAAGGCCCGCCATGCCCGATCGCAAAGGAGGTCCGCATCCCTGCGGATCGGCCACGCCCTCCCTGGCGTGGACGCTTTGCTCTTCGGGCATGGCGGGTCTTTCTCGTTGGGGCTCTGGTGTTGCTTCAGGGGGGATTTGGGGAGCAGTGAGCCGGGCGCTTTGAGTGGGGTGCTGCCGAAAGGCCCGCCATGCCCGATCGCAAAGAAAGCCCGCATCCCTGCGGATCGGCCACGCCCTCCCTGGCGTGGACGCTTTGCTCTTCGGGCATAGCGGGTCTTTCTCGTTGGGGCTATGGTATTGCTTCGGGAGGGCTGGTGCAGTGAAGAGGTCGGTAGACAGATGTTCGGGACGCGGTGAGCCGGGTCTTTCCCGCTGGGCTTCTGTGTTGCTTCAGGGGGGCTGGGTTGGGGAGCAGGGCGGGTGTTTCTCGATGAAATGCGGTGCCGCTTAATCTTGTTGTGAACGCGTGTTTGTTCAGGGGGCAGGAGCGACGCTCTGATGCAGGCGTTAACGACCTTGTTACGCTGTCCTAAAAGCGTCTCAAACCACCCGCTAAGCCTGCGGCTGGCTGGCTTTTTACGCCCGATAAAGCTAGTGTATGAGCATTAAAAATCGACGATGCGACTAACCTTGCCAACTGCGAGTTACCTTTGAAATATCCTGTCTCTTTCCGCACCACGCTTCGCATCTCGCGTTATCTTTTCCGCGCGCTGGCGCTGCTAATCTGGACGCTGGGCGCCGTTCTGACGGCGTTTTACATCATCAGCGTGCTGCACAATAAAGAGACGCAGGTTCGTCAGGAGTTTGCCAGCAACTACGGCACGATCCAGTGGTATGTGCGCCATTCGGCGGACATGATGCGTGAGCTGAAATATATCACCGAGAATCGCCTGACCAACGCCAGCAGCGGGCTGGATGTCCTGACGGGCATGATGCCGGGCAAGACCACCCAGCCGCAGTTTACGCCGCTGTTTTCCGATGGCGACTGTACCGCGATGAGCAACACCTGGCGCAATTCGCTCGATTCCCTGAGTTACTACATCAATTACTGGAAAAGCAATTTCGCCTCGTCCTATGAGCTGAACCGGGTGTTCTTTATCGGTGGCGAGAGCCAGTGTCTGGCCGAGTTCACCATCGGCAGCAGCAATGCTGACCGGGAGCGCAGTCTTAAATCGCTGCGTGAAAATGTGCTGCGCTACCGCAACAGCAGCGAGGAAGAGCGTCGTAATCCGATGTACTGGATTAACAGCAGCGCGCAGCCAGGCGTAGGCACCTTCTACATGGTGGTGCCGGTGTATGTCGCGAATAAGCTGCAGGCGCTGCTGGGCGTGGAGCAGAATATCCGGCTGGATGAGTTTATCCAGCCGGGCAGCCTGCCGATTATCGCCTCCATTACCGATGAAAATTATCGTCCGCTGCTGAACTCGCGGCGCGGCGGGCTGGGCTTCTCGCTCGATAATCTGCCCGACGATAAAACCTGGTTCGGCTACCTGAATGGCTATCGCCAGCTGGTGCTGAAAAAGCCGCTGCCGCCTTCAGATCTCAATGTGGTCTGGTCGATACCGACCGACGTGATGGTGGATCAGCTTAAGCTGATGATTATCAACGCGCTGCTGCTCAATATTTTCAGCGCCGTGATCCTGATTACGCTCGCCTGGATATTTGAGCGCCGGATGTTCCTGCCGGCGGAAGAGAATGCCCATCGGCTGGAGGAGCACGAGCAGTTTAACCGCAAGATTGTCGCCTCGGCGCCGGTCGGGATCTGTATCTTACGCACCAGCGACGGCACCAATATTCTGAGTAACGAGCTGGCGCACAACTATCTGACGCTGCTGACCCAGGAAGACCGCCTGCGGCTGAATGAGATTATCGGCGGGCAGCAGGTTAACTTTGTCGATGTGCTGACCGGCAGCAATACCAACCTGCAAATCAGTTTTGTGCATTCGCGCTATCGTAACGAGAACGTGGCGATCTGCGTGCTGGTCGATGTCTCGGCGCGTGTGCGGATGGAGCAGTCTCTGCAGGAGATGGCCCACGCGGCAGAGCAGGCCAGCCAGTCAAAATCGATGTTCCTTGCCACGGTCAGTCATGAGCTGCGCACGCCGCTCTACGGCATTATCGGTAACCTCGATCTGCTGCAGACCAAAGAGCTGCCCAGCGGGATCGATTCGCTGGTGACGGCGATGAACAACTCCTCCAGCCTGCTGCTGAAGATCATCAGCGACATTCTCGACTTCTCGAAAATTGAGTCGGAGCAGCTGAAGATTGAGCCACGTCCGTTCGCCCCGCGCGAAATTGTCACCCACATCGTTGGCAACTACCTGTCGCTGGTGGTGAAGAAGCGGCTGACGCTCTACTGCTTTATTGAACATGATGTTCCGCAGGTGCTGGATGGCGATCCGCTGCGTCTGCAGCAGGTGATTTCGAACCTGCTGAACAACGCCATCAAGTTCACCCACACCGGCTGTATTATCCTGCACGCCTATGTGCAGGAGGGCTATCTGGCGTTTCGCGTACGTGACACCGGCGTGGGGATCCCGGCCAAAGAGCTGCCGCGCCTGTTTGACCCCTTCTTCCAGGTGGGAAATGGCGTGCAGCGCAATTTCCAGGGCACCGGGCTGGGGCTGGCGATCTGTGAAAAACTGATCAACATGATGGATGGCGATATCGAGGTTGACTCCGAGCCGGGCATGGGCAGCCAGTTCATCGTGCGTATTCCGATCTACAAAGGGCAGAAGCCGTCACTGCTGCTGCTGGAAGATTTGCAGGATAAGAAGATCTGGCTGGCCATGCGCAACGACTATCTTGCCGCGTTTATCACGCGGCAGATCCAGCAGCAGGGCATCCAGGTGGCGGAGTACAACGGTAAGCCCGGCCCCGACGATGTGGTGATGACCGACTACGATTTCGAAACCGACCTGCCGCTGCGTGCGCTGGTGACCTTCGACGGATCGCATGTGGATATGCCGCGTGAACGTCAGCCCGGACACTGGGTTCACTCTACCGCCACGCTGCATGAGGTTCCGGCGCTGCTGGCGCGCATTTACCGGATCGCGCTGGGGCAGGATGCGGCGGATGCACTGCTGCTGGCCGCGCCGGTCGAAGAGAAGGTGCACAACGATGACATCATGGTGCTGATTGTCGATGACCATCCGATTAACCGTATGCTGCTGTCGGAGCAGCTTGGCACGCTGGGCTACCAGGTGAAGACCGCCCAGGATGGCGTCGATGCGCTGAATGTCCTGAGCCGCAATGAGATCGACATCGTGCTCACCGACGTCAACATGCCAAACATGGATGGCTATCGTCTGACACAGCGGTTACGTCAGCTGGGCCATCTCTTCCCGGTGATCGGTGTCACGGCGAATGCGCTGGCGGAAGAGAAACAGCGTTGTATGGATGCGGGGATGGATAACTGCCTGTCGAAACCGGTGACGCTGGATGTGCTGAAGGGAACGCTGGCGATCTATGCGGAGCGGGTTCGTAAAACGCGGGCAGGATAGGGCAGGAGAGGGAGGCGGTACGGGCTGTACCGCCTCAGAAACACGTTAGTCTCTTTCGACCTGCGTCTGGCTGACAGACGACAGGTAGTTGAGCAGTGCGATATCGTTATCCACACCCAGCTTCATCATCGCTGATTTCTTCTGGCTACTGATGGTTTTGATACTGCGGTTCAGTTTCTTGGCGATTTCGGTCACCAGGAAGCCTTCGGCAAACAGACGCAGTACTTCGCTCTCTTTCGGTGACAGGCGTTTGTCGCCATAACCGCCCGCGCTGATCTTCTCCAGCAGTTTTGCCACGCTTTCCGGCGTATATTTCTTGCCTTTCTGCAGGGCAGCCAGCGCTTTTGGCAGATCCGTCGGCGCGCCCTGCTTCAGCACGATCCCTTCGATATCGAGATCCAGCACGGAGCTGAGGATCGCCGGGTTATTGTTCATGGTCAGAACGATAATCGAGAGATCAGGGTAGTGACGTTTGATGTATTTGATCAGCGTGATGCCATCGCCATACTTCTCACCTGGCATAGAGAGGTCGGTGATCAGGACGTTGGCGTCAAGCTTGGACAGATTGTTGATCAGTGCTGTTGAGTCTTCGAACTCACCTACAACGTTGACCCACTCAATTTGTTCCAGAGATTTTCGGATACCGAAAAGGACAATTGGATGGTCATCGGCAATAATTACGTTTAAGTTATTCATCTTATTGGTTACCTTGCTGCAGCAGTTGATTGACGTAAGCGTCAATATCACTGGTGGTATTTGTAATGTTTGAATCGTCACACGCTTTAATGTGGTGTTCTAACTCTTCACAAAGCTGTTTGCCGGGAGTCAGATTGAGCATGGCAAACACGCCCTTCAGGCGATGCGCTGTCTGAGCAAGCGAAGCGTAGTCCTTTTCCGCCGACTCAGTATACAGTCTCTTCACATCATCCGGTACTGTCTCCGTAAACAGCTGGAAATAGCCGCCGCTCATCAATGGCGTGGCTGCGTCGTCTTCCGTGTCGTTATCCATCACATCATGCGACAGTTGCTTCTCAATCAGGGCCAGTAATGCATCAAGCAGCGCATTGCTGAGATTGAAATTCACCCGATACTGCTGGTCGTTCAGGGCGTGATGACCCAGCTCATCCTCGGCCAGCAGCAGTGCCCAGCCGCTGAGCTTCGCGGGATCGTCGGTAACCAGCACATCGTGATCCTGACCGGAGATACGCTCGTCGGGCGTCAGACAGCGCGCTCCCCAGTTTTCCAGATGGCGGCAGACGATCTTATGCACGTCCTCCACGGTGATCTCCACCAGCGCGGTCACGCCATCCAGAATTTTTTCCTCTTCTTCTTCCTGCTTCTGCTCCCGGGCCAGCGGCAGCTGCATGTTGTAGCGCGTGCCGATATCCGCTTTTGCCACGATATCAAGGCTGCCACCCATCTGTTTGCAGAGCTGCTTACACAGGAAGAACGCCATGCCCGACGCCTGCCCGTAGCGATCCTGACTGGTGTCGCCCAGGAACGGGAAGTCAACGTTAGCCAGCTCATCCACCGTCAGTCCGGCACCGGTATCGACCAGTTCGATGATCAGTCGGTCGGGCTGCTTTTCTGTCGTCTTCACTTCCAGGGTGATTTTTCCCCAGCGGGTGGTTGTCAGAGCATAGTGCATCAGCGTGGTAAGCACCTTACGCAGGGCGCGACGATCGCCGAAGCGTATCTCATCGTTCGCCAGATGGTTATTCACCACCAGCGACAGCCCTTTGCGGCGCATCAGCGGCAGGCTCTCCAGCGCGATCTCATCCAGCAGATCCTGCAGGTTGAAGAGGGTCGCATCCGGTGACCAGTCGTGCGCCTCCAGCCGGTTGAGCAGGACGATATCATCCACCAGCCGCGCCAGCCCCTGACTCTCATCGAGCAGGTCCAGCACGGTTTCATCGGCGTCGCGCTGACTCAGCTGCACCAGCTGCGCCACGATCTTATCCAGCGGCTGATTCAGCGCATGGCCCAGATTGTGCAGCAGCTGCTGCCGCATCTGATGGTTGCGATCCAGCACCTGCTGCGCCTTCTGCAGTTTTTTGTTCACCAGCAGCTCGCGATCCTGATCGCGCATCATAAACAGCTGCGTATGTGGCGACAGCACGCTGCGGGCGTGACGGATCTCATACACTTCGTTGTTGATGGTGGCCTGGAGCACGCCCTGATGCTGGTCGGACATATTAATAATCTTCTGCAGGTTGAGATGCGGCAGAAGATGTTCGGCAATTTTGTTGCTCAGCAGGGTACGGTTGCTGGCGAAGTCATAGACCAGCAGGCCGACCGGCAGGCTGGCCACGATCTCTTCATTCAGCACCCGCAGCGAATCGAGTTCCGCGCTCTGGTTTTCGCTGGGGCGCAGCGACTGCTGACGCAGCAGCACGATCCCGGCCAGTGACAGCAGGAACAGCAGCAGATTGATCAGGAGCGGCCAGAGCAGATTATAGAGGCTGTCCAGAATCAGGCGGATAATCGGCACCTGATAGACCAGCTGCAGCGAGGTGCTGGGCAGGGTGGCTGTGATTTCGATGTTCGGGTTAACCAGCGAGATGCGGGTATTCTCCACTTCCTGCTGATCGCTGCTGCTGGCAGGCAGGCTGCTGTCCTGGCGCAGCTGGAAATTCTCCAGCGGCATGTTCTGCGGAATCAGGTCGTTGACCGGCAGATCGAAAGCGACCACCGTCGCCAGGTGACCCGGCTGGTTAAAGGTCGTGCGCAGCGTGAAGTAGTGGTCGTTCTGGAAGGCGAGATGGCGCAGCGGCGAGAAGCTTTCCCGCTCATCCAGCGCGTTGGCCTGCTGCAGCATCTCCGCGCGGCGTCCGTCGACCATGGAGCTGATGGCGCTCTCTTTGTAGCGCGTTGCCATATCTTTCAGCGGCAGGGTCGAGATCATGATCAGGCTGTTATCCTGACCGTTGAGAAAGTACATCGACCAGGTGGGGTTTTCTGCGCCCCACAGGGTGTCGAGATAGTTCGACATGCGCATCGTCATATCCAGCGTGCTGCTGTCATGCGAGCCGAAAATCAGCGCTTCGGTTTTACGCCGGGTTTTTTCCAGGTAGTAGACATCAGGACGCAGCCGCGTCTCCTGCAGATTGCTGCCGGGTGTGGCGCCCGCCGCGCTGGTGGAGAGATTTTCATAGATCTGCCACGTCGCAAAGCGATAGGCGTCGATGCGCTTCTGCACGTCACGCGCCAGATCGTCCATGGCATACCGTTTCCCGGTCAGCCAGGCATTCACCGAGTTATGCACCATAAAGCCCAGCGCCAGCAGGAGCACCAGATTGAAAACCACAAAAAAGCGGGTGACGTTGCCGGAGGTCAGTGGAAACTTATACAACATAGCGTGTCAGGTACCTGAATTATCGCGCAACTTTTCGCGCACTGGCGGCTACCGCTAACAGCAACAGGGCGATAACTAAAAATGCACCACTGAGGCTGATCCATTGCGAAATGAATCCGATTAAAGCCGGACCTGAGAGAATACCCGCATATCCCAGCGTTGTCATGGCAGAAATCGCCAGGTTTGCAGGCATATCCTGTTGATTCCCGGCAGCATTGAACAACATCGGCACCGTATTAGACAAACCAAAGCCGACCAGCAGGAAGGCGAGAAGGGCGATCTCCGGCCACGGCAGCCAGACGGCCAGGGTCATGCCCGCCGCGGCGGTCAGCGCACCCGTCAGCATCACCGGATAGCGGCCAAAGCGTGCGATGACCTTATCGCCGCTGAAACGACCCAGCGTCATCGCCACCGAGAAGATCGCATAGCCCAGTCCGGCGTAAGCCGGCGTCATCGCCGGATTCTGCAGCAGCAGCAGTGCGCCCCAGTCCAGTACGGCGCCCTCCGCCAGAAACAGGATAAAGCAGAGCAGGCCAAGAAACGCGACCCAGCCGCGCGGGACCACCAGCCAGGGCTGATCGGGCTGGTGCAGGCGCTCGTTCATTAATACCGGCAGTCGCCACAGCAGCAGGATCAGCATGACCGCCATCACCACCAGCGTAGCGGCCAGCGGGGTAAAGGACTGGCTCAGCAGCAGGCTGACCGTGCCCGCGCCCAGAATGCCGCCCAGGCTAAAGAAGCCGTGAAAGCCGGACATCATCGGCTTTTCCGCCGCCTGTTCGACCTGCACCGCCTGATAGTTCATCGCCACATCCAGCATGCCCAGCCCGGCACCAAACAGCATCAGCGCCGCCGCCATCACCAGATGCGAGTCAGCGGTTGCCAGCAGCGGCATCATCAGCAGCACTAACAGCGTCGAAAAGGCCATCACCCGGCGGCAGCCGAACCGTGCCACCAGCGTGCCGGTGACGGGCATGGCGGCCAGGGATCCGATCCCCAGACAGAGCAGCAATGCCCCCAGAGACGCGCCGCTGAGCTGCAGGCGATCGCGGGCAAACGGAACCAGCGGTGCCCAGGCGGACATCCCTAAACCGTTGATCAAAAAGATGGTGCGCGTGCCCCAGTTCAGGCGGCTCTGCTGTTTATGTTGTTGTGCAGCGTCCAGTGCGGTCATAGGTCAGATTCATCAAAGGTAAAGCGGAAAAGTGTAGCACTGGCCGTGAGTGAGCGGCCCTTGCACCTCTTATCAGAAGTCGTGCAGCAACATCGTATAAATCATAAAGCCGGGAGTTTACCGACTTTTATTGCGCCGCGAATTTTTTCCAGAACTTTCCTGGCATCAGTCGGCGGTGCGCCTGTCGACTTAACGCAAATTTCCTGCTCGCTTTGAACGGGTTAACGGCGGCCAGCGAAAAAAGGGCCACCAATAAATGCTGGCCGACTCGCATATTTAACAAATTTTTTAACGCGCTATAAAGTTTCTGAAACGCGGGTTTGTTCACCTTTTTACATCATTTATGGAAACAGTCAGCAATAAATTGACATGAAAAAACAAGAGGGAAGCGCATTTTCAGAAAACGTTTTTCCACATTTCGCTTATGTAAAAAGTATTAAATCATAATGAAATCTGCACATTGAAATTGATTTTTCATCGGGCTACGCTAAAAATCAATCAGTCAGAACCGTTACGTTACCCGCGAGTCTGTACGAAAACTCCAACAAAAAAATAGCGACACTTCCCGTAATGATTCGGGTCTTTGCCGTAGTTTTGCTGCGCCGTTTCTCCGGCCACCAGGTGGATATGCCTTCCGTTTCCGGGAGGACAACCTACATGTGAATTTCATAAGCATAAAAATAATTTATGTTTATGGATTCAGTATATTAGCCAGTCTGGTGGAATAGAGGTTAAAAATGGCAGAACTCACGCAAGGCCGTGTAGACATTATCTCGCGCGAAAATGGCACGCTCATCTCGCAATCTGTTGGCGGTTCATCCCAATCCATTAACCTCACCGAGCCCAGCGTCGTGCGTATCAACGGCACGCGCGCTCTGGTCACCCAGTATGAGCGGCAGGGCAACGACCTGGTGCTGCACATGCGCGATGGCAGCACCGTTCGCTATCAGAAATTCTTTCTGGACGACGCTGATGGCCAGCACAGCGAGCTGGTGTTCGACGATGGCGTCAATCCGCCGGAACATGCGCTTTTTCCGCAGACCGCCGAGAGCGCTGAACTGGCCTCCAGTTCGGTTACGCCAACCTATGAATCCCTGGACAGCGTAGAGCCGCTGCTGCTGGCCGATAACACCAACACTTCGATGGGCGTGATCACGGCGGGCGGTCTGGGTGTGCTGGGCTTAGCCGGACTGGCCGTGGGCTTAGGCGGTGGTGGTGGCGGCGGTGGCGGGGGGAACGGTGGCGGCAGCGATCCCGGAACCCCGGTCACGCCAGGCACCCCCGCCATCACCCTGAACGCCTTTGCCGGCGATGGCGTACTGGATAACGCCGAAAAAACCAGCGATCAGGTGGTGAGCGGAACCACCAGCAATGTCGAAGCGGGCCAGATTGTCACCGTGACGCTGGGCGGCCAGACCTACACCACTCCCGTCGGCGCGGACGGCAGCTGGAGCGTCACTATTCCGGCCGCCGCGCTGGCGGCCCTCCCGGCGGGCTCCACCACCATCGATGTCAGCGTCACCAACGGCGCAGGCACGACGGCGAACGGCAGCCTGCCCGTCACCGTGGCCGCACCGGATCCCGGCACGCCCGCCACACCCGCTATCAGCCTCAATCCGTTTGCCGGCGACAATCTGCTGGATAACAACGAGAAAACCTCACCGCAGACCCTCTCCGGCAGCACCAGTAACGTCGAGGCCGGGCAGATCGTGACGGTCACCCTGGGCGGTCAGACCTATAACGCCACCGTGGGCGCAGATGGCAGCTGGAGTGTCTCCATTCCGGCCGCCGCCCTCTCCGCGCTGGCCGCAGGCAGCAGCACCATCAACGTCAGCGTCACCAGCGCCGCCGGCACCACGGCATCCGCCAGCCTGGGCATTCAGGTGCAGGCCCCTGATACCACGCCTGGTGTGCCAGCCCTGACCATCGCACCGTTTACCGGCGATGACGTGCTGAGCAACGCCGAAAAAACTACGCCGCAGACGCTCTCCGGCAGCACCAGCAACGTCGAGGCCGGCCAGGTCGTGACGGTCACTCTGGGCGGGCAGAGCTACAGCGGCAGCGTCGCGGCCGACGGCAGCTGGAGCATCACCGTGCCTGCCGATGCGCTGGCGGCACTCGCCTCCGGCACCACCACCGCCACGGCCACCGTCACCAGCCAGGCGGGCAGCGTCGCCAGCGGCAGCCTGACCTTTACCGTCGAGGCACCGGTGACGCAGCCGGGCACGCCGGTTATCACCATCGATCAGTTTGCGGGGGATGACATCCTCAGCAACAGCGAGAAAAACAGCGACCAGCTGCTGAGCGGCAGCACCGCCAATGTGGAGGCGGGGCAGGTTGTGACCATCACGCTGGGCGATCAGACCTACAGCGCGGTGGTGGATGCGCAGGGCAACTGGAGCGTCACGCTCTCGTCTGCGGCGCTGAATACCCTGGCCGCCGGATCGATCGCAATCTCCGCCGTCGTGACTAACCAGGCGGGCACCGAGGCCAGCGAAAACCGCACCATCAGCGTCGATACGCCGGTAGTGACCGGCCCGCCAGCGATCACGCTGGATGACTTTACCGGCGATAACCAGCTGAGCAATGCCGAGAAAACCACCGACCAGACCGTGACCGGCAGCACCAGCAACGTCGAGCCGGGTCAGTTGGTGACGGTGACCCTCGGCGGACAGACTTACAGCGGCACCGTGGATGCGCAGGGCAACTGGAGCATCACGCTGCCGTCAGCAGCCCTGAGCGCACTGGCGGCGGGCACGACCACCCTGACGGTGTCGGTCAGCAATGCGGCCGGTAACACCGCGACCAACAGCCTGCCGCTGAATGTCGAGGCCCCGGTGACCCCGGCGGGCGATCCTGTGATCACCATCGGTCAGTTTGCCGGGGATGACATCCTGAGCAATGACGAAAAAGGCACCACCCAGACGCTCTCCGGCACCACCACCAACGTCGAGGCGGGCCAGACGGTGACCGTTACCCTGGGCGGCCAGACTTACCTGGGCACCGTGGACGGCGATGGAAACTGGCGTGTGAGCATCCCGGCCGCCGCGCTGGGGGATCTGCCTGCGGGCTCCAGTGCCATCAGCGTATCGGTCAGTAACGTCGCAGGCGTCAGCGCCACGGAAACCCGTGACATTGCGGTGGAAGCCCCGGCGACGCAGCCGGGTGAACCGGGCCTCATCCTGGATAACTTCGCGGGCGATAATCTGCTGAGCAACGATGAAAAAGCGGCCGGGCAGGTGGTCAGCGGCACGACCACCAATGTCGAACCCGGCCAGATTGTCACGGTCACCCTGGGCGGGCAGACCTACAGCGCCAGCGTAGATGGCGATGGCCGCTGGAGCGTTACGGTGCCTTCCGAGGCCCTCAACGCGCTGGCGGCAGGCAGCACCACGCTCACCGTCTCGGTCGCGAATGCGGCGGGCGACAGCGTTACCGCCACACTGCCGATCACCGTCGAGGCCCCGGCAACGCAGCCGGGCGCCGCTACCCTCACCATCGACGCCTTTGCCGTGGATGACATCCTCAGCAACAGCGAAAAAGCCAGCGATCAGCTGCTGAGCGGTGGCACGACCAACATCGGCGAAGGCCAGCAGGTCTCCATCACCCTGAACGGAGAACTCTTCACGGCCACGGTTGGCGCGGATGGCCGCTGGAGCGTCACGATCCCGGCCAGCTCGCTGGCGGCGCTGAACGCTGGCAGCGCAACCCTGAGCGCCACGGTCAGCGATCAGAACGGCACGGCGGTCAGCGAAACGCGTGACTTCCTGGTCGAGGCATCCGGCACCGCGCCCGGCGCGCCGACCCTGGTCATCAACGTTTTTGCCGGTGACAACATTCTCGACAACGATGAGAAGCTGGAGGCGCAGGCGGTCTCCGGCAGCACGACCAACGTCGAGGCGGGCCAGCTTGTCACGGTGACGCTGGGCGGTCAGAGCTACAGCGGCACGGTCAACGCCGACGGCAGCTGGAATATCGCCATCCCGGCGGATGCGCTTGCCGCCCTGGCCGCCGGAACGGCCACTCTGGTGGCCACGGTCAGCAACGCGGCGGGAACCGCCGTCAGCGATAGCCTGCCGATCACCGTTGAAGCGCCGGTGACCCAGCCGGGCGAGCCCGTGATCACCATCAATCCGTTTGCCGGTGATGATGTGCTGAACAACGATGAGAAGAACAGCGAACAGCTGCTCAGCGGCACCACCTCGAATGTCGAGGCCGGTCAGATCGTGACGGTCACGCTGGGCGACCAGACCTACAGCGCCACGGTCAACGGGGATGGCAGCTGGAGCCTGAACGTTCCCCCCAGCGCACTGGCCGCTCTGGCGGCGGGAAGTGTGACCATCAGTGCCAGCGTCACCACCCAGGCCGGGATCGTAGCGAATGAAGATCGGGCGATTGTGGTAGAGACCCCGTCACAACCGGGCACACCGGCGATCGCGATCGCCATCTTTGCGGGTGATGACCTGCTCGATAACAGCGAGAAAGCGCTGGATCAGACCCTCTCCGGCAGCACCAGCAATGTGGAGGCGGGCCAGACGGTCCTGATTACGCTCGGCGGCCAGAACTACAGCAGCACGGTCAACGCCGACGGCAGCTGGAGCGTGTCGATTCCGTCTGCGGCACTCAGCGCCCTGGCGGCGGGGAGCGCCACCATCGCGGTCAGCGTTTCGACGGCGGCAGGGGTCCAGGCTACCGACAGCCGCGACATCAATGTTGAGCCAGCGCCCGGTCAGCCGGGTGTTATTACCATCACCGAACCTGTCAGCCTGGATGGCTTCCTCAACCTGCAGGAGCTGAGCAGCGATCTGGTCATCAATGGCTCCGCGGTCGGGGTCAATCCGGGGCAGGCGGTACTGGTCGATTTCAACAACAACACCTACAGCGCGGTGGTGAACAGCAGTGGTTTCTGGACCCTCACCGTTCCGGCGGGCGATCTGGCGGGGATCACCGACGGCATTAAAGTGATTTCGGCGACCACGACCGACGCCACCGGCGCGCTGCTGACCGACTCCGCCCAGCTGAACGTGGTGGTAAACACGCTGCCACAGATTACGCTGGCGGAGAGCGCCATCAGCGATGGCATTCTTAACCAGCTGGAGGCGGGCAGCGATCTGCTGATCGGCGGCAGCACCGGGAAAGCCGTGGCGGGCCAGCGGGTCGAACTGCAGCTTAACGGCAAGACCTACAGCACCCCCGTCAATGACGATGGAAGCTGGAGCCTGTCGCTGCCAGCGGGCGATCTGGCGCTGTTGCCGCAGGGCGCCAACAGCCTGACGGTCACCGCGATCGATGAAGCAGGCAACCGCGCAGAGGACACGCTGAACTTCAGCGTCAACACGCTGCCGCCTGTGCTGAATGTGGGGGAGATCGCGGGCGGCGATGGCATCCTCAACAGCCTTGAAGTGGCGGCAGGTGTGCCGATCAGCGGTTCAGGTGCCCGGCCGGGCGAGGTGGTTTCTGTTTCGCTGAACAACCAGACCTACACCGCTACTGTGGATGGGGAAGGCAGCTGGCGCGTGGATCTGCCTGCGGACGCGCTGCAGGCGCTGGCCGATGGCAGCAGCTATCCGCTGACCATAACGCTGACCGACGCCAGCGGTAACACGGCTTCGCAGACCGAAACCCTGACGGTCAGCACGCAGCTTCCGGTGGCGACCGTTAATGCGCCGGGCGGCGATGGTGTCCTGACAAACAATGAACTGACGGCGCCACTGCAGATCAGCGGCACCGGTCAGCCAGGCGACAGCGTGTCGGTGACGCTCAATAACAAAACCTACAGCGCCCTGGTCGGCGATGACGGCAACTGGAGTGCCGCCGTACCGGTAGCCGATCTGACTGCGCTGCCGAATCAGACTCTGCCGGTGACGGTCACGGTGACCGATCCGGCCGGGAACAGCAGCACCCAGAGCACCGCGCTGCGGGTGTCGACGGCGCTGCCGTCGCTGACGCTGAACGATCCTGCTCCGGATGGGGTGATTAACGTCGCGGATGCCCAGCAGCCGCTGACTGTCAGCGGAACCGGCGATGAAGGCGATATCGTTCGCGTCACCCTGAACAACCTGACCTATTCCGCTGTTGTGGCGCAGGATGGCAGCTGGAGCGTGACCGTTCCGGCCGCCGACCTGACCCGTGTGCCTGACGGCACGCAGCAGATTCTGGTCGTGGCGACGGACGCCGATGGCAACAGCACGCAGACCGGCAGTTCGCTGATCTTTGCGACCACGGCGCCGCTGCTGGAGCTTTCTGTGCCAGCCAGCGATGGCTATATCAACATCGTGGAACACACCCAGGATCTGGTGATTGACGGACGCGGCGGCGCGCAGGGGAATCAGGTCAGCGTCACCTTTAACAACGAAACCTACACGGCGACCGTGGGCAGCGACGGCCTGTGGAGCGTGACGGTGCCTGCTGCGATCGTCAACCAGCTGGGTGATGCGAACTACCCGATTAACGTGGTGCTCAGCGACGCCTATGGCAACAGCAGCACCCTGATCTCCAGCGTCACCGTGCTGGTGGACAACCCGCCGGTGCTGACCATCGATGCCGTGACCGGCGATAACCAGATCGACAGCGCCGAACAGCTGACGGACATTCTGGTGACGGGCAGTGTCACTAACATTCCGGCCGGCCAGCCGGTGCTGCTGACCATTAACGGTCAGTCTTACGATGGCGTCGTCCGGGCCGACGGCAGCTGGGTTGTCACGCTGCCCGCCGGATCGCTGGGTGCGGCGGGGGATAAACCCTTTACCGTGGCGATTTCGGACCTGGCCGGTAACCCGGCGCAGCCTTCCGGCGGACAGCTCACTGTCGTCGTCTCCGCAGAACCGCTGCTCTCGATTGCGCCGATCAGCGATGATGGCACGCTGAATGCGCTGGAAGCGGCGAGCGCGCTTATCCTCAACGGTGCGTCGGCGAACCTGCCCGCAGGCAGCCCGATCAGCGTGACTCTGGTGCCGGGCGGCACCCTCTATACCACCCTGACCGATGAAAACGGTGGCTGGACGCTGAGCATACCGGCCGCCGATCTGGCGAATCTGCCGCAGGGCACTCTCACCGTCACCGCGTCGTCAGGTGGGGTGCAGGCCAGCCAGTCCCTGCTGGTGGCGACTACACCGCCAGGTGAACCGCAGGTGAATACGCCCTTTACCGATGGCATTCTCGATACGGCGGAAGCCAGCGTGGCGCAGACGCTGACCGGCTCTGTCGAACCGGGGCAGGCGGTCAGCGTGACCCTGGGCGGTATCAGCTATCCGGCCACGGTTGAGGCGAACGGCAACTGGAGCGTGACGCTGCCGCCGTCCGTACTTCAGGCGCTGGCGCAGGGCAGCAACCCGATTACCGTGACGGTCACGGATGTCGCGGGCAACAGCAACAGCATCAGCGTACCGCTGACGGTCGATACCGGACTGCCGGTGCTGACCGTCGATCCGATCGCCGTCGATGGCATCATCAGCGCGGCGGAAGCGGCAGCCGATCTGACCATCAGCGGCACCGTGACGCCGGGCAGCAGCGTCAGCCTGACGCTGAACGGAGCGTCCTATGACGCGGTGGTGGACGCCACTGGCCGCTGGACCGCTACGCTGCCCTCTGCCGACCTGCAGTCGCTGAACGATGGACGTTACGATCTTAACGTGACCGTGACCACGGCGAACGGCAATGTGGCTACCACGCCATTCCCGGTGACCGTCGACACCGCCGCCCCGGACTTCAGCCTGAATACGCCTGCCGGGGATGGCATCCTGAATAACGCCGAGCAGGCCGCCGGCTTCAGCTTCAGCGGGTCGGGAAGCGCGGGCGACCGCGTCAGCGTGACGCTGAATGGCGTGACCTATACCGGCACGGTTGATGAGACGGGGAACTGGTCACTGCCGGTGCCGCCTGCGGCGCTGGCCGGACTGACCAATGGCAGCAGCTATCAGGTGGTGGTAACCGTGACCGATGCCATCGGGAACAGCAACAGCCAGATCGGTGAGCTGACGGTGGACACCACGTTGCCGCCGCTGGCCGTCGCCCCGATCGGTGGCGACAATGCCCTGAACAGCAGCGAAGTTCTGGAGCCGCTGCAGGTAAGCGGCAGCGGTCAGAATGGCGACATTGTTACCGTTCAGCTTAATGACCAGCTATACAGCACCACCGTCGGCGTGAATGGTCAGTGGTCGCTGCAGATTGCGCCTGAGGCGCTGGCCGCGCTGCCGCCGGGTACGGTGCCTGTCACCGTGACCGAAACCAGCGCTAACGGCAACCAGAGCAGCCAGGTGGTGGATCTGAACGTCGCTACCGCGCCGGAGATACAGCCGGTGCTGCGTGTCGACAGCAGCACCTTTGCCGGCGACGGCATCGTCACGGCGGCCGAGCAGCTGCAGCCGATTACGGTCAGCGGCAGCAGCAGTAACGTCGAGCCGGGGCAGCAGGTCATCCTCTCCCTGAACGGCACCGACTACAGCGGGGTCGTCGAAGCCAGCGGCAACTGGCGTATTATTCTGCCTGCGGGTGCGCTGGCGGAGCTGGGCGAGGGCAGTCAGAGCCTGAGCGTCAGCGTGATCAACGCCGTGGGGAACAGCACCAGCAGCCAGCTTGATTTCACGGTCGACACTACCCTGCCGTCGCTGGCGCTGGCGCCGATCAGCGGCGACAACTACCTCAGCGCGCTGGAGCGGGGTGAGCCTGTCGCGGTCAGCGGCAGCACCAGCGGCCTGCCTGCGGGCACGCTAATCACCGTGGTCGCCAGCGGCGCCACGGCCAGCACGACGGTAAATGCCGATGGCAGCTGGAGCCTGACGCTGCCGCCGGAGACCTTCAGCACGGCGGCCGATGGCCCGCAGACGATCACCGCGACCGCCAGCGACGTTAACGGAGTGACGCTGGCAACCGGCGACGCTACCCTGACCGTCGTGGCCAGCGCCCTGCCGGTCGCTACACCGGGCGTGGCCTTTACGGATGGCATTCTCAACGCTGAGGAAGCCGCAGCCGGTGGCGCGATCACCGGCAACACCGGCGTGACGGGCGACGGCCAGACCGTCAGCATCACCCTGGGCGGGATCAGCTACAGCGGCACGGTCGATGCCGCAGGAAACTGGCAGGTGGCGCTTCCGCCACAGGCGCTGGCTGCGCTGCCCCAGGGCAGCACCCCTTACACCGTGGTGGTCAGCGATGTCGCGGGCAACAGCAGTCAGGCCGGGGGGACGCTGCAGGTCGATACGCTGCCGCCAGCGCTGAACTTTATCACCCCGTCCGATGGCATCATCAACGCGGTGGAGAGTCAGCAGCCGCTGACGCTGAGCGGCAGCAGCGACGGCAATGCGCTGATCGTGGCCAGCTTCAATGGCACCACCCTGAGCACTACCGCTGACATCAACGGCAACTGGTCGCTGGCGCTGCCCGCCACCGTTTACAGCGGGCTGGGCAACGGCAGCTATCCGCTGACGGTCACCGCCACCGATGAAGCCGGAAACAGCACCACCAGCAGCCGCGATCTGACGCTGAAAGTGGAGGCGGGCACGCTGCCCACCCTGACGCTGGATGCCTTTGCCGGTGACAACGTGGTGGATGGCGCGGAACGCCTGACCGATCAGCGTCTGACCGGCACCACCACCAACGTCGAAGCGGGCCAGCTGGTCACGCTGGCGTTCGAGGGTACCGTTTACAGCGGCGTCGTGCAGGCCAGCGGGGCATGGAGCCTGATCGTGCCAGCCGGTGCGCTGGCCGCCCTTGCCGATGGCAGCGCCACCTTCACCGTGGCCGTCTGCGATGCGGCGGGCAACACCACCACCCGTGATCTGACCTTTGACGTTAACAGCAACGCCTCTGGCCTGTCGCTTGACGCCATCAGCGGTGACAACTACCTCAATGCGCTGGAGCTGGGTCAGCCGCTGATCGTCACCGGCAGCGCCGTCAACGTGCCGCAGGGCGGTCTGGTTACGCTGCTGTTCAACAGTGTCAGCTACACCGCCCAGGTGTCGGCCGACGGCCGCTGGAGCGTTATCGTTCCGGCTGAGGCGCTGACGACGCTGGCTGACGGCCCTTACACGCTGACGGTCACGGCGACGGACAGCGGGGGGGCGGCCCTGAGCAGCGAAGCCTCGCTCAGCGTGCTGACCACGCCACCGGCACCCCAGATTGTGTCAGCCTTCGGTGACGGCACGCTCAACAGCAGCGAGATCGCCACCGCCCAGACGCTGAGCGGCACCACGGGCATCACAGGCGACGGTCAGACGGTCAGCGTGCTGCTGAATGGCCTCACCTACACCGGCACGGTCGACAGCAACGGCAACTGGCAGGTCAGCGTGCCCGCCACGGCGCTGGCCGATCTGCCGGAAGCGGTGGTGGACTACACCGTGACGGTTCAGGATGCCGCCGGGAACAGCGGCAGCAGCCAGGGCAGCGTGACGGTCGATCTGACGCCACCGACCCTGACCCTGAATGCCGTCGCGGATGACAACATCGTCAATATCGCTGAAAGCCTTGCGCCGATTGAACTGAGTGGCAGCAGCAGTGCGGAGGCCGGACAGCGGGTCACCGTGACCCTGAACAATCAGATCTGGACCACCACCGTGGGCCAGGATGGCGACTGGAGCCTGACGCTGCCTGCCGGGGCGCTGGCGGGCATTCCGGCCGGGGCCTATATCCTGACGGTAACGGTCAGCGATGCGGCGGGCAATCCGGTGACCGAAACGCGCGAGATCAGCGTGGCGACCGGCGACCTCGCGATCAGCCTTAACACCCCGTTCGGCGACGGCTATCTCAACCTGGCGGAGTCGGCGCTCAGTCAGACGCTGAGCGGCACAACCGGCGTCGCGGCCAGCGGCCAGTCGGTAACGGTGACGCTGGGCGGAGAGACGTACCCTGCCACGGTGGATGCGCAGGGCAACTGGACGCTGACCTTAACGCCGGAGCAGCTGCAGTTACTGGCGCCGGGCGTCAATGATCTGGTGATCACGGCCAGCGATGCCGCCGGCAATAGCGGTTCGCTGACCCGCGCGGTGACGGTGGATCTGACACCCCCGACGCTGACCCTGAACCCGATCGGTGGCGACAACATCATCAACTCACTGGAGGTGCTGGAACCCGTCATCATCAGCGGCAGCGCATCGGTCGGGGAGGCCGGACAGACCGTGACCGTGAGCTTCCAGGATGTGGATTACAGCACCCTGGTGCTCTCTGACGGGAGCTGGCAGGTCACGCTGCCCGCCAGCGTGCTTCAGGGGCTGACAGACGGTGACTATACCGTTGAGGTGACGCTGACGGATGCGGCGGGCAACCCGACCACGGTGCCGCAGATCCTGACGCGCGATGCGGACAGCGCGAATCTGCCCACCCTGACCCTCGATCCCATCAGTGGCGATAACTTCCTGAATCAGGCGGAGGCGCAGCAGGATCTGGCTATCAGCGGCGGCAGCACCAACCTGGCGACAGGCCAGCTGGTGACGGTTACGCTGAACGGGATCCAGTACAGCGGCACGGTCGACGGAGAGGGACTCTGGACGGTGACCGTTCCTGCCGCCGATCTCGCTAATCTGCCGGATGGCGACCAGCTGCTGGTGGTGGTCTCCGCCGATGCGTCGGGCAATCCGGCCAGCAGCAGCGCCTCTCTGGTGGTGCTGGCCAGTGATCAGGTTCAGCCGACGCTGACACTCGATGTGGTGGCCGGGGATGATGTGATCAATGCGATTGAGGCCGCCGCGGATGTGGTGGTCAGCGGGGCCAGTACCCGGCTGGCCGCCGGCACGCAGGTCACGGTGTCGTTTAACGGCAATGATTACACCACCACCCTCGACGCTGACGGCAACTGGAGCGTAACGGTGCCGTCCGGCGCCTTTACCGGCCTGGCGTCCGGCAGCACGCAAACCTTTACCGTCACGGCCAGCGACGCGGCCGGTAATCCGGCCACCGTCAGCCAGGAGGTCAGCTTCATTACCACCCCACCTGCACTGACCGGCATCACGGTCAGCGCAGGTGATATCCTGGACGTGGCGGAATCGCTCCAGGATCTCACCATCGGGGGCACCACCACCGGCGGCCTGCCGGTCACGGTGACGCTCAATAACGTCAGCTACACCACCACGGCCGCGGAGGACGGCAGCTGGTCGGTCACGATACCCACCGCCGATCTGCAGCAGCTGGCGGATGGCACGAACGGCATCAGCGTGTCGGTCACCGACGCCGCGGGCAATGTCACGACGAACAGCGATCTGTCGATCGACGTGGCGATTAATGCGCCGCCCGCCCTGACCCTGCAGACGCCGTTTGGCGATGCGCTGGTCAGTGACGCCGATATTGCAGGGTCGCTGACGCTGAGTGGCGGCAGCACCAACCTGGCGGAAGGCACCGTACTGAGCATCACTGTCGGTTCGCAGCCGTTCAGCACCACTACCGATGCCAGCGGCAACTGGACGCTTACGCTGGATCCGGACGCGCTGGACGCGCTGGTCGATGGGGTGACGCAGGTGGTGGTCACCGCCACAGATGCGGCCGGCAATCCGGCGCAGGTAACCGCAGACGTGGAGGTCCTGAGGACACCACCGGTTTCCGCCGTTTTCACCGATATTCTGTTTGGTGACAACATCATCAACATCACGGAAGCGGGTGTGGTTCAGCAGGTCACCGGCACCTCAACGGTGGTGGCCGGTCAGACCCTGAGCGTCACGGTGGGCGATCAGAACATCCCGCTGGCGGTCACGGTTGACGCCAGCGGGAACTGGAGCGCCAGCCTGACGCCGGAGGTGATCGCCAGCCTGGGCGCCGGTGTGCACACGCTGACCCTGGTGACGACCGACCGCGCAGGCAACACCAGCCAGCTGAGCAAAACCTTCACCTCGGCACTGACGCCACTGGCGGAGCCGACGCTGGATACGCCCTTCACCGATGGCCGTATCAATGCCGCAGAGGCGGCCGCAGGCGGTAGCCTGACCGGAGACGTAAACAGCCAGAATGCCGCGAGCGTGACGGTGACCATCAATGGCACGCGCTACACGGCGGATCTGAATACGGAGAAAACGCGCTGGTCGCTCGACCTGTCCCCGGATTTACTGCAGACCCTGCCGGACGGTAACTGGCCGGTCAGCGTAACCGTCACCGCCGCTAACGGCAACAGCGCCAGCATCAACGGCACGGTACTGGTGGCCATCAACACGCTGCCGGATGTCACACTGAATCTGCCGTTTGGCGACGGGGCGCTCAACGTGGCCGAGGCGCTCAATCCGCAGGTTCTGACGGGATCCACCGGTATTACCGGTGCCGGACAGACGGTGGCGGTGCTGATCTCAGGTTTCAACGACAATGAGCCACTGGCCGCCACGGTACAGAACGATGGCAGCTGGTCGCTGACGCTCTCGCCAGATCAGTTAGCGACCTTTACCACCGGCAGCCACACCATCACCGTGACCGCGACAGACATCGCCGGTAACAGCGACAGCACCGCGCTGAACGTGGTGACGGCGGTTACCCTGCCGGTACCGACCTTCAGGCCGGACACCTTTGGCGGCGATAACCAGCTGAACATCAGCGAAGCCGCGGCCGGGGTCACCCTGACCGGTACTACCGGCAGCACTGGGGCAAATCAGGCGGTCAGCATTACCGTTGACCTCAACGGCAGCCGCTATTCCGGTACGGTGGATACGGACGGCAACTGGACGGTGGACATTCCGGCCAATGCCCTGAATTCGCTGACGAATGGCGCGCAGACGCTGACGGTTAACGTCGTGGATGCGGCGGGCAACAGCGCATCAGCGCAGCTGCCGTTCTTCGCCAGCTTCATCGCACCGAAACCGGTGGTCAGCCCGGATTTCCTGGGCAGCTATGTGAATGCTGATGAGGCTGCCGCCGGGATTAACCTGAGCGGCACGACCGGCAAGGCGGAGCCGAATCAGCGCGTCGAGCTGACGCTGGGGGGCGAACGCTACACCACCACGGCCGATAGCAGCGGTAACTGGGCGGTGCCGCTGACAGCGGACCAGCTTTCGGCGCTGACGGATGGTACCTATCCGGTCACCATCACGGTCACCGATGGCGCGGGTAACAGCGCAACGATTAACAGCTCGCTGGTGCTCGACACCACGCCGCCGGTGCTCAGCATCACGGACTTTACCGGCGACAACGTGCTGAATTACGGCGAGAGCATTCAGCCGCAGCTGCTCAGCGGCACGGCGACCGGTGCCGAACCGGGAACTGTGGTGACGGTCTCGCTGAATGACACGCTGCTTGGCACCGCGATTGTGGCGGCCAACGGCAGCTGGAGCGTGACGCTGACGCCAGAGCAGATGGCGACCTTTGGCACCGCCACAACCCTGAATCTGGCGGTGACCGATCTGGCCGGCAATACCGGCACGGGCTCGGTCAGCCTGGCGGTCGATCTGACGCCACCGGCAGGCCCGTTAGTGACGCTGGGCACCATCTCGGGTGACAACATCATCAGCACCCAGGATCTCGCGGGCGGGGTGGTCGTAAGCGGCACCTCATCCGGGCTGGATGCCGGGGGCGTGGTCACGGTGGTAATCAATAATCTGGAGTACAGCACCACGCTGGATGCGCAGGGCAACTGGTCAACGGCGGCCCTGCCGGTCAGCGCCTTTGGGGAGGCGGACGGCAGCGTGACGATCACGGTGAATGCCACTGACGGCACCACGCCGGTCAGCACCAGCGGAGATATTCTGATCGACCTGACGCCACCGGCGCTGTTTATCAATAACTTTGCCGACGATAACCAGGTGAACAGCAGTGAAAGCGGTGTCAGCCAGGTCATCAGCGGCACCACCGACGCCAGCGAAGCGGGCCGCCAGGTCACTGTCACCTTCGATAATCAGACCTACAGCGCCGTTGTGCAGAGCGACGGCAGCTGGTCCACCACCGTACCCGCCAGCGCTATGCAGGCGCTGACCGACGGCTCGACGCTGGTGATCACCGCGCAGCTCACCGATCTGGCGGGCAACGTGGGCACAGCCAGCCAGCCGGTCACGGTGAATACCTCTGCGCCGCTGGTGCAGGTGGATGCATTCCTGGGCGACAACCTGATCAACGCCGCTGACCTGGTGACCAGTCAGGTGCTGACCGGCAGTGCGCAGGGGGCCGAGGGCCAGACGATCGCTCTCTACCTGGGCGATGCGGCGCCTCTCGCCACCGCGACCGTCGGTGCGGATGGACGCTGGAGTTTTAACCTGACGCCAGAGGTGCTGGCGGGCCTGACGGAAGGTGTGCTGGTGTTTGGCGTGCGGGTCAGTGACGGCGCCGGAAACCAGACGGACGCCACGCTGACGGTCAACAAAGTGGTCAACAGCGCGCTGACGCTGGTGGTCGATTCGGTGTTTGGCGACGGCACGCTCAGCGCGCTGGACGCCACCGTGGCACAGACGATTTCCGGGGTGGCGACCTCGGCGGGCGTGGGCGCCACCGTGTCGGTGCTGCTGGGCGGAACCACGCTCTCCGCCAGCGTGGGTCAGGATGGAAAATGGGCCATCGTGGTGCCGCCGTCGGTGCTGGGTCTGCTGGGCGATGGCAATCTGGCGTTTAACGTGACCCTGACGGATGGCGCGGGCAACACCCGTACCGTGGGGGAATCCGTGACGTCGATTGTCAATGCGGTGCCGGTGGTGGGTGAGCTTACCGGGCTGTTTGGCGGCGATAACCTGCTGAACATCGCGGAAGCCGCGGCCGGGCAGCTGGTCGGCGGCGTGATCCAGAATGCGGCGGCCGGTTCGCAGGTGACGGTTACCTTTGGCAGCAAGAGCTACACCACCACGGTGCAGGCGGGCGGGGCCTGGAGCGTTAACCTGCCGGCCAGCGATCTGACCGCACTGCTCGATGGCAATCTGACGCTGGGCGTCAGCGTCCGGGATGCGGCCGGCAACGTGGCCTCCGGCAGCACAACCATCGGTGTCTTTACCCAGGCGCCGTCGGTTTCGCTGACGTCGCTGTTTGGTGATGGCGTGCTGAACCTGGCCGACATCGCCACCAGCCAGGTGATCAGCGGCGTGGTGACCAACGTTGCCCAGGGCGCCACGGTGACGCTCACGGTCGGCAACAGCCAGGTCACCGCGACGGTGGGTGCGGGCGGGGCGTTCAGTGCCACGGTCACGCCGGATATTCTGGGCACACTGGCGCAGGGCAACCTGACCGTCGGCGCGTCGGTGACGGACGCGGCGGGCAACACCGCGTCAACCAGCGCCGGGTTCCGGGTCGATACGCTGCTGCCGACCATCACCATTAATCCGCTGTTTGGTGACGGTCTGCTGAATGTGGCAGACGCGCTGCTCGCACAGACGGTGGGTGGGGTGATTGGCGGCGCGGAAGCGGGATCGCGCGTGGTGGTTTCTGTCGGCGCGCAGCAGTTTGTCACGTCGACCGATGTGAACGGCAACTTCAATGTTCCGCTGTCGCCAGCCCTGCTGCAGGGGCTGGCGGATGGCACGCTGACGGTCGGCGTCAGCGTAACCGACAGCGCCGGTAACACCAGCAGCGCGAATGCCACCGCCCTGGTCGGCATCCACACTCTGCCAAAAGTCACGCTGAATCCGCTGTTCGGGGATGGCGTGCTGAACCTGGCGGAATCGCTGGTGACGCAGACCATCAGCGGCACCGTTTCCGGGGTCGCAGCAGGCAGCCGCGTCACGCTGGCGATTGGCAATACCACCGCCACGGCGCTGGTCAACGCAGACGGCAGCTTCTCAACGACGGTGTCGCCAGCGGTGCTCTCGACGCTGCTGAACGGTAATTTCACCGTCAGCGCGTCGGTGACCGACCTGGTCGGCAACGTCAGCAGCACCAGCGCGGGCGTTTCGCTGGGGCTGGTTCAGCCCACGCTCTCCGTCAATACGGTGTTTGGCGATGGCGTGCTGAGCGCGGCGGATCTGGCCTCTAACCAGACGCTGAGCGGCACCTCCAGCCTCTCTGCAGGCTCTGTGGTCAGCGCCACGCTGAATGGCCTGACCTACACCACCAAAGTGGTCAGCGGCGGAAACTGGAGCATCAGCGTACCGAAGGCGGATCTGACGGCGATCACCGATGGCACGAAGACCGTCACGGTGACCGGTACGGACGCCTACGGCAACGTGGTCAACAGCAGCGGTACACTCAGCGTCATCAGTCAGTCGACGCCGGTGGTCGCCATTACCTCACTGTTTGGCGACAGTGCCCTGAGCGCCGTGGATGTGAAAACGGCCCAGACCATCAGCGGCACCGCCAGCAACGCCGAGGGATCGGTGGTGCGGGTGACGCTGGGCGGCCAGACCTACAGCACTACGGTCAGCAGCAACGGCAACTGGAGCCTCTCCGTGCCGGCGGCTAACCTCGCCGCCATCGCGGATGGCCTGCAGACCGTGACCGCCAGCGTGGTCAACGGCGCAGGCAGCACCGGTACGGTGTCGTCGTCGCTGGCGGTGGTGAGCCACACGCTGCCGACGGTGAGCGTGAACAGCTTCTTTGGCGGTGATGGTTACCTCAACATTGCGGAAGCAAACAGCGGTGAAATCATCCGGGGAAGCAGCACCAACGCGGTGGGCGGCAGGGTCACGGTTAACGTGGCGGGCGCGGTTCTCACCACCACGGTCGGGGCGGATGGCACATGGAGCGTCAGCGTGCCGTCAGCGACGCTGAAAGGGATCGCGGACGGCAGTCATCCGCTGACCGTGACGGTGGCGGATATCGGTGGCAACACCGCGACCAGCAACAGCACCTTTACCGCGCTGTCGCATAACCAGCCGCTGGTCGGGGTCGATCCGGTGCTCAGCCTGGTCGGTTCTGCGCTCTATGGCCTGGTGGTGCAGGGCGGTTCGCTGAACGCGGCCCAGGGCACGAAGGTCAGCGTGACGCTGCTGCTCTCCAACGGCAGCAACGGGCCGACGCTGACGACCACGACCGATGCGCTGGGACGTTACGCCGTTAACTTCTCACCGTCGCTGCTGTCGGTTGGCGGTCTGCTGCTGTCACTGAATACCCTGGCCAAAGTCTCGATTGTCGATGCGGCCGGAAACAGCTACACCACTACCAACACCCTGATCCTGGGCTCGCTGCTGCCGGTGACGCTGGCGGCAACCGAGTCGGTTGCCCTGTTCTCGCTGGTGGATGACAGCGCCACGCTCGCCAGTGTCGGCTCTGAGACGCAGCACACGGCCAGCACCAGCGGCGAGGAGAGCAGCGCCACGGTGGCGGTAGCCTCCACGCTGGTCACGGAGGCGGATAGCGTGACGCCGGTCAGCAGCAGCGAAACCGCGCCGGTCAGTGAGACCGTGGCGGCGGTGGTGGCGGCCCCGGCAGATGAGGGGGTCTACACCATCGGCGGCGTGGTGATCACGCTGGCAGATGGCAGCACGGCGGAAGGCGCCTCGGTGGTCGGCAGCAGCGGTGCGGATATCGTGACGGTCAGCGACCTTAACTTTACCCACATCGACGGCGGTGCAGGCACCGATACCCTGGTGCTCAACGGTGAGAATCTCACGCTGGATCTCACCGCGCTGGGCCTGAAGGTCGAACACATTGAGGTACTCGACCTGGGCAGAACCGGCACCAACGCCGTGAAGCTCGACCTCAATGAGGCACTCAACATCACGGATAAACAGAGTGACGATCTGCTGATCAAAGGGGCGGATGGCAGCCAGGTGACGCTGGCTAACAGCAACGGCGGGATCTGGGAAGTCAGCGGCGAGCGCACTGTGGAGGGCAGAGTCTTTGAGATCTACCACAACTCGGCACTGAGCAGCGATAACACGCTGGGGGATGTGCTGGTGCAGCAGAATCTGCAGGTTCACGTCGTGTAAAGACCACGGATGCTGTCAGCGCGACAGGCGAAGCGGGTGCGAAAGCACCCGCTTTTTTTCATAACGGAATCCTGACACTTTCCAGACTATCGCCACTATCCATTAACAGCCTGAAAGATTAGGGTAAGCGCAGCAAATGGCATCGCGCGCACTGTGCCGCGCTGACGCTATTATCCGCCAGCTTCAGCGGCTTGCGCGGACAGGGCAGAGGTTGCCGGATAAGTCCGACGGTTGCCGCCGTTACCTGTTTCGGGTGGCGCATGCCGGCCAATGCGGCTGATCCAGCCTGCGGCACGGTCTGTGCCGACACATTAATAAAATCACTGCCTTCTGCACAGTTCTGCTGCATCATTCCGAAGGGAGATGAGGCTGCCCGGTGACTGTTTTTTCGTCACCCGACAGAAATATCAACGATTTCATCTGTTTTTAGCAGGAATCTGCGGGTGAAATGATCTAATAATGTTAAAGGTCGCGTAGCGTCTGGTTCGCGAACCATAAATAAAATATTGAAAAAGTACCCTCAGCCTCTGAGCAGCACCCCTTTTGCACGCTTTGTTCACCGGGAAAAACACCATGATGATAAGAACCCCTGTTGGTATGGAAAATGAACAAAGCGCGATTAACTTTTTTGCTGTGCGCCCTGAGTGGCGTTGTCACTCCCGCGGCCCTGGCCGCACCCTTACCTAAAGCCGAATTTAACTGGCGTGCGGCGCCCAGCGAAGAGCAGGTTGCCCGCTTAACGCTGCGGGAGGCCATTCTCCGCGCCTTCGCCCGCAACCCGAAAATCTCGGAAGCGGCGGCCCAGATCCATGTGGGGCAGGGCGACCTGGATGCCGCCCGCAGCGCCTGGTATCCGCAGATTTCTCTGCAGGGTGCGGCGGGGCGCTCTCATCAGACCGACTCCGCCGGCAGCCTGAACAACAACGGTTCCGGCGGGATTACGCTCAGCCAGCTCCTCTATGACTTTGGTCGCACCGGCAGCGCCATCGATGAGCAGCATGCGCTCTCCGATGCCTATCGCTATGGCCTGTTCGACGCCATGACCACCGTGGCGGAAGACACGCTGCAGGCCTATCTCGAAGTCAAACGCTATCAGGCGCTGGCCGACACGGCGCGCACCAATATCGCCTCGCTGCAGCGGGTGCGCGATATCGCAAAACTGCGCGCCGATGCCGGGCTCAACTCACAGTCAGATGTCCTGCAGGCGGAGACCCGTATCGCCGCCATGCAGGCGACGGTAGAGCAGTATCGCGCCCAGCTGCGCTCCGCCACCGCGCAGCTGACCGTGCTGACCGGCGTTGTCCCCGCCACGCTGCCGGAACTGCCGCAGGCGCTGCTGAAACAGCAGATCACTCTCGATCGAATCGCCTATGAAAGCAGCGCCGCCGTACGCAGCGCCCAGGCGAAGCAGGAGGCGGCCCGCGAGCGGGTGCGTCAGGCCGAATCGGGCCACTGGCCAACCATTAAGGTGCAGGCGGGCCGCACCCGCTATGAAAACGATCGCCAGTCCTACTGGGATGATGAAGTGCAGCTGCAGGTGGAAGCGCCGCTTTATCAGGGGGGGATGGTGAACGCCCGAACCCAGTCAGCCGAGGGGGATCGCGAAGCGGCCCAGGCGGCGGTTCAGCAGGCCAAGCTCGCCATCAATCAGAACGCCTCCACGGCCTATGCCGATATGATTGGCGCACAGCAGCGCCAGGCGGCCGGGGAGGTGCAGCTGGCCAGCGCCGACCATACCCGAAATGTCTACGCCGACGAGTATCGCCTGAGCAAGCGCAGCCTCAACGATCTGCTCAGCGTTGAGCAGGATGTGTTTCAGGCGGACAGCTCACGCATTACCGCGCTCTACGATGGCTGGGACGCCACCGTGCGTTATGCCGCTGCGGTAGACAATCTGCTCGACATCATGGGCATCGATCGCCAGCAAAGCAGCGGCGATCTCCTTCCTTCGCTGCAATAGGGATAAGGCATTAATCATGAGTATGAATACGGACAACTGGATCGCCGCCATGCTGCGCGTGGCCGCGCGATTCGGCAAACCTGCCGAGGGTAAAACCCTGCGCCAGCAGATGCGCTGGTTCGAACATCTGCCGGTGGCACAGCAGCTGGAGCGGCTTGCCGGGCTGCTGGGGCTGCATCTGACCATGGTACCGCAGCATACGCTGCGCTGGCGTCAGGAGATCACCCCGATAGTGCTGGTGCTGGAGAATGCCAGCGTAGCGGTGCTGGAAGAGATCGATGCCGATGAGGGGGCGCGCTACTGGCTGAGTGAAGGCGGCGACGTGGTGCGTGAAAGCCCCCTGTCAGAGCTGCTGGCGCGCGCCCAGGGCAACGTCGGTGTCGTTGGCGTCGCGGCGCGTGGCCGGGATGCGCGCATCGACGAGTTCGTTCAGCCCTATGAACCACACTGGTTCTGGAAAAATTTTCGCGGCATGGGACGCCGGATCACCGAGATTTCTCTGGCCTCGGTGGTCAGCAACGTGCTGGCGCTGGCCGGGATCCTCTTTTCAATGCAGGTCTATGACCGGGTGATCCCGGCGCAGTCGGAATCCACGTTATGGGTGCTGTTTGTCGGGGTGCTGATCGCGGCGGCCATCGAGTACCTTATCCGGCTGATGCGCACCCAGGTTTCCGACCTGATGGGGAAACGTATCGATCTGAAAGTCTCGTCGATGCTGTTTGCCCGGGCGATGAGCATCCGCAATGAGGCGCGGCCAAAATCGACCGGCTCCTTTATCTCGCAGCTGCGCGAGATTGACCAGGTGCGTGAGCTGCTGACCTCGACCACCGTCGGCGCGGCTGCCGATCTGCCGTTTGTCATCCTGTTCCTGTTTATCATGTCGTTTGTCGGCGGCTGGCTGGTTCTGATCCCACTGGCGGCGATCCCGTTGATCGTCATTCCCGGCCTGCTGGTGCAGATCCCGATGGCGCGGCTGGCGAAAGAGGGGCTGCGGGAAGGGGCGCTGCGCAATGCGGTACTGGTCGAGACCATCGAAGGCATCGAGGATATCAAGGCGCTGCAGGCCGAACCCTACTTTCAGCGTCAGTGGGAGCAGACGCACGAGGTCAGCGCCGCCATCAGTAATCAGCAGCGGCTGTGGGGCGCGCGCCTCACCGGCTGGGCCTCGACCGTGCAGCAGCTGACCTACGCCGGGATGCTGGTGTTTGGCGTCTATCTGGTGCTCGACTCGCAGATTACCACCGGGACGCTGGTCGCCTGTAGCCTGCTCTCCTCGCGCACCATCGCGCCGCTGATGCAGCTCACCATGGTCTTCTCACGCTGGCAGCACGCCAAAATGGCGATGAAAGGGCTGGATGAGCTGCTGAAAAAGCCGCTCGATCAGCCGGACACGGCGACGCTGGCCCACTGTCCGACGCTTACCGGGCAGTACGATCTGCGCAATGTGCATTACAGCTACGACGAAGAGAACGAAAAGAACGTGCTGAATGTGCAGCAGCTGCAGATTCAGCCCGGCGAGAAGATCGCCATTCTGGGTAAAGTCGGGGCGGGCAAATCGACGCTGCTGAAGATTCTGGCCGGTCAGGCGCAGGCGACCCAGGGCAAGGTGATTGTCGATGGCGTTGACATTGAGCGTATCGATCCCACCGATTTGCGCCGTCAGCTTGGCTGGCTCTCGCACGACTCCCGCCTCTTCTTTGGCACGCTGCGGCAGAACCTGATGCTCGGCAACCCCCACGCCAGCGAACAGGAGATGCTGCAGGCGCTGCGCATCAGTGGCGCGCTGTCGCTGATCCAGCAGGATGCCGCCAGCCTGGATCGGATTATCAATGAAGGCGGACGCGGCCTCTCAGGGGGGCAGCGGCAGATGGTAATGCTGAGCCGGATGATCCTGCGCCAGCCGCAGGTGGTGCTGCTCGATGAGCCTACCGCAGCGATGGATGAGCAGCTTGAGGAGCATGTGATCCGTCAGCTGCAGGGCTGGATCAGCGGGCGGACTCTGCTGCTGGTCACGCACCGTCCGGCGCTGCTGAAGATGGTCGATCGTATTGTGGTGATGGATAACGGCCGGATCGTGGCCGACGGGCCGCGCGACGAGATCCTGCGCCGCGCGACGGTGCCCGCGACCTCGCCATCAACGGGTAAAGGAGAGGGCGTATGAGTCTGGTTATCGTGGATAAAGATCTGGCCCGTCATGAACGCCGCACCTCGGCGATTATCTGGCTCTGCACCGCCGCGCTGGCGATTTTCCTTATCTGGGCGCACTTTGCGATCCTGGATGAGGTGACGGTCGGCAGCGGCAAAGTCACGCCCTCCAGCCGTGCGCAGGTGATCGACAGCCTGGATGGCGGCATCGTCAAGCAGCTTAACGTACACGAAGGCGATATTGTCGAGAAGGGGCAGGTGCTGGCGACACTCGATCCGACCCGCTTTCAGTCAAACTTCGGCGAGGCGCAGGCGAAAGTGCGCACGCTGCGCGCCTCCTCGGAGCGGCTGGAGGCGGAGCTGGCGGGCACGCCGCTGACCTTCAGCGCCGAGACGCTGAAGGAGCCGCAGCTGGTGCAGCGTGAACGTCAGCTCTATGAGTCCCGGCGTCGTAACCTCACGGAAACCATCAGCAACCTGCAGCAGTCGCTGCGGCTGGTGCAGGATGAGCTGCGGCTTACCGAGCCGCTGGTGGCGAAAGGGGCGGCAGGGCAGGTGGAGGTGATCCGTCTGCGCCGTCAGGTCAGCGATCTGCGCGGCAAAATCGATGAGGCGCGCAACGACTATCTGGTGCGCGCCCACGAAGAGCAGGTAAAAAACAATGCGGAACTGGATGCGCAGCTGCAGGTGGCCGCCGGTAAAGAGGATCAGCTGACGCGCGCCACGCTCTACTCGCCCGTTCGTGGCATCGTAAAAGATATTCAGGTGACGACGGTCGGTGGCGTTCTGGAGCCGGGCGGCAAACTCATGGAAATTGTGCCGCTGGAGGATCAGCTGCTGATCGAGACGCGCATCAATCCGCGCGATATCGCCTTTATCCGGCCGGGTCTGGCAGCGATTGTCAAAGTGACCGCCTATGACTCCTCTATCTATGGCGACCTGCCTGGCGAGGTGGAAACAGTCTCGCCAGATACCCTGCAGGATGAGGTGAAACGCGACCAGTACTACTATCGCGTCTACGTCCGGACCCAGAAAGCGGAGCTGACCAACCGCGCAGGGCGAAAATTCCCGATTGTGCCCGGCATGGTGGCCAATGTGGAGATCAAAACCGGACAGAAATCGGTCATGGATTATCTGATTAAACCACTGAATAAAGTCAAAGAATCGCTGCGTGAGCGCTGATCATCCGGCGCACCCGAAATCGCCGCCTGCTTAATTACGCAGGGAAATTAACATGGCGGATATTTCACCACCACGCGACCCGACAGCGCCGGAATTTATCAATCTGTGCGGAAAGAGGGTGGGGTTATTTTAATCCGGTGAAGAAAGTTGACAGAGATATAGCGAAACGGCGGAGAGCAGGCAAAAAAAAGCCGGACAAATTGTCCGGCGGGAAATATTAAGTTGTACATCTCATTCGGGGAGAATGAAGGTAATAATGGAATAAATGATGATAGCGGGGACTATTCTATTCCCGGATGAGACATAAGTTTTATCATTCAGTGCTTCGGAATGGTCTGATGTAACCCCTTGATAATCATAATTGCGGATCCGGATTAGCGATTTGTGCGCCATTTTTTATCGATCCGTGCTGATGATAAGTTCCCCAAAAATTACATCCGGAAATAACTGTTTCGCATTATGAAACAGTTTTGGAAATTTCGTAGCATTTTCCTGGTGGATTATTACCCGCTATAAAACAACAATGGCCTGCCGGCTGAATTTTTAAGCGTTCAGCTCGCAGTGGCAAATAATAAAAGGCACATAACAGAGGGTAATAAAATGAAACGTCGCGTTCTCTCCCTGATGATCCCTGCATTGCTGGTGGCAGCAGGATCAGCAAACGCAGCTGAAATTTATAATAAAGATGGCAATAAACTGGACCTGTTCGGGAAGGTAGATGGCCTGCACTACTTCTCTGACAACAGCAGCGCCGATGGCGACCAGTCCTACGTGCGCTTTGGCTTTAAAGGCGAAACCGAAATCAGCGATCAGCTGACCGGCTATGGCCAGTGGGAATACCAGGCGGCTCTGAACAACTCTGAAGATGAAGGCACCGCCAACAGCTTCACCCGTGTCGGCTTTGCCGGGGTGAAATTTGGTGATGCAGGCTCGTTCGACTACGGTCGTAATTACGGCGTAGCCTATGATATCGGCGCATGGACCGACGTGCTGCCTGAGTTCGGCGGCGACACCTATGGCGCGGATAACTTCATGTATCAGCGCGGTAACGGCATGGCGACCTACCGCAACAACAACTTCTTCGGCCTGGTGGATGGCTGGAACTTTGCCGTGCAGTATCAGGGCAAAAATGGCAACAGCAGAGAGTCACCAAACGGTCGTGACGTGCTGGGGCAGAATGGCGACGGCTGGGGCCTGAGCACCACTTATGATCTGGGTTCAGGCTTTGGCATTGGTGCGGCGACCTTCCAGTCCGACCGTACCAACGACCAGAACAGCGCCACCTCCGGCATCCTGGGCCGTGGCGACAAAGCCCAGGTCTACACCGGCGGTCTGAAATATGACGCGAACAACGTCTACCTGGCGGCGATGTACTCGCGCTCACTCAACGCAACCCGCTTCGGCGACAGCAGCAACTCCTCAGCCTTTGGTTACGCGGATAAAGCGGATAACTGGGAAGTGGTGGCACAGTATCAGTTCGACTTCGGCCTGCGTCCGTCTCTGGCCTATGTCACTCAGCGCGGCACCGACGTTCAGAACTGGGGCAAACAGAATCTGAAAAAATATATCGACGTTGGCGCGACCTACTACTTCAACAAAAACATGTCTACCTACGTGGACTACCAGATCAACCTGCTGGACGACAACGCGTTCACTGACGCCGCCGGTATCAATACCGACGACGTAGTGGCGCTGGGCCTGGTTTACCAGTTCTGAGTTGTCAGGGCGCGCGTTACGGCTGCGCGCCCGCCTGATCCTGCTGGCGAGGGGCATCTGCCTTTCGCCATGTCGTGGCTTTTGCCGCCACGGTCGCCGACGGCACGACGCAGCCGAAACGTGCGCCTTCAAACGCCACGCCTGCCAGGGTGAAGGCTGAAAAGCTCAGCCAGTGCTGCCAGACCGACTGCCACTTCTGTGAATTTTTCATTCTGCACCTCTCAGGGATAAACACTGTTTCAACAATGCAGAATTCATGCCAGCTCTACCGCTCTCACAGCCACAGACATTTCGCCCGTTTTGGTACACTTGCCGCGCTGGTCACGGCTGCGTTGCCCCAAACAGGTGCAGTAAAGCCTGTTAATGGCGCGGACGTGACGGGGCCATGTGGCGATGACGGCGCTGTTCGATGGCTTTATAACTGCCAAAAACAAACAGGCCGAGGGCGATGGCGAGAATCATATAGATCATCTGCTGCTCCTTTATGTGATTCAGAGGGATCGCCTGTCGGCAGGCGGGCTCAGGATAGATGACGGGTGAATGTTCTCGTGGTTCGGAGGAAGATTCAACGCGCTTTAAGCTAATTTACCCGAAGTTTATGCTTTGTAGTGGCTATTAATAAAGTGTTACATGCGAGGAATGATGCGTTATAAGATTAATCTGCTGTTTGTGCCGCTGCTGGCGCTGATGCTGACCGGTTGCGATAAACCTGCGGCGACCTCCGCGCTGGTGCTGGAAGGTAAAACCATGGGCACCGTCTGGCGGGTAAGTCTGGCTGGCGTGGACAGCGAACGCAAAGCGGAGCTGCAGCAGCGTATCCAGCAGCGGCTGGACGCCGACGATGCCGAGCTTTCCACCTGGAAGCCGGACTCCGTGCTGTCGCGCTTTAACCAGAGCCGCGATCTCTCACCCCAGCCAGTCAGTGAAAACATGGCCGATATCGTCACCACCTCCCTGCGGATCGGCCGCAAAACCGGTGGCGCGATGGATATCACGGTCGGCCCGCTGGTCAATTTATGGGGCTTTGGCCCGACGAAACAGCCTCTGCATACCCCGGATGCGGCACAGATCGCGGCCGCCCGGGCAGAGACCGGATTACAGCATCTGCGGGTGCTGCAGGGCGCGAACGGACAGTGGCTGCAGAAAGATCTGCCGGGCCTCTATGTCGATCTCTCCACGGTGGGTGAAGGGTTTGCCACCGATCACCTGGCGCGACTGATGGAGCAGCTGGGGATAAATAACTATCTGGTGTCGGTGGGGGGCGCCGTGCTGAGCCGCGGCCTCAATGCGCAGCAGCAGCCGTGGCGGGTGGCGATTCAGAAACCCACTGACCAGGAAAACGCGGTGCAGGCGCGTGTGGATCTGCAGGGGCATGGGATCAGCACTTCCGGCAGCTATCGCAACTATTATGAACTGGACGGCCACCGCATTTCTCATGTCATCGATCCCGTTACCGGACGACCGATTGAGCATAAACTGGTGTCGGCCACGGTGATCGCCACTACGGCGCTGGAAGCCGACGGCTGGGACACCGGGCTGATGGTGCTTGGCACCGAGAAAGCCAAAGCGCTGGCGACCCAACAGCATCTGGCGGTCTATCTGATCAGCAAACAGGGCGATAAGTTTGTCAGCTGGATGTCGCCACAGTTTGCTGCTTTCCTGATCCCCGCCGAATCCGGAGAAAACTGATGTTAGATCTTTTCAGTGAAGAGCAACCCTGGCAGGAGACGCTGGCTGAGGGTGCGGTCATCCTGCGGCGCCGGGCGCGCGCTGACGCAGAGGCGCTTTATCAGCAACTGCTGGCGATTGCCGAACAGAACCCCTTTGCCCATCGCATCACGCCTGGCGGGCATCGCATGTCGGTCGCCATGACCAACTGCGGCGATTTTGGCTGGTCGGTGGATTCGCGCGGCTATCGCTATCAGCAGGAGGACAACCTGAACGGACGTCGCTGGCCGGCCATGCCGCCGCTGTTCCGGACGCTGGCACAGGAGGCTGCTTCAGAGGCGGGCTTCGCCGGGTTTAATCCGGATGCCTGCCTGCTTAACCGTTATGAACCCGGCGCAAAGCTGACACTGCATCAGGATAAAGATGAGAAAGATATGCGCCAGCCTATCGTGTCGGTGTCGCTGGGCTTACCGGCGGTCTTTCAGTTCGGCGGCTTCGAGCGGGGCGATGCGACCCAGCGCGTGTTGCTGGAACATGGTGATATCGTGGTGTGGGGCGGGCCGTCGCGCCTGCGCTATCACGGCATCCTGCCGCTGAAGCCGGGCGTTCATCCGCTGGTCGGTGCCTGGCGTTATAACCTGACGTTTCGCCGCGCCTTTTAATCCGCCATGCCCGCGGCGGCATGATGCGAATAACTATTGCTATCATTTGGCATCCTATTACACTGCAGGCAGTTTTTTGCTGATGGATTGCCTGCATGACGTTGTTAAGCGTTGTTTTTCGCCAGTTCCGCTGGCCTTTTATCGGGGTGATTGCGCTGACGCTGCTCAGCGCCGTGCTGGGGATTGGCATGATCGCCTTTATCAACCGCGAGATGATCGTCGCGATAAACACCTCCTTTGCCGTTCTGCCGCAGTTTCTGCTGCAGCTGGTGCTGCTGATGGCGGTGACGCTGGCGTCACAGCTGGCGCTGACGATGCTCGGCCATCAGTTTGTCTGGCGTCTGCGCGGCGAATTTATCAAGCGAATCCTCGATACCCGGATCGAACGCATTGAGCAGCTCGGCAGCGCCCAGCTGCTGGCGGGGCTGACCAGCGACGTGCGGGCCATTACGCTGGCCTTTGTGCGTCTGCCGGAGCTGTTTCAGGGCGTCATTATTACGCTCGGCTCGGCAATCTATCTGGCCTGGCTCTCACCCGCGATGTTACTGGTCACCAGCCTCTGGCTGGGCGTGATGCTGGTGGGGGGCTGGATGCTGGTGTCGCGGGTCTACCGGCACATGGCGAAGCTGCGCGAAATCGAAGATAACCTCTATCGCGATTACCAGACGGTGATCGAAGGGCGTAAAGAGCTGCAGCTCAATCGTTCACGCGCGCAGCAGGTCTATGACACCGTCTATCAGGAGGATGCCCGCGCCTGGCGTCACCATATCGTGCGCGCCGACACGTATCATCTCAGCGCCGTTAACTGGTCGAACATTATGACGCTGGGCGCTATCGGCATGGTCTTCTTTATGGCTAACAGCCTGGGCTGGGCCAATACCGCCGTCGCCGCGACCTTTTCCCTGACGCTGCTTTTTCTGCGCACGCCACTGCTCTCGGCGGTTGGCGCTTTGCCTACGCTGCTCAGCGCTCAGGTTGCCTTCCGTAAGCTCAACGCCTTTGATCTCGCCCCCTATCAGCCGGGATTCCACACGCCCTCCGCCACCGCTGAGTGGCAGACGCTGGAGCTGCGCGATGTGGCTTTCCACTATGGTGACAACGGTTTTCAGGTCGGGCCGGTTAACCTGACGCTGCGCCGGGGAGAGCTGGTATTCCTGATCGGCGGCAACGGCAGCGGGAAATCGACGCTGGCGATGCTGCTGACCGGACTTTACCGGCCTCAGTCGGGTACGCTGCTGCTGGATGGCAAACCGATCACGGCGGACGAGCTCGACCGCTGGCGCAGCCACTTCTCGGCGGTCTTTACTGATTTGCATCTGTTTGATCGGCTCCTCGGACGCGAAGGCGTCGCGGCGAATCCCGCCCTGGTTCAGCAATGGCTGGAGCGGCTGAAGATGCAGGATAAGCTGAAGATTGAAGGCAACAGGGTGCTGAATCTGCGGCTCTCCAAAGGGCAGAGCAAACGGCTGGCGCTGCTGCTGGCCGTCGCAGAGGAGCGCGACGTGCTGCTGCTGGACGAGTGGGCGGCGGATCAGGATCCCCATTTCCGTCGCATCTTCTATCGCGAACTGCTGCCGTGGCTGCAGCAGGCGGGGAAAACGGTGCTGGCTATCAGCCATGACGACCACTATTTTGTGCATGCCGACCGGCTGCTGGAGATGCGCGAAGGCCAGCTGACGGAGCTGACGGGCGGAGAGCGCGATCTTGCCACGCTCGACGCGGTGAAACGCACCGACACCGGCCTTTGAACGCGGCTGGCATAACTTAGCAGAAATGCGCACTGGCGCCGCTGCCGCGAATCAGGCTACGTTAGCCAGCGGCAGACGCGCCGGTTTCTGCCATCCTGAATATCTTCTTTTATCTGTGTTAACCCGGCTAAACCGCACACGCCTATCAGCGTATTGTTTAGCCGGTTTTTTTACAGCGGATGGGTCACCTGTGTCATCACCTGATCTGCCTGCCACAGGAAGGTGGCCTGCAGTAACGTTCCCGCCGGAAAGCCTGTGCTGAACGTCTGCGTCAGTCGCAGCGTGGCGCGTCGCTGCGCCCAGTCGACCGCCTCCAGCGCCGCATCCGTGAAGTCCATCAGCTGATGCAGCTGTGGCCACAACGCCTTGTACAGACTCTCTTTCAGCGAAAAAAGCAGGGTCGCAGCCGCGTGGAATGGCACGGGCAGGGTGTCTAACAGCTGCTGCTCCTGCGCATTCATCAGATACGCCGCCGTTTCACGCGCGGTCGTCTCTGACATCCACTGCTCAACATCGACACCAATAGCCAGATTCTGCCGGGTAGCGGCAACGATGAGAGTGCCGGTTGTATGCGACAGCGACGCCTGAATACCGGCGGGCCAGCAGGGCGATCGGTCGGGCGCGTTACTGAGAATAAAATCCTGAATGCCAAACTCCGCCATCACGGCGCGGACCAGCAGGCGGCTGGCCAGATATTCGGCCCGCCGTTTGACCACGGCGCGCTGCAGCCGCTCAGGAAGCGGAAGACCCCACTCCTCAGCCAGCGCGTCATGATAGTGCTGCGGATCAAAGTAGCAAACCGCCAGTAACGGATCACCGCGGTGGAGAAGACGGGAAAGAATAAAGCCGCCTGAAACAGGCGGCAGCGGCTGATCGGGAAAGTGCATGCGAAACCGTGACAAGGGCTAAAAAGCCATTAAATCAGGCGCAGCAGAGCAGGGCAAGGCGCCCGCGGCGATCAGTCGTTAGGCGGGATGGCAAAACTTTTCAGGGAAACGACGAAATGGTGATGACCTCTGCTGATGCGCGCGCCCCTGTCGCACCAGTGGCTTGCGAGACGAAAGAAGTCGTCGCTGCCAATGTCATACGCCAGTTCCACTTTGCTGATGCCCGAGTGCAGTAACGCTTCTGCATCTTTCAGGCTTTTCGCTTTGATCGGCATGATAATTATCCATCAGTTTCTGGGGAGTCCAGAGTAAGTATTTTCTGTGACATTTTTGTTTCAGTTTGATGAAAAAGCGCTGAACGTGGCGAGTTTTGTGAGGCGGATCAGGTTATGAAATGCAGGCTAACCTGCTGTTCAGGAAGGAAATAACGGTTAAATGGGAAAACTCTGAATCTGTCATAAAGCCGGAGCGGAAACAGAAAGGCCGCGTCGGACGCGGCCCTGTGGGTTACTTCTGGTCTGGCGGGGAAGGTTGCTTGTCGCCAGATTCCGGTGCTTCAGTTGGATCGTCTTTTTCGATAAAGGTCATAAACTCTCCTCTGCTTACCCACGGACGTTTAAGTATAGAACGGATTACGCAGGGTGCCTCTTAAATCCGGACTTATAGGAAAACTGAGAGACACGAATCTCTGTTCATAAACGTATAAATTACAATTCTCTGTTTGCTTTAATGTCCCAACCAGACTGTGTCTCTGCGCCTTTGCCACCGCTCGCTGATTGTTCCCAGTATTGAGTCTGCACTTTTGATGCCTGGAACTGATATGAAACCCCGAGTAGATCACGCTGTGTAGTGCCATTAAAAATCAAGTGCGTAATGAGGACGTCTTCAAGCGTGATGCGGCAGTACTCAATCTGACTCCCCCCGGCCTTACATACTGAAAGCTCTACCTTATTGATATGCTTGCCGTTTGATACATAGCGCATGATTGCCGGCGTTGCTTTGTCCATAAGAGCCTGAACCGAAAGATCGCGGTACTGAACTTTTCCTGCACCTCCTCCGCCTCCCACTGACATATTGCCTGGCTGACTTGCGCCCCATGTAAAAGATTCGATAGCAATCCAGCCTTTGTGATTACTGTCCTGAGATTCACCTGTGATGCCGTCAATTTTCAAAAAGAGATCTGTACTCATGACTGGTCCTTTTTCTTTCCCTGATAAGAGCAATATGATTAAATAATATTAATGATATATATGATGACACAAAGGTACAGTGATGGACTACTGGAAACCAGACCGATTCAGGGATTACTTTCTGACTATGGCTCATGCTGAGGCAAATCAGCTACTTAGCAATGCTAATCACCTCTCTCACATCTATCTTAAAGACGGATTTAATCGGTTACAGTTCCAGGACAATGTTAAAGCTTTCGTTAACGCTCAGCTTAACATTATCCGTTCTGGCTCTACTGATGATCAATGCCAGGAATGCATTCAAAATCTCAAAAAGGAAAATGAGTACCTTACAATTCAGGACAGAATGCTCAGAGCAGGAACAGCTGCCGTTCATGCATCGGTGCAGTTGGTCAGGAATGGCGATTTTTGGGGCTATGTGATCAATGGCGTTGGGGTAGTGCTGAGCGGTATGCAGGTAATAGCCGGTGTATCAGTGATCGGTGCTTCCCTGGCGTCAGGGACAATCATAGGTTCAGCCTTTGGGGGAATGTTGGTTCTGCATGGACTCAACGGTTTTCAGGAGTCTGTTGAGAACCTGGTGTATGGCAAAACGGATAGTGTGGGATTACTCAAACAGGGTTATGTAGCAACAGCTGAGTTTTTAGGGTTCGATCAGAGGGTTGGGCAGTTAGCATACAGTTCAATGGACCTGGCACTGTCTCTCTATGGTATCGTGCGTCTGGTACAAAAACCTGAGGCCTGGCGTCTCTATTATTTTCTTAATACCGACTATGTTCGCGGGATTAAGGAAATGAGCAGAAAAGAGCTATTCATTGAAGTCTATAATGACGCTTCAGCCATAAAGTCAATCTCTGACACTTACAAAGAGTGACCATGCTTTTTCATGAATCTGTAGGCTTTAAATGCAGGTTTCAAAGGTACGAATATATATAAAATAACGAAACCTGCTACAAGCGTGATTGAATACGAAACAAGGTTTTCCTGGGTACCACTGCGAATGGTATAAATAAGTCCTGCGAGAAGGATTGTTATTAATATCATTGCAACTATAAATCTTTTCTTTAATTGGGCCAGGAGCCAGGGATAAGGATAACCGTCTTTCTCAGCGTGCTGACGTATTACAGAGACTTCTTTTGGGGTAAACCCTTCTTTTACAAGCATTTCTTCGATTTGCATTTTGTTCATAATGATCGTCATTCATTTGTCTTACGATAGTAAGATTGTAACTCATTACTTAAGCCTCATACAAACCTGACAGGCCTTTGAAAGCCCCCTCTTTTTTTAGAAAGGGTTCCCCGGTGCTAACACTTGTGTATGAAACATATGCTTTGAAATTCCAGTGAAAGATGAGCTTGTTAATTATTGGATTCAACTAAGGTGATACTTTCCAGTGTCCCTCACTCTTCGTAAATTTGAATTCAGCTACGGTTTGCTCTCTGAGGTATCACGGAGCATTCGCAGAACGCCTTCTGCCTTAACGTGCAGGTCCCTGGAAGCCAGCCAGTGTGGGCTGTTTAAAAGGAAAATGACCATGACTAAAAGAACAACTGCTGGTATAGCGAGAACACTCAGCATTGCCCGCCATTGCCACTGTAACCGAATGCAGTAACCAACAGGAAAGCGACGACCATACCGAAGGTGATCATGAGCTGATAAAGGCTGATCATTTTTCCGCGAACATTCTCTGTTGCCATCTCTGACAGGCAGAGTGGGGCTGTGTAGGAAGCAATACCGACGGCCAGCCCGAGCAGGACCCTGAATGTAAGCAGTATTTCAACACTTGTGGCGAAAGCCGATCCAAGGGAACTTACGATGGACTGTTGGGCTGTAATAGTGGAAATAGGCATAGAGCCAATATGTGGGAACACATATTTTTTTTATTCTTAAACCACTCAGCTGCAACTTTTTCAAATGTCCTTACATGCAGATTCTGCTGACAATGCTGTTCTGTCTTTCCGTACCTTCAGGGGCGATCGCTTTGCTGAAAATCGCGGGCAGACACACCATGCTGGCGAACTCTTGAAAGCGAAGGGAAGGGGATAAACCAAAGCTGGTCGTGGTGCATTCAGGCGTCCGGGGTCGGTAGTCACGACATCTTCAGAGCTGTGTAACTCCGGCAGTGACCTGTGATTCCACACCCAGAACCAATACCCGGATATATGCCTGGCAAACGGCATCAGGCAGATTTTTTGATCAGAAATCAGCAGGTCGTGAGAAGCAGATGTTCAGAGGGTTTGCACTGACAGCAGCAGGCAGAAACGAAAAAAGCAGCCTTTTGGGCTGCTTTTCGGGAGAATTTGGTCGGCACGAGAGGATTTGAACCTCCGACCCCGGACACCCCATGACCGTGCGCTACCAGGCTGCGCTACGTGCCGAACACTGGAGGATTAGTCTACTGGTTATCGTCATGAATGCAAGATACCTGTTGACTATTTGCCTGATAATTAATCAGTTAGCGATAAATCGCTTCTCCTCCGTTAACACCTGCAACAACAGCGTCAGTTCCGGCTTGTGATCTTTCAGCGCATTGCCCTGTGCATCATACGCGCGATAGCTGCCGTTATTGTTGAGCACCAGCGTCACCTGCGGCGTGGTGATCACCAGCTTATTCTCTTCGCTACTGGCAACCCAGTCGTGGCGACGACGTGCCGCGAACAGATCCTCACCCTGCGAGTAGTTCACCGGATTGGTCCGCACATGCAGCAGTCGCTGCATCAGCGTGGTCATCACATCCTGATGATCGGAGAGCCGATCGACAGTCTGCGCAGGCGTGTCGGGCCAGTGAATCACGAGCGGCACCTGCAGCGTCTGGCGATTACCGGCGCTGTCAGGATTGCCATCCAGCGCCAGACCGCGCTGTGCGGTAATCACCACCACGGTGTTCTTCAGCAAATCACGCGCCTGCAGTTCGTTAAGCACGGCGCGAATCTGATCGTCCACCGCAGGTGCCTGACGCAGATAGCTGCGCTGACGCGCCTTCGCACCTTCACCCGTTACATCAGGGCCGTTCAGGGCTATCCACGAGAACCACGGCGCCTGCGATCCCTTCTGCTTGTCCAGCCAGTTCTGCCATTGCGCCACGGTACTGGCGTTAGGCTGGCTGGCGGTGGCAGGCAGTGAATAATCTGTCAGCAGCGCCTGTCGGTAGAGCGGCGGATTAAAGCCTTCTGATGAGAAGAGGCCAAACTGATAACCCTGCGTGCTCAGCGCACCGAGCAGGGCAGACGGCGTCCGGGAGGCCAGAATGCCGTTCATATAGCTGGAGGAGATGCCGTAGAACAGGCCAAACAGCCCTTTCTCCGGGGTATCGCCCGCGCTGTAGTGCTGCGTGAAGCGCACGTTTTCGCTGGCGAACTGATCAAGTGCCGGCAGCGCCTTAGGCAGCGTGGCGTTGTTCAGACCATCGACCGTCAGCACCAGCAGGTTGTTGCGTGTGCCGCCATCGCGGAACGTAATATCACTGAGCGGATACTCCACCGCCAGCGCTTCCGGATCACCCTGCTGCACCAGCCGGCGCTGATACTCCTGCGCATCCAGCAGACCATGACGCTCAAGGAAGCGACGGGCGGTCATCGGGTAGGAGAGCGGCAGGTTGGCGCGCTGCATCGTAATCGGACGATAGAAGTTCGCATCGGCCCAGATATACATCAGATGGCTGGCAAAGAAGGCACTGATAAACAGGGCGGCCAGCGGCTTACCAAACGAGCGGCGGTTCAGGCTGCGCAGTTTCTGCCAGCTCCAGGTCGCAAACAGCATCTCGACCAGGAAAATCAGCGGCACGCTGATAAACATCAGTTGCCAGTCGCGCGCCATCTCGCTCTGATCGGGGTTAATGACCAGCTCCCAGACCACCGGATTCAGGTGCAGGTGGAAGCGGCTGAAGACCGCACTGTCGACCATCACCAGCGTCAGCCCGGCGGTGGCGACGACGGCCGATAACACCCGCATCAGCCGTTGCGACATCACCACAAAGGTCAGCGGGAAGATAATCAGCAGGTAAGCGGCAAAAACGATAAAACTGAAGTGGCCTGCCCAGCTGGTATAGGCGTAGATACGCCCCGCCAGAGAAGAAGGCCAGTCGGCGACCAACAGGTAGCGACTGCCTAAAATCAGCGCGAATAAGATATTAAACAGAGCAAACCAGTGCCCCCAGCTAATCATCTGGGAGACTTTTTCGCGGTAGCGCTGCCGGTTGGTTACCATATTATAAAATCAAATCAGCTAATTAATGGGCGTTGTCATCACGCACGGATGCCTGCAGGGCATCGGCGAAAGAGCGGGCCAGGGAGCGACGCTGCGCCGGCGCGACATCGCTGTTAATTAAGTTAGTCACCATGTTTCCCAGCACCATCAGGGAGAGGTCGGTGGGGGCTTTGTCCTTGTGCAGGATTTGGGCCAGATCCGCGAGGAGTTGTTCCACGCGTTCGTCACTGTAACGGGATGATTGTGCCATATCGTCGTCTAAGCTCATTTCAAAAGGCGATATATTACCGGAACAACGCACTTTTTACCGCAATTTTATCGAAAGCAGCGCGTTCACTTTACGCATGGAGTTGAAAGCCGATGCTGGCGGTGTTTGAATACGCGCCTGTGCTAAAAGGAGAGTCTACCATGAGTCTGGATATCGACCAGATTGCCCTGCATCAGTTAATCAGACGCGATGAAAACCAGCTTGACGTGGCGCTGCGCGATTCGCTGCTGCCTGCGACCCAAACCGTCAACGCGATGGTGGAGGAGTTACACCGGGTTTACAGCGCAAAGAGCAAAGCCTACGGCCTGTTTAATGCGGAAAGTGAACTGGCAGAAGCCCTGCGTAATTGCCGTAAGGGCAACGATGATTTTCTTGCTTTTAGCCGTGCCGCTACGGGTCGCCTGCGCGACGAACTGTCAAAATATCCGTTCGCCGAAGGCGGCGTGGTGCTGTTTATCCACTATCGCTATCTGGCCGTGGAGTATCTGCTGATTGCAGTGCTGAACAGCCAGTCCAGTATGCGGGTGAACGAGCAGCTGGATATCAGCAGCACTCACTATCTCGACATCAATCATGCCGATATCGTCGCGCGCATCGATTTAACCGAGTGGGAAACCAATCCCGAGTCGACCCGCTATCTGACCTTCCTGCGCGGCCGCGTCGGACGGAAAGTCGCAGACTTCTTTATGGACTTCCTCGGCGCCGAAGTCGGGCTGGACACCAAGGCGCAGAACCGTGGACTGCTGCAGGCGGTGGATGATTACTGCAACGAGTCGGCGCTGGATAAGCAGGAGCGGCAGAACTATCGCCAGCAGGTCTACAGCTACTGTAATGAGCAGTTGCAGGCGGGCGAGGAGATTGCGCTGGAAGATCTGTCGAGCGAGCTGCCTCCGCTGGGCGAAAAAAGCTTCCAGGCGTTTACGCAGGAGCAGGGCTATGAGCTGGAAGAGAGTTTCCCGGCCGACCGCTCGACGCTGCGTCAGCTGACCAAATTCGCCGGCAGCGGCGGGGGACTGACCCTGAACTTTGATGCGATGTTGCTGGGTGAACGTATTTTCTGGGATCCGGCCACGGACACCCTGACGATCAAGGGAACGCCACCGAATCTGCGCGACCAGCTGCAGCGCCGGACCAGCGGCAAATAAAAAAGCCGGGCTCAGCCCGGCTTTTCTTTTCTTTCCCCCTCACGGCGATCGTCTTCACCGGGAGGCAACAAAACAAAAGGGCCGGTTTCGCAACCGGCCCTTCTGCTTTTCAACTCTGTCAGCGATTAAGCGCGAACGAAGTCGATATGGAACAGTTTTGGCTTGAACGGGTGACGCTGAACAGCCTGAACTTTCACTTTGGTTTCTTTACCGTCAACAACCAGAGTCAGCACTTCTTCGTAGAAACCTGGCTTAGCCTGCAGGTTCATTACGGAGTCGTGATCCAGGTCGATGGCAACAGCCGCTTCAGAACCACCGTAAACGATAGCCGGGAAACGGTTAGCTGTACGCAGGCGGCGGCTCGCACCCTTACCCTGCTCTTTACGTTCTACTGCATTGATAGTGAACATTAATACGTCTCTTTATATAATTCCTGCTACAGGCGACCCAGTAACAGGCAGGTTATTCAACACTGCTGATGCACATGCAAAAGCGGGCGGCATTATAGCCGTAATGCCTGGCGGTAGCAAACGATATACCCACCCGTCCGGGGCCGGGCGGTCAGCGCAGCTCATTGGCCCGGCGATAGCGCCCCTGATAGTCGAACATTTTCTCGCGGATCTGCCAGTACTGGCCTTTGGCGCGCGCCACCACAAAGTCGGGATGGCGCAGCAGCGGCTGCAGCGCCACGACGTCGGCGGCGGTCTGCCAGCCCAGCGGCACGCCGGGCGCACGCTGGTGCGGACGCATAAACAGCTGCTCAAAGGCTTTGCGCTGGGCTGGCGTCTGCAGACGAAACCGCTCGCTGACGCTGGTGCCATCCTCGTCAAAATAGGTCGCCTTCAGCCATTCGCCTTTGGCATCCGCCCCCTGTTCCAGCGTCATACCGCCACAGCGCAGCACCAGCGCATCTTTGAGTTTCAGCGCTGCCTTAAGCATATCGTCCGGATCGACCAGGATTTTGTCGCACTGGTGGCAGCGCCGGGCGGCGATATCGTTCTCTGCGCCGCAGTCCGGGCAGCTCTTAAAGCGGAAGCGGAAGTCACACTGCTCGCGTTCGCCCTCATCATCTTCCAGCACGCCCTGGCAGCGGCGGCCAAAATGCTCGATCACCATGCCATCTTCCGTCGCTTTGCCCCAGAAGGTATTGGCGAAACCGCAGGCCGGGCAGAAGACCTGTACTGGCTGATTGTCGCTGGCACCTTTGGGTGCGCCGACTTCCGGCGTGAAGAGATCGTGCGGATTACCGGCATAATCGAGGATCAGACAGCTGGTTTTACCGGGCGAAAGCCGCAGGCCACGCCCGACGATCTGCTGATAGAGACTGACCGACTCGGTGGGCCGCAGGATGGCGATCAGGTCAACGTGCGGCGCATCAAAGCCGGTGGTCAGGACCGCGACGTTGACCAGGAACTTCAGCGCCTGCGCCTTAAAGGCCAGAATCAGGGCGTCGCGCTCGCGGGCGGGCGTTTCGGCGGAGATCAGCGCGCTGTTGTCGGGCAGCAGCCGCAGGATTTCATGCGCATGATCCACCGTGGAGGCGAAAATCATCACCCCGAGCCGCTCCTCCGCAAACTCCACAATCTGACGGATGATATGCGGCGTAACGCGCTGCTGCTGTTTCAGTTCACGATTGAGATCGGCCTCGCTGAACAGGCCACTGGCCTGCGCCGTCAGCCGGCTGAAGTCATACTGTACCACCGGCATATCCAGCCGCTCCGGGGGCACCAGAAACTGATGTTTGATCATGTAGCGCAGCGGCAGTTCATAGATACAGTCGCGGAACAGTGATTTTTCGTCGCCGCGCACCATGCCGTGATAGTGGAACTGATAGATCCAGCCTTTGCCCAGCCGGAACGGTGTGGCGGTCAGGCCCAGCAGACGCAGTTGCGGATTGTGTTGCCGCAGATGATTAAAGATCTGCTGATACTGGCTCTCTTTGTCATCGCCAATGCGGTGACACTCATCCACGATCACCAGCGAGAAGGCGCTGTCGAACTGGTCAAGGTTGCGCGCGACGGACTGCACGCTGCCGAACACCACCTTGCGCTGGCTCTCTTTGCGCTGAAGGCCCGCCGCAAAGATATCGGCTTCCAGACCATAAGCCTGATATTTGCTGTGGTTCTGCGCCACCAGCTCTTTGACGTGCGCGAGCACCAGCACCCGGCCACGCGCCAGCCGGGCCAGCTCAGCGATGACCAGACTCTTTCCGGCACCGGTCGGCAGCACAATCACCGCAGGCTGGTGATGACGACGGAAATGCGACACGGTGGCATTCACCGCATCCTGTTGATAGGGGCGTAAGGTAAAGGACATGTTGCTCACTTTTGCAAAACTGGTGGCAATTATGCCACGAAAGGGCGGTAAACGCGCTGTCAGGCTGGCGTGGATCACGTTATACTTCCCGCACATTTTCAACGGTTAACCAGGCCGTTTCAGATTCCCTCCGCAGTAACAGGCAAAACGAATTCATGCGACTCGACAAATTCATCTCTCAGCAACTGGAAATCAGCCGCGCCATCGCCCATCGCGAGATCCGTGGTCAGCGTGTCACCGTGAACGGTGAAGTGGTGCGCGATACCGCGTTTAAACTGCTGCCCGATCACGAAGTGATGTATGACGGTAACCTCCTGCAGATGCTGACCGGCCCACGCTACTTTATGCTGAACAAGCCTCAGGGCTACGTCTGCTCCACCGACGATCCCGATCATCCGACCATCCTCTATTTCATCGAAGAGCCGATGGCCTTTAAGCTGCATGCGGCAGGGCGCCTCGATATCGATACCACCGGGCTGGTGCTGCTGACCGATGATGGCCAGTGGTCACACCGTATTACCTCGCCGCGTCACCACTGCGAGAAAACCTATCGCGTCACGCTGGAGTCACCGGTCGCGGACGACACCGCCGCACAGTTTATGGCGGGCGTGCAGCTGCACAACGAGAAGAGCCTGACCAGACCGGCCCAGCTGGAGGTGATCACGCCGACAGACGTGCGCCTGACGTTGAGCGAAGGGCGCTACCATCAGGTGAAACGGATGTTTGCGGCCGTGGGCAACCGGGTCGTGGAGCTGCATCGCGAGCGCATCGGCGAGATCGTGCTGGACGAAGATCTGGAACCGGGTGAATACCGTCCGCTGACCGACGATGAGATCGCCAGCATCGGTCTGCCAAAAGAGCTGCAGGCAAAATAAGGCCTGCGTCAGGATGATAAGGAGAGGAGAAGGCGTGCGTAAGGAAAAAAATTCGCCAACGGGATTGGTGATTATCCTGGGGCTGTTAGCCATGCTGATGCCGTTATCGATCGACATGTATCTGCCGGCCATGCCGCAGATTGCCCGTGAGTTTGGCGTCTCCGCCGGCAGCGTGCAGATGTCGCTCAATCTCTACATCCTGGGCTTTGCGATCGGCCAGCTTATCTACGGGCCGCTGGCCGACAGCTATGGCCGCAAGCCGGTGATCGCGCTCGGCACCCTGATCTTTGCCTGTGCCGCCGCAGCCTGTGCGCTGTCGCAATCGATCGACCAGCTCATCCTGATGCGCTTCCTGCATGGCCTGTCGGCCGCCGCCGCCAGCGTGGTGATCAATGCGCTGATGCGGGACAGTTACTCGAAAGAGGACTTCTCGCGCATGATGTCCTTTGTGATGCTGATTACCACCATTGCGCCGCTGCTGGCCCCGATTATCGGCGGCTGGCTGCTGGTGCTCTGGAGCTGGCACGCCATTTTCTGGGCACTGGCCGGAGCCGCGTTAGTGACCACCGTGCTGGTGACGACCCAGATCCGTGAGACCCTGAAGCCGGAGCAGCGGCAGCGCTTTCATCTGCGCACCACGCTGGGCAATTTTGTCACGCTGTTTCGTCATAAGCGCGCCTTCAGTTACATGCTGTCGAGCGGCTTCTCCTTTGCCGGGCTGTTTACCTTCCTGAATGCCGGGCCGTTTGTGTACATCGAACTGAATCACGTCTCACCGCAAAACTTCGGCTACTACTTTGGGCTTAACGTGGTGTTTCTGTTTGTGCTGACGCTGATTAACAGCCGTGCCGTGCGCCGCTTTGGTCCGGTAGCGATGTTCCGGCTGGGACTGCTGATTCAGTTCTGCATGGGGATCTGGCTGCTGCTGGTCAGCGCGTTTGACCTGGGCTTTCTGCCGCTGGTGATGGGCATCGCGATGTTCATCGGCTGCGTGTCGATGGTCTCTTCTAACGCGATGGCGGTGATCCTGGATGCGTTTCCGCATATGGCAGGAACCGCGTCATCGCTGGCGGGCACGCTGCGTTTTGGCGTCGGTGCGTTCGTTGGTGCGCTGCTCTCCCTGCTGAGTTTCAACAGTGCCTGGCCGATGGTGGGTACTATCGCGCTCTGCGCCTCTCTCTCCCTGCTGCTCTTCTTTTACGCTTCCCGGCCCCGCACGGCCTCCCGCTGATTCGGTGCCTTTTCCTGCCCGCCAGGCCCGGCGGGCGGTGCGCCAGCCACTATGTTTATTTAATGTGAAGATTTTTAGTTAAAAAAGTAACCATATTGCGTCTAAAATGATTGTTAACAGCGTGTGAACGCGGTAAATATAGCCTGAAGTGCGACGTGAGTCGCAAAAGTGCGCTTATGCAGTTCGCACGGCGAAGAGATCCTGTCCGGATTCCGCCGTCACCGGCCGTTTTCGCGTCGGTGCCTGTGCGTTGCGACATACACTCATCCGGGGAGAGTAAACCATGCTGCAACTTTCAATCGTGCATCGCCTGCCGCAGCGTTTTCGCTGGGCCAGCGATCACCACAGTGCCATCGAATCCGATGACGCTGTGCTGGACGATCAGGAGTTCGTGGCGCTGCGGCTGATCAGCCATGACGGTGTACCGGCATGGGAGATCCTGCAGCAGCTGAAAGAGGTGCTGGCCGGCATCCAGGTCGAGTGCAACGTGGCCGAGTGCGAAGGGCAGCCCTGCCTGTTCATTCGTCGTCGTGACGAAAGCGCGACCAACTGCTGCCTGAAGAATCAGGGCGTGGCGATCGCCGAAACCTTTATCGCAGGCTAAGTGGCGACGCCTGAAGCAGCGCCCGGGTATACGCTGTCGCAGGTGACGTAAACAGCCTCTCGCAGTCGCCCTGTTCCACCACTTCCCCCTGACGCAGCACAATAAGCTGGTGACACAGGGCGCGCACCACGTCGAGATCGTGACTGATAAACAGATAACTGAGCTGTCGCTGCTGCTGCAAACGGCGCAACAGCGTCAGGATCTGCTTCTGCACCGTGCGGTCCAGCGACGAGGTCGGTTCATCCAGAATCAGCAACTCCGGTTCCAGAATCAGCGCCCGGGCGATGGCGATACGTTGCCGTTGACCGCCGGAAAATTCGGCCGGATAGCGATGACGACTCTCAGCATCCAGTCCTGTCTCTGCCATCACCGCCATCACCCGCTGCTGCTGCTGCTCCCGGCTGAGATCGGGCTGATGCACCGCCAGCCCCTCAGCGATAATCTGCTGAACCGTCATACGCGGATTGAGCGAAGAGTTCGGGTCCTGAAAGACCACCTGGATGCGCTGACGCAGCGGCAGCAGCGCCTTGCGCGACAGCTGATGCAGGGGCTGACCCTCAAACCAGACGTCACCGCGAGAGGCAATCAGCCGCAGCAGCGCCAGTCCGGTCGTGCTTTTCCCGGAGCCCGATTCTCCCACCAGCCCCAGACTTTCGCCCCGGCGCAGGCGGAAGCTCAGACCATTCAGCACCGGCTTCTCTTCGCTCTGTCGCCGGAACAGGCCGCGCTGCTGCGGAAAGCTCACCTGAAGCCCGTCGACCTGCAGGATCACCGGCGCGTCGGCGGGCAGCGGCAGCGCGCGTCCTTCGGGTTCGGCGGCCAGCAGCTGCTGGCTGTAGGGATGCTGCGGCTGACTCAGCAGAATCGCACTGCGGTTCTGCTCCACGATGCGCCCGTTGCGCATGACGCTGATGTTGTCTGCCAGCTGGCGCACGATGCGCAGGTTGTGGGTGATAAAGAGCATCGCCATGTTGCGCTCGCGCTGCAGGTCGCGCAGCAGCGTCAGGATCTGCGCCTGTACCGTCACATCCAGCGCGGTGGTCGGCTCATCGGCAATCAGCAACCGGGGCTCCGTCAGCAGCGCCATCGCGATCATCACCCGCTGACGCTCTCCGCCCGACAGCTGGTGGGGAAAATCGCCGAGCCGTGTGGCGGGCTGACGGATACCGACCCGATCGAGCACGCTGAGGATCTCAGCCCGCGCGGCGGCCGGCCGCAGGCCGCGATGCAGCGACAGCACTTCACAGAGCTGTTTCTCTACGGTGTGCAGCGGATTAAGCGACACCATCGGTTCCTGAAAAATCATCGCGATCTGGTTGCCACGGAGGGCACGCAGCCGCGACTCCCGCGCGCGCAGCAGATCCTCACCGTTAAAGAGGATCTCGCCGCCGGGATAGGCCACCGCCGTTTCATGCAGCAGCCGCATCACGGACAGCGCCGTCACGCTCTTGCCGGAGCCCGACTCCCCGACCAGCGCCAGCGTTTCGCCTGCCGCGATATCCAGGGAGACATCCTCCACCACCTGGCGAAGCGTCTCACCCTGACGAAAGGCGACGGAGAGATGGTTAATGGCAAGCAGAGGGGTCGTCATCTAGGCTCCTTTGCCCGGATCAAAGGCGTCGCGCACCGCTTCGCCAATAAAAATCAGCAGAGACAGCAGGATCGCCAGAGTGAAGAAGCTCGCCAGGCCCAGCCAGGGAGCCTGCAGGTTATTTTTGCCCTGCAGCAGCAGCTCACCCAGTGAGGGCGAACCCAGCGGCAGACCAAAACCCAGGAAGTCGAGCGAGGTCAGGGTCGTAATCGAACCGCACAGAATGAAGGGCAGAAAGGTCAGGGTGGCGACCATCGCGTTAGGCAGCATGTGGCGCAGCATAATCCGGCCATCGCTGACGCCCAGCGCCTGCGCCGCACGGATATAGTCAAAGTTGCGGGTCCGCAGAAATTCCGCCCGCACCACGCTCACCAGGCTCATCCAGCCAAACGCGACGGTGACCAGCAGCAGCCACCAGAAGCCCGGCTGGATCACGCTGGAGAGCAGAATCAGCAGGAACAGCGCAGGCATGCCGGACCAGACCTCGATCAGCCGCTGCCCGATCAGGTCAATCCGCCCGCCGAAATAGCCCTGCAGCGCACCGATGACAATCCCGATAACGCTGGAGATGAGCGTCAGCAGCACGCCGAACAGCAGGGAGATGCGGGTGCCATAGAGCAGCCGGGCCATCACGTCGCCGCCGTTGGCATCCGTGCCCAGCCAGTTCTGCGCCGACGGCGGAGAGGGGAAGGGAACCTGAGTGGCAAAATTGATGGTGCTGTCGCTGAAGCGGATCGGTGCCCACAGCGCCCAGCCGTGCTCACGAATGCGCTGCCGCAGCCAGGGATCCTGATAATCCGCCGGGGTCGCCAGCACGCCGCCATAGTCGGCCTCGCTGTAGTCAGACAGCAGCGGCACCATCCAGCGTGCCTGATAGTGCACCAGCAGCGGCTTCTCATTGGCGATCAGATCGGCGCCCAGCGACAGCAGAAAAATGATCAGAAAGATCCACAGCGACCAGTAGCCGCGCCGGTGATGGCGAAAGCGCTGCCAGCGCTGCTGGTTAAGAGGAGAGATCGGCATCAGCGGCGTCCAAAATCAATGCGGGGATCGACCAGCATATAGGTCAGATCGCTGAGGATATTCACCAGCAGACCTGTCAGCGTGAAAATATAGAGTGTGCCAAACATCACCGGATAGTCGCGCTGCAGGGTGGCGTCGTAGCCCAGCAGCCCCAGCCCGTTAAGCGAGAACATCACCTCGATCAGCACCGAACTGGTAAAGAACATGCTGATAAAGGTGGCGGGAAAGCTGGCGATCACCAGCAGCATCGCATTGCGAAACACATGGTGATAGAGGATACGCCGCTCCGGCACCCCCTTCGCGCGCGCGGTGACCACATAGAGCTTGCGGATCTCATCCAGAAAGGCGTTCTTCGTCAGCATGGTCAGTGTGGCGAAACCGCCGATCACGGTTGCCAGCACCGGCAGGGCGATGTGCCAGAAATAGTCCAGCACCTTGCCATACCATGGCAGGGTGTCGAACTGCGCGGAGGTCAGCCCGCGCAGCGGAAACCAGTCCAGGTAGCTGCCGCCGGCAAACAGCACAATCAGCATGATCCCGAACAGAAACGCAGGGATGGAGTAGCCGAGGATAATAAAGGCGCTGCTCCAGACATCAAAGGCGCTGCCGTTGCGCACCGCTTTGCGGATCCCAAGCGGAATCGACACCAGGTAGATAATCAGCGTGCTCCAGAGCCCCAGGCTGATCGAAACCGGCAGGCTCTCCTTAATCAGCCCGATCACCGAGGCGCTGCGAAACAGGCTGTCGCCAAAATCGAGCCGCAGATAATTCCACAGCATCTCCCCGTAGCGCTGCCAGATCGGCTTATCGAAGCCGTAGCGCTTTGTGATCTCCGCAATGACTTCAGGATCCATCCCGCGCGCGCCGCGATAGGCGTTTTCGGCCAGATTCAGCTGCGCGCCGCTGGTGCGTGCACCGGCGCTTGCCGCCGTACCGCCCGGCAGGCCCGTGGTCTGTCCGAACTGAATATTCGCCAGCGCCTGATCGACCGGACCGCCCGGTGCGATCTGGACGATGAAGAAGTTGAGCGTGATGATCGCCCACAGGGTCGGGATAATCAGCAGTATCCGGCGCAGAAAATAGGCGGCCAACGGTTCTCTCCTCAGCGTTTGCTGGCCGGCAGACGCCCGGCTTTGTGCGTGTCATACCACCAGCTGTCCAGCCCGCTGCTGTAGGCAGGCCTGATGGCGGGATGCGAAAATTTATCCCAGTACGCCAGTCGCTGCTCGGCGCTGTACCACATCGGGATCATATAGGCATTCCACAGCAGCACGCGATCCAGCGCCTGAGCCAGCGGCCGCAGCGCAACGGGATCGCCCTGATGCGCGACAATCTGCTTCACCAGGTGATCGACCAGCGGATCCTGCACCCGCGCGGTGTTCCACGACGAGGCGATATAGCCCGACTGCCACAATATCTCCAGGCTGGAGGTCGGGATCGGCATCGCGCCATACACGGTGGCTATCATGTCGTAGTCCCCTTTGCGCAGGCGCCGCAGATATTGTGAGCTGTCGACCTGCCGCAGGTTCAGCGTAATGCCGAGCCGCGAAAGATTGTGCTGCAGCGGCAGCGCCCAGTCGATGTTGCTGCCACTGCGCAGCAGCAGCTCCACGGTAAAAGGCTGACCGGTTTTCGCATTCACCAGACGACGATCTTTTATCTGCCAGCCCGCCTGTTGCAGCAGGTCATAGGCCTTTAACAGACTGGCACGATCGTAGCCGCTGCCATCGTTAACGGGCGGCTGATAGGGCTGGCTGAACAGCTCAGGCGGGAGCTGCGCGCGCCAGGGCGCAAGCAGAGCCTGCTGTTCTGCGTCGGGCAGCCCGCGGGCGGCGTACGCCGTGTTCTGAAAATAGCTGCTGGCGCGCTGCCAGGCACCATAATAGAGCGCCCGGTTCATCCATTCAAAATCGAACATCTGTGAGATGGCCTGACGAACGCGGCGATCCTGAAACAGCGGGTTTTCATTGTTAAACGCCAGCCAGCGGGTATCGGTGGCGGCGTGAAAGGGCGTCGTCTCTTTGACGATGCTGCCTCTGGCGAAATTGCCGCCGCGATAGCGGGTTGCCCAGTTCTTTGCCGAGGTCTCTTCGCGCCAGTCGTAAGCGCCCGCCTTAAAGGCTTCAAAGGCCACGTTGTCATCCAGATAGTAGTCATAGCGCATCCGATCGAAATTAAAACGTCCGCGATTGACCGGCAGATCGGCGGCCCAGTAATCCGTTACCCGGCTGAACTCAATAAACTGGCCCAGCTTCCAGCGCGTAATGCGATACGGTCCGCTGGAGAGCGGGGGGGCGGTGAGCGGCTCATTAAACTTCTTATCGTGCCAGAACGTTTCCGGGATAACCGGCAGGATCAGTAATCCCAGCAGCAGATCTCTGTCCGGTTTGGTGGCCTCGATGCGGACCGTCCGCGCGTCGAGGGCGTTCAGGCTCACGCCACGGTAGGCGACGCGGAACGGCGGCACGCCTTCAGTCATAAATTTCTGAAAGGTGAACGCCACGTCGCGGGCGGTAATCGGGGTGCCATCCTGAAAGCGGGCGCGGGGATTCAGGCGAACCTCAATCCAGCTGAAATCGCTGGCGTAGCGTGCAGATTCGGCGATCAGCGGATAATAGCTGCCCGGTTCGTCGTCGGAGCTGGTGTAGAGTCCGTCATACAGCGCGCCGGTGTTTATGCCCGGATTGCCGCGTGAGGCGTAGCGGTTAAAGTTATCGTAGGTGCCTGCCACCGCCAGGGTGATGCTGCCGCCTTTGGGCGCATCGGGATTGGCATAGTCGTAATGGCGGAAGCCGGGGGGATATTTCGCCTCGCCGATCTGGGTGAAGGCGTAGCTCTGCAGTACGGTCACTGCCTGTAGCGAACCGCTGAGCAGGGTGCACAGCAGCAGAAGTCCGGAACGAAGCAGCATAGCGGTCTCTTCTCCTGTCAGCGATCAGGCGTTATAACGCCGGAAATAGTCTATCAGCGTTTCCGGCCGCAGCGGACGGCTGAAGATATACCCCTGCAGGTGCGTCACGCCGCGATTGATCAGCCAGGCCGCCTGCTCGCCGGTTTCGACGCCTTCGGCCACGCTCTTCAGATTTAGTTTTTTCGCCAGCTGCAGCACGGTATCCAGCACCGGCGAGGTCAGCGTCTCTGTGCCGATGCTCTGAACAAAGCCGCGATCGATTTTCAGGTAATCAAACGCATAACGCTCCAGGTAGATCAGCGCGCTGTGACCGGTGCCGAAATCGTCAATCGCGATATGGATCTGCTGCTGATGGAGCCAGTCGAACTGCTCGCCGACGTTTTCGTCGCGCACCATGGCGCGTTCGGTGATCTCAAACACGTAATTAAAGTGATCCGCAGGCATGGTATCCAGCCAGCGCAGGACATCCTGACGGAAACTGCTGTCTGCCAGATGCAGAGGCGAAATGTTGAGGCTCAGACATGCGTGGCGGGGAATGGTATGGCACAGCAGATGCGCATCACGCGATACCAGCTGAAACAGGTGCCGCGTCAGGGGAATAATCAGGTCGTGTGTCTCGGCATAGTGAATAAACATATCGGGCGGAATCGGGCCCCTGGTTGGATGAGTCCAGCGCAGCAACGCTTCCATCCCGTAGGGCTGACCATCGCGGGAGGTCACCAGCGGCTGGTATTCAACATGAAACTCGCCGCGCTTCATGCCCTGAATCAGCTCTTTACCCGGACGCAGATAGATCGACAGCAGCAGCCAGCAGGCCCCGGCGACCAGCAGCGACAGCAGCAGACTGCTCAGCAGGATGGCCTGATAATCGCTGAACGCCAGCGTGGCGCCGTAGAGCGCCAGCCGCAGTGGATAGCCTGCCAGCCCCTGCTGATCCAGCGGCACCGGCAGATTCTGACGTTCAATGATGCCGGGCTGCCAGCTGGTCAGGGCGCTGTACGGGTCGATCAGCGCCACCCCGGTGATCTCCGGCCGCATCGACGCCATCAGCTGATAGGGCGCCAGCGTGATATTCAGCGTGGCGAAGACGCCGGATTGCAGATTGCCGGGATTTTTAATCCACAGTGCGAGCGCCGGTTTATTGGGCTGCAGCGGCGTGCCGGGCATCAGCCGCAGATCGAGATCGCGCGAAATATCACTCTGCGGCGCAATCACATTGAGCGGCAGACTGAAGCTGCCGGTCGCCGAGGAGCAGAAAGCGTTGCCATTATTGACCAGCAGGATGGCGCGAAGATTCCCGGCGAAGGCGGCGCGTGAGGTGAGTTCACGATTAATGGTATGGCAGGCGGTCTGGGTAAACGGAAGCAGGGGGCTGAGGGTACTGTTGAGCAGCGAAGAGAGCGTCTGCTGTAAGGCCGTACGGCTTTTTTCCAGCAGCTGCTGATGCTGCCGTTCGCGCTTTTGCCAGGTCTGATGAAGCGTCAGTGCGGCAAACAACAGAAAAAATAAGCCGCCCGCCATCGCGCTACTCCATGCGATACGGCGAGGATAGTTGGTGTGGCGCCGCAGCGCCCCCGACAGTGGCATGAGGAGCTTCCCCTGATCAAATTATTATTATGTTATTGCGCACGACTGCTTCGGTTTAAGCGACCGAGAATATAACGAGATCGTCCGTAATGTCTCGTTATTAATCTGAAATGCAATGCTTTTATCTTATGTCACGACGGGTACTCAGAACGGGCAAAAAAAAAACGCTGCATCGGCAGCGTTTCCTGTTCTCTGGCTGAGAGAAGATCGAAGGTGATTGTCAGCTCGGGTTACGGCTTAACACACGGCGTCCTTCACGGTAACGCTTTTTCCAGTAGTCATCATTGAGACTGGAGATCATCACACCACTGCTGGTGGAGGCATGAACGAAGTTGTCATTGCCCAGATAGATGCCGACATGGCGGCCGGTGGAGCCAGCACGGAACATCACCAGATCGCCGGGACGCAGTTTACTGCGGGTGATCTCTCTGCCGGTGTCCTGCTGCTCAGAGGTGGAGCGCGGTAATTCTAAGCCAAACTGATCGCGGAAGGTGCGCTGAACAAAGGCGGAACAGTCGATCCCGCGTTTGGTATCGCCACCGAGGCGATAGCGCACACCTTTCCAGACGGCGTATTGTTCCATGATGCGCGACTTCACGTCGACATTACGCACCATTTCTTCAAACTCATCCTGAGACGCCTGAAGTAAAAAACCATTCTGGTTGTTAACTTCATGATTCTCGTTATTCGCGTTTTGACTGCTATGGGTACTGCTACATGCTGAGAGGAGTGTTGCCAGCGCCAGTGCGGGCACGATCCGCAAGATATATCTCAGTATTGGTTGAGACTTGACCATTATTCGGGTTTTCCTTCGGGTTCCTTACGACACAATTGTCGCCAGCCAGATGACAAAGCAGGGAGATTAATAAGCGAAACAGACTAAGACAAATCCTTAATCACTAAAATGTGTTAATGGACACATTTTAATGTAAAAAAATCTGATTTTTCTGACGCTGTGGCCTCACTGCGACTGAGGTTAACTGATTACAGACGCCGTGGCGAGTGCTTTTAATCAATTTCACATAGGTTTTTTTGATGAGAATCAAAACGTAACACAATGACTAATTTAGCGACAATTGTGAGCGAATGATGGTGAGAACAGGCGGCGAAACGGGCGTCAATTCAGGGCATAGCCCAGTTTTCACAATTTTCCAGAGGAATAACGGAGAAGGGCCACGATTGAGTCAGTCTGCGGAAAAGATAACCTTTTCTTTTCGTCATATTAATTAGCAGGCTAATAGTGAGGGGCTGTTTTTTATAAGCGCGGACGGTTCAGTGGCGGATGATTAAACCGACCGCGCTTATCATTTACATCACGGGCTTATATTTACCCGGTAATTTGCGATTAAACCAGTTAACCAGCACGTCGCTGGCTGGCGTTAATAACCACCAGCTCAGACCCACTAATATCACCGACAGCGATCCGACGGCAATATCAGTAAACCAGTGCGCACCGGCCATGACGCGCGGCAGGGAAAATAGCACCACAATTGCGGCGGCAATTAAAAAACGGCTGAAGCCAAAATACCGCCATATAAAGCAGGCAAAAATAATCAGCATCATACCGTGGTCGCCAGGGAAGCTATCTTTCGACGCATCCTTCGCCGGGATACCGGTGAGTTCGCTGACACGATGCACATTCTCAAAGAACAGCGTCGGGCTGGAATGCTTCACCGGCAGCAGGTGGCCCAGCTGATTGAGGATAACGGCCGTCAGCAGCATGGTGATGCCGATCGCCAGCATCCGGCGCCGCGCGGGCGGTGTCTCCTGACGCCAGATCGACAGATAGAGCAGGCCCATCGCCAGCAGTGATACCACATCAAAACCCCGGAAGTTGGTGATCGCGACGATCAGGGCAAACAGGGGATGAGTCACCATCTGGTTATTGAAGCCATAAAAGATCGCTTTATCGATGCCGAACCAGAAACCATGTTGTGGTGGCAGATACCAGGACAGAAACAGTACTACACCCAGTGCATTCAGCAGCAGGATGGTAACGAGGCGGGTTGCGCGCATAAGTAAACTCATTTCAAAAAAATAACCGCCGACAATACCTTTACTAGCGTAAACGGCACTTCAACAACGCCGATTGTAGTCGATTCCAGTCAGCCTGCTGAGAATGAATGACTTCAATACGGCTATCGGGTGGCGACACAGCAGAGGTTTCACTGTGCAGCGCTTTTGCCTCGCCGTTAATACGCATTGTGCCTTCGGCCGTGCGCATCACCCCTTTTATCCGATCAACCTGCGCCTGCTGCGCCCACGCCAGCAGGGCGGCGCTGTCGAACCGGGTCTCGCCATCGAACAGCCAGCCGCAGGCGCTGTAGCCCTGGCCCTGATTCAGCGACCGGCGCCAGCGCGCGCCACCCGTCAGCCGCAGCGCCGCTACGCCGCTGGCGGGCACGTCCGGATGATGATGGTGCGGAAGGGGAAGCGCGCGAGGCTGATGGGGCGCATCCAGCAGATGAAGGGGGATGCGGCCAAATTCTGTTTCTCTCACGGGACGTGGCGGCTGGCTCTGCTGCAGCCACTCAGTCAGCCGCTGGCGATCCTGCGTGTCCCAGCTATCGCGCTTGCTGGCGATGATGATATCGGCGGCCGCCAGCTGATCGCGAAAGTTTTCATTGGCTGCGATACGCGGATCGGCGAGCTGACGGGGATCGAGCAGCGTCAGGGTGGCATTGAGCTGCAGCCAGGTCTGATAGACCGGCGACTTCAGTATTTCCAGCACCCGGCGCGGATGACCAAGGCCGGTAGGCTCGATCAGCAGCCGGTCGGGCTTATCTTTCAGCAGCAGATTCAGCCCGACCTGCAGCGGCAGACCATTCACGCAGCACAGGCAGCCGCCGGGGATCTCTTTAACGGTTGCGCCGCGATCGGCCAGCAGCGCACCATCGATTCCGATCTCGCCAAATTCGTTGACCAGCACCGCCCACTTTTCGTTCTGCGGCCGGGCGGCCAGAAGATGGCAGAGCAGCGTGGTTTTTCCGCTGCCCAGAAAACCGGTGATCAGATTAACGCGTGTCATGGTGCGGGCTCCTGCCTGGAATGCTGATAATGTTATATTATAACACTACCAGGCTCCAGCCTGCGCCAGTTAATCAGCACGACCCATATAGCGGCGTTCAGCGATATGAATACGGATGCGGTCACCGTTGCTGAGGTATTCCGGAACCTGAATGGAGAGACCGGTACTCATTCCGGCGGGTTTGGTGCGGGCGCTGGCGGAAGCGCCTTTAATGCCAGGCGAGGTATCGACGATCTCCATATCCACCGTCTGTGGCAGCTCCAGCGCCAGCACCTGGCCATCCATCGTCAGTACGTGAATGCCAGGAATGCCGCCTTCAGGGATAAACAGCAGCTCTTCTTCGATCTGATCCTGCTTAAAGGAGTAGGGGGTGTAATCCTCATCATCCATGAAGATATATTCGTCGCCATCTATATAGGAGAAGGTGACGCTGCGACGGCTGAGCGAAATCGCATCGATAATCTCGTCGCCCTTGAAGCGCTCTTCCACTTTTAAACCGGTGCGGACATCGGTAAAACGCATTTTGTACAGGGTCGCCGCACCGCGTGCGCTGGGGCTCTGGACATCAATATCTTTAACCAGCAGCAGTTTGCCGTTGTGCGTGACGGCCATCCCTTTTTTGATTTCATTGGCTTTTGGCATTGCTGTTCTCGCTATCATGAGAGTGAAGTGCGCGCAACGTTACTCGCGCCAGTGAAAACTGGCAATATCGCGGGTGCGAAATTTTGTGTCAGCCCGCGGCTTTCATGGTAATTGCCGCCCCGGACTGCTATTGTCACCGCCTCTTTTTCTGCCGGAGCACAGCATGCAATGCCGTAGCCAATGCGGTGCCTGCTGCACAGCACCCTCTATCTCATCGCCTATCCCCGGTATGCCTGACGGCAAGCCCGCCAACACGCCCTGCGTTCAGCTGGACGACGATCTGCGCTGCAAACTGTTTGGTTCGCCGCTGCGGCCTGCCGTCTGCGCCGGTCTGCAACCCGCATTCAGCATGTGCGGCCAGTCGCGCCAGCAGGCGATGACCTATCTGCTGAAACTCGAAGCCGACACCGCCCCCTGAAAAGCTGACGCAGCTGACGCTTTTTGTCCGCCTGGCCGGGTGTGACAGCAACCGCGTCAGCCTGACTCTCCGCTGGCCCTCTTCCTGCCCCCGAAATGTGCGTAACGTCATAAAACTGCTACGCCGTTTGCGTATTTTCTTGCCTGAAGAAAGCGCCTGAATCACAATTCCTGAAACGTTTCAGCGGTGACGGGGCCAGCTGGTTTAGACAGCCTGGCGTGAAAACCTGCCCACAAGCTGAAACGATTCAATCTCAGCAAGCGAGGAGAATTATGTTCCAGCTCGAATTGCAGGCCATCCATACCGGAGCCAGCGCCCAGAATAAAGAAGAGGCCATTCGTCAGGTTGCTGCCGCGTTAACCGCGGCGGGCAATGTGGCTGAAGGCTATATCAACGGTATGCTGGCGCGCGAACAGCAGACCTCCACCTTTCTTGGCAACGGCATCGCAATCCCGCACGGCACCACCGACACCCGCGACCTGGTGCTGAAAACCGGCGTCCAGGTGTTTCAGTTTCCGCAGGGTATTGCCTGGGGTGACGATCAGACCGCCTATGTCGCGATCGGGATTGCCGCGAAGTCAGATGAACATCTGGCGCTGCTGCGTCAGCTGACGCATGTGCTCAGCGATGACTCCATTGCCGAACAGCTCAAAACCGCCTCTGCTGAAGATCTTCGTGCGCTGCTGATGGGCGAGAAACAAGCCGCCGAATTCAGCTTCGACACCTCACTGGTGACGCTTAACGTCGCGGCCAGCGATCTGATTACCCTGCAGGCGATGAACGCCGGCCGGCTGCAAGCCGCGGGCGTGGTTGATGCCAGCTACGTCGCCGATGTCGTCTCAACCCCGCCGCTGAGCCTGGGGCAGGGCATCTGGCTCAGCGACAGCAGCCTGGGCAATCTGCGCAGCGGCGTGGCCGTCAGCCGTACCGAACACGCCTTTGAACATCAGGGCGAACCGGCGTCGATGCTCATCAGCGTGTCAGCCACCGATGAACGTCCGCTGGAAGTACTGGGTTACCTCAGCGCGCTGCTGCAGCAGGGCAAAGCTGATCGTCTGCTGAAAGCCGATGCGGCGGGTGTTTACGCCCTGCTGACCAGCGAAGTCGATGAGCAGGCCGACGTGCTGACCGCCGAATTTACCATCCGCAACGAACATGGCCTGCATGCCCGTCCGGGCACGGCGCTGGTCAGTGTGATCAAGCAGTTCAACAGCGACATCACCGTGACCAACCTCGACGGCAGCGGTAAACCGGCTAACGGTCGCAGCCTGATGAAAGTCGTGGCGCTGGGCGTGAAGAAAGGCCACCGCCTGCGCTTTACCGCCAGCGGTGAAGATGCACAGCAGGCGCTGAACGCGATTGAAGAAGCGATCACCAGCGGTCTGGGTGAGGGGGCAGCATGAGCAGACGTGTCGCCACCATTACGCTGAATCCGGCGTATGACCTGGTGGGATATACCCCTGAAATTGAACGCGGCGAAGTCAATCTGGTGAAAACCACCGGACTGCACGCGGCGGGCAAGGGGATCAACGTCGCCAGAGTCCTGAAGGATCTGGGTATTGATGTCACCGTCGGTGGCTTCCTGGGCAAAGAGAATCAGGATGGCTTTCAGCAGCTCTTCAGCGAGCTGGGCATTGCCAACCGTTTCCAGGTGGTGCCGGGCCGGACCCGTATCAACGTCAAACTGACCGAACAGACCGGTGATGTCACCGATCTGAACTTCTCCGGTTTCCAGGTCACGGCGCAGGACTGGGATCGTTTTACCAGCGATTCGCTGACCTGGCTGGGCCAGTTCGATATGGTCTGCGTCAGCGGCAGCCTGCCAGAAGGCGTGGATCACGAAGCCTTCACCCGCTGGATGACCGAACTGCGTACCCATTGCCCCTGCATCATCTTCGACAGCAGCCGCGAGGCGCTGGTAGCAGGACTCAAAGCTGCGCCGTGGCTGGTAAAACCAAACCGCCGTGAGCTGGAGATCTGGGCCGGTCGTAAGCTGCCAACGTTGCAGGATGTGATTGGCGCGGCGCACGAGCTGCGTGAGCAGGGCATCGCCCATGTGGTGATCTCGCTGGGCGCAGAAGGCGCGCTGTGGGTCAACGCGTCTGGCGAATGGATTGCGAAACCGCCGGTGTGTGAAGTCGTCAGCACCGTCGGTGCCGGTGACTCAATGGTTGGCGGGCTGATCTATGGCCTGCTGATGCGTGAATCCAGCGAGCACACGCTGCGTCTTGCGACGGCGGTGGCGGCCATGGCCGTCAGCCAGAGCAACGTTGGTGTGTCTGATCGTACTCAGTTGGCCGCAATGATGGCGCGCGTCGACTTACAACCCGTTAACTGACAGCAGGAGAGCGATAATGAAAACGCTGCTGATTAAAGACCCTACACTGGGACTGGCCTCCGCCTATATGGCGCAACAACGTCTGGCTGCCGCTGCGGCGGCGGCAGGCCTGACTCTAACTGAAAACCCTGCCGACGCGGAACTGGCGATTGTGCTGGGCAAAAAGGTGCCGGACGATGCGGCCCTGAACGGCAAGCCGGTCTGGCTGGGCGACCTCCAGCTGGCGGTTCGCGAGCCGGAAAACTTCCTGAACCGGGCGAAAGCAGAAGCCAGAACCTGGCAGGCTCCGGCGGCGGCAACCCCGGCGGCGGCGTCAGCCGCGACCCCGGCGCAGGCCGGTGCACCGAAACGTGTGGTCGCCGTGACAGCCTGTCCGACCGGTGTCGCGCACACCTTTATGGCGGCCGAGGCGATCCAGGCCGAAGCGACCCGTCGCGGCTGGTGGGTCAAGGTTGAAACCCGCGGTTCCGTGGGTGCCGGTAATGCGATTACACCGGAAGAAGTGGCGGCGGCCGATCTGGTGATCGTGGCGGCGGATATCGAAGTGGATCTGGCGAAATTTGCCGGTAAGCCGATGTACCGCACCTCCACCGGCCTGGCGCTGAAGAAAACCGCGCAGGAGCTGGATAAAGCGGTCGCAGAAGCGAAGCCTTATAAAGTGGCGGCCAGCGGCCAGAGCACGGCAAACAGCGAAGAAGAGAAGAAGCAGGGCGGCGCGGGCGCCTATCGTCACCTGCTGACCGGGGTGTCCTACATGCTGCCGATGGTGGTGGCGGGTGGTCTGAGTATCGCTCTGTCGTTCGCTTTTGGTATCACCGCCTTTAAAGAGCCGGGCACGCTGGCTGCCGCGCTGATGCAGATCGGTGGCGGTAGCGCCTTTGCCCTGATGGTACCGGTGCTGGCAGGCTTTATCGCCTTCTCCATCGCGGATCGTCCGGGTCTGACGCCAGGTCTGATTGGCGGCATGATCGCCACCAGCATTAACGCAGGCTTCTTAGGCGGGATTATCGCGGGCTTCATTGCCGGTTATGCGGCGAAGCTGATCAGCGGCAAAGTGAAACTGCCGCAGAGTATGGAAGCGCTGAAACCGATACTGATTATTCCGCTGTTCGCCAGCCTGATCACCGGCCTGCTGATGATCTATGTGGTCGGTAAACCGGTGGCGGGTATCATGAGCGGCCTGACGCACTGGCTGGCAAACATGGGGACGGCGAATGCGGTCCTGCTGGGCGCGATTCTGGGTGGCATGATGTGTACCGATATGGGTGGCCCGGTAAACAAAGTGGCCTACGCGTTTGGTGTCGGCTTACTGAGTTCGCAGACCTATGCACCGATGGCCGCCATCATGGCAGCCGGTATGGTGCCGCCGCTGGCGATGGGTCTGGCCACCCTGGTTGCCCGTCGTAAATTCAACAAAGGTCAGCAGGAAGGCGGTAAAGCGGCACTGGTACTGGGTCTCTGCTTCATCTCTGAAGGTGCGATTCCGTTTGCTGCCCGTGACCCGATGCGCGTTCTGCCATGCTGTATTATTGGTGGCGCCGTGACCGGTGCGATCTCAATGGCGATTGGTGCCAAACTGATGGCCCCGCACGGCGGACTCTTTGTGCTGCTGATCCCTGGCGCAATTACACCGGTGATCGGTTATCTGATGGCGATTGTCATCGGCACCGCGATTGCCGGTCTGAGCTATGCAGTTCTGAAACGTCCGGAAGAGCAGCTGGCGAAAGCCTGATTAACAGTGCGGAAGTGAATATAACAGGGAGCCGGAAAGGCTCCCTGTTTGTTTTTGCAGCGGGCGCAGGCAGAAGCATGGCGGGGCAGGGAAAGGTAAGTCGCTGGCTCGCTGACGCAGCAATTGATGCCAGCGAAAAGGGAGCCGGATGGCTCCCTTTGTTTATCCCTGCTGCTCGGCTTTCAGCCAGGCGATCTCATCTTTCCAGATATCAGGATTGATGGTCTCCAGAATCAGCGGGATCCCGTCAAACCGGGGATCTTTCATCAGCCAGCTGAACACCGTCCGGCCGATGTTGCCTTCCCCCAGGCTGTGGTGGCGGTCAACGCGGCTGTCAAAGGCGCTTTTGGCATCGTTGAGGTGCATACCGCGCAGATAATTGAAACCGACGACGCGCTCAAACTCTCTGAACGTCGCTTCGCAGTCGGCTTCGGTGCGAAGGTCATAACCGCCGGCAAACGCATGGCAGGTGTCAATGCAGACGCCGACGCGCGACTTATCTTCGACGTGCTCAATGATGGTCGCGAGGTGTTCGAAGCGGAAGCCCAGGTTACTGCCCTGGCCTGCGGTGTTTTCAATCACGGCGGTGACGTTCTGGGTCTGGTCGAGCGCGACGTTGATCGACTCAGCGATCCGCTTCAGGCAGGCTTCTTCCTCAATCTGATGCAGATGGCTGCCGGGATGGAAATTCAGCAGCGTCAGGCCCAGCTGATCGGCCCGGCGCAGTTCGTCGATAAAGGCCGCACGGGATTTCTCCAGCGCCTCCTCCACCGGATGGCCGAGATTAATCAGGAAGCTGTCGTGCGGCAGGATTTGCTGCGGGCTGTATTTATAGGTCTCGCAGGCGGCGCGAAAAGCATCAATCATCTCTGTGGAGAGCGGGGCGGCCTTCCACTGACGCTGATTCTTGGTAAAGAGCGCGAAGGCGGTGGCTTCCAGTTCATGGGCGCGAATCACTGCCTGATCCACGCCCCCTGCCGCACTCACATGTGCGCCGATATATTTCATGCCTTTCTCCTGGGGCTATGCACGGATGAAACGGCATGATACCTGATGGCGTCAGCCCATGAAATGTTGCACCAGCAGATTGATGGTGCCGCCGCCGGCGATCAGCCAGCCAAAGACCAGCGCACCCAGCAGCAGCGGCCTGATGCCCGCCTCGCGCAGCGCGCCAAAACGGGTGGTCAGTCCCAGCGCGGCCATCGCCATCGCCAGCAGCAGCCCCGCCAGCGCATTCAGCGCGGCCACCAGCGCCGCAGGCAGCAGCTGGAGTGAGTTAAACAGGGCAACGGCAATAAACAGCAGCGCGAACCAGGGGAAGGTTACCGGCTGACGGGCGCTACCCGTGTGGCGTTTGCCGCGGATGACTGCACTCAGGCAGAGCAGGAACGGGGCCAGCATCATCACCCGCAGCATTTTCGCGATCACCGCGCTGCTTTCCGCCTCCGGGCTGATGCTGTGCCCGGCGGCCACCACCTGCGCGACTTCATGGATAGTGGAACCGGTGAAGACCCCGAACCGGGCCGCACCCAGCCCCGGAAAGAGATGATGAGCCAGCGGCCACAGCAGCGGATAGACGAAGATCGCCAGGGTGCCGAACAGCACCACGGTCGCGATCGCCACCGCGACTTTCGACGGCGCGGCTTTGACCACCGGTTCGGTCGCCAGCACGGCCGCAGCCCCGCAGATACTGCTGCCCGCGCCAATCAGCCAGACGGTATCGCGGTCCAGCTTCAGCAGCCGGATGCCCAGCAGGCAGGTCACAAAGAACGTGCTGCTCAGCGTCAGCGCATCGATCAGGATGCCGCTGAAACCGACATCCGCGATCTGTTGTAGGGTGATACGAAAGCCAAACAGGATAATGCCCAGCCGCAGCAGCTTCTGTTTCGCCAGCACCACGCCGCTGTCGCAACGGGAAGCCAGCGGGTGATAGAGGCTGTTGCCGACCACGATGCCCAGCATAATCGCCAGGGTCAGCGAGCCCAGCCCCAGCGAGGCGATCAGGGGCTGCTGCGCCAGCCAGCTGGCCGCTGCGGCAATGGCGGCGGTCAGCAGCAGGCCGGGGAACCAGAGCGAAAGGGGAGAGTGCGTTTTAGCAAGGCTCAGTTCGGTCATGGTGGTCACTCCTCGTGGTTGAGTCACGATCATGACGGCGACTGGCTTAAAAGTGAAATTGATAATATATTTATAATTGACCAGAATTTACGATAAGGCTGCCTTCATGATAGTGTCACGTCTGCGCCGATGGGCGACGCTGATCAAACGAGATGTATTTGTGCTGGCGTTCGCCTTCCGCGATCCGCGCACGCCCTGGTGGAACAAGCTGGGGATGCTGGGGCTGGTTGCGTACGGCATCAGCCCGATCGATCTTATTCCGGATGTCATCCCCTTTGTGGGGCTGCTGGATGACGCGGTCATTATCCCGACGGGCGTCATGCTGCTGTTGCGGTTACTGCCGAAAGAGGTGCGCATCCGCAGCCTCGTACGGGCAGAGGCGCAGCGCAGCCGCGGCAAAAAGATCGCCGGCTGGCTGGTGGCGATTGGACTGATCTGGCTGGCGCTGATCGTCTGGCTCGTCAGGCACTCACTGAGTTAAGAGGCAACGATGCACATTACGCTGCGACAGATTGAAGTGTTTACCGAAGTGCTCAAGAGTGGCTCCACCACGCAGGCCTCTCAGCTGCTGGCCCTGTCGCAGTCGGCGGTCAGTGCGGCGCTGGCCGATCTGGAGAGTCAGCTCGGGGTGCAGCTGTTTGACCGGGTCGGCAAACGGCTGGTGCTGAATGAGCATGGACGGCTGCTCTATCCGCGCGCGGTGGGGCTGCTGGAGCAGGCAGGCGAGATCGAACAGCTGTTTAAAGAGGACAACGGCGCGATCCGCATCTTCGCCAGCAGCACCATCGGTAACTATCTGCTGCCCGGCATGATGGCAGCCTACCGTCGCGACTTTCCCGGCCTGCCGCTGGAGCTGAGCGTCGGCAACAGCCAGGATGTGATTCAGGCGGTGTCCGATTTCCGCGTGGATGTGGGGCTGATTGAAGGGCCGTGCCACATGACCGAACTGGTCAGCGAACCCTGGCTGGAGGATGAACTGGTGGTGTTTGCCGCGCCCGATGCGCCGATTCTGCAGCAGCCGGTGACGCTGAAAACCCTGGCGGAGGCGCCGTGGATCCTGCGCGAACGCGGCTCCGGCACCCGGGAGATCGTCGATTATCTGCTGTTGTCACATCTGCCGAGCTTTCAGCTGGGAATGGAGCTGGGCAATTCCGAAGCCATTAAACATGCGGTGCGGCACGGCATGGGGATCAGCTGCCTGTCTCGCCGGGTGATAGCCGATCTGCTGGAGGCGGGCACGCTGACTGAGCTGGCGATCCCGCTGCCGCGGCTGACCCGCACGCTCTACCGTATTCATCACCGGCAGAAGCATATTTCCAAAGCCCTGACGCGCTTTCTCTCCTACTGCCGTGAGTGACTGCTAATAATCCGGGCGCGATCATGAACTTAACTAATAACAGCATGGCATCGCTATACAGAGGCGGTCTGGCTGCTACAATCGCGCCTCATTTTTACCCAGCGTAGCGTTAACACATGCATAATGACTCAAAAACAACACAACAACCTGCATTACGACGTGCGTTAAAAGCCCGTCATCTGACGATGATTGCCATCGGCGGCTCCATCGGTACCGGCCTCTTTGTGGCCTCCGGTGCCACCATTGCCCAGGCCGGCCCCGGCGGGGCACTCCTCTCCTATATCCTCATCGGCCTGATGGTCTACTTCCTGATGACCAGCCTGGGCGAACTGGCCGCCTTTATGCCCGTATCAGGCTCCTTCGCCACCTATGGCGCAAAATATGTCGAAGAGGGCTTTGGTTTCGCGCTCGGCTGGAACTACTGGTACAACTGGGCGGTGACCATCGCGGTTGATCTGGTGGCCTCTCAGCTGGTGATGAACTACTGGTTCCCCGATACGCCCGGCTGGATCTGGAGCGCCCTGTTCCTGGGGCTGATGTTCCTGCTCAACTACATCTCGGTAAAAGGCTTTGGCGAGGCGGAATACTGGTTCTCGCTGATCAAAGTGGCCACCGTGATTATCTTTATCGTGGTCGGCGTACTGATGATCACCGGCATTATGCGCGGCGCGGAGCACGCAGGCTGGCATAACTGGCAGGTCGGCGATGCGCCGTTTGCGGGAGGCTTTGCCGCGATGATTGGCGTGGCGATGATTGTCGGATTCTCCTTCCAGGGCACCGAACTGATCGGTATCGCGGCGGGCGAATCTGAAGATCCGGCGAAAAACATTCCGCGTGCGGTCCGGCAGGTGTTCTGGCGAATCCTGCTGTTCTATGTCTTCGCTATCCTGATTATCAGCCTGATTCTGCCTTATACCGATCCGCAACTGCTGCACAACGATATCGACGATATCAGCGTCAGCCCGTTCACGCTGGTCTTCCGCAATGCCGGTCTGCTCTCCGCGGCGGCGGTGATGAACGCGGTGATCCTGACGGCGGTGCTGTCGGCGGGTAACTCCGGCATGTACGCCTCCACGCGCATGCTCTACAACCTGGCCTGTGAAGGCAAAGCGCCACGCATTTTCGCGACGCTCTCAAAAGGCGGCGTGCCGCGCAATGCACTCTGGGCGACCACCGTCGTGGCAGGGCTCTGTTTCCTGACCTCGAAGTTCGGGAATCAGGAGGTCTACCTGTGGCTGCTGAACACGTCCGGCATGACCGGTTTCATCGCCTGGCTGGGCATTGCCATCAGCCACTATCGTTTTCGCCGGGGCTACATCGCCCAGGGATATGACCTGAACGATCTGCCATACCGTTCCGGCTTCTTCCCGCTGGGGCCGATTTTCGCCTTCGTGCTCTGCCTGATCATCACGCTGGGTCAGAACTATCAGGCGTTTCTTAACGAGAGCATCGACTGGTACGGCGTGGCGGCAACCTACATCGGCATTCCGCTGTTCCTGATTATCTGGTTCGGCTACAAGCTGGCGCGCGGCAGCCGACTGGTGAAGTACAGCGAGATGGAGTTCCCGGTTCACAAAGAGTAATCCGGCCAGATGCCTGATACCGCGCGCTAAGGCTGACCGGCTTTAGCGCGATGGCAGGCCGAACGCGTTGATCCGGCAACGGATGCACCTCAGGGATGAGGTGCATCATCGCCCGCCGTAAACATCCCGGGGATGACCTCTTTGCAAAAGAGATACCCACCCTGAGCAACTGCCCAATCTGCTCCCTCAGTACGCTCTCTCTGCCTCTCTCCCGTCCGAAATAACACCCTTTTTTACTGTTTTTTCGCGTCTCGCTTGTGCTAACGAATTGATAATTATTATCACCTGGACTATTGTGGCTGCGTTTTCTGACGTGATAGCCACACAGGGTTAAAACATGACTACCGAAACTTCGCTGCTGGCGGGGGAAGAAACGCTTCACCACACCATGCAAAACTATCATCAGGTGCTGCGCCGCCGCCTTGTCTGGATTGGCGTGCTGCTGCTGGCGATCGTCGCCTCACTGATCCTCGATTTCACGCTGGGCCCGGCCGGGCTCTCGCTGGAAACGCTGTGGAATACGCTGCTCAATCCTGACAATGTCGATGCCGGCACCCGCGTTATCGTCTGGGACATTCGCCTGCCGTATGCGCTGATGGCGCTGGTGGTGGGGCTGTCGCTGGGCCTGGCGGGCGCGGAAATGCAGACCATCCTCAATAACCCGCTGGCGAGTCCGTTTACCCTGGGGGTTTCCTCGGCGGCGGCCTTTGGTGCGGCGCTGGCCATCATCCTTGGCATCGGGATCCCCGGCATTCCCGATCAGTGGTTAATCTCGGCCAACGCCTTTGTATTTGCGCTGCTGGCCGCGCTGATGCTCGATGCCGTCACCCGCTGGACGCAGGTCTCCTCGGCGGGTGTGGTGCTGTTCGGCATTGCGCTGGTCTTCACCTTCAACGCGCTGGTCTCCATGATGCAGTTCATCGCCAGCGAAGATACCCTGCAGGGCCTAGTCTTCTGGACCATGGGCAGCCTGGCGCGCGCCTCCTGGGAGAAGCTGGGCGTGCTGAGTCTGGCGCTGGTGATCCTGGTGCCGTTTTCGATGATGAGCAGCTGGAAACTTACGGCGCTGCGTCTGGGCGAAGATCGTGCGGTGAGCTTTGGCATCGACGTGCGTCGTCTGCGCCTGACCACGCTGCTGCGCATCAGCGTGCTCTCCGCGCTGGCCGTAGCTTTTGTCGGGCCGATCGGCTTTATCGGCCTGGTCGCGCCGCACATTGCCCGCATGATGTTTGGTGAAGATCACCGCTTCTATCTGCCCGCCAGTGCGCTGGTCGGCGCGCTGGTGCTGTCGCTGGCGTCGGTCGCCTCGAAAAACCTGATCCCTGGCGTAATCATCCCGGTCGGCATCGTGACCTCCCTGATCGGCGTGCCGTTCTTCCTGAGTATTATTCTGCGTCATCGGGGGACCGTATGATGGAACAGGGTCTGACTTTACGCGGCTTCAGCGCCGGGTATCCCAAACATAAAGTGATTGAGAATCTGAATGTCGCGCCGCTGCCGCGCGGCGAGATCACGGTGCTGCTGGGGCCGAATGGCTGCGGTAAATCGACGCTGCTGCGTGCGCTGGCGGGGCTGAACAAAGGGCAGGGCGAGATGTGGCTGAACGGCGAGGATCTGATGACTCAGCCGTTTGCCCGCCGTGCAAAGAATGTGGTCTATCTGCCGCAGTCGCTGCCTGCGGGTGTGCATCTGCATGTACTGGAGTCCATCATCGTGGCGCAGCGCGCCTCGGGCGGACTGCACAGCGCGGGCAGCGAAGCGGAAATCATGCATCTGCTGGAGCAGCTTGGCATCGCGCATCTGGCGATGCGCTACCTCGATCAGCTCTCCGGCGGCCAGAAGCAGCTGGTCGGGCTGGCGCAGTCGCTGATCCGTCGTCCGGCGCTGCTGCTGCTGGATGAGCCGCTGAGCGCGCTGGACCTTAACTATCAGTTCCACGTCATGGATCTGGTCCGGCGCGAAACGGCCATGCGCAACATCGTCACGGTAGTGGTGGTACACGATATCAATATCGCGCTGCGGCATGCGCAGCATGCCCTGATGCTGAAGCAGGGCGCGCTGGTGGCGGAAGGGCAGCCGGACAAGGTGATCACGCCCGACACGCTGGCGAAGGTCTACGGGGTTGATGGGCGGATCGAACACTGCTCCCGCGGGATTCCGCAGGTGATGATCGATGGGCTGACCGGCCCGGCGCTGGTCTGACAGGGCTGAATGCCGGGAAGAGAAGGCGAGCGACAGTCGCGCTGATTCGCCTCCGCAATAAAAATTCAGGGCCGCATATGCGGCCCTGAGTGTCAGCTACACCAGCAGATGCTGGGCATGGAAGCGCAGGTGATCTTCCACGAAGCTGGCAATAAAGAAGTAGCTATGGTCATAACCCGGCTGAATGCGCAGGGTCAGCGGGAAGCCCACGTCGCGGGCGACCGCGTCTAACCGCTCCGGTTGCAGCTGGTCGGCCAGGAACTGATCGCTGTCGCCCTGATCAATCAGCATCGGCAGCCGGTGCGCCACCTCCGCCATCAGCTGGCAACTGTCATACTCCCGCCACGCCGCACGATCCTCACCCAGATAGGCCGTAAACGCTTTCTGCCCCCAGGGCACCTGCATCGGATTGACGATCGGTGCAAAGGCGGAAGCCGAGGCAAAACGGTTGCCCAGACGCAGCGCCAGCATCAGCGCGCCGTGGCCGCCCATGGAGTGACCCATGATCGACTGACGTTCGCTGACCTTGAAGTTGTCCGCAATCAGGGCGGGCAACTCGCTGCTCAGATAGTCGAACATGCGGAAATGGCTGGCCCAGGGCTGCTGAGTGGCGTTGAGATAGAATCCCGCGCCCTGACCCAGATCGTAAGCCTCGTCATTTGCGACCCCTTCGCCGCGCGGGCTGGTGTCCGGCATAATCAGCACCAGACCCAGTTCCGCCGCCACCCGCTGCGCGCCCGCTTTGGTGGTGAAGTTCTCATCGTTGCAGGTCAGCCCGGCCAGAAACCAGACCACCGGCGGCGGCGCGTCACCGTGCGGATCGGGCAGATAGATGCTGAAGGTCATCGGGCAGTTCAGCACCGCTGACGGATGCCGCCAGCGCTGCTGCCAGCCGCCAAAGATACGGTGTTCTTCCAGTAGCTCCAGAGTGGATGCCATAACGCCTCCTGATTACTTATTAAAATGCACGACCGAGCGAATCGATTTTCCTTCATGCATCAAATCAAAGGCGTCATTGATCTCTTCCAGCGGCATGGTGTGGGTGATGAAGTCGTTCAGCGCAAACTTGCCGTCGAGATAATCCTGCACGATGCCCGGCAGCTGCGAACGGCCCTTGACGCCGCCAAACGCGGATCCGCGCCAGACGCGACCGGTCACCAGCTGGAAAGGACGGGTGGAGATCTCTTCACCGGCACCGGCGACGCCGATAATCACCGACTCGCCCCAGCCCTTATGGCAGCACTCCAGCGCGGAACGCATTACGTTGACGTTTCCGATACATTCAAACGAGAAGTCCACGCCGCCGTCGGTCAATTCGACAATCACATCCTGAATCGGCTTATCGTAATCTTTCGGGTTGATCAGATCGGTGGCACCCAGCTTGCGCGCCAGATCGAATTTGCTGGTGTTGAGGTCGATGGCGATGATGCGGCCCGCCTTCGCCATCTTCGCCCCGATCACGGCGGAAAGACCGATGCCGCCGAGACCGAAGATCGCCACGGTGTCACCCTCTTTGACCTTAGCCGTGTTCATTACCGCGCCCATGCCGGTGGTGACGCCGCAGCCCAACAGACAGACCTCTTCCAGCGGTGCTTCTTTGCTGATTTTGGCCAGCGCGATCTCCGGGATGACGGTGTATTCAGAGAAGGTTGAGGTGCCCATGTAGTGGAAAATCGGCTTGCCATCTTTGAAGAAGCGGGTGGTGCCATCCGGCATCAGCCCTTTGCCCTGGGTGGCGCGGATTGCCTGGCAGAGGTTGGTTTTGCCGGACAGGCAGAACTTACATTTGCCGCACTCCGGCGTGTAGAGCGGGATCACATGGTCGCCCACTTCCACGCTGGTCACGCCTTCGCCTACGGCTTCCACGATGCCGCCACCTTCATGGCCCAGGATCGCCGGGAAAACGCCTTCCGGATCGGTGCCGGAGAGGGTGTAGGCATCGGTATGGCAGACGCCGGTCGCGACAATGCGCACCAGCACTTCGCCTTTCTGCGGCGGCATCAAATCCACTTCTTCGATTTTCAGCGGTTCGCCAGCAGCCCAGGCAACAGCGGCACGGGTTTTGATCATGTTCATGCAATCCCTCTTCCAGTCAGATTGTGGCGCGCAGGCGCGCCGGGTGGTCGTGATGATTCAGGGCCGGATGGGCCAGACTCTTAAACATAGCGCGGAACGCTTATTCCGCCGCCTGTAATGGATGCATCAGCTCATCATTGAGCGGACGATCGTCAAATTGTTCGATAATCAGGTACTTCAGCGCCTCAACATTCGGCGTAAAGGCGTCGCGTCGCCACATCAGCCAGGTGGCCGTGTCGCGGTAAGCGGGAGGCAGCGTGTGCGCCTGCACGCGCGACCGATCCGCCATCTGCTTCAGCACCGACGCCGGGATCATCGCGACACCGGCACCGCCTGCCACGCAGGCCAGCATGGCGTGATAGGACTGAATCTCCATCACATTGTCGGGCGCGGTCTGACTGTCGCGATACCAGCTCTCCAGCTTGACCCGGTAAGAGCAGCTGTTGCGGAAGGCGAACAGGGTATCGCCCTGGACGTCGCGCGCCGTGGTAATCGGGGCGTGATCGAGACCGGTGATCAGCACCATCTCCTCACGAAATGCGATGCAGCCATTCAGGTCGTCGTGGGCGACCGGGCCATCCACCAGCGCGGCGGCCAGAGTGCCTTCCCGCACCCGATCGATGATTTCGCCCGAGGTGCCGGTGATCAGCGACAGCGCCACCGCCGGAAAACGCTGGTGATAGGCGGCGAGCAGGCCGGGCAGACGGGTCGCTGCCGTGCTCTCCATGGAACCAAGCGCGAAGTTGCCCGCCGGTTTGCCGGTGCGGGTCATGCTCATCGCTTCTTCGCTCAGTGTCAGGATGCGCTGCGCATAGTTGAGAAAATTATGGCCCATCGGCGACAGGCGAATGCGCTGCTTCTCACGAATAAAGAGATCCACCCCTAATTCTTCTTCCAGCTGGCGCAGCCGCGTGGTGAGATTAGAGGGAACGCGATGCAACTGCTCTGCCGCACGAGCCAGTGAACCCGTTTCGGCGACGGAACAGAACATACGCAGCTGAACCAGATCCATATCTTCTCTTCCTGTAAACAAGTTGGTTAATAATATTCACTTTCCGTGAGTTTAGTCATCCTGCATGCTGTTAGCAAGTCAGATGAGATCGCAGGGCAGAACAGCAGGAGTTCAGCAATGGCATTACGCGTCGCGCTCAGCGCGTTTTTAACCTTATTTGTGGCAATGGGGATTGGCCGCTTTGCCTTTACGCCCCAGGTGCCGCTGATGATTCAGGCGCACCAGCTGACGCTCACCAGCGCCAGCCTGGTCGCCGCGTTCAACTATCTGGGCTATCTGTGTGGCTCGTTTGATGCGATGCGGGCGCACAAACGGGTCGAGCTGCGGCTGCAGGCGGGCGTGTGGGGTGCGGTGATCCTGACCCTGCTTTCCGCCTTCGCCAGCGGGCCGTGGCTGCACGGCGCGATCCGCTTTCTGATTGGCTGGGCCAGCGGCTGGGCGATGGTGCTGGTCGCGGCCTGGAGCAATGAACAGCTGCATCGTCACGGGCGGGCGGGCCTCTCGGCGGCCGTGTTTGCGGGGCCGGGCTGCGGCATCCTGGTCAGCGGGCTGCTGGGCGTGCTGCTGCATACGCTGCAGGTTTCAGCCGGGGTCGCCTGGGCCGCCTACGGTGCGCTGGCGCTGCTGCTGATTGCGCTCATCACCCGGCATCTGCCGCGTCAGGGTGAACTGCATCGCCCCGACCAGGCGCCTGCGCCGCTGGTGCTGGATCGCAACCTCAAACGTCTGGTCGCGAGTTACAGTCTGGCAGGCTTCGGCTACATTCTGCCCGCCACCTTTTTGTCGCAGATGGCGGCCACGCGCTTTCCTGACGGCATCTTCGCTCAGTTTGTCTGGCCCGTTTTCGGGGGCGCAGCGGTGATCGGCATCGGCCTGGGGATCCTGACGCGCCGCCGGGGGCACAGCCACGTCCGGCTGGCGCTGGTGCTCTGGGCACAGGCGCTGGGCGTCTTTGCCGCGGCGCTGCTGCCGGGCTTCAGCGGCCTGCTGGCCGGAGCGCTGCTGGTGGGCGGCGGCTTTCTCAGCGTGGTGCAGCTCTCGATGCTCTGCGCCCGTGAGCTGGCACCCCACCATCTGCGCTACATGGCGGGTCTGCTGACCACCGGCTATGCGATCGGCCAGCTGGCGGGGCCGCTGCTCTCATTTATGTCGGCCATGCTGTGGCACCGTCTGGAGCCTGCATTGTGGGTCGCCGGGGCCAGCCTGGTCTGGGCGGGGCTGCTGGTCTGGCGGCGAACCACATAAAAAGCTTTCTTCACCAATCTGATTGATTGCTGGATTCCCCGCAAAGAAAGTTTCACAATACGCGCCTGATTACAGGGCCCGCTGGCATATGCCGACGGGCGCAACACCAGCCGGAGAAGAGTACGATGAGCACCCTAAGTCAGGAAGCTGCCCTGGTTCATGAAGCGCTGCTGGCGCGAGGACTGGAAACGCCGTTACGTGCACCGACGCGCGACATTGATGACGAAACGCGTAAGAGCCTGATTGCCGGGCACATGACGGAGATCATGCAGCTGCTGAATCTGGATCTGGAAGATGACAGCCTGATGGAAACGCCACATCGCATCGCCAAAATGTATGTGGATGAGGTCTTTTCCGGTCTCGACTACGCCAACTTCCCGAAAATCACCGTCATCGAAAACAAGATGAAGGTCGATGAGATGGTGACCGTGCGTGACATCACGCTGACCAGCACCTGTGAGCACCACTTCGTGATCATCGACGGAAAGGCTACCGTTGCCTACATTCCGAAAGACAAGGTGATTGGCCTGTCGAAAATCAACCGCATCGTTCAGTTCTTTGCCCAGCGTCCGCAGGTGCAGGAGCGACTGACGCAGCAGGTTCTGGTCGCGCTGCAGACGCTGCTGGGCACCAATAATGTCGCGGTGTCCATTGATGCGGTGCACTACTGTGTGAAAGCGCGTGGCGTGAAAGATGCCACCAGCGCCACTACCACGACCTCGCTGGGCGGCCTGTTCAAGTCCAGCCAGAATACCCGCCAGGAATTTTTGCGCGCGGTGCGCCATAGTTGAGTTTACGGCGGGCGCATAACGCTGCCCGCCTCATTGGGGCAGGGTGCCGCATGCAACGCTATCACGCGCTGGATTTCATTCGTGGCTGTGCCATTCTCGGCATTCTGCTGCTCAATATCGTCGGCTTTGGCCTGCCTTCGGCCGCCTATCTCAATCCCGCCTGGCAGGGCAGCGTCAGTTCAGCCGACGCCTGGACCTGGGCTATCTCTGACACCTTCGCCCAGCTCAAATTCCTCACCCTGTTTGCACTGCTGTTCGGCGCCGGTCTGCAGATGCAGCTGCCGCGCGGCAGCCGCTGGCTGACGGCCAGGCTCTCCCTGCTGGTGGTAATCGGTTTTCTGCATGCGGTGTTTTTGTGGGAAGGGGACATCCTGCTGGATTACGGGGTGATCGGGCTGGTGGTCTGGCGGGTGTTGCGCGACGTTCCCTCTACCCGCAGCCTGATGCATACTGGCATTCTGCTCTATCTGGTCGGCTGCGGCGTGCTGCTGGTGTTTGGGTCGATCTCCGATCCCGAACCAACCCGCTCCTGGCTGCCAGGCGCAGCCGATCTGCAATATGAACAGTACTGGAAGCTCACTGGCGGCTGGGAAGCCGTACAGAACCGGCTGGATCACCTGGCTTCCGGGCTGATGGCGCTGGCGGCGCAGTATGGCTGGCAGCTGGCGGGCCTGATGATGATTGGCGGCGCACTGCTGCGCAGCGGCTGGCTGACCGGCCAGTTTTCCGCGCAGCACTATCGGCAGGCGGCGGTCGTGCTGCTGTCCATTGGCTTCACGATTGCGGTGGCCGGAGTGGCCGCGCAGTGGCTGTTGCACTGGGAATTCCGCTGGAGCGGCTTCTATCTGCAGACGCCGCGCGACCTCGCCAGCCCGCTGATCAGCCTGGGCTATGCCGCGCTCTGTCTGGCTTACTGGCCGCAGATTGCACGCTGGCGTATCACTCATGCCATCCGCTGCGTTGGCCGTATGGCGCTGACCAACTATCTGCTGCAGTCTCTGATCTGCACCACGCTCTTTTATCGCCTTGACCTCTATATGCACTTCACCCGGCTGGAACTGGTGCTGATGGTGCCGCTGATCTGGCTCATCAATATCCTGTTTTCACTCATCTGGTTACATTTCTTCGCGCAGGGGCCGCTGGAGTGGCTGTGGCGACGGCTGACGCTGCTTTCCGCCGGTCAATCACATCTCACCGATCGCGCAGGATAATGACCGCCATCACAAAGGTTACAGAATTGTATGTAACCGTTTTCATTGATGTGACGCAATTCACGCTGCACGTTGCCTGCCCCTGACAAAATAGCGCCGGTGTACAACCCGGCGTGATGCCTATTTTTCCTTTCTGGAACTGCTGCATGATAACAATCCGTGATGTTGCCCGTCAGGCTGGCGTATCCGTAGCGACCGTGTCGCGCGTCCTCAATCAGAGCAACGCCGTGACCTCTGACACCCGCGACGCCGTGTTACAGGCAGTCGAAGCGCTGGGCTATCGCCCTAATGCCAACGCTCAGGCGCTGGCGACGCAGGTCAGCGACACGATCGGGGTGGTGGTGATGGATGTTTCCGACCCCTTCTTCGGGGCGCTGGTGAAAGCGGTCGATACCGTGGCGCAGCGCGTCCATAAGCATGTGTTAATCAGCAACTCCTGGCATCAGGAAGAGAAGGAGCGTCATGCGATCGAAGTGCTGATCCGGCAGCGCTGCAGCGCCCTGGTGGTGCATGCCAAGACCCTGCCGGACGCAGAGCTGGCGGAGTTTATGCAGCATGTGCCAGGCATGGTGGTCATTAATCGCATCGTTCCCGGCTTTGAGCATCGCAGCGTCAGCCTGGATAACGTTACCGGGGCATTGATGGCATCACGCACGCTGTTACAGCAGGGGCACAGCCGCATCGGTTATCTCTGCTCCAGCCATCCTATCGAAGATGTGGCACAGCGCCGCGAAGGCTGGATGCAGGCGATGGCCGAGCAGGGTATCCGGCCTCAGGAGAGCTGGATCGCCAGCGCCGAGCCCGATATGCAGGGGGGCGAAGCCGCGATGGTAGAGCTGCTGGGACGGAATCTGAATCTCACTGCGGTGTTTGCCTACAACGACGGCATGGCGGCGGGTGCGCTCACTGCGCTGAAAGACAACGGCATTCAGGTGCCACAGCATTTTTCTGTCATTGGTTTCGATGACATTCCTATCTCACGTTACACCGATCCACAGTTAACCACCGTCCGCTATCCCATTATTTCTATGGCAAAAATCGCCACTGAGCTGGCGTTACAGGGCGCGGCCGGACTGCTGGATGACACCGCAACCCACATCTTTATGCCGACGCTGGTGCGGCGTCATTCGGTGGCGCTGCGGCAAACTGTGGAGTCCGTCACTAATTCAGGCGATTCAGGCATGTAACCGTTTTCAATCTGTGATTACATTCACAGTTAATTAACATTGCCCTCACTATGATGGCAGCGTCTTACCGGACTGAAACATTATGTAACGCCAGTGTAACGGCATCAGTTGTGGTCTCAGTAGCCGGTTATCGGGTTTACACCCGCCTCAAGGAAGCGTTCTGGCACAGGGAAGTCAGGTTTGAGATGGCGTTCAATGGCTTAACACCCTTATTACGTTAGCCGACGCGCCAGTCTGTTTTACCGATTGTCCTGCCGCCTGGTTGCGCGGCAGCGCTAAAAAGACCCTGCATAATAAAACCGGAGATACCATGAATAAGAAGGTTTTCACGCTTACCGCACTGGTTGCCAGCATGATGTTTGGCGCAACCGCTCACGCAGCTGATACCCGCATCGGCGTGACCATTTACAAATATGATGACAACTTCATGTCGATGGTGCGCAAAGATATCGAGAAAGAAGCGAAAGCCATCGGTGGCGTGCAGTTGCTGATGAACGACTCGCAGAACGACCAGTCCAAACAGAACGATCAGATTGACGTGCTGATGGCAAAAGGCGTGAAAGCGCTGGCGATTAACCTGGTTGACCCGGCCGCTGCAGCGGTTGTGGTGGATAAAGCGCGTGCCAACGACGTGCCGGTAGTCTTCTTCAACAAAGAGCCGAATGCCAAAGTGCTGGCCGGTTACGACAAAGCCTATTACGTGGGAACCGACTCTAAAGAGTCCGGCATCATTCAGGGCAAGCTGATTGAGAAGCACTGGAAAGCGACGCCGGCCTGGGATCTGAACAAAGATGGTACCATCCAGTTTGTGCTGCTGAAAGGCGAGCCAGGCCATCCGGATGCGGAAGCCCGTACCAAATATGTGATCGATACCCTGAACAAAGATGGCCTGAAAACCCAGCAGTTAGCGATGGACACGGCGATGTGGGACACCGCTCAGGCTAAAGATAAGATGGATGCGTGGCTGTCTGGCCCGAACGCGAAGAAAATCGAAGTGGTGATTGCGAACAACGACGCCATGGCAATGGGTGCGGTTGAAGCGCTGAAAGCGCACAACATGACCTCTATTCCGGTCTTCGGCGTCGATGCCCTGCCAGAAGCGCTGGCGCTGGTGAAATCCGGTGCGCTGGCCGGTACCGTGCTGAACGATGCTGAGAACCAGGCGAAAGCAACGCTGGACATCGCCAACAACCTGGCGAACGGCAAAGGGGCAACCGACGGAACCAACTTCAAGATGGTTGATAAGATCGTCCGCGTTCCTTACGTACCGGTTGATAAAGAAAACCTGTCTCAGTTCCAGAAATAAGATCGATTACGGGCGCGACCGCTGTCGCGCCTTTTTTATGTCACCACCGTTTTTTAGCCAGGTAAATTATGGCCAGTGATAACACGACCGCGCAGCGAGAATATCTGCTGGAAATGACGAATGTCTCTAAATCATTTCCCGGTGTTAAAGCGTTAGATAATGTGAATTTAAAAGTGCGGCCTCACTCTGTTCATGCATTAATGGGCGAGAACGGTGCCGGGAAATCCACCTTATTAAAATGCCTGTTTGGTATTTATAAAAAAGATACCGGCAGTATCCTGTTCCAGGGTAATGAGATCGATTATAAGAGTTCCAAAGAGGCGCTGGAAAATGGCGTGTCGATGGTGCATCAGGAATTAAACCTGGTTCTGCAGCGTACGGTCATGGATAACATGTGGCTGGGACGTTATCCGCGCAAAGGCTTCTTTGTCGATCAGGATAAAATGTACCAGGACACCAAAGCGATTTTTGACGAGCTGGATATCGATATCGATCCGCGCGACAAAGTGGCCAATCTTTCTGTCTCGCAGATGCAGATGATTGAAATCGCCAAAGCGTTCTCCTATGACGCGAAAATTGTGATTATGGATGAGCCGACCTCCTCGTTAACCGAGAAAGAGGTAAATCATCTGTTCACCATTATCCGTAAGCTGAAAGATCGCGGCTGCGGCATTGTTTATATTTCGCACAAGATGGAAGAGATTTTCCAGCTGTGTGATGAGATCACGATTCTGCGTGATGGTCAGTGGATTACCTCTCAGCCGCTGGAAGGGCTGGATATGGATAAGATCATCGCCATGATGGTCGGCCGTTCACTGAATCAGCGTTTTCCCGATCGGACCAACGTACCGGGCGAAACGATTCTTGAGGTGCGCAATCTGACCTCTCTGCGTCAGCCTTCGATTCGCGACATCTCGTTTGATCTGCGTAAAGGGGAGATCCTCGGCATTGCCGGGCTGGTGGGCGCCAAACGTACCGATATCGTCGAAACGCTGTTTGGCATTCGCGAAAAATCGGGCGGCACCATAAAACTGCATGGCAAACCGATTAATAACCACAGCGCCAATGAAGCCATTAACCACGGCTTTGCGCTGGTGACGGAAGAGCGTCGTTCGACCGGTATTTATGCTTACCTCGACATTGGATTTAACTCGCTTATTTCCAATATCAAAAAATATAAAAACAGTATGGGGCTGCTGGATAATAAACGCATGAAGAGTGATACCCAGTGGGTAATCGATTCAATGCGGGTAAAAACGCCTGGCCACCATACGCAGATTGGTTCGCTTTCGGGCGGTAACCAGCAAAAAGTAATTATTGGACGCTGGTTATTGACCCAGCCTGAAATCCTGATGCTTGATGAACCTACGCGCGGTATTGACGTAGGGGCAAAATTCGAAATTTACCAGCTGATTGCGGAGCTGGCGAAAAAAGAGAAGGGCATCATTATTATCTCATCCGAAATGCCGGAGCTGTTGGGCATTACCGATCGTATTCTGGTAATGAGTAACGGTCTGGTAGCAGGCATAGTTGATACCAAAACGACCACGCAGAACGAAATATTGCGTTTAGCGTCATTACACCTTTAATGAAGCAAGGGCTGTTAACATGAAAGCGACTACAAAAAAGAATGCGCTAACCTGGTTAAAAGAGGGCGGCATTTATGTCGTTCTGCTGGTATTGCTGGCTATTATTATTTTCCAGGATCCCTCGTTCTTAAGTTTAATGAACCTGAGTAACATCCTGACCCAGTCGTCAGTGCGTATTATTATTGCACTGGGTGTGGCGGGTCTGATTGTGACCCAGGGTACTGACCTGTCAGCCGGTCGTCAGGTGGGCCTGGCGGCAGTGGTTGCCGCAACGCTGTTGCAGGCGATGGATAACGCCAACAAGGTGTTCCCGACGCTGGATACGGTGCCGATCCCACTGGTTATCCTGACCGTGTGCATCATCGGCGGGGTGATTGGTCTGGTCAACGGTGTGATCATTGCGTACCTGAAGGTGACGCCATTCATCACCACCCTGGGCACCATGATCATCGTTTACGGTATCAACTCCCTCTATTACGACTTTGTGGGTGCATCACCGATTGCCGGTTTTGATGCAGGGTTCTCTAAATTCACGCAGGGCTTCCTGCGCTTCGGTGATTTTAAACTGTCGTTCATCACCTTCTACGCCGTGATCGCGATTGTTTTCGTCTGGGTGCTGTGGAACAAAACCCGCTTCGGCAAAAACATTTTTGCTATCGGCGGTAACCCGGAAGCGGCGAAAGTGTCAGGTGTGAACGTGCCGTTGAACCTGATCATGATCTATGCGCTGTCAGGTGTGTTCTATGCCTTTGGCGGGATGCTGGAAGCGGGGCGTATCGGTTCGGCGACCAATAACCTGGGCTTTATGTATGAGCTGGATGCGATTGCTGCCTGTGTGGTCGGCGGCGTCTCCTTCGCGGGTGGTGTGGGAAGCGTGGCAGGTGTGGTTACCGGTGTGTTGATTTTCACCGTGATCAACTACGGTCTGACCTATATCGGCGTCAACCCATACTGGCAGTACATTATCAAAGGCGGCATTATTATCTTCGCCGTGGCGCTGGATTCACTGAAGTATTCGCGCAAGAAGTAAGCCTGATTCAGCAGCAGAAAAGCGACCTTCGGGTCGCTTTTTTTATGGGTCAGATACGGGAGAGGCTGTCAGACGGAGCAGGGGGAGGGAACCGGGGCAGATCGGACGGTGTTAATCCCGTTCATGAGATGGCGGGTCTTATCGTTACAGAGGGCGCGCCTGGTGGGGAGGATGCCGTCAGACGGAGCAGGCGCAGGGAATCGGGACAGATCGGACGGTGTTAATCCTGTCCATGAGATGGCGGGTCTTATCGTTTCAGAGGGCGCGCCTGGTGGAGAGGCTGTCAGACGGAGCAGGCGCAGGGAACAGGGTCAGATCGGAAAGACGCAAAACCTGTCATCCATGACACGCTCGGCCCGCGTCGTCCCTGACGCGGGACGCTTTCCTCTTCTGACCCTGTTCCCTGCGCGTTCAGCTTACTCATTGCGGTGAGTATTACCGGACTGGTCGAGATGAGATTACTCATCGCGGTGAGAATTACCGCGCCTTTCGCGCGAGCTTACTCATTGCGGTGAGTATTGCCGGGCCGTTCGCGCGAGCTTACGCATTGTGGGGAGATTTACCGGGCCCTGCACATCAGGGCCGCATCGGCTTTTAGCCGCTATTTGCGCAGCTTCTGCTCTAATTCCAGCAGTTGCTCCGGCGTCACTGCCGGGTAACTCTGCGTATCCTCGGGCAGATCGCGGACGGCAGGAATCGGCACCAGCGGACCCAGGAAGCGGGGTTCGCGTTTCAGCAGGAAAAGATCCGCCAGCGCACCCAGCCGGGCACCCACCTCGCGGAAGCGTACGCTAAGCATGTTTTTGGGCGATGGCACGGCATAGCACTGCGCCTGAATACCGAGTTGCAGGGCGATAAACAGAGCCCGCTCACAGTGGAAGCGCTGCGTGATAATAATGAAGTCGTTAGTATCGAATACTTTACGGGTACGCACTATCGAATCGAGCGTGCGGAAACCAGCGTAATCGAGCACGATATCGGCCGGATCAACGCCTGCCTTGATTAAATCGCGGCGCATGGTCATCGGCTCGTTGTAGCTCTGCTGCGCGTTATCACCACTCAGCAGCAGATAGTTTACCCTGCCGCTGTTATAGGCATTCAGGGCGCCCTGTATGCGATAGAGGTAGTACTGATTGATAACGCCGGTCCGGTAATATTTCGCCGTTCCCAGCACCACGCCCACCTGACGATGAGGTAAAGAGGCGACATTCTCGTAGATAAAGGGCGCAGTTTTCCAGCTGATCCAGCGATCAAGGCCGAGCGCCGTCGCCATCATCAATAAGATGATGAAAAGCAGACCAATGAGAACGCGTTTCAGCATGCGCCTGGAGACTCGATGTCAGAATTTTGAGATGGGACAAGGCTACTTGAGGTGTCGCAGCGAAGCAAGTTAGAGCCGGCTGGCTGTGCTCTTTTTGAACACTGCCGGATCGAAAACCGATCCGGCAGTCAGCGGATTAAATCGAGGTACGGCGATAATGACGATACTGCGGCAGCCAGAAGTTGTTGGCGATAGCCTGCGACAACACATCTTCAGAGGTCACCACGGCAACACCGGCCAGCTGGGCGGCTTTACCCACTTCCATCGCGATTATCTTCGATACGCCCTGAATATCTTTGATCTCCGGCAGAACCGGGCCTTCACCTTCGTTAACCAGCGGAGAGCAGTCGGCGAGCGCACGGCTGGCGGTCATCAGCATGGTATCGGTCACACGGCTGGCGCCCGAGGCAATCACGCCCAGACCGATGCCCGGGAAGATGTAGGAGTTGTTGCACTGGGCAATCGGATAGGTTTTACCATTCCAGCTCACCGGTGAGAACGGGCTGCCGGTCGCCACCAGTGCAGCACCATCGGTCCAGGCGATGATATCGGCGGGCGTTGCTTCCACGCGCGAGGTCGGGTTCGACAACGGCATCACGATAGGGCGGCTACAGTGCTTGCGCATCTCGCGGATGATCTCTTCGGTGAACAGGCCAGGCTGGCCGGAAACACCAATCAGGATATCCGGTCTGGCGTTGCGTACCACATCCAGCAGTGAGATAGCGTCATTAGTGACATCCCAGCCCTGCAGGCTTTCGCTTTTCTGCACCAGCTTGCTCTGGAAATCGAGCAGGTTCGGCAGCTTGTCCGTGAGCAGACCGAAGCGGTCCACCATCAGAACGCGGCTGCGCGCTTCATCATCACTCAGACCTTCTGACTTCATCTGCGCGATGATCTGCTCCGCGATGCCGCAACCGGCGGAACCGGCACCCAGGAACACCACTTTCTGCTCACACAGGCGGCTTCCGGCGGCGCGACTGGCGGCGATCAGCGTGCCCACGGTCACGGCGGCGGTGCCCTGAATGTCATCGTTAAAGCAGCAGACTTCATCGCGATAGCGGTTCAGCAGCGGCATGGCGTTCTTCTGGGCGAAATCTTCAAACTGCAGCAGCACTTTCGGCCAGCGGCGTTTAACGGCCTGGATAAACTCGTTCACGAACGCATCATACTCTTCGCCGGTGATGCGCGGATGACGCCATCCCATATAGAGTGGATCGTTCAGCAGCTGCTGGTTATTGGTGCCGACATCCAGCACCACCGGCAGGGTGTACGCCGGGCTGATACCGCCACAGGCGGTATAGAGCGAGAGCTTACCGATCGGAATACCCATACCACCGATGCCCTGGTCGCCCAGGCCCAGGATACGCTCACCGTCGGTGACCACAATCACCTTCACGTTCTGTTTGGTGGCGTTCTGCAGCATGTCTTCGATGCGGTCGCGGTTAGGGTAGGAGATGAAGACCCCACGCGCACGACGGTAGATTTCAGAGAAGTGTTCGCAGGCAGCGCCGACGGTCGGGGTGTAGATAATCGGCATCATCTCTTCGAGATGGTTATCCAGCAGGCGGTAGAACAGCGTTTCGTTGGTGTCCTGAATGTTTCGCAGGTAGACGTGCTTATCGTTATTGTTTTTGAAGTCCTGGAACTGACGCCAGGCGCGCTTCGCCTGCTCTTCGATCGATTCCACCGCTTCTGGCAGCAGACCGTTGAGGTTGAATTCGTTACGTTCTTCGAGGGTAAAGGCGCTGCCTTTGTTCAGCAGGGGAAATTCCAGCAAAATCGGGCCAGCATAAGGGATATACAGCGGGCGTTTACTTTCGTATTCGAGTTCCATGCAGTGATGCTCCGGTTGCAATGTTTTCTGGCGTCACGCCGGACAGGTAGCGCCAGTTTTTTTACCCCTCATAGCTCAGACTACAGGCCTGGCAACGGCAGCGTACTGCTGCCGAAAAATTCACGACCGTGCTGCCATCCTGCAACCTGAATTATTCAGAGTAATGAGTAATGACGTGAATTCTGGCGCCAGATCCTATGAAATTTCCCACAGAAATACAGCGTTTTTTCATAAAAGCTCACAAAAGTGTGGCCGCGCAGACAGCGGGTTATGCTTTGTTCAGCGTTACCTGTAGCAGCTCACGGCAGCCAAATGTCTGAAGCGTCGCCTGCGTGGCGGCGAACTGGCTTAACGTGGCATTTTCTGCTTCTGCGAGTACCGCTTTTTTTATCTGATGCACATCGCCACCCTGCATATTCAGCAGCACCAGCGCCGCCTGAAGCGGGGGGAAGCTCGGGTTAAACGCCGCGTTTTCGGCATAGCGACCGGCGACGATCGTGCCGTTTTCAGTGAGCAGCGCCACGCCCGCATGGGACTGACTGTAGGGCGCATGGCTGGCATTGGCCGCCGCCACCGCCGCCTGCACCAGCTCGTCGCCTGCGGCGTTATACCCATGATCCACCTCATCCATCAGGAAGGTGGTGATATCGAGATCGCGCGGGCCAAACGCATCCGGCAGATAGTCGGCCAGCGTGCTGACCGCGCGTTGCGGCAGGCTGATCCGAATGGCGGTGCCGCTGTTCAGCTCATTCATAAACTGACGGCAGTGGCCACATGGCGTGTAATTCACCGTGATGGTCTCTATCTGGCGTTCACCACGCAGCCATGCGTGCGTAATGGCGCTCTGCTCGGCGTGCACCGTCTGCTGCATGGGGGTGCCGACAAACTCCATATTGGCGCCGAAGTACCAGTTGCCGCTCACGCCACGGGCGATCGCGCCGACGTTGAAATGGGAGACGGTGGCAACCGCACAGGCCGCCGCCAGCGGCAGCAGCGCCAGCGCCAGGGCATCGGCTTCCATCCGGGTCTGTTGCTGCAGCAGCGCGACCTGGTCGGCGCTGAGCACCGCCTGAAAATCGGGATCGTTCAGCAGGGGAGCGAGTGCGGTCTGCAGCGTTGACGGCAATGCCTCAAACGCAGAGAGGAAACGGGATTGCATGTGAGCCTCATTAAAGTCAGCAGGGCGATGTGCCAGTCAACGGTTTATATGTGATCTACATCGCTCTGACAATGTAACCTGTGTTGCATGTTTCAACTTTGCGAGATCTCTCGCAAACTTTCAGCTTAAGCCGTGCAGCAGCAGCGGAAAAATAAACGGCGCAAGCAGCGAGGTGATAATGCCGCAGATCACCAGCGCCAGAGAGCTGAAGGCCCCCTCCTGAAAGTCCAGTTCGGCGGCCCGTGCCGTACCCAGTGCATGCGAGGCGTTGCCGATCGCCAGTCCTCGCGCTGCTTTCGATTTCACGCCGAGCAGATTCAGCACCATATGACCAAAAACTGCGCCCAGCACTCCGGCAATCAGCACGCAGATCGCACTGATGGCGGGAATGCCGTGCAGCGATCCGGAAACGGCCATCGCGATAGGCGTGGTCACCGATTTGGGGACGATGGTGGCGGCAATTTCGGGCGTCGCGCCGAGCCACAGGGCAATGGCGGTGCCGGAGGTCATGGCGGTCAGGCTGCCGATAAAGCAGACGCCGATAATCGATTTCCAGCGGGCGCGAATCTGATGCATCTGCTCATACAGCGGCAGCGCCAGCGCCACCACAGCGGGCTGAAGGAGTGTATTGAGAATCTGGCTGCCCGCGAAATAGCGCGAATAGGGCAGATGCAGCAGCAGCAGGATCGGGATAATGATCGCCATCGCGACCAGCAGCGGGTTAAGCAGCGATATTTTCAGCCGTATTGCCAGCCTGCGCGCCAGGAAAAAGGCGGCCAGCGTCAGCGGCAGCGACCACCATATTTCACTCATCATCGGTGTCTCCTGCCGGACGGCGGCTGTGCAGATGCTGGGCGCTGACACCGACAATCGACAGCACCAGAAACGTGCTGACGACGCAGGAGATGACGATAGGCCCGAACTGCGCGGTCAGAATATCGGTGTAGCTCATCACCCCGACGCTGATCGGCACAAACAGCAGCGCCATATAGCGAATCAGCAGATGGCAGCCCGGCTTAACCCAGTTTACCGGCAGGATCTGTGAGGCCAGCAGCGCGAACAGGATCAGCATGCCCAGAATACTGCCGGGCAGTTTAATCGGCAGCAGCGCGGCGAGGCCGATGCCGGCATACAGGCAGAGATAGATAATGATAAAGGCGCGAAGATAACGGCCGCAGACAGAGAGTAGGGTGCGCATGGCAGGCTCCTGTTTTTACTGCGTATCATCATACGCATTAACCGCTTAGCGTGCTAGCGATCACATTTACAGGGCGGGAAGGGCAGAAGGACGGGGCGTGTTCAGCAAAAGAGAAGGACCCTTTACGCCTGCAGGCAGACGCAAAGGGTCAGGACAGCACATCACTGCGGTTTACGCGACGGCGTGCAGAGCCTTACTTAACGGGCATGCCCGGCACGGCCCCGCTGTCTACGGAGAGCACAAACAGATCTTTGCCACCGGGTCCGGCAGAAAGCACCATGCCTTCAGAGACACCGAAGCGCATTTTACGCGGCGCAAGGTTAGCCACGATGATGGTCATCTTACCGACCAGCACGGACGGGTCCGGGTAGGCCGCGCGGATGCCGGAGAAAATCTGACGCTTTTCACCGCCCAGGTCGAGCTGCAGACGCAGTAGCTTGTCCGACCCTTCAACCGTTTCCGCCTGCTCAATCAGGGCAACGCGCATATCCACTTTGGCAAAGTCATCGATGGTGATGGTGTCACCAATCGGGGCGTCTGCGAGCGGGCCGGTCACGGCTGGTGCCGACGCGGCCGCGGCATCCTCTTTCGAGGCCTCGATCAGCCCTTCTACCTTCGCCATCTCAATGCGGCTGTAGAGCGCTTTAAACGGCGCAACCTGATGATTCAGCAGTGGCTGTGCAATCGCATCCCAGCGCAGTTCGGTGTTCAGGAAGCCCTCAGCGCGGGCGCTCAGCGAAGGCAGCACCGGCTTCAGCCAGGTCATCAGAATGCGGAACAGGTTGATGCCCATTGAGCAGATCGCCTGCAGATCGGCATCGCGGCCTTCCTGCTTCGCTACCACCCACGGAGCCTGCTCATCAACATAACGGTTTGCCAGATCGGCCAGCGTCATAATCTCGCGGATGGCGCGGCTGTACTCACGGCTTGCCCAGGCTTCGCCAATCTTCTCCGAGGCCTCAACAAAGATCTGGTAGAGCGCCGGGTCGGCCAGCTCAGCCGCCAGTTTGCCGTCGAAGCGTTTGGTGATGAAACCGGCGTTACGTGACGCCAGGTTAACCACTTTATTGACGATGTCGGCATTCACGCGCTGCACGAAATCTTCCAGGTTAAGGTCGATGTCGTCGATACGGGATGAGAGCTTCGCCGCGTAGTAGTAACGCAGGCTGTCGGCATCCAGATGCTGCAGCCAGGTGCTGGCTTTGATGAAGGTGCCGCGCGACTTAGACATTTTGGCACCGTTAACGGTGACATAGCCGTGGACAAACAGGTTGTTCGGCTTGCGGAAGTTGCTGCCTTCCAGCATCGCAGGCCAGAACAGGCTGTGGAAATAGACGATATCTTTACCGATAAAGTGATAAAGCTCGGTAGTGGAGTCTTTACGCCAGAATTCGTCGAAGTCGATGTCGCCGCGCTTGTCGCACAGGTTCTTGAACGAGCCCATGTAACCGATAGGCGCATCCAGCCAGACGTAGAAATATTTGCCTGGCGCGTCCGGGATTTCAAAGCCGAAATAAGGCGCATCGCGGGAGATATCCCACTGCTGCAGACCCGATTCGAACCACTCCTGCATCTTGTTCGCCACCTGATCCTGCAGTGCGCCGGAACGGGTCCAGGCCTGCAGCATCGCGCTGAACGACGGCAGGTCAAAGAAGAAGTGCTCGGAATCGCGCAGCTCCGGCGTCGCGCCGGACACCACCGATTTCGGCTCGATCAGTTCGGTCGGGCTGTAGGTTGCGCCGCACACTTCGCAGTTGTCGCCATACTGATCGGCCGCTTTACATTTCGGGCAGGTGCCTTTTACGAAACGGTCCGGCAGGAACATCCCTTTTTCCGGATCGTAGAGCTGGGAAATGGTGCGGTTTTTAATGAAGCCGTTCTCTTTCAGACGACCGTAAATCAGCCCGGCCAGCTCACGGTTCTCGTCGCCGTGGGTCGAGTGATAGTTATCGTAGCTGATGTCGAAACCGGCAAAGTCCGCTTCATGCTCGCTTTTCATTTCGGCGATCATCTGCTCCGGCGCAATTCCCATCTGCTGGGCTTTCAGCATGATAGGCGTACCGTGCGCATCATCGGCGCAGATGAAAAAGACCTGATTGCCACGCATTCGCTGATAACGCACCCAAATGTCTGCCTGGATATGCTCGAGCATGTGGCCGAGATGGATTGATCCGTTCGCGTAAGGCAGTGCGCACGTTACCAGAATTTTTTTAGCGACTTGAGTCATAGTTTGCGTAGCTTTCTGTTGATTGAAAAAACGGGCTTAGATGGTAACTGAAGGCTTCTCCTGCGTAAACACAAGGGATTCACCCCTGCCCGTCGCCGCGAACCGACGAGCATCTGATATCATTGAGATTACATCGCTGAGACACAGCGTAAGCACAGCAGAAATAAGGAGCAGGGGATGACAGCACAATCCCGGGAAACGCATACGCCAGAAGGGCTGCGCGCCATCGTAGCGGGCGTATTAAGAAGCTTTGAGCATCCGACCCTTAAACAGAATCTTACCGCCCTGAAGGCGCTGCACCATGTGGCGCAGCTCGACGGAACGCTGCATGTGGAACTGCTGATGCCGTTTGCCTGGGCCAGCGGCTTTGACGCGCTGAAAGAGCAGGTCAGCGCCGAGCTGCTGCGTCAGACGGGCGCACGCGCCATCGACTGGCGGCTCAGCCACGAGATTGCGACCCTGAAGCGGGTCAAAAATCAGCCTGGCGTGAACGGCGTCAAAAACATCATCGCGGTCAGCTCCGGCAAAGGCGGCGTCGGCAAATCCAGCACCGCCGTCAACATGGCGCTGGCGCTGGCTGCAGAAGGCGCGCGGGTCGGGATTCTTGATGCCGATATCTATGGCCCGTCGGTGCCGGACATGCTTGGCACTCAGGACCAGCGTCCTACCTCGCCGGACGGCACCCATATGGCCCCGATTATGGCGCATGGGCTGGCGACCAACTCGATCGGCTATCTGGTCACGGATGACAATGCGATGGTGTGGCGCGGGCCGATGGCCAGCAAAGCCCTGATGCAGCTGCTGAATGAAACCCTGTGGCCGGAGCTGGATTATCTGGTCCTGGATATGCCGCCGGGCACCGGCGATATTCAGCTGACGCTGGCGCAGAATGTCCCGGTCACCGGCGCGCTGGTGGTGACGACGCCGCAGGACATCGCGCTGATCGATGCCCGCAAAGGGCTGGTGATGTTTGAAAAGGTCAACGTGCCGGTGCTGGGCGTGGTGGAAAATATGAGCATGCATATCTGCAGCCAGTGCGGTTTCCACGAGCCGATTTTCGGCACCGGCGGCGCTGAAAAACTGGTCAGGGATTATCAGACGCAGCTTCTGGCGCAGCTGCCGCTGCACATCGATCTGCGTGAAGATCTCGATGAGGGGCAGCCGACGGTGATCCGCCGACCGGAGAGCGAATTCACCACGCTCTATCGCCAGCTGGCCGGGCGGGTCGCCGCCCAGCTCTACTGGCAGGGCGAGGTCATCCCTGGCGATATCGCGTTCCGCGCGCTCTAAGCCCGACCCGACCCGCTGGCATAGTGCGAGGCCAGCGGGTAGTGCATTAAGACGTAGCCGCCATGCTCGCCTTCCCCCTGCGAAATCTTCTTCCAGCCATGTTTCAGGTAGAAAGCCTGCGCTGCGGTGTTCTTCAGCAGGCACTTCAGCGCGCCGGTGGAGGTAAAACGCGCCTCGACCGCCCTGAGCAGGGCGCTGCCGATGCCGTGCCCCTGCCAGTCCGGATCCACATAGAGGCTGTGCAGGAAGTTATCGTTCTCCAGCAGACCGGCAAAACCTGCTCGTCGTCCGTCCGCTTCGGCGACCAGCACGGTTTCCCCCAAAATCACCTCATCAAAATCCTCCAGCTGCCACTCGCTGCCGTCCAGCCAGTCCCAGTTATGCCGGCGAGCCGCCAGAAAGAGGGTACGCAAAAAGGGACGATCGGCTTCAGTAAACGGGCGAATCTCCACAAGTCAGCTCCTTTATCATCGGGTCTTACAAAATTAGCAGCGATTCGCGGAAATGGCTGAGGAGGATAAAGCGGGTTTCATGTTAGGAAAATCGCTGTACACTGCCTGCCGGGCCAGAAAGCATAAGGCTTTCAGCATTTGATAGCTTTCGTTAATCAGATTGATAACGTCTGCATATTAGATGTTGGCCCGAAAATTATGTAACCTGCATCACATATTTTAACGGAGGCCACCAGATGTCTATTATCAATACCAAAATCAAGCCGTTCAAAAACGCAGCATTTAAAAACGGCGAATTCATCGACGTAACCGAGAAAGACGTTGAAGGTAAATGGAGTGTGTTCTTCTTCTATCCTGCTGACTTCACCTTCGTCTGCCCGACCGAACTGGGCGACGTGGCTGATCACTACGAAGAGTTCCAGAAACTGGGCGTAGATATCTACTCCGTTTCGACCGACACCCACTTTACCCACAAAGCCTGGCACGGTTCTTCTGACACCATCGCAAAAATCAAATATGCGATGATCGGTGACCCGACTGGCGCGCTGACCCGTAACTTCGAAATCATGCGTGAAGACGAAGGTCTGGCTGACCGTGGTACGTTCATCGTTGACCCGGAAGGCGTAATCCAGGCGATCGAAATCACCGCTGAAGGCATTGGCCGTGACGCTTCTGACCTGCTGCGCAAAGTGAAAGCTGCTCAGTACGTGGCTTCTCACCCAGGTGAAGTGTGCCCGGCAAAATGGAAAGAAGGTGATGCTACCCTGGCGCCATCTCTGGACCTGGTTGGTAAAATCTAATTCCGCTTCGGCCTTTCGACCATTCTCCAATCGGGTGCTGCGGCACCCGATTTTTTGACCAGGATATCACTATGCTCGACACTAATCTGAAAACGCAGCTCAGGGCTTACCTTGAGAAATTAACAAAACCTGTTGAGTTGATTGCCACCCTGGATGAGGGCGCAAAATCAACCGAGATCCGTGAACTGTTGGTTGATATCGCTGAGCTGTCTGAGAAAGTCAGTTTCCGCGAAGAGAACGATCGTCAGGTGCGCAAGCCCTCTTTCCTGATCACGAACCCAGGTTCGAACAGCGGCCCGCGTTTTGCCGGTTCGCCACTGGGTCACGAATTTACCTCACTGGTGCTGGCCTTGCTGCAGACCGGTGGGCATCCTTCGAAGGAAGCACAGAGCCTGCTGGATCAGATCGCGGCCCTGGACAGCGACTTCCATTTCGAAACCTACTATTCACTCTCCTGCCACAACTGCCCTGACGTGGTACAGGCGCTGAACCTGATGGCGGTGATTAACCCGCGCATCAGCCACACCGCTATTGACGGCGGCCTGTTCCAGAACGAGATTCAGGAACGCAATGTGATGGGCGTGCCGGCCGTTTACCTTAACGGCAAAGCCTTCGGCCAGGGCCGCATGAGCCTGGCGGAGATCGTCAGCAAAATTGATACGAATGCCGATAAACGCGCGGCTGAAGAGCTGAACAAGCGTGACGCTTATGACGTGCTGATCGTCGGCAGCGGCCCGGCGGGCGCCGCCGCCGCCATCTATTCAGCACGTAAAGGGATCCGGACCGGTCTGCTGGGCGAACGTTTCGGCGGCCAGGTGCTGGACACGGTTGATATCGAAAACTATATCTCCGTGCCGAAAACTGAAGGGGCAAAACTGGCAGGTTCACTGCGCGCCCACGTTGATGATTACAACGTGGATGTGATTGAGAGCCAGAGCGCGATTAAGCTGATCCCGGCCGTAAAAGAGGGTGGCATGCACGCTATCGAAACGGCCTCCGGTGCTGTACTGAAGTCGCGCAGCATCATCCTGGCGACAGGCGCACGCTGGCGTAACATGGGCGTGCCGGGTGAAGAAGCGTACCGCACGAAGGGCGTGACGTATTGCCCGCACTGCGACGGCCCGCTGTTCAAAGGCAAGCGCACGGCGGTTATCGGTGGCGGTAACTCGGGTGTGGAAGCGGCTATCGACCTGGCGGGTATCGTTGAACACGTTACGCTGCTGGAGTTTGCCGGTGAGATGCGCGCCGACAAGGTGCTGCAGGATAAACTGCGCAGCCTGAAAAACGTCGACGTGATCCTCAATGCTCAGACGACCGAAGTGAAAGGCGACGGCAGCAAAGTCACCGGTCTGCACTACATCGACCGTACCACGCAGACGACCCGTGAGCTGGCGCTCTCCGGTATCTTCGTCCAGATTGGTCTGCTGCCGAACACCCCGTGGCTGGAAGGGGCGGTTGAGCGCAATAAGATGGGCGAGATCATCATCGATGCGAAATGCGAAACCAGCCTGAAAGGCGTGTTTGCTGCGGGTGACTGTACCACCGTGCCGTACAAGCAGATTATTATCGCCAGCGGTGAAGGTGCCAAAGCCTCGCTGAGTGCGTTTGACTATCTGATCCGTACTCAGTCGGCAGAGTAATCTGCCGCAGACTGAAAACCTCCCGGCCTCGCGTCCGGGAGGTTTTTTTTTGCCCGCCAGCATCCCATTATCAGACCGCCACGTTGCACCGCATCACCGCACCCGAAATCAGCCCCGATTGACCCGGCCTGAACGCGCTGGCCTGCAGGGCACACCCACAGCCGGTGCTAATCTCATTTCATCCCAGCCAGCGTCGCGCCTGCCGATCGCTGATATCCCGGTAATAAATACGATGAATGGTTTTACCACAGCCTGAACAACAGGCGGTAAGCGAGGTGGAGAGGTAATATCTGCCGCTGGGGGCGATAGCACCGTGCCGTTCGATAATAATGTTCTGCCATCGGTGATAGTGTGGAATAAGCGCTGATAATCGCATCATACATCCCAAATAGTATGAAGTCCGGTTTCTGAATTAATCGGGTCAGATGAGAAAACAGGTAAAATTGAGCCGGCTTTTATCGACGACAAGTGCCGGGAAATATCGGCCTGAGCCTCGTTTATATAGCCTGTAACACTTAAGAGGTATTTCGCTGACCCGCAGCATTAAGCCTCTTTTTGCACCGCACAGTGTTGATCCGGATCATAGGAAGAGGGGGATGCAGCCCCGGTTTTCTCTGCCTGCGGCCCTGATAAACTTCCGCAACCTACCCGCAACGGTGAGGAGTAATGCCTGCCGCGTTTTTCGTTTTCGTCGTCCGACAATACAGGGTTTTATTCGCCGTCCGGGCTGTCTCACGGCCGGAATAACGTTAATCCGGGTGATCTGATTCACAGTTGCTAAGAAACAGAACAGGGGTTTTAAAAAAAGTAATTGCGGGAGTCAGCGGCGATACCGCATAAATCAGGCATGGAACGTCTGAGGTGAAATTAATGGAACAGGTAAAAGAAAAAGCGTCATCCTGCTGGTTGGTCGATCGAAATAATATTTCAGCTTTATTCAGTGACAACGCGCTGCATATTAACGCCATCCTTTTCCCGGAAACGGCGTCGCCGGTGCTGGATAATCTGAAAAAAGAGTTTTCCGCTTTTTCGCCGACGACGGCAGAAAAGGGTAAGAGTTTACTGTTCAGTTTAGACAGCGACGGACGCAGGGCCGGAAGTTTTACTCTGCGTCATGATGAAGACGTTATTGAAGTCTCGGCCAGTGAAATGACCGGCTTGCTCTATGGCTGGTTTGAACTGATGAAACGTCTGCAGCTGAAAGATTTCTCCTGCGGCACATACCTCTCTGACTCTCCCGCCATCACCATCCGGATGCTGAATCACTGGGATAACATGGATGGCACCATCGAGCGCGGCTATGCCGGCCGGTCGCTGTTCTTTACAGAGAACAGATTCATTGGCGATCACGAGAAAACAGGCCGCTATGCCCGCCTGCTGGCCAGCGCGGGCATCAATGCGCTGACCATCAATAACGTTAACGTTCATCAGGTCGAGACACGGCTGATTACGCAGGAATACCGGCAGGCGCTGATTGAGCTGTGTGACCTCTTTCGCGGATGGGGGATTCAGCTCTTTTTATCCGTGAATTACGCCAGTCCGATAGAGCTGGGGGATTTAACGACAGCCGATCCACTCGATGCGCAGGTCAAAGCCTGGTGGCGTCACTGCTTTGATGCGCTTTATCGTGACATTCCCGATTTCGGTGGCGTGGTGGTGAAAGCGGACTCAGAGCATCGTCCCGGCCCCTTTACCTATCACCGCACCCATGCGGACGGGGCCAACATGCTCGGCGAGGCGCTGGCTCCCCACGGCGGACTGGTTTTCTGGCGCTGCTTTGTCTACAACTGCCAGCAGGACTGGCGCGATCGTCAGACCGACCGGGCGCGCGCCGCCTATGAACATTTCGCGCCGCTGGATGGGCAGTTCCGCGAAAACGTGATTCTGCAGATCAAAAACGGCCCGATGGATTTTCAGGTGCGTGAACCGGTTTCGCCGCTGCTGGGGGCGATGCCTGCCACCAATCAGGTGCTCGAACTGCAAATCACCCAGGAGTATACCGGGCAGCAGATCGACCTGTTCTGGCTGGTGCCGCAGTGGAAAACGATTCTGGCGTTCGATACCCGACTCTCATCAGGCCCCTCCACCATCGAAGATCTGGTCTGTGGCCGGGCGAACGCGATGCCGCATGCGGGGGTAACCGCGGTCGTCAACACCGGCGACGACCGCTTCTGGACCGGACATGTGCTGGCGCAGGCCAATCTCTATGGCTATGGCCGACTCCTCTGGAATCCTGCCATCGAAGCCGGAGTGCTCGCCAGGGAGTGGAGCCAGTTAACCTTCGGGACAGACGCGGAGGTTACCCGGACGGTCAGTGAGATGCTGCTCTCCAGCGGGCAGGTCTACGAAGATTACACTGCGCCGCTGGGCGTGGGCTGGATGGTCAATCCCCATCATCACTACGGGCCAAATATCGATGGCTATGAATATGACGTATGGGGAACCTATCACTATGCCGATCGCAATGGTCTGGGCGTGGATCGCACCCTCGAAAGCGGCACGGGCTACGTCGCATTATATGCGCCGGAAAATTGCCAGCTTTATAACGATCTGCAGCGTTGCCCTGATGAGTTACTCCTCTTTTTCCATTTTTTGCGGTACGACCACCGCCTGAAAAATGGTAAGAGCGTCATTCAGCATATTTACGACACCCATTTTTCCGGCGTTGAGGCGGTAGAAGGCTTTATTCAGCGCTGGCAAAAACTGGCGACGTTAATTCCCTCGGATATTCACAGAAACGTCGCCGAGCGTCTTGAGAAACAGAAAAAGAATGCCAGCGAATGGCGTGACAGGATTAATACCTATTTTTACCGCAAGTCAGGTATCGACGATAACAAGGGACGAAAAATATATAAATAACGTTTGAGGACGGTGGGCAATCGTGCCCACCCTACTGCATGGAGCTGATTATGAAAGAACCTCGTAAGATAACCTTAAAAAATTATATGGGTTATGGCGTCACCGATATACTGGGCAGTGGCGCTTTTGCCGTAATGGGCGCCTGGCTGATGTTTTTCTATGTCACCTATTGCGGCCTGAGCCCGATGCAAGCCGGTTCTATCCTCTTTATTGCCAGGATCCTGGATACGATTATCAGTCCGCTGGTGGGCTACGCCACGGATAATATCGGTAATACCCGTATCGGCCGTCGCTTTGGCCGCCGACGCTCCTTCCTGCTCTTCTGCTGCCCGCTGCTGGTTATTTTCAGCCTGATGTGGGTGGAGGGTATGCACTATTTTTATTACCTCACCACCTATCTGTTAATGGAAATCATCGCGGCCATGGTCATCATCCCTTATGAGGCGATCGCGTCGGAGATGACCAGTGACTATAAAGAGAGAACCCGTCTCTCAGCCGCCAGAATTATTTTCGCCGGCCTGGCCGCGTCTCTGGCCACCTTTATTCCGGGCCAGCTGTTTAAAATATTTGGTAATCAATCGCCGCAGGCATTTCTGATTAACGCTATCATCTTTACGGTGCTCACCATGATGGCGCTAATTATTACCTATTTCAGCACCTGGGAGCGCGAAACCGCCACCCCTGAACCTCAGTCAGCGCCCCGCAAGCCCTGGAATACACTCTTTTCCTCCATCATCCATGAGATGCTGACCAGCCTGAAGGTGAAAGCGTTCAGACAGCTTCTGCTGATGTATATCCTCTCTTTTACCGCGCTGGATCTGCTGAGCTCCGTCTTCGCCTTCTTCATCATCTTTGCCCTGAATCAGGATGCGACCCTGGCCGCGAATCTGATGTCGGTGGGGATTTTCTGTTTTGGCTGGGGAACGGCGGTGTTTGCCTGGGCTTTTATACGCTGTAAACCGGCCAGATTACTGCAGCTCTGTTATCTGGTGGTGATGCTTTGCATGCTGGCGTTTACCGCATTCTATTTTTATCAGCCCTCATGGATGGTAATGGCGCTCTATGGCATCGCCTTCATCTATCAGTTGTTCAAGGGCGGCTATGTCTACCTGACCTGGAACATCTACCCCTTTATTCCCGATGTGGATGAGGTCATGACCCGAAAACGCCGTGAAGGCATCTTTGCCGGCATGATGACCTTTGTGCGGAAAAGTACGCTGGGGATCTCGGCACTGGTGGTGGGCGCACTTCTTGAGATGAATGGCTTCGTCTCAGGCGCCACCACACAGACCCGGTTAGCAACGGATACGGTGGTGGGCATCGTCTGCCTGGGCACCCTGGCATTACTCTTCTTCGCCTTTATTGTCTCCACCCGCTTTAAATTAGATCGCCGCACGCATCAGATTCTGCTCGATGAGGTGGCGCGCCTGAAAGAGACCGATGGCGACCTGACAGGCAGCACGCCGGAAACGCGCGTGGTGATTGAGAGCCTGACCGGAATTAAATATGAAAAAATCTGGCAGGGCGAAACCCGCGAACATGCCCACGTCACCCCCCAGCCGGCCGGGAAGGGCTAATCAGACGGCGCAGAGCCAGCCACGTCAGATCGAAAAGTTTCTATCACACAGAGGTTATTCATGGATCGTCATTATCAGGACCCCTCATTGCCTGCAGAGGCGCGCGCCCGCGCGCTGCTCAGCCAGATGACACTGGACGAGAAGATCGCGCAGATGCATGGCTACTGGCTGATTGTTTCAGATGAGGGCGTGGTCACCGAACGGCAGGATGCCAGTGACCAGTTCAGCCACCGGGACGCACAGGCATCGTTTGAGCAGAAGATCGCGCTGGGGGTGGGGCAGATTACGCGGCCTTTTGGTTCCGGGATGCTGGAGGGGGAAACCGGCATCGCGCTATTTAATGCACTGCAGAAGCGCATTATCTCGGCGAGTCGTTTCGGTATTCCGGCGCTGTTTCATGAGGAGTGTCTGGCAGGGCTGATGTGCATGGGGGCGACCCTGTTTCCCTCCTCCCTGAATATGGCCTCCACCTGGCATCCGGGGCTGATAAAGGCTATGGCGGACTGCATCGGCCGTGAGGCGCGTAGCATCGGCTGTCGTCAGGCGCTGGCTCCGGTTCTGGATGTCTCGCGCGATCTGCGCTGGGGCCGGACAGAAGAGACCTTTGGCGAAGATCCCTATCTGGTCGGGATCATGGCGACAGAATATGTGAGGGGCCTGCAGGGAGAGAAGCGCGATCTGCTGGCGACGCTGAAACACTACGTCGCGCACTCGTTCAGCGAGGGCGCGCGTAATCACGCGCCGGTTCATCTGGGCTTCAAAGAACTGAACGATATCTTTCTGCTGCCTTTTGAGATGGCGGTCAAGCTGGCGGATGCGGGATCGGTGATGCCCGCTTACCATGATATCGATAATCAGCCCTGCCATAACGATGCTTTCCTGCTGACCGAAATATTACGCGACCGCTGGGGATTCGACGGGCTGATCGTGGCCGATTATGGCGGCGTCAGCCTGCTGCATCAGCATCATGGCGTTACCGCCGATCGCGCTGAATCGGCGGCCAGCGCCTTCAATGCCGGGCTGGATGTGGAACTGCCGAAAGATGACTGCGCGGCGGCCCTGAAAGAGGCGCTGGCACGAGGGCTGATCGCAGAGGCGAAAATCGATCAGATCGTCGTCAGAGTCCTGACGGAGAAATTCAGAACCGGACTCTTCGATAATCCCTTTATCCCGGAAGCCCGGCCCGATTTTCAGTCGGCGCGGGCGCGTGAGGTTGCCCTGCAGGTGGCACGGGAATCCATGACCCTGCTGGAGAATGACGGCACCTTACCGCTACGGGCGTCAGCGCTAAAATCGGTGGCGGTCATCGGCCCGACGGCGGACGATCCACTGGCGCTGCTATCGGGGTACAGTTTTCCCGTACACCTGATTCTGAGTGATACCGAGGCGAACACCAGCCAGGTCACCACGCCATTAGCCGCTCTGCAGGAGGCGCTGCCGGAATGCCGGATCACCTACCGGAAAGGGTGCCATATTCTGACGCAGCGCGCCGCAGGGACGCCGGTATTTCCGGGTGATGTCGGCAGGGCGCTGGCCGCTTCACCGGTGTCGTGCGATGTCTCTCTGATCGCCGACGCGGTTCAGGCCGCACGTGAGTCGGAGCTGGCGATCTGCTTTGTCGGCGATCTGGCCGGGCTGTTCCAGAGCGGCACGGTCGGCGAGGGGTCGGACACCGATACTCTGAACCTGCCCGGCGTACAGCAGCAGCTGCTGGCAGCGGTGGTCGAGACGGGCGTTCCGACGATTGTGGTCATGACCAGCGGTCGCCCCTATAGCCTGCAGGGGCTGGAGGATCGGCTGGCGGGTTTCCTGATGGCGTGGCAGGCCGGGCAGGAGGGGGGCTACGCCATTGCAGACGTTCTGACGGGCAGGCAGAGTCCGGGTGGCAGGCTGGTCGTCTCTGTGCCGCAAGACGTGGGTGCGATGCCCTATTTCTATAACCATAAAATGAAGAGCAGCGGCACACCGGTCGCCTTTCACTTTCCGCCACGCTACGCCTTTGGTTATGGCCTGAGCTACTCGACGTTCAGACTCTCTGCTCTCTCTTTACCAAAGCGGGTTTTCGCTATGGATGAGGCGGTGACCTTCACCCTGACGGTGGAAAACAGCGGAGAGCGGGAGGCCGACACCGTAGTTCAGGTTTATGTCCGCGATATTCAGGCTTCGCTGGTGCGCCCGGTTCAGGAGTTAAAAGCATTTCAGCGCATCCGGTTAGCTCCGGCGCAGTCGGCGGACATCAGCTTCACGCTTCCGGCAGATATGCTTAACTTTACGGATAATCAGGGCCGGCGCAGGGTAGAGCCGGGAGACTTTATTTTAATGATTGGTGAAGCCTCAGACAATATTGTGCTTCAGCAGACGATTACGCTGGCAGGGCCGCTGCGCATTCTGGATGAGCGCTGGTCAATGGAGAGTCATGCCACCATCAGTTATCGCTTACCGCCCACAATTTAATTATTCCAGCCAGATTTATCCTGCTTCTGTTTTCTATTCACCGCTCTCCGGAGCGGTTTTTTAATTAAACCTTTAACGTTAATGGCTCTTTTGTTTTTTATATTTTGCACACAGTCACAGTTGCTATATTTAATAATTAGCCAGTAAAAAATGATAAAATTATATTCATGCGCTTTCGGTTATTCTATGACCATAAAAAGGATTACTACCATAAAGGGAAAAGACGATGAAAGCGATGATGAAAAAACAGGCGTTAGCCAGTGCAGTAATGATTTCTGCTATGCCACTTTCTGCCTTTGCGTTAGATTTCTCATCCACGGGCGTGGATATTCGTGAAGCCTATACCACCGGCAGTAAAATGTTCCAGACCCGACTGCAGATTTCAACCGTGATTAATGACAGTGTTTCTTTCTCATATCAGAACACGATCAACAACGGCAGTAATTACACTGAATTTAAGAACAACTACTCAGAGGTAGAAGTCACCTACGCGATTCCGCTGACAGACCGGTTTTCGTTTATTCCCGACATGGTCTTCAGCTGGGGGCACAAGGGCAGTCACATCGATCCCTACCTGAAGTTTAATTATCAACTCAGCCCTCAGTTCGGCGTGATGGCCGGGTATCGCTACTATCACTACAACTATAAAACACCCTGCCTGGATGACAGTCTGCAACGAAACAGCTCGCACGAATATGATCTATGGCTGAACTGGCAGGTCACGGATAAGTTATTTGTTAACTATAACCCGGTCTATCTGCAGAAGCAGAACGATTTTCACTTCGGAAATAACAAAAAAGATATGTGGCAGCATACGCTCTATCTTAGCTACCAGTATGACTCACACTGGAAACCTTTTGGTGATATTTCCGATCTGGGTCGGGCAGGAAACGGTGATAAAGAGTACCGGATGCGTATCGGCCTGAAATATCTGTTCTGAAGCATTCTCTCTGGCGGGTCGGCGTAGATTTTAAACGTGCCTTCCCGCCAGAAAATACGGTTTCGCTGACGGATAGATTCAGCCAGTTAACTGGCACGATTCTGCTCCTGATAACGGCTGCGGTAGGCTTTCGGGGTCAGATTATAAGTTTTCCTGAAGACCAGATAGAAATACTGAACAGAGGGATAACCCGCAATCAGTGAGATCTCTTTCATCGGGAGATCTGTGGTGATGAGTAAGTTGCGGGCATGTTCGATTTTTTCATTATGAATGACGGTGTGAATGGTCGCACCCAGATGCGCTTTAAAACGGATTTCCAGACTGGTTCGTGAAATACCGGTAAAACTGATGACCTGTTCAGCCTTGATACCCTTACAGGCATTATCGCGGATAAAGTTCATTGCCCGGATAACATAGGGATCGACAATAGAACGATAATTGCTCGAACGGCGTTCCACCAGTTTCAGCGGGGGAACCACCACGCGCTGCAACGGCAAGGACTCTCCCTTTAAGAGTTTATGAAGAATTTCAGCCGCGCAGGAACCCATTTTTATTGCGCCATGAACCACGGAGGAGAGACTGATGCCCGACAGATGTTGCGTTAACTCTTCATTGTCGATGCCAATAATGGCTAACTTTTCCGGCACCGGGATCCCTATATTTTCACAAATCTGCAGTAAATGTCTGGCGCGGGAATCTGTCACCGCGACGATGCCGGTGCCCTCTGGCAGAGACGTTACCCAGTCAGCCAACTGGTTCTGCGCCGTCTGCCAGTTATCGATAGTGATATCATGGCCGCGATAAATTAATCCGGTCCGGTCCTTTTGCTGCAGGATCGCAGCAAATGCGTTCTCACGTTCGGTTGCCCAGCGTTTATCCGGACAGGCAGGGAAGCTGTACAGGGCAAAATGTTCCATACCCTTGTTAATCAGATGCTCCAGCGCAGTCGCGACCAGGCTGTAGTTATCAGTAGCCACATAGTGCAGATTCGGAAAAGCCTTTCCGGAGGAGTAGGAGCCACCAATACCGACAACAGGCATGGTCAGCTTATTGAGTTCCTGTTCAACCGCCAGCACATCGCAGTCAGCAATGACACCATCCACGTTCCAGCCATTGATGCTGTCAATGTTACTGCGGAAATCGTCTGCGATGTAAACATCCCACAGGGCACGGGAACGCTGCAGGTATTTACCCACGCCCTCGATTATCTGGCGGTCATACGCCTTATTCGCATTAAATAAGAGCGCGATATGAAAGGTCTTCTCCATTCCGTCAGCCTCCCTGGCAGGTTTATCCTGCACTGTGAATAGCACAGGTCGGTGCTTTCTTTAACCGTTTTGTGTTTGTCCTGTAAGCTGGCGCACTCTTTTTCTGCGTTGCGTGAAAAAAGTCCAGTGCGGCAACACGTGCAGTGTGTGAAAAAGATAAATGCCCAGATTGATCAGACAGTTAACCTGTATAGGTAATCTGGAACGCGACAGGTGAAAGTTGCGCGAAATAAACGGGATCGCCTGGTAAAGTGTTACGGGTTTCTTCGCGAATCCGGATGTGGCAGAAGCGGGGCAGCGCAGACTGCCCGAGCGGTTTCTGCCGGTGAGTGAGGACGCCAACGGAGTCCGGGAGTGATGCCGTAATCGTGCGGTATGCGTTTACAGGACCGCCTGCTGACATTACTATCCTGACTGACTGAATTTAGTTAAACGACTCGGGGTGCCCTTCTTTGTGAAGGCTGAGAAATACCCGTATTACCTGATCTGGATAATGCCAGCGTAGGGAAGTCTGATGCCTGACCGCATTCGCCTTCTTGTTCGCCGGTTGGGAGCTATGATGTCACAGCCATCTCAACACCTTTCCGCCGCGCACTTCGCGCCTTTTCTGCACGCTTTTCGCCGTCACTCACCGCTGGTGCACTGTATGACCAATGAGGTGGTACAGAACTTTACCGCCAACGTGCTGCTGGCTCTGAACGCCTCTCCGGCGATGGTTATCGATGCTGGCGAAGCCGCTGAGTTCAGCCGCTTTGCCGATGCGCTCCTCATCAATGTCGGCACTCTGACCCGCGAGCGTCAGCAGGCGATGCAGGCCGCCGTCACTGCCGCCCGGGAGGCAGGCACCCCCTGGACGCTCGACCCGGTGGCGGTCGGCGCACTGACGCTGCGCAGTGACTTCTGCCAGCAGTTATTGAGTCAGGAACCGGCCGTGATCCGCGGTAACGCCTCAGAGATTCTGGCGCTGGCAAAGCAGGCCAGTGGCGGACGCGGCGTGGATACGCTGCATCAGGCGGATGCGGCGCTCGATGCCGCCCGGCAGCTCGCCACCACCTGGCGCACGCTGGTCATCGTCAGTGGGGAGGTGGATTACGCTACCGACGGTACGCGGATCGTTGCGCTTCGCGGCGGCTCGCCCCTGATGACGCGGGTAGTCGGCACCGGCTGCGCGCTCTCAGCGGTCGTGGCGGGGTTCAGCAGCCTGCCCGGCGACCGGCTGTTAAACGTGGCCGCCGCCTGTCAGGTCATGTCGTCAGCGGGGGAGAGGGCGGCGTCACAGGCCGCCGCGCCGGGCAGTTTTGCCACGGCGTTTGTTGATGCACTCTGGACGCTGGAGGCACAGCATGAAACGCATTAATGCCCTGACGATTGCCGGGACCGATCCCAGCGGTGGCGCCGGGATCCAGGCCGATCTCAAAACGTTCTCCGCGCTGGGTGCCTATGGCACCAGTGTTATTACCGCGCTGGTGGCACAGAATACCTGCGGCGTGCAGTCGGTCTGCCGTATCGATCCGGACTTCGTCACCGCTCAGCTCGACTCGGTGCTGAGTGATATCCGCATCGACAGTGCGAAAATTGGCATGCTGTCGGAAACGGCTATCGTGGAACAGGTGGCCGCCCGCCTGAAGCAGGCGGCGATCCCCTTTGTGGTGCTGGATACGGTGATGGTGGCGAAAAGCGGGGATGCGCTGCTTTCCCCGGACGCCGTGGCCAGTGTCCGTGAGCTGTTATTGCCACAGGTCTCGCTGATCACCCCTAATCTGCCGGAAGCGGCGGCCTTGCTGGATTGTGCTCTCGCCACCGACGAAGCGGAGATGCGCGAGCAGGGGCGGGCACTGCTCGCGCTGGGCTGTCAGGCCGTGCTGATGAAGGGCGGTCATCTGGCGACGGGCGAAAGCCCGGACTGGCTGATCGCCCCCGGCGCAGAGCAGCGATTCAGCACCCCGCGCGTCAACACCCGGCATACGCACGGCACGGGGTGTACCCTGTCGGCGGCGTTAGCGGCTCTGCGTCCGCGCCATGCTGACTGGGCAGACACCCTTGCAGAGGCGAAAAGCTGGCTGCAGCAGGCGCTGCTGCAGGCGGATTCACTGGAGGTCGGCAAGGGCATCGGGCCGGTTCACCATTTTCATCAATGGTGGTAGTGATGCAGCCCCTCATCGTCCTGGCAGGCGATGAGGGCGTGACTCAGGGCGTTTCGAACCAGGCGCTGTTGCGCTCGGCAATCGGAGTGATAGAGAAGATCATCTCCTGCAGGTGCAGACGCATGGCCGTTTCGGCCGCCTCCGCATCGTGAGACGTCAGCGCGGCAAAAATCTCTTCATGCTGCTCAATCAGCTTTTCCGGCGGGGAGACTTCACTCAGCGTCAGGAACCGGACCCGGTCCATGGCGGCTTTGATGTTCTCCACCGTTTCCCAGGCGAGCCTGCAGTCAATGCTTTCTGCAATCAGACGATGAAACTCATCGTCCAGGCTGAGAAACGCCTGGCTGTCATGGCGCGCTGCGGCCATGCGTTGCAGCTGCAGGTTATGCTCCAGCGCCATCAGCGCTGGCGCTGTGATCTCCTGCGCCGCACGACGCACGACCGAGATTTCCACCGCCTCACGGATAAAGCGGCCATCCGCCACCCGTTTGGCGGAAATTTTGCGCACGAAGGTGCCGCGCTGCGGCAATACCTGTACCAGTCCCGCTTCGGCCAGCTTGATAAACGCTTCCCGCACCGGCTGGCGCGAGACGTTAAAGCGCGCAGAGACCTCTTTTTCCGACAGCAGCGAACCCGGCTGAATCGCGCAGGTGACGATATCTTTGCGGAGATACCGGTAAATCTGCTGATTCACCGGTTCGCTGGTTGTAATGGTATAGGCGATCGACATGCAGCAATATCCATATTACGGCTGGCCGGAGCCAGCGCGATGGGAAAGTGTCAGTCTAATCAGCACGCTGCGTCTGCGCCAGCCCTTTATTGGCCTGCTGCTGGCGGCGTTCGAGGCAGTGATGCACCGTCGCGCGCGCCCCCTTTTCTGAAAGTTGCTGATACCAGCCGGTCAGCCGGGCGACCACATCGGCGTTCTGCAGCAGATCCTCGCCAAACACTTCGCGCAGCGAGAGAAGGGCCCGTACGCGCGCCTCGCCCTCTTCGCTGGCGGCCACACATTCCGCCAGCTGTTTCTGCATCGGATCGCGGAGGGTAATCGGCTGGCCCTGTTCGTCGACGCCGCCGACGTAGCGCATCCAGCCCGCCACCCCCAGCAGCAGCAGGTCGCAGTCACTGCCGTGCTGCAGATGCCAGCGCAGGCTGTCGAGCAGGCGCTGAGGCAGTTTCTGGCTGCCATCGGTGGCGATTTGCCCGGTGCGGTGTTTAATGGCGCGGTTCTCATAACGGGCGATCAGCGAATCAGCATAGGCGTTAAGGTCGACACCCTGGGTGCGCAGGGTCGGTGCCTGCTCATCTACCATCAGTGAACGGGCGGCGGCACGGAAGTGGGGGTCGGCCATGCAGTCGCTGATGTGTTCATAGCCCGCCAGGAAGCCGAGATAGGCCAGGAAAGAGTGGCTGCCATTCAGCATGCGCAGTTTCATCTCTTCATAAGGCAGGACATCGCTGACCAGCTCTGCGCCCGCCTTCTCCCACGCCGGACGGCCATTGACGAAGTTATCTTCAATGACCCACTGAAAGAAAGGTTCCGCTTCGACCGCTACCGGGTCGCGGGAGCCCAGGCGCGCGCTGAGCGCGCTGAACGCATCGTCGGTCATGGCTGGCACGATGCGATCCACCATCGTGGACGGGAAGGTGATCTGCTGCTGAATATAATCGGCCAGCGCCGGATCCTGCAGCCGGGCCAGCTGCACGATGACGTTGCGGGTGACATGGCCATTCTCCGGCATGTTGTCGCAGGACATCACGCTGAAGGGCGGCAGATTCCGATCCCGGCGGCGGCGAATCGCAGCCAGAATCAGCCCCGGCAGCGATCGCGGTGCGTCCGGATGCTGCAGGTCATGCACGATATCGGGATGGTCCGGGTTTATGTGTCCACTGGCTGGCTGGTGGCAGTAGCCTTTCTCGGTCACGGTCATGGAGACGATCGCCACATCGGGTTGAGACATCGCCTCAATGACCGCCTCAATCCCGTCACTTTTACCGTGCAGCGCCTGGGTAATGACGCCAATCACGCGGGTCTGCTGTGCGTCATCGGCCCTCTCCGTCAGGGTATAGAGCAGATGCTGCTCGCGCAGCGCCTGAATCAGGGCACCGCTATTGAGGTTAACTTCACAGTATCCCCAGTCGCTGCCCTGTTCAGCCAGTTTATCGCTGCACAGAGCCTGATGAGCACGATGAAAGGCACCGAAACCGATGTGCACCATGCGGGTTTTTAACTGACTGCGGTCATAAGCGGGGCGCCTGATTTCTGCGGGCAGGCGATCGATCTGTAACATAATCCGTCCTTTTGGCTAACGGGGCGAAAAGCGCCCCAAATCATGGTTCTGTCAGAAACAACACTCAGACCGAAACCGGTTTATCGCGGGTTTTCGGACTGCGAATGACAAACAGCACCAGGAAAGCACCCAGCGCAGCAACACACCCGGCCAGGACAAAGGCGCTGTCAAATTTGCCGGTGTGCTGAACAATAAAGCCCGTGACAACAGGCCCGATAATGCCGGAGAGACTCCCTGTCAGATGGATAAAACCGCTGATGCTGCCGATGCGGCTCTTGTGGACCACATCCTGAATAATGGCCCAGTAGATCGCGCCGGTGATATAGAGAAAGAAGATCGACACCGACATCATCATTACGGCGGGAACCACCTCTTTTATCGTACCCGCCAGTGCCACACAAATTGCGGCTGCCAGCAGTGAGACCACCAGCACAATTTTACGCGACAACAACAGCTTGCTGGTGAGGTTAAAGATTTTATCGGAGATCCAGCCGCCCAGCGCCAGACCGACGAAGCCCACGATCCACGGAATCATCGTGGTGATGCTCATCGATTTGATATCCAGCCCGTGCGCCTGCACCAGGTAGGCCGGGAACCAGCTCAGAAAGAAGAACAGGATGTAGTTGTAGCAAAAGAAGGCAAAGGCGGTGACCAGGATAATCGGCTGACGCAGGTAGTAGCCAAAAGGGTGCGGTGTCTCGGCGAGATCGACCTCATCGTTCGGGCTGGTACTTTTGAGGCGTGCGATGAGCTGACGCTCCTCATCCGTCACCCGCGGGCTTTTGGCCGGATTGTCTGCGGCAAAAAAGAGCCAGAACGCCATCCAGACCAGACCGATGCAGCAGACGATGACGAATGCCGGCCGCCAGCCGAAGGCCAGCGCCAGATAGCCAATGATCGGGCCTGCAACTGCGCCTCCCAGCGGTGAACCGGCACTCAGCAGGCCCATGGCCGTCGCGGCCTGTTTGCGGGGAAACCAGCCGTTGATCGCTTTGTTCGCCGACGAGCAGATCGGCCCCTCCGCCATGCCGAACAATATGCGCAGGATCAGCAACGACCAGAAGCCGGTGGCCAGGGCGGTCATACCGCAGAAAATGGACCAGGCGCCTACCGCCACGGCCAGAACGATTTTGGGGCCGAAGCGATCGGTGGCCAGACCGCCGACAAAGTTAAAGAGGGCATAACCAAAGAAGAAGCTGCCGAAGATGATGCCGAACTGTTCCGCATTAATCGCCAGATCTTTTTCAACCAGCGGCACCGTCAGCGACAGGGCGACGCGGTCCAGATAGTTAATCATGTAAACCAGGAACAGCAGTAAAACGAGGGTCCAGCGCAGGTTCTTGAACATACAAACTCCAGGGTCTGTTTTATCGTTTTAAGGGTGCCCGCGAACATGCACTGGCACCGTCTGGGCAGAGCAGGTGTTAATCCATTTGCAGGATCACTTTGCAGCAGGTGCGAGGATCTTTTTCAAACAGGGTCATCGCGCGTTCCACGTCCCTGAGCGGAAAGGCGTGTGTGACCAGTTTTTCGGGCTGGAGTAAACCCTGTTCCAGCCAGTCAATGACCTGCGGAAAACGGTTGCTGTTCAGGCGGGAGGTAAACAGCGACAGCTCTTTACTGGTCAGGCTTTGCTGCGTGATGGTGCAGGGTTCGCCGGAGAAGCCCAGCAGGCCGATGCGGCCAGCCGGTGAGGCGAGCGCCGCCGCCTCAGTCAGAATGGCGGGATGGCAGGCGGCATCAATGATCAAGGTCGGCTGCACGCCGCTGAGCTGCTCCGCCAGCGGGATCTCACCGTTATCGAAGCACTGGTCCGCACCGCTCTGCGCGGCCAGTGCCAGCCGTTCCGGCAGCCGATCCACCACCATTACGCTCTTCACGCCATAGACCCCTTTCAGCACCTGCACGGCAGTGAGCCCCATCGGGCCAGCACCGTAGATCAGGGCGATATCGTCGGGACGCGGCTGAAGAAACGCCGTGATGTTGGCGGCGATAGTAAAAGGCTCGATCAGGCTGGCGAGCCGATCGGGGATCGTGTCCGGCAGCGGCCAGGCATTGCGGGCGGGTGCCAGCGCATAGTCGCTGAAGCCGCCGTCGCGGTGCACGCCGATCACCTGCAGTGTGGCGCAGACGTTGGGCCGGCCGACGGAGCAGGGATAGCAGCTGCCGCAGCTGATGACCGGATCGACCGCAACGCGCTGACCCAGGCGGGCCGCGTCAACGCCGTCGCCCACCGCATCGATCACGCCAAAAAACTCATGGCCGATGACGCGCGGATAGCGGGCGAACGGGTTGTGGCCGTGCCAGATATGGACATCCGAGCCGCAGATGCTGGCACCGGTCACTTTTACCCGCACCTCGCCTGCCGCCGGCTGGGGCAGGGGGCGCTCGGCGATCGTCAGTTTTCCCGGCTGTTCAATTACGACGCTTTTCATCCAGCTCTCCTTACCAGTTCCAGAGGGTGCCATCTTCAAGACGGGCGACCGGCAGATAAGCAGGCTCGTAGGGATATTTCGCCGCCAGTTTTTCGTTGAAATCGATGCCGAGGCCGGGCTTGTCGCCGGGATGCATATAGCCCTGATCAAAGCGCCAGCTGGCATCAAACAGCTCCATCATCTGTTCGGAGAAGCCCATGTACTCCTGCACGCCGAAATTCGGCACCCAGAGGTCAAAGTGCAGCGCCGCCGCCATGCAGACGGGCGAGAGATCGGAAGGGCCGTGCGAGCCGGTGCGCACCTGATAAAGCGAGGCAAAATCCGCGATGCGCCGCATGCCGGTAATGCCACCCGCGTGGGTGATGGTGGTGCGGATATAGTCGATCAGCTGCTCTTCAATCAGCTGCTTACAATCCCAGATGCTGTTGAACACTTCTCCCACCGCAATCGGCGTTACGGTGTGCTGGCGGATCAGGCGGAAGCACGCCTGATTCTCGGCAGGCGTCGGATCCTCCATCCAGAACAGGCGATACGCTTCCACGCTCTTGCCGAAGCGGGCCGCTTCAATCGGCGTCAGGCGATGGTGCATGTCATGCAGCAGATGCTCATCGAAACCGAATTTATCGCGGATCGCGGCGAACAGTTTTGGGGTGAAATCGAGATACTTCTCGGTTGACCAGAGCTGCTCTTCCGGCCAGTTGCCTTTAGTCGCAGGCTCATACGCCAGCCCTTTGCCTTTCGCCATGCCATAGGTGGTTTTCATTCCCGGCACGCCGCACTGCACGCGAATCGCTTTAAAGCCCAGCGCTTTGTGCTTTGCGTAATCATCCATGACTTCATCAATGGAGTGGCCGGTGGTGTGGCAATAGACCATCACGCCGGAGCGGGAAGCGCCGCCCAGCAGCTGGTAAACCGGCATATTTGCGGCTTTGCCTTTGATATCCCACAGCGCCATATCCACGGCAGAGATGGCGGACATCGTGACCGGACCGCGACGCCAGTAAGCGCCCTTGTAGAAGTATTGCCAGATGTCCTCGATCTGATGGGCATCGCGGCCGATCAGCTGCGGACAGACATGATCTTTCAGATAGGAAGCGACCGGCAGCTCGCGACCGTTGAGGGTGGCATCACCCACGCCGGTCAGGCCCTGATCCGTGGTGATCTTCAGCGTGACAAAGTTCCTGCCTGCACAGGTGACAAAGACTTCCGCCTTAACAATTTTCATTCCGGGTACCTTACGTCAGTGTTGAATGACGAAAAAATACGCGCATTAATACTACCATACAAGTAAGGCTGGCAGAGTTGTGAAGGGAATCACAGAGTATAGAGCCGGGAAAATCACAGGGCAGAAAGGGGTGGGCGTAGTAGCGTATGCGGGCTCAGAACAGCGGGAGGACGGGCAGTGAACGGGGGCGATTACCCCCGTTAAGGTGTCAGGAAAGCAGGGCGCACTGCGGCGGCAGGCGGCAGCTCAGCGCGCCTGCCATCACCTCGATGACAAACTCGCGGCCGGAAAGTGGCTCACCGTCCAGATTGAAGGTCATCTCATGCGGAGAACGGATGGTCAGGGATTCCAGCTGCGTGGTGACGATACCCGGATTGTCGTCGTCGCCGGTCAGGGAGTGCAGCAGCGTCGGCAGCAACTCCTGAGCAGTGACGATACTCACATCCAGCCGGCCATCGTTGATCAGGGCAGACGGGCATAACCGCTGACCGCCGCCCGCCTGACGCCCATTGCCGATACCGATCACCAGCGCGTCGCCCTGCCAGGCGAAATCGGGGCCGCTGATTTCACAGGTGTCAGGTTTCAGCGTATCCATGCGCATCAGGCCGTGAATAAAGTAAGAGACGCCGCCCAGCGCTGACTTCAGCTTTTCCGGCGTTTCGGTGGTGATGCGGGTGCCGAATCCGCCAGTCGCCATGTTGATGAAGTAGTGGCTCTGATTGACCCGGGCCAGATCGATAGCGTGTGCTTTACCCTGAATAGCCAGCCGCAAAGCGGGCTCCATCTCTTCCGGAATCCCGACGCTGGTGGCGAAGTCATTGGCGGTGCCCAGCGGCAGAATGCCCAGCACCGGGCGATGCGCCGCATCGGACGCGGCCAGCGCCGTCGCGATTTCATTGATGGTGCCATCGCCACCGCCTGCCACTACGGTTTCCGCCTGCAGCGCGATCGCCTCTTTGACGTAACGGTCGCCGTCGCCTTTTTCAAACGTGACACGCACCGCAATGTCGAAACCTTGTTCACGCAGGGCAGTAATCGCGTCGCGCAGATCTTCATTACCCGCGCCTTTCCCGTTCAGGATGAGCAGCGTCAGCGGTTTATTATCCATTTTGCGTTCCTTGAGGATCTACAGAGTAAGAAAGGAGTTTATAACATAGCTGCCAGCAGCAAATTATTGGAGAAAGAGAGAAAAAAGAAAACCCGCACGGGGGAGCCGGGCGGGTAAATGAGGTGGTTCCTGATAAATCTGCCGTTTGTTGTTACTCGTTAGCAGCAGGCGGGACTATAAAGCAGCCCGGCCTGAGGGTCTGTGATCCTGTTCTGATTTCAACAAATTGTTTCCGTTGGTAAACGGTTATGCGGATCGCGGGTATCTTCACCGTGATCGAAGTTACGCAGCAGCAGGGCAAACTGCAGGTCCACCTCTTCAGGCACCTGCAGCCAGACGCGATGACCATCGCCCGGCGCAATCTCTGTGGACTCACCGCGGGCATTCTGCAGGGCATCGATCCGGCACTGCAGGTTTCCCGCAGGCGTCATGATCTCCACGCTGTCGTGCAGCATAAACTTGTTCTTCACCGCCACTTCCGCCCATTCACCGCGACGCTCGCCGGTAAATTCGCCGACAAACTGCTGGCGATCGGAAACCGAAAAGCCCTGCTGATAGTTCTGGTAGCTGTCATGCGTGTGGCGGCGCAGGAAGCCTTCGGTGTAGCCGCGATGGGCCAGGCCTTCCAGGGTCTGCAGCAGTGAAGGATCAAAGGGTTTACCCTCGGCGGCATCATCAATCGCCCGGCGATAGACCTGCGCGGTGCGGGCGCAGTAGTAGTAGGATTTGGTGCGGCCCTCGATTTTCAGCGAATGCACGCCCATCCCGCTGAGCCGCTCCACATGGGCGACGGCGCGCAGATCGCGCGAATTCATGATGTAGGTGCCGTGCTCATCTTCGAATGCGCTCATGACCTCGCCCGGTTTCATCTTCTCTTCCAGCAGAAACACCTTGTCGGTCGGCTGGCCCACGCCCAGCGTGGGGGTCACATCCTGCACCGCGATGGGTTCATGGATACCCACGATATTGCCCACCTCATCCTGCTGACCTTCGGCCACTTTGTACTCCCAGCGGCAGGCGTTCGTGCAGGTGCCCTGATTCGGGTCACGCTTGTTCATGTAGCCCGACAGCAGGCAGCGACCGGAATAGGCCATGCAGAGCGCGCCGTGAACAAAGACTTCCAGCTCCATCTCCGGCACCTGCTGGCGGATCTCGGCGATCTCCTCCAGCGACAGCTCGCGAGACAGGATCACCCGGCTCAGCCCCCTCTGCTGCCAGAATTTCACCGTCGCCCAGTTGACCGCGTTGGCCTGCACCGACAGGTGAATCGGCATCGACGGAAAGGCCTCCCGCACCAGCATAATCAGGCCGGGATCGGACATGATCAGCGCGTCGGGCTGCATGGCCACCACCGGCGTCAGGTCGCGGATAAAGGTTTTCAGCTTGGCGTTGTGCGGCGCAATGTTGACGACCACATAGAACTTTTTGCCCAGCGCGTGGGCCTCGCTGATGCCCAGCGCAAGATTCTCGTGGGTAAATTCGTTGTTGCGCACCCGCAGGCTGTAGCGCGGCTGGCCGGCATAGACGGCATCGGCGCCGTAGGCAAAGGCGTAACGCATATTCTTCAGCGTGCCGGCGGGGGAGAGAAGCTCGGGTTTCATGTTTGTCTCACTGATGTCAGGTCAGCATGCCGCCGAAGGCGGCAGGTGCAGGGCCTTAAGCCCTGCAAAAGGTGCGGAATTGTAGGCAGTGAGAAAAGGGAAGTAAATTGATCGGGATCAAACTAGATCAAATGACAGGCATCGGCCTCCCAGCGATAGCCCATGCCGTAGACGGCGCGGATAAAGGGCTGCTCGCTGTCGAGCGTCTCCAGCTTACGGCGCAGATTCTTGATGTGGCTGTCGATTGTGCGATCCGTCACCACCCGGTAGTCATCATAGAGATGGTTGAGCAGCTGTTCGCGTGAAAAGACCTTGCCCGGCTCCAGCGACAGCGTTTTCAGCAGGCGGAACTCGGCGGGCGTGAGGTCGAGCGGTTTGTCGCGCCAGCTGGCGTAGAAGCGGCTCTCATCGACCCGCAGCAGCGAGGCGCTCTGCGGCTCTTCCGCCGAACGTCTGACGCGGCGCAGAATGGTTTTGACCCGCGCCACCACTTCGCGCGGGCTGAAGGGTTTGCAGATGTAGTCATCTGCGCCCAGCTCCAGCCCCAGCAGCCGGTCGATCTCTTCGGTGCGCGCCGTCACCATAATAATCGGCAGGTCAGAATGGCGGCGGATTTCGCGGCACAGCGTCAGGCCGTCTGTGCCGGGCAGCATCAAATCCAGCAGCATCAGGTCGGGTGGCGTCTGGCGAACATATTCCAGCACCGCACTGCCGTCGGCGATGTGATGGGTGCGGTAATTTGAGGCAAGCAGATAGTCGATCATCAGCTGCGCCAGTTTCGGCTCATCTTCGACCACCAGAATCAGCGGATCGGGGGTTTCCGGGTTCATAAGCGTCTACACAGGGGGAACATAGCGCAAGTGTAGCGCGATTTTCAGTCCACCTAAATCAGAGTGCGCCGCATGAAGGTCGCCGCCATGCGCTGCCGCAATGTTTTTACAGATGGCGAGGCCGAGGCCTGAGCCGCCGCTGGCACGGTTGCGCGACCCCTCGGTGCGGAAGAAACGCTCAAAAATCTGCGCCTGATACGCCTTGTCCACGCCGGGTGCACTGTCATCAAATTCGATATGCCAGTCGGGAGCCTCATAGCGGAGCGTCACCTCCACCCGGCCTCCGCTGTCGGTGTAGCGCAGGCTGTTCTCCAGCAGGTTGGTGAAGAGTTGCATCAGGCGGTCGGGATCGCCAAAGAAGGGCGCCTGATCGGGCAGATTCAGTTTCAGCGTCAGCTGGTGCGCGCGATAGCGTTCGGCAAAGCTGCCCGCCGTTACCTCCAGCAGCTGCACCAGGTCGGTCGCCTGTTTGCGGTAGGCGAGGGCTCCCACGTCGGACAGCGACAGCTGGTGCAGGTCGTCAACCAGCTTGGTCAGCACCACCACTTCACTCTGCAGCGAGGCGATCGCTTCCGGCGTCAGTTTGCGTACCCCATCCTGCATCGCTTCCAGCTCACCCCGCAGAATCGCCAGCGGGGTGCGCAGCTCGTGGGAGATATCGGCCATAAAGGCGCGACGCATGCTCTCGTTTTTCTCCAGCGAGCGGGCAAGCAGGTTGAAGTCGCCCGCCAGCTGGCCCAGTTCATCCCGGCTGCTGACCTCGACGCGGGTGGCGAAGTTACCGGCCGCCAGATGATGAGTGCCGTCGACCAGCCGCTTAACCGGGGCCAGCAGACCGCGCGCCATCAGCCAGGTCGCCAGCGCTGCCAGCAGGGTCGAGAGGCCGACGATAATCCAGCTGGTACGCCGCTGCTGAAGATCAAAGTTGATGTCGGTACTGCGCGTCAGTCGCTCCGGGGGAGAGCCGATCACCCAGCCAACAATCTTGCCCGTGCTGGTGGTGATATTGCGCCGCGTGCCTTCCGGCGGCACCGGCCCCGGCGGGCCGACCATTACCTTATACTGCTGATCAAGCACCCAGAACTGTGTACGCCAGCCGTGGGGCGGCAGCTGACTGCTGCTGTCCGGGTTCTGCTCCAGCGAACGCAGCATAGTGAAGATCAGCCGATCGTTGTGACGCAAAAAATCCCAGTTGCCGTGCTGCTCATACTGGTCGGCCAGCGCATCGCTGAGCAGGTTCAGGCGCTGCTGATTGCCGCGCTTGATGTAATCGACGAAGCCATGCTCGAAGCTGAGCCGTACGCCCCAGTGCATGGTGATCAGCACCAGCATGCAGGTGGCGAAGATCGCCATAAACAGTTTCGCCCCGATACCCAGGCGCAGGTTAACTCTCATTTTTTTCTCCGGCGTCGCAGATCGACGTTGGTACTCACCTGGGAAGGAACGCGCCAGAACACCAGCGCGGGCAGGATGATAATCAGCGACATACACAGGTAGGTATAAATAAACATCTGGTGCTCTGCGGCGCTGCCCGCCACGCTCTCCTGCGCAAACGCCCCCAGCAGCAGCCCGGCCACGGTGACGCCAATACTCATCGACAGCTGCATGATCATCGACAGCAGGCTGTTGCCGCTGGAGGCCAGTTCATCGGGCAGCTCCTTCAGCGTCAGGGTATTCATCGATGAGAAGCGAATGGCGTTAACCATCCCCTGCAGAAACAGCACCAGCGGCAGCAGCCAGACCCAGCCCAGCATCGCCACCAGCGGGAAGAGCAGCACCACCAGCGCCAGTGCCACGGTCGACATCACCAGCACCCGGCGATAGCCAAAAAGATTAACGATGCGCACCACGATGCGCTTCATCCCCATATTGCCCAGCACCATCGGAATCATCATCAGACCGGCGTGGAACGGGCTGTAGCCCATGCCGAGCTGGAGGAAAATCGGCGTCATAAAGGGCAGCATGCCACTGCCGATGCGGCCGGTGAAGCTGCCGAGCAGGCCAATCGCGTAAATCCGGTTATCGAACAGCTTCAGGCTGAACAGCGCGTTTTCATTGCCGCGCGCATGCAGCAGATAGAAGAGCAGCGAGAAGGTGCCTGCCAGAATCATGCCACCCAGCAACAGCGGAGAGCCGCCGCTGCTGCGCTGGCCATCCAGCGCCAGGGTGAGGGTCGCCATCCCGGCGGCCAGCAGCATAAAACCGGCAAAGTCAAAGCGCCGCGTCTGCATACGGTAGTTAGGCATCAGCATCAGGGTCGCGATAGCGCCCGCGATGCCGACCGGTATATTAATCAGGAAGATCCAGTGCCAGCTGGCGTACTCTACCAGCACGCCGCCCAGCGCCGGGCCGAGCAGCGGGCCAATCTGGCCGGGCAGGGTGACAAAGGTCATCGCGGACATGTACTGCTCACGCGGCACGATCTTCATCACCGTCAGACGCCCTACCGGCACCATCATCGCGCCGCCAATCCCCTGCACCACCCGCGAGAGTACCAGCTGATCCAGCGTGGCGGAGAGGGCGCACAGCAGCGATCCCAGGCTGAACAGCACAATCGCGCTGAAAAAGATGTTACGCACGCCAAAGCGGTCCGCCAGCCAGCCGCTGACCGGCAGCATCACCGCCACCGTCAGCACGTAATAGACGATCACCGCGTGCATGTGCAGCGGGCTGACACCCAGATCGTGCGCCATAGAGGGGATCGCGGTATTCACGATGGTGGTGTCCAGCGTCTGCATAAAGAAGCCGATGGCAACAATCCATAACTGCCAGCGGACGTTAGTGCTTTGCGTACTCATCGATCCCCCGATAACGGCCTGTTCCCCGATCGCGGCAGCCATCGCCTCTGTCACGGCTGCGGCGTGGCGACCAGCGGACGTTTTTTGCGCCGCAGTTTATCCATCATCAGATAGACCACCGGCGTCGTGTAGAGCGTCAGCAGCTGGCTCATCACCAGGCCGCCCGCGATGGTAATCCCCAGCGGCTGGCGCAGCTCCGCGCCGTCGCCGCTGCTCAGCACCAGCGGCAGCGCACCGAACAGGGCGGCCAGCGTGGTCATCATAATCGGCCGGAAGCGCAACAGGCAGGCCTGGTAGATCGCCTCGCGCGCGCTGAGCTGGCCGTTGCGCTCCGCCTCCAGTGCAAAATCGACCATCATGATAGCGTTCTTTTTCACGATGCCGATAAGCAGCAGAATGCCAATCAGCGCAATCAGGCTGAAAGGCGTATCGAAGAGTTCCAGCGCCAGCAGCGCCCCCACGCCCGCCGAGGGCAGGGTAGAGAGAATGGTCAGCGGATGCACATAGCTCTCGTAGAGGATCCCCAGCACGATATAGACCGCCCCGATCGCCGCCAGCATCAGCCAGAGCTGGCTGCTTTGCGACTGCTCAAACACCTGTGCGGTTCCGGCAAAGCTGCCGCGCACGCTGGAGGGCACGCCAATCGCGGTCATGGTGCGATCGATCGCCTCCGACGCCTGCGACAGCGACACCCCTTCCGGCAGGTTGAACGAGATGGTCGAGGCGGCCGACAGGCCTTCGTGGTTCACCGACAGCGGCGCGTTGGCCGGCTGCCAGTGCGCGAACCATGACAGCGGAATCGCTTTGCCCGCGTCGTTGATCACGAACATCTGCGACAGGGCGCTGATATCCTGGGTGTAGCGTGGATCGACCTCCATTACCACCTTGTACTGGTTCAGCGGCTGGTAGATGGTGGAGATAAGCCGCTGGCCAAAGGCGTTGTTCAGCAGATCGTTGGCCTGGGAGACGTCGATACCCAGCCGCGCCATGCTCTCACGGTCATAAGTCAGCGCCATCTCACTGCCCTTATCCTGCTGATCGGAGTTCACATCTGCCAGCTGCGGCAGGGCAGAGAACGCCTCACGGATTTTCGGCTCCCACGTCCGCAGTGCGCCCAGATCGTCCGACAGCAGCGAATACTGATAGCTGGCGTTCGACTCCCGTCCACCGGCACGCAGATCCTGCACCGCATTCAGATAGAGACTGGCACCCGGCTCTTTCGCCAGCTTGCCGCGCAGCCGGGCGATAATCGCCTGCGCGCTCTCTTTACGTTCTGACAGCGGTTTCAGCGAGATGAACATCGAGCCGCTGTTGGTGCGCATACCGCCGGTAAAGCCCACCACGCTATCCACCGCCGGGTCGGCCCCCACAATCTCCATAAAATCCTGCAGCTTGCTGCGCATCGCCTGAAACGAAATGCTCTGGTCGGCGGAGATAAAGCCGGAGAGCCGTCCGGTATCCTGCTCCGGCATAAAGGTTTTCGGCACATGCACGAACAGCCAGCCGGTCAGGATGATGGTGGCGACAAACAGCAGCATGACCCAGCGCGCATGGTTCAGCACCACCCTGAGCGAACGGCCATAGCCCTGCTGGATCGCCATCAGCAGACGGCCCGCCCCGCGACGGCGTGGCTGGCTGCGCGGTGCGTGCGGCTTCAGCAGATAGGCGCACATCATCGGCGTCAGGGTGATCGAGATGAACAGGGAGATGACGATAGAAACCGACAGGGTAATGGCAAATTCCGAGAAGAAGCGGCCAATCAGCCCGCCGATCATCAGCAGCGGCAGGAATACCGCTACCAGCGACAGGCTCATCGACAGTACCGTGAATCCGACTTCCTGCACCCCTTTCAGCGCGGCCGCCAGCGGTTTCATGCCCGCTTCGACGTGGCGGGCGATGTTCTCCAGCACCACGATCGCATCATCCACCACAAAGCCGGTGGCGATGGTCAGCGCCATCAGCGACAGGTTATTCAGGCTGAAGCCGCAGAGGTACATGGCGGCGAAGGTGCCGATCAGCGAAACCGGCACGGCGACGGCGGGGATCAGCGTGGCCCGGCCCGAACGCAGGAAGAGAAACACCACCATGATCACCAGCACCACGGCGATCACCAGCGACTGCTCGACCTCATGCAGCGACGCGCGAATCGTCGGTGAGCGATCCTGCGCAATCTGCAGGTCGATAGCGGCCGGGATCACCTCATGCAGCCGGGGCATTTCGGCCCGGATCCGGTCCACGGTATCGATCACGTTCGCATCCGGCGTTTTGCGGATCAGCAGCAGCACCGCCGGCTTTCCGCGCGACATCCCGGCGTTGCGCACATCCTGAACTGAATCCTCCACCGTCGCCACATCCGACAGCCTGACGGCCGCGCCGTTGTGATAGTGAACGATCAGCGGCTGATATTCGCGGGCGGTCTGCAGCGCATCGTTAGTCCGGAGCTGCCAGCGCTGCTGGGCATCATCCAGTGCGCCCTGCGGGCGGCGCTGGTTGGCACTGGAGATGGCGGTGCGCACATCATCCAGCGAGACGCCCTGATTAAACAGCGCCTGAGGGTTCAGCGCGACGCGAACCGCAGGCAGCGAACTGCCGCCCACGGTCACATCACCCACGCCCTCGATCTGCGACAGTTTCTGCGCCAGCTGGGTTGAGGCGTAGTCGTAGAGCTGACCCGGATTATAGGTATCGGACGTCAGCGTCATGATCATGATCGGCGCGTCGGAAGGGTTAACCTTGCGCCAGGTCGGCCGCGACGGCATCCCGGTCGGCAGCAGGCTCTGCGCCGCGTTAATCGCGGCCTGTACGTCGCGCGCGGCCCCGTTGATGTCACGATCGAAATCGAACACCAGGATGATGCGGGTGTTACCCAGCGAGCTGGTGGAGGTCATTTCGCTGACGCCCGAGATCCGGCCCAGCGATCGCTCCAGCGGCGTGGCCACCGACGACGCCATGATCTCCGGCGCGGCACCCGGCAGCGAGGCGGAGATCACGATCACCGGAAAATCGACCTGGGGCAGCGGGGCCACCGGCAGCAGGCGGAAACCCAGCACCCCGGCCAGCGCGATGGCCAGCGTCAGCAGGGTGGTCGCTACGGGCCGATGGATAAACAGGGCAAAGAACTTCACTCTGCGGCCTCCGTGCGGCGGAAGCGGCGGCGCGTCGCGTGCGCCAGCCGATCGAACAGCAGGTAGATGACCGGCGTCGTGAAGAGGGTTAACACCTGGCTCAGGATCAGTCCGCCAACCATCGCAATCCCCAGCGGATGACGCAGCTCGGCCCCGACGCCCGTGCTGAGCATCAGCGGCAGCGCGCCGAGCAGGGCCGCCAGCGTGGTCATCAGAATCGGACGGAAACGCAGCAGGCAGGCCTGATAGATAGCGTCATAGGGGGTCATCCCCTGTTCCCGCTCGGCCGCCAGCGCAAAGTCGATCATCATGATGGCGTTCTTTTTCACGATGCCGATCAGCAGGATGATGCCGATGATGGCGACGATATCCAGCTCATTGCCGCTGAGCATCAGCGCCAGCAGCGCGCCGACCCCGGCGGTCGGCAGCGTGGAGAGAATGGTAATCGGATGAATAAAGCTCTCATAGAGCACGCCCAGCACGATGTACATCGCGACGATGGCCGCCACGATCAGCCAGACGGTGCTGCTCAGGGCCGCTTCGAACGCCAGCGTGCTGCCCTGGAACTGGGTCATCATCTCCGCAGGCATGCCCAGCGCAGCTTCCGCCTGCGACACCGCTTTCACCGCATCTTCCAGAGAGTAACCCTCCGCCACGTTGAACGAGAAGGTCGCCGACGGGAACTGGTCGAGATGGTTAATCGTCAGCGGCGCGAAACGCTGTTCTATGCGGGCGATGGCGCTGAGCGGCACGCTGCCGCCGTCGCTGCTGTTGAGGCGGATCGCCTCAAGGCTCTCCAGCCCCGGCGTGGCGTGATTGTCCTGCTCCAGCACCACGCGATACTGATTAGCCTGGGTATAGATGGTGGAGATAAGCCGCTGACCAAAGGCGTTGTAGAGCGCATTGTCCACGTCCGCCATGCTGATGCCCAGACGGCTGGCGCTGTCGCGATCGACGTTAACAAACGCCTCCAGCCCCTGATCCTGCCAGTCGCTGCTGACATCGCGCAGTTGTGGCAGCGTATTCAGCCGGGTCAGCAGGGCCGGAACCCAGGTGCTGAGCGAGGTGAGCGAACCGGACTGCAGCGTAAACTGATAAGGGGTGCGGCTCGCCTGGGTATCGATGGTGAGATCCTGCACGGCCTGCAGCCAGAGCTGCACTCCCGGTACCTGACTCACCGCCGTCTGCAGACGCTGCTGAATCGCCGGAATGCGGTCGTCGCGCTCGTCCAGCGGTTTGAGATTGATCTGCAGCCGGGCGCTGTTGAGCGCGGCATTGGTGCCATCCACTCCGACAAAGGAGGTCAGGCTCTGCACCGCCGGATCTTTCATGATGATAGAGGCGACATCGCGGGTGCGCTGCGCCATGCTGGCGTAGGAGACCGACTGCGGTGCCTGCAGCGTGCCCTGAATAATGCTGTTGTCCTGCTGGGGGAAGAAGCCTTTCGGGATCATCACCCACAGCATCAGCGTCAGCATCAGGGTGCCGAGCGCCACTGACAGCGTCAGCCAGGGGTGATTGAGCACCCGGCGCAGGCAGCGGCCATAGAAGGCCACGATGCGGTCAAACAGGGCTTCGCAGGCGCGCGAAAAACGGTTCTGTTTACGCAATGACTCCGCGCTCAGCATCCGGGCGCACATCATCGGCGTCAGGGTCAGCGAGACCACCGCCGAGATCAGGATGGCGACCGCCAGCGTCACGGCAAACTCGCGGAACAGGCGGCCAATCACATCCCCCATGAACAGCAGCGGGATCAGCACCGCAATCAGCGAGAAGGTCAGCGAGATAATGGTAAAGCCGATCTCACCGGCCCCTTTCAGCGCCGCGGTCAGCGGTTTCTCACCCTTTTCGATATAGCGTGAGATGTTCTCGATCACCACGATGGCATCATCGACCACGAACCCGGTGGCGATGGTCAGCGCCATCAGCGTCAGGTTGTTGATCGAAAAGCCCAGGAAATACATGGCGGCGAAGGTGCCGATCAGCGACAGGGGAACCGCCACCGCCGGGATCAGCGTGGCAGGCACGTTACGCAGAAAGAGATAGATAATCATCACCACCAGCGCCATCGCCAGCACCAGCTCAAACTGGGTGTCGCTGACCGACGCGCGGATGTTGGTGGTGCGGTCGGTGAGCAGGGTCACGTCCACGGACTTCGGCAGGGTCGCGGTCAGGGCAGGCAGCATGGCGCGGATATTATCTGCCGTGGCGATGATATTGGCGCCGGGCTGACGCTGGACGTTGAGCACGATTGCCGCGTCGCGGTTGGCCCAGGCGCCGAGCCAGCTGTTTTCTGCGCCCTGTTCGATCGTCGCCACGTCGCCGAGCCGTACCGGGGCGTTGTTTTTATAGCTGATAATCAGCTGGCGGTAATCTTCCGCGGACTTCATCTGGTCATTGGCCGACAGCGTGACAGAGCGGGTCGGGCCATCCAGGCTGCCTTTGGCGGAGTTGACGTTGGCGTTGCTGATGGCGGTCCGCACCGTTTCACTGGTCAGGCCGAGCGCCGACAGCGCCTGCACGTTGAGCTTAACCCGCACGGCCGGACGCTGACCGCCCGACAGGGTCACCATGCCGACGCCACTGACCTGTGAAATTTTCTGCGCTATCCGGGTTTCGACCATATCCTGCACCTGCGTCAGCGGCATGCTGCGGGTGGTCACGGCCAGCGTCATGATGGGCGGATCGGCGGGATTCACTTTGTTATAGACCGGCGGATTAGGCAGGTCGTTGGGCAGCAGGTTAGTGGCGGAGTTGATCGCCGCCTGCACTTCCTGCTCTGCCACATCCAGCGGCAGCGTCAGCTGAAACTGCAGCGTCACCACCGAGGCGCCGCCGGAGCTTTGCGACGACATCTGTTTCAGGCCGGACATCTGACCAAACTGATGCTCCAGCGGGGCGGTGATGGAGGAGGTGACCACATCCGGGCTGGCACCCGGATAGAGGGTTACGACCTGAATGGTGGGATAATCCACTTCCGGCAGCGCCGAAACCGGCAGAAAGCGGTAGCCCAGCACGCCAGCCAGCAGAATCGCAATCATCAGCAGCGTGGTGGCGACCGGGCGCAGAATAAACTGGCGAGACGGTCCGCCATGCTGATCGGGAGGCATGACCTGCATTACTCACGCTCTCCTTTTGACGGCAGCGTTGCGCGGCTGCTGCGCGGCGCGCTGCTCTGCGGCGCCACGACCTCAACTTTTGCCCCCTCCGTCAGGCGGTCCAGACCATCCGTGACCACGCGCTCACCCGCCTCCAGACCGGCCGTGATCACCACCTTCTGGCTATCCTGCAGACCGGCCACGACGCTTTTCTTACTCACTTTGTTGTCGCTGTTAACCACCCAGACAAAGTTCCCCTCGTTGCCCATCTGCAGTCCCGCAGGCGGGATCACAATCGCATCCTGCAGGGTGTTGACCTTCAGGCGCACATTGACGAACTGATTAGGAAACAGTGCGTCATCCTGATTATCGAACCGCGCCTTGATTTTGATGGTGCCGGTGGTGACATCGATCTGGTTGTCGAGGCTCAGCAGTTTGCCGCTGGCGATCAGGTTTTTGTTACTGCGATCCCAGGCCTCCACCAGCAGCGGCTGGCCGCTTTTCTGCGCTTTGAGAATAGGGCTGATGCTGTTTTCCGCCAGGGTGAAGATCACATCGATTGGGTGGGTCTGGGTGATGACCACGATGCCGGTGCTGTCGCCGCTGGTGACGTAGTTACCCACGTCCACCTGCTTCAGGCCGACCCGGCCGGCGATCGGCGCGGTAATCCGGCTGTAGGTCAGGTTGAGCTGGGCGCTGGCGACACTGCCCTCATCCGCTTTCAGCGTGCCGAGCGTTTCGGCCACCAGCGAACGCTGGGTATCGAGATCCTGCTGTGACACCAGCGACGTTTTCGCCAGCTTCTCGTAGCGCGCCAGGTCGCGACGGGCATTGGCCAGCGTCGCCTGATCTTTGACCACCTGACCCTGCGCCTGCGCCAGCGCAACCTGATAAGGGCGCGGATCGACCTCCGCCAGCAGATCGCCTGCGTTGACCTGATCGCCTTCGGTAAAGTGGATGGCCAGCAGATCGCCATTGACCCGGCTGCGCACGGTGGCCGTATTGGCGGCGGTGACCGTACCCAGTCCGCTGAGGTATTGCGGCACACTCTCGCGGGTGGCGGTGGCGGCCTGAACCGGCGCCAGTGGACGACGCGCGCCCTCACCGCTGCCTTTGCCGCCTGGTGCAGACGCATCAGGCTGGCTGCTGCTTTGCGGCGCCGCGCGGTGCTGCCAGACAGAGTAGCCACCCGCCGCGACGGCGATCAGGGCCAGCACAATCAGGGTTTTCTTCATAACAGGGTGTCGGGTGCTCATGGTTTTGATGCTCTCCAGCAGTGACGTAGTCCCAGGCGCAGGCATCAAAAGGTTAGCCTGCAAACGACAGAGTGTAGTCGCCTCTGACGGGCAAAAGTTGAAGGAAATAAGGAATCTCTGTCAGGGCGGCCTCATTATGCCTGTTCTTTCATTAATCGCAGCACAATCGTCATAAAGGGGTGAAATCCCTTTGCTATGCTGAGAAACAGGCAGTTTTTCAGGTCAATAAGGAGCCAGAGATGCATCAGAATCAGACCCGACAGTTAGGTGACAGTGGTATCGCCGTTCCGCGACTGACGTTTGGCGGCAACGTATTTGGCTGGACGGTGGATCGCGCCACCGCATTTTCCTTGCTGGATGCGCTGGTGGAGCGGGGGCTCTGGTTTATTGATACGGCGGACGTCTATTCGCGCTGGGTGCCGGGCAACAAAGGCGGAGAATCGGAAACGATTATCGGCGAGTGGCTGCAAAAAAGCGGCAAACGCGACCAGATCGTTCTGGCAACCAAAGTGGGGATGGCGCTGACGCCGGAGAAAACCGGGCTGAAACCGCAGTATATCCGTCAGGCGGTTGATGCGTCGCTGCGCCGTTTACAGACCGACTATATCGACCTCTATCAGGCACACCGTGACGATGCGGACACGCCTCTGGCGGAGACCCTGAGCGCCTTCGACGGCCTGATCCGCGAAGGCAAAGTGCGGGCTATCGGCGCCTCAAACTACAGTGCCGACCGGCTGCAGGAGGCGCTGGAGATCAGTGAGGCACAGGGGCTGGCACGCTACGAAACCCTGCAGCCGGAATATAACCTGTATGACCGCCAGCCCTATGAATCGGCGCTGGAGCCGGTGGTCCGCGCGCACGGTCTGGGCGTGATTAACTACTACTCCCTGGCCAGCGGTTTCCTCAGCGGCAAATACCGGGAAGCGGCGGATGCGGCGAAAAGCGCGCGCGGCCAGAGCGTGGTCGAAAAATACCTCAATCCGCGCGGGCTGCGGATCCTGGACGCGCTGGATGCCATCAGCGAGGCGCAGCAGGTGACGCCGACGCAGGTGGCGCTGGCGTGGCAGATTGCCCGTCCCGGCATCACCGCGCCGATCGTCAGCGCCACCTCGCTGAAACAGCTCGACGATCTGACTGGCGCGCTGCAGCTCACGCTCTCGCCAGAGCAGATTACGCAGCTGGATGAGGCGAGCCGGTAATCGCAGGGGGCCAGCGTGCCCCCGCTTATCGCTGATCTGGCAGAAAAGGTGATTTCTGGCGGAATCTTCACCGCTAAGCGATCCCGATCACAGTTACGCGCATAACCTGCCGCTTCCGGAAATGATGCGCACGTATTTACAAAAACCGCCCCCTGCCCGGCACTATCCTCTGCGCGTCACTTTCAGTCACTTACATAAGAATCCGCCCGATGAAAAACAGAAAAGCCCGCTTTCCCTCTGCCGGTGTGGCAACCGGTACCCTGCTTATGGCGATGCTCTCCACGCCCGCTCTGGCCGCAGATGCGTTGAGTCCCGACTCTGAATGGATGTTCGGTGACTGGGGCGGCTACCGGACGCAGTTACAGGATGACGGCATTAAGTTTGACGTCAACTACACCATGGAAAGTGCGGCCAACCTGGGCGGCGGTGCGGACAGCAACACCACCATGCGCTACAGCGACCAGTGGACGTTTGGCACCAATTTTGACCTGGAAAAACTGCTGAACTGGCAGGATGCCGAGTTCCAGATGACCGTGACCAATCGCGACGGTCAGAACCTGTCGGATCAGGTAGGGGACCGACGCGCCGGGATGCTCTCTTCGGTTCAGGAGGTCTACGGTCGCGGCCAGACCTGGCGCCTGACGCAGTTCTGGCTGCGCAAAGGGCTGTTTGACGATGTGGTCGATGTGAAAGCCGGTCGGGTAACGGTAGGTGAAGACTTCGATAATTTCGATGGCAATCTGTTCCAGAACCTGGCGCTGGGCAGCGGCCAGGCGGGGAACTGGCGCGGCGATCGCTGGTTCAACTGGCCGGTGTCGCAGTGGGGCGGCCGCATTAAGTTCAATCTTACTCCTGAGCTTTTCTTCCAGGTCGGTTTCTATAATCAGAACCGCGCCAACTACGATCGCGGCGACGGCTTCCGTCTGGACACCCGCCATTCTGAAGGCAATCTGGTGCCGATCGAGCTGGGCTGGAAACCCACCTTCGGGCCGGAAAAACTGCCGGGTAACTACCGCATCGGTTACTACACCTCGTCGGTGGATGGCGATGTCTACAGCAGCTGGCGCAACGGCGGCTATCAGGATCAGGCGCGTGCCTACGGCGGCTATCTGTTACTGCAGCAGCAGCTGACTGCGCAGGGTGGTGATGCATACCGTGGTCTGGGCGTTCGCGTGCAGGCGGTGATGAACGATCACAAAACGTCGAAGACCGACAACTATCAGTCGCTCGCTTTCACCTGGACCGGGCCGTTCGACGCCCGTCCGCAGGATGAGATTGGCGTGGGCGCGTCACGTATTCATGTGAACAGCGACTATACCCGCTCGCTGCGTCAGCAGAATCAGGCGAACGGTGAGAGCCGCTTCGACAGCCCGACCTGGCTGCCGGTTCAGGACGGGTCGGAATATGACTATGAAATCTACTACAACGCCAAAGTGACTAACTGGATGTCGCTGCGACCTAACCTGCAGTATGTCGTGGCACCGGGTGCGGTCAGCGAAGTGAAAGATGCGTTTATCGGCGGCATCAGCGCCAATATCGCTTTCTGATAACGGCCAGACGGTCAGGGAACCGGGCAGGCGGCGCAGCAGTACTGAGCGACCGCTGCCTGCGCCGGTTGCAAAGTACAACGCGCAGGGAGGGCGGGATGTGTGAAAGGCACAGGCCGCCAGCTTCAGCCTGGCGTTGTCCGCAAATAAAAACGGCACCCTCGGGTGCCGTTTTTATTGTTGCCGCGCAGGATTAGCGGAACATTACTTCTGCCCAGCGGGCCAGTCCGGCGGTAACCGAGGCGAAGTCGTCGCCGCCCGCAATCGGCGTATCCGGCAGCGTCTGCTGCAGCGCCGCGCGCAGCAGCGGCGAACGCGCGCTGCCGCCGGTCAGGTAGATCACATCAGGTTTGATCTGGCTGGTGGCCAGCGCCAGCTGCACCTGCTCCAGAATCTTCTCCAGCGGCTGGCTGATCGCCTCCTGCAGCTGGTTCACCGCAATCTCCGTCTCTAACGCCGCGGCGACAAAGTCGAGCGAAGCGGTATGCGCCGGGCTGGCTGACAGGGCGATCTTGCTCTCTTCGGCCGCCCGCACCAGACGATAGCTCAGTTTCTGCTGCCACACCTTCAGCAGGCGCGCCACGACGTCACCCTGTTCGGCATCGCGCACCAGATCCCGCAGCCATTTTCCGCAGGCGGCACTGTAAAAGTCGCTCTGGGCCGGAACGTCATTGATGGCGATTGCGTTCCACCACGGCAGGGCGGGCAGGGCGGTGCCTTTCTGGGTATTGCCGCCGAGGCCCAGCAGGGGCATCAGGGTCTTAAACGCCAGCATGATGTCCAGGTCGTTGCCGCCGACGCGGCAGCCGCTGTGGCCCAGCAGGCTTTCACGGCGGTCCGCTTTGTCGCGCCACGTTGGCCCCATCAGCAACATCGAGCAGTCGGTGGTTCCGCCGCCGATATCGACGACCAGCACGCGCGTCTCCTGCTGCAGCGTCGCCTCGAAATCCAGTCCGGCCGCCACCGGCTCGAACTGAAACTCGACGTCGCGGAAACCGGCACGGTGCGCGGCGCGCAGCAGAATACCTTCGGCCTGCTGGTTAGACTCTTCGCTGCCCAGCCCCTGGAAGTTGACCGGTCGCCCGATAACCGCCTGCTCAATGGTCTGCCCGATCTGGCTTTCGCCCTGCTGACGGATGTGCAGCATCATGGCGCAGACCAGATCTTCAAACAGGGCAATCTGCTGAGGCTTCAGGCCGCTGGCACCGAGGAACGATTTAGGGGATTTAACGAACCAGACATCTTCCGGATCAACCATGTAGTGCTGCAGCGCGGTCAGGCCAAACTGCACGCTATTGGGCTGTACCTCAATATCTTCTTCGCGGTTGAAGCGCAGCGCTCGCTGCAGCAGCGCCGTGGTTTCGCTGTCCGGCGTCGCCACCTGATGATGACGATAGAGCCATTCGCTGACCGACTCGCGGGTAGGCGCACAGATCATTGACGGCAGCAGGCGCTGATCGTTCTCCAGCGTTAACAGGCGTGGCGCGCCATTTTCGCTGACTGCAATGGAGCAGTTAGCCGTACCGTAATCGAATCCTATGAACATTTTCGCCCCCATGCCGGAAAAAAGGGGGCGACTTTAGCGCAGCTTCAGCGGGGTGGCAAGCGGCCCGCGCGGGAATTAACGGATAGCGAAGATGCGATCCTCGGCCAGCGAACGCAGCGGCTGACGCTCGGCGACAGCACTGCCCCAGACGCCATCCACGTCCAGCGTCGCCAGGGTGTTGAGCATGGCCGGCACGGACACCGGACCGGCCAGCACCGAAATATGACGCTGCGATGCCTGGCCCTGAATAATGGTCAGCAGCATCTCATCCATCAGGTTGGTATGGACGTTCGCCACCAGATCGGGCGCCAGCACCAGATAATCGACCACGTCATCGCTCAGCAGATGAAAGGCATCCAGATTACGGCCAAACTGCTGCAGGACGATACGGCAGCCACACTGCCGCAGCTGCCGCAGCGCTGCATACACCTGGTCGCCTTTACCGATGACGCTCGCCGCCGGGAAAGCAAAACCGCCGCGGCTGTCGGCCATCCCTGCGGCGACAACGCGCTGACAGAGCTGCTGCATAAAGGCAGCATCGTTCAGGACCTGCGCATTCAGCGGCAGGATCACCGGTATGCCTTTCTGATTCAGTACCTGCACAGTGTGGCGGAAAAACGCGTCAAGAATGTTGTTATCCAGCCGGCGGCGCAGCGTCTCATCGGCAAGATTACTGCGCAGCAGCGTCTCATCCATCAGCAGCCCGTCAGCGGTTAGCAGCTGGACATCCAGCAGCCAGACAAAGGCCGCCTGCGGCGTTTTCGGCGGCGCAACGGCCCAGGCGGGCAGTTCGATCTGCAGGGCATCGATCATCCCGGCATCCAGCCCCTGATGATTTCCCGGCAACGGCAGGCGATGCTGTTCATAGATCATCAGCCGTCCGCGTCCGCTGCGTTTGGCGTTGTAACAGGCGATATCCGCCTGGGACAGGACGTCACTGCTCTGGCAGTTTTCGGCGGAGATCTGCGTTACCCCGGCGCTGGCGCCGACCTGATAGAGACGACCCAGCCACTGGAAGCGGTAGTCATTGACCGCGGCGACGATACGCTGCACCACGTCATGCGCCTGCGCGACTTCGCAGTCGGGCATCAGCAGGGCGAACTCATCGCCACCCAGACGGGCCAGGAAATCGCTGCTGCGCAGATGGTGCTGCATCAGCGCGGAGAGTTCGCGCAGCAGCGCATCCCCGGCGGCGTGTCCGGCGCTGTCGTTCACGGCCTTAAACTTGTCCAGATCGATAAAGACCAGCACATGGTGATGACGATGTTCCGCGGCATCAAACAGCAGGCGCTTAAGCTGCAGTTCAAAGCTGGCGCGGTTGGGCAGGCTGGTCAGGGTGTCATGCAGCGCGCTGTAGCTCAGACGCTTCATCAGCTTACGAGACTCACTGACATCCTGAATAATCATCACGGCACCCTGTTCCAGCCCGGCTTCCGAACGCAGCGGGGTGATGCTGTAGTGAATGTCGATATGACCCCCATCCGGCGCATGCAGCACCAGATCTTCCGCGAAATCTGGCGCAACCTTCTCCGGCGGCAGCTGGCACAGCAGCAGATTTTCCACTTCGGGCCCGTTGCGGCCCTGGGTGATGTGCAGCACCTTGCTCAGGGGCTGACCGGTGGCCTGCGCCTGCGACCAGCCGCTCATCTTCTCGGCCACCGGATTCATAAAGGCCACGCACATCTCTTTATCGGTGCTGATCACCGCTTCGCCGATCGAATCCAGGGTGATCGCCATGCGCTCTTTCTCCTGAAACAGCGCCTCATTCAGATTGCGCAGCGGCGTGATGTCCTGACAGATACCCAGCATCCGCTCGATGCGTCCCTCTTTGCTCAGCAGCCGGTTAGCCTGGGTGCGCACCCAGCGCTGGCCCTGCCTGTCGACCACGCGATACTCCATATGGAAGGCGCTGCGCGTCTCAATGGCCTGCTGCACCGTCAGCGCCGCATACTCGCGGTCGGTGGCGTGCAGCAGATGGATCCAGAGGTCATAGCTGGGCGACTCATGCGGAGCCAGGCCAAACAGGTCGTACATGCGCTTATCCCACAGCATCTCACCGGTCAGCAGGTTCCACTCCCAGACGCCGATGCCGCCCGCTTCGTTGGCCAGCGTGATGCGTTCCATCAGCCGCCGGTTCACCTGTTCGCTCTGTTTCAGCTCCGAGATATCGATGATCTGCGCAATGAAGTAGAGCGGGGCATGGCTGCTGTCGCGCACCAGCGACACGGTCAGACGCGCCCAGACGATTTCGCCATCTTTGCGGAAATAGCGCTTTTCCAGGGTATAGGTGTCGATGTCGCCTTCCAGCAGTCGCCTGACATGCTGCATGTTCAGGGAGAGATCGTCGGGATGGGTGATCTGCTGGAAGGTCAGCCGCTTCAGCTCGTCGGCCGGATAGCCGAGGATCTGGCAGAGTGAGCGGTTCACCTGCAGCCAGTTGCCCTGCGGGGCGACCAGCGCCATTCCGATCGCCGAATACTCCATGGCGTGACGGAAGCGGGTTTCACTGTCGGAGATATGCAGTTTTTCGCGCCGGGAGGCGTCCATCACCAGCGACATGATATGGCTGGGGATCAGCACCAGCAGAAACGGCAGCCAGCTGGAAACCGGGCCCAGCGAACTGTTGTTGTTGACGACGCTGACCAGATCTAATGCCAGCAGCATCGAGATAAAACTGGCGTTCAGGAAGAACAGAATAAACGCCTGCAGCTTGGGCAGGCGAACGGCGCACCAGAACAGAATCACCACGATAAAGGTAAAGGGCCACGGCAGAAAGCGCAGTGACAGGTAACTGGCGCCGAGGGTGAGCAGCAGCGTCAGGGCGAGTTCGGCCAGGCGCAGATCGCTGAACTGCGCACGCCGCAGCGGCCAGGGCAGCAGCAGCAGCATCGGGCCGAGCACCAGCATGCCGATGATCTCGGAGATCACCCAGGTATAAAAGAAGGGAAACAACGCCTCGCCGCTGACCTGAAGCGTCCAGATCGCCAGCAGGCCGCCGAGGAGCGGCGTCATAATGCCGACCGACAGCACCAGGCGTGCCCAGTCACTCAGCGAATCCAGCGGTGCGCGCCGGTTCAGCAGGGCGCGCAGCAGCATACCGCCGACCCCGGCCTGAATCAGGTTGAGCAGCGTAAATTTAAGGTTGGAAAAGGCGGGCCCGATGACCAGGGCGTTCGCGCTGGCGGTGCCCAGTACGCAGGCCGCCAGCAGCAGCGGCAGCTGGCGCGTCGGACAGCGGAAGACCACCACGGTCATCAGCGTGGTCGGAAACCAGAGCGGGGAGATTTTCCCGCTGACCACGATCAGTTCAAGACAGAACAGCGTCAGGAAAAAGAGGACCCCGCCCAGAACCAGCGCCTGGAGCCAGCGATTGGGGATGTTATTTTGCGGGGATAAAATCTCAGTCATGCGGGCTTCCGGCAGGGTGCAGGGCTCCGCAACGGCGAATCAGGCACCAGTCATTCTCTGACTGCATGCTAGCACATTCGGCAAAGAAAAAAGGGGGGAAATCAAAATTGCCCGTTATTCGGCGAATTGACGGGCAGGCGGTGGTGGCGGTCCAGCTTATTGATTACTGACGAAAAAGATCGGCGCGGGTATAGGGTTTTTCCATCCCCGCGAGGCTGGCAGAGAAGCGCTCCAGAAACTGCTGCGTGGTGGCGACGCGCCCGTGACTCATCAGAATAAATGGTACGACCAGCGCAGCACCGACCTGCGGCCAGCTAAAGCCTTTAAGCGTGGTGCGCCGCTGCGAGATCAGAAACGCGGTGCTCAGCGTGAAGCCCAGCAGCAGACCGGTGGCGACCTCGCTCCTGGAGTGCGCATGGATCACCAGGCGGGAGAAGCCCACCATCAACGGGATCAGATAGCCGACGGCGATCGCCACGACGCGACCCGGCAGCGACCAGCGCCCCGAGATCAGCCAGAGCATCACCGGCCACAGCGTAGCGGACATCGCGCTGTGACCGCTGAAACCGGTAAAATTAAAGCGCGCGCTGCCGATGCCGAATCCCAGAAACAGAATCTTCGAAATGCTCACCGTCAGGCCGGCCAGGCCAAACGCCACAATCCAGTAGAAGACGGTAAGACGGTTGTCACTCTTCCACGGTAAAATCAGGGCAATAATCACGGCTGTCGGAATCAACAGCATGCTGTCGCCAAAATAGGTCAAAGTCTTCCAGTGCATACAACTCCTGATGCCTTCTCGGGGCGTGATGAGAGCTTCGCGCACGGGCTAGCCGGCACGCTGAAGGGGCCATTTTAGTTATAATTGGCTGTGACAACAGTTTATCGGTGAAATGAGTGGCGTCCAAAGGGGAAAGTCTGAAAAGTCGCCGACGCCATTTCTCTGGCATCAAAAGACCGAAATCCCTATACTTAGCGCGAACACACCCTCTCCATTTCGGCCCGTCCGCTGCCCGCGTAATGTGTGTCCAGTGGCAGGCTCCAGTTATCAGGTCTTAAAAAAGTATGACTGACAAGTCTCATCAGTGCGTGATTGTAGGCATTGCCGGCGCTTCCGCATCCGGTAAAAGTTTAATTGCCAGCACGCTCTATCGTGAAATCCGTGATCAGGTAGGTGACGAGCACATCGGGGTCATCCCGGAAGATGCTTATTACAAAGATCAAAGTCACCTCACCATGGAAGAGAGGGTTAAAACCAATTATGACCATCCCAGCGCGATGGATCATGATTTACTGCTGCAGCACCTGCAGGCGGTGAAAGCCGGTCAGGATATCGAACTGCCGGTCTACAGCTACGTTGAACACACCCGCACGCAGCAGACCCAGCATCTGAAAGCCAAAAAGGTAATTATCCTGGAGGGCATTCTGCTGCTCACCGACGCCCGGCTGCGTCAGGAACTCAACTTCTCTATCTTCGTGGACACGCCGCTCGATATCTGTCTGATGCGCCGTATGAAACGCGACGTCAATGAGCGCGGACGTTCGATGGATTCGGTGATGAGTCAGTATCAGAAGACGGTCCGTCCGATGTTCCTGCAGTTCATCGAGCCCTCCAAGCAGTACGCCGATATCATCGTGCCGCGCGGCGGAAAAAACCGTATCGCCATCGATATCCTCAAGGCGAAAATTAACCAGTTTTTTGAATAATCCACGTCCGGCCGGACGTGGAGCAGACCGACGACAGGCAGGCTGAAGTCGGTTCGCTACACTTATGTCATGGAGTTTCCGCAATGAGATTATGCGATCGCGATATTGAAGCCTGGCTGGATAGTGGCAAACTGGCCATCGAGCCGCGCCCGCCGGTCGAACGCATTAATGGTGCCACGGTCGATGTGCGGCTGGGGAATCAGTTTCGTACCTTCAGCGGGCATACCGCCGCCTTTATCGATCTGAGCGGCCCGAAGCAGGAAGTGAGTGCCGCCCTGGATCGGGTGATGAGCGATGAGATCGTGCTGGCCGATGGCGAAGCCTTCTTCCTGCATCCGGGCGAACTGGCGCTGGCGGTGACGCTGGAGTCGGTCACGCTGCCCGATGATTTGGTCGGCTGGCTGGATGGCCGCTCGTCGCTGGCGCGTCTGGGCCTGATGGTGCACGTCACGGCTCACCGCATCGATCCGGGCTGGCAGGGCCGTATCGTGCTGGAGTTCTATAATTCCGGTAAACTGCCGCTGGCACTGCGTCCTGGCATGTTAATCGGTGCGCTGAGTTTTGAACCGCTTTCCGGCCCGGCTGCGCGTCCCTACAACCGCCGTGAAGATGCAAAATATCGCGGTCAGCAGGGTGCTGATGCCAGCCGTATCGACAAAGATTAATCTGAGGATGTAATGAAAAGAGTGATAACCACGCTGGCCATCCTGTTAGTGGTGGTCGTATCGGGAATGAGCGCGCTGGTGCTGCTGGTCAATCCCAACGACTTTCGTGCCTATATGGTACAACAGGTTGAACAACGCAGTGGTTATCGGCTGGCGGTCAGCAGCGATCTGCGCTGGCACGTCTGGCCTCAGCTCAGCATCCTCGCGGGCCGGATGAGCCTGACCGCGCCGGGGGCCAGTCAGCCGCTGGTGTCGGCCGAAAATATGCGGCTGGATGTCAACCTCTGGCCGCTGCTCTCCCATCAGCTCAGCGTCAGTCAGGTGATGCTGAAAAACGCCGTGGTGCGCGTCACCCCCGACAGCAGCCCGCAGCCCGCGAAAAACGCGCCGCAGGGACCGCGTGATGCGGAGCCTGCATCACCCGCCAGCGGCTGGTCTTTTGACATCGCGAAACTGCGGGTCGCCGACAGCCTGCTCATCTGGCAGCAGCCGGGCGGCGATGAATACAATTTCCGTGACCTCAACATCAGCATGGATCAGGACGCCAGCAACCTGGCGACGCTGGCGCTGAGCACCAGCCTGATGCGTAACCAGCGCAACGCCACGCTGTCGCTCAAGGGGCAGCTCGACGCCTCACAGTATCCTCATCGTCTCAGCGGCCAGCTGCAGCAGCTGGATTACACCCTGTCCGGCGCGGATATTCCGGCGCAGGGCATCAAAGGTTCGCTGAGCCTGCAGGGCGAGTGGAATGGCGACCGCCAGCGCTTCGCGTTCAGCAATCTGCAGCTCACCGCCAACGACAGCACGCTGACCGGGCAGGGCAGCGGCCACCTTATGCCACCGCAGCAGCTGGCGCTGGATCTGAAAGCCAGCTCGCTCAATCTCGATAATTTACTGACCAGTGCGCCCGCCTCTGAAACGCCTGGCGCTCAGCACGCCACCGTGGCCCGTTCACCGGTGATCGCGGCGCCGCGCGAACGCACCAACGCCGACTCTCCGCTGAACGACCTGGATCTGGCGCTGAAGCTTCAGGCGGACAGCGTGGTGTGGCGCGGCCTCTCGCTGACCGGCCTGACGCTCGATGCCAGCAATCAGCAGGGTCTGATGACGCTTAACACCCTCAGCGGTAAGCTGGGCAATGGCAGCTTCTCGGTTCCCGGCCGCATCGATATCCGTCAGCCTGAGACGCAGGTGTCGCTGAAGCCGCAGCTCCGGCTGATTGCGATCCAGCCCCTGCTGAAAGCCTTTAACCTGCCGGAGAGTCTGCAGGGCAACCTGAGTCTCGACGGCGAGCTGGCGGGCGACACGCTGAGCGTCGAGGCGGCGAAGCGGCGCTGGCAGGGCAGGGCGACCCTGAGTGCCAGCAACCTGAAACTGGCGCAGCTTAATCTGCAGCAGATGGTGCAGCGTGCCGTGGCGCGGGTCAGCGATAAGGTCAGCCGCGAAGAAGCTGATGATGCGGCCGATGAGGGCATTGAGTCGATCAGCGGCCAGGTGACGCTGAACAAAGGCGTACTCAGCTTCAGCGATATCAACGGCAACGGTCGCAATCTCGGTCTGCAGGGTGCCGGCAAAGTGGACATGGCGCAGCAGCAGCTGGATGTGACGCTGGGGCTGAAACTCAGCGGCTGGCGTGGCGCGGAGACGCTGGTGAAAGCACTCGCCGATCAGCCGGTTCCGCTGCGCATCTACGGCGACTGGAACAGCCTGCAGTATTCGCTGCCTGTGGATGACGTGCTGCGCGAACGTCTGCAGAGCGAGGCCAGAACACGGCTGAACCAGTGGATCGATCGTCAGAAAGAAGAGAGCAACAAGCCGGACAGGAAGAAATAGCGGCGCCCGAAACGGACGCGCGCGCTAGACCTCGTACTCCATATCGGGCTGCAGAAGGATCTCAACCTTCTGCACCCGGTGGTTCTCGACCTGCAGGGTGCGCAGCTGATAGCCCTCCAGCTGCAGCACTTCGCCTTCCTGTGGAATATGCTGCAGCCTGTCCATCAGTAACCCGGCCAGCGTGTGATAGTCGCGCTGTTCATCCAGCGGTAACTTCACATAGAGCGCCAGATCCTCCAGCGGCATATGGCCGTTGGCAATCCAGTGGCCTTCCCCCTGAATCTGAATATCGTAACGGGCATCAATTTCACCCGCCTCATTTGGCAGATTGCCGGCGATGGTCTCCATCACATCGCTCAGGGTCACGACGCCTTCCACAGAACCAAACTCATCGACCACAAACGCAAAGTGCGTATGCGCCTGGCGAAACTGTTCCAGCGCCTGCAGCAGCGTCAGCCGCTCAGGAAAGACCAGCGGCTGGCGGATAAGGGCGCGCAGGTCGAGCGAATGGTGATGCAGTGACTGATGCAGCAGATCGATAACGTGGACCACGCCCAGCGGTTCGCTGGAGTTATCGGTGATCAGGATGCGCGTATGCTGGTTGCGGTCCAGCCGGGCCATGATTTCAGCCGGATCGTCACTGAGGTCGATATGCTCTACGTCGTGACGGGAGGTCATGATGCTGTTGACGTGGCGCTGAGCCATGCCCAGCACCCGGGCAATCATCACCCGCTCCTGGCGGTTAAACAGCATGCTGGCATCGCTGTCCGCAATCAGTGACGAGGTTTTCGCATCCAGCTCGGCCGGTTCCGCCGCGCCCCGCAGCATCCGCAGCACCGCTTCCGCCGTCCGCTGCCGGAGCGGGCGACCCGCCGACAGGACCCGGCGGCGATTAAAGTGCGCCAGCTGGTTCAGCGCCTCAATGATCACCGAGAAACCGATCGCGGCGTAGAGATACCCTTTGGGGATCACGAAGCCAAACCCTTCCGCCACCAGGCTGAAACCAATCATCAGCAGGAAGCTCAGGCAGAGGATCACAATCGTAGGATGGCTGTTCACAAAGCGGGTCAGGGGTTTGCTGGCGAGCAGCATCAGCAGGATCGCGATCGTCACCGCCAGCATCATGACCGGTAAATCGTTCACCATTCCCACGGCGGTGATGACCGCATCCAGCGAGAAGATGGCATCCAGCACCACAATTTGCGCCACCACCGGCCAGAATTTAGCGCCGCCTTTTTGTTGACCGGACGCCTCATCATGGCCCTCAAGGCGCGCATTTAACTCTGTCGTGGCTTTAAACAGCAGGAAAATCCCGCCTGACAGCAGCAGAAGATCGCGTGCACTGAAGGGGTGATCCGCCAGCGTTATCCAGGGTTCCTTGAGCGTCACCAGCCACGAAAGCGAAGCGAGAAGCAGAATCCGGCACGCCAGCGCCAGCAGCAGGCCGATAACGCGCGCGCGGTCGCGAAGCGGCCCCGGCAGCTTCTCCACCAGGATGGCAATGAAAATCAGATTGTCGATGCCTAAAACCAGTTCCAGAACGATTAGCGTTACTAATCCCGCCCATAGCGAGGGATCGGCAATTACCTCCAGCATCTCTTATTCACCTGAATGTCTTAAATTGCGTTTTCTCTGATGATAGTGGAGTGCCAGGCCAGGCACAAATGGCAGGGCAGGGGAGAGGGGGCCGGGCCGGACCACGCGATTGTGCGAAATGTGAACACAGGCGTGTGACGGTTTGATTAATTCCGCAGAGGCGGACAGAGATAATTCTGACCCGATGTGTAGCAGAAAGAGGATATTCACCTGCCGGGCTTATGCGATTTATCTTATCGCGGGTATGGCATTAATCCGAATTGTGCGGAAAGGATTGCACTGCCTGTCCGGCATCAATACTAATTGCTGGTAGTCTTTTTCCTAAAATAGTCCAGGGATGGCGGGACCTGCTTGTAAACAAGCCAGTAATAACTAGTATAGCAACAAGTTAGCAAACTCTGCCCCAGAGTCGTAATTTGCGTACCGATTCGACATTATCCGTAATGTCACGAATACGTAATTCATCATTGAACGTCTGTATGATGCGTTACCGAAACGCTGACGCATTTTGGGGAGCAATATGAATGATGACAGCGATATTGGCAGCGACAGCCAAGGGCGGTAGCGTGCCTGAATCGCGTTTTTCGTTGATAAAATGAGCAGCGCTGGCGATGATTAAAGTCAGAGTAATCTGTTGGTATTCATCACAATATTATTGGTTTTATGGTTAAGATCATTGGCGTAAACGCCGCAGGAGCTCCCCTCAGAAACGGCTCAGTCTTGAGAGGTTACATCGCTCAACGATTAAACAGGCGATAGCCGTTGCGGGTTAAAGGAAATAAAATAAAGAGTTAAATATGCGCGATACAGAATTTACGTTTAAAAGTCTTATTACCAAATTAATGCTGGCCTGTTCAGATTTAATTTGTTTCAACGCAGCGTTATTTATAGCGATGATGCTAATTAATGTTCAGTCAGATTCGCCTCTGGCAGATATTTCTGAAAAAGAACTGCATTTAAAAATTGCTACACACATTTGTCTGTCAGTAATTTGTATTGGCTGGTTCTGGGTAAGGCTTCGTCACTATACTTACCGCAAACCTTTCTGGTTCGAATTAAAAGAAGTTTTTCGTACCATTCTGATATTTTCCGTCATCGACCTGTCGATTACCGCGCTGTCCCAGTGGCAGATGTCGCGCTTCGTCTGGTTGCTGACCTGGGTACTGGCACTGATTTTAATTCCGACCTGCCGCGCGCTGGCCAAACGCCTGCTGAATAAAAATGGCCTGTGGAAAAAGCAGACCATCATTATCGGCAGCAGCAAAAACGCGCACGAAGCCTGGCAGGCGCTGCAGAGCGAAGAGGTGATGGGTTTCGACGTTATCGCCTTCTACGATGTCGACGGAACCTGTCCGCAGGAGATCATGAACGGCGTGCCGGTGCTGCGCGATGAGCAGGAGCTCTGGAGCCTGACCAGCAGCGAAACCCAGTTTATCGTGGCCGTTGAGTATGAGCAGAGCCAGTATCGCGACATGTGGCTTAAGTCGCTGGCGATGCACAACTGCCGTTCTGTTTCTGTGATCCCGACCCTGCGCGGCGTGCCGCTCTACGGCACCGACATGGCCTATATCTTCAGCCACGAAGTGATGATCCTGCGGGTTCAGAACAACCTGGCGAAACGTACTTCGCGCTTCCTGAAGCGGACGTTCGATATCGTGGGCGCACTGTCAATTATCCTGATGCTGATGCCGGCGCTGCTGGTACTGGGCTTCCTGGTGGGCCGTGATGGCGGACCGCCGATTTATGGTCACGAACGTGTTGGTATGAATGGCCGTAAATTTAAATGTCTGAAATTCCGCTCGATGGTTATTAATTCCAAAGAGGTACTGGAAGAGGTGCTGCGCACCGACCCGGTTGCCCGGGCAGAATGGGATAAAGATTTTAAACTCAAAAATGATCCACGTATTACTAAAGTGGGCCACTTCATCCGTAAAACCAGTCTCGATGAGTTACCTCAGCTCTGGAACGTGGTGCGCGGTGATATGAGTCTGGTCGGTCCTCGTCCGGTCATTGAAGATGAACTCTGTCGTTATGCAGGCGATGTTGATTATTACCTGATGGCAAAGCCAGGCATGACGGGATTGTGGCAGGTCAGCGGTCGTAATGACGTTGACTATGAAACCCGCGTCTATTTCGACTCGTGGTACGTTAAAAACTGGTCGCTGTGGAATGACATCGCCATTCTGTTCAAAACAGTGGGCGTGGTACTGAAACGCGACGGTGCTTATTAATCGTGAGTCGGGAGCGTGTTAACGCACGCTCAGAGGGGTTATGCCGTTGTCAGGCGTGTCGTTGTTTGTGGCCATCATCAGGGATATCGTCTCGCATCCTGCATCCGCTATGATGCGTAGCGTTTCGGGTAGACCCTGACAGATGGTCATGACCTATAACAAGTGGAGCAAGGATAATGAACGACAGGTTCAGAGCTTAAGTCAGCCAGGATTTACTTTTTGTTGGACGCTTACACAGCGGCGGTTTCGCCTCTATCAATAAATAACTGATAGCGAAGATCTAAATGATTACAATCAAAATGAAATTGATACCCTTGCTGGTATCCGCCACAATCCTCAGCGGGTGTACGATCGAACCCGGTCAGCATCTTTCTACATCGGGAAAAAATGTTGTTGAACAGCAGGATAGCAACTTTGACATCGATAAATATGTCAACGTCTTTCCGTTAACCCCTTCGCTGGTTGAGAAGATGCGTCCGAAGCCGCTGGTGGCCCAGACCAACCCTTCTCTGCAGAACGAAATCCAGAACTACGAATACCGTATCGGTGTGGGCGACGTCCTGACCGTAACCGTCTGGGATCACCCGGAACTGACGACCCCGGCGGGTCAGTACCGTAGCGCCAGCGACACCGGTAACTGGGTGCACTCTGATGGCACCATCTTCTATCCCTACATTGGCCGTGTGCGTGTAGCGGGCCGTACCGTCAGCGAAGTGCGTAACGAAGTCGCGCGTCGCCTGGCGCAGTACATTGAGAGCCCACAGGTCGATGTGAGCATCGCCTCCTTTAAATCGCAGAAAACCTACGTCACCGGTTCGGTCACGACCTCAGGTCAGCAGCCGATCACCAACGTGCCGTTGACGGTGCTGGATGCGATCAACGCCGCGGGCGGCCTGGCGGCCGATGCGGACTGGCGTAACGTCGTACTGACGCACAACGGTCGCGAACAGCGTATCTCGCTGCAGGCCCTGATGCAGAACGGCGACCTGAGCCAGAACCACCTCCTCTACCCGGGCGATATCCTCTACGTTCCGCGTAACGATGACCTGAAAATCTTCGTGATGGGTGAAGTGAAGCAGCAGACCACCCTGAAAATGGACCGCAGCGGTATGACGCTGGCGGAAGCGCTGGGCAATGCGGCGGGGATGGATCAGACCACCTCTGACGCGACCGGTGTCTTCGTGATTCGTCCACTGCACGGTACCGATCGCAACAAGATTGCCAACATCTATCAGTTGAACACCAAAGATGCGGCATCCATGGTGATGGGAACCGATTTCCAGCTTCAGCCTTATGACATCGTCTATGTCACCTCAACGCCGCTGACGCGCTGGAACCGTGTGATTTCGCAGCTGATACCAACCATCGCCGGTATCAACGATGCGACGCAGGCCGCATCGCGTATCCGTACCTGGGGAAGATAAGGTCCGTCCATGATTACGTCCGTGCTCGTCGTTTGCGTCGGCAACATCTGTCGCTCTCCTACCGGAGAGCGGTTGTTTAAACGCGCGTTGCCTGATTTAGATGTCCGCTCTGCCGGCCTGGGGGCGCTGGTTGGCCATCCGGCCGACAAAATGGCGTCTGAGGTCGCTGCGGCGCAGGGTCTGTCGCTGGAAGGGCATCAGGCGCAACAGTTGACGGCAGAAATGTGCCGCAACGTTGACCTGATTCTGGTGATGGAGAAGCGGCACATCGATCAGGTGAACCGCATCGACCCGGCAGCACGGGGCAAAACCATGCTGCTTGGACACTGGCTGAATCAAAAAGAAATTGCGGATCCGTACAGAAAAAGCCGTGAGGCCTTTGAAGAGATTTACGGGTTACTGGAAAACGCTACCCAGAAATGGGTCAACGTATTAAGCCGATAGTTGGGATTATCCATGAATATAAAAAATAAGGTCAGTACCGCGCCGGGAGAGGATTCGAATGGATGGGATCTGGCGCATCTTGTGGGACAGCTAATTGATCATCGCTGGATCATTGTTGCCGTTACCGCATTTTTCATGCTGGCGGGAACACTCTACACACTGTTTGCAACACCGATTTATAGCGCCGATGCGCTGGTTCAGGTTGAGCAGAAAAATGCCAGTACCGTTCTGAACGAAATTGACAGCATTCTGCCACCGACGCCTGCGTCAGATACGGAGATCGAGATTCTGGAATCCCGTATGGTCATCGGTAAAACCGTTGACGATCTGGGTCTGGATACCGTGGTGGAGCAGAACTACTTCCCGGTGATCGGTAAGGGTCTCTCCCGCCTGATGGGTAACAAGCCCGCCACGATTGCGATTTCGCGCCTGGAAATCCCACGCACTATCGACAAACGTAACGTTGAACTGGAAGTGACCGGCCCGGACAGCTACACCGTCTCTAAAGATGGTGATGAGCTGTTCAAAGGTAAAGTGGGCCAGCTGGAGTCGCATGGCGACGTCAGCATGCTGGTCAGCGACATCAAGGCCGACGAAGGCACCAGCTTCACTGTGACCAAGCTGAACGACCTGCAGGCTATCCGCTCCGTGCTCTCTAACCTGACCGTCGCAGACAAAGGTAAAGATACCGGCGTTCTGGGTCTGGAATATCTGGGTGAAGATCCGGATCAGATCAGCAAAGTCCTGAACCAGATCGTCAACAACTACCTGCTGCAGAACGTTGAGCGTAAATCTGAGCAGGCAGAGAAGAGTCTGCAGTTCTTACGCACTCAGCTGCCTGCCGTGCGCAGCAAGCTGGATGAAGCGGAAGATAAGCTGAACACCTTCCGTCGTCAGAACGAATCGGTTGACCTGTCACTGGAAGCGAAATCTGCACTGGACTCGTCTGTCAGCGTCCAGAGCCAGCTGAACGAGCTGACCTTCCGTGAAGCCGAAGTTTCTCAGCTGTTTACCAAAGATCACCCGACGTACCGCGCGCTGCTGGAAAAACGCAAAACGCTGGAAGGTGAGCAGGCACAGCTGAACAAGAAAATTTCCGCAATGCCACAGACTCAGCAGGAAATTCTGCGTCTGACCCGTGACGTTCAGTCCGGTCAGGAGATCTACATGCAGCTGCTGAACCGTCAGCAGGAGCTGGGCATCAGCAAGGCGAGCACCGTGGGTGATGTCCGCATCATCGACAGCGCGCAGACTGCGAATGCGCCGGTTGCACCGAAGAAACTGCTGATCATCGCAGCAAGCCTGATTGCAGGTCTGTTCGTGTCAGTGGGCCTGGTGCTGCTGAAAGCGCTGCTGCATCACGGTATCGAAAACCCGGATCAGCTGGAAGAGCTGGGCATGAACGTCTATGCCAGCGTGCCGCTCTCGGACTGGCAGCGTAAGAAAGATACTGAGGCTCTGGCGCGTCGTGCCAGCAAGTCGAAGGTCAAAACCGACCCGCATGAAACACTGCTGGCGCTGGGTAACCCGACCGACCTCTCCATCGAAGCGATTCGTAGCCTGCGTACCAGCCTGCACTTCGCGATGATGGAAGCTAAAAACAATATCCTGATGATCACCGGTGCCAGCCCGGGTATTGGTAAAACCTTTATCTGTGCCAACCTGGCGACCCTGATTGCGAAAGCCGGTCAGCGCGTCCTGTTCATCGATGGCGACATGCGTCGTGGTTACACCCACGAACTGCTGGGCGCAGAGAACAAAGCGGGTCTGTCGAACGTCCTGTCCGGCAAAACCGAGTTCAGCCCGGCGCTGATTCAGCAGGGTGTCTACGGCTTTGATTTCCTGCCACGCGGTCAGGTGCCACCGAACCCGTCTGAGCTGCTGATGCACCGTCGCATGGGCGAGCTGCTGGACTGGGCGAGCAAGAACTACGATCTGGTGTTAATCGATACGCCACCGATTCTGGCCGTCACCGACGCCTCTATCATCGGTAAACTGGCGGGCACCTCGCTGATGGTGGCGCGCTTCGAAGCCAACACCACCAAAGAAGTGGATGTCAGCTTCAAACGCTTCGCCCAGAACGGTATTGAGATTAAAGGTGTGATCCTCAACGCCGTGGTGCGTAAAGCCGCGAATGCGTATGGCTACGGTTACGACTACTACGCCTACGACTACGGTAAGACAGATAAAAGCTGATTACTGAGCAATAAACAGGGGGCGGTCTGACCGCCCCTTTTTATCGTCTCTCTGAATGACGACACGCAACAATTTACACAGGTTATTCTGTCCAACCCAGATAAGCGATGAATCTATACATCGCATGGCGAACGTCACTCAACAGAATTCATTACCAGCATGGCATCGCCTGCACACTGGTTGTCACCGTGCTGACAGGCTTGCTGAGAAGCCAGCCGGGAAGGCGAAGCGGGATGATTGCTGGCATGAGCACTTGTGGAATTAAGGAATCACACCATGGCTCCATATTGGTATGTATCAGGTTTTTTACTGCTGCTTTCACTGTTTGAACTCGCACTTAAAAAAGACGAACGCACAAATCATGTTCTGACCTGGCTGCTCTGTTTTGCCGCCGTTGTTTTGATTATTTTCGGGGGCATCCGCGGTCTTGGCACCGGCATGGATGACTTCCAGTACCGCAGTTTCTTCGAAGACTTTGTCCGTCGTATCGAGATCAATGGCTTTTTCAAGACCGTGGCGTTTTTCCGCTACGAACCCCTGATTTTTGTGACCGCCTGGCTGACCAGCCTGATTTCGCATAACGCCAGCATCTTCCTGTTTGTCTTCTGCGCTATCGCGGTTTTCATCAATACTTACTTTTTCAGGAAGATGTCACCCTATCCGGTGCTGGCACTGGTGCTCTATTCGGCGCACATCTTCATCAACAAAGACATTAACCAGATTCGCTTTGGCCTGAGCTCTGCGCTGTTCCTCGGCGTGCTCTGGTCGATCTATCTCAGGCACTACTGGTGGGCCTTTGTCTTCTTTATTCTGTCGTTCACCAGCCACAACACCGGTGTCATGGTCGTCACGCTGATCCCGTTCCTGTTTATTCGTGACTGGCGCTGGTGGCCGGTGATTATCATCGTTGCCAGTCTGCCGCTGTCTGTCGTGGGGGGCTCCAGCTTTATTGCCCTGATCGCCGGGCATCTGGGTTCGCTGGGGGAGAGGGCGTCGGGCTATAACAACGACCCCTCCTACGCCATGGGTGGCAGCATCCTGGCCGTGTCGAACCTGAAAAACATCATGCTGGTGTTTGTCTTCTTCTACTTCATGCTGACCGATGAGCTGAAGCGGGAAAACTACGCGCAGTATCGCCTTAACTACCTGCTGATTCTGAGTTTTGCTATCGGCGGCGCGATCAGGATCTTCCTCTACAACTTCCCGTCAGGTTCGCGTCTGTCTAACTACCTGCAGCAGGTGGAGCCGATCATCCTGACCTCGCTGATCTATCAGGCCAGACGATCCTGGAAGCCCGTGCTGTTTGGCATGCTGGTCTTCTTCCTGCTCTATTACCTCTACTACAACACCATTTCGACTAAGCAGGCGGTAACCGGTTATGAAGTGGCGCGTGAGTTTTGGTTGATCCATTAGTTAATCCGGCTACCGGCCCGGTGTGAAAGCGTCACGCCGGGCCGGTGGCCGGTCAGAACACCGGTTTTTCATCGACCCTTGTCGGATGAACGGTTTTATTTTTGAACTATTTTAATGAGGTGCTGGCCATGAAGGACATTCGTTTCTCCATCGTAATTCCGGCTTATAACGCGTCAGAATCGATTGTCACGACGCTGGATTGCGTTAAAGCACAGACGTATCGCAATTTCGACGTCATCATCGTGGATGACAAATCGGCGGATGCTGCGGCGCTGGCAGAGGTGGTTCGCAGCGAACGCTATCAGGATCTCGACATCAACCTGGTGCTCTCTGAGGTTAAACTCAACGGCGCAGGCGCGCGTAACAAAGGCATTGAGCTGGCCACCGGGGATTATGTCAGCTTCCTTGACGCCGACGATGAGTGGGCTGCCGATAAACTGCAGCAGGTCAGTGAAAAAATTGCCCAGCTGGAGGCGCAGGGCAAACAGAACTTCATCATTTTCAGCCAGGTCAATATCTATCAGGATGGCGCCTTCCTGAAGGTGATGCCGATGCAGCCACCGGGCAAAAATGAGACCGTCGCCGAGTATCTGTTTGGCTGCTACGGCTTTATCCAGACCAGCACCATTGTGCTGAAGCGGGAAGACGCGGCGAAGATTCAGTTCGATACCCGTTATATCCGCCATCAGGATTATGACTTCTGCATTCGTGCCGACCGCATGGGCTACGACTTTGTGATGATCGCCGCGCCGCTGGCGAACTACCATCTCATCACTAAATTTGGCTCGAAACACAAAGGCGAATCGGTGAAGTATTCGATGTTCTGGCTCGACACCATGAAGCCGCATCTTACCCCGCGTGATATCCACACCTATAAAGCCTTTAAGCTGCCGCTGCGCTACAAAATGGATGGCCAGTCGCTGATGGCGAGCCTGAGCTTTGCTCGCTACTTCTTCCTCACCAACAAAGACAACCGCGCATATTTCATGAACCGGGTCAAAGACAAGGTCAAAGCGCGTTTTGGCGGTGAGAAAGCGATCTCCTGACGCGCAGCGCGCCTCGCCTCGCTCCTGAAGCCAGGAGCCCCTCTCTCTTTCATTACATTCAGGGTTGAAGATGAATACTTCTGTTGGAACCGTTGGCATTGTCATGCCGATGTATAATGCCCGTCAGACGGTGTTACGCGCTGTGCAGTCGGTGATAAATCAGCACTATACCGACTGGCACCTCTATCTGGTGAACGATAAATCGACCGATGATTCGCTGGAGTTTGTGCGTGAACACTGTCAGGACCCGCGCATTACTATCCTCGATAACGCGGTCAATATGGGCGCCGCCGAGACCCGCAACGTCGGGCTGCGTGCCGCCACAGAAGAGATTATCGCCTTTCTGGACAGCGACGATGAGTGGCATGCGGACAAGCTGACGCAGCAGGTTGCCGCCATCGCTGCCGGCGACGATTTCGTGATCACCGAGTATCACTACAAAACCCGCAAGGCCGAGCACGACATTACCTACGGCAAACCCTATCTGCAGCAGGAAAACTTTGTGAAGAAACAGTATCGCGTCTGTTTCTCTTCGGTCTGTTTCCGCCGTCCGCCGCAGGGGCTGTTCTTCCAGCGCAAAGGCCACGAAGATTTCCTGTTTCTGTATGAATTATTCACCCGCTATAAGCAGGCGCGCGTAATTCAGACGATTCTGGTCAACTATTACGAATTAGGCGATTCCCTTTCGCGCAATAAGAATAAAGCGGCCCAGTGGCACCTTGAATTATTAAGAATTATCTATAAAAACAATCCTTTAAAAATCTATTACTATTACGCCTGGTATATGGTGAATGGTGTGCTGTTTACCCTTAAGCATCGTTAAGCCCGTCGGCAGGATTGTCTTTAAAATTTGAGGTGGATAGCGTTTCATGAAAAAAATTGTCCTGGTGATCAAAGATGCTTATTCGTATGCGGGCACCGAGAACATCTGTAACTTCATGTCAGAGTGTCTCGGCGAAACGCACGATGTCACCATCTACTCGCTGGAAGGCAGCGGAAAAACCTTCTATCCGTTTGAACATGTCAGAGAGATTGTGAGCTTCGAAGGGCAGAGCAACCCGATTAAGAGCGCGGTCACCCGGATCAACGAAGAGGGGTTTGATACCGTCTTTCTGATCAGCATGGGTCGCCTGAGCGTGATGTTCGCCTTCTGGAACCTGCTGGCGATGAAAAAGAAGCGGGGCAAAGCCTACGCCTGCGAACACATCGCCATTAACTCCTTCAGCAAACCGATCAGGTTTCTTAAGTTTCTGCTGCTGCGCTACTACGACCGCGTGATCGTGCTGACCGAAAAAGATCATCAGGTGTTCAGCCGCTGGCGCATTCCGAGCATGCCAATCCCCAACCCGGTGGTTTACAAAAACTATCCGCGTCAGACCCGTCATCGCCAGGCGCTGGCGGTAGGCCGTCTGGATAACCAGAAGGGCTTTGATCTGCTGCTGGATATCTGGCGCGACTTCGCCCGCAACCATCCGGACTGGACGCTGGTCATCGCCGGTGACGGCGAACTGCGTCAGCAGCTGCACGACCAGGCGGCCGTGCTGGGCATCACCGACAGCGTGAAGTTTGTCGGCAAGGTCAGCAACATCAATGACTACTACCGTGACAGCGACATGGCGCTGATGACCTCGCGCTATGAAGGCCTGCCGCTGGTGCTGCTGGAGGCCAAATCCTGGTCACTGCCGGTTGTGGCGTATGACTGCCCGACCGGCCCGCAGGAGATCATCAACCACGGTGAAGATGGCTTCCTGGTGCCGATGAATGACAAAGCGACCTTCCTGGCCCGAATGGAGCAGCTCGCCAGCGATGACGCGCTGTTCTATGCCATGAGCGAAAAAACCAAACAAACCGCGCTGAAATTCGACGGTAATCAGATCAGGCAAAGCTGGCTGTCACTGGTTTAACCGGAGCTGGAAAAGCTCACTTGCGACGTGCCTCAGGGACACCGCCATGGCCACTGGCCTTATTGACTACGGGAATTGATGCATGAAAAGAAGAGAAGTTTTACAGACCGCCGCCTCCGCCCTGGTGGGGGCTCTCTCCGTGAGCACCTTTTCCAGCTATGCTGCTAAAAGTAACGGTATTGCCCTGAAGCCGGTTGACGCCACGGATGTGCCTAAAGGCGACGTCCCGATCCTGACGCCGGAAAACGTCTACGCCATGCCGCCCCAGTTCTGGCAGAGCTTTGAAGGAAAACTCTGGATCGGCAAAGCCGGTGCGGATGCCAGCAAGCCAGGCAATCAGATCCCGGTTTACCTGCGGGACGCCAGCGGCAAAGTGTCGCAGATCGCCCAGCCTATCGCGCTGAATAAAGGCAATTTCGACCAGTTTATCCAGGACAACGCTGCGCTGATTGCCGACCCCGCGCACTCCATGGCGGTCGAGGACAGCACCGGCCAGACGCTGTTCAATATCACCGACGTCAGCCGTCCGGGCGCGGCCGATTTCAGCCAGCGCCTGGCACAGCCTGCGGGCTACCAGCTGATTGGCGAGATCCCCTCCGTGGCGGAGCTGCGCAAGACCCGTCCGCTGTTTGAAGGCGCCAAGGTGAAGCTGAAAAGCTGGCATGAAGGGCGGGAAGTCGGCGGCGGCGAGTTCGTTGGCAGTTTCCAGACCGCGCAGAACGATGGCGGCGTGAACTTTGCCGGTGAAGGCTTCTACTGGCGTCGCGTGGTCGACGATTTCAACCGCCTGACGCTGTTCGATTTCGGTGCGATTGCCGACGGCAAAACCGACTGCGCACCCGCGATCATGGCGATGTTCCAGTGGTCACAGCAGGCTAACCAGCAGATCTGTGTCCAGTTCCCGGCCGGTACCTTTATGGTCTCCGCCTGTCACCTGGGCGACAAGTATCTCAACTTCTTCCGCATGTCCGGTGCGATGGTTAACTTCGGCTACTTCCCGGCGACCGCCATCGTCTCCGATGGCAAGTCCGATTTCGTCTTCCAGATGAATGCCCGTCGTGTCGAGCTGTCCAACCTGATTTTTAACGGCAACAGCGATAAGCATCCGAACCAGCAGGGCTTTTTCCATAACATCTGCCCGGGCGGACAATATTTCCGTGGGGCCTGCCTGCGCTTCAACGCCGTCGGCGGCACCGCCATCAGCCTGCAGGATACCCTCGACTGTAAGATCGACCAGTGGTACGCCTCTCGCTGCAGCGGCGATGTCATCAAATCGGGCTGGTCAGGTCAGAAGCAGGGCAAATGGGACCACAGTACCGCGATCGAGCTGTCGAACTTCAATGCGCAGTACTGCCGTGGCGGCATGGTCCTGAACCTGCCGCGCTGCGGCCAGTCAATCATTCACAACGGCTGGATCGAGCACTGTGATAATCCGGGCGATCTCTCCAACGGACAGTGGATCGTCGATGCCCTGAGCCTGGAGGATTGTAAGAATCCGCTTATCGCCCACAACACCCGGCTGAATATGCGTCAGACCAGCCTGCAGTCAGGCAGCTGGATCGACAACTCCATGCAGGGCGACCGTCTGCTCAGCATCTGGGAGATGGGCTCGACCCGCGTGGAATCCTGGGGCGTCGCGCTGGATGGCAGCCTGAAATATAACTACCTCACGTCGCGCTGGCGGCTGGAGAACAACACCAATCAGGAGACCTGGTTCGATCTCGGCTCGCTCTATTCTCCGACGGTGGGGGATTCATGGGAGATCGAAATCTTCGGTCAGTCGCAGTTCAGCAACGGCAGCGGCGACAAGCCACTGATGAATCTGATCGGGGACAAGACCACCGGCGGTCGCGCGGTTATCCATGTACAGCGCAAGAAAGATCGCTCGGAAGCGAGCTGGTCAGCAGAGGGCAGCTCGCCGGTGATCGATGTCCGCTATGTGGCTGAGCATGACACCGATGTGCGGATCTTCGTCAAACTGGCGGGCTGGACACCTTCGGCCGGCGTGCTGGTGAAAACCAACGGTAAAGATCGCTTCGTCACCGGCCGCTGCGCGCGGATTAACGCCCGCATGGAAAAGGCTAATCCGCCTGCGGGCGACGCCACTAAACGCGCGCCGCAGCGCTTCAGCCTGCACAACGGCAAAGCAGGCGTGGGCGCGAACGAGCAGGGCGATCTGCTGATGGCATCCCGGCCACTCTCCGCCGATCAGGTCGATACCAGTAAACCGGAAGGCTTTGTTTCGGTCGTGATCAACGGCAGACAGGTCGCACTGCCTTATTTCGCCATTAAGTCTTAACACTTTGCAGGACGGCCGCCACAACGGAGGCGGCCGGGTCAGACAGGAGCACTACCTTTGGGTGCGTTATCCCGTAAAGCATTACTTTAATCAGAGTCCATTTTGCCCATTTCGGATCCGGGCGGTTTAGAGAATTAAAAAAATTCATTCGGAGTTGTTATGAAAATTTTATTGGTGGGTAACCATACGTGTGGGAATCGCGGGGATGGCGCGATTCTGCGTGGACTGATCGATTCGATGCGGTCCGCACGCAGTGATTTAGACATTGATGTGATCAGCCGTTATCCAACCAGCTCCGGTTATCTGCTCCAGCAGGATATTCAGCAGGATGCGCTCTACCTGCACAACAGTAAGTCAGGCAAAGGCCTGGTCGGTTCATTTAAGCGTAAGGTTGCCAACCGTCTGATGCCCGACATCATGATGGCGCATCTGGGCAAAGGCGGCGTCTTTAAGTCGTTTGCCGTGCCACCGCACCTGAAAGCCTTTACCGAAAGCCTGGAAAAATATGATGCGATCATTCAGGTGGGCGGTTCGTTCTTCGTCGATCTCTATGGCGTGACCCAGTTTGACCACGCGCTCTGTGCACTGATGGCGAAAAAACCGATCTACCTGATCGGGCACTCGGTCGGACCTTTCCAGAACCCGCGCGTCAATGCGCTGGCAAACTTTGTGTTTGACCGCGTTGACAGCCTGGTGCTGCGTGAATCCGTCAGCCTCGATCTGATGAAGCGCGATGGCGTGACCAGCTCGAAAGTGGCGCCTGGCGTTGATACGGCCTTCCTGGTGCGGGCGCGCGAGGTTGAAAATCCGAGCCATAACCTGCTGCACTGGCAGGGCATTATCGACGGACGTAAAACCATCGCCATCACCGTGCGTGAGCTGGCACCGTTTGATAAACGTCTGGGCGTGACGCAGAAAGAGTATGAGGCGGCATTTGGTCGGGTGATCAACGCGATGATCGCCGAAGGCTATCAGGTCGTGGCGTTCTCGACCTGCACCGGTATCGACAGCTACGCCAAGGATGACCGCATGGTCGCCCTGACGCTGCGCGACCACGTGACACAGCCTGAACATTATCATGTCATCATGGATGAGTTTAATGACCTTGAGCTGGGCATCCTGCTGAGCCACTGCCATCTGACCATTGGCACGCGCCTGCACTCGGCGATTATCTCCATGAACTTTGGCACCCCGGCCGTGGCGATCAACTACGAGCACAAGTCGATGGGCGTCATGAACCAGCTTGGTCTGCCACAGATGGCAACCGATGTAAAAAGCCTGATGGATGGCTCGCTGATCGACAAGGTCAAAACTGTCCTTGCCGACTACGACAACATCAAGGCGAAGGTCGACACGGCCGTTGCGAATGAAAGGGAAATTGGCAACCGGATCACTGAAGAGATTCTTAAAGTATTAGGGTAATGTGATGAAACTGACTTTTTTCACCATGCGTTTCCCGGTTGCCTCTGAGACATTCGTTTTAAATCAGGTAACCCACTTTATTGATGCCGGTTACGAGGTGGAGATCATTTCAGTCTTTCCCGGCGATTTAGTGAACCGGCATGCCGCGTTTGATGAGTATGGCCTGGCGGCCAAAACGCACTATCTGCTGCCGGAAGAGAAAATCTCGCTTGTCGATAAGCTGAATCAGCGCATCAAGCTGGTGCTGCCGAAAGTGACCCGGCCCTCGCTGCTGCGTTCACTGAACGTGCGCCGCTACGGTGCGCAGTCCAGCAAACTGCTGCTGCCGTCGATTGTGGCTAATGCGAAGCAGACCTTTACCGCGGATGTGTTCCTGGTGCATTTCGGCTATGCCGGTGCGCTGGCGAACAAACTGCGTGAGCTGGGCGTACTCCGGGGCAAACAGGCTACCGTGTTTCACGGTGCCGACATCTCCCGCCGTCACATTCTGGAAGAGCACAAGCTCGACTACGTGAATCTGTTCCGCCAGAGCGAACTGATGCTGCCGATCAGCCACCTGTGGGAGAACAAGCTCATCGGGATGGGCTGCCCGCCGGAAAAAATTCACGTAACGCGCATGGGCATCGAGCCGGAGAAGTTTAATTTCCAGCCCCGCCAGGCGTTTCAGAAACCGCTGCGCATCGTTTCGGTGGCGCGTCTGACCGAGAAAAAAGGGCTGGATGTGGCCGTTAAAGCCAGCGCCATCCTCAAGCAGCGTGGTGGTCAGTTTCACTACACGATTATCGGCAACGGCGACCAGGATGAGATGATGCGTGACTTCATCGCCCGCGAGGGAATGGAAGATTGCGTCAGCATGCCGGGCTTTAAGCCACAGGAGGAGATCCGTCGTGCGCTGAGCGAGGCGGACATCTTCCTGCTGCCCTCCAAAACCGCCGCAGATGGCGATATGGAGGGTATTCCGGTCGCGCTGATGGAGGCGATGGCGGTCGGTCTGCCGGTCGTTTCAACCTTCCACAGCGGTATCCCCGAGCTGATCGAGAACAACGTCTCCGGCTGGCTGGTGGATGAGGACGATCCCGAGGCGCTTGCGGAGACGCTGCTCAGGCTCTCTCAGGGTGAAGTGGATGTGGCGCCGGTGGTTGCGGCGGCACGCCACAAAGTTGAGACTGAATTTAATCAGCATATCGCCTACGGCGAACTGGCGCAGATTCTGGAGCGACTGGTGTGAGTGGATTTAAGTCACAGGCGATTTGGCTGTTTGGCAGCACCTGCTTCTCGGCGGTGCTGCAGGTGGCGCAGCTGAGCTTTCTCGCCCGCAAACTGGAAACCCACGAGCTGGGGCTGCTGGCCATCATCAACGCCATCCTGGCGGTGGCGGGGGTGCTGCAGGATATGGGGATGAGCAGTTATCTGGTTCATCGCCAGAACATTACCCGTCGCGAGCAGAGCACTATCTACTGGGTGAACGTCTCGCTCAGCTTGTGTACCGGCCTGATCATGCTGCTGATCGCCTTCCCGGTCTCCTGGTTCTATCATCTGCCGGAGCTGACAGGGCTGATCATGCTGACCAGCCTGAACTTCCTGGTGCTGGGGCATCTGTCGCAGTATCAGGCGCACTACATCAAAACCAAGCGGATGGTCTCGCTGGCGAAGATCGAGATGGGCACCAAGCTCTTTGCCTTCCTCTGTGTGGTGGCGATGCTGGAGTTCACCTCGCTGACGGTGGCCGCGGCGATTCTCGGTCTGTTTATCAACGCCTTTACCCGTATCCTCTGCATGATTGCGCTGGGTGAGAAGTCGTGGCGCCCGACCTGGGAGTTCGACAAGGCGACCTTCTTCGGCGCGATTCGCTACGGCAGCTACCAGCTTGGCTCGCAGACCATTAATCAGCTGCGCACCCAGGCGGATGCGCTGGTGGTGGGCAAGGTGATGGGAGCCGAGATGCTGGGCGTCTACTCGCTGGCGAAAGAGCTGGTACTGCAACCGCTGAAGCTGGTGACGCCGGTGATCAACCGTCTGGCGCTGCCGCGCTTTGCGGAAAAGCAGCACGATCCGGAGCAGCTTAAGCAGCTGTTCCTGAAGGGGACGCTGGGGATCATGCTCTTCAGCAGCGCCATGTATCTGGCGATTGGTATCCTCTCACCGGTCATCGTGCGTCTGCTTTACGGCCCAGCACATGAACAGGTCTATCACCTGATTCCGCTGATGCTGCTGTTCGGGATGCTGCGGCCAATGGGCGGGCTTACCGGGGCGATTTCGCAGGCCAACGGGCGTACCAACGTAGAGTTCTACTGGAACATCGTGGCGAGTATCGTGGTGCTGGCCGTTCTGGCAACCACCTTCATCTGGCCGAACGTGCTCTATGTCGCACTCACGCTCTCCATCTCGCAGATCCTGATTTCTGCCCTGGCGCATCCGTTCTTTATCAGGCCGGTGATTGGCATTCGGTTTATCCCCTATGCCCGCCAGTGGGTCGCGGTATCGGTGGTGTTTGTCGGCGTGATGCTGCTGGTAAATCACTTCAATCTGTTTGTGATGCCAGAGTGGTTTGAAGGCTGGCTTTAATGACCAGTGCGTAATATACACGGGCGGCCTCAGGGTCGCCCGTTTTCATTTATGAGTGGCCTCAGCCGGGCAGCGCACCCCTGCAAAAAGCGCAGAGGTCATCGTCGATTACTGATTGTCTTTATTCAGTTTATGCTGCCGCTGGCAATGGGCAAAATGCCGAATTTCTAAGTTATGACAGAGAGTTACTGTCCGCTTTTCAGATAAAGATTATACTTGGACTTCCGGCCGATCCTGCATAATCGACCCACATCTTCATTTTATTAAACGGAATAAATATGACCAAGCTTAAAGCAGTAATCCCGGTTGCGGGCCTCGGTATGCATATGCTCCCTGCGACTAAAGCCATTCCGAAAGAGATGCTGCCCGTCGTCGACAAACCGATGATCCAGTACATCGTTGACGAATGTGTTGCCGCGGGTATTAAAGAAATTGTGCTGGTCACGCATGCCTCAAAAAATGCGGTCGAAAACCACTTCGACACCACCTATGAGCTGGAAGCGCTGCTGGAAGCGCGCGTGAAGCGTCAGCTGCTGAGCGAAGTGCAGTCAATCTGCCCGCCGGGCGTGACCATCATGAACGTGCGTCAGGCACAGCCCCTGGGTCTGGGCCACTCCATTCTCTGCGCCCGTCCGATGATCGGTGATAATCCGTTCGTGGTGGTGCTGCCGGATGTCCTGCTGGATGACTCGACCGCAGACCATATGCGCTATAACCTCGCAGCGATGGTGGCCCGTTTCGAAGAAACCGGCCACAGCCAGGTTCTGGCGCAGCATATGCCCGCGTCTGACCTCTCCGAATACTCCGTGATTACCACAGAAGAGCCGATCGATCACCCGGGCGATATCAGCACCATCACCGGCTTCGTTGAGAAGCCAGAGCATCCGGCTGAACTGAACTCCGATCTGGCCGCTGTAGGGCGTTACGTGCTCTCTGCCGATATCTGGGCCGAACTCGAGCGCACCGAGCCAGGTGCATGGGGCCGTATTCAGCTGACCGATGCGATTGCCAGCCTGAGCAAACATAAAACCGTTGATGTTTCACTGCTGACCGGGCACAGTTTCGACTGCGGTCGCAAGCTCGGTTACATGCAGGCGTTTGTCTCTTATGGACTGCGCAACAACGCGCAGGGTCGCGATTTCCGCGAAGCGATTCAGACCATTCTCGCCAAACAAAAGTAATGAATTTGCCGCGCATGGCGCGGCCGATTGAAAGGAGTTCACATGGCCATTTTAGTCACGGGTGGAGCAGGGTATATCGGCTCCCATACGGTACTGGCGCTGCTGCAGCGCGGTGATGATGTTGTGGTGCTGGATAACCTCTGCAACGCTTCGCGCGAAGCGATCAATCGCGTGGAGAAGCTGGCGGGTAAGAAAGCGACCTTCGTCGAAGGCGATATCCGCGACCGTGCCTGTCTGCGTGACCTGTTTGCAGCCAACAGCATTTCTGCGGTCATCCATTTTGCAGCACTCAAAGCGGTAGGTGAATCGACCCGTATGCCGCTGGAGTATTACGAGAACAACGTTGCAGGTACTGTAGTTCTGCTGGAAGAGATGCGTAATGCCGGTGTCTGGAACTTTATCTTCAGTTCATCAGCCACGGTCTACGGCGCCGATGCGCCGGTTCCGTATGTGGAAACAACCCCGATTGGCGGTACGACCAGCCCTTATGGCACCTCCAAGCTCATGATCGAATTCGTTATGCGTGACTTCGCAAAATCGGAACCGAAGTTCAGGGCGATTGCGCTGCGTTACTTCAACCCGGTCGGCGCGCATGAGTCAGGTGAAATCGGTGAAGACCCAACCGGTATCCCGAACAATCTGCTGCCCTATATTGCTCAGGTGGCAATTGGTCGCCTGGAGAAGCTCGGTGTCTTTGGTGGCGATTACGATACGCCAGACGGGACCTGTCTGCGCGACTACATTCATGTGGTCGACCTGGCAGAAGGGCATCTGAAAGCGCTGGATCATCTGAGTCAGGTTGAAGGTTACACTGCCTTTAACCTGGGCGGCGGCAAAGGCTTCTCCGTGCTGGAGATGATCAAGGCGTTTGAGAACGCATCCGGCAAAGCGATTCCTTTCGAGATCAAGCCACGTCGTGACGGCGACCTGCCGGCGTTCTGGGCCGATGCCTCGCTCGCGAACACGAAGCTCGACTGGCGGGTGACGCGCGGCATCGATGAGATGATGCGCGATACCTGGAACTGGCAGAGCAAGAACCCGGACGGGTTTAAGTAATTGAAAAAAAGGCGAACTGCGGTTCGCCTTTTTTATATTTGATTTAATTTTTCTTAATCGCGATTTATCAATATTCTGATTGCGTCGACTTGGCGCATCAGCAACCATCTTCTACGCCATGAAAGCGCTCATTAGTTGAACTAACACCCGCATTACAATCGCATTTTATTCGTAATAGCTATATCTGAGTGATAGAATTTGCGATTGTTGAATGATAAACCCACTTAAACAATTTCATCAATAAAGTGATATCAATCAACGAAATGCTGGTTATGTAACGGATTCCCGTCATCAGCATATTCATTCGGCCAAAGATAATCAGCATCGTGGGAGCTGTAACCCAGGGGCGGTAGCGTGCTCTGAAAACGCTTATGATTGTCTGCTTTTTATTCAGGCGCCTATGCCTCAGATAGCTTGTCAGGAATAACACGTTATGAAAATACTTATCACTGGTGGTGCAGGTTTTATCGGTTCAGCGGTTGTGCGTCACGTTATCAACAATACCAACGATGAAGTGATAAACGTTGATAAACTCACCTATGCTGGCAATCTTGAGTCTCTGAAAGAGGTGAGCAGCAACCCACGTTACACCTTCAGGCAAATCGATATCTGCGACGGTCAGGCTATCTCTGCTGCACTCAACGAGTTCCAGCCAGACGCCATCATGCATCTGGCAGCAGAAAGCCATGTAGACCGTTCCATCACCGGTCCGGCGGAATTCGTGCAGACCAACGTGGTAGGTACATACGCTTTACTGGAAGCCAGTCGCCAGTACTGGAGCGCACTGCCAGAAGCGCGTAAAGCTGCATTCCGTTTTCATCATATTTCCACGGACGAAGTCTACGGCGACCTGCCACATCCGGACGAAATGGACGGCGAGTTGCCACTGTTTACCGAAGAGACGCCGTATGCCCCGAGCAGCCCATACTCGTCAACCAAAGCTGCCAGTGACCATCTGGTCCGCGCATGGGGCCGCACCTATAAACTGCCAGTTATCGTGACGAACTGCTCGAATAACTACGGTCCTTATCACTTCCCGGAAAAACTGATTCCTCTGATTATCAGCAATGCCCTGGAAGGTAAGCCATTGCCTATCTATGGCAAAGGCGATCAGATTCGAGACTGGCTCTATGTCGAAGATCATGCGCGTGCGCTTTATACCGTTGTTAAGCATGCTAAAACCGGCACCACTTACAACATCGGTGGACATAATGAAAAGAAAAACATCGATGTCGTAATGAAAGTATGTGAACTGCTGGACCAGCTGCGCCCTAAAGCGACCTCCTACCGCGACCAGATTACCTACGTTCAGGATCGCCCGGGCCACGACCGCCGTTACGCAATCGATGCCGCTAAGATTGAAAAAGAGTTGGGCTGGAAACCGGAAGAGACCTTTGAAACTGGCCTGAAGAAAACCGTTGAATGGTACCTGAACAACTCACAGTGGGTTGAGCATGTGAAGAGTGGGGCTTACCAGAACTGGATCGAACAAAACTACGAGAAGCGTAGCTAATGAATATTCTGCTTTTTGGTAAAAATGGACAGGTGGGCTGGGAACTTCAGCGTGCACTGGCACCCTTAGGCAATCTGACTGTTGTTGATCGCCATTCCATTGAATACTGTGGTGATTTTGAAAATCCACAGGGTGTGGCTGAGACGGTTCGCAGAATTAAGCCTGCAGTGATTGTAAATGCGACAGCTTATACCGCTGTCGATAAAGCCGAATCCGAAGAGGACAAAGCACGTCTGATCAATGCAACGTCCATCAAAGCGCTGGCTGAGGCCGCTGAAGAAACCGGCGCATGGTTGATCCATTACTCAACTGATTACGTATTTGATGGTTCAGGCGCAGAGCCCTGGTCTGAAGAGGATCCGACGGCTCCTTTGAATATCTACGGCCAGACAAAGCTGGAAGGTGAGCAGGCCATCGTCCGCAGTATGACGAAATACCTCATTTTTCGGACCAGCTGGGTGTATGCCGCAAAAGGTAATAACTTTGCTAAAACCATGCTGAAACTGGCGAAAGACCGGGAGACGCTGTCAGTCATTGACGATCAGTTTGGTGCGCCCACGGGCGCTGAGTTGATCGCAGACAGTACGGCGCACGCCATCAGAGTGGCCATTAACAATAGTGGCGTTGCAGGCATTTATCATCTCATTGCCGCTGGCGAAACGACCTGGCATGCTTACGCTTCTAAGGTTATTGCGTTCGCTAAACAGCAAGGCGTTGAACTTAATGTTCAGGCAATCAATCCTGTACCGACCAGTGCATTTCCTACGCCAGCCAGACGGCCTGGTAACTCCCGGCTCAATACTGCTAAGTTTCAGCGCACCTTTGGTTTGACCTTGCCTGACTGGCAATTGGGTGTTGAACGCATGTTGATTGAGACTCTTATATAATTAAACAGGCTGCGATAGTGACCTGACCACGTAAGGCTAAATTGTGAAAAAGAATAAAGGTATTATTCTGGCGGGTGGCTCCGGAACCCGCCTCTACCCTGTAACAATGGCAGTGAGCAAGCAGTTACTCCCGGTTTACGATAAACCCATGATCTACTATCCGTTAAGCACTCTGATGCTGGCGGGCATTAACGATATTCTGATTATCAGTACGCCGCAGGATACGCCACGCTTCGAAAGTCTGTTAGGTGATGGCTCACAGTGGGGTATCTCCATTCAGTATAAAGTGCAGCCGAGCCCGGATGGCCTGGCGCAGGCGTTCATCATTGGTGAAGAGTTTATTGGTGACGATTCAGTCGCACTTATTCTGGGCGATAATATTTTCTATGGGCACGATCTCTATAAGCAGCTGGAGACGGCATCCGTAAAAGATGATGGCGCAACGGTTTTCGCCTACCATGTCACTGACCCCGAGCGCTATGGCGTGGTGGAGTTTGACAGCGAAGGCAAAGCGATCTCACTGGTTGAAAAACCTGAGCATCCACGCAGCAACTATGCAGTAACCGGACTCTATTTCTACGACAATCGCGTCGTTGAGATGGCAAAAAATCTCAAGCCATCACCGCGCGGTGAGCTGGAGATTACGGACATTAATCGGATCTATATGGAGCAGGGCAAACTTTCTGTTTCTATTATGGGACGTGGTCATGCCTGGCTGGATACCGGTACGCATCAGAGCCTGATGGAAGCCAACAACTTTATTCAGACTATCGAATCACGCCAGGGTTTAAAAGTGGCCTGCCCGGAAGAAATTGCCTTCAGAATGGGTTTCATTAATAAAGAGCAATTACAGGAACTGGCCAAGCCTTATTTGAAAAATGAGTATGGCAAATACTTAATGGCGCTGGTGGAAGGGCGTTTATAATGAAGATTATTGATACTAAGATTGCTGATGTAAAAATTATTGAGCCTAAAGTGTTTGGCGACGAGCGCGGTTTTTTTCTGGAAACGTGGAATCAGCAGAAATTTGAAGAACAAGTTTCACCAAGGACTTTTGTTCAGGATAACCACTCGAAATCTTCAAAAGGTATTTTACGTGGTTTGCACTATCAGACTATGAACACCCAAGGCAAGCTAGTACGTGTTGTTGCAGGGGAAGTCTACGATGTGGCAGTTGATATGAGGAGGTCGTCACCGACTTTTGGGCAGTGGGTAGGCGTGTATCTTTCTGCTGAAAATAAGCGACAGCTATGGGTACCAGAAGGGTTTGCTCATGGTTTTTATGTGACATCTGAAAGTGCCGAGTTTGTCTATAAATGCACTGATTACTACAATCCACAACATGAGCATTCTTTGCTTTGGAATGATTCAGAACTGAATATCAATTGGCCGATTTCTGAAGGTGATAGTCCTGTTCTGTCCGCAAAAGACATGGACGGAACAACACTATCACATGCAGTAACATTTGATTGATTCCTAAAACTAAGGATGAGTTTTTTACTCATCCTTTTTTATATAGCTAATGATGATGAGCAATAATGGTAAAGTAAGTATTCTGATGGGTACTTATAATGGAGAAAGATACTTAACCGAGCAACTTCAGTCAATTGCTTCACAAACATACACTAACTGGAATCTGATTATTTCCGATGACGGATCGACAGATAGAACCTGTGAGATCATTGAAGAGTTTTCGTTAAAATATCCGGACAAAGTCGTAATTCAAAAAGGTCCAGGGAAGGGGTTTGCAGCCAATTTTCTCTGCATGCTTCAACGCAAAGACATAGATTCTGAATTTTACGCTTTCTGCGATCAGGATGATATCTGGCTGGAAGATAAACTTGAAGTCGCTGTTTTTAAGTTAAATTCAATATCTCAAAGTGAATATAGATTATATGGATCGCGTACCCAGCTGATTGACTCAAATGGAGAATTCATTGGCCATTCGCCATGCTTTACAAAAGCTTTTAATTTTAATAATGCGCTTTTGCAGAGCTATGCTGGTGGAAATACAATGGTATTCAGTCGAGGGTTGAAGGAGCTATTTGAAAAGCTGCCTGCAGATTTAAAGATCGTTTCTCATGATTGGATTCTTTACGTTATATGTAGCGCCATGAATGGTAATGTCATTTATGATCGGGAACCAAAAATCCTCTACAGGCAACATGAAAAAAACCTGGTTGGGAGCAATACAGGTCTATTATCAAAGTTCACCAGATTTAACAGGCTCTTTTCTGGAGAATTTAAAGCCTGGAGCGAAATGAATTGCGAGGCAATAGATAGCATCAAAGATAAAATGCCCTATGATAATCAAATCACATATCAAAGGTTTTGTTCACTGCGAGATGGCTTGTCAAAAAGAACTATTAGTTTCTTAAAAGGTAAGTTCTATCGGCAAAGCTTCGTTGAGACATGTGCTTTTTTTGTCATGAATGTATTTAAAAAATTGATTTAACCATTGATGGTGTAAATATGAAACGAATTATTTATATGATTGTCAGGTTTTTTCTGAAAATTGCTATATACTGTTATTATGGTGTTTTATCGATTCGTGATGACATCAAAACAAAAAAATATACAGATGTAAAGATCAAGACTGACTTTAACGGTGGCAAGGTTATGCTCCTTGCTCTTTATGAAAAATCCTCGTTAAGGACTGATACCCTTGAATTGTTGAAAGAAGCTAAACGAAACAATGTCTTTGTTATTGCGGTCAACACATTAAAGCTTGAGGAAGTCAATTTTCCAAATGATTTAACTGATGTTTACATTGAACGCGATAACTATGGCCGGGATTTCGGTAGTTATAAAGCTGGGATGACATACTTCTTCGAAAATAACTTTCAGACGAAATGTGGAAGGCTTCTAATTATTAACGACAGTGTATTCTTTTCAAAGTTGGGGCTGTCTGAATTTGTCAAAAATCTGTTTGAGACTAAAGTTGAAGTGTTGGGTGCAACAGAGAATAGTCAGCACTCACATCATTTAGGCTCTTTTTGCATTTCTGTTGGTGAAAAAATAATCAGGAATGGCAAGTTTAAAAATTTCTGGTACGAATATAAAGCATCAAATGTCAGACCATTAGTCATCAAGCGCGGTGAGTTTGGTTTAAGTAAACTTCTCAAATCCCTTGTCAGCTCTGAACAGGAATTTAAGTCACTCTTTAATATTTCTTTTATGGAGCGTAAACTTAGAGAAGATCTTGAGTTTTATAAAAACTATTACTACTACCGCCGCGAAGGTGTCAGGGGATGGGCTAACCGTTCAATAACCGGTATGCTTGTTAATGACGAGGTATTGTCTTCATATTACAATCAATATTTAATACAAAACAGAAATTATTCGAAATTGCTCGTCCCCGGTGAAATTCATCCCTCTTCGAAGATTCTGGTTAATGATGCAGAGACATCGAAAGATGAAAATGTTGATTACCTTAATGTTGTGAATTTTTTCAGGACTTATAGTAATGACGAAACTTTCCTGGATAGTCAATTCAAACAACGTGTAGTCGCCCTCTACCTTGATGAATTTACGATGGGTTCTCAAATCCATATCAACTGTCTCGCACTGCATCATGTGGGCCTGCCGATTATAAAATTGGATTTGATGTTCCGTTGCGTGTGTAGCATGAACGATATTATTAAGCTTCGAGATCAACTTGATGAATCTCAACAGGAGGAATTTATGACGTTGATGCTTGCTCGCCTGTGTGGTGATAGATTCCTTGTCGGTTTAAATCGTCTTGCATATCAGTTTGGGATTTTGTGATGTCAAATAAACAAAAGTCGGTTGGGTGGGATGATTTCACCTCCGCATTAAAGAATTTTCATGTCGTGAAAGTCATGGGTGGGCAGGACATCCGCATGCGGTATAAACGCTCTAAAATGGGGCCGTTTTGGATTACCATCAGTATGGCGGTGATGATCACCACCATGGGGTTAGTATTCGGCAACTTGTTTAAAACCAATGTTAAGGAATTTCTACCCTATCTGACTTTAGGCTTGATTACATGGACATTTATTCAAAGCTGCATATCTGAAGGCTGTGATGCTCTCATTTCGTCTGAGGGTATTATCAAGCAACTGCCTGTGCCTTTGCATGTTCACGTAATGCGAGTAGTGTGGAAAAATTTATTAATATTCCTCCATAATATTGTTATTTTTCCTCTGGTGCTGCTTGCAGTGCAAAAAAGCGTGAGCTGGACTGTATTGTTAGCAATACCTGGGTTCTTTCTGCTTGTATTAAATCTCACTTGGATACTAATGGTACTTTCTATGATTTGTGCGCGCTTTCGTGACATGACACAAATCGTAATGAGTATTATGCAGGTCATATTTTATCTGACTCCAGTAATCTGGATGCCTAAGTTGCTGTCGCATAGTTCGGCTGCTATCTTGTTAAATTTCAATCCACTTTACCATCTTATCGATTTAGTGCGCAGCCCATTATTAGGCCAAGTGCCGATGACGAGCAGTTATATCACAGCAGTTGTAATGGCAATATTGGGTTTGGCTTTTTCGATTGCAATGACCAGTAAATTTAAATATCGCGTTCCTTATTGGGTGTAATTCGATGGCAACTATCAAATTTGAAAATGTAGGTATCGATTTTCCTATATTCGATGCAAGGGCAAGATCTATCAAAAAGAACTTTATTAATTTTGCTACAGGCGGAAAGGTTGGCCAGCATGATGGTAAAGTAGTTGTTTCTGCTCTGAATAATCTTAATTTTGAGATTAAAGATGGGGAGCGGGTTGGTTTAATTGGTCATAATGGTGCGGGTAAAACCACGTTGTTGCGTATGTTTAGCAAGGTATATCATCCAACAAGTGGTCAGGCTACTATTAAAGGTGATATTGGTTCATTAATTTCAATTTCATTAGGCATCAATCAGGAGTTTACTGGTAGAGAAAATATATACATTCGTGGTGCACTCTTGGGCCTGAAAAAGAAAGAAATTGATGCACGAATTGATGAAATCATTGATTTTACTGATTTAGGCGATTTTATAGACATGCCGGTCAGAACATACTCATCAGGTATGCAAATGCGACTCGGCTTCAGTGTTAGTACAATTTTTACTCCAGAAATTTTGCTGATGGATGAATGGTTATCTGTTGGAGATGAAGGTTTTAAAGAGAAAGCAGAGACGCGTTTAACAAACATTATAAACTCAACTAAAATTTTGATTTTAGCCAGTCACAGTAACGAGTTATTGAGAAAGACCTGCACCAGAATTTTATGGCTGGAACATGGTACTGTTAAAATGGATGGTACACCTGATGAAGTGCTGCCACTCTATTTTAAATCAAATATAAAAAGAGGCGATTTATTAGCCAATGCCTAGTCTTGCGCATTTTGGTATTTGATCATCGCACCATTCACTACCTAAAATGCAGATAGATGGGTTAACATATTTGCCACTTCAGTCACAAATCTTAGTTTGTGATGGTAACTTCAGACAGGAGTAGATGATGTCCAAGCAACAGATCGGCGTTGTAGGTATGGCAGTGATGGGCCGCAATCTGGCTCTTAACATTGAGAGCCGCGGTTACACTGTTTCTATCTTCAACCGTTCACGCGAAAAGACTGACGAAGTCATCGCCGAAAACCAGGGCAAGAAACTTGCTCCTTTTTACACCGTTGAAGAGTTTGTCGACTCGCTGGAAAAACCTCGTCGTATCCTGCTGATGGTTCAGGCGGGTGAAGCGACCGATAAGACTATCGCCTCACTGACCCCTCATCTGGATAAAGGCGACATCCTGATCGATGGCGGTAACACCTTCTATAAAGACACCATCCGTCGTAACAAAGAGCTGTCTGATCAGGGCTTCAACTTCATCGGCACCGGCGTCTCTGGCGGCGAAGAGGGCGCACTGAAAGGCCCATCTATCATGCCTGGCGGTCAGAAAGAAGCTTACGAGCTGGTTGCGCCGATTCTGGACAAGATTGCTGCACGTGCGGAAGATGGCGAAGCCTGTGTCGCTTACATCGGCCCGAACGGTGCGGGTCACTACGTGAAGATGGTGCACAACGGCATCGAGTATGGCGACATGCAGCTGATTGCAGAAGCTTATGCTCTGCTGAAAGGCGCGCTGGGTCTGAACAACGAAGAGCTGGCTGAAACCTTCACCGACTGGAACAACGGCGAGCTGAGCAGCTACCTGATCGACATCACCAAAGATATCTTCACCAAGAAAGATGAAGAAGGTAAATACCTGGTTGATGTGATCCTGGATGAAGCGGCAAACAAAGGTACCGGTAAATGGACCAGCCAGAGTTCTCTGGACCTCGGCGAGCCCCTCTCCCTGATTACCGAATCCGTTTTCGCCCGTTACCTCTCTTCGCTGAAAACCCAGCGTGTTGCCGCCTCTAAAGTACTGAGCGGCCCTCAGGCACAGGCCTTTACCGGCGACAAAGCGGAGTTTATCGAGAAAGTTCGTCGTGCGCTCTATCTGGGTAAAATCGTCTCTTATGCGCAGGGCTTCTCACAGCTGCGCGCGGCGTCAGAAGAGAACAACTGGGATCTGCACTACGGCGAAATCGCAAAGATTTTCCGTGCTGGCTGCATCATCCGCGCCCAGTTCCTGCAGAAGATCACCGATGCGTATGAAGCGGATGCTGGCATTGCTAACCTGCTGCTGGCACCGTACTTCAAGGATATCGCAGACCAGTATCAGCAGGCGCTGCGTGATGTGGTCTCCTACGCTATCCAGAACGGTATCCCGACGCCAACCTTCTCTGCAGCGATCGCTTACTATGACAGCTATCGTTCAGAAGTTCTGCCGGCCAACCTGATTCAGGCCCAGCGTGACTACTTTGGTGCGCATACCTATAAGCGCATTGATAAAGAAGGTGTGTTCCACACCGAGTGGTTAGACTAAATTTCTACTTTATAAGGCTTCGTTATGAAGCCTTATTTTTTGTTGAACTAAAATATTTTTCAACTATTTTCATTTAAGTAACATTTTCGCTACTTTAACTCCCAACCTTCGACTTTTTTAAGTATGAGCAATTTAAGCAATAAATAATATAGGCTACCTAAGTCTCAATTATTTGTATGCTAAGTTTTGGATTTTAAGGATAGAAATGAACTCACCAAAAAAAAGTATTTCTCCATCGTTTGATGTATTTAATGATCTGCAAATAACCTCTGAAAATACAAATCATTATCCTAATTACTCAATGAATACAATATCATTCATGAGTCCCATTGAACTCACTCTCTCTGCATGGCTGGAGCATATTCCTTTTGCATTTTGGTTGATTAATGCTCATAAACCTCGTGTGTTAGTTGAACTTGGTACACACTATGGCTCTTCATATTTTGCTTTCTGTCAGGCTATAAATCAGTTGAATCTATCCACAAAAACCTATGCTGTCGATATGTGGAAAGGGGACGAGCACGCAGGTTTTTATGGAGAGAATGTTTATAATTCAGTGCTGTCGCACAATAATCATTTGTATTCTCGATTTTCTACACTTATGCGCACATCTTTTGATGAAGCTTCAGAGCACTTTACTGACGGCGAAATAGATCTGCTGCATATTGATGGCTATCACACTTACGAAGCAGTGAAAAACGATTTCAACGTATGGCTTCCTAAATTATCCAACCGCGGTGTTGTAATAATCCACGATAGCAATGTACGCAAAGCTGATTTTGGTGTTTACAAGTTTGTGGCTGAACTGCGAGAGAAATATCCCTGTTTCGAATTCTCACATGGTCATGGTTTGACGATTGTCGGAGTAGGTACAGATCAAGATGCCGCGATGCTTCAACTTTTTGCTGCCGATAGTGATGCAGTCAAAGTCAGGCATATCCAGACAATTTTCTCAAGGCTAGGCAAAGCTTGTGCCGATGAATACAAAGTAAAAATAAATAGCATCGATCATGAACGTCAAAAAGCAGAGCTTAAAGATGCTTCAGCTAAGATAAAAGATGGATTGGAAAAATTAAACGATCTAAAAGATCAAAATACTGATCTAGAAGCCGTTCTCTCAGAACTTCGTCAGAGTCTTGACGTCAGACTGGATGAAATGGACACTTTGAAACAGGAATTGGTAAAACTTCAGGAAAATAATTTATTAGTTAATGGTCAACTTACCATTAGAGATGAAGAGATACATGCAATTTTGAATTCCACATCATGGCATGTAACTAAGCCGCTCAGATTTTTCAAACGTGTCGTAAATTTTCTAATCAGAAAAGCGCGTTTCAAATCTTCAGAGAACCCGGAAAAAGTCAGTGGACATCCGTTGCCAGTAGATGAACAGGTTATCCATTTTGACAGCCAATGGTATCTCACGACCTATTCTGATATTGCCGATTCTGGGGTTGATCCTTACGAACATTATCTGGAACACGGTCGTCATGAAGGACGCTATCCATCTAAAGATGCGCTGAAAAATGCCGTAGCTCCCGATTTAGATGAAGAATGGTATCTTACAACCTATTCTGATGTCAGAAGCGCAGGTCTTAGCGCACTACATCATTATATAAACTATGGCCGTGTAGAGGGACGATTCTCTTCATTGGCTAAGCTATTCGCTCAGGACTTTGATGAGAAATGGTATGTTGAAGAGTATCCTGATGTAGCAGCTGCTGGTATTGAGCCATTAGAACATTTCCTTTTATACGGCTATGCCGAAGGTCGCAAGCCTTGCGCGATGCCACGTATGCTGGAAGCGCCCTATTTTCGATACGGACCTTCAGAATATGGTGCTAAAGATGCGCCACTGATGATAGACGCTGATGTAAGTTTAAATAATAATTTTAAGCAAAAGGTTGCTGTTCATTTACATCTTTATTATATCGATCTGGCTGAAGAGTTTGTCAGTTATCTTAATAACATACCTGCTAAATTTGATCTGTTTATTTCAATACCTGAAGGAAAATATCAAATTGAAGATTGCGAAAAGATTTTCGCTTCTTCATTGCGAAACCTGAATGCGATAACTGTTAAAGAAACCAAAAATGTTGGCAGAGACATTTATCCATTTATTGTTGTGTTTGGGCGCGATCTGCTTGCTTACGATTTAGTTCTTCATATACATTCAAAAAAATCACCGCAATCTAAAACAAGAGGATGGCGTAGATTCCTCCTTCACTATACTCTTGGTAGCAAAGCTATCGTTACGCAGATTCTGAACGCGTTTGATGAAGAAAAACGCCTGGGTGCTTATTTCCCAGCTTATTTCCATGCAACTACCCGCCAACCGTTATGGGGTGGGAACAGCGCTATAGTTGAAAGGGAACTGGAAAAACTGGGTTTTGAATATAACATGACTCATTGCCCGGATTATCCAGCCGGCTCATTCTTTTGGGCAAGACCTGAGGTTTACAGGCCCGTATTAGACGGAAAATATCAACTTAGTGATTTTGACGAAGAAAAAGGTCAGTTTGATGGCACCCTGGCTCATGGATTTGAGCGATTATTCGGTGTCTTGCCTCTGGTGCAAGAATATAAAACGAAGATAAGTTTTGTTGATCGAGATTATCGACTTTTAAACTACTTTGATAAAGAAAGGTTTGCTACTTCTGAAAAGAAAACCTTAGCTCATTTCGAACAAGATCGTACGGCTGATATTGCGGCTTACCAAAAAGAAAAAAGTGAGAGAGTACATAAAAAGGCTAGCATTGCTCTCGTTACCGCTATTATCGGTAATTTCGATGCGCTTTTTATACCAAAACATCTTGAAGGTGATGTCGACTATTACTGTTTCTCTGATACATTATCAGATGGCTATGGTGTCTTTGATATTTTTAAGCCTCCATATATTGATGCCGATCCGCGTCGAACAGCACGTTATATAAAAACTAATCTCATGAAATATTTTCATGACTACGATTATGTTGTCTGGATCGATGCAAATGTTGAAATAAATGTCAAAGTCTCTGAGCTTGTTCTGAGAGTGTCAGATTCATCCCATTCTCTGGGAGCCATTCAGCATCCAGTCAGAGATAATTTATTCCAAGAGGCCGAGGAAATTCTCGCATGGGATCTTGATGACGTAAGTGTTGTAAAAGAGCAAATAGCCCGATATGAGTACATACATAATCTTCGCTCTGAACCATTAATTGAGAGTAATGTCTTGGTTATGGATGCGCGTGATGAAAGAATCCATAATTTCATGCGTATCTGGTGGAATGAGATAAATAATTATAGCCGGCGGGATCAGCTCAGCATCGGCTACGCTTTGAAAGAAGCGGGTGTAACGTGGCAACCTCTTTTAGAGGAACAGCAGTCAACACGAGATTCGCATGAATTTGCATTATTTCGTCATGGAATCAATGACTGGGGGCCTAAGCCACACATCTATTCTTCATGGTACAAACCTTGCACAAAACAGACGCATGATATCAATCCCGTGATATCTGATGACTCAGCTGCAATGCAGCTTAATCTTGATATTGTAATTTGTATTCATAACGCTTTAGAGGACGTTCGTGCCTGCCTTGATTCGCTTGATGGCGTTTTATCAACAGCAAATATTATTTTGGTGGACGACGCTTCTGATGATGAAACCAAAATATTTTTGGAAAAGTATGCAGAGCATAACCCTGTAACGTTATTGCGTCAGAATGAGCGTCTTGGCTATACTAAAACGTCAAACAATGGGATTCGCGCTGGATACAGTGAAAATGTTCTTCTGCTTAACAGTGACACTATTGTTCCGCCAGATTCATTGAGTAAGCTTTGTACAGCACTAAATAATCAACCCAACTTAGGCGTAGTTGGACCATTATCTAATGCAGCAAGTACTCAATCAGTTCCATCAATAAAAGGGACTGCAGGACAAACTGCAATTAATGCGTTACCTGAGAAATTATCTCCCGCCGAGTTAGATTCCTACTTTGAAAAAAATTGGGATCATGAGCTTGTCAGAGTTCCGTTGGTGCACGGTTTCTGTTTTATGGTTAAGCGAGCTATATTCGAGCAGGTGGGTTTATTCGATGAACAAAGCTTCCCGCACGGTTATGGGGAAGAAAACGACTTTTGTTTCCGTGTTGCGGATGCAGGCTTCGATTTAGCCGTACTGACAAATACTTATATTTATCATGCCAAATCAAAAAGCTATGCCAGTGATGAACGTGTGCGTTTGATGGATGAAGGTATGAAAGCTCTCGTTCGTAAATATTCTGTTCACAGGATTCAGCGCTCTGTTTCAACTATGCAAAATCACCCTAAGCTAGAAACAGCCCGAACGCTGGCACAAAAACTCTACGATCTGCACAGTGATTAATAGGGTTAATCACTAAGTTGTCACTGCTCTAAAGCGCCTGAATAAATGATGTTCAGGCGCTTTAACATTATCCTACCAGCAAATCCCCGCTCCGAATCTCCCGCTCACCCGCCAGCCTCACCACCAGCATGCCCGCCGTTGCAAAGCGTACCCAGTGTCTCGCATAGAGAATACCGCCATACTCGGCGACCAGCGGCGTAATGTGATCGGTCACGGGATCGACAATCTCAGCAACCACTTCACCAGGCCGGATCAGCGCGCCCAGCGGCTTACGATGCAGGATCAGCCCCGACACCGGCGAGTGAATATATTCACAGCCCGCTAACGGCGTCGGCGGATTTTTCAGGGCAGGGGAGGAGGCCGACGTGCCTTCGCTGTGACGCTCCTTAATCACGCCCGTCTCGCCCGGCGCTTCCGCTGCCTCAGGCACGGTCAGACCGATGGGGCCATCATTGATCGCCACCACATCATCGCCCGCCGCATTCGCCGGCACCAGCTCATCCCCGCCAATCACCGGCGCAGCTACCTCCACGGAAATGGCCGGTTCGCTATAGGCGATATAGCCGCCTTCCTGCAGTGCCGAAATAATTGCATCGGCATCTTTCTCCGCCTGCTCAGGCGAAACATCCCGCACGCCACGCAGCTCCAGCGTCACCGGCAGTAAACCGCGCGGCATCGGATAGGCCGCGCCAAAACGTTCCGCCAGCGTCAGCCAGGGCTCACAGCAGGCTTCATCGAACGGCTCACCGCCGGAGATCTGCGCCAGCAGCTGCACCTCGCTGCCCAGCCAGCGCGCCAGCGGCTCAATCTCCGGCCAGGCATGCGGCGTGGTGTAGAGATGTGGCACGGCTTCCCAGTCGCAGTGCAGATCAATCATCAGATCCGCCTGGCTGGCCATCCGCATCAGCGTATAGCGCTGCGCATCCAGTTCGGTTTTTGGCACGGTGTCGCGATAGTGGCGATCGATCGCCTCGCGGATCAGGCTTCGGTTCTGTGACTCGCTCTGTGTCAGGCTGTCAGCCAGAGTGGTCGCCAGGGTCGCGCCCAGAGAGGGAAAGCGGCGGTTAAAGTCCTGACCAGAGAGCGTATGGTATCGGCCGAGATGGGTGCCGTGCCAGTGCTGTCCCAGCGCCAGAGGATTGGCAACCGGTACGAGGGTAAAGCCGGCTTTAAGCTGTCCGGCGGACTCCAGCGCCTGCAGACGCTGCTTTAAAAACCAGGCCACCGCCATCCCGGGCAGTTCATCGCCATGCAGCGCAGCCTGAATATAAACCTGACGTTCGTGATCCCCGGCAAAGTGGAAACTGATGATTTCACGCTGGGTGCCTAAAGAGGCGCTTAACAGTGGATGATGTTGTTGATGCATACCGTGTTAATGTCCTTTAATCGGCAAAGGACGACAGCGCGCCGTCCCGAAAAAGTAACAGTATAGTGTCGGATCGCGGTGAGGACGAACGGGGGCGACCGGACCTTACTGCTGGATGGAGATATCCGTGGCAAAGTAGCGTTTCTGAATCTGATCAAAGGTGCCGTTCTTTTTGATCTCAGCAAAGGCGTTATCCAGCGCACTTTTCAGTTCACTGTCCCCTTTACGCAGGCCAATAGCGGTGCCGGGGCCGATAATCGGATCCTGAATAATCGGACCGGCCAGCTCAAAATCTTTGCCCTGCGGATGCTTCAGGAAGCCAATAGCCGCCTGCGCCGCATCGGTAAAGACGGCATCCAGCCTGCCCGAGACCAGATCGCTTTCCACCTGCGCCTGATCGCCATAGGGCACCACGGTCACGCCATAAGGCTGCCACTTCGCCAGTGCATAGCGCTCCTGCACCGTTCCCTGTTCCACGCCGACAGTTTTGCCTTTCAGAGAGTCTGCCGTAGGGAGGATATTGGCGCCTTTACGGGCGATAAGCTGGGTATGGGTGTCGTACAGCGGGACGGTGAAATCGATCTGCTTCAGGCGCTCTTCAGTAATGCCCATATCGGAGAGGATGGCATCAAACTTACGCGCTTTCAGGGCCGGGATCATGCCGTCAAACTGGCTTTCAACCCACACACACTTCGCCTGCATCTGGGTACAGAGCGCGTTGCCCAGGTCGATATCAAAGCCGACCAGCTTGCCCTGCGGCGTCTTCGATTCAAACGGCGGATAGGTCGGATCGACTGCGAAACGAACCTGGTCGATTTTCGCCTGGGCGCCGAACGCGCAGCCTGCCAAAACCGCTACAGCCAGCGTCTGGCGCAGGCGTTGAGTGAAAATGTTCATGATTTTGCTCTTATTCTGTCGTGATGAGTGTCTGTGCAGAGTATCGCCGGGCTGGCGGGATGGCAATTACTGTGTGATCGGCACCACTTCCGCCGCGCACAGCGCCCGGTAATCTTCGGTGTTCAGGATCACCGAGCGTTCCAGCAGACCGGCGTTAAAGGCGATTTCCGGATAACGTTCAAACAGCGCCGGGTCAACGATCACTCTGAGGTCGGGATGAAAACTAAAGGGCGGGATCGCACCGAAGACGCAGCCGGTCAGCCGGGCGGTCTCTGCCGGGCTGGCGAGTGAAACCCGGCTTCCGCCCACGGCGGCAGCAACTTTGCCAGGATCGGCCTGCCGGTCGGCCGGTAACACCGCCAGCACATGCTGTTTCACGCCGTTGCCCTTTACATGGCAGACCAGTGCTTTCGCGCCCTGGCCGATTTCGGTGCCGCGTATCGCCGCGACCGCTTCACATTTTCCGGTGGCCTCATGCTCCATCAGGCGATAGCGGGCCTGATGCTGGTCGAGCAGGGCGATGAGTTTCTCATGAGTCGTCACGGTTCTCTCCTGGTGTCAGTTGCAGCATCAGTCTCTCCAGCGTAGGCGATTGGTGCGGCACTATGCCGGTGTTCAGCCCCTGGGGGTTAAGCGCCTGGCTGAGGGGAGCCTGCGGGGTAGTCTCCCTGTCCTGCCCGAAGTCTGAACCTGTCCGGCGGCTGATGCCTGCCAGTGCGGCATAACTGCCAATAAGCATGACCGGATAATTGAGACTGCAGCTGGCTTCATTACGCTCAGGATAATCGACAGCGTAGTCAAAGTCGCAGGCAGGTAAGGCGGCGCGTTCACGCTCCCGGAGGGGAGGCTGAATCCTGAGTCGGGTGGCATCATACCCGCGGCCTTTAATAAAAGGCTGAGGTGTGAGCGTGGCAACACCTGTTGAGCAATATTATGCTCAACAACAGCGTTTAATTCTGGAGAAGGATTCTGCTCAGAACCTGCAGACACACGACATTCTGAGCAGCTTATTACACAATCAGTTATGACGGGCGCGCAGGTTATTGATGACGGCACTGAAGTCGAGATCCTGATCCTGCAACAGCACCATCAGGTGATAGACCAGATCAGAGGCTTCGTTCGTCAGCTCGTGACGATCGTTGACCGTCGCCGCCAGTGCGGTTTCGACGCCTTCTTCCCCCACTTTCTGGGCGATACGCTTGGTGCCGCTGGCGTACAACCGCGCGGTATAGGAGCTCTCTGGATCGGCCGTTTTACGCGATGCCAGCAGCTGCTCCAGCTGATAGAGGAAGGTCCACTCCGGTGCAGCGGGCGAGAAGCAGCTGGTGGTGCCGAGATGGCAGGTCGGGCCAATCGGATTCGCCAGCACCAGCAGAGTGTCGTTATCACAGTCAGGCGTGATGCTCACGACCTGCAGAAAGTGGCCTGAGGTTTCGCCCTTGGTCCATAAACGGTTTTTGGTGCGGGAGAAAAAGGTGACATTGCCTTCAGCCAGGGTTTTCTCCAGCGCCGCCGGGTTCATGTAGCCATGCATCAGCACTTCGCCGGAGACGTTGTGCTGCACGATGACCGGCATCATGCCCCCGGTTTTATCCCAGTCGAGAAGGGCCAGTTGTTGTTCGGTTAGCACGCGCGAATCTCCACTCCGTTGTCGATCAGAAAGCTCTTCAGCTCACCAATATTAATAATCTGTTTATGGAACACTGACGCGGCTAACGCGCCATCCACGTTTGCCTCGGTAAAGGCGTCGAGGAAGTGCTGCATCGTGCCTGCGCCGCCCGAGGCGATCAGCGGCACCTTGCAGACGTCGCGCATCTTTTTCAGCTGCACCAGGTCATAGCCGTTACGCACGCCATCCTGATTCATCATGTTCAGCACGATTTCGCCTGCGCCCAGCTTCTGCACTTCCTGCACCCAATCCAGCGTTTCCCACTGGGTTACGCGGGTACGCGCTTCGTCACCGGTGTACTGATTGACCTGATATTTGCCGCTGGCTTCATCGAACCAGGTATCGATCCCGACCACGATACACTGCACGCCAAAGCGGTCGGCGAGCCGGGTAATCAGCGAGGGATCCGCCAGCGCCGGTGAGTTAATCGAAATCTTATCTGCGCCAAACTCAAGGATACGCGCCGCGTCTTCCGGTGTTTTAATGCCGCCCGCTACGCAGAAGGGGATATCGATGACTTCTGCGACCCGCGACACCCAGCTCTTATCGACGACCCGGCCATCAGAGGAGGCGGTGATGTCATAAAAGACCAGCTCGTCGGCGCCTTCGGCCGCATAGCGCTGCGCCAGGGGAACAATGTCACCGATGATCTCGTGATTGCGGAACTGTACGCCTTTGACCACCTGACCGTCACGAACGTCGAGACAGGGGATTATCCGTTTTGCCAGCATGCGATCGCCTCCGAAACCGTAAATTTATCTTCCAGCAGCGCGCGTCCGACAATCACGCCCTGTACGCCGCAGCCGCGAAGGGCAGCAATATCGTTGAGGTCGCCAATGCCGCCCGAGGACTGGAACGCAATGGCCGGGAAGCGCGCCGTCACTTCCTGATAGAGCGCCACGTTGGAACCGCTGAGGGTGCCATCGCGGGAAATATCGGTGCAGAGCACATGCCTTAAGCCCACCTGCTGGAAATCGGTGATCACCTCTTCCAGCGTAACGCCCGCCGCTTCCTGCCAGCCACTGATCGCCACCTCTTTGCGGTTGCTGGCGTCAATACGCACATCCAGCGCCAGCACAATCGCCTCTGCCCCAAACTCGGCAAACCAGCGCTTAACCTCGTCAGGCTGTTTTACGGCGGTAGAACCCACCACCACCCGGCTCGCACCGGCCGCCAACAGCGCCTGAACATCGTCACGGCTGCGGATGCCGCCGCCGACCTGCACCGTCACATCAACGCCGTCCAGCAGCGTTTTCAGCAGCGCAATCTGTCGTTTCGCCGGATCTTTCGCACCGGTCAAATCCACCAGATGAAGCAGGGTCGCGCCCTGGCTCACATAATCCTGCAGACGGGGCAGCGGATCGCTGCCGTAGTCGCGCTGCTGGCCATAGTCGCCCTGATGCAGACGCACCACTTTGCCATCAATTAAATCTAACGCGGGGATAATCATTACATCTCCAGGAAGTTTTTCAGCAGCTGCGCACCGGCTTTACCCGAACGTTCCGGATGGAACTGGACGCCAAAGAAGTTATCTTTCTGTACCGCGGCGGTGAAGGCTTCACCGTAATGGCACTGCGCGATGGTGCTGGCGTTGACCGGCATCGCGTAGCTGTGAACAAAGTAGAAATAGCTGCCTTCATCGATGCCACGGAACAGATGATTGCCCGCCTGGGCGGTGATCTGGTTCCAGCCCATATGCGGCAGGGGCAGGCCGTGCGTCTCCATCAGCGAGACCGGCTCATCAATGATGCCCAGCGTCGGAACGCCGCCATTCTCATCACTGCCGCGTCCCAGCAGCTGCATCCCCAGACAGATCCCCAGCACCGGCTGAGTACAGGCTTTGACCAGATCGATCAGGTCGCGCTCCTGCAGCTGATTCATTGCCGCCTGCGCGGTGCCCACACCGGGCAGGAAGAGCTTATCGGCGCGCAGCACCACATCGGAATCGCGGCTCACTTCCGGGGTGTAGCCCAGACGTTCAATCGCCCATTTCACCGACGAGAGGTTGGCGCAACCGGTATCCATGATCACCACGTTCATCACAGCACTCCTTTCGAGCTCGGCAGGGTATTCCCCTCAACGCGGATCGCCTGACGCAGCGTACGGCCAAAGGCTTTAAACAGGCTCTCGACACGGTGATGGTCGTTTTTGCCTTTGGTTTTCAGGTGCAGGGTGCTCATCATGGCGTAGGAGAGCGAGCTGAAGAAGTGCTCGACCATCTCGGTGCTGAGATCGCCGACGCGCTGATAGTTGAACTCGGCCTTAAATTCGATGTGCGGGCGACCGGAGATATCCAGCGCGCAGCGGGCCAGACATTCGTCCATCGGCAGCACAAAGCCAAAGCGGCCGATACCGCGTTTGTCACCGAGCGCCTTCAGCAGCGCTTCGCCGAGGGCCAGACCGGTATCTTCCACCGTGTGGTGATCGTCGATGTAGAGATCGCCTTTGACGTCGATGTGCATGCGGAATCCGCCGTGAACGGCGATCTGATCCAGCATGTGATCGAAGAAACCGACGCCGGTATTAATTTTGCTGCCACCTTCGCGGTCCAGCCAGAGTTCGACACGGACCTGCGTCTCTTTGGTGTTGCGCTGCACCAGCGCATGGCGGTCACGCTGGGTCAGGCGCTGCTGAATGGTCTGCCAGGTCTGGCCCTCTGCGCCGTAGCGAATGGACGGGATACCCATGTTCTCCGCCAGCTGGACGTCGGTCAGGCGATCGCCGATAACGTAGCTGTTGCGGGTGTCCAGTGCGCCCTCGGCCAGCCAGGCCTCCACCATCTTCGTCTTCGGCTTGCGGCAGTCGCAGTGATCGTCCGGCATATGCGGACAGATCAGCACATCGTCAAAGGCGATGCCCTGCGACGTCAGAATCTGCATCATCAGATTGTGCGGGCCATCGAAATCGGCCTGCGGGAATCGGGAGGTGCCAAGCCCATCCTGGTTGGTGATCATCACCAGGCGATAACCGGCGGCCTGCAGCGCCAGCAGCGCCGGGATAACGTCTGGCTCAAACGCCAGCTTATCCATACGGTCCACCTGAAAATCTTCAGGTGGCTCAGAGATTAACGTACCGTCGCGGTCGATAAAAAGGGTCTTCTGGCTCATGCTTGCTCCACAGAAAAGGCTTGCAGCGCGGCGATCACTCGCCCGCACTCTTCACGCGTGCCGATGGAGATGCGCAGGCATCCCGACAGGCCCGGATTTTTGTTCTGATCACGCAGGATAATGCCCTGATCCCATAAGGTTTTGAAGACTTTTGGTGAATCGGTAAAGCGTGCCAGCACATAGTTGGTTTCACTGGGGAAAACCTGCACGACGCAGGCCAGCTTCGCCAGTTCAGCCAGCAGCCAGCCGCGATTGTCATTCAGCTGGGCCACATGCTCACGCATCAGGGCGATGCCCTGTTCGCTCAGGGCCTGACCCGCCACATCCGCCACCGGCGTCGCCAGCGGATAGGGCGCGATCACCTTCATCAGCAGATCGATCACCGGTTTGTTCGCCAGCGCAAAGCCGCAGCGCAGCCCTGCCAGCGCAAAGGCTTTGGAGAGCGTGCGCAGGATCACCAGGTGCGGATACGCCTTCAGCCAGCCGGTCAGCGTCGCCTGCGGGCAGAACTCGATATAAGCCTCATCTGCCACGACCAGGGCTTTACCGGCGGTCATCGCCAGCAACTGACGGATGTCGTCCTGATTAATCAGGTTGCCGGTCGGATTGTTCGGGCTGCAGAGGTAAACGACCTTAACGCCATCCAGCTGTTCCGCAATAGCCGGCAGGTTCAGCTGCCAGTCGCTGAGCGCCGGAACGGTGCGATAGTCGATGCCGATGGTTTCGGCGCTGACGCTGTACATGCCGTAGGTCGGCGGACAGAACAGGATTGCGTCCTGACCCGGCTCACAAAAGGCGCGCATGATCAGTTCGATCGCCTCATCCGCGCCGCGGCTGACCAGCACCTGCTCCGGTGTTAAGCCTGCGTAAGCAGCGTAGCGCTCAATCACCACCTTAGGCTGGCACTCCGGATAGCGGTTCAGCGTCTGCTGCGACAGCTCAAAGGGTACCGGCAGTGGAAACTCGTTGGCATTCAGCCACACGTCGCCGTTGCCGCCCAGGCGGCGTGCCGACATATAGGGGGTCAGGGCGCGCACATTGGCGCGTGCCAGCTGCTCAATATCCTGACTCATGCTTGCTCCTTGAGTGCGGCAACGCGCAGGGTAACGGCATTTTTATGGGCATCCAGCTGCTCGGCGGCGGCCAGGGTTTCGATAGTCGCGGCCAGGTTCAGGAAGCCCTGCGGGGTCAGTTCCTGAACGGTCATGCGCTTCTGAAAATCGGCCAGTCCCAGGCTGGAACATGTCGAGGTATAACCGTAGGTCGGTAAAACGTGGTTGGTGCCGGATGCGTAGTCGCCTGCCGATTCCGGTGACCAGTCGCCCAGGAACACCGAACCGGCGCTGGTGATCGCATCCACCAGATCGCGTGGCTGACGGGTCTGCAGGATCAGGTGCTCCGGACCGTAGAGGTTTGAGATCTCAACACACTGCTCCAGATCCCGCGCCACGATCAGGCGGCTGCTCTCCAGCGCCTGACGTGCAGTGCTGGCGCGTGACAGCTGCGCCAGCTGCTGCGCCACCGCATCCGCCACGGCCTCTGCCAGCGACAGTGAGGGGGTCAGCAGAATCACCTGTGAATCCGGGCCGTGCTCGGCCTGCGAGAGTAAATCGGAGGCGACAAACGCGGGCGTCGCGCCTTCATCTGCAATCACCAGCACTTCGGAGGGGCCGGCCGGCATGTCGATGGCCGCCCCATCCAGACGCTGGCTGACCTGACGTTTCGCCTCGGTCACCCAGGCGTTGCCCGGGCCGAAAATTTTGTCCACGCGCGGCACGGTTTCCGTACCAAACGCCAGCGCGGCGATGGCCTGTGCGCCGCCCACCTGGAACACCTCTTCGACGCCGCAGAGCTGGGCGGCATAGAGGATCTCATCCGCAATCGGCGGTGGCGAACAGAGCACGACGCGGCTGCAGCCCGCGATACGCGCCGGGGTGGCCAGCATCAGCACCGTTGAGAAGAGGGGGGCGGAGCCACCCGGAATATAGAGACCAACGGACTTCACCGGGCGGGTAATTTGCTGGCAGCGTACGCCGGGCTGGGTTTCTACATCCACCGGCGGCAGGATCTGCGCGTTGTGGAACGTCTCAATATTTCCCACGGCTACGGCCATCGCCTGCTTCAGCTCCTCGCTCAGACGCGCGCTGGCTTCCGCAATCTGCTGCGGGGTCACGCGCAGCGTCTCCACCTGGGCTTTATCAAAACGGGCGCTGAATTCGCGCAGGGCCTCGTCACCGTTCAGCCTGACCTGTTCCAGCACGTTACGCACCGTCAGCGTGACGTTCTCCGACGCAGCGATGGCCGGACGTAACAGCAGCGCCTGCTGCTGTTCGGCAGTGCACGCCTGCCACTCGATAGGGGTAGAAAAGGCCATGGCTTACTCCATCATCTTCTCAATAGGCAGCACCAGAATCGAACTGGCACCCAGCGCTTTCAGTTTTTCCATGGTTTCCCAGAACAGGGTTTCGCTGCTGACCATGTGCATCGCCACGCGGCTGACATCGCCTGCCAGCGGCAGCACGGTCGGACGCTCTGCGCCAGGCAGCAGGCTGATCACCTCTTCCAGACGCTCACTCGGCGCGTGCAGCATGATGTACTTCGATTCACGCGCTTTAATCACGCCCTGAATACGGGTCATCATCTTGTCGATCAGCTCCTGCTTGGCGGCAGGCATCTCGCCGTCACGCTGGATCAGGACCGCTTTCGAGCGGTAGATCACTTCCACTTCACGCAGGCCGTTGGCTTCCAGCGTCGCACCGGTAGAGACCAGGTCGCAGATGGCGTCAGCCAGCCCGGCGCGGGTCGCGACTTCCACAGAACCATTCAGCATACAGGTTTTGAAGCTGACGCCCTTCTTATCGAGGTACTGTTTCAGCAGGTGCGGGTAGGAGGTGGCGATGCGGGATTTATCCAGGCACTCCGGGCCGGTGTACTCGGCGTCGGTTGCCATCGCCAGTGACAGGCGGCAACCGCCGAAGTCCAGGCGACGCAGCGTAAAGTAGCGGGGGTCTTCACCCTGAGCACGGCGCGAGAGTAACTCTTCTTCCAGCACGTTCTCGCCGATGATGCCTAAATCGACCACACCATCCATTACCAGGCCAGGAATATCGTCATCGCGCACGCGCAGGATGTCGATGGGCATATTCTCCGCAAACGCAATCAGGCGCTGTTGCTGAAGGTTGATTTTAACGCCGCAGCGCGCCAGCAGTTCGCGTGAATCATCACTTAAACGGCCGGATTTCTGCATAGCTATGCGTAAACGGGTGTTATCTAACATGGTTCCTGTCCTCTTAATCCTGTCCTGAATCGATGGTTACGTCAGCCCATAAAAAAACCCCCGGAAGACGATCTTCCGGGGGTTCTCTTGCGTTCACACCACTGGAAGATCTTGAAAGTCTCCCAGCACCAATCGCCTGAAAGACTAGTCAGGATGATGGTGGTGATGATGGTTGAACTGAACGCGTGTCATATTAATCTCGTCGATGAATGAGTATTCATTTGTGGGGTTTAACCTAGCGAAGATGGCTGCGCTTGGCAACACTTTTTTAAACATGACGTTCGGAAAGCGCTGAAACAGGTTGTTCCGGTTTGCAATCCGGGCGCAAACTACGGTGAAGTCAGGGTGGATGTTTTACGTCAGGAGTGAACATGAAAAAGGTCGCGATTGTGGGGCTGGGCTGGTTAGGCATGCCGCTGGCCACCGCGTTAACAGCCAGGGGCTGGCAGGTCACCGGCAGCAAAACAACGCCGGACGGGGTGGATGCGGCGCGCCGCTGCGGCATTGAGGCGTTTCAGCTGGAGCTGACGCCGGAACTGCTGTGTGATGCTGCGGATATCGAGCCGCTGTTCAACGTGGATGCGCTTATCGTCACGCTGCCAGCGAGCCGGACCGCCGAAGGGGGCGAAGCCTATCTGCAGGCGGTGCAGAACGTGGTCGACACTGCGCTGGTCTATAAAGTGCCGCGCATCATCTTTACCAGCTCAACCTCCGTCTATGGCAGCCGGTCGGGGCCTAAGCGGGAGAACAGTCCGCTGGACGCCGAAACGGTCGCCGGGAAAACCCTGGTCAGGCTGGAAAACTGGCTGCACGATCTGCCGGGCACCAGCGTGGATATTGTGCGTCTGGCCGGTCTGGTCGGGCCTAAGCGTCATCCCGGACGGTTCCTGGCAGGTAAGCAGGATGTGGCGAACGGTTCCCAGGGCGTGAATCTGGTGCATCTGGATGATGTGGTGGAAGCGATCACGCTGCTGCTGCAATCGCCGAAAGGGGGTCGGGTTTACAACCTCTGCGCACCAGCGCATCCGTCGCGCGATACTTTCTATCCCTCAGTTACGCGACAACTGGGGTTGCAGCCGCCGCAGTTTGCGCCAGAGGCCGTTAAAGACAGCGGCAAGCTGATAGATGGATCCCGCATTTGCAGCGAACTTGGCTTTGAATATCGCTATGACGATCCGGTGAAAATGCCGCTGGAGTAAATTATAAATCTTGTCAGTGATAATATTAATATTACAGTTTGTTTTATATTTTTATTTAAGGTAGTAGAAAGCTCAAATCAGGGTTAGGAAAACGTGACTATATTGTAGATGTTGCGTTTTTTCATTTAGCTACAGGTTTTTGGCTATTGGCAAGTGAAAAAAAGTAATAGTTGACATCGTCTTTAATGATGATGAACTTCACATTTCCAGTTTTTCAATAGCTTTACAAAAATTTGCAATCCTGATACTATCGGCAAAACTTATTTGCTAGGCAATGTTTTTTAAATGTTACCAAATTTTTCGAAGTCGTTTGAAAAAATTCTATATGTAATCCTTTTTCTCTTAGGTGCGTTATACATTTTCAACTCCTGGAGCCCATCATCATACGGCTTCTTTTTAAAGAAAATTGACCCTCAAAATTCAGGCGTTTTATGGGGGGAACCAAGAGCTATACGCTCCGATGAATGGGCAGTAGTTACACCGCTAACTCAAGCCACCATAAATAATGGGTTTAAACGCTATAATAAAACATCTTTTTACGGAGAAGACTTAAGAATAAATTATGGGCTTCCTATATTTGACTGGGGATTACTGTTCAAGCCTACTATGTGGGGATATTTGTTTTTGTCCCCTGCTAAAGCCTATTCATTGCAGTGGTACCTTACATTTTGCATTTTTATTATTGGGTATTTTAAATTATTCAAAGAGATAGGTTTAAATAAAAAAATATCGATTTTATTAAGTTTCTCTCTTTTTTTTACTGGGGGTACTCAGTTTTGGTGGGATGAAAAGGGACCTGTTTATGCGTTTTTTCCATGGGTAGTTTATTTCTTAATATCTAAAAATAACATCTATCTTAGAATGATGTTATTTTATTGGGTGGGGGCTTCGTGGTTAATTACAAACTTTTATCCACCACTAGTTATATCACTTGCATTCATTGGTGCAATGCTATTTGTTTCGGACTTAAAAAGTTGGAGGAATGTTAAATCTGTTATTTTATTGGTTTTTTCTTCCTTAGCTATAATCATAACTGCTCTCTTTTATCTTAAAGACTATTTAATAAAAACCTCTAATACGGTATATCCCGGTCATCGCTCTTTTAGCGGAGGCAGTGTTGGATGGGGAGAGTGGTTATCACAATTTTTCCCTTTTTCAACTTTTAATACACATTTTGAGACAATATATAATAGCAACATATGCGAAGTTGGAGTGACTGGATTCTCTTTCATATTGCTGTTACTTATTCACCTTGACTACAATTCAGTAAAAACAAATTTCTTCAAAAACACTCACTACAATAAAACATTGATTCTTGCAGTGGGCGTTATTCTAAGCAATCTATGGCTCATTGCACCAATACCTAGCTGGGCTGGTAAAATTTTTCTCTGGAATAATGTTAGTCCTAATCGAATGGTATATGCAGCCGGTATTTTGACGGCGATTACATCAATGCTGTTTTTTCAAAATCTTAAATTTAAAATTAGCCCATTAAGATTTATTGCATATATAACACTTGTTATTATCGTGTGGTATTTTATGAAATACCGTCCATTGACTCAGGATATGAAAGGGTTTGGTGGTTTTGCTCATAATTACGCCGATTTTTATTTAATTGTAGCTATCATTATATCCTATTTCTTAATAAATTTTTTCAAATGCAAACCAATTGAAATATTTTTACTTACATCATTGTCAGCATCTTTTTTTGCATTTTTTAACTTCAATCCAATACAGTCAACGGATGCCATTTTTTCAGCGCATTCAAAAGCTAAGAAAATATTGGATTCTTCAGTCGATAGAAAAACAGGTGTATTGGCAATCGAAGGGTATCATGGATCTACATTAAATGGCTTAGGTTATAGATCTGTTAGTCATGTAACAGCAGTACCAGATCTAAATATGTGGAGAGGCAAGTTCCCAGAAATGCCGCATGATCAATTTGAAAAGATCTTTAATCGCTATTCTCACATTAGATTGGCTAATATTAGTGAGCCCTATTCACCGCAACCAGATGTTGTTTTAGTACCTATTTCTTTATTTAAAAAAGTAGAGTTTTATCCTGACGACTCAAATGCTGACTTGAAAGTCTTAAGATTAAATAATAATGAAAAATTAGAAGGGAAAATTAACTCACGTATTTCAGGTAAAGTTAATTCATTCTCTGTATTGATTGGCACATACAATGGTCTTTCAGATGGAGTTTTGAATTTAAAGGTATGTGTTAAAAATGTTTGTGAAACAGGCAGTATCTTTGTTGAGGATAGCCTCGATAATCAATATGCAGAGGTTCAGTTGACCACTCCGATATTAGTTAATAAAGGAGATACAATTGAATATAGCTATTCATTGCTAAATGCAACCAGACCTGTTGCTATATATTCCAATCATGGCAGTGATGAGGTTAGTATTTCAGTGAATGATATGGGTCAGCTGAAAAATTTAGGTGCGAAAATTAAAGTTAATTATGCAGGTGATGAATAAATGATTAATTATAATATGGTTAAACGGACTTATCGCGGTAACACAATTGCTGTTATTCTTCCTTGCTACAACGAAGCGCTTGCTGTTGAAAAGGTGGTAAAGCATTTTGAAGAGGCCTTGCCAGAAGCAGTGGTTCATGTTTTTGATAATAATTCTACCGATAATACGATTACACTGGCTGAACAAGCTGGCGCAATTGTTCACTCTGTAAAAAACAAAGGCAAAGGTAATGTTGTAAGGCGTATGTTTGCTGATGTTGAGGCCGATATTTATGTTATGGCAGATGGTGACGATACCTACCACGCACCTTCAGCTAGAAAATTAATCGATAAGTTGCTGGACGATAAGCTAGACATGGTCGTTGGCAAGCGAGAAGAAGTCGGAGAGAAAACGGCTGCCACATATCGTCAGGGACATAGGTGGGGAAATCGAATGCTTACTGGGGCAGTAATGAGCATTTTCGGTGGAAAATTTACTGATATGTTATCGGGCTACAGAGTGTTTTCTCGTCGATACGCTAAATCTTTTCCAGCACTGGCAAAAGGGTTTGAAACAGAAACCGAGTTGACGGTTCATGCGCTTGAACTGCGCATGCCATACGGTGAAGTTTCTACACCTTATGGTTCACGGCCAGAGGGCTCAACCAGCAAGCTATCAACCTATAAAGATGGAATTAAGATCCTTCGCACAATCATAAATTTATATGTAAGTGAAAGACCATTTATTTTCTTTAGCTTAGTTGCACTATTTTTAGCTGCTCTCTCGCTAACTTTTTTTAGCGGCATTCTTGTGGATTATATTGACACTGGATTAGTACCTCGTCTCCCAACTGCAATTCTTTCTGTCGGATTGATGTTATCAGCAATAATATCTTTCTTTAGTGGTTTGGTATTAAGTACAGTAACATTAGGCAGGAATGAGACAAAGCGACTTGTATATCTTTCAATACCACAGACTACTCCTAAAGAATAATATGAAAGCGATCAGAGATTTGTTCTTTTTTGGTGTTGCTGGAGTGTGCGGTTTTTTGATCGATTCAGGGGCTTTGTATTTTCTTAAGCCCTATGTTGGGATATATTTTGGTCGGCTAATTTCTTTTTTATTAGCTGTGATTGTTACATGGCTGTTTAATCGAAATATCACCTTTAAAGATAAAAGTATTGATAAAAGTCTGATTTCTGAATTTCTGCATTATCTATCATTGATGGTCGTAGGAGGCGCCATTAATCTTGGTTCTTTTTACCTACTGGTTAGTTATGTGGATCAGATCAGAGAATGGCCTGTGATAGCAGTTGCTTTAGGTAGCATAGCTGGGATGATGGCGAATTATATTTCGAGTCGATATTTTCTTTACAAAAAACGATGTTGAGAATGGTCTAAAAAATATTTTCTGCGAATCCATAGTAGCCATAACAAATTTAGTTATGGCTACTAACAGAGTTTAATCTCACACCCCCAGCCGATCCCGCAACGCATACCACACCGCGCCCATCGCGGTCAGCGGCACGCTGAAGCGCCGGCCGCCGGGAAAGGGCAGGTGGGGCAGGCGGGCAAAGGCATTGAACCGCTCGGCGTTGCCGCGCAGCAGTTCGCTGATCAGCCTGCCGGAGAGATGGGTGCTGGTCACGCCGTGACCGCTGTCGCCCTGCATAAAATAGACGTTGTTCTCCAGCTGGCCAAACTGTGGCATGCGCGACAGCGTCAGCAGGAAATTACCACTCCAGCCAAAGTCCAGCTTCACGTTCTGCAACTGGGGAAAAGTGCGCCGCAGCTTAGGCCGGATCAGGGCTTCGATATCTGCGGGTTCGCGTGCGCCATAGACGACGCCGCCGCCATAGAGCAGGCGGTTGTCGGCGGTCAGACGGAAATAGTCCAGCAGGTAGTTACAATCTTCGACGCAGTAGTTGTTCGGCAGCAGCGACAGGGCCTGATCCGGCGACAGCGGCTCGGTCGCGACAATCTGCGATCCGCACGGCATACTTTTCCGGCTCAGTCGCGGTTCCAGCTGGGGAGCCAGATAGGCGTTACCGGCGAAGATCACAAAGGTCGCGCTGACCTCACCCTGGGCTGTTTTCACCCGATTGGGAGAGCCATAAACCACCTTTGTGGCGGCCGACTGTTCATAGATGCGCCCGCCATGCCGCCGAATCGCCTCGGCTTCGCCCAGCGCCAGGTTCAGCGGATGCAGATGGCCGCCGCGCCGGTCCAGCAGACCCCCGGCATAACGTTCGGTCGCGACTTCGCGGCGAATGGCGCGCTCATCCAGCAGCTCCAGATCCTGGTTGCCATACTGCTGCCACAGCGCTTTCTGCTTCTCCAGATGCGCCATCTGGCGCGCATTCAGGGCCGCAAAGATGCCGCCAGGCCGGTAATCACAGTTAATGGCGTAACGATCGATGCGATCGCGGATGATCGCCGCCCCTTCGAACATCATATTGCCCAGCATTCGGGCGCTCTCTTTCCCGTAACGCTGCTCAATCACATCCACATCGCGACTGTAGGAGTTCACTACCTGACCGCCGTTTCGTCCGCTGGCTCCGAAGCCGACCCGCGCCGCCTCCAGCACCACCACATCGTAACCCACCTCGGTCAGATGAAGCGCCGCCGACAGGCCGGTAAAACCGCCGCCGATAATGCAGACGTCACACTGAATGCTCTCCTGTAATGTCGGCCACGGCGCATGGGGATTGGCGGTCGCTGCGTAATAACTCTCCACGTAATTCATAACAACCTCCAGGAAGCGCCTAAAAATTGGCTGGCGTGTGGGCACTGACAATGCGGCAGGGAATTTCAGCCCGATTCGTAAAGCTGTGTGGCAGGCCGGTATCGATGACGTAACTCTCTCCGGCCGTGAGATGAAACTGCTGACCGTTAATAACCAGTGTGATTTCGCCTTCCAGCAGCGTCCCGGTCTCTTCACCCGGATGCCGCAGCTTCTCGCCCGTGCTGGCGCCGGGCTGATAGGTCTCCAGCAGCATCCCCAGCGTGCGCTGTGTCTTGCCGTTGTCGATCAGCTTAAGCGAAACGCCCTGGCTGCCAATCTCCAGCAGCTCGCTGGCGCGGACAATCACCCTGGGCGCAGCGTCCGGTTTCGGTTCCGAAAAGAACTCTGACAGCGACAGCCCGTATACTTTCAGCAGCTTCTGCAGGGTACTGACGGCCGGGCTGACCTTATCCTGTTCGATGGTGCTGATGGCGCTGTGGGTCAGTCCGGCCAGTTCCGCCACACGCCGCTGCGACAGGCCCAGCGTCTGCCGGATCTGTGCCAGTCGGCGTCCCGGCGCCAGCGTGGCGTCACTCATCCTCTTTTCCTCTGTGATAGTGAAGGGCGGCCTGTATAAAGCCGCTGAACAGCGCCTGAGATCCTGCCGTCTGTTCCGGCTGCCATTCAGGATGCCACTGCACCGCCAGGGCAAAGGGATGATGGCGCAGGCTCACCGCCTCAATCAGCCCGTCCGGTGCGCGCGCTTCAACGCGCAGCTGCGGACCCGGCTCGCGGATACCCTGATGATGGAGTGAGTTAACCTGCAGCGGCGGGTGACTGCCGAGCAGCGTCGCCAGCAGGCCATCCGGCTCGATGACGACCGGATGCGCAGGCGCGTACTGCCGATCGAGCGGCTGCGTCTCATCTTCGTGATGCCCCTGCAGGCCCGGCTGTTCAGTGAGATCCCGCCAGAGCGCGCCGCCGTTTGCCACCACCAGCTCCTGCATCCCGCGGCAGATCCCAAACATCGGCATTTTGTGGCTGGTGGCCCAGGTAATCAGCTGAAAGGCGAGACGGTCGCGGCCGGGATCGGCGTGCGGCTCCTCGCCGGCCTCGCCATACTGCCAGGGTTCGATATTGCTGGGACTGCCGGTCAGCAGCAGACCATCCAGTACAGCCATAGCGTTTTCTGATAGATGAGGCGCTGCGAGCAGGCTGTGAGGCAAAGCGAGGGGGACGCCGCCCGCCTGGACGAGCGCATCGATATATTTGTTATGAACCGTCTGAGTGGCGTGGCCGCCCAGATCTTTCTGACACATCACTACGCCAATCAACGGCTTGTCAAAAATAATGCCCATCTCACGTCCTCGCATCGCTGTTCGAAATATCTACCGAAAGGGCACGTCTGGCGGTTAAGTGTGCAATATTTTTTCAATCTAGCAATCTGCTGTTTGTTCTTCAAACAGATTTGTTACATTTGCACACTTTTTATGTTGGCGCTATGTTAGTGTTGTGGCCGTTATTTTGAGCATTACGCAAACCTTATAGGGGCGGGTGAGATCATGACTAACCTGGTAGAAGTGGAAGACTTCACGCTTCACAGTGAAGAGAAACGAACCAGCGCGTTCCAGCTTGAGGTGAAAACCTGGCTGGAGCGCCATCCTGACACGCAGTATGTCGATATCCTGTTAAATGATTTGAATGGTGTGTTCCGCGGCAAGCGCATTCCGGTCTCTGCGCTGCCCAAACTGGAAAAAGGGTGTTATTTCCCTGCTTCGGTGTTTGCGATGGATATCCTCGGCAACACGGTGGAAGAAGCGGGCCTCGGCCAGTCTCTGGGCGAACCTGATAACCTCTGCCTGCCCGTTTCCGGTACCTTAGTTCCCTCCGCATCAGACCCTCAGCACATTGCTCAACTACTGCTGACCATGTGTAACCAAGATGGCACTCCCTTTGACGTTGAACCCCGAAATGTCCTGAACCGGCTGTGGCTACAGCTGCGTAACCGCGGACTGTTTCCGGTGGTAGCGGTAGAGCTGGAGTTCTATCTGGTGGACAAAAAGCGCGATGCGGAAGGCTTTATTCAGCCGCCGTGCTCGCCGGGCAGTGATGAACGCAATATGCAGAGCCAGGTCTACTCGGTTGATAACCTCGACCACTTTGCCGATGTCCTGCGCGATATCGACGACCTGGCGCGTCTGCAGGGAATTCCGGCCGATGGCGCGCTGGCGGAAGCGTCGCCCGGTCAGTTTGAGATCAACCTGCATCACACCCGCGACGTGCTGCGCGCCTGCGACCATGCGGTGCAGCTCAAGCGCCTGATTCGTCAGGTGGCGGAGAATCACGGCATGACCGCCACCTTCATGGCGAAGCCTTATGAGGAGTATGCGGGCAGCGGGATGCATGTGCATATCAGTATGCTGGATGCGGCCGACCATAACGCCTTCGCCTGCGACGACGGCAGTGATTCCCCGCTGATGAAGCGTGCGCTGGCCGGGATGATCGATCTGATGCCCGCCTCGATGGCGCTGCTGGCACCCAACGTCAACGCCTACCGGCGCTTTGTACCCGATGCCTATGTACCGTTACAGGCATCGTGGGGGCACAACAACCGGACCGTTGCGCTGCGGGTGCCCTGTGGCGACATCGACAATCATCGTATTGAGTACCGGGTGGCGGGAGCGGATGCGAATCCCTATCTGGTGGTCTCGGCCATTCTTGCCGGGATGCTGCACGGGCTGGATACCCAGCTGCCGTTGCCGCATCCGGTCACCGGCAACGGTCACCAGGCCGAAGGGCTGGCGCTGCCGATTCGTCAGAGCGATGCCCTGTATGAGTTCGACAGCAGCTATCCTTTACAGAAGCTGCTGGGCGAACGTTTTGCCAGCGTCTGGCACAGCTGCAAGAACTATGAACTGATGCAGTTTGAGCGGCTGGTAACGGCGACAGAAATCGACTGGATGCTGAAAAACGCCTGATGCACCTTTTATGTGCAAACTGGCGTAATTTTTTTGCATAAGATGCCCCGACGGCTTGAATTCCTGCCTCGGGTTAGGGCAGAATACGCGGCCTGCAAAATCAGATGATAACCGTCGCTCTCAGCGCCGGTTATTTTTTTTGCATCCAGTTTTAACAGAGCGTTTTTGCTGACTTAACCGAGGCCGGGCACGCACCCGGATAGATAAACACTGAAAACACGCATACGCGTGAGATTGAGGATTACAAAGATGGGGATGTTTTACACTCTGCCAGCCAATGCTGGCACGCGTTTTCGTGATGACTACGGCGCCGTGTCAACCACCAGCCTGACTCCCTGTCGCTTAATGCGCAGTTGCCCTGTGACCCAGCCCAGCCAGGTTGTCGCACATGGGGGACTGAAGCATGTCGCTTAATACCTCCGCCGCACCACAGCGTGCGCAACTCAAAAAAACCCTTACGTTACTTCCGGTCGTCATGATGGGCTTAGCCTACATGCAGCCTATGACCCTGTTCGATACCTTTGGTATCGTGTCCGGGCTGACCGATGGTCACGTCGCCACCGCCTATGCTTTCGCGCTGATTGCGATTCTGTTCACTGCTGTGAGTTACGGTAAGCTGGTACGCCGCTTCCCCTCTGCGGGCTCCGCTTATACCTATGCCCAGAAGGCGATCAGTCCGCACGTCGGCTTTATGGTTGGCTGGTCATCCCTGCTGGACTACCTGTTCATGCCGATGATCAACATCCTGCTGGCGAAAAACTATTTCGAATCGCTGGTGCCGGGTATTCCGTCGTGGATTTTTGTGGTGCTGCTGGTGGGCTTCATGACGCTCTCTAACCTCAGGGGCATCAAAACCGTCGCCAACTTTAACAGTGTGATTGTGGTGCTGCAGGTCGTCGTCATGGTCGGGATCACCGGCATGGTGATCTACGGTGTGGCAAGCGGCGTAGGTTCCGGCACGCTGGTGAGCAGCCGTCCGTTCTGGTCTGAGAATGCCCATGTGGTGCCGATGATTACCGGTGCGACAATACTCTGCTTCTCGTTCCTCGGCTTTGATGGCATCAGCTCGCTGTCGGAAGAGACGAAAGATGCAGAACGCACCATTCCACGCGCCATTTTCCTGACGGCGCTGATTGGCGGTGTGATCTTTATCGCGGCATCCTATTTCCTGCAGCTCTATTTCCCGGACATCACCCGCTTCCAGCATCCGGACTCCTCACAGCCTGAAATCATGCTGTTTGTGGCCGGTAAAGCGCTGCAGGTCGGTATCCTGATCTTCTCGGTGGTCACGGTACTGGCATCCGGTATGGCGGCGCACGCGGGCGTATCGCGTCTGATGTATGTGATGGGCCGCGATGGTGTATTCCCGGAGCGTTTCTTCGGTTATGTTCATCCGAAATGGCGGACCCCGTCGCTCAATGTCCTGCTGGTCGGCGCGATTGCCCTGATGGCGATCAATTTCGACCTGGTAACCGCCACGGCGCTGATTAACTTTGGTGCACTGGTCGCGTTTACCTTTGTTAACCTGTCCGTCATTGCGCAGTTCTGGATCCGTGAGAAGCGTAACCGCACGCTGAAAGATCACGTTCAGTATCTGCTGCTGCCTCTGCTGGGCGCGCTGACGGTGGGTGCACTGTGGGTGAATCTGGAAGAGAGCTCCATGGAACTGGGCCTGATCTGGGCCGCCATCGGCGTGATCTATCTGGCCTTCGTCACCCGCAGCTTCCGTAATCCGGTGCCGCAGTTCAGCGAAGAAGTCTGATTGCGTTAACGTTGCCGCCTTCCTGATGCCGGGAGGGCGGCGACAGTCTCACCGCCGCACCGGCTTTCTGCCGCGTGCCACGCCGGCAGCAAATCTAACCCGCCAGCACCAGCTCCCAGCTTCCCGCACTCAACTGCGCCAGCGCCGCCTCGCCCAGTTTTTTATCGGTCACCACCTGATCAAACGTCTCCATCGGCAGCGCCAGAAACGTCGCAATCCTGTTGTACTTCGAACTGTCACTCAGCAGCACCCGCTTACTGCTGACGTCGCTGACGGCCTGCTTGACCATCACTTTATCTTCATCCGGCGTAAACAGGCCGCGCGGCCCCCAGCAGGAGGCGGAGATAAACGCAATATCGATGGCCAGATGCCGCAGGCTGCGCGCCGCCGACTCCCCGACGCAGGAGCGGTTCTCGCGACATACGGTTCCGCCCGTATGGATCACCCGGCACTGACTCGCCTCCATCAGCAGATTCGCCACCATAAAATCGTTGGTCACCACCAGCAGATCGTCGCGATCCACCAGCTCCCTCGCCAGAGCCAGGGTGGTGGTGCCCGCATCCAGATAGATGCAGCTGTTACGGGGAATATGCCGTGCGGCGGTGCGGCCGATCGCACGTTTCTCATCGTTGAACAGGGCGCTCTTTGTCAGGTGAGAGGGTTCAGCCGCCAGGCGATCGGCAGAGCGCACGCCGCCGGACACCGACAGCACGGCACCCTGTTCCTCCAGCTTCTGCACGTCGCGGCGGATGGTCATATGTGACACGCCCAGCCGCTCCGTAAGTTCGGCAATACTGACCACGCCGCGATCGGCCACCAGCGCAAGAATCTGTTGATGACGTTCAACCGGAATCATATCTGCTCCCTGACAATTACCATTTTTTCACATTGTAAGGGATCTGCGGCCCAACCAGAACAGAAAATAACAGCCAGCGTCAGGCTCCACGTTACGGAAAGGCCAGCCAGGCAGGCAGGGTGCGGCGGAAATGGCGATGTTAAAAATTGTTCCGCTTCACATCGATGATGATTTTTTGTGAGGCGAGACACGTTTTTACCGGCAGGAAGCTGGCAGGATTAACACTAACAAACAAATAATCACTTAATTTAACAGTGGGGGCTGAGATGCCAGCTGAAAATATCTGTGTTATCGGGTTGGGCTCTATGGGTATGGGGGCTGCGCAATCCTGTCTGCGCGCCGGGCTGAACACCTGGGGCGTGGATCTCAATCCCGCCGCGCTGGAGACCCTGCGCCAGGCTGGAGCGCGCGATGCGCAATCCTCGGCGTCCGCGTTTGCTGACCAGCTCGACGCCGTTTTGCTGCTGGTGGTCAACGCGCAGCAGGTCAACGCGATCCTGTTCGGCGAGGATGGCCTGGCAGCAAAACTTCGTCCCGGCACGGTTGTGATGGTCTCCTCTACGCTTTCCGCTCAGGATGCGCAGCAGATTGAACAGCAGCTGGCGCACTATCAGCTGCTGATGCTGGATGCACCGGTGTCGGGCGGCGCGGCCAAAGCCGCCAGCGGAGAGATGACGGTGATGGCCTCCGGCAGTGACGCCGCGTTCGCAAAACTTCAGCGCGTGCTGGATGCGGTTGCGGCCAGCGTCTACCGCATCGGCAGTGAGATCGGCCTCGGCTCGACGGTGAAAATCATACATCAGCTGCTGGCGGGCGTGCATATTGCCGTCGGCGCAGAAGCGATGGCGCTGGCCTCACGTGCCGGTATTCCGCTGGAAACCATGTATGAAGTGGTAACCCATGCGGCGGGCAATTCGTGGATGTTCGAAAACCGTATGAAGCACGTTGTCGACGGCGACTACAGCCCGAAATCGGCCGTCGATATCTTCGTGAAAGATCTGAACCTGGTTGCCGATACCGCGAAGTCGCTGCACTTCCCGCTGCCGCTGGCCTCTGCCGCGCTCAACATGTTTACCGAAGCCAGCAACGCCGGTTACGGACGCGAAGATGACAGTGCGGTCATTAAAATTTTCAGCGGTATCACGCTGCCGCAGGCCGGGGAGAAAAAGTGATGCGTCTTGGTGTGATAGCAGACGATTTTACCGGGGCAACGGATATCGCCAGTTTCCTGGTGCAGAACGGCCTGAGTACGATTCAGTTTAACGGCATCCCCGGCGGGGAAACAATCACGGAAGCGCAGGCGATTGTGGTCAGCCTGAAGAGCCGCTCCTGCCCGCCGGAACAGGCTGTTGAGCAGTCGCTGGCCGCGCTGGCGTGGCTGCAGCAGCAGGGCTGCCAGCGTTTCTACTTTAAATATTGCTCGACCTTTGACAGCACCGCGCAGGGCAATATCGGTCCGGTGACCGACGCGCTGTTAAAGGCCCTGGGTGAGACGCAGACGGTGATCTGCCCGGCGCTGCCGGTGAACGGACGCACCGTCTATCAGGGCTATCTGTTCGTCGGCAACCAGCTGCTGTCGGAGTCAGGTATGCGGCACCATCCGGTGACGCCGATGCATGACAGCAACCTGCTGCGCGTGATGAGCGCGCAGGCCAGTGGCAACGCGGGCCTGATTGCAGCATCGCAGGTCGATCAGGGCGCCGCCGCGGTTCGTGAGGCGCTGGATCGGCTCGCCGAGCAGGGCGTCAGTTACGTGGTTACGGACGCGTTGCATCAGGAACATCTGCTGACGCTGGGTGAGGCCGTGCGGGATCTGCGGCTGGTGACCGGCGGCTCCGGGCTGGCGATCGGACTGGCACGGCAGTGGGCGGGCGCACAAACGGATACCGGCGCTGAACAGGCGGGCCGTCCGCAGGGCGAGCGCGCCGTGGTGCTGTCCGGATCCTGCTCTCAGATGACCAACCGTCAGGTCGCCGCCTACCGCCAGCTGGCACCCGCCTGTGAAGTGGAGATTACGCCCTGCCTGGAGGATGCAGAGGGCTATGCCCGCCGGCTGTGCGACTGGGTGGAGGCTAACCATCATCAGACGCTGGCGCCGCTGCTGTTTGCCACCGCGGATGCGCAGCAGTTGCAGGCAATCCAGCAGCGCTATGGTGCTGCGCGCAGCAGCGAGGCAGTTGAACAGCTGTTTGCCGCCGTCACCCGCGAGCTGAAACGGCGGGGCTGGCAGCGCTTTATCGTGGCGGGCGGTGAAACCTCGGGCGTGGTGGCGCAGAGTCTGGGCGTGACGGCCTTCCACATCGGGCCGACGATCTCTCCCGGCGTACCCTGGGTTCGCGACATTCATCAGCCGCTCTCACTGGCGCTGAAATCGGGCAATTTTGGCGACGAAGATTTCTTCCGCCGGGCGCAAACGGAGTTTACTTATGTCTGAATCAATCTCTTCCGCTGAGCAGCGGGCGCGCGACGAGATGGTGCGTCTGGGTGCCTCTTTCTTTCAGCGCGGCTACGCCACCGGCTCGGCGGGCAATCTCTCGATGTTGCTGGAGGATGGCAATCTGCTGGCGACCCCGACCGGCTCCTGTCTGGGAGAACTGCAGGGCGACCGTCTGTCGAAGGTCACGCCACAGGGGGAGTGGCTGTCGGGTGATAAGCCCTCCAAGGAGATCGCGTTTCACCGCGCGCTCTATCTGAATAATCCCGACTGCCGGGCGGTGGTACATCTGCACAGCCACTACCTGACGGCGCTCTCCTGCCTGGAGGGGCTGGACACCACAAACTGCATTCGTCCCTTTACCCCCTACGTGGTGATGCGGGTCGGCGACGTGCCGGTGGTGCCTTACTACAAGCCGGGCGATGAACGACTGGCGGCGGATCTGGCCGCGCTGGCGCCGCACTACCGCGCCTTCCTGCTGGCGAACCATGGCCCGGTGGTCGTGGGGAAATCCCTGCGGGAAGCGGCCGACAATACGGAAGAGCTGGAAGAGACGGCCCGTCTGATATTCACCCTGGGCGACCGTCCGATCCGTTATCTCAACGAAGCCGAAGTGGCTGAGTTAAGGAGCCGATAATGCCAAAGTTTGCTGCTAACCTCTCAACGCAGTTCACCGAGCTGCCCTTTGCTGAACGCTTTGCGGCGGCGGCGGAAGCCGGTTTTACGGCGGTCGAGTTCCTGTTTCCCTATGACTATCCCGCCACGCAGATCAAAGCGTGGCTGGATGAAAATCAGCTGCAACTGGTGCTGTTCAATACCGCACCCGGAAACGTCGCGGCGGGAGAGTGGGGCGTGTCGGCCATCCCCGGACGGGAAGCGGAAGCCAGGGCGGATATCGATCGCGCCCTGAGTTACGCGCTGGCGCTGAACTGCCCGCAGGTGCACATCATGGCGGCGACGGTGCCGCCCGGCGCCGACCGTCAGTGTTACGTCGACACCTTTATCGCCAACATGCGCTATGCGGCTGAACGCTTTGCGCCGCACGGCATTCATCTGCTGATCGAGGCGCTTAATCCGGTCACTAAACCCGATTACCTCTACGCCAGTCAGTATCAGACGCTGGAGATGGTCGATCGGATCGATCGGCCCAACGTCTTCACCCAGCTCGACCTGTTCCACGCACAGCGGGTGGATGGCAACCTCAGCCACCTGATCCGCCACTATGCCGGACGCTACCGCCACGTACAGATCGCCTCGGCCCCGGATCGCCATGAGCCGGATGAGGGCGAAGTTAACTATCCCTGGCTCTTTGCGCTGCTGGATGAGGTCGGCTATGCCGGCTGGGTAGGCTGCGAATATGTTCCGCGCACCACGACCACGGCGGGCCTGGGCTGGTTCGCCCCCTGGCGCACACGCCACTGATCACCCGCAGCGATGCCCCCCCGTTTGTCCGCCGGACGGGGTGAATCGCTGCAGCTTAATGACACCAGTGCTGAATTAACAAAAAACATAACTTACTGAAAATTATAATTAATCAGAGGTCTTCCGATGTCCACTACGCTGCTGTTATCCATCGCGCTGGTCAGCGTGATTCTGCTGTTGTTGCTGGTGATCAAAGCCAAAGTCCATCCCTTTATTGCTCTGCTGATTGCCAGCCTGTTTGTGGCCATCACCACCGGTATTCCGGCCGAAAACATCATGAAAGTGATTCTGGGCGGGATGGGAAGCCTGCTCGGCAGTATTGCCGCCATTATCGTGCTGGGCGCGATACTGGGTGCGATCATTGAGACATCGGGCGGTGCGGATCGGCTGGCGAACCGCTTTGCCCGGCTCTGCGGGCCACAGCGCATGGTCGCTGCGCTGACGACCGTCGCCTTCATCCTGGGGCTGCCGGTATTTTTTGACGTCGGATTTATCATCGTGGTGCCGCTGATTTACGGTTTTACCAAAGTGATGCGCGTCTCGCCGCTGAAATTCGGCTTACCGATGGCGGGGATGATGCTGATGGTGCATGTGACGGTGCCTACCCATCCGGGCCCGGCAGCGGCGGCGGGCCTGCTGAATGCGGATCTTGGCTGGCTGATGATGACCGGTATCGCCCTGTCGATCCCCACGGGCATTGTCGGTTACTTCGTAGCGAAAGTGTTAAACCGCAAAAAATATCACCTCTCCGTTCAGGTGCTGGAGCAGCTGCAGCTGACGGAACCCTCCGGCCAGACGACGCCGGACAGCAACAAAGAGGCGCCGGGCGCGCTGCTGATTTCGGGCTTAATCGTTCTGCCGATCCTGCTGATTATGCTCGGGACCCTGCTGCCGCCGCATCTGACCCCAGGCAGCCTGCCATTGCAGATCCTGACGCTTGTCGGGTCACCGGCGGTCGCGCTGCTGATCACGCTGGCGCTCGCCGCCTGGCTGCTGGGACTGCGTCGCGGCTGGACGACAGAAAAGCTGGAGACGCTGTCGAACAACGCTATCTCCACCGCGGCGGGCGTGATTTTAGTGTCAGGAGCCGGGGGCGCGTTTGGTAAGGTGCTGGTGGAGTCGGGCGTCGGCAAAGCGCTGGCCGGTTCCCTGCAGACCATTCATCTGCCCCTCATCCCGGCGGCGTTTATTCTCTCTCTGGCGCTGCGCGCCTCGCAGGGCTCGGCAACGGTCGCGATTGTGACAACCTGCGGACTGCTCAGCACCGCCGTCACCGGACTGGGCGAGATGCAGCTGGTGCTGGTCGCGCTCTCCGCCTGTTTCGGTGCGCTGGGGCTGTCACACGTCAATGATTCCGGTTTCTGGGTGGTTACCCGCTATCTCGGGCTGTCGGTCGCTGACGGGCTGCGCAGCTGGACGGTACTGACGACATTGATGGGACTGTGTGGTTTTGCGCTGACCTGGGGGGTGTGGACGCTGCTGTAATTCGCGCTGTTTTAACAGAGAGAAGTCTGACCCGGCACAGGTGGCCGGGTCGATGCGTTCCGGGGCTCAGGAAACCAGCTCCTGAGCATAAAGATAGAGAGCCTTCAGCAGCCCCAGCTTCCCGGCATCCCCCTCATGCAGGTTAGCCAGACTCTCCAGCTCCTGCATAAAGGCCTGTACCCGATCGCCGTTAAGCACTTCACGGCGATGCTGCAGCCAGCGCTGCTGCTCGGCATCATCCAGCGTGCCGGGGAAGTTACGCGCGCGATAGCGGAACAGCAGCTTCGCCACCCGTGCACTCTCAAAACTCAGATCCAGCGCAGGCAGGTTAGCCGGGGCGGTCTGCCGGATGATGTTCATTCCGGCGCGGTCGGCATCACTGAAGAAACCATCATAAAGCTGGGTGTCCACGTCGTCTGACGGCGTAAAAGGTTCGGCCTCGGCAAACAGCGTAACCAGTTTTTCCCGCACTTCGGGCTGCTGACGCAGCAGGGCCAGATTATCCAGGCAGTGCTGACGATCGATATTTAACCGGGCCGCATCCTCCGGCCGCAGCGTACTGGCAGGGGCCAGCACCGGGCACTTGTTGATGTGCACCAGTTTTACCGGCACCGCAGGCAGATCGCCGAGGTCATTTTTCGGCGTATAAAGCCGCTCACGCAGCGTGTCGGCATCCAGCTGCAGCAGCGGCGACATGTCACCGGCCAGATCGACCACGATCAGCGCATTACGGTTATCGGGATGCCAGGCCAGCGGCACAATCCAGCTGGTGTTGCCGCGCGCCGCGCCGAACATGCCGGAGACGTGAACCAGCGGTTTCATCTGCGGAATATCGATCAGGTTCATCAGCTTGTTTTTGTTTCGATGGGTAAACAGAAACGAAAACAGCTTCGGCTGCTTCTCTTTAACCAGCTTCGCCATCGCCAGCGTGGCATAGACATCGGACATCGCATCGTGCGCATTTTCATGCGCCACACCGTTGGCTTTGGTCAGATGTTCCAGCCGGAAGCTGGGAAAACCCTCCTCGTTTTCCGGCCAGTTGATGCCTTCCGGACGCAGTGCATAGCAGGCACGCATAACGTCGAGCAGATCCCAGCGTGAGTTGCCGTTTTGCCAGCTCCAGCCATAGGGATCGAAGAAGTTGCGATAGAAGATATTACGCGTTACTTCGTCATCGAAACGGACATTGTTGTAGCCCACCACACAGGTCTGCCCGGTGGTGAACAGGGTATGAATACGCTCAGCAAATTCTGCTTCACTGACGCCGCGGCTCATCGCTACCTGCGGCGTAATGCCGGTGATCATGACCGCTTCAGGCTGGGGCAGGTAGTCATCAGGCGGACGGCAGTAGAAGACCTCGGGTTCGCCCACCGGATTGAACTCGCTGTCGGTGCGCAGGCCAGCAAACTGAGCGGGCCGATCCCGCGACGGGCTGGTGCCAAAGGTCTCATAATCGTGGAAGAGGAAAGTAGGCTCTACGCGGTCGTTATTCAAATTTCATATCCGTTCATTGCGTTCACTGACTTAATGAACAGCGCGCGATAAAACGGCGCGCTGTTCGCTCTGTATCGGGTTGCCCGCCGCTGGGTGAGTGAATGTCGTTATCTGACGAAAGCTTCCGTTGTGCAGTGCCAGTATAGCGGCCCGGGCGGCGTCTGAGGCTATCCCTGTATGGTAAACCATATTGCGGCGTGACAGAAACGCCAGCCAGGTTGGCAGACGTCGGTGCTCATCCCGGCCCCGGCTGTCTGGCTTCTGCGCCTGCCTGAGCGGCGATTTTTTGCTGATTCTGAAGCGGCCACGCCTGAGGCAACGAAGCAGTCCGGGGGCAGGGTAGTGACCTCCTTCTGAGTACCGGGGTTAAGCCTGTGCGAGGGAAGGTATCCGGTCACACCACTGACAGGCAGAGGGGAATAATGCGTTAAAACGGCCGCAGACGCGCAAGCAACGTGCTTCAGCGCCAAAATAAGAACCCGCCAGACATCACCTGCAATCGGCCAGACCAGTTCATACTTTTTTTCAATTTAATCAAACCTTCACAACGCTTTTGCCGTAAAACGTGCGGCTGTTTCCGTTTCGATTTAGAAATTTTCTCCCGTGCAATTAAGGATGAAGTGTTGAAAAGGCGTCTGCTGTTCACCGTTACCGCTACTGTTTTCTGGACCTCGCTGGCACAAGCTGATGCGATTCCCTTTCCTGTTACGCCTCCGGCGATTGATGCGGCGTCCTGGGTCCTGATGGACGCCACGACCGGCCAGGTTCTGACCGCGGGCAATCCTGATGAACGCCGTAATCCCGCCAGCCTGACCAAACTGATGACCGGCTATGTGGTGGATCGCGCTATCGACCAGAAGAAAATCAGCCGTGATGATATGGTCACCGTCGGGAAAGATGCCTGGGCGGCGGGTAACCCGGTATTCAAAGGCTCCTCGCTGATGTTCCTGAAGCCCGGCGACAAGCTCAGCGTCCGGGACTTAAGCCGCGGCGTGATCATCGATTCCGGTAATGACGCCTGTGTTGCGCTGGCTGACTACGTGGCGGGCAGCGAGGCAAACTTTGTCGGCATGATGAACCACTATGTCGAAAAACTTGGCCTGCAGAACACCCATTTTGAAACGGTGCATGGTCTGGATGCACCGGGCCAGTACTCCAGCGCGCTTGATATGGCGAAACTGTCACGCGCCATTATCGATGGTGAGCCTGACTTTTATGCCATGTACAGCGAGAAGACCCTGAGCTGGAACGGCATCACCCAGAACAACCGCAACGGCCTGTTGTGGGACAACAATCTGCATGTTGACGGGCTGAAAACCGGTCATACCGAGACCGCGGGCTTTAACATCATCGCCTCAAACGTGGTGGGCAAGCATCGCCTGATCGCCGTTGTCATGGGCGGCAAAAGCCCGAAAGGTCGCGAAGAGCAGGCGCGTAAGCTGCTGGTCTGGGGTCAGAACACCTTTGACACCGTTCAGCTGTTCCACGCCGGTAAGAAAATCGGCAGTGAAAACGTCTGGTACGGCAATCCGCATCAGGTCGATGTGGGCACCGCAGACGATGTTTATCTCTCTCTGCCGCGCAGCGAAGTGCAGAACGTGAAGGCGAAATATGTCATCGACCGCAAAGATCTGGAAGCCCCGCTGAAGGCCAATGAGGTCATCGGTGAAATCCAGGTGATGGATAAGGATCAGGAGATTGCGCACTATCCGCTGGTGGCGCTGAGCGCGGTCGAACCGGCAGGCGTGATCACCCGTCTCACAGACTATCTGAAGCAGAAGTTCTGATCAGCCGGTTACCGGTTTATCAACGGGCAGCCTGCAGGCTGCCCGTTTTACGTTCTGCCACATGAGCTGTGCCTGTTACCAGCAGCCAACAAAGGTTAAAAAACCTGGTTGCGTTGTTTTTATCTTGCGGCCAGTGATGTGAGGTGAATGTTGATAATTGTAAGGGAACGTCAAAACCGATTTGAAACCGCAGGGCGATGCTGAGTCTGCGCCTGATTCAGGGTTAAGATAGCCGCATCATCATCCCGCAACCGGAAAGTCACTTTGCGTTCTGACAAGCCTATCTCAAAACTGGAGTTCTGGTTTTATCGCCACTATCGCTCCGTCCACGGCGTGCGCATTGCCATCGCCTTTATACTCTGCTTTATCTTTGTCCGGGCGACCGGGATCCCGGAAGGCACCTGGCCGCTGATTACGCTGGTGGTGGTGATGGGGCCTATCTCGACCTGGGGAAATGTCTTTCCGCGCGCGCTGCAGCGCATCAGCGGCACGGTGGCGGGCTCCATCTCCGGCCTGATTGCCCTCAAGCTGGAGCTAATCTCCATGCCGGTGATGCTGGCCTGGTGCGGTCTTATCATGGTGATCAGTGGCTACCTGACGCTGGGCAAACATCCCTATATGGCGCTGTTAATCGGCATCACCCTGAGCGTGGTGGTGGGGGCACCGACCGGTGATTTCACCGTCGCCCTGTGGCGCGGCGGCGATGTCATTCTGGGATCGCTGATGGCGCTTTTGTTTACCGCGATCTGGGCGCAGCGTGCCTACACCCACTGGCGCATTCAGCTCTCCGACACCCTGGCGGCCATGGCGAAAATCTATCACGCCGGTTTTTCGCCTAACCTGGTTGAAAAGCCGCGCCTCAATAAGCCGCTGGGCAAACTGCTGAGCAGCGTCATCAAAATGCGGGCGCTGCTGGAGCCCTCCAGCAAAGAGACGCGTATCCCGAAGTCGGTGCTTGAAGCCATTCAGACCATAAACCGTAATATGGTTTACACCATTGAGATGCAGATTAATGCCTGGTGGGCCTCACGCGAGAGCCATCTGATCATGCTTAACGCGCCCGCGCTTCGCCGTATGCAGCAGATGACCGAGAACACGCTGCGGGCGCTGTCGGTGATGGCAACAGAGGGCGTTACGGATGAGGTGGTGGCGAACAGTCATGAGCTCACCGAAATCAGCGCTGAGCTGCGGCGGCTGATCGCCGATGCGCGTAACGACGGACTGGAGGAGACGCCCATTTACGGTTACGTCTGGCTGACGCTGGAACTGGCGAAACAGCTGGAGCGGATGACAGACCTGATGCGCATGGCGCTGCGCAAATAATCACCTCAGACAATGACTTAATGTGAAACCGGGTTTCTTTGCGCTAAGATAAGAGCCAGTCTGAATTTAGCTGTGAAAATTGCTTACCTGGCGGGCTAGCCGCTAAGCTGATCGTTTTGACTCTCTCCCTGCGTCAGCAGGCTCAAAGAAAGGTGCCATCATGGAAAATGCCAAGCAATCATTTCAGGACGTACTGGAGTTCGTTCGTATGTTCCGCCGCAAAAACAAGCTGCAGCGTGAAATTGTCGACAACGAGAAGAAAATCCGCGACAACCAGAAGCGCGTACTGCTGCTGGACAACCTGAGCGAATATATCAAGCCGGGCATGAGCGTAGAGGCGATTCAGGAAATCATCGCCAGCATGCGTGTTGACTATGAAGATCGCGTGGATGAGTACATCATCAAGAACGCCGACCTGTCGAAAGAGCGCCGCGAGCTGTCGAAAAAAATCAAAGCGATGGGCGTGGGCGAACACCCAAAAGCCTGATGTCAGCCGGTTGCGCCTGAAAGCGCGATCGGTCTGAGGCGAACCCGCATCCACTCTGGTGATGCGGGTTTTTTGTTGCCTGTCACCCGGCGGTTTACTCGCCTGCCAGCCTGCGGGCAATCTCCTGCAGCTGCTGCGACAGCGCCGCGAAATCGGCCCGCTTATCACCCGGCGCCGCCGTGGTCTCACGGATCACCAGCGTGGGTTTCAGCGCATCGTTTTCCGGCTCTCTGCCCTGCAGCCGGGCCAGCATCCGCTCAACGCTTTGTGCGCCCAGCGCGTGCAGATCCTGCCGAACCGTGGTCAGCGGCGGCTGATACCAGGCGCTTTCGGCCGTATCGTCATAGCCAATCACCGAGATCTCACCCGGAATCGCCACGCCATACTGATGCAGCGCGCGCATCGCACCCAGCGCCATCTGGTCGTTGGCCACCAGCAGCGCCTGCGGCAGGTTCGCGGGGAGCTGCGCCATCAGCGCCTGATAGCCGGACTGTGCGCTCCAGTCACCGCGCAGCGAACAGTGCGGTGTTAACTGATGTCCGGCCAGCGCCTCACGCCAGGCGTTCTCACGCTGGCGGGCCGAGACCGACCGCTGCGGCCCGTTCAGCAGGCCGATCTGACGATGACCCAGCGCCACCAGATGCTCAACGGCGGCACGCGCACCAGCGTCGTTCGGATACTGACACTGCGCCACGGCGGCGTGAGGTTCCACATCCAGAAACAGCACCGGCTTGCTGCCACACAGGCGCTGAATCTGCTGCGCCGCCTCCGCCTCCAGCGGCAGGTTGATCAGCAGCCCATCGACGCGCTGTGCCAGCAGTTCATTGACGGTAGCGGCCGCATCGTTGCCGCTGTCCATCGCAATCACCAGATGATACCCGGCGCTGGCGGCACGCTGCTGAATCGCTGAGGCGATCTGCGCCGGGGCCATCAGGGCCAGGTCGCTGGTGGCGAGACCCAGGGTGCGCGTTGCTTTGCCTGCCAGCTGCTGCGCCACACGATTCGGCACATAATTGAGCTGCTGCATCGCCGCCTCAACCTTTTCCCGCGTGCGGAGAGAGACCTGTTGCGATCGATTTAAAACACGTGAAACGGTCTGGTATGAGACGCCAGCCAGTTGAGCGACATCATCGAGGGTCACAGAGCGGGAAGTCATTGAACTCTCCATAAAATAGAGCGATGAGTGTAGCAAATTTTCCCGCTGTGCTGCTGCTGTACGCCACACTTTCACCGCCACGCGGGCCGGATGCACTGCGGCATCCGGCCCGCGCAGTCATGCAGCCCGGGAGATTATCGCTGCTGCAGATAGACCTGCAGGTTCACATCCACGGCATTCAGCAGGGGCGTGACGAGGCTGTGGCGTTTTGCCCGCAGCAACAGGTCGCCAATCACCTGATCGGCCTCAATATCATAGCCCTGGGTCAGATCGCGGTACATGGAGGAGGTCATCGGCGTCGCCGGGTTGTTCAGCAGTTCATAAATCCGGGCGGTCGCTGCCGGACGCGGCTGATAACCTTCGGCGGTGATGACGCTCAGGATCTCGGCAAAAACGGCCTGTAACAGGGCTTCGCCACCGCGCGAGGTGAGGATCTGCCGGGTGTCCCCGCGCGCCAGGCAGCAGACTGCGCCGAGCGTACTGAGCAGCAGCCACTTCTCCCACAGCTCATCCATAATGTTATCGCTGAAGCGGGTATCGACCCGGGCCCCGCGCAGCGCCGCATCAACCCGCTGCAGCCGCTCATCGTTATGGCCATCCAGCGCGCCATAGTAGATCTGATGCAGCGGCGTCATCTGGATCACTTCGCCATTGTCACCCAGCGTGGCGTTGATTTTGCACAGGCCGCCGATCACCTTATCCTCGCCAAAACGCTGTTGCAGCGTGGCGATATGCCGCATTCCGTTGAGAATCGGCATGATCAGCGTCTCCGGCCCGACTGCAGGCGCAATGTCATCCATCACCTGCGCAAGGCCAAAACTTTTTACCGTCACGATAATCAGGTCATAGTGGCCCGTCAGGGTGCTGGCCTGAGCCAGCTGCGGCTGCAGCGTCTCCGTGCCCTGCGGCGTATTTAACACCAGCCCATGCTCACGAAGCTGCTGATACCGCCGCTCGCGTACCAGAAACGTAACGTCCTGGCCCGCCTGCGCCAGTCGGCCACCGAAATATCCGCCGGTCGCGCCAGCCCCTGCCATCAGAATGCGCATTTCACTCTCCCTCTGCTGAAAACCTCTACCTTAGAACGGTGTGACCGGGCTTGCCAGCGTTTAGCGCGACAGGGCGGCGGCGGGGGAGAGATCCGTCACGCAGGTCAGAGCCGGGTGATGCCCCGCGCGGCGGCCTGCTCTTCCCATGCCTGTACGATCTGATAGTCGTGACGCTGCACCGGGCTGAATCCGCTTATCAGGCTGGCGTCGCAGACGCGCCGCCAGACGGGATCGCTGACCAGCTGATGCAGAACCGCACGTAATATGCTCAGCCGATCCGCAGAGGTCGTGGCGGCCGTGATCAGCGGTAATCCGGGCGCGGCCGGCGTTTCACCGATGATATGCAGACCGCGCAGTTCGTCCGGCGCATAGCGTGCCAGCAGCGCCCAGCTCACGCAGTCGATCGCCGCTATATCGGCCCGCGCCTCCCGTATCGCCGCCAGCGACAGACGGTGGCCGCCGCTCAGCAGCAGCCGGGAAAAGGTTATGCCCTGACGCGCTGCCATCCAGCGCAACGCATTGTAGCCGGAGTGTGAATCCAGGCTGTTCGCCACCGCCCGCTGGCCGTGAAAGTCAGCCAGCGTTGCCTGCGGATCCCGCGCGACCAGCCAGCTGCGATAATCCCGCCCGCTGCAGCCCGGTGCCTGATAGTGAAACGTGCCGACCACGCCGACCGCAGGAAGCTGGTTCATCAGCGGATACCCGCAGGTCTGACTCAGCAGCAGGCGGTCATCCCGCCAGTGCGTCAGCAGATCTTCGGGCCAGACGGGTTGCGCCTCTGTTCCGTGCTGCGCCAGCAGGCTGACTATCGCCTGCATCAGAGAGTGCGTGGCGGGGGGATGAATCGCGTACATCGGTAACGCGAGCAGGTGATGCATCGCTGTTCTCCCGTGGCGGGTATCGGCCATCTATCGCCACCTCAGATCGTGGCCATCAACAGCATAAAGCCCGCCGCAGAGTTCCTGACGCGGGACATGGATCAGAGGGTAGCGCAGATTCAGCGACGAAACAGGCGAAGCTGACACCGCAGCGTCGCTATGTCGAAAATCCTGAATATGGCGCTGAAAGATATTGACTATCAGTAGCGGCGCAGAGGGCGTAACCTTTGCACATCAGAAATCGCCTCTGTTCACGGGCATGTCAGGCCCGTCAGGAGAAACACAGATGAAAAATATTGGCTTCTTATCTTTTGGTCACTGGACGCCGTCGTCGCAGTCCGCCACGCGCACCGCGCAGGATGTGCTGTTGCAGTCGATCGACTTAGCGGTAGCCGCCGAAGAGCTGGGCGCAGATGGTGCCTACTTCCGCGTTCACCATTTTGCCCGTCAGCTCAGCTCGCCGTTTCCGCTGCTGGCCGCTGTGGCGGCACGCACCAAAAAAATTGAAATCGGCACCGGCGTGATCGACATGCGCTACGAGAACCCGCTCTATATGGTCGAGGATGCCAGCGCGGCAGATCTCATCTCCAACGGTCGTCTGCAGCTGGGGCTGAGCCGCGGTTCCCCCGAGCAGGTGATCGATGGCTGGCGCTATTTTGGCTTCGAGCCGAAAGCGGGTGAGAGCGATGCGGACATGGGCCGCCGTCACACCGAAGCGTTTCTGGAGGTCCTGCGCGGTGAAGGTTTTGCTAAACCGAATCCACAGCCGATGTTCCCGAATCCACCGGGACTGCTGCGCCCTGAGCCGCTCTCTGAAGGACTGCGCGACCGCATCTGGTGGGGCTCCGGCTCCAATGCCACCGCAGAATGGGCGGCAAAAATGGGGATGAACCTGCAAAGTTCGACCCTGAAAGATGACGAAACCGGTGAGCCGTTCCACATTCAGCAGGCGAAGCAGATCCGCGCCTACCGTGAAGCCTGGAAAGCGGCGGGGCATCAGCATACGCCCCGGGTTTCCGTCAGCCGCAGCATCTTTGCGCTGGTGAATGATATGGACCGCGCCTACTTTGGCCGCAGTGGCAACGATCGGGATTCCGTGGGCTTCCTCGATGAGAAAACCCGCGCCATCTTCGGGCGCAGCTACGCCGCTGAACCTGAGGTGCTGATCAAGCAACTGGCGCAGGATGAGGCGATTGCCGAAGCCGATACGCTGCTGCTCACCGTGCCAAACCAGCTCGGCGTGGCCTACAACGCCCATGTGATCGAGGCGATTCTGAAGTACGTCGCCCCGGAACTCGGCTGGCGTTAAGGCTCTGACAGCGTGCCCGCGACCGTCGGGCGCGCTTTATTTGCCTCTTTTTTCACGAATTTTCCGCATCGCCCTCTCTCTTTTTCTCCTGTTCAGCTGCATCCCGGTCGGCCTCTGGCGCTCCGCTGACACCCGTCTGCGTGACTGTGACAGAGTCAGCGAATTGTGATCCTGGCAATCATCAGCGGGTTGTGAAACCGCGACGGTCAGAATAGTCTCAGGGGGCGGCTGCCGCTTCGCTGTCCTCGTGAGCGCTGCGATCGGCGTCGGTTCATTGTTTTCAGCTTTTGAAGAAGGCGTATAAAAAGGTAAAAGCTATCAAACAGATAGGATGAGACAGGTGTGCGATCCTGAAAATCCTCTATAGAGTAGCGATGAAAATACAAAAAAGAGGTGTGACCATGAGCAATTCCATTGATGAAGATGCAAAAGATGCCAAGCCTATCGCCGAAGCCGATCGCGAAGCGCCCGAGAGCAAATGTCCTTTTCATGCAGGTAAATCTGCTCAGCCGAATCAGGCGCCGGGTGGCGGCACCACTAACCGCGACTGGTGGCCGAACCAACTCCGTGTTGACCTGCTGAACCAGCACTCATCCCGTTCCAATCCGCTTGATGACGCCTTCGATTACCGTAAAGAATTTGCAAAACTGGATTACGCTGCGCTGAAAGCCGACATCAAAGGGCTGCTCACCGAGTCTCAGGCCTGGTGGCCGGCCGACTGGGGCAGCTATATCGGCCTGTTTATTCGCATGGCCTGGCACAGCGCCGGAACCTATCGCTCCGTTGACGGACGCGGTGGTTCAGGTCGTGGTCAGCAGCGCTTCGCTCCGTTGAACTCCTGGCCGGACAACGTCAGTCTGGATAAAGCGCGTCGCCTGCTGTGGCCCATCAAGCAGAAATATGGTCAGAAGATCTCCTGGGCGGACCTCTATATCCTCGCGGGCAACGTCGCGCTGGAAAACTCTGGCTTCCGCACCTTCGGCTTCGGTGCCGGTCGTGAAGATGTCTGGGAACCGGATCTGGATGTGAACTGGGGTGAAGAAGCCGCCTGGCTGGAACATCGTCATCCTGAATCCCTGGCGCAGTCGCCGCTCGGCGCGACTGAAATGGGTCTGATCTACGTGAACCCGGAAGGCCCGGAACACAGTGGGGATCCTGCCTCTGCTGCCCCGGCGATTCGTGCGACCTTTGGCAACATGGGTATGAACGACGAAGAGATCGTGGCGCTGATCGCAGGTGGACATACGCTGGGTAAAACCCACGGTGCCGCCCCAGCCAGCCACGTGGGTGTCGACCCGGAAACCGCGCCAATCGAAGCCCAGGGTCTGGGCTGGGTGAGCAGCCACGGCAGCGGTGTCGGTGCCGATGCGATCACCTCCGGTCTGGAAGTGATCTGGTCGCAGACGCCGACCCAGTGGAGCAACTACTTCTTCGAAAACCTGTTCAAATATGAGTGGGTTCAGACCCGCAGCCCGGCCGGTGCGATTCAGTTTGTCGCGGCGGATGCCCCGGAAATCATTCCGGATGCGTTCGACAGCGCGAAGAAACACAAGCCGACCATGCTGGTTACCGATCTGACGCTGCGCTTTGATCCGGAATTCGAAAAAATTTCGCGTCGTTTCCTCAACGATCCGCAGGCATTTAACGAAGCCTTTGCCCGCGCGTGGTTCAAACTGACGCACCGCGATATGGGGCCGAAAGCGCGCTACATCGGACCTGAAGTGCCGCAGGAAGATCTGATCTGGCAGGATCCGCTGCCTGCACCGGTGTTCCATCCGACCGTTGCGGACATCGCGCAGCTGAAAGAGAAGATTGCTGCCTCCGGCCTGAGCGTCAGCGAACTGGTGTCGGTGGCCTGGGCTTCGGCCTCGACCTTCCGTGGCGGTGACAAACGTGGCGGTGCCAACGGCGCGCGTCTGGCCCTGCTGCCGCAGCGCGAATGGGACGTTAATGCCGTTGCCGCGCGCGTTCTGCCAACGCTGGAAGCCATTCAGCGCGAAGCTCACAAGGCTTCACTGGCGGATGTGATTGTGCTGGCGGGTGTGGTCGGTGTGGAGCAGGCGGCGAAAGCAGCGGGCGTCCAGATTGATGTGCCCTTTACCCCTGGCCGGGTGGATGCGCGTCAGGATCAGACCGACGTTGAGTCGTTCAACCTGCTGAAACCGCGTGCAGATGGTTTCCGTAACTACGGCACCGGTTATGGCAAAACCACTACCGAAAGCCTGCTGATCGATAAGGCGCAGCAGCTGACGCTGACCGTACCGGAGTTAACGGTGCTGGTGGGCGGGATGCGTGCGCTGGGCGCTAACTTTGATGGCAGCCAGCACGGTATCTTCACACAGCATGTCGGTTCACTGAACACTGACTTCTTTGTGAATCTGCTGGATATGCGCACCGAATGGAAAGCCGCCGATAACAGCAATGAGGCGTTCATTGGCCGCGATCGCGTCAGTGGCGAAACCCGCTTTACCGCCACCCGCGCCGACCTGGTATTCGGTTCCAACGCGGTGTTACGTGCCTCGGCGGAAGTGTACGCCAGCAGCGACGCCCGCGAAAAATTCGTCAGAGACTTTGTGGCCGCCTGGACCAAAGTGATGAATCTGGATCGGTTTGAACTCTGATCGCTCTGAAGGCTGAAACCGTGTGACCGACCACTGCACCCCAAACGCTGGCATGCCAGCTGAGTAGGGTGCAGTTTTTTATTCTCTTCTTTCCGTCAGCCCGCACTCTGTCATCAGCATGTGAATGCGTGGCACTCCTTTTATCCGTCTGACATCACCCTCCGGCCCGACACTAGCCAGAAGCGTTCGTTAATGGCGTAAAGGACTGGCCACAGGCCATTCTGAAGTGAGTCTCTGAAAGGGGGAAACGCGAGCCAATAAAAAACCCGCTCAGGTTTCCCTGAGCGGGTTTCTCGAATCTGGCTCCTCTGACTGGACTCGAACCAGTGACATACGGATTAACAGTCCGCCGTTCTACCGACTGAACTACAGAGGAATCGTTTGAACGGGGCGCATAGTAACGGCCCCGCCTGGTCATGTCAAAGCTCTTTTTCATAAATCTTTCTGACTGCTGAAATAGTCGCCACTTCGGCGCGCAAAGCCCGCAAAGTGCGCCTCAGCCGGCTGATAAAACTGCCGGAACCGGCGGAAAAACTGAGGTGTTTATGAGGTGTTCTGACGCGGCACGACGCTTGTCAGACGGCATCAGGCGTGATTTTAACGGATACTTTTTTACTGCCGTCACAAACTGCTGTTTCCGGCTTTGTCAGCCGCAGAGACGAAACGTAGATTTCATTTCAACCTGAACTGAATTCCCGGAGTTGAAATGAACAGAGTCAGAATCGGCATGATCGGTAGCGGCTACATCGGGCGCTGCCACGCGATAGCCTATGCACAGGCCCCGACCGTGTTTGCGCTGAAAGGCGAAATCGTGCGGGAGATGCTGGCCGAGGTGAATCCTGAGCTGGCGGCCCGCCAGGCCGCAACCTTTGGCTTTGCCCGCTCGACGGGCGACTGGCGCGCGCTGGTCAGCGACCCGGCCATTGACGTGGTGGACATCTGCGCACCGAACTTCCTGCACAAAGAGATGGCGCTGGAGGCGATACGGCACGGTAAGCATGTCTATTCAGAGAAGCCGCTCTCCCTGAGCGTGGCGGATGCGCAGGAGATGGTGGCGGCCGCGCAGGCCGCCGGGGTCAAAACCCTGGTCGGCTTTAACTACATGAAAAACCCGACCAGCCAGCTGGCAAAAGAGATTATCGCGGGGGGCGAGATCGGTGAGGTGGTGCATTTCTACGGCACCCATAATGAAGATTACCTTGCCCGCGCGGAAACGCCGCTCGACTGGCACTGCCAGAAAGCGCTGGCGGGACTGGGCGCGCTGGGCGACCTTGCGGCGCATATCGTTAACATGGCGCACTATCTGGTGGGCGAGATTGCAGAGGTCAGCGGCGACATGATGACCGTCATTACCTCAAGGCCGGATCCGAAAGCGCCAGGAGAGCGGCTGCCGGTAGAGAACGAGGATCAGGCCAGCGCGCTGCTGCGGTTCAGCAACGGGGCGCACGGGGTGATTGAAACCTCACGTATCGCCTGCGGGGCAAAAATGGGACTGACCTATGTTGTTACCGGCACCAAAGGCACGCTGCGCTATACGCAGGAACGCATGGCCGAACTGGAACTCTATCTGCATGATGAGCCTGCGGGGCGACAGGGGTTTAAAACGCTGCTGACCGGGCCTGCTCATCCGGACTACGCCAGTTTCTGCGTCTCCGCCGGACATGGCATCGGCTTTAACGATCAGAAAACGGTAGAGATCCGCGACCTGATCAACGGCATCGCGGCGGGTGATCGGATGTGGCCTGACTTTGCGGAGGGTTTACAGGTTCAGAAAGTGCTGGAAGCCATTGCGCAGTCTGCGGAGCAGCGCCGCTGGACCAGCGTGTAACAGCCGGCACGAAAAAGCAAAAGGGGATTCAGGCGGGCAGGGCGGGAAACCGGGGTCTCCCGCCGTGTGCATCAGATCAGGCCGCTTTTTTCCCACCAGAGTCTGTCGAGCGCATAAAAGCGGTCACGCTCAGTTTCGGGCTGGTTGAGATCGCGTTTCCACGGCTTGGCCAGAATATAGTGCAGGTTCTTCACCTGATTATCCTGCCAGAGACCGCTGTGCTGGAACGGCAGCGTTTTCAGGGCGTTGTAGATATAAGAGAGCGGTTTCCAGCGTTCGGCAAAGACTTCATTCAGCAGATCCTGCTCGGAGAAGGGATAGGCGCTGAGATCGTCAATGTCGGCAATACGCTTTTCCAGCTCATCGAACACCGCATTATCCGGTTCAAGCACCAGAAAACCGCCATTCAGATAGACGTCCAGCTCCGCAGGGGCCGTTTCGCCGCGCGCCTGCCAGGTATAATGGCACTGCTCGGGCTGCCACTCTGGCGGATAAGAGGCGATCTTATTCGGATTGCAGCGGCAGGCATGGCAGGCAGCCAGCGCATTCTCTCCGAGATCCAGACTAAACAGCTCATCCATGTTTTTCAGCACCAGCATGTCGGCATCCAGAAATACCACGCGCTGATAATCGGTGAGCTGCCAGGCGCGCAGTTTGGTCCAGACTTCACCGAACTGCGCCGACGCGTAATGCTGCGCCAGGTCGTCACGCGGGTAGAGCGGCTCGACCGGTTTAATCACACAGCCCGCATCCTGCAGGATCTGACAGTCAGCCTCAGAAATCGCAGGCGTGGTCATCACCACCAGCGGCCACGCGCTCTGGCTCTGTTGCAGCGAACGGTGCAGCGCTTTGACGCCCACCAGATAATCGGGTTGTGTTAACAGCGTTACCCAGGCAAACATAGTGTTCCTCAGTCAGTCAAAAAGTGGCGTGATGTAGTCATTGCCCAGCCGACCCTGAGGATCGAGCTGGCTGCGCAGGGCGCGGAAGGCGTCCCACTGCGGATAGAGCTCACGCCAGTTATAGTGCTTTTCATCGTAATATTTGCCCCAGTGCGGGCGGCCACCCTCTTCGGCCAGCAGTTTTTCCACTTCGGTCAGGAAGTGCAGCCCCTCCTGCGACAGCGAACCGTCGTCGGCGTAATAGACCACAAAGCCAAAGAAGCAGGTGGGCTGATCCGCCGCCGGGCTGAGCCATGCGGATGACGCGCCGGTGCAGCGCAGGATAATCGGGTAGTGCATGTGCGGACGATTCTCCGCATACCACGCCTTGATCCGGCGGATAATGGCGGGCGTTTTCGCCAGCGGCACGCCGATTTCCACGTTGATCTGCGGCACCGCAATCCCGCGGCAGAAGAGCTGGTAGATATCCCCGGTTACATCAGTGAAGTCGCGGAAACGGGTGACGGTGCGAAACTGCTTGCCGCCCTTGCCCTGAATCTGCGTATCGCGGTGCATGTGCGCCAGCGTCTGATCGATGGTGTCATTGAGGCTTTCGTCGACCTCACCCTCATGTTCCACCACCTGACGGCCCTGTTCTTCGTAGCGCTGACGCTCTTCATCACTGGCTTCGTGCGCGTTCCAGACGTGCATCAGGTTGTCGTCCACAAACCACCAGGCTTTGCTCAGCATGTAGTCGTCGTTCCAGCGCAGCAGATCCTCTTCCAGCGTATCGGCAGAAACGGCATTTTTGTGGCAGGTGAAGATGCGGAACGGCTGCGTGCGCAGCGTCACCGCCGTCACGATCCCCAGCGCGCCCAGCGACACCTGCGCCGCCGGAAAATCGGCCTCGCCGCGCACAAACTCGCGTACGCTGCCGTCGGCCAGCACCATCCGTATGGAGAGCGCCTCATCGGCTATCGAACTCTGCTGCAAACCCTGCCCGTGGGTGCCGGTTGCCATCGCACCGGCCAGCGTCTGAATCGCAATGACGCCTGGTGACGACGCCAGCATGCGATTCATGTCGGTCAGGCGGCGATAAACCTGCTCCAGCGGCGTCGCGCCCGCAAAGGTGACGCTGTGGTCGTCACTGGCAATCAGGCCGCGCAATGCGCTGAGATCAAGCAGCAAATCGTCTTTGCCGACGTTCAGCATGCGGCCCGGCGAAAGCTTGCTGCCAATCACCCGAATCTGACCGCGTGACGACTGGATTAACTTCTGTAACTCCGCTTCGCTGGCGGGGCGGCGGACCTGGTTGCGTGTGCCGATTTGCGCATTCTGCGCCCAGTTCCACAGCGCATCATCGTCGGGTTCAACATGGGTCTGGCGAAGCGGATAGAGGCGTGCGTCTCTGCTCACAACAGCGTTCCTTTTACATGGTTTAATGACATAGATTTACTAAGCGTAGACCATGAGTAAGCGGAGCCCGGGCCGCGCACTATTATTTGCGGATATAGCGGAGTGTGGCAGTGACAGCCAGCTGACGATTGCGCCGGATACTCTCCTCTTCGCTGTTGTCCGGCGTGAAGAGGGCGCTGAAGGTATAGCGGTTTGAGACATGATGCACACAGATGCTGCTGATCAGGCGATGAACATCGAGAGTTTCGACGTCGGTCGTGAAGATCCCCTGCTGCTGGCCGCGCGACAGGATGTCATCCAGCAGATCGAGCGCGCTGCGGTTAACGGTTTTAATCTGCGGCGACTGGGTGATGTAGCGGCCGCGCAGCAGGTTCTCGCTGCAGACCAGCCGGATAAAATCGGGATGGGCGACGTGATAATCGAAACTCGCCTCGACCAGGCGCGTCATCGCCAGCTCCGGCTCCATCGCCGCCAGATTGAGACCCGTTTCATGCTGGCGAATCTGCTGATAAACCTGTTCCAGCACCTCAATGTAGAGCTGTTCCTTGCTGCCAAAGTGATACACCACCATGCGTTTGGTGGTCTGCGCATGTTCGGCAATCTGCTCCAGCCTGGCGCCCTGCATCCCGAACTCCGCGAAGGTTTTCAGTGCGCCGGCAATGATGCGTTTCTTCAGCCCTTCAGGGTCATTTTTACGTTTTGTTAATTCAGACATGGTGCTCAACAGGATAATTTTGACCGGGGAATGGTAGCACAGTGTGCAGGGGGAACCCGCTATCGCCGGGGCCGTAAATGCGGGAGCCTGGTACAGTCCGGACGATTACGGGTATAATCCGGGGAATAATTTCACAGGTTCAGAGACGACAATGACAAAACTCACCTTGCAGGAGCAGATGCTGAAAGCGGGACTGGTATCCAGCAAAAAGATGGATAAGGTTAAGCGGACCGCGAAAAAATCCAGGGTTCAGGCCCGCGAAGCCCGGGCGGCGGTGGAAGATAACAAAAAGGCCCAGCTTGAGCGGGATAAGCAGCTGAATGAGCAGCAGAAGCTGGCGGTGCTCTCGAAAGAGTACCGGGCGCAGATCAAACAGCTGATCGAAATGAACAGAATCGAGGTTTCGCGCGGCACCATCAGCTTTAACTTCACCGACAACAACCTGATCAAAAAGATCATGGTCGATAAGCCGACGCAGACTCAGCTGATCAATGGCCGTCTCGCCATCGCCCGTCTGGCGGGGGAGAAAGAGGGTGAAAACCCGTACGCTATTATCCCGGCCAGCGTGGCGGACAAAATCGCCCAGCGTGATGCCAGCGCCATCGTCTTAAACAGCGCACTGAGTGAAGAGGCTGAGGACGAAGATGATCCCTATGCGGACTTCAAAGTTCCGGACGATTTGATGTGGTAAGGCCCGGGCGGGTCAGAACGGACTGGGCGCGGAGAACGTCATGCGTTCGCCGCTGACCGGATGCGTCAGCGTCAGTTCGCTGGCGTGCAGCATCAGCCGCGCTGCCTGCTCTGCACCCGGCGGTAACCTGCCGCCATAGAGATCGCAGCCCAGAATCGGATGGCCCAGTTGCTGGCAATGAATGCGCAGCTGATGGGTGCGTCCGGTTTCCGGCGTCAGCACAACCCGTGTCACCGGCAATTCCCCGTTGCCATTCCCCGGAAAAAATCCCCGCTCCATGACCCGATAGCGTGAACGCGCGGGTTTACCTGCGACTGCACAAATCACCATTCTGGGAAACTGCGCCGGATCTTTCGCTATCGCGGCCTCAATCACCCCATCATCATCGGCCAGATGGCCGCACAGCAGGGCCTGATAGCTTTTGCTGACGCCACGCTGGCTGAACTGCTGGCAGAGCGCTGCGTTAATCGCCTTATTGCGTGCCACCACCATCAGCCCGGACGTGCCAAAGTCGAGCCGGTGAACCAGCGTACAGCCGGGAAAACGTGCCACCAGCCGGTGATGCACGGAGTCGAGATTAAGCGGATTTTTACCGGACAGGCTCAGCAGCCCGCTGGGTTTATTGATAACCAGCAGATGCGCATCCTCAAAAATCAGGGTAATCGCCGCATCACAGGGCGGGGCAATGAACGTATCGTTAATGGCAGACATCGGGCAACCAGCAGGAAAAGGGCAGCGGATCATACCCGATTGCCGGGCCCATGACGATGCCGTCAGGCCGTGACGCTCCGATCAGGATCCGTCGCTTTCGGTTACCACGGAGACGCTCACGGGCTGCGAGGCAAGGTGGCCATAAGCTGTCACAACGGAGCAGACCGTCGCCGCCAGCAGCGTGAGAAGAACAGAAAGTTTCATGGGGGTGCCCGCAAGCTGGAGAATCAGCAAGTCTGACAGGCAGAGCGGAGCGCGACAAACAGAACAATCCGGAAAAAACATTAAGTACATTTGTTCAGCAGGTTACGCGATTATTAGTGATTTATTCGGGCAGTTCTTCTTTTTACGACTACAGTCTCTGGTGAGGTTGTCATCAATTCGTACCTAATGGAGGATTTTCTGTGTTAATTCAAAACGACGAGAAAGGCCACGTCATTATTGGTGAAGCGGCACTTAGCCTTGCCCTGGGTGAAAAAGAAATCAGTATCGCAACACTCTTTACTCAGCTGGGTTACATGGCGAAATCTGAAAGCAACCCGTCTCGGCTGGCGCAAATCTCCGAGGCCAGAAGCTGGCTGAGTAGTTTTAAGTCACCGACGGTTGCTCAACAGCAGGTGCCGTACCTGCAGACACTTGCAGGCCTGAACGACGAACTGAACTAGCAGCAACTGAACTGACGCCAGTGGACGTAGTCCGGCTCCGGCCGGAAAACGACGAAGCGGACGACCTCATCGGTTGCGCGAGAGCGTATACCGGCCGGAGAAACTGTCAGGGACGACACTCCTCCAGCCACACTGCCTTTTCTTACCTGAGCCTGGCCCCTCACAGAACCTCTTCAGACGCTGGCCAGACGGTTTCAGCTCTCACCAACAACCATTACGTTCACTTCAACTGCATCTTCGCAGACGTGCCTGTTCATCAGAGACGTGTCAGGCGGGGAAGCGATCCCGGCCAGCCGCATTTCTGCAGGGCTGGCGGGCGGCTGATGCAAAAAGCGGCCTGACCTGCCGTCAGAAGCTTTCCCAGCCGGCATCTGACGAGGCTTTAGCTGCCGGCATGGCGGGCACCAGGCGTGGCGTTACGACTGGCGCAGCCCGGCTGATGCTGTGCTGCACCGCCGAGAGGCGGAATACCGCGACCGTTTTTTCCAGCTCATCGGCCTGAGATTCCAGAGACGTGGCGGCTGCGGATGACTCCTCCACCAGCGCAGCGTTCTGCTGAGTCGTGGAATCCATCTCCGCCATGGCGGTGGCGATCTGGGAAATACCGCGGTTCTGCTCATCCGAAGCCGCAGCAATCTCACCCATAATATCCTTAACCTGACTGACCGAACGCACGATGTCATTCATGGTCGTTCCGGCGCGTTCCACATAGTCAGAACCATCATGCACCCGATCGAGTGACTCGCGGATCAGCGTTTCGATCTCTTTCGCAGCCAGCGAACTGCGCTGGGCAAGGTTACGCACTTCTCCGGCCACTACCGCAAAACCGCGGCCCTGTTCACCGGCACGTGCGGCTTCAACAGCGGCGTTCAGCGCCAGGATGTTGGTCTGGAAAGAGATGCCGTTGATGACGTTAATGATCTCGCCGATTTTGCCTGAGCTCTGACTGATGTTGTTCATGGTGGTGATCACGTCGCGGATAATTTCCCCGCCGCGTCCGGCATTAACCGACGCGTCCGTCGCCAGCTGGCTGGCATGATGGGCGTTTTCCGCATTCTGCTTCACGGTAGAGGAGAGCTCTTCCATGCTGGCTGCCGTCTGCACCACGGCGGCAGACTGCTGTTCGGTGCGGGAGGAGAGGTCGGTATTGCCTGCCGCAATTTCGGCTGAGGCGCGTGCCACGCTGCTGACGCCATCCCGTACTTTGGTAATGATGGTCTGCAGGCTGGTGCTCATATCATCGACGGCCTGCATCAGCTGGCCCAACTCATCTCCCCGCGAGCTGTTGAGCGAGGTGGTTAAATCCCCTTCGGCAATGCGCTGGGCCACATTCAGTGTCTCTTTGATTGGACGTGTAATGCTGCGGGTAATCAGCCACGCAATCAGCAGACTCATCACGACACAAATCAGTGACGCAAAACCAATGCGCCACTGGGCCAGCTTGATAAAGGCGGCGGAAGAGTGGGACTGGAAGGCAAAGATATCGGATACCGCGGCGTTAAGTCGCTCTGCGCTGGTGGTCAGTTCTGCGGAGTCGCTTTTTTCTTTCTCTGCAGCTGCGAGGTAGAGCGTAACCGGCTGGCGCTGCTGGGCCAGCATGGTAAGGACGGCGCGGGTGAGATCGTTGATCGCCGGCTGGTTGAAGCCGTTCAGCTGCTCACTCAGGGTGGTGATGACAGTATATTTGTCGATGACCGCGTCACGGCCCGCCTCGGAGGGTTGTGCCAGAAACGTTTTTTCCGTATTCACCACGTCGAATAACGCAGCGGCCAGGCGGAAAACCGGGAGCGCGGCATCAGGCGTCTGAGCCAGATCCAGCGATTCGAGCTGATGCGCCACGGCACTCAGCTGGTCGGTTTTAATTAATTCCAGATCGCGGTTGGTTGACTGAGCGGAGGCCACGAACTTCTCGCGCTGTTTCAGATACTGATCGAGCAGTTGCCCCATTGCGGTGACTTTCTGCTGGCCGGTTTCATCCCATTCAAAGGCAGAAAGACGTTTATAGAGGGTTTCCAGCTCGTTCAGCGCCTGAACGTTCAGCGCGGCAAACTTAGGATCTTTGGTGTACTGGAAAAGGGTGCGGTTCAGGCGCGCCTTGCTGAGGGTGTTGACCATCTCGACCGTCACCGTTCGCCGGGCGGAGTTGTCTTTGATACTGCGGAAACAGTCGAAAGCCATAAAGGTAATAGCAAGCGAAGCCGCGATGACGAGAATAAATCCGGCGCCCAGTTTTTTTCCGATTTTAATATCAGAGATGCGTTGAGAGAGGCCCATAGGTTTTACCTTTAGTGATAAGCAGAGAACAGAAAAATGATTAAATTTAAGGCTGATCTTCTTATCGTCCGCTATCAAAAAACCTTTAAGTTTATTTACCTTTAAGCCGGTAAATTTATTAATGAGATCCCCAGGGTTTAACGGCGAGGTTAACTGTCTGCCAGTGGATCCATTCTTTATTTAAATTTATGATTTATAATAATTTATTTAAGGGTGGCACAGCTAAGTTAATACATTTTTAAGACCGTTTTAAAAACATTGATCATGATCAATTTAATCAACATTAAGTGTAAAAATGGAGCGCAGGGGATAAAAGATTTCAGCGATACTTATCAATATAATGATAAGGATCTTAATCTTTAGCCTTTTAATGCAGTGAACTCCCCAGCTCCGCACCCGTTATTGTTTCTTTTGATCTTTATTGCCGGGATCTGTGCCTTTATTTGCAGCCTGTCCGCTCCGCTTAAAACAGCGCCACCTCGCTATTACCGGATTTCAGCAAAGGAGTGCCATTTTTAGCATTTGTGATCGCCGTCGGTCTTCACTGAGAATGACAATCGAAGGTTACGAGAATGATAAAAGTGCTGAATTCCTCGTTTAATCAAACTTTCAGCGCTGAACGGTCACGATCATTTTTCCCTCTGGGGGGAACAGTTTAACTATCAGGAGAAAGGTTCCAGTGAAATTTATAAAAGGAATGTCCGTGTTAGCTCTGGCGCTCAGCGCACAGGCCAGCTTTGCCGCCGAACCCTCAGTGCCTGCGGAGAGCAGCGTGCATGTTAACGCGGATCCGGCGCTGAAGAGCCTGCTGCCTGCTGATATTCTCAAACGGGGTTACATCGTGGCAGGAACCAATCCCAACACACCGCCGACGACCTTCTATAAAGAAGATAATAAAACGCTGGCCGGTCGTGAAATTGACATCATGAATGCGGTAGGTGAGCGTCTGGGTATCGCCGTGCAGTGGCGCGACACCGGCGGCTTTGACAATATTATTCCCGGTCTGAAAACCGGACGTTATGACGTCGCGCTGTCAAACATCAATGCCACGCCAGCCCGCCTGAAACAGATCGACTTCGTCGGTTACTACAGCGCCAGTCTGCTGGGCATTATCTCCCGCAAAGATGCGGGTGTAACGCCTTTTAAATCCCTGAACGATGTGTGCGGCAAAGAGGTTGGCGCTGGCTCCGGCACTACCCAGGTGATGCGGCTGGAAGAGGCCAGCAAAGCCTGTGAGACAGCGGGTAAGCCACCGATCAGGGTCGCGATATTCCCGGATCGTCCGGCTGGCGTGCAGGCGGTGGTCAGCGGGCGGGTTCCATTCTTCCTCGGCCCTTATGAGGGGCTGCTGTGGCAGACCAAAGTGATCAAACCGCTGACCATGAGCGGCGAAATCACCGTCAGCGATGCACCGGTTTCTGTAGCGTTTCCAAAAGCCTCCCCGCTGGAACCAGCCGTGCAGGCGGCTCTGAATTCGTTAATCAAAGATGGCAGTTACCGGAAAATCCTCGATAACTGGGGAATCGGATTCGGTGCCGTAACCGAAGCGCGGCGCAATGAAGAGATTTTTAAATGAGCGAGATTCCGGACCACACTGACGACCTGAAAATCGTGGGCAAACGCTACTACGGACGCTGGCTGAGTGCGCTGGTGGTGCTGTTCTGCGTGGTGGCGATGGCACATTCGATGATTAACAACCCGCGTTTTGAGTGGGGGGTGATTGCGGAAAATTTTACGGCGCCCTCTATCCTGCAGGGTGTCATCATGACGCTGCAGCTCACCGTGATATCGGTGGTGCTGGGGTTCGCCTTTGGCACGGTGCTGGCGCTGATGCGCCTCTCCTCAAACCCTGTGCTGGCTGGGGTGAGCTGGGCTTACACCTGGTTCTTCCGGGGTGTGCCGATGCTGGTGCAGCTCTTTCTCTGGTACAACATTGCCGCCCTCTATCCCCGAATCGCGCTGTCCATTCCGGGGTGGGGGGAAATCTGGAGTGCGCAGTCTAATGCACTGGTCAGTCCGTTCAGTGCGGCGGTCATCGCGCTGGTGATGCATCAGTCTGCGTATGCCGCTGAAATTGTGCGTGCCGGTATCCAGAGCGTGGGCAACGGGCAGATTGAAGCCGCTCGCGCCCTGGGTTACCGCCCGGCGCAGATTTTCCGCCATACCGTCTTACCTCAGGCGATGCGCGCCATCCTGCCCCCGGCGGGCAATGAGATTATCGGCCAGCTGAAAACCACCGCCGTGGTCTCGGTCATCTCGCTGCAGGATGTACTGTTTTCGGCGCAGATTATTTATCAGCGCACCTATGAAGTGATACCGCTGCTGCTGGTCGCCACGCTGTGGTATCTGCTGATGACTTCCGTACTCTCTGTCGGTCAGTATTATGTCGAACGCTACTTTGGTCGCGGTGTGACGCGACGGGAGAGGCGAAGCCTGTTTGCGTCATTAGCGCGTGCTCCACTTCCCAAAACCCAGAGGAGCGTGAGCAATGGCTGAAGCAATCGCACTGCGCAAAGTCACCAAACGCTTCTCCGGTGTCACCATTCTTGATGAGGTTAACCTCGATATCCCTGCCGGATCGGTCACGGTAATCCTGGGGCCATCCGGTTCCGGTAAATCGACGCTGCTGCGCTGTATCAATCATCTCGAAAAGCTGGATGGCGGAACAATCCGCATCGGTGGCCAGATGGTGGGATACCGGCAAAAAGGTCAGGCGCTGCATGAACTCAGCAGCAGTGCGATTGCCCGTCAGCGTGCAGAAATTGGCATGGTGTTTCAGCAGTTCAACCTGTTTCCCCACCGTACCGTCTTGCAGAACATCACTGATGCGCCGATGCGGGTGAAAAAGCAGAGTCGCCATCAGGCCACCACCAAAGCGCTGGCGCTGCTGAAGCAGGTGGGGCTCTCTGGCCGCGAAGATGAGTGGCCACAGAATCTCTCTGGTGGTCAGCAGCAGCGCGTGGCGATTGCCCGCGCACTGGCGATGGATCCCGGCGTGATGCTGTTTGATGAGCCGACCTCCGCCCTTGATCCTGAGCTGGTGGGGGAGGTGCTGCAGGTCATTAAGCAACTGGCACATTCCGGTATCACGATGGTAGTTGTCACCCATGAAATCGGCTTTGCCCGTGAGGTCGCCGACAACATTGTGTTTATGGAGAATGGCCGGATTGTGGCAGCCGGCCCGACGCAGCAGGTTCTCGACGATCCAGACAACGGACGGGTCAGAAACTTCATTGCAACGGTGCGCTGAGCACCGTCTTTCAGGGTAATCAGGAATCAGCATGACGCAGAAACCGGTAATGCACAGCGCTCACTGGGGCGCTTTTCACGTCCAGAACAGTGACGATCAACTGCTGATTGAACCCTTTCGTGGCGATCCCGATCCCAGTCCGCTATTGCAGAACTTTCGTCAGGCACTGAATCATCCGGCTCGCGTCGCGCAGCCGATGATACGCCGTGGCTGGCTGGAAAACGGGCCAGGTCCGGATGAGCGTCGCGGAGCGGACGAATATGTCGCAGTGAGCTGGGAAGAGGCCAGTCAGCGGGTGGCACAGGAGCTTCAGCGGGTCGGAGAGTCTTATGGTCCGGAAGGCATTTTTGGTGGATCTTACGGCTGGTCAAGCGCAGGCCGCTTTCATCACGCACAAAGCCAGGTGCACCGTTTCCTGAATACGGTGATGGGGGGATATGTCCGTTCGGTCAACAGTTACAGTTCCGGTGCGGCCTCGGTCCTGCTGCCGCATATTATCGGTGACATGAACGAGATCGCACGACGTGGCGTCAGCTGGGAAGAGATTGCCAGGCACAGTGAAGTCGTTCTGGCGTTTGGCGGTCTGGCGCTGAAGAATTCGCAGGTCGCCAGCGGCGGCCTGAGTGAGCATACCGAGCGCGGTTTTATAGAGCGTGCCGCCCAGCGCGGAACCCGTTTTATCTCAGTGAGTCCGCTGAAAAGCGATCTGCCTGATGAGGCGCAGGGCGAGTGGCTGGCACTGCGGCCCGGCACGGATGCGGCATTTATGCTCGGACTGCTGGCCGTGCTGATTGCGGAATCGCTGACTGATGAGGCGTTTCTGGCGCGTTACTGTGTCGGCTGGCCGCAGATGGTCGCTTACCTTCGCGGTGAGGAGGATGGCATCGTCCGTGACGCGCAGTGGGCGGCCGCGATCTGTGGCGTCAGCAGTGACATCATCAGTCAGTTTGCGCGGCAGCTTCACGGCAAGCGCGTTCTCATCACCGTAGCTCATGCGTTGCAACGTGCTGAGCATGGTGAACAGCCAGTATGGCTTGGCCTGGTGCTGGCGGCAGCGCTCGGACAACCGGGACTGCCCGGTGGTGGATACACCTATGCCTTAGGGGCGCTCGGCCACTATGGCAAGCATCACAATCTGGTCAGTTTTCCAGCCCTGCCGCAGGGTAAAAATGGCATCGACCGCTTTATTCCGGTGGCCCGTATCGCCGACATGCTACTCCATCCCGGTACCCGATTTCACTACAACGGTCGTCAGCTTACCTATCCCCATGTCCGGCTGGCCTACTGGGCAGGTGGCAATCCGTTTCACCATCATCAGGATCTGGCGCGGCTGCGCCAGGCATTCTGCCAGCTGGACACGCTGATCGTTCACGAGAGCGCCTGGACTGCCACGGCACGCCATGCGGATATCGTTCTGCCTGCCACCATGACGCTGGAGCGCGAGGATATCGGTGGTGCGCCGACCGATCGCCATTTAGTCGCCATGCAACCCGTGGCCGCGCCCTATGCCGAAGCCCGGGATGATTATACGATTTTCCGTGACCTGGCCCGGCGTCTGGGCAGGGAATCGGCGTTCAGCGAAGGGCGCGATGCGCGTGACTGGCTACAGCATCTCTACGGTCAGCTGCAGGAAAAACTGGCGGCTCATGCGATACAGACGCCCGACTTCAGCCAGTTCTGGCAGCAGGGCGTGCTGGAGCTACCGCAGGTAAAGGATGGTGGCCGCATGATGAGGGCGTTTCGTGACGACCCCGACGCCGCGCCGCTGCCAACGCCAGACGGAAAAATTGAGATCTTTTCCGCGGTAATCGCCAGCTTTGGATATCACGACTGTCCCGGTCATCCCGTATGGCGCGAGCCGCAGCAAAAGCCCAGTGCCAGCTATCCTTTCTGGCTGATTGCTAACCAGCCTGCTTCACGGCTGCACAGTCAGCTCGATTTTGGCGATTACAGCCAGAGCACCAAGCGGAGCGGTCGTGAAGTCTGCACTCTGAACCGGGCCGATGCGGTCGCGCAGGCGATCGCGGAGGGGGACATCATCGAACTCTTTAACGATCGGGGTCATGTGCTCGCCAGCGCCCGTCTCACCGACACCATTATGCCCGGTGTGGTTCAGCTGCCCACCGGCGCCTGGTACGACCCGGTGGATCCCACCGCGGCCCGCCCGCTATGCCGTCACGGAAATCCTAATGTGCTGACGATGGATATCGCTACCTCCTCGCTCACACAGGGATGCAGCGGACAGATTACCGTCGTCCAGGTGAGAAAGTTCGCCGGGGAGATTACGCCCGTTCAGGCGTTCACGCCCCCGCAATAGCAGACTAGCGGTTCAGTGCTCCGGTCAGCGTCTGCAGGTCGGCTGCTGACCGCAGGGCACTGACAGCAGCAAGGAGTTCGGGCGGCGCGTCATCCAGCGCCCGGTGGAGCTTGCTGTTGACATCCACGCCTTCCGCCAGCGATGCCTGTCGCGTCCGCCGCTGATGCCGCGTTGTGCCATCCGAAAGCCTCAGCGTGACCACATGAAAGCGCAGGGCAGGATTAAGGGCATCCGGCGGCGCAGTCTCATCCGGCGTCCGCCGTACGCGGCTGGCCAGCGGCATCACCTGCTGATTGAGATTGCCTTCGGCGAAATCCTCCAGGCGCAGGTCGCCATAAATCAGCATGGCGGCGATCACATATTCCAGGCTGAATCGCGCTTCAATGCCGTTAGCCGGCGTCCGGATTGAGGCGGCAATATCACCGCCCGGTGGAAAGGCAACGGTGATCTCAACGATCTGGCTGAGCAGGGCATCCAGAGATTTGCCCGCCGCCAGCCACTGCTGACGCAGAATGCGGGCGGCTTCTGCCGCGCTATGGGTGCCCGCGCAGGTCGGGAAGGGTTTGAACTCCAGTCCTGGCGTAATGATTCGCCAGGGGCTGCCCCAGTTTTCAATTACCGTCTCCGGCTGCGCCTGACCTGCGCTACTGGCGGCAAGGAAGGCTTCAATAACTCCCTGCTGGCGGCCATCGAATCCGGCCAGGGTAAGCTGAGCCGCCGTTACGGCACGTTCAGCGGCGAAGCCTGCATGAAGCGGTTTTACCGCCGATCCAAACTGCGCCCGTAAACCGCTGGCCTGGGTCGCCGCAATGCCGAGCAGGGTGGCCGTAGCCTCTCTCTCCATCTCCAGCAGGCGTGCCAGCGCCGCCGCCGCGGCAAGGGTGCCCAGCGTTGCTGTATTGTGATACCCCTGTGCATAGTGCTGCTGAGTGGCGGCCAGCCCAAGACGACCGGCCATCTCCACACCGGTAACGTAGGCATCCAGAAACTGCTCAGGGCGTTTGGGCTGATACTGCTGCCAGGCAAAGAGCGCAGGCAGGATCACTACGCTGGGATGACCGCGGAAATCAGCATGAAAGTCGTCGTAGTCCAGCGCATGTCCCGCATAGCCCAGCAGCAGCGCCTGCGAACGCAAACTACGATCCTGCCAGAGGTGACGAAGAGCCGGTAAGCCACTATCCGGCACCTTGCCCTGGAGTACCGGCCAGCTCACTGCCAGAAAATCCCGGATGCCTTCGCGTGCATGCTCGTGCGCGGCGGCATCCGGCTGACCGTCGAGGATCGCGGCAGCCAGCGCCGCAGTCAGGTTCATTGGGGACGCCCCGCTGAGCTGAGTGCCGCCCGCGCAAGGTTGGCCAGATAGCGCGCCGTGGGGATCAGCACCTCATCATTAACCCGGAAAGCAGGGTGATGCAGCGCATAGGGTTCACCGGTACCCACCATCATAAAAGCGCCTGGCAGCCGCTGCTGGTAGAAGGCAAAATCTTCTCCAATCGGACTCGCCTCAACCACGCGTGCTTCAAATCCACTGCGCTCCGCCTGCTGTAAAGCCACGTCCACCCAGTGCGCATCGTTGACCACCGAAGGTGGCCCGGCGTGCCAGTTAAAACTGATCTGTGCATCAAAGGCGGCCCCGATGCCCGCCACAATCGTCCGGAAGCGTTGCTCAAGGCGCTGCCGGGTTGATTGTGAAAATGTCCGAACGGTGCCCTCCAGCCAGGCGCTGTCCGGGATGACGTTCCAGGTGCTGCCGCTGTGGATCTGGGTGACAGAGACCACGGCGTTGTCAGCAGAAGGGGCATTGCGGCTGATCAGCGTCTGCGCAGCAGCAACAATCTGGGCCGCAATAACGATGGGATCATTACCCTGATCCGGCTTAGCGGCATGACTGCCAGTGCCGCTAATCGCAATCTCAAAGCGGTCGACGGCGGCGGTCAGCGGCCCGGCTTTTGAGCCAATGACGCCAGCGGGCAGGGACGGATCGTTATGAATACCGAAAATCGCCAGCGCATCGTTTAATGCCCCGCTGGCAATCACCTCCGGCGCACCCTGGCCCGTCTCCTCCGCGGCCTGAAAGAGGATCCGTACCCGACCGGGCAGATTCTCTTCCTCTTGCTTTAACAGGATCGCCGCGCCCAGTGCCGCCGCGCTGTGAAAATCGTGTCCGCAGGCGTGCATCACGCCAGGACGCTGTGAGCGATAGCTGACGCCAGATTGCTCTTCAACAGGCAGCGCGTCGATATCGGCCCGCAGAACAATCAGCGGGCCTGCTGACGCGCCAATCTCTGCGACCAGGCCGGTTTTCAGCGGCAGACTGAGAATACGTATCTGATGCTTTTCCAGCTGCGCGCGCAGGCGGGCTGTGGTGTCGAACTCCTGATTCGATAATTCCGGAAACTGATGCAGTTCATGACGGAATGCGATTAGCTGATCGTCTAATGTGGCGGAAATAGTGATGCTCATGGTGCGCTCCCTTGTTCTGCTGTCTGACGGCGTAACCAGACATCATGTGCCGCCGGATCCAGAATTTTTTTCATATAGAGGGTGATATGGCCTTTGCCAAGATCGCGGGTATGCATCGGCTGGAAACCGCGCTTCAGGTACATCGCCTGCAGCCACGGATGGCTGGTGGCCGTGCCCAGAGAGACTGCCGGGGCGCGCAGCTGACCCGTCAGAATCTCCTGTTCGATCCACTCCAGCACCTGGCGACCAAAGTGCTGGCCGGGATAGTCAGGATGCGCGCCAAACCAGCCAATATGTGGCAGGCCAAAGGGGCCAGGCAGCGGTCCCCAGGGATAGCGAACGGTGGCTGAAGAGACCATCTTCTCGTCTGCATAGAGCGCATACACGCCATGACTCTGCAGATGGTGTAGTGCCATCGCGCGGTCAGCGGTGGCGGCATCAAATTTAATGCCCAGCGCTTTAACGGGCGCATAAGCAGCATGCATCAGAGCCAGATAAACATCGGCTTCATCCTCTCTGACCTGGCGAAAATCGAGTTGCATGTTATTTTCCGAAAATTGCGCTGCGTAGAGTGAATTAATTCAGCCGGAGGAGAAGAGTAACAGTAAAGCGTCAGACTGCTATATGTGAAAAATAACTAACCTCATGCAGATTTGTGAATAAAGAATGGCGGGTTTTCAATTGCTTAAATGAGTGATTACCGTACTATTTAAATAAGAAGTAACTCTATTTTCAGTCAGCAACTTAATGTATTTGAATCCCTTTTTGGCCTAATTTTTATAATCAGGATACCGCTGTGTTAGCAATTACCTCTCCGCGAGCCTATGCACATGAGGCGGGCCTGCGTGCACGCGTCGGTGAGTTTATAAAGCCTTATTCCCGCCATATCCGGATAGTAACGTCGCCGCGCGCGTGGCAGGCGGTTAACCCCGAATTAAGCCAGAGTCTGGCGGCGTCTGATATTCGCTGGCAGCTGGACTTTTTAACGAGTGAATGTACTGAAGCGGCTATTGCCCATGTCAGAGAGCAAACCGAACAGCAGGGTGCAGAGTTGCTGCTGGCGATTGGTGGTGGACGGGTACTGGATACCGCCAAAGCCGCTGCCAGCCAGCTACCGGGGCTGACGCTAATCAACTTCGCCACTCAAGCCGCCACCTGCGCGGCATGGTCACCGCTTGCGATTATTTACGACGAGACGGGCGGGCATCTGCGCAGTCAGCCGCTGGAAAAAATGCCAGAGCAGGTGCTGGTGGACAGTGAGGTGATCGCCAGGAGCGATGTGCGCTTTCTGAAAGCGGGTATTGTGGATGCGCTGGCAAAATATTATGAATTCCGGCCTTACCAGAAGCATAACCCGAACGATCTGGCGCTGGATTTGAAGGTAATGACAGCGCGACAGGCCCTGGACGCTTTCAGGCGCTATGGCGAAGCCGCGATCGCCGCCTGTCAGCAGCAGCAGGTTACGCCTGAGCTGGTAAAAGTTATTGATGCCTCAATCGTGCTGGCCGGTCTGGCAAACAGCGTGCGTGATGCGCTGCCGACGCCGGGGCTGGCGCATGCCATCCATAATCGCCTGACACATCAGCCAGAACTGCATCACTGGCTGCATGGTGAAAAAGTAGGGTTCAGCCTGCTGGTGCAGTCGCTGCTGGAACAGGCGGAAGAACCCGATGCAGAACTGCTTACGCTTCTGCGCTATTACGACATGCCATTAGTGCTGCCTGCGCTGTCGGGCGATCGGCAGGCCGCACTGCGCAATATTGCACAGCAGGTCAGATTCCCCAAAGCCAGTGCAGAACGCCTGCCTTTTAACGTCTCCGCCAGCGCAATCGAGCAGGCTCTGCGGGCAACAGACACCCTTTTACAGGCGCGCTGAGGCGTGCTTTTTCACTTTTCATATCAGGAATAACATATGCATGCTGCCACTTCACCCCGTCACCTGCGCCTCGGCCTGTTTGTTCAACCTGTGGGCCAGCACGTCAGCGGCTGGCGCCTGACGGAACAGCTGGGCGATCCCACCGACATCGACTGGCTGATCACCCTGGCGAAAAAAGCCGAAGCAGGGAAATTCGACCTCTTCTTTGTCGGTGATGCGCTGGCAACCAGCATGTATCGTCTGCCATCGACCATGGCGCGTCTAGAACCACTGACGATGCTGGCGGCGCTGGCGGTCAATACCCGGCATATCGGCCTGGCCGCGACCGCCTCTACTACTTTCAGCGATCCCTTTACGCTGGCGCGCAGCTTCTCATCGCTGGATCACATCAGCCGGGGTCGTGCCGCGTGGAACGTCGTCACCTCGTTTTCCGCCGACGTTGCACGTAACTTCAGCCGCAGCGATATGCCCGATCATGCTGCACGCTACGCTCGTGCGCGTGAGTTTCTCGACGTAACGAATAAACTGTGGGAGGGCTGGGAAGAGGGCGCCTTGCAGCCAGACAAGGCGACCGGGCGCTATTTCGTCGATGAGAAGATTAAGCCAATTCATCATCAGGGTGAACATTTTCAGGTTCAGGGTCCGCTGAATATCACCCGTTCGCCGCAGGGCCGACCGGTAATTATCGAAGCAGGTTCTTCTGCTGATGGTCAGAAGCTTGCAGCGGAGACGGCGGAAGTGATCTTTACCGCATCTGCCAGCCTGGAAGAGGCGCAGGCCTTCTATCGTGCGCAAAAAGCGCAGGTAGCGGCGGCGGGGCGCAGCCCGGACCAGGTGGTGATCATGCCGGGCGTCATGCCGATTATTGGTCACACGCGTGAAGAAGCGAAGGCACTCTGGAAAGAGCTGAACACGCTGGTGGATATTGAGAATGGGCTGAGCCAGCTCTCACTGCGGTTCAGCATGGATCTCAGTCACTATCCGCTGGATGGCCCGGTGCCGGAGGTGCCACTGGGCGAGGGGAACCAGAGCCGTGTCAGACTGATGACCGATATGGCAAAACGCGAAAACCTGACGCTGCGCGAGCTGGCCGCCGTTGCCGCCGGTTCACGCGGACACCGCGTGATTGTCGGCACGGCTGAAGATATCGCCGATGACTTCCAGCTATGGCTGGAGCAGGGCGGTGCAGATGGTTTTAACATCATGCCCGCCATCATGCCGGAACAGCTCGATCTGTTTGTGGAACAGGTGATCCCGGAACTGCGCCGTCGCGGACTGTTTCGCGAGGAGTATGCGTTTGCGACCCTGCGTGAGAATCTGGGGCTGCCGCCGGTGTAAAAGGGCCCTGCTGGCTGCCGCAGTGGATAATTACCAAAAAAGATAGCGGGTCGCTATAGTGGTGATCTCCCCTACGGACGATGAGGACAGGCGATGTCAGACCACTGCTTTTTTACCAGAGGCAAAGAGACCGTTGTGCTGCGAAGCTCAGAACGGAAGCGTGCTGCAGAGCTGGCGGAGCAGGGTTACGTGAGAGAGCCTGAAGAGATTGATGCGACCGATGAAAAGCAGGCGCTTGCCCGACTGAACGACATACGGAAAGAACAGGCTATCGATCAGCATAACTTCCTTTCCGGTGCGTTTGCGATGCCACTCATCGGTGTGCTGACCGCGCTTGCGGCCTGTCTGTTCTGGCGAAAAAAGCGATAACGTCAGCCTGAATGGCGGCACGCTCATTAGCCTCCGGCATGTCAGGAACATTGCTGACATTTACGACCGCTATGCATTACGGCGGCCCCATCTTCTTCATCAGCCCGCTCTGTAATGCCTGAGCGGGCTTTTTGTTGCAGCACGCCGGTTCACCCGCGCTCCGTTCACTGCACCCTTGCTCGCAAAACAGTGACGTCCTGATGTAATCACGCCGAAAAGGCCGGGCACCTCTTTTCGTTTCTGTTCATCGCACAGGCATCCGGTGAGGCGTTGCTGCACACTCGATTATCGCTGTGCAGCTACATAGCTCCTGACCTGTATCAGAGGATGTCCTGTGTGGACGATTAAAACGACGGAGCGATTTAACCGCGGGTTTTCTCTGCCTGATGACAGCGACCGTACTGCGTGCTGGCAACATTGATGATGTGGCGGGAGTAGGGGCCGGTCTTTCCAGGCCGTGTGCGGATTCGCTCAGAGGCTCCGTTTATCTGAACATATAAGAGTTACGCATCCAGAGCGGTGGCAAGCCGATCAGCGCGTTCTTTGCATTTGACCCACAGCGAACGGCGATCCTGCTTTGGGCCGGAAATAAGGCGGGCAATGAACAGCGTTGCTATCAGGAGAGGATTCTGGTCGCCGATCGGGAACGCACACACTGGCTGAAGACGCTTAAACACCAGGAGTCAGGTGATGGGCAGAACGCTGGAACCGCTTGTTGCCGATGAAAACCCGGAGGTCGTTGCCGACGGGCAGGCTATGGCGACAAACATCCTGCTCAATATGCACTTCGCTGAACTGCGTGAAAAAGTGAAGAAGAGGCTGGCAGAAATGGCGGGAGCGCGGGGTATCACGCAGCCTGCCGTGGCGGGCATGGAAAAGCCGGGACGAGCCCTGAAACTTTCCACGCTGAAACGCTATGTCGATGCGGCAGGGGGGAAGCTGAAACGGGCGGCAGAACGGCCAGATGGTTCGCACGACGGTTTCCGGGTGTAATCACAGGGGCGCAGACCCCGGACGCGCAAAAGCAAAAAGCCCGCTCAGGTTTCCCTGAGCGGGCTTTTCTAATTCTGGCTCCTCTGACTGGACTCGAACCAGTGACATACGGATTAACAGTCCGCCGTTCTACCGACTGAACTACAGAGGAATCGCTTGAACGGGGCGAATATTAGCGGCACGGATCCCGCTTGTCAAAGCCCTGTTTACTGAATTGCGTTCAGATGCTCGTAAAAGCAGCGGATTGGTGATTTTTCCCCAAATCTGCTGGCTTTTCAAACTGCCAACAGGATCTCACTTTGCGGGCATTTCTCCGCAGATGTTAGAGGCATGTCAAAGTTTTGCTGTTTGCCGATGTTAAAACAACCATTTCAGTGCTTTTATGATAAAAATTTCAAAACGACTTTAGATGGAACAAATAAACTGCTTATCATCACGGTCGTCACTATCGGCCATAACTGAAACAGCATTCTGAAATTAACTGTCTGTAGATCAAGTGATTGTGAAAAGGAGCGGTCGATCACAAAAATAGTCAGAACCTGAAGTCTTACCTCAAATTTCCCGAAACAGACGCCAGTCAGACTGGATGAATGTAAAAGATATTTTTCATTCTCATAGCGCTGCTGAGCAAGTTAACAAATAAGAAGGGTACCTATGAACATCAAAAAAACGATTGTCGCCTCACTGTTAGCCTGCATGTTACCTGCCGCGGTTATGGCAAAAGATATTTCGGTGGGTGTCTCGATGGCGCTGTTTGACGACAACTTCCTGACCATTCTGCGCAACTCAATGCAGAAAGAGATGCAGAAAGATAACGTCAAAGGGCAGGTTGAAGATGCGAAGGGTGACGTTTCACAGCAGCTGCAGCAGGTACAGAACTTTATCGGCCAGGGCGTAGATGCCCTGATCGTCAACCCGGTCGACACCAATGCGGTGAAACCGATTATGGATCAGGCGAGCAAAGCAGGCATCCCGCTGGTCTTTGTTAACCGCCGTCCGCAGGCGGAACTGACCGGCAAAATGGCCTATGTCGGCTCCGACTCTGAACTGGCCGGACGCTTACAGATGGAAGCGCTGGCCAAGGCGATGAACGGAAAAGGTAACGTCGCCATCCTGATGGGGGATCTGGCGAACGAAGCGACCCGCGACCGTACCAAAGGTGTCGAGCAGGTTGCGGCGAAATTCCCTGGCATCAAGATCGTGCAGAAGCAGACCGCCAAATTTACCCGTAACGACGCGGTAGATGTGGTGAGCAACTGGTTAACGGCGGGCGATCAGATCAACGCCATCGCCTCTAATAACGATGAAATGGCGATTGGTGCGCTGCAGGCGCTGGGTAAAAACCCGGATAAAATCCTGATCGCCGGGGTGGATGGTACGCCTGATGCACTGCAGATGCTGAAGCAGGGCAAGATGGTCGCGACGGTCTTCCAGGATGCGAAGGGTCAGGGTGAGGGTGCCGTACAGACGGCCATCAAACTGGTAAAAGGCGAACAGGTTCAGAAAGTGATCAATATCCCTTACCAGCTGATTACCAAAGAGAACATGGAACAGTTTACCAATCGTAACCTGAAATAATCGTTCCCGACCCAGCTGTACGGAGGTGATAAATGAACGCGTTTGCGCTTGAAGCCGAAGGCATCAGCAAGTTCTTCCCCGGCGTTAAAGCCCTCGACAACGTGTCGTTGCGGGTGCGTCCGGGAACGGTACATGCCTTGATGGGCGAAAATGGCGCGGGCAAATCCACTTTAATGAAGTGCCTTATCGGGATGTATCGTCCCGATAAGGGCACCATCAGAATTAAAGGGGAGCCGGTGCAGTTTCAGGACACCATGGACGCGTTGCGTTCCGGCATTTCGATGATCCACCAGGAGCTTAACCTGGTGCCCTACATGACCGTCGCTGAGAATATCTGGCTGGGCCGCGAACCGATGAAATTCGGCTTCGTCGACCACGCCCGACTGAATCAGGTCACACAGGAACTGCTGAACCGCCTCAATATCCGGCTCAAAGCCGAACGGATGGTGGGAGAACTGAGCATTGCGTCGCAGCAGATGGTCGAGATTGCCAAAGCGGTCTCCTGGGACTCTGACATTGTCATTATGGATGAGCCAACCTCCGCACTGACGGAAACCGAAGTGGCGCATCTGTTTACCATCATTCGCGACCTGCGCGAGCAGGGCAAAGCGATCATCTATATCAGCCATAAGATGGATGAGATTTTTACCATCACCGACGAGGTCAGCATCTTCCGCGACGGCAGCTGGATCGCCAGCGACCAGACGGCGAAGTATACCCGCCAGTCGCTGATCACCCAGATGGTGGGACGCGAACTGACCCAGCTGTTCCCGAAATTCAACAGTGCGATCGGCGATGAGGTGCTGACGGTGCGCAATCTCAGCTGTCGCGATCGTTTTACCGACGTCAGTTTCAGTGTGCGGCGGGGAGAAATCCTCGGCGTCGCCGGGCTGGTGGGCGCGGGACGCAGCGAGGTGATGGAGAGCCTGTTCGGGATGGAGAGCTTCGACAGCGGCGAGATCTTAATTGATGGCGTGCCGGTGACGATCGACTCGCCCTCCACCGCGATCGAGAAGGGCATGGCCTTTCTCACCGAAGATCGTAAAAAGTCCGGACTGTTTCTGGTGCTGTCGGTGATGGAAAACATGAGCATCGTCAATATGCCCGAATACAGCGGCAAGAGTGGCTTTGTCAGTCATGTGAAGATGGCGCAGGACTGTATGGATCAGATTCGCCGTCTCAATATCAAAACCCCGACCATGGATCAGATCATCAACAACCTCAGTGGCGGTAATCAGCAGAAGGTGCTGATTGCCCGCTGGCTGCTGGCACAACCGAAGATCCTGATTCTGGATGAACCAACGCGCGGCATCGACGTTGGTGCAAAAGCAGAAATCTACCGTTTAATTAGTGAACTGGCCAACCGTGGCGTCGCAATCATCATGGTCTCATCTGAACTGCCGGAAATTCTCGGCATGAGTGACCGGGTGATGGTCATGCACGGCGGGCGTATAACCGGCATCCTCGATAAAGAAGACGCCGATCAGGAAACCATTCTGTCGTTGGCATCCGAATGAGGCGCGAGACCACTATGAGCAATATGAAAGCTACTGCCACGCCGGCAGCCCCGCAGCAACCCTCTTTTTTTGCCAGCCTGCGTCATAAATTGCCGAAAGATACCGGCATTTTCGTGGTGATGGTCGGGATTGCCCTGATTTTTGAAATGTTTGGCTGGTACGTACGCGACCAGTCTTTCCTGCTCAACACCAACCGTCTGATCCTGATTGTGCTGCAGGTGGCGATTATCGGGATCATCGCCGTCGGGGTGACTCAGGTCATTATCACCACCGGTATCGATCTCTCCTCGGGGTCTGTGATTGCCCTGGCGGCGGTCGTGGCCGCGAGCCTGGCGCAGACCTCTGACAGCCTCTCGCCGATGTATCCATCGCTGGTGAATATGCCTGCGGTTATCCCGATCGCGGCCGGTATCGGCGTCGGCCTGCTGGCCGGGGTGGTCAACGGGGTATTGATCACCCGCACCGGGATTCCACCCTTTATCGCCACGCTCGGCATGATGGTGTCGGCTCGCGGTCTGGCGCAGTACTACACGCAGGGCAATCCCATCAGCTTCCTGTCCGATGGCTTTACCGCAATCGGCCAGGGTGCCATGCCGGTGGTGATTTTCCTGGTGGTGGCGCTGTTATTCCACATCGCCCTGAAACATACCCGCTACGGCAAATATGTCTACGCCATCGGCGGCAACATGACCTCGGCGAAGGTCTCCGGTATCAACGTTAATAAGTATCTGATTATCGTCTACACCATTGCCGGCGCGCTCTCTGGCCTGGCGGGTGTGGTGCTGGCGGCGCGCGTCAGCAGCGGCCAGTCGAGCATGGGGATGTCTTACGAGCTGGACGCGATTGCCGCAGCCGTCATCGGCGGCAGCAGCCTGATGGGTGGCGTAGGCCGGATCACCGGCACCTTAATCGGTGCGGTCATTCTCGGGCTGATTAAAAGCGGATTCACCTTCGTCGGCGTCGATGCCTACATTCAGGACATCATCAAAGGCATCATCATCGTGGCAGCGGTTTCTATCGACATGCATCGTAACCGCAAAAAACGTTAACCGGCAGGCGTTGCCCTCTTCAGCACCGGGAAGAGGGCAGCGTTTGCTCTTATCAGTTCCCGTCAGTAATAAGTAATCGCGCTGATAGCGCTTACACTCTTTTCCCTGCTGTCATCCCTCTTTTCAGGCCTGGCAGGCTCCGGCCGCAGGTGCAACCTTTGCACTGCCCGGAAAGTGATGATTTCCGTCATCACTTTTCTGCACGTCTGACTCGCAGCGTCTGCACTGTGACAGTGCGTTCCATTGCTTTCCCCGCGGCAATGCGCTATCGACGATCCTTATTAACCCATAGGAGGTAATCAGAAACGCTTATTTTCCGGGCCGTTAGAAAACATCCTCGCCCTGCACGCATGACGATGTTTAAACCTGGCCTGCATCTTGCAAAATCTCTGTTATCAGGGCGAAGGGCTAAGACCTTTTTCGCTATTCGGGGTGAGTGACGGAGGCAAGATGAATTTAAGACGACTGAAGTACTTTGTGAAAATCGTCGATATCGGCAGTCTGACGCAGGCAGCAGAAGTGCTGCATATCGCCCAGCCTGCACTCAGTCAGCAGGTGGCAACGCTGGAGAGTGAGCTGGACCAGCAGCTGCTGATCCGCACCAAGCGTGGTGTGACGCCGACCGAGGCAGGCAAAATTCTTTATGGTCACGCGCGGACGATTCTGCGCCAGTGTGAGCAGGCGCAGACGGCGGTCATCAACGCCGGGCAGGTGCTGAGCGGTCAGGTGTCGATTGGTCTGGCACCGGGTACGGCGGCATCATCGCTGACCATGCCGCTGTTACAGACGGTTCGCGATCAGTTCCCGGAAGTGCTGGTCTACCTGCATGAAAACAGCGGCAGCGTGCTGAACGAGAAAGTGATGAACGGTCAGCTGGATATGGCGGTCCTGTACGATCGCGCGCCGACGGCAGGAATCAGCAGCATGCCGCTGATGAAAGAAGATCTCTATCTGGTGGGCGCGACCGACTATCCGGGCGCCAGCGTTGACCTGGCCGATGTGGCGCAGATGAGCCTGTTTTTACCGCGCGACTACAGCGCGGTGCGCAAGCGGGTCGATGAGGCATTTTCACTGCGCCGCCTGAGTGCGCGTATTATCGGCGAGATCGAATCGATCTCTACGCTGACCGCCGCCATTTCGAGCGGGATGGGCGTAACGGTATTGCCGGAATCGGCCGCCCGCGCGCTGGTGGGCTCAGCCGATGCCTGGATGTCGCGCATCAACAGTCCATCGCTGAGTCTGCCGCTTTCGCTGAATATCTCCGCCCGTTTGCCACTGTCGCCTTCTGCGCAGGCCGTGAAAAATATTCTGCTGTCGCTACTCAATAAGCCGCTGAGTGAAGAGCGTGAGTTGATGTTAGTGGGGTAAGGGCGTTGTGTTGAGGGCAGGCGTGGCGGGGGTTCACAGAAAAGCCGTTGAGCGTTGCGGGAGAACTTCACTACGGCTTTGCACTGAGCGGGCTTCGTCCGCCAGGCAGCGGGGCCTTTCAGGTTGCCCGAGCGGGCGGGCGCCTCCTGACAATTCCGGCCTCTGGTTCTCTTCGCGCCCCGCTTTGCGGGGTTACTTCTCTGCCCTGTGGCTCACGATCCGGCTCTTTGCCGATCTTCTGTCGGCTCCTTATACCTCCGGTTTTTTCCCTGGCGCTGCGAAAACTTCTCTCACGCCCCTACACCTGTAAGTTCTTTTGTTTTTTGCGATGCAGTGTTGTCTGCTGGCCCTGAAGCCAGAGCCAGCCCGTTAACTTAAAGCGATATAGCATCTAACACAGAAAGAAGACGTTACAGCGGGAAGGGAGGCCGTCAGAGCCGCTGAGCGTATGAGGGATTTCAGGACGAGCGACAGGGATGTCGCGTCCCGCCGGTCCGTGAGAAATCCGGAATAAGCGAAGGGACCGCGAAGCGGCGGTAATGCAGGCCGGAGCCGGGGGCGCGGCGACTGGCGCTCCCTTGTCGGTCGCCAGCAAAGGCGGCCTGAAACTGCCTGGCCTGCCAGGCGAACGAAATCCGCTCGGTGTCGTTTCACGCATCAATGCCGTATCTCCACCGGCAAGCAGAACTGACTGAACCTCTTACAGGACTACCTTATTCCTCCCGTTATTCCCTAAATTCATAAAGGTAAATTTTTTAGTATTTCCTGTTATCAATAATAGTTCTTACCATCAGGGAATCAGATTATGTAAAGGGAGGTAAATACCGTGAATTTCCAGCAACTTAAAATCATCCGCGAGGCGGCCCGCTGTGAGTTTAACTTAACGGAAGTCGCTAACACGCTATTTACGTCCCAGTCAGGCGTCAGTCGTCACATCCGCGATCTGGAAGATGAACTGGGCGTTGAGATCTTTATCCGTCGCGGCAAGCGTCTGCTGGGCATGACGGAACCGGGCAAAGCGCTGCTGACGATTGCCGAGCGCATCCTGGACGAAGCGGGAAAAGTGCGACGGCTGGCCGATGTCTTTACCAATGAAACCAGCGGTATCCTGACCATTGCCACCACCCATACCCAGGCGCGCTACAGCCTGCCGAAAGTGATTAAAGCCTTCCGCCAGCTCTATCCCAACGTCCGGCTCGAACTCAACCAGGGTTCACCGCAGGAAATCGTCACCATGCTGCTGGCGGGAGAGGCGGATATCGGTATCGCCAGTGAAATGCTGGTCAACAACAGCAGCCTGGCGGCGTTTCCCTGGTTCAGCTGGCATCACGCGCTGCTGGTGCCCGCCGGGCATGAGCTGGTGCAGAATCAGCCGGTGTCACTCAGCACGCTCAGCCGCTATCCACTCATTACCTATCGCCAGGGGATCACCGGCCGGTCGCGCGTCGATCGGGCCTTCCAGTCGGCGGGGCTGAAGCCGGATATCGTGCTCAGCGCCCAGGACTCCGACGTGGTCAAAACCTACGTTAAGCTGGGATTGGGCGTCGGGATACTGGCGGATCAGGCGTGTGAAACCGAAGAGAGCGAAGAGCTGGTCCGCATTGACGCCACGCACCTGTTCGACCCCAGCACGGTCTGGCTTGGCCTCAAGCGCGGCCAGCTGCAAAGAAACTATGTCTGGCAGTTCCTCGAACTCTGCAATGCTAACCTCTCGCTGGAGGAGATTAAACGTCAGGCGCTCTCCTACAGCAGCGACGATGAACCGGTTATCGACTTCCAGATCTGATTTCAGTCGCACCCGGCAGAGCCGCCGGGTGCCTGCACGGCATAAAATTTCAAATCCGGGCCAAAAACTCGCTGGCCCGCCTTTCTGACCCGGCACAACAACATCCTGCACGCATCAGGCGCGATAAAGTGGAATTTGCTTACCACAAGGGGATGTTATGTCGCGACTACAACTCAACGACAGCGATCTGCTGCGCCAGCAGGCGCTGTTTGCCGGACGCTGGCAGGATGGCCATCAGGGCGCCACGCTGCCGGTCAACGATCCGTCGACGGGCGAAACCCTGGCCACGATCCCGGCCCTGGGCGGGGCAGAGACGGAGCAGGCGATAGCCTGCGCGGAATCCGTGCGCATCAGCTGGGGCAGAACGACGCATGCCAGCCGCGCCGCGCTGCTGGAAAAATGGCACCAGCTGATGCTGGATCATGCTGATGACCTGGCGATGATCATGACCGCCGAGCAGGGTAAACCGCTGGCAGAAGCCCGGGGCGAGGTTCTCTACGGCGCCAGTTTCGTAAAATGGTTCGCGGAGGAGGCCCGCCGCATCTACGGTGACACCATTCCCGCGCCCAGCGACGATCGCCGCATTCTGGTCCTGAAACAGCCGGTCGGGGTCGCTGCCGCCATCACGCCGTGGAACTTCCCGATAGCGATGATCACCCGCAAGGTCGCGCCCGCGCTGGCGGCAGGCTGTCCGATTATTGTAAAGCCTTCTGAGTTAACGCCGCTCTCGGCGCTGGCGCTGGCAGTGCTGGCGGAGCGTGCCGGTTTCCCGCCGGGCGTGCTGCAGATGCTCACCGGCCTGCCTGAGGAAATTGGTGAGACGCTGACCCGCAGCCAGACGGTGCGCAAAATCTCCTTTACCGGCTCGACCCGTATCGGGCAGTTACTGATGCAGCAGAGCGCCAACAGCCTCAAGCGTCTGAGCCTGGAGCTGGGGGGCAACGCGCCGATGATCGTCTTCGATGATGCCGATATTGAGATTGCGGTTGCGGGCGTCATGCTCAGCAAGTTCCGCAACGCCGGACAGACCTGTGTCTGCGCCAACCGCATTCTGGTCCAGCGCAACATCTATCCCCGCTTCACCGAACGGCTGCTGGAGGCGGTCGCCACCCTGAAAGTGGGGGATGGCTTTGCGCCTGGCAGTACGATTGGGCCGCTGATCAATGCCCGTGCAGTGGAAAAAGTGAAGGGTCACATTGACGATGCGCTCAGCCAGGGTGCGACGCTGCTGACGGGCGGCATCAGCCAGGAGAGGGGAACTTTCGTTCAGCCCACCGTGCTCGGTGATGTTACGGTGAAGATGCGCATCGCCCACGAAGAGACCTTTGGCCCGGTCGCACCCTTGTTTATCTTTGATGAGGAAGAGGAGGCGATCGCCATGGCGAATGACACCCCGTACGGCCTGGCGGCCTATTTCTTTACCGAGAATATCCGCCGGGGGTGGCGGGTGGCGGAAGCGCTGGAGGCGGGCATGGTAGGCTTTAACACCGGCGCGGTCTCTCTGGAAGTGGCGCCCTTTGGTGGCGTGAAACACTCGGGTCTGGGTCGCGAAGGTTCCCGTTACGGAATAGAGGAATATCTGGAGCTGAAAACCTTTCATATTGGCAGCCTTTAATAAAAAAATAATAGCGCGCCAGCCGGTCAATCCGGCTGGCTTTTTTTTTGCCGGTAGGAAAGCAGAAATTCCCCGGCGTCAAATAGTCTTTTTTAAAAAAGTAAAAAAATTATCAGAGGTGTGAATCGGGTCAGTAAATCGCCGCGTGTCGTGCGATGGAATGAGCCGTCTTCGCCGGAATATCCGCTTTGGTGCAATTTCCGTGCAGGTTGCACCCGCAGGGTGCATAAATTTTGTGAAGTAAATCATCTGTTTAATGGTTCGGCAATTCCGCAAAAAATCCCGGGACAATACGGCAGAAAATTTTTTTGCGCTGTTTTAAACGCATTTTTATTTTTTGTCCGGCTGGCATACTTTCTGCATTAGTTAATTAACAGCGCAGAAATGGGTGGTCATAAAAAGTGATAACCCGGCCACTGATGGGTGTAACAAATAAGGAATGCTTCCATGTTAAGTTTCGACCCTGAAAAAGTTTCTCTTCCCGTCGGCCATTATATTGGCGGTCAGCACTGTCAGTGTCAGGGCGCCACTTTCCAGGTAAAGCGGCCTTCTGATGGCCGGGTCTATGCCACGCTGCAGGACGCCACGCCGCAGGATGTCGATCGTGCGGTGACCGATGCCCATCAGGCGCTGAAAACCAGTGGCTGGTCCGGTTGCGCGCCCCGCGAACGCGGCCGGGTATTGCGGCGCTGGGCCGATCTGATTGAGCAGGATCCCCTGCTGGCCCGGCTGGAAGCGCTGGGTTCGACCCGGCCGATCAGCGACGTGGTGCTGCATGAAATTCCCTTTACCGCTGAAGCGATTCGCTTCTATGCCGAATGCGCCGACAAATACAGCGGCGACCTTTTTCCGACCCGCGACAGCAGCCTCGGCATGCTGATTGCTGAACCTTATGGCGTCATCGCCGCCATTACCCCGTGGAATTTTCCGCTGTCGATGGCGTCGTGGAAATGCGGCCCGGCGCTGGCGGCGGGCAACGCGGTGGTGCTGAAACCCTCTGAACTGACGCCGTTCTCAACGGTGCGCATGGCGGAGCTGGCGATTCAGGCGGGCCTGCCAGCGGGCGTGCTGAATATTGTCCAGGGCAGCGGTGCCGTCACCGGCAGCGCGCTGGTGACCCATCCGCTGGTGCGCAAAGTCTCCTTTACCGGATCGACCCTGACCGGCGCACGCATCATGAGCGATGCCGCGCAGCACGGCATGAAGCCGGTCACGCTGGAGCTGGGCGGTAAAAGTCCGCAGCTGGTATTTGATGATGCGGGCGACCCGGACATTCTGGCCCAGCGGATCCTGCGCGGCTTCACGGCCAACGGCGGCCAGGCCTGTGTGGCAGGCACCCGGCTTATCGTGCAGCGCAATATGGCTGAGCCGCTGATCGCGCGGCTGATACAACTCTGTCGGGACGTCAAACCGGGCGTGACCTGGCAGGAGGAGAGCCGCTACGCGCCGTTAATCGACGAGCGTCAGGGCCGGAAAGTCAGCTCGGTGATCGAGGCGGCGAAAGCGCAGGGCGCTGAAGTGCTGGTGGGCGGAGAACGTTTTGCCGGCACCGACGAAGGCTGGTTCTGGCAGCCGACCCTGCTGAGCCAGCTCACCCAGGATAATCCGGCCGTGCAGCAGGAGATTTTTGGTCCGGTGCTGACGGTGCAGACGTTTGATGAAGAGGAGCAGGGCCTGGCGATGGCGGCACACGACACCTATGGCCTCTGCGCCGGTGTCCACACCCTGAGCCTGCCGCGGGCATTGCGTGCAATGCGCGCCATCGAGGCGGGCACCGTCTGGATCAACCGCTATGGCCGCTCCGGCGACTTTATCATTCCGACCGGCGGGTTTCTCGGCTCGGGCATTGGTAAAGATCTGGGCCGTCAGGCATTTCAGGCCTGCCAGCGGCAGAAGAGTGTACTCATCGATTTCTAAGCGCAACTGACAAGACGAGGGCGTTACATGGCACTGTTTAAACCGAAATTTATCACGTTCGACTGTTACGGCACGCTGATTCGCTTCGACATGGCGGGCGCTGCGCAGCGCTGTTTTAGCGACCGCGTCGATCCGGACGACATGCACGCCTTTACCACCGATTTTTCCAGCTACCGTCTGGATGAGGTGCTGGGCGCGTGGAAGCCCTATTACGACGTGGTCAGCAATGCGATTCAGCGCACCTGCAAAAAGTGGGGTGTCCGCTGGGACAAAGCAGACAGTGACTTTATCTACACCGACTGCGCCAGCTGGGGACCGCATCCCGACGTGCCCGCCGGGCTGGCGAAGGTCGCCACGGCGTTTCCGCTGGTGCTGCTGACCAACTCGATGAAGGATCTTATCCCGCACCATATTCCTCGCCTGGGCGCACCGATCCACATGACCATCACGGCGGAAGAGGCGGGCGCCTACAAACCGCAGATGAAAGGCTTCGAGTACATGCTCGACAGACTCGGCTGCGGCCCGGAGGAGATCCTGCATGTTTCTTCCAGCTTCCGTTATGACCTGATGACCGCCCATGATCTCGGCATCAAAAACAAAGTCTGGGTCAATCGCGGTCATGAACCGGCCAATCCTTACTACCAGTACACCGAAATCAACGATATCGGCGGCCTGCCCGGCGTAGTCGGACTCTGAGGAACTCCCCATGAAACTGGAATCGTTCTGGCAGGCCACCGCCCCGGCGTTTACCGGCGCCGCCCGCGAACCGCTGCCCGCTCAGGCGGACGTGGTTGTGATCGGTGGCGGTTTCACCGGTATCTCGGCCGCGCTCAGTCTGGCGCGCAGCGGTATCCGCGTGGTGGTGCTGGAGAGTGGCGACGTAATGAGCCAGGCGTCGGCGCGCAACGGCGGCCACTGCAATACCGGGGTGGCCCACAATTTCGCTTCGCTGGTGGCGAGCCAGGGTCTGGAGCAGGCCAGCCGCTTCTACCGGGCATTTGACGATGCGGTGAGCTATGTCTGGCAGCTGATTCAGGAGGAGCAGATCGATTGTGACTTCCGGCTGTGCGGCAAGCTCAAACTTGCCAGCAAAGCGTCGCATATGGCCGGTCTGCGGGAAGCATATGAACTGATGCGTCGCACTGTGGATCCGCAGATCGAACTGCTCGACAAAACGGCGGTGCGCGACGAGATCGCCAGCGACGATTTCCACGGCGGCCTGCTGCAGAAGCGGGGCGGTCAGATGCACATGGGGAAATTTGGCGTCGGCCTGGCGGAGGCGGCGGCCCGCAGCGGGGCGAAGATCTATCCGCACCACGCCGTGACGAAGCTGGAGCGCCTCAGGGGCTATCAGCATCGGATTCACACCGCGCAGGGCACGATTCTGGCCGATAAAGTACTGATGGCGACGGGCTGCTCCAACGTCGGCCCGTTCCCCTGGTTTCAGCGCCGCATCGTGCCGGTCGGCAGCTTTATTGTCGTGACCGAAGCGCTCGACCCGGCGCTGCTGCGTCAGGTGCTGCCTCACGATCGGACCTACGTGACGTCGCTCAACATCGGCAACTATTTTCGCACCACCCGCGATCACCGGCTGGTTTTCGGCGGGCGGGCGCGGTTTGCGGTCAGCAATCCGACCTCCGATTCGCGCAGCGGCGAGATCCTGCATCACGCACTGACGCAGATGCTGCCACCGCTCCGCCAGGCGCGGGTGGACTACTGCTGGGGCGGCATGGTCGATATGACCGCCGACCGTCTGCCACACGCGGGAGAACAGGAGGGGATCTTCTATTCACTGGGCTACAGCGGACACGGCACACAGATGTCGGTCTGGATGGGGCGCGTGATGGCCGATCTGCTGGCCGAAAAGCGCAACGAAAATCCCTGGCAGCGTGACTCATGGCCCGCGCTGCCCGGTTATCACGGCAAGCCATGGTTTTTACCGCTCGCAGGACTCTATTACAAAGCAAAGGATCGCCTTTCTTAACGTCCCGTCGGGTGCTGGTCGCCAGGTCATCAGCACCGCCAGACCCTGTTCCCGGTTCGCCTGACTATTGAGGGTAGAGAGATGAGTAAATTTGATAATAACGACGCTGATGCGGTAAATCCGGCACTGACGCGCATGATCACCGAGGGTTCCCTGTCCCGCCGCAGCCTGATGAAAATCCTCTCCGCCGGTGCGGTGATGAGCAGTGGCCTGGTCGGTTTTTCCGGGGCTGCACTGGCGGACGACAAGCCGGTCAGGGGCGGTAAACTGCGCGCGGCGATGTCGAACGCCTCCGCCACCGATACGCTCGATCCGGCCAAGAGCAATAACAGCGCCGACTACACCCGCCAGTTTATGTTCTACAGCGGTCTGACCGAGCTGGATAAAAACCTGATGGCGCAACCGGCGCTGGCGGAATCGCTGGAGTCCAGCGACGGCATTACCTGGCACATTAAGCTGCGTAAAGGGGTTACCTTCCACGATGGCAAACCACTGACCGCCAGCGATGTCATCTTCTCGCTCAGCCGCCACAAAGATCCTGCCATCGCCTCTATCGCCTTTAAGCTGGCCGATCAGTTTAAAGCCTTCAGCGCCGTCAGCGACAGCGAGGTGCAGCTGGAGCTGAACAGTGCCAACTTCGATGTCCCTTACATGCTGGCGACGCCGCCGTTTTTAATCGTCAAAGAGGGCACGACCGATTTCAGTAAAGGCATCGGTACCGGGCCGTTTATCTGCAAAACCTTTATGCCGGGAACCCGCACCATCGGCACCCGGAACCCCAACTACTATAAGCCGGGACTGCCGCATCTGGATGAGGTGGAGCTGATTGGCGTCACCGACGGCGCGGCGCGCGTCAACGCCCTGATGTCGGGCGATCTGCAGATGGTGTCAACCCTCACCGCCGCCGACTGTAAGCGTCTCAAAGCCAGCGGGGAGTTTGGCGTACTGGAGAGTAAGTCAGGGATGTACACCAACCTGATTATCCGCACCGACATGAAGCCGGGCAATAACGAAGATTTCGTGCTGGCGATGAAATATCTGCAGCCGCGTGAAATGCTGGTGAAAACGGTCCTGCAGGGTTACGGCGACGTCAGTAATGACACCCCGGTGCCGCCGTGGCATCCACTCTATAACGCCGATCTCAAACCGCGTCCGCTGGATGTGGAAAAAGCGAAGTTTCATATCAAAAAAGCGGGCATGACCGGTTCCACCGTCGAGATCATTACCACCCCGAATATCGAAGGGGCGAACGAAGGCGGTCAGCTGATCCAGCAGATGGCGCGCGGGGCGGGGCTGAATGTCAAAGTGCGACGCGTGCCGTATGACGGTTACTGGTCTTCGCACTGGATGAAAGATCCGCTGGGATATGGCTCGATAAACCCGCGTCCGACGCTGGACATGCTCTTCTCGCAGTTTTATCTCTCAACCGCACCGAACAACGAATCGGGCTGGAAAAATCCCCGGTTCGATCAGCTGGTGGTCGCGGCGCGCGGCGAGCGCGATCAGGCCAGACGTAAGCAGATGTATGGCGACATGCAGACGCTGATTTATGACCACTGCGGCACCATCATCCCGACCTTTATCAGCTCGACCGATGGTTACAGCAAAAAGGTCAAAGGCGTCGAGCCCTGGCCGTCAGGCATGATGATGGGCTATCGCTTCCATGAATTTGCCTGGCTGTCCGCCTGATCTCCGCCTGCTCCATCAGGCTACCTATAGGGAGTTCGCCGATGAACCGATACATGCTGTTTCTGATTGCCCGGCGCACGGGTGCCGGCATCCTGACGTTGCTTATCGTCTCGGCGGTGGTGTTTTTCATCACCAGCCTGCTGCCCGGTGACGCGGCGCAGATGATCCTGGGCCAGAACGCCACGCCGGAAACGGTGGCGGCGTTACGGCAGCAACTGGGCCTCGACCAGCCGTTGCTGATGCGCTATCTCCACTGGCTGGCCGGGCTGGTGCAGGGTGATTTTGGCATCTCGTTTGCCAGTCATCTGCCGGTCTCGCAGCTGGTGGCGCAGCGCATCCCCGCGACCTTTGAACTGGCGGCTATCACCACGCTGATCTGCGTGCCGCTGGCGCTGCTGATCGGCATTCTGGCCGCGATGAATCGCGGCTCCCGGCTCGATCGTGCGCTGGTCATCGCGACGATGGCGACGGTGGCGGTGCCGGAGTTTCTGGTGGCGACGGTGGCGGTGCTGATCTTTGCCGTCCGGCTGCACTGGGTGTCGGCGATGTCATTCGGCAGCCCGGACAGCGACCTGCTGAGTTACCTCAAAGCGTACGCGCTGCCGGTGCTGACGCTCTGCTGCGTACTGGTGGCGCAGATGGCCCGTATGACACGCGCCGCCATTATCAATCAGCTCGACAGCCCCTATCTGGAGATGGCGCAGCTGAAAGGGGTTTCGCCGCTCAGGGCCGTTCTGCGTCACGCGCTGCCTAACGCAGTCGGGCCGATTGCCAATGCCATCTCGCTCAGCCTCTCCTATCTGTTTGGCGGGGTCATCATCATCGAAACCATCTTCAGCTATCCCGGTCTGGCCAGCCAGCTGGTCGATGCGGTCAGCAACCGGGACCTGCCCGTGGTGCAGCTCTGCGTCATGCTGTTTGCCGCCTGTTACCTGGTGCTGCTGCTGCTGGCCGATATTCTGACTATCGCCTTTAACCCGAAATGGAGAAGCGCATGAATACTCTCTTGTTGCCGTGGCGATTCCTGCAGTCGCTCTCCTGGTCAGGGCGGCTGGGGCTGCTGATGTCGCTGTTCTGGCTGCTGATGGCGCTGTTCGGCACCGCCCTGGCGCCGCACAGCATTGACGATATCGGCGGCGGTCCGCTGATGGGGGGCCTGACCACCGAGAACCTGCTGGGAACCGACTACCTGGGACGCGACATGCTGAGCCGCATTCTCTACGGTGCGAAGTTCTCCATCGGTCTGGCGCTGAGTGCCGCGCTGCTGGCCAGTCTGGTCGGCACGCTGCTGGCGTTGCTCGCCGCCGTAACCGGACGCTGGCTGGAAGAGCTGCTGGGCCGTATCAATGACGCGCTGCTGGTGCTGCCGGGCAAAGTGCTGTCGCTGATGATCGTGGCGGTGTTTGGCTCCTCGCTGCCGATGCTGGTTCTGACCGCCGTCTTTACCTACTGGCCAGGTGCCTTCCGCATCGCCTTTGCCATGGCCAGCTCGCTGCGCAGCATGGACTACGTGCGCGCCTCGCGGCTGCGCGGTGAAAGCCGCTGGTATATCGCAATCCACGATATTCTGCCCAACATGGTGCACCCGATGCTGACTGACTTTGGCCTGCGCTTTGTCTACATCGTACTGCTGCTGAGCGGTCTGAGTTTCCTCGGGCTGGGTGTGCAGCCGCCCTATGCCGACTGGGGCACGCTGGTACGTGAAAATATGCAGGGTCTGTTTGACGGCTCGCCTGCGGTGCTGATGCCTGCGCTGGCCATCGCCAGCCTGACTATCGGGGCCAATCTGTTTATCGACAGCCTGCAGGCGATGCGTCCGATGACTCTGGCGAAGGAGGGAGCATGAACGTGACACCACATACTGCAATGCCCGTCATTTCCGTCGACAAACTGCGCGTGACGGCGCAGACCGATCGCGGTGAGGAGATTGACCTGGTTTCTGACATTCACTTTACGGTGCAGAAAGGGGAGGTACTGGCACTGATTGGTGAATCCGGTTCGGGTAAAACCACCATCGCAATGGCGTTGATGGGGTATGCCCGCAGCGGCTGCCGCATAGCCGAAGGGCATGTGCACGTAGCGGGCACCGACGTTAACAGCCTCACGCCGGGTCAGCTGCGCGCCTTTCGCGGCAACAAAGTCGCCTATATCGCGCAGAGTGCGGCGGCGTCGTTTAACCCGGGCATGAAAATAATGGATCAGGTGATCGAGCCGGTCGTCATTCACGGCACGCTGACCCGCAGGGAGGCAAAAGCCAGGGCGATCGGCCTGTTCCGTGAGCTGGCGCTGCCGGATCCGGAGACTATTGGCGATCGCTATCCGCATCAGGTCTCGGGCGGCCAGTTACAGCGTCTGATGACGGCGATGGCGCTGATCGGTGAACCGGACGTGGTGATCCTGGACGAACCGACCACCGCGCTGGATGTGACGACGCAGGTGGAGGTACTGAAGGCGTTTCGCCGCGTGGTCCTGCAGCGTGGCGTCACTGCGATTTATGTCAGCCACGATCTGGCCGTGGTGGCGCAGATGGCTGACCGGATCCTGGTGCTGCTGCGGGGCAGAATGGCGGAGTATGGTTCGACCGCACACCTGATGGGCGCGCCGCAGGCGGACTACACCCGTCAGCTGATGGAGGCCGCACGGCAGAAAGAGCGGCCCAGCAACTGGTGCCCGGACTCGGCCGATATCCAGCCGTTGCTGGAAGTGCGCGACCTCAGTGCAGGATATGGCCCGCGAGGCAGCGACGGACAGCCAAAAATCCCTATTCTGGCGGGAATCAATCTTCAGCTGTGGAAAGGGCAGGCGATTGGCATTATTGGTGAGTCAGGCTCCGGCAAAACCACGCTGGCCCACGCCATCGCCGGGCTGAATGCGCCGAGTCAGGGACATATTCTGTTTAACGGCCATTACATCGCGGGCGATATGCAGAAACGCCCGGATAACGAGCTGCGGCGTATTCAGTATGTGTTTCAGATGGCAGACACGGCGCTGAACCCGGCCCACAGCGTGGAGCGGATCCTGTCGCGACCGCTGACGCTGTTTCACGGCCTGAGCGGGGCGGCCCGGCAGCAGCGGCTCTGGCAGCTGCTGGATCTGGTGCAGCTGCCGCGCAGCGTCCTGTGGCGGCGTCCCTGGGCGCTGTCGGGTGGACAGAAACAGCGTGTTAATCTGGCACGGGCGCTGGCGGCAGAGCCGGATCTGATCCTGTGCGATGAGGTTACCTCGGCGCTGGATACCGTGGTCGCCGCCGCGGTGCTCGACTTAATCAGTGAACTGCGCCGTGAGCTGGGGCTGGCCGTGATCTTCATCAGCCATGACATGCATGCGGTGCGTGCGGTATGCGATGAGATTGTGGTCATGAAGAGCGGCCGCATCGTCACGCAGCTGGCACGCCAGGACTACGATAAACCGACCCGCGAGCTCTATTTCGAGCGGCTGAAGCGGGCGGTGCCGGAGCTGCGTCAGGGATGGCTCGACGAGCACGAAGAGATTTTAAAAGCGGAGTAAGCGGCACCCCTTCAGCAAGACTGAATGCGCCCACATTTACCCGTCTCTGCCGCCATTGCGGGCGGTGAGACGCACGGGTCAGTTGCAATGCGGCAAGGTCGCCGCGCAGCCGATCGGTTACTGACAACAGAGGTCCTCTTTTTATGCCTGCACCCCTTCGTTACGTACAGGATAGTGTCAATTTTCCCGATTCCGCCGATGTGGTGGTCATTGGCGCCGGCATCGCCGGTGCTGCGGCCACCTTTGAGCTGGCGAAACAGGGCGTGAATGTCGTGCTCATCGAAAAAGGCCTGGTCGGGGCAGAGCAGTCGAGCCGTAACTGGGGCTGGTGTCGCCAGCAGAATCGCGATGAGCGTGAACTGCCGCTGATTATGTATGCGCTGCAGCGCTGGGGCGAGCTTAATGAGGAGACGGGGGAGGAGCTGGGATTCCGTCGCAGCGGGCTGGTCTACGCGACACAGGAAGAGTCAGAGATTGCGGCCTGGGATAAATGGAACCAGATGGCAAAAGGCTACGGCATGCAGAGCGCTATCCTGACGGCGGAGCAGGCCAAAGCCATGACGCCCGGCAGCACCACCAACTGGCGGGGCGGCCTCTCCTCGCCGACCGACGGTCACGCCGAACCACGGCTGGCTGCGCCGGGGCTGGTGGCGGGGGCGCAGAAAAAAGGGGCGCTGCTGTTTCAGCAGTGCGCCGTACGCGGACTGGATATGGCTGCCGGACGGGTCAGCGGCGTCTGGACCGAGCGCGGGCTGATCAAAACCAGCCGGGTCATCTGTGCGGCGGGTGCCTGGACCTCCATGTTCTGTCGTCGCCACGGCATCGATCTGCCGCTGGGCAACGTGATCGGAACGGCCTTCCGTACGCAGCCTATCGAACAGGCGATCGCCATGCCGCTCTATACGCCCGGCTTCGCCTGCCGGCCCCAGCTGGATGGCAGTTACACCGTCTCGGTCTCCGGCCGGGGACGGCTGGAGCCAGGGGCGCAGGGGCTGCGCTATGCGCGTCAGTTCTATCCGACCTTTAAAAGTCGCCGGAAAAACCTCACGCTGAACCTCGGCCTGTCGCCGTTTTTCAATGGCCCGGAAGCGATGGGGCGCTGGGCTTTTGACCGCGAGTCGCCATTTGAACGTATGCGTATTCTCGATCCGGCCGCCGATACCGGGATTGTCGAAGAGGGGCTGGCGGCGATGCGACGGGAATATCCGGCGCTGGCCGGTCTCAGGCTGGCGCAGGCGTGGGGCGGCATGATTGACAGCACCCCGGATGCCATTCCGGTGATCTCGGCGGTGGCAAAAGTGCCGGGACTGATACTCTCGGCGGGCTACAGCGCCCACGGCTTCGGCATCGGACCGGGCGCCGGACGACTGGCCGCCGATCTGGCAACCGAAGCCACACCGGTGGTGGATCCGACACCTTACCGCTACAGCCGTCTGGTTGACGGCAGCGGACTTGATACGCCAGGCATGATGTAAGGAGAACGCGAATGAGCCTGACACTACGCGCAATGACACCCGATGATCTTGACGCCTGCTTCCAGATGACGCAGGTGCTGAAATGGCCCCACCGGCGGGAGGACTGGCAGCTGGCGCTGCAACTGGGTGAGGGGACGGTAATTGAAGAGCAGGGCCGGATCATCGGCAGCGCGATACTCTGGCGCTGGGGCGATCGCGCCGCCACGCTGGGGCTGGTGATTGTGGATAATCAGCAGCAGGGGCGCGGGCTGGGCAAACAGCTCATGCTGGCGCAACTGGAAAAAGTGCCCGACTGTCATGTCCGGCTGCACGCCACTGAAATGGGCAAGGGGTTGTATGAAAAGCTCGGTTTCGTCACCTGCGGCGAGATCCGCCAGCACCAGACCCGCGCCCTGACCACGCTTCCGGCGGTGGCAATTCCGGCGGGGCTGCAACTGCGTCCGGCGACCCAGGCCGATCACGCCACGCTGGTGACGCTGGATCAGCAGGCAAACGGCATGTGCCGTCCGGCACTCTATGAACATTTACTGCGGGAGTGTCAGACGGTGCTGCTGGAGGATGCGGCACAACAGATTCAGGGCTTCGCCAGCCTGCGCCGTTTCGGCCACGGCTGGGCAATTGGCCCGGTGATCGCGGCGACGTTCCCGGTCGCGCAGGCGCTGGTCGCCACACTGATGCAGTCCCTTGAGGGGCAGTTTCTGCGTATCGACACCGATGCCAGCCTGCCGATGGCCAGCTGGCTTCATACCCTTGGGCTGGATCAGGTTGATGCTCCTGTCACGATGGTGCGCGGCACGCCGTGGACGCCGCAGGGCATGCAGGCCTTCGGTCTCATGACTCAGGCGATGGCCTGATGCATATCGTCTACAAATCCGAACCGGAACGCGGCCGCATCTGGCAACGCTGGCTGGCGGAACACGCACCCGATATTCAGTGGCATATCTGGCCCGAAACCGGCGATCCGGCGATGGTGGAGGCGCTGGTTGCCTGGCTGCCTCCGGCTGACATTCCGGCACGCTTTCCCCGGCTGAAGCTGCTGTTTTCAGTGGGAGCCGGCGCCGATCAGTTTGACCTGCATGCGCTGCCGCCCGACCTGCCGGTGATCAGAATGGTTGAGCCGGGGCTGACTCAGGGCATGGTCGAATATGTCACCTTCGCGGTGCTTGGCCTGCATCGCGACATGCCGCGCTATTTCCATCAGCAACGTCAGCAGCAGTGGCTGGCCCACCGTGCAATCCCCGCCGCGCAGCGCCGGGTAGGGGTCATGGGGCTGGGTGAGCTGGGGCAGGCCGCGCTGGGGCAGCTGGTGGCGCTGGGCTTTGACTGCACAGGCTGGAGCCGCACGCCGCGCCACTGTCCCGGTGTTCGCTGCTGGCACGGCGACGATCAGCTGGCGGCGTTTCTGGCGCACAGCGAGATTCTGGTCTGCCTGCTGCCGCTGACCGAAACCACGCGGGGTCTGCTCAACCGGACGCTGTTCAGTCAGTTGCCACCGGGTGCGGCGCTGGTGCAGGTCGGGCGCGGCCCGCAACTGGCAGAGGACGATCTGCTGCAGGCGCTGGCAAGTGGTCAGCTGCGTGCCGCCGTGATTGACGTGACCGATCCGGAGCCGTTACCGCCCAACCATCCTTTCTGGCACCATCCCGCGATCTGGCTGACACCGCACATCGCCAGCCAGACACAGAATGAGAGTGCTATTGCGGCCCTGCTGGAAAATCTGCGGCGCTATCAGCGAGGTGAGCCGCTGCACGGTGAAATCGACCGTTCGCGAGGATATTGAGATGGAACACTTAGTGGCCCTGCGCCGCGATTTACATGCCCACCCGGAGCTGGGTTTTCAGGAGCAGCGCACCAGCGACATCGTGGCCCGTTTTCTGCAGGCGCTGGGCATTGAGGTGCATCGCGGTATCGGTAAAACCGGTGTCGTCGGGATACTGAAAAAGGGCAGCAGTCCGCGCATGATCGGCCTGCGGGCGGACATGGATGCGCTACCGATGCGGGATCAGAGCGGCACGGCCTGGCAGAGCGGAACTGAGCCGGTGAGCCACGCCTGCGGCCATGACGGCCATACGGTGATGCTGCTGGGCGCTGCCGAAACACTGGCGCGCGACGTCCATTTTGACGGCACGGTCTGCTTTATCTTTCAGCCGGCGGAAGAGGGGCTGGCGGGTGCACAGGCGATGATTGATGACGGCCTGTTCAGCCGGTTTCCCTGTGATGCCGTCTACGCCATTCATAACTGGCCGGAGCTGCCGCTCGGCCAGGTGCAGACCCGGCCCGGTCCCATTATGGCGGCGGCCGACCGGTTCGATATCCGCGTGCTGGGCGGCGGTGGCCATGCCGCGCAGCCTCATCTGACGGGCGATACCCTGCTGGCGATCAGCGAGCTGGTGGTACAGCTCAATACGCTGGTTCCGCGCGCGCTCGATCCGTGCGAAACGGCGCTGCTGACCGTTACCCGGATGCAGGGGGGCTTTTCACACAACATGATCCCGTCAGAGGCGAGTATCACCGGCACGGTGCGCACCTTCAGCGCGGCCGCGCAGGACACGATTGAAGCCCGGCTGCGTCAGATGGCAGAGCACATCACCGCTGCCCATGGCCTTCGCGCCGAGGTCAGTTACCTGCGCTACTACCCGGCAACGCTGAACAGCGCGGCGGAGGCGCAGTTCTGTCTGAAGGCGCTGACAGCCGCAGGCCTCCGGGCGGACCTCGCCCCCCGGCCTGCGCTTACCTCCGAAGATTTTGCATTTATGCTGCAGGCGCGCCCCGGTGCCTATCTGTGGCTGGGTTCGGCACCCAGTAAGCCGCTGCACCACGCCGCGTATGACTTCAATGATGCGCTGATTCCATATGGCGTTGACGTTTTTGTCACGCTGATCCGCCAGGCGCTGGCGGAGAAATTTCCCTGCTGAATGCTGCGGGATTTTGACAGGAAATGCCGCTGCATGGGGAATTACGGCAGCGTAATAAACCCGTGCATTGCGATACTTGAGCCAACCGAACGTTACGTGGATGAGGGTTTAGAATGCAGAATGTCATGGCAGAACAGCAAGCATACTCCGATAACAGCCTGTTACTGGATGCACGTGAGCAGAACGTCCCGCGCGGAGTTGTGACCGCCCATCCGCTGGTGATCGAACGCGCCAGAGGCAGTGAAGTGTGGGACGTGGAGGGCAACCGCTATCTCGATTTTGTCGGTGGCATCGGCGTGCTGAATGTCGGCCACAATCACCCGGCGGTGGTCAATGCGGTCACCCGCCAGCTGGGCCTGGTCTCTCACGCCTGTTTTCAGGTGGTGGCCTATCCGGGCTACATCGAGCTGGCCCAGCGGCTGAACCAGCTGGTCGGCGGTGATGAGGCGTACAAAAGCGTCTTCTTCACCAGCGGCGCGGAAGCCGTGGAGAATGCGGTCAAGATTGCCCGCTCGCATACGCAGCGGCCTGGCATCATCGCGTTTGATGGGGCGTTTCATGGCCGGACTCTGCTGGGCGTCACCCTGACCGGTATGTCCGCGCCTTACAAACAGAACTTTGGCCCGTTCCCCGGGGATATCTACCGGCTGCCTTTTCCGAATCCGCTGCACGGCATCACCGAAGCAGACTGCCTGAAGGCGCTGGAGCAGCTCTTTGCCGTGCAGATCCTGCCGGAGCGGGTCGCGGCGATCATCATTGAGCCGGTGCAGGGCGACGGCGGATTCCTGCCTGCTGGCCCGGCCTTTATGCAGGCGCTGCGCCGGATCACCAGTCAGCACGGCATTCTGCTGATCTGCGATGAAGTGCAGTCCGGCTTCGGGCGCACCGGCACGATGTTCGCTTTCCAGCAGCTGGGCGTTAAACCGGATCTGATCACTCTGGCGAAAAGCCTGGGCGGCGGTCTGCCAATTTCCGGTGTGGTCGGCCGGGCGGAAATCATGGATGCACCGACGCCGGGCGGGCTGGGCGGCACCTACGGCGGTAACGCCCTGGGCTGTGCGGCGGCGCTGGCGGTCCTGGATCTGTTTGAGCAGGAGAACCTGCTGCAGCGTTCCTGCCAGCTTGGCCAGCAGCTCAATGGCCGACTGCGCCAGCTGGCAGAAAAATATGCCTGTATCGGTGACGTGCGCGGCGTGGGCTTTATGCAGGCGGTGGAGATTCTCGATTTTGAAACCGGCCGTCCGGATGCGGCGCTGACCCAGAAGATCCTCGACAGTGCCTGCCAGGAAGGGCTGCTGCTGATTAAATGCGGTCTGCATCGCAACACCATCCGCTTCCTCGCGCCACTGGTCACCACCGACTCCCAGCTGGAAGAGGCGCTGCATATTTTTGATATTGCGCTGGCCCGCGCCACGGGCCGGTTGGGTTAAAACCGTTCCTCATTGATTTTGTTAGAGTAAGTCGAAAATCTCCCGCTGGTATAACCACTGCGAAGCACTGGCGCATTTACGGTAAAGCGTGTTATATCTTCGGGAGGTTCTGCACATTTAACTAAGAGCCTATCCGGTCAGGCTATTTAATTTGTCAGTCTGCTATGGGCAGTGCTCACCATCCCGACGGACTCTCTGTTCGTGCTGGTTGTGCCGCGCTGTCCCTCTCCGGACTGCCTGCCACCATGACGCCTGCCGGCACAGGCTCTGACAGTGAGGGGATGCTATGAACGGCTTAATGAAACTCGACCGCATTGACATCAACATTCTGGTGCAGCTTCAGAAAGATGGCCGTATCAGCAACGTTAACCTCGCCGATGCCGTAGGCCTCTCGCCCAGCCCCTGCCTGCAGCGGGTCAAACGTCTGGAGCAGGCCGGATTTATCACCGGCTATGAAGCGCACATCAATCTCACCCGCATTACTGATTCGGTGACGGTCTTTACCGAAGTCACCCTGTCAGGCCATCGCCGCGAAGACTTCATGAAGTTTGAAAGTGCGATGCGCGACGTGGATGAGCTGATGGAGTGTCATCTCATCACCGGCGGCTACGACTACCTGCTGCGCTTCATTACCCGCAGTATTGAACATTACCAGGAAGTCATTGAGAAGCTGCTCGATGCTCAGATCGGCATTGATAAGTACTTCAGTTATATCGTGATCAAATCCCCGATTATGAAAAGCAGCGTGCCGCTGCGATCGCTGATCGGCAAACATAACTCCGTCGAATTCGGCGTATAACGGGCGGCCCGGCGTCGCCCCTGTCTCATGACATGCTGAAAGCGGGCCGTCACCCCGGTCCCGCGCCTCCATTCCGGCCGTTTCATCCTGCACCTCTTCCCCCACGCCACGCCTGCGGTTCTTCATCAGCATAAAATTTTTTTCCGCTGCCAATTTCAGCGGCCCTGCCAGGTTTTACCGCCCGCTACAGCCGCAACCGTTGCACCAATCCTTTTACACTGATTGCTACAGAAACAAGGAGTTGTCATGGACTCATTACAGATTGCTGACCAGCAGTGGCAGCGCGATGCGTTCACCATTTCGACCTGCCGTCAGCGGCTCGACCTGGCATGGATTCACCACCAGCTGGCGGAGAAATCGTACTGGGCCAAAGGCCAGCCGGAGGAGAAAACCCGCAGGGCGATAGCCGGTTCGCTGCCATTTGGCCTCTATGACCAGACGTCACAGATTGGCTTTGCCCGGCTGATCACCGACTACACCCGCTTTGGCTGGCTGTGCGATGTGATGATTGACGAAAACTGGCGCGGTCACGGGCTGGGCAGCTGGCTGGCGACCTGCGTCCGTGAACATCCGGAGCTGCAAACGGTGCACCGCTGGATGCTCTCAACCCAGGATGCTCATCAGGTCTATCAGCGGCTCGGCTGGCGCGTGGTGCAGCATCCCGGAATGCTGATGGAGTTTCCCCCTTCCTGACACAGGAGTTAACCCGATATGCGATACCGCGTTGGCGTGGATATTGGTGGATCCTTTACCGATTTCGCCGTGCTTGATCAACAGACCCACCAGATCCACACCCTGAAAGTCCTGTCGCGGCCGGATAAGCCCGGTAGCGAGATCGTGACCGGGCTGACGCAGTTTCAGCAGCGCCAGGGCATTGACCCAGCGGAGATTGGCTACTTCACCCACGGCACCACGGTCGGGATCAACGCGGTTATTCAGCGGCGCGGCGTGCGCCTGGCGCTGTTTACCACCGAAGGCTTCTGCGACGTGCTGGAGCTGGCCCGGCTGAAAATCCCCCATATCCATGACCTTTTCTCGCGGCGAGCGGCACCGCTGATTACCCGCGATCGGGTGTTTGCTATCCGCGAACGCAGTGACGCACACGGCAATGTGCTGCAACCGGTGGATCGTCAGAGCGTGCTCAACGCTATCGACCAGGCGCGCGCCGCGGGCTGTCAGGGCATTGTGGTCTCGCTGCTGCACAGCTATCGCAACCGGCAGAACGAGGCGGCAGTGAAAGCGATCATCGATGAGGTCGCGCCTGAACTGCTGACCTCCTGCTCTGCGGACATCTGGCCGATCATCCGCGAATATGAACGCACCATCACCGCCACCATTAATGCCTACGTTCAGCCGATGGTGATCCACTACCTGGAATCCTTCGAACAGGCGCTGACACGGCTGGGCGTCAGGCCGCCGCCGCGCATCACGAAATCTAACGGGGGCGTCATGGGCGTGGAACAGGCGAAGCGTGAATGCGTGCAGATGGTGCTCTCCGGAACGGCGTCCGGAGTGATTGGCGCCAGCTATCTCGCCAGCGCCTGCGGTTTTGATAAAATCCTCAGCCTGGACATTGGCGGCACCAGCGCCGATGTGGCCGTGATTATCGATGGCAACGTGGCGCAGGGTAACGGTGAGATCATCGGTGACTTCCCGATATTTATTCCCTCCGTCGCCGTGACCTCAGTGGGTCAGGGCGGCGGCTCGCTGGCCTGGATCGACGGGCAGGGCGTCCTGCAGATGGGGCCCGACAGTGCAGGGTCGCTGCCCGGTCCGGTCTGCTTCCGGCGCGGCGGCACGCAGCCCACGGCCACCGATGCCTTCGCTGCCTGCGGCATGATGGGCCACGGCGCGCTGGGATACGACGCGGTGACGGTCGATGTTGATGCCGCCTGTCAGGCCTTTCAGCCCCTGGCTGAGGCGCTCAACATTTCGGTGCAGGAAACGGCAGAAACCGCCATTCAGCTGGCGATCTCCAGCATGTACAGCGACACCAGCGGCCTGCTGTCGCGCTTTGGCCTTGATCCGCGTGAATTCTGGTTTCTCGCCTTTGGCGGCGCAGGGCCGATGATGGGCTGCTTTCTGGCCCGCGAACTCAATATGAAAGGGGTGATTGTGCCGCCGACGCCGGGCGTCCTCTCCGCGCTGGGGGGGCTGGTGGCGGACATCCGCAACGACTTTATCCGCACGCTTTACGGCGATCTGACGCCCGCGCTGGCCGATACCCTGGCCAGTGAAGCCGCGGCACTGCAGCAGAGGGCCTGCAACTGGCTGGAGCAGGAGCACGGCAGCGAGATGCCCTATGACCTGCAGTTCAGCGCCGACATGCGCTATCGCGGCCAGTCGTTTGAAATCGACGTGCCGCTGGAGGCGGAGTGGCTGGCTCAGGCGGATTTCACCGCCCTGCACGACGCCTTTGATCGTCAGCATCATCAACGCTTTGGTCACTGCGACCCGCAGGCACCCGTGCAGCTGATCACTCTGCGGCTGGTGATCGTCTCGCCCACGCCTAAACCCGTGATGCGCCCGTTGCCCGTGGCGACGGACGCGGTGCCGGTGCTGAAGCAGACCCGGGCGTGGATAGACGGCGGCTGGCATCAGGTCGATCTGGTGCTGCGCGCGGCGCTGCGTGCGGGGCATGAGCTCTGTGGTCCGGTGATTATCGCTCAGGACGACTGCACCACCTGCGTACCGCCGGGGATGGGCGTCAGGGTCGATTCATTCGGTAACCTGCTGATTACGGCGAGCGAGGCATAACATGGCGATTGATGGTCGTAACTTACAAATCCTGGCGAACTACTGCGCCGCCGCGGCCGATGCGATGGCCTTTACCCTGATGCGCACCGCGCACTCCACCTTCGTAAAAGAGACGGAAGATTTCTCCTGCCAGATTGTCAGCCGAAGCGGGCTGGCCTTTGCCTCACCGCGCAGCTTTGGCGCACCCTGGTACAGCGGCATCGACTACGCGCCGGTGCTGGCGCTGATTGAGGAGTATGCCGAGGGCGACATCTGTATCACGAACGATGCCTACGCCGGTAACGTGGCCACGCACTCGCCCGACATCCATATCTGGAAACCGGTGTTCCATCAGGGCGACATTGTCTGCTTTGTTGTGGGTCACATCCATAACACCGACGTGGGCGGCGCGGTGCCGGCTTCTCTGTCGCGCTCGCTGACCGATATCGTGCAGGAGGGGATCCGCATCCCGCCGCTGAAGATCATGCGGCAGGGTCAGCTCAATGAAGAGGTTGCCAGCATTATGCGGCTCAACGTCCGGGTGCCGGAGCAGAACTGGGGCGATTTCAAAGCGCAGCTGGCGTCGGTGAACGTAGGGGAGCGTAAAATCCATGACATCATTGCCCGCTTTGGCATTGAGGACTTTCTGCAGGGCATTGAAGGTATTCTCGATTATGCCGAAGCGCAGGCACGCGCCATCATCAGCACCATCCCCGATGGCGACTATTTCTATGCCGACTACGCCGATGAAGATGGAGAGGGCGGCTATCCCTGTCGCATCGCCGTTACGCTCCGGGTCGAGGGCGACCAGCTGACGCTGGACTACACCGGCAGCGATCCGCAGCTGGCCTCGTCGCTGAACATGCCGACCGGCGGGCGGGAGCGGCATCCGCTGGCGCTGGTGGGCGTGACCTATGTGCTCTCAACTTTGGACCGCTCGCTGCTGCTCAACGCGGGCACGCTGCGGCCAACCCGGGCCATTCTGCCGCCTGGTACGGTAATGAACTGCGAGGCACCGGCGGCGGTCGGGATGCGATCGCTGACCTGCGCGCTGTCGCAGATTGCGACCCTCGGCGTCTTCTCGCTGGCGATGCCGGAACGCCTGCCGGCGAACTCGCCCGGCGGCAACTCCATCATGAATATCCGCACGCAGATCCATGACCGCAGCGTCGTCGCCTCGCTGGGGCCGGTAGGCGGCGGAGCGGGCGGTACGCCGCGTCATGACGGCCCCGATGGTTCCGGCGGGCTTTCCGCCTTCCTGAAAAACACCCCGATCGAGATTAACGAGGCGGAAGTGCCGGTTCGTTTTCATCGTTACGGGCTGGCGCAGGACAGTGCCGGAGCGGGCCAGTTCCGGGGCGGCTTAGCGACTGAAATGGCTTTTGAGATCTTCTCGCCCGGTACTACCATTACGGCGCGCAACCGTAACCGGTCGGTGTTTGCCTCGGCGGGCGTGGTGGGCGGACGCAGCGGCGCGCTGTCAACCTTTTGCACCCGGCGCAACGGCGAGATCCTTCATCACGGCAACACGGATGTGATCCACTGCCAGCCGGGCGATGTGGTTGAAGTACGCGGCCCCGGCGCGGGCGGATATGGCCTGCCGTCGCAGCGCGATGTGGAGGCCGTGATGCAGGATGTGCGCTGCGGCTATCTCAGTATCGCAGCGGCCAGGACGCAGTATGGCGTGGTGGTGACAGATAACCGCGTGGATGATGACGCCACAGCGCGCCTGCGTGCCGAAATGCCGCAGCAGGCAACCCGCCATTTTGAGCACGGGGACGCACGGCAGCGCTATGAGGCTCTCTGGACGCCAGCGCGTTATGCACTGCTGACGACTTTTCTGGCGAGCGCGCCGGTCAGCTGGCGTCACTTCCTGAAAACCCAGGTATTCCGCAGGGTTGAGGAATCAGGCGAAACGGCGGAGATGGCGCAGATATTTAGTGATTTGCGTCAGCGATATCCGGCTATCACGAACAATTAAAGGCAATCGCTCATCGTCTACTACGCTTTAAGTCTGCATGGACTACGAGGGGAAACGCGACGATGAGCATGAAAACCAGTGATTTTTTTGTCCAGCGCCTGAAAGAGTGGGGTGTGACACGCATCTACGGCTATCCGGGAGATGGCATCAACGGGGTGCTGGGCGCGATTCAGCGTGCGAATGCTAAAGGCGAAGGTATCGAATTTATTCAGGTGCGGCACGAAGAGATGGCCGCCTTTATGGCCGCCGGACATGCAAAGTTCACCGGCGAACTGGGCGTCTGCCTCTCTACCGGCGGACCGGGCGCCACCCACCTGCTGACCGGCCTCTACGATGCGAAAATGGACCATGCGCCGGTGCTGGCGATCGCCGGTCAGGCGGAAGCGACCGCCCGCGGGGCCAGCTATCAGCAGGAGATGAATCTGGATCGCATCTTTTCCGACGTCGCTAACTTTGTTCAGGAAGCCTCCACGACGAGTCAGGTGCGTCACCTGCTGGATCGGGGCGTGCGCATTGCCAAAGCGCAGAATGGCGTGGCGGTCATCATCATTCCCAAAGATATTCAGGATGAAGAGTGGCAGCCGCCGCAGCATCTGCACGGTTTCACCCATTCCGGCAGCGGTTATCAGCGTCCGAAAGTGATCCCTTATGAGGCAGATTTGCAGCGCGCCGCCGACGTGCTTAACGCCGGTAAAAAGGTGGCGATTCTGATTGGTGCCGGCGCGCGCGGTGCGGCTGTTGAAGTGGTTCAGGCCGCGAATGTGCTGGGTGCCGGTGTGGCAAAAGCCCTGCTGGGCAAGGATGTGCTGCCGGACGATGCACCCTTTGTCACCGGGTCGATTGGGCTGCTCGGCACCAAACCCTCCTCCGATTTAATGAAGAACTGCGATACGCTCCTGATGATCGGCAGCGGCTTCCCGTGGACAGAATTTCTGCCGGAAGAGGGCAAAGCGCGTGCGGTGCAGATTGATATCGATCCGGCCATGCTAGGCCTGCGCTATCCCAGCGAGGTCAATCTGCACGGCGATGCAGCGGAAACCCTGCGGGCGCTGTTGCCGCTGCTGGAGCACAAGCAGGATCGCAGCTGGCAGGAAGAGATTGCCGTTCAGGTGCGCGACTGGTGGACGCTGATGGAGGAGCGCGCCCTGGCACCCGCGAATCCGGTTAACCCGCAGCGGGTGGTGTGGGAGATGTCTCCCCAGCTGCCGGACAACGCGATTGTGACCTCCGATTCCGGCTCCTGCGCCAACTGGTTCGCCCGCGATTACCGGGTTAAGCAGGGGCAGCGTGCCACGCTCTCCGGCGGTCTGGCCTGTATGGGCGCAGCGGTGCCCTACGCGATTGCGGCAAAATTTGCCCATCCGGAAAAACCGGTGGTGGCGCTGGTCGGTGACGGTGCCATGCAGATGAATAACATGGCTGAGCTGATCACCCTTCAGAAATACTGGCAGCAGTGGGCCGATCCGCGCCTGATTGTCTGTGTGTTCAATAACCAGGATCTCAACCAGGTGACCTGGGAGCAGCGCGTGATGGAGGGTAATCCCCGTTTCGATGCCTCGCAGCAGCTACCGGATGTGAAGTATGCCGAATTTGCCCGGTCGCTGGGGCTGATCGGGATTTATGTCGATCAGCCGGACGATCTGGCGGCGGCCTGGCAGCAGGCGCTCAGCGCCGACCGCCCGGTTTTACTGGAGGTGAAAACGGATCCGGAGGTCGCACCGTTGCCGCCACACATCACCTTCAAACAGGCAAAAGCCTTTATGGCGTCGATGGTGAAGGGCGATCGCGGCGCGGCGCAGATCATCAGTGACACCGCCAGCCAGCTGTTCCACAAAAAGCATTAGGGGCTAAGTGAGGCCGTCGCGCCTCACTAACCTTACACCCGGATGCATTCGCGTCCGGGTAATCCCCACTTCATCTCACTTAACGGGAGTCCTTATATGACTGCTCACTCCACCCCTGTCTGGTTAATATCGGGATGTTCGACCGGTTTTGGTCGTGAACTGGCGCAGCAGACGATTGCGCGGGGTTTTAAGGTTGTCGTGACGGCGCGTCATACCGACGCCATTGCCGATCTGGTTGACGGACACGACAACGCGCTGGCGGTGGCTCTGGATGTCACACAGCAGGCGAGCATCGACCAGGCCGTAAAGGCAGCACTGGACGCCTTCGGTACGATCGACGTGCTGGTGAATAACGCCGGTTATGGCTATCAGAGTTCGGTGGAAGAGGGCGTGGAGAGCGAAATCCGTGCACAGTTCGATGCCAATGTATTCGGTCTGTTTGCCCTGACCCGTGCCGTGCTGCCGGTCATGAGAAAAGCGCGAAGCGGTCACGTCATCAACATCACTTCAGTCGCAGGCTTAATCGGCTTTGCCAGTTCCGGCTACTACTCTGCCAGCAAACATGCGGTGGAAGGCTGGTCCGATGCGCTGGCGCTGGAAGCCGGCCCGCTGGGCATTCACGTCACCTGCGTTGAGCCTGGCCCATTCCGCACCGACTGGGCGGGACGTTCACTGCATCAGACGCCGAGCACGCTGCCGGAATATGCAGAGACCGCCGCCGCACGGATGAAAGCAACCGCCGAAAACAGCGGCACCCAGAAGGGCGATCCGGCGCGCGCCGCCAGCGCGATGATCGCTATCACGGAGGAGGATCATCCGCCACGCCATCTGGTGATGGGCGCCTGGGGGCATGAAGCCGTCATCAGCAAGCTTAAAGAGAGGCTGGCGGAGGTCGAGGCCTGGAAACAGACTTCAGTCGGAACTGATTTTCCGGAATAGGGTGAGTGCCGTGGGGAAGCGGAACGCTGCCTGCGTGCGTCTGCACAGGATGAAAACAGAGAAGGCCCGTTCAGCGGGCCTTGCAGAGTGAAGTGCCTGCTCCGGCTTATCAGGAGCCGGTAACGACAAAATGCCTGTTGCGCGCTTTTTGTGCAGTGAAGAGAGGCGTGCGCATTGCGGGTCGGGCATTCGATTGTTTCACACTAACATCCGGAAATAAGAATCAGCGCCATCTCATTCGCCAGTGCGCCGAGTTCACGTTCGACATCTGCGGACGCTGAAGCGGGCTGACCATCAAGCATAATGCCGAGATCTTCATCACTGATACGATCGCCAAAAAGCATTATTGCCGTGTCGCCATGCTGCCTGGAAGCCCACTGAAGCCCCTGCGCTTCGGGGTTACAGTGATGTATTCGCTCAGCCCATCGCCGGGTTTCCGGATAATGATCGGCAGTCGATCCCAGCAATTCGCCTTGCGTAATGCCATGTTTTTTCATGAAACGTGGATTAAGATCTACGAGCTTAATCTCTGCATTCGGCGTGAGCTGACTGTGTACCAGCTGTTTCAGTACTGTCAGGTCTACCGGCGTATTTTCACAAGGCACAGGCAGATCATGCAATACCGTTTCCATCAGGGCAACAGCCAGCGTCCTGCCGCCATAAAGAGTCGGGATAATGCGACCGGCCCGGTCAGTAATCGGACTGAAACGACCCATGCCTTTTCCAGGATTGAACTCCGCGGCGCCGTACTGAAACCAGTGAATGCGGTCGATCTTTTTACCTTTTGGCCAGATGACCAGAGAGACGGATAAATCGTCATCTTTACCGGGTGTTTTAATTTTTTCAGCCATGAACCGGACCTTCCTTTGCCCGCTGTGCCGCCTCCAGTACTTTTTGAGGTGCAGATGCCATCAGATCCTTAGGTTTTTCATTACCCAGCCAGCTATTTGGCGTTCCAAACCAGACAGCCAGCGTCCAGGGCGTTTTCAGTTCGCCAAACAGCGTGATAATTTTTTTCATCAGCGGCAATGGTTGTCCGCCGATATCCAGCCCATAGGCCGGATAGAGATCCTTGCCTTCAAAGGACAGGGCAAAAATCCTGCCGGTTCGTTTCCAGCGATTAGGCAAGCCACTGGGATTCTTTACATTCTCACTACTGCCTGCACGGCGCGAGACCTCCTGTGCAGGTAACCACTCGCTGTCTTCCAGAATATGCCTTCTGAGTTGTTCCAGTCTTGCGGTGTTATTTATCGTAACCGGTTGCCGGGTCTGCTCAGTTTTCAGTGCGCCGGCAGGGTGAACAGCCAGCTTACCGTGACTGGCGAGTTGACTGACGCCTGAAACAGCCCGAAAAGCAGCATCCAGGGCGATTTCAAAGGCGGCTTCATCCACAGAATCTGGACGTTTCACCACATAGTATTGTGCTGCTTCATCATGGCAGTGCGGTACTGAGACGGTAATTTCTGCCTGCCCCTGAGACCGGGAAGAAGAAATGCTGGCGGACGGCACGGGTATGACGTCGAAGCCGGTAGATTTATCAAACCCGATCATGATTCAGCTCCTGTTTACAACATATCGTATATCTACAATATATCGTATATCGCACAAATTTCCTACACGCGTTGTTCATAAAGTAGTCATTGACAGGCTGAGTTTCAGCCGTGAGAGATAGCAAAACACGCCCCCTTATTGCGCAGCCCTGCGCCATCATCGTGCTGAAAAAATAAACACCCCTCCGTGCCTGACATCATAAGAATTCGATCTTGTATCCCAGGCCGTATTCCATCTGGCATCCCGCTTTCGGTAGGGGAGATCGTCCGCTATCTGGCACGCTTAATGCACTCGCTGACAGGTACATTTTTGGCGAGGTATTCCATGTTTGACTCCTTATTAGACGACGATGCCACCACGATGGCCGCACGCATCCGCAGCGGGGAAGTCTCGGCCTGTGAGCTGACCGGGGCAGCGCTGGCGCGGATGGCGGAACGGGAACCGGCGATAAAGGCGTTCTGTACGCCCACGCCGGAGCTGGCGATGGCGCAGGCGCGCGCGGTCGATGCCCGACGCGCACGCGGTGAAACGCTGGGGGCGCTGGCAGGCGTTCCGCTGGCGGTCAAGGATCTGATCTGTACGGCGAATGTCAGAACCACCTCCGGCTCGGCGGCATACCGCGATTTCGTGCCGGAAGATGACGACATCACGGTGGAACGGCTGCTGGCCGCCGATGCGATCCTGCTGGGTAAAACCACCGCACCGGAATTTGGCTATAGCGGCGTCGGGCACAATCCGCTGTTCCCTTCACCGCGTAATCCCTGGGATCTCACCCTGACGCCCGGCGGCTCCAGTGCGGGATCGGGGGCTGCCGTGGCGGCCCGGATCTGCCCGATTGCGCTTGGCAGCGATGGCGGCGGCTCGGTCCGCATTCCGGCGGCGCACTGCGGCATTTTCGGCTTTAAAGCCTCGATGGGTCGGGTGCCGCTGTGGCCCGGCTGTCGTGATGAGCGCTATCCCGGCGTGTCGAGCTGGGAGTCGCTGGAGCATATCGGGCCGATGACGCGCAGCGTCCGCGATGCGGCCCTGATGCTGTCTCTGATGGCCGGGCCGGACATGCGCGATCGCCACTCTATTCCCTGCAGCGACGTGGACTGGCTGGGTGCGACACAGCATCTGCCCGGCCGGTTGCGCATCGCTTTCAGCGCGGATTTCGGCTATGTGGCCGTGGACCCGGAGGTGCGGGCGGTGGTCAGCGCGGCGGTAGAGCGTTTTGCCGCTGAAATCGGTGCAGAGCTGGAGCTGGCCGATCCCGGCTTCAGCGATCCGGCCGCCGCCTTTGGCGCGCTGGTGGCGATGGAGAGCGACCTGACCGGGATGCGTCAGATGATGGCGGAGCAGGGCAGCGCGATGTCGCCGCATCTGGTGGCGATGCTGCAGCGCGACTGGCGGGCGGAGCACTTTACCGATGCCATCGCCACCCGAAAAGCGGTCAGCAACAGCCTGTGGCGCTTTATGCAGCGCTTTGACCTGCTGATTACCCCGACGCTGGCGGTCCCGCCGTTCCCGCTGGGGATGCAGGGGCCGGAAATCATCGATGGCCGTATGGTCCGCAGCGATCACTGGCTCTCCTTCTGCTATCCGTTCAACTTCACCGGCCAGCCCGCCGCGTCACTACCCGCCGGTTTTACCGCCAGCGGCCTGCCCGTAGGGCTGCAGATTGTCGGGCGTCATCTCGATGATGCCTTAGTGCTGGCTGCCAGTGCCGCTTTCGAGCGCATTCAGCCGTGGAATCACCTTCAACCCGGGATCGCCCAATGAAAACCTCATCTTCACCTGCGCTGGAGCAGGAGTTTGAACATCAGCCGGTGCCGCTGTCGCATCGTCACTCAACCCGTTCCGTCTCGGCGGTCTGGTTCGGCTTTCCGATGATCCTCACCAATGCGCTGTTTGGCGGCATCATCACCTGGCATCTGGGCTTCTGGCCGGCGCTGATCGCGATCCTGCTCGGCAACCTGGTGCTGTTTGCCTATGTCGGTGCGCTGAGCTGGTACGCCGGTAACAGCGGCATGAATTTCGCCTTACAGGCGCGGCGCACCTTCGGCAGCAAAGGCTACATCCTTGTCTCCGGCTTTCTTTCGACGGTGGTGATCGGCTGGTACGCCTTCCAGACCGGGCTGACGGGCACGGTCATCAACCAGACCTTTGGCTGGAATGCGCTGGCCGTGACGGCATTTGCGATGATCCTTTACACCGGCATCACCTTCCTGGGCGTGCGGGCGCTGTCGGTGCTGGGCATGATCGCGGCACCGCTGTTTGTGGTGCTGGGCGTGGTGGCGCTGTGGCTGATCAGCAAACAGCATGACTTCTCCGTCGTGACCCAGTGGAAGGGCAGCGCCAGCGCCGCCGGCGCCATGAGTATGGGCACCGCCGTCACTATGGTGGTGGCGGGGTTTGCCGACTCGGGCACCATGACCGCCGACTTTACCCGCTGGTCGAAGAGTGGTCGTTCGGCCGTGATTGCCGCCTTCTCCGCCTTTCCGGTTGCTAACGTGATCTCCTACCTGTTCGGCGTCGTGATTGTCGCCGCAGGGGCCGCCGTCGATCCGCTGACCAACGGCGGTAATTTCCTGCCGATGCTCATGGGGCATGGCGCCTTCCTCTCGGTCGTGGCCTGTCTGTTTGTCTTTATCAATCTCGGTTCGGTCTGCACGCACTGCCTCTATAACGGCGCGGTGGGCTTCAGTCACCTGTTCAGCAGCAAAATGCGGCTCTGGACGGTGATTCTGGGAGCCATCGGCGGCGTGCTGGCGCTGGCGGGTGTCTGGTCCTATTTCCTGGAGTGGCTGAGCCTGCTGGGAATTGTGGTGCCGCCGTTTGGCGCGGTGATGATTGTGGATTTGATTTTTATGGCGCGCATCAGCGAACAGCGTCCGGCGCAGCGATTCCGGGGGGATGCTTTCGCGGCCTGGGCCATTGGCAGTCTCTGTGCGGTAATCGCCCATCTCGCCTTTCCGCAGTTCGGTGAAGCGGTGATCGGTCTGGTCACCGCCGCAGTGAGTTACAGCCTGATCAGCAGAGTGCGCCTGCCGCGCCCCGTTATGGAGAAGAGCAATGTTTAGTGTTAATTCCACGCCTTACAGCTGGCCGTTTGACGGCAGTTTCACCCCGGCCGATACGGCGCTGATTGTGATCGACATGCAGACCGACTTCTGCGGCGTGGGCGGCTATGTCGACAGCATGGGTTATGACGTAAGCCTGACCCGTGCGCCGATCGCCCCGCTGCAGCAGGTGCTGGCGGCGATGCGTGCCCGGCAGTTTCCGGTTATCCATACCCGCGAAGGGCATCGGCCCGATCTCAGCGATCTGCCCGCCAACAAACGCTGGCGTTCGCGTCGTATGAACGCCGGCATCGGGGATACCGGGCCCTGTGGCCGCATTCTGGTGCGTGGCGAACCGGGCTGGGAGATTATTCCGGAGCTGGCACCCTTACCGGATGAAGTGGTGATCGACAAACCGGGTAAAGGGTCGTTTTACGCCACCGATCTGGAGCTGATCCTCCGCAGCCAGGGCATCCGTAATCTGATCCTCACCGGGATCACGACCGACGTCTGTGTCCACACCACGCTGCGCGAGGCCAACGATCGCGGCTTTGAGTGTCTGGTACTTTCGGACTGCTGCGCGGCGACCGAGCGGCGTCATCATGAGGCGGCGCTGAGCATGATCCACATGCAGGGCGGCATCTTCGGTGCGGTTGCCTCCTCTGCTGTGCTGCTGGACAGCCTGGGAGGGAATGCCTGACGCCGGAAGGTAAAAAGGCAGCCTGAACGCATCCGGCGCTCAGGCTGCTTCCGGCGCTCACGCCTGTTGCAGCGGGGCGGATTCCCTCAGTGCCGCGAGCCGGTCGGCGGGCACGGCCTGGCTGAACAGATAACCCTGCAACTGATTGCAGCCCGCATCCGCCAGCGCCGACATCTGCCCCGGCGTTTCAACGCCTTCCGCCGTGACCATCAGTCCCATGGCGTGCCCCAGCTTCACCACCGACTCCACAATCGCCACCGAATTTTCGGCCACGCCCAGCGACTGGGTGAAGGAGCGATCGATTTTGATTTTATCGACCGGGAACGTGCTCAGATAGTTGAGGCTGGAGTAGCCGGTGCCGAAGTCATCCAGCGCAATCCGGAAGCCTGCTTCGCGCAGCGCCACAATAATGGCGCGCGCCTCGCGTTCATCTTCGATGAGCACCCCCTCGGTGATCTCCAGCTCCAGACGGGTCGGATCGCCGCCATGCTCGCTGACGATAGCCTTTACCCGCTCAACGAAGCCGGTCGAGCGGAACTGAACGGGTGAAACGTTGACCGCCACCAGCAGTTCGGGGAAACGCTGCTGCGTCGCGCAGGCTTCCGCCAGCACCCACTCGCCCAGCGGAATAATCAGGCCGGTCTCTTCGGCGATCGCGATAAACTCACCGGGTGCAATCGGGCCGCGGGTCGGATGATGCCAGCGCAGCAGCGCTTCGACGCCCACCATCTGCTGTCCGCTGATCTCCATCAGCGGCTGATACCACACCGCCAGCCCCTGATGCTGCTGCAGCGCGATCCGCAGGTCGGCGGCGATAGCCTGACGGGTGCGCACCGACTCATCCATTGCCCGTTCAAACTGACGGTATTTACCCCGTCCGCCACTTTTGGCCTCATAGAGCGCGATATCCGCCTTACGCATCAGCTCCAGCCGATCGATGCCATCTTTGGGGGCCAGCGCCAGTCCGATACTGGCGCCGCTCCAGACATCGCTGCCGAACAGCGTAAAGGGACGGCCCAGTTCGTCGATGATACGCTGTGCCAGACTCTGCACCTGACCGATGCTTTCCACCTCCGGCATCACCACGATAAACTCGTCGCCGCCCAGGCGGCCAACGGTATCGCTGGCGCGCACCAGACGGCTCAGACGCTGCGCCACCGCGATAATCAGCTCATCCCCGGCGTGATGGCCGTGGGTGTCATTAATGGTTTTAAAGCGGTCGAGGTCGATGAGCAGCAGCGCCACCCGCTGATCGTGACGTGTAGCCAGCGCCAGCGCCTGGGTCAGGCGATCCTCAACCAGCGCACGGTTGGGCAGCCCGGTAAGCACGTCGTGAAACGCCAGATGCTGCGCCTGAGCCTCCGACGCGCCGAGCCGGAGCATCGACTGAGAGAGGTTGACCGACGAGTGCCAGAGCCGCCGCACCATATAGAGGCAGAGCAGGGATATCGCCAGCACCGCCAGCCCGGTAGAGGGGCCGATGGTCCGCAGCATGTCCGCGCCGGGCCGGGAGGGGATCCAGTTGAGATAGCCTACCGGATCGCCCGCCTGGGCAATCAGCAGATAGCGGGCGCTGGCCTCCGGCTGAGAGGCGCCATCGGAGAAGTGCAGCCCCTGCAGCTGATTGCGTTCCGCCAGGCTGGCCAGATAGCCATCATCGAGAAATTTCAGACTCACCAGCCGGAACCGTGGCTGGGTATCGCTATCCTGCTGGATCGCCCCCACGGCCAGCGCCGCCGCGCGCTGGCTTACGCGGGCATAATCGGCATCATCCCGGCGGGCCGGATCGCTGACCAGCGCATGCTGCAGAACCTCACCCGTCAGCGGGTCGTTTTCCGGGGCGGCCACCGGCTGACCTTCCCGCCACATCCGCACAATCTGGTTTTGCGGGTCCAGCACCATGATCAGCTGATGCCCGAACATCTCATAGAGCCACTCGCCAATATTCTCATCCAGCCATCTGTTACGGTGACCCTCCGCCAGGTGCTGCTGCAACGGCGCCCAGCGCGACAGGCTGTGCAACTGGCGCAGATGTTCACTCAGGCTCTGCGAAAAAGAGGCTTCGATCATCCGTTGCTGCTGATGCCGCGCTTCGCTGTTGGTCAGCGACGTGCCGGCAAACAGCGCAGCGCCCGCGCCGGTAAAGGTCAGCAGTAATATCGCCACCAGCGGCACCAGCACCTCGCGCAGGAAACTGCGCCGGAAATCAGAGGAAAGTTTAAGTGTGCTAATCATATTGTTGTTCTTCTCAGCATCAGGGGAACAGCTTAAAAATTAGCAGATGCCAGCCGATCGTCCATGCCGCGCCCGGTTTAATCGGCGGCTGAATGACGTTTTTCGCGCGTGGCGCACCGCGACGGTTGCGAACGGTCAGGCGGGAAAATTGCGCCTTTCATCAGTGAATCTAATGAAGCGAGGCGGCCGGAAGGGTAAACAGCGTCTGTCCCGCGCGGGGTGAACGCGGGCTTTCCCGCATTCCCTGTGAACTTCGCGGCTATGGTTCATACTTGTCTGCGCTGATTGACGAACGGATAACCGTGAAGACAACGGTTACTGCATGTATCACTTGCCTGCCAGCCCGAGGCTGTCAGCTGACTGAAAGGGAAAATAATGCCATTGTTATTCGGTGAGTTATCTGGTTTCCCGTCGTGGGTGCCTGTTGTATTACTCGTCTCGCTCTCGTTTGTACTGGGCTTCCTCGCCCGCCTGATCCTGCTCGGCTTTATCCGCTACTGGCAAATCCGCGACAGAAAGCTGTTCAAATCCCTGGAAAAGCACCTCAGCGGGTCGATGTTTTTCTTCGTTCCGCTGCTGATGATCAATGTCGGGATCAACTACATTAACTTCCATCCCGATTCACTGGACTTAATCACCAACATCATCAACGTCTTTATCATTATGTCCTTCTGCTCGGTCCTGATACGGCTGACCAATGTGGCGCAGGACATGCTCTATATCCGCTATGACATCAACATCTCCAATAACCTGCGGGCGCGCAAAATCCGCACGCAGATTATCTATGTCAAAAAAGTGGTGATTGTCATCCTGGTTCTCTTCTGCGTGTCGCTGATCCTGCTGAGCTTCCCCGGCGTCCGTAAATTCGGCACCACCATTCTGGCCGGTGCCGGTGTGGCCGGGATCATTATCGGTTTTGCCCTCCAGAAGTCGCTGGTCAATCTGTTTGCCGGTATCCAGATCGCCTTTACCCAGCCGATTAAGATTGATGATGCGGTGGTGGTGGAGAAAGAGTGGGGCTGGATAGAAGAGATCAACCTGACCTATGTGGTGGTGCGTATCTGGGATCTGCGCCGTCTGGTGCTGCCGATCACCTATTTTACTGAAAACCCGTTCCAGAACTGGACGCGCAATAACGCCCAGATCTTAGGCTCGGTGTTTCTCTACGTTGATTATTCGATGCCGCTGGAGCCGCTGCGCCGGCATTTTGAAAAGGTGCTGAGCGAAACCCGCCTGTGGGATGGTGAAACTCAGGTGCTGCAGGTGACCGACACCACCGAGAAGACCATGACCATCAGGATGCTGATGACCGCACAGAACTCCCCGATCGCCTTTGACCTTCGCTGCTACGTCCGGGAAAAGATGATTGAGTTTATTCAGCAGAACTACCCGCAAAGCCTGCCGCTGGTCAGGGCGTCGCTGACGGATAGCGAAAGCGTGAAGGAGGCGTCAGCGCGTACAGCGTAAAGGCGTTCTCCAGGCAGAGCGGCCGTCCGGCAGGGAAACTGTGTGAACGGGCGGCCGTTGTGCTTTGTGTCCGGAGACTGCCTTCCGGCGATCACCGGCCGCGTTCTGGCAGCCGAGGGCTACGCGCATTGAGATGAATCAGATAATTAGCCCGCAACAGCCCCGGACTGCCTTATTCTCTCTGTTTACCTTTCTCTGCTTATAGCCGCACGGCGCCGTTATCAATCCCGTAAACCGATAAATCCTGTCTGCTGAAAAAGCCTTCCGCATTCTGCCGCTGGAATTGTCAGAATAACCGTCAGGCAGAGGGGATGGAGCCTGACAGCTACCCTGTAAATCCCTTTTTCATAGACGGTTGCTGTACTTTTTCCAGCGAAAAAATATTGCCGTTGCAATGATGTAACCCGCGCAGAATGGATGTTTTATTACCAGGTTAATTATTAACGTAATGATAAATAATGATTTAACTATCCTGTCAGGAGAATGAGAATTCTGAAAATAGCGCTGGCATGACATGAGCGGAAACAGATCATTACATTGTCAGGTTATGTAAAGCCGAAAAGGCGTCCGAAAAAGGGGATTATTTGCGCAGTTTTTTTGAAAATTAAATCTCTCCGCGCCCGCGTCAGGCAAAACGCGCATTCCGCCATATACTTCAGGCATATTCACGTCATGAATATAAATGGGATTACAACGCTATTTATCGCAGCGCTGCGGACGTTTTCCGGCGGCGCATTTCAGGAGAGAGAAAAATGGATCAAACCGCATTTATGATCGGGTTTTCGATCATGGCTATCGCGTCACTGGTTATTTACGCCACTGGCGGCAAACAGTTTCCTTCCCGTCACCATACGCTGATGCACGCCTCCGTGCCGTTTATCGCCGCAACCGCCTATCTGGCCATGGCAATGGGATTCGGCAACCTCCAGCTGGACAATGGCGTCACCGTCTACCTGGCACGCTATGCTGACTGGTCTGTTACCACACCGATTCTGCTGGCCGGGCTGGTGATGCTGGCCTTTCATGAGGAAGGCAAACCGGGCGAGATGGGCGGCTTTCTGACGGCCATTATCGTGCTGGATGTGATGATGATTATCACCGGCCTGATCTCTTCGCTGGCTGAAAGCAGTGTTGCGAAATGGGTCTGGTATCTCTGGTCCTGTGCCGCATTTCTGGGTGTGGTCTACCTGCTCTGGGGACCGCTGCGTGCGATTGCCGCGACGCGGGGACGTGCGATGGCGGCGGCCTACAACAAAGACGTGGCGCTGCTGACCGTCGTCTGGTTCATCTACCCGATTGTTTTCCTGGTCGGTCCGGAAGGGCTCCGGATGATTACCGATCCGACCTCTGTCTGGGTGTTTCTGGTTCTGGACGTTATTGCTAAGGTTTTCTATGCCTTCTACGCTGCCGGAAACCTGAAAAACGCGCTGTCACAGAGCCGCTATGAGGGCAGTGCAGGCGCATGATCCGGCTGAAGCAGGGCGGATGGGCAGGGCTCTGGGGGGCAGCCTTTGTTGCCTCGCTCAGCCCCCTGTCTGTTCAGCTGGGCTTTGCGGTCATAGCGATTGGCCTGCTCGGAATGGCACACGGTGCCAGCGATCTTGAGGTGGTCCGGCGCGAGCGTCGGCTGCCGTTTCTTGCCGCCTACGGCGTGGTCATCGTGCTCTGTCTCTGCTGGTGGCATTACAATTCGGCTCTGGCACTGCCCGGCTTTTTGCTGGCCTCCGCGATACACTTTGCGCTTGAGGATGCCCCCGGCGGGCATCTTATTGAACGTCTGGCGCGGGGAATCGGCATGATTACGGCGCCAGCCGCGCTCCATCTGGGCCCGTTCAGCACCATTCTGCATCAGGCCGGGCTGGGTTCAGCCATTCCGGGTGCCGTGGCCACGGGGATTGCGGTGACGGGCGGGCTGTGTGCGGCGGGCCTGATCGTTACCGGCGTGCTGCGTCACGACCGCACGCTGATTACCGGGATGCTGGCGCTGGTGGTACTGCCGCCGTTTGTGGGATTTTCGATGGGATTTTTGATCCTGCATGCGCTGCCGCAGACCCGGCTTCGCCGCGACCAGCTCGGCTGCCGCAGCTATAACGGCTACTTGCACGCCACCTGGCCGGTACTGACGGCGGCCATTCTGCTGGCGGCGGGAACCGCCGTGATGATACACCCGGCCGACAGGGCGGGTATCCAGTCACTCTTTGCCGCGCTGGCGGCGCTGGCGATCCCGCATATGCTCATCACGCCCTGGTATGAATCACGGCAGCCCGCTTAACACAGGCTTTGCGCCTGCAAAGCAGAGGCTTATCTCATGCTCAGCGCAGACGGATTAGCTCAGCGAAAAACCGGGATCGGCGTGCTGCGCCTTATGAACAAACTGCGCGATGCGCGAACCCAGCTGGGCAATATGGTCGTAGCTGATGCTTTTAAAGAAGTCGCTGTCACTACTCTGACTGACCACCTGCCGGAAGCCGGACAGCCATCCGGCGCTGCTGCCTGAGGTATCCGTGAGGCTGAACAGGGTATCGCGTTCTTTCTGCGTCTCGTGCTCTCCACGGCTCAGCAGATCCAGCTGCTGCTGAAACTGGTTTACGCCTGCGCTGTCGCCGTACTGCCGGGCAATGTCCAGCGACTGCTGAGTGAGATCGTGCAGAAGCGTATCCTGCGCCCTGACCTTATCTGCGACAAATTTCGCCACTTCACGGTAACTGTCAGCCTGTTTTTCCTCAGGAACAAAACGTTCAACCAGCTTATTCAGCATGCCTTTTGTGACGGCAAGATCCATGGAAAGCGTCGTGGTGTTCCCCGAACCGCTGTAGGATTGCAGCGCATCAGAAATCAGTCCGGCCATATCGGTTTCAGAGAGCGTGGCGTCGGACTGCAGCGCGGCAAACCCGGTATCGATGTCGTTGATAATGCCATTGGTGACCGCGCGGCTCTGATCGAGGATCCCGTTACGAAGCTGAATCACCTCATTCAGATTCTTATCGCGGGCCGCCTGACTGAGCTGCGGCAGGGCGGAAGGGGCCGTGTCGATCACTCTGCTGACCTGTTCTTTTGTCAGCGGGATCGTTTTGGGCAGACTCGCCTGCTTGCTGAAGACGTCCACGCCGGTGAGGCTGTTCTCAGATGCGCTAATCATTACTCTCTCCATGTTGTGTCAAAGAAGCCTGCTCTCTATATCGGTCATCCGTTAATCAACTTTATGTTTCCCGCCGGACGGATTGCCATTCTGTAACGGCCGTCAAAAAACGATCGCACCGGGAAAAATGCCACGGCCGAAGCCGAATCCGTTTAACTGATTGATTTTAAATACCTGAAAAGACGGGGGAGGTGGTGCGGCAGACGCCTGCACGTTCACCCCACTCTTTCATCATCCGTGAAAGCGCGCTGCCCGGATTAATCCTGCTGATGTTCTGATGAAACCAGCGGCTTCAGCGCGCGGCTGCGGCATCCCTGCTCATCGTTTCGCCGAAACCGCTCTTCGGGTGTTCGCGGCGTTCCTCCGCATCACGTTCACCACTCTTTCACCGCGTCGTCACGGTTCTGTCATCTGATCCCCGCAAGCTACCCCCATCCCGCAGCGTCTTAACACTGCGTTCCCACTCTGCAACCCGTGAGGATTTCATCGTGATGGAGTTATCCAGACATCCGACCACTGTCTATCAGGCTGTTGCCGCCCAACTGGAGCAGGCACTGAAAGAGCGTTATCGCTGCGGTGACTATCTGCCCTCCGAGCAACAGCTGGCCGATCACTATGAAGTGAACCGCCATACGCTGCGCCGGGCGGTGGATGAGCTGGTGCAGAAAGGCCTGCTCCAGCGCCGCCACGGCGTCGGCATCCTGGTGCTGATGCGGCCCTATGACTATCCGCTGCATGCACAGGCGCGCTTCAGCCAGAACCTGCTGGAGCAGGGCAGCCACCCGACCAGTGAACGGCTGCTGGCGGTGCTGCGTCCGGCCAGCAACGACGTCGCCAGTGCGCTGGGCGTGAAAGAGGGCGACAACGTCATTCATCTGCGCACCCTGCGCCGCGCCAACGGCGTGCCGCTCTGCCTGATTAACCACTTCCTGGCCGATCTCAGCTGGTGGCCGCAGCTTCAGCACTTTAACAGCGGCTCGCTGCACGACTTTCTGGTGGAGCACACCGGCAAACAGCTGGTGCGCACTCAGACGCGCATCAGCACCCGCCGCGCGCAGGCCAAAGAGTGCCGCCAGCTCGATATCGCCCTGCATGCGCCGCTGCTCTGCGTGCGCACCCTGAACAAAACCTGCGATGGCGCGCTGGCGGAATACTCCGTCAGCCTGACGCGCGGTGACATGATCGAACTGACCCTGGAGCACTAATGGAACAGCAAACGGATCGCCAGCGCTGGCTGTCGGTACTGGCCCACAGCAACGCCGCCATGCTGGAAACCCACTGGCAGGCGCTTAATCTTCAGCCCGCATTCACACTGGTCCGTCCGGCGGAGATCGGGCTGACGCGGCTTCAGGCGCGGATGGGCGCGACCGGCAACCGCTTTGTCATGGGCGATGCCACGGTGACGCGTGCGGTGGTGCAGCTGGAGGACGGCACCCTGGGTTACAGCTATCTGCTGGGGCGCGACAAAGCCCACACCGAGCGCTGCGCCCTGCTGGATGCGCTGCTGCAGCAGCCGGAAACCCGGCCGCTGCTGGAAGAGAGGATTATTTCCCCGCTGGCGGCATGGCGTGAGGAGCAGCGTCAGCTGCGCGCCCGTGAAATCGCCAGCAGCAAAGTGGATTTCTTTACGCTGGTTCGCGGAGATAACTGATGACTTTACTGGCAAGTTTTAACCATCCGGTGGCGGATGCACAGCGCGCGTTTCGCCGCATTCTGAAAGCGATGAGCGAACCGGGCGTTATGGTGTCGCTGCCCCTGCAGCAGGGCTGGGGGGCACTGTCGCCTGCCGCCACGGCGCTGCTGCTGACGCTGGTCGATCAGGAGAGCCCGATCTGGCTGGATGCAAAAATCGACAGCGAGCAGCTGCGCAGCAACCTGCGTTTTCATACCGGCGCGCCGATCAGCAGCGGGCAGGATGCCCCGTTCGCCCTGAGCCATGCGGCGGCACACCCCGATCCGGCGCAGTTCGCGGCCGGAGACAATCTCTCACCGGAAAAAAGCACCACGCTGATTATCGAAGTGCCGTCGCTGAATGGTGGCTTAACGCTGCGCCTCTCCGGACCGGGCCTGCGGGAAACCCGCGCCATTGCGCCGCAGCTGCCGGAGAGCGTGCTGGAATACCTGCGCGCCCGGCCGCATCCGTTCCCGCAGGGCGTGGATCTGATCTTCACCTGTGGCGAAGCGATGATGGCCGTGCCGCGCACGACCGTTGTGGAGGTGTGCTGATGTATGTCGCGGTCAAAGGGGGCGAGAAAGCGATAGCCCATGCCCATCAGCTGCAGGCCGATCTGCGGCGGGGCGATCGGGCGGTGGCGGAACTCGGCTGCGACCAGGTGGCGCAGCAGCTCGGGCTGGCGGTCGATCGGGTGATGACCGAAGGCGGCATTTACGATCCGGAACTGGCGGCGCTGGCGATCAAGCAGGCCAGCGGCGATCTGGTTGAGGCGATCTTCCTGCTGCGAGCCTATCGCACCACGCTGCCCCGGCTGGCGGAAAGCACGCCGCTGGCGACCGGCGCGATGCGCATCGAACGCCGCATCTCCGCCGTCTATAAAGATTTGCCGGGCGGCCAGGTACTGGGGCCGACCTATGACTACAGCCACCGTCTGCTCGACTTCACGTTGCTGGCCAACGGTGAGACCCCGGCCGCGCCACGCGACGAGAGCCAGACGACCGGGGCGTGCCCGCACATGTTCAGCATGATGAGCAGTGAAGGGCTGGCCACCGAAGAGGTGGATGATGGCAGCGAGCCTGCCGATATCACCCGCGAGCCGCTGCATTATCCCGCCTCGCGCGCCGCACGGCTGCAGCAGCTGGTGCGCGGCGACGAAGGCTTTCTGCTGGCGCTGGGCTACTCGACCCAGCGCGGCTATGGCCGCACCCACCCGTTTGCCGGTGAGATCCGCACCGGTTATGTCAGCGTTAGCCTCTGTCCCGAAGAGCTGGGCTTTGAGCTGGAGATTGGCGAACTGCTGCTGACGGAGTGTGAAATGGTCAACGGCGTGGCCCACAGCGAGGCGGCGGCACCGCACTTCACCCGCGGTTACGGCCTGGTCTTTGGCCGCGCCGAACGCAAGGCGATGGCGATGGCGCTGGTGGATCGGGCACTGCAGAGCCGCGAACATCAGGAGCGCATCATCAGCCCGGCGCAGGATGAGGAGTTTGTGCTGTCGCACGCCGACAACGTTGAAGCTGCGGGCTTTGTCTCACATCTCAAGCTGCCGCATTACGTCGATTTCCAGGCCGAGCTGGCGTTACTTAAGCAGCTGCAGCACGATTATCAGGAGCGCAACCATGGCTGAACTCACCGGCTATAACAACGGCTATCTCGACGAGCAGACCAAACGCACCATCCGCCGCGCCATCCTGAAAGCGGTGGCGATCCCCGGCTATCAGGTGCCGTTCGCCGGACGCGAGATGCCGATGCCCTATGGCTGGGGCACCGGCGGTATCCAGATTACCGCCAGCGTGATTGGCGATCAGGATGTACTCAAGGTGATCGATCAGGGCGCGGATGACACCACCAATGCGGTGTCGATCCGCCAGTTCTTTAAGCGGGTCAGCAATGCTGCCACCACCGAGCGCACCGCCGATGCCACCCTGATCCAGACCCGGCACCGCATCCCGGAAACGCCGCTGGAAGAGGATCAAATCCTGATCTTTCAGGTGCCGATTCCGGAGCCGCTGCGGTTTATCGAGCCGCGTGAAACCGAGACCCGCACCATGCATGCGCTGGAGGAGTACGGCATCATGCAGGTGAAGCTTTACGAGGATATCGCCCGCTATGGCCATATCGCCACCACCTACGCCTATCCGGTCCGGGTCAACGATCGCTATGTGATGGACCCCTCGCCGATCCCCAAATTTGACAATCCGAAAATGCACATGATGCCCGCACTGCAGCTGTTTGGTGCCGGGCGTGAAAAACGCATCTACGCGTTGCCGCCCTACACCCGCGTGGAAAGCCTCGACTTCGACGACCACCCCTTCAGGGTCCAGCAGTGGGATGAACCCTGCGCGCTGTGCGGCTCGCGCCACAGCTATCTGGATGAGGTGGTGATGGACGACCAGGGCACGCGGATGTTTGTCTGCTCCGACACCGATTTTTGCCATCAGCAGCAGGAACAGCACCATGCACAGTGAACAGCCGCTGCTTGCGGTCAGTCAGCTCACCCATCTCTATGCGCCGGGCAAAGGGTTTGAGCAGGTCAGTTTCGATCTTTATCCCGGCGAAGTGCTGGGGATTGTCGGCGAGTCCGGCTCCGGTAAAACCACGCTGCTGCAGAGTCTGTCGGCGCGTCTGGCTCCCCAGCAGGGCACCATTCTCTATCGGGGAGGCGATCTCTGGCAGATGAGCGAGAGCGAACGCCGTCGCCTGCTGCGCACCGAGTGGGGCGTGGTGCATCAGCATCCGATGGCGGGGCTGCGTGCGCAGGTCAGCGCGGGCGGCAACATCGGCGAACGGCTGATGGCAACCGGGCAGCGCCACTACGGCGACATCCGCGCCGAGGCGAGCCGCTGGCTGCAGGCAGTGGAGATCGATGCCGGTCGCATCGACGATCTGCCCACCACCTTTTCCGGCGGCATGCAGCAGCGGCTGCAGATCGCCCGTAACCTGGTGACGCAGCCGCAGCTGATGTTTATGGATGAGCCGACCGGCGGGCTGGATGTCTCCGTGCAGGCGCGCCTGCTGGATCTGCTGCGCACGCTGGTGCGCGAGCTGAATCTGGCGGTGATCATCGTCACCCACGACCTGGGCGTGGCGCGACTGCTGGCGCATCGCCTGCTGGTGATGAAACAGGGGCGGGTGGTGGAGAGCGGTCTGACCGACCGCGTGCTGGACGATCCTCATCATCCTTACACTCAACTGCTGGTCTCTTCGGTGCTCAATTAAATGACGACGAATACTGCCCGCCTGCGGGTTGAAAATCTCTGCAAGACCTTTGTGCTGCATAACCAGAACGGCGCGGCGCTGCCGGTGCTGCACAACGCCAGCCTCACGGTGAGTGAGGGCGAATGCGTGGTGCTGCACGGCCACTCCGGCAGCGGCAAATCCACGCTGCTGCGGGCGCTGTATGGCAACTATCAGCCCGACAGTGGCCATATCCGGGTCGCCCATCAGGGGACGTGGATCGACATGGCGCAGGCCCCGGCGCGCCAGATTATAGCGCTGCGGCGCGACACGCTGGGCTGGGTCAGCCAGTTTCTGCGGGTGATTCCGCGGGTGCCGACGCTGGAGATCGTGATGCAGCCGCTGCTGGAGCGTGGCGTTGAGCGCGCCTTCTGCGAGGCGCGGGCCGCTGAACTGCTGAGCCGCCTTAACGTTCCGCAGCGCCTCTGGTCGCTGGCGCCCTCCACCTTCTCCGGCGGCGAGCAGCAGCGGGTTAACATCGCCCGCGGTTTTATCGCCGACTATCCGGTGCTGCTGCTGGATGAACCGACCGCTTCACTCGACAGTGTGAACAGCGCGGCGGTCGTCGAACTCATTGAACAGGCGCGCGCCCGGGGTGCCGCCATCGTCGGTATTTTTCACGATCGGGTGGTGCGTGAGCAGGTGGCCGACCGGCTCCACCTGATGCAGCCGATCGAAACAGGAGCGCAGGCATGATCATCAATAACGTCAGACTGGTGCTGGAAAACGAAGTGGTGAGCGGCTCGCTGGAGTTCCGCGATGAGCGCATCAGCAGCTTCAGCGAAACCAGCAGCCAGCAGCCGGGTGCGCTGGATGGGGAAGGGGCCTGGCTGCTGCCGGGGCTGGTGGAACTGCACACCGATAATCTCGACAAGTTTTTCACGCCGCGACCCAAAGTGGACTGGCCTGCGCATTCGGCGATGAGCAGTCACGATGCGCTGATGGTTTCCAGCGGCATCACCACCGTGCTGGACGCGATTGGCGTCGGCGATGTGCGGGACGGCGGACACCGGCTGGATAACCTCAGCAAAATGATCGACGCCATCCGTGACACCAACCGCAAAGGGCTGAACCGGGCCGAGCATCTGCTGCATCTGCGCTGTGAGCTGCCGCATCCCACCACGGCATCGCTGTTTGAGGCGCTGATGGGCACCCCGGAGCTGGCGCTGGTGTCGCTGATGGACCATTCACCGGGCCAGCGGCAGTACGCCTCGCTGACCAAATATCGCGAATATTATCAGGGCAAATATCAGCTCAATGATGCGGAGATGGATCAGTTCGAACATGACCAGCTCACCCTGGCGGCGGCTTGGTCGCAGCCTAACCGTGAGACGATAGCCGGGCTCTGCCGGGAACATGGTATCGCCATCGCCAGCCACGACGATGCTACCGCCGCGCACGTTGAGGAGTCGCACGCGGCGGGCAGCCGCATCGCCGAGTTCCCGACCACGCTGGAGGCGGCGCGCGCCTCGCGCTACCGCAACATGCAGGTGCTGATGGGCGCGCCCAACATCGTGCGTGGCGGGTCCCACTCCGGCAACGTCGCCGCCTGGGAGCTGGCCGCCAGCGGGCTGCTGAACATCCTCTCTTCCGATTACTACCCGGCCAGCCTGCTGGATGCCGCGTTCCGGCTGGCGCAGGATGCGCGCAACAGCCTGGGCATGGCGCAGGCGATCGCGCTGGTCACCTGCAATCCGGCGCGTGCGTTGGGGCTGTTCGATCGCGGGGTGATCGCCGAAGGCTGCCGCGCCGATCTGGTGCTGGCCCATACCGCCCACGGCTATCCGCATGTGCGGCACGTCTGGAGCAAAGGGCGGCAGGTGTACTGATGGCGCGGCTCATCTGGCTGACCGGGCCCTCCGGCTCAGGCAAGGATAGCCTGCTGGATGCGCTGCGTGCGTCACCGCCGCCCCGGCTGCTAATCGCGCATCGCTACATCACCCGCGCCGCCGATGCGGGCGGCGAGAACCATGTGGCGCTGAGCGACGCGGAGTTTGCCCGCCGCGCCGCGCTGGGGCTGTTCGCGGTGAGCTGGCAGGCGCACGGCTTCTCCTATGGCATCGGCTGTGAGGCGGAGCAGTGGCTGGCGCGCGGGCAGAGTGTGGTGGTGAACGGCTCCCGGCTGCATCTGGCGCAGGCGCAGGCCCGCTTCGGCGCGCAGCTGCTGCCGGTCTGTCTGCAGGTCTCGCCCGCGGTGCTGGCGGCGCGGCTCCGCCAGCGCGGACGGGAAGATGAGGCGGAGATTGCCCGGCGGCTGGCCCGCGCGGCGCAGCCGCAGCCCGACGGCTGTCTGATCCTGAACAACGATGGCGCCCTGGCGGAAACCGTCCGGCAGCTGCGCCAGCTTCTGGAGGCACATCCATGACGCAGACGCACCCCGGCACCGTCTCCGGTGTGGACACCAACACATCGGCCTCGCTGAAACTCACTTTTCTGGGCACCGGCGGCGTAACGGCGGCACCGCTGCCGGGCTGCCGCTGCCGCGCCTGCCAGCGGGCCACGCACGACCCCCGTTTTGCGCGGGCGCCCTGCAGCGCACTGATTGAGTATGGCCGCGAGCGGATCCTGCTGGATGCCGGGCTGCCGCTGCTGGCGTCCCGTTTCCCGCCCGGCACCCTGTCGCGTATTCTGCTGACGCACTATCACATGGATCATGTCCAGGGACTGTTTGCGCTGCGCTGGGGGCAGGGCGATCCGATCCCGGTCTGGGGGCCGCCCGACCCGCGTGGCTGTGACGATCTCTACAGACATCCCGGCCTGCTCGATTTCCGGCCCGCCCTGACGCCGTTCGTGGCGCACGCCTTTGGTGAGCTGCAGGTCACGCCGCTGCCGCTGCAGCACTCCCGGCTGACACACGGCTACCTGCTGGCGTGGCAGGACATCCGCATCGCCTGGCTGTGTGACACCTGCGGCCTGCCGCCCGACACCGCCGATTTCCTGCGCGGTCAGGCGCTGGACCAGCTGGTGATTGACTGCAACGACCCGCCCTGCGCGGCGCCGCGAAACCACAATGATGTGACGCAGGCGCTGGCGATCGTGGCGCTGCTGCAGCCGCGTCAGACCTGGCTGACGCACCTCAGTCATGAGATGGATAACTGGCTGGCGGAAAATGCGCTACCGGACGGCGTGCAGCCTGCCCGTGATGGACAGACGCTGCGGTGCGATGCCGCGTGGCCTGTCACAGTTTGATCATCTGGCTGTCATCCCGCGTTCATCGCGCCACGCCTTAATAAGCCGCAGAACGTAATCAGCGATGACGGAGAACAGCATGGCACAGGCCCTCTTGAAAACGGTGGTCGATAACGATCTGCCGCCAGCCAGCCAAAGCGGACAAAAAGTGTTGTCAGTGCAGAAACTGAGTAAAGCCTGGGGCGACACGACAGTGCTGGATCAGGTCAGTTTCGACCTGCATGCCGGGGAGCTGGTAGGGGTCATCGGGCGGTCGGGCGCCGGTAAATCGACCCTGCTGCACATGCTCAACGGCACCATTAATGCCACGTCCGGCGCGATAATCAGCGCGCAGGGGGAGACGGAGCGTAATGTGGTGACGCTCAACAGCCGCCAGATGCGCGAGTGGCGCAGTCAGTGCGGCATGATCTTTCAGGATTTCTGTCTGGTGCCGCGCCTCGACGTGCTGACCAACGTGCTGCTGGGACGGCTGAGCCAGACCGGCACGCTGAAATCCTTCTTTAAAATTTTCTCTGACCGCGACCGGGCGCACGCCATCGAACTGCTGCAGTGGATGAACATGCTGCCGCAGGCGCTTCAGCGCGCCGAGAACCTCTCCGGCGGGCAGATGCAGCGCGTGGCGATCTGCCGTGCGCTGATGCAGAACCCCAGGATCCTGCTGGCCGACGAACCGGTGGCGTCGCTGGACCCGAAAAATACCAAACGCATCATGGATGTGCTGCGTCAGGTCAGCCAGCAGGGCATCAGCGTGATGGTTAACCTGCACTCCATCGAGCTGGTGAAAAGCTACTGTACCCGGGTGATTGGCATTCAGCGCGGCGTCGTGCTGTTTGACGATCATCCCTCCCGACTGACCGACAGCCTGCTGCATCAGCTGTACGGTGATGAACTCAACCAAATCCATTAACGTCCACTGTAAGAGAACCACGTCGAATGAAACTGACTTCTTTAGCACTCCTGACCTCCGTCATGGCATTTGGTGTCAGCGCAGCGGATGCGCCAAAACAGCTTAACCTGGGCATTCTGGGTGGCCAGAACGCCACGCAGCAGATTGGCGACAATCAGTGTGTGAAGACCTTCTTTGATAAAGAGCTGGGTGTCGATACTCAGATGCGCAACGCCTCTGACTATTCGGGTGTGATTCAGGGCCTGCTGGGCGGCAAGATCGATATGGTGCTGAGCATGTCGCCCGCCTCGTTTGCGTCGGTCTACATTCAGAACCCGAAAGCGGTGGATGTGGTCGGCATCGTGGTCGATGACAAAGATCAGTCGCGCGGCTACCACTCGGTGGTCATCGTGAAGGCGGACAGCCCCTACAAAAAGATCGACGATCTCAAGGGCAAATCGTTTGGGATGGCCGATCCCGACTCGACCTCCGGCTTCCTGATGCCGAACCAGGCGTTTAAGAAGATGTTCGGCGGCTCGGTGGATGACAAATATAACAATACCTTCTCCAGCGTCACTTTTTCCGGCGGTCACGAGCAGGACATTCTGGGCGTGCTGAACAACCAGTTTGATGGCGCGGTCACCTGGACCTCGATGGTGGGTGACTACAACAGCGGCTACACCTCCGGCGCGTTTGGCCGTCTGATCCGGATGGACCACCCGGATCTGATGAAGCAAATCCGCATTATCTGGCAGTCTCCGCTGATCCCCAACGGGCCGGTGCTGGTCAGCAACAGGCTGCCCGCTGACTTCAAAGCGAAAGTGGTGTCGGCGATTAAAAAGCTGGATAAAGAGGATCACGCCTGCTTCGTGAAAGCGGTGGGCGGTCAGCAGCATATCGGTGAGGCGACGGTCGCCGACTATCAGAACATCATCGACATGAAGCGCGACCTGATGAAAGGCAGCCGCGGCTGACACTGACTTATCTTCCCCGCGCAGGCGGGAAAAGCGGGATACGGCCGTCGGCTCGTTATCCCGCTGCTTTTGTGCCGGAGATCCCCCTTTGAGCGAATTCGAACACTACTACCAGCGCATCCGCCGTCAGCAGAAACGTGACACGCTGATCTGGTCGCTGCTGCTGGTGGCACTCTATCTGGCGGCGGGCAAGGTCGCCGAGTTTAATCTGCTCACCGTCTGGCAGTCGCTGCCGCACTTCTTCGACTATCTGCATGAGATCCTGCCGGTGCTGCACCTGCCGCTGCTGTTTGCCGACGGTAAAACCGAAGGCTCGCTGGCGTACTGGGGCTACCGCTTACCCATTCAGCTGCCGCTGATCTGGGAAACGCTGCAGCTGGCGCTGGCCTCGACCCTGGTGGCGGTGGGCGTGGCTTTGGTGCTGGCGTTCTTCGCCGCCGACAATACGCAGACACCGGCCAGCGTGCGGCTGGCGATTCGTGCGTTCGTCGCCTTTCTGCGCACCATGCCGGAGCTGGCATGGGCGGTAATGTTTGTGATGGCGTTTGGCATCGGCGCTATCCCCGGCTTCCTGGCGCTGGCGCTGCACACGGTGGGCAGCCTGACCAAACTGTTTTATGAGGCGATCGAGTCGGCGTCCGATAAGCCGGTGCGCGGTCTGGCGGCCTGTGGGGCCAGCAAACTGCAGCGGATGCGCTTCGCCTTCTGGCCGCAGGTTAAGCCGGTTTTTCTCTCCTACAGCTTCATGCGACTGGAGATTAACTTCCGCTCCTCGACCATTCTGGGTCTGGTGGGCGCAGGCGGCATCGGTCAGGAGCTGATGACCAATATCAAACTGGATCGCTACGATCAGGTAAGCATCACGCTGCTGCTGATCCTGATCGTCGTGTCGCTGCTGGATACCTTATCCGGCCAGCTTCGTCGCCGTGTGACAGGAGAACGCGCATGATCAGCCACGTACCCGATATCGCGCAGATGAAGCAGCAGCATCGCGCACTCTTCGCCGCGCAGCCGCGCTACCTGCGTCGCCTGGCGCTGATCGCGCTGGCGGTGCTGCTCTACTACCTCTTTTTCTTCTCGGTGTTCGGGCTGGAGTGGTCGCGTCTGCTGGCGGGCTGCCAGCAGCTGGGGCGCTATTTTCTGCGGATGTTTGTCTGGCATGAGTTCGCCAGCTGGCCCTTTGGCTACTATCTGTCGCAGGTCGGCATCACCCTGGGGATCGTGTTTGCCGGCACGCTGACCGCCTCGCTGCTGGCCCTGCCGCTGTCGTTTCTGGCGGCGCGAAACGTGATGCACGACCGCGCCGCCAAACCGCTGGCGTTCCTGATGCGGCGTCTGTTTGACATGCTGCGCGGCATCGACATGGCGATCTGGGGGCTGATCTTCGTCCGGGCGGTCGGGATGGGGCCGCTGGCCGGGGTGCTCGCGATTATCCTGCAGGATGTCGGTCTGCTCGGTAAGCTTTACGCCGAAGGACACGAAGCGGTGGAGCGTTCGCCGGGGCGGGGGCTGAGTGCTGTCGGAGCCAACAGCCTGCAGAAGCACCGGTTCGGCATCTTCACCCAGTCATTCCCGCAGTTCCTGGCGCTGAGCCTCTACCAGATTGAGTCCAATACCCGCTCGGCGGCGGTACTGGGTTTCGTCGGCGCGGGCGGGGTCGGCCTGGTCTATGCCGAAAACATGCGGTTGTGGAACTGGGATGTGGTGATGTTCCTGACGCTGATTCTGGTGGTGGTGGTGATGGTGATGGATATGATCTCCAGCCGCCTGCGTAAGCGCTACATCAGCGGGACGCCGGTGCCACTGTGGCAGCCTGCTGCGCGCGATTAAGCCGTTCGCTGCGCTGCCAGGCGCGCTGCAGCGCCTGCACCAGCTGAGCCTGCTGCCAGGGTTTCGCCAGCCGTTCACACAGCGGCAGCGTCACCGGCTGGTGGCGCAGATCCTGACCGCTGATGAGCAGCGTCGCCAGCTGCGGCCAGGTCTGCTGCGCCTGGCGGATCACCTCCGCGCCGTTGATCTCGCCGGGCAGCATCAGGTCGCTGATCAGCAGGTCAATATCGGGGGTCTGGCGCAGCAGCGCCAGCGCCTCTTCGCCGTCACCGCACTCCAGCGTCAGATAACCCAGCTGATGCAGATGCTCGCAGAGGGTCTGGCGCACCGCCGGTTCATCATCCAGCACCAGCACCAGCCGGTTGCTGCCGACCCCGGCGGGCGCAGGCGGGGGCGGGGCGACCGCCGGCGTTATGGCGGATTCCGCGGCGCGCGGCAGCAGCAGCCTGACCGTGGTGCCCTGGCCGGGCGCGGTTTCCAGTTCGATCTGCCCGCCCGACTGCCGCACAAAACCGTAAACCATCGACAGCCCCAGTCCGCTGCCGCTGCCGGTCGCTTTGGTGGTGAAAAATGGCTCAAACACCTGCTCGCGAACGGCGGCTGACATGCCGCAGCCGTGGTCGATCACCTCGATGGTGACGCGGTCACGCTTTTCGGTGCCCTCTGTCCGGCGCTGATTCCAGATGCGCAGCCGGATGTCGCCACTCTGCTGGTGCATCGCATCCCGTGCGTTGACCACCAGATTCATCAGCGCATTCTCAAGCTGACCGGCATCAATCCAGGCAGGCCAGCCGGGACGCTGCGCATCAATGATCAGCTGCTGTCCGGGCAGCAATGAGTGCTGTAGCAGCCCCTGCAGGTTATCCACCAGCGTCACCACCGACACCGAACGCGGAAAGAGGGCCTGCTTGCGCGAAAAGGCCAGCAGCCGCTGGGTCAGCTGGGCAGCGCGATCGGCGGCCTGACGCGCCCGCTCGATCCGGCTGGCCAGCGGGCCGGGCATCGGCTGGCCCTCCGTAAGCGCCAGGCTGCCGATGATTACCGCCAGCAGGTTATTGAAATCGTGCGCCAGCCCGCCGGTGAGCTGCCCGACCGCCTTCATCTTCTGGCTGTGCTGCAGCGCCTCTTCCAGGGTTTTCCGCGAGGTGCGATCCAGCACGGTATTGACCATGCCACGGCGCGGAATCGGGCTGAAGCGCAGCTCCAGCGTGCGGCCATCGGCCAGCCGGATCTCCTGCGGCTCCCCCGGATCGTGCAGATCTACCGCCAGCGGGGCCAGCAGCTGCTGATAGTGAACGCCGCGATGCAGCGCGCGCGGCGCAATGCCGAGCAGCTCCGCATACTGAGCGTTCCAGACCACCAGCTGACCGCCGTTGTCGAACAGGGCGAAGCCGTCGCGCATCGCCAGAAACGTCGATTCCAGCTGATTACTCTTCTCCTTCAGCAGCCGCGAGGTGTGCGCCAGCGAGGCGGTATTTCGCGCAAAGACGTTAAAGGCCCGCGCCAGCTCGCCCAGTTCATCACGACGCTGTATCCCCGGTACGCTGACGTTCTGCTCACCCTGTGCCAGCCGCGTCATCGCACCGGCAATCGCCGTGAGACCCGAGCCGAGGTTGCGGTAGATATAGATCCCGGCATAGCCGGTGATCGCCAGCGCCAGCAGCACAAACAGCGCGATAAACCCGATGATCGAATCCAGCTCGCGGTGGGTGGCCAGCGTCCGTGCCTCGCTCTGCAGCGCCACCTGCTGCACCGAGGCGCTGATATCATCATTCAGCATCGCCACCAGCGCTTTAATCCGGTAGGTGGCGTAGGCGATCGCCAGGTCGCTCTGCTCCAGCGCTTCCGCCAGCGGCAGCAGACGCTGCTGCGTCTCCAGCAGTCGCCCGACTTTCTCGCCGGTTACGCCAGCCAGCGGCACGGCCCGCCATGCGGTCATCAGCTGCTGAAGCTGCTCAATGACTGCGATGGGCGACGGTGTACGGATCGCGATCGAAATCAGCCGCTCAGTCTGCTCACGCAGCGCGGCATCCGGCAGAGGCCGCTGCTCCCGCTGCACCAGCAGGCCGATATGGCTGAGCAGAATCTGCGCCTGCCAGAGATCGCTCAGCATCGTGTTGCGCTGCAGATGGCGCTGATGGCCGGTCAGCAGCAGGCGGTTGATGGTCTGTTCCAGCATCAGGCTGCGGGCGCGGATCCGGGCGAGGCGCTCCGGCTGACGGGCCGCCAGCGGTGCGCTGGCCAGCAGGCTCAGCGACTGCTGCAGCGCCTGCTGATTCTGCTGCAGCCGCTGCGATTCGCTCTGATACTCCAGCGCCCCGACCACCTGCGACAGCCGGACCGCCGCCGTCGCGACATTAGCGGTGTCCCGCGCCAGCGCCAGGCTGCCGTTCATGTCGGCCAGCGTCTGCGCCTGCGCCTGCTCCTGAATCGTCCCGGCATGCCGGAAGCCCACGATCGCCACCACGCTCACCATCAGCGTGACCAGCACCACCAGCAGATTGAACAGCAACAGGCGCCCTCGCGCCCCGGCCTGCCACGGATAACTGTGCTGCATCCCACGACCTCTTTATCACGGCAACAGTGGGCCGAGTATAGGAGCGGTCAGGCCGCGCTTTATGACAAATATGAACGGCCGCTGACATTTTCCGTTTATCTGGCGTTGCTTTACTGGCGGCTATCCACAGTCGGCAGGAGCGAGGCGATGACAGCCAGACCCATACTGGAAATGCGGGCGATTACCCGGCGCTTCGGCAGTTTTTATGCCCTGAAGGGCGTCGATCTCACGGTCTGGCCCGGCGAGGTCCACGCGCTGATGGGCGAGAACGGGGCAGGGAAAAGCACGTTAATGAAGATTCTGGCCGGTGCCTATACCGCCAGCAGCGGGGAAATTCTCATTGAGGGCCAGCCGTACGCCCTGAAAGGGCCGAAAGAGGCGCTGGCCGCCGGGATCACCCTGATTTATCAGGAGATCAATCTGGCTCCCAACCTGACGGTGGCGGAGAACATCTTTCTGGGCAGCGAAATCGCGCCGGGCGGGCTGGTCAGACGACGGGCGATGGCGGAAGAGGCGCAGCGGGTGATCGATCGGCTCGGCGCGCAGTTCAGCGCCTGGGATCTTGTCAGCCGGCTGAGCATCGCCGAGCAGCAGCAGGTAGAGATCGCCCGCGCGCTGCAGCGCAACAGCCGCATTCTGGTGATGGATGAGCCGACCGCCGCGCTCTCCAACCGGGAAACCGAACAGCTCTTTGCGCTGATCAAACGGCTGCGCAGTGAAGGCATGGCCATCATCTACATCAGCCACCGTATGGCGGAGGTGTATGAACTGTCCGACCGCGTCAGCGTCCTGCGCGACGGGGAGTATGTCGGCAGCCTCACGCGGGAGCAGCTCAACGCCAGCGAGCTGGTGCGGATGATGGTGGGACGGCCGCTTAGCGACCTGTTTAACAAAGATCGCACCATCGCTTTCGGTGATATCCGGCTGGCGGTCAATCATCTGACCGACGGCGGCAAAGTGCACCCCAGCAGTCTGGCGGTGCGGGCCGGAGAGATCGTGGCGCTGGCCGGGCTGGTAGGCGCTGGCCGCAGCGAACTGGCGCAGCTGATCTTCGGGGTTCACAAGCCGAAAGAGGGCGAGATCTGGATCGACGGCGAGAAGGTGACCATCCAGTCGCCGCGCGACGCGATTGCCCGCGGCATCGGTTTCCTCACCGAAAACCGCAAAGAGCAGGGGCTGTTTCTGGAGATGGCGGCCCAGGAGAACATCGTGATGGCGACGCTGGAGCGGGACGCCCGTTACGGAATGCTGAACCGCCGCAAAGGCCAGAGTATCGCCAGCGAAGCCATCGCCTCGCTCAATATCCGCGTGCCGCACGCTCAGGTCCGGGCTGGCGGGCTCTCTGGCGGCAATCAGCAGAAGCTGCTGATCTCGCGCTGGGTGGCGATTGGGCCGCGCATCCTGATCCTGGATGAGCCGACCCGCGGCGTGGACGTCGGGGCCAAAAGCGAGATCTACCGGATGATGCAGCAGATGGCGCGGCAGGGCGTGGCGATTCTGATGATCTCCAGTGAGCTGCCGGAAGTGGTCGGGATGAGCGACCGCGTTTACGTGATGCATGAAGGCACCATCGTCGGTGAGCTGGAGGGCAGTCACATCAGTCAGGAAAATATTATGACGCTGGCGACCGGTGCGCACAGCGCGTCAGCCAGCGAAACTTAAGGAGACCACGATGACTCAACTGGCCCGCACCAAAGCCCCGACGCTGAAACGTGCCCTGATGGGCGATCTGCTGCAGACGGTGGGGATCCTGCCGATTCTTATCCTGATTGTCGCGGTGTTTGGCTTTATCACTCCCAATTTCTTTACCGAGGCGAACCTGCTCAACATCACCCGTCAGGCGTCGATCAACATCGTGCTGGCGGCGGGCATGACCTTTGTGATCCTGACCGGCGGCATCGACCTGTCAGTGGGGTCGATGCTGGGCACCACGGCGGTGGTGGCGCTGGTGGCGTCGCTCGATCCCATGCTCGCCTCCCTGACCATTCCGATGGCGCTGGGCGCGGGCCTGATCATGGGGCTGTTCAACGGCGTCCTGGTCGCCTGGGCCGGACTGCCGCCCTTTATCGTGACGCTGGGCACCTACACTGCCCTGCGTGGCGCCGCCTACCTGCTGGCGAACGGCACCACGGTGATCAACTCCGATATTAACTTCGAGTGGATCGGCAACGGCTATCTCGGGCCGGTGCCGTGGCTGATTGTGATCGCCTTTGCGGTCATCGCTATCTGCTGGTTCATCCTGCGCCGCACCACGCTGGGCGTCCATATCTACGCGGTCGGCGGCAATATCCAGGCTGCCCGACTGACCGGCATCAAGGTGGGTGTCGTGCTGCTGTTTGTCTACGGCATGAGCGGCCTGCTGTCGGGGCTGGGCGGCTTAATGAGCGCCTCGCGCCTCTACAGCGCCAACGGGAACCTCGGCGTCGGCTATGAGCTGGATGCGATTGCGGCGGTGATCCTCGGCGGCACCAGCTTTGTCGGCGGTATCGGCACCATCACCGGCACCCTGATCGGCGCGCTGATTATTGCCACGCTGAATAACGGCATGACGCTGATGGGCGTCTCCTATTTCTGGCAACTGGTGATCAAGGGGGCGGTGATCATCATCGCGGTGCTGATCGACAAATACCGTACCCGTCATCATGTGAGCTGAAATTCAACCGGGCGGATGCGCCAGGCGGCATCGGCCCGGTCCAAACGCCATTTAGTGGTTGGCACTCTGAAAACAGCAGGAGAAGGTCTATGCGTTTTAATCCGATTGTAACCGGGCTGCTGGCGGCAACGCTCTTCAGTTCCGGCCTGGCTCAGGCAAAAGAACTTAAATCTATCGGCGTCACGGTCGGCGATCTGGCTAACCCCTTCTTCGTGCAGATCACCAAAGGCGCGGAGATGAAGGCGCGTCAGCTGGCGGGCGATAAGGTGAACGTGACGCTGGTCTCCAGCGGCTACGACCTCGGCCAGCAGGTCGGCCAGATCGACAACTTTATTGCGGCGAAAGTTGACATGATTATCCTCAACGCCGCGGACTCCAAAGGGATCGCGCCGGCGGTCAAGCGGGCGCGTGACGCCGGGATCGTGGTAGTGGCGGTGGACGTGGCGGCCGATGGCGCCAACGCGACCATCACCTCCGACAACACCCAGGCGGGTGCGATGGCCTGTAAATATATCTCGGACCGCCTGAAGGCCAAAGGCAATGTGGTGATCATTAACGGCCCCCCGGTTTCGGCGGTACAGAACCGTGTGGAAGGGTGCATGAACGAGCTGAAAACCCATCCTGAGATCAAGCTGCTCTCTTACAACCAGAACGCCAAAGGCAGTCGTGAAGGCGGACTGGAGGTGATGACCGGACTGCTTTCCGCGAATCCCAAAATCGATGCGGTGTTTGCAATCAACGACCCCACGGCTATCGGTGCCGATTTAGCGGCGAAACAGGCGCAGCGCAGCGAATTCTTTATCGTCGGTGTCGATGGTTCGCCGGACGGTGAAGAGGCGCTGAAGCGCAAAAACTCCCTGTTCGTGGCAACACCGGCCCAGGATCCGCAGGTGATGGCAGCCAAAGCGGTGGAGATCGGTTATGACATCCTGCAGGGCAAACCGGCGCCGGATAAGCCGGTACTGATCCCCGTGAAGCTGATCGATCGCGATAACGTCGGCAGCTATCAGGGCTGGACGGTGAAATAAGGGACGCGGCGGCACCGCCGGGTGCCGCCCTCTGGAGGCGATCATGCAACGTTCAGCGGTCAATCACTACCTGCAACAGACCCGCGAGTTTTTTCGGCAGCAGGATGTCCATCTGCCGCCGTGGGCCGACTATGGACTGAGCCAGTGGCGCACCCGCGATCCGGAGGCGATGCAGGAGATTCTGGCGCTGCGGCTGGGCTGGGATCTCACCAGTTTTGGCGCGGACGATTTTCTGCAGACCGGACTGACGCTGTTTACCCTGCGCAACGGTTCGCCGGGTGGACGCCCCTGGCATAAACCCTATGCCGAGAAGATCATGCACGTCCGCGAAGGGCAGCTCACGCCGATGCATTACCATCCGCGCAAGATGGAGGACATTATCAACCGCGGCGGCGGGAATCTGATCGTCGAACTGCACAACCGGCAAGGGAAAGGGCTGGCGGACTCGCCGGTGGTGGTGTCGCTGGACGGGCAGCGGCAGACACATGCGGCCGGTTCACAGCTGCGGCTCTCGCCGGGGGAGAGCGTGACGCTGGAGGCGGGCGTCTGGCACAGTTTCTGGGGAGAGCGCGGCTACGGCGACGTGCTGGTGGGCGAGGTGTCGATGCCCAACGATGACGAAAATGACAACGTCTTTCTGACGCCGCTGGCCCGTTTTAATCCGCTGGACGAGGATGAAGCGCCGCGCTGGCTGCTCTGTAATGACTATTCGCACGGTTTTTTTTAAGCCGACCGGCGAAGGGCTTATCGGGGCGCAGTTGTGTCGTTCGGACTGACTGTTCTGACGCTGCGGGCAGGTGGCAGCCCGAACAGGCGCGTATATTCCCGCGTGAACTGCGTCAGGCTCTGATAACCCACATCCGCTGCCACGGCGGCGACGTTACCCGGGCGCAGCGCCAGGGCTTTGCGCGCCGCATAGAGCCTGAGCTGTTTCTGGTACTGCAAGGGAGAAAGGCCGGTGCTGGCGCGAAAGCCGCGATGAAAAGCAGAGAGACTCATGCCCGCGATCGCCGCCAGTTCTTCCATGCGGCAGGCGGTGGCGTAGTGAGTTTGCAGCCAGAGCAGTGCCTTACGACTCTTCGTGAAGTGGCCGTTCACCTCTGCCGCCTGGCGCAGCAGGTCGCCCTGAGATTCCTGTAACAGCCGAAAGAGGATTTCCCGCTCCACCAGCGGGGCCATCACCCGCAACTCATCCGGTTTTGCCAGCAGGCGAACCATCCGCAGCCAGGCATCCGCCAGCGCATCCTCCACCTTATTGACGGCGATGCCGTGCGTTAGCGTGGAGGGGGAATGTGCAGGCATCTGCTGAAGCAGATCGCGGATGGTCGCGAAATCGAGTGTCAGACGTACGGCCAGATAGGGGGACGCTTGACTGGCCCCGGTGATTTCACCCGTGGCGGGCAGATCGCACGACGCGGTAAAGCTCTCTCCTGCGCAATAGCGAATTGACTGATTGCCCACTTGAAGCCTTTTCTCACCCTGGAGGATCAGGCTGACGAACGGCGGGTAGATCGCTGGTGGCAGGGCGATCGACTGACTGACGCGATAAAGATCCACACGCGGAATCGCGGTTGCCGTCAGGTCATCCGCCACATGGGTCAGTACCGCATCTCTTAACGCTTCAAGCCGGGTCATATCAGGTCTCCCCGGCACGCATGCCCAAAAGGTGAAAAGCAGGAACAGGCAAATATTAGGCAGGATTGCAGCCGCCGTGCAATCCGCCGAGGAGTACGCTGGCTTTCTGAATGCTTATGGCCGGGAGAAGAGATGAACATTAATGAGTCCGTGATCATGATTACCGGCGCCTCGTCGGGAATCGGGGAAGCCACCGCGCGGGCAGCGTTGGAGGCGGGTGCGCGGGTGATCTTACTGGCGCGGCGCAAAGCGCGTCTGGATGCTTTGGCCGGGGCATCCACGAACGCGTTGCCGGTCACCTGCGATGTGACACGGTCTGATCAGATCGATCATGCCGTCAGGCTGGGTGTGGCACGCTTTGGCCGGATCGATGTGCTCATCAATAATGCCGGGCAGGGGCTCTATGCGGCGGTGGAAGAGATCGCTATTCCGCAGTTCAGGGCGCTACTCGATCTGAATCTGGTTGCCCCGCTGATGATGATGCAGGCCGTGATCCCTGTGATGCGGCGGCAGGGCGCGGGGTGCATTATCAACATCAGTTCCGGGGCGACGCTGGCGACCTATCCGGGTTCGGCCGCCTACACCAGCTCCAGGGCAGGGCTTAACGGTCTCTCTGATGTGGCCAGGCTGGAGCTGGCCGACGTCGGAATTACGGTGTCTGCCCTTTATCCGTTTATGACCGACACGGAATTTTATCAGTCTGTATCAGCAGGGCAGGATGCAGCGAGGACACAGGCGCAGCAGGGGGCTGGCCTCGCGCATTCCCCCGACCGGGTCGCGGAAAAGATCCTGAAAGTGATCGAAAGCGGGGAGGCGCATGCCGATCTGGTGCCGCGCGCCTGGGGTGGAACGCTTGAGGAATAACGACGGGCCCGTTGCGTTCAGGTCCGCGCTGATTCAGGCGATCTGGCTGGCGCGCGGCGCAATCTCCGGCCTGACCACATCAGCCGAAAAGACATAGCCCAGCCCGCGAATCGTGCGGATCAGATCCGGCTGATGGGGATTGGTTTCGATTTTCCGCCGCAGCCGCATGATCAGCACATCGATGGTGCGGTCAAACACATCAAGGCTCTCGCTATGGGTCAGCTCCAGCAGCTGATCGCGGGTGAGCACCTTGCGGGCGTGACGAACCAGCGCCCGCAGCAGGCTGTATTCGCCCTGCGTCAGCGGCACCAGTTCACGCTGCGGATTAAACAGCTGACAGCGCCCGTCATCCAGTTGCCAGCCGCCAAACCGCCAGCCTGTCTGCCCGGGATCGGCCAGCGACGTCCGCTCGCTGCGGCGCAGGGCCGCTCTGGCACGCGCCACAACCACGCGGGGATTAAAGGGCTTCGCGATGTAGTCATCCGCGCCCATCTCCAGGCCCACGACCATCTCTGCTTCCGATCCCATGCCGGTCAGCATAATCACCAGCAGCTCCGGCCGCTGCCGGTGAAGCTCCTGCAGCACCAGCAGCCCGTTGGTGTCGGGCAGCATCATATCCAGCATCACCAGCGAAATGTCCGGGTGGTCGCTGAGCATCGCCAGCGCCTCACGTCCCTGATGGCAGCGGTAAACCGTCATCAGATGTTCACTTAACGCATCCTGCAGGACATCGCAGACGGCAGGATCATCATCCACCACCAAAATCGCTGGCTTCATGGCGCGGCCTCAATGTTGCGAAAGAGTTAATTCAGGAGTCTACACAGGCCAGAAAAGGTTGCTCAGGGAGCGTGCTGAAACGTGACCAGCTTCGCCTGTGAGAGTGCAGAAGCGTGCGCTGACGCAGAGTTTTCCGGGGGGGCTCATCCGCCGCAGGAAAACGATTGCGCAGGAACGGTGCATTGCACCATAATCGCGCCTCGTTTTGGCTCGGAATTGTCTCAGGCTTCTCCGGCCCTGCCAGGTAATCGATTGCGTCGGAAGATGGCATGGCAATTGCTTTTGGCAGTGGGTTAGTCACGGATGTCAGGCGATATCGGCTTGTCAGTATGCAGCGGCCGCTCTCCCTTTCCCGGAAACAGAATAATCAGCATGCAAACCCCTTTGGCAAGAGAGACGGCTGTCTCCTGTATCGAGAGATGATGATGTTAGAAAAACTATTCAAACTCAAAGCGCACAACACCACGGTCCGGACCGAAATTATCGCCGGGATCACCACCTTCCTGGCGATGGCGTATATTCTGTTTGTGAACCCGAGCATTCTGGGCGCGACCGGCATGGATAAGGGCGCGGTATTTGTCGCCACCTGCCTGGCAGCGGCGATTGGCTGTGTGCTGATGGGCCTGATCGCCAACTACCCGATTGCGCTGGCACCGGGCATGGGGCTGAACGCGTTTTTCACCTACACCGTAGTGCTGCATATGGGCTACACGTGGCAGGTTGCACTGGGTGCCGTATTCCTTTCGGCAGTGATCTTCTTTGCGATGTCGCTGTTCAAAATCCGTGAGTGGATTATTACCAGTATTCCGCTGCCGTTGCGCGCCGGGATTGGCGCGGGTATCGGGCTGTTTCTGGCGATTATCGCGCTGGAAGGCGCGGGCATTGTTGTTGATAACCCGGCAACGCTGGTGGGCATTGGCGATCTGACCAAACCGGGTCCGCTGCTGGCGATGCTGGGCTTCATCGTCATCGTGGTGCTGGAAGCGCGTCGCGTAACCGGTGCGGTGCTGATCGGTATCCTGCTGGTCACCTTTATTTCGATGGGCATCGGCCTGACGCCGTTTGCCGGCGTCTTCTCTGCGCCGCCGTCGATTGCGCCAACCTTTATGCAGCTCGATATCGCAGGTGCGTTCAACGTCGGTCTGGTCAGCGTGATTTTTGCCTTCCTGTTCGTGGACGTGTTCGATAACACCGGTACGCTGCTGGGCGTGACCAAACGTGCCGGACTGGCGGATGAGCAGGGTAACGTGCCAAAGATGGGCCGTGCGCTGATTGCTGACAGTGCGGCTGCGCTGTTTGGTTCACTGCTGGGCACCTCGACCACCACCAGTTATGTGGAATCGGCGGCGGGCGTGAGTGCGGGTGGCCGGACCGGCCTGACGGCGATCGTGGTCGCTGTACTGTTCCTGCTGGCGCTGTTTTTCTCGCCGCTGGCGTCAAGCGTACCGGTCTATGCCACCGCGCCTGCGCTGCTGTTTGTGGCGGTGCTGATGGCATCAGGTCTGGCCGAGATTGACTGGAAAGATATCACCACCGCCGCGCCGGTTACCGTGACGGCGCTGACCATGCCGCTGACCTATTCAATCGCAAACGGCATCGCGTTTGGTTTCATCACCTGGACGCTGGTGAAGCTGCTGAGCGGTCGCGCGAAAGAGGTGAATGCAGCGCTGGTGATCCTGTCGATTCTGTTCGTGATTAAGCTGGGATGGCTGAGTGCCTGATGGTTGCCTTAAGGCAGGGCGGGGTGTTTAGCGGGTTTCGAATAGCAGGTTTCTGGATAGCAGCGGGTGTGCGCTGAGCGGGTTTCGCCCGCCAGGCGTCGGGGAGTGTTCGCTGCGCGAAGGAGCGGTGGTTTTACGCTGACCGGTTTCGCCCGCCAGGCATCGGGGAGTTTCAGTTTGCCCGTGCGGGCGGACGCGTTAAGGGGCGGACGCCCGCCCCTTAACAATCCCGGCGTCCGGCTGCCTTCGCGCCCCGCTTCGCGGGGTGCCCTCGTCACGCCCTGCGGCCTGCGGACCGTCCGGACTCGCCATCCCTGGCTCGCGCCGTCCTTTCGCCGACGTCCTGTCGGCGCATCCTGGCCTCCGGTTGTTCCTCAGCGCTGCGGACGCCTCTGACAGACCGTCGCCGGTAAATTTGTTGCCGGTTGCTGGCATTGCAGGCCGCTGGTGTCGGGGAATACCAGGCTGGGTGCAGCGCAGGGTGGCTTCACTTTACATCGTGCTGGCGCTGAATAGTTTTCGCATGGCTGCGGGTGTGCGCTGAGCGGGTTTAGCCCGCCAGGCGAGGGAGTGTTCGCTGCGCGAATGGGGCGGTAGTTTTACGCTGACCGGTTTCGCCCGCCAGGCGGTTGGGAGTTTCAGGTTGCCTGTCCAGGCGGACGCGTCAGGGGGCGGACGCCCGCCCCTTAACAATCCCGGCGTCCGGCTGCCTGCGCGCCCCGCTTCGCGGGGTGCCCTCGTCACACCCTGCGACCAGCGGACCGGCCGGACGCGCCATCCCTGGCTCGCGCCGTCCTGTCGGCGCATCCTGGCCTCCGGTTGTTCCTCAGCGCTTCGGATGCCTCTCACCAACCCCGGCCTGTGATTTCTTTGTGTTAACTCTGGTGCTGTGTTGTCTGCTGAACTGAAAGCCAAAGCCAAAGCCAAAGCTAATCACGGAATCTTACCGCTACAATCTCAGTGCCCGAAGAAGACGTGATTACCGCGGATAGGGTGTAAGGCCTTTCTGACTGCTGAGCCTGAAGTCAGAGGCAATCCTGAAAACCCACAGCGATAACGTGCCAACAAAGAAAGAAGAGATAACAGCGAGGGGTCAGGGAGGCCATCTGAACCGCTGAGCGGATGAGGGATTTCAGGACGAGCGACAGGGATGTCGCGAAGAGGCGGGTTCGCGCCAGGGATGGCGCGTCCTGCCGGTCCGTCAGAAATCCGGAAGAAGCGAAGGGACCGCGAAGCGGCGGTGAGGCAGGCCGGAGCGCGGGGACAAGGGGCGCGGCGACTGGCGCCCCTTGTCGGTCGCCTGCAGAGGCGATACTGAAACTGCCCAACTGCTCAGGCGAACGGAACCCCTCTCAGCGCCCGTTCGCGCAGCGAACAATCCCTGGCATCAGCTCTGCTGCCAGCCCGTTTGCGCAGCGAACAAAACTCCCCGAGCCAGCGGCGATACACCTAGCGGAAAGGCGGCTCATTAAACGTCCGCAACTTACGCGAATGCAGCTTATCGCCTTCGGCGCGCAGCAGCTCAACCGCATGGATGCCAATCTGCAGATGCTCCGAAATCGCGCCCTCATAGAACCGGTTTGCCTGACCCGGCAGCTTGATCTCGCCGTGCAGCGGCTTATCTGAAACGCACAGCAGCGTGCCGTAAGGCACACGGAACCGATAGCCCTGGGCGGCGATGGTGGCGCTCTCCATATCGACCGCGACCGCGCGGCTCAGGTTAAAGCGCAGCGCCGACGCCGAGTAGCGCAGCTCCCAGTTACGATCATCCGTGGTGACCACGGTGCCGGTACGCAGCCGCTGCTTCACCTCTTCGCCTGGCATGTTGCTCACCGCTTTGGTGGCGTCATAGAGCGCGCGCTGCACTTCGGCGATGCTTGGCACCGGGATATCAGGCGGAAGCACGCTGTCGAGTACGTGATCGTCACGCAGATAGGCGTGGGCCAGCACATAATCACCAATCCGCTGGCTCTCGCGCAGGCCGCCGCAGTGACCAATCATCAGCCACGCGTGCGGACGCATGACGGCCAGATGGTCGCAGATGGTTTTGGCATTCGACGGGCCGACACCGATATTAATCAGCGTGATGCCGCGACGATTCGGTGAGGTGAGATGCCAGGCAGGCATCTGGTGCTTCTTCCAGGCCAGATCCAGGAGCATCGACTCGCTGTCGGCAGTGTCGGCGGTCAGCACCACATCACCGGCACAGGCCAGGCTGTCGTACGGGGTATTGGGATCGCGTACCTGCTCAATCGCCCAGCGCACGAACTCATCCACATAACGGGTGTAGTTGGTGAACAGCACAAACGGCTGGAAGTGCTCTACGCTGGTGCCGGTGTAGTGACGCAGACGGGCCAGCGAGAAGTCGGTGCGCAGCGCGTCGAAGTGCGACAGCGGGAACTGGGCATCTGCGTGAAACAGGCCATCGGTCGTCTCATCGCCAATCTGTGACAGCTCGGTGGTCGGAAAATGGCGCGCAATACCGGCGCTCATGGTGCGGTCCAGGGAGAGATCGGAACCGTCGATCACATAAGGATAGGGGATCTCCTGGCTGGATGGCACCACGTCAATCTCCAGCTGATACTCCTTCTCCAGCATCTGAAGCTGTTCCGCGATGTAGTGACGCAGCAGCGCCGGACGGGTGATGGTGGTGCTGTAACTGCCGGTATGAGTAAAGCGTCCCCAGGCGCGCGTGCGGTTCTGCTGCGGCCCTTCGCCGTGCCAGGTGATGCGCAGCTCCGGATAAACAAAGAGCCCCTGCGCCCGCTTGTCGGCATCGGGCAGTGTGCCGTTTTCCGTAAAGGCTTTAATCGCCGTGCGCAGCGCCTCAACAGCCCCCTCGTACAGGCGTTCAAGTTCATCCAGCGCCTGCTGGCTGGTCAGGTTTTTCCGTTGTGTCGGCATGGTTTCTCCTTCCATTTTTTTCCGCGATTTGCCCCAAGCTTAGCGGGTTTGTTGCCGGGATTGGTGAAGAATATTGGGTTGCTTTTATTTTACGCGGAAATCGCGCGTTATCTGATCAGTGCGGCGCGGCGGCAGAAAAGGGCGCGTAAAAAGTCGTTAAGGAAACCTTTACTATCAAAGACGGAAAATGCCTCCTGATACCGCGGCACAATATGCCCTGTGCAGCAACGTCAGCGTCCGGTGACACATCGTCACGGCAGGTAAATAATCAGGCTGACTGAAGCCGGCGGGCCTCTGCGACAGAATCTGCCGGGACGGCCATAAAAAGTTTGTAACCATGATTAATTTCCACCGGAAAGACTTTGCATATTTCTCTGACCCCTATCATCATAAGATCTCCTGTCCAGTCTCTTCTGATTTGGTAATCCTTTGCAAAATCCCGGCGTAGCAGTGATGCAGGCGATCAGACGCACGGCGTGGTACCCGAAACGCCGCTCTTATCGCACGCTCTACTGGCGTGAAATATCGCCACTGGCAGTACCTATCTTTTTCGAGAACGCCTGTGTGTTGTTGATGGGCGTGCTGAGCACCTTCCTGGTCAGCTGGCTGGGTAAAGAGGCGATGGCGGGAGTGGGTCTGGCCGACAGCTTCAACATGGTGATTATCTCTTTCTTTGCCGCTATCGATCTGGGCACCACGGTCGTGGTGGCATTCAGCCTCGCCAAACGCAACGGTAAACGGGCGCGGGCCGCCACGCGCCAGTCGCTGGCCATGATGACGATTTTCGCCTTTGTACTGGTGATCGCTATTGAGTTCTGGGGCCATCTGATTGTCGATGCGATAGCGGGGGCCGCAGACCCGAAAGTCAAAGCGCTGGCGCTCAGCTATCTGCAGACCTCAGCCTGGAGCTATCCGGCGGCCGCCATTACGCTCATCGGCAGCGGGGCGCTGCGGGGCGCAGGAAACACCAAAATCCCGATGCTGATAAACGGCGGCATGAACATCCTTAACATCATCATCAGTAGCGTGCTGATCTACGGCTGCTTCTCATGGGACGGTTTAGGTTTTGTCGGGGCCGGACTCGGGCTGACCATCACCCGTTATATCGGGGCGATTGCGGTGATCTATGTGCTGATGATCGGCTTTAACGCCTCGCTGAAAATCACGCTGTCGAGCTACTTCCGGCGCTGGAACAGCAGCATCCTGATGGAAGTTTTAGGTATAGGCGTGCCTGCCAGTATCGAGTCCGTGCTGTTCAACGGCGGTAAACTGCTGACCCAGGTGTTTGTGGCGGGCATGGGCACCAGCGAGATTGCCGGTAACTTTATCGCCTTCTCGGTCGCTTCGCTGATTAACCTGCCGGGCAATGCGCTGGGGTCGGCGTCGACCATTATTACCGGTACCCGCCTGGGCAGGAATCAGGTGTTCCAGGCGGAGCGTCAAGTGCGGCATGTTTTCTGGCTGGCAACGGCCTGTCTGAGCGCCATTGCGCTGTTAACGGTGCCGCTGGCCGGATTGCTGGCGCGTTTCTACACCAGCGATCCGGAAGTGATTAATGTCACGAAGCATCTGCTCTGGCTGAATGCGCTGTTTATGCCGCTGTGGGCCGCCTCCTGGGTGTTGCCCGCCGGGCTTAAGGGCGCCCGCGATGCGCGTTATACCATGTACGTGTCGATGTTCAGCATGTGGGGCGCGCGCGTGGTAGTCGGTTATCTGCTCGGCATCCAGTTCGGGATGGGCGTGACCGGCGTCTGGCTCGGGATGTTCCTGGACTGGACGGTGCGCGGGATTTTCTTCTGGTGGCGGCTCAACAGCGGTAAATGGCTTAACCGCTATCAGAAAATGATCGAGAAAACCGGTTAGCGCCTTTGCCTTCCTCCGGCGGCGGGGGAAGGCACTATCAGAAATCCCTGCGCCGTCACATCTCCAGACTTTCGCGCCTGATTTCAGACGGTTGCACAAAGCCACTCTCGCCTCACCGGGTTAGCGTAAACCCTGCTGCGCACTGGCGCAGATCAAACTTATCGAGGTGATCCTATGACCCGTCTTAAACCGGCGCTGGCCCTGTTGCCACTGCTCTGCAGCAGCCCACTATGGGCGACAACCTTTGTTTATGTGTCGAACGCGGAATCCGGCACGGTATCCCGGTATCAGCTCAGCGAGAAAGATGGCGGCCTGACATGGCAGGGCGATACCCCCGCCGGGAAAAAGATTATGCCGCTGGCGGCCAGCCCGGATGGTAAACATCTCTATGGTGCGCTGCGCACGCCGCCCTATGCGATCGTCAGCTGGCGCGTGACCCGGCCACAGGGTGTGCTGCAGAAGCAGGCGGTGACGCCGGTGTCAGCCAGTTTTCCCTGGATCACCACCGACAGACAGGGTCGCTATCTGCTCGCCGCCTCGTATGACAGCGATATCGTCATCAGCTACCGGATTGATGATAAGGGTGTAGTGACAGCGCAGGTGACCAGTGAGGTGAAGACCGGGCCGCACGCCCACTCGGTTATCACCGACGTCAGCAATCAGTCGCTTTATGTGGGAAATCTGGGTGCGGATCGGGTGCTGCAGTACCGATTCAGCGCTGATGGCGCGATAACGCCGCTGGGAAGCGGTTTTGTCCAGGGTGAGAAGAACAGCGGTGCGCGGCATTCTGTTATCTCGCCAGATAACCGTTTCCTCTATAACCTCGCGGAGATGAGCGGCACCATCACCCAGTTCCGGCGTGCGGCGGATGGCTCCCTGACGGAACTGAAACACTGGCCGAACGCGGTGGCAAAGCAATATAACCTGCAGCACGGTGAGCAGCGTCCGGCGGGCTACAACGATCCGACGCCGCGCATCTGGGCGGCAGATATTCAAATCACTCCGGATGGGCGGTTTCTGTTTGTGACCGAGCGCACCTCCAGCACCGTCACGGGTTATCGGGTCGATAAGCCGTCGGGCGAATTAACCCTGACGGGCAGCTGGCCGGTCGAGAAACAGCCGCGCAGTATTGCGATTGATGCGCAGGGTAAATGGCTGATCGTCAGCGGAGAGAAGAGTGCGGTGATTGGCAGCTACGCCATCGAACCCACCAACGGCACGCTCACACGGGTCGCTGAAGCGCCGGCAGGGAAGGGCGCCAACTGGGTCACGCTGATAACGCAGTAGCCAGCCTGAAGCGGGCTTTCAGCCAGTCAGAATCCGCTTTGTCATTTCTGGCATAAGCAGCGCAGAAATTTTTGCTTCTGTTGGCGCCCGCAAGCGGGTTTACTCAGAACATCAACTGATGCGGAGATCCTGAGATGAAACAGAAACTGAAAGCCTGGTTTGAGCAACTGCTGAGTGGTTCTGCGGCAGAGGCAGCCGGACATGATATCAACGTTGAACTGCTGCTGCCACTGGGCCAGCTTTATGGACTGGAATATTATCCGGCCGTGCATCGCTACCATGAAAAATAAGGGTGACTCTGATTTTTCCGGTTAAAGGCCCGCTATCCCGCGGGCCTTTTTCATTTGTGGGGCGTGGTGTGCAACGGTGAGTTTTATTCGGATACCTTCACCGTTTTATTGCATCCGGTTCTTTAGATATTTATATGAATGAGCGAGAAGGTAGCGTGATTGCCAAAAACGACATGACAATCCATAGCCAGAATACCCTTTGTAACCTCAACGCCGGTCTGCTCCAGGCTGGTGGCGATCTGCAACTTAGCGCATTGAACGATATCAACAACGTCAGCGCGACGATTAGCGGTAAAAAAGTCGCTCTGGAAAGCGTTAACGATGACATCAATAACCTGACTACGTCACAGCTCTGGCACCTGGATGCAGACAACGGCAAGGGAACGAAGAAATCTTATACCGAAACCCTGACTGGACCAGCGGCCAGCATCACTTCACTGGACTCTCTGACCCTCAAAGCAAGCAACGATAGCTAACCTCAAAGCCGGGGGTGATCTGCTGCTGAATGCCTGGAATGATATCGCATTACCGGAAGTAAAAGCGTTACTGGTACCTCGCAGTGCGGTTTCGGAAACTGCTGGCAAAAAATTGATGCGACCAGTACTGAGACTATTAACACCACGGGCAGCCAGATCGTCGCCGGACGTGATCTTGGTGTAACGGGTTCCAGCGTAGTAGGCGATAACAGTGTTGCGCGCAAGGCAGGACGTGATCTCGCGATCGCTGCGGCCACTGGAGAGCAGCATAGCCACAGCCTGAAAGAAATTAAAAAGAGCGGCATGATGAGCGGCGGCAGTATCGGCGTGACGTTCGGCAGTGCTTCTACTCGCCAGCAGCTTAATCGTGACGTCACAACCCAAAGTCAGAGCGCCAGCGCTGTGGGCAGTACAGTAGTAGCGTCACGTTAATCGCCGGTAATAATGCCCACATCAGTGGCTCAGACGTCATCGCTAAAAAAGAGGCTGGGCAATGTCATGCAAACAGACCATACAGCCCGGACAAGCTCTTGCCAACGGCAATATGAGCGAGGCGGGGATCAAAATTGAGCTCAGCGTCGGCGCGAGTAAGAGTAAATTGTCGTCGGAATATAAAGCCAATGCCGTCAAAGGCAGTTCGCTTAATGGCGGCGGCAGCTATTCCATGGCAGCAGCAGCGGTGACCGGCGTTCTGGGCGGCCTTGGCGCAAGTAACCTGGGCGCAGCCGCAGCAGGTGGAGTGGCACCGTATATCGCCAATAAAATCAAGCACGCAACCAGCAAATTTGTCGATGGACAGGAGCAGACTAACGTCCTGGCCAATACTATGGCTCATGCGGTCGCAGGTGCCGTGCTGGCTCAGCTTGCAGGTAACAGCGCATCAGCGGGGGCAGCCGGTGCTGCAGGCGGTGAGCTGATGGCCAGAGCAATCCTCAGCACGATGTATCCTGGCAAGAAGGCCAGCGAACTGAACAAATAGTCCTGAGTGGACCAAGTATGCTGCGTTCGTGTCTGATCCTGAGAATCAGGCAGCGGTAGCATCGCTGGGAATGTTGGGTAAAGATCTTTTCATAATAGCAAGAAATAGTTTTGCAACTAAATCCTTATTTAAAGAGATGACAACCCAAGGTATTAAATTTACACCAGAAAAAGTTGTGGGTGCTGCAAAGGATAATAGTGGAAAGATCATTTTCCTTGAGAAGGGTAATTCTAAATCAGGGCTACAACATATTGTCGAAGAACATGGTAGTCAAATTGCGAAAATAGGTGTATCAGAAGCACGAATTCCTGGTGCGGTAACGAAAGCTGTCACAGATGGTAAAATAGTTGGTTACTAAGGGTCTGGAACTGGTCGGCCAATATATGAAGCGATGATAAACGGCAAAAAATATAATATTGCTATTACTGTAGTGAGTAACGGGTATATCGTGGGTGCTAACTTACGAGGTTCAGTAAAATGAAAAAAATAAAATTGATGGCTGACTACCATTGTCATCCATTATGGGGGACAACTCTGGAAGATTTTGGAGATATATCTCCTGAAGAACTACCGATATCACCAGAGTTGAAATGCAGTCTCAGAGAATGGGCTGAACGATATGATGCCATACTTAATATGGATGATCCTGCGTCATCTGGTTTTAAAAGTGAAGAGGAGGAAAAACGATTTATTGATGATGGTTATAAGTTGACTTATCTTCTTCAAGAAGAACTTGGAGATAAGTATATTGTTATCTACCACTCTGAGTATTAATTAATCCCGGCCAACGAGCCGGGATTTTTTTCTCTGCCGATCACTCCTCAGCCAGCCGGAAGCTCAACTGTCCCGGTCCGGTGATCACCTCGATCTTCTGCCTGGTCGTAAATCCCAGCGCTTCCAGCCAGCGGCCTTTAATGGTGAGCTGTGGCAGCGGGTTCGGCAGGCCCCTGTTAGGCCGGTATCCCACTTTGTAATAATGCAACTGCGATTCGCTGGCGGCGGTTATTGGTGTGGCGGGTATCGGGCTGAGGATGCGTGTCAGCCATGATCACTCCCTTCTGAGTTGCTTATGGTCAGCGGGCTATTGGTGTTGTCATACCTTCAGCCCGCGTTCGTATTAACTCTCTTCTTTAGCCATTTCCTGAGTCATGTGCGTCATCGCTAAGGAAAGAATAATGTTCATACTATTCCAGCAAGATCATCATAAGAACGACGTAGGTATCTTAGGAAAAATAATGATTATTCTAAGCTGCCGGCTCAGCGCGCTTTAGCTGGAAATATAGCTTAGAATAATAGAGCAATATCAGCACTGTTGGACGGTGATAGCATTACTCCAAAAAATTATAACGGAACCATTCGTCAAGATGATGAAAGAAATGCTTCTGTAGTTGAAACCGAAATTGTTGCTGATTATGATAATAGTTAAGTTCTTCGTACCGTTGTCACAAGGCTGGATTATCCTGAGCCAATGCAACCCAATGGCTTTATAATCTCAGGAAAGAATAGGTGCTTAATCCCGGCGTCTGGAATGGGTTTCGCATTATAAGCAAGCTGGTTAATTTCCCGGTAGTTGATATTGGATTGTTATCAGGTCATTGCTGGATACTCACGGGTTCATTCATGGCAGGAAATCAATGGACCTGTGCCCTCAGGATACCGTTTGGCTCTGAAATTTCCGTTTGTTGCTGACGGTTTATATGAGCCCTAAAATTTCTATATCTGCAGATCATAAAAGTTGACAAAGCCAGGAGCGAATATTGCCTTACTAATAAGGGATGTTCCTGATGGTTATAGTCTTTAATCGGCTATAAGTAATTTATTTCATGAGTGTTATTTTGATTAAAAATTAAAGTAAATTTTTTCTTTCCGATCTTTACCCAGGTTAAAGGATAGATTCGCGAAGTGAAATTAATCATGGTTTCATTTTCGGTCTCAAATGTTCCCCTTCATTGACATATCAGTAAAATTGCCACCCCGATAATCTTTTGTTTATAGACTAAATTAGGCCATACACCCAATCCAAAAGATAAAAGCCCCGGACGTCATTCGCAGGCTTTTATCTCCCGGTTGCCTTACGCTTAGTGCGTTAACTGACTGACCAGCCCGGTTAAATCAGCTTTCTTGTCAATTACGCCTGCGGAAGAGGCTTTATCAACCAGCTGAGGCAGATATTTTACCAGCAGGTTCAGTGCGTCGCTGGTGTTAATGCCCATTCGTGCAGCGAGCTGTTCAATGGCCTCAGAGTTAATCATCTTCTGCACCAGATCGCTGCTCAGGGCAACGTTCTGCTGATCGCCGAGCCAGGAATTAACCACTTCACTGTACTCGCCGCTCTGAAGATGACTGACGATTGTGTGTAATCCACCTTGCTGCTCGACCCACTCCAGTACGCCTCTTACTTCCTGACTGGTCTGATTATTCAGGCCGCACATCGCCAGCACCGTATCCAGTAAACTCATTCTTTTCTCCCCTGAAGATTAATAGGTTACGCCTGCTTGCATGCTCTGATTTTATGAATAACGAACAGCACAATAATGGCACCGACGGTGGCAATCGCGATGCTGAAAATATTGAAACCACTGACCTGGCCAAAGCCCAGCGCCGTACTGACCGCACCGCCAATCAGCGCGCCGATAATACCCAGAACAATGGTCATAAAAATACCCATGTTCTCTTTACCCGGCATGATGCATCTGGCGATGACACCGGCAAGCAGTCCGAATAAAACCCATGACAATATACCCATTCTCAACATCCCTCTTTTTATAAAATTAATTCGCGTTTAACAGTGGTTTAATCCACAAAATTAAAGCGGGTGTATCGTACGCCGCGAAGTAATTGTCTGGCAATCCTGTTTTTTTAATTAAAGTAAACGATTCGAAAACGATAGGGGAGTAAATATGAGCATTCTGGATAATATTAAAAATATTGGCGGTGAGTTGTTAAATGCTGTTGATAAAAATGTTGAAGATAAACCCGCGACGGCAGCGGGCACGCGCACCTATACTGTGAAGTCCGGTGATACGCTGAGCGCAATTGCTAAACAGTTTTACAATGATGGCGCGCAATATATGAAAATCTTTGAGGCGAATAAGGGCATCCTCAGTAACCCGGATCATATTGCACCGGGTCAGGTGCTGACGATCCCTGAATAATATTGTCAGTCGACTAAGCCAGCCGGTCTGTTTTGACGGCTGGTTTTTAGCGAATCGCTTTGCCTGTCGCCCGGTGAAAAAGGGAATTGCGGCTGTGCGGAAAATTAACGTTAGCGGCTTTTTCGTTATCGGCAGGGGAAAATGACAACAAGCGTGCGCAGGAGAAATCGGCGGCTTCTGAAAAGCAAAAAAGCAGATATCCGGAGATATCTGCTTTTTCAAATCTGGCTCCTCTGACTGGACTCGAACCAGTGACATACGGATTAACAGTCCGCCGTTCTACCGACTGAACTACAGAGGAATCGTTGGAACGAGGCGAATATTAACGACGTCGCCCGAAGGTGTCAACAGCAAAAAATACATTATCATTCAACTGGCTAGCTTTAAAGCAAAGCGATCACGATTTAAGCACTTTGGGCCGTCTCTGCGCGCATTCTGGCCAGAGGGTCCTGCTGATAAAAGTGCTGAAGATGCTGATACATGGCCGGAAAGCGTTCAGCCAGCAGAACCGGGGCCGTGAAGAAATATTCAGAAAGGACGGCGAAGCACTCTGCCGGATCGCTGGCGGCGTAGGGATCGATAGTCGCAGCCTGTTCACCGACCAGTTCCACTTCCGTTTCAATCTCTGCCATCGCGGCACGCAAATCTTTTTCCCACTGCGCCACATCACGGAGTGGCATCATGGGCACGCCGCTGGTGTAACCACTGCCGCGTGCATCCAGCTTGTGGGCCACCTCGTGGATGATCAGATTGAAGCCGGAGAGATCAAACGAATCCTGAATATCGAGCCAGTTGAGCACCACCGGCCCCTGCGTCCAGCTCTGGCCGGCATGAACGGCGGGAGAACTGTGGACCAATCCATCCTCATCCTGCCACTGATCCTCCACGCTGAACGGCTCAGGATAGATAAGTACGTCATGAAAACCGTCCAGCCACTCCAGACCCAGTTTCAGCACCGGCAGGCAGAAGAGCAGGGCGATGCGCACGCTGCGCAGTTCATCCAGCTCGGCGTTTTCCATCACCACCAGCTTTTTCTGTTGCAGAAAGCGCGTCGCCAGCGCGACCAGCGTCTCCTGCTCGGCCTCACTGAGCGGGCTGAAAATCGGTTGCGCCAGTCCCTGCTGCCAGGGCAAGGCAACCAGCCTGTCGTTATGCGTTTTCCAGGGCCATTTAAACATCGCAACTCCTGCACAGAACCGGACTCTCTGGCTATCCTGACGCGCCAGACACAAAAATGCCAGCATCGAATGCTGGCATCAGATTCTGACTTCAGGGCTGAAAGCGTATTCAACCCGTTAGTGCGGCCGTTGTCTGTGATTTAACCCGCAAAGCGCGGTTCTGATGGGTTATTTGCGTTCAACACGCTGAAATTCAATGACCCAGACCCAGGGGTTAACTTCCCAGCTGGTGGCACCATACTGTTTTTGCCACGCTTTGCGGTACGCCTCTTTGGGCGATTCCGAATTGACGTTCATGGTGAAGAAATTATTGAGGAAGTGCGAATCGGTCTGTACGCCTTCCGCCATGATGTCATCTTCACTGATATCCTGAATTTTCTCCGCACGCACGCCCGTAATCTCCAGGTTGATGCGGCTGGCCCAGCGCGGCATGTGGATGGCGGTCTGCCAGCCAAACTCTTCAGCTTCCGGCGTACTCATCGCATGCTGCCCCAGTTCATTACTGTCCGCCCGGTACTGGCAAAATTCCGGCTGACGAAACGGCGTCGGGTCGCGGTCATATTCCGTCAGATCGTGCTCTGGCACCATGGGACCCCGCCAGGTTTCACGTACCCAGAGAATGTCGCCGGGTTTGCCATACGGGCACTGGTAGCTGATGTCCGTCATCGACATCATCTTATACCCATGAAGATGGTTCGCGCTCACATCGAAAGCGTGCACGCCTTCGTGATGATCCTGTCCCGGACCAAAAGCCTGCGTTTTCATAATGCGCCGGGTTTGTGTTTGCTGGCCAACCAACAGGGCACGAACACGCTGTTCGGAAAAAAGAATCGGCCGTTCTTTCATGGATTACCTCTTTTTATTAGTAGAACCCGGTTACTGCTGTAAACGTCCATTTGCTTCACATCTGAGAGTTATCATAAAGGCTTTAAATCATTCTGCTTAATAATTTGTCACCTGACAGTCACTTTAAAAGTACCGCTCTGGTAGTTGAAAAACAGCAAAATGCAAAAAGCGCACCAACGCTTTCTATCCCAGCGGCTGAAAGCGATGAAAAGCCCGGATACAGTACGTTATAACGGTAAAAATAGGAACCTTTTCAGCTTTTTTCCCCTGTCACCACGCACGATTTTACAATCATCGACCATGAAAAAAAAAGTTTAAACGGACCCGTAAAAGGTTCTCAGACAGAACAAAACATTACGCCTGTTAAACTAATTTTCTTAGCAGCAATTCACTGAGGAAAGACTGAAAACCGCCGAAATTGCGGTTATTGTGTAACAGAGATGCTATACAGATGATCCAGATCTCATTTTTCTGCCAGAAATCGCTGGCAGCGCCGCTCTTTTCGATCGCACTGTAAAAAAAGTGTCATTAGCCAGTCGCTATGATGGCTTGCCGTTCGCGCACTGATCACGACAGAGAAACCGCTGTCGATCACTACAGGGAGACAGACTATGTCACTTACACTCTGGCAGACCCGTTACGAAAGCTGGTTTCAGGCGAACTGGATCCATGATGATGGCGCGCACGATATCGCTCATCTGCGGCGTGTATGGATGAGCGCGCAGCGAATCATGACCGGTACACCGGCCGATCCGCTGGTGGTGCTTACCGCCTGTTATTTTCACGATGTGGTTAATCTGCCCAAGAATCACCCGGAGCGTCATCTCGCCTCAACCTATGCCGCGGCGGAAACCCAGCGCATTCTGCAGCAGGACTTTACCGACTTCCCGGCAGATCGGATTGACGCCGTGATGCACGCCGTGAAAACGCACAGTTTCAGCGCCGGCATCCCGCCGCAGACGCTGGAAGCAAAAATTGTGCAGGATGCTGACCGGCTGGAGTCGCTGGGTGCGATCGGGCTGGCGCGGGTCTTCTATACCGCCGGTGCGCTGAACCGTCCATTGTTTGACAGCCAGGATCCCCTGGGTAAAGACCGCGAGCTGAATGACGTCAAATGGACGCTGGATCACTTCCAGAAGAAACTGCTGCGCCTGCCGGAGACGATGCACACCGAAACGGGTCGTCTGCTGGCAGAGCATAACGCAGATTTTCTGGTGCGTTATATGGCGAAGCTCTATGCCGAGCTGCAGGGCAATCTGGTGGGGATCGATGAGGGCGTGCTGCGGGATTTCACCCCATTGCGGGCTGAATATTAAATTTTTATGACAGTATGTTAATCGAAACGGGCATCCGGTAGCGTGTAGCAATAACAAAAAGGAGTTGCGCAATGACCGAAACCGTTAATTTAACAATCAAAATTGACCCTGAACTGAAAGAAACGATCAAACAGCTGGCGCTGGAAAATCAGATTTCAATGAGCCAGGAGATTGTGCAGCGCTTACAGGCCAGTCTGGAAACGCATCCGCATCCGGCCATTGATAGTCAGGACATCACCGAAGAGTCAGCAGACAAAGCCACAACTGCTGATGAAAAGGCCGATGGGCTGACTGCGGCTGAGCTGAAGCAGATTCGCCTGCTGCTGAAGAAGCAGGGTAAGAAGAAGAAATAAACACAGAAACCCGTCGAAAGACGGGTTATTTCGTTTCAGCGCGACGCCGACATAAGCTGGCGGATATGGGGCAGCAGGAGCTGAGCCACCGCAGCGAACACCGGCACCACCACCGAGTTACCAAACTGCTTATAGGCCTGGGTATCCGACACCGGAATGCGGAAGGGCGGCTGGCCTGGCACATCAAATCCCATCAGGCGGGCGCACTCGCGCGGTGAGAGACGGCGCGGACGGCGAGCCATATTTTCCACATTCTGGAACCCGGCGTCCCCCAGCGCACTGTCCCAGCCGCGGTCGATCAGGATCTCTGAACCATCTTTGTAGTAGCGCGCTGACAGCGTGCGCACGCAGCAGTCAGGATTACGCGGATCGTTCAGGCCAAAACCAAATCCGTTACCTTTGGCTTTGTGCTTCTTCGCATACTGATAGAGGTAGCGCCACAGTACCGGCGACAGAATATATTTGTCGTCCGGGGCGCGCTCAAGCAGGCTCTGCAGGCTCGGCACCTGAGCAGGATAAAAGCGGCGGATATCCCGCAGCGTGAAGTCCTGCTTTTTCAGGTCGCGACGGATGCCCACCAGCACGATGCGTTCGCGATGCTGGGGCAGAAAGTGCCGCGCATCGATCACTTTGGCGTCCGGACTGGCGGCACCGGCATCGGCGACGTCATAGCCCAGCTCATCCAGCGTCTCCATGATAATGGCGAAGGTCCGGCCCTTATCGTGGCTTTTCAGGTTTTTCACGTTTTCCAGCACAAAGAACGGCGGCTTTTTGGCGGCCAGAATACGGGCCACGTCGAAAAATAGCGTGCCCTGAACCTGACACTCAAAACCGTGTGCACGACCCATCGCATTCTTTTTGCTGACGCCCGCCAGTGAAAAGGGCTGGCAGGGAAAACCGGCCAGCAGCACCTGATGATCGGGGATGGCGGCATCGATCGCCCGATAGATTGCCTCATCGTCGGTCAGCCCTTCCGGCTGAGTGACCTGACGGATATCGGTATTGAAGTGATGCTCCAGCGGATCGCTGTAGTGGTTCGCTTTATAGGTGCGCACCGCCTCTTTGTTCCATTCACTGGTAAAGACGCACTTGCCGCCAATGGTTTCGAACCCTTTGCGAATGCCGCCAATCCCGGCAAAGAGATCGATAAAACGGAATGCAGGATTATCATAATGGGCGGGCCGCGACGGCAGCAGCGACTGCAGCAGCGTCATCTCCGCCTCGCACAAGGCGGGCAGGGAGCTTTTACCCTGACGTATCCGGTTCAGCAGGGCGGGTGTCCAGCCGGTAAAGCCGGCCTGCTGCAGGCGGGCTGTGAGATCACGCACCGAATAGATTTCCAGCACCTGCTGTACGAGTTCAGACGCATCGGCAGAGGAGAGGTCGGCAGAGAGTGGTTCAGCGAGGGCGGCGGAATGCATGCATTTTTCCTTAACAGTAAGGCGCCTATGCTACCACTCCCGGCGCTGCAGGGAAATTCCGGGATGCGCAGCGTCGCCGTGCGCCGGATTCTTCTGCTTTTACGACCCGTCATCCAGCGTCAGCCGGTGGCGACTTTCGCTTTTCGCGGCGCAGGCTAAAGTTACATAACCAGCAAAAAAGGAGAGGTTATGGCTGATGTTCACTCCAGCGAAACACGCAGCAAAAATATGCGTGCGATTCGCGCGCAGGATACGGCCATTGAGCAGCGTATCGCGCTGTTGCTGAAAGACCGTGGCTTCAGCTATCGCGTGCAGGATAAAAATCTGCCGGGGCGGCCTGACTTCGTGCTGAGCGAACAGCAGGCGATTATTTTTGTGCATGGCTGCTTCTGGCATCGCCATCACTGCTATCTCTTTAAGCTGCCCGCGACGCGCACGGAGTTCTGGACCGGAAAAATCAACAGCAACGTTGAGCGTGACCAGCGTTACGTGCGCCAGTTGCAGGACGCGGGCTGGAAGGTGCTGATTATCTGGGAGTGCGCACTGCGGGGCAAACTGCGCCTGGCGGATCAGGATCTGCTGGAGCGGCTGGAGGAGTGGCTGCTGGTGATGTCAGAGAGCGCTGAGATCGACCATCAGGGCATTCATCATTACCACGCAGATTGCTAATCCCGGACATAATTGGTTAGATCTGCGCTTTCTCCGTGGCCAGGAGGCCGAAATGAGCAGCATAAAACTGACGGTAAAACGCCTTTATCAGATCCGTGACGAGCGGATGGTCAACACCAAAGCGACAGCGCGGGTCTACTGCGGGGAGACGCTCATCGCCACGGAGGAGATTACCGGCATGACCGAAAGCCCGGTCAGCAAATATCTGCATGCGGAAGGGACAGCAGGCGAGACGGTGCGGGTGGAGTGGGATTGTGAGGGCATCGCCGAGATGACCGTAACGGAAATTGAGCGCTGCCCATGTTGTCAACATAACGAACCAGACTAAGGATAAGATTTTGGCGGGAACCAGTTTACTCACTTTACTTGATGATATTGCAACACTTCTGGATGATATTTCCGTCATGGGAAAAGTGGCGGCGAAAAAGACCGCGGGCGTGCTGGGAGACGATCTCTCCCTGAACGCCCAGCAGGTCACGGGCGTTAAAGCCAATCGCGAGCTACCGGTGGTCTGGGGCGTGGCCAAAGGATCGTTTCTCAACAAACTGATTCTGGTGCCGCTGGCGCTCATCATCTCGGCGTTTGCGCCCTGGCTGATCACGCCGCTGCTGATGATTGGCGGTGCTTATCTCTGCTACGAAGGCGTGGAGAAGGTGCTGCACAGCCTGCAACACGACAAGCAGAGCAAATCACCGGAAGCGCGCCAGCAGCGACTGGATTCGCTGGCGAATCAGAACGCGGCGGAGTTTGAAAAGAAGAAGATAAAAGGCGCGGTGCGCACGGACTTTATTCTCTCTGCCGAGATCGTCGCCATCACCCTGGGCATCGTCTCGGAGTCGCCGTTGCTGAATCAGGTCATTATCCTGGCGGGCATCGCGATTCTGGTCACGATCGGCGTCTACGGCATCGTCGCGGCGATTGTGAAAATCGACGATCTGGGCTTCTGGCTGCGCGAGAAACCCTCCCGCCTTGCGCAGGGCATGGGTGGCGTACTGCTGGCTGCTGCGCCCTGGCTGATGAAAATCCTTACGGTGGTCGGCACGATTGCGATGTTCCTGGTCGGCGGCGGCATTGTGGTGCACGGCATCGCGCCGCTGCATCATCTGATTGAGGAGGTCAGCGGTGGCTTCAGCAGCTGGATCGCGATGCTGCTTAGTAACGGCGCTAATCTGGTGCTCGGCTTTATCATTGGGTCGATCGTGCTGTTGGTGGTCAACCTTATTGCCAGAGTGCGCGGAAAATCGGTATAAAGCGCACTGTGATTTACGGTCAGGAGAATGACGATGAACGACGACATGTTTGAATTTGATATCGACGCGCAACTTGAGCAGGCTGAAGCGAAAGCGGAAAAAAAGGCCAGCGAAGTGCCGGACGATCTCGGTGACGAAGCCGACTGCGAAGGCTGCAAGATCTGACGCCAGCACCCCGGTTTTTCCCTCAAAGCGGATAATATTTTTTATCCGCTTTTTTTATTTTCCGCATATCTCTCTGCTTAATTCTGAATTTGCCCTTTTTTTGCGTGCCTTAACAGGCAGGAACCCCGTTCGCCTGCTATAAAGGAAACTATCACCCCGGTTATTAACATTGGTAAAAGGAGCGCATCATGGTTTTTGCAATCAGTGAGGAAGTGCAACACAAGGAAGAGGGGCAGACAATGGTGGTGACCGGCTATGCGAGTGGCATGGTCGAATGCCGCTGGTATGACGGCTATGCGGTCCGTAGCGAAGCCTTCCGCAGCGATGAGCTGTGCGCGACAGCACCAGCGCAGCAGCTGGCGGGCTGAGTCTCAGGCCTGGGGTCTGACGACCCGGCAGGCCCGGTTATGACGGCGGTGGCGGGCACATCCTGTGCCGCCTGCTGCATCTCAGACGTTACCGTCGTTATCCTCTTCAACAGCCTGATAGATGCGCTGTAAGACATCCGGGAACGCCGACTGAACCCGGCTCCAGCTCGGGATAAATGGCTTGTCGTTGGGCCTTTCGATAAAGGCCTGTCCCGCGTCCAGAATCGACTGGGTAAACATCTCTACCGCCGCTTCCTCCACATGCTGATCAAACTTCAGGCCGTTCATCGCCGCCTCGTGGTTATAGGTCTCCATCATATCCAGCGCATTACGGTAGTAGGTCGCTTTCAGCACCCGGAACGAGTCGCTGGTCAGCGGCACGCCCATCGTGGCGAGCTTACGCAGCAGAGACTGAACGATGTCGTTACTCATGCGTTTCAGGCCACCGGTGCCATCATCCTCCGCCAGCGGCTGATGCTTGTGATCGTAGTTATCGGCGATCTCCACCTGACAGGATTGACGGGTGGTGTAGTTACGGTAAATCTCCGACAACACGCCAATCTCCAGCCCCCAGTCGCCCGGAATTTTGATGCCGTTCAGCACATGCGTTCGCATGGCGAATTCGCCGGAAAGGGGATAGCGGAAGCTCGACAGATAATCCAGATATTCGGAATGGCCATAGACTTTCTGCAGCGAGCGCAGCAGCGGGCCGACCAGCAGACGGCCCACGCGGCCATTGAGCCTGCCATCGGCTACGCGCGCGTAAAAGCCTTTGCAGAACTCATACTGGAAAGCCGGATTTGCCAGCGGGTAGAGCAGACGGGCCAGCATCCCACGTTCGTAGGTCACGATATCGCAGTCATGCAGGGCGACGCAGCTGGTGCGGTCTGAGGCGAGCGTATAGCCGGTACAGAACCAGACGTTACGCCCTTTGCCGGGCTGGGTAGGGGATAAGCCCTCTTTATCCAGCTCGGCATCAATCGCCTTGAGGCGCGGGCCGTCGTTCCACAGAATGCGATGCCGCTGCGGCAGGCGGGAGAAAAACTCGCGGGCATAGAGAAACTGGTCGCGGTCAGCCCGATCCAGCCCGATCACAATCTCGTCCAGATAGGGCACTTTCGCCAGCTCATCGACGATATTCGTCAGCGCCGGGCCTTCAAGTTCGGAAAACAGCGATGGCAGGATCAGCCCCATTTTGCGTTTGCGGGCAAAGCGAACCATCTCTTTTTCCAGCGACTCCACGCTGCGGTGGGTCAGATTGTGGAAGTTGGTGATTACGCCATTCTGATAAAAGTCACTCATCGCATCATCCTTTCAATGCCCGTGGGCAGCTTATTGAGGTTGAGTCAAAAAATAGTCCAGCCCTTCACGCCAGCCCTCAGGGCCGTGATGCGCCGTGTGATAAACCTGCTGCTGATCGGTTCGGGTGAGCGTGACCGGGGTTTTGCTGTAACCCCGGATCACCACGGCGTAGTCCACCGCATCCAGCATCGGCGCATCGTTAGGGCCATCGCCCAGGCCGAGGGTGATGCGCGCCTCGCCGGGTGAGTTATCCAGCAGCCAGCGCAGTGCTTCACCCTTGCCGCTGCCCGCGGGCATCACATGCCAGAAACGGCCGCCCTGGGTCAGCGCCAGACCCTCGGCACCCAGCGCCTCGCGGAACTGCGCCAGCGCCTCCTCACTGTCGCGCCAGACCACCACCTCGGACGCGTCGCGCTGACGTGCCAGCGCCGCATCCGCCTCGCTCAGTCCGGTCATCGAGGCGACGTCCGGGTCGGAGAAGTCATGAAAACCGGTGAAGCGATAGGCCGGTTTCATGGCGGCCAGCCGTTCGCAGATCGCCTCATAGGTCAGCGCATTATCCAGGCGAACCCGTTGCTGATCGTGCGTCTGCACCACGGCGCCGTTTTCGGCAATAAAGGGCGAGCCGCTGATACCCAGCTTTTTCTGCAGCGGAATAATCTCGGCGGCCGTTTTACTGGAACAGATCACCAGCGGCACGGCCTGCTGTTTCAGCGTGGCAAGCCATTCGCTGGCCGCATCCCAGCGATAGGTATGATGGTCAAGTAGCGAACCATCCAGGTCGGTAATAATCATTAACGGCTGATGGAGATCGGGCATTCACAGGCTCCTTTCATCACGTTCGCGGCTAAAGCAGCGATTTTTCAATATTATAGTTGAATCTGGCGCACACTTTTTTTATTGGGCTGCCTGCGGCGAATCCAGGATTAATCCTAAAAATCGGGTGCGGAAGGGGAAGAGCAGGCAAAGCGGGCAGAGGCTAAGTGGCTGTCTGATGCGGTGTTTTCGGTAACATCAGAATGGAAAGTTCCGGATAAGGTGCAGAAAAGTGCATATCAGGTGCTTGTTTCGTCTGTGGGATAGCGTAATCTGCAGAGGTGTTAAGAATTCCCTGGTGTAACGAATTGAATTTTTACCCGGCCATCCCGCCGGGTATTTTTTTGAAATCGATTTCAGCGATTCGCTTCACTGGCGCGGTAATCGCAGATGTCGATCTCGAACGCCTCAGCCAGCTCGCTGTAAGAGTGAAATATCCGGCCATCCGCCTCCAGCCGCGGCGCCTGATCCTGCTCCATATAATCCCGCACCTCTCCCGATGTTCTGGCCTGAATCGCCGCCAGTAAGCCTTCAATATCCACGTTCAGTTCGGACGGCTGTTCATCGCTATGCTGTTTTTCGTCTGTCATTTTCGGACCTCCGGGTGCAAACAGAGTGATCAGTATAGAACGCGGCAGGGAAAGCGGAGAAGGGGCAGATCGCAGGTAAAAAAAAGCCCGCGCTGCGCGGGCAAAATCCTTGTTACTAACAGGTTGGCTGCACCTCTGGGGGGGCAGCAGCAGGCAGAGTGTAATGGCCCGGTGCGTCAGAAGTCCTGCAGCGAACTGTCAGGAAATCGAAAAGGTGCATCCTTACTCAGATTTACCTGACTTTTCGCCTGAACAGAGCAGATTCAGCTATAGTTAAAGATAAAGCTGATTTATTTCAACACCTAAAGGAAGGGTTATGGACATCTTAAAAATTATTATCGCGATTCTGCTGCCACCGCTGGGCGTCTTTATGCAGGTCGGTTTTGGCGGCGCGTTCTGGCTGAATATCCTGCTGACCCTCTGCGGCTATATTCCGGGTATCGTCCACGCCGTCTGGGTGATTGCCCGTCGCTAACGCGCTGCATCGGCGCGGTTCTTCGTTTAGACTGTAAGCAGCTAATCATCAGGAGAACCGATAATGAAGGTCAATGACCGCGTCAGCGTCAAAACCGATGGCGGCCCGCGCCGTACCGGTACCATTCTGGCCATGGAGCCATTCAATGAGGGCACCATGTTTCTGGTGGCACTGGAGGATTACCCGCTGGGTATCTGGTTCTTTAACGAACGCCATCAGCCGGACGGCATTTTTGTCGAGCCTTACCAGGACGCCTGAACCTGACGCGACGTAAAAAAGCCGCCTTCCCGTATAAGAGAAGGCGGCTTTTTACTGTCCCGGACCGGCGGGTGAGGGAAATCGTCCCGCCGGTTTTCCGATCAGATCCTGGAGCAGCCCTGACCGGCGTAACTCAGAAGGTTTCCCAGTTATCGTTACCGGTGGCCAGCGCCGGACGGGGGGCAACAGCAGGGCTCTTCGGCGTGGCGGCGTCTCTTACAGGCGCACGGACGGGCGCAGGCGCTTCCTGCAGACGGAACGCTGCCACGGCCTGGGTCAGTTTGCCTGCCTGATCTTCCAGCGAGGCGGCTGCGGCGGTGGCTTCTTCCACCAGCGAGGCGTTCTGCTGGGTCACATTATCCATCTCGGTGACGGCCTGGCTGACCTGCTGGATCCCGCGGCTCTGCTCATCCGATGCTGCCGCGATCTCAGACATGATATCGGTCACGCGACGCACCGCTTCGACAATCTCACCCATGGTGTTACCGGCGGCACCGACCTGATGCGAGCCGTCATTGATCAGCGTCACCGACTCGGCGATCAGGGATTCAATCTCTTTAGCCGCCTGCGCACTGCGCTGAGCCAGATTCCGTACCTCGCTGGCCACAACCGCAAAGCCGCGGCCCTGTTCGCCAGCCCGCGCAGCTTCAACCGCCGCGTTCAGCGCCAGAATATTGGTCTGGAACGCGATGCTGTTGATGACGTTGGTGATCTCGGCAATCTTCTTCGAGCTGCCAGAAATGTTATTCATGGTTTTCACCACGCTGCCGACCAGTTCGCCCCCGCTGCGCGCTTTGCCGGAGGCATCGGCTGCCAGCTGGCTGGCGTGATGAGCATTCTCGGCGTTCTGTTTCACCGTCGCGGTCAGCTCTTCCATGCTGGCAGCGGTCTGCTCCAGCGCGGCGGCCTGCTGCTCGGTGCGTGACGAGAGGTCGGTGTTACCGGCAGAGATTTCGCTGGATCCCTGATAGATCGCCACCGCGCCTTCACGCACCGTGCCGACGGTGGTGACCAGTGCCTGCTGCATCAGCTGCAGGTTATAGATCAGCGTGCCGATCTCGCTGCGGCCATGCGGCAGCGGCGGGGAGGTCAGATCGCCCTGAGCAATCCGTTCGATACGCTGCACCGACTGGCGCAGCGGCGTGATGACTACGCGGCGCAGGAAGACAAAGGTCATCAGCACCAGCACCAGTGCGGCGGCAAAGGCCACCGCCATCGAGATAAAGCCGACCCGCGACTGATGATCCGCCTGAGCATTGATCGCCAGCGCCCGGTCAGTACGGATCTTGATTGCCTTCAGCAACACCGCGTTATAGTCATCATCCAGCTTGCGAGTCACATCGGTTTCGTGGGCGATAATACCCTCGAAGCTGCCCTCTTTACCGGCGTTGATCATCGGTATCAGGCCTTTGGTGATGTAATCGTTGAAGCGGGCCCTGAGGCTGGTGTCCAGTTCCGTGTCGGCGGGCGATTTTATCTCGCGCGCTTCATACACGGCGAACCCCTCTTTTGCCTGCTGAATGCGCTTTTCGGCCGCGGCGACATTGGCACGAAACTCATCCATTTCACCGATGCGTGCGGCGGCACCGGCCTGAATAATGGTCAGACGGGCGGTACGCAGATGATTCGAACTGTTTGAAAGACCCATACGAACCTGAATTTCGTTGGTCGCATCGTCGAGAGAGTGATTGCTTAAAATCAGGAAGTAACTGGCGACACCGATACAGAGTGCAAACAGCAGCAAAATGCCGCCGAAAATCAGGCTAAACAGCGGCACCAGACGGAGATTCTGCCAGAGACCCGCGCTTTTCTGTCCATCATTATCTACTGCAGTGTTCATATCCATGCTCTCATGAGGCTGATTGTTATAAAACTTAACATCGGCAACCGGAGCAGAAGACTTAACAGCCAGAGTGAGACGCAGATCGCAATTTCGCGCAATAAAAAACCGGCCATAAAGGCCGGTTCCTGTGCTGAGACAATCAGCGAATATTAACGTAAATACCCGAGGTCACATTATCCGTTAAACGCACCACATGATAAATAACCTGCTTATTATGGGTTTTGATTTTGCGTTTAATATTACCTTTATGTGACGATACCGTTTTGGCCTTAATTTGCATCTTGTCTGAAATCTGAATGGTGTCATGACCTGACATCCACATTTTCAGCATGTTTGACTCAGTCTGGCTCAGCGTCAACGGATGCACATCCATGCCCGAAGAGATGCGCGCAGACTGGTTAAGCTTCTTCTGCAAATAAGTACTGAGTAAGGAATCGAGAGTCGATGTCTTCATCGATTTTGACGTAATAATCAGGTTCTTACGAACGTAGAGATATTCCTCAAAATGGATATTGCTGATCGCCATGAAGATAAAAAACAGTGTATCCGGATGCTGTGTAATAATACTGCGAATACGCTCACTGGAGTCTGACTCATGAATGAAACAATCTTCATTAATAAAGACGACACCAGGATTTAATTGCTCACATTTTTGCTGTAGTTGCTCAATATCGGAGACAGACGAGATGTTCTTCTTCTTAACTCCTTTTAAAGACATGTAGTCTGTTAATCCCAGGCGTGTGTAGTTGCAGGAATCCATAATAATAGTTGGCATAATAGCGACCCTCACCAATTTGTTATCCGTTTAAATCAACGATGAATACGCGTTGCGGTACGAGAGAGATTTCTTAGGTACTTTTTTATTCTGCTCGTGCAGTTTGGCAACAGGCAAACGCCCATAAAAGTCTTCATCCCTGACCCGTTCTGCAAAAATTTTGTGCTGCCCTGACGTCACACATTCTCCGGCTTTGGCAGGGAGTGCCAGTGAAGTGCCGGAGGTTAAGTAAGACGCAATTTTTTGAGAGCCAAATCACTATCCCTGAAAACACGGAGTTTTCTGATAGGACAATTCTCAAAAGCATTTGTTTTACGAAAGTGTGACGCCTCAGCGTGCGATGACAATGCCGGAAAAAACATTTTTTAACAAGAAAAATCACTTAAAGTTTTTTCTCTATTAAATTCAGTGCTTTGCCAGATTTGTCCGCCAATTCACAGTCTGAGTGCTTCTGTGAACCACCCAACTAAAATACGCGAAGCCCGGTTTAATAAGAATTATTTTCAGACTCTGCGCACATTTATCAGAATTTCCTTAGTTGCATTCTGGAAAACATGGTTCGGAAAATGCACGGATGGTTTTGCGATACTTAAGTTTCATAACGTAAAGATAGTTAGAAACTTAATGTTCAGGGACGGGATAGTTCTGTCAGGAACAGGGCGAGTAAATCAAAGACTTCACCGAACAAATGCTCGCAGAACGGGGCGAGAAGGGGCATCAGCAAGCTGATGGTTAAAATTCCGACTGTTAAGGTAATCGGAAAGCCGATTGCGAAGATTGATAACTGTGGTGAAACACGGTTTAACAAACCTAGTACCAGATTTAGCATGAGTAACAAAACGATTAAGGGTAGCGCTAACATCATGCCATTAAGGAAAATTAATCCGCCCGATTTCACCAGCGCCATAAATGCGCTGGCATTAAGCGGGTGTCCACCAATCGGCAGCGTATGAAAACTGTCCGCCAGCAGCGAGATCAGCCACAGATGCCCGTTGAAGGTCAGGAACAGTAGCATCGCCAGCATGTCGAGAAAACGGGCCAGCACCGGCATATTAAGACGGCTGCCCGGATCGAAAAAGGTGGCAAACGAGAGGCCCATCTGCAGACCAATCACTTCCCCGGCACAGCGCACGGCCGCAAAGGCAAACTGCATGGTAAAGCCGAGTGCAATACCAATCAGCATCTGCTGAATGAGCAGCCAGAAGCCCGCCGGCGAAAACAGGGTGACATCAACGGCAGGTAACAGCGGCATCAGCAGCCAGGTAATCATCACCGCCAGACCGATTTTGACACGCTTGCTGACAGATCGTTCACTGAGAATCGGTGCGGTGGCGAACAATGCCATGATGCGCACCAGCGGCCAGAAGAACTGGCTGACCCAGTGAACCAGCTGACTGCTGTCGAGAGTAATCATCAGCCGATGATGTAAGGCAGGTTGGTGAAGACGGAGCGGATATAGTCCAGCAGCAGATTCAGCATCCACGGACCGGCAATGATACCGGTGGTAGCGACCGCCAGAATCTTGGGAATAAAGGATAAGGTCTGTTCGTTGACCTGGGTCGCCGCCTGGATCAGGCTGATCAGCAGTCCGCTGATCAGCGCGGCCAGCAGCAGCGGGGCGGCCAGCATCAGGGCGACGCGCATCGCTTCCTGTCCCATTACCATTACTGATTCAGGTGTCATGTGTTGCTCCGGTAAAAAAGGGGGATCAGGAGTAGAAGCTTTGCGCCAGTGAACCGACCAGCAGTTGCCAGCCATCGACCAGCACAAACAGCATCAGTTTAAACGGCAGCGATATGGTCGCAGGCGGAACCATCATCATCCCCAGCGCCATCAGCACGCTGGCGACCACCAGGTCGATGATCAGGAACGGGATAAACACGGTAAAGCCAATCTGGAAAGCGGTCTTGAGTTCGCTGGTGACATAGGCCGGCAGCAGAATGCGCATCGGCACGGCTTCCGGACCGGCAATCGGCGCGGTGTTGGCCAGACGGGCAAACAGGGCGAGATCCGCCTCACGGGTCTGGCGCAGCATAAAGTCACGCAGCGGCTGGGCGCCTTTCTCTATCGCCACGTCCATGCTGATCTTGTCCTGGCTGAACGGCAGATAGGCGTCCTGATAAATTTTGTCGAAGGTCGGCGCCATAATAAAGAAGGTCAGAAACAGCGACAGACCGAGCAGGACCTGGTTCGGCGGTGCCGAGGGGGTGCCCAGGGCGTTACGCAGTAAACCGAATACAATGATGATGCGGGTGAAGCTGGTCATCATCAGCAGCACCGCCGGAATAAAGGTCAGCGCGGTGATAAAAACCAGCGTCTGGACCGGCAGGGACCAGCTCTGACCGCCGCCAGGCAGCGAATGGCTCACCAGGCCCGGCAGCTGGGCATGGGCAGCCGGAGCCAGTAACAGCAGTGGCAGTAAGGGAAGCAGTCGACGCATCATTGGGGTTTTCCGGGACGTTTAACCAGGTTCTGTAACAACTGACGAAAATCCTGTGGCGCACGGTTGTCCGGCGTCACGGAGACCGGCTGGCCCGGTGGCAGCGTGTGCAGATGCGTGATCTGCTGCGCGGTGACGCCCAGCACCAGGCGGGCATCGGCCGTATCCACAATCACGACGCGCTCGCGCTGACCAACGGAGACGCTGGCGCTGAGCTTCAGCTCCTGGCTACTGACTTTCTTCGGCGCAAAGCCGGCACGACGTGCCAGCCAGGCGCAGGCCAGAATCAATAATATAATGACGGCTAAGACGCTGCTGACCTGCGCCAGCATGGAGCCGGTGGAGATCGCCTGTGCGTGCGGCGTGGCCGTCTGCAGCGTTTGATTCTGGCTGTTCATCGTTCAGTGACTCTTAGCGACTCAGGCGACGCATACGTTCAGACGGGGTGATGATGTCGGTGATGCGCACGCCATATTTGTCGTTCACCACCACCACTTCACCCTGCGCGATCAGGTAACCGTTGATCAGAATATCCAGCGGTTCACCCGCCAGGCCATCCAGTGACACTACCGACCCCTGCGTCAGACGCAGCAGCTCTTTAATGGTCATCTTGGTGCGGCCCAGCTCCACGGTGAGCTTCACCGGGATATCCATAATCAGGTCGATATCCTGCAGCGAGCCAGCGACGTTGCCGCTGTCGAATGATTTAAAGACGTCGTCGGTCTGCGGCGCGCTGCTGCTGCCGACCTGCTCATTCATCGCTTCAGCCCACAGATCGTCTGCAGAGATATCGTCAGACGGTTTATTACTGTCAGTCATGGGGCTGTTCCTCGTTCAGCGAATTCAAAATCGGGTTAATCAGGTGTTCGACACGGAGCGCGTACTGACCATTCATCGTGCCATATTGGCTGGTTAAGACCGGGACGCTATCGACATGGGCGATAATGCGTTCCGGCTTCTCAATCGGCAGCACGTCGCCAGGTTTCAGCTGCAGGATCCGTGACAGACGCAGTGAGGTTTCGGCAAAGTGTGCAATCAGTTCCAGCTCTGAGTGCTGCACCTGTTTGACCAGGTTGTCGCGCCAGTGGTTATCTTCCTGACGTGAGTTTTCGAGCGGTGGATTCACCAGCAGCTCGCGCAGCGGTTCAATCATTGAAAACGGGATGCAGATATTAAATTCACCCACCAGGTTTCCGATCTCCACCTGGAACGGCGTGTTGACCACGATGTCGTTCGGAGAGGTCGTGATGTTGGTGAACTTCACCTGCATCTCTGAACGTACATACTCGACGTCCAGCGGATAAATCGCTTTCCAGGCATCGCTGTAACCATCCAGCGCCAGCTTCAGCATGCGGCGGATGACGCGCTGCTCGGTATGGGTAAACTCACGGCCTTCGACTTTGGTCGGAAAGCGTCCGTCGCCACCAAACAGGTTATCGACAGCAATAAACACCAGGCTCGGTGAGAACACCACCAGCGCCGTGCCGCGCAGCGGCTTCAGGTGGATCAGGTTCAGGTTGGTCGGCACCGGCAGGTTGCGGGCAAACTCGTGATACGGCTGAATCTTGATCGCCCCGACGCTGATATCCGGGCTGCGGCGCAGCAGGTTAAACAGCGCCATACGGAAACTACGGGCAAAACGCTCGTTAATAATCTCCAGCGCCTGCAGACGCTCGCGCACCACGCGGCGCTGGGTATTCGGGTCGTAAGGACGAATATCGCCCTCCGGCCCGCTTTGTTTCTTTTCTTCTTCCGCGCTGCCACTGTCGCCGTTCAGAAGGGCGTCAATTTCAGCCTGGGAGAGAATACTATCGCCCATTGATTCACCTCAAAATGAAGGCAGTAAACAGCACATCGTTTACGACCTGCGGAGGTTGACCTTTTACCAGCGGTGGGGCCAGCGCCTGTTTGATTTGTTCAACAAGCGCCTGTTTTCCCTGCTCCGTCGCCAGCGCCGCAGCGCTCTGACGCGAGAGCAGCAGCAGCAGACGGCTGCGCACCTCAGGCAGATAATCATTCAGCCGACGACGGGTATCCTCATCGGCCAGACGCAGGGTAAAGCCTACGTAGAGCACGCGGTCAGGATCGTTGTCGGGATTGACCAGGTTAACCGTAAATGTATCAAGTGCAAAAAAGACCGGAGCGGGAGGCGGTTCAACTTTCGCCACCTCAGGCTTATCGCCCTCGTGTTTGTTCATCATTCGCCAGACTGCATAGCCTGCCACGCTGCAAGCGGCCAGCGTCACAATGAGCAACACCGGTATTAAGAGTTTACGTTTGCGGCCTTTTGCTTTTGCGTTTTCAGACATGGTTGCAGTTACTTCCTGTGAATTATGGGCAAGCCTCTCGGCTCACGGGACAGATTATCCCGCGTCTTAAGTCAAACCAATGGGAAGAAAAGACGCGGGTTTTACGCTTACCTTCAGCGTTTGTCGCTGTCAGGCAAAAGTGTCGACGGCGCTGTTGCCGCTGACGCGAGCCTGAAGGGCGGCGGGGACGGCAATCGGCGTGATGTCGGTGTCACTGTCCTGGGAGAGGGAGAAGCGGCCATGCTGTCCATCGCGAGGCGCCTCCTGATGCTGGAAGCTCTGGCCCTGCGCGGAACTGTCACTGCTCACCTGACTCTCGCCCAGGTTGATGCCGCTCTCTGCCAGCGCGCTGCGCAGCTGCGGTATCGCGGCTTCCAGCGCCGATCGGACATGGCTGTGGCTGGAAACCAGACTAATTTGTGCCTGGTCGTTATCCAGTTTCAGGCTGATCTGGATAGCGCCAAGGTCTTCCGGATGCAGACGCAACTCCGCATTCTGCTGGCCGTTACGGCTGAACATCACAATCTGCTGACTCAGCGCCTGCTGCCACTCATCGCTGCCCAGCTGCGCATTCAGCATCGGCGTGGCCGGCGTGCTGGTGGTCGCAGAGGCGGTCACCGGGGCCGGCAGGCTGCTGGCGCTGGTCACCGGGGTCGCAGTGAGCGTGTTATCGCTGCTGCTGGCTTTCACCGCCGCCGGGTCATCCTGCTTCACAAGCGTGTTCAGCGCCTGCTGGAAACTGGCGTCCGGCGTCAGGCCCGTGCCGGTTGCGCTTTTCGGCGCGGCTGAACTCTGGCTGACTGCGCTGCCGATCGCAGCGGCATCCGCGTTGGTGCCTTTAGCGTCATGCTTCTCCTCTTTGCCCGCGGACGCGGTCGTCTGTGCACTGTTCAGCAGTTGCATCAGCGGGTTCTGTGCTTTGCGGTCGCCGCCAGCCTGAGCTATCAGCTCGCCTGCCTCACCGCTGACCGGGGCTGGCGTCGCGGCAGGGGCGGTGGTCGCGCCCGGTAACATGGCGAACAGCGCCTGCACATTCTGCAGCTCGCTGGCGCTCAGGGGGGCCATGTCCGGCTTGTCTTTATCATCGGCTGATTTTGTATCAGCTTTAATATTTTCCGGTTTAAACAGACCGCTTAACGCAGCCGGATTCTCCAGCGCCGCCATCAGCCCGTTCAGGGGGCTTTTCGCGCGTGCATCGTCGGCCTTTTCTGCTTTGGCATCAGCCGATTGCAGCGTTTTCCCAGGCTGTTTAGCCAGGCCCAGCAGCTGGTTGCCGAGCGCGGTCAGAAAGTCCTGCGACTGGGCATCATTGCCCGCCGCGGCCTCCGCCGAAACCGAGGGTTCTGCGTCGGTTTTCACCGTCGCTTTTGTGGCAATGTGTGGCAGCGTAATCATTCGCCTCTCCTCAATGCGGCCCGTTGGGCAAATTCGTCCATCCGTTTCTGGTCGAGACGGTTTTCCTGTCGTAATGCGTTTTCTGCTGCCCGCGTAATCAGGGTCTGATAGGCGTTCAGCCGCTGCTGCTTGTCGCGCCAGTTGATCAGCGCCTGCTCCAGCCGCTGGTTCCAGTGATTAAGCTGGTTACGGTGCTGCTCAATCGCTTTTTCCAGCGTCTGAATAAACTGGTGATAGTTGGTCCAGCGGGTGCTGGCGATACCCGATGACATGTCATCGTTGAGTTTGTTGCGATATTCGTCCTGATAGTCGAGCAGCATTGTCAGCTGCTCGTTAGCGGCATGCTGGCCGCGACGCATATCGCCTAAGTAGATGGCGGCGCGTTCGAGATCCTGCTCCGCTAGATCACGCAGCGTGTCGATGGCATTTGCAGTTTTCATTGCCGTTACCTCGCGTTAAAGGGTGTCACTGACCAAACAGCGCATGCAGATGCAGGGTGGCGTCGTCGTAATCGCTGCGCTCAAAAATCCCCTGCTGCAGGAAGGCTTCCATCTGCGGATAGAGTTTGATGGCTTTATCGAGCATCGGGTCGCTCCCGGCGGCGTAGGCGCCGACGCTGACCAGATCCCGGTTACGCTGGAAGCTGGAGAGTAGCTGCTTGAACTGGCGCACCTGCGCATAGTGGTTCTCATCGATCAGATGCGTCATCGCACGGCTGATCGAGGCTTCGATATCGATGGCCGGGTAGTGACCCGCTTCGCCCAGCCGGCGCGACAGCACAATGTGGCCGTCGAGAATGGCGCGCGCGGAGTCGGCGATAGGATCCTGCTGATCGTCGCCCTCGGTCAGAACGGTATAGAAGGCGGTAATCGATCCGCCGCCGTCGATGCCGTTACCGGCGCGCTCAACCAGCGCAGGCAGTTTGGCGAATACGGAAGGCGGATAGCCTTTGGTGGCAGGCGGCTCACCGATCGCCAGTGCAATCTCACGCTGCGCCATGGCGTAGCGGGTGAGAGAGTCCATGATCAGCAGCACATGCTTGCCGCGATCGCGGAAATCTTCGGCGATGCGCGTGGCGTAGGCGGCACCCTGCATACGCAGCAGCGGTGACACGTCGGCCGGGGCGGCGATAACCACCGAACGGGCGCGGCCTTCGGCACCCAGGATATTCTCGATAAAATCTTTGACCTCGCGGCCACGTTCACCGATCAGACCGACCACGATGACGTCCGCTTTGGTATAGCGCGCCATCATGCCCAGCAGCACGCTTTTACCTACGCCCGATCCGGCGAACAGGCCCATACGCTGGCCGCGGCCGACCGTCAGCAGCGCATTGATCGCCCGCACGCCGGTATCCAGCACGTCGGTAATCGGCGTACGCTGTAAGGGGTTGAACGGCGGCGTAATCAGCGGCGCACGATAGCCGGTATCCGGCGAGGGCAGACCATCCAGCGGCCGGCCACTGCCGTCGAGCACACGGCCCAGCAGCTCCGGCCCCAGCATCAGCTGCTTGCCTGCCTGCGGGTTATCGCCGTTCTGACGCGCATAGACCCGCGCGCCCGGTAAAATCCCGTCCACCTCTTCCAGGGGCATCATCAGCAGTTTCTGCCCGTTGAATCCCACCACTTCGCTTTCGATTTCGCTGATGGCTTTGCCATCGTTGCGCTCGATGATGCAGGTCGCACCCAGCGGCAGCTGCAGACCGGTTGCCTCAAGCACCAGACCGGTGGCGCGGGTCAGGCGGCCATAACGGCGTACCGGTTGCACCTGGGCAATGCGTTTCTCAAAGGCGTCGAGCGATCCCAGCCAGCGGTTCAGACGGGTGGTCATTAAATTTCTCCTGGTGCCGCAAGGCGGCAGAGTTCCTGCCAGCGCGTGGCGACGCTGGCATCCAGGTCACCATCTTCTGCGCTGAGTTTGCAGCCGCCGGGATGGAGGGTGCTGTCGGCGATCAGACGCCAGCCGTGCAGATCCAGCGTCGGGCCCAGGGTCTGCTCGATGCGCTGTAAGTCATCCGGGTGAACACGCAGCTGCGGTTTGCCGCTGAACATCGGTTCCTGCTGCAGTAAACCCTGAATCTGGCGCAGCAGGGCGGTGCCATCGACGGCGGTCGCCTGGCCGATAACGGAGCGCGCCGCTTCCAGCGCCAGCTGCATCAGACGGGCGGCGATTACGCTGTCCAGGGATTCCAGGGTGTTCTGGAATTCCGTGACCAGCTGCTGCATCCGCGCCTGAAGCGGCGCCTGCTGCTGCTGGGCATCCACCAGACCCTGCTGAAAACCGGCGTCGTAGCCCGCTTTCTGACCTTCGGTCATGCCCTGCTGATAGCCGTCGTTATAGCCCTGGCCCTGCGCCTCTTTACGCATCTGCTGCTGCAGGCGTTCGAGCTGCAGTTGCTGCTCATCCACGCCCTCATCAGACTCGGTAAACTCAGGTTCCGGCTCAGCTTCAGGCTCATCGAAACGGCCTAAATCCGTGGGCTGCCACAGCTGCCAGGGACGGGCAGAAAATGCATCAGACATACGTTTCCTCGCCACCACCAATTACCATCTCGCCAGATTCGGCCAGGCGGCGAACCACCAGCAGGATCGCTTTCTGTTCGTTTTCCACCGCAGACATACGCACCGGACCCCGGTTGGCCAGATCGTCGCGCAGGATATCGGCTGCACGGGCTGACATGTTCTTGAGGAACTTCTCGCGCAGCGGCTGTTCGGCACCTTTCAGCGCGACCAGCAGCTGCTCGGACTCCACTTCCTGCAACAGACGCTGGATGCTGCGGTCGTCCACTTCCACCAGGTTCTCGAACAGGAACATCTCGTCGATAATTTTCTGCGCCAGTTCGCCGTCGAAGTCGCGAACCGCTTCGATAACGGCCTCTTCCTGCTGCGTTTTCATCAGGTTGATGATCTCGGCTGCGGTTCTCACGCCGCCCATTTTCGCGCGCTTGAGGTTGGTGCCATCCAGCAGGCCATTCAGCACTTCGGTCAGCTCGGCCAGCGCCGCTGGCTGTACACCGCCGAAGGTGGCGATACGCAGCATCACGTCGTGACGCAGACGCTCGTCGAACAGCGCCACGATGTCGGCCGCCTGCGCACGCTTCAGGTGCACCAGGATGGTGGCGATGATCTGCGGATGCTCGTCGCGAATCAGATCGGCAGCCGCCTGCGGCTCCATAAAGTTGAGCGTTTCCATGCCGCTGGTGGTGTCGCGGGTTTCGAGGATGTCCTCCAGCAGGCTGGAGGCGCGCTCTTCGCCCAGCGCACGGGTCAGCACCGAACGCAGATATTCGTTGGAGTTCAGGCTCAGCGCCGCGAACTGCTCGGCATCCGATTCGAACTCACGCAGGACCTCGGTCAGCTGCTTGTGCGACACCTGACGCATGTTGGCCATCGCGCCGCTCAGGTGCTGCACCTCACGCTGGTTCAGGTGTTTGAAGACTTCCGCCGCGCGCTCTTCACCAATGGTCATCATCAGGATGGCGCTTTTTTCAGTTCCGGTCAGACTCATAGCTCTTTACTCATCCATTCACGAATGACCAGCGCTACCACACGCGGATCGTTTTCTGACATGTCGCGGATGCGTTGACTCATCACTTCTGCGCTCATGCGGTTATTAGACTTACGTTCCTGATCCAGCTCATCTTTGCTGAGCTGCACGTTAAAGGCTTCCTCTTCCGGCTGTTCGGCAGCACGGGCGGCCATCGCTTCTGCTGCGGCTTTTTCTGCGGCCTGCTTGCGTACCAGATGCGGACGCACCAGCTTGCGGTAGAGAATGAAGGCGACCAGGGCAACCAGCAGCCACTTACCGGCATCCATCAGCTGTTCAAAGAACGACTGCTGTTGCCAGAAGGGCAGGTCGACGCTCATCGGCTCGGTGGTGTTGAACTGCGAATTCACCACGTTGATGCTGTCGCCACGGTTCTGGGAGAAGCCCATCGCTTCACGGGTCAGATCTTCAATCTGCTTCAGCTGCTGTTCGTTCAGCGCAACGGCCTTGCCTTTGTCATCCGCACGGTAGTTGACCACCACCGCGACCGACAGACGCTGTACGTCGCCGACGTTGACTTTAGTGTGACGGATGGTGCGGTCCAGCTCGTAGTTCACCGTGTCGTCGCGACGTGAGTTCGTCGGCGTCGCGCTGGCGGCGGTGCTGGTGGTCTGGGTGGCGTTGTTCTGACCGTTCGCGTTCTGGCCATTGGCCGCGTTGTTGTTCGGCGTCGTTACCGGCGCGGTATTGGCTGGCGCAGGCTGATTAGAGAGCGCACCTGGCACGCCGCCCGGATACGGGGAGCCTGACTGGTCGCTGGTGCTGGTCTGACGCGAACGGATAGCGGTGTTCGACGGGTTAGCGTTAGGCTGATATTTTTCATCCGTCTGTTCGCTGGTGTCGAAGTTGATCTGCGCGGTGACCTGCGCATGGACGTTGCCCTGGCCGACAATCGGATTCAGGATCGCTTCGATACGTTGCTGATAGCGCGCTTCCACTTCAGCGGCATATTTCAGCTGCGCGTCATTGAGATCGCGACCGGCGGCATCGGAGCGGGTCAGCAGGCGACCGGCCTGATCGACGACGGTGACGTTGCCTGGCGGTAAACCCGCAACACTGCTCGACACCATGTGTGCGATCGCCTGAATCTGGCCTTCATCCAGCGCGCGTCCAGGCTGCAGGGTTAAGGTGACAGAGGCGGAAGGGGCCTTCTGCTCGCGGACAAACAGAGTCGGTTTTGGCATCGCCAGATGAACACGCGCGGTTTTAACCGGGCCGAGTGATTCGATGGTGCGGGCCAGTTCGCCTTCCAGCGCTCGCTGGTAGTTCACCTGCTCGCTGAACTGGCTGATGCCAAACTTCTCTTTATCCAGCAGCTCAAAGCCCACCGAGCCGCCTTTGGGCAGACCCTGCTGAGCCAGACGCAGACGCAGCTCATGCACGTTCGCTTCCGGCACCATCAGCGCGCCGCCGTTTTCGGCGAAGCGGTAAGGGATGTTCATCTGCGTCAGCTGAGTGACGATGGCACCGCCATCCTCATCTGAGAGGTTGTTATAGAGGACGCTGTAGCTGGGCTGCTTAGCCCACAGCACCATCGCGATCACGATCGCTATCACTGCAGCAGCGGCAACGATTAAGGGGATACGCGGATTTGCGCGCAGGCGAGCGAGCAGGTCACCGAAGCCTTTCTTATCTTGTTCTGTTGTGGCGGCTGTGCTCGCATTCATGACCGATTCCTGCCTGACGTAATTGACCGGGTAAGTTGAGATGGCAAAACAGACTCCCTGACCTGCGTAGATAAAATTTCCACTTCAATGCCAGGCATTATTAGGTGATAAGCAAAATTCGATGGCTGGATAAGGTAGGTTTTTTGCTGTCATTTAGCGGCTTTGTCTCATTGACAACGTGCTAACTTTTGAGCACACAAAAAATACTCCCCCTTTAAAAGGTATCGTTTATGTCCATTCAGGCAATCGACGGCGTGCTGCAGCAGCTGCAGGCGACCTCACTGCAGGCCAGCAACCGCAGCAGTGAAGCCACCCATCAGATCGATTTCGGCGCCACCATGAAAGCGGCGCTGGATAAGATTAGTGAGACCCAGACCACCGCCCGCACCCAGGCGCAGGATTTTGAGATGGGGAAACCCGGCATTGCCCTGAATGATGTGATGGTCGATCTGCAGAAATCTTCGATCTCGATGCAGATGGGGATTCAGGTCAGGAACAAGCTGGTGTCAGCGTACAGCGAAATCATGAATATGCAGGTGTAGGTTGCCTGAGCGCGCTGAATAATCACACAGCGCCACGCCTTCAGCGTTCTGACGCGGTGGCAGGCAGGTCCGCCAGTGATAAGGTGACCGCGCCCGGCTATACTTCTGTTTACTTCAGCGCGTGGCAGATAAAAGGGTCTTCCGTCTGCCGCGCCATTCCGCTTTCCGTGAACAGCAGGACGCTCACCTATGTTTAAGAAACTCACCCTTATCGCCTGTTTAACCGCGCTCTCTTCTTCGGCCCTGGCCTCCACGCAGTGCGGACCATTCACCCTTAAACCGGACAGCAGCGGCTGGTTCTCCGTCAATGGGGAGCGCGCAAAGACGCAGAAGGTCACGTTTGCAAAACAGAAGGGCGATTACGATAACGCGACGATTAAGCTGCGGGTCAAAAACAGCCGGGCACCGGGGATGGTGGATATGGAGCAGACGACACGGAATGGCAAAGGGATGTTAAGAGCCGAAATCGTCCGTACCAGCCAGAGTCAGATCCGTATACGGGGCGCGTATGATTGCGAACAGGTGAAGTAAATTCGCTGAGGAGAACAACGGGTCATCGCAGCCTGGAAACCGGGGGATGCCTCAGGTGAAAAGGGGAAAACGCCGACAGGCTTCGGCGCCGCCTGAATCCTGCAATCCGCGCGCCCGTCGGGCGCGCCATTGGCCTTAGCTGGCTTTAAAGGGATCCTTTTTATCATCCTGGCTGTCGTCGTTTTTACGCGGCACTTCGCCATGATCTTTCGGCGCATCCGTCGCGGGATGATCGTCCTCTTCATACATATTTCCTGCGTGCGGGGCTGCTTCCGGCAGGCTCTTGCTGACATCACCTTCTTTATTACGTTCTTCGTTCGAATTGTGCTTAAACATGCGTCGCTCCTTTTTTTAGTCTCTTAAGTCTAGACCAGCCTGAGCGTCTTATCCGCGCTGAGTTGAGGATGACTTTCAGCAGCAGAGTCGCTGCGAGTGACGTATCCGTTCCGGATTTTGTGCAATGGCCATTCAATGCAAAAGCCAGACAGCGTCGTAAGCAGATTCAGGCTGGCGATCACTGTCAGGCAGTCCCATGTCGATAAATAAATTCGATTGAAATGATTAAATAAAAGCATATAGTGACCAGCGTTACCAGGAGGTGGATACAATGTTAAGAGACTATTTAAAAATTGAAGCTGACGATCAGCTGATTGAGCAACGCTCGCTGAGCCTGAAGAATCGGGGGCAGGAAGAGGTCACGGAATGGATTATCGTCAATGGGCAGGGGATGAAGACCGGTGGCGTGACCCTGTTTGATAAACTCAGTACCCGCCGCTCGTGGCCGGTCAGTTACCGTATCATGCAGACCGACCTGCAGGGTAACGTGGTGGTCGATCAGCTCACCGACGCCCTGTAACCCCGCAGGCTCCCGCCGGGACCTGGTCTGCGCCAGGTTTTACGCCTGGCGATAGCGGCGCAGTTCGACCAGCGTGCCGATCAGTTTCAGGCTGTCGCGGCTGGAATGCAGATCGGGAAAGTTAATGTTGACCGGGGCGAGTTCAAACTGCACGACACCATCCTGCGGGCCGCGCTGACGCCAGGTGCGCAGCAGGGGAGTCTGCTGCTGCAGGGCCAGCACGCAGTCGCCGGGCTGAGGTGACTGCGTGGGATCGATAATCACCACATCATTCTGCAGGATTGCGGGCGCCATCGCCTGCTCCTCCACGCGCACAGCAAAGCTCTGCTGCGCAAGCGCCATGTCGTTGTGCATCAGCCACTCACACTTTACAGCCTCCGCATCCGCCAGCCACTGCGTTAGGTTCCGCTGACTCACCAGCGGGATCTGGTGCAGGCCACCCCACGCGCTTTCGCTGAAAACAGGGCCATCCCCATCTATCAGAAACGAGGGCGCGCAGCCCAGCGCTTCGGCGAGCCGCAGCAGGTTCTCGCCGCGCGGCAGCGTCTCCTCTTTTTCCCATTGTGAAACAGCGACATGGGACACGTTTACCTGCTGAGCCAGCTGTTTCTGCGTTAACTGCAATGCCTTACGGCGGAGTCGGATGCGGTCACCCAGGGTTCTGTTTTTCATTGGCTTGACTTTTTGATGAAGTGTGGCTTAAGTATACTTAAGTCGGTAATTTAAGCAATCTTAAATTCCTGGCAGGGATCGTGTCTGATAAGCACGCAGTAAGTTCCAGAGACCTTACCGGATTAAGGGGTGTGGCATGGAAAGTAGTCTGATTACCAGTATGGGTGCGTTAGTTCTGGGTGGGGGGGCAGCAGCACTGTTCTGGAAACCGTTACTGGCAGGGATTGCCTCAATCGTGACCAGTAATCGTGCAGGCGGCGAAATTATTACCAGTTACAAAGAGCAGGTGGTGTTGCTGAAAGAGAGTAATCAACTGATGCGGGAGGAGAACGACGAGCTGCGTGAACGTCATGACAGGAATCTGCGGCGGATTGCGACACTCGAAACCGATCTTCGGTTAATCAAGAACGCGGTAGGGATATTACTGGCCATGACCGAAACCGATCACAACGACAAATTCCGTATCGAGATTGATCGGCTTATCTCAACTCTGGAGGATCGCAGTGATGACAACGATTAATGGTAGTCACTCTCCGATGTCATACCGGCGCAAAGTCATTCTGGGCTGTATTCTGCTGAGCTGCTCAATGATCTGCATCCTGATGACAATTATTTTTCTCTATGTCAGCAACACCGCAAATAAGCGGGTGGAGGAGATCCGGGCAGATTACCGGGTGATCGCCGCGCGACGGGATGACCGCGTCGATCTGCTGACGACGCAGGTGGCGGCGCTGCAGCATAAACTGGATGCCATTCCTGACCGCACCGCGGACAAGACGGTCATCAAAGTCAAAGAGGTGGTGGTGGATGGGGAACTGCCGCCGGTCAAAGCGAACGCAAAACCGTAACTTCCGATTATTCTTAGTGCGGCTTCGCTATTATCGACTACATTTAAATCTCACGGCGACATTTTATCTCTTAATGTGCGCTGGTTGATTGGCCGGTTGATGAACCGCTAAGCCTAATCACTTTGGATAACTGACCAGAAGGAAATTCAGCATGAGCGATTCAACTGAAACCAAGACCAAAACTGAATATCTGCGTGACGTGACCTCTCAGCTTAAAGAGATGCGCCACTACGCGCAGACCAACACCGAAACCCTTTCCAGCCATTGGTTAGCGTTTGATGCCGGTGAGTACAAAGACAAAACCAACGCCGACCGAATCGATGCGTTGCTGAATAAGCAGGGAAAACTGCTGGAAGATCTGGATGCCGCGATTCAGGACATCGAGATTGAAATCAATCACAGTGAGCAGGAGAGCTAAGTTTTCTCCCGCTGACTGATGCGGTGGCCGTTAAGGGATTAATCGGCCACCAGCCACATTTCCGCTTCGTCGAACATCTCTTCAACAATCCGCGCCACTGTCGCTTTATCATTCTTACTTAAATCAGTATCAATCGCGTTACGCTCCATCGGCTTAACCCTGACTTCAAGATCAGGAAACACCCGATGCACCCGCTTTTCCAGCTCCTCACGAATCATCTCGCGGGCACCCGGTAAACCGGCAACGTTGCGCTTGTCATAAATCAGTTCAACAAACATGATGGCAATCCATTCTGAGCAAAATCGCTGACCTATGATACTGTAAATAAAAACAGTAGCAAGGCGGTGCAGCCGATTTCGGGCAAAATTTTCGGGGGAAACGGGGCGTCATCTTCGACTGGCAAAACAGGCGCACCTCACGACATAATGGCGGCTTACTTTTCAGGAGGTGCGCGATGCGACAACTGGTGATTGATATTCTGCTCAAGCTGGCAAAAATGGACGTCGATGCAAAGGAGCTGACTGCGCAGCTGGAGGCTCAGTCCCTGCTGGTTGCCGCGCTGCTGGTACAGGCGAAGCAGGACAACTCACTGACCATTACGGAAACGGTGCAGGATGCGATTATCACCGCTTCACAGTCCTCGTCTGAGTTTATGCAGTCCGACGTTGACCTGTTGCTGACGCACATCAATCGTCTGCTGGCCGTGGCCAGTTATGTGGAAGTAAAGGGCAGAATTGCGGAAGAGAGAGAGTAACAGCAGGTTCACGCGCGTCCTGCGTTACCACAGGGTGCCGTTGTTTCAGGGCCAGTGAAAACCAGAGTTTGCCTGCAAAATCCGTTCAGGAGGCCCGTCGCACCCGCATGATGGTCGTGGTGCGACGGCCCGAAAGCCATCACCTGGCTTTCCGGTACAGCGCCGATCAGAGTTCGTTTTTAATGCAGAACTCTTCCCAGCTCATCCCCAGCGATTCCGCGTGAGATTTGAGGTAGGTCTCGATCGCTTCCGCCGCCACCGCTTTATCCGGCTCGGCGAGCTGAATAGAGAAGATCATCCCATCCAGATTCTTCTGCCGTAAAAAAGCGGCATAGATGCGCTCTGCATGCCATGCACGCAGCTCGCGCAGCGACAGATTGGCCGCACGCGCATCGCGCTCTGTTAATTCATCAAGCGCAGCCTGAAAGTCGGGATGCGCGGTAAAGAACATCTCGCGCGCCTGGGCATAGTAGGCTTCTGGCGTTTTCATACTCATATTCCTGAAAAAGTGGTGCAGCGCGTCAGTGTAGCGGATGGTGTTTCGCTTGTCAGGCGCGACAGGCCCGGTGTTGGTTTACTTCTGCCGCCAGAGGCTGCTGGCCGTCGCGGGCATCCGGTGTGCGCTGCCGGGGAAATGCGGTTTTTATTGCCCCTTCGTCTGATACCAGACACCAGATACCTTGCGCAACGCGGTGGAAAAATTATAACGTAGCCGCCATTGACGCGATCTTAGGGATTAAACATGAAAAAGTGGATGCTGATTGCTGTGCTGGCATTGGGTGGCTGTGCGCAGATTAACGATTATGAAAATGCGGTGCAGACGCCAGCGCCAGCGGAACTGCAGGGGAACTGGCAGACCGTCGGTCCGCAGAGCAACCTCATCAGCGACCAGGCTATCGGCAGTTTGCTGATAACTGCGGAGGGCACCACGCTGGATTGTCGTCAGTGGCAGCGGGTGATTGCGAAGCCGGGTAAACTGACCCGACTGAACGGGGATTATGTCAACGTCACGCGTCAGGTGCGGGTAATGCCGCTAAACGTGGATAACGGCGAGCTGAAGTATGACGGGCTGACCCTGCGTAAAGTGGCGCGTCCAACCGTTGAGTGTCAGCAGGCGATGAAGGAAGTAGCGAAACAGCCCAAAGCGGCGGTGATCCAGAACATCGAGCCGCAGCTGCTGCGGACGGCGATCACCGAACACAACGCCGGTTAAGCCCACCCGCCTGAAATGCATCGCCCCGACGGACAGATGGCGTCCTTTACGCCTCTGCCCGCCGGGGCGGTGCTGTTTTCACGGCTTAAGTTATTCTGCTAACACCCAGACGCTGACGCTGCCTCCGTTGCAGGCAAAGACCGCAGTGCCGTGCTCGTCGGCGGTAATGGTCTCTTCCCGGTTACCCAGATGATCGCGCCAGACCTTGCCGGCAAAGCCTTCGCCCATTGGCACACTCTTCTCGCCCGCATCGCCGTTCGACATGATGACCACACAGCCCGGCTGCGTTTCGGTGCCGCTGCGGCTGAACGCCACGCAGTTCGGATGATCAAAATAGTCGGTCTGGACACCCCAGCCATACTGCTGACGGGCGCGGATTAACCCTTCCAGCTCCGGGATCACCGGCATTTCGATTTTGTGCTTCTCGCCGTCGCCGCCTTCATCTTCATAGGTCGCTCCGAACAGATCCGGATAGAAGATGGTCGGCACGCCCTGTTCGCGCAGCAGAATCAGCGCATAGGCCAGCGGTTTAAACCAGGCCTCCACCGGCGCTTCCAGTGACTGCAGCGGCTGCGTATCGTGGTTGGCTACGATGGTCACCGCGTGCCACGGATCGGCCACGACCAGGGAGTTCGCGAAGATCTGGCTCATGTCGTAGGCGCTGCCGGCCGTAGAGGCCTGATGGAAGTTCATGTGCAGGGGAGCATCAAACAGCATGGTTTTGCCCTCCACCTGATGCACATACTCCTGCAGTTTTTCGGTTTCAAACGACCAGTATTCCGCCACGATAAACATCGGCTCCTGAGCGGCTTCCTGGATATGGTCGATCCACTCTTTATAGAACCAGGCGGGAATATGTTTGACTGCATCCAGGCGGAAGCCGGTGCAGGGCACCTGTTCCATCACCCAGCGCGCCCAGTATTTCAGCTCTTCCCGGACCGCGTTATTCCGGAAATCGATATTGGCACCCATCAGATAGTCGAAGTTGCCCAGCTCGTTATCGACCTGATCGTTCCAGCCTTCGGCAGTGTAGTCGTTGATGACTTTGAAGACGCCGTTTTCGTCCGGATTTTCGATGTGGTCTACGCCGCTGAAGCATTTGTGATCCCAGACGAATTTCGAATACTTTCCTTCACGCGCCGGAAAGGTGAATTTGGTCCAGGCCTCACACTCTACGACCTCGTCATAGATTTCATCACGGTTGTCCGGATTGACGCGGTTGACGCTGATCGCCTCTTTCTCATCGGCGCCCATTTTGTGGTTCAGCACCACGTCCAGCAGCACCCCAACGTTATGGCTGCGCAGCGCCTCTGTTGCCGCCAGTAACTGCTGTTTATCACCATATTTGGTGGCAACGCCGCCTTTCTGATCGAATTCACCCAGGTCAAAAAGGTCATAGGTGTCGTAACCGACAGAATAGCCTCCTGAATCCCCTTTATAGCTCGGAGGGAGCCACGCCATCGTAATGCCAATTTCACTGAGCCAGGCTGCACGTTCGGCGACTTCAGGCCACAGTTTGCTGCCATCCGGGTAATACCAATGGAAAAACTGTAATAACGTCGGGTTTTGCATTTACCACACTCCAGGGGATGATGAAAATTAAGTATGGAGTAAGCGGCAGAAAAGAGACGCCGCGCAGAAAAATAAATCTGGCGGCGTGAAAAGCAGGGTATCAGGAGAGGGTTTCGCGCGGCACCATGACGACGCCGCCTTGCTTACCATAGGCCGAGAGGACCGATTTCTGGCGGCTGTTCTGACTTACTAACGAGGCCAGCTCGTCCATCCGCGCCTGCAGCAGGCGTTTCACTTCGCTTTCATTATCCAGAATGCGGCGCAGCACGGGGCGTAACTGCTCCTGGGCCTGCGGGGAGGGCGAAACCGTCTCTGTCGAGTGCGCTAAATTCTGCACCGCGCTGACATATTCCGTCTCCCTGTTGATTAATTCATCCCATTCGCCCTGTGCCGCATGACGCAGCATCCCCTGGCTAAGATCGAGTAACTGTTGGTAAGCGGCAAGCAGATGCGGTGCAGTTGTCATTAAACGGCGTCCTGAACAGAGTTAGGTTGAACCACTTCTTTCCACGCGTCTGCGATGTTGCGGAGAAGGCCTTCGACCTCCTCAACCGCAGCAACATCATTGTGCAGGTTGGCCTGCAACAGGCGACGCGTCATGTAGTTGTAAAGATCCAGCAGGTTATCTGCCAGTTCATCCCCACGGCTTTCAGCCAGACCCTCTTTCAGGCCCGCTTCGATGATATTGATGGCTTTGGAAAGAGATTTGCCTTTGCCTTCAATATTGCCATCCTGCATAAACAGGCGTGCGCGGATTAACGCGCTCAGCGCGCCGTCGAACAGCATGACAACCAGCTGCTGCTGGCTGGCGCTCATGACGGCGCTTTCGACGCCAATTTTTGCATAGGCCTGGGTGCCTGTAGCGGTGTACATGGTCACTCCTATGATTTGTTAGAGGAACTTGACGTATCGAACTGCTGCGTCAGATAGGTGCTGGTCGAGTTAAGCTTACTGATTGCCATATCCAGCTGGGTAAACTGCGTCTTATAACGGGCGATATCCGCATCGATGCGATCGCTGGTGGTGTTATAAAGCGCCGTTAAGTTATTCAGGGTTTTACTGACACCATCGGTGGCAGACTGAACGATCCCTTTTGATGAGAGCCATTCGGTCAGTTTGGTGTCCATTTTTGCGGTGATGCCGGTTTTGCCGTCACCCACAATCATCTCTTTCACGCCCGCCGCATCTTTATCCAGGGCGGCACTGAGCTTGGTTGAATCCAGTTTCAGTGAGCCGGTCGTCGGATCGGTGGTCACGCCAATCTGGCCCAGTGATTTATATTCAGACGAGCTCTGCGCATTGGTCAGCAGGCTTTTCAGCTGGGTCTGAATGGTGCGGAGCGTGCTGTCACCGAGCAGCGCACCGTTACTGCTGTCCTGCGAATCGGTGTTGGTGTCGACCTTGGTGTACTTGGTCAGCGTATTAAACTGATCCAGCAGGGTGTTGTAGGCGTCGACCCAGGTGCTGATCGCGCTGGACGCTTTTGAGGTGTCTTTGGTGATCGTCAGTGTCTGATCGCCCACCGTCTGCGCAGTCAGGTTCAGCGTAATGCCTTCCAGCGCATCGCTGATCTGGTTGCTGCTGTTCTCGATGGCGATGTTATTCACGGTCAGTTTGGCGTTCTGCGCCGCGACGCTCTGCGTCATCGGATTGCTGCTGGCGCTGGCGTCAAAGCCGACAATCCCCTGCAGGGTGCTGTCGCCAGTGACGGCGATGCTTGCTACTGCATTGTCGCTGCCGGTCTTGTTGGCACTCATGGAGAGACGGAAGCTGCCATCCGAGACCTTGATAATCGTGGCGGTCACGCCAGCGTTAGCACCGTTGATCGCATCGCGCATGCCGGTCAGCGACGTCTGGTCGTTACTCAGCGTGACGCTTTTGCTGGTGCCATCTTTCAGGGTGATAGCGATGCTGCGGCTGCTCACGGAGCTGTCGCCCAGTGCAGCGGTGTTGCTGCTCTGCACTGCCGAGGTCAGCACCTGCGCCTGCGCCAGCTGCGTCACGTTAATCGAATATTTACCCGCTACGGTGCTGCCAGAGGTCGTGGCGCTGAACGCGCTTGAGCTGCTGGTCGCGGTGGTGGCGGTAAACAGATCGGCACTGTTCAGCTTGCTGTTGGCGGTCTGAAAGGTAGTCAGTGCGCTTTTCAGCGTGGAGTAAGCACTGAGCTTGGCGGTGTAAGCCGACTGCTGTGTTGAGATAGGTTTCAGCGCCGCTTTTTCCGCGGTTTGCAGACTGTCCAGCATCGTACTGAGCGGCAGGCCGGAACCGACCCCGAGATTACTAATACTAGCCATGTTTATTCCTTTATAAGGTCGACAGGGAAATTGATACCGGGGTTATCGGCCTTGATTAAGGAAAGTTTAAGGTTATTTGCCTTAGGGTAATGGGATAAATAAGCACTATAGAGAAGGGCAATTCAGCGGCTAGAAAATTAATGAATTAAGTCTAAAGAAGTGGGAACCGGTGGCGATAACTTACAACGTGACAGGCAGAAGCAGAAAAGTTCGCCTGGTACTAAAAAAATTCTAAAGGTTGTTTGACGGCAGACGATAACAACTTTGACGGCGCTGAAGCCGGCGGGTTGAAGCCCACACCTTAACCGAAAGACTTGATTAACAGGAAAATTTATCATGGCCCAAGTCATTAATACCAACAGCCTCTCGCTGATCACTCAGAACAACATCAACAAGAACCAGTCAGCTCTGTCTACCTCTATGGAGCGTCTGTCTTCTGGCTTACGTATCAACAGCGCGAAAGATGACGCTGCGGGTCAGGCGATTGCCAACCGTTTCACCTCTAACATCAAGGGTCTGACTCAGGCTGCCCGTAACGCCAACGACGGTATCTCTGCTGCGCAGACCACTGAAGGCGCACTGTCAGAAATCAACAACAACTTACAGCGTATTCGTGAGCTGACTGTACAGGCGTCAAGCGGTACTAACTCAGAATCTGACAAATCTTCAATCCAGGACGAAATCAAATCACGTCTGGACGAGATTGACCGCGTATCAGGTCAGACTCAGTTCAACGGCGTGAACGTGCTGGCTAAAGACGGCAAAATGAACATCCAGGTTGGCGCTAACGATGGCGAAACCATCACTATCGACCTGAAGAAAATCGACTCCAAGACCCTGGGTCTGGACAGCTTCAACGTCAACGGCCCGGCGGGTACCCCGACTGCAGCTGGCGCAACTGAATTCAAAGCAGCATACGGTTCTACTACCAACGTAACCGGTGCAACTGTTGCTGAATCAACTGCTGATGCACTGTCTACCCGTCTGGGTGTGGCTGCCTCTGGTGTTGCTGTTGACTCCGGTAGCGTCTACAAAGATGACAATGGCAAAATGTTTGCTAAAGTCACCGTTACTTCAGGCAGCGATGCTGAAACTAACAACCTGAAAGCGAACGGCTTCGACATCGCCAGCGGCGCTGCAAATGCTAAAACCTTCTTCGTTGCTGTAGATCCACAGTCAGCAGATACTGCGACCACTGCCGGTACCGCAGCGTTCAAACTGGACACCTCTAACATGAGCCTGTCTAGCCTGACTACTGGTGCTTCATCAAGCCCACTGGCTAAACTGGACGAAGCGATTGCAAGCGTGGATAAGTTCCGTTCTTCACTGGGTGCGATTCAGAACCGTCTGAACTCAGCCGTGACTAACCTGAGCAACACCACGACTAACCTGTCAGCTGCACAGTCTCGTATCCAGGATGCTGACTACGCAACTGAAGTTTCAAACATGTCTAAAGCGCAGATCGTACAGCAGGCTGGTAACTCTGTGTTGGCAAAAGCTAACCAGGTTCCACAGCAGGTTCTGTCTCTGCTGCAGGGCTAATCGACTCCTTCGGGAATCAACGCGAAAAAACCCCGCTTCGGCGGGGTTTTTTTATGTCTGAACAAAATGCGTCCGCAGCCGTTCTGCCAGATTAGGCCCTGTTTGCTGTTTTACTTCTCCGATTGAACACACACCCAGCGTTTATGCTGAAGCAAAATGTGTGCTGCTCTCAGTCTGTCAGGACTAAGAGGAGTCAGCGAGAGAGAGTAAAATGCATCAACACGAGCTTGTCAGCATCATCATAACCGCACGCGCATCCATCTGGTTTAGCCAGGCGCTCGATAGCGCGCTGAAACAGGATTACCCGCACATTGAAATCATTGTAGCGGATACCAGCGACAGCCAGTTTATTCATAAAAAACTGCAGGATTACCTTCCACAGCACGGTCATCGCCTTCATTATTTAAAGGTCGATGAGCAGGCGGTGCCGGTTTATGAGGCTGCCGTGAGCGTGGCGAAGGGCACCTATATTAAGTTCCTGTCAGATGCCGATCTGCTGAAACCCGCCTGCGTCTCTACCCTGGTCTCCGGTCTGAGTGCTTTTCCTCAGTGTCGCGTGGCGATCTCCAGCCGTGAACGCGTCGGTCCACAGGGGGAGTTACTGCCCGCACTTATCTCGACCGCTCCGCTGACCAGCGAAAACAGCATTATTCATGGTCAGGATCTGCTGCGTAATCAGACGCAGAAAGCGTTCAGCCTGCCGGGAGAGCTGACCGCCGCGCTGTTTTACCGCGACGATCTGGCTCAGAGCCTGATTGACGAGTCGTTACTCACCACCGGTGATTCCGCCTTGCAGGCGATTCCGGCGCTGGTTATCTTTCACCGCCTGCTCAGTCATACTCATCTTCTCTGGTTTGCTGCGCCCCTGTGCAGCGTGCGCGCTTCAGACGTCGAGCGTCAGCCTCATCAGTGTGAAAGTGATGAAATTTTCAGGATCGGGCGTGACGTGTTATACGAAAAGATTCGTCAGGCGAGCGGGTCCGGTGAGGCTGAACCTGCATTACATCTGGCTCGGGTGGCTCACCTCGATCAGCCTGACACCTTCATCATTAAAAATCTCTCTGAAGAACAGCAGAAGAATTTCACCTTAGATATCCTGGCGTCGTGGCGACATTCGCGCACCCTGAATCCTCTGCAGCAAAACATGTTAGAGGATATCGCCGCGGCAAACACACAGCCCGTCAGCGTAGCCTTCTTCATTACCGTCACCGAAGAAACGGTTGCGAATCTTGAGCCACTACTCACCTTCATCAGCCAGATCGCGATAGCTGGCCTGCGGTTTGAGCCGGTCCTGATTACGATAGGGGTCTCTCTTGACACGCGGACTGAATGCCACTCCGCCACAGAGCAAAACCGGATCGATGTCATCAATCAGCTCATCCAGACGCGGCAGGATAACTGGATCCTGTTTATGGATGCCAGCTGCACCCTGCATGCGTCCGGTTTGATCGCCTTAAGTTCGATGCTGCTCGTTCAGAACGGCTGGTTAGCAATCTACGCGGATGAGTTTTTCTATATTGATAATGCGCCGATAGGGGCAGCCTTCCGGCCAGATTTTAATCTCGATTTACTGCTGAGTTCGCCCAAAACCATGGCGCAGCACTGGCTATTCCGCCGGGAGTTACTTCTGGCGGCAGACGGTCTGGATGCCAGCTATCCTTCATCCGCTGAATTTGATCTCATCGTTAAGCTCATCGAATCGCAGGGATTTGAGGGGATCGCTCATCTGGCAGAGCCGTTGTTAACCGGCTATCTGAAAAGCAGAGATATCCTTGAAGATGTGGCGATCATTGAGCGCCATTTGCATAACCGCGGCTATCCCGAGGGGAGAGCGGCACTGGATAAATTTTTCAATTACCGGTTGCGCTATAACCATCCCGACAAGCCGGTGGTGTCAATCGTCATTCTGGCTAACTGGCATCTCGCCTCGCTGATCAGCTGCGTCACCACGCTGCTGGAAAAAACCACCTGGCACCATTACGAATTGATCCTTGTCTGCGACAACCAGCGCACACCAGAGCGGGATAAATGGTTATCGGATATCGCCAGCGTGGATCCCGCACGTATCAAAACAGTGAGCTACGACGGCGCGTTCAGTCACGGGGCGATGGCGAATCTGGCCGCTGAACAGGCCATTGGTGAATATCTCGTTTTCATGCATTGCGAAATGGCCATCACGGACGGTGAGTGGCTTGATAACCTGCTTAATCATGGGCTGCGGCCTGAGGTCTTTGCCGTTGGCGCGAAGCACCTCTCGTCTGAGAACAAAATCCGGCATGCAGGATATATCCTGGGCGTCAATGGCGCCGTCGGAGAAGTCTTCCGTGGCAATGACGATCAGGACGCGAATTACCTGGGGCGGATGAATGTCGATCAGAACTACAGCGCCGTATCCGGCGATCTGGTGCTGATGCGTAAAGCGGTATTCGAGGCGCTGGGCGGATTTGATCGGGAGCAGCGGTTATATGCTGATGTGGACCTTTGCCTGAAAGCGCGTGAGCATGGTTATCTGACGGTCTGGACACCCTATGCCCGACTGCACCGGCCTGCCGCGCGCACCAGCCCCTTCCCGGATGAAACCGCGCAGGCGTCCAGTAAGCTGAAGCAACTGGAAGAGGACAGGCTCTATTCCAGATGGATGCCGGTTATCGCCCGGGATCCGGCCTATAACGCCAATCTCTCGCTGAGAAGCCGTCACTTTGAATTAAGAAATGATGAAGTTAACTGGCTGCCGGTCAGAGCTGAAAATCTGCCGACATTCCTGGCTCATAACGCCGATATTTATGGCTGCGGCCACTACCGCATTACCCAGCCCCTTCAGGCGATGGTCGCGGAAGGGGTGGCGCAGGGTAAAAGCGGCATGACACTGCTGACGTTAAGTGAAATGGGGCAATTCCAGCCAGACAGTCTGATCATTCAGCGTCGCTATTCACCGGCTTTCCATAACTGGATGGAACGCGTCAGTAAGCTTCACAACGTATTCAAAGTGTTCGAGCTGGACGACTACATCATCAACCTGCCCATGAAGCACTATGGCCGGCAGGCTTATAAGCAGGAAACGGCAAAGTTAATCCGTAAGAGCCTGAGCTATTTTGATCGTTTTGTGGTTTCTACCGGGCCGCTGGCCGACGCGATGAGCAGTATGCATCCGGACATTGTGGTGATTAAAAACCGGCTTCCTGTTGAGGCCTGGGGGGCGCTCCACTCCCTGCGTAACCAGGGACAGAAGCCCCGGATAGGCTGGGCAGGCGGGGTGAGCCATCGTGGCGACCTTGAAATGATTTTCGACATCGTTCGCGAATTTTCGAATCAGGTGGAATGGGTCTTTATGGGCATGTGTCCGGATAAACTCCGGCCTTACGTGCAGGAGATACACAGTGGCGTGGACCTGAGCCTCTATCCTGCCGCGCTCGCATCGCTGAATCTTGATCTGGCGCTGGCTCCGGTTGAAGACAACAGCTTTAACGCCTGCAAAAGTAATCTGCGACTGCTGGAGTATGGTGCGTGCGGCGTGCCCGTGATTTGCAGTAATGTGGCCTGTTACCGGCAGGATGATCTGCCGGTCACGCGCGTGAATAACCGCTTTATCGAGTGGCGCGACGCTATCCGGATGCACCTTGCCGACCCGGAAGCCAGTGCAAAAATGGGGCTGGAATTACAGGCCAGCATACGACGCAACTGGATGCTGACCGGCGAGAGCCTGCGTGAATGGGCAAAAGCCTGGCAGCCCTGATTGACCCGGAACGTCCGGGGCTCTCTGTTTTGACGCCAGAGAGCCTGAAACAACCTAGACGCAGTTTTCAGTCGCGCTATTAACGCCGCGGCAGGAGTGGTGATGTCTGACCTGAAGCATCCTTATTATATTATGTCGCCCGATTACCGGGAATCCTCCGGCGGGATTCAGGCGTTGCACAAGCTCTGCCATCAGATAAACCTGCATGGGGGCAGGGCATGGATGGTCGACTGCACACATGTCAATCCGGCCTGGAACACCCCCCGGCTGGATGCGAAAACCTATGACCAGCATAAAGCCGCAGGACTGATTCCGATTGCAGTTTACCCTGAAATCTACTCCGGCAATCTGCTCAATGCTGACGTCTGCGTGCGCTACATGTTGAACCATGAAGCCCTGCTTAACGGGAATCGTCTGGATGAAACAGAGGAAGATCTCTTTTTCTGGTACAGCTCGCAGCTGATCATAAAAGAACCCGAGGTCGATTTTTTAACGATGGTCGGGCCGGATCTGGAGATGTTTTCGGACGATGGCAGAGTCAAAACGACCCGGCTGCTTTATCTCAACAGAGTGCCTGAAGAGCACGTCGATTTTACTCGCCTGCCTGAAGACATCATCGTTATCTCGGTTAAAAAGCCGCGTCCGCTCGCTGAACTGGCCGGGATGTTAAAATCGGCACAGGTGATGTATACCTTTGAGTGGTCCGGGACCTGCAACCTCGCTGCACTCTGCGGCACGCCGGTCGTTTCGATGGTGGCTAAAGGCTACGAGAAACTCGCGATTTCTGACGCATCGATTCGCGACATGGGCGGCGCAGGCGTCTGTTTCAGCGACGATGAGGCGGAACTGGCACGGACGCGTGCCGGGCTTTATAAAGTCCGCGAGCATATGAATCAGTTTGAAGCGAACTTCTCCCGGCAACTGATGCACTTTTTTGCGGTCACGCAAAAGGCGGCGCAGAGCAAATGTGACGAGACCTGTATGCCTGCCGAAGCCTGGCTGGCCTCATACCCGCTGTGTCACCCATCTCTTTCGGCAGCGACACCCGGTTTATCCGTCAGAGTGGTGATGCTGGGGGAGGACTCTTCACCGGCTGCAGCCAGTACGCGATTATCGCTCAGCCGGCTGAATCTGAAGGTGGAGAGTTATTCTGAGCCTGAGACAGGCGATCAGCCGCCGCAAGCGCAGCGTTTCAGCCACTGGTTAGCCCGCCTGCTGGCGGAGGATCAGCATGAGTGGGTGCTGTTCCTGCGCGCGGGCGACAGAGTGTGTCCGGATATTTTTTCCGGCCTCACGCATTTCAAGGAGAAACTTGATCGGTCACTGGCTTTTTACACCGACAGACTGTTGCGGAACCCGCAGGGCGAGCTGACGTCGCTGTTTCTGCCCGATTTCGATCCGGACTCTTTTCTGGCGATGCCGGAACGCTTTGCCCGAGGGAGTTTTTTCCGGCGGGAATTATGTCTGGAGATTGTCCGGTCACGGGATGTTCCGGTCCATGCCGTTGAGACCGCGTTTTTATTAGCGCTTGCCAGCGCTGGCCTGACACAGGATATCCAGCATATCCCGCTACCGCTGCTTGACGTGGTGGCTACGGACGATCAGGAGAGTCTGACCGCCTCTTTACTGGCTGAACACCTGGCTATCCGGGGATATGAGGGGGCTTCGGTAAGCCGCTCCGGCGACGCGCTTTTCTCCATCGATTACCCTGTCCGAAAAAGCGATAAATTAACGGTCATTATTGTCGTCGAAGATGAAATTGATCGCGTTAAGCGACTGCTGTCAACCTTTGTCGACAGCGTCAGTGCAGTGGATTATGAGATCATCTTTATCGATAACGTCTCAGCCGATCAGCGCGTCAGAGAATGGCTCTCCTCACTGTCGGATGTGAACAGCGATCTCTTCAGAGTGTTTCTGGTGGACGAGAAAATCAGCGCCGTCAGTGCGCTGAATTATGCGCTGTCGGTCGCTCGCGGCACATTTGCACTCCACCTTTCCTGCGGGACCTATTTTAATAACAAAACGTGGCTTCAGGCTCTGCTGAATCATTGTGGCCGCCCGGATATCCTCGCCTGTGCACCGCGCCTGCTGGGTGATGATAACCAGCTCTACTCCTCCGCCCTCATTGACGGGCACCGGCGACGTTATGGTCCGGCTGATGCAGCGCACACCGCAACAGGCTGGCTTGCAGCAGAACAGGCAGCCCCGCAGCAATGCCTGCTGTTGAGTAGTGAATGTCTCATGATACGCACCGCCTCCTTCCACCAGGCTGGCGGCCTTCGGGAAGAGTTTACGGATGTCCATGCGGCGATCAGCGATCTGCTGCTCCGGGCGGCAGATAAAGCGTCTGTGAACCTGTACGTGCCGATGTCACAGGTCTGTTGCGACAAACTGATGTCAGAGAAGGCGCTCAGCCTGGATGCGCCTGCATTTACGGAGCGCTGGCTTGCGCGTTTAGCTCAGGATCCTCGCTACAATCCCAATCTCTCCTGGAACGGCAACGCTTTCGTCAGAGAGAACAGTCATTTGCGGATAGCGGCACGGTCAGGCAGGGCGCTTAGTGCCCTGTTGATATTCGATCCTGCGGATTTCTCAGAGGCGCACCGGGTTAAAGCGTATGCCCGATCGGTGACGCAGGCGGGAGCGGACAGCGTCGCCGCGGCCAGTCACTCTGTTTCCCTGAGTGAAGTTTACCGGATAAAGCCAGCCTCCCTCGTGCTGAGCGATCTCATGGCGCACCGGCATTCATCCCTTCTCAGCAATAAACAGCTTCTTCCGGACACGCGCGTGATTATTGAAGTAACCCGCGCCTCAATGCGCCCGAAGAGTCAGCTGCGCAGCAGTGACGACCTCCTCGGTAAGGCAGATCTTTTACTGTTCAGAAACGCCGCCGCACTGAAGTCATGCCATTATCACAACAGCATGCTGCAGGCTGACAGACTCGATGCAGAGTGGCAGGGGCTGGCCATCGCCAGGCAACAGCGTACGGAGCAGGATAGTCAACCCCGGGTCGGCATTGTGATGACGGATCTGCGTCAGGAAGACTGGCGGCACATCGACACGCTGATCCGGGAGATGAGTGAGCAGGTCTGCTGGATTATCTATGGTGCCTGTCCTGACGCATGGAAACCCTATATTCACGAGTATCACCGCAAAGTCCCGCAGAAAAGGCTTGCGCAGAAGTTTCAGGCGCTGAATCTCAGTCTGGCTCTCGCTCCACTCGCCGACTGCTGGCAGAACCAGGCGGAAGGGCATCGGGTCATTGCCCAGCTGGGCGCCTGCGGTTATCCGGTTCTTGCCAGCGATCATGATGCCTATAGAGCGATCGGGCATATTCAGCGACTCACTAATAAAACGTCGCAGTGGCGATTCATGATGAACAAAATGCTGCGCGATCCAGGTTCATTGCGCACACTGGGTGAACGTCTTTATCAGGAAATCAACGCAGGCTGGATTTATCCGCAGGCTGAACTGCCGGCATGGCTGATCGCTGGCGGTTCGTAAAATCGCAGGGATGGCGGCCTGCGCCGCCATCCTTTTCTGCGTCAGCGCTGGCTGATGCTGTGTCGATCATTTCCCCCTCCCGTTACAGTTCCCCCTCGGCCTGCCGATAACTCTTCACAGAACAACATCATTTTGATTTTCACTTTATGGAGTGTCTATGCGCTTCAATTACGACCTGTTGCCGGGCGAGCAGCTGACCTTCGAGGAGATCGCCCGGCGTTATGCTCTGCAATACCCTGATGACAAAGAGCTGACGGCGCGCGCCTTACTGAGTCCCTCAACCGGCCTGCGGACGCTGAAAATTCGTGCGGTCTTCGCCCGTGAAGAGAGCAACAGCCCGCTGGAGGATCTGCTGTTTATCTCCAGCGACAACGAGCGAAAAAATTACCTGCGCCGCTTTGAGCACTACCTGAAACAGCATCTCTCATTTCTCTATTTCCGTCGCAGCGAAAACGAGAAGCGCGACAACCTGTGGAGGGTGATGGGCACCAGCCAGGTTTTTGCGATGATCGATCCGCAATCGGCCACGGCGCAGAACCTGCTGAGCAGCCGCGGCTATAAGCTGGTGCTGATGCATCAGGACGATGACGAGGCTTACTGGCAGCTCTTTAATCCGCAGGCGAATCCCTGTTTCCCGCAGTCCCGGCGCATTCAGTTCATCGTGGTGCTGAGCACACCGCACCTCAAAGTGCCCGCGGCGGTAATGCCGGGAACGGAGGTCGGGCGCCGCGTCAAGGCCAGGGTGCTGCAGCGCGCCAGTCAGGCCGAATTCAGCGCCGGTGTCAAAGCGCGCTACGGTGCCTGCGTCATGACCGGCACCGAACTGACTGAACGGCACAACTGGCCCTGGGTGGAAGCCTGTCACATCGACACGCGAGAGGGAGAAGATGGGTTGCTGGCCGACAACAGCATCGACAATGGCCTGTTTTTGCGCAGCGATTTACAGCGGCTGTTTATTAACCGATTGATTAGCATTGATGGTGAGTCGGGCGAGATCCAGGTGCACCCTGGCGAGGAGGCGCAGCAGCATATCGCGCCCTGGTATCAGGAGCTGGATGGACGTGTCTGCAGCCTGTGGGCTGCGGTGCCGCCCGCCACGCGGCAACGGCTGCGCGCCCGTCGTTAATCCCGACTGATGAGTGCAGAAGGATCTGCGCTCTGATGCAACAAAAATGAAATAGCCTCGTTTTACCCCGCCTATTCATCCAATCGAAAACGCTACAGAATTGGATAATCATGCCGATAACTTCATTAACGCAGGGTAGTCAACGTGAACGATTTCTATACCGCCGAAGGCGTGATGGACAAACATTCGCTCTGGCAGCGCTACGTGCCGCTGGTACGCCATGAAGCGTTGCGTCTGCAGGTTCGCCTGCCAGCCAGCGTTGAACTTGACGACCTGCTGCAGGCCGGAGGAATAGGGCTGTTAAACGCCGTGGAGCGCTACGATGCGCTACAGGGCACAGCGTTTACCACCTACGCCGTGCAGCGCATTCGTGGCGCTATGCTCGACGAGCTTCGCAGTCGGGACTGGGCCCCGCGCAGCGTTCGTCGTAACGCGCGTGAGGTGGCCGGAGCAATGCACAAAGTGGAGCAGGCGCTGGGGCGCTCTGCTTCCGAGCAGGAAGTGGCACAGCAGCTGAATGTCTCCATGGAGGAGTACCGGCAGATCCTGCTGGACACAAACAATAGTCAACTCTTCTCTTACGACGAGTATCGGGAAGAGCACGGCGACAGCGCGGAACTGGTGACGGAAGGGCATGAAGAGGCCAATCCACTTCACCAGCTACTGGAAGGGAGTCTGCGTGAGCGCGTCATTGAAGCGATCGAAGCCTTACCCGATCGTGAAAAGATGGTGCTGACACTGTACTACCAGGAAGAACTGAACCTGAAAGAGATTGGCGCTGTGCTTGATGTGGGGGAATCCCGGGTCAGCCAGCTGCACAGTCAGGCGATCAAACGCCTGCGTGCCCGGCTTACGGGAGCGCGCTAGCAGTATCAGTTCCTGGCGATTCAAATTATAAGAAACCGGGGACTCAGTAATGGGAGCCAAGACCAAGGCCAGACCGTTAAGTCGTTATCTTAAAGACTACAAACACAGCCAGAGCAATTGTTCACACTGTGGCAAGATATTAGATCGAATGGCGCTCGTTTTTCGTGGCCAGATCATCAATAAAGAGGCCATCGCGCGGATGGACCAGATGATTGATGAGCAGCTGTGGCTGAAACTTCAGCCCGAGCTGACCGCGCTTTGTCGTTTTTGTAGTGATATTTTTTGCAATACGCATCCTAATTACTTCGACATCATGTCGTTTAAACAGTATCTGTTTGAGCAGACGGAGATGAGCCCCAGCACGATTCGCGAATATGTGGTGCGGCTGCGTCGGCTGGATGAGATGCTGAAAGCCAAAAATTTCCCGGCCGACCGGCTGCAGGGAAACAGCTGGCATCAGTGTCTGGAAAGCGATCTGCCCGATGCCGGTAATAACAACTATCGCATCGCGCTGCGCAAGTACGATCAATTCTTAGGCTGGCAGCAGGGCTGACCTGATCTGCACCGATGGCTCCCCCCTGTGCCGGTGGCACAGTACCCTTTTGCCCGCGCGTCGGGTAACGGGGAAGGGGGAGCACGGCGCCGCCTGCGGTTTTACTGCCCCTGTTTTATCTCGGCCTTTTCGTTACCGCCTCTGCTGACACCTGAATCAGGGTGATCCTTTCTTCATCTTCTGTAACACTGTAGAGATCATTCCCGTGCCCGAACGGAGGCCGCTTTGTCTTTACACCTGTTACACCAGTTTCCTCGTCTTGAACTGCTGGGCGCACCGACGCCGCTGGAGCATCTGCCACGACTGTCCGATTACCTGGGACGCGATATTTTCATCAAGCGTGATGACTTTACCCCGGTGGCGATGGGCGGCAACAAGCTGCGTAAACTGGAGTTTCTGGCGGCGGATGCGCTGCGCGAAGGCGCCGATGTGCTGCTGACCGCGGGCGCGATTCAGTCTAACCATGTGCGTCAGACGGCCGCCGTCGCGGCCCGGCTGGGGCTGAAATGCGTGGCTCTGCTGGAAAATCCGATCGGCACCGACGCTGAAAACTACCTCAGCAACGGCAACCGTCTGCTGCTGGATCTGATGGACGCGGAAGTGATCATGGTGGAGGCGCTCCACAATCCGGCGGAGCAGCTGGCTGAAGAGGCCACCCGGCTGGAGGCGCAGGGCTTCCGGCCTTACGTCGTGCCGGTTGGCGGCTCAAATGCGCTGGGTGCGCTGGGCTACGTGGAGTGCGCACAGGAGATCGCCCATCAGAGCGAAGGCGTGGTCGATTTCGCCGCCGTCGTCGTCGCCTCGGGCAGTGCCGGCACCCATGCCGGGCTGGCCGTGGGCCTGGAGCATCTGCTGCCCCAGAGCGAACTGGTCGGCGTCACCGTTTCCCGTCAGGTTGCGCAGCAGCAGCCGCTGGTTGAGCGGTTGCGTGATGCACTGGCGAAGACGCTGGAGGTGCAGGCGTCAGCGCCGATCACCCTGTGGGATGAGTACTTTGCGCCACGCTATGGCGAACCGAATGAGGAAGGCATGGCGGCGGTGAAGCTGCTGGCGCGCCTGGAGGGGATCATGCTGGACCCGGTCTACACCGGCAAGGCGATGGCCGGATTGCTGGATGGCATCAGCCGGAATCGTTTCCGCCGTGAAGGTCCGTTGCTGTTTATTCATACGGGTGGCGCACCGGCGTTATTTGCTTATCATCCTTCGATCTGAGACAAGTCAATAAAACAGTTTATACTCCGTGCGTTATCATTCTGGACTGGCAGCGACTCATGATGCTGCCCTTATAAAAAAACACACACACAATACTGTCAATAATGGGGTGAATATGTCCTTTTCTCGTGCAGGTCGTCAGATGATGATGGGCGTCATGGCTGTGGCGCTGATTGCAGGCGTTAACGTTAAAACCTTTGCAGCAGAAAACCTGCTGAACAAAATCAAAGAGCGCGGCACGCTGCTGGTGGGTCTGGAAGGCACCTATCCGCCATTCAGCTTCCAGGATGAAAAGGGCAAGCTGACCGGCTTTGAAGTGGAGTTTGCCGAGCAGCTGGCGCAGCACATGGGCGTTAAAGCGAGCCTGAAACCGACTAAATGGGATGGTATGCTGGCGTCACTCGATGCGAAGCGCATCGATGTGGTGATCAACCAGGTCACCATCTCTGATGAGCGCAAGAAGAAGTATGACTTCTCCACGCCGTACACCGTTTCCGGCATCCAGGCGCTGACCATGAAAGCCAATGCCAGCACCATTACCAAACCGGCCGACCTGGCGGGCAAAAAGGTCGGCGTGGGTCTGGGCACCAACTATGAGCAGTGGCTGCGTGAAAACGTGAAGGGCGTGGACATCCGTACCTATGATGATGACCCGACAAAATATCAGGATCTGCGCTCTGGCCGTCTGAATGCGATTCTGGTTGACCGTCTGGCCGCGCTGGATCTGGTGAAGAAAACCGGCGATACCATGGCGGTTGCCGGTGACGCCTTCTCGCGTCAGGAGTCAGGCGTTGCGATCCGCAAGGGCAACGAAGACCTGCTGAAAGCGGTCGACCAGGCCATTGCTGAAATGCAGAAAGATGGCTCGCTGAGCAAGCTGTCGCAGAAATGGTTTGGCGCGGACGTAACGAAATAATGCAGGAAAGCCTTCAACTGGTGCTGGATTCAGCACCTTTTTTATTCAAAGGCGCGCTGTTTACGCTGCAGCTCAGTATCGGCGGCATGTTCTTTGGGCTGCTGCTGGGCTTTGTTCTGGCTCTGATGCGCCTGTCGCGCATCTGGCCGGTGCGCTGGCTGGCGCGTATCTACGTCTCGATCTTCCGTGGCACGCCGCTGATCGCTCAGCTCTTTATGATCTACTACGGCCTGCCGCAGTTTGGCATTGAGCTGGATCCGATCCCGTCGGCGATGATTGGCCTGTCCCTGAATACCGCGGCCTATGCGTCGGAATCACTGCGCGGCGCGATCGCATCGATTGAGCGCGGGCAGTGGGAAGCGGCGGCCAGTATCGGGATGACACGCTGGCAGACGCTGCGCCGGGTCATTCTGCCGCAGGCGGCCCGCACCGCGCTGCCGCCGCTCGGCAACAGTTTTATCAGCCTGGTAAAGGATACTTCGCTGGCCGCCACCATTCAGGTGCCGGAGCTGTTCCGTCAGGCGCAGTTGATCACCTCGCGTACGCTGGAAGTTTTTACCATGTATCTGGCGGCCTCCCTGATCTACTGGGTGATGGCGACGGTGTTGTCTGCCCTGCAGAACCGGCTGGAGCAGCATGTTAATCGTCAGGATTCGGAGTCGAAATGAGCGCCATCGAAGTCAGAAAGCTGGTGAAATCTTTTAATGGCCAGAGGGTGCTGCACGACATCGACCTCGATGTGGCTGCGGGTGAAGTGGTGGCTATCATCGGCCCCAGCGGCTCAGGCAAGACGACGCTGCTGCGCAGCATCAACCTGCTGGAAGTGCCGGATAGCGGCACCATCCGGGTCGGCGATATCACCATCGATGCGGCGCTGGCCGAGAGTAAGCAGAAAGAGCAGGTGCGTCGTCTGCGTCAGCAGGTCGGGTTTGTCTTCCAGAACTTCAATCTGTTTCCGCACCGTTCGGTGATCGATAACATCATTGAGGGGCCGGTGATCGTGAAAGGCGAAGCGAAAGCAGAGGCGGCAGCCCGCGCCCGCACGCTGCTGGAAAAAGTCGGACTGCAGGGCAAAGAGGCGAGTTTTCCGCGTCGTCTCTCCGGCGGCCAGCAGCAGCGCGTGGCCATCGCCCGGGCGCTGGCGATGCGGCCGGAAGTCATTCTGTTTGATGAACCCACTTCGGCGCTGGATCCGGAGCTGGTTGGCGAGGTGCTCAGCACCATTCGCGCGCTGGCCGAAGAGAAACGCACGATGGTAATCGTCACACACGAGATGAGCTTTGCCCGCGACGTGGCCGACCGCGCCATCTTCATGGATCAGGGCCGGATTGTGGAGCAGGGCGACGCGAAGGCGCTGTTCAGCAATCCCCGTCAGCCGCGAACCCGTCAGTTCCTCGACAAATTCCTGAATCAGTAATCACACTGCCTTCTCCGGAAGGCAGTTTTTTATCTGCCTGTCTGAACGCCCTCACCCTATTTATATTGTCCTCACTGCGCCACTATCATATTTATTTATTTCCGCGTTAAACGTTTTGACGCATCTGACAAAACTTTTCTTTTCATCAGAGATTAACTGGCTTCAGCTGTTTCATCTTTCTCTTAAATATATCTATTGCTTTATCAAATAATTATTATCTTTTGCTGCACGCCCGGCCGCGCCTGTTCCATTTGTCGGGGGGTATTTGTAAGTGTAAGGAAACGTTCTGCTGAGTAAATAACTGTGGCATCAGGACCACTGCGCGGCTTTTAAGAGTTTCGCTACATTCATCACCCCTTCAAAGGCGAATAATTACCGGATAACGATAAAGCAATAGTGATTTCCTCGCGTTGACTTTCCCCTCTTCTGACCTACACAGCAGGAGTCATTGAATGAATCAGATGAAGTCAGACAAGATACTGTGGGTAGACACCCTGAAGGGCGCCTGCATCATGCTGGTGGTGCTCTACCACACGGTGCTGCCCGGTTTCGAAGGCACACTGAAATATCTCTCTGCCGGCTGGATCCCCGCTGAAATATGGGTACAGTTTAATACGGTTCTGTCGCCATTACGGATGCCCGCCTTTTTCTTTGTGTCGGGATTGCTGGCAACCAACGGTATTATTAACCGGCCCTGGAAACAGGTCTTTACCAGTCGCATTACCAATCTCTTTTATCTCTATATTCTGTGGGGGTTTATTCAGTGGTGGTCTATCGTCGGTATCTCGACGGAAATTACCGGCCAGCGTATTTCGCAGAATCTTAATGCCGCCTATGCCGGTTCATTGTGGGAGTTTCTCCGGCTGACCTTTATGGCCATGAGTACCTCATGGTATCTCTACGGGCTGGGGATCTATTTCCTCTGCGCGAAAATTTTCCGTGATTATAAGCTGGCCCTGGTGGCGGTTGCCGTGCTGCTGAATTATCTGGCGGTGGAAAAGGTGATCCCCTACTGGGGACCGCAGAGTCTGGCGCAATATTTCCTCTTCTTCCTGTTAGGCGCGTTCTGGAGTCAGACCATGCTGCGCCTGAGTGAATGGCGCCGGGAGAATCTGCTGCCCTGGGCGGCGCTGGCGGCGGTCGCCGGAATTCATGTGATCTTCGGCCTCGATAAGAGCCTGTTCCTCTGTGTGCTGGCGGTGCTGTTCAGTATTGCCGCCTGCCGCTGGCTGAATCAGCACTTCAGCATGCGCTATCTCAACTGGGTCGGGCGCAATACGCTGCAGATTTACGTACTGCATCGCATTTTTATCGAGTTCTTTGGTATGACCGCGATTCAGTTTGCGCAGCGGCACCATCTGTTTGAGCAGGCGTGGTTTTCGTGGCTCTGGGCCTGTTTCTATCCGGTGGCCATTGTGGGGCTCTGCTCGCTCAGCTCGGTCGCCATCTGGTCGCTGACCAATCGCGGCGTCGGCCAGTCGCTGTTTGTCTTCCCGACACTGCTGAAGAGGTCGCCTGGCGGCGTGAGCAGGGGGTAAAGAGCAGATTGACGGGCAACAGGCTGACGCTGGGCGGATTTTAAATAGCAGCGAGGTTGCTCTGAACGGTTCTGGCCCGTCAGGCGCGGAAGTGTTCGCTGCGCGAAAGGGCGGTAGTTTCACGCTGATCGGTTTCGCCCGCCAGGCGTCGGAGAGTTTCAGTTCGCCCGTGCGGGCGGACGCGTCAAGGGGCGGAGGCCCGCCCCTTAACAATCCCGGCATCCGGCTGCCTCCGCGCCCCGCTTCGCGGGGTGCCCTCGTCACGCCCTGCGGCCTGCGGACCGTCCGGACTCGCCATCCCTGGCTCGCGCCGTCCTTTCGCCGACGTCCTGTCGGCGCATCCTGGCCGCCGGTTGTTCCTCAGCGCTGCGGACGCCTCTCCCAACCGTTCATAGTGTTTTTGGCGTGCAGCCTCTGACAGCCTTTTAGCCAGCCCCGCGAATAAACAGATATAAAATGACAGGTACATGCACAAAAAGTGATTGCCTGTGATTAAGCCAGTACGGAAGTCACGGGAAGCCCGGACACCTGCCGCGATAAAAGACCAGACAGTAAGAGAAGAAATAACAGCGGGGAGGGAGGCCGTCAGAACCGCTGAGCGGGTGAGGGATTTCAGGACAAGCGACAGGGATGTCGCGAAGAGGCGGGCTCGCGCCAGGGATGGCGCGTCCCGCCGGTCCGTGAGAAATCCGGATGAAGCGAAGGGACCGCGAAGCGGCGGTGATGCAGGCCGGAGCCCGGGGTCAGGGGGGCGCGGCGACTGGCGCGCCCTTGTCGGTCGCCTGCAGAGGCGGGCCTGAAACTGCCCGGCTCGCCAGGCGAACGAAATCCGCGCAGGGTAAAACCACGGCCAGCCGAACGAAGCCCACCCCATACCCAGTCGCGAAGCGAACGCATCTGCCGTCAGGCAACATCCTGCACCATTGCCAGGCGAACAAAACACCCATCCGCCCAGCCCCTTAATCTCCCCGGTTAACCGATAGTCATCAGACTGGCGTTACCGCCCGCCGCCGCGGTATTTACACTCAGCGAACGCTCGATCAGCAGACGCTCCAGCAGCAGATTCGTCTCGCCGCGGGCGAAGCCCTGCACCGACACAATCGCGCCGTCACGCGCCGCAATCTGTTCACACAGGGTGCGCAGCTGATCGGCATCGCCGTGGTAGATCACCGCATCAAACTCAGCCGTTAACGGGTCGCGCGCCAGTTTAATACGCGCTTTCACCGCATCCGGCAGCGAGGTCAGCAGGGCGCGATGCAGCTCATCATCCTGCCACAGGGCTTTGCTGCCGACGCTGGTTACCGCAGCCAGCTGGATCAGCGCGTCCTGCTCATTGTCCGCCAGGCAGAGCACCCGGTCGCGAGGCAACAGCGAGAAGGTGTTACGCTCGCCAGTCGGGCCAGGCAGCAGCCGGACGACGCCCGCCTGAGCCAGTTCGCCATAGTGCTGACACAGCTCAGCCAGGCCAGGCTTCTCTTTCGCCCAGTGGCTCAGCGCCTGATGCGGAGCCAGCAGAGAGTGGCGCAGCGTACTGTCTGCCGGACGCTCTGCATCCTGACGATCAAAGGTCAGACGCAGTGCGCTATCCGGGCGATTAGCCAGCAGGCGATAGAGGTAGAGCGGGCCACCGGCTTTCGGACCGGTGCCAGACAGGCCTTCGCCGCCAAACGGCTGCACGCCGACTACTGCACCCACCATGTTACGGTTCACGTAAAGGTTCCCGACACGCGCATTCGCCGTAACCTGGGCGATGGTCTCATCGATACGGGTGTGGACACCCAGCGTCAGACCGTAGCCAGAGGCGTTAATCTGATCGATCACCTGTGGCAGCGCAGTGCGGCTGAAGCGCACGACGTGCAGCACCGGACCAAAAATCTCTTTATCCAGATCGCTGACCTGATTCAGTTCAATCAGGGTGGGTTTGACAAAGGTGCCGCTGTTCCACTCTTTACTGTCCTGCGGGTTTTCCTGCACCGCCTGGTAAACGGTAAAGCCTTTGTTGCGCATCGCCTGAATATGACGGTCGATATTGGCTTTCGCTTCGGCATCGATCACCGGACCGATGTCGGTTGAAAAACGCTCAGGATTGCCCATGCGGCATTCGGCCATCGCACCGCGCAGCATCTTCAGCGTATGGTCAGCCACATCCTCCTGAATACAGAGCAGACGCAGGGCAGAGCAGCGCTGTCCGGCACTGTCGAAGGCGGAGGCGACGATATCGACCACCACCTGCTCGGTGAGGGCAGAAGAGTCGACGATCATGGCATTCATGCCGCCGGTTTCTGCGATCAGCGGCGTCGGACGACCCTGCGGATCAAGACGACCGGCCAGGTTGCGCTGCAGCAGCGTCGCCACCGCCGTCGAGCCGGTAAACATGACGCCGCGCACCCGATCGTCGCCGGTCAGCTGCGCGCCCACGGTTTCACCCTGACCCGGCAGCAGCTGCAGCACGCCAGCGGGTACGCCCGCATCCAGCAGGATCTGAACCGCCTGGGCTGCAATCAGCGGCGTCTGCTCGGCCGGTTTTGCCAGCACACTGTTGCCTGCAGCCAGAGCGGCGGCAATCTGACCGGTGAAGATCGCCAGCGGGAAGTTCCAGGGGCTGATGCAGACCACCGGCCCCAGCGGACGATGCGTCTCGTTGTCGAAATCGTCACGCACCATCCCGGCGTAGTAATAGAGGAAATCTACCGCTTCACGCACTTCGGCGATGGCGTTGTTGTAGGTCTTGCCCGCTTCCCGCACCAGGATGCCGAGCAGCTGCTGCATCTGGCCTTCCATAATCTGTGCGGCGCGTTCCAGAATGGCGGCGCGCTCCTGTGGCGGTGTGGCGAACCAGATCGGACCGCTGTTGACGGCGGCATCCAGCGCCACGGAAACCTCCTGCTCCGTCGCGTCGCGCACCTGGCCGACCCGATCGTTTGGCGCGGCCGGGTTCAGAATGTCACGCAGTTCACCGGCACCGGCTTCCCCCTCAATCATCGGTTCCGCCAGACAGGGCTGAGCGGCGCTGCTCAGCAGGGCGCTGGAGAGGGAGGCGAGACGGTGCTCGTTGGCCATATCCAGACCCGCGGAGTTCACGCGATTTTCCCCGTAGAGTTCGCGCGGCAGCGGGATCTTCGGATGCGGCAGGCCGATGGCACCTTCGCTGACGCCCAGTTTTTCAACGGCGCTGACCGGATCGGCCACCAGTTCGTCGATCGGCAGCGAGGTATCGGCGATGCGGTTCACGAAGGAAGTGTTCGCGCCGTTCTCCAGCAGGCGGCGAACCAGATAGGCCAGCAGCGTCTCATGGGTGCCGACCGGCGCATAAATACGGCAGGGACGGTTCAGTTTGCCGTCCGCCACTTTGCCAACCACCTGCTCATAGAGCGGTTCGCCCATGCCGTGCAGACACTGGAACTCATACTGACCCGGATAGTAGTTATTGCCTGCCAGCTGATAAATCGCCGCCAGAGTGTGGGCGTTGTGCGTGGCGAACTGCGGATAGATCAGGTTCGGCACAGCGAGCAGCTTACGGGCGCACGCCAGGTAAGAGATGTCGGTGTAGACCTTGCGGGTGTAAACCGGATAGCCCTCCAGCCCTTCCATCTGTGCGCGTTTGATTTCGCTGTCCCAGTAAGCGCCTTTTACCAGACGGATCATCAGGCGACGACGGCTGCGCTGCGCCAGATCGACCAGCTCATCGATCACAAACGGACAGCGTTTCATGTAAGCCTGGATGACGAAGCCGATACCGTTCCAGCCTTCCAGTTCCGGCTCGAAACAGAGCTTCTCCAGCATATCCAGCGACAGCTCCAGACGGTCGGCCTCTTCGGCATCGATGTTGATGCCGATGTCATAGGTGCGCGCCAGCAGCGTCAGCGATTTCAGAGTCGGGTAGAGCTCCTCCATAACGCGCTCATACTGCGCACGGCTGTAGCGGGGATGCAGGGCGGAGAGCTTGATGGAGATGCCGGGGCCTTCATAGATGCCGCGGCCGTTTGAGGCTTTACCAATCGCATGGATCGCCTGCTGATAAGAGAGCAGGTAGGCTTTGGCATCACCGGCTGTCAGCGCCGCTTCGCCCAGCATATCATAGGAGTAGCGGAACCCTTTCTCTTCCAGCTTGCGGGCGTTCGCCAGCGCTTCGGCAATCGTTTCACCGGTAACGAACTGCTCGCCCATCAGACGCATCGCCATATCCACGCCTTTGCGGATCAGCGGTTCGCCACCTTTACCGATAATGCGGTTCAGCGAGCTAGAGAGGTTCGACTCGTTGTGGGTCGACACCAGGCGGCCGGTGAACAGCAGGCCCCAGGTGGCCGCGTTAACAAACAGGGAGGGGCTGCGGCCCAGATGCGACTGCCAGTTGCCGTTGCTGATCTTGTCACGGATCAGGGCATCGCGCGTCGGCTTGTCCGGAATTCGCAACAGCGCCTCGGCCAGGCACATCAGCGCCACGCCTTCGTGGGAAGAGAGCGAGAACTCCTGCAGCAGGCTCTGCACCATACCGGCGCGTCCGGTTGCTCCTTTCTGGTGCCGCAGCTTGTCGGCAAGCTGATAGGCCAGTTGATGGGTTTTCTCCGCCAGTGCCGCCGGTAAGCGCGCCTGCTCCAGCAGCATCGGCACCGCATCGGTTTCCGGGCGACGCCATGCTGCGGTCACGGCAGAACGGGTCACGGACTGCGGTAAAATCTGCTCTGCAAAGTCGAGGAAGGGCTGGTGTATCTCCTCGGGCTGGATGTCGTCAGCCTCCGCAACGGCCTGGGCTGAAAGCGGGATCTCTGGCAGGCTATCACCGGTTTCCAGTTGGCCCAGGTAGGAGAAGATCGCCTGTTTGATCAGCCAGTGTGGCGTGCGATCGATACGCTGCGCAGCCAGTTTGATGCGCTCACGTGTTGCGTCATCCAGTTTTACACCCATGGTGGTTGTACCCATGACTCCAGAGCTCCTTAATAGTGGTTCGATACGGCGTTGGCTGCACTATCACTTAAGTTGCAACTTTGTGCAACCGTGTTAAATGTGAGCCAGTTAACACCCTTTTAACGTCGTCAATTGTTAAATCCGCCAATGCGGCATGAATCTTGCTGCAAGATCCTCGCCAGGTTTGCAGGCCCGTTAAAAAGCGGGTTCAGAGCAGGTAAGACCCAGGTGCAACCGGATAACTGTGAGCGAGTGCAACCTCTGAGCACGTTTTAACAGCTGGTTAGTGAAATCACTGTAACGCCTGTGTTAAATCCATTGTGCGCGCCCCGGCTTTCCGGCAGGATACCGCGCCGCTGGGAAATGAGTGACCCCCTGACACAGAAAATCGGCCCGCGCTGCCCCGTTCCGGCAGGCGGGTGGCTGGCGATTTCTCTGGGATATCAAATAATAAGTGGAGAGACAGATGAGTGTAAGTACACCAATGCTGGTGACCTTTGTGATTTATATACTCGGGATGGTGTTGATTGGTTTGGCTGCCTACCGCTCAACCAAAAACTTCGACGATTACATCCTCGGTGGCCGCAGTCTGGGTAGCGTGGTAACGGCACTCTCTGCCGGTGCATCCGACATGAGCGGCTGGCTGCTGATGGGATTGCCTGGCGCCATCTTCATCTCCGGTATCTCTGAAAGCTGGATTGCGATTGGTCTGACGATCGGGGCCTGGCTGAACTGGAAAATCGTGGCGGGTCGCCTGCGGGTGCAGACCGAACATCACAACAACGCGCTGACCCTGCCGGACTTCTTTACCAGCCGCTTTGAAGATCACAGCAAAATTCTGCGGGTGATCTCTGCCATCGTGATTCTGGTGTTCTTTACCATCTACTGTGCGTCGGGCGTGGTCGCCGGGGCGCGTCTGTTTGAGAGCACCTTCGGCATGAGTTATGAGACCGCCCTGTGGGCCGGTGCAGCCGCAACCATCCTCTATACGCTGATTGGCGGCTTTCTGGCGGTGAGCTGGACCGACACCGTGCAGGCCAGCCTGATGATTTTTGCGCTGATCCTGACGCCGGTCTTTGTGATTATCGCGGTTGGCGGCTGGTCAGATTCGATGGCGGTCATTCAGGCGAAGAGCCTGGAAAATCTCGACATGCTCAAGGGGCTGAACTTCGTGGCGGTGATCTCGCTGCTGGGCTGGGGTCTGGGCTACTTCGGCCAGCCGCATATTCTGGCGCGCTTCATGGCGGCGGATTCGCATCGCTCTATCCGCACGGCGCGCCGCATCGGTATGGCGTGGATGGTGCTCTGCCTGGCCGGTGCCGTGGCGGTCGGCTTCTTCGGTATTGCCTACTTCCAGAACAACCCGGCGCTGGCGGCGGGCGTGAACGCCAACGCCGAGCGGGTCTTTATCGAGCTGGCGCGTATCCTCTTCAACCCGTGGATTGCCGGTATCCTGCTCTCCGCGATTCTGGCGGCCGTGATGTCCACCCTGAGCTGTCAGCTGCTGGTCTGCTCCAGCGCCCTGACCGAGGATCTCTATAAAGGCTTCCTGCGCAAAAAGGCGAGCCAGAAAGAGCTGGTGTGGGTGGGGCGTCTGATGGTGCTGCTGGTGGCGCTGATTGCGATTGCGCTGGCCTCCAATCCGGAAAACCGTGTCCTGGGCCTGGTGAGCTACGCCTGGGCAGGTTTCGGTGCCGCCTTTGGTCCGGTCGTGCTGTTCGGCGTCTGCTGGAAACGCATGAACCGCAACGGCGCGCTGGCCGGAATGATTGTCGGTGCCCTGACCGTGCTGGTGTGGAAACAGTATGGCTGGCTGGGACTGTATGAAATCATCCCGGGCTTTATTTTCGCCAGCATCGCGATTGTGCTCTTCAGCCTGCTGGGACGTGAACCCTCGGCCGCCGCGCAGCAGCGCTTTGCCGCGGCGGAAGCAGAGTACCTGGCGAAATAAGCCAGGCTGCTGACGCGCAGGCCCGCCCCGAAAAGGGCGGGCCTTTTTGTTACAAAGATAAATCACCTGAGAATGAAATTATCTCCACCGGCAACTTGTTTTTTTCGCAGCGATAATGATAATCGGTATCGTTTACACTTTACCTGATTTTACCGTTGATTGACGCTGCTTAACATTCAAGAGGTTGGCAATGTTTGTTCCCTTTCTCATCATGCTGCGCGAAGGCATCGAAGCCGCACTGATTGTCAGCCTCATCGCCAGCTATCTCAAACGCACCCAGCGCACCCAATGGTTTCCGGCCTTGTGGGCTGGCGTGTTTATCGCCGCCGCGCTCTGTCTGGGCCTGGGTCTCTTCATCAATGCCACCACGGGTGAATTTCCGCAAAAAGAGCAGGAGCTGTTTGAAGGCATCGTGGCGCTGATCGCGGTGGTGATCCTGACCTCGATGGTGTTCTGGATGCGCAAAGTGGCGCGCAACATTCGCGTCGAGCTGGAGCAGGCGGTCGATCAGGCGCTGCAGCGCTCGGGCCGTGGCGGGGTGGCGCTGGTGCTGATGGTGTTTCTGGCCGTGGCGCGTGAGGGGCTGGAATCGGTGTTCTTCCTGCTGGCCGCCTTTACCCAGGACGTGGGCTATGCACCGCCGATCGGGGCCGTGCTCGGGCTGGCGACAGCGGTGGTGCTCGGCATGCTGCTCTACTGGGGCGGCATCCGTCTGAACATGGCGCGATTCTTCCGCTGGACCAGCGTCTTTATCCTGTTTGTCGCGGCGGGCCTGGCGGCGGGGGCGATTCGCGCCTTCCACGAAGCGGGGCTGTGGAACCGCTATCAGGCGGTGGCGTTCGATCTCAGCAACACCTTATCGACCCATTCGCTGTCTGGCACCCTGCTGGAAGGGATACTGGGGTATCAGGAGGCGCCCAGCGTCAGTGAAGTGACGGTCTACTTCGCCTATCTGATTCCGGCGCTGATTCTGTTTTTCATGCCTGCGCGGCCTGCTGCGTCGGCCACGGTGTAATGCACCATTTAACGGGCGCACTTTGCGCCTGCAACGTGATAGGGAAAGAGAGATGACAATGCGTTTTCGCCGCAAGGCACTGCTGCTTCCTCTGCTGGCGATCTCCGCTTCGGCGGCCGCGGCGGTTCCTCAGGTTACCGTAAGCGTCAACGACAGGCAGTGTGAGCCGATGAGCGTAACGGTCAAGGCCGGTAAGACCCAGTTCCTGATTAAGAACAACAGCCAGAAAGCGCTGGAGTGGGAGATCCTGAAAGGGGTGCTGGTGGTCGAAGAGCGTGAAAACATCGCGCCGGGCTTCAGTCAGAAGCTGACCGCCACGCTGGCGCCGGGCGAATATGAGATGACCTGCGGCCTGCTGAGTAACCCTAAAGGTAAGCTGATCGTCGAGGCAGGCGAGGGCGCGGCCAAAGGAGCGACATCGGCGCGAATGCAGCTCGAAGGGCCGATCACCGCCTATAAAACCTACGTGACCGGGCAGGTCAGTCAGCTGGTCAGCAGCACACAGGCCTTTACGGATGCCGTGAAAGCCGGTGACACAGAAAAAGCCAAAGCGCTGTATGCGCCAACCCGCCAGTACTATGAGCGTATCGAGCCGATTGCTGAACTCTTCTCCGACCTCGACGGCAGCATTGATGCCCGCGAGGATGACTATGAGAAGAAAGCTGCCGATCCCAAATTCACCGGCTTCCACCGTCTGGAGAAGGCGCTGTTCGGGGATAACAGTACCCAGGGCATGGCAGGGTATGCGGACCAGCTTAATAAGGATGTCCACGATCTGCAGACGCGCATCAACGAACTCGCCTTCCCGCCAGCGAAAGTGGTCGGCGGGGCAGCGGGCCTGATCGAAGAGGTGGCTTCCAGCAAAATTTCCGGTGAGGAAGATCGTTACAGCCGCACCGACCTGTGGGACTTCCAGGCGAACATCGACGGCGCGCAGAAGATTGTGGAGCTGCTGCGTCCGCTGGTCAGCAAAGAGAACCCGGCGTTGCTGGCGAAGGTGGATGCCAACTTTAAGAAGGTGGATGCGATCCTGAGCAAGTACCGCACTAAAACCGGCTTCGACTCTTACGAGAAGCTGACCAGCGCCGACCGGAATGCGCTGAAAGGGCCGATCACCGCGCTGGCGGAAGATCTTTCATTACTTCGTGGTACGTTGGGTCTGGATTAATCATGAGTCGCAAGGAAGATGACGCGCAGCCAGCGCGTCGTCGTTTATTAAAGGGGCTGGGCCTGCTGGGTGGTGCAGCCGCCCTGGGCGGAGGCTGTCCGTTCCACGCCGCCCGCGCCGGGACGTTTTCACCGGGCACCGTGACACCGCAGGCGCGGCAGCAGAGTCAGCCGTTTTATGGTCAGCATCAGGCGGGCATCACGACGCCACAGCAGGCCTCAATGATGCTGGTGGCGTTTGACCTGCTCAGCAGCGATAAAGCGGAGCTGGTGCGTCTGTTTCGTCTGCTGACCCAGCGCATCGCCTTTCTGACCCACGGCGGCCCGGCACCGGCGGTGACAAATCCACAGCTGCCGCCTATGGATTCCGGCATTCTGGGGCCGACGATCGCGCCCGACAACCTGACGATAACCGTTTCGGTCGGTCACTCGCTGTTTGACGAACGTTTCGGGCTGGCCGCGCACAAGCCGGCAAAATTGCAGCCGATGACGCGCTTTCCCAACGATTCGCTTGATGCCGATCAGTGTCATGGCGACCTGCTGCTGCAGATCTGCGCCAACACCCAGGATACGGTAATCCATGCCCTGCGTGACATCATCAAACACACGCCTGACCTGCTCGGCGTACGCTGGCGGCGTGAAGGTTTTATCTCTGAACATGCCGCGCGCAGTCAGGGTCAGGAGACCCCGATCAACCTGCTGGGATTCAAAGATGGCACCGCCAATCCCGATACCCGCGATGCGGCGCTGATGAATCAGCTGCTCTGGGTAACGGCAGACCAGCAGGAGCCCGCATGGGCGCGCAACGGCAGCTATCAGGCTGTGCGGCTCATCCGCTTCCATGTGGAAATGTGGGACCGTACGCCGCTGGGCGAGCAGCAGACTATCTTTGGCCGGGAGAAGCTGAGCGGCGCGCCGCTGGGGATGCAGCATGAACATGACGTGCCGGATTACGCCCGCGACCCGGACGGCGAGGTGATTGCGCTGGATGCCCACATCCGGCTCGCCAACCCCCGAACCCCGGAGACGGCCAGCAGTCTGATGCTGCGCCGCGGTTACAGCTACTCGGCCGGCATCTCCGCCGCCGGGCAGCTGGATATGGGCCTGCTGTTTGTCTGCTATCAGCACGATCTGGAGCGCGGTTTTCTCACGGTTCAGCAGCGTCTGAATGGGGAAGCGCTGGAAGAATATATCCGGCCTTTTGGCGGCGGTTACTTTTTTGCGCTGCCCGGCGTCCCCGACGCCAGCCATTATTTAGGGCAGTCGCTGCTGGAAGCCTGATTAAAATATCATCACAATGGGCGTGCCGTTGACGGCCCGCCCATCATTACCGTTTTATGCGCCTGACGCGGTGAGTTTTTACTGAGATTCCACAGAATGTCAGCCTGCCAGAAATAACGCAAATAACTGTAATTGTTCGTTTTTACATTTTATCGAAAAAGAAATGTTAACGCGCGATTAGCAATTCCTTTGCCAGCAGATAAAATTAGAGTTGCAAAGGCCCAACAAAATGGTGCACTTTATTAAACAGGCGTAATCGGATGTGTTGATGTATCACACTGGAGTTCGCGCATGGGTCGATTCTTTTCTGGAAAGTCACTGCCGTTAAATAAATTGCGCCTGAACGCGAGGGCAATTCTGCCTCGTTATCTCTCCCTTTCTTTAACCCTTTCTTTTGTTCTGCAATCAGTGTTATCCGGTGATCAGCGACGTCTGTGCGCTGCTGCATACCCCTTATCCTGTCCTGTCATGGCTCTGAAGGAAGCCAACTGAAACCTCTAAAGCGTTCACGTAATCGCAACGGGCTACGCGCCTGACGCGGGAAATGAAACCAACTGAAAGGTGCCACTATGGGAAGACAGAAAGCAGTGATCAAAGCACGTCGTGAAGCAAGAAGAGTGCTTCGTAGTGACTCACGTAGTCACCGTCAGCGTGAAGAAGAGTCGGTCACTTCGCTGGTGCATATGAGCGGACTGGACGCAATTGGCATGGCGCGCGACACGCGTGACCGTTTACCGATTGAGGCCCGCAACGACGCTCAGGCGCACTATCTTAACGCCATAGAAACCAAGCAGCTGATCTTCGCAACCGGTGAAGCCGGATGCGGTAAAACCTGGATCAGCGCCGCGAAAGCGGCTGAGGCCCTGATTCATAAGGATATCGACAGGATTATCGTTACGCGCCCGGTACTGCAGGCAGATGAGGATCTGGGCTTCCTGCCCGGCGATATTTCTGAGAAGTTCGCCCCTTATTTCCGTCCGGTCTATGACATTCTGGTTAAACGTCTTGGCGCATCATTTATGCAATATTGTCTGCGTCCGGAAATCGCCAAGGTCGAGATTGCGCCGTTCGCCTATATGCGAGGCCGCACGTTCGAAAATGCCGTGGTGATTCTGGATGAGGCGCAGAACGTCACCGCCGCGCAGATGAAGATGTTCCTGACCCGACTGGGCGAAAACGTCACGGTCATTGTAAACGGCGATATTACCCAGTGCGACTTGCCCGCTGGGGTGCCGTCTGGTCTCGCGGACGCGCTGGCGCGTTTTGAAGAGGACGAGATGGTCGGCATTGTGCGCTTCGGCAAAGAGGATTGTGTGCGTTCTGCGCTGTGTCAGCGCACCCTGCATGCGTATAGCTAGCGTTTGATTGAGTAAGAAGTGTAGCGCCCAAACCCGGCTCCGGCCGGGTTTTCTTTTTGTGTACTGCGGCAGACCCGCACGGACAGCAGCCTCCGGCTGGATGCCGTCAGCGCCAATGGAAAGAGGGGGCCTTGCCGGTCCCGCATGGCCCGACCGGTCCGCCTCTGTTAACGCAGTTTGCCGTTTTCCCGAATGCCTTTAGCGCCTCCGGACCCTCCCGCAGCGTGCTGGCACCCCGATACCCGCGTCAGAAGCGGCAGATCGACGCGGTCACAGATCTGCATCTTGCCCGCCCTGAAATAGGTGAACTGACTCTCACATTTCCATGAAACCGGTTGCATGGCTCTGGTTCCAGGTTACGGTGAAACCGGTTATATGGTCATTGTTCCGGATTGCTGCAGAGGCAGTCTCACCGTTTGTGGGACGCAATTACTGAATAAAGAAGGAAAACTGCATGGCTGTTATCAGGGATTACAACAGGTTAGCCAGTGACATTCTCCGGGAAGTGGGCGGAGAGGAGAATATCGTCAGTTTTACCCGCTGTGCCACCCGTCTGAGGCTGGTGCTGAATGAAACCCCGGCAGAGGCGAAGCGCAAGGTGCAGAGTCTGCCGGGCGTAATTGCGGTGGTGGAGAGCGGCGGGCAGTTTCAGGTGGTTATCGGCACGCATGTCGCCGATCTCTTTAATGCGATGTCGGGCCTGGTGAAAGAGACCGGCAGCGCTGCCAGCCAGCCGACAAAGACGCGCAGGCTGGATGCGGTGATCGCCACCATGTCGGCGGTGTTCGCCCCGATCGTCTATATCCTGGCGGCGGCAGGGATCCTGCAGGGGCTGCTGATTGTTGTCACGCTGATCGATGCTGACGTCAAAACGACGGGCACCTTCGCTGTGCTCAACTTTATGTCCTGGACCCCATTCGCTTTTCTGCCGGTCTTTATCGCCATGACGGCCGCCCGCCATTTTAAATGTAATCCCTTTATTGCCGTGCTCTGCTGTTGTGCCTTGATCAGTCCGGACTGGGCGACGCTGGCCGGACGGATCGCCGGCGGGGAGAGCCTCCATTTCCTCTTCTTTCCGCTCTCCGAAACGGTCTACACCTCGTCGGTTCTGCCGCCGTTGTTTCTGGTCTGGGCACTCTCACACTTTGAACGCCGCGTAGAGAAGTGGGTACCGGAGGTGGTCAGCCCGCTCTTTACGCCCCTGATCTGCTTCGTGGTGATCGTGCCGCTGACGCTGATTGTGATCGGCCCGATTACCACCTGGGCCGCGATGGGCGTCGCAGGTGGCTACAACGCTCTGTTCCAGGCGGCTCCGCCGGTCGCGGCGGCCGTGATTGGTGGCGTGTGGCAGATTATTGTTATCTTTGGCGTTCACTGGGGCATTACGCCCGTTATCATGGCGAACTTCGACACCCAGGGGTATGACTCCTTTCAGGCTTACCAGACGATAGCGGTGATCGGTCAGATGGCGGCCGTGTTTGGTGTGTTCCTGAAAACCCGCAACACGCAGCTAAAAGCCACCTCCATGTCGGCCGGTATCACCGCGATTTTCGGCATCACCGAACCCGCCATTTATGGTGTGACGCTGCGTTTTAAAAAGCCCTTTATCTGTGGCTGCATCGGCGGGGCGATCGGGGCGGTGGTTGCCAGCCTGTTCGGCAGCCTTTACTACGCCTATGCGGCACTGCCGGGCCTGTTTACGCTGGTTAATGCCATCAGCCCGGCAGCGCCGGTGTCGTTCATCGGGGAGCTGGTGGGCGCGGGGACCACGATAGTGCTGACCATCCTGATGGTGCAGTTTGTGGGTTTTGACGATCCCGTTAACGAAGAGGCGATGCCGTCGCCAGAGGTCAATACGCGGGCTGCCCCGCAAGCCACCCTGTCCGGCGGCATGGATATTCTCAGCCCGTTAAAAGGTAACGTGGTTGCGCTGGAGAGCGTGGCGGACGAAACCTTTGCCGGAAAGTTTCTGGGCGACGGACTCGCGATTAAGCCAGACGAGGGGAAAGTGGTGGCACCCTGCAACGCCACGGTCGCGACGCTGCTTCCCTCACATCATGCGATTGGCTTAATCTGTGAGAATGGCGCGGAGTTGCTGATCCATGTTGGCTTAAATACCGTTGAGCTGCAGGGCGAACATTTCCATCCGTTAGTGAAAGAGGGCGATGTGGTCAGCGCGGGCACGCCACTGCTGGAGTTCGACCAGATCAGTATCGAACGTAAAGGCTATGATCTGACGACACCGGTTCTGGTCGTGAACAGTGAGGAGTTCACATTGACGACGTACCGGTCGCAGGGCGCTGTCAGCACCGGCGTGCCGCTGATGTCGCTGGCATAAACGTCCACATGCAGGCAAGAGACGCCCAGGCTTCAGCGGCTGCGCTGTCTGCCGCGGCCTGTTGACACCGTTTCGGACGGGCCGGTGTGACTCATCCAATGACTGGAGTGGTGAATGGTAACAATACTGGATGTCGCCAGACTGGCCAGAGTATCCAAAGCGACCGTTTCACGCGCGCTGAGCGGCAAAGTCTTTGTACGCGAAGAGGTGAAGGCCAGAATTTTACAGGCGGTGGCGGAGACCGGCTATCGGCCCAACCGGCTGGCGCGTAATCTGTCGAATAATACGACCCATTCGGTCGGGCTGGTCATTACCAACGGGCTCTACAACGGCCCGTTCTTTTCAGGCATGGTTTATCAGGCGGCGACGCTCAGCGAGAAACACAACCGCCAGCTGGTGCTTGCGGACGGTAAACACAGTGCGCAGGATGAGCGTAACGCGATTGGACTTCTCCTTGAACTGCGCTGCGAAGCCATCATGATCTATCCCAAATATCTGTCGGTCAGCGAACTGGATGAGATTATTGATGAGAATCAGACGCCGATCGTGGTGATTAACCGCGAACTCATCCGAAACCGCACTCGCTGCGTGTTTACGGATCACCGGCGCAGTAGTGAAGAGATGATGGCGCATCTGCTGGCGCAGGGTCATACCCGGATTGCCTTTGTCAGGGGGAGCCGTGGCTCTCCGACCGGTGAGCAGCGTTTAGCGGGCTACCGTGATGCGCTGAAGAAGGCGGGCATCTGCCTGGATCCGCAGCTGGAGGTGCAGGGCGCCTGGAGTACCGAGAGCGGCTACGCGGCCGGGCGTGAGCTGCTGGCGCGGAACGTGGCGTTTACCTGTGTGCTGGCCGCCAATGACGATATGGCTATTGGTCTGGCAAAGGCCTTTCAGGAGGCGGGGAAAAGCGTGCCGGAAGCGATCTCTCTTGCCGGATTCGATGATGCGGTCATCGGAAAGTACTACACGCCCTCCTTAACGACCGTGCATGTTCCTATCGATGAGATGATCCGGGACGCGATGGAGATCGTGTTACGGCCTGAAGAGCGCGCCCTGTTTTCGCATCAGGGAACGCTGGTGCACCGGGATTCGGTCGCGCGCCTTGCGGAAACCCGCTGATCAGACAGGCTTCCTGCTTCTCTCGCTGTGCAACAGGCAAAAAAAAGCCTGAACGTTTGTTCAGGCTCTTCTTCAGAATGTGGCGGTGAGAGGGGGATGGATTCGCTGCGCTCACCCTGCGGGCAGCGTCGCAGGCTCCGCTGTCCAGCGCGCTGCGCTGTCGAACCCCGGCGGGGCTTCTCACCCCCTCTCGCTGTGCAATAGGCAAAAAAAAAGCCTGAACGTCTGTTCAGGCTCTTCTTCAGAATGTGGCGGTGAGAGGGGGATGGATTCGCTGTGCTCACCCTGCGGGCCGCGTCGCAGGCTCCGCTGTCCAGCGCGCTGCGCTGTCGAACCCCGGCGGGGCTTCTCACCCCCTCTCGCTGTGCAATAGGCAAAAAAAAAGCCTGAACGTTTGTTCAGGCTCTTCTTCAGAATGTGGCGGTGAGAGGGGGATGGATTCGCTGTGCTCACCCTGCGGGCCGCGTCGCAGGCTCCGCTGTCCAGCGCGCTGCGCACGCTGTCGAACCCCGGCGGGGCTTCTCACCCCCCTCTTGCCGTGCAATATGCAAAAAAAAAGCCTGAACGTCTGTTCAGGCTCTTCTTCAGAATGTGGCGGTGAGAGGGGGATTCGAACCCCCGATACGTTGCCGTATACACACTTTCCAGGCGTGCTCCTTCAGCCACTCGGACACCTCACCACATTTACTTCGCTGACCGCGCTGGGTCAACGGGGCGCTACTATAGGGAGTCGGCCGAAAGCGGTCAAGCACTATTTTTTTCTTTTGATCTATTCGCTTAAGCTCTGTACGAATCGATTTGCCACGCCGCAAAACCGGCGATTTATGCGCCTCTCTCTGCGGGAATCTTCACCATTTTGCGGCCCGGATCCGCGATACAGAGAAGAGCGGGGTGATGGCCACGGCACGCCTGCCGGCCCGGTATCACCCCGGCTAATCAACTTTTCACGCGGTTAGCGAAACTTTTACGCAGTTTCTGCAGCTTGGGCGGGATCACCGCCATGCAGTAGCCGTTGCGCTGACCGGCGCCTTCCCAGTAATCCTGGTGATAGGCTTCCGCCGGATACCACTCTTTCAGCGGCTCAATGGTAGTCACTACCGGCACGTCATGGTCCGCCTGAGCGCGAGCAATGGCGGCGCGCGCTTCCGCTTCCTGTTCCGCATTGGCCGGGAAAATCGCCGAGCGGTATTGCGTGCCGATGTCGTTACCCTGACGGTTAAGCTGCGTCGGATCATGCGTAACGAAGCTGATATCCAGCAGATCGCCGAAGCTCACTTTCTCCGGATCAAAGCCAATGCGAATCGCTTCGGCATGACCGGTGGCGCCGCTGCAGACCTGCTCATAGGTAGGGTTTGGCCGGGCGCCGCCGGTATAACCACTTTCCACCGACTCCACGCCGATCACATCTTTAAATACTGCCTCGGTGCACCAGAAACAGCCACCTGCGATCACTGCATATTCGATTGCCATAATTATTTACTCCTGTCAGGTCGAAAGAGTTGAATGGGGACGGAATGGGGGGCTTTCAACTACAACAGCATCTCAGGTTTAAAATCACCGCTCTTATCCAGCATTTTATCGCCCATCACGCTGAACCGCCCTTCGCCGGTGTAGTGCAGGGTCGCGGGATACTCCGGCTGTTCAGCGACATGCGCCTTCACGATTTCAAATATAAACAGGTTATAGCGGGCCACCATTGCATCGTCATAGAGCTGACATTCGAAGCTGGCAAAACATTCAGCAATCATCGGCGCGCCCACGACCTGGGCCGGTTCCGGTGTCAGGTTAAAGGCGCTGAATTTATCGAGCTGATCGCCGTGGCTGTTGCCGATACCGACCACTTCGTCAATCAGCGAGGCGGAGGGGATGTTCAGGACGCACTGACCGCTCTGGCGGATCAGTTCATGGCTGTGGTTCATGCCCGCGATCATGCAGCCGACAAGGGAGGGTGAAAACTCCAGCACGGTGTGCCAGCCGAGGGTCATGATGTCGTGGTGATCCTGATACTGCGAACTCAGCAGCAGCACCGGACCGGGTTCCAGATATTTGCGGGCTTTACTGACCGGAAAAGCATATTTGTGCATGCGCGGGCTCATGGCGTCACTCCGTCAAGGGAACGTAGCCATTAAGTGTAGAGCACGCTGAGCATGCAGCGGGCGGGTGGCGGCCCGGCCGCGCGGTTTACCACAATTTTTGCGGCAGTATCGCGAGCTTAAGGTTTCCTTAATATGCAGTCGCGATACTGCCTGCTCCAACTGAGGAGGATGCTATGAAAACTGTTTCTGCTGACCTGCCTGTTACCACCCCGCGTCCGGTCAGCGAATATGCTGCACTGCTGATTGCCGCCGCGACGGTCGTTCTGTTTCTCTCGGCCTGGTTCAGCGCTTAAAACCGGACCACTGCCCGACAGCCGCTTTGATCGCGACGGTTCTCTAAGAAAAACTGAAAGCGGTGTAACTGGACGATGCGGCTGACGATGCTCAGCCCGAGTCCGATCCCGCCATAGCGGCTATCCATCCGGATGAAGGCCTTACTCAGCTCGCCACTTTTACTCTCATCGATTCCCGGTCCCTGATCTTCCACCACCATCATTGGCTGCGGTGAGGCGAGCAGATGCACACTGATGGTGCTGTTCTCCGGGCTGTAACGATGGGCGTTCTCCACCAGATTCCGCAGCAGCATCTTCAGCAGTGTCGCATCACCGCGGACAAACTGCTCCTGCGGCAGGTCGAACAGCAGCGTCTGCTTGTGCGCCTCCAGCATGATGCTCAGCTCCGCCTCCATCGGCAGAATCACATCTTCAATCAGTCCCACGTTCTGATAGGTGCCGGAGGTAAAGGACTGTCCCGCGCGCGCCAGACTTAGCAGCTGCGACACGCTGTGGGTCATCTGATCCAGCCGCTGAACCAGCGGCTGAACTTTGACATCGCTGTGACGTTCGATTAACTCCAGATGCAGGCGCAGACCGGCCAGCGGCGTGCGCAACTCGTGCGCCACATCGGCGGTAAAGAGGCGCTCACGCTCCAGGCTGCTGTTCAGACGGGCCACCAGCTGGTTGATTGCCTGGGTAACCGCGTCGATCTCATGTACCTGGCTGTGGCAGGCCACCGGGTCGAGATTCTCTTCGCTGCGGCTTTCCAGTTCTCTCTGCAGGCGATAAAGCGGCCGGGTGATCCATTTCACCGCCTGATAGCAGAGCAGCAGGGTCAGGGTGATCATCACCAGACTCGGCACCGCCAGGCTGGCCACGGCTTCGCGGACTTCGCGCTCGACGTTGCTGTCCATATTGCGTTTCTGCAGATGCGCTTCCACCAGAAACTGAATCTGCTCTTTACTCTCGTGCCAGAGCCAGACCACGCTGATCACCTGGAAAACCAGCAGGATCAGGCCAATGGTCAGGATAAGGCGAAAGCGCATACTGCGATGATCGAAACGTTTTATCATGGTGCCTCGCGAAGGCCGTCCTGCGTGACCAGCGCATACCCAAAGCCGCGCACGGTGCGGATGGCGCTTTTGCCAATCTTGTCGCGCAGATTATGGATATGCACTTCCAGCGTATTGGTCGAGGGTTCGGTTTCCCAGTTGTAGATATCCTGGTAGAGAATTTCGCGGTGAACCGGATTGCCGGCCTTGAGCATCAGCCGCGACAGAATCGCGAACTCTTTGGGTGTCAGGTCCAGCAGCACGTCGCTGAGGGAGATCTGACGGTGGGTCATATCCAGCGCCAGCGCGCCCACTCTTACCTGGGTATCACCCTGATTGACATTGCGGCGGATCAGAGCACGGATCCGCGCCAGCAGCTCATCCAGCGAGAACGGCTTAATCAGATAGTCATCAGCACCGGCGTCAAGCCCGGCAATGCGCTCGCTGATGGTGTCGCGCGCGGTCAGGATCAGCACCGGCGTCATCTTCTTCTGCCGCCGCAGGCGGATCAGGAAATGGAGGCCATCCTCGTCCGGCAGACCCAGATCCAGTACCACCAGACTGTAGAGCCCGCTGGCAAAGTGCGCCTCGGCATCGCGCACCCGCGACACGCCGTCGCAGACATAGCCTTCACCTTCCAGCGCCAGCATCAGCCCCTGCAGCAGCAGGGCGTCATCTTCAACAATCAGTATCTTCATTAAGGTTGGCTCCGACACGATGTCAAAATATCATCCGCAGGCACATATTCGTGAGTTGCGGTGCCGGTTAATCCCAGCAGGGTGGAGAACAGATTATCCTGAGAGAAATCGTCTGTCGCGGCCAGTTTAGTCAGGCAGCTGCGGTTAACCGCAAAACGTTGCTGATAATCCTGTGACAGCCAGAGCAGCAGCGGGACATGTTTCTGCGTGTCCGGGGCGATAGCGTAGGGCAGGCCATGCAGATAGGCGCCATTTTCGCCCAGCGACTCCCCGTGATCAGAAAGATAGACCAGGCTGGTGGTAAAGCGATCCTGATGCGCGCGCAGGATGCCGATGGCCTTATCCACAATGTGATCCACATTCAGTATCGTATTGTCGTAGGTGTTAATCAGCTGCTGTTGCGAGCAGTCCTGGATCTGATTGGTGTCACAGGTCGGCGCAAACTGACGCAGCTGTGGCGGATAGCGATGGCTGTAGGTCGGTCCGTGGCTGCCAATCGTATGCAGGACGATCACCGCGTTGCCTTTCAGCTGGCTGATGTACGCATCCAGACCATGGAACAGAACGTCGTCATAACATTCGCCGTCGATGCACATGCCGGGCAGGTTCAGGCTGGTCATATCCTGATGCGGAACCCGATCGCAGGCACCTTTACAGCTCCCGTCATTCTCATTCCACAACACGCTGATCCCGGCGCGCTGAATCACATCCAGCAGCCCCTCCTGATGAGCGGCCAGCACGTCGTCGTAGTGGGCGCGCGGCATGTTGGAGAACATGCAGGGCACCGACACTGCGGTCGCCGTACCGCAGGAGGTGGTGTGCGCGAAGTAGATCACATCATCTTTCGCCAGCAGGGGATTGGTCAGCCGCGCATAGCCGCCCAGCGAGAAGTTCTGCGCGCGCGAGGTTTCGCCCAGCACCAGAATGGTGAGCTGGGGTTTACCGGTGCGGTGATCGGGCAGCAGATGCGCATCTTCCCCGATGCGCACCAGCGGCACGTTCTGCAGCTCCTGATGCTTATACCAGGAGAGCGTCGCGGCGATGCTGTTGGACGGACTCAGCGCTTTCACCAGTTCACGGTTGTTGCGGAACAGCGATGCGTAATCTTTATAGAAGAGCAGGGCGACCAGCACGATCAGCGCGGCCGAGAGGATCAGGCTGAGCAGGCGTGCCAGCACGCCGCGCCACTGCTGCCGTTTCACCCGAGGCCAGAACATCAGCAACGCCATCAGCACGCCTGAGGTCAGCAGGGTAAATATCAGCTGCGGCGTGATCAGCGCAAAGGTTTCTGAGGCGGTGGTGTCCATCATATTGGTGATCATCGAGCGGTCGATCACGATGTGATAGGTCTGAATAAAGAACTGCGCCGAGGCGGAGACCAGGATAAACAGCGCGGCCAGCAGCCTGTCCAGCCAGAGAAACGAGGCCAGGGTCAGCACAATATTAATGACGCTGAAGGCGACCAGCGGCATCGATAAAAATACCAGCGTGGTGTGGAGGCTATCCAGCGGCATCACCGCCAGCACCTGCCGGTAATAGGCAATATTCAGAAAGAGTGCAATGTAGAGCGCAGCGAGGATCAGCAAGCTGAGGCGGCTAATCAGCGGCCTTTTAAGGGTAAACGCCATGTGAGCAGAAACCAGAGTAATAAAAGTGTCACGAGAGTGCGCTTTCTAGATTAGGAATACCTTAAGACGCTTAAGGTTGGATAGCGGCCAGCTGTCTCCTGTGCTGAACAGGCCGGATCCCAGTCACGCCTGGCGCGGAACTGCCCCTGCCATCCGGAGAGCCACACGCTGACGGGGCGCTTTTCTGCTTATTTAAACGCAGCGGCTGGCATGAAAACTGCATATTTCTGGCGTAACCCCTATTAATGACTACACTTAATGCGAAGGTGTTCTCAGGTAGCCAGTATTGTCAGCAACGCGTTTGCACGTTTGAGGAGAGTGACCTATCGAATCACCCTGTTTTACCCCTCAATCACCGCCTTTCAGAATTTCCCGCTTGCTGACCTGACTGCGTCAGGACATTCTTGTTTTAACTCAATGTTTTATTCAATACGATTTCAGGAGAAGTGACGTGAATCAGGTGGCAGACCCCCATGCCAGTTACCCGACATTAACAAACGGACAGTACGCCTTCTTTTTTGATGTCGATGGCACGCTGGCAGCAATCCAGTCCCGTCCCGAAGCGGTCTTTATTCCTGAGCAGGTTATCGCCCAACTCCAGCAGCTCTCTGCCCACTCGCAGGGCGCACTTGCACTGGTTTCCGGCAGACCCATTGAACAACTCGATGCGCTGGCCGCCCCCCTGAAGGGGCCGGCGGCGGGCGTGCATGGTGCAGAACGCCGTGACGCAGAAGGGCACCTGCAGCGTATCAGCCTGCCGGCTGAGGTCGAGCAGGCGCTCAGAAGCGAACTGCAGGAGGCGATGGATGCCTGGCCGGGCACCCAGCTGGAAGTCAAAGGCATGGCGTTTGCCCTTCACTATCGCCAGGCGATGCAGCACGAGCAGGATGTGCTGCGTCTGGCTGAACAGTCTGTCAGACGTTTTCCGGGGCTGGCGCTCCAGCCGGGAAAATGTGTGGTAGAGATTAAACCGCAAGGTATCGATAAAGGCGCTGCCATCAGCGACTTTATGCAGCAGCCCCCGTTTGCCGGACGGACGCCGGTCTTTATCGGCGACGATCTGACAGACGAGAAGGGCTTTGCCGCCGTGAACGCCGCGCAGGGCATCTCCATAAAAGTAGGTGAAGGTGCCACAGAGGCGAACTTCCGGCTTGAGGATGTGAATGCAGTTTACGGCTGGCTGGAAAAAATATTATTACTATCAGAACAAGACAACGTCGGTAAGGAGTTTAGGTTATGAGTCGTTTAGTGGTTGTATCTAACCGTGTCGCCATGCCAGATGGGTCTAAAACCAGCGCAGGCGGCCTGGCCGTCGGCATTCTCGATGCCCTGAAAAGCACCGGTGGATTGTGGTTTGGCTGGAACGGTGAAATCAGCGAGTTCTCTGGCGAAGAAGAGGAAGAGGTCAGAGTCCAGGAGCATGAGGGTATCGAATATGCCTCATTCCCGCTGAACCAGAACGATTACGATCTCTATTATTGCCAGTTTTCGAATACGGTCATCTGGCCCGCTTTCCATTATCGCCTCGATCTGGTGCAGTTCCAGCGTGAAGCCTGGGAAGGCTACTGCGACGTCAATGATGCGGTGGCGCAGCGCTTAAAACCGCTGATCAAGCCTGACGATATTGTCTGGATCCACGATTATCACTTTTTACCTTTCGCGGCCGCGCTGCGTCGCGCAGGCATCAATAACCGTATCGGTTTTTTCCTGCATATTCCGTTCCCGACACCGGAAATATTCAACGCGCTGCCGCCGCATAAAGAGCTGCTGGAGATGCTGTGCGAATATGATCTGCTGGGCTTCCAGACGGAATCGGATCGCGTGGCGTTCCTGGACAGTGTCAGCCAGCTGACACAGTTGCAGAATAAAGGCGATAAAAAGCACCGTGCCTTTGGCAATACCTTTATGACCGAGGTTTATCCGATCGGAATCGAGCCAGACAGTATTAAAGAGATGGCCGAAGGACCGCTGCCGCCAAAAATGGCCGCGATGAAGAAAGAGCTGGGCGATGCGCGCAATATTATCGCCTGCGAACGTCTCGACTATTCTAAGGGGCTGCCAGAACGGTTCCTTGCCTATGAAGCCCTGCTGGAAAACTTCCCGCAGCACCGGGGCAAAATCCGCTACTCGCAGATTGCCCCGACTTCACGCGGCGATGTGCAGGCCTACCAGGATATCCGTCATCAGCTGGAAACCGAGGCAGGGCGCATCAATGGTAAGTACGGCACGCTGGGCTGGACGCCGCTTTACTACCTTAACCAGCACTTCGACCGTCGCCTGCTGATGAAAATCTTCCGTCTGACCGATGTGGGTCTGGTCACGCCGCTGCGTGACGGGATGAACCTGGTGGCGAAAGAGTATGTGGCGGCGCAGGACCCGGACGATCCGGGTGTGCTGGTGCTGTCGCGCTTCGCCGGTGCGGCCAATGAGCTGACGTCAGCCTTAATCGTGAATCCTTATGACCGCGATGAGGTGGCCGCTGCGCTGGATAAGGCGATTACGATGCCGCGTACCGAAAGGATCTCCCGCTACAACGACATGATGGCGGTACTGCGTAAGAACGACATCACCGCCTGGCGCGAAAGCTTCCTGAAGGACCTGGAACGTATCGACCCGCGTAGCGTAGATCACAACACCGTCAACAACGTCGCGACCTTCCCGAAACTGGCCTGATCGGGCTGATAAGCGGCAGTGGTATCCTGGGATATCGCTGCCGTTTTTTTTTGTGCTGCCTGACACGCTCTCTGCTCTCTGACACCGCCCGCAGGGCCTCTCTCTCTGCGCCCGCGAGCCATCACATAAAATGGCCCGATTCCTGCAACGCTCTTTGTCCTTCTCTGTCAGGCCGCGGCAGGCCGCTTTCTTTAGCTTTATTACTCAAGTTTTGCGCCGGGCTGCCGATAGAGTCATAGGCGAAGCTTAACCTGTTGTTAATTCATTCGTATTTCTTATATAAACTCTTGTTACATTGGGTGCTGGAGCCTTAACGCTCTGCTGCAATTGTTAACATCAGGTTGCCTTAAACCCGGCATACTGCCGCTAAGACCTTAACGCTTTCATTACTCACCCTGTGCAACTCTCCCCATAAGTAACTAATTTAACTGCAAATAACCACCCCTATGTTTAGCATAAAATGCTGGTAACCCATCATTAGTTGGTTCTAAATAGGGTGATAAAACGATTAACACCCGATCTTCATTTCATCATCCTCAAAGCCTCGAATAGCGATGCATTTACCCCCTATTAAACCTTTCTCAGGACAAATTGGACTTAAAAGTCGTGATTTTTGCTCAAAAAATGACCAGAAGGTTAGCGATGGTAAAGGGTTGCTGAAGAAATTTGCCTTAAAAGTGTGATCTGCGTCACACTTTATCCAAAATTCCCTCTGGCTGTCGTTGTATGTCGAAAACAGACGATATAGATTTGCGTTGTTTTCGGATTAGTCCTAAAAAACCTAAGAAGACATCACGGAAGCTGTCTGAAACTCGAAAATAAAATGGCATGGATTTTTGACCTTTGGTGGGTCTGAAACCCACAAAAAACAGAAGGCAGAAGGCATGGCATTAAGGTTAGCTGAAGGTTTCTTTGCCATCTTTTGATTTAATATACAGCAGCTCGAACCGCAGATAAGTTTCTGCGATACAGTTACGTCTCATCTCTCAGGATGGAAAAAAATGGGCACCTCTGAAGTACTAAAACATATTTACGACCTCAACTTGTCTTATTTACTGCTCGCGCAGCGTTTAATTAACCAGGATAAAGCTTCTGCAATGTTTCGCCTCGGAATTGACGAGAAAATGGCGAACGCATTATCTGAATTAACATTGCCTGAGATGGTAAAAATGGCGGAAACCAATCAACTGGTTTGTCAGTTCCGTTTTACCGACAGCACAGCGATTAATCGTCTGACACAGGAATCACGCGTGGATGATTTACAGCAAATCCACACCGGTATTTTATTATCGAGCGGTTTACTGCGTAACGCGTCTAAAGATGATCTGCCTGCTAAAAAGAGAGCGATGTCATGAGTGAGAAAAGTATTGTTCAGGAAGCCCGTGACATTCAGCTGGCGATGGAGCTGATCACCTTAGGTGCGCGCCTGCAGATGTTAGAGAGCGAAACCCAGCTGAGCCGTGGCCGGTTGATTAAGCTCTATAAAGAACTGCGTGGCAGCCCGCCACCGAAAGGCATGCTGCCATTCTCGACGGACTGGTTCATGACCTGGGAGCAGAACATTCACGCCTCGATTTTCTGCAACGCCTGGAAATTTTTGCTGAAAACCGGCCTGTGCAGCGGCGTTGATGCCGTGATCAAGGCCTACCGGTTATATCTTGAACAATGTCCGCAATCGGACGAGGGCCCGCTGTTGGCGCTGACCCGCGCCTGGACCCTGGTCCGATTCGTTGAGAGCGGCATGCTGGAGCTGGCGGATTGCAAGTGCTGCAATGGCAGCTTTATTAACCATGCGCATCAGCCGGTTGGCAGCTTCACCTGCAGCCTGTGCCAGCCGCCATCACGCGCCGTAAAAAGACGTAAACTTTCTGCAGAACCTGCCGATATGTTTCCACAACTGCTGGATGAACAGGTTAAACACGCCGTTTAAATTTGTTCGCATTGTGGAAGTCATCCAGCAGCGGTTAATACCGCTGCTTTTTTTTTGCTTGCGGTTCAGAAATAACAGCTGCTGCGCTGGCGTCACTTCCACCAACACGTTTCGGACGTAAGGAATTTTTGTGCTGATAATTATAGGTTACCTGGTTGTTCTGGGCTCCGTGTTAGGCGGATACGCGCTGGTAGGTGGCCATCTGGGCGCGCTTTATCAGCCGGCCGAATTATTAATGATCGGGGGTGCCGGTGCCGGTGCTTTTTTAGTCGGCAACAACGGCAAGTCGATTAAGAAAACACTTAAGGCGTTGCCTTTATTATTTCGCGGGTCTAAATACAACAAAGCCGTTTACATGGACTTAATGGCGCTGCTTTATCGCCTGATGGCGAAGTCACGTCAGCAGGGGATGTTATCGCTGGAACGCGATATTGAAGATCCCAGCCAGAGCGAAATTTTTGCTAATTATCCCCGCATCCTTGCCGATAAACAGTTAGTGGATTTTATTACTGACTATTTACGCCTGATGGTAAGCGGCAACATGAACGCTTTCGAAATCGAAGCCCTGATGGACGAAGAGATCGAGACCTACGAACACGAGTGTGACGTACCAGCGCAAAGTATTGCCGCCGTGGGTGATGGTCTGCCGGCGTTCGGTATCGTGGCGGCGGTAATGGGGGTCGTGCATGCGCTCGCCTCAGCTGACCGTCCGGCGGCGGAACTGGGTGCGCTGGTGGCCCACGCGATGGTGGGAACCTTCCTGGGGATCCTGCTGGCTTACGGGTTTATCTCGCCGCTCTCTTCGGTGTTACGCCAGAAATGTGCGGAAACCACCAAGATGATGCAGTGCATCAAAGTGACCCTGCTGTCGAGCCTCAACGGTTACGCGCCACAGATTGCGGTGGAATTTGGACGTAAAACGCTGTACTCCGCCGAGCGCCCGTCGTTCAGCGAACTGGAAGAGCATGTGCGTAACGCCAAGAACCCGGCTAAACAAACTTCGGACGAGACTTCATGAAACACGGCAATCGCCCAATTGTGCTGATCAAAAAGCGCAAACATAAAGGCCATGAAGGCAGCCACGGATCGTGGAAGATTGCCTACGCCGACTTTATGACGGCGATGATGGCCTTTTTTATGGTGATGTGGCTGCTCTCGATCGCCAACCCGCAGGAGCTGGTGCAGATCGCTGAGTATTTCAAAACGCCACTGAAGGTGGCGATTACCGGCGGGGCGCGCAGCAGTGACAGCGAAAGCCCCATCCCCGGCGGCGGTGACGATCCGACGAAGAAAGATGGCGAAGTAAAAAAGGCCGTCGATATGGATGCCCAGAAACGCCAGCTGGATGATATTCGCCTTAACCGGCTGCGTGAAAAGCTGGACCAGTTGATTGAAGCCGACCCGCGCCTGAAAGCGCTGCGTCCGCATCTGATTATCAACATGGTGGAAGAGGGGCTGCGTATTCAGATTATCGACAGCCAGAACCGCCCGATGTTTAAGACCGGCCGGGCCGAAGTTGAGCCTTACATGCGCGACATTCTGCGCGCGATAGCGCCGATTCTGAATGACATTCCCAACCGCATCAGTCTGGCCGGGCATACCGACGATTTCCAGTATGCCAGCGGCGACAAAGGCTACAGCAACTGGGAACTGTCGGCCGACCGGGCCAACGCCTCGCGCCGTGAACTGGTGATGGGCGGCCTGGATGGCGGCAAAGTTTTACGAGTGTTAGGCATGGCCGACACCATGCGCCTGAAAAATCGCGGCGGGAATGACGCAGTGAACCGCCGCATCAGCCTGCTGGTGTTGAACCACGACACCGAAGCAGCAATAGAAAAAGAAAACGCAGAAAGTGATGCCGTCCAGATCAGCGATCCGGCGGCGATTGAACAGATTCGCGCACCGCTGGCAACACCAGGCAGCGCGGTGAATACAGCAGCCCCCTCACAACCGAGGTGATTCCCGTGAGTATGGACATCAGCGATTTTTACCAGACGTTTTTTGATGAAGCCGATGAGCTGTTAGCGGATATGGAACAACACCTGCTGGGCCTTGACCCGCAGGAGCCAGATTCTGAGCAGCTTAACGCCATCTTCCGTGCCGCGCACTCCATCAAGGGTGGGGCCGGAACCTTTGGTTTTACGGTATTACAGGAAACGACTCATATCCTGGAAAACATTCTGGATGGTGCTCGTCGCGGCGAGATGCAGCTCAGCACCGACATCATCAACCTGTTTTTGGAAACCAAAGATATTATGCAGGAACAGCTCGATGCTTATAAAACCGCGCAGGAGCCGAACGCGGAGAGCTTCAAATATATCTGTGAAGCACTGCGCCAGCTGGCGCTGGAGGCTAAAGGTCTGCCGGTCGACGCAGCTGCCCCTGTCGTCGCGGCCAGCGCCGCGCCGGTAAGCGCAGAGGCAGCCAGCACCGGCGGCCTGCGTGTCCAGCTGATCGATCTCAAAGAGAAAGAGGTCGATCTGATGCTGGAAGAGATGAGCAATCTTGGCACACTGACCGACGTGAAGAAGGGCACCAGCACGCTGGATGTCTGCATCGATGGCGTAGGTAAAGATGACATCGTTGCCGTGCTCTGCTTCGTTATCGACGAAGCGCAGATCCGCTTCCCTGACGCTGAGGCCGCAGCGGCCCCGGTGGCGCCGGTCGCCACACCGCCGGTCGAAGAGGTTCACACTGCCACGGTCACCGAACTGCCGGTGGCGGCGGTGAAGCGCGAGAGCAAGCGCGCGGCGGCGCCAGCCAAGTCGAGCGAATCCACCAGTATCCGTGTGGCGGTCGAGAAGGTCGATCAGCTGATCAACCTGGTGGGCGAACTGGTGATCACCCAGTCGATGCTCGCCCAGCGTTCCGGCGAACTCGATCCGGTCGCGCATGGCGACCTGCTGAACAGCATGGGTCAGCTGGAGCGTAACGCCCGCGACCTGCAGGAATCGGTAATGTCGATTCGTATGATGCCGATGGAATATGTCTTCAGCCGCTTCCCGCGTCTGGTGCGTGACCTGGCCAGCAAACTGGGTAAAGAGGTCGAACTGACGCTGCTGGGCAGCTCAACCGAACTCGATAAGAGCCTGATCGAACGCATCATCGACCCGTTAACGCACCTGGTGCGTAACAGCCTCGACCACGGGATCGAAACCCCGGAAAAACGCCTGGCAACCGGCAAAACGGCAACCGGCAACCTGACGCTTTCTGCGGAACATCAGGGCGGCAACATCTGTATCGAAGTCTCGGACGACGGTGCGGGCCTGAACCGTGAACGTATTCTGGCAAAAGCCCTCTCATCCGGCCTGCCGGTTCACGAAAACATGAGCGACGAAGAAGTCGGCATGCTGATCTTCGCGCCGGGCTTCTCCACCGCCGAGCAGGTGACCGATGTCTCAGGACGCGGCGTCGGCATGGACGTGGTGAAACGAAATATTCAGGAGATGGGCGGTCACGTCGAAATCGCCTCGAAGCAGGGCAAAGGCACCACCATCCGTATCCTGCTGCCGCTGACGCTGGCGATCCTGGATGGCATGTCCGTCCGCGTGGCCGACGAAGTCTTTATCCTGCCGCTGAATGCGGTGATGGAATCGCTGCAGCCGCGCGCCGAAGAGCTGAAACCGCTGGCCGGTGGCGAGTGCGTGCTGGAAGTGCGTGGCGAATATCTGCCGCTGGTTGAGCTGTGGAACGTCTTTGATGTGCAGGGCGCGAAAACCGAAGCCACGCAGGGCATCGTGGTGATCCTGCAGAGCGCGGGCAAGCGTTACGCGCTGCTGGTCGATCAGCTGATTGGTCAGCATCAGGTGGTGGTGAAGAACCTGGAAAGTAACTATCGCAAGGTGCCGGGCATCTCCGCAGCAACCATTCTGGGCGATGGTAGCGTGGCGCTGATTGTGGATGTTTCAGCACTGCAGTCACTTAACCGTGAAAAACGTGTGGCCGGCGCTGCCGCCTGATTGATAACGTAAGGGTAAATATTATGAGTGGAATGGCAACCGTGACAAAAATCGCTGGCGAAACCGTCGGCCAGGAGTTCCTGGTCTTCACGCTCGGCGACGAAGAGTACGGCATCGATATCCTCAAGGTTCAGGAAATTCGCGGTTACGATCAGGTGACGCGCATCGCGAACACCCCTGATTTCATCCGCGGCGTCACGAACCTGCGCGGCGTGATCGTGCCGATTATCGACCTGCGCGTGAAGTTTGCGCAGCCCGATGTGGAGTACAATGAGAACACCGTAGTCATCGTGCTGAATCTGGAAAGCCGGGTGGTTGGTATCGTGGTCGACGGCGTGTCAGACGTGCTGTCACTGACCCAGGATCAGATCCGGCCTTCGCCGGAGTTCGCCGTCACCATGTCCACCGAGTACCTGACCGGTCTGGGTGCGCTGGGTGAACGCATGCTGATTCTGGTCGACATCGAGAAGCTGCTGAGCAGCGACGAGATGGCGCTGGTGGATAACCTGCGCACTGCGTAATCCCTCCTCATGACGGGCCGGTAATCACCGGCCCGTCATCGTTCTGCTCCGCATAAATCCCTTTAAAATCATCCACTCCGCACTATATGATCATAATTCCCTGTCAGGTGCTGCCGATAACTTTTTGGCTACTCTTAATCACCTACATTTATCAGGGTTAATTATGTTAACGAAAATCCGCGTTGTGACCAGCCTGTTTCTGGTGTTCCTGATCTTCGGACTGCTCCAGGTTCTGTCCGGATCTGTTTTCTACTCGGCGTTAAGCCATGACAAAGAGAGTTTCGCGGTGTCGCAGCTGGCGACGCAAAACACCCAGGCGCTCAACGATGCCTATATGAGCCTGAACCAGAGTCGGGTGCTGCTGACCCGTATTCAGCTGCGTTTCGCCAACAGCAGACTGGAAGGGAAAACGGCGGACGTCGCCAGCCTTCTGGAGGAGAGCAAAGGCTTTCTGCAGCTGGCGGAGGGCTTTTTCAAAGACTTTAAATCCACGCCGGATACGCCGGGAGAAGATCTGCAGCTCAGCAACCAGCTTGAGCAGCGCTACAGCGATTACGCTGCCGCACTGAACGGCATGCAGAGTGCGCTGCAGACCGGCGATCTGGTCGCTGCCGGAAAAATCCCGGTCGCTTCCAGCCAGAATGCGTTTCTGACGCTCTACCGCGAATGGCGTGCCGATCAGAATCGCCTGTCGGCACTGGGGGTGGAAAAGAACAGCGAAGCCTACAGCCGCATGATGTGGATCCTGGCCTGCATCACCACCGCAGTGGTCGCGGTGATGGTGCTCTGCTGGTTCGGACTGCGCGAAATCGTACTAATGCCACTGAACCGCAGCATTAAACATATTCAGACCATCGCCCGGGGCGATCTGACTCAGCCGATTGAGGTCGCGGGCAACAACGAGATGTCGCAGCTGGCGGCCAGCCTGCACGATATGCAGCAGTCGCTGATGCGGACCGTTACCCACGTACGCGAAGGATCGGATGCGATTTTCACCGGTGCCAGCGAGATCGCCGCCGGTAACAACGACCTCTCTGCCCGCACCGAACAGCAGGCCGCCTCGCTGGAACAGACTGCGGCCAGCATGGAGCAGCTCACCGCCACGGTGAAACAGAATGCCGAAAATGCCCGTCAGGCGTCAAAACTGGCGCTGAGCGCATCGGAAACGGCCGAGAAAGGCGGCAGCGTGGTCGACAGCGTGGTGAAAACCATGAGAGACATCGCGGGCAGCTCGAAAAAGATTGCGGACATCACCAGCGTGATCGATGGCATCGCGTTCCAGACCAACATCCTGGCGCTGAACGCCGCAGTGGAAGCGGCGCGCGCCGGTGAACAGGGCCGCGGCTTTGCGGTCGTGGCGGGCGAGGTGCGTAACCTGGCCCAGCGCAGTGCCCAGGCGGCCAAAGAGATCAAGGGGCTGATTGATGACTCCGTTAACCGGGTTAATGTCGGCTCTCAGCTGGTCGGCACGGCGGGGGAAACCATGGGCGATATCGTCAATGCGGTAACGCGCGTCACCGATATCATGGGGGAGATCGCCACGGCGTCGGATGAGCAGAGCCGCGGTATCGAACAGGTCGGGCTGGCGGTTAACGAGATGGACCGCGTGACGCAGCAGAACGCCGCACTGGTCGAGGAGTCCGCCACGGCCGCCGCCTCGCTGGAGGATCAGGCCAGCCGGTTAAGCCAGTCCGTTGCCCTGTTTAAAATCAAACGCGACGACGGGCAGCCGAGCCTGACCAGACATCTGCCGATCGCCGGGCCTGAAACGGCGGCACTGACGTCACGTAACGCGGTCACCGCGCCGGTCAGCGATACGCATTGGGAAACATTCTGATAACAGGCTGCGCATCCTGCGGGATGCGCAGCACCCGCTTCCGACCGCTCTGCCACCATCCTCTGCGCCTTCCGGATGATAAAAATAGTTACAAAAGCGCATTCTTACCGGAAAGCGTCGAAAAGCGTTAATTAAACGCGTAACTGCGCCGATATAGCCGCTGCACCTTAATCAACCTGCAGGGGAACAAGATGTTAAAAAAAATAAAAGTGGTCACCAGTCTTATCGCGGTACTGGTTATCTTTGGCGTACTCCAGTTACTTTCTGGCAGCCTTTTCTGGTCAGCACTGAATAAAGACAAAACGGCCTTTGCACTGTCGCAGGTCTCTAATCGCAATGTCACCGAGATGACGGACGCCTATATCTCGTTAAACAACAGCCGTACCACACTTAACCGCGGCATGCTGCGCTTGCAGACCAGCATGGCGTCACAGATGAACGGCGGTCAGCTTGATGAGCTGATCGCTAAAGCACAGAAACAGTTAGTGGAAGCCGATCGCCACTTTAAGATCTACTACCACCTGCCGACCACGCCGGGTCTGGATGAAACCCTGGGCGACAAGCTGGAAGCCGACTACGCCAGCTACGAGAATGGCCTGAAGGCGATGGTGAAGAGCCTGCAGGCGCGCGATCTGGAAGGGATGTTCAGAGAGAACATCGAACAGAAGCAGGTCGCCATGCAGGGCAGTTATGACCAGTGGCGTGCGCGCCAGACGGCGCTCTCCGATCAGGGCATGGCGCAGAACCAGAAAGCCTTTACGCAGATGATGTGGCTGCTGGCCGTGATTGGCGTGGTGGTGCTGGCGGTGATTATCACCTGCTGGTTTGGCCTGCGTCAGGTCCTGATTCAGCCGCTGCAGCAGCTGCTGGTGCAGATCCGCACCATCGCGTCCGGGGATTTGACTCAGCCGATTGTGGTGGAAGGACGCAATGAGATGAGCCAGCTGGCCGCCGGGATCCATGAGATGCAGCAGTCGCTGGTGATGACCGTGGGCAACGTGCGCGACGGGTCGGATGCCATCTTTACCGGTGCCAGCGAAATCGCCGCCGGCAACAACGACCTCTCTGCCCGCACCGAAGAGCAGGCCGCCTCGCTGGAGCAGACCGCCGCCAGCATGGAGCAGCTCACCGCCACCGTGAAGCAGAACGCTGACAACGCCCGTCAGGCGTCGAAGCTGGCGCTGACCGCCTCTGAAACCGCGCAGCAGGGCGGCAAAGTGGTGGAGGGCGTCGTCACCACCATGAAAGAGATCGCGGGCAGCTCGAAGAAGATTGCCGACATCATCAGCGTGATCGACGGCATCGCCTTCCAGACCAACATCCTGGCGCTGAACGCGGCGGTGGAAGCGGCGCGTGCCGGCGAACAGGGTCGCGGTTTTGCGGTGGTGGCCGGTGAAGTACGCAGCCTGGCGCAGCGCAGCGCCCAGGCCGCCAAAGAGATTAAGGCGCTGATCGAAGACTCCGTGTCCCGCGTCAACAGCGGATCGCTGCAGGTGGAGAGCGCCGGCAGCACCATGGATGAGATCGTGGGGGCCGTAACCCGCGTCACCGACATCATGGGCGAGATCGCCTCGGCGTCCGATGAGCAGAGTCGCGGAATTGACCAGGTCGGTCACGCCGTTACCGAGATGGATCGGGTAACGCAGCAGAACGCCTCGCTGGTGGAAGAGTCGGCCGCTGCGGCCGCCGCGCTGGAGCAGCAGGCCAGCGCACTGACCCAGGCCGTCTCCGTTTTCAGAATTTCCCGCGCCTGATTTCTCTGCGATCACCACAGCGGCGGCGTTAAGCCGTCGCTGTGCGTAAAGTTCCCCCCTCTGCCGCCGATAAATAAACACGAATCGCAATCCCAATGAGGTGTTTATGTTTAGTCGTGTTCGTGTTGTTACCGGTCTGCTGTGCGTGCTGGCGCTTTTTGCGCTGCTGCAGCTCTTCTCCGGCGGTATGTTTTTTAAAACGGTCAGTTCAGATAAAGATAATTTTGCTTACAACCAGCAGTTAAACACCCTGCAACAGGCGATGGGCACCTCATGGGTTTCGCTGGTTCAGGCGCGTAACACCCTGAACCGTGCCGGTATCCGCTTCCTGCAGGATGCGCAGATGTCCGGTTCGGGGGCCAGCGTGAAAGAGCTGGTGGCGCTGGCAGGCGAGGAGCTGAAACAGGCGGAAGTGAACTATCAGATCTTCAACGACAACCTGTCGGAGAAGGGCAAAACCGCCGAGAACGTCCTGGCGTTACAGGCGAACTACAAGGCCTATCACGATGCGCTGGCTGAGCTGATGGTCTTCTTTACCACCGGCAACTTCAAAGGATTTGTGGATCAGCCGACGCAGAGCTATCAGGACAAGTTCCAGAAAGATTACACCGCCTGGCTGGATCACAACAAAGAGCTGGCCCAGCAGGGCGTGGAAGCTAACCAGCAGGCTTACAGCCGCTCCATCACCATCGTTATCGCGACGCTGGCCGTTACGCTGCTGATGATTATCCTGGTGTGGAACCTGATGCGCTCGATGCTGATCCGTCCGCTGCGTCAGAGTATCGAACATATCCAGCACATCGCGCGCGGCGACCTGACTCAGACCGTTGAGATTAACGTCCGTAACGAAATCGGCGATCTGCTGACGTCGGTGCAGCATATGCAGCAGGAGCTGGTCCGCACCGTCCGCACCGTCCGCGACGGATCGGACGCCATCTATACCGGTGCCAGTGAGATCTCCATCGGTAACAACGACCTCTCTTCACGCACCGAGCAGCAGGCCGCTTCGCTGGAGGAGACCGCCGCCAGCATGGAGCAGCTGACCGCCACCGTGAAGCAGAACGCCGAAAACGCCCGTCAGGCGTCGAAGCTGGCGCTGACCGCCTCCGAAACCGCGCAGCAGGGCGGCAGGGTGGTGGATGGCGTGGTCACCACCATGAAAGAGATCGCGGGCAGTTCCAAGAAAATTGCCGACATCACCAGCGTGATCGACGGCATCGCCTTCCAGACCAACATTCTGGCGCTGAACGCGGCGGTGGAAGCGGCGCGTGCCGGTGAACAGGGCCGTGGGTTTGCGGTGGTGGCCGGGGAAGTGCGCAGCCTGGCGCAGCGCAGTGCGCAGGCGGCCAAAGAGATTAAGGGTCTGATTGAGGATTCGGTCAGTCGCGTGAACACCGGCTCGGTACTGGTAGAGAGCGCGGGTGACACCATGAGCAACATCGTCAGCGCGGTCACCCGCGTTACCGACATCATGGGTGAAATCGCCTCAGCGTCCGACGAGCAGAGCCGTGGCATCGACCAGGTTGGCCTGGCCGTTACCGAGATGGATCGCGTGACGCAGCAGAACGCCTCGCTGGTGGAAGAGTCCGCCGCAGCGGCCGCAGCGCTCGAAGATCAGGCAAGTCATCTCAAACAAGCGGTATCTGTGTTCAATATTGGTAAAGAATTTGTCGCGCAGGCCGTTAACAAGACAACGGCGATAAAAACGCTGCCGTCAGAAGCATCGTTAGCCGTTGGTCGTTCCTCTGCGGGACGCAGCGACGACAACTGGGAAACCTTTTAATTGCCCGTCGCCCGGCAGCCATTAAGCCGCCGGGCATCGCAGCAGACAGCTATTTTATTCAGTTCGGGCCAGGTGCAGAGATGAAGAAATCGACGGTATTAGATCAAAATGAGACGACAACGCTGCTGTCGCAGATGGTGCAGCGTTTACCGCTCTCCGATACGCATTTTCGCCGTATCAGCCAGCTGATCTATCAGCGTGCCGGTATCGTACTGGCCGACCACAAGCGTGAGATGGTGTACAACCGTCTGGTCCGTCGTCTGCGCACGCTGAACATCGACGATTTTGGTCGCTATCTGGCGCTGCTGGAGTCCGATCCCAACAGCGCCGAATGGCAGGCCTTTATCAACGCCCTGACCACGAACCTGACCGCCTTCTTTCGCGAAGCGCATCACTTTCCGATTCTGGCGGAGCATGCGCGCAAGCGCCAGGGCAACTACAGCGTCTGGAGCACCGCAGCGTCAACCGGTGAGGAGCCTTACTCCATCGCCATGACGCTGGCGGAAACCCTGGGCACCGGACCGGGCAAGTTCCAGGTTCATGCCAGCGATATCGACACCCAGGTACTGGAAAAAGCGGTAGCGGGGGTTTATCGCCAGGAGGAGCTGCGCACGCTGTCACCGGCGCAGATGCAGCGCTTCTTCCTGCGCGGCACCGGCCCCCATGCGGGCATGGTGCGGGCGCGTCCCGAGCTGGCCAACCTGGTCACCTACGCGCAGCTGAACCTGCTGGCGAACGAGTGGTCGCTGCCGGGGCCGTTTGACGCCATTTTCTGCCGCAATGTGATGATCTATTTCGATAAAGAGACGCAGGAGAAGATTCTGCGTCGGTTTGTCCCCCTGCTGAAGCCCGGCGGCATCCTGTTCGCCGGTCACTCCGAAAACTTCAGTCAGATCAGTAAAGAGTTCTGGCTGCGTGGACAAACCGTCTATGGACTGACGAAGGAAAGATGATGAGCAAAATCACCGTGATGTGCGTGGATGACTCTGCGCTGATGCGGCAGTTGATGACCGAAATCATCAACAGCCATCCGGATATGGAGATGGTCGCTACGGCACCCGATCCGCTGGTCGCCCGCGATTTGATCAAGCAGTTTAATCCGCAGGTGCTGACGCTGGATGTGGAAATGCCGCGCATGGATGGCCTCGATTTCCTGGAAAAACTGATGCGGTTACGGCCGATGCCCGTGGTGATGGTCTCCTCGCTGACCGGCAAAGGCTCTGAAATTACCCTGCGGGCACTGGAGCTGGGCGCGGTCGATTTCGTCACCAAGCCGCAGCTGGGGATCCGTGAAGGGATGCTGGCCTACAGCCAGATGATCGGCGACAAAATCCGCGCGGCTGCCCGTGCCCGTGTGCATAACCGTGCCGCGATGCCGGTGCCCGCGTCGCTGAAAGCGGGGCCGCTGCTGAGCAGTGAGAAGCTGATAGCGATCGGCTCCTCCACCGGCGGCACCGAGGCGATTCGCCATGTGCTGCAGCCGTTACCGGCGACCAGCCCGGCGCTGCTGATTACACAGCATATGCCGCCAGGCTTTACCCGCTCCTTTGCCGAGCGTCTGAACAAGCTCTGTCAGATCACGGTAAAAGAGGCGGAGGATGGCGAACGTATTCTGCCGGGCCACGCCTACATCGCGCCAGGCGCGATGCACATGGAGCTGGGCCGCAGCGGGGCCAACTATGTGGTGAAACTGAATGAAGGACCACCGGTTAACCGGCACAAACCCTCGGTGGATGTGCTGTTTAAATCGGTGGCGACAAACGCCGGCCGAAACGCGGTGGGGGTGATCCTCACCGGCATGGGCAACGACGGTGCCGCCGGGATGCTGGAAATGCACCGGGCGGGCGCCTGGACCATCGCCCAGAATGAAGCCAGTTGTGTGGTATTTGGCATGCCGCGTGAGGCGATTGCCACAGGCGGCGTGAGCGAAGTCGTGGATTTAAGCAACATCAGCCAGCACATGCTGGCGAAAATTAGCGCCGGACAGGCATTGCGTATTTAACAGGCCCGTCCTGCCGGGCGAGACAACTCAGGAGTAGATATGGCTGATAAAAACATGCGCTTTTTGGTAGTAGACGACTTCAATACGATGCGTCGTATTGTTCGTAACCTGCTGAAAGAGCTGGGCTTCAATAACGTAGAAGAAGCGGAAGATGGTGTGGATGCCCTCGGCAAACTGAAAGCGGGTGGTTTCGACTTCGTGATTTCCGACTGGAACATGCCAAACATGGATGGCCTGCAGCTGCTGCAGACCATTCGTGCCGACGCGGCGATGAGTTCACTGCCGGTGTTGATGGTCACAGCGGAAGCGAAGAAAGAGAACATTATCGCCGCCGCCCAGGCTGGCGCCAGCGGCTATGTCGTGAAACCCTTCACGGCGGCTACCCTGGAAGAGAAGCTGGGTAAAATTTTTGAAAAACTGGGCATGTAAGGAGATGTGATGAGCGACCTTCCGAAACCAACTATGGATGCCTCGGCACACGACATCATTACCCGCATTGGCTCTCTGACGCGCATGCTGCGCGACAGTCTGCGCGAGCTGGGACTGGATAAAGCCATTGCCGATGCGGCTGAGGCCATTCCTGATGCCCGCGATCGTCTGGACTATGTGGTGCAGATGACCGCCCAGGCCGCCGATCGTGCGCTGAACTGTGTTGAAGCAGCACAACCTCATCAGGATAAAATGGAAGCCGGGGCAACCCAGCTGAAACAACGCTGGGATGAGTGGTTTGAGAACCCGATCGAGCTGAGCGATGCGCGGGAGTTGGTGACGGATACGCGCGCATTCCTCACCGACGTTCCCGAGCATACCTCGTTTACCAACAAGCAGCTGCTTGCCATCATGATGGCGCAGGATTTCCAGGACCTGACCGGTCAGGTTATCAAGCGCATGATGGATGTGATCCAGGAAATCGAGCGCCAGCTGTTGATGGTGCTGCTGGAGAACATGCCAGAAGTCAGCGCTGAGAAGCGTCAGGAGGGCACCAGCCTGCTGAACGGTCCGCAGATCCACGCCGATGCACCGGGCGTGGTTGCGAACCAGGATCAGGTTGATGACCTGCTGGACAGCTTAGGATTTTAATCCCCTGATCGCCTGCCTGCGGGCGGGCGATCGGGCAGCGGTGAAGCAAAAAGGGGGCACCTTCCGGGTGGCCCCGTTCCCCCTTGTCAGACTCATCCCCGAAAGAACGCCTGTTTTCCCCATCTTATCTCCGCTTTAACTTAAGCCAGATTTGGCATCCTATGCTCAGAATTCCTGCCAACCGAGGTTTGTCGTGGCTGAAGAGAGCGACGAGGACAAAACAGAATCGCCCACGGCCCACCGACTTGAGAAAGCGCGTGAAGAGGGCCAGATTCCGCGTTCGCGCGAGCTGACATCCTTACTGATGCTGCTGGCGGGCATCATGATCCTGTGGATTGGCGGCAACATGATGGCGCACCGGCTGGCGGCGATGGTGGCCACCGGGCTGCGTTTCGACCACGGCATGGTCAGGGATGACAAGATTATCGTCAGCCACATCGGCAGCCTGATCACCCAGGCCCTGATGGCGCTGCTGCCGCTGATGGGCGGCCTGGTGCTGGTGGCGATCGCCGCCCCGATGCTGCTCGGCGGCATCGTGTTCAGCGGCAAATCGATCAAGTTCGACCTGAAAAAACTCAGCCCGATGGCGGGTTTCAAGCGGATGTTCGCCGCGCAGGCCTGGACTGAACTGTTTAAAGGCATCCTGAAAACGATCTTAGTGGGCGCGGTGGGCTGGTGGTACATCTGGAGCCACTGGCCGGAGATGCTGCGGCTGATCAGCGAATCGCCGGTCACCGCCCTGATCCACGGCATGGAGATGATCGCGGTCTGCTGTTCGCTGGTGATGCTGGGGCTGATCCCGATGGTGGGTTATGACGTCTTCTGGCAGCTCTACAGCCACTTTAAGAAACTGAAGATGTCGATGCAGGAGATCCGCGACGAGCACAAACAGCAGGAGGGTGACCCGCATGTGAAGGGGCGTATCCGCCAGCAGATGCGCGCCGCCGCCCGTCGCCGCATGATGGCCGATGTGCCGAAGGCCGACGTTATTGTAACGAACCCGACGCACTATTCGGTGGCCCTGCAGTACAACGAGAAGAAGATGAGTGCGCCGAAGGTCATTGCCAAAGGCGCGGGCGAAATCGCCCTGAGAATTCGTGAGCTGGGTGCCGAACACCGCATCCCGGTTCTGGAAGCACCGCCGCTGGCGCGTGCGTTGTACCGTCACACTGAGATTGGTCAGCACATTCCCGGCGCGCTCTATGCGGCCGTGGCTGAGGTGCTGGCATGGGTCTGGCAGTCGCGTCGCTGGAAGCGCGAAGGCGGCCTGATCCCAGCTAAACCTAAAAACCTGCCGGTTCCGGCAGAGATGGACTTTGCAGGAGAGAGCAAAAACGATGGCTAATAACCTGGCCGCAAAACTACGTTTACCGGGCAACCTGAAAGATATGCAGTGGCAGGTGCTGGCCGGGCCGGTGCTGATCATGATGATCCTGTCGATGATGGTTCTGCCATTGCCGCCGTTCATCCTCGATCTGCTGTTCACCTTTAACATCGCACTGTCGATCATGGTCCTGCTGGTGGCGATGTTCACCCAGCGAACCCTGGAGTTTGCGGCATTCCCGACCATTCTGCTCTTCTCAACCCTGCTGCGTCTTGCGCTGAACGTGGCCTCCACCCGTATCATCCTGATGGAAGGGCACACCGGCGCTGCGGCGGCCGGTCAGGTGGTTGAAGCCTTTGGCCACTTCCTGGTGGGCGGCAACTTCGCCATCGGTATCGTGGTGTTCATCATCCTGGTCATCATCAACTTCATGGTCATTACCAAGGGTGCCGGTCGTATCGCCGAAGTGGGCGCGCGCTTTGTGCTGGACGGGATGCCCGGTAAGCAGATGGCGATCGACGCCGACCTCAACGCCGGTCTGATCGGTGAAGATGAGGCCAAGCGCCGTCGTGCCGAAGTTACCCAGGAAGCGGACTTCTACGGCTCAATGGACGGTGCCAGTAAGTTCGTGCGCGGGGACGCCATCGCCGGGATCATGATCATGGTGATCAACGTCATCGGCGGCCTGCTGGTGGGTGTGGTTCAGCACGGGATGGATGCGGGACATGCCGCCGAGACCTATACGCTGCTGACCATCGGTGATGGCCTGGTCGCGCAGATCCCGGCGCTGGTTATCTCTACCGCGGCCGGTGTTATCGTAACGCGCGTCGCCACCGATCAGGATGTCGGCGAGCAGATGGTGACCCAGCTGTTTAAAGATCCGCGGGTTCTGATGCTCAGCGCCGGGGTGATTGGCCTGCTGGGCCTGGTGCCCGGCATGCCAAACTTCGTCTTCCTGCTGTTCACCGCCGCTCTGCTGGGCCTGGCCTGGTGGCTGCGTGGCCGCGAAATGCAGCCAAAGAAAAAACCGGAAGCGGCAGGCGGCATCACCAAAATGGCGGAGACGCCCGCCACGACGGAAGCCTCCTGGACCGATGTGCAGCTGGAAGATACGCTGGGCATGGAAGTCGGCTATCGCCTGATTCCGATGGTCGATCATCAGCAAAACGGCGAGCTGCTGGGCCGTATCCGCAGCATCCGTAAGAAAGTGGCGCAGGATGTCGGTTTCCTGCCGCCGGTAGTCCATATCCGCGACAACATGGAGCTGCCACCGGCACGCTATCGCATCCTGATGAAAGGGGTGGAGATTGGCAGCGGTGATGCCTATCCGGGTCGCTGGATGGCGATTAACCCTGGCACGGCGGCGGGCTCGCTGCCAGGTGAGGCCACAGTCGACCCAGCTTTTGGGCTGGCGGCGGTCTGGATCGATAGCGCGCTGAAAGAGCAGGCGCAGATTCAGGGCTTCACCGTGGTGGAGGCGAGTACCGTAGTCGCGACCCACCTTAACCATCTGATTGGTCAGTACGCCAGCGAGCTGTTTGGCCGTCAGGAAGCGCAGCAGCTGCTGGATCGGGTGACCCAGGAGATGCCGAAGCTGACCGAAGATCTGGTGCCTGGCGTGATCTCCCTGACCACGCTGCACAAGGTGCTGCAGAACCTGCTGGTGGAGCGGGTGTCGATTCGCGATATGCGCACCATTATCGAGACGCTGGCGGAACATGCGCCGGTGCAGAGCGATCCGCAGGAGCTGACCAGCGTCGTGCGTGTGGCGCTGGGCCGGGCGATTACGCAGCAGTGGTTCCCGGGCAATGACGAGGTGCAGGTTATCGGTCTGGATTCCACGCTGGAACGCCTGCTGCTTCAGGCATTGCAGGGCGGCGGCGGACTGGAGCCAGGCCTGGCCGATCGGCTGTTAAGCCAGGCTCAGGCGGCCCTGCAGCGTCAGGAGATGCTGGGCGCGCCGCCGGTTCTGCTGGTCAATCATCCACTGCGTGCGCTGCTGGCGCGCTTCCTGCGCCGCAACCTGCCTCAGCTGGTGGTGCTCTCCAATCTGGAACTGAGCGATAACCGCCAGATCCGCATGACGGCAACGATCGGAGGTAAATGATGCGTGGGCTGATCCTGGCTCTGATGCTGCTGCCTCTGGCGGTGCAGGCGGGCGGCGGTGCATGGAACGCCAGCGCCAACGGCCCGCCGCTGGCGAATCGCGGCAGCTGGCAGCGGTCGCAGCCGCTGGTTCCGCCTGCGGATATCGCGGGTGAAGTCAGCGTCATCAGCTGGCGTTATGAACTGAGCAGACCGGCCCCCTCCGGTCTGGAAGTGCGGCTGTGCGGTGAGCAGCGCTGCGCCACGCTGGAAGGCGCCAGCGGCAGCACGCGCGGTCTGGCTCACCTGAATGCCCGCGAAACCCTGCACATGGTGTTTGGCTTTGCCGGCAGCGGGGCGTTGCCGCCCGGATTGCGGGTGGTGAGCAGCGAAGTGATGGTGAATTACGAGTAGGTGACGCTCTGCTGGCATCACCCTGCGCGGGTAGGCGAATCACGACATCAGCCTTTGATGATGGCGCGGGCTGTCACTCCTGCGGCTACGCCCGCTCATCGCCCCTGTGCCGTCAGGGTGGCGGCGCGTTTCAGGCCACCTGATTCCCTTTCTGCGCCAGAAAATCCGGTAAACGTGTGACGCGACCGATCGCCTGCTGGGCGCGCGCGTCATTTATTACTTCCCGGATATCGACACCATTTTGCAGGTTAAGCCAGAACTCAACGCTGCCGTGATGATGTCCCGCCTGCGCGCGAAGGCTGATGAGAGGGGTGTGAAACGCTTCCGGACGGGTTGCTATACAGAAACAGTCCTCAGGCCATTCCCCCTGAAGCTGTCAATGTTTCTTAACGTCGCCACCTGATAACCTCCTCTATCACGCTGAAATGAGACTGACGCACCGCAGCACGGTGCGCAACCCATCTTCAGGCGTTGACGCCTTTCATCCCTTCCTCCGAATAGCGACCGCCTTTTATCTCTACCTGCTGATGGAGACTATTCAGCAACCGGATATCATCCGCTTCCAGCACCAGTTCGGCGGCTTTCGCGTTCTCGGTAAGATAGGCCAGCTGTTTGGTGCCCGGAATCGGCACAATCTTTTCATACTGCGCCAGCAGCCAGGCGAGGGCGATCTGTCCGGTGGTCGCGTGATATTTTTCCGCCAGCGGGGTCATCGCATTCAGCAGCCGCAGATTGTGGTCGAGATTTTCCTGACGGAAGCGGTCATTGTTCTTGCGGAAGTCGCCCTCGGCAAAATCGCTGTGCCTGCGGTATTTACCGGTGAGAAAACCCCGGCCCAGCGGCGAGTAGGGCACCAGGCCGATCCCGAGTTGCTTCACCATCGGCAGGATCGCCTCTTCGATGTCACGCGTCCAGAGCGAGTACTCGGTCTGCAGAGCGGTCAGCGGATGGACGGCGTGGGCGCGTGCCAGCGTCGACGCGGAGGCTTCGCACAGCCCGATGCGGGCGATTTTGCCCGCCTGCACCAGACGGCTGAGGCACTGCATGCTCTCCTCAATCGGCGTCGCCGGGCTGATGCGGTGCAGATAGAAGAGATCGATACGTTCGACACCCAGCCGTTTCAGGGAGGCCTCGCAGCAGCGGGTGAGGTAGTCGGGCTGATTATTGATGGTGCGGGCATACGCCTCCTCTGCCGGGCGTTCAATACCGCATTTGGTGGCGACGCTGAAGTTCAGCCGCTCAGCCGGGCGCAGGCCCGCCAGAAACTGGCCGAGCAGCCACTCATTGTGGCCACGACCGTAAAGATCGGCGCTGTCGATAAACGTGATGCCCAGCGTGTGCAGTTGGTTCAGCAGCTGCAGTGACTGCCGGTCATCGGTCTGACCATAAAATTCGCTCAGCCCCATTGCGCCATAGCCGATCGCGCTGACATCCAGATCCTGACCTAACGTTCGCTTTTCCATTGTCTCTCCTCGTGAGTGAGCGGCGATTGTTTCACTCCCGTCGGCCGCACTGAATTGCTCTTTGCGTTATGCAAAAAAGGTATCACCACGCCGGGGAAAGGCTGAGAGGCGGCGGGCGGACTGGCCGCGCCACGCTAAACGGTAATGAAAATCAGGGAGAAAGATGCTGCAGGGCAGCGAGGACCGCGTCGCGCTTTTCATCGGCACGCACGGCGGCATAGAGATCAATCGCCAGCGACCCGGCGGCGGCGTCGGTGAGCGGACGGTAACAGAGTCCCGACTGATGAAAAGTACACTTCGACTGCGGCAACAGGGCGAATCCTTTGCCACGGGCAATGTGCGACAGCATCAGCAGGGAGTCATCCGGCTCTCTCACGCGCGTCAGCGTCAGGTTCAGCGTAGAAAAGTAGCGCTCGCATTTGTCATAAAACAGCGGGTTGGCGCTGCGCGTAAACCAGAACAGCGGCAGATCGGCCAGCATCGCCAGCGAAACCTGCGCCTGCTGGCTGGCCGGGTGCGCGGCAGGGATCGCCGCCAGCAGTGGCTCGCGGCAGAGCCACACGTAGCGCAGCGTCTCACGCGTTTCCGCGCCTTTTTCCCCGGTGATCACCAGATCCAGACTCTGTCGGGCCAGGCTCTGCAGCAGCTGGGGAGAGGTCTGGCTGGGCATCTCAATCTCATCGCGGGCGTGAAGCTCCGCCAGCAGCTGGCCGAGTGGTGCAATCCGTTCGACGTTCAGCGTCCGGGTCAGCCCGATGCGCACGCGGGAAGCGGCAGGCCGGGCAGCCTGCTTCAGCGCACTCAGCGCACACAGAATTGCCTCAGCCTTCGCCACCAGAGCCTGGCCCGCGAGGGTCAGCGTTACATCATGCGTATTGCGATCGAACAGCGTCTGGCCCAGCAGATCTTCCAGACGCTGGATCTGCCGGGTCAGCGGCGGCTGCGTCATGCTGAGCCGTTCTGCGGCCCGGCGAAAGTTAAGCTCCTGCGCGACGGCCAGAAAGCACTGCAGTTGCCGGATAGTGGGCAGGTGACTGCCGGTAAGGTGCGCGTCTGCAGACATCAGGTCATCCTGCGGCTGAGAAGGGGGGCGAACAGAAAGGGAGAACAGCAGAAGAAACGGAGAGGGCAGCCCTCTCCGCTCCGGTGATTACATGCGCTCGACGGTGTCGATGCCCAGCGTATCCAGTCCCTGCTTCAACGTTTTCGCGGTCAGCGCGGCCAGCTGCAGTCGGCTCAGACGGATGGCCTCGGATTCGGCGCTGAGGATCGGGCAGTGCTCATAGAAGCCCGAGAACAGCCCGGCCAGATCGTAGAGGTAGGCACACATGACGTGCGGTGTACCGTCGCGTGCCACCTGCATGATGATCTCTTCAAACTGAAGCAGACGGGTAGCAAGCTGCGCTTCACGCTCTTCGCCAATCACGATCTCCGCATCCAGCGAATCGGCGTCGATGCCCGCCTTGCGGAACACAGAGAGGACGCGGGTGTAGGCGTACTGCATGTAAGGTGCCGTGTTGCCTTCGAAGGCCAGCATGTTGTCCCAGTCGAAGATGTAGTCGGTGGTGCGGCTCTTGGAGAGGTCGGCATATTTCACCGCACTGATCCCGACCACTTCGGCCAGCGCTTTCACTTCTTCTTCGCTCATCTCCGGGTTCTTCTCACGCACCAGCGTGTAAGCGCGCTGCCAGGCTTCATCCAGCAGATCGGCGAGCTTGATGGTGCCGCCGCTGCGGGTCTTGAATGGGCGGCCATCTTTGCCCAGCATCATGCCAAACGCGTGGTGCTCCAGCGGCACCGATTCCGGCACGTAGCCCGCTTTGCGGACGATGGTCCAGGCCTGCACCAGATGCTGATGCTGACGGGAGTCGATGTAGTAAAGCACGCGGTCGGCTTTCAGGGTTTCATAACGGTATTTCGCACAGGCGATATCTGTGGTGGTGTAGAGGTAGCCGCCATCCTTTTTCTGGATGATGACGCCCATCGGCTCACCTTCTTTGTTCTGGAACTCATCCAGGAACACCACGGTAGCGCCTTCACTCTCGACCGCCAGGCCTTTCTGCTTCAGATCGGCAACGATGCCAGGCAGCATATCGTTGTAAAGGCTTTCCCCCATCACATCGTTGCGCGTCAGCGTGACGTTCATCCGATCGTAGATCTTCTGGTTCTGACTCATGGTGATGTCGACCAGCTTCTTCCACATCTGACGGCAGTATTCATCACCACCCTGCAGTTTCACCACGTAACCGCGTGCGCGCTCGGCAAACTCGGGATCTTCGTCATAGGTCCGTTTAGCTTCACGGTAGAAGCCTTCGAGATCGGCGAGGGCCATCTCGGCGTGATCTTCATTCTGCTGCTTTTCCAGGAACGCAATCAGCATACCGAACTGCGTGCCCCAGTCGCCGACGTGATTGGCGCGGATCACGTTGTGACCGAGGAACTCCAGGGTACGCACCGCCGCATCACCGATGATGGTGGAGCGGACGTGGCCGACGTGCATCTCTTTCGCCACGTTTGGCGCAGAGTAATCCACCACAATGGTCTGCGGTTCAGCCAGCTGCACGCCCAGACGCGGCAGGGTCAGCGCTTCGCGGGCATGTTTTGCCAGCCAGGCGTGGTCAAGGAAGATATTGATGAAGCCCGGGCCGGCAATTTCAACTTTACGGGCGATACCGGTCAGATCGAGGTGCTGAATCACCGCTTCCGCTAACTGTCGCGGAGCCTGTCCCAGCTTTTTCGCCACGGCCATGATGCCGTTAGCCTGATAGTCTCCAAACTGAACCCGTGCGGACTGACGAACCTGTGGTTCGCAATCGGCGGGTGCGCCGGCTAAAACCATTGCCTGACTGACTTTTTCGGAAAGAAGTGCCTGAATATTCACCGCGTTACCTTCATGTGCTGAACAACGCCCTGCCTGCGAAGCCGGGCTGTCATCATCTTGCCTGAACCGAGCACGTCACCGGAACAGCGAAACGGATGCGGCAGACAAAACGGAAAAAAATGAGGGGAAAAGTATACGTGAAATGTCAGTGGGCGTCAGTAGTTGGATGAAGTGGGGAAACAGAGCTGAATAAGATGTTTCCCGGAGGCGTTAACGACGTCGTAAGTGACGGCGAGGGTTCTTTACGCTTTTATCTTCACGCACCTTCCAATGGCGGGAAATTGCAAATCCCATCAGTGCGATAAGGACAGCGACAACGATGAGCATAGACATAGAGCCATTCCTTTTGGTTGTGTTAGGTCAAATTTATAGGAAGGTGGTGAGGGCTGCAATTGTTTATGTTCCAAATAAGAGTTATCTTATTGTATAAAAGAAAGCCATATTAATCATACGATTATAGTACTTTCATCAAGAAATTCATGGTCCTAAACAGAAGATAAATCCGAAATGAAAGATGTTATTATACGGTTTTGCGTTAAATTTCGGGTCAAATAAGATGAATCTTATCATTATGTGGCGCTCAGCAGGCGGCGCACAATAAACCAGACTGATTATAAATGCTAAACAAATTATGAGGAATCGGGGCAGTGAAGAGATCTTTTCCGACAGAATTGGATGATTTAAAGACAGATTTAGAACGTTTTGAAGAATCGTTGCTAAATTTTGCGCAGCGACTGGGTTTACGCCTTAACGATCTGGAAATCGACCACATTGCCGTGCGTTGTCACCAGGAGACCACCGCAATGCGCTGGCAGCAAGGCTTGCAGCAGATTGGTCATCAATTTTCAGCAGCCACGATCAACGGACGGCAGATTTGCCTGTTTAAGCTGCATGATCCACTGCGGATAGCCGATCGGGAGATCGATGTGGTGGAGCTGCCGTGGCCGGGCGAAAAACGGTATCGCCACGAGGGCTGGGAGCATATCGAGGTGGTGCTGCGCGGCGATCACCAGACGCTGGGAGTGCGCGCCATGGCGTTGCTGTCAGACGAGGCGCTGACGCAGCCGGGGATCTCGTTCAAAACCAGTGCCCCGCAGGGCGAGAATGAGCGCCTGCCCAATCCGACCCTGGCGGTAACGGACGGGCAGACGACCATCAAGTTTCATCCGTGGCGACTGGAAGAGATTGTCGCCAGCGAACAGGGCTAAATGCGGGCGGCCAGCGCGCGCTTCAGGCGCGCCACGGCCTCATCCAGCAGCGCGCGGGTACAGCCAAAGTTGAGCCGGACAAACTGATCGTTGCCAAACTCGCGTCCGGCCGTCAGGCCGAGGCCATATTTCTCAAAATAGAGCGCGGGACTGGCGACGTTCAGCGCGCTGGCGTCGATCCAGGCGAGATAGGTCGCCTCCGGTGAGGCGACGCGCAGGCCGTTCATTTTGTTTACCTGCGACACCAGCCAGTCACGGTTGCTGCGCAGATAGGCATTCTGGGCCTTCAGCCAGGGTTCACCGTCGCGCCAGGCGGCCGTCGCGGCCGTCAGCGCCAGGATATCCACCTCCGGCACAATGCCGCGCCGCAGCCGGTTAAAGCGGGTGCGCAGTTCGGCATTGGGGATAACGGCGATGGATGCACCCAGACCGGCAATATTAAAGGTTTTGGAAGGGGACATCAGCGTGACGCTGCGCTGCGCCGCATCTTCACTCAGTGAAGCGAACGGGATGTGCTGCGCACCCGGCTCCAGCAGCAGATCGCTGTGGATCTCATCGGAACAGACAATCAGATCGTGCTTCTGCGCAAATTCCAGCTGCGCCTGCAGTTCGTCGCGGCGATAAACGGTGCCGCCCGGATTCTGCGGATTGCACAGCATTAACAGTCGCTCTTTGCCGGTGAGCTGATCGTCAGCCGCATGCATATCCACTACCCAGCGCTCCTGCTGCAGCGTCAGCGGCAGACTGAGCTGACCCCGTTCCGCCAGTTTTGCTGAACCGCGAAACGGTGGATAGATCGGCGTGGGCGCCACGGTCAGCTCGTCCGGGGCGGTAAACGCACGCACGGCCAGATTCAGGCCGCTGACGACGCCCGGTAAAACCACAATCCACTCCGGATTAACGTGCCACTGATAGCGCGAGGCGAGCCACGCTACCGCGCTGTCGATAAAAGCAACGGGCGTGTCGCCATAACCGAAAATCCCATGTTCGGCGCGGGTTTTAATCGCCTCGATCACGCAGTCAGGCGATCGGAAATCCGTATCGGCCACCCAGAGCGGCAGAATGTCCTGGTCCGCATATTTGTTCCATTTAAGGCTATCGCTGTGACGACGGTCTATCCGTTGGTCGAAATTGAATGCCATAGTTAACTTTCCCGGTAAACTCATTCCAGCAGCCAGACTAACCGATGAATCTGCCCTGAACCAGAGTCATGTAAAGGAGAAGAGAATGACCACACTGGAAATTTGCTGCTATGGCGTGGATTGCGCCGTGACCGCACAGGAGGCGGGCGCCGATCGGGTCGAACTCTGCGCCGCTCCCCGCGAAGGCGGACTGACCCCCTCGATGGGAGCGCTGCAGGCTGCCCGTCGTGACGTTTCGATTCCGGTTCATCCCATTATCCGGCCGCGCGGCGGCGATTTCTGTTATACCGCCCGGGAGTTTGAGACGATGAAATCGGATGTGGCGCTGATCCGCGAACTCGGTTTCCCCGGTCTGGTTATCGGGATGCTGGATGAGGATGCCCACGTGCATCTGGGGCAGATGCGGCAGATTATGGCGCTCTGCGACGGCCTGGCGGTGACCTTTCATCGCGCCTTTGACCTCTGTCACAGCCCACGTCGTGCCCTGGAGACACTCACGGATTTAGGGGTGGCGCGTATTCTGACTTCAGGTCAGCAGCAGAATGCTGAAAACGGAATTGCATTGCTCAGGGAACTAAATGAGAGCAGCACCGGTCCTATTATTATGGCGGGTGCGGGCGTACGCCTCAGCAACCTGCAGAAGTTTCTCGACATGGGGATTAACGAAGTCCACAGCTCGGCCAGTCATCTGATTGTCTCGCCGATGCGCTACCGCAAAGCGGGGGTCTCCATGTGTTCAGACGCCGAAACCGACGAATTCAGCCGCTATTGTGTCGATGGCGACGTGGTGGAGGCGATGAAGAGCGTGATGCAGATGAGTACCGTCCGGGTCGCCTGAACCACAACAGATTTTGCCGCGCAGCACGCCGATCATTGACGTGGTGTTTGCAAGTACCAAACCCCAGTACGCTTGCTGGGGTTCTTTTTGTGCAGCGTCTGCTGACGGCGACTTACGCTCCCGCGCGCCTGCGCCAGAGCGATGATCATCTCACTTATTCCCGGCCCGGATGCCCTGAAAGCTGGAACAATCAGGCCACGGCGGACAAAAGTCCGCAGGTTTGACGGCGGCCGGCCGTCGCAGCGTTTACACTCAAAGCATCATCGCCTGGAGCTTACCCTATGAAACGGAATCTGATGGCTCTTCTGATCCTGACGCTGACGGCCTCCTGCAGTAGCCATGCTGCGTCTGGCGAATGCGGCGTGGCTGCCGTGGCGAACAGCAATCAGCTGATTTTGCTGGGCGGCAATGCGAAAGGCGCAGTGAAGCAGGTGATTGCAGGTGAATTTGGCAAAGATGTGAATTCGCAAAAGCGGGTGCTGGGACAGTTTGATGCCTGCGGTGAACTGACGGTGGCCGACGTCAGCTATGATAAAAGTGAACGCAACGTGATCCTCAGCATGGAGCAACACATCGCCAGGGTTCAGGGCGGCTGGGTGGCTGAATATGCATATCTGGTCAAAGTGCTGAAAGAGGGCAGGGAAGTCGTTGTTGATAACCGGCAGGGAACGATTAACTGGCAGAAAGGCGAGCATGGCAATATTACCAGCGCCTCCGACAGATTTACCAGCATGGGTAGAACCGGCTTTACCGACACCACCTATCGCTACGATCGCCAGCTACGACTGGAGAAGAGTGTGGCACGTGGCAGCGATCCGCTCACTAACGGCGAGTTCCATTACCACTGGAATCCAAAGGGCCTGGTGACGCGCACCACCTCTGCCCGGGGGACCGACGAATACACCTACGATCCCCAATGGCGCGAAGTGCGGCTCAACGGCACGGCGACCACACCGCTCAGCACTATACGCTCGGTTGATGAGTGTCAGTCCTGGGATGAGGTCGGTAACTGTACCCTGAGCTATCTGCATGAAACCGAAATCTTCACGCGCGGCACTATTGAGCGCCATCTCAGTTCCGCTTACAAGTATGAGTACTGGGATGCGAAGCCTGCAGCGGACGAATAACAGGCGACCCGCGGATCGCCTGTTAAGAGATTATTTCACCGTCTGGCTGAAGGCATCCAGCGCCAGCAGCGCGTTGGCAATATCCTCCGGCGCAAGATGAGGATTAAGGTTTTTCAGCGTATCGCCGTCGCTGTTTGCCAGGGCACCGATCTTTACCAGATTCTCCCAGCTTTCATTCTCCAGATGCATCTCCCTGAGCGTCGTCGGCATGTTGATTGCCCGATAGAAGCGAACATAGCGGGCAATCTCTTCATCCGGGCGCTGCTCCAGCACCATCTGTGTCAGCGTGCCATAGGCCACTTTCTCGCCGTGCGTCAGATGGTGGATCTCGCCATCAATCGCGGTAAACCCGTTGTGGATTGCGTGCGCCCCAGCCAGCCCGCCATTTTCAAAGCCCAGACCGGAGAGCAGCGTGTTCGCCTCGACCACCGCCTCCACAGCGGGCGTGACCCGCTTTTCCGTCACGGCGATGTAGGCGCTGTAACCCCACTTCAGCAGCGTCTCTTCACAGGTGCGGGCAATCGCCAGTCCGGCGAGGGTCGGATCCCCGTTCACCATCGATTTGGCATGGGAACGCGCCACCGCCTGCGCTTCAACCCAGGTGGCCAGGCCATCGGCAATGCCGGAGGCAAAGAGGCGGGCCGGGGCGCTGGCGCAGACCGCCGTGTCCACCAGCACCAGGTCGGGGTTTTTACTGTAAAAGCGATAGCTCTCAAAAACCCCGCTGTCGGAATAGATCACCGACAGGGCGCTGCAGGGCGCATCGGTGGAGGCGATCGTCGGCACGATCGCCACCGGCTGTTTCAGCTCATCCGCTATGGCCTTCACGGTGTCCAGCGTTTTGCCGCCGCCCAGCCCGACCACCACGTTACAGCCCTGATCCTGCGCCAGCCTGCTGAGGCGGGTGATCTCATTGCTGGAGGCTTCACCGTTAAACTGCTGCCAGCTGAAGCCGATTCCGGCCGATGTCAGCGTCTGCTGCGTGCGCTCACCAATCAGTGTCCAGACAACCTCGTCCGCCACCAGAAACGCCTGGTCGCCCAGTTCTGCCAGCCAGGTGCCCAGTTCATCCAGCACACCAGCGCCCTGCACATATTTTCGGGGTGACGAAAAAATAAATTTGCTCATAACCACAACTCCGTGACAGGAATGAATTAACCTGATCCAGCCTGGCACATTCTGGTCATCCTGTGAGCAGCTCCCCGAACGGTTTCGCGGTGTGACACCCTGTAAAGATCGATGGAGAGGTAATCATGACCGCCACGCTGTTCTCTTTTCTGTTTGCGATAACTATTCTGACGCTGACTCCGGGCTTTGATACGGCGCTGGTGCTGCGCACCGCGCTTGCGCAGGGCTGGCAGCGCGCCTGGGCCACCGCCTCTGGCGTAACGCTGGGCTGTCTGCTCTGGGGGATTGCGGTGGGATTCGGGCTGGGCGCGCTGCTGATGGCCTCTGAACTCGCCTATAACCTGCTGAAGTGGACTGGCGCAGGCTGGCTGCTGTATCTGGGGATCAGGTTACTGCTCAACCCGCGCCAGCAGCCGGTGACAACGGAAGAGGACACGCCATTCAGGCCGCAGGGTTATCTGGCCTGCTTTCTGCGGGGATTAACGGGAAATCTGCTGAACCCGAAAGTGGGCGTGTTTTATGTCACCTTCCTGCCGCAGTTTATTCCGGCAGGGGCGTCAGTCGCGCTCTGGTGCACGCTGATGGCGCTGGCGCATATGGTGCTGGGGCTGGTCTGGAATGCGGTGCTGATTGCGGGCAGCCACTACTTTGCGCGGCATCTGCGCAAACCGCCGATCCTGAAGGTGATGGATCGCCTGACCGGCTGCGTGTTTATTGGATTTGCGGCGAAACTGGCGTTGTCTCGCCGCTAGGGCATTAAGGTTTGGTGGCGACCAGTACGGCGCGCAGGGGAGCCGGATAGCCTTCCACCGTTTTGCCGTGATCGTCGGGATCGAGGAATTCCGCCAGCGACTCGCTGGTCATCCAGTCGGTGCGGCGCTGCTCTTCCGTGGTGGTGCGGGCGAAATCGACGATGCGTACATCGACAAACCCGCTTTTTTCCAGCCAGCTTTTCAGCGCTTCCGCGGAAGGAATGAAAAACACGTTGCGCATCTGGGCATAGCGTTCACCGGGCACGAGCACCTGATTCACATCGCCTTCAATCACCAGCGTTTCCAGCACCAGCTCGCCGCCGCTCACCAGCTGATTTTTCAGCTGTAACAGGTGATCCAGCGGGGAACGACGGTGATAGAGCACACCCATTGAAAAGACGGTATCAAAAGCCTGTAACGCGGGCAGCTGCTCAATACCCAGCGGCAGCATGTGCGCCCGGCGATCGTCATTCAGCAGCTTACGCACCGCTTCAAACTGCACCAGGAACAGCTGCATGGGATCGATGCCGACCACCATCTGCGCCCCTGCGCCAATCATCCGCCACATGTGATAACCGCTGCCACAGCCGACATCCAGCACCGTCCGGCCCGCCAGTGGGGAGATGTGCGGAATCACGCGTTCCCACTTCCAGTCTGAGCGCCATTCGGTGTTGATGTGGGTGCCATAGAGGAAATAGGGGCCTTTGCGCCACGGCATCAGGTTGCGCAGCAACTTCTCAATGCCCTGACGATGGCGGTCGCTGATGTCATCGCGGTCGGCGGTCACGCTGTGCAGCAGGTCGAGCTTTTGCGGTTCCAGCAGCGGCAGATACTCCAGCGACTTGTACCAGTCACGGAAGTGCCCATGCAGGTTTTCACGCTGCCATTCGCTAATCTGTGCCGGTAACACTTCCAGCCACTTCGCCAGCGGGCCCACGGCGATTTGCTGATAAAAACGCCCAAAATCAATCATTTCAACGCCACCAGAGATCCAAAGTTAAAGCACTGGAACCAGAGTTCGGCGTGCGGGAAACCGGCCTGTTTCAGGCGGGCTTTATGGGTTTCAACGCTGTCCGTCAGCATCACATTTTCCAGCATGCTGCGCTTCTGACTGATCTCCAGTTCGCTGTAGCCGTTGGCGCGTTTGAAGTCGTGGTGCATGTTGAACAGCAGTTCGCCGACATCGGCATCTTCAAAACTGAACTTCTCTGACAGCACCAGCGCGCCACCGGGTTTCAGACCCTGCCAGATCTTCTGCAGCAGCGCCAGGCGGGCAGGCGGCTCCAGAAACTGCAGCGTGAAGTTAAGCACCACCAGCGAGGCGTTTTCGATGGGAATATCGCGGATATCCGCTTCCAGCACCGTGACCGGCGTGTCAGCGCGAAAGGCATCCAGATGGCGACGGCAGCGCTCGACCATTGCCGGAGAGTTATCCACGGCAATAATCTGGCAACCCGGCACATGGATATTGCGGCGTACTGAGAGGGTCGCCGCGCCCAGCGAACAGCCCAGATCGTAAACCTGGCTGTCCGGAGTGACAAAACGTTCAGCCAGCATACCAATCATCGAAATGATGTTGGAGTAGCCCGGCACCGAGCGCTGAATCATGTCAGGAAAGACTTCAGCAACGCGCTCGTCAAAGGTCCAGTCGCCCAGTTTTGCAATGGGCGCTGAGAAGAGTTGATCGCGGTCAGACATATCGAAAATCCGAAGAGACGACGGAAAGGGCGCTATTCTCGCAGAAAGTGGGGCAGGCTGCACCCCTTAACCCCGGCTGGCTTAATGCAGCGACAGAACCAGATCCCACGGCAGGTAGATCAGGTTGAAAATCACCATGCCGCACAGCGAAAACAGCGTCAGCATCATGCCATATTTGCGTCCCGCCATTGCGCTGCTGCGCAACCCCCAGGCGTGCAGCAGACGGCTGATGAAAAACAGCAGGCCGGTGAGATGCACCATCCAGATGTCGGCGCCGTTCATCTCCATCATGACCAGCAGCAGCAGCGCCAGCGGAACGGTTTCGATGGCATTACCGTGAATCCGGATCGCCATCTTCAGATCGTGATAGCCGCCGTCGCCATAGGCTACATGATAGAAACGACGATAACGCACCACGTCCAGCGTGAATTTCATCACCAGTATTGCACCCAGTACCACATATAATGCGCTAATCATCGGGACTCCTGTCACCGTCGGTAAAGTGGTTAGTCTAGCCAGCGGATCGGGCGCTGTCCTGTTACGTGTTCAAAACAGTGAGGTCTGTTGCGGCCAGTCTGGTCCGCTGCCAATGCCGGGGTCGATCTGCTGCAGCTGGGGCCAGAGTGCCTGAACCAGCGGAAAGACCTGGCCCATATCGGGCGTATGCAGAAACAGCATCACGTCGCCCTGTTGCTGCCAGGTCATCAGCTTGTCGTGCCAGATCTGAAACAGCGGCACGCTCTCTTCCACGCTGTCGCTGCCGATAAACCGCACCATCGGCTGCGAACCGGTGCGCAGGGCGTGCGGCGGCACCCTGGGCTTCTGGGAACGTGCGACCAGCGCCGCCGGACTCTGCGAGGTGGAGGCGTGAACCGGGCGGCTGTCGAGCATCACGCGGTTAACGCCGCGCGCCAGCAGACCCCGATTCAGCGCCCGCTCCGCGTCGCCTTTGGCAAAGAACGCCGGGTGGCGGACCTCGACGCCATAGTGAAAACGACGCGGCAGGCTGTCCAGAAACTGCCAGAGCGCATCCAGCTCCGCCGGTGAGAAGCTGGCCGGCAGCTGCAGCCAGTACTGCCCGATACGGTCGGCCAGCGGCTCCATCAGGCGCAGGAAATCGGTCAGCAGATCGTCGCTGTGTTGCAGCGCCGCCTGATGGCTGATGGTGTTGGGGAACTTAAAGCAGAAGCGAAACGCCTCGTGCGTCATGTCGCGCCAGCGCATCACCGTTTCGGCACCGGGCAGCGCATAAAGCGTGGTATTTCCCTCCACACAGTGGAAATAGCGGGCATAATCCGCCAGGCTCCCGATACCCCAGCGTTTCCAGTGTGAATGCTGCCACTGAGGCAGGCCAATACGAAGTGTCACGCGCGCTCCTGACGACAGGTTAAGATAGCCCATTATCCGTCAGCGTCGGGCTGAGGGGCAAATGCACTCAGGAAATCGGCGCTTTGGCGTGGATCTGCTTATCCTGCCTGCCTTTTTCCATTATAATAGCCGCCATTTTTGCGACAGCATCACATAAGGCAACGCGGCTGGATGCTGTCAGCTGCAGCGGCGAAGTTAAAAGGATAGTGTTATGCGTACAGAATATTGCGGACAGCTCAATCTGTCTCATGTGGGTCAGCAAGTCACGCTTTGCGGCTGGGTAAACCGCCGTCGCGATCTGGGCAGTTTGATCTTTATCGATATGCGCGACCGCGAAGGTATCGTGCAGGTGTTTTTTGATCCCGATCGTGAGGACGCGTTTAAGCTGGCTTCTGAACTGCGTAACGAATTCTGTATCCAGATCACCGGTACCGTGCGTGCGCGTGATGAGAAGAACAAAAACAGCGACATGGCGACCGGTGAAGTGGAAGTGTTTGCCCAGGCGCTGACCATCATCAACCGCTCTGAGCCGCTGCCGCTGGACTCGAACCAGACCAACAGCGAAGAAGCGCGTCTGAAGTACCGCTACCTGGATCTGCGTCGCCCGGAGATGGTGACGCGCCTGAAAACCCGCGCAAAAATCACCAGCTTTGTCCGTCGTTTTATGGATGACGAAGGTTTCCTGGATATCGAAACCCCGATGCTGACCAAAGCGACCCCTGAGGGCGCGCGTGACTATCTGGTGCCGAGCCGGGTGCACAAAGGCAAATTCTATGCGCTGCCGCAGTCACCCCAGCTCTTTAAACAGCTGCTGATGATGTCCGGTTTTGACCGCTACTATCAGATCGTCAAATGTTTCCGCGATGAAGATCTGCGCGCCGACCGTCAGCCAGAATTTACACAGATCGACGTCGAAACCTCCTTCATGACCGCGCCTCAGGTGCGTGAAATCATGGAACGTTTAATCCGCAACCTGTGGCAGGACGTGCAGGGCGTTGATCTCGGTGAGTTCCCGCAGATGACCTTTGCGGAAGCGATGCATCGCTACGGTTCCGATAAGCCGGATCTGCGTAACCCGATGGAGCTGGTGGACGTAGGCGACCTGCTGAAAAACGTGGAGTTTCAGGTCTTCTCTGGCCCGGCGAACGACGCCAAAGGCCGCGTAGCCGCGCTGCGTGTGCCAGCCGGTGCGCAGCTGAGCCGCAAGCAGATTGATGAGTACGGCAAGTTCGTCGAGATTTACGGCGCGAAAGGCCTTGCGTGGATGAAGGTCAATGTCCGTGCTGACGGCGCTGAAGGCGTCCAGAGCCCGGTCGCCAAATTCCTGAACGCGGAGATTGTCGAAGGTATCCTGAGCCGTACGGGTGCGCAGGATGGTGACATCATCTTCTTCGGTGCCGACCGCGCCAAAGTGGTGGCCGATGCCCTGGGTGCACTGCGCCTGAAAGTGGGCCGCGATCTCAGCATCACCGACGAGAACGCCTGGGCACCGCTGTGGGTTATTGACTTCCCGATGTTCGAAGAGGACGAAGAGGGCGGTCTGGCGGCGATGCACCATCCGTTCACCGCACCGAAAGAGATGAGCGCCTCAGAGCTGGCCGCCGATCCTACCCGTGCCGTGGCTAACGCCTACGACATGGTGATCAACGGCTACGAAGTGGGTGGCGGTTCCGTGCGTATCCACAACGGCGAAATGCAGCAGACGGTCTTCAGCATTCTGGGAATTGAAGCGCACGAGCAGCGCGAGAAGTTCGGCTTCCTGCTGGACGCGCTGAAATTCGGTACGCCACCGCATGCAGGCCTGGCCTTTGGCCTGGATCGTCTGACCATGCTGCTGACCGGCACCGACAACATCCGTGACGTGATCGCCTTCCCGAAAACCACGGCAGCAGCCTGCATGATGACCGAAGCACCAAGCGAAGCGAACCCCGCTTCTCTGCTGGAGCTGGGCATTCAGGTCGTGAAAAAAGAAAAGCTCGAGAACAAATAATGGGCTACAAACACCCGGTTTCAGTGCTGGTCGTGATTTCGGCGCGGGATACTGGCCGGGTGTTAATGCTGCAGCGGCGTGACGATCCCACGTTCTGGCAGTCGGTGACCGGCAGCCTGGAACCGGGGGAGTCGCCGCTGGCGACCGCCTGTCGTGAAGTGAATGAAGAGGTCGGCATCGACGTCGTGGCTGAGCGGCTGGAGATGGAGGATTGTCAGCGTCAGATTGACTTTGAAATCTTCCCCCATTTCCGCCATCGCTACGCGCCGGGTGTCACCCACAATCACGAGCACTGGTTTCGCCTGCAACTGCCGCAGGAGCGGGCGATCGCCCTGACCGAACATCTGGCGTTTCGCTGGCTGACGGCGGCAGAGGCAGCAGCATTAACCCGATCATGGAGTAACCGCCAGGCAATTGAAGAATTTGCCTGAATGCGCGTCACCGCCCGCTTTTCCGGCGGCCGGTCGCGTAAATTTTATCAATATGGTGAGTTTTAACAGGACTGCACCAGGCTATTAAACAGTCAGGCGTAATCGGTGCCGCGAGGTTGTCCGCCGCCAGCGTGAAGTCGTCAGCGCACGATTCACGAAGCTCGCCCCGCCAGGGACGCCCTCATCGGGCATACAGGCAGATCCTGTAAGAGCCGGGCCGGAGGCGCAGTCCGCAGCGCAGAGAGTCTGCACCCTGTAAAAGATCGGAGAAAAGAGAAATGGCTGGACACAGTAAGTGGGCAAACACCAAACACCGTAAGGCGGCACAGGACGCCAAGCGCGGCAAAATCTTCACCAAAATTATTCGTGAACTGGTGACGGCCGCCAAGCTGGGCGGCGGGGATGCGGGCTCTAACCCGCGTCTGCGTGCCGCGATGGATAAGGCGCTGGCGAACAACATGACGCGTGACACCATGGATCGCGCTATTGCCCGCGGCGTGGGCGGCGAAGACAACGCCAACATGGAAACCATCATCTATGAAGGTTACGGTCCGGGCGGCTCCGCCATCATGATCGAATGCCTCAGCGACAACCGTAACCGTACCGTGGGCGAAGTGCGTCACGCCTTCACCAAAACCGGTGGCAACCTCGGTACTGACGGCTCGGTAGCCTACCTGTTTAATAAGAAGGGCGTGATCTCCTATGCACCGGGTCAGGATGAAGATGCGGTGATGGAAGCGGCGCTGGAAGCGGGTGCCGAAGATGTCGTCAGTTATGACGACGGCGCGATCGATGTGTTCACCGCCTGGGAAGAGATGGGCACGGTGCGTGATGCGCTGGAAGCCGCAGGCCTGAAAGCCGATACCGCCGAAGTGTCAATGATCCCGACCACCAAAGCGGAAATGGATGCCGAGACCGCGCCAAAACTGCTGCGTCTGATCGACATGCTGGAAGATTGCGACGATGTGCAGGAGGTTTACCACAACGGTGAAATCTCAGACGAGGTGGCGGAAACGCTGTAATGGCGTCTGCTGTCATCACGTTAACCGGAGAGGCGTAATGTCGATTATCCTGGGGATCGATCCCGGCTCACGCATCACCGGTTATGGTGTTATCCGTCAGACCGGCCGCCAGCTCACTTATCTGGGCAGCGGCTGTATCCGTACCAATACCGCCGAACTGCCCGCCAGACTGAAGCTGATCTATGCGGGCGTCTGCGAAATCATCACGCAGTTTTCGCCCGATTTCTTCGCCATCGAACAGGTGTTTATGGCGAAGAATGCCGACTCAGCGCTGAAGCTGGGCCAGGCGCGCGGGGCCGCCATTGTGGCTGCGGTGAACCACGATCTGCCGGTGTTTGAGTACGCCGCCCGTCAGGTTAAACAGACCGTGGTCGGCATCGGCAGCGCCGAAAAAAGTCAGGTGCAGCACATGGTGCGAACCCTGCTCAAGCTGCCAGCCAACCCGCAGGCGGATGCCGCCGATGCACTGGCAATTGCCATCACCCACTGCCACGTCGCGCAGAATGCGGCGCGGATGAGTGACAGCAAACTGGTGCTGACGCGCGGACGATTACGTTCGGGTTAGTAACGCAGACGCAGGGCTGCCGCTCAGGCTGGATATTCATCCAGCCTTTTTTATGTTATAAATTCCGCCACATTCGTCAGTTAAGGAAGCATTCAGGTGATAGGTCGTTTACGGGGCAATATTCTGGAAAAGCAGCCGCCGCTGGTGCTGCTTGAGGCACACGGCGTAGGCTATGAAATTCACATGCCCATGACCTGTTTTTATGAGCTGCCTGAACTTCAGCAGGAAGCGGTGATCTTCACCCACTTCGTGGTGCGTGAAGACGCGCAATTGCTGTTTGGTTTCAACAGCAAGCAGGAGCGTGCGCTGTTTCGCGAGTTAATCAAAGTCAACGGCGTCGGGCCAAAGCTGGCGCTGGCGATCCTCTCCGGCATGTCGGCGCAGCAGTTTGTGACGGCGGTGGAGAAAGAGGAGATCGCCTCGCTGGTGAAACTGCCGGGCGTGGGTAAAAAGACCGCCGAGCGCCTGGTAGTAGAGATGAAGGATCGCTTCAAGGGGATGCACGGCGACCTGTTTGGCGGCGACTCCGCCTTTACCCTCACCACACCGGGTCCGGAGCCGGAAACGAACGACGCCGAATCCGAAGCGGTTGCAGCGCTGGTATCCCTGGGTTATAAACCGCAGGAAGCGAGCCGCATGATCAGTAAAGTCGGTCGACCGGATGCGGATTGCGAAACGCTGATCCGCGAAGCGCTCCGCGCCGCCATTTGAGGTAAGTCATGATTGAAGCCGACCGTCTGGTCTCTGCTGCCAGCGTTAACGAAGAAGAGTTAATCGACCGCGCGATACGTCCGAAACTGCTGAACGAGTATGTCGGTCAGCCGCAGGTGCGCGAGCAGATGGAGATTTTCATCAAGGCGGCGCAGCTGCGCGGCGATGCGCTCGATCACCTGCTGATCTTCGGGCCGCCAGGGCTGGGGAAAACCACGCTGGCGAACATCGTGGCCAACGAGATGGGCGTGAATCTGCGCACCACTTCCGGCCCGGTGCTGGAGAAGGCCGGCGATCTGGCCGCGATGCTGACCAACCTCGAACCGCATGACGTACTCTTTATCGATGAAATCCACCGCCTCTCACCGGTGGTGGAAGAGGTGCTCTATCCGGCGATGGAAGACTATCAGCTGGACATCATGATTGGTGAAGGGCCTGCCGCGCGTTCGATCAAGCTCGATCTGCCGCCGTTTACCCTGATTGGTGCCACGACCCGCGCAGGCTCGCTGACGTCGCCGCTGCGCGACCGTTTCGGCATCGTCCAGCGGCTGGAGTTCTATCAGGTAAAAGATCTGCAGCACATCGTGGGCCGCAGCGCCGCCTGTCTCGGCCTGGCGCTGAGTGATGACGGGGCGCTGGAGATTGCCCGCCGTGCGCGCGGCACACCGCGTATCGCCAACCGCCTGCTGCGCCGTGTGCGTGACTTTGCCGAGGTGCGGGCCAACGGCGACCTCAGTGGTGAAGTCTCCTGCAGCGCGCTCGATATGCTTAACGTCGACAGTGAAGGGTTCGATTACATGGACCGCAAGCTGCTGCTGGCGATCATTGACAAATTTATGGGCGGGCCGGTCGGGCTGGACAACCTCGCGGCGGCGATCGGTGAAGAGCGCGAAACCATCGAGGATGTGATTGAACCCTTCCTGATTCAGCAGGGTTTCATTCAGCGCACGCCGCGTGGCCGTCTCGCCACGCAGCATGCTTACCGTCACTTCGGCATCACGCGCGAAGAGTAGTTACATCGCCGGTTTGCGCACCATGCTGATGATGAACAGGATGGCGGCGCAGAGCACCACGGACGGACCGGCGGGGGTGTCGTAGAAGGCGGAGAAGGTCAGACCGCCGGTGACGGCAACGACCCCGATGAGCACGGCGGTGGCCGCCATGCCTTCCGGCGAGCGCACGAAACGACGGGCGGTCGCGGCCGGGATGATCAGCAGTGAGGTGATAATCAGCGCGCCGACAAACTTCATGGCCACCCCGATGGTCAGGGCCGTGACCAGCATCAGGATCAGGCGGGTACGCTGAATGTTCACGCCATCGACCTGCGCCAGCTCCGGGCTGATGGTCATCGACAGCAGGGCACGCCACTGCCACGCCATCACCAGCAGCACGACGACCACGCCGCCGCCCATCATCCAGAGATCGTCCGGCGTGACCGCCAGCAGATCGCCAAACAGATAGGCCATCAGATCCACGCGCACGTTCTTCATCAGGCTGACCACCACCAGGCCCAGCGACAGGGCACTGTGCGCCATGATGCCCAGCAGGGTATCGATAGCCAGATGCGGACGGCGCTCCAGCCAGACCAGCCCCAGCGCCAGGCAGACGGTGACCATAATCACCGCGTAATAAGGGTTTACGTTCAGCAGCAGGCCAAAGGCCACGCCAAGCAGCGAGGCGTGCGCCAGCGTATCGCCAAAGTAGGACATCTTGCGCCAGACCACAAACGAACCCAGCGGGCCGGCCGCCAGCGCCAGCATCACGCCGCCAATCCAGCCCGGTAATAACAACTCAATCATGATGAACCCTGTCCTTTGCGTAAAACGATACGTCCCTGAAGGTCGTGACGGTGATTGTGATGGTGACGGTAGATCGCCAGCTCCTGCGCGCCGCGCGGGCCGAACATCGCGATAAACTCCGGATGCTGCGAGACCGCCTCCGGCGTGCCGGAACAGCAGATGTGATGGTTCAGGCACAGGACTTCGTCGGTTTTCGCCATCACCAGGTGCAGGTCGTGGGAGACCATCAATACGCCGCAGTTCAGCTCAACGCGCAGCTGATTAATCAGATCATAGAGCGCAACCTGACCGTTCACATCCACGCCCTGGGTCGGCTCATCCAGCACCAGCAGCTGAGGCTGATTCAGCAGCGCACGCGCCAGCAGCACACGCTGGGTTTCCCCGCCTGAGAGTTTCTGCAGCGGTGAATGCAGCAGATGGCCCGCCTGCACCCGCTTCAGGGCCGGCAGGATATCGGCGCTTTTGCTGCCCCGCGTCAGACGCATAAAGCGTTCAACCGTGACCGGCAGGGTGGGATCGATGTGCAGTTTCTGAGGAACATAGCCGACACGCAGGCCGGGCAGACGCTGAACGCTACCGCTGCTCGGGGCAAGCAGGCCCAGCACGACGCGGACCAGGGTAGATTTCCCGGCACCATTGGGGCCCAGCAGGGTGAGAATACGGCCAGGCTGCAATGCCAGGCTGACGCCTGATAACACATTACGCTGGGTAAATTTTATCGAAACGTTTTCGAGTGTGACAAGTGAGGTCATAGTATTTACAGGTTGCACAGAATTTCGAATGTTATAATATCACATTCCACTTCATGGTCACGATGGAATGACGCAATATGTTACATAATAAAAAGGGCGTAATTTTCGCCTTATCTGCTTTATCCGTTACCGCTTTGTTAAGCCTTCCGGCACACTCTGCCGTGGTGGCATCTATCAAACCGGTCGGCTTTATCGCCTCCGCCATTGCAGACGGGGTAACCCCGGTCGAAGTCCTGCTGCCGGACGGCGCCTCTGAGCATGACTACTCCCTGCGTCCCTCTGATGCAAAACGCTTAAAAAACGCAGACTTAGTCGTCTGGGTCGGGCCGGAAATGGAAGCGTTTATGACCAAATCTGTGGCTGAACTTCCGGCGCAAAAAAATCTCGCGATGGTCAATATCGACGGCGTCAAACCGTTATTGATTAGCGGTGGTGAAGATGAAGATGAGCACGCAGCGGAAAAATCTGAAGATCATGAGGCCGAAGCTCACCACCACCATCACGGCGAGTTTAATATGCACCTGTGGTTGTCGCCAGAGATCGCGCGCAAGACCGCGGTTGCAATCCATGGAAAATTATTGGAACTTATGCCGCAAGACAAAGCCAAACTTGACGCCAACCTCCAGCAGTTTGAGGTAGCGTTGGCGGACACGGACAAACGCGTCAGCGCACAGCTTGCTCCGGTTAAAAATAAAGGATATTTCGTTTTTCACGACGCTTACACGTACTTTGAAAAACACTACGGTCTTTCGCCTGCCGGGCACTTTACCGTGAATCCTGAAATTCAACCGGGCGCTCAGCGTTTACACCAGATACGAACACAGTTGGTTGAGCAAAAGGCGGTCTGCGTCTTTGCTGAGCCACAATTCAGGCCAGCAGTCATCGATGCTGTTGCCCGCGGAACGCAGGTGCACAAAGGCACGCTCGACCCCCTGGGCACAGACATCAGCTTAGCCAAAGACAGCTATGTGAAATTCCTCTCACAACTGTCGAGCCAGTATGAAAGCTGCCTGAAAGGAGCATGAGGAATAGGTAAAAGTGCAGCAGATAGCCCGCTCTGTCGCCCTCGCATTTAACAATTTGCCGCGCCCCCACCGCGTTATGCTGGGGTCATTAACCGTTGTTACTCTGGCCGTCGCTGTCTGGCGGCCTTATGTTTACCATCCCACCGATGACGTGACGCCGATCGTCAAAACCATCGACCTGGATAAAAACGAACTTCGTACGCTGCTGCCGGAAGCCAGTGAGCCGATTGATCAGAGCACACCGGAACCGGACGAAGAGTTGCCTGCAGACGATGTCGACACCGACGTGCCGGACACCGCAGGCGTCCACGACTATACCGTCTCCTCCGGTGACACGCTCAGCAGTGCCCTCAACCAGTATGGCATCGACATTGGCGACATTAATGCGCTGGTGGTAAGCGATCGCGATCTGCGTAATCTGCAGGTCGGTCAGCAACTGAGCTGGACGCTGGATGATGATGGCGGCCTGAAAACCCTGAGCTGGGAGATCTCCCGCCGCGAAACCCGCACCTATGAGCGTACCCCGAAAGGGGGCTTCACCATGAGCGCGGAGATGCAGAAGGGCGAATGGCGTAACAGCGTGATGCAGGGTGAAGTGCGCGGCAGTTTCGCGGCCAGCGCCCAGCGTGCCGGTCTGACCGGCGCCGAAGCCAGCGGCGTGATCAAGGCGCTGCAGTGGCAGATGGATTTCCGTAAGCTGCGGGCGGGTGACCAGTTCAGCGTCCTGATGTCACGCGAAATGCTGGATGGAAAGAGTGCGCAGAGCCAGTTGCTGGGTGTCCGCCTGCGCAGCGGCGGCAAAGACTACTACGCTTTCCGGGCGGAAGATGGCAAGTTCTACGATCGCAGCGGGTCCGGTCTGGCGCGTGGCTTTATGCGCTTCCCGACCGTGAAGCAGTATCGGGTCTCGTCGAACTTCAATCCGCGTCGTCTTAATCCGGTTACCGGCCGTATTGCGCCGCACAAAGGCGTCGACTTTGCCCTGCCAATCGGCACCCCAGTCCTGGCTGTCGGTGATGGTGAGATCGTCGTGGCGAAAAATGGCGGTGCCGCCGGGAACTACGTGGCGATTCGTCATGGCCGTCAGTACATGACGCGCTACATGCACATGAAGAAAGTGCTGGTGAAACCGGGTCAGAAGGTGAAACGTGGCGACCGAATCGGCCTGTCAGGAAACACCGGACGCTCTACCGGCCCGCATCTGCATTTTGAAATCTGGATCAATAACCAGGCCGTGAACCCGTTAACTGCCAAACTTCCGCGTATGGAAGGTCTGACCGGCAAAGCGCGCAGCGACTATCTGGCACAGGTCAGATCCTGGCTGCCTCAGCTCGGCCTGAAGTAAGCGGATTCGTCAGCTCGCCAGAAAACCGACGGTTTCCCGTCGGTTTTCTGCTATCTGGCGCATGACGATTGCAAATTTTCAGGTGGTCACTATCATTAGCCGGTCATTGCTTGAGGCGAGTGCATGGAAACCCGTAAAAAAAATAACATTGAATTTATTCCCGTTTTTGAACGTTCTTTTTTGAAACCTAAATACTGGGGCAGCTGGCTGGCGATTGGTGCGCTGGCCGGGCTGGCGTATCTGCCGGCAAAAGTGCGCGATCCGCTGCTGGGCCGTTTGGGCCGCTTTGCCGGTAAGCTGGCAAAAGGGGCGCGTCGCCGTGCGCTGATTAACCTCTACTACTGCCTGCCGGAACTCAGCGAGGCGCAGCGCGCCACGGTGGTCGATGAGATGTTTGCGACCGCGCCGCAGGCGATGACCATGATGACCGAGCTGGTTCTGCGTGACCCGGCGCGCATCCGTGAGCGCGTGGAGTGGCATGGCCGTGAAATCATCGATCAGATGAAGGCCGACCAGCAGAATGTGATTTTCCTGGTGCCACACGGCTGGGCGGTGGATATCCCCGCGATGCTGCTGGCGTCAGAAGGCCAGAAGATGGCGGCGATGTTCCACAATCAGAGCGACCCGCTGCTGGACTACGCCTGGAATACCGCGCGTCGTCGCTACGGTGGCCGTATGCACGCCCGTAATGACGGGATTAAACCCTTCATCAGTTCGGTACGGCAGGGCTACTGGGGCTACTATCTGCCCGATCAGGATCACGGCGCTGAGCACAGCGAGTTTGTCGATTTCTTCGCAACCTACAAAGCCACGCTGCCAGCGGTCGGACGGCTGATGAAAGTGTGCCGCGCCCGCGTGGTGCCGCTGTTCCCGGTCTATAACAGCGAAACGCATAAGCTTGAAATCTATGTACGTCCGCCGATGGACGATCTGCTGGAAGCCGACGATCGCCAGCTGGCACGCCGGATGAATGAGGAGGTGGAGGTGTTTGTCCGTCCGCATCCCGAGCAGTACACCTGGATACTCAAACTGCTCAAGACCCGTAAAGAGGGCGATATCGAACCCTATTCGCGCAAAGAGCTTTATCCGCGTAAATAGCAGAAAGGCCGCATAAGCGGCCTTTTTTATTCCTGATTGATCCGCCCCGCGCGGCGAAGAGGCGTCACGCGGTCAGGCCCCGATGCGCAATGTTACAATGCTTCCAGCGTGCTGCGGCGCTGACGCTCGCGCATAAACAGTTTCACCAGCCCGAACCAGAGCACGCCGCTGATAAAGTTGACCAGGCAGAACCACAGCATGCCGCCGCTGAAGTAACCGCTCTTCGCCAGTTCAATCCCTGCCGCCAGCGTCAGAATACTGATCATCCCCAGCATCGCCGCCACGCTGCCTTTTCCTTCCTGACTCGCATAGAGTGTCAGGCGATAGAGCCCGGCGTTGACCATACCCGCGCCAAAGGCGTAGAGGCTCAGCCCGGCGGTCACCAGCAGCCAGGCGTGGCTGTTCAGCAGGCTCGCCACCAGCGCCAGGGTCAGACCGATCAGAATCGGCCAGGCGGCGAAGATCACCGGCCGCTCGATCGGCACCCGTCCGGCCAGCTTGCTCAGCGTCAGGTTGCCCGCAATCATCGCCATAAACACCGGCAGCTGCAGCAGGGCATACTGCATGCGGGAGAGTCCCTCGTCATGTATCAGGATCACCGGAGAAAGCGCCACCCAGGTCAGAATCGGTATAAACACCAGCCCGATGGCAAAGGAGCCGGACATCACCAGCCGGTCCTTCATCAGCCGGCCATAGTTACGCGCCAGACTGGGCAGGGCGATCGAGTGACTGCGGTCGCCTGCGGTTTCCGGCATCACGCGCCACAGCACCACAAACGCGACCACGCTGCAGGCGGCAAACAGCCAGAACATGCTGCGCCAGCTGCCCAGGGTGAGCCAGGCGGCACCGGCCAGCGGGCCCGCCAGCGGAGCCAGCAGCGCGACGTTGGCCATCAGCGCCATCATGCGCACCGCCAGTGCCTCATCAAACGCCTCCTGAATCGCCGCGTAACCGACCGCGCCGATAAAGCAGAGGCTGATGCCCTGAATAAAGCGCAGGCTGACAAATTCTTCAATTGAGCTGACCCAGTGGGTCAGGATGCAGGCGACGGCAAAGAAGAGGATGCCCGTGAGCATCACCGGGCGTCGGCCATATTTGTCAGAGAGCGGGCCGAGCAGCCACTGCAGCACCACGCCGCCAATCAGATAGGCGGTCAGGGAGGTAGAGACCCATTCCGGGCCGACGGAGAATTCGCGGGTGACGATCAGCATGCCGGGCTGGATCATGTCATGCGCAATGTAGGTGGCAAATTCGAACAGCACTAACGCCAGAGGAAAGAGTAAAATTCGGCCGGTAAGCTGGCTGATGGGGTGAAAACGGGCCATCTGGCCTCCTTGTCAGAAAAGAAAACGCGACTGCCAGGCAGTCGCGCTGATGATTCTACACTGACAATGTCAACCCGGGCTCAATTAATCCACACGCAGTACACGCGAAGTGTTGGTGGTGCCGGTCGCGCCCATCACGTCACCCTGTGTCACGATGACCAGATCACCGGACACCAGGAAGCCTTTGTCGCGCAGCAGATTAACTGCATCGTGGGCTGCCGCGACGCCGTCGTTGTTGCTGTCGAAGAAGACCGGCGTAACGCCACGGTAGAGCGCGGTCAGGTTCAGCGTGCGCTCATGGCGTGACATGGCAAAAATCGGCAGGCCCGATGTGATGCGTGAGGTCATCAGCGGGGTACGGCCCGATTCGGTCATGGTGATGATCGCTGTGACGCCCTGCAGATGGTTCGCGGCGTACATGGAGGACATCGCGATTGCCTCTTCGATGTTGTCGAACTGCACATCCAGGCGGTGCTTGGAGACGTTGACGCTGGGGATCTTCTCTGCGCCCAGACAGACCTTCGCCATCGCCGAGACGGTTTCCGCCGGATACTGGCCCGCTGCGGTTTCCGCGGAGAGCATGACCGCGTCCGTGCCATCCAGCACGGCGTTCGCCACGTCCATTACTTCGGCACGGGTAGGCATCGGATTGGTGATCATCGACTCCATCATCTGGGTAGCGGTAATGATGGTGCGGTTGAGCTGACGGGCGCGGCGGATCAGGGCTTTCTGGATGCCGACCAGTTCCGGATCGCCAATCTCAACGCCCAGATCGCCACGCGCCACCATCACCACGTCGGAGGCGAGAATGATGTCATCCATCGCTTCCTGAGTCGCGACGGCTTCGGCACGTTCCACTTTAGCGACCAGCTTCGCCTCACAACCCGCTTCGCGCGCCAGGCGACGCGCCAGGTTCATATCTTCGCCACAGCGTGGGAAGGAGACGGCCAGATAATCGACCTGAATCTTCGCGGCGGTGATGATGTCCGCCTTGTCTTTCTCGGTCAGCGCTTCCGCCGACAGGCCGCCGCCCAGCTTGTTAATGCCTTTATTGTTCGACAGCGGGCCACCTACGGTTACTTCCGTGAACACCTTCATCTGCTGAACTTCCAGCACTTTCAGCTGCACGCGGCCGTCGTCCAGCAGCAGGATGTCGCCCGGCACCACATCTTCCGGCAGCCCTTTATAGTCGATACCGACGCGCTCTTTATCGCCTTCGCCTTTACCCAGGCTGGCATCCAGCAGGAAACGGTCGCCAATGTTCAGGAAAACTTTGCCTTCTTTGAAGGTCGATACGCGGATTTTAGGGCCCTGCAGGTCACCGAGGATCGCGACGTGGCGCCCCAGTTTTGCGGCGATCTCGCGGACTTTGTCAGCACGTAACTGGTGATCTTCCGGCGTGCCGTGAGAGAAGTTGAGTCGGACAACGTTCGCACCAGCAGCGATGATTTTTTCGAGGTTATTATCACGATCGGTAGCCGGGCCGAGGGTTGTAACGATTTTGGTTCTTCTGAGACGTCTTGACATCGAGGACTCCGTAAACATTTAAGCGTGTCCCGGTGGGAGGACACAACATGGTTATCTATTCTATATGATCGACGGGTTGTGATACGACTCACATTGTAAATGTGATGTTAATTTTTTTGCTGAACATCCTCTTCCCGCAGTGTGGGCTTTTCGTAACGCGACGCTTTCAACGCCTCTTTCACGCGTTTCAGGTTTTCCCGGAAGGGTGCTCCCCGTTCCAGGGTCAAACCGGTCGCCAGAACATCGATCACGGTCAGCTGGGCCAGGCGCGATACCATCGGCAAACAGACATCAGTATCTTCCGTTACATCAAGCACTAAAGCGATCGCTGCTTCGTGGGCCAGGGGTGAATCGGGAGAGGTGATGGCAATAACGGTGGAACCGTTTACACGGGCCAGGCGAGCCAGTTCTACCATATTTTTTGTGCGCCCAGTATGCGAAATGAGAACAAAAACGTCACCGGCTCGACTATTTATGCAACTCATGCGCTGGATCACAATATCGTCCGACCAGATGACCGGCAGATTAAAGCGCAGAAATCTGGTGAAGGCGTCGTGCGCCACCACGCCGGAGGTGCCCAGCCCGAAAAAGGCGAGCTTGTCGGCCTGCGCGAGCAGGGTGACCGCCTGCTGCAGATGAACGCTGTTCAGCTGATCCCGCACCCGCTGCAGTCCGGCCAGCGCCGAGTCGAAGATTTTGCGGCTGTAGTGCTCTGCGTCATCATCGTCTTCCACGCCGTGGATGACCCGGTTGCTGTTTGTCACCAGGCTCTGCGCCAGATGCAGTTTGAAGTCGGGAAAGCCGCGTGTGCCCAGCCGGTGGCAGAAGCGGTTTACGCTGGGTTCGCTGACACAGGCTTCCCGTGCCAGCGTTGCAATGCTGGAGTGTATCGCTGCCTGTGGAGCAGCCAGAATCTGCCGGGCGACTTTCTGTTCCGCTTTGCTCAGCGCAGCGAACTGCGCCTCAATCTTTTCCAGCATATTCATAAGGCAATGACCATCATCACTTTTATCAATTTCAATTATCACTGTCGTCGCGGCGGAATAACAGAGACTATATCGCGTCAGCACCCGGCAGGCGCAACGGCGGACAAGCCGATTGCCCACAGATTTGAGATACTTTGACCCGCGTCAGATTTTCCTGACACCAGCAGAAACAGAAAAAAATGGCCATCCGCACGGGTCATCACACGCACTGCGCTTATCCGGTACAGAGTTAATGCGGTTGACCCGGCGAGTCGGTTTACCTGGCGCGGGGAAAAAAGTAGAGTGTGCTCAGTAAAATAATAACCTGGACCCGGTGGCAGAGGATGCATCCCCACCGGACTATCCTGCAATGAGGAGAGGAAAATGGCGGTAACACAAACAGCCCAGGCATGCGATCTGGTGATTTTCGGTGCCAAAGGCGATCTTGCACGCCGTAAACTGTTGCCTTCACTGTATCAGTTAGAGAAAGCGGGTCAGATCCACGCTGAAACCCGCATCATTGGGGTGGGCCGTGCCGAGTGGGACAAAGCGGAATACACCAAAGTGGTACGTGAAGCGCTGGAAACCTTCATGAAGGAGAAGATTGACGAAGCGCTGTGGGACAAACTCAGCAATCGTCTCGACTTCTGCAACCTCGATGTCAACGACACCACGCACTTCCCGAAACTGGGCAAGATGCTGGACCAGAAGAACCGCACCACCATTAACTACTTTGCGATGCCGCCAAGCACCTTTGGCGCGATCTGTCAGGGGCTGGGCACCGCGAAGCTGAATGCAAAACCGGCGCGCGTGGTAATGGAGAAGCCGCTGGGCACCTCGCTGGAGACCTCGCAGGAGATCAACGACAGCGTTGGCGAATATTTTGATGAAAGCCAGGTGTTCCGTATCGACCACTATCTCGGCAAAGAGACCGTGCTGAACCTGCTGGCGCTGCGTTTTGCCAACTCAATCTTCGTCAACAACTGGGATAACCGCACCATCGACCACGTGCAGATCACCGTGGCCGAAGAGGTGGGGATCGAAGGCCGCTGGGGTTACTTCGACAAAGCCGGTCAGATGCGTGACATGATCCAGAACCACCTGCTGCAGATCCTGACCATGATCGCCATGTCGCCGCCGTCCGATCTCAGCGCTGACAGCATCCGTGATGAGAAAGTCAAAGTGCTGCGCTCGCTGCGCCGCATCGACCAGACCAACGTGCGCGAGAAGACCGTGCGTGGTCAGTACACCGCGGGCTTCGTGCAGGGCAAAAAAGTGCCGGGCTATCTGGAAGAAGAGGGAGCGAATAAGTCCAGCTCAACGGAGACCTTCGTGGCTATCCGCGTGGATATCGACAACTGGCGCTGGGCGGGCGTGCCGTTCTACCTGCGTACCGGTAAGCGTCTGCCGACCAAATGCTCTGAAGTTGTGGTTTATTTCAAAAACCCGGAGATGAACCTGTTCAAGGATTCCTACTCTGAGCTGCCGCAGAACAAGCTGACGATTCGTCTGCAGCCGGATGAAGGGGTGGATATCGAAATCCTGAACAAAGTGCCGGGTCTGGATCACAAGCACAAACTGCAGACCACCAAGCTGGACCTGAGCTACTCCGAGACCTTTAACCAGTCGCACCTGGCCGATGCCTACGAGCGCCTGCTGCTGGAGAGCATGCGCGGTATTCAGGCGCTGTTCGTCCGCCGTGATGAGGTGGAAGCGGCGTGGACCTATGTGGATTCCATCATCAACGCCTGGGCCGCCGATGGCGATTCTTCCAAGCCGTATCAGGCGGGCACCTGGGGCCCGGTGGCATCGGTCGCGATGATCACCCGCGATGGTCGTTCGTGGAACGAGTTTGAATAATCAGCATCATGAAGAAGCCCGCAACGCGGGCTTTTTTTTCGCCTGAAGCCAGAATGCCGGCGATCCCCAAAAATTGAACTGCCGTTTCAAAATGGGCGCAGGAGGATAGACGCTCACGAAGGGGATCATGTATGGTAGTGGCGCAACTTACAGGGCAGGAGCGGATGCTCCATGACCGGGCCGCAATCCCGGTGTTATCAAGCAAGGGGAACTGATGAAAAACTGGAAAATGAGTGCCGAACAGATTCTGACCACCGGGCCTGTGGTGCCGGTCATCGTTGTCAATAAACTGGAACATGCGGTGCCGATGGCGAAGGCGCTGGTGGCGGGTGGCGTTAAAGTGCTGGAAGTCACGCTGCGCACGCCCGTTGCGATGGATGCCTTACGTGCAATGATCAGAGAGGTGCCGGAGGCGATCGTGGGCGCGGGCACGGTCATCAATCCTCAGCAGTTACAGGAAGTCACCGACGCTGGCGCACAGTTTGTCATCAGCCCTGGCGTAACCGACTCCCTGCTTAAAGCCGCCGTTGAAGGGCCGGTTCCGCTGATCCCGGGGATCAGCACCGTCTCTGAGTTAATGACCGGCATGGACTACGGCCTGCGCGAATTTAAGTTTTTCCCGGCGGAAGCGAATGGTGGGGTGAAAGCCCTGCAGGCGATTGGCGGACCTTTTCCGCAGGTGCGTTTCTGCCCGACCGGCGGTATCTCGCCAGCGAACTACCGCGACTATCTGGCGCTGAAAAGCGTGCTCTGCATCGGCGGCTCCTGGCTGGTGCCAAACGACGCGCTGGAAGCGGGCGACTGGGATCGCATCACCCGGCTGGCCCGCGAAGCGGTCGAGGGCGCGAAGTAAGTGATGGCGGTGAGCATCGGCTCACCGCACACCTTTATCCCTGAACGGTGACCGCAGCTGCGCTGGCAACGGCACGCGCAATCGCTTGTGTGGTGCTGTCACCGCTGGCCAGCGCAACGCCCAGACGACGCTGCCCGCTGATCTCCGGTTTACCGAACAGGCGCAGTTGCAGACCCGCACCCAGCGCCGCTTCAACATTCACAAACTGCACGTTCTGGCTGTCCAGCTGCGGCAGGATCACGGCGGACGCGGACGGACCATACTGGCGGATCCCGCCAATCGGCAGGCCGAGGAATGCCCGGACGTGGAGCGCAAACTCCGACAGATCCTGCGAAATCAGCGTCACCATGCCGGTGTCATGCGGACGCGGCGAGACTTCGCTGAACACTACCTCATCACCGCAGACAAACAGCTCAACGCCAAACAGGCCATAGCCGCCCAGCGCCTTCACCACCTGCGCAGCCACATCCTGCGCCCGCTGCAGCGCCACATCGCTCATCTGCTGCGGCTGCCAGGACTCACGATAATCGCCATCCTCCTGGCGGTGACCAATCGGCGCGCAGAAATGAATGCCGTCTACGGCGCTGATGGTCAGCAGGGTGATCTCGAAATCGAAATTCACCACGCCTTCGACGATGACGCGACCGGCACCGGCGCGGCCACCCTGTTGCGCATATGCCCAGGCCTGATCGAGCTGGCTGCCATCACGGATAAAGCTCTGGCCTTTACCGGAGGAACTCATGACCGGCTTCACGATGCAGGGGAAGCCGATTTCGGCGGCGGCGTCATCGAAACTCGCCTTGCTGTCGGCAAAGCGGTAGCGGGAGGTCGGCAGGGATAACTCTTCGGCGGCCAGACGACGGATGCCTTCGCGATTCATGGTCAGCCGGGCGGCGCGGGCGGTCGGCACGACGCGCTGACCCTGCTGCTCAAGCTCAACCAGCATATCGGTGGCGATCGCCTCGATTTCCGGTACGACAAAGTCAGGCTTCTCTTCTGCGATCAGCGCGGCCAGCGCTGCGCCATCCAGCATGTTAATCACATGGCTGCGATGTGCGACGTGCATCGCTGGCGCATCGGCGTAACGATCCACCGCGATCACCTCCACACCCAGACGCTGACACTCCAGCGCCACCTCTTTTCCCAGTTCACCTGAACCCAATAACATCACGCGCGTCGCTGCCGGACGCAGCGCGGTTCCGAGAGTTGTCATACATTCACCTAAGCAGTCAGAATTCGGCCGCAGTATAAACGAAAACGTTTGCGTTCTCATCTTTCGTCGCGGTTACGCTGCCGTTTGCCTTACTTTTCCCGCTCTGACGTTTCCTGACATCCGTTTCGCCAGGATAGCAGGCTGATACTGTAAAAGGAGTGGATGATGACTAACTGGTTGCAACAGATTCAGTCCGTGCTGGCGAAAAAGGGGGGTGAGGGTAAAGCGGGAGGCAGCCTGAGCGATATGCTCGCGCCCGGTGCGCTGGGCGGTCTGGCCGGAATGCTGATCGCCAGTAAATCGTCGCGTAAGCTGCTGACGAAATATGGTGGCAAAGCGCTGATTATCGGCGGCGGTGCCGCCGCAGGCGCGGTGCTGTGGAGCAAATATAAACAGCGGGTCAGCGAAGCGCACCAGAATGAACCTGAGTTTGGCGTAACGCAGACGCCGGTTGACCAGCGTGCCGAACGCCTGGTGACGGCGCTGGTGTTTGCCGCTAAAAGCGACGGACACATCGACGATCAGGAGCGCGCTGCCATTGAGCAGAATATTCACCAGGCCGGCTACGGGCAGGAGGCGGAGCGGCTGATCCAGAAGGCGATGAACCGTCCGCTCGATCCGCAGTGGCTGGCCGCCGATGTCAGAAATGAGGAGGAGGCGCTGGAGCTCTACTTCCTGAGCTGCGCGGCCATCGATATCGATCATTTTATGGAGCGCAGCTACCTCTCTGCGCTGGGCGACGCCCTGAAAATCCCGCAGGATGTCCGCGACGGCATCCAGCAGGATCTCAACGAAGAAAAAGCCCGACTCCCCGCCGGATAATCCCCGCTGACACACCGCTGACGGGGCAGGTTTCAACCCCCGTCAGCGGAACCCCTCTGTCCCGCCTCTGGCTTCCGGCTGCTGAAGTGTTACGCTTACAGATCATGACGTTCACGGAGAGAGATGGATGAAAGCCCCCATCGCAAAAAAAATTCCTCATGAGATGACGCTGCACGGCGAGACGCGCATAGACGACTACTACTGGCTGCGCGACGACAAACGTGAAAACAGCGAAGTCCTTGATTATCTGCGCGCCGAGAACAATTACGGCAAAAAGATCATGTCATCACAGCAGCCGCTGCAGGAGCGGGTGTTAAAAGAGATCATCGATCGGCTGCCGCCCGAAGATCACTCGGTGCCCTATGTAAAAAATGGCTACCGCTATCAGAGCCGTTATCAGAGCGGTAATGAGTACCCGGCCTATTATCGCCAGCCCGCCGCGAGTGACGAGTCGGGGGAGTGGACTCTGCTGCTGGACGCCAATCAGCGCGCCTCGCACAGTGAGTTTTACACCATGGGTGCGCTGCATATCAGCCCGGATAATCGCCTGATGGCGCTGGCGGAAGATTTTCTGTCGCGACGCCAGTATGGTATTCGCTTTCGCAACCTTGAGAGCGGCAGCTGGTATCCTGAGGTGCTGAGCAACGCCTCCTCCAGCTTCGCCTGGGGCAACGATTCGCGCACCGTCTACTATGTGCGCAAGCATCCGCAGACGCTGCTCTCCTATCAGGTCTGGCGTCATGAACTGGGCACGCCGCAGTCAGATGATCAGCTGGTCTATGAAGAGCAGGATGACACCTATCATCTCAGCGTCCATAAAAGCACCTCCAAACAGTTCATCATGATCGCGCTCTACAGCACCAACACCAGCGAAATCCAGCTGATTGATGCTAATTTTCCCGACGCGCAGCCGCATGTCTTTCTGCCGCGCCGCCGCGATCATGAGTACAGCATCGATCATTACGATCACCAGTTTTTTATTCGCTCTAACCGGGAAGGCAAAAACTTCGGGCTTTATCGCAGCCGTTATCTGGACGAGTCGCGCTGGGAGACGCTGATCCCGGCGCGGGAGTCGGTGGTGATGGAAGATTTTCAGCTGTTCCGCGACTGGCTGGTGGTTGAGGAGCGTCAGCGCGGCTTAACCAGCCTGCGGCAGATCAACTGGGCCAGCGGCGAAACCAGCGGTATCGCCTTTGACGATCCGACCTATGTCACCTGGCTGGCCTACAACCCTTCGCCACGCACCAGCAAACTGCGTTACGGCTACTCATCGATGACCACGCCGACCACGCTGTTTGAGCTGGACATGGACACCGGCGAACGGCGCATCCTGAAACAGAGCGCGGTGAAGGGCTTCAACGCAGATGATTACCGGAGCGAGCATCACTGGATCAAGGTCAGCGACGGCACTGAAGTCCCGGTGTCGCTGGTCTATCACCGTAAACACTATCAGCCGGGGCAGAACCCGATGCTGGTCTACGGCTACGGCGCCTACGGCAGCAGCATGGACGCCGATTTCAGCGTCAGCCGCCTGAGCCTGCTGGATCGCGGCTTCGTCTATGCGCTGATCCAGGTGCGCGGCGGCGGCGAGCTGGGACAGCAGTGGTATGACGGTGGCCGCCTGCTCAACAAAATGAACAGCTTCACCGATTTTATTGAGGTGACGGAGGCGCTGGTGGCACGCGGATTCGGCCATCCCGATCGGCTTTATGCGATGGGTGGCAGCGCGGGCGGGCTGTTAATGGGCGGGGTGATTAACCTGGCACCGCAACAGTTTCACGGGGTCGTGGCGCAGGTGCCGTTTGTGGATGTGGTCACGACAATGCTCGATGAGTCGATCCCGCTGACGACCGGCGAGTATGACGAGTGGGGGAATCCCAACGATCCGGAGTACTACCACTACATCCGCCAGTACAGCCCTTATGACAACGTGGAGGCGAAAGCCTATCCCCATCTGCTGGTTACCACCGGACTGCACGATTCGCAGGTGCAGTACTGGGAGCCAGCGAAATGGGTGGCGAAGCTGAGATCGCTGAAAACCGACAATAACCTGCTGCTGCTCTGCACCGACATGGATGCCGGGCACGGCGGTAAGTCGGGACGCTACAAAGCTTACGAGGGGATTGCGATGGAATATACCTTCCTGCTGGGGCTGGCGCAGGGCACGTTGCCGCCAGCCCAGGATTACTGAGGCTCGGTCAGGTATTTTCGCAGCGCCTGTCGCAACGGCGGGCGCAGGTCGCTGACATTCTCCAGCACCCACTTCAGGTAGCCCGGATCCTTGCGGGCAATCACCGCGATCGCCTGGCCGCGATATTTGCCGAACGGCAGGATGTCGTCGCGCTGGGCTGCCGGTTGTGAACGGACAATCATTTCGGACGCGCTCCAGCCCGAGGTCTCCATGATCCGGATCAGCAGCGCCGCCGTGACATAGCAGTCATAGAGCGCGCGGTGGGCATGCAGATCGGCAGGGGGCGTCACATCCAGCTTCAGCGAATGACGCAGCGCCTGATTGCCATACTTAATGCCCGGCCAGAGCTGACGCGCCAGCTGCATCGTGCAGATCCATTCGCCAAACATCTCCGGCAGCATCCTGCGGTCAAAGCTGGCGTTGTGCGCCACGTAAAAAGCGCTGCCGTAATAGCGCGGAATCGCCTCTTCAATGGTCGGTTTACCGGCCACCATCGCTTCGGTGATGCGATGCACCGCCATCGCCTGACGGCTGATCGGGCGGTCAGGCAGGATGAGGTCGCTCATGGGATTCACAATCTGCCCATCCACCACATCCACGGAGGCGACTTCGACCACGCCGCCCTGCAGGCCGCAGGTTTCGGTATCGATAACGCGAAACATCATGATTTCATCTTCGGTTCATAAGGCAGACGCGACAGGCTGAGTGAGGCCTGGCGATAGTGCATCAGACGCTGACGGAACCAGTCGCGCAGCGCTTCGGGCTGCTCCTGCACGACCATCTCGGCCACCACCGGCATGTTGTAGCGCTCTTTAAACGCCACGCCCGCGGCCGCCAGATCGACATTAATCCTGTCTTTCTCTTCCTGGGTCAGTCGGGCAAGGTTATGACTCATAATATTCTCCTGAGGACAGCGGGCAAAAGTAATGTTTTCGACGGTCTGAATCAAGGATAAAGGATCGCATCGCTGGCCTCGACAGTGCAAATACAGCAGCGTATCCTTTTGCCTCATTTGTCGCCCCGGCGGCGGTTAAAAGGATGATCTTATGCAGAAAAAACGTATTTCTCGTGTGGTTATTGCGCTGATGGCCGCCGGGACGATGGCATTCAGCTCGCTGGCTGCCGCACACGCGCATCTTCGTTCCTCGGCCCCGGCTGACAATGCGCAGGTGGCCGCTTCCCCCGATACCCTGACGCTGACTTTCAGTGAAGATATCGAAGCGGCCTTCAGCGGCGTGACGCTGGTGGACAGCCATCAGAAGCCCGTTGCCACCGATAAAGCCCGCGTGGCCGCTGACCAGAAAAAGCAGCTGATTGTGGGCCTGTCGCAGCCGCTGAAGGCGGGAGATTATCAGGTTAACTGGCATGTCCTGTCGGTCGATGGACACAAAACGGCCGGACACTATCGCTTCAGCGTGAAGTAAGGCCGGTGACTACCCTCTGGATAGTGTTGCGGGCGTTGCACTTCGCCGCCGTGATGCTGCTGACGGGCAGCGCCTGTTTCAGCGCGCTGCTGGCGCCGCGGCGTTATCGTCCGCAACTGACCGGGCGACTCTTTCCGCTGATAAGAGGGAGTGCCTGGCTGGCGCTGCTCACTGCGCTGGCGATGCTGGCCTGTCAGAATGTGCTGATGAGCGGTGACAGCACGCATCTGGCCGACGCCGCTATCTGGATGGCGGTACTGAGCACGCATTTTGGTACGGTCTGGCAGGGTGAGATCCTGTTCAGCCTGCTGGCCGCTGGCGCCCTGTTCGTGACCGGCAGCGTTCGCTCTCCACTGCTTTTGCTGGCGGGCGTACTGCAACTGGTCGCAATGGCCCTGATTGGGCACGCCGCGATGCGCGATGGCTGGGCCGGCGTGCTGCAGCCGTTCAACCATGCGCTGCATCTGATAGCGTCCGCGTTCTGGGCTGGGGGGTTACTGCCCCTGTTGCTGCTGATGCGCGAAGCGCGTCAGATTGATCGCCGCACCGATGCTATCCGCACCATGATGCGGTTTTCACGCTACGGGCACCTGGCGGTGGCGCTGACGCTGCTGAGCGGGGTCATTAACAGCCTGATGATCGCGGGCTGGCCGCTGGCCCGGCAGGACTCGCGCTATATTGAGTTGCTGCTGTACAAAGTATTGCTGGTTGCCCTGATGGTCGGCGTGGCGCTGTTTAACCGTTACTGGCTGGTTCCGCGCTTTCGTCTGGCGGGCAGCGGAACGCAGCAGAAATTTATTCGCATGACGCAGCTTGAACTGCTGCTGGCGTGCGGAGTGGTTGGGCTGGTCAGCGTTTTTGCCACGCTGTCGCCAGCCTGAAATCGTTAAGAGAGAAAAGGGTCTTTATGTTGCTGAAGAAAGTGGTCCCCGCAATCCTGTTGTTATCCCTCTGCGGCCAGGCGCTGGCGGCACAAATCATTACCGTCAGCCGCTTTGAGATTGGCAAGGAGAAGTGGCCCTTCAATCGTGAAGAGGTGATGCTGACCTGCGAGAAAGATGGGGCGCTGTTTGCCATCAACCCGAGCACCCTGATGCAATATCCGCTGAACGACATCGCAGACCAGCTGTTTAAGAACAAACAGGTGAAAGCGCAGCCAATCAGCGTGATTCAGAGCGAAGATAAAGCGCATCCGGGCCAGATGATGAGTCTGCAGCCGATCATCGAGCGCACCCAGGCACTGTGCGGTAAATAGGCCCATCGGGTGCGGCAGCCAGCTGCGCCTGATCTTTTTTGCCGTTGCGATCACAAACTGGTCGGGTTTATGGCCTCTTGCCCTCCGCTTACTGGCATTTCCCCCGCGCTGATCTAACCTTAAATGGCAAGGCGTCACCGCCTTCATAAATGCCAACTTTTAGCGCACGGCTCCCTGAGAGCCATTTCCCTGGACCGAATATAGGAATCGTATTCGGTCTTTTTTTAGCTGGTATTTAACAACAATAACTTATCTCTTTATCAATGAGTTATTTCCCATTCTGTTACCTTCTGTTCTCCTCTCCTGAATTCTTTGCCGCCATTTTTCTTCGTTATAAACGCCAGCGAATTGAAGCGAATTGCATCTTCAGGATAATCAGGCGCGAAGTGCGCATAACGCATCGTTACCCTGATGTTGGAATGCCTGAGAATACATTGCGGCACGATCATCTTTCCCCCGGCCATTATTAAGTGACTGGCAAAGCTATGGCGCAGTACATGGCTTATCTGGCCTTCGGGTAATTCAATACCGGCCAGGCGAATGACCCGATAAAACTGTCCGTTCTCATTTGTGCCGCCGATGATACTGGACGTAGTTTAGGTTTCGTCGGCACCTTCAGCGACTCGCACAACGACAGTCACGGGTTTGACTGGTCGGCAATGGCTTGCAGCGCGGCGGCGAGGTTGCCTTTTTTACCTGCTTTATCGACCGCGTTCTGCATATGGGTGATAAGCACCGGCGTATGGAGTGGGAAGGTTGTCGCATCCTGCGCGGCGCAGACCATGCCTGCGAGAGCGGTTGATACGGTTGTAATGATGCACGTGACGTTGTTGACCTCGACAACGCGGACACCGTGATAATAATCGGACATCTGATGCACTCCGTTTTGAGCGTGTTCTCAGGGTGTCAGGTCAGGCGGGGCCATGCTTGCGGTTGCACTTTGCTGGCATGCGAACAGGCAACTAACGGGTAATGATCGTTTTATCTTCCTGTGGCACTATAAAACAGCCAGTGTCATAAACGAGGGATTGAGAATGCGCTCAGGAACAGCCACAAGAGAGGAACACGGACGCTACTACACATTTGAATCAAGATTGCCTGAGGGCGTTTTTTTTGAGATTCGCCCCGGTCATTTGCCAGCAAATGCAAAGCCCGTAACAGATGAAAGCAGCGGTATGTGTATCGGTTACACGGTGGCGCAGGCTCCGGGCTTATGGCAGATTTATGATGTGCAGGGACATTTTGTCAGGCTGGAAGAAGCGCCGCTTGAAACACCATTGATTGATCCCACTGATATTGCATTATTTGCGTTTGGTGTTTTCCGTATTTTTCGCACTGGTCGAGTTTTGTTTGAGTCAGGCGCGCGCACGGCTATTACAGCCAGAATCAGTCAAGGGACCATATCTCTTTTGCGAGGGCGGCTTAAAATCGGGCTGCATGCGCGCAACCTGAAAATGACCGAAACAGCAGCAAGACATATGCTTGAACCCAGTCGGTATGTACCTTTGCAGATTCAGGAAAGAGCTATTCGTTTTGGTAAGCGAATGCCAGACCCTCGTGAAGGAAAAGGAATGTTCCGATACGAAACGGATATTTATAAACTGCGCTACGATAAGCAGCGAAGGGACTATGTTCATCAGAAATACAAACTTGAAATAATAGTCAGAGAATCAGACTGGACAATATCTCATTTTAAATATTTTTATTAGCTGACAAGGAAATTTCGATGTTTGATATTAGGAATGAAGAGTTTACATTCACAATCGCTCCCTTTGAACGCGTAGTAGATAACGAAGCCGATCCTGTTAACCATCACTGGGACTGGATACAGTCCTGGGTGGAGTTTTCAGTAAGCGGCCTGAAAGTGGCCTTTAAGACGGAGTTCACCGTTGGAGAATTGAAAATGCTGAAAAAGGAATTTTCAGCTTTTCATCAGGCGATTATTAATCAGCAAAAGATCAAGTCGTTTAACTATCAGAGCGATACTCATCAACTGGATATGATACTGACCAATGAAAAAAGTATTGATGGCGTAACTATTGATTTTATTCTTCGCCCGGAACCACATGCCGACAGCGTCCAGGTTAAAGGCAGCTTTGGCCTTGATGAAAGCTATTTTCCCGGCATTCTGAATCGACTTGATGAAATGATTCAATGGCAGAATTAAACATTCTGCCATTGTAATTTTTAACAGAAAACTTCAGTCGGAAAGCGAATTTTCCTTCAGGCTTTTTGGCCAGCTGATATCTGGCGCATTTGTGACCTCAGCGGCCTGCACCGCCTGAATGTATTTCATCTACGACGTTAGCGGGGCTTTATGTGTATCTGTGATAATGCACAGCAGCAGCCACGTCTGCCATCCCTGGGTGATGCCATTGGCCTTACTCATGCGTGCCAACTTTTCGCTGGTTGCAGCGTCAGACAGCGAATGCCGGATAGGGTCGAGGTCGGTCAGCGTGCCGTCAGGAAATGACCAGTGCAGCGCATCGGCCGAGGCTGACGGGGCCGGGTTTTCATCGGAGAAAATTCCCGGCAGCACAAAGCCGGTATCAAGTTCGCCGCCGAGGCACAAAACAAGCTCCTGCTCACCTACTGACGGCGCATTCCAAGAGCGGGTTTTACCCGCGCGTGCGCTCAGCCAGTGCAGCCAGTTGGTTGTGTTTTTTCCGTATCGACACGGCACAGCCCGCCGTCGAGATTGACGGCCGACACGGTTCTAATACGGATCAGGTTGCGCAGCAGGCGCTAAATTTCAGAAATTTGATCGATTGAGTTCATGTGAGTAGGATGAATCTGTTTTCAAACAATGACTAGCCGCCGCTGTTTGTTTAGCGATGAACGTGCATTTTTTAAAACTTAATACTAGATATGGGATAACTGCATATGGAAACGAAGCCAAGCCCTTATAGTTTCAATAAAAATGAAAAGATCGAAATTGCTTTCAATTTTTTATCAGAAAAAAAACTATCCAAGCAACACTTCACATTAGATGAGATCGCTAACAAAACCGGCTGGGGAAAAAGCACAGTTAGAACTTACCTATCAAAAAAATGGTCAACATTTATAACAAAAGAAAACAATAAGTTATTTGTTTCTCCAAAGTTTGACTCTTTTAGTTTGTCGACCTTTATTAAACATCACAGCCAGAATGAAAACATACCTAGGAGTTTTTATGAAAGCATTTTGGAAAAGTCGATTTCCGCATGCATTACAGCAATTGAGGTTTATAACAAGCCAGATTTTAAGTTTAGAGAAGAGAGCTTTTCAATCCTGATGATAAATGCATGGGAATTATTACTAAAAGCGAAGATCCTATCAATGAATGGGGATGATAAAAGTTCAATTTACTTAAAGTCTAAGGGGGAGGTTGAAGTAACCGAGTCAGGCTCACCCAAAACTATAAGCATATCCAAAGCAATAAATATTTTATCCGCTAATGGATGTCTCAAAAGGATCGTTGAGGACAACATTAAATTATTAATCGAGATTCGCGATCATGCTGTTCATTTCATCCATGAAGATATGTCACTTAGCACAAAGATACAATGTATAGGTACAGCATCTTTAAAGAACTACATGACATTATCTATTGATTGGTTTGATTATGATTTCAGAAAGTATAATTTTTTTCTAATGCCAGTTTCTCTTTATCATCTTAGCGATATCGAGAGTTTTAGCGTGTTGAATCACTCGGCTGATAACCTAAAATCATACTTGGAAAAAATGGAAGAGTCCCACAAGGACGATGCCGATCCTAACTTTAGTATTTCGTTGCGTCTATCCACTAAATTGATAAAGACATCATCAGATGAAGCCATCGAGTTTATGATGACCAATGACTCTAAAGCCACTTCAATAACTTTCACAGAAGAGGATATGCTAAAAAGATATCCTCTAACATATGATGCACTTACTCAAAAATTAAATGCAAGATATAGTGACTTTTTAAGGAATGCAAAATTTCACGAATTGCACCGGCAAATCAAAAACTCAGGTGAGAAATACTGCCGAGAGCGAAGATTAGAACCCTCAAACCCAAATAGTATTTTTAAGTTTTTCTATAGTGAATCTGTATTCAACTTTATGGATGCACATTATACAAAAAAATGAAGGTTCACTTTGAAAAAATCAATGAGGCAATTAGTTATTGCCTCATAATGATCATGATTAAAACATAGTGACCGCCGTAATTCATACTGCACCTCTTTCCCTTTGCGCGATGGCCTGTTACGCAGCCCGTAATGATGCACGCGGGCCATGCGCTGCACGTTACCCGCAAACTCGATCACGGCTTCATTGGGGCTGGCCTGCGTCTTCATGTACTTAGCGGTGCGTAGCTTTGCGAACATCTCGCGCTTTATACGGCCCTTTTTGCTGCGCACCGGCTGCGCTTTTCGGGCTTTAAACGGCGTGCCGTCTGGTGCCTGCTGGCGCTTGATGTTCTGCTGCTGACTCTCGCGCAGCTTCTTCGCGATGGTTCGCGCCATTTCTTTACGCACCGGGGCAGACAGGCTGCTGATAAGCGCCTCCAGCCGGTAATTTACCCGCTGCAGCTCGCTCATGTCTGGCACTCGCTGACCAGCTCGCCATGAACATAAAGCTGCACCGGCCGGGCTTCATTCTCCGGCAGCGTGTTCTCGCCGACGTGGGTCACGTGCAGCCCGTCGTCGGCCCGCTTCACGATCACGCGCTCGCTCAGCTGCAGCTCAATGTTGATATCGCTGGCCGTGTCGTTGATAACATCCGCCTGAAAGGTAAAGCCCGTCCGGCACTTTTCCTCGCTTGCCATAATGTCGGGCTCATTCGTTCGCAGCCAGGCAAGCAGCGGCACGATCAGCAGGTCGATGTTACCGGCGTAGTCGGTAATGACCATTTTAAGCCGGTACTGGTATTCAAACGACAGCGAGCTGGCAAGCGTCGAGACGATGCGCCCGCTGTCGATAAACACGTTCAGCGTGTCAGAGTTTCGCTGCAGCTCCGGTACGCTGTCGGTCAGCGCCTGGCGTAGTTGTTGTGGTTTCAGCATCGTGTTGTTCCTGGCAGTCTTTGATGATTTCGACCTGCAGCCCGCAGGCGGCGAGTGCGGCCTCAAGCTGGCGATTATCCGCCGCCGCGCAGCCGTTACAGGCTATTGCACCGTAGTAGCACCCGTGGCATTTCCCTTTGACGATCCAACGCTGGCCATGGATAAGCGTGACATTCTGGGTTATGCCGAGTGCATCGGTAATGGGCGCTGACATGGGCCTTCTGTTAGCTTTGGCGGGCTGGCTAAGAGCCTGCGGTTGGCCGTGCATCACAGCTCGCCGATATACGTAAAACGCATCATTCTGGCCTCTACGTTTATTCCGCACCCGATGATGAGTCAGCAGGTTTGTGCTGGATTATCTGGTTCTTGGTAATGCCTTTACCGAGCTGTGCCGCAACAGCTTGGGTAAGCCGCTACGCCTTAAAACCACCCCGGTCAAATTCACCCGCAGGGACGATAAGGATGGCGTTTACTGCTTTATAAATGACTGGAAAGAACCCAACGAATTATTGGCGGCAGCGTGTTTCACCTGCTGGAGCCGGATATTGATCAGGAGCTTTACGGCCTGCCGGAATACCTCAGCGCCACTGATACGCCTGGCTGAATGAGGCGGCGACGCTGTTACGCCGCAAATGATGGGTATGACTTCGACAACACTGTCAGCTTCGGGGATGCGGCAGAAGCCCGGATTAATCTTCGGTACAAATTCCCCAAAATTGACCCAGATCAACCTACCTCGCGAGATGCTCCGGGCGCGTCGTCGCGTTTACGCGTCGTATAAAAAGGCAGTCGTAACCTGACGGGGTCATATTAAATCAGGATAGGTTATGTTCTTGAAAAAAATTATTCCGTGTCTGATTGTCGCATTGGGTAGTGTCTCAATGTCAGGTTGCGTTATGGCCGAACCGGGTCACTATGGTCCGGCGTCTGGCTGGCATCATCACCATCATTCTGCGCAGAGCTGGAATGAGTATGGCCCGGCGTCCCCTGTCAATGATGCTTCACAGCACATGGGGCCACCGCCTGCACCGGACAGCGCTTCTCAGCATATGGGACCACCGCCGGCACCGGGCAGTGCCGCTCAGCATATGGGACCACCTTCAGATGGTGGCATCCATCGCTGGCAGCCTTAATCTGCCATCCATTCTCATCCGGCGACAGGGGCATTTTATTGCCCCTTTTTTCACTGTTTATATCAAGCCACACGATTTTTACTGTTAACAGTATTCTTCCCAGGCAGATAGTTGTTTCCCGCTTTATCCTGTTTCGTCTTCGTAAAGTGTCATCTTATTAATTCCCCCCTGAAAGCCGACCCCGCTCGCAAAAGTAAAAACAACGTCGCCAGTCTCGCATCTGAAGCTTATCCGTCATCTTGTCATCATCTCCGTTTGGCTTATTCTGAATGCCCAATCAAATGGAGGAACGTTTATGAAAGCAGCAATTGCTACCAGTGAACATCAGGTTGAAGTGGTTGAGAAGACGCTGCGCCCTCTCAAAACCGGTGAAGCCCGGCTCAGGATGGAATGCTGCGGCGTATGCCACACCGATTTACACGTGAAGAACGGTGATTTCGGTGATAAGACCGGCGTCACCCTGGGTCATGAAGGGATCGGGATCGTGGAAGAGGTTGCACCCGACGTCACCTCGCTGAAGCCGGGCGACCGCGCCAGCGTGGCGTGGTTCTTTAAAGGCTGCGGGCACTGTGAATATTGCAACTCCGGAAATGAAACGCTCTGCCGGGAAGTCGTTAATGCCGGTTACACGGTGGATGGCGGCATGGCGGAAGAGTGCATCGTGGTGGCCGACTACTCGGTCAAAGTGCCAGAAGGTCTTGATCCCTACGCTGCCAGCAGCGTGACCTGTGCCGGGGTCACTACTTATAAAGCGGTGAAGGTCTCGGAGGTAAAACCGGGTCAGTGGCTGGCTATCTATGGCCTGGGCGGACTGGGCAATCTCGCACTGCAGTATGCAAAAAACGTCTTTAACGCGAAGGTTATTGCGGTTGACGTCAGTGACGGGCAGCTGGCTCTGGCGAAAGAGATGGGTGCTGATCTGGTGGTTAACTCGGCCAGCGAAGACGCGGCACGCATTATTCAGGAGAAGACGGGTGGAGCGCATGCGGCTGTGGTCACGGCCGTAGCAAAAGCGGCCTTTAACTCGGCGGTGGATGCCGTCAGGGCCGGCGGACGGGTCGTCGCCGTCGGGCTGCCACCGGAAGCGATGAGCCTGAATATCCCGCGTCTGGTCCTCGACGGGATTCAGGTGGTGGGCTCCCTGGTCGGCACGCGTAACGATCTGGCAGAAGCCTTCCAGTTTGCCGCAGAAGGCAAGGTGGTGCCGAAAGTGACAAAAAGGAAAATTGGCGAGGTCAATGCTATCTTCGATGAGATGATTCAGGGAAAAATTCGCGGCAGGATGGTAATCGATTTCAGCGGTCAGACGACGGACTGAATCTCCTGGTTAAAAGCAGATGCCCGCAGATTGCGGGCTTTTTTGTGCCTGATCGTTAAGGTGCGCCATCCCTGACGCACTGAAGATCATTACGCAGAAGCATTAATAAGCCCGGCTTTATGTTTCATGATGTGATTTTCGCTTGCACTTTACCGGTAACATTCTAGTTTAAAGGTGGCAGTCTGATTACACACATCTTAAGGAGGGTTATTTATGGCTAAGCATCATTTCTTCAAATCCCTTGAAATTGCAGCGATTGTACTGTTTGTCCTGATACTGGCATATCTGGCGGTGACGGGTCTGATGTCATCAACGGGCATGGATCACGCCTGGCCTTATCCCACTAAGTAACTGAGTGCAGCACCAGGGAAACCAACAAAACATAAATATAAAAACCCTTTTGCCCGCTGACGGCGAGGCTTTTGAAGCAAAACAGCACATCAATGAGACGTCCGGACCAGGGGCTGTCTGCCAGATCCGGCGACAGGCGTGATATCGCATACGCGCCCTGTAAGCGTTTATTTCCTGCCGCTGAAAACTAAAAACCCCGCCATCGCGAGGTTCCGGAGCATCTACACCAGACTGACCGAAAGGAGCGTCAGCTCTTCAGTATCCAGAGACAGACTCTTTTTAGTCTCAAACATAAAGGCCTCCAGCGCCTCTTCAACGTTATCGCCTTCGATAAAGGCATGCGTAGTGACATGGTTTTCGCCTTCAGGCTTAATCACGTAGGAGACAAACCATTTTTTCTTTTCCATCATCGTTATCCTCTTCTGAAGCGTGAAGCCGCATTCCGGCATTTTCCGGCTTTCCGCCGGATGGCAGCAGAAACGGCACAATGTCTGTCTGACAAAAGCTAGTCCAGCGGGGCAGGATGCAGCAGATCGATCACATCATCGATTTCATTGCTGGCCGCATGACGATCGAGGGCAACGGCATAGTATCGTCCTTTGTTGTAGTGCTTCGTGACCGCCACGCGATGACCGGTGTGACTGTCGGCCTCTCCGCCACCCAGGGTCTGCAGGTGGGGCGGGATCACCAGTTCACTTTCAAGTTGTTCTGCGTCAACGATCACCGCGCCACCGTCACTCGACAACAGCAGATGCTGAATGCTCATGTTCTCTCCTCTGGGTCAGATTGCTAACCGGGAAAGTGTAGTTCACCCCAGCGGGCATGCGGGTTTCTGTGCAGAGGAATTGATAAACAGGGGCCGTAAAAAAAGCCCCGTCTGGGGCTTGGTTAAGAAGAGCCAGCTTACTCACTGCGCCTGCTCAGCCAGTTTCGGCTTCAGCAGGCGCTTGCCCATCCGAATACCCGGCTTCTCGACATACTTATAGAGCAGTGAGGCCAGCGCATAGGTCAGCGGAATCGCGCAAACGCAGACGATCAGGAAGCGCGCCATGTCGCTCCGGAATTCAATGTCCGTATGGTTGAGCAGCTGCGCAATCAGCGGGATCACAATCAGCAGGTGCAGCAGATAGACCGAGAACGACACGTCGCCCAGCCAGGTGCTGAGACGGTTGTTCAGCAGCTTACGCGGCAGGGCGATCAGCGTTGCCATCAGGCTCCCCTGCGGGTATTGCCACAGGATCGCTGCCATCCCCACAATCATCAGCGCTTCCATAATCACCTGCAGTTTGATTACACCCATCCCCATTGCCACGCTGGCGACCGGACCGAGCAGCGCAAAGGCGACGTAGAGCAGTGATTTACGGCGCACGGCTTCCGCCAGCAGCATCCCGGCCAGGAACATGTGGAGTTTTATCAGGATCATGGAGGGCATCTCGAACGCCTCATAGTAATCCGCGAGCAGATAGCGTCCGGCGCAGCAGAGCGCCATGATGCCAATCAGCGAGGCGGCATAACCCAGGCGCAGCGTGACCAGCATAATAAACGGGAAGAGCAGATAGAACTGCATCTCCAGCCCGATGCTCCAGTCTGGCAGCACGGTGTTGAAGCCATATTCCGGCAGCAGGCCAAACAGGAAACTGAAGTGGGTCAGGATGTTCGCCAGCGACTGGTCACTGTAACGTGAGGACGCAGTTGCGGTGCCGGAATAAAAATGGGCGATGGTGTCGCGCATCTCACCAAACCATGGGCCGTAGATCAGGGCGATGATTAACAGCAGATAGTAAAGCGGGGCGATACGGAAGAAGCGGCGGATCCAGAACGTTTTAATGGTCTCTGCTCGCTGCCACGGCTCTTTATGCTGGCGCTCCACGTAGTTTTTCGCCATCAGATACCCGGACAGCAGAATAAACAGATCCACCCCGATGCCAGGCGATGAAATAAGCGTGATGTGGCAATGGATCAGTAAGCTGATGTGGCCAACCAGCACCCAGAGAGAGGCAAGGCCGCGTAATCCCTCCAGCTCGGTAGACCAGCCGCGTGTGGCAGACATAATTCTTCCTCGTGTCATTCCGTTTCTGGCGCTCACTAAGCCTCAAGGCGGGAGTTATGTAAACGGCCCTTTACAAAAGTGAGAAAATTCCGACCATGCTCTGGCAGCGAAATCAACCGAAACGGGACAAAAAAAGCACAGAAAGATAAGGATGTGCAGAGGCACATCCTTAAGCAGAATAAATGTCTGTAAGCGCGGTCAGGCCAGCTTCAGCAGGACCATTCCGGCCAGTAGCAGGCTCAGACCCGCCCAGCCTTTTGGGCTCAGCCGCTGATTAAACAGTATCCAGCCCGCCCCAACCGTAGCGATAATTCCGAAAGCGCCCCAGACAGCGTAGGCGATCGAGAGATCGATGCCTTTTACCGCCTGAGCGAGCGCACTGAAGGCCAGCAGGACACAGCTGAGCGACAGCAGGCCATACAGCGGTTTCTTAAAACCATCAGAATATTTAAGGAATATGTTTGCGGCGATCTCCAGCACAATCGCCAGCGCCAGCCACGCCACATGGATAAAATCAGCGAGGTTCATGCTTCACCTCCGCTAATGAACAGGTGCCGGTTTTGATCAGGATGATGCCGCCAATCAGGGTCATCAGTCCGCAGACTTTCAGCAGAGACAGCGACTCATCAAACAGCAGCACACTGAAGAGGGTAATCAGCAGGATGCCAGCCCCTTCCCACAGGGCATAGGCGACCCCCAGGGCGATACGTTTAATAGCAAAACTCAGCAGAATATAGGAACAGGCGATCAGGCCCAGCATCATCAGGTACCCCATATGGCTGCCGCTAAGGCTGGACCATTTCATCAACAGGGTGCCCATTATTTCGGTGACAATAGCGAGTGACAGTAAAATCCAGGCGCGCATATAAGCTCTCCGGCAACGATAAACACAACCCGCAACACCACGCAGGGTGCAGACAGGCGCAGAAATTTGTCGTAGCAGAGAGAAACTAAAGGGCGTTACACCAGTGCTGTTCGGCAGTGTTCCAGCCAGAAAGGCGGGCAGGGGAGATCAGGATCGGTGAGTTGACGATTTCGCGCATAACATTCACGACGCATCCACGTTGTTGCTTCTCATCAGTGGACGAAGAGGGCCTCCGGTTAAACAGGTGGCAGATTTATAGCATCCTGTGGATAGTAAAATCAACGTTATAAAAAGCTTTATTTGACGTCGATCAGGGTCTGATGCGCTATGAACGAGGGAGATGATGAAAGATCTGCTTAAGGTGAAAAAATGCCGGGCAGAGGGTGCCCGGCAGTGATTAAGTGACGCTGTCACGCTTTATTCGGCGCGCTGGGGGGCGGTGCGGACCGGCGTATCCCCTGCGACATGGTAGGACGCCGTGCTGCGCGGCAGCGGCTCACGTCCGCGGATCATATCGGCAATCTTTTCACCAATCATGATGGTTGTGGCGTTGAGGTTACCGGTGATGATCAGCGGCATGATCGAGGCATCCACCACGCGCAAGCCCTGCAGGCCATGCACCCGGCCTTCGCCATCGACCACGGCCATCGGGTCGTTACCCATCTTACAGGTACCGCACGGGTGATAGGCGGTTTCGCCGTGATTACGCACGAACTCGTCCAGCTGCTCATCGGTCTGGCAATCCAGTCCCGGACTGATTTCACGGCCACGATACTTATCCAGCGCGGGCTGGTTAATGATCTGGCGGGTAATGCGGATCGCATCACGGAACTCATGCCAGTCCTGCTCATGCGACATGTAGTTGAACAGAATCGCCGGATGACGACGCGGATCGCGTGACTTCAGGCGGACATGGCCGCGGCTTGGCGAGCGCATTGAACCGACGTGACACTGGAAACCGTGCGCATCAACGGCGTTCGAGCCGTTGTAGTTAATCGCCACCGGCAGGAAGTGATACTGAATGTTCGGCCAGCTGAACTCTTCGCGGCTGCGGATAAATCCACCCGCCTCGAACTGGTTGCTGGCACCGATGCCGGTGCCGTTGAACATCCACTCCGCGCCGATTTTCGGCTGATTCCACCACTTCAGTGCAGGGTAGAGGGAAACCGGCTCTTTACACTCATACTGCAGATACATCTCCAGATGGTCCTGCAGGTTCTCACCCACGCCCGGCAGATCATGGACCAGCGGGATATCAAACTGCTTCAGCAGTTCCGGTGACCCTACGCCAGAGCGCTGCAGGATCTGCGGGGAGGCGATCGCCCCGGCGCAGAGCAGGACTTCGCGGCGCGCGGTCACTTTGTTGATGGTGTTGCTGTCACCCTGCAGATACTCGACGCCTACCGCGCGCTTGCCGTCAAAGACAATACGGTCGGTGGTGGCGTGCGTCACGATCTTCAGGTTCGCACGGCCTTTCGCCATATCGAGATAGCCACGCGCAGTACTGGAGCGGCGACCGTTCGGGGTGACGGTGCGGTCCATCGGACCGAAACCTTCCTGCTGATAGCCGTTCAGGTCGTCCGTGCGCGGATAACCCGCCTGCACGCCCGCCTCAATCATCGCTTCAAACAGGACGTTATTACCCGCTTTCGGGGTTGCGACGCACACCGGGCCATCGCCACCGTGGAAGTCGTTCGGACCGATATCACGGGTTTCCGCTTTACGGTAGTAGGGCAGGCAGTCCAGATAGCTCCAGTTCTCCAGACCGGGCGCCTCGGCCCAGCCATCGAGATCCATTGCGTTACCACGGATGTAACACATGCCGTTAATCAGCGATGAACCGCCCAGGCCTTTACCGCGGCCACACTCCATGCGGCGGTTATTCATGTAGGGCTCTGGCTCGGTTTCATAGGCCCAGTTATAGCGTTTTCCCTGAAGCGGGAAGGCCAGGGCCGCAGGCATCTGGGTGCGAAAATCAAAACGGTAGTCCGGGCCGCCCGCTTCCAGCAACAGGACACTCACGTTGCTCTCTTCGGTCAGGCGGGTTGCCAGCACATTTCCTGCGGATCCGGCTCCAATAATGATGTAATCATATTCCATTCGTCGTTCCTCAGGTTAAGGGATTAAAAGACTGACTGAAAACGGGTCAGCTCAACCTGAACTGACTTGACCTGGGTGTAGCTCTGCAGCGTCATCAGGCCATTCTCGCGGCCGATACCGGAGTGCTTGTAGCCGCCCACCGGCATCTCTGCCGCGGATTCGCCCCAGGTATTGATCCAGCAGATACCCGCTTCAATCTGATGAATGACGCGGTGCGCCCGGTTGAGATCCTGAGTCACCAGCCCCGCGGCCAGACCGAATTCGGTATCGTTGGCGCGGCGGATCACTTCCTCTTCGCTTTCGTAGCTCAGGATCGACATCACCGGTCCGAAGATCTCTTCACGCACAATCTTCATCTCATCGCGGCAGTCGGTGAAGACGGTCGGCGCAACCCACGCACCCTGGTCGAACTCACCACCGGTCAGACGTTTGCCGCCGCACAGGACGCGCGCGCCTTCGGCGATGCCGGATTCGATGTAACGCATCACGTTGTCACGATGGCTGAAGCTGACCAGCGGGCCGAAGTTGGTCGCCGGATCGCGCAGATCGCCAGCCTGAATGCGGGCCACGCGTTCGCTGATCTTCGCCTCAAATGCGGCCTGCAGTCTGGCCGGAATAAAGACACGGGTGCCGTTGGTGCAGACCTGGCCGGAGCTGTAGAAATTCGCCATCATCGCGATGTCGGCAGCCAGATCGAGGTCGGCATCATCAAAAATGATCAGCGGTGATTTGCCGCCCAGCTCCATCGTGACCTCTTTCAGCGTTGAGCCGGCCGCATTGGCCATGACTTTTTTACCGCTGACGACGCCGCCGGTGAATGACACTTTGTCGATGCCAGGATGCTCTGTCAGTAACTGGCCCGTGACCGAACCGATGCCCGGCAGGACGTTAAAGACGCCAGCCGGCAGGCCCGCCTCGGTGTAGATTTCCGCCAGTTTCAGGGCAGTGAGCGGCGTGACTTCGCTGGGTTTGAAGATCATTGCGTTACCGGCGGCCAGCGCTGGCGCAGATTTCCACAGAGCGATCTGAATCGGGTAGTTCCAGGCACCAATCCCGGCGACCACGCCCAGCGGCTCGCGACGGGTATACACAAAGGCGGTATCACGCAGGGGGATCTGCTGACCTTCCAGCGCCGGAACCAGCCCCGCGTAATACTCCAGCACGTCTGCGCCGGTCACGATATCCACGCTGGCGGTTTCGCTGAAGGGCTTACCGGTGTCGAGCATCTCCAGCTCGGCCAGCTCATCGTTACGCGCACGCAGAATATCCACGGCGCGACGCAGAATGCGCGAACGCTCCATGGCGGTCATCGCGGCCCAGACTTTCTGGCCTTTTCTGGCGGCAGCAACGGCGCGATCGACATCTTCCTGGCCGGCGGCATGAACCTCTGCCAGTACGTCGCCGTTGACCGGATTGATCGTCTGGAACGTTTCGCCAGACGCTGCGGCAACATAAGCGCCATCGATGTAGAGTTTCTGCTCGGTAAATCGGGACATGTTTTCTCCTTCCGTTATTCGTGCTCGCCAGCCAGTTGCTGACGGATGAATTGCGTGGTCAGTGTGCGGGCGATAACCGGGCTGAAGGGCTTACCACTCAGCGCGGCGCGCAGCCACAGACCGTCGATCAGGGCGGCCAGACCATGTGCGGCCAGGCGTGCCGTTTCCAGCGGCAGTTCACGTCGGAACTCGACCACCAGCGTGGAGTAGAGCCGCCGGCTGCTGACCCGCTCAAGGCGGTTAAGCTGGGGCTGATGCATGCTGCTCGACCAGAAGTCGAGCCAGGCTTTCATCACGGCGGTGTGCACCTGCGTTTCGTCAAAGTTACCGTCGACGATGGCACACAGCCGCTGTTCTGCAGAGGCGTTGGCCAGCGGCTGCAGCCGCGCCAGTACCGCTAACCGCAGCTGACGCGTGACATCACGCATCGTGGCTTCCAGCAATCCGTTCTTGTCTTTGAAATAGTGACTGATGATGCCGGTTGAGACGCCCGCCCGACGGGCGATCTGGGCAATCGTGGCATCATTAATCCCGACTTCATTAATCGTGCTCAGGGTCGCATCAATCAGTTGCCGACGCCGTATCGGCTGCATCCCTACCTTTGGCATAGCTCCCGCTCCACCCTCAAACCGAGCCCCTATTAAAACTTTTTTTGATTGCACGTTCAATATAAAAAGAAAACTTGTTAGGATGCTGTTCTTTAAATGTAGCGTAAGCGAAACGGCATTGAGTGCTAAAATAGACTTGTTTGCTGCAAGCTTTAACAGGAAGTCACAGATAGAAACATAGCCGCACGGCCCGTAAACCGGGGGCGGCACAACGTATCCATTGCGTATTTTCAGGACATTAACCAGAGGTAATCGATGAATAATCCACCTGCCGGTGAAAAAGACAGACTCAATCCCGTTGTATTTTATACCTCTGCCGGATTGATTCTGACGTTTTCACTCGTGACGATTCTCTACAGTGAAGTGGCCGCGAGCTGGATCCTTAAGGCGGTCAACTGGGTTTCCGCCACCTTCGGCTGGTATTACATGCTGGCTGCCACCCTCTACATCGTCTTCGTGCTCTACATGGCCTGCTCACGCTTTGGCTCCATCAAGCTCGGACCAGAGCACTCCAAACCCGAATTCAGCGTGCTCAGCTGGTCGGCGATGCTGTTCGCCGCCGGGATCGGCATCGACCTGATGTTCTTCTCGGTCGCCGAACCGGTGACGCAGTACATGCAGCCGCCGGAGGGCGCAGGGCAGACCCTGGAGGCCGCCCGCCAGTCGATGGTCTGGACGCTGTTCCACTACGGGCTGACCGGCTGGTCGATGTATGCCCTGATGGGCATCGCGCTGGGCTATTTCAGCTACCGCTATAATCTGCCGCTGACCATTCGTTCGGCGCTCTATCCCATCTTCGGTAAACGCATCTATGGACCGATCGGCCACACGGTGGATATCGCGGCGGTCATCGGCACCATCTTTGGTATCGCCACCACCCTGGGAATCGGGGTCGTGCAGCTTAACTACGGCCTGAAAGTGCTGTTCGATGTGCCGGAAGGCCTGACGGCGCAGACGGCGCTGATCGTGCTTTCCGTGGTGATCGCCACCATCTCGGTAACGTCGGGCGTGGATAAGGGGATCCGCTTCCTCTCCGAGCTGAACGTCATCATGGCGCTGGGCCTGATCCTGTTTGTACTCTTCTTCGGCAACACCGAGTTCCTGCTGAATGCGCTGGTGCTGAACGTGGGCGATTACATCAACCGCTTCATGGGCATGACGCTGAACACCTTTGCCTTCGACCGGCCAACGCAGTGGATGAACAGCTGGACGCTCTTTTTCTGGGCCTGGTGGGTTGCCTGGTCGCCGTTCGTCGGCCTGTTCCTGGCGCGTATCTCCCGTGGCCGTACCATCCGTGAGTTTGTGCTGGGCACGCTGATCATTCCGTTCACCTTTACGCTGCTGTGGCTGTCGGTGTTTGGTAACGCGGCGCTCTATCAGATCATCCACGGTAACGCGGGCTTTGCGCAGGAAGTGATGGCGCATGCGGAACGCGGCTTCTACAGTCTGCTGGCGCAGTACCCGGCATTTAAACTCAGCGCCTCAATTGCCACCATTACCGGGATGCTTTTCTACGTTACCTCGGCCGACTCCGGCTCGCTGGTGCTGGGTAACTTCACCTCGCGGCTTAAAGACATCAACAGCGATGCGCCTAACTGGCTGCGTATCTTCTGGTCGGTGGCGATCGGCGTACTGACGCTGAGCATGCTGATGACCAACGGGATTACGGCCCTGCAGAACACCACGGTTATCATGGGGCTGCCGTTCAGCTTTGTGATCTTCTTCGTGATGGCGGGTCTGTTTAAATCGCTGAAGATTGAAGACCACCGCCGGGCCAGCGCCACGCGTGACACCGCGCCTTATCTGGCCCATGCCACCGACCGTCTGACCTGGAAGAAACGTCTGTCGCGCCTGATGAACTACCCTGGCTCGCGCTACACCCAGCAGATGATGGAGAAGACCATCTTCCCGGCGATGCAGGAGGTGGCGAAAGAGCTGGAACTGCGTGATGGCCGGGTGTCGCTGGAGAGTGTTGCGCCGGATGAAGCTAACCCGATCGGCTATCTGGATCTGCGTGTCCATCTGGGCGAGGAGCAGGACTTTATCTATCAGGTCTGGCCGCAGCAGTACTCCATTCCGGGCTTTACCTATCGCGCCCGCAGCGGTAAGTCGACCTACTACCGGCTGGAAACCTTCCTGCTGGAGGGCAGTCAGGGCAACGACCTGATGGACTACAGCAAAGAGCAGGTGATCATCGATATTCTCGATCAGTACGAACGACACCTGAACTTCATCCATCTCAACCGTGAAGCGCCGGGCAGCAACATCAGTTTCCCGAGCGCCTGACCCCAGGCCCGTCAGCTTAGCGCTGGCGGGCTTTTTTTTTGGCCGCAACGCCGCGGCTGACTCCGGCGGCTGCCGGAATCGGCTATAGTCAGGCGTGACTGATTCGATGCCAGACGTTGCAGACAGGGAGTCCCATGGGAAAAATTTTCAGTACGTTTCTGCCGCTGTACACCACCACGCTGCTGATGCTGCTCGGTTCCGGTCTGCTGACCACCTATGTGTCGCTTCGGCTGGCCAGCGAGCAGGTTAACGGCGCGATGATTGGTGCCATCATTGCGGCGAACTATATCGGGCTGGTGATCGGCGGCAAGGTCGGCCATAACCTGATCGCCCGCGTGGGCCATATCCGCGCCTATGTTGCCTGCGCCGGGATCATCACGGCCTCAGTGATCGGTCACGGGCTGACGGACGTGGTGCTGCTGTGGGTCTTTCTGCGCCTGATTATCGGCCTCTGTATGATGTGTCAGTACATGGTGCTGGAGAGCTGGCTCAACGACCAGGCGGAATCCTCCCAGCGCGGCATGATTTTTGGCTTATACATGGTCGCCACCTATCTCGGCCTGAGTGGCGGCCAGGTGGTGCTGAGTCTGCAGACCGGTTTCGGGGTCAGTACGCTGCTGATTGTCGCGCTCTGTTTCGCTCTCTGTCTGGTGCCCATCGCACTCACAACCCGCACCCACGTCAGACCGATGACGCCAGCGCCGATGGAGCTGGGCTATTTTCTGCGCACCATTCCCCGGCTGCTGAGCACCACGCTGGTCACCGGCATGGCGATCGGCGCCTTCTACGGCCTGGCGCCGGTCTATGCCAGCAGCAAAGGTTTTACCACCAGCCAGACCGGTTATTTCATGAGCCTGACGATTTTTGCCGGGCTGGTGTCGCAGTTTCCGCTGAGCTGGCTCTCTGATCGCTTCGACCGTCAGCGGCTGCTCTTCCTGATCGCGGTGCTGTTTGCGGTGGCCTGCGTGCCGCTGGTGGTGCTGCCGCATCTGACCTTCCACTGGATGATCGGCATTGCCTTTGCCGCTAGCATGATGCAGTTTGCGCTCTATCCGTTACAGGTGGCGCTGGCCAACGACCAGGTGGCCGCCGAACGGCGCGTGTCGTTAACCGCCTGCCTGCTGATGGCGTTTGGCATCGGGGCCAGTATCGGGCCGCTGCTGGTCGGCGCGCTGATGCAGCCGCTGGGCAGCAATATGCTCTATCTCTTCTTTGCCCTCTGCGCGCTGGTGATTGGCGGGCTGAGCTACACCCGAGCGCCACGTCCGCTGCCCACAACCGAAGTGCCGTTGCCTCACGTGGTGATGCCGGACAGTCTGGCGACCTCGCCGCTGGGCGCCGCCCTGATCCCGACGCTGGAAGAGGAGGTGATCCAGGCGTCGATGGGCGGCCAGGATCCGGAAGCCGAAAGCGGAGACGCTGCTGCGGATGAGGCGTTCGCGGACGATGACTCAGCCAGAACGGGTTTTATCGATGATGACCTGGCTGACAATGACCTGATGGCTGACCGGGTGGACGATGGAACGGCTCGCTCTGCGGAGGCGCATGAGGAGAAGCGGCCCCATTAGCCGCGGCCGGATCGCACTCTGAACGGCAGCAGGATTGCCACAGGTTATCGGTTGCGATGCCGGAGGGCTGACCTTCCGCATCGCTCACCGCAAAGCGGGTAATACATTTACAGGAGAGAGTATGCTGGAACTTCGTCCCAACTGTGAACGCTGCGACGGCGATCTGCCGCCATCCTCGCTGGCGGCCCATATCTGCTCGTTTGAATGCACCTTCTGCGAGACCTGTGCTGAACAGCTGGCGCACCGTTGCCCCAACTGTGGCGGCGAACTGGTGCGTCGCCCGGTGCGTCCGGCGGAGAAGCTGGCCTCATTCCCGGCGAAAGCGCGGAGCTGAGGAAGGCGAGACAGTCTGCTGCGTCGGGCGCACTCACCCGTCAGCAGGGTGCCAGAGGCGCAACGATACACTATTGCGTGACACCGTCACGTTTTACGGGCCGGTGTGGCGGGCAGGGAACGACCGCCCGGCCCGCCGCGCCTGCCCGTCACCGGAAATCTGCGCCTGCCTTGTCCACGTCCGGCAGGCCAGCCGGTTCTGTTGTGCGACTAGCGGAACAGGCGTCCGTCGCGCACCAGCTCCCGTGGATAGCTGTTCTTGATCCGGTTGCCCACTTTCTTCGCCAGCCCCAGCGGCTGCTGCTGATAGGTCACAATCATCTCATTGCAGTCGGGGGACCGCTCCGGATAGATATCCCGGCCGCGATACCACTCTTCCGCCTCTGCCGCCGTAAGTTCAAAGCGCCGGGCGGGGTCAGGCTGCGCCAGTGCCACCACCGCCTCATGCTGCCAGCGATAGCCTTTGGCAAAGGTCTCTGCCAGCTTCAGGCCGATGCGTGAGAAGCGGACCTTACCCAGCATCGGCGTGACGGCGTGCGGGAACAGCCAGATCTCCTTATCACGCTGCCACAGCGTCAGCGACGCATCCCATTTCAGGGAGACCGCGGCGGCGGCGGCGATAATCTCACTTTCCTGTTTGCGGCTGATATGGGAAAAGGGCAGTTTGCCGACCTTGTAGCCCGGCGCGGGCAGCGGCGCGACCGACGCCGTTTTACGCAGGCGGGCGACGAAGAAGCCTTCGCTGTCGAAAATCTGCGGAAAGACATGCAGATAGCCTTCCGGCGTCGCGGCCTGCTCCGCGCCCGCAAACAGGCCATCAAGAGGCAGAACTTCAGCCGCGCCCGGATAGCGCTGCAGCAGCCAGGCGATCACTTGCTGATTTTCTATCTGATTCAGGGTGCAGGTGGAGTAGACCAGTGTGCCACCCGGTTTAAGGGCATGGAACGCGCTGTCGAGCAGGTCGCGCTGCGTCGCGGCGATCGCTTCCGTGCTGGCCAGCGTCCAGTTTTTCAGCGCATCGGCATCTTTGCGGATCACCCCTTCGCCGGAACAGGGCGCATCCAGCAGGATGGCGTCAAACTGTTCCGGCAGCGCCGGGCCAAACACCCGCGCGTCAAAGTGGGTCAGCGCACTGTTGCTGACGCCGCAGCGGCTGATGTTGGCGTGCAGGACTTTCACCCGGCTGGAGGAGAACTCATTCGCCAGGATCACCCCCTGATTATTCATCCGCGCAGCAATCTGGGTGGTTTTCGAACCCGGTGCGGCGGCCATATCCATTACGGCGCTGACCTCGGGCTGCGCATCGAACAGCGCGGTTACCGGCAGCATGGAGCTGGCTTCCTGAATGTAGAACAGGCCGCTGAGATGCTCAGCCACGCTGCCCAGCGGCAGGCTCTCATCGTCCCGGCTGATCCAGAATCCCTCTTCACACCACGGCACCGGCGTCAGCTGCCAGCCGTAGTCAGCCGTCAGCGCCAGGAAATCAGGCACGCTGATCTTCAGGGTGTTGACGCGCAGGCTGCGGCGCAGCGGTTGCTGGCTGATGGCAATAAACTGCCCGAAGCTCGCCTCATCGGGCAGGCTCTGACGCATTAATGAGAGAAAATCGGCGGGGAAACGCGAAGAAGCATCTGACACGGGCACATTCCAGTTAAGGCAAAGGCGGCAGTGTATCACGCGAAAAGCAAACGGGCAGCCTGGCTGCCCGTCTGAGAGTGAATGATGTGAAGGCTCAGGGAGCCTGCGCCTTACGCAAAGACGCCCTTCCTGGCAGGCTCAGCGCGGGCCGTCCATGGCCCGCGATCCCGCGTCAGTTAACGCGGAGACGGAATCGCCGTTCCCCAGTTACGCCACTCTTTCGGCGCTTCATCCTGCAGCAGGAAGTGCTTATCCGGGGTCGCCTGCGGCGCCAGCGGCACCGTCGGCGGCGTCGCAAACTGGATGCCGCCACGGATAAACTGCTGGAAGGTGCCGGTTTTCACCACGCCGCCCACCAGGCCGAAGTCGAGGTTATAGCCGGACGCCAGCCAGAACACCGAGTTATTACGCACCAGATGCTGATACTTCTTGCTGATGCGCAGGGCGATCTGTACGCGGTCCGCCATATTTCCCAGCGAGGTGCCGGTCACGGTGCCCACTTCCACCCCGCGGAACAGCACCGGCGTACCCAGCGACAGGGAGCCTGCCTCGGTGGCATCCACATAGATATTCAGGCCGTTCAGGTAACGCGAATCGGTAATCGTGCTCTCCTGCAGCTCGAACGTGCGCGCGGCGCTGCCTTTACCCGGATCAACGTTGACGTAAGGCTGCAGCAGCGTCTCCAGATGGTTGACGCCAGTCGCAGAGATCTCCGGCGACACCACCGAGAAGCGGCTGCCCAGACGGGCAAAGTCGTTGACGTACTCAGGGTAGAGCACCGCTTTCGCCACCACCTGATTGTTATCTTTGCTCAATGACAGCGACTCGACCTGGCCGACGTTAATCCCCAGATAGCGAATCGGCATCCCCGCAGAGAGCTTGCTGGCGTCATACGTGTGCAGCGTAATCTGACTGCCGACCGCGCGGGCCGCCGTTTCAGAGGAGTAGAGCACCCGTTTGGCCCCTTTAACTGACTGCGCACCACTCATGTTGTCGAAGCTGATCGCGCCTTTCAACGCCCGGTTCAGCGGAGACGCCTGCACGGTCAGGCCGCTGCCGTTCAGGCTGACGCGCGCGCCGCCCTCAGCCCAGAAGACGCTTTCGCTGGTGAGCAGCTTGCGATACTCCGGCTTGATGTGTACGGCGATATCGAAGGCGTCGGCGCGCGGCGTCACTTTCACGATCTCGCCGACCTGATATTTGCGGTAGAGCACCACCGAACCGGCCTGTACATCCGGCAGGCTGTTCGCCGTCAGCATCAGCGTGGTAGACGGGCCGTCGCCGGTAATACCTTCATCCGCTTTTTCCGCGTCGGCATACAGCGGATAGGCACTTTTCGGTTCGCCTTTTTTGCCCGGCTCCAGCCGGATGCCACCATCGACCCACTCACGGGCGCTGGCGCCTAACACCTGCATCCCATCCAGACCAAACTTCACATCGAGGCGGCTGTTAACGATGAATTTACTGTCGCCGTGCACCAGGTTGCGATTCTCCGGGTTAACCGCCACCACAAAATTGACGCCATTTTCATCCAGCGAACGCGACATCACCTGGCCGATCTGCATGCCGTGCAGCATCAGCGGCTGGCCCTGGTCGATGCCATAGCTCTCCGGTGCGCTGAGCCTGACCGTCAGCACATTCGGCTGCTGCAGCAGGGTTTCATTCGACGCCAGCACGGTGAAGTGCTGCTGCGGTTCGCCTTCGCCCGGCACCAGTTCCAGCGTATTGCCGGTCAGCAGCGCGCTGAGGCTGGTGTCGGTCAGGCTGATTTTCGGGCTGTGCATCTCAATCCGGGTGCCACTGCGCATCAGGCCAACGACCGAAGGATCGATGGTCAGTTCGCCGGTGACCTTACCGCCATCCTGCAGGTTGAGTCGGGTCAGCGTACCGACCTCCAGCCCCTGATAGATCAGCGGCGTGCTGCCCGCTTTCAGGTTCTTGCCGTCCGGCAGGTCCAGGGTGATCAGTACACCGCGCTGGCTGTGTGCGAGGTCGGGGTAGAGCCGGTAGTGCTGCTCCGCCTTCGCCGCCTGCGCACCCTCTGGCGAGTCAAAGGCGATAGCGCCATTGACCAGCGCCGCCAGGCTCTCCAGCTGAACCTTCGCGCCGCTCAGGCTGACGTCGGCGTTGACGCCCGACACGTTCCAGAAGCGGCTGCTGGTTTTCACCAGATTGACAAAACGACGGTCGATCAGCACATCGATCGCCACCCCGTCACTCTTGCTGTTGATGTTGTAGTCATAGACCCGGCCCACCGGAATTTTACGGTAGTAGACCAGCGACCCGGTGTTGAGCGAGCCCAGATCGGGCGCATGCAGATGGATCAGCAGTTCGCCGGTATTGACCCGGTATTTAGGCTGCGTATCCAGCGCGGTAAAGGCTTCGCTGGGTTTGCCTTTGCCCGGCATCATCCCGATGTAGTTACCGCCCACCAGCGCATCCAGCCCCGACACCCCCGCCAGGGAGGCTTTCGGCGTCACCAGCCAGAACTGCGTATCTTCACGCAGCGCATCGCGCATGTCGCTTTTGATGCTCGCTTTGATCTGGATGCTGCGATAGTCGTCGCTGAGATTAATGCCCTGCACGGTGCCCACTTCCACGCCCTGATAACGAATCGGGGTGCGGCCCGGCACGATCCCATCCGCCGTCTGGAAATTAATGGTGATGGTGGTGCCGCGCTCCTGGTAATTGGTCCAGAGCAGCCAGCCGGCGATCAGCATCGCAATAATCGGCAGCAGCCAGAAGGGCGAAACTTTACGCTTGTTGCGCAGCGTGGCGTTAGTCGGTGTAGTCGGCGTTTCCTGTTGCATGTGCATCCCAGAGCAGGCGGCTGTCCAGCCACTCAACAGACATAATGGTCAGGATGACGGCCGCGCCAAAAAACAGCGCCGCCGGTCCCATGGTAAAAGCCAGCAGCTGGTCACGGTTGACCAGCGACATGGTTAATGAAATGACAAACAGATCGAGCATCGACCAGCGGCCCACCCAGGTCACGAACCGCAGTAACAGGATGCGGGTTCTGAGCCCCTGTTCACAGCGAAAGTGAATGCTGAGCAGCAGCGTCAGCATCACCAGCACCTTGGTAAAGGGCACCAGAATACTGGCGATAAACACAATCGCGGCCACCGGCACATTGCCTTCCCCCAGCGACAGGATGCCGGAGAAGATCGTATCCTCGCGGCGCGACCCGTTCACGTAGACCACCGAGATGGGCATCAGGTTGGCGGGGATCAGCAACACAATCGACGCAATCAGCGCGGCCCAGGATTTTTGCAGGCTGTGCCGACGCCGGAAGTCGAGCGGGGTATGGCAGCGCGGACAGCGGCCACGCGCGTCGGGCAGGCCGGTGTTGTGGCAGTTCAGGCAGACCTGCATCGCGTCGCGGGCCATATTCCCCGGCCGCTGCGGGTAGAAATGCTCCCACAGCTGCTCCATATTCAGGTGGATCAGCGTCAGCACGCTCAGCACCGTCAGGGCAATGTAGGCCGCCAGCCCGTAGCCAATCTCCAGCGAAGCATAGTCCTGGACTTTAATGGACGCCACGGCGATACCGATCAGATAGATATCGAGCATCACCCACTCTTTGAGCTTCTCCAGCATCAGCAGCACGGGCCGCAGGTTCATCCCCAGGCGCTGCCCGATGCCGAGATAACAGATGCCGGCCACCAGCGTGACCGGCGCGCCGATGGTGCAGAACGCCACCATTGAGGCGGTCAGCACATCGCCCTGCTGGGTCATCTGGATAACGCCCTCCAGCACGCTGGCGTTGATGCGCATCCCGAGCAGCCGGATATCGACCAGCGGCATCGAGAAGGCGAAGGGCATTAATACAATCATGGTCGCGGCCATCGCCATCAGGCGGGTCATGGACCAGTCGCGACCGCTGAGAATTTCGGCATTGCAGCGCGGGCAATAGGCCGACTGATGCGATTTCACATCCGGTAAGGAAAAAAGGGTATCGCATTGCGGACAACGCTGATAACGTGCGTGAGGCAATGTCTGGCTGATAGCGTGAATTTTCATAGGGTGAGGCAGTTTTCGCTCTTCAGAAGTAACTATTATTGGTCGTCAGGACATTGTCTGTGTGCCTGTCTCGGGCTTCACGCTTCGATCCACAGAATGCTAAGGGTATAGCAACTAACGCTATGATTCACCTTGTGGCTCTGGATATTTAAAACTTATTTTTAACGAACGGTCTCAGTCACTCCGTTCAGATGTCATTGGTAACGGTTAAATAATGAACAAAACTGCCTTTTACGCCGATTTGAATCGCGATATGCGCGCCTTGCTGGCGGGAGAAACGGCGTTCCTCGCCGCAATGGGAAACTTCAGTGCGCTGCTGTACGAACGTCTCGAAGGCGTGAACTGGGCAGGTTTCTACCTGCTGACGGAAGCCGATACGCTGGTGCTGGGCCCGTTCCAGGGCAAAATCGCCTGTGTCCGTATTCCGGTCGGTAAAGGGGTGTGTGGTACGGCGCTGGCAGAAGAGAAAGTGCAACGCGTGGACGATGTGCATGCTTTCCCGGGCCACATCGCCTGTGACGCGGCCAGCAATGCTGAGATTGTGATTCCTCTGAAAGTGAATGGCACTGTGGTTGGGGTGCTGGACATTGACAGCGTGGTGTTCAATCGCTTTGACAGCGAAGACGAATCGGGCCTGGTCACACTGACTGATGGGCTTTGTGAAGTGCTTGCGAACAGCGACTTAGAAAAATATCTGCAGCTGACACGCAGCTAATCGACTGGATCACATGGCATTTAGCGATGTTGTCATTATAATGTCGCCTGTTCATGCCTGCGCTGGTCGGCAAACCCGTTGTAATCAGGAAATTTCATGGAAAATCAACCTAAGTTGAATAGCAGTAAAGAAGTTATCACGTTTCTGGCGGAGCGCTTTCCGCACTGCTTTAGCGCTGAAGGTGAAGCGCGTCCGCTCAAAATCGGTATCTTTCAGGATCTGGTCGAGCGTGTTCAGGGCGAAATGGGTCTGAGCAAAACACAGCTGCGTTCTGCGCTGCGTCTCTATACGTCTAGCTGGCGTTACCTGTACGGCATCAAAGCCGGTGCAATTCGTGTCGATCTCGACGGCAACGCCTGCGGCGTGCTGGATGAGCAGCACGTTGAGCATGCACGCAAGCAGCTTGAAGAAGCCAAAGCGCGTGTTCAGGCGCAGCGCGATCAGCAGCGTGCCGCCCGTCGCGAAGCTGGCGAGAGCGAAGAGGGCGCGGCACCGCGTCGTCCACGCAAGCCGGCCGCCCGTAAGCCTGCAGAAGGCGATGCACCGCGTAAACCGCGTCCTCAGAACACGGCACCGCGTGCGACCGCCTCACAACATCGCAAGCCCGCTCCGCGTCCGGAGCAGGAAGCTAAACCCATCACTGATACCTCAACTTTGCAACCCGGCCAGAGTATTAAAGTTAAAGCAGGCAAAAGTGCGATGGACGCTACCGTTCTGGAAGTATCGAAAGACGGCGTTCGGGTCCAGCTCGCTTCCGGCATGGCAATGATTGTGCGCGCAGAACATTTGCAGTTCTGAAACGGAGGCTAATCCCGGCATGAACACCCTTTTAAAAGTTGGACTTATTGCGGGCCTGCTGTTAGCAGGCCCCACTTTCGGCGCGGAGAACATCACGCGCGCCGATCAGATCCCCCAGCTTCATGAAGACCCGCAGGACCCCACGGTCAGTGAGCGCGTAACCTCGCGCTTCACCCGTTCCCACTACCGTCAGTTCGACCTGGATCAGAACTTTTCAGCGAAGATTTTCGATCGCTACCTGAACATGCTCGACTACAGCCATAACGTGCTGCTGGCATCGGACGTGGCGCAGTTTGCCAGTAAAAAGGGCACCGTCGGCGATGAGCTGCGCAGCGGCAAGCTGGACCTTTTTTACGATCTCTACAATCTGGCGCAGAAACGCCGTTTCGAGCGCTATCAGTACGCGCTGACGGTGCTGGCTCGCCCGATGAATTTCAGCGGCAATGACACTATCGACATTGATCGCGCAAAAGCCCCGTGGCCGAAAGATGAAGCGGAACTCAACGCCCTCTGGGATGCCAAGGTGAAATATGACCAGCTGAGTCTGAAGCTGGCGGGTAAAGACGATAAGGAGATCCGCGACGTTCTGACCAAGCGTTACAACTTCGCCATCCGTCGTCTGGCCCAGAGCAACGGTGAAGACGTTTTCCAGCTGGTGATGAACGCCTTCGCCCGCGAAATCGATCCGCACACCAGCTATCTGTCGCCGCGTAACACCGAGCAGTTCAATACCGAAATGAGCCTCTCTCTGGAGGGGATCGGTGCCGTGCTGCAGATGGACGATGACTACACCGTCATCAACTCAATGGTCGCAGGCGGCCCGGCCGCGAAAAGCAAAGCCATCACCGTAGGCGATCGCATCGTCGGCGTGGGGCAGCCCGGCAAGCCGATGGAAGATGTGATCGGCTGGCGTCTGGATGATGTGGTCGCCAAAATCAAAGGGCCAAAGGGCAGCAAAGTGCGCCTTGAGATCCTGCCAGCCGGTAAGGGCACCAAAACCCGTACCGTAACGCTGACGCGCGAGAAGATCCGTCTGGAAGATCGCGCGGTGAAAATGAGCGTTAAAAACGTCGGCAAGCAGAAAGTCGGCGTGCTGGATATCCCCGGCTTCTATGTCGGTCTGACCGATGACGTGAAAGTGCAGCTGCAGAAACTACAGAAGCAGAACGTCGACAGCGTGGTGATCGATCTGCGTACCAACGGCGGTGGCGCACTGACTGAAGCCGTGTCACTTTCCGGCCTGTTTATTCCAAGTGGCCCGGTGGTGCAGGTTCGCGACAACAACGGTCGCGTGCGTGAAGACAGCGACAACGACGGCGTGGTTTATTACAAAGGTCCGCTGGTGGTGCTGGTCGATCGCTTCAGCGCCTCGGCCTCTGAGATCTTCGCAGCCGCGATGCAGGATTATGGCCGTGCGGTGATCGTCGGTGAACCGACCTTTGGTAAAGGCACCGTGCAGCAGTATCGCTCGCTGAATCGCATCTACGATCAGATGCTGCGTCCGGAATGGCCGGCGTTAGGCTCCGTCTCCTACACCATCCAGAAGTTCTACCGCATCAACGGCGGCAGCACCCAGCGTAAAGGCGTCACGCCCGATCTGCTGATGCCAACCGGCGTGGAAGCGGCGGAAACCGGTGAGAAATTTGAGGATAACGCGCTGCCGTGGGACAGCATCAAAGCTGCAACCTACGTCAAAACCGGTGATATCAAACCGCTGGTTGCGCAGCTGACGAAGCAGCACGCCGATCGTATCGCTCAGGATCGCGAGTTCCAGTACATCATGAAGGACATTGCACGTTTCAATGCCCTGAAGGATAAACGCAACATCGTGTCGCTGAACCTGGCGCAGCGCGAGAAAGAGAATCGCGAAGATGATGCGTCACGTCTGGAACGTATCAACGCGCGCTACCAGGCCGAAGGCAAAAAACCGCTGAAAAACCTGGATGAGCTGCCGAAAGATTACAAAGAGCCCGATCCTTACCTCGATGAGACGGTGAAGATCGCCAACGATCTTGCGCAGCTGGAGAAAGCCCAGCCAGAGGCGCCGGCGGCGAAATAATCCGCTGTTGTCCGGAAAAGCACCGCTCAGCGGTGCTTTTTTTTGCGTCCGAAAACCGTTCCTGTCGCCCCGGTTCAGCGTGCTGAAAGCCGCCGGAATGCCAGGCCCGGTTTCAGACGTGTCAGAATGTAAAGTTATGTCTTTTTAGGCACTTAAACGTTAAGGTTGCTTGAAAACCAGCCCAATGCTCATAGGATATGGATCCGCGTATAGGCGCGTGAACTACTGAGGAAGATTAACCAAAATGATGCGTATTGCTCTTTTCCTGATGACCAACCTGGCTGTGATGTTGGTATTCGGGCTGATTCTCAGCCTGACAGGGATCCAGTCAAGCAGTGTTCAGGGCCTGATGATTATGGCAGGCCTGTTTGGCTTCGGCGGTGCGTTTGTTTCACTGCTGATGTCGAAGTGGATGGCGCTGCGATCGGTTGGTGGTGAAGTGATTGAACAGCCACGCAACGAAACCGAGCGCTGGCTGATGGACACCATTGGCCGTCAGGCTCAGCAGGCGGGCATTGCGATGCCGCAGGTGGCGATTTATCACGCCCCGGACATCAACGCCTTTGCCACGGGCGCGCGGCGTAACGCGTCGCTGGTTGCTGTCTCGACCGGTCTGCTGCAGAACATGAGCCGCGACGAAGCGGAAGCGGTGCTGGCGCATGAAGTGTCGCACATCGCCAACGGCGACATGATCACCATGACGCTGATTCAGGGTGTGGTAAACACCTTCGTGATTTTCGTGTCACGTATTCTGGCGCAGATCGCGGCGGGCTTTATGTCCGGCAACCGCGATGATGAGGAGAGCAGCAACGGTAACCCGCTGGTCTACTTTGCGGTATCAATGGTGCTGGAACTGGTGTTTGGTATTCTCGCCAGCATCATCACCATGTGGTTCTCCCGTCACCGTGAGTTCCACGCCGACGCCGGTTCAGCGAAGCTGGTGGGACGCGAGAAGATGATTGCGGCCCTGCAGCGCCTGAAAACCAGCTACGAACCGCAGGAGCCGAGCAGCATGATGGCGTTCTGTATCAACGGCAAAGGGAAATCCTTCAGCGAGCTGTTTATGTCGCACCCGCCGCTGGACAAACGTATCGAAGCCCTGCGCAGCGGTCAGTATCTGAAATAGCGTTAAGCCACCTAAAAAAAGGCGACCTCCGGGTCGCCTTTTCTGTTTATTCGCCCTGATCCCGATCACCCTCTGCTGAGCGAGCAGGAAAGGGAGCGGCGCAGATGAACCCGTTTACAGGGACACCGCCGGGATGCGGCGCCCCATCGTGCGGGCCGGTCGTCTGGGATGACGGGCCCGCACGATCGCTCCGGACGGTCTGAGCAGTCCGCGCCTGACAGCGCGGGTCAGCACGCGGTCAGAAGCCAGGTGTTACGCTCACGCGCGACTTTGTGTCATGCGCGACACGCTCACCAGTGCCGCGACGGCGGCAAAACTGCCCGCCAGCAGCAGTGACGCATGCGTTCCCTGTTCATCGAACAGATTGAACATTAACGCAACCAGCGCCGCGCCCATACTCTGTCCGAGCAGGCGTGCGGTGCCCAGCATACCGCTGGCCCCGCCGCTGCGATGGCGCGGGGCCGAGGTGACAATCGTATGGTTATTAGGGGACTGGAACAGCCCGAATCCGGCGCCGCACAGCATCATGCGCCAGATGATATCGCCATCCGCCGGATCCGCCGGCAGCCAGGCGAGCAGGAACAGCCCCAGGGCGAACATGGCCAGACCGATGCCGCCCAGCAGCCCGGCGTGGAAGCGTTCAATCAGCCGGCCTGCAATCGGCGCAAACACCATCGTTGCCAGCGGCCAGGGCGTCAGCAGCAACCCCGTCGCCACTTCACTGCGCTGCAGAACGTTCTGCAGGAAGAAGGGCAGGGAGACCATCGCCAGCATCTGTGCGCAGAAGGAGCAGACCGAGGTGCCCATCGACAGGCTGAAAATCGGGATGCGCAGCAGATCCACCGGCAACAGCGGCACCGCCATGTTCAGCTGACGCCGGATAAAGAACCAGCCGATCACCAGCAGCGCCACGACTTCCGTCAGCACCAGCAGATGACGCTGACCCTGGGCAAACCCGCTCAGGGCAGAGATGATTAGCCCGAAGAACAGGGCGTTCATGATGGCGCTGGGCACGTCGAACTTCTGGGTGGTCGTCTTCTGCGGGTTATCCGGCAGGGTGCGCAGCGCCAGCCAGAGCGCCACGGCGCCCAGCGGCACGTTAATCAGAAACAGCCATTTCCAGCTCGCCACCGACAGAATAGCAGCCGCCACCGTCGGCCCGGCCGCGGTGGAGACGGCCACGACCAGCGAGTTGATTGCCATGCCGCGCCCCAGATAGCGCTGCGGATAGATAATGCGTATCAGCGCCGTATTCACACTCATCAGCGCCGCGCCGCCCAGCCCCTGCAGCACGCGGGCGAAGGTCAGCATCGTCAGTGAAGTCGAGAAGGCGCAGAACAGCGAGGTGACGATAAACAGCGCCAGGCCCGCCTGATAGACGCGACGGTAACCGAGCATGTCGCCGAGAAACGAGAGCGACAGCAGTGAGACAATAATGGCTATCTGATAAGCATTCACAATCCAGATCGACTGCGCCGGGCTGGCGTTAAGCTCACGCGAAATCGTCGGCAGCGCGACGTTGGCAATCGCGCCATCCAGCACGGCCATCGTCAGGCCGAGGGCGATGGTGACAATCGCCTTGTAGCGCTGCGCCGTGGGTAAGCCATCCTGCGGGGGAGAGAGGGTCATAAGTTAACTACTAAAGAGGGTGAATATCATCATGCTAATGAAGTTAGCCGGGAAATGCAGCGATGTGGTAAATAAAAACTGTCTTAAAATATGACTTAATGGTTAAAGGATTGCTGCCCTGCGGGGCCTCGCTCTATACTGACGGTCCGTTCCATTTTTTTTGAAACAGCTTAACAAGGTGCGTGATGTCCTCTGCTGAAAATGATAAACAGCCCGATTCAGTCTCTTCGGTTCTCAAAGTGTTTGGCATTCTGCAGGCGCTGGGTGAAGAGCGCGATCACGGTATCACCGAGCTTGCGCAGCGTGTGATGATGTCCAAAAGTACCGTCTATCGTTTTCTGCAGACCATGAAGTCGCTGGGTTACGTGACGCAGGAAGGCGAGAGCGAAAAGTACTCCCTGACGCTGAAGCTGTTTGAACTGGGCGCGAAGGCGCTACAGAACGTCGATTTAATCCGCAGCGCCGATGTGCAGATGCGTGAGCTGTCGCGCCTGACCCGAGAGACCATTCATCTGGGTGCGCTGGAAGAGGACAGCATTGTCTATATCCACAAAATCGACTCCCTCTACAATCTGCGCATGTATTCGCGCATTGGCCGCCGTAACCCGCTGCACACCACCGCCATCGGCAAGGTGCTGCTGGCCTGGCGCGACCGCAGCGAAGTGGATGAGATCCTGCGGGACGTGGAGTTCAGACGCAGCACCGCCAATACCCTGTTGAGCGCCGAGGCGTTGCTTGCAGTGCTGGATCAGGTCAGGGTGCAGGGCTATGGCGAAGACAATGAAGAGCAGGAAGAGGGATTACGCTGCCTCGCCGTGCCGGTATTTGACCGCTTTGGCGTGGTGATTGCCGGGCTCAGTATCTCGTTTCCCACCATCCGGTTTTCAGAGGATGCCCGTCAGGACTATGTCAGCATGCTGCACCGGGCGGCGCGCACGCTCTCCGCAGAGATGGGCTATCACGACTACCCGTTCTGAAGAAAAGCGGGCCATCCGGCCCGCTCATCATTAATTGTCGATCACCTCTCCGCTTTTCTTCAGCAGCGGACAATCTGTCACCCCGACCACGCCACTGTCAGTGTGCAGGTACTGGGCGCTGATCACGCCGCGCGCGGTGAGATAACTGCATTGCAGGCCGAGCCCGGCCGCGTTCTTCGTACTGCCGGTCAGTACGCCGTAGCCGGTAAACAGCATCGCCAGCCAGATCACCGCCAGCAGGCCTATCGCGCGAATAAACAGTTTCATGAAGTCTCCTTGTGAAAGATAGCTCAGCGCCGCACAGGGTGCCGCCGGGTATAATGATATCAGCATGCCCGGCTTTTCTGGCGGAATCGATCAGAGATAACTGAAACGGCAAATTCTGCATTCCTCTTCGCCCCATTATCTTTTGCAGTGCCGACAGGTAGAATAGGCGGCTGTGACGTTCTGGCATTTTCACTTAGTTTTATGAGGCAGTTATGAATGAGTTAGCCGCAAATTCGGGATCGCTGGTCAGTTATGGCCTGCTGGTCATCATGGTGATTGTGGCGTTTATCGCCTGGTTCTTTGTTAACCGGGCCAGCGTGCGCGCCGGTGAACAGATCCGGTTACTGGAGTCGCTGCTGGAAGAGCAGAAGAAACAGAACCAGCTGCTGCGTCGGCTGATTGAGATGCAGCCCGGTGCGGAGATGAAAAAAACCGAAGACGAAGAGGATAAGCGCGACTTTATCCGGTTAATCCCGGAACGTTAATCACAGCAGGGAGGCGGGATGGCCTGGAAAAATCCGTGGTACGACAGCAGCAAAGCGCATCATACGCCTCAGGGTTTTACCAATCCTGAACCGGATCTGCGGCAGCCGGGCGATCTCAGGCGCTGGCGCCGCGAACGCAAAGCCGGGGGATTGCCGCTGCCGCCCCGTCAGGGCTATGCGGCTTTTACCGGCGAGTGGTGGCAGCCGGCCGATCTCAGCGGCAGTGACGATCGTCTGTGGTGGCTCGGCCATGCCGCGGTGCTGCTGCGCCTGAACCAGCGCTATATCCTGATCGATCCGGTGCTCTCCTCGCGCGCCTCGCCGCTGCCGTTTGCCGGGCCGCAGCGAAAAACGCCTGCACCGCTCAGCATCGCCGATCTGCCACAGCTGGACCTGGTGCTGATTTCGCACAATCACTACGACCACCTCGACCGATCGACGGTGAAGGCGATAGTCCGCCGGTTTCCGCAGGCGACCTTTGTTGTGCCGCTGGGGCTGGCGAAGTGGTGCAGGGCGCGCGGTGTCAGCAAGGTGCATCAGCTCGACTGGTGGCAGTCGATCACGCTCGGCGACCTTCACATCGATGCCGTACCGGCGCGGCACTGGAGTATGCGGACGCCCCGTGACCGCAACCGCTCACTCTGGTGCGGCTGGGTAGTGCGCTCAGCCGCCTGCCGTTTCTGGTTCTCCGGCGACAGCGGCTACAGCGACAGCCTTGCTGAGATTATCGCCCGGCTGGGGCCGTTCACGCTGGCGGCGCTGCCGATTGGTGCCTATGCGCCGCGCTGGTTCATGGCCGGACAGCACATGGATCCGGATCAGGCGGTGGCGCTGTGGCAGAAGGCGGGCAGGCCGCTGACGCTGCCCATCCACTGGGGTGTTTTCGAGCTGGCCGACGAGTCGCTGGATGCGCCTCCGCAGGAACTGGCACAGGCGCTGAGCCGGGCAAATGAGCGCAACGGCGGCTTTGCCCCGTGGCGAATAGGCGAAAGCCGCGGTCTGAATATCGCCTCCCAGGAATCGTCCTAAAGCCTGCCGGATAAATAAAAGCCAGCATTTTTTTATCCGGCGTCAATTTTTTCAAATCGAAAGTTAAATTCTTAATAAGTAAAATGGTTGCCGTTGCTTTTATTTGGCGCAGCGCTTATGTATGGCTCCTGCTTTTGGTGCAAAAAAAGTGTTATCTGTACGAAATAAGAGACGCTGTACAGGATTGGCGGCCGATTTCACATAACGCCGGTTGATGCCGCTTCGCTTATTCATTCTGCTTCTGCCATATTTATGCAATATTAATTTCTTATGGTATCCATCAGGTTAGCGCCGTAAACGCTGTGCGAAAATGGGGGCTGGCCGCGCCGGGGCGTTATTCGCGCCGCCTGTTGTCCCCCTCCCTGATCAGGCAGTGTGAGCCTTTCGTCAATTGTGTGCGCAGCCTCGCTGAGGCATTAAAAATGGCTTGCCATTATTTTTGGGATATGTGATAACAATTCGTGGGTTAAACGAGGTACAGTTCTGTTTATGCATGGCATCTTCAGTAAAGAAGTACGAGTAAAGACGTTGACGTTGAATACCGCTTCCTTGCCGAACCTTAATTAGTGCCTCATGCAGTAATGTCTCTGGTTTTTCTGTAAGACAGCCTTCGGGCTTAATAAACATCTAAAGGAATTTGCAAAATGGCAAAGATTAAAGGTCAGGTTAAGTGGTTCAACGAGTCTAAAGGTTTTGGCTTCATCACCCCTGCAGACGGCAGCAAAGACGTGTTCGTACACTTCTCTGCAATCCAGGGCAATGGTTTCAAAACCCTGGCTGAAGGCCAGAGCGTTGAGTTTGAAATTCAGGATGGCCAGAAAGGCCCGGCAGCTGTTAACGTCACTGCTATCTGATTCGATGCCAGCCCGGTGCATCGCACCCTGACCTGGAATTTTAAAGCCCTGGCTGCATAGCCGGGGCTTTCTTTATGCTTCCGATGCGTAAACGATAAGGTTACACTGCGCCGCGTTATCTGATGCCGGAGCACCTTATGTCCCTGATTTGCCCTCTTTGTCACGCCGCTCTCACCCTGAATGCACGCAGCTGGGGCTGCGAAAATCGCCATCAGTTCGATCAGGCGAAGGAAGGGTATGTCAATCTGCTGCCCGTTCAGCATAAACGCTCGCGGGAACCGGGTGACAGTGCAGAGATGATGCAGGCGAGACGGGCGTTTCTTGAGGCGGGCTATTACCAGCCGCTGCGGGATCAGGTTGTCTCGCTGCTTGCCCCCGTGCTGCAGCAGCCTGGGTGCCGCGTGCTGGACATCGGCTGCGGGGAAGGATACTACACCGCCGCGCTGGCCGACGCCGCCGGTGAAGCGGCAGAGATCTACGGGCTGGATGTCGCCAGAACGGCGATCCGCCTGGCGGCAAAGCGCTATCCGGCGGTGCGTTTCTGCGTCGCCTCCAGCCAGCGCTTACCCTTTGCTGATGGGTCGCTGGATGCGGTGGTGCGAATTTATGCGCCCTGCAATGAAGCTGAGCTGGCGCGCGTGCTGAAGCCGGGCGGGTGGGTGCTGACCGTCACGCCCGGCCCGCACCATTTGCAGCAGTTCAAAGCGCTGATTTATCGCGAAGTGCAGCTGCATGTGCCGGAGCAGAAATCCTATCCCGGCTTCCACCCGCTGGCACAGCATGCGCTGCGCTACCCGATGGCGCTGACGGGCACGGCTGCGACGACCCTGCTGCAGATGACGCCGTTCGCCTGGCGTGCGCGTGAAGCGGTCTGGCAGACCCTGCAACAGCGTGAGCAGTTCAGCTGCGATGCGGACTTCAGCCTGACACTCTGGCAGCGCGACTAACGCGCCTCCACCAGCGTATGATAGATGCGCTCCAGATCGTCGAGCTGCTGTACCGCAATCAGCAGCCGGCGCTGCTCCAGCTGCACCACCAGAATGCCATCCTCAGAAAGATTCATGCCCTGAATCCGCCGGTAATCGACCCAGACACCGGCGTAAAACAGCCCCGTGTTCTTCATCAGTAGCGTGGGTCTGCGCAGCCAGAAGAGCCAGAACGCCAGAAAACTCAGCACCATCAGCAGCGAGGTGGTGAGCGGCGACCCCTGATGGCTGAGGTTGTTCCAGAGCAGGATCAGCAGCAGCCCGATAAAAATCAGGCTGTCGATTTTATGCTGTCGCCGCAGCGTCACCCGTAACCGGGTCGGGCCGCGACGGCGGGGCAGGATCGCCTCATCATAAATGGCAAACAGCAGCAGGGCGGCGATACAGAGCGCGATCAGCGCATCGGTTAACGACATGGCAGCGGCCTCAGACAGGGTGAGATCAGCCGGGAATGGCCCGGCTCATCCTGTTAGCCACCGGGCGTCGGCCCGCCCGGCGGCGTGCGGTTACAGACCGAGCAGGCCGATCCAGTAGCCGAAGATACCGATGGCGAAGAAGCCGACGATAATCCACAGCGCATTCACTTTACGGCGCAACAGCCACATGCAGCCAAAAGTGAGCAGCAGCGGCACGATGCCCGGCATCAGCTGATCGAGAATCGACTGCACCGTGGTGACGGTGGTTTTACCGGTTGAGTCGGTGATGCGTGACACCACCAGCGGGATATTGACGTGGGTCCACTTGTTGACCAGCGCCCCCATCACAAACAGCCCCAGAATCGAGGCGCCCTCCGTGAGTTTCTGCAGGAAACCGCCGCCCATGTCGCTGACGATATCGATCCCTTTGCGGTAGCCATAGGCCACGCCGTAGTAGCGGGTCAGCAGGCGCGCCAGGTTGAACAGCACAAAGAACAGCAGCGGGCCGAGCAGGCTGCCGCTCATGGCGATGCCGGCGCCCAGTGCGGCAAAGACCGGCCGTACCGTGCCCCAGAAGATGGGATCGCCCACCCCGGCCAGCGGCCCCATCAGCCCGACCTTCAGGCCGTTAATCGCCCCATCGTCGATGGCGGCGCCGTTGGCTCGCTGCTCCTCCATCGCCATCGTGACGCCCAGCACCGGCGCGGCCACATAAGGGTGCGTGTTAAAGAACTCCAGATGACGCTTGATCGCCTGCTTACGCGCCTCATTATTCTCAGGATAGAGACGGCGGATCACCGGCACCATCGAGAAGCAGAAGCCCAGCGCCTGCATACGTTCAAAGTTCCATGAACCCTGGAACAGGTTAGAGCGCAGAAAGACGGCGCGGACATCGCCGGGAGTCAGTTTCTTTTCGACCTTAGTTATATCGACCATGTGCTCACCTGTTCCTTAATCGAGTTCGTTATCGAGATCGTTCGGGGTCGCGGCAGCGGCAGGTGCACCCGCCGCACGGTTATATTTCGGGCTGAGCTGGATATAGAGCACCGCCATTACCACGCCAATCACGCCCAGCGCCACCAGGTTAAAGCTGGTGAAGGCTGCGGTCACAAAGCCCAGATAGAAGAAGGGCATCAGGTAGCCCGCGCGCATCATGTTGATCACCATCGCGTAACCCACCACCACAATCATGCCGCCGGCGATATTCAGCCCGTTGGTCACCACTTCCGGGATTGAACTGAGCAGGGCGTGCACCGCACTGGTGCCGACAGAAATCGCCACGATGAGTGCCGGGATGGCGATACGCATCGCCTGCAGCAGCAGGGCAGAGACATGGATCCAGGAGATAGCCGTGAGATTACCTTTTTCTGCCGCTTTGTCCGCGGCGTGCTGGAAGGCGACGGTCAGCGTTCGCACGATAATCGTCAGCACCTGCCCGGCGGCGGCGAGCGGGATCGCCAGCGCGATACCGGCTCCGACGCTCTGACCGCCCGCGATGACCAGAATGGTCGAGATAATTGAGGCGAGGGCGGCATCGGGCGCGACGGCGGCGCCGATGTTCATCCAGCCCAGCGCGATCATCTCCAGCGTCCCGCCGATAATGATGCCGGTTTTCATATCCCCCAGCACGATACCGATCAGGGTGCAGGCGACCAGCGGACGGTGAAACTGGAACTCATCCAGGATCGATCCCATCCCGGCAATACAGGCAACGATAAAAATCAAAATAATCTGTAGCGAGGTTATTTCCATCATACTGGCTCTCCTCAGCAGGATAACGATCATGCACCCTTAAACGCAGGCGCAGACGGGTGGAGGTTACGCGTTCACTTTCGCAATTAAATCCATCATCTTAAGTTTCTGGTCGCTGGAAACTTTGCGGACTTCCAGCTCGATATGGCGTTCATTGAGTTTGCGGAAGGCGGCGATATCTTTTTCATCGACCGAAACCGCGTTATTGACCTGCGTTTTTCCCTGGCGGAACGCCATCCCGCCGATGTTAACGGACTTAATCTCAACCCCCTGTTCCACCACCCGCACGACATCGGTCGGATTGGTAAAGAGCAGCATGACGCGATCCTGACCATACTTTGGGTTATTCCACACCCGCACCATCTTATCGACATCCACCACATGCGCCGTGACGCCCGGCGGAGCGACCTGGGTCAGCAGGGTCTTGCGGACGTGATCGTTAGCCACCTCATCGCTGACGACGATAATGCGCTGCACGTTGGTCTCTTTGGTCCAGCGCGTCGCCACCTGTCCATGGATCAGGCGGTCGTCGATTCGCGCCAGACCGATTTTCATATGATCGCCCGGCCCCATTGGTTGCACCGGTGGCGCGGCCACGGCCGGCCTGACGCTGGCGGGTGCGGGGGCAGGAGCGGTGTCGGTGGCTTTCAGGGCTTTTACCCCCTCACGGCCGGTTTCGACTGCCACGGCGACCAGCGCCTCAAACGTGGGGTTATCGTCACGCGCCATCAGCGTTTCGACCAGCATCGGGATATTGACCCCGGCGACCACCTCATACCGGGGCCGGTCGACCACTATCCGGCTGGCCGCGTTAAACGGACTGCCGCCCCAGGTATCGACCAGAAACATCACCCCCTGGCCGGTATCGAGTTCTGCCAGCCGTGACGCATATTTTTCAATCAGCGTGTCTGCATTTTCTCCGGGCACAAAATCTATCCAGGCGACATTCTCCTGCTCGCCCAACAGCATTTCTGCTGTTTTCAGCAGTTGTTCCGCGGCCCAGCCGTGTGTACCAATCACAATTGCAATGGTCACCTGCTACCTCCGTTTGCTAGAGATGCTCATCTCAGGGGATGAACGGTTTTGAATTTTGCTCTGATTATCGGTTTAACCGGATGTCTCAACGTTCAGGTAAAGCGTCGAAAAAAAAGGGGAATACGATGGTAAAAGTCATGAAGTCGGGATTTATTTTAGTGAGCGAAAAAATAAATGATGTGATGCCTGTCTGTTATTTACCCGCTTGCGGCATCTGCATGCCTCTTGATGCACCTGATTCGCGCGGCAGCAGATTGTAAAAATGAGAAAATTTTTTGACGCCGTTTTCCGAACTGATACATTAGCCTTCTGTTTATTACTCAGGAGTAACGGGCTTCAGCCCACCCTTATGGATCGTCACCGACGTCGCTTAATCTGTTCTTTGCGCCTGCTGGCGCGTCACCTCTCGCCTGACGGCGTTTTCCACGTTTTCCCGACTATCCGGATGTCACGCTTTGCTGCGCTGATACGCCTCGGCTCGTCTGGTCCCCTGTTCTGGAGTCATAAATAATGGAATTTTTATTCGACCCCTCAATCTGGGCGGGTTTACTGACGCTGGTGGTGCTGGAAATTGTTCTCGGCATCGACAACCTGGTCTTTATCGCCATTCTGGCTGACAAGCTGCCGCCAAAGCAGCGCGATAAAGCGCGCCTGATCGGTCTGTCGCTGGCGCTGGTGATGCGTCTGGGCCTGCTGTCTTTAATCTCCTGGATGGTGACGCTGACGACACCGCTGTTCAGCGTAGGCGGTTTCAGCTTCGCAGGCCGCGATCTGATCCTGCTGGCCGGTGGACTGTTCCTGCTGTTCAAGGCGACGATGGAGCTGCATGAGCGGCTGGAAAACCGTCAGCTCGACGGTTCCGGCAATCGCGGCTACGCCAGTTTCTGGGCGGTCGTTACGCAGATCGTGGTGCTGGACGCCGTCTTCTCGCTGGACGCCGTGATCACCGCCGTGGGGATGGTGAACCATCTGCCGGTGATGATGACCGCCGTTGTGATTGCGATGGGTGTGATGCTGCTGGCGTCAAAGCCGTTAACCAACTTCGTTAACGCGCATCCGACCGTGGTGGTGCTCTGCCTGAGCTTCCTGCTGATGATCGGTCTGTCGCTGGTGGCAGAAGGCTTTGGTTTCCATATTCCGAAAGGTTACCTCTACGCGGCCATCGGCTTCTCGATCCTGATCGAGCTGTTCAACCAGATTGCCCGCCGTAACTTTATCCGTCATCAGTCGAATCGCCCGATGCGTGAGCGCACCGCCGAAGCGATTCTGCGCCTGATGGGTGGCCGCAACCGCGCCCAGACCGCCAGCAACAATAACGGCGGATCCAGCGAAGAGGTGGCGCTGGCGGAAGCCATGCCGCAGGAGGCGTTTAAGGACGAAGAGCGCTATATGATTAACGGCGTCCTGACGCTGGCGTCGCGCTCAATTCGCAGCATCATGACGCCGCGCGGTGAAATCTCCTGGGTCGACGCGAACCGTCCGGTCGATGAGATCCGCATGCAGCTGCTCGATACGCCACACAGCCTGTTCCCGGTCTGCCGGGGCGAGCTGGACGAGATCGTCGGCGTGGTTCGTGCCAAAGAGCTGCTGGTGGCGCTGGATCACGGGGTGGATGTGGCGACCTTCGCGGCCAGCACGCCGACCATCGTGGTGCCGGAAACCCTGGACCCGATCAACCTGCTCGGCGTGCTGCGTCGCGCACGGGGCAGTTTCGTCATCGTCACCAACGAGTTTGGCGTGGTGCAGGGTCTGATTACCCCGCTGGACGTGCTGGAGGCGATTGCCGGTGAATTCCCGGATGAGGATGAAACGCCGGATATCATCGCAGACGGCGACGGCTGGCTGGTGAAAGGCGGCACGGATCTGCACTCGCTGCAGCAGCTGCTCGATTTCCATGAGCTGGTCGATCCGGCCGAAGATCACGCCTCACTGGCGGGCCTGCTGATTGCCCAGAAAGGGCAACTGCCGCTGCCGGGCGACGTTATTGACATCACGCCGCTGCACTTCCAGATCATCGAGGCGACCGACTACCGTATCGATCTGGTGCGTGTCACCAAAGATAAGCCACACGATGAGGATGAAGAGGGGTAATCGTCTGCGGCAGGGTTAACCTGCCACCCCGGACGTCACTGACAGCCGCTGCCTGACCGCCGCGGCTGTTTTTTTGCCTGTGCGGCAGCGGGCGCAGGCTCAGGACCGGACCTCGGCCTGATGCGCGGCCAGCCAGGCCGGGAAATCCGCCAGCGGCATCGGACGGGCGTAGTAGTAGCCCTGCAGATGATCCACGCCGCGCTCGATCAGATAGGCCGCCTGCTCGGCGGTTTCGACCCCCTCGGCCACCAGACTGATATTCAGACGCTGCGCCAGCGAGATCACCATATCCGTGACCGTCGCGTTAATCGCGTCTGTGCCGATGGCCGCAGTGAAAATCTTATCGATCTTCAGCACGTCGGGATGCAGATCTTTCAGATAGGAGAGCGAGCTGTGGCCGGTGCCGAAGTCATCGATCGCCAGCCGCACGCCGATATCATGCAACTGGGTGATCACCGACTGATCCACCACCGGCAGCGCATCCCGCTCGGTCAGCTCCACCACCAGCTTCGGCATGGGCGTCGCGGGCCACCAGAGGGTCTGGAGATCCTCCAGAATAGCGCGATCGCGGAAATGGCTGGCGGCCACGTTAATGGCAATATGGAAGTCGGGATCCTCGGGCAGCTGCGGTAGCGCGATGACCACCTCATTCAGCACAAAGCGCGTCAGGGGTTTGATCAGGTTCTGTCGCTCGGCCAGCGGAATAAAGACGTCCGGGGCAATCCAGCCCTGACGGGCATTGTGCCAGCGCAGCAGTAACTCGATGCCGTCGCACTCGCCGCTTTTGCTGTTAATCAGCGGCTGGCAGTAGACCATAAATTCGCGCGCGGTGATGCCATAGCTGATCTGCCAGCTCAGGCTCATGCGGTTCGCGGTGGCCAGCCAGACGATATAGCCCACCAGCAGGCTCAGCAGCAGCGCCAGCGGCAGCTGTGAGGGCAGCGTGACCAGCGCCAGGCGGGTCGGGGAGGGGCCGTAGAGCGTCAGGCTGAAGGGGTAGCGCAGGGAATCCTGCTCGTAGCTCACCTCATCATCGGCTGGCACCGTGGACTCAATCAGCGGATTGCCATACTCCAGACTTTGACCGTTGACGTTGAAGACGGCGCGCTCCACCCAGGGCAACTCCGGCTCCAGCAGGTAGTTGCTCATCATTTCGATATTGATGACCTGCAGAATGCCGGCACGGTTATCCATACTCTTTGGCGTCCAGAGCAGGAGCACCGGTGACCCTTTCAGCAGATAGGGGTCGGTTGACAGCGTCATGCGCTGGCCGTTGAAGGCCAGGTCCGGGAAGGTTTCACCGAAAGGGATGCTGCGTGCGCCATAGATACTGGAGCAGTAGAGGGTATCGTTCTCAATCAGCAGGATCGCCCGGACCGTCTGCAGGGAGGCGATTTTCTCGATCAGGGGAAAGCGGACATCCTGGCAGGGCACGCCGACCAGCCCCAGCATATTACTGGCTGACACCTCCAGCGGGGAGAACATCCGGTCAAACCGCATGATCGCCTTGTCGGCGAAATCCATCGCCTGCTGTTCAATGCGCGACTTCTCTTCGATATAGCGGAACGCCAGCGTCAGCACCAGCACCAGGGTGGCGATCGACAGGGCGATGAGCAAACGCTTGCGTCTGAATTGTCCAACATATTGCTGGGCCATGAACATCAGTTTCCACCTTCCCTAAAGCCAGAAAAAAGCAACACAACGGGATGAGTATCGGCACGATCAGGCCAGAACTGAGGCCGTAATGCAGAAAAGCGGGTCTGGAAAGCAGGGCAAGCCGGACGGCTGCGCGGGAATCACTCTACCGTGTAATCCTGCGCTGAGATAGCGCAGGATACGGATTTGCTTACGTTTGCACGTTATTTAAACAGCCAGGCGGGAGCGTTAATCGCACTGAACCTTGATCGCCAGCCCGCCGCGTGAAGTTTCACGGTATTTGGCGTTCATATCTTTGCCGGTTTCGTACATGGTTTCGATGACCTTATCCAGCGAGACGCGCGGTTCGCTGGTGCGGCGCAGCGCCATTCTCGCCGCGTTGATCGCTTTCACTGAGGCGATCGCGTTGCGCTCGATGCAGGGCACCTGCACCTGACCCGCCACCGGATCGCAGGTGAGTCCCAGATTATGCTCCATGCCGATCTCGGCGGCGACGCAGACCTGCTCCGGACTGGCGCCCAGCAGCTCAGCCAGACCGGCCGCCGCCATCGAGCAGGCAACACCGACTTCACCCTGGCAGCCCACTTCGGCACCGGAGATGGAGGCGTTCATTTTGTAGAGCACGCCAATCGCGCCGGAGGCGAGGAAATAGCGCAGGAAGATATCGGGCGTGACCGGCTCGATAAAGTGGTCGTAGTAGGCCAGCACCGCAGGCACGATGCCGCAGGCGCCGTTGGTCGGTGCCGTCACCACCCGGCCACCCGCAGCGTTCTCTTCGTTGACGGCCAGCGCAAACATATTGATCCAGTCGATGACGATCATCGGATCGCTGGAGTGTTTGGTGGAGGAGGTCAGCAGACGACGCAGCGAGGCGGCGCGGCGCGGCACCCGCAGCGGGCCGGGCAGCACGCCTTCGGTATTCAGGCCGCGATCGATACAGGCCTGCATGGTCTGCCAGATGGTGGCGAAATAGGCCTGAATCTCATCGCGGCTGTGCAGCGCCAGTTCGTTCTTCATGACCAGGCCCGAAAGCGACAGGCCGGTTTCGCGGCAGTGGGCCAGCAGATCTTTGGCGGAATGGAAAGGCCAGGGCACGGAAACTTCATCCAGGGCCGACTGACCGAAATGTTCTTCATCGACAATGAAACCGCCGCCCACCGAGTAGTAGGTTTTCGACAGGATCAGCAGGTCGCCTGCAAAGGCGAGCAGGCGCAGGCCATTCTCATGCAGGGAGAGATTTTCGCTGCGAAACACCATGCCGCCTTCGCGCGGGAAGTCTACCTCATGCGCGCCTTTCGCCAGCAGCAGTCGCTCACGCTGTTCGACATCCTTAATAAAGGCGGGGATCATATCGATGTCCACCGTATCCGGCGATTCGCCCGCCAGACCCATAATAATGGCGATGTCCGTGTGGTGACCTTTACCGGTCAGGGAGAGCGACCCATACACATCCACGGCGATCCGGGTTACCTCCTGCAGCTTTCCCTGTTCGCTCAGCAAATCCACAAACTGTTTACCCGCTTTCATCGGGCCGACAGTGTGCGAACTCGAGGGGCCGACGCCCACTTTGAACATGTCGAAAACACTAATCACAGGTGACACTCCTCACAATTATTATCAGTCTGCCGGGGCAGTTTATGGCGCTAATAGTAATGGTCATGCACCGGAAAAGAGCAGCTTTTCGCATGAAATAAACTTATTAAAACCAGTAGAAAAAATTATAGCGCAACCCGGCAGGGAGCTGACGGGTCGGGGCAGGGAATCTCAGAAAGCGATTTGCGTACTCAGCGAGCGGATGATCCCGGCGGTCATGCCCCACACCAGATAATCCTGATAGCGTGACAGCCAGACCGGATGGCGCACGTCCGCCCGGTTGATCTCCAGCGCGCTGTAGCGGCTGAGCTGCAGCGCCTCGGCCAGCGGCATCTCAAAGGCGCTGCTGACCTCATCCGGATTGAGGGTTAAGCGCAGACCGGCCGGGATGATCCCCAGCACCGGCGTCACCTGAAAGCCGGTGCTGCTGGTGACGGCAGGCAGTGCGCCCAGTACCTCGACCTGCTGCGGGTCCAGCCCCACCTCTTCCTGCGCCTCGCGCAGCGCGGTGGCGATCAGCGAGGCGTCGGTGGCATCCTGCATCCCGCCGGGAAAGGCCACCTGCCCGGCATGTTTGCGCAGCGCGTGCGAGCGTTGGGTCAGCAGCAGACCCGGCTCAGGCCGCGCCACCACCGGTACCAGCACTGCAGCATGGCGTCCGGAGAGGCGCTGCGTGCTGCGGGCAGGCTGCTGCAACAGAAAACGGCTGCGGAAAGTTTCAAGCGTCAGGGCCAACGGCGCCTCCGGTCTGTTCCAGTGCCGGTAAAATCCGGCTCACTTTGTCGAGCGTCTCCTGATATTCCGCCGCCGGATCGCTGTCGGCCACCAGCCCGCCACCGGCGGCACAGTAGATCTGCTGGCCTTCGGCGATCAGCGTGCGGATGGTGATGCTGGTATCCATCCTTCCGCAGAGGCTGAGATAGCCGATACTGCCGCACCAGGCATTGCGCCGCTGCGGCTCCAGTTCATCAATAATCTCCATCGCCCGGATTTTGGGCGCGCCGGTTATCGATCCGCCCGGGAAGCAGGCGCGCAGCAGATCCGTGGCCTGCAGGGTTTCAGGCAGCTGCGCCCGCACCGTGCTCACCAGATGATGAACCGCCGGAAAAGGCTCAACCACAAACAGCTCTGGCACCGTCACCGAGCCGGGCACGGCGACGCGGCCGATATCGTTGCGCAGCAGATCGACAATCATCAGGTTTTCGGCCCGATCTTTCTCCGCACTGCGCAGCGCCTCGGCCTGTTGCGCATCGGCGACGGGATCGCTGCAGCGTGGCCGGGTGCCTTTGATCGGCCGGGTCTCGATCTGCTTCTGATTCAGGGAGAGAAAACGCTCGGGCGACAGGCTGAGGATCGCACTGCCGGGCAGACGCAGAAACGCGCTGAAGGGCGCGCGGTTGGCGGCATTCAGCCGGGTAAACGCCTGAAACTCATCCCCCTGATAGCCCGCCTGAAAGCGCTGGGCCAGGTTGACCTGATAACAGTCGCCCGCCTGAATGTAGGCCTGAACCCGGTCGAAGCGTGCGGCGTAGTCGGCATAGCTCAGATTGGAACGCCAGCGACTGGTCAGTGAAAAGGGTACGGTTTTGCGCGCGGGCCAGACTGTCAGCCAGGCGGCCCGCGCCGCCACGTTCTCTGTCGCCACCAGCGTCAGCGTCTGCTGGTGATGATCGGCGATGAGCGCCCAGTCGTAGATCCCGACCGCCATGTCAGGCGTAGTGAGATCGGCCTCGGCGTGCTGTGGCAGGGATTCAAACCGGCGGCCCAGATCGTAACCGAACAGGCCCAGCGCACCGCCCTGAAACGGCAGCGCTTCGCTGGCCACCGGCGTCACGCCGAGCGCATCACACTGCTGCTGAACCAGCCGCAGTGGATCGGCGGTGGATTCGCGGCAGCCGTGCGGGTCGCAGACAGTGGTGGTGGTTCCCCGGGTGACCAGCGTCGCCCGCGGGTCGGCGGTCAGAATATCAAAGCGGTTATCGCTGTGGCTGGCCTGTGCGGAGGAGAGCAGCATCGCCCACGGCAGATGGGACAGCGGCGCGAAGCGCTGCGTCAGCGCATCGGGGGTGTAATCAAGCGTCAGGGTTTCAACAATCATCGTGCAGACAAATCAGCAGGCAAAGAGGCGGTCAGACTGACATATTTTTTCCTGACTGGCACCTGTTAGTTCCGCGTGGGATACTGTCGGCCCCAACGCAGGAGTAGAAGATGATGACAGGATTACCGGCGCTCTCTCATGAGCAGCAACAGCAGGCCGTCGAACGCATTCAGGAATTAATGGCAGACGGACTGACGAGCGGTCAGGCGATCGCCCAGGTGGCGCAGGAAATTCGCGAGAGCCATACGGGTGAACAGATTCGGGCGCTATTCGACGACGAAGATGACGAGAACGAAGAGGAATAACGCCCGGCGCGGTTAGCGGGCGGCGATAATCTTGATTTCGATTTTATATTTCGGATTGAGCAGCCCGGCCTGAACCGTGCAGCGCACCGGCGCATTACCCGGCGAAACCCAGGCGTCCCACGCGCGGTTCATGGCAGGAAAATCGGCTTTATCGACCAGGAACAGCGTCGCATCCAGGATTTTGCTTTTGTCGCTGCCCAGGCGGGTCAGGATCGCATCAATGACCGCCAGCGCATTCGCAGTCTGCGCTTCGGCATCGGCGTCCAGGTTTTCTGGCACGCTGGTGTAATAGATGGTGTCGTTGTGGATGACAGCTTCGGACATGCGGTGTTCCGGATCAATGCGGGTAATGCTCATCGGTTTCTCCCTCGTTATGTGCGCATTAGCCTGGCACACTCCTGACACCGCTGTCACCCTCTGCGCCTACAGACAGCGCTGAACGATTGCCTGCCTGTCCGCCATCACCTGAGGCGCCATCCGGAAGGTGGTGAAATATTTCACCTCCGACCCTTTCCGCTGAGGGGTGATATCCGCAAAAATAGCGTCCTCCCAGGTGTAGACGCTGATGTCACTGCCTCTGGGCTGGGTGTGAGTGGTGTTGTCGCTGGCAATGACTGTCGTGGTGGACCAGCCGCGATAGATACAGTCGCTGAGCTGGGGAGCGCTTCGGGTGCTCTGTCCCTGAAAGAGCGGTTCCTGCTGACGAGCCTGGTCGGGCGTGGGGGCCTGGCAGCCGCAGAGCAGCAGCACGCCGGCCAGAGAGCCGATGCGGAAATAGTTCATCACGTTCCTCCACCTGAAACAGGCAGTCGGGTTAAGGCCATCTGCTTAACAGTGCCAGGGGCAGCGTCAAGCCAGTGTCGGCACATCAGCCAGCAGGTGCCACATCCCAACGGTCAGCTGATTTGATCAGTATAATCCGGGTGTTACTTTCCTCGCGGCGTTCCTCTGTATTTGATAACTGCATCACACTGTCCGCCACGCCATCGCGGGCGTCAGGCCGGTTGCGCGCCTGCAAATCGCGCAATCAGCCGCGGTCTGCGGTGAAACCGCGGCAGGGCAGGCTGAAAAATGTTATAAATCAACCGAAAGATAGCGCCACAGAATGAGGATGAACACATGGCGAATACGCAGTATCTGTTTTGGGTGATGGCGGGCGCACTGACGCTGCTCTTTATTGTTATCGCGGCCTTCGTGGGTTTATCCAGAGGCACGCGGCAGGGGGTAATAACGTTTGCGGTGCTCTTCATCATCATGCTGGCGGGCGCGCTCTACATACACCATTAACGCAGAGCCGTAGGAACCTTTTCACGCGCTTACAGCGATCTTAAGCCCTGCTCACACTTCAGGCGGAAATTGTGCGGCGGGGCGCGCCGGTTAACTATGCTCATCTGAAATAGCAGCACTGCTATTTATCACCGGAGGTAATTATGTCTGAACGTCCTGATTACGATGAACCCCTGCCAGATGATGCTGAGATCTATCCTGAAGACGACGTAGAGGATGAGGAAGAGGATCCGCTGGAAAAGGATGTCTGATCCGCTGACAGGGAGCCGTCCGTTTCTTCTGCGTGAACGGTCAACCGCAAAACCCCCGTTTTGCGGTTTCTTTTTGCCCCTCGCGACGGTGAGGCTTCCGCAGTGCAATTAACCGATAACGTCAGCGCGATAATTCCACCTTTATTTCATCCGGAATAATGTTTTAATCAATGGAATGTTAATTTAATTAACATCGATAAAAATAGTAATCTCATTATTCCTGCGCGAGACAGGCGATCGCATTTTGTTACCTTGCTGAGAGAAAAGAGCGCGGAATATTATCTCTGCCACACACAAGCTTATTAGCAGGGATAAAATGAAAGGATTAAAAAGATTAAGTCTGATCGTCATGCTGTCATCGATGGGCGTTGCTGGCGCAGCAGAACCGCACTGGAGCTACGAAGGCAAAGCAGGGCCAGAGCACTGGAGCGAACTCAGCAGCGATTTTCACCTCTGTCACGAAGGAAAGGCGCAGTCGCCCATTAATATTAAAGATCCCATCCAGGGAAATCTGCAGCCCCTGAATCTGGCTTATCAGGCCTCAGCGGAAAAAGTTATTAATAATGGCCACACTATTCAGGTCACCGTCGATAATGAGGATGACTTTGTGCTGGACGGCGAAAAATTCACGCTGCGTCAGTATCATTTTCATACCCCAGGCGAAAACCAGATAAACGGCCACACTTTCCCGCTGGAGGCCCATTTTGTTCACAGCCAAGAGGGGGGCGACCTGGCCGTGGTTGCGGTGATGTTTGAGGTGGGTAAAGAGAACCCGGCGCTGGCACCCCTGATTGACGCAATGCCGAAAAAAGAGAATCAGCAGGTCAGCATTAATCGTGAGATCGATCTGCGCGCGCTGTTCCCGCAGGATCTGCACTATTACCGTTTCAGCGGCTCGCTGACCACGCCGCCCTGCAGCGAAGGCATCCGCTGGCTGGTGATGAAACAGCCGGTCACGCTCTCTCAGGCCCAGCTCGACGCCTTCAGGCAGGCGCTGAAAACCACTAACAATCGTCCGCTGCAGCCCCTTAACGGCCGCATGATCGTCGAGTAACCCCGAACCCGAACTCCTTTCAGGGAGCCCATCTGCTCAGGCGGCCGCGCGCCGCCTTTCTTGGTCTTAGCGCATTGGCCATCCGGCCCGTCCGGGACAGCCCGAACAGACTAACCTCTTGAAAAGCCTTCATTTTGCTTTGTCATGCCAATACTGACATAATTACAGTGTTTTTGCCGTTCTTAGTGAGGGTATGTGGCAGACGATTTTGCAGTGGATGGCGCACTGGCGCAGGCGATTGCGGGTTTCAGACCGCGAGAAGCACAACGTGAGATGGCCCAGGCGGTCTCAGAAGCCGTAAAACAGCAGGGTGAACTGGTGGTCGAAGCCGGCACCGGCACCGGCAAAACCTATGCCTATCTGGCACCCGCTCTGCGGGCCGGTAAAAAAGTGATCGTCTCCACCGGGTCGAAAGCGCTGCAGGATCAGCTCTATGGCCGCGATCTGCCCACCATGACCCGTGCGCTGAAGTTCAAAGGCAAAACCGCTCTGCTGAAAGGGCGTTCTAACTATCTCTGTCTGGAACGGATGGAGCAGCAGTCGATGGCGGGGGGCGATCTCACCGTTCAGGCGCTGACCGACCTGGTGACGCTGCGAAGCTGGTCGTCGCAGACCGAAGATGGTGACATCAGCAGCTGCGCGGGTGTTACCGAGGACAGCCCGGTCTGGCCGCTGGTCACCAGCACTAATGACAACTGCCTCGGCACCGACTGCCCGCGTTACAAAGAGTGTTTCGTGGTCAAAGCGCGAAAGCGTGCGATGGACGCCGATGTCGTGGTGGTGAACCACCATCTTTTCCTCGCTGATTTGGTGGTGAAGGAGGGGGGCTTTGGCGAACTGATCCCCGAAGCGGACGTGATGATCTTCGACGAAGCCCATCAGTTGCCCGATATCGCCAGCCAGTATTTTGGTCAGCAACTCTCCAGCCGCCAGTTACTCGATCTCGCCAAAGATATTATTACCGCTTACCGCACCGAAGTGCGGGATGCGCAGCAGCTGCAGAAATCGGCAGACCGGCTGGCCCAGTGCGCACAGGATTTCCGGCTGGCATTAGGCGATCCCGGCTTTCGCGGTAATCTGCGCGAACTGCTGAGCGATAACGCGATTCTGCGCATGTTTACGCTGCTGGATGACGCGCTTGAGCTTTGCTACGACGTTATCAAACTGTCGCTGGGCCGATCGGCCCTGCTGGATGCTGCTTTTGAGCGGGCCGCGCTCTATCGTGGCCGGCTGAAACGGCTGCGGGCGATTAACGAGCCGGGCTACAGCTACTGGTATGAATGCACCTCACGTCACTTTATCCTGGCGCTGACGCCGCTTTCGGTGGCTGAGCGCTTCCGCGAAGTGATGGATAACCGCAAGGCCGCGTGGATCTTTACCTCCGCGACGCTGGCGGTCGATGAGAACATGGCGCACTTCGCCGAACGGCTGGGGGTCAATGCGGCGAAGAGCCTGATCCTCAACAGTCCGTTCGATTTTGCGAAGCAGGCGCTGCTCTGCGTGCCGCGTAATCTGCCGGAACCGAACCGGCCCGGTGGCGCGCGCCAGCTGGCCGCGATGATGAAGCCGCTGATCGACGCCAACAAAGGCCGCTGTTTCTTTCTCTGCACCTCGCACCTGATGATGCGGGAGCTGGCGGCCGAATTCCGCGCCTCGATGACGCTGCCGGTGCTGGTGCAGGGTGAAACCAGCAAAGGCCAGCTACTCAAACAGTTTATCGAGAAAGGTAATGCCCTGCTGGTGGCGACCAGCAGTTTCTGGGAGGGCGTGGATGTGCGCGGGGACGCGCTGTCGCTGGTGATCATCGACAAACTTCCCTTTACCTCGCCGGAAGATCCGCTGTTAAAAGCGCGCATGGAAGATTGCCGTATTCGCGGCGGCGACCCCTTTGCCGACGTGCAGCTGCCGGATGCGGTGATCACCCTGAAGCAGGGCGTGGGACGCCTGATTCGCGACACGGACGATCGCGGTGTGCTGGTGATCTGCGATCAGCGGCTGGTGTCGCGGCCCTATGGCGCACTCTTTCTCAACAGCCTGCCGCCCACGCCGCGCACCCGGGACATCGCCCGCGCCATCGCCTTTATCCGCCAGCAACCCGAACCAGACGCGTAATTCTGTGCTAAGATGCGCGCCGTTTTTCTTTCTTCTGAGGTAGTCATGTCAGCCCGAATTCTAGCGCTGGATACGGCAACAGAAGCCTGTTCAGCCGCGTTGCTGAATCAGCAACAGATGGATGCCCGATTTGAGATCGCTCCGCGCGATCATACCCAGCGCATTCTGCCGCTGGTCGAGGAGCTGCTGCTGGCGCAGCGGCTGGAACTGACCGAGCTCGATGCGCTGGCGTTTGGCCGCGGGCCCGGCAGCTTTACCGGCGTGCGAATCGGGATTGGTATCGCGCAGGGCCTGGCGCTGGGCGCCGCTCTGCCGATGATCGCCGTCTCCACCCTGGCGACACTGGCGGAAGGCGCCTGGCGTCTGCACGGTGCCACGCGGGTGTTAACCGCGATTGATGCGCGCATGGGTGAGGTCTACTGGGCCGAATATCAGCGTGATGAGCAGGGCGTCTGGCAGGGCGAGGCCACTGAAAGCGTGCTCTCACCGGCGGCGGCGCTGGCACGCATGCAGGCGCTGTCCGGCGAATGGATGACCGCCGGCACCGGCTGGCAGGCTTATCCGGAGCTTCAGCAGGGCCATCCGCTGACGCTCAGTGCCAGCGACGTGACCCTGCCTGCCGCACAGGATATGCTGCCGCTGGCCGCCCTGGCGCTGGCCCGCGGTGAAACGTGTCTGCCCGAAACGGCGGAGCCAACCTATCTGCGTAACGAAGTCGCCTGGAAAAAGTTACCTGGCCGGTAAAAGGCACGCAACTTATTGTAATGCGGCCAGTCTAATCTTTACCTGATGGGAGAATCGCTATGTCGTCAATCTGTGGTAAAGGGCTTTCAGGTCTGCTGCTGACCTGTGTGCTGGCGTTAACCGGTTGTGTCTCTATCCCTGACACGCTGCAGGGCAGTTCGCCGCAGCCGCAGCAGGATCTGTTGCGGGTGATGAGCGATCCGGCGCTGTTTGTCGGGCAGGAGTCACGCTTTGGCGGCAAGGTAGTCAATGTTACCAATCTGAATGGCAAAACCCGGCTTGAGATTGCGGCCCAGCCGCTGGATGACAGCGCCAGACCGCGTCTGGGGGCAGCATCGGTTGGCCGGATTTATGCCGATATCCACGGTTTCGTCGATCCGGTGGATGTCAGAAATCAGTATGTCACGGTGCTGGGCACGCTGAAGGGCACGGAGCAGGGCAAAATCGGTGAGGCGGATTACAAATTCGCGGTCATCGATGTGCGCGGCTACCAGCGCTGGCGGCTGACGCAGCAGGTGATGGCGCCGCCTCAGCCTGTGGATCCCTGGATCTGGTATGGGCCTACCCGCCATCGCGGGGGCTACTGGGGGCCTAATCCTTACTGGGGCATGATGAATACCGGCCCCACCGAGGTGCAGACCATTCTGACCGAGTAAGTGTGAACATCGTCTTTATCCAGCCCGGTCGCGGTGCTCGCAGCCGGGCTTTTTATTTGTCTGTTTTATCAGCACGAAATTTAGTGATGGACTTCGCAACCTCAACATGCCGAAACAGGCAAACTGGTACAATCAGTTAAAATATTGTTAACAAACCAGATTGGCTGAGGCAGCGATGGAAATACAACATAATTATCGGGGTGGATCCTTGAATAAGGTTTGGCTGAAACGCTACCCGGCAGATGTGCCTGCCGAAATAAGTGCAGATCGTTATAGTTCTCTGGTCGATCTGTTTGAGCAGGCCGTAAAACGCTACGCCGATCAACCCGCCTTTCTGAACATGGGTCAGAAGATGACCTTCCGCCAGCTGGAGAAGAAGAGCCGCGCGTTTGCCGCCTATCTCCAGCAGCAGCTGGGCCTGAAAGCCGGTGACCGGGTGGCGCTGATGATGCCCAATCTGCTCCAGTATCCGGTGGCCCTGTTTGGCGTGCTGCGTGCGGGAATGGTGGTGGTCAACGTCAATCCGCTCTATACGCCGCGCGAGCTGAAGCATCAGCTTAATGACAGCGGCGCCAGCGCCATCGTCATCGTCTCTAACTTCGCCCACACGCTGGAAAAGGTGGTGGACGCGACGCCGGTTCGCCACGTTATTCTGACGCGAATGGGCGATCAGCTGGCACCGATTAAAGCCACGCTGGTGAACTTCGTCGTCAAATATGTGAAAAAGCTGGTGCCAAAATACCATCTGCCGGGCGCCATCTCGTTTCGTCAGGTGCTGGAGAGCGGGGCGTCGCTGCCGTATCAGCGCCCGGCGGTCTCCAATGACGATCTCGCCTTCCTGCAGTATACCGGCGGCACCACCGGCGTCGCCAAAGGGGCGATGCTGACCCATCGCAACATGCAGGCGAACATTGAGCAGACCCGCGCGACCTATGGCAAAATGCTGCGCGACGGCAAAGAGTTTGTGGTCACCGCGCTGCCGCTATATCACATCTTCGCGCTCACCGTGAACGGCCTGCTGTTCCTGGAGCTGGGCGGTCAGAACCTGTTGATCACCAATCCACGCGATATCCCCGGTTTTGTGAAAGAGCTGAGCAGGGTGCCGTTTACGGCCATCACCGGCGTGAACACGCTGTTCAACGCGCTTCTCAACGATGAGCAGTTCAATAAACTCGATTTTTCGACGCTGCGACTCTCCGCAGGTGGCGGGATGGCGGTGCAGAAAGTGGTGGCCGAGCGCTGGGAAAAGCTCACCGGGCACTACCTGCTGGAGGGCTATGGCCTGACCGAATGTTCGCCGCTGGTGTCGGTCAATCCCTATGACATCAGCTGCCACACCGGCAGCATCGGCCTGCCGGTGCCTTCGACCGACGTCCTGATTCTGGACGACGCCGGCAATGAGGTGCCGCCGGGTGAACCGGGCGAGCTCTGCATCCGCGGCCCGCAGGTGATGCTGGGCTACTGGCAGCATCCGGAAGCCACGGCGGAGGTGCTGAAAAATGGCTGGCTCCACAGCGGTGATATTGTTACCGTTGATGAGGAAGGCTTTATTCGCATCGTGGACCGCAAAAAAGATATGATTCTGGTGTCAGGCTTTAATGTCTACCCGAATGAGATCGAAGATGTGCTGATGCAGCACCCTAAAGTGCGTGAAGCGGCGGCGATTGGCGTGCCCAGCGACCTCTCGGGCGAAGCGGTGAAAGTCTGCATCGTCAAAAAAGATCCCTCGCTCACGAAAGAGGAGGTGCTCGACCACTGCCGCCGTCAGCTGACCGGTTACAAGGTGCCGAAGATTATTGAGTTCCGGGATGAGTTGCCAAAAACCAACGTTGGCAAGATACTGCGACGCGAGTTGCGCGACGAGGTAAAGTCCGGGCGCTGAAGCAGGACTGAATTGAGGTTGAACGCCGGCATGTCCGGCGTTTTTATTGTGTTTAACATGGAGCGCCGCGCGTTGTTGGCTGCGGTGAAAATAAGACGTGAACTATTCCCTTATCGACCAGGATGATCAACTGGCAGACGTGTGTCAGAAAGCGCGCCAGCACGCGGCGGTGGCACTGGATACCGAATTTGTCCGCACCCGCACTTACTATCCACAGCTGGGCCTGATCCAGCTGTTTGACGATCAGCAACTGGTGCTGATTGACCCGCTGAATATCCATGACTGGTCACCCTTTATCGAACTGCTGACCGATACCCGCGTCACCAAGTTCCTGCATGCCGGCGGGGAAGATCTGGAAGTCTTCCTGCACCGCTTCGGCGTTCTGCCGACGCCGATGATCGACACGCAGATCCTGGCAGCTTTCTCCGGCCAGCCGCTGTCGTGGGGCTTTGCCGCGATGGTCGCACACTTCACTCAGGTTGAGCTGGATAAAAGTGAATCGCGCACCGACTGGCTGGCCCGCCCGCTGACCGAGCGGCAGTGTGCGTATGCGGCCGCGGATGTCCACTATCTGCTGCCGATTGCCCGTCAGCTGATGGCCAACACCGAGGCGGCCGGCAACATGGCAGCGGCGCTCAGCGAGTGCGAAAACCTCTGTCAGCGCCGTCTCGACACGGTGGCACCGGATGATGCCTGGCGCGATATCACCAATGCCTGGCAGCTGCGCCCGCGTCAGCTGGCGGCGTTACAGCGTCTGGCGGCCTGGCGTCTGAAGCTGGCGCGTGAAAAGGATATGGCGGTGAACTTTGTGGTGCGCGAAGAGCATCTCTGGAAGGTCGCCCGCTTTATGCCTGGCTCGCTGGGCGAGCTGGACCATCTGGGGCTGTCAGGGCACGAGATTCGTTTCCACGGTAAAACGCTGGTGGCGCTGGTCGCCGACGCTGCGGCGCTGGACGAGAGTGAATTACCCGCACCGCTGGGCAATCTGATCGATCATCCACACTATAAGAATGTGTTTAAAGCCATGAAGGCGCTGGTGCAGCAGGTGAGTGAGCAGAGTGGGTTCAGTCAGGAACTGCTGGCGTCGCGTCGTCAGATCAATCAGGTTCTCAGTCAGCACTGGGGCCTTAAGCCACAGGGACGTCAGCCGGAGTTACTCACCGGATGGCGGGGCGCACTGCTGAAACCTGGCATTGATGCCATTCTGACGGCTGTCTGACCGATGAAATTTCCCCTGCCAGAGCGCAGGGGAAATTCAGGAAACGGTCAGCGTCATTTCGTCACGTCATCCGTTTCCGGCAGCGTGACGTTGAGCTCCAGAATGGAGATATCATCCCCTTTCTGATCCAGCTGCACCGTCACCATTTCCGGGTCGATCTTCACATATCTGCAAATCACTTCCAGAATGTCGCGCTTAAGTTGCGGAAGATAGTGGGGCTCACTGTCGCCCCTTCTCCGTTCTGCCACGATAATCTGCAGCCGTTCCTTGGCTATGTTGGCAGTGTTCTTCTTCCGGGATAAAAAGAAATCAAGTAATGCCATGGTTTATCCCCCGAACAGGCGTTTCAGGAAACCCTTCTTCTCTTCTTCGATAAAGCGGAAGGGGCGAACTTCACCGAGCAACCGTTCAACGGTATCGGCATAGGCTTTGCCAGCATCAGACTCGCCGTCAAGGATCACCGGCTCGCCCTGGTTAGAGGCGCGTAGGACTGACTGATCTTCCGGGATCACTCCGACCAGAGGAATGCGCAGGATCTCCAGCACATCTTCCATGCTCAGCATGTCGCCACGGCTTACGCGGCCAGGGTTGTAACGGGTCAGCAGCAGATGCTCCTTCACCGGATCCTGACTGTTTTCAGCGCGACGGGATTTGGACGAGATGATACCCAGAATGCGGTCGGAGTCACGAACAGAAGAGACTTCCGGGTTGGTGGTAATGATGGCTTCATCGGCAAAGTAGAGCGCCATCAGAGCACCGGTTTCGATACCGGCCGGTGAGTCGCAGACGATGAAATCGAACTCCATCGCGGCCAGGTCGTTCAGGACTTTTTCAACACCTTCACGGGTCAGCGCATCTTTATCGCGGGTCTGTGACGCAGGCAGGATATAGAGCTGCTCAGTGCGTTTATCGCGAATCAGTGCCTGGTTCAGCGTGGCATCGCCCTGAATTACGTTGACGAAGTCGTAGACCACACGGCGTTCACAACCCATGATCAGGTCCAGGTTACGCAGACCGATATCAAAGTCGATCACGACCGTCTTTTTGCCTTTCTGCGCTAAACCGGTGGCGATGGCCGCGCTTGACGTGGTCTTACCAACGCCCCCTTTACCGGATGTAACTACAATAATGCGTGCCATAAATGTTGATTTCCTTAACAAAAGAAAAGGGGCCTAATTAAGTGTCTGGATAGTCAGCGCGCCATCCTGCAGGCACAGGCGCGCAGCTTTACCAAAAAATTCTTGCGGGATCTGATCCATGATCCAGTACTCCCCGGCAATCGAAACCAGCTCGGCGGCCAGGTGGGTACAGAAAATCTGGCAGTTGCGGTCACCGCTGGCACCTGCCAGCGCACGGCCGCGCATCATGCCGTAAATATGAATGTTGCCATCGGCGACCAGTTCGGCCCCGGCGCTGACGCTACTGGTGACGATTAAGTCGGCGTCACGCGCATAAATCTGCTGACCTGAGCGCACCGGGGTATTCACGATGCGGGTTTTTGCGGCCACGGCTTCAGCCGCCACCGGCTGGGGTTCAGGAACCGGCGCAGGCGCGTCGCTGCGCGGCCGCGCCTCTTTACCTTCGGCCAGCACCGGCAGGCCAGCCCGGACGATGATGCGTTTCAGGGCATCATCTTTACAGCCGCTCACGCCAACAATGCGTAAACCGGTGGCGAGAATCGCCTGCTGCAGCTGCTTCCAGTTAACATCCGCACTCAGCGTTGCAACGTTAAGTACCACCGGAGCGTTCTTCAGGAAATCTGGCGCCTGGTCAATCTTGTCCTGGAGTGCCTTGCGGATCACCACAGGGTCATGGTGATGCAAATGGACGACAGACAGGGTGAAACTGCTACCTTTAAATTCGATTGGCGTTTGCGACATCAGTCCCGACTCAGTCCTGTTTTCACTACCGTCAGCCAGGCGATGATAAAATCATCGTTTATGCGCTTACGGTGAATATTCGAAGTTCTGCAAGCATGTTATAGTTACAGCTATATTCAGACAAGCCTCAACGCCGGTTAATTCGAGTAAAAAATATGTTTTGTGTGATCTACAGAAGCCCGTTACGTGACCAGACTTATCTCTATGTTGAAAAAAAGGACGATTTTTCGCGCGTTCCGGACGCGTTGCTGAAAGGGTTTGGCAAGCCGCAGCTGGCAATGGTGCTGAAGCTGGAGGGCCGTGACAGGCTGGCTAATGCGGATATCAATAAAGTTAAGCAGGGTTTGAGCGAACAGGGCTATTATTTACAGCTTCCTCCACCGATTGAAAGTCTGCTAAAAATTCATTTACAGGCCGATAAAAAAGTTTAACTCAGATTCATCTGTAAATATAAATCCTGTCAGCGCAAGGCTGCCAGGATAATATGGCTTTAATGCTGCGAAAAATAGACGGCGCAGCTTATCGGTTTTTGACATGTCTTAAATTCCCTGCCTGAAATTTCTCCCCGATCTGGTCGAAACTTCAGCACTTATGCGCTTCTGTTTACGCTTTTTGACAAATTCCACCCCCCGGACCGTTAAAAGGATCTTATTATCACGCCATGAGGCTGGCATATCGATCAGCCCACAGGCAAACATCAATCCGCCAGCAACGCTGGCATCACACCTAACCTGAACAGGGGATGAACATGTATCAGCATCGGAACTGGCAAGGCGCTCTGATAGATTTTCCGGTCAGCAAAGTGGTTTGCGTCGGCAGTAACTACGCAAAACATATTAAAGAGATGGGCAGTGCAACGCCGACTGAACCGGTTATCTTCATTAAGCCGGAAACCGCGCTGTGCGATCTGCGCCAGCCGCTCACGATTCCCGACGGTTTTGGCGAGGTGCACCATGAGGTGGAGCTGGCGGTGCTGATCGGTGCCACCCTGAAGCAGGCCAGCGAGGCGCATGTGGCTAAGGCGATCGCAGGCTATGGCGTGGCGCTGGATCTGACCCTGCGTGACCTGCAGGCCGGACTGAAAAAGGCGGGCCAGCCGTGGGAGAAAGCCAAGGGCTTCGACAATGCCTGTCCGGTTTCCGGCTTTATCCCGGCCGCCGAATTCAGTGGCGACCCGCAGAACACTGAGCTGACGCTGCGCGTCAACGGTGAGGTTCGCCAGCAGGGGAATACCGCGGATATGATCCATAAAATCCTGCCGCTGATTGCCCACATGAGCCACTACTTCACGCTGCGCGCAGGCGATGTGATCCTGACCGGCACGCCGGAAGGGGTTGGTCCGATGCGTTCGGGGGATCAGCTGGAGGTCTCCGTCGCGGGCCACGGCATCAGCACGCGCGTGCTCTAAACACTTGCATCACTGCGGCAGAGGCTTTATAAGGTGCGTTTCAGGCACAACCCGGACAATCATCATGACTGATACCCCTTTCTGGCAACACAAACGCCTGGCACAAATGAGCGATGAGGAGTGGGAATCCTTGTGTGATGGTTGCGGTCAGTGCTGCCTGAACAAGCTGCAGGACGCCGACACGGATGAGATCTACTTCACCAACGTCGCCTGTAATCAGCTCAACATCAAAAGCTGCCAGTGCCGCAACTATGAGCGCCGCTTCGAATTAGAAGAGGATTGCATCAAGCTCACCCGCGAAAATCTGACCACCTTTGACTGGCTGCCGCGCACCTGCGCTTACCGGCTGCTGGGCGAGGGCAAACCGCTTCCGGCGTGGCATCCGCTGCGCGCCGGTTCGAAAAGCGCCATGCATGCCCAGCGCATTTCGGTGCGTTATATCGCGGTGCGGGAGAGTGAAGTGCGCGACTGGGAAGATCACATCATTGACCGACCCGACCGCAACGGCTGAATGTCGCCAGGATGGATGTAAAAAAGGCTGCCTCGGGCAGCCTTTTTTCTGTCAGCGACCAAAGAGATCGCGCTGTTTAGGTTTGAACGGCTGGGCAATCAGCACCAGCGCGGCCACCAGCAGATAGCCGGCAAACACCACGATCATCCACTGCGGCATGCTCAGCGTCAGGAACGTCCAGGTGCGTTCTGCGCAGTCCCCGCTGGCCAGAAAGACCGACGGCAGCCACTTGTCCAGCGGCAGGAAGTCGGGGAAGCGGGCGGCAAAATCGCAGGTGGTGAAGGGGTTCGGATGCAGCTGAATCATGGTGTGTTCATAAGCGAGGCGCAGACCTTCCCAGGCACTGTAGATCCAGAGCGCCAGCGCGCCCAGACGCAACGGCGATTTCGGCGCAATCGCCCCCACCAGCCCCGCGCCCATCACCCCGAACAGCGCATTCCGCTCATAGATGCACATCACGCAGGGCTTCAGGCCCATGACGTGCTGAAAAAAGAGCGCCGCCAACTCCAGCGCCAGCGCAGTCAGGGCCAGTAATAACCAGGCACCGCGACCGCGTGAACAGCGATTCAGATATCTCAACATATTGCATTCCCTGTAAACGTGAATGCCACGCAGTGTAAACCAAAAGCGCAGGCAAACCAGCTACGGCCAGGGAAAAATCGTGTGTAAACATAACCTGATGCTGATCCAGAACAGGTTAAAAGGGGCAGATGTCACGGTGATGGCTGCGGGGCCCGGCAGGCCGCTGGCCGGCAATGCGCGCGTGCTGGCCGGGCTGCGGCGACGGCCTTCACCTATCCCCGATCCGGACTCAGCGCTGAGCCAGACTGATACCTGACTGATACGGGCGCGATAAGGCGCAGAAAGCGCCAGCACGACCGGCGCGCCTGTCACCGTGCGCGGGCTGTCAGCCAGTCTGAAATATGCGCCCGCACCCGGTTTTAATAGTGACGCAGGCTATATCCGCTATAGGGCGTCTGGTATGATGAGTGCCCATCATGATTAGAAAAGCAACGAGAACACATTGCTATGGTTATAAAGGCTCAGAGTCCAGCGGGATTTGCTGAAGAGTATATTATTGAAAGCATCTGGAACAGTCGCTTTCCGCCCGGGTCGATTCTTCCTGCTGAGCGTGAGCTTTCTGAATTGATTGGGGTGACGCGCACCACACTGCGTGAAGTGCTGCAGCGCCTGGCGCGCGATGGCTGGCTCACGATCCAGCATGGCAAACCGACGCGGGTCAACGACTTCTGGGAAACGTCCGGGCTGAATATTCTGGAAACCCTGGCGCGTCTCGACCACGACAGCGTGCCGGTGCTGATCGACAACCTGCTGTCGGTGCGCAGTAACATTTCATCGATCTTTATCAGCCGTGCACTGCGTCATCATCCGGATAAAGCGCGTGAAGTGCTGGAAACCGTCAGCGCGGTCGCCGACCAGGCCGATGCCTATACCGAACTCGACTATCGGGTCTTCCGGGGGCTGGCTTTTGCCTCAGGCAACCCGATTTATGGCCTGATCCTGAATGGCCTGAAAGGTCTCTATACGCGCGTGGGTCGCCACTACTTCTCGAATCCCGAAGCCCGTCAGGTGGCGCGTGATTTTTATCTGAAACTGCTGGCGCTGTGTGACACCTCGCCAGGGCAGGATGAGATTGTTGAGGTGGTGCGAAACTATGGCCGCCGCAGCGGAGAGATCTGGCACAGCATGCAAAAGAATCTGCCCGACGATCTCGGCAATAAACGTTAAAAAAAACCGGACCTCAGGTCCGGTTTTTTTATCTCTTCAGAGTGCGACGCCGCGCGGCGGGTTGCGATCCAGCAGTTCGACACTGCCATCCTCATTCTGCTGTTCCAGTATTACATCGAATCCCCACAGGCGATGCACATGCTTCAGCACTTCGCGGCGGCTCTTGTCCAGCGGCGTGCGGCTCTGCGGCACATAGCGCAGCGTCAGCGAACGGTCGCCGCGAAGATCGACGTTATAAACCTGAATATTGGGTTCCAGATTACTCAGGTTGTACTGGGCCGAGAGCTGCTGACGAATCGCCCGGTAGCCCGCCTCGTCGTGGATAGCGGCGATTTCGAGGTAGTTGTTACGGTCATCGTCCAGCACGGTGAACAGACGGAAATCACGCATCACCTTCGGCGACAGGAACTGGCTGATGAAGCTCTCATCCTTGAACTCGCGCATCGCAAAATGCAGTGTTTCCAGCCAGTCGGACCCGGCAATATCCGGGAACCAGTAGCGATCTTCCTCCGTCGGCGACTGACAGATTCGCTTGATGTCCTGCATCATGGCAAAGCCTAATGCGTAAGGGTTGATGCCGTTGTACCACTGACTGTTGTAGGGCGGCTGATAGACCACGTTGGTATGGCTGTGCAGGAACTCCATCATGAAGCGTTCCGACACTTTGCCCTCATCGTAGAGGTGATTAAGAATGGTGTAGTGCCAGAAGGTGGCCCACCCCTCGTTCATCACCTGAGTCTGCTTCTGTGGATAGAAATACTGGCTGACCTTGCGCACGATGCGCAGGATTTCGCGCTGCCACGGCTCCAGCAGCGGGGCGTTCTTCTCCATAAAGTAGAGCAGGTTTTCCTGCGGCTCAGAGGGATACCGTGCGGCTTCAAAGGGCACTGCCTCTTTTTCACGGCGCGGCAGCGTGCGCCAGAGCGTATTCACCTGACTCTGCAGATACTCTTCGCGGCTCTTCTGCCGGGCTTTTTCCTCCTGCAGAGAGATTTTCTGCGGGCGTTTATAGCGATCGACGCCATAATTCATTAAGGCGTGGCAGGAGTCGAGCAGGCGTTCGACCTCTTCGACGCCGTAGCGCTCTTCGCAGTCGCTGATGTAATTTTTCGCGAACAGCAGGTAGTCGACGATTGAACCGGCGTCGGTCCAGCTGCGGAACAGGTAGTTATTTTTGAAGAACGAGTTGTGGCCGTAACAGGCATGCGCCATCACCAGCGCCTGCATGGTCATGGTGTTCTCTTCCATCAGATAGGCGATGCAGGGGTTGGAGTTGATGACGATTTCATAGGCCAGGCCCTGCTGACCATGCTTGTAGCGCTGCTCGGTCTCGATAAACTTTTTACCGAACGACCAGTGAGAATAGTTGATCGGCATGCCCACGCTGGAATAGGCATCCATCATCTGTTCTGAGGTAATGACTTCGATCTGGTGCGGGTAGGTATCCAGCCGGTAGAGTTTAGCCACCCGGTCGATCTCGGCTAAATAGACATCCAGTAGTTCGAATGTCCAGTCTGGTCCGTCATTGAGTCGTTTGCTGTCTCTGATGGCTTCGTCAAAGATTGTCGTCATAGCGCACCTCTTGTTTGCAAACCGGCTGACCCGAAAGACAACCCGTTCTGGTTATTTAAGGCTTCGTCCTGAAAAAGGGAACCCAAAAAAACTAGGCGAACACAACAATGATAGCCCACTGTCGCCTATCCGAAATGCGAACTCAAACGAAATCTTTGGCACAAAATCATTCAGATAGACGCAATGGCCTGTTTCACCTTCTTTCCTCCGGCTGATGAAGGTTATCGCAGGATATGATCCTGTTTATAAGCAGAATGTATGGGGTTGAAGGATTCTCCTGAAACAGGCAGATTTCACTGCCTTTGTTGTCATTTATTTCTGCGTTTAACGATTAAGACGCATAAACCGCTGAAATCGGGCGGGTGACAAGATTTTAGTTACCGGAAAAGTAAAAAAGATGTGAAATAGAGGGAGAAATTTCGGGGTGGTATCCGCTTTGTTAATCCGCTGGCTATCATCAGTTGAACAGTGAATTATGCTTTTAGAGGTCGGGTGGGGGAGCTATGCACGTTGTCATTCTTGGAAGTGGGGTAGTCGGTGTGGCCAGCGCCTGGTATCTGGCCCGTGCCGGACATCAGGTTACCGTCATCGATCGTCAGCCTGCGGCGGCGATGGAAACCAGTGCGGGCAATGCCGGTCAGATCTCACCGGGCTATGCGGCTCCCTGGGCGGCCCCCGGTGTGCCACTGAAAGCGGTGAAGTGGATGTTCCAGCGTCATGCGCCGCTGGCTATCCGGCTGGATGGCAGCAGTTTCCAGCTGGAGTGGATGTGGCACATGCTGCGCAACTGCGATATCAACCACTATCAGCAGAATAAAAGCCGGATGGTGCGGATCGCCGAATACAGCCGTGACTGCCTGAAGGCGTTGCGCAGTGAAACCGGCATTGCCTATGAGGGCCGTCAGGGCGGGACGCTGCAGCTCTTCCGCACCCAGCAGCAGTTCGACAGCGCCAGCAAAGATATCGCCGTGCTGCGCGACGCGGGCGTGCCTTATGAGCTGTTGCAGGCGCATGAGCTGTCACGCGCCGAACCGGCGCTGGCCGCGACCCAGCATAAGCTCACCGGCGGCTTGCGCCTGCCCAACGATGAAACCGGCGACTGCCAGCTCTTTACGCAGCGACTGGCGAAGATGGCCGAAGAGGCGGGCGTGGTCTTCCGCTATAACACCACCGTTGATCACCTGCTGCGCGATGGCAACCGCATCTATGGCGTGAAGTGCGGCGATGAAATCGTGAAAGCGGACAGCTACGTGGTGGCGTTTGGCTCCTACTCGACCGCGCTGCTGAAAAATGTCATCGATATCCCGGTCTATCCACTGAAAGGCTACTCGCTGACCATCCCGATTAAAAACCCGGACGCGGCCCCGGTCTCGACTATCCTGGACGAGACCTACAAAGTGGCGGTGACCCGCTTCGACGATCGCATCCGCGTGGGGGGAATGGCGGAAATTGTTGGTTTTAACACCAGACTCACCGAAGCGCGGCGGGAAACGCTGGAGATGGTCGTCAGTGATCTCTATCCTGAAGGCGGTCATGTCGCGCAGGCGAGTTTCTGGACCGGCCTGCGCCCGATGACGCCGGACGGCACGCCAATCGTAGGTGCCACACCCATCTCCAACCTCTACCTGAATACCGGTCACGGTACGCTGGGCTGGACGATGGCGTGCGGATCGGGTCAGCTGCTGGCCGATCTCATCTCCGGTAAAAAACCCGCTATTGCCGCCGATGACCTAGCGGTGTTCCGCTACTTACCCGGTTTCGCGGCGACGTCATCCCCGCTGCGTAACGCTAACGCAACTCGTTAAGTATTCAGGGAGAGGAAGATGTCACGTCCGATTGTTGCGACCATTAACCAGCAGGCGCTGCGTCATAACCTGACGGTTGTGCGCCAGGCCGCCCCCGCCTCGCGCGTCTGGTCAGTGGTCAAAGCGAATGCCTACGGGCACGGTATAGATCGCGTGCGCGACGCGCTGTCTGCCACCGACGGCTTTGCGCTGCTCAATATGGAAGAGGCGATTCAGCTGCGTGAGCAGGGCTGGAAAAAACCGATTCTGCTGCTGGAGGGCTTTTTTCACCCGGACGATCTGCAGCTGATCGACCGCTATCGCCTGACGACCAGCGTGCACAGCAACTGGCAGATCAATGCGCTGGCGGCGGCCAGGCTCTCTGCGCCGGTGGATATCTACCTCAAGGTCAACAGCGGCATGAACCGGCTGGGCTTCCGGCCGGAGCAGGTTAACAGCGCATGGCAGAAGCTGCGGGCGCTGAGTAACGTGGGTGAGATGACGCTGATGGCACACTTTGCCGATGCGGAAAATCCCGAGGGGCTGATTGACCCGCTGCAGCGCATCGAACAGGCGGCCGAGGGGCTGAACTGCCCGCGCTCTCTCTCTAACTCCGCCTGTACGCTGTGGCATCCGGAGGCGCACTTTGACTGGGTTCGTCCCGGCATCGTCCTTTATGGCGCCTCGCCCAGCGGCGACTGGCAGGATATCGCCGGCAGCGGCCTGCAACCGGTGATGACCCTGAGCAGCGAGATTATCGCGGTGCAGCAACTTCAGGCGGGCGATGGCGTCGGCTACGGCTACCGCTACCGGGCCAGCAGCGCCCAGCGGATCGGCGTCGTCGCCTGTGGCTACGCCGACGGCTATCCGCGTCATGCGCCGACCGGCACGCCCGTCTGCGTGGATGGCGTGATGACCCAGGTCGTGGGCGCAATCTCCATGGATATGATCACGGTGGATCTGACCCCCTGTCCACAGGCGGGCATCGGCTCTGCGGTCGAGCTGTGGGGCGAGCAGGTTAAAATTGATCAGGTCGCTAAAGCGGCCGGAACGGTAGGGTACGAGCTGATGTGTGCACTCGCCCCCCGCGTTCCGGTCAGGGCTATTTAAGCGCGGTCAGCGTGCCGCGCATCTTCCTGCTGCAGCGCCAGGCGAGGAATGCCAGCGCTGCACCCACCAGCATCATCAGACTCAGTGAGAGCTTCTCCGCCACCGGCAGCGCCACGATAATCAGGCTGCCTGCCGCACCGCCCGCCATCTGAATAAAGCCCTGCAGGGCCGACGCGACGCCCGCCTGCTGCTGATACGGCTCCAGTGCATAGCTGGTGGCGGGGCCGACGGTAAAGGCCAGACCGGCCACCGCCACGGCCACCGGGAACATATAGAGCGCCCAGTGCGTCTGCATCGCGGCCGGGAAGATCTGCATACCGGCTACCAGCAGCAGCGCGCCCATCAGCATGGTCAGGAAACCCATCGCCAGACAGAACGGGCGACCCGCCTTACGAATCGCTTTGTTGACGAACATGCTGACAAACATGATCCAGAATCCGTTCGCGCCAAACGCAAAGGAGAACTGAATCGGGGTCAGGCCGCCTTCGCTCATCAGCACCTGGGGTGCCAGCGACACATAGGTCAGCACCATGCCCAGCGCACCGGCATTGGCAAACGCAAACGCCAGGAAGCGGGGCTGACGCAGGATCGCGGCATACTGTTTAACCGGCAGGCCTTTCACGCGCAGGGTATCCGCCGGACGGGTCTCGGGCAGCCAGATCAGCACCAGCAGCGTAATCAGCGCGCCGTAGCCGCAGAGGAACCAGAAGGGCGCGCGCCAGTCGAAGGCGCTGGCCAGCAGGCCGCCCAGCAGCGGCGCGAGGGCCGGAACGATGTTCAGCGCGCCATTCAGGAAGCCATAGGCGCGGGCGGCATCATCCCCGCTGAGTCTGTCGCGCACGCCGCTGAAGGCCACAACCGCGCTGCAGCAGACGCCGCAGCCCTGCACCAGGCGCGCGATTACGAACAGCGGAAAAGAGGTGGCGGTCGCCGCGATAGCACTGCCGGTAATGTAAAGTGCCAGGCCCAGCAGCGCGATCGGCTTACGGCCATAGTTATCCACCAGCGGACCGGTGACCAGTTGCCCCAGGCCCATTACCAGCAGGAACAGGGGGATCGTGGTCTGCACCAGGGTAACCGGCGTATTCAGCCCGACGGCGATTTGCGGCAGCGTGGGCAAATAGAGATCGATGCCTAAAGGTGCCAGTAGCACCAGGCTTAATAACAGCAGAGTAAATTTTTGCATAACAACCAGAGGGTAAACGGTCTGTTAAAAAACGATCGCAAAGGGTAATGATTCAGAGGCAAAAAAGATAGAGGAAAGGGGTGCGGAAAGTGCGATGCCTGCCGGAACAGGCATCGCAGGGCCAGACTCAGTAGGCACCGTCGCGGCGCAGCACCACACCGGCGGTTTTGAACAGAATGGCGATGTCGGTCCAGAGCGCCCAGTTCTTCACATACCAGGAGTCAAAATAGACGCGGGTATCATAGTCGATGTCGTTTCGTCCGCTGACCTGCCAGAGGCCGGTCATGCCGGGCTTGGCCATCAGGTAGTAGTCCACGTCACCGGCATAGCGCTCCAGTTCGGCTTCAATCACCGGGCGCGGGCCCACCAGGCTCATCTCACCGCGAATCACGTTCCAGAGCTGCGGTAACTCATCCAGGCTGGTTTTACGCAGGAACCCACCGATAGCGGTAATACGGGGATCGTTCTTCAGTTTGAAGTCTTTGTCCCACTCCCGGCGCGCCTCTTCGCTGGTCGCCAGTAACTTCTCCAGCACCTCTTTGGAGTTAGTCACCATCGAGCGGAACTTCAGGCACTTAAACTTTTTGCCGTTCTGACCGACCCGCTCGTGACCATAGATCGCATTGCCGCCATCCCGCTTCACCATAAAGCAGAGGAGGGCGAAGATCGGGCCGAGGAACAGCAGCAGCATCGACGCCACCACGATATCAAAGGCGCGCTTCATAAAGCGGGAAGAGTGCTTCGCCAGGTTATTGCTGACGCGCAGGATCATCACTTCATGGCTGAAAATAAAGGACATGTCGGTGCCGTAGAGCGGTACACCGCGCAGCGTCGGGATGACGGAGACCGATCGGCAGTTCATCTTCGACAGAAACTTCAGCCAGCGGTCGCGCATCGGCTGCTGCTCATACTCCATGGCGACGATAAACTGCACGTTGTCACGGTCGATGGTCTGCCAGTTGATATCTTTCCAGGTGATCACCGGCACGCCGTTGACGCTCTGCCCGGTCGGCACATCGTCCACCGAGATAAACGCCTGCACGTTGTAGCCCAGAATCTCTTCACTCTGCAGCGCCGCATAGGCTTCGGTGGCGTTGCGGCCTGAACCGATGATGATGGTCTCTTTCTGCCACTGGCCCGCCTTGTTGATGGCGCGCTTGACCATCGCCCGCATCAGCGGCAGCAGCAGCAGGGCGTATGTCCAGCTGAAGACCCAGACCATGCGCGAAAAGTCCCACTTTGAAAAGGCGATCAGCGCGAGGTCGAGCAGCGAGAAAACAAATAACGTTTTGACGATCTCTTTCAGCTCAAACCAGAAAGGTTTGCGATAGGTATAGTGACGCAGACGCACCCAGAACCAGCCGGTACAGAGCACCGACATAATAAACTGGGCAATAAAACGATATTCAATCTGATGCGGCGGAATAAAGGAATCCAGCTCGCCCCAAATACCCTGTATCGTGGCGGCAGATAAAAACAAAGCCAGATTGAGTGCAATCAGATCGGAGAAACTCAGGGCGAATTTCACGATGATATTCTTGCGCGTGCCGCTCCACGAGCGGCTCGGGCTATTCATTATCAATGTACTTGCCATAAAACCTGCTCTCTTTCTTTAGTAAAAGATGGCCTGATCAGAATCAGGTACGCGCTCAGGAGTGGGCTGCTGAAAATTAAAAAGTCATTTTCAGGCTGGTGCAGTCAGTCAAGCCAGTACAGCTGCAAAAAGATAACGATTAAAGCGTGATGGTACTCACGAAATGTTGCAGCATTGAGAATGAGTATGCAGGAGATATTTGACAGAGTTAATACGGAAAAAATCTGAAAACGGCGAAAGTGATTAAAGTTTTAAATGGCTAAGCTGATGTTTCAATTAGATAAAATAAGAGGGCGGTCAGTTATAACCAAACTGTTTAAGACGCTTTTTAGGAATTACCGCCGGTTTAGGCGACCGGCGGTAATGAAAAAGGCTCAGGCAGGTTTTTTTAAAATCCAGCGGTCCTGCTGTTTATCGTAATGACCGATTTGCAGATCCACCGGTTCCCCGTCGATCCAGGCGGGCACGCTGGTATCGCGATCCCAGCCGTCAAGTTGGGTAATTAAGCCGGGATTGGTATGACAGGGGATACTGACGGTGTCGGTGTTCTCACCGTCAAGATCGGCATCAACAATCTCATAACGACCAATTTTAACGACGTGTCCCATTCATTTCTCCCGTTTTTACTGACATAGAGCGTTAAGCTTAGCGTATCAACAGAAAATAACGTGGCTGAATGATTAGGATTATTCCTTCTCTTCCGCCGGACGGACCCCGATCTTAACAATACGGTTATCCTCTTTCTCCGCCACGGTCCACGTCAGCTGATTCCACTCCACCTGGTCACCAACGACCGGCGCGCCGCCCAGCATCGCCAGCACCAGTTGTCCCAGCGACTGCTGATCGTTGGTGCTCTCATCCAGCTCCAGGCCATAAATCTGCGCAACGTCACGCAGACGCGCCTCTGCATCCAGAATAAAGTCCCCAAAGAAGCGCTGATCGAGTGAAACCGGCGGCGTCTGACTGAACATCTTGCCCAGCGCAGGCAGGTCGCGCTCACGGCCGATGACGCAAATCACGTCGTTCTCTTTAAGCCGCGTGCCGCCGTTGGGGTGCATCAGCACATTGTCACGGAACAGGGCGGCGATGCGGGTTTCTCGCGGCATCTGCAGGTCGCGCAGGGCCGCGCCCACGCACCACTTATCTGCGCTGAGCTGATAGACAAACTGCTCCCACGGATTCTCCGGATGAATATCCAGGCCAACACGGCTGATGGGCGAGGCGGTCGGTGGCACCACCACTTTCGCTTTTTTGGCGGCAAAGCCCAGCGAGGTGCCCTGCAGCATCAGGGAGACCAGCACCACAAAGAAGGCGATATTAAAATAGAGCGAGGCGTTCTCCAGCCCGGCCATCATCGGGAACACCGCCAGGATAATCGGCACCGCACCGCGTAAGCCCACCCAGCTGATAAAGAACCGTTCGCGGGTGGTAAAGCTGCGGAACGGCAGCAGGCCGATAAAGACCGACAGCGGACGCGCCACCAGAATCAGCCACAGCGACAGGATCATCGCGGGCAGGGCGATATGCCAGAGGTCGGACGGCGTCACCAGCAGCCCCAGCACGATAAACATGCCAATCTGGCTGAGCCACGCCATCCCGTCGAAGGTCTGCAGGATGCCATGACGGTTGCGAATCGGGCGGTTGCCCAGCAGGAAGCCGCACAGGTAGACGGCGAGGATGCCGCTGCCCTCTAACACCGTCGTCAGAGCAAACACCAGAATGCCGCCGCTCAGCGCCAGCAGCGGGTAAAGCCCCCCGGCCAGACTGATGCGATTGATCAGCTGCTGCAGCGCCCAGCCACCGCCCAGGCCCAGCACGATGCCCAGTCCGAACTGCTGCACCAGATGCACCAGGAACATCCAGTCGAGCCCGCTGCGGCCCTGCTCGATCATCTCAATCAGGGTAATGGTGAGAAAGACCGCCATCGGGTCGTTGCTGCCCGATTCGATCTCCAGGGTGGAGCTGACACGTTCGTTCAGCCCTTTGTCGCCCAGCAGCGAAAAGACGGCGGCGGCGTCGGTGGAGCCGATAATCGCGCCGATCAGGAAGCCCTGCATCATATCGAGGTTAAACAGCCAGGCGGCAACCACCCCGGTCAGGCCGGCGGTAATCATCACGCCCACGGTCGCCAGCGACAGTGCCGGGCCGAGCGCCACCTTAAACGAGGTGGCCTTGGTGCGCATCCCGCCATCCAGCAGGATGATGGCCAGCGCCAGGTTCGAGATCAGATAGGCTGCCGGATAGTTATCGAAGGCGATACCGCCGATGCCATCCACCCCGGTCAGCATACCCAGAGCGAGGAAGATCACCAGAATCGGGATCCCCAGCCGGGATGAGAAAGAGCTCAGCAAAATACTCGATGCTACCAGCACGGAACCGATGATAAACAGACTGTAGACGATAGTGTGGTTCAAACCCGGTCTCCTGAGATATGACGGCGCGAAGGCGCGACTGGTGACAAATATCCATGCTATCTCTGAAAGATAATGTTTTATCAAGGAGTTGTCATTGTGAAAATGTGTATTATACGAATTGCTTAATGCGCTGTGGTATCAGATTAATGTGAAGAATGAGGGGGTTGGCAGGCAAGCGGGGGAAAACAGACTGTTTTAACAGGTTATTCGGCGGATAAAAAAGCCGGTGATAAACCGGCTCTGCGGGTAAACGCGATGGACGCTGCGCCTCAACCCTCAGGTGCGGGCGATGGCGGCAGGCGGTGAACCGCCGGAAGGCAGGCTCCGGCGGAGGGGGAGTGCGCCACAGTCAGGCATTTTCGCCCCGCTGTGGCGTCAGGCTTCCGTTGCCTGCTTATGAAACAGCGATCGAAATACCGGATAGATATCTTCCGGCTCGCGGATATGTTCAATGGCAAAGTTATCGAACGTCGCCTGCAGATGTTCATACTCGCGCCACAGCGTCTGATGGGCCCGGCGGGTGATCTCGATATAGCTGTAGTACCGCACCACCGGCAGGATCTGCTTCGCCAGGATTTCATGGCAGAGCGGGGAGTCATCGGCCCAGTTGTCGCCATCGGACGCCTGCGCGGCATAGATGTTCCACTGCGCCGGGTCATATCGCTCTTTGACCACCTCATCCATCAGTTTGAGGGCACTGGAGACGATGGTGCCGCCGGTTTCCTGCGAATAGAAGAACTCCTGTTCATCGACCTCTTTCGCCTGGGTGTGATGGCGGATATAGACCACATCCACATTTTTGTAGGTGCGGCTCAGGAACAGGTAGAGCAGGATATAGAAGCGTTTTGCCATATCCTTGGTGGCCTGATCCATGGAGCCGGAGACATCCATCAGACAGAACATCACGGCCTGGCTGGAGGGCTCCGGACGTTTCTCGAAGTTCTTGTAACGCAGATCGAAGGTGTCGATAAAGGGCACCCGGTCAATGCGCGCACGCAGCTCGGCGATCTCTTTGCGCAGCCGCTCCTCCTCCAGCAGCTGGGCCGGTTCGCTTTTCTGCACTTCCTGCAGGGTTTCCTCCAGTTCGTGCAGCATCCGGCGTTTGCCCGCTGTCATCGCCGTACGCCGCGCCAGCGAGTTCTGCAGCGACCGCACGACGCTGATGTTGGCCGGCACGCCGTTAGAAGTAAAACCGGCGCGGTGGGTCTTGTACTCGTTCAGCTGGCGATGCTGATTCCGGCGCAGGTTAGGCAGCGCCAGATCCTCGAACAGCAGGTCCAGATACTCATCTTTGGAAATCTGAAAGACGAACTCATCCTGGCCTTCACCATCCTGACTGGCGTTGCCCTGACCGCTGCCACCACCGCCGCCGCCGCCCTGCGGGCGTTCGACGCGGTCATTCTGAACAAAATGGTCATTGCCCGGATGGACCCGATGGCGGTTGCCGCCGCGGCCCTGATGGAAAATCGGCTCATTAATGTCGTCAATCGGGATAGAGACGGACTCACCGCTGCTTACGTCGGTCACCGAGCGTTTATTGATGGCCTCGGAGATCGACTGCTTGATTTGTGACTTGTATCGGCGCAAGAAGCGCTGGCGGTTGACCGCGCTCTTGTTTTTGCCGTTAAGCCGGCGATCGATGAAATAGGCCATGGTATTCCCCCAAACTACATTGTAAGCAGGCCGGGCGAACCCGACCTTTTCAGACCGGTATCACTTACCGGCAAGCTTACAGACTCTGATCAGGACGATTTACGCACACGCAGATACCATTCGCAGAGCAGACGAACCTGCTTGCGGGTATAGCCTTTTTCCATCATGCGATCGACAAAATCATCATGTTTTTTCTGCTCATCCGTCGAGGTCTTGGTGTTAAACGAGATGACCGGCAGCAACTCTTCCGTGTTGGAGAACATTTTCTTCTCGATCACGGTGCGCAGTTTTTCGTAACTGGTCCAGTTCGGATTGCGACCGTTATTGTGTGCCCGGGCGCGCAGCACAAAGTTGACGATCTCGTTACGGAAATCTTTCGGGTTACTGATGCCGGCAGGCTTCTCGATTTTCTCCAGCTCTGCGTTAAGCGATTCACGGTCAAACAGCTGGCCGGTATCGGGATCGCGGTACTCCTGATCCTGGATCCAGAAATCGGCATAGGTGACATAGCGGTCAAAGATGTTCTGACCATATTCAGAGTAGGATTCCAGATAGGCCGTCTGAATCTCTTTGCCGATAAACTCCGCATATTTCGGGATCAGATAGCCTTTAAGGTGCTCAAGGTACTTCTCTGCCTGCTCCTGCGGGAACTGCTCGCGTTCGATCTGCTGCTCCAGCACGTAGAACAGGTGCACCGGGTTCGCCGCCACTTCGGCGTGGTCGAAGTTAAATACCCGCGACAGGATCTTAAAGGCGAAGCGGGTCGAGAGCCCGTTCATCCCCTCATCCACACCGGCGTAGTCGTGGTACTCCTGCCAGGATTTCGCTTTCGGATCCGTATCTTTCAGGCTCTCGCCGTCATAGACCCGCATCTTGGAGTAGATGCTGGAGTTTTCGGGATCTTTCAGACGCGACAGAATGGAGAAGCGTGCCAGGGTTTCCAGCGTGCCGGGCGCGCAAGGCGAGGTCGCCAGCTCACTGTGGGCAAGCAGCTTGTCGTAGATTTTAATCTCTTCGGAGACCCGCAGGCAGTAGGGCACCTTAACGATGTAAACGCGGTCGAGAAACGCCTCATTATTCTTGTTATTGCGGAACGTAACCCACTCCGATTCGTTGGAGTGCGCCAGAATAATGCCGTTGAAGGGCAGCGCTGAGATCCCCTCAGTCCCGTTGTAGTTCCCCTCCTGGGTCGCCGTCAGTAACGGGTGAAGCACCTTGATCGGAGCCTTGAACATCTCGACGAATTCCATGATGCCCTGGTTCGCGCGGCAGAGCGCGCCGGAGTAGCCGTACGCATCCGGATCGTTCTGGGCATGGTTTTCCAGTTTGCGGATGTCCACTTTACCGACCAGCGCGGAGATATCCTGGTTGTTCTCATCGCCTGGCTCAGTTTTAGCAATCGCCAGCTGCTCCAGAATCGACGGCCAGACCTTCACGACCTTGAAGCGTGAAATGTCGCCACCGAAATCGTGCAGGCGCTTGGCCGCCCACGGCGACATGATGGTGCCCAGGTAACGACGCGGCACGCCATACTCTTTTTCAAGAATATGCGCATCTTCCTGAGGATTGAACAGGCAGAGCGGATGGTCATTCACCGGGCTGCGCTCGCCATCGGCGCTCAGCACATAGATCGGCACCCGCTGCATCAGCGACTTCAGCCGTTCTGCCAGCGAGGATTTACCGCCACCCACCGGACCCAGCAGATAGAGGATCTGTTTCTTCTCTTCCAGTCCCTGAGCGGCATGTTTCAGGTAGGAGACGATCTGCTCAATCGCTTCCTCCATGCCGTAAAACTCCTCGAACGCCGGATAGCGTCCCATCACACGGTTGGAAAATATTCTGGAAAGGCGTGGCTCCTGGGCAGTGTCGACCATAACCGGCTCTCCGATAGCCATTAACAGTCGTTCTGCCGCGTTGGCGTATGCACTGCGATCCTGCTTACAGATGGCAAGAAATTCCTGCAGTGTGAACTCTTCGTCCTTGGCAGCTTCATAACGCTGACGATAGTGATCGAATATATTCATAGCGATGCCCGTCCTTTCGTTTTTAGCACAGGTAAGGAGCGTAATTAGAGACTTGTAGCAGCTCCCGGAAGATATTCTTTGTTGAGTACAGCAACCCTTATGCCAACCTGATCTTTTTTATCGGTATACACAACTTTTGTGGTTACTCTGCTCGGTCAAAATCTCTGCTGTTACTTCTAACTGTAGATGGCTTCTAGGAAATTTCCTCCATGGGTTAGGGTGAAAAGGAGAGTGTTCAAAAGTAATTGGGTTTGTTGTGAGATGAGTTCAAATTGCTGATGCTTTAACTTAACGTGTTTTTAACCTTTAATGCCACTTTAGTTGATGAGCGGCTTAAAGGATTTCGATATAAGTTAATCCAGTCGTAAAAAACCGTTAGACTTCCTGTTTGATTGTTATATTTATGGAATGAATAAATTGTGAACCAATTCAAATTTAAGACGCTTGTTGCCCTTCTGCCCTGTTATTTACTGATGCCGCAGGCCAATGCCGCTCCGCTTTCCGTGGGCGCATCGGTCATCTACGCCGAGTCGCCTTACCGTGGCGGTCAGGACCACTATCTGCCGGTTCCGGTGATCAACTATGAAGGTGAAAACTTCTGGTTCCGCAGCCTGCAGGGCGGCTACTACCTCTGGAAAGATCCGCAGGACCAGCTGTCGCTGACGCTGCTGGGTTCACCGCAGGAGTACAAACCCAGCGACAACGACCTGGGCGATATGAAAGGGCTGGATAAGCGCCGCATGACGCTGATGGGCGGCCTGACCTACCGTCATACCGCAGACTGGGGGATCGTCCGCACCGCCTTGCTGGGTGATGTCCTGAACAACAGCAACGGCATGATCTGGGATCTGACCTACCTTTACCGTTTCCAGATGGGGGATTTCAGCCTGACCCCGGGTATCGGTGCGATGTGGAACAGTGCCAATCAGAACCGTTATTACTATGGCGTGTCCGGGCACGAAAGCGCGCGGACCGGTATCCGCCGCTATAACCCGGATGACAGCTGGTCGCCCTATGTTGAGCTGAGCGCCAGCTATCAGATTGCGACGCAGTGGAACATCGGCGTGACCGGTCGCTACACCCGCTTCGACAGTGAAATCAAAGACAGCCCGATGATTGAGAAGAGCGGGCAGACGACCCTCTGGACAGGCGTCAGCTACAGCTTCTGATAACGCACCACAGGAGGGCATTTATGGCCCTCTGTTTTTTTATGGGGCCCTGAAACGGGGCGGGAGAGCAGAATGCGCAACACGATAAATTTTGCCGGATTCGATACGCTGCCGGTCATCGGTCAGGGCACCTGGTACATGGGCGAAACCGCCTCGCAGCGGGCCGCTGAAGTCGCGGCACTGCAGGCCGGACTGGATTGCGGGCTGCGGCTTATCGATACCGCCGAGATGTATGCGGAGGGCGGGGCAGAAGAGGTGGTCGGCGAGGCGCTGCGCGGACGGCGCGAACAGGCGTTGCTGGTCTCGAAGGTCTATCCGTGGAACGCGGGGGAAGTGGATGCCATCGACGCCTGCGAGCGCAGCCTGCGCCGCCTGCAGACAGATTACCTCGACCTCTATCTGCTGCACTGGCGCGGCAACATTCCGCTGGAAGAGACTCTGCGCGCTATGGAACGTCTGCAGCAGCAGGGCAAAATCCGCCACTGGGGCGTCTCAAACTTTGATACAGAGGATCTGGCGGAACTGTGGGATGAACCCGGCGGAAATCACTGCGCAACTAATCAGGTGCTCTATCATCTGGCGTCACGCGGCATTGAGTCCGCGCTGCTGCCCGCCTGTCAGCAGCGCGGGATGCCGGTCATGGCCTATTGCCCGCTGGCCCAGGCCGGCCGCTTACGGGAATCGCTGTTCAGCGATCCCCTTCTGACGCAGATTGCACAGCAAAAGGGCATCAGCGTGGCGCAACTCCTGCTGGCCTGGGTGGTTCGCCAGCAGGGGGTAATCGCCATTCCTAAAGCCAGCTCTGTCGCTCACGTTCAGGAAAATGCGGCAGCGCTGGAGGTGAAACTGACTGATGAGGAGCTGGCCCGCATCGATCGTGCCTGGCCAGCGCCGCAGCATCGCGTACCGCTGGATATTGTTTAGCTGCCCGCCTTGTCGCTGGCGGCGGCTTTCTTCTTCAGGCGGAAGGTCGTGGCCAGCCGTGCTGGCTTTTCACCCGCGCTGCGCAACGGTTTGCTGATACGCGCGGTTTCCACACAGACCATGGTTTTGTAGCCTTCGTTCGCCATATCGGCCATGCTGCAGGAGAGTTCCACGCCCGGATTCCAGGTGACAACGTCACTGTGATGGTGGTGATATACCTCGATCTGGCGCTGACCCATGGTATCGTTGATGACGGCGCAATCCTGCGGGGCGGTAAAGATGCGGTCAACTCTGCCCGGATAGCGCTGTTTGCCGTCGCTGCTGCCCACCTGTCCCTCATTGACCTTATCAATGAAGCTGTTGCCCAGTCCGGAAACCTCGACACCCTGAATATCGCTGACGGTGAAGTAGCTGTGCAGTGCCGCTGTGGCGTCAAAGTCGCCATAGGCTTCCAGCTCGATTTCGCAATGCTGACCCAGGCGGAAGCGGGCGATCAGGGTAAACGCGTGCGGCCACAGCTTCAGGGTCTGAGGATTGCTCTCCAGCACCAGCGTCAGCATCACGCCCTCTTCGTTTTCATCGTGGGCGGTCAGTTTCCACGGCTGGGTACGGGCAAACCCGTGCGCCGGTTCGCCCGCCGGGCCAAACCAGGGCCAGCAGATCGGCACACCGCCGCGAATCGCCTTGCCGGGGGCGAACAGGCTCTTGTCGCTCAGCCAGAGCACCGGTTTTTCACCGCTGGGCTGCCAGGCGATGAGATGCGCACCCTGCAGCGTAATGGCCGCCCGGACCCTGGGATGGCTCACCACAATCGTCGGCAGGTCGCCCGCCTGACGCTGCGAAAGGTAAGGGGAGATCTGTGTGACTACCGGCAGAGAAAACAGTTTTTCTTGCATGTTCGATTCCTTCCTGTACGGATCAAAAAAAGGGCGACCGAAGTCGCCCTTATTCTCAATGCTGTCTGGCTGCCTTATTTAGCAGAAACCAGTGCAATCAGGTCGAGAACTTTGTTTGAGTAGCCAGTTTCGTTATCGTACCAGGAAACCAGTTTCACAAAGTTGTCGTTCAGCGCGATACCTGCTTTCGCATCGAAGACTGAAGTCAGGACTTCGCCGTTGAAGTCGGTGGAAACCACGTCATCTTCAACATAGCCCAGCACGTCTTTCATCTCGCCTTCTGCTGCGGCTTTAATCGCTGCACAGATCTCTTTATAAGAAGCCGCTTTTTCCAGACGTACGGTCAGGTCAACAACGGACACGTTAGGCGTAGGAACGCGGAAAGCCATACCGGTCAGTTTGCCGTTCAGCTCTGGCAGAACTTTACCGACTGCTTTCGCTGCGCCGGTTGATGAAGGGATGATGTTCTGCGATGCGCCGCGGCCGCCGCGCCAGTCTTTGTGAGACGGGCCATCAACGGTTTTCTGGGTTGCGGTGGTCGCGTGAACGGTGGTCATCAGACCTTCAACGATACCGAACTTGTCGTTGATCACTTTAGCCAGCGGAGCCAGGCAGTTAGTGGTACAGGATGCGTTAGAAACGATATCCTGGCCTTCGTATTTGTCGAAGTTTGCACCACGAACAAACATTGGGGTGTCATCTTTAGATGGACCGGTCAGAACGACTTTCTTAGCACCTGCGGTGATGTGTTTACGCGCGGTTTCGTCGGTCAGGAAGATACCGGTTGCTTCAGCAACAACGTCAACACCTGCTTCATCCCACTTCAGGTTGGCAGGATCTCTCTCAGCGGTAACACGGATTTTTTTACCGTTTACAATCAGTGCGCCATCCTGAACTTCTACGGTGCCGTCGAAACGACCGTGAGTAGAGTCATACTTCAGCATGTACGCCATGTAATCCGCGTCCAGCAGGTCGTTGATAGCAACGATTTCGATGTCAGAACGTTTCTGAGCAGCACGGAAAACGATGCGACCGATACGGCCAAAACCGTTGATACCTACTTTGATAGTCATATATTCCACCAGCTATTTGTTAGTGAATAAAAGGTTGCCTGTAAAATTACAAAAACCTTACCAGGCGTCAAGCGGAATCGTGTCAATTGTTGCGACAAATCAATTCGCCTGAGAGGAATTATTCGGTGCGCAACCGCTTGCGCACCGCCAATGATATCGCGCTTCGCCGAATCAATCGCCGAATATATAGGGATGCTTCGGAGAAAAGGTGATCGAAGTCACAAATCCGCTTAGCGGGCGACCAGGTGAGAGGGTGAGCACAAAAAAAGACCCGGGTTATGTTGATCATTTGTTAGAATAATAGTCGAATTTTTCAGAATGGCACTGCCCGGAAATCTTAAAATGGTTAAAGACACCGCACCCGAAGCAAAAATTGCGCAGCTGACCGAGATGCAGCGATACGTGACTCAGCAACGCGGAACGGAACCGCCTTACAGCGGCGCACTGCTGCACAACAAGCAGGAAGGGATGTATCACTGCCTGGTCTGCGAGGCGCCTCTTTTCCTCTCTGAAACCAAATATGATTCAGGTTGTGGCTGGCCGAGTTTTTACGAGCCCGTCAGTGACGATGCGATTCGCTATATCGACGATAACTCCCACGGCATGCAGCGCGTCGAAATTCGTTGCGGCAGCTGTGATGCGCATCTGGGCCATGTTTTCCCGGATGGCCCGCAACCGACCGGCGAACGCTACTGTGTTAACTCCGCCTCGCTGAATTTCACCGATGAGCAGGGCGTCCAGACCAAAGGGTAAGACGATGAAGGAACAACTCGAAGCGATGCTTGCGTCAATGACGCCCGAAGTCTACCAGCGGCTGGCCACGGCGGTTGAGATTGGCAAGTGGCCGGATGGCGTGGCGCTGACGCAGGAGCAGCGCGACAACTGTCTGCAACTGGTGATGATGTGGCAGGCCAGGCACAACGATGCGCCGCAGCATATGACCATCGGCAAGGGCGGCGAGATGGTGATGAAGACGAAAAAAGAGCTGAAGGAGGAGTTCGGCATCGACTCCGACGTCACCCGCATCCATCTGCACTGATGGCGAAAAAAAAGCTGGCCTCCTGCCAGCTTTTTTTATCAGATGAGGATCGCTCCCTGCGCGGTCATCTGCGCAAAGGCAACCTCGCTGTCTTCCGGGTTCAGGTTGACGCCGCGACAACCCTCTTTGACCACCTCAACGTGATACCCCAGCTCCAGCGCATCCAGCACGCTGTATTTAACGCAGTAATCGGTCGCCAGACCCAGCATCACCAGATGGGTGATCCCGCGTTCGCGCAGCCAGCTATCCAGCTCGGTTTTGCGACGGTGGCCATTATCAAAAAAGGCGCTGTAGCTGTCGACATCCTGATCCTGTCCTTTATGGAACGTCGCATCGAACAGCGAGCGATCCAGGTCTGGATGGAAGTCCGCACCCGCCGACCCCTGAACGCCATGATCGGGCCACCAGATCTGAGCCAGCCCGTTTAACTCACCCAGCGTGTAGACCGGCTCGCCGGAGACGGAGGCAAAGCTGCCGTGGTCGGCCGGGTGCCAGTCCTGTAAGGCCAGCACGCACTCGCCCCGCTCATGGAACAGCCGCGCATAACGATTCGCCACCTCAACGGTGTGGTCCCCTTCGTGAACGGCCATCGGGCCGCCGGGACAGAAATCGTTCTGAATATCAATAATGATAAGAGCCCGCTTCATTACATGTTGCTCCGTGTCAGTCTTCAGTCAGTTCGCCGCGCAGGTTCTGCTGCATCTTCGCGCGAATTTGATCGGCAGAGAGATCCTGACTCAGTAAGAAGTGTAGCTTGGTCAGCGCGGCTTCCACCGTCAGGTCAAATCCGCTGATCACCCCGGCATGTTCCAGCGCATTGCCGGTGGCATATCCACCCATGTTCACTTTGCCAGAGATACACTGGGTCAGGTTGACCACCACGATGCCACGCTCGCTGGCCTGATGAAGCTCCGCCAGAAACTCTTTGTTCTGTGGCGCATTGCCGACGCCGTATGAGCGCAGGATCAGCGCTTTGACGGGCTGGCGCAGGAAGTTACGCACGACATCTGCGGAGATCCCCGGATAGATGGTCACCACGCCGATGGGCTGTGGCGTGATGGTGTGCACTTTCAGCGCGCCCTGGCCGGCAGGGGCGGGCGGCGTATTGAGGCGGCGAATATGAATGCCCGCTTCCAGCAGCGCGGAGAGGTTCGGCGAGGCAAAGGCGTTGAAGCCGTCGGCATGCGCTTTTGTGGTCCGGTTACCGCGATAGAGCGTGTTGTTGAAGAACAGCGACACTTCGTTAATCGGATAATTGGCGGCGACATAGAGCGAGTTCAGCAGATTCTGCTGACCGTCTGAGCGCAGCTCCGCCAGCGGGATCTGCGAGCCGGTCACGATCACCGGTTTGGCCAGATTCTCCAGCATGAAGGAGAGCGCCGAGGCGGTGAACGCCATGGTGTCCGTGCCGTGCAGGATCACAAAACCATCATAGCGATCGTAGTTCTGCCGGATATCTTCGGCGATAGACTGCCAGTCCTGCGGCGTCATATCGGAGGAGTCGATCAGCGGCTGATATTCATGAATGGTGAAATCAGGCATCTCGGGGCGATGGAACTCCGGCATGTTTGCCAGTTGCTCCTGCAGGTGACCGGAAACCGGAATATAGCCCTGCGCCGAACGCTGCATACCGATGGTCCCGCCCGTGTAGGCTACGTAGATGTTTTTCTTTTGCATTAGAGAACTCAGACTCGCCATAAAAGGCGCAGTATAAGGGGAATAGCGGGGAAAAGCAGCCCGACCAGCGGCCGGGCTGCGAGGTTTATCGCACTTCGCCGCAGTTCAGGCAGAAGGCGTAACGGTTCTGTGGATCGTTCAGATGGTCAGACAGACCCGGCTGCGCTTTCATCGCGCTCATGACATCCAGCATCGGTGCCGGCAGCCAGGCTTTCAGCGTCGCCGGCAGCATGGCCTGCACAGAGGCGTTCATCTGGCCCAGCATCATATCCAGGAAGCTCGGGTCATCCTGATACCAGCTCAGCTGCGGCTTGCTCACCTTCGCCAGCTCGCCCGCTTTCTTCACGGCATCGTCGAAGTCACCCAGCGCATCGACCAGACCGTTGGCTTTGGCATCGCTGCCGGTCCAGACGTGGCCCTGGGCAATCGCATCAATCTGCTCAGGCGTTTTGTGACGCGATTTCGCGACCAGGCCGACAAAGTTACGATAGCCGTTTTCGATGGTCAGCTGCATCAGCTGCTGAACTTCCGGCGGCAGAGCTTTGGTGGTGGAGACATCTGCCAGCGGCGAGGTCGCTACGCCATCGGTGTGAACACCGATGCTGTCCAGGCTGTTCTCCAGCGTGTTGATCACGCCAAAGATACCAATCGAACCGGTCAGCGTGCTGGGGTTCGCCACGATGTAGCTGGCTGGCGTTGAGATCCAGTAGCCGCCGGAAGCGGCCATTCCGCCCATCGAGACCACGATAGGTTTACCGGCTGCCTGCGCCGCCGCCAGCTCCTCACGAATGGCTTCCGACGCGGTGACGCTGCCGCCCGGGCTGTTAACCCGCAGGATGATCGCCTTGATCTTCGGATCGAGGCGCGCATCGCGGATCTGCGCCGCCGTGGTGTCGCCACCGACGTTGCCCGGCGTCTCTTCGCCATCCATGATGGCGCCGCTGGCCATGATCACCGCGATATTGCCATCCTGCTGCGTGGCGGCCTGTTTCACCGGATAGTCATAGATGCTGACGCTGCGATAGTCGTTGCTCTGCTTATCCAGACCAAAGGTCTTGATGAGCGCCTGATCGGCCGCTGCACGCGACCCCAGCACATCGACCAGCTTATTGTCCAGCGCGTACTGCGCCGTATCGCCCTTAACCGCGTTCAGTCCGGCAATGATCGCCGCCGCGCCCGGGAAGAGCTGCTCGGGCGTAATCTGGCGGTTAGCCGCGACCGTATTCAGGTAGTTCTGCCAGAGCTGACCGATCCAGCGGCTGTCAGCATCCCGTGCAGCCGGAGACATATCGTCACGCAGGAAAGGCTCGACCGCCGACTTGTAGGTTCCGACGCGGAAGACGTGCGAGGTGACTTTCAGCTTCTCCAGCAGCGTTTTGTAGTAGAGACCGTTGGTGGCGAAACCGTGCAGATCGACCGTGCCCTGCGGCGACAGATAGATGCGGGTAGCGTAGCTGGCCAGATAGTACTGCGCCTGGCTGTAGCTGTCGCCCAGGGCATAAATCGGCTTGCCGCTGTCGCGGAATTCACGCAGCGCCTTGCCGACATATTGCAGTGAAGGCTGATCGCCACCGGCAAACTCACGCAGGTCGAGCACCATGCCTTTGATGTTGCTGTCATCTTTGGCCTGACGGATCGCATCAACCACATCAAACAGTGAATTTTCCTGCAGACGATCACTGCTGGCCCCCAGCAGCTGACGACCGATTTTACTCAGGCGGTTGCTGACCGAGGGTTTATCGACCAGCACACCGCTGAGATCCACCTTCAGCGCGCCCTGCTGAATCGGCGCTGAACTGCCGCCGGAGCCGCTGACCTGCAGCCAGATCCCGACACCTATCACAATCAAAAAGATCAGGAAAATATTCAGAATAAATTCCCTGATAAAATTCAGTACCCGCCAGCTCCAGCGGAACAGACCTGCAATTATTCGCCACAATGTGCGCATCCGACTCTCCATATTCATGTAGCAGGAAGTGGCCGCCGCGCGGCCCGGGCTTCCCCGACGAGCTCATCCTAAAGAGCAGCGTGTTAAAAGTCAGCAGGAAATCACTGCGTACTGTTACAAAAAATCTGCCTGTGCCAGGATAATGGCAACATGACAGAGATCGGGAGAGAAACATGGACGCACTGGAGTTACTGGTCAACCGACGTTCGGCTTCACGCCTGACGGAACCGGCCCCGGCGGGCGACGCACTGGAAAATATTCTGCGTGCGGGCATGCGCGCCCCGGACCACGGCACGCTGCAACCCTGGCGTTTTATTATTGTAGAAGGTGAAGGGCGCGACCGGATGAGCCAGCTGCTGGAGCAGGCCGCACGCGATCAACAGCTGGATGAGAAGGGGATTAACAAGGCGAGTCAGGCACCGTTCCGTGCGCCAATGATTATTACGGTCGTGGCCCATTGCGAAGCGCACCACAAAGTGCCGCGCTGGGAACAGATCGCCTCGGCCAGCTGTGCCGTCATGGCCATGCAGATGGCGGCGGTCGCGCAGGGCTTTAACGGCATCTGGCGCAGCGGTGTCTGGACCGACGACGAGCGGGTACGGCAGGGGTTCGGCTGCCGCGAGCAGGATGCCATCGTCGGCTTCCTCTATCTTGGCACTCCGCAGCTGAAATCCAGCACCACGGTCCTGCCGCCCGATACCGCGCCGTTTGTGCGCTACTTCTGACCTGCCTCACGCTTCCGGCAGGGCGATTTCTTTCCCTGCCGTTTGCACGGTTCCTGTGCGAACGATCGCTAAGGCCGTGCGTCATGCTTACACCTGCGTCCCTGCCAGGCTAACATAGCCTCAAGAGTCAAACCGACAGCGGACAACCGGTTTCACCGCGTTCCCCCTGATGTTAAGGATTACCTGATTCAATGCGTTTGTTTATTGCGGAAAAACCGAGCCTTGGGCGTGCTATCGCAGATGTGCTGCCGAAACCGCACCGACGCGGTGAGGGCTTTATTGCCTGCGGTAACGATCAGATTGTCACCTGGTGTGTAGGGCACCTTCTGGAGCAGGCGCAGCCTGACACTTATGACAGCCGCTATGCGCGCTGGTCGCTGGCCGACCTGCCGATCATCCCGGAGAAATGGCGATTGCAGCCGCGTCCCTCGGTGGCGAAACAGCTGAAAGTGGTGGAAGGGTTGCTGGCGCAGGCCACGGAAGTGGTGCATGCCGGTGACCCGGATCGGGAAGGGCAGTTGCTGGTGGATGAGGTGCTCGACTACCTGAATCTGTCGGCTGAAAAGCGCAGTAAGGTGCAGCGCTGTCTGATCAACGACCTTAACCCGCAGGCGGTGGACCGGGCCGTTAACCGGCTGCGTGAAAACCGCGAGTTCATTCCGCTCTGCGTCTCTGCACTGGCGCGTGCCCGTGCAGACTGGCTCTATGGCATTAACATGACCCGCGCCTGGACGCTGCTGGGCCGCAACGCGGGCTATGACGGCGTGCTGTCAGTGGGCCGGGTTCAGACGCCGGTGCTGGGGCTGGTGGTGCGACGCGATGAAGAGATCGAGAACTTCGTTCCCAAAGATTACTTCGAAGTGAAAGCGCATATCGTGACGCCGGAGGGCGCCCGGTTTGTCGCCAGCTGGATCCCCAGCGACGCCTGTGAACCCTGGCAGGATGAAGAGGGCCGACTGCTGAAACGCGCGCTGGCCGATCATGTGGTGGCGCGCATCACCGGCCAGCCTGCGATCGTCTCTGCCTACAGCGATAAGCGGGAAAATGAGGTGGCGCCGCTGCCATTCTCGCTGTCCAGCCTGCAGATTGAGGCGGCAAAACGCTACGGACTGAGCGCGCAGACGGTGCTGGATACCTGTCAGCGCCTGTATGAAACCCACAAACTGATCACCTATCCGCGTTCGGACAGCCGCTATCTGCCGGAAGAGCATTTTGCCGGGCGTCATGCGGTGTTAAAGGCAATTCAGTCGCCCCAGTCCGCCCTGACGCCACCGGCCGATTTCGATGCCGATCGCCGGAACCGCTGCTGGGATGATAAGAAGGTGGATGCTCACCACGCCATTATTCCGACCGCCCGATCCGGTGCGGTGACGCTCACCGAAAACGAACAGCACATCTATGAGCTGGTGGCGCGGCAGTATCTGATGCAGTTCTGCCCGGATGCGGTGTTCCGCAAATGTGTCATCGATCTTGATATCGCGGGCGGAAAATTCGTGGCGAAAGCGCGTTTTCTTGCGGAGGCGGGCTGGCGCGCGCTGCTGGGCAACAAAGAGCGGGATGAGGAGAACGATGGGATGCCGCTGCCGGTGGTGACCAAAGGGGATGAACTGCTGTGCGAACGGGGTGAAGTAGTGGCGAAGCAGACTCAGCCGCCGCGGCCGTTTACCGACGCCACCATTCTCTCTGCGATGACCGGCATCGCGCGTTTCGTTCAGGATAAAGAATTAAAGAAAGTGCTGCGTGCGACCGATGGTTTAGGAACGGAAGCCACGCGCGCGGGGATCATCGAACTCCTGTTTCGTCGTAGCTTCCTGGTGAAAAAGGGGCGTTATATCCACTCAACTGAGGCCGGACGCGCCCTGATTCACTCCCTGCCCGATCTGGCAGCGCGCCCCGATATGACGGCGCAGTGGGAATCGACACTGACGCGCATCAGTGAAAAGGCGTGCCGCTATGATGATTTTATGCAGCCGCTGGTTCAGACCCTGACCGGCCTGATTCAGCAGGCGCGGCAGCAGCCTGCGGCGCATGCATTTCGGGGATTACCGTCCACCGGACAGAAACGTCCGGTGCGCAAAACCAGGCGTAAAGTAAAGGAGACGGAATGAGGCGTTATTCAGTTTTAGTGGTCGTGGCCCTGTCGCTGGCGAGCGGGCTGGCGCAGGCTAACGGCCGTTATCAGTCGATGCCACCAGGTAACAATGGGACGAACACGGATGTGGTGGTGGATCTGCCGCCGGAAGCCTGGATGCAGGCAGAGCGTCGTCAGCCGGACTGTCTGCGCTGCTGCATCTTCGAAAACCGTAACTACACAGAAGGCGCGGTGGTGAAATCGGAGGGCGTGTTGCTGCAGTGTGCCCGTGATGAGCAATCGCTGGGCACCAACAATCTGATCTGGAAGATTGTGAAATAATCATCGCGTGGCGTTCGGCCACGCGACCGTTACTTAAAAGCGGAAAGTTGACCAGACAGGCGCGTGGTCAGACGGCTTCTCCATGCGCCGGATCTCATAGTCGATGCCGCTCTCCACGCAGTGCGCGGCCAGGTTTTTGCTGGCCAGCAGCAGGTCGATGCGCAGTCCGCGGTTGTCATCGAAGCCTTTAGACCGGTAGTCGAACCAGGAGAAGCGATCGGCGACCGCCGGATTCTGCTCACGCCACGTATCTACCAGACCCCAGCCCAGCAAGCGGTCCATCCACTCACGCTCTTCCGGCAGGAAAGAGCACTTGCCGGTGCGCAGCCAGCGCTTGCGGCTTTCCTCACCGATACCGATATCCAGGTCGGTGCTGCTGATATTCATATCGCCCATAATCAGCACCGGCTTATCGGCAGGCAGATCGTCGGTCAGCAGACGCTGCAGATCGCGGTAGAACTTCTCTTTGGCGGGAAACTTGGTCGGGTGGTTGCGACTTTCACCCTGCGGGAAGTAGCCGTTGATCACCGTGATATCGCCGACCGGGCTGGGAAGTTCTGCGATAATCAGACGGCGCTGGGCCTCCTCGTCGTCACCCGGGAAGCCACGGCTGACAGAGACCGGCTGAGCTTTGGTCAGCAACGCGACGCCGTAATGGCCTTTCTGCCCGTGATAGAAGACGTGATAGCCGAGCTTTGACACCTCTTCCAGCGGGAACATGTCGTCATGGACTTTGGTTTCCTGCAGACCGATAACATCGGGTTGATGCTGTTCGACGAGCGCCTCTAACTGATGCGGGCGGGCACGCAAACCGTTGATGTTAAATGAAACAAATTTCATGAGTTCGACCATTGTTCAGCAAGTGATGGGCGAAGATGGTAGCGATTTTTGCTGAAAAAGTCATGGCGGAACAGGCGGAGAATTACAGCAGAAAGGAAAGGGCAGGGATAACGGAAGCCGGATCGAAGATTCTCATTGCTCTCCCCGAAGTATCAGGAGACAACGATGTCGGAAGGTAAATAGGGTGTTTTACAGAAGATGGTGGTGGGAGAAGGATTCGAACCTTCGAAGTCTGTGACGGCAGATTTACAGTCTGCTCCCTTTGGCCGCTCGGGAATCCCACCTGGGATATGGCTGGCTTACGCGAATGCAGATTCAGATGGTGGTGGGAGAAGGATTCGAACCTTCGAAGTCTGTGACGGCAGATTTACAGTCTGCTCCCTTTGGCCGCTCGGGAATCCCACCATGGCCTGAATCGTTATTGCGTAAAGCGGGGCGCATCATACCAAATGCGATAAGGGTGTAAAGCGCCCACTGACAAAACAGTAACTGTTTGCCCACTTTTTACGCGTAGCGCTGAATCTGCAGTCAATTCAGTGCGCTGGCTGATTAAAGAATGATCGTCCGGTTACCGTAAACAAACACACGCTGCCCCAGTACTTTGTACAGCGCATTGCTCAGGACATTCTTCTCGACGTCACGACCGGCTCGCATCATCTCATCCGCGGTATAGCTGTGATCGACGTTGATCACATCCTGCATGATGATCGGGCCTTCATCGAGATTGTCATTCACATAGTGCGCAGTCGCCCCGATGATCTTCACCCCACGCTCATACGCCTGGTGATAAGGACGGGCGCCGATAAAGGCGGGCAGGAACGAGTGGTGAATGTTGATGATCTGGTTCGGGTAACGCTGCACGAAGGCCGGCGTCAGCACGCGCATATATTTCGCCAGCACGACGTAATCGGGCTGATAGCGGTCAATCTCTTCTGCCATGCGGTTGTCGTGCTCTTCACGCGTTAACCCTTCATGGCTTACCAGCACAAACGGAATATCGAAGCGCTCGACCAGCGAACGCAGGGTATCGTGGTTGCCCACGACCGCTGCAATTTCCATGTCCAGACCGCCAAATGCGCTTTTCATCAGCAGATCGCCCAGGCAGTGCGCCTCTTTGGTGACCAGAATGACGACGCGACGACGGCCGGCACTGTGCAGTTCACGTACCGAACCCTGAGGCAGGGCGCTGTCGAGATCGGCAAGCAGTGTGTTGTCGTTAAAAATCCCTTCCAGCTCGGTGCGCATGAAAAAGCGCCCGGTGCGATGATCAACAAACTCATTGTTCTGCACGATATTCAGTTCGTGCTTGTAACAGATATTGGTGATTTTGGCGATCAGACCTTTTGCATCGGGACAAATGGTTCGTAAAACTTTTCTTTGCATGGTTTGCGCTTGCATCTCAATCAGAGTCCTGTCAAAGCATTAAGGGTGAAACCGTTGGGCAGCCGTCAGCTCAGCCACAACATTTTTTGTATTTTTTGCCACTGCCGCAGGGGCAGGGATCGTTACGGCCTGTTGAGGGCGCGGTACCGTCAACATAGTACCAGCGTTGATCCTCGCGAAGAAAGCGTGAACACTCATGAATGGCATGAATGTTCGTTTTCTCGCGATAACGCGCAAAAAAGGTCACAGAGGCTTCGTTCTCGTGGCGTCCATGATTACAACAGGTTACATTCAGGCTAAGCCATTCGGTGCCCGGAAAACTTTCAGATAAAAGCCCGGACAGGCCCGGATGGCGTTTGTCAGGGTGCCAGGTTGCAACCAGATAGTCCGCATTATGCTCAACATAGGCGCAATAGCGGGATCGCATAAGTTGTTCAGCTGTAACAGGAATCTGTTTACCCTGCAGAAAGGGCTCGCAACATACGCTATACTGCTCCCCGCTACAGCATGGGCAGATTTTTGACACATTATCTCCAGAGAATGATGAGTCGATTTCAGAAGCGCGCTATGTTAGCGGACCCCACGTTGTGACGCTACGTATTGACGGCAGGACCAGGTACAAATGAGAAAGGTAAAAATTGGATTGGCTCTGGGGTCAGGAGCCGCCAAAGGATGGGCACATATTGGCGTGATTAATGCGCTGGAGCGTGCAGGTATTGAGATCGACGTCGTCGCTGGCTGCTCTGTGGGCGCGCTGGTGGGATCTGCCTATGTCAATCATCGCCTGCCGCTGATGGAAAAATGGGTCAGTGCATTCCGCTACTGGGATGTGATTCGCCTGATGGATGTCTCCTGGCAGCGTGGCGGCCTGTTACGCGGGGAGCGGGTGTTTAATCATGTCCGTCAGCTTATTCCGAATGATGCTATCGAAGCGTGCCACAAACCCTTTGGCGTGGTGGCAACCAACCTCAGCACCGGCCGTGAACTCTGGCTGACGGAGGGGGGGCTGCATCAGGCCGTTCGGGCTTCCTGCAGTATGCCAGGTTTATTACCGCCCGTGGGCTACAATGGGTATTGGCTGGTGGATGGTGCCGTCGTCAATCCGGTGCCGATTTCACTGACCCGGGCCCTGGGGGCAGACATTGTGATCGCCGTGGACTTACAGCATGACGCGCATCTCATGCAGCAGGATCTCTTTTCCGTCACGCCTCAGAACAGTGAAGAAGAAGCGGCCGCAGCGGCCTTAAGCTGGGGCGGAAAGCTCCGACAGCGGCTGGTGAGTTTCACCCAGCGTCGGGCTTCGCAGTCACCCGGCGCGATGGAGATCATGTCGACCTCTATCCAGGTGCTGGAGAATCGTCTGAAAAGAAATCGGATGGCAGGCGATCCACCCGACGTATTGATCCAGCCGGTCTGTCCGCAGATTTCAACGCTGGACTTTCATCGGGCTGAAGAAGCGATTGAGGCAGGCAGGGCCGCCGTAGAGAAGAAAATGGATGAACTATTACCACTGGTCCGTGGCAGATAATCAGGTTGTTCATTCAAAGCGGTGACTTTGGGCAATTCTGAAAGGCGCAACTGCGTTTTATGAACCACTATTGAAATATCTGGTACGCAGGGGGAAAGAATGGAAAAACCACTACTCGGCAAAAAGATACTCATTGTCGAAGATGAGGCTGTTTTCCGTTCGTTGCTGGACCAATTTTTGTTATCGATGGGTGCTGTGACGTTACAAGCGGAAGATGGTCTGGAAGCAATTGCACAACTACAACAGCATACTGTCGACCTGATTATCTGCGATCTGGAGATGCCCCGCATGAGTGGGATCCAGTTCGTTGAGCATATTCGTACCCGCGGCAACGTGGTACCGATTCTGATCGTCTCGGCCACCGAGAACATGTCTGATATCGCCCATGTGCTGCGTCTTGGGGTGCAGGATGTGCTGCTTAAGCCATTAAAAAATTTCGAACGCTTCCGTGAAGCGGTCTATGAGTGCCTCTATCCCTCGATGTTCACTTCCAAAGTGGAAGAGGATGAGCAGCTGTTCCAGGACTGGGATGCGCTGGTTCGCGACCCGCAGGCCGCCGCTAAGCTGCTCAAGCAGCTGCAGCCGCCGGTGCAGCAGACCATTGCTAACTGCCGGGTGAACTACCGTCAGTTAACGATGGCGGAGCAGCCCGGCCTGGTGCTCGACATCGCGGCGCTCTCCGACAGGGATCTGGCCTTTTACTGCCTCGACGTGACGCGCGCCGGGGACAATGGCGTACTGGCGGCGCTGCTGCTGCGTGCGCTGTTCAACGGCCTGCTGCAGGAGCAGCTCAGCGGGCAGAAACAGCGCCTGCCGGAGCTTAACGGTCTGCTCAGACAGGTCAATCTGCTGCTGCGTCAGGCGAACCTCAGCGGCCAGTTCCCTCTGCTGGTGGGCTATTACCATCGCGGTCTGAAAAACCTGATCCTGGTCTCAGCCGGGTTAAACGCCACACTTCACGTTCACGCTCATCAGATTCAGCTCAGTAATGGTGTCCCGCTTGGCACTATGGGCAGTACCCACCTTAACCAGATCAGTCAGCGCGCAGAGAACTGGCAATGCCACGTCTGGGGCGCAGGAGGACGCATCCGGCTGATGCTTTCCACGGAAGAGTAGGGGTAAAAAACAGTGAGATTCTGGCGCTGAACACAGGGCCAGAGTTTAGCTTTACAGTTGGGTAATAGTCTTAATTTCGACGGTTTCATGCCTTCCAGGATAAATCCGTCCGAGAGTAACTGATATACTCATTTTCGATTTTAAACCGACATATCAAGTATTAACTTGAACGGCCTATGAGAGAGGTATCTTAATGTCTGCCAATAATACCAAAGTAAAAAAAGCGGTAATCCCGGTAGCGGGTTTGGGTACGCGTATGCTTCCAGCGACCAAAGCGATTCCAAAAGAGATGTTACCGCTGGTTGATAAGCCGTTAATTCAGTATGTCGTTAACGAGTGTATTGCTGCGGGCATCAATGAAATTGTGCTGGTAACGCATTCATCAAAAAATGCCATCGAAAACCACTTTGATACCAGCTTCGAACTGGAATCAATGCTGGAAAAACGCGTTAAGCGTCAGCTGCTGGATGAAATCCAGTCAATCTGCCCGCCACACGTCACCATCATGCAGGTCCGTCAGGGTATCGCAAAAGGTCTGGGCCACGCTGTTATGTGTGCACACCCGCTGATCGGTAATGAGCCTTTCGCCGTTATCCTGCCAGACGTCATCATCGACGAGTACGAATCTAACCCAACCAAAGATAACCTGGCAGAGATGCTGAGCCGTTACGAAGAGTCTGGCCGCAGCCAGATCATGGTTGAGCCGGTTGCCGATGTTACCGCGTACGGTGTGGTCGATTGCCAGGGTGCCGAACTGAACCCAGGCGACAGCGCGCCAATGGTCGGTGTGGTTGAGAAGCCTAAAGCGGCAGAAGCGCCTTCAAACCTGGCCGTTGTAGGTCGTTATGTGCTCTCTTCTGATATCTGGCCACTGCTGGCGAAGACGCCTCCAGGTGCAGGCGGCGAAGTTCAGCTGACTGACTCTATTGCTATGCTGATGGAAAAAGAGACTGTTGAAGCTTATCACCTGAAAGGCGTCAGCCATGACTGTGGTAACAAACTGGGCTACATGCAGGCTTTCGTTGAGTACGGTGTTCGTCATCCGGTATTGGGCAAAGATTTCTCTGAATGGCTCGATAGCGCAGTTGGCAACAAAAAGTAATTCATAAACACAGGATAACTCGATGAAAGTCACTGTATTTGGTATCGGCTATGTCGGTCTGGTTCAGGCTGCGGTGTTAGCCGAAGTCGGACATGACGTTCTCTGCATTGATGTCGACGCTAATAAAGTCGAAAATCTGAAAAAAGGCATCATTCCTATTTTCGAACCAGGTTTAACGCCGCTGGTAATGTCAAATTACGAAGCGGGTCGTCTGAAGTTCAGCACCGATGCTGAGCTGGGCGTAAACCATGGTGTTATGCAGTTTATTGCAGTCGGTACGCCACCGGACGAAGACGGCTCTGCCGATCTGAAATATGTGACCGCCGTAGCGCGCACCATTGCGCAGCATATGAACGATCACAAAGTGGTTATCGACAAATCAACCGTTCCGGTTGGCACAGCAGATAAAGTTCGTGCAGTAATGACGGAAGCGCTGAAGGCGCGTGACGCCAGCATCACCTTCGATGTGGTCTCTAACCCGGAATTCCTGAAAGAGGGTGCGGCAGTCAATGACTGTATGCGTCCTGAGCGTATCGTTGTCGGTACCGACAACGACGAAGTGGTTGAACTGTTACGCGAGCTTTATGAGCCGTTTAATCGCAACCACGATCGCATGATCATGATGGACATCCGCAGTGCAGAGCTGACCAAGTATGCGGCCAACTGTATGCTGGCCACCAAAATCAGCTTCATGAACGAGATGTCTAACCTGGCCGAACGTTTAGGCGCAGATATTGAGAAAGTCCGTCAGGGTATCGGTTCAGATCCCCGCATCGGCTATCACTTTATCTACCCTGGCTGTGGCTACGGCGGCTCCTGCTTCCCGAAAGATGTGCAGGCGCTGATCCGTACCGCTGAGTCCATCGGCTATCAGCCACGCCTGCTGCAGGCAGTGGAAGATGTGAATGACAGCCAGAAAACCAAGCTGCCAACCTTCATCAAGCGTCACTTTGGTGACGACCTGAAGGGTAAGACGTTTGCACTCTGGGGCCTCTCATTCAAGCCGAACACGGACGATATGCGTGAAGCCTCCAGCCGCGTGCTGATGGAAACGCTGTGGGAAGCAGGCGCTTCTGTACAGGCGTTTGACCCTGAAGCGATGGATGAAGCGCAGCGCATCTATGGTCACCGCAGCGATCTTAAGCTGATGGGTACCAAAGAAGCCGCACTGCAGGGCGCCGACGCGCTGGTCATCTGTACGGAGTGGCAGAACTTCCGTGCACCTGACTTCGACATCATTAAAAATGCGCTGAAAGAAGCCGTGATTTTTGATGGTCGTAACCTGTATGATCCAGAGCGTATCAGCAAACGCGGTTTCGTTTATTATGCAATCGGCCGCGGAGCGTCTATTCAACCTGCATAATTAACGAGGGATTTATGAACTTTCTGGTCACCGGCGCCGCAGGTTTTATTGGTTTTCATGTCAGCCAACGTCTGCTGGCTGCCGGTCACCAGGTTGTCGGTATCGACAACCTGAATGATTATTACGACGTAAATCTCAAACATGCCCGTCTCAATTTAATTAACGCCGAATCCGGTTTTACGTTTATTGAGATGGACCTGGCGGACCGTGACGCGATGGCGTCACTGTTCGACCAGCATCAGTTTCAGCGCGTAATCCATCTGGGCGCGCAGGCCGGCGTCCGTTATTCCATTGAGAATCCACACGCCTACGCCGATGCCAACCTCATCGGGCACCTCAATATTCTTGAGGGATGCCGTCATCATAAAATTGAACATCTGCTCTATGCCTCCTCCAGTTCCGTTTATGGACTGAACCGTAAAATGCCATTTTCGACCGAAGACAGCGTGGATCACCCGGTTTCATTATATGCGGCGACAAAAAAAGCCAACGAGCTGATGTCCCATACTTATTCGCATCTGTATCAGTTGCCGACGACCGGACTGCGCTTCTTTACCGTTTATGGCCCGTGGGGGCGTCCGGATATGGCGCTGTTCAAATTCACCCGAGCCATGATCGCGGGTGAGGCGATTGATGTGTATAACCAGGGGCAGATGAAACGCGACTTTACCTATATCGACGATATTGCGGAAGCCATTGTCCGTCTGCAGGCTGTTATTCCTCAGCAGGATGATAACTGGACGGTTGAAACCGGTTCACCCGCCACCAGTTCCGCGCCATACCGCGTCTATAATATTGGTAACAGTCAGCCTGTCACCCTGATGAACTATATCGAGGCGCTGGAAAAAGCGCTGGGTATTACGGCGAAGAAAAATCTGATGCCCATGCAACCCGGCGATGTGCTGGAAACCAGCGCGGATACCGAGGCGCTGTTTAAGGCAATCGGTTTTAAACCGCAGACCGGCGTCGAAGAGGGCGTTAAAAACTTCGTGGCGTGGTATCGCGATTTTTACCGCGTCTGATGAAAAAGAAAAAGGAAGCTCTGGCTTCCTTTTTTTATGGCTATCGGATCGGCGTCGTTTCAGATCGCGAAACCGGGTGTCTTCAGAGTAAAAAATCGTCCAGCTTTTTACCCTGTTCTTCCAGCGCTTTTTTAATCGCAGCAGGCGTCCGTCCCTGACCGGTCCAGGTTCGGGATTCCCCTTTCTCGTCCGTGTAGCCATATTTAGCCGGGCGCACTGAGCGTTTACCTTTTGCTGTTGTCCGTGCAGACGGCGTCTGCGTGCCAATCAGTTCGTTCGGATCAATGCCATCGGCCAGCAGCATTTCACGATACTGATTAAGTTTACGCGTGCGTTCTTCATTTTCAGCCTGAAAATGGGACTCTTCTTCACGGCGTTCTTTTACCACCACATCCAGTTTTTCCAGCATCTCTTCCAGTGTTTCCACGGAATACTCTCTGGCCTGGGCGCGCAGCGTACGGATATTATTAAGAACTTTTAGTGCTTCGCTCATTGTCCTGGTCTCTGAATAAGGAAAAAGTTGTGTTGCCCGCTAATAGTAGTGGTGACATTAAATAAACTCAATCATAAAACAATAAAAGCGCTAATTCGCCGGGCGGTTAAAAATAATCACGACTGAAAAAAGGCAGCAGAAAGAATTTAAAAAAATAGTTTCATACGGGCGGATATGAAAAAAATTTAATGTATTTTCAGCCGTCGGAAAAATGTCATCTCTGTTATTGCGGTTAAAAAAAGGAAAGGGCAGCCGCCCCGGTTGCGCGGCACATCAGCCGGATAAACCGGTTAGCGGGGGCTGAACGATCCGTCGTCAGGCGTTATGGCTTCATCAGTGACAATGTATTGCCGGCGCTTTGTGTTAATATGCGCGCCATTCCGTTCAGTCCCGATGAAGATACGTTTCTATGGCTCAACTCTATTTTTATTACTCTGCCATGAATGCAGGGAAATCAACTGCACTGCTGCAATCCTCCTACAACTATCAGGAACGCGGTATGCGCTCACTGGTCTACACCGCTGAAATTGATAACCGCTTTGGTGCCGGGCAGGTAAGTTCCCGCATCGGACTCTCGTCGCCAGCCTGTCTCTATAATGCAGAGACGCCGCTCTTCAGCGCGATCGCTGCCGAGCACGCCGCCAGCCCGGTTCACTGCGTTCTGGTGGATGAGAGCCAGTTTCTGACCCGCGAACAGGTTAAAGCGCTCTCTGATGTGGTCGATGACCTGGATATTCCCGTGCTCTGCTACGGTCTGCGAACCGATTTCCGTGGCGAACTCTTTGTTGGCAGTCAGTATCTGCTGGCCTGGGCAGACAAGCTGGTTGAGCTGAAGACGATCTGCCACTGTGGCCGCAAGGCCAGCATGGTGCTGCGACTGGACAGCGAAGGAAAACCCTTCAGCGAGGGTGAGCAGGTGGTGATTGGCGGCAACGAGCGTTATATCTCCGTCTGCCGCAAGCACTACAAGCAGGCGATAGAGCAGGGGTCGCTGCAGGCGATTCACGGCGCACAGACGCCGCTGCCCGATCCCCATGACTGAGAAAGAAAAAAACCCGCCGAGGCGGGTTTTTTTATCAGCGTGTTAACGCGGCGCTATCAGACTTTCTTCGTTTTTTTCTCGCTCTTCATCTCTTTCACCGGCTGTGCAGCCACCGCTTCAGCGACCCCGGAGAAAGGTTCGACAAATTCACGACCGTAGAAGGTGTCGAGCATAATCTGTTTCAGCTCAGCAATCAGCGGATAGCGTGGGTTCGCGCCGGTACACTGGTCATCGAACGCATCGTCGGCCAGTTTATCGACTTTCGCCAGGAAGTCCGCTTCCTGCACACCTGCTTCGCGGATAGAGGCGGGAATACCCAGTTCCGTTTTGATCTCATCCAGCCAGGCCAGCAGCTTCCCGATTTTCTGCGCGGTACGGTCGCCAGGCGCGCTCAGACCTAAATGGTCAGCCACTTCAGCGTAGCGACGGCGCGCCTGAGGGCGGTCATACTGGCTGAAGGCCGTCTGTTTGGTCGGATTGTCGTTGGCGTTGTAGCGGATAACGTTCGAGATTAACAGCGCGTTAGCCAGGCCGTGTGGGATATGGAACTCTGAACCCAGTTTATGGGCCATGGAGTGACAGACCCCGAGGAAGGCGTTGGCAAAGGCGATACCGGCGATGGTCGCGGCGTTATGAACGCGTTCACGCGCCACCGGATTTTTCGCGCCTTCGGCATAGCTGGCGGGCAGGTTCTCTTTCAGCAGTTTAAGGGCCTGGAGCGCCTGTCCATCCGAGTACTCATTCGCCAGTACGGAGACGTAGGCTTCCAGCGCATGGGTTACGGCATCCAGACCGCCGAATGCGCAGAGTGAACGCGGCATATCCATGACCAGGTTGGCATCGACAATCGCCATATCCGGCGTCAGCGCATAGTCTGCCAGAGGATATTTCTGACCGGTGGCATCATCGGTCACCACGGCAAACGGCGTCACTTCTGAGCCGGTACCGGAGGTGGTGGTGATGGCAACCATACGCGCTTTCACGCCCATTTTCGGGAACTTGTAGATACGTTTACGGATATCCATGAAACGTAACGCCAGCTCTTCGAAGTGGGTTTCCGGATGCTCATACATTACCCACATAATTTTGGCAGCATCCATCGGGGAACCGCCACCCAGCGCGATGATCACGTCCGGTTTGAAGCTGTTCATCTGCTCCGCACCTTTGCGCACGATGCTCAGCGTCGGGTCCGCTTCGACTTCGAAGAAGACTTCCGTTTCAAGACCGTGAGATTTCAGTACGCGGGTCACCTGGTCGGCATAGCCGTTGTTAAACAGGAAGCGGTCGGTGACGATAAAGGCACGTTTCGCGCCGTCTGTTGCCACCTCTTCCAGCGCAATCGGCAGTGAACCGCGACGGAAATAGATGGATTTAGGAAGTTTATGCCACAACATATTCTCAGCTCGCTTGGCGACAGTTTTGGTATTGATCAGGTGTTTCGGCCCGACGTTCTCAGAAATCGAGTTACCGCCCCATGAACCACAGCCCAGCGTCAGAGACGGCGCCAGTTTAAAGTTATAGAGGTCACCAATACCGCCCTGCGACGCCGGGGTGTTGATTAGAATTCGCGCCGTTTTCATTTTGTCGCCAAAGTAGTGTACGCGTTCGGTCTGGTTATCCTGATCGGTGTAGAGACAGGATGTGTGGCCGATACCGCCCATGGCGACCAGCTTCTCAGCTTTCTCGACACCTTCCTGGAAATCTTTCGCCCGGTACATCGCCAGCGTCGGCGAGAGTTTTTCGTGAGCGAACGGCTCAGACTCATCCACCCGTTTCACTTCACCGATCAGAATCTTTGTGCTGGCTGGCACACGCAGACCGGCCATTTCGGCAATCTTCACCGCAGGCTGACCGACGATGGCCGCGTTCAGCCCGCCGTTTTTCAGGATGATATCCTGCACCGCCTGCAATTCTGCACCCTGCAGCAGGTAGCCGCCGTGGCTGGCGAAGCGTTCGCGCACCGCATCGTAGACAGAATCCACGACGATCACCGACTGTTCAGAGGCGCAGATAACGCCGTTGTCGAAGGTTTTCGACATCAGGATAGAGGCCACCGCACGTTTCAGGTCGGCAGTTTCATCAATCAGGACCGGCGTATTACCGGCACCGACGCCAATCGCTGGTTTACCGGAGCTGTAGGCCGCTTTCACCATGCCCGGTCCGCCGGTGGCGAGAATCAGGTTGATGTCAGGATGATGCATCAGCTGATTTGAGAGCTCCACGGAAGGGGCGTCGATCCAGCCGATGATATCTTTTGGCGCACCGGCCGCGATCGCTGCCTGCAGAACGATATCGGCGGCTTTGTTGGTGGCATCTTTGGCGCGCGGGTGTGGCGAGAAGATAATCCCGTTACGGGTTTTAAGGCTGATCAGGGCTTTAAAGATGGCGGTGGAGGTCGGGTTGGTGGTCGGGACGATGCCGCAAATCAGGCCGATGGGTTCGGCGATGGTGATGGTACCGAAGGTATCGTCAGTGGCTAACACACCACAGGTCTTCTCATCTTTGTAGGCGTTGTAGATATACTCAGAGGCAAAATGGTTCTTAATGACTTTATCTTCGACGATACCCATACCGGATTCGGCTACGGCCATTTTGGCGAGTGGGATGCGGGCATCGGCGGCGGCGAGGGCGGCGGCACGGAAGATGGCGTCGACCTGCTGTTGAGAAAAGTTGGCATATTCACGCTGGGCTTTTTTTACACGTTCAACCAGTGCATTAAGTTCCGCGATATTGGTTACGGCCATGGTGTTCTCCTGAAGGAAGTTAAACTTTTTTAGTAAACAATCCTGCGTCCCTGAGTATAGTCACGCAGCTTTAACGCGTCTGACTGAGGCGGAACGCCCGGATTTTCAACTGTTTACTGAATAAGTCTTCTGTGGCGGCCGGGAGGTTTTACTTCGCTGCCGCTAATGCTTCCGTTGCGAAAAGATTACCTGGTTTGGGGTAGGGCAATTTTGATTCAGATCAATTTAACCGCAAGCTGACACCATTCAGCTGTGGGTTTTGCGACCGGGTTTCCTGAACCTTTGGTCACCAGGCTGATGCGGTGCGGCAGCGGCTATCGCCAGCCATTTTTTAATCGCTGGCGTAAAGCGCTAAATGTGCCACAGTTCAACAGCATAAATTGCTGAGCCCGCATCTGGCGTCTGTGTCCGTTTTCACATACATTAGGCGCGTTTTCCCCCCTGCGGTACGGAGTAAAGTCGTGAATCCTGCGCTGTTAGATCTATCAGGCTATATCAAATTTTTTGTCGGGCTCTTTGCGCTGGTGAATCCGGTAGGCATTATTCCGGTGTTTATCAGCATGACCCGTTATCAGGGCGTGGCTGAGCGGAATAAAACTAACCTCACCGCCAACCTGGCGGTTGCCATCATCCTCTGGACGTCGCTGTTCCTGGGCGATGCCATACTGCGGATATTCGGCATCTCCATTGATTCTTTCCGCATTGCGGGCGGGATCCTGGTGGTCACCATCGCGATGTCGATGATCAGCGGCAAGCTGGGTGAGGATAAGCAGAACAAGCAGGAGAAGTCAGAAACGGCCATCCGAGAAAGTGTAGGCGTCGTGCCGCTGGCGTTACCGCTGATGGCGGGGCCGGGGGCGATCAGCTCGACCATTGTCTGGAGCACCCGCTACCACAGCTGGATAAACCTGCTGGGCTTTACCCTGGCAATAGCCATCTTTGCCTTCTGCTGCTGGCTGCTGTTCCGGGCCGCGCCATTAATGGTGCGCATCCTGGGTCAGACCGGGATTAACGTCATTACGCGTATTATGGGCCTGCTGCTGATGGCGCTGGGCATTGAGTTTGTTGTCACCGGCATGAAGGCAATTTTTCCCGGCCTGCTCAATTAACCCGGCACTTATTTCATGCAATGAAATGAACCGGTGACCCTTTATGGTGCAATATGCCATTTTATTGCACCATAACAATGCATTTATTCGTGTAGCTTAATGCAGGCAGGGTATTATAAATTTCATTACTGCGTTTCCGATCACAGACTTTTTTCTGCAAAAGAATGTCATTATTTTCACATCATTTTCTGCTGCTAATTTTTCAGCCAGCCTCATAAATCGCCAGATAATGCCTCAGGAAATCGATTTCATCGCAGAGCAGCGTCTTTTCTCCCGATAAGTGGCAGATCGGGCCTGTTTTTTTTTTATCTCATCCCTGCAAAGCGGCATTTTCATTTAATTAACTTATTTATCATAAACATAAGATATTTTCAGAGCAAAAATTAACACTTTCTCTGCCGCGCATCTCGTGATAAAAGAGAATCAGTTAACATTTTAGCTATTTTGCTTTGGCGCCCTGTTACGGCTTCTGATAATTTTTGGTCCAGCGTAAATTTTTTCTCCGAAAGCCCAAAGTGAGAACGCTTTTTGCTTAAGCCTGTCGGGATACTTAATAAAGGGTTGGCGTTTCGCATGATTGGGATGAATACATTGCAGCAACAGCGGTCATTAATCGCAGGTGTTCTGTTCATGGCCTTTTCGCCGGCTTATGCCGCCACGGTTCCGCCGGGGACCGCGCTGGCAACCCGCCAGGCGATCGTGATTAATAACGGCAGTGAGGTTTCCTCGCTGGACCCGCACAAAACCGAAGGCGTGCCGGAATCGAATATTATTCACAATCTGCTCGATGGGCTGGTGAATACCGATAACCGTGGCGAGGTGGTGCCTGGCGTGGCGAAAAGCTGGGAGAACCCGCAGCCTGACGTCTGGATTTTCCAGCTGCGCGATGATGCGAAGTGGAGCAATGGCCAGCCTGTCACCGCCGACGATTTCGTCTACAGCTGGCGTCGTCTGGTGGATCCGAAAACCGCGTCACCCTACGCCAGCTATCTGCAGGCCGCGCATTTCGCCAATATCGACGCCATCCTGGCAGGCAAAGCGTCACCCGATCAACTGGGGGTGAAGGCGCTGGATGCTCATCGGCTGCAGATTACCCTGAGCCAGCCCGTGCCATATCTGGTGGCGATGCTGGCGCATACGGCGATGAAGCCGGTCTATGCGCCCGCCATCAGTCAGTGGGGCGAGGCATGGACACGCCCGGAGCACTATGTCGGCAACGGCGCCTATGTGCTGAGCGACTGGGTGGTGAACGAGAAAATCGTCGTGAAGCGGAATCCGCACTACTGGGACAACGCCCATACGGTGATTGAGCAGGGGACATTCCTGCCGATCGCCTCGGAAAACAGCGACATCAACCGCTACCGCAGCGGCGGAACGGATATCACCAACAGCGCGGTGCCGCCTGAGATGTTTGGCAAACTGCGCAAAGAGCTGGGTGATGAAGTGAAAGTCAGTCCGCTGCTCTGCACCTTCTACTACGAAATTAATAACAAAAAGCCGCCCTTTACCGATGCGCGGGTGCGCAGTGCGCTGAAGATGACGCTGGATCGCGACATCATCGCCAATAAGATCATGGCGCAGGGGCAGATCCCTGCCTACAGCCTGACGCCGCCGTTTACCGCCGGTATCCGGCTGACGCCACCCGCCTGGTTCAGCTGGACACAGGCGCAGCGCAATGAGGCGGCGAAGAAGCTGCTGGCCGAGGCGGGATTCGATGCCGCCCATCCCCTGAGCTTTACGCTGCTCTACAACACTTCCGATCAGAATAAACGCCAGGCGATTGCGGCCGCGTCGATGTGGCAGAAAAATCTGGGCGCCAGAGTGACGCTGCAGAATCAGGAGTGGAAGACCATGCTGGAAACCCGGCATCAGGCGCAGTATGACGTGGTGCGTGCCACCTGGTGTGCTGACTACAACGAGCCGTCAACCTTCCTGAATATGCTGATCAGCAACGCCTCAATCAACACGGCATTCTACAGCAGCGCGACCTTCGATCGCCTGATGTCAGAGACGCTGACGGCGGGCAGTGAAGCCGCACGCACTGAACTCTATCAGCAGGCTGAAACTCAACTCGACAAAGACTCACCTATTGTGCCAGTTTACTACCGCGTCAGTGTGCGCCTGGTAAAGCCCTGGGTTGGCGGCTTTACGGGCAAAGACCCGCAGGACATGACAGACCTGAAGTACTACTTCATCAGACAACACTGATCTGATCGCCGTCCGGCGAGACAGTCAGAAAACGCATCCGCATAAAGACCACTTTTTGGGGTCAATCTCCCTGGTACAGGCCGGGGAGCCCGGAGACGGGGGACGCCGTGGCAGTGCATCGCCGCGGTGACGATAATAAAACTGGAGTGTAATAATGAACAACATCACGAAAAAAAGCCTGATCGCATCGGGCGTTTTCGCCGCAGTAAGTGCCCTGGCAGGGAATGCGGCGCTGGCGGCAACCGTGCCTGCAGGCGTTGAGCTGGCTGCAAAACAGGAGCTGGTGCGCGGTAATGGCGATGAAGTGCAGTCGCTGGACCCTCACAAAATTGAGGGCGTGCCGGAAGATAACGTAGCGCGCGACCTCTATGAAGGTCTGCTGGTCAACGACAGCAACGGTAAACCCATTCCGGCCGTTGCGGAAAGTTACGAAAACAAAGATTTCAAAGTCTGGACGTTCCACCTGCGTAAAAACGCCAAATGGTCCAACGGCGAGCCGGTCACCGCACAGGACTTCGTCTACAGCTGGGAGCGTCTGGTCGATCCAAAAACCGCCTCACCGTACGCCAGCTACCCTCAGTATGGTCATATCCTGAACGTCGATGACATCATCGCCGGCAAAAAACCGATCACCGATCTGGGCGTTAAAGCGCTCGATGACCACACGCTGGAAGTGACCCTGAGCGAGCCGGTGCCTTACTTTGACAAGCTCCTGATCAACTCCGTGATGTCACCGGTTTATAAACCGGCGATCGAGAAGTTTGGCGATCAGTGGACGCAGCCTCAGAACTGGGTCGGCAACGGTGCCTTTAAGCTGGACGCGCACGTCATCAACGAGCGCATCACCCTGGTCCGTAACCCGAACTACTGGGACAACGAGCACACCGTGCTGAATAAAGTGACCTTCCTGCCTATCAGCTCAGAAGTCAGCGACGTTAACCGCTACTTCTCCGAGAACGGCAGTGACATGACCTATAACAACCTGCCGATTGAGCTGTTCAAAAAGCTGCAGCGTGACAACGGCAAAGAGCTGCACGTCGATCCCTATCTCTGCACCTACTACTACGAAATTAACAACCAGAAAGCGCCATTCACCGATCCGCGCGTCCGTGCTGCTCTGAAGCTGGGTCTGGATCGTGACATCATGGTGAACAAAGTGCTGGCGCAGGGCCAGAAGCCGGCTTACAGCTACACGCCGCCAGCGACCGATGGCATGGACATTCTGCCGCCGGACTGGTTCAAATGGTCACAGGACAAACGTAACGCCGAAGCGAAGAAGCTGCTGGCCGAAGCGGGCTACACCGCGGATAAACCGCTGACCTTTAAACTGCTGTACAATACGTCAGATCTGCACAAGAAGCTGGCGATTGCCGCCTCGTCGATCTGGAAGAAAAATATCGGTGTGAACATTAAGCTGGAAAACCAGGAGTGGAAAACCTTCCTGGACACCCGTCATCAGGGGAACTTCGATGTGTCACGCGCCGCCTGGTGTGCAGACTACAACGAACCGACATCCTTCCTGAACACCATGCTGTCTAACAGCAGCAGTAACACCGCGCACTATAAGAGCGAGGAGTTCGATAAAGTGGTGCGTGACGCGATTAAGGCGTCGGATGAGAAAGCGCGTGCCGCGGATTATCAGAAGGCGGAGCAGATTCTGGATAAAGACAGCACCATCGTCCCGGTTTACTACTACGTGAACACGCGTCTGGTGAAACCTTACGTGGGCGGCTACACCGGTAAAGATCCACTGGATAAAACCCTGGATAAAAACTTCTACATCATCAAACACTAATAGCATTCAGGCTATCAGCAGTGGCGGCGCGTCTGGCGCCGCCTTTTACTATTTTTATGTTGTGAAGCAACAGCCTGGTAGGTACGGCAATGTTAAAATTCATCCTGCGTCGCTTGCTTGAAGCGCTACCGACGCTGTTCGTCCTGATTACCATCTCCTTCTTTATGATGCGCCTGGCTCCCGGCAGTCCGTTTACCGGCGAGCGTACGCTGGCCCCGGAAGTGATGGCGAACATCGAGGCGAAATATCACCTCAACGATCCGATCGGTAAACAGTATGTCGATTACCTGGTGCAGCTGGCACACGGTGATTTCGGCCCGTCGTTTAAATACAAAGACTATTCGGTCAACTATCTGGTGGCGCATGCCTTCCCGGTCTCGGCCAAACTCGGCCTGGCCGCGTTCCTGCTTGCGGTGGTGCTGGGCGTCACGGCGGGCGTGATCGCCGCGCTTAAGCAGAACACCCTGTGGGACTTCGCGGTGATGGGGGTGGCAATGACCGGCGTGGTGATACCCAGTTTCGTGGTTGCGCCGCTGCTGGTCCTGCTGTTCGCCATCAGCCTGAAGTGGCTGCCGGGCGGCGGCTGGAATGGCGGGCAGTGGAACTACATGCTGCTGCCGATGGTGGCCCTGTCGCTGGCCTATATCGCCAGCATCGCCCGTATTACCCGTGGATCGATGATCGAAGTAATGCACTCGAACTTTATCCGCACCGCTCGGGCGAAAGGCTTACCGCTGCGCCGCATCGTGCTGCGCCATGCGCTGAAACCGGCCCTGCTGCCGGTGATCTCCTACATGGGCCCGGCCTTTGTCGGCATCATCACCGGCTCGATGGTGATTGAGTCGATCTACGGTCTGCCGGGTATCGGCCAGCTGTTTGTCAACGGCGCGCTGAACCGTGACTACTCACTGGTGATGAGCCTGACCATTCTGGTCGGTCTGCTGACCATTGTCTTTAACGCGATTGTTGACGTGCTCTATGCCGTTATCGATCCAAAAATTCGTTACTGATTGCGGAGTTCGCCATGATGTTAAGTAAGAAAAACAGCGAAGCTCTTGATGCGTTCAGTGAGAAGCTGGAAGTCGAAGGGCGCAGCCTCTGGCAGGATGCGCGTCGTCGCTTTATCCATAACCGGGCAGCTCTGATCAGCCTGCTGGTGCTGCTGCTGATTACGCTGTTCGTGATCTTTGCCCCGATGCTGGCGCAGTTTACCTATGACGACACCGACTGGGCCATGATGTCCTCGCCGCCGGATACCACCTCCGGCCACTGGTTCGGCACCGATTCATCGGGACGTGACCTGCTGGTGCGTGTGGCGATCGGCGGGCGCATCTCCCTGATGGTCGGCGTCGCCTCTGCCCTGATCGCGGTGATTGTCGGCACGCTCTATGGCTCGATCGCTGGCTACCTGGGCGGGAAAACCGACTCGGTGATGATGCGTATTCTGGAAATCCTCAACTCCTTCCCGTTTATGTTCTTCGTGATCCTGCTGGTGACCTTCTTTGGCCGCAACATCCTGCTGATTTTTGCCGCCATCGGCATGGTCTCCTGGCTGGATATGGCGCGTATTGTGCGTGGCCAGACGCTGAGCCTGAAGCGAAAAGAGTTTATCGAAGCGGCCCACGTTGGCGGTGTCTCGACCTGGAAGATTGTCGTGCGCCACATCGTTCCGAACGTGCTGGGCGTGGTGGTGGTTTACGCCTCGCTGCTGGTGCCGAGCATGATCCTGTTCGAATCTTTCCTGAGCTTCCTGGGTCTGGGCACGCAGGAGCCGCTGAGTAGCTGGGGCGCGCTGCTCAGCGACGGGGCCAACTCCATGGAAGTTTCGCCGTGGCTGCTGCTCTATCCGGCGGCGTTCCTGGTGGTCACGCTGTTCTGTTTCAACTTTATCGGCGATGGCCTGCGTGATGCCCTCGACCCGAAAGATCGTTAAGGAGTTTCCCGATGACCATTCATGAATTTCAGCCCGCGATGGCGGCCCGCGCGGGAAGCGAACAGTTACTGACGGTCAAAGATCTGCGCGTGACCTTTGGCACGCACGACGGGGATGTCACCGCCGTCAACGATCTGAACTTCTCGCTGCGCGCCGGTGAGACGCTGGGTATCGTTGGTGAATCCGGCTCCGGCAAATCGCAGACCGCGTTTGCCCTGATGGGGCTGCTGGCCAAAAATGGCCGCATCGGCGGCTCGGCGATGTTCAACGGCAAAGAGATCCTTAACCTGCCGGAAAACCAGTTGAATAAGCTGCGTGCCGAGCAGATTGCGATGATTTTCCAGGACCCCATGACCTCACTGAACCCCTATATGCGGGTGGGCGAGCAGCTGATGGAGGTGCTGAAACTGCACAAAGGCATGAATAACGCGCAGGCGTTTGAAGAGTCGGTGCGGATGCTGGATGCGGTGAAAATGCCGGAGGCGCGCAAGCGCATGAAGATGTATCCGCACGAGTTCTCCGGCGGGATGCGCCAGCGCGTGATGATCGCCATGGCGCTGCTCTGTCGTCCCAGACTGCTGATCGCGGATGAGCCGACGACCGCGCTGGATGTAACGGTGCAGGCGCAGATCATGACGCTGCTGAATGAGCTGAAGCGCGAGTTCAACACCGCCATCATTATGATCACCCACGATCTCGGCGTGGTGGCGGGGATCTGCGACAAAGTGCTGGTGATGTATGCGGGCCGGACCATGGAGTATGGCCGGGCGCGCGACGTCTTCTATCAGCCCGCGCATCCGTATTCGATCGGCCTGCTGAACGCCGTGCCGCGTCTGGATGCGGAAGGTGAGAGCCTGACCACCATTCCGGGCAATCCGCCCAATCTGCTGCGTCTGCCGCAGGGCTGTCCGTTCCAGCCGCGTTGTCCGCACGCGATGGATATCTGCACCCAGGCACCGCCGCTGGAACCGTTTGGCGATGGCCGCCTGCGCGCCTGCTTTAAGCCGGTGGAGGAGTTAGTATGAGCACCGTAGCGGAAAAAAGAGTGTTACTCGAAATCGCCGATCTCAAAGTGCATTTCGATATTAAAGATGGCAAGCAGTGGTTCTGGCAGCCGTCCAAGACCCTGAAGGCGGTCGATGGCGTCAGCCTGCGTCTCTATGAGGGGGAAACCCTGGGCGTGGTGGGCGAGTCGGGCTGTGGAAAATCGACCCTGGCGCGCGCCATTATCGGGCTGGTGAAGGCCACTGATGGCCGCGTCGCCTGGCTGGGTCGCGACCTGCTGGGCCAGAGCGAAGAGGAGTGGCGCAAAGCACGCAGCGACATCCAGATGATCTTCCAGGACCCGCTGGCGTCGCTGAACCCGCGTATGACCATCGGCGATATCATCGCGGAGCCGCTCAGAACCTATCATCCGAAAATGGCGCGTCAGGAGGTCAAAGAGCGCGTCAAAAATATGATGATGAAGGTGGGGCTGCTGCCTAACCTGATCAACCGTTATCCGCATGAGTTCTCGGGCGGTCAGTGCCAGCGTATCGGTATCGCCCGCGCCCTGATTCTGGAGCCGAAGCTGATTATCTGTGACGAGCCGGTCTCTGCGCTGGACGTCTCGATTCAGGCTCAGGTAGTTAACCTGCTGCAGCAGCTGCAGCGCGAAATGGGACTGTCGCTGATCTTTATCGCCCATGACCTGGCGGTGGTGAAGCACATCTCTGACCGCGTGCTGGTGATGTATCTGGGGCATGCGGTGGAGCTGGGCACCTACAACGAGGTCTACAGCAATCCGCAGCACCCTTACACCCGGGCGCTGATGTCTGCCGTGCCGATTCCCGATCCGGATCTGGAGAAGAATAAACAGATTCAGCTGCTGGAAGGGGAGCTCCCCTCGCCGATCAATCCGCCGTCAGGCTGCGTGTTCCGGACCCGCTGCCCGATTGCCGGGCCGGAGTGTGCCAAAACCCGGCCACTGCTGGAAGGCAGTTTCCACCATGCAGTCTCCTGTCTGAAGGTCGACCCGCTGTAAAGCAAAACGCCGGGCAGAGGCCCGGCGTTTTCTTATCTGGCGATTACTCCCGCCACAGGATGTGACAGAGCTTGTGATCTTTCTCGCGGCAGAGCAGCACGCGCGCAAAGACGTCGGTAATGGGTTCACCGTCCGCTTCACCCAGCCCAATCACCACCTCGGCGAAGAAGTCCGGGTTCAGGTCGAAATCGACATGATCTTTCCAGTCCTCGGAGGGATCGAAAAGCTCCGCGCCGCCGCGCTCTTCGAACTGCAGATTGAAGAGAATGATATCGGCCGGATCCAGGTTGTCGCCTGCCAGTTCAAGAAAAATATCGTAGGCCTGTTCCAGCGTTTCATCTTCGGTAAGGCGATTATTTAAATCCATAGTCTGTCCTGTCGGCCTGTGGCCATTTACACAATCTGGCTCGTTTTACAGTAAAGGGCTGAAGAAGTAAAACAGTCGTTCGACGATGCGCTGCCACCAGGCACGTTTTGCCCAGCGCTTGCCATCCAGCAGGCGGGAACGGGCAATATAATCGTCCTGCACACAGGCCAGATCGCTGCCAAAGCCCGCATCATCCACCACCAGCGTCACTTCAAAGTTCAGCCACAGGCTGCGCATATCAAGGTTTACGGTGCCAACCAGGCTCAGCTGGCCGTCGACCAGTACGCTCTTGGTGTGCAGCAGGCCATCTTCAAACTGGTAAATTTTCACCCCGGCCTCCAGCAGCTCGCTGAAGAAGGCCCGGCTGGCCCAGCCTACCAGCAGAGAGTCATTGTTGCGCGGGATAATAACGCTGACGCTGACGCCGCGCTGCGCCGCCGTGCAGATCGCATGCAGCAGGTCGTCGCTGGGCACAAAGTAGGGGGTGGTCATGATTAACTGCTCACGCGCCGAGTAGACCGCCGTCAGCAGCGCCTGATGGATCATATCTTCCGGGAAGCCGGGACCGGAGGCGATCACCTGCACGGTGTGGCCGCTCTCCTGTTCGAACGGCATGATATTGCGATCGGGCGGCGGCGGCAGAATACGTTTGCCGGTTTCGATCTCCCAGTCGCAGCTGAAGACAATGCCCATCGCGGTTGCAACCGGGCCTTCCATGCGCGCCATCAAATCGATCCACTGGCCGACGCCTGCACTCTGCTTGAAGAAGCGCGGATCGACCAGGTTCATGCTGCCGGTATAGGCGATGTAGTTGTCGATCAGGACGATTTTACGGTGCTGACGCAGGTCCATTCGGCGCAGGAATACGCGCAGCAGGCTCACCTGCAGCGCCTCTACCACGTCGATACCGGCGTTGCGCATCATGCCCGCCCAGGGGCTGCGGAAAAAGGTCACGCTGCCTGCGGAGTCGAGCAGCAGACGGCAATGCACGCCCCGGCGCGAGGCCGCCATCAGGGATTCCGCCACCTCATCCGCCAGGCCACCGGGATGCCAGATATAGAAGACCATCTCGATGTTGTGGCGGGCCAGCTGGATATCGCGGATCAGCGCCTGCATCACATCGTCAGAGCTGGTCAGCAGCTGGAGCTGATTGCCCTTGACCCCGGCGATCCCCTGCCGATGGTAGCAAAGCTCGAACAGGGAGCGCGCCACGTCGCTGTGCTCGGTGGCAAAGATTTCGCGGCACTGTTTGAGATCGTTGAGCCAGCGGGCGGTGGAAGGCCACATGGTGCGTGCGCGCTCCGCGCGGCGCTTACCCAGATGGAGTTCGCCAAAAGAGAGATAAGCGATAATGCCCACCAGCGGCAGAATGTAGATCACCAGCAGCCAGGCCATCGCCGAGGTCACGGCCCGACGCTTCATCAGAATGCGCAGGGTGACACCGGCAATCAGCAGCCAGTATCCAAACAGCAGCAACCAGCTGATGAGCGTATAAAAAGTGGTCATAAAGTGGACATCCCGTTCGCGCTTCCGTCTGGCAAGTTTACGTGCAGAAACGCGCTAACGAAACCTTTTATCCCGGCCTCGCTGAGCAGACGATCGGATTTGGCATTCGCGCAGAGATCTCTATAATGCCCACGCGGATCCGATGTCAGAGAGGAAGTGATGAAAAGAAGCAGAAATGAGGTGGCGCGCTGGAGAATGCTGAGGCAGGTTCATCGTCGCCGTTCACGCTGGCTGGAAGGGCAGTCACGCCGGTATAAGCGTATTCACTGCATCCGCCACCAGCTGGCCCAGCAGCAGCGTCGCTCGATTCTGTTTATTACGCAGATGGTCTAGCCTTACCCGGTGCTGAGCCTGACGGAAGCCGCTTCCTCAGGCCTCCATAAAACCTGTTTCAGCCAGCAGGCGCTGCGCCAGCTGGTGCTCCTGCTGCGTAGCTCCCCGGTCGCTGACCTCATGCATCAGACACGTCATCGCGTCGCTCAGCGCGGCAGGCCGGCGACAACCCGCCCGATCGTACCATTCATAGGACCACTTCCCCGACTTTCGCTGATAGTAGATCGTCAGCCATGCCGAACAGTGCGCCGGATACCCACTCAATACTTCAATTTTAGGATCGGTGATCGCTGCAAGACGTAACAGCAGCGGCTCAAACAGAGTAAAGGCCTGACCGGGATAAGTTTTATGCATAATAAGGTCGCAAGTGCGCTGCGCATCCATTCAGAGGTTTAACTCATAAGATCCAAATGTAGACAGCTCTGCCAGAAAATTCATCTTCGTGACTGAAAAAATGATGAATCGATCGCGCTTTACCGCGAAAAGGTGAGGAAAAAGGGGGGTGTACAAGACAATACGGAAAACCTGTACAACTTTACATTAATTTAAGTTGATGTTATTTATGATTTTATTAAAATTAACGGGAGCTGACAGGAATTTTCTGACTAAATACCTGTACAACAGAGGCGTTGTTGTATAACTTTATCGCATCGGTCAGGAAACTTAAATAACGCTATGAGGTCAATCATGCAGACTAACACCCGTATTCCCGCTTCCGTATCTGACATCGCCGCTTACCTGCACAGCGCTGCGCAGCCTTCACAGCAGGCGATTCTGGGTTCGGTCGTCGCTGAAATCATCGGTTCAGGCCGCACCCTTAACCGTAAGGCGATCTGTTCAAAACTGATTAAACGTCTGCAGCATGTAACCAGCGTGGAAGAAGAGCAGCACTACCATGTTCTGATTGGCCTGATTCTGGATCGGGGTTAATCAGCACGTAGCGGCAGAGCCAGGGCGGTCGATGACCGCGGCCTGGCCCGCTAAGCTGACGAAGCCGCTTTCACGCTGAATCTGTCGCGGCAACGATTCTGCACCGCAGCGTGCAACAGTTCTGAGCAGCAGGCTCGCCTCCGGAAACGCTTTTCACACGGACCCTCTCAGTGAACATTACCCTGTAAGACGTTGCGCATGCATCATCAGCGTAACGTTCACCATCTGCAGTGCTGCCGCCAGCACAATCAGCATGACAATCCACTGCTTCGTCTTCCGCCAGCCCCGTGTCCGCCACAGATAGATGGCACCGCCCGTCAGTATGACGACAATCGCCAGTAATCCGATAATCACACTCTGCATCTTCTCTCTTACCCTGACCCAAAGAAAAATGGCTCCTGTGTCAGACACAGAAGCCATCTTTACAGCCCGTCAACGGTCAGAAGACGCGTTTGAACGGCTTCACCGATACCTGCGCGTAAACACCCGCCGCGAAGTAAGGGTCATCCTGCGCCCAGGATTGTGCGGCTTCCAGCGACGGGAACTCCGCAATCACGGTGGAGCCGGTAAAGCCCGCGACGCCGGGATCGTTACTGTCAACCGCAGGCATCGGGCCGGCGATAATCAGGCGTCCCTCTTCCTGCAGCAGTTTGAGCCGGGCCAGATGGGCAGGGCGGACGGCGTTACGCTTTTCCAGTGAATCTGCAGTATCTTCTGCATAAATGACGTAAAGCACTCAGTAACTCCCAGTATTCAGAATTTCGCAACACGTTAAGGGATCGTCCGGCAGAGTGCAAACGAAACCTGCAGGCAGCAGAGGGGTCAGCATAAAGGGCTAAAAAGCGCTTTTATGCAGGGTGGAGGGTGGGAGTTATTGAAACTGATTGCTATTTGCATTTAAAATTGCCGCTTCATTCAATCACTGCGACCGTTATGACCACGCTGACTATGCCACTACCTAAACGCACGTCTGTCTCTATGCTGCTGTCCGTCATTCTGCATGGGGGCGTGATCGCCGGAATTCTCTATGCGTCGTTCGGGCAGCAGAACAGGGTACCTGAGGCATCGCAGCCCATCAGCGTCACCATGGTGGCACCGGAGGTTCAGCCCGCGCCGGCGGCAGTGGTGCCTCCTGCACCGCAGCCCCAGCCAGAACCTGAACCGACACCGGAACCGCAGCCGGCACCCGAACCGCCAAAGGCAGAGCCGGTGCCCATACCTAAGCCCGAACCGAAGCCTAAGCCCAGGCCTAAACCCAAACCTGAACACCGGCAGCAGCCAGCGCGCGAAGTGAAGCCGCGTCAGGAGAGCAAACCGCAGGCTGACCCTTTCCAGCAGAAGGCGCCCGCGCCAGAGCATAAACCGGCCGCCGCGCCAAAAGCCGCGCCATCACCCAGCACCGCTGCGTCGGCAGGACCGAAAGCCCTGAGCATCAGCAAACCGGGCTATCCGCCGCGCGCATTTGCCCTGCGGATAGAGGGGCGCGTCCGCGTAAAATTTGACGTCGACAGTGACGGGCGGGTCGATAACATCGAAATCCTCTCCGCTCAGCCGGCGAACATGTTTGAACGGACCGTGAAGCAGGCGATGAAAAACTGGCGCTACCAGAGCGGACAGCCAGGCAGGGGGATGACCATGAATATCGTGTTTAAAATCAACGGGGGGGCCAGCCTCGAATAAACGTCGGGTCAGACCCTCAGGCCTGACCCGTGACTCACTCGCCTGCCGGCTGATTGGCGCGCCCGGCGGGCAGAGGACGCGATTTGCCCTCGTTATCCACGGCCACGTAGATGAACACCGCTTCCGTGGCACAGTAGGTCTGACCAATCGGCTCAGACGACACCTTTTTAATCCAGACTTCGACGTTAATCGTCATCGAACTGTTGCCGGTCCGGATGCAGCTCGCATGACAGCTCACCACATCGCCCACCGCGACCGGTTTCATAAAGGACATCCCATCGACACGCACGGTCACCACGCGGCCTTCCGCGATCTCTTTAGCCAGAATCGCGCCGCCCATATCCATCTGTGACATCAGCCAGCCGCCAAAGATATCGCCGTTAGCGTTGGTGTCTGCCGGCATGGCGAGCGTACGCAGCACCATTTCGCCTTGCGGCAATTTATGTTTTTCGTCCATTGCGTCCACTTATTTGCAGGTTAATGCCAAAAAAATGCCCGGCGAACCGGGCTGCGTCACTATTTTTGTTCCTGCTGCGGCATCTGTCGCCAGATGTAGAGCCCGCTGAGCAGGGTAAAGAGCAGCGTCAGGCCGGAAAGGCCGAACACCTTAAAGTTAACCCAGAACGCCTGTGATAACCAAAAGGCAACATAGATGTTCACCAGGCCGCAGATCAGGAAGAACAGCGCCCAGGCGACGTTGAGCCGACGCCAGGCGGCTTCAGGCAGCTGCAGCTCTTTGCCGAGCATGCGCTGAATCAGCGTCTGCTGCATAAACCACTGGCTGTAGAGCAGGGCGGCGGCAAACAGGCTGTAGATCACGGTGACCTTCCACTTGATGAACTCATCGTTGTGGAACACCAGCGTCAGGGTGCCAAACACGGCCACCAGGACGAAGGTGAAAATCGTCATCTTTTCCAGCTTACGATAGAGCACCCAGCTGACGACCAGCGCCAGGCCGGTGGCGACGATCAGCGCGCCGGAGGCGACAAAGATGTCATACAGCTTGTAGAAGATGAAAAACACCACCAGGGGAAGAAAGTCGAGTAGCTGCTTCATAGTTTTTCCATTCAGAGTTGGCTGCGGATCTGCCCGAAGGCAGATCGCGAATCAACGTAACAGCATATAGAGACGATAGAGATAGATAATCAACATCGCCGAAACCAGGTTACCCGCTGCGGTGAAAATCACCGAGGAGACATTCAGCGGCAGTACGGTCAGCGATGAGAAGAACAGCATCACCACCACTTTGGCCAGCAGCCAGAGCAGGATTGCAGGCGCAATCAGCTTCACATTCTTCCAGGCCATCCGCATGCTGGCGCGCATGGCGGCAAAGACGCCCATCTTCTCACTGGCGACCATCACCGGCGCCAGCGACAGCAGGATAGTCAGCAGAATGCCCGGCACCACCAGCACCATAAAGCCCAGTTGCGCCATCAGCGTCATCAGGAAGGTGAGCAGCAGCAGCTTAGGCAGCATCGGCACCGATGCGCCAATGGCCCGCAGCGCGCTGACACGCTGGCCGGACGAGACCAGCGGGATCAGGCAGAGCATGCCGCCCAGCAGCAGCGTATTGCCCATCAGCGCCGCAAAAGTGCTGGCTGCCGAAGCGTGCAGCAGGACCTGCTGCTGCTCCGGGGACATATTCTGTACCATCTCAAACAGCGAACGGGCGCTGTCGTCACTCTGCTGGAGTATCGCCATCTGATCGGCACCGGGCGTCAGCACATGCACCAGCATAACGGTAATAAAAGCGGTCAGCAGCGACAGCAACAGCAACGTAGCCAGTTGATGGCGCGCAAAATTTCCTGTGTCACGGTATAACGAGCTGGCCGTGATAGACATGTACACTCCTTGGAGGAACCGGGTTAATTAACCCGGCGATTGTACATGTTCTGGCAGCTCGCGGGCACCCGCCGCGGCATAACTTTCTGTCATATCAGGTAAAGAAGGAGAAAAAAGCGCAGGAAGACCATAACGGGCGCGGGCGCGATCGCAGGCGTCGTTGTGGATCCCCGCTTCACCCGACATGGCAAACTCCCGACAGGGCGTCGGACGTTGTGCATAAATGCCGCAGGAGACGCAGCCGCCGATCTCGCCCTCCAGGGCGACACAGCGGGGCGAGCGATCGTTAGTGCCCCGCATATTGCGCATCAGCAGGCTGAGGGGTTCGGTTAAGTGGGTCGGAACCAGACCGCCAGCATCATCGGCTTCGGCCCAGTAAAAAGAGACGCGGAAATGGGCGCAGCAGGCGCCACAGCTGACACAGGGATTCGTTATTTCATGCATTTGATCACCCGCCCCTCCCAGGGCATCGAACCAAAATCAACAAGGAAGAGAAGCAAAATAGGCTGGCCGAAAATATTCAGCAAGCGCTATTTTTAGCTGCCAGCCAGGACTGAAATTGATCTAAATCAATCCATTGTTTTTTAAGCAGTTTATCCGAAACGTTCAGAGTGCAATTTTCTGTAAATCACGTTAAATAATTGCCAGCAAAAAAAGCGATGACGTTCGCAATTTTAACATTAAGCAAAGGAGTGATAATGAAACTGGCAAAATGCGCGATGTTGCTAGCGCTGGCGCTGCCTCAGCTGGCAATGGCCCACGAAGCGGGCGACTTCTTTATGCGGGCCGGCAGTGCCACCGTCCGGCCTGTCGAGGGTTCCGATAATGTGTTAGGCATGGGCGAATTCAGTGCCTCGAATGACACGCAGCTGGGCCTGACATTTACCTATATGGCCACGGATAACATCGGGGTCGAGCTGCTGGCCGCCACGCCATTCCGTCATAAAGTGGGGCTTGGCCCGACCGGCACGCTGGCGACGGTTCGCCAGTTACCGCCTACGCTGATGGCGCAGTACTACTTCTTCGACAGCAAAAGCCCGGTGCGGCCTTACGTTGGCGTGGGCGTGAACTACACCACCTTCTACGATGCTAAGTTTAACCAGACCGGCCGCGATGCGGGCCTGACCGACCTCAGCGTCAAGGACTCCTGGGGCGTGGCGGGTCAGGTCGGCCTCGACTACCAGATCAACCGTGACTGGATGCTGAATGCGTCGCTGTGGTATATGGATATCGATACGGAAGTGAAGTTTAAAGCGGGCGGCGAGCAGCAGAACATCAATATGCGCGTCGATCCCTGGGTGTTCTTCTTCGGGGCGGGTTACCGTTTCTGAGGATAAAAAGGCCGCTGAATCAGCGGCCTTTTTTGTGGGTCAGACGTTACTTGATCTGCATGTTGTTAACAACCGATCTGACGCCCGCCACGCTGCGTGTCACCTGAACGGCACGGTTGGCCATCTGTGGTGATGAAACAAAGCCGCTCAGCTGCACTTTGCCTTTAAAGGTTTCTACGTTGATTTCTGTCGACTTCAGCGACTCATCTTTCAGCAGCGCACCTTTGACTTTGGTGGTGACCACGGTGTCATCGATATAGCCACCGGTTCCCTCTTTGGTTGCGGTTGGCGCACAGGCGCTCAGTGTCAGCGCAACCACGCCCGCCAGTACAGCACCTGCCAGCATTTTAACGAATTTCATTGCTTTCTCTCCCTGTCACAAATTGGATGCGACGTTACCGTAACGGCGCACTGTCATTGTGGTGCAGATTTCAGAAAAAGGGCAAATCGCAGGGGATAAAAAAGGAAACAAATCATGCCTTATCGGGTGATAAGGCATGATGGCAGCATTAGCGGCTGGCGGCTTTGAGACGGCTGACAAAATTCTTCAGTTCACTCAGCATTACTTCCGGTTCGGCATGATGCTTTTCGATGATCCTGACGATCGCTGAACCGGAGATGGCGCCTGCGGCACCGGCGGCGATCGCCTCCTTCACCTGTTCCGGTTCAGAGATACCAAAGCCCTGCAGCGGTGGCGCGGCGTGATATTCACGCAGCTTGTCGATCAGATGCTGCAGCGGCAGGCTGGCGCGGTTTTCCGCACCGGTCACGCCCGCGCGCGACAGCAGGTAGGTATAACCGCGTCCGTGGGAGGCGATCTCACGCAGCAGTTCATCGCTGGCATTCGGCGGACAGATAAAGATGGGGGCCACGCCATGACGCAGCGCCGCCTGACGGAAGGGCGCCGACTCCTCTACCGGCACGTCGGCCACCAGCACCGAATCCACACCGGCCTCGGCGCACCGGGCATAGAACGCATCCACGCCGTTGGTGAAGACCAGATTGGCATACATCAGCAGGCCAATTGGCAGATCCGGATATTTGCGGCGAATCGTCGCCAGCATCTCGAAGCACTGGCTGGTGTTGGTGCCCGCCGCAAAAGCGCGCAGCGTGGCATTCTGGATAGTCGGGCCATCCGCCAGAGGATCGGAGAAGGGGATCCCCAGCTCCAGAGCATCCGCGCCCCCTTCAACCAGCGCATCAATCACACGCAGTGACAGCGCGGGTGACGGGTCGCCCAGCGTCACAAAGGGAACGAAGGCGCCTTCGTTGTTCGCTGACAGGCGGCTAAACAGTTGATTATAACGTTCCATCAGATTTCTCCCTGCGCAGTCAGAATGTCATGAACGGTGAAAATATCTTTGTCGCCACGGCCAGAGAGGTTGACCACAATCAGCTGCTCTTTCTCCGGCTCCGCATGGATCATCTTCAGTGCATGGGCCAGCGCATGGGAGGACTCCAGCGCCGGGATAATGCCTTCCGCGCGGCAGAGCTGTTTAAAGGCGTCCATCGCCTCGTTATCGGTAATCGAAACGTAGTCTGCGCGACCGATGCTGTTGAGATGTGCATGCTGCGGACCTACCGACGGGAAGTCGAGGCCGGCAGAGATAGAGTAGGACTCTTCGATCTGGCCGTCGTGCGTCTGCATCATCGGCGCTTTCATGCCGAAGTAGATCCCCACGCGACCGTGCTTCAGCGGCGCACCATGTTCGCCCGTCTCGATGCCGTGACCCGCCGGTTCGACCCCGATCAGCTTCACGCTGGTCTCGTCGATGAAGTCGGCAAACATCCCGATGGCGTTGGAACCGCCGCCCACACAGGCGAGGATCGCATCCGGCAGGCGGCCCTCTTTTTCCAGAATCTGCTTTTTAGTCTCCTCGCCAATCATGCGCTGGAACTCGCGCACAATCGTCGGGAAGGGATGCGGGCCCGCCGCCGTGCCGAGCATATAGTGCGCGGTTTCATAGCTGCCGGACCAGTCACGCAGCGCCTCATTACAGGCATCCTTCAGCGTGGCGGAGCCGCTGTGAACCGGAATCACTTCCGCGCCCATCAGACGCATACGGAACACGTTCGGCGACTGACGCTCAACATCTTTTGCGCCCATATAGATGCGGCACTTCATGCCCAGCAGCGCACAGGCCAGGGCGGAGGCCACACCGTGCTGACCCGCACCGGTTTCAGCAATGATTTCGTTTTTGCCCATGCGTTTGGCTAACAGTGCCTGACCCAGCACCTGGTTCGTTTTGTGCGCGCCGCCGTGCAGCAGATCTTCACGCTTGAGATAGAGGCGGGTTTTGGTGCCTTTGGTCAGGTTTTTGCACAGCGTCAGGGCGGTCGGACGGCCCGCATAGTTTTTCAGCAGGTCGGTAAATTCGGCCTGAAACGCCGGATCTTTCTGCGCGTCGACAAACGCCTGTTCGAGCTGGCGCAGCGCGGGCATCAGGATCTGCGGAACATACATTCCGCCAAATTCGCCAAAGTAGGGATTGAGTAACGTCATTTTATCTTCCTTTCTCGGGCCCGGGTTGACGCGGGCCAGGCAAATCAGTAGGCACGCAGTGTCTGAAACACAGCAGCGATTTTACGGGCATCTTTGATGCCGGGCGCGCTTTCCACGCCAGAGTTGAAGTCCAGTCCGGCACAGCCCAGCTGCGCGGCTTCAACACAGTTATCCGCGCTGAGGCCACCGGCCAGCAGCACATTGTCCAGGGTCTGCCCCTGCAGCAGTGACCAGTCGAAACGTTCGCCGGTGCCGCCGTTGCCGTTGTCGAACACGTAGCGGTCCACATGCGGCCAGTCGCGGGCCGGGACGCTGCCCTCGATGCGCAGTGCTTTCCAGATCTGCACCGCCGCGGGCAGCGCAGCGCGCAGGTCGGCCACGAAGGCGGGGGTCTCATCGCCATGCAGCTGCACGGCGGCGAGTGAAAGTGCGCTGACCTGCGTGACAATGTCACTTATCGCATTGTTGCGGAAGACACCGACATAGCGCAGCGGCGCGGCGGCGATCACTGACTGCGCCGTGGCCGTGTCGATCAGGCGCGGTGAGCCTTCGGCAAAAATCAGGCCGCCATAGATGGCACCGGCTTCATAGGCGGCACGCGCATCTTCAGGACGGGTCAGGCCGCACACCTTGTTGTTGCCCAGGGTCACGCGACGCACGGCACCGGTGAGATCGGGCTCTTCCATCAGCGCGGAGCCAATCAGGAAGCCGTTGGCAAAGTGGCTCAGCTCGCGAATGTCGGCATAGCTGTTGATCCCCGACTCGCTGATCACCGTCACGCCGTGCGACAGGCGCGGGGCCAGCTGGCGCGTGCGGTTAAGATCGATAGAGAGATCGCGCAGATCGCGGTTGTTGATGCCCACCACTCTGGCCTGCAGGGCGATGGCGCGCTCCAGCTCCTCTTCGTTACTGACTTCGGTCAGGATGCCCATCTTCAGGCTGTGCGCCACGGCCGCCAGCTGACGATACTGCTCATCATCCAGCACGGAGAGCATCAGCAGGATGGCGTCCGCCTGGTAGTAACGCGCCAGGTAGATCTGGTAGGGATCGATAATGAAATCTTTGCACAGCACCGGCTGGGTAATCGCCGCGCTGACTATCGGCAGAAAGGCGAAGTCGCCCTGAAAATATTTCTCATCGGTCAGCACGGAGACCGCAGAGGCGTAGTGGCGATAGACACCGGCAATGGCCGCCGGGTCGAAATCCTCGCGGATCACCCCTTTAGAGGGCGACGCTTTTTTACACTCCAGGATAAACGCGGTGCGTGCACCCTGCAGCGCGTCGTAGAAATGACGGCTGGCAGGTTCAATGCTGTTCTGAAAGGTAGAGAGCGGCTGCTGCTGCTGACGGGCTTCAACCCAAATCGCTTTATCCTGAACAATTTTTTCTAACACGGTGCCTTTCATGATTATCCTCTTGCTGCCAGTGCGACTACGCGCTCATAAGCCTGTCCGCTGCGGATGGCGTTTAGCGCCTGCTGGGCGTTTTCACGCAGATCTTCCTGACCGAATACCTTAAGCAACATCGCCACGTTGACGGCGACCGCTTCTTCATGCGCCTGCTGGCCATTACCCTGGAGTAAAGCCGTGAGAATGTCACGATTTTCTTCCGGCGTGCCGCCCGCCAGCGCCTCTTTGGGATGGAAGCCAAAACCGAAGTCCTCCGGCGAGAGCTGATAGCGGGTGATCTCGCCATCACGCAGTTCAGCCACGTGCGTCACGTCGTGCAGCGCCACCTCATCCATGCCGCCGCCATGCACCACCGCGGCGCGCTGGTAGCCCAGCACTTTCAGGGTCTGGGCAATCGGCATCACCAGATCCGGGCTGTAGACGCCAATCACGGCCAGCGGCGGACGAGCCGGGTTGATCAGCGGGCCGAGCACGTTAAACAGCGTGCGGGTTTTAAGCTGCTGGCGTACCGGCATCGCGTGGCGGAAACCGGTGTGATACTGCGGCGCAAACAGGAAGCAGACGTTCAGATCGTCCAGCGCCTGGCGCGCCCGCGCTGCGGGCATGTCGAGATCGATACCAAAAGCGGCCAGCAGATCGGAAGAGCCGGACTTGCTGGAAACGCTGCGGTTGCCGTGCTTCGCCACCTTCAGGCCGCAGGTCGCGGCCACAAACGCGCTGGCGGTGGAGATATTAATGCTGTTGCTGCCGTCGCCGCCGGTGCCGACGATGTCTGCGAAGGCGTAGGCCGGGCGCGGAAAGGGTTTAGCATCTTCCAGCAGCGCCGTAGCGGCCCCGGCGATCTCTTCCGGCGTCTCACCGCGCACTTTCATGGCGACCAGCGCCGCGGCGAGCTGCACCGGCTCCAGCTGGCCGGTAATAATGGCGCTGAAGAGGGCGTGGCTCTCGGCCTGACTCAGCGTCTGCGCCTGGTAAAGTTTTTCCAGTGTCTGTTGCATCATGATTCTCCCTGTGACTTCGCCAGCGCCCAGGCCAGCGTCTGCTCAAGCAGACGCGCACCCTGAGACGTCAGAATCGATTCCGGATGGAACTGAAAGCCGCACACCCGGTCGGTTTCATGACGTACCGCCATCACCATTCCGTTGTAACTGGCGTTGACCGTCAGCGCTTCCGGCGTATTGCTGCCCACCAGCGAGTGATAACGCGCCACCGGCAGCGGATTGCTCAGACCGGCGAACATCGCCTCGCCGTCGTGATCGATTGATGAAGCCTTACCGTGCAGGATTTCGCCCGCCTGCCCGACATGGCCGCCATAGGCTTCCACGATCGCCTGGTGTCCCAGACAGATGCCGATAATCGGCAGACGGCCGCGCAGCGCCTGCAGCAGCGCTGGCATACAGCCCGCATCTTTAGGCGCGCCGGGGCCGGGCGAGAGCATCAGCACCGGGTTTTCCATCCGCTGCAGCTGTTCGATTAACAGCTCCGCAGGCAGGTTATTGCGGTAGATCACCACGTTGTGACCAAAGGTCCGCAGCTGATCAACCAGGTTGTAGGTAAATGAGTCGATGTTATCGAGCAGCAGAATATCGGCCATCAGAAGATCTCCTTGCAGTGATGGGCAGTCGCGATTGCGCGCAGAACGGCGCGGGCCTTGTTGCGGCTTTCATCCGCTTCAGCCTGCGGATGAGAATCCAGCACCACACCCGCACCGGCCTGCACGGTGGCGACGCCATCTTCGACATAGGCCGAACGGATGACGATACAGGTATCCAGATCGCCCTGCGCCGTGAAGTAGCCCACCGCACCGCCGTAGCTGCCGCGGCGTGTGCCTTCGGCACCGGCAATCAGCTGCATGGCGCGCACTTTTGGCGCACCGCTGAGGGTGCCCATGTTCATGCAGGCGCGGTAGGCGTGCAGCACATCCAGGTCGGCGCGCAGCGTACCCACCACGCGGGACACCAGGTGCATCACAAACGAATAGCGGTCCACTTTAGTGAGGTCCGCGACGTAACGGCTGCCCGGCACACAGATACGGGCCAGATCGTTTCGTGCCAGATCCACCAGCATCAGATGTTCAGCCAGCTCTTTATGGTCGGTGCGCATCTCAAGCTCGATCCGGCTGTCGAGATCGCGGTCCAGCGAGCCGTCAGCGTGGCGGCCTCGCGGGCGCGTACCGGCAATCGGGTAGATTTCGATCTGACGCGAGGTAGCGTCATACTTCAGCGAACTCTCTGGCGAGGCGCCGAACAGTGAGAAATCCTGATCCTGCATAAAGAACATATAGGGGCTGGAGTTGCTGTTTTTCAGCGTGTCGTAGGCGGCCAGCGGCGACGGGCAGGGCAGTGAGAAGCGGCGCGACGGCACCACCTGGAAAATTTCGCCGATGCGAATCGCCTGCTGCATCTCACGAACCACCTCACAATAGGCGTCGTCGCTCTGGCTGGTGGTCAGCGTCATCTGCTCCACCGGCTGCACCGGCAGCGCCGGAGCGGGCTGCAGGATCTGGCCATGCAGCTGCTCAATGCGGCGCTGCAGGCGCTGGAACTCGCTGGTGGAAGGGCAGAACAGGCTGGCCTGCAGACGCGCGCTGCGGGTCTGATGGTCGATCACCAGTAAGGTTTCTGCCAGATAGAAGCAGTAGTCGGGGCAGCGCTGCTGATTATCCAGCACGGGCAGCGTCTCAAAACCGGCCACCAGGTCATAGGCGAACAGGCCACCCAGCAGCACGGCTTCGCGCTCGTCGGCTGGGGAGTTGACCAGTTGCGGGATCAGACGCAGCGCATCAAAGACCGACAGCGCCTTCAGCCGGGAATCTTCATCCTGCTGATGGTCGTGGCTCGGCGGGAAGGTCAGCTCGCGTCCATCGGGGCGCACCTGATTGCCCACGGCGGCGGGCAGCGCCTCATCCAGCAGCGGCAGCAGGGCGCGGCCATTTTCTGATAGCGCCTGTACGGTGACAGTAGGGCCCATTGCGCTGATGCGCAGCGCGCTGTCGACAATCAGCAGGCTTTTTAAATTGCGCTTGCTGTCGATGTCAGCAGACTCAAGCAGCAGGGTTGCCGGACGTGCGCCGCAAAGCTGGTGAAACACTGCGGCCGGATCTTCGCGGTAAGGCGCGGTGCCGGTAATCAACTTCACTGTAGGTTTCGCATTTGGCATGATGGTTTCTCTGAATTTCGCTCAAAAAAAAGCCCGCGTCTTGGCGGGCTCAGGTTTTCACACGGCGTTTACGCAAAGTGTGCACGATCCTGTCGCCCTTGATCGGGAACAGCGCGCCAACCCTCTGAATGCATCATTACTTCCGCCATGACTGAATACCCCTTGCGTGTGAACTTGTGTACTAGTTAACGGGTTCAGGGCGAAAATGTCAATACACTTTTTCACTGACCGCGAAAATCGTTATCATGCTGGCCGGTTTAGTTTCAGCAGGAGTTCTCTTGAGCGATATCGCCCGTTTCCCGGTTTACGATTTACACAGCCACACGCGCGCCTCGGATGGTCTGCTGTCGCCCGCCGCCCTGGTGCAGCGGGCCGTTGAGATGCGCGTCGGCGTACTGGCGATCACCGATCACGACAGCACCGCCGGGGTGGCAGAGGCGCAGCAGACGGCGAGTGAGCAGAATCTGCCGATCAGCGTGCTGGCCGGAGCCGAGCTCTCAACGCTGTGGGAGAACCATGAGATTCACATCGTGGGGCTGAACATCGATATCGATCATCCGGCGATGGTGACCTTTCTGGCCGGGCAGCTGGCCTGCCGCCAGACGCGGGCGGCCGAGATTGGCGAGCGGCTGGCAAGGGCGCGGATTCCCGATGCGCTGGCGGGCGCTACGCGCCTGGCCGATGGCGGCATCCTTACCCGCGGACATTTCGCCCGCTTCCTGATTGAGCAGGGCAAAGCGGACAACATGGCCCAGGTATTCAAAAATTATCTGGCGCGCGGCAAAACCGGCTACGTCCCGCCACAATGGTGTACAATTAAACAAGCTATTGATGCGATTCATCATTCTGGTGGCTGTGCCGTGCTGGCCCATCCGGGCCGCTACGGTTTATCGGCGAAGTGGCTTAAACGGCTGATCGCCCATTTCCGCGAAGCGGGTGGCGATGCCATTGAGGTCGCCCAGTGCCAGCAGCCGCCGAATGAGCGGACACAGCTGGCGCACTACGCCAGGGATAACGATCTGGCCGCATCACAAGGTTCTGATTTTCATCAACCCTGCCCGTGGATTGAGCTGGGCCGCAAACTCTGGCTGCCCGCCGGGGTGGAGCCGGTCTGGGAACGTTTCCCGGCACTCGCGCCATGCCCGGCCGACACGGAAAGGTGACACGAGGTTTCTATGAGTCAACTGTTTCATATCCATCCGGACAACCCGCAGCCGCGTCTGATCAGGCAGGCGGTCGACTACCTGAACAAAGGCGGTGTCATCGTTTATCCCACCGATTCCGGTTATGCGCTGGGCTGTCGGCTGGAGGAGAAGGGCGCGATGGAGCGCATTTGCCGCATCCGTCAGCTCGACGGACATCACAACTTCACCCTGATGTGCCGGGATCTCTCTGAGCTTTCCATCTATTCGCAGGTGGGCAACTCCGCGTTTCGTCTGCTGAAAAACAACACGCCAGGCAACTACACCTTCATCCTCAAGGCGACCAAAGAGGTGCCGCGCCGTTTGATGAATGAGAAACGTAAGACTATCGGTCTGCGTGTGCCGTCCAATCCGGTGGCGCTGGCGCTGCTGGACGCGCTGAATGAGCCGATGATGTCGACCTCGCTGATCCTGCCGGGCAACGATTTCACCGAATCCGATCCGGAAGAGATCCAGCACAGCATCGGCAAGCTGGTCGACCTGATTATTGACGGCGGCACGCTGGGGCAGCAGCCGACGACGGTGATCGATCTGACCACCGATGCGCCGGAAATTGTGCGTGAAGGGGTAGGCGATACCCGCCCGTTTCAGTAATTAAGCCGGGCGTCAGGCACCGCGCGCGGGTGCCTGGTCCAGGTTCGACTGCAACCAGTTCTTAAACTGGCCGTAGGGAATATAAAGTGAAACATCTTTCAGGATCACTTTTCCATTACGGCCATTTTTAATGGCATCGGAATATCCCACAATAACGCCGCTTAACGTGTCATCACTGTTATACACGCCGCCGCCCGACATGCCCTGAACCACACCGGCATTTGACGCCATCGCCAGGCAGGGGCTTTTATTCCAGTTATTCCGGATAGCGGTGCGGGCTAAATTAACGCCCTTCGACTCCACCGGCATGGCGGAAATAAAACTGTAGCCATACATTTTAACGGGATCGCCAATATCACCGCTGCGGAATTTAGCCAGCGTTCCGGCATCGTTCTTGTGATAAATAATCGCAAGATCGCAATAGGGGTGATAGGACTTTACGCGCTGCACGGCCGTTTTAGCGACGTGCGCCGCCGTCAGGCTATATTCAGGCGTCAGAGGAATGCTGGTGCCCAGTGTGCCAAGCCCGAGGATCGTCGGAATGCCAGTCACGCTCATATCTACGTGCTGCATCGCCGTCCGACTGTACTCGGTGTGGCCCACAGAACACCCGCTCAGCACCAGTGCAGCAAGCACCGGAAACAGCGTCAGGTTTCTCATGATGGGTTTCTTTCTTCTGGCATGTCAGGAAATCCCTGGTGAAGACTTTTGACATGCAAACAAGGTTCATCACTGAACCGTATTAACGCAATAATTCCGTATGCGCCGGTTTATTGGATTAATCAAAACACGATATTTATTAACGAATCACTAAGGTAAAACTTTCTTTTCGCGAACCCCTTATAACGGCAGGCTCTGCTTTTTTATTGTGCTGCTGAGATAAAGTGTATCAGCTTAATAGTGTCACACAATTTATTAAAGCTAATCAGAAACAAATATCTCTGAAAATAAGGTATTAATACAATCTTCATTAGGAATAGTCTGACTTTTGATTTTTTGCCGTTTATTAAGCGTGACTAAACGCAATCATCCAGTGAATTCTGCTGCCTTTAATCTTTTTTCCAGACATTTGAAAGCAGGAGGGGATCGGGTGAAGTGTAAGATAGTGTTAAGATTTTGATCGAAAGATTAGCAGTCCGTTAAAGCCAGAGTGGTAAGAAAATTTAATTCCCGTCAGCTATAAAGTTTTTGAAAAGGCCGTTTTATTAAACATATTCTCTAATCAAATCCTTCGCGATTAACTTCATGTGCCGATAAATTATCCGGAATAAAACCGTCAGCCTTCGAACCATCTTTAATTGTCACGGGCCCGCTCACAAAGGGCGTTACTTCGGGGTTAAATGTCTGTATAATGGGCCCAAATTGATAGGTTAAACTGTTGATTCATAAAGAATTATCACCCTACCGTGACGCCTGGGAAGGCGACAAAGAGGAAGCTCCATGAGCGAAAAGTTACAGAAAGTCTTAGCCCGGGCCGGTCATGGCTCGCGTCGTGAAATCGAATCCATGATTGCTGCTGGCCGCGTCAGCGTCGACGGCAAGGTCGCCACCCTGGGCGATCGTGTTGAGAGCAGCAAGTCCCTGAAAATCCGTATTGATGGTCATCTGGTGTCGATTGCTGAATCCGCAACCGAAGTCTGCCGTGTCCTGGCGTACTACAAACCGGAAGGCGAACTCTGCACCCGCAGCGACCCTGAAGGTCGTCCGACGGTCTTTGACCGCCTGCCGCGTCTGCGCGGCTCACGCTGGATTGCCGTTGGCCGTCTGGATGTGAACACCTGCGGCCTGATGCTCTTCACCACCGATGGTGAACTGGCCAACCGCCTGATGCATCCGAGCCGTGAAGTGGAACGTGAATATGCGGTGCGTGTCTTTGGTCAGGTTGACGACGATAAAATCCGTCAGCTGAGCAAGGGTGTGCAGCTGGAAGATGGCCCGGCTGCCTTCAAAACCCTGCGTTTTGGTGGCGGAGAGGGGATCAACCAGTGGTACAACGTCACCCTGACCGAAGGACGTAACCGTGAAGTCCGTCGTCTGTGGGAAGCGGTGGGCGTGCAGGTCAGCCGCCTGATGCGTGTGCGCTACGGCGATATCACCTTACCGAAAGGGCTGCCACGTGGTGGCTGGACCGAACTGGATCTGCCTGCGGTCAACTACCTGCGCAATCTGGTCGGGATGGATGATGAGACCGTGACTAAGCTGGTGGTGGAGAAAGATCGCCGTCGTACCAAGGCGAACCAGATCCGTCGCGCCGTGAAACGCCACAGCAAGGTGAGCAGCACACCGCGGACGCCGCGCCGCAATCCGGGCAGCAAACGCAACGCCGGATAACGACGTCACCGACGAAAAAAACGCAGCCTCCGGGCTGCGTTTTCTTTTTCAGCTACCAGTCGATGCCCTGCTGGGCCTGAATTCCGGCGTCGAAGGCGTGCTTCACCGGGCGCATCTCGGTCACCGTATCTGCGAGATCCAGCAGGCGGCGATGACAGCCACGGCCGGTAATAATGACGCTCTGATGCGCCGGACGCTGTTGCAGGGCCGTCATCACCTCATCCAGCGGCAGATAATCCATGCTGACCATATAGGTGATCTCGTCGAGTATCACCAGGTCGAGCTGTTCATCAGCCAGCATCCGTTTTGCATGCTGCCAGACGGCCAGGCAGGCGGCGGTATCCGTCTCGCGGTTCTGGGTATCCCAGGTAAAGCCGGTCGCCATCACCTGAAATTCAACGCCGTGCTGCGCCAGCAGGTTGCGCTCGCCGTTTGGCCACTCACCCTTAATAAACTGGATAGCCGCGGCGCGTTTGCCGTGTCCGGTGGCGCGCAGCGCGGTGCCAAAGGCGGCGGTGGTCTTGCCTTTGCCGTTGCCGGTAAAGACCATCAGGATGCCGCGCACCTCGGTGGCCGCAGCAATCCGCGCATCCACCTGCTCCTTGAGGCGCTGCTGACGCTGCTGGTGACGATCCTCCGCCATTACTCCGCTGCGCCTGGTTTTCTGCCGGGCTGGGCATCGAAGCTGATACCGGTCTTGCGGCGGCTGTCATCGCCCATCAGATAGAGGTAGAGCGGCATCAGATCGGCCGGGGTTTTCAGCTTACTGGCATCTTCCTGCGGAAACGCGCTGGCGCGCATGTTGGTCCGCGTGCCGCCGGGATTGATGCAGTTAACCCGCAGCGACTGGTTCTTGTATTCGTCAGCCAGCACCTGCATCATCCCTTCGGTCGCAAATTTTGAGACGGCATAGGCGCCCCAGCCTGCGCGCCCGGTACGGCCGACGCTGGAGGTGGTAAACACCAGAGAGCCTGCGTCTGACTTCAGCAGCAGCGGCAGCAGGGCCTGCGTCAGGAAGAAGGTGGCATCCAGATTGATGTTCATTACGTCCCGCCAGATCTGCGGCTCCAGTTCGGCCAGCGGCACGATTTCGCCGAGGATCCCGGCGTTGTGCAGCACGCCATCCAGACGCGGGAACTGCTGCTGCAGCCGATCGGCCACCTGGCGGCAGCGCTCCGGGGTCGCCTCAGCCAGATCGAACACCAGGGTGTGAGCAGGGCGTTTATTCAGCTGATTAATGGCCTGTTCGACCTGCTGAAGTTTCTCAGGATTGCGACCCATCAGGATCACGTCAGCGCCATAGCGCGCATAGGTCAGCGCCGCTTCCCGGCCAATGCCATCTGAAGCGCCAGTGACCAGGATAATACGGTGATTGAGCAGGTCGCTTTTCGGTTGATAATGCACAGCGGGGTTCCTCCGGCGAAAACAGCATGATTCCGCTTTATGCCTGAAATAACGAATCGGCGCAATCGCCAGGGTGCGCATTCTGTGCCGGCTGCTGGCATTTCAGGCGACGAGGTGGAGCAAAGCGGCTAAACTGGCAGACTGTTTTCGATTTTCTGTTTACTAAGGCGACCTGATGGATTTTATTTCGACGTATGGACTGTTTTTAGCGAAAGCGGTGACGCTGGTGGTTGCCGTTGCCGCGATTGTCATGATTATCATGAATGCCGCGCTGCGCAAGCGGGCACAAAGCGGGCAGCTTCGTCTGACGCATCTGGGTGATGACTATCAGCAGATGAAAGAGGATCTGCAGCTGGCAAAAATGAAACCGCAGGCGCAAAAGGTCTGGCTGAAAAACCATAAAAAGAGCGAAAAGCAGAAAGCCAAAGCGGAAAAGCAGGCGGCGAAGCAGGGACAGACCCTCAGTGAGAAGCCCACGCTCTATGTGCTCGATTTCAAAGGCAGCATGGACGCGGGTGAGGTGAGTTCACTGCGTGAAGAGATCTCTGCCGTGCTGGCGGTGAAGCAGCCGGGTGACGAGGTGCTGCTGCGTCTGGAGAGTCCGGGTGGGGTGGTGCATGGCTATGGCCTGGCGGCCTCGCAGCTACAGCGTCTGCGCGATGAGGGCGTACGCATCACCGCCGCCGTGGATAAAGTGGCGGCCAGCGGCGGGTACATGATGGCCTGCGTGGCCGACCGCATTGTCGCGGCGCCGTTCTCGATTATCGGCTCCATCGGCGTCGTCGCGCAGATCCCGAACTTCAACCGCCTGCTGAAGCGCAATGACATTGACGTTGAGCTGCACACCGCCGGTCAGTACAAGCGCACGCTGACCCTTTTCGGGGAGAATACGCCGGAAGGCCGGGAAAAATTTCAGGAAGATCTGGATGAGACGCACCTGCTGTTCAAACAGTTTGTTCACCAGATGCGGCCGTCACTGGATATCGATCGGGTGGCAACCGGTGAACACTGGTATGGCCGTCAGGCGCTGGAGCTGGGCCTGATTGATGAAATCGACACCAGCGACGACCTGATCATCCGTCACATGGACCGGTTCAGCGTCCTGGGCGTGCACTACGCCCGTCGGCGTAAAATGATGGATCGCTTTACCCAGAGCGCCGGGTCGGTGGCGGAGCGGCTGCTGCTGAAACTCTGGCAGCGCGGCGAGAAGCCCCTGCTGTGACGCGAAACCCGGCCCCGTGCCGGGTTTTTTTATTCCAGATGGTAGAGCGGCGATAACGTCACGGCCAGGTGTTTGAAGACGTTGAACACGGCCGTGGTTTTAGGCGTCGGCAGGCCGTCGGCGTCCAGAAAAAATGGGCCGCGAAAAACCAGCACATCGCCCTGCTGCGTCACCTCGTCCGCCGCCATTCCCGCTAAATAGTCATCGTGTTGCCTGATCAGTGCATTGGCTTTTTCCAGCAATGCCTGGCGGGAAATAGCCTGTGTTGTTTTCTGCATTTATTCACTCCTTTTTGACACTCTCCGAATCCTTTCTATATTACTGGCGAGCAGTATGGCGTGACAACAGGGCGCAGAACGCTGGATTCTGTGCGGAAACCTGGCGTAAGTCCGGGCTGAGTGCTAATTAAGTTGCGTAACAGATTTTATCAGGTAGAGTGTGGGCGATTCCGATTTCAGGGATTTTGCACCGGGATGTGCGATAAGTTCAGATGGAAAAAGCACTCTTTATCATGTAGTTGCATAAAGTCACATCATCTGTTCTGAGATTGACCCCTCCGCCTTGAAATGTTAAACAGGCGCAGCAATATTGAACCCAATGGGTTTTTGGGCATCCAATCCTCTCCCGCTAAGCAGGATGTTTTCATTAGGTAAAGGTAAATATGGGTAAAGCACTCGTTATTGTTGAGTCCCCGGCAAAGGCTAAAACAATCAATAAATACCTGGGCAGTGACTACGTGGTTAAATCCAGCGTGGGTCATATCCGGGATCTGCCGACCAGTGGGTCAACCGCAAAGAAGAGTGCTGACGCCTCGACAGAGAAGAAAGCCAAAGACGCTTCGACCGACAAGAAAGTCAAAAAAGTTAAAAAAGATGAGAAAGCCGCGCTCGTCAGCCGTATGGGCGTAGACCCGTATCACGGCTGGGAAGCGGATTATCAGATCCTGCCCGGCAAAGAGAAAGTCGTTGCCGAGCTGAAAGCGTTAGCCGCCAGTGCTGACCACATCTATCTCGCAACCGACCTTGACCGCGAAGGGGAAGCCATCGCCTGGCACCTGCGGGAAGTGATCGGCGGCGACGACTCACGCTTCAGCCGCGTCGTGTTTAACGAAATCACCAAGAATGCGATCCGCCAGGCGTTTGAAAAGCCGGGCGAGCTGAATATCGATCGGGTTAATGCTCAGCAGGCGCGTCGTTTTATGGACCGTGTGGTGGGCTACATGGTTTCGCCGCTGTTGTGGAAGAAGATCGCCCGTGGCCTCTCGGCCGGACGTGTGCAATCCGTTGCGGTCCGCCTGGTGGTGGAGCGTGAACGTGAGATCAAAGCCTTTGTTCCCGAAGAGTACTGGGAGATCAATGCCGCGCTGACCACGCCGAAGGGCGATGCGCTGTCGATGGACGTGACTCACAACGGTGACAAGGCCTTCCGTCCGGTCAACCGTGACGAGACCTACGCCGCCGTAGCGCTGCTGGAAAAAGCGCGCTTTGAGATTGTGGATCGTGAAGATAAGCCGACCAGCAGCAAGCCGGGCGCGCCCTATATCACCTCGACTCTGCAGCAGGCGGCGAGCACCCGTCTGGGCTTTGGCGTGAAGAAAACCATGATGATGGCCCAGCGGCTCTACGAAGCGGGTCACATTACCTATATGCGTACCGACTCGACCAACCTGAGTCAGGATGCGGTCGCCATGGCGCGCGGCTACATCGAAAGCCATTTCGGCAAGAAATATCTGCCTGACAATGCCATCACCTACGCCAGCAAAGAGAACTCTCAGGAAGCGCACGAAGCGATTCGTCCTTCTGATGTGGAAGTGGTGGCGGAAAAGCTCAAGGATATGGAAGCGGACGCGCAGAAACTCTATCAGCTGATCTGGCGTCAGTTTGTGGCCTGTCAGATGACCCCGGCCAGATATGACTCCAGCACCCTTACCGCTGCCGCCGGTGATTTCCGTCTTAAAGCCAAAGGCCGGATCCTGCGGTTCGACGGCTGGACTAAAGTGATGCCTGCGCTGCGCAAGAACGATGAAGATCGTACGCTGCCTTCGGTCAGCGTGGGTGATGTGCTGGATCTCAATACGCTGGTGCCGGGTCAGCACTTCACCAAGCCACCGGCGCGCTTCAGCGAAGCTTCGCTGGTGCGTGAGCTGGAGAAGCGGGGTATCGGTCGTCCTTCTACCTACGCGGCGATTACCTCGACCATTCAGGATCGCGGCTACGTCAGAGTGGAAAACCGCCGTTTCTATGCGGAAAAAATGGGCGAAATCGTCACCGACCGCCTGGAAGAGAACTTCCGCGAACTGATGAACTACGATTTCACCGCTCACATGGAGAGCAGCCTCGACCAGGTCGCCAACAATCAGGCGGAATGGAAAGCGGTGCTCGATCACTTCTTCAGCGACTTCACTCAGCAGCTTGAGCTGGCCGAGAAAGATCCTGAAGAGGGCGGCATGCAGCCAAACCAGATGGTGCTCACCTCGATTGACTGCCCGACCTGTAGCCGTCAGATGGGCATCCGCACCGCCAGCACCGGCGTCTTCCTGGGCTGCTCGGGCTATGCGCTGCCGCCGAAAGAGCGCTGCAAACAGACCATCAACCTGATCCCGGAAAATGAAGTTCTGAATATTCTGGAAGGGGATGATGCGGAAACCAACGCGCTGCGCGCCCGTCGCCGCTGCCAGAAGTGCGGCACCGCGATGGACAGCTACCTGATCGACAGCGAACGCAAGCTGCACGTCTGCGGTAACAACCCGGAGTGCGATGGATACGAGATCGAGAAAGGGGAATTCCGCATCAAGGGCTATGACGGCCCGGTGGTGGAGTGCGAGAAGTGCGGTTCGGAGATGCACCTGAAGATGGGCCGCTTTGGTAAATACATGGCGTGCACCAACGAGGCGTGTAAGAACACCCGTAAGATCCTGCGGAGTGGTGAAGTTGCGCCACCGAAAGAGGATCCGGTTCCGCTGCCTGAACTGGCGTGCGAAAAATCGGATGCCTACTTCGTGCTGCGTGACGGCGCGGCGGGCGTCTTCCTGGCGGCGAACACCTTCCCGAAATCGCGTGAAACGCGCGCTCCGCTGGTCGAAGAGCTTCAGCGCTTCAGCGACCGCCTGCCGGAGAAGCTGAAATATCTGGCCGAGGCGCCAGCCGCCGACCCGGAAGGCAACAAGACGCTGGTGCGGTTCAGCCGCAAGACAAAGCAGCAGTATGTCTCCTCTGAGAAAGAGGGCAAGGCAACCGGCTGGTCAGCCTTCTATATAGACGGCAAATGGCAGGAAGCGAAAAAGTAATCCATTCAGGCCAGCGTTCGCTGGCCTTTTTCTGAGCCTTATATCAATCCGTTCTACTCTCTCACTTAAACTGATATAGTTGTTATAGCATTTCCGCCTTTCCTGATGCATAGCCTCTCTTCAGCCTCGCGACTATCCGTCAACCGGGGATGCGACTCTGTAACTTACCGGGATAAAACAGATATGAAATTACAGCAGTTGCGCTATATCGTCGAAGTGGTAAACCATAACCTCAACGTCTCTTCGACGGCGGAAGGTCTCTACACCTCTCAACCCGGCATCAGTAAACAGGTGCGCATGCTGGAAGATGAGCTGGGGGTACAAATCTTTGCCCGCAGCGGTAAACATCTCACCCAGGTCACGCCCGCAGGGGAAGAGATCATCCGTATTGCGCGTGAAGTGCTCTCCAAAGTGGACGCCATCAAGTCGGTGGCCGGTGAGCACACCTGGCCGGATAAAGGCTCGCTCTACGTAGCCACGACGCACACCCAGGCGCGTTATGCGCTGCCGGGCGTCATCAAAGGCTTTATCGAACGCTATCCGCGCGTCTCGCTGCATATGCATCAGGGGTCGCCAACCCAGATCGCGGAAGCCGTCTCCAAGGGCAACGCGGACTTTGCGATTGCCACCGAGGCGCTGCATCTCTATGACGATTTAATCATGCTGCCGTGTTACCACTGGAACCGGGCGATTGTGGTGACCGCCGACCACCCGCTGGCCGGAAAAGGGCAGGTCTCTATCGAGGAGCTGGCCGAATACCCGCTGGTGACCTATACCTTCGGCTTTACCGGGCGCTCGGAGCTGGATACGGCCTTTAATCGTGCCGGCTTAACGCCGCGTATCGTCTTTACCGCCACCGACGCGGACGTCATTAAAACCTACGTCCGTTTAGGCCTGGGGGTCGGGGTGATCGCCAGCATGGCGGTGGATCCGGTTGCCGACCCTGACCTGATCCGCATCGAAGCCGCCGATATCTTTACCAACAGCACCACCAAGATTGGCTTCCGCCGCAGCACCTTCCTGCGCAGCTATATGTATGATTTTATCCAGCGTTTTGCGCCGCACCTGACCCGCGACGTGGTGGACACGGCGGTGGCGCTGCGCTCAAACGAAGACATTGAGGCGATGTTTAAGGATATCCGGCTGCCGTTTAAATAGAGTTTATGCCCCATGTTGAAACATAAGGCTGCCTGGTGCAGCCTTTTTTGTTTCCAGGCTTTAGCGCCAAATGAGAATCAAAAGTTTTTATGATTTTTTTGTAAATGAAACATTGATCACAGGTTTCCCGGTTCAGCTTTCTTAAATGCGAATTACAACACACTTTTAACTATGTCACTTTGCGACACGCCAGGATTATTCCCATACTCCAGTTAACAGCCGATTCGTTTAGCCAGCAAACACGGGGTTCTTACGTTGAGACTGTAGTTATAAATGGATCGGATTTTAATTTAACTCAAATTTTTGAGTGCCTGATTTAATTAAAAGTTCGTTCCGGAGTTAATGATTTCTTACGTTACTGGCGTCTAATGATTAATACCGTTAATCGTTTTACTCAATAAAAATAACTGGATTTTTGGCCTTAACGCGTTTAGGATTCCTCCTAAATCTTAATCGATGTTATCAATCATTTTGTTGAGAGTGATTATCAAAAACTATGAATACACGACTGACAGTAGAACCGGGTTTTCCGGTAAAAAGCACCAAGGTTGAGCGCACCGGCAACACCCGTCGCAATGCCTGGTTAACCGTATTCGCTGCTTCTGCGCTGTTCTGGGTAGTGGTCGCGTTAATGATCTGGCGTATCTGGGGCTAAAGCCATGTGGGCACATACACTCAGCCATAAACCTTCACTGACTTCGCGCCAGCACAAGCCGGTTGCCTGCAAGGGCAAAGAACCGCTTGCAAAGGACGATAAAGTGTCTATCCCCGAATCGTGGGATTTGAGTGATAACCAGAGACTTTTTATTGAGTCGTTTCTGGACCCGAAAAACAAATAAGGTTTTAAGACCGTTTATTTGTCACTGTTCTTTATTACCGATGTTCCCGGCGCGCTTTCGGGCAGCCAATCTCCACACCTGTACGACCAAAGGGTGTCGCCTCAGTGAGGGTGACCGCTAAACTTTTACGCCCGATTCCGGCGAAGGAGTAGATACAATGAATATTATTAAAATGTCCTGGCTTAGCGCGTATGCATTCTCTTTTGCGTTCTGGTCTGCGGCGGTGTGGATAGCGCTCTAATCTGAATACTCCCTCTTTTATGATGCCTCGTGATTTCACGGGGCATTTTCGTTTACGGCGATTGTAGCAATTTGTGTTGTAATCAAAACGTTAACGAATTTGTGGTCTATCTTTAACATAAACCTTTGTCTCTCTGAGGTTAAGACCATGAACGAAAAGGAGGAGCTATGTCGTCTACCCTACGCGAGCAGAGTCAGGAAATACTGCAGGTCGACACCAAAAAATATCACATCTTCAGTCTTCCCCGTGCGGCTCAGCATCTCGGCAATATCGATAAACTGCCCAAATCTCTCAAGGTTCTGCTGGAAAATCTGCTGCGCTGGCAGGATGGCGACTCTGTCACTGCAGAGGACATCCAGGCGCTGGTGAACTGGCAAACCGATGCCCACGCCGATCGCGAAATCGCCTACCGGCCAGCCCGTGTCCTGATGCAGGACTTTACCGGCGTCCCGGCCGTGGTTGACCTGGCGGCCATGCGCGAAGCGGTCAATCGCCTGGGTGGCGATGTGGCAAAAGTGAACCCGCTTTCCCCGGTGGATCTGGTAATTGACCATTCGGTCACCGTGGACCATTTTGGCGATGATGACGCCTTCGAAGAGAACGTCCGGCTGGAGATGGAGCGCAACCATGAGCGCTACGTTTTTCTTCGCTGGGGTCAGAAAGCCTTCGATAAATTCCGCGTGGTGCCGCCGGGCACCGGTATCTGTCACCAGGTGAACCTGGAGTACCTCGGCAAGGCGATCTGGCACGAGACCCGCGACGGGGAAGAGTACGCCTGGCCGGATACGCTGGTCGGCACGGATTCACATACCACCATGATCAATGCGCTGGGCGTGCTGGGCTGGGGCGTCGGCGGCATCGAAGCGGAAGCCGCGATGCTGGGGCAGCCTGTCTCGATGCTGATCCCGGATGTGGTCGGTTTCAAACTCACCGGCAAACTGCGGCCGGGCATTACCGCCACCGATCTCGTGCTCACCGTAACCCAGATGCTGCGTCAGCACGGCGTGGTGGGCAAGTTTGTGGAATTTTATGGTGATGGGCTGGCGGACCTGCCGCTGGCGGATCGCGCGACCATTGCCAATATGGCACCGGAATATGGGGCCACCTGCGGCTTCTTCCCGGTGGATGACGTCACGCTGAGCTACATGACGCTGACCGGCCGCGATGCTGAGCAGGTCGCGCTGGTTGAAGCCTACGCCAAAGCGCAGGGGCTGTGGCGTCATGCCGGTGATGAGCCGCGTTTTACCAGCACGCTGGCGCTGGACATGAATGACGTCGAATCGAGTCTGGCCGGGCCAAAACGTCCGCAGGACCGGGTTTCGCTGGGCGATGTGCCCGCCGCCTTTGACGCCAGCAATGAGCTGGAGGTCAACCACGCGCAGAAACCGCATAAAAACGTCGAATACACCGACAGCGATACCGGGCTGACCCACACGCTGACCGACGGCGCGGTGGTCATCAGCGCCATCACCTCCTGTACCAACACCTCTAACCCCAGCGTGCTGATGGCCGCCGGGCTGCTGGCGAAAAAGGCAGTCGAGCGCGGGCTGAAACGCAAGCCGTGGGTGAAGGCGTCGCTGGCGCCCGGCTCCAAAGTGGTGTCAGACTATCTGGCCGTGGCGCAGCTCACCGCCTATCTGGACAAGCTGGGCTTCAACCTGGTCGGTTACGGCTGCACCACCTGTATCGGTAACTCCGGCCCGCTCAAAGATGAGATTGAATCCGCCATTAAAGCGGGTGACCTGACGGTGGGGGCGGTGCTATCCGGCAACCGTAACTTCGAAGGGCGTATTCATCCGCTGATTAAAACCAACTGGCTGGCTTCGCCGCCGCTGGTGGTCGCCTATGCGCTGGCGGGTAATATGAAGATCAATCTGCAGACCGACCCGCTGGGTCACGATCCGCAGGGCCAGCCTGTCTATCTCAACGATATCTGGCCATCGCCGGAAGAGATCGCCACCGCCGTACAGCAGGTGACCAGCGACATGTTCCACAAAGAGTACGCAGAAGTCTTTGACGGCACGCCAGACTGGCAGGCGATCAAGGTCAGTGAAGCGGCGACTTACGCGTGGGATGAAGGCTCGACCTATATCCGCCTCTCTCCGTTCTTTGACACGATGCAGAAAGAGCCGGAGCCGGTGCAGGATATCCGCGGCGCGCGGGTGCTGGCGCTGCTGGGTGACTCGGTGACCACCGACCACATTTCACCTGCGGGCAGCATCAAGGCAGAAAGCCCCGCAGGGCGTTATCTGCTGGCGCACGGGGTAGAACGCACCGACTTCAACTCCTACGGTTCGCGTCGCGGCAACCATGAGGTGATGATGCGCGGCACCTTCGCCAATATCCGTATCCGCAATGAGATGGTGCCCGGCGTCGAGGGCGGTTACACCCGTCACTACCCGAGTGGTGAGCAACTGGCCATCTATGACGCGGCGATGAAATATCAGGCGGAAGGGGTGCCGCTGGCGGTCATCGCCGGGCGGGAGTATGGTTCGGGTTCAAGCCGTGACTGGGCGGCCAAAGGGCCTCGTCTGCAGGGCGTCCGGGTGGTGATTGCCGAATCCTTTGAGCGTATCCACCGATCCAACCTGATCGGGATGGGGATTCTGCCGCTGGAGTTCCCGCAGGGCGTGACCCGGAAAACGCTGGGGCTGACGGGGGAGGAGCGCATCGACGTCGAAAATCTGCAGGCACTGACGCCGGGCTGTACGGTGAAGGTGACCCTGACCCGCGCGGATGGCAGCAAAGAGGAGCTGGACACCCGCTGCCGCATCGACACCGGTAACGAGCTGACCTACTACCGCAACGACGGCATCCTGCACTACGTCATCCGCAATATGCTGAACTGATAAAAAAAGCCGGGGCGACCCGGCTTTTCTTTTTTAGGACTTCGGCAGCAGATGCCCCATCTTGCTCGCCTTGGTATCCAGGTAGTGCGCGTTCTTGGGATTGCGTCCCACCACCAGCGGCACCCGCTCAACGATGTTAATCCCGGCTTCGCTCAGGATCTCCACCTTACGCGGATTATTGGTCAGCAGGCGCACTTCATTGACGCCCAGCAGCTTGAACATATCTGCGCACAGGGTGAAATCGCGTTCATCGGCGGCAAAGCCGAGCTGATGGTTCGCTTCGACGGTGTCATACCCTTTATCCTGCAGCGCATAGGCGCGGATCTTGTTCAGCAGGCCGATGTTACGACCTTCCTGACGATGATAGAGCAGCACGCCGCGCCCCTCTTCAGCGATGGCATTGAGGGCGGCTTCGAGCTGAAAACCACAGTCGCAACGCAGGCTGAAGAGTGCATCGCCGGTCAGGCATTCGGAGTGAACGCGCGCCAGAACCGGCTCATTATCATTAATATCGCCAAAGACCAGCGCAACGTGGTCATGTCCGGTTGCCAATTCTTCAAAACCTACCATCAGGAAATCTCCCCATGGCGTGGGCAGTTTGGCTTCTGCCACCCGTTTAAGCTGCATGTGACTCTCCAGAACCTTCAGAGGATGCACTATCATCATGATAGTGCACAGGCCAGTGTGGCCCGACAAACGTGCAATATTGTGCCACAACCCGTAAGCGGGCTGGTACTCTCTGACACCAATTGCAGTGATAAAGCACGATTATCCAATCGGCAACAGGTATGTTATTCTTTTTTAAGCTAAAGTTATGCAGTTATTGTTCTCTGACACCGGTATAAGGGAAAAGGATGTTTAAGATTTCGCGTCGTACGACCTTCGGTATGCTGCTGTTGCTGATCATGCCGGTTTCCGTCTGGCTGACCGGCTGGCGCTGGCAGCCGGGCGAAAGCAACCTCGTGCTGAAAGGCCTGTTCTGGATGACCGAAACCGTCACCAGCCCGTGGGGGATCCTCACCAGCGTGCTGCTGAGTGCCTGGATGCTCTGGTGCCTGCGCTTTCGTCTGAAGCCCGCGATTCTGCTGCTGATCATTATGAACGCCACCATTCTGGCGGGGCAGTACACCAAGTCCTTTATCAAAGAGCAGATCCAGGAGCCGCGTCCTTACGTGATCTGGCTGGAGCAGCATCACGGTCTGGATGAGAAGACCTTCTATGAGCTGAAGCGCAAACAGCGTGGTGAGATGGTGACGTCGCTGATCGCCGATGAGACGCAGATCCCCGGCTGGCTGAAGCGGCACTGGGCGTTCGAGACCGGCTTTGCCTTTCCCTCCGGCCATACCATGTTTGCCGCCAGCTGGGCGCTGCTGGCGCTGGGACTGCTCTGGCCGCGCCGTCACTACAAGACCGTGGTCGTGATCTTCATCTGGGCCACCGGCGTGATGGCCAGCCGTCTGCTGCTCGGTATGCACTGGCCGCGGGATCTGGCGGTGGCGACGCTGCTTTCCTGGCTCCTGGTGACGCTGGCGACCTGGCTGGCACAGCGGTTCTGTGGCCCGCTGACGCTGCCGCCGGAAGAGCAAAAAGAGGTGGCTCAGCGGGAGCCCTGATTGTATTTCCCCCTGAAGACCCCATATTATTGATCGGGTTTGCGCAAAAGCGACTCACCCGATGCTGCTGGGAGCAGCATTTTTGCCGGAGTTTTGGCATAATTTATTCGACAACCTCACAACAGGATGCACTGTGAAATATTTGCTGATTTTTTTAGTGGTACTGGTCATTTTCATTATTTCCGTCACCTTAGGCGCGCATAACGATCAGGTCATTACTTTTAACTATCTGCTGGCGCAGGGTGAGTTCAGCGTTTCGACCTTACTGGCATCACTGTTTGGCGCAGGGTTTGTGCTGGGCTGGATTATCTGCGGCCTCTTCTGGTTACGCACCCGCGTCTCGCTGGCCAATGCCAACCGGAAAATCAGACGTATGCAGGCGCAAATCGAGCAGAGCAACACCGCACTGGCGACCCCGCCAGCGGTACCGGCTGGCCGGGAATAACCCCCGATGCATGAATTGCTGTTCCTGTTACTGCCGGTTGCGGCTGCCTATGGCTGGTATATGGGCCGTCGCAGCGCGCATCAGGATAAGCAGCAGGAAGCCAATAAGCTGTCACGGGAATATGTTGCGGGCGTAAACTTCCTGCTCTCGAACCAGCAGGATAAAGCGGTCGATCTCTTCCTCGATATGCTGAAAGAGGACAGCGGCACGGTGGAGGCGCACCTGACGCTGGGTAATCTCTTCCGTTCGCGCGGGGAAGTGGACCGCGCTATTCGCATCCATCAGGCACTAATGGAGAGCGCGTCGCTGAGCTACGAACAGCGTCTGCTGGCCGTGCAGCAGCTGGGGCGCGACTATATGGCCGCCGGGCTCTACGACCGCGCGGAAGATATGTTCAAGCAGCTCACCGATGAAACTGACTTCCGGGTGGGCGCGCTGCAGCAGCTGCTGTTAATCCATCAGGCGACCAGCGACTGGCAGCAGGCGATCGACGTCGCCGAGCGGCTGGTTAAGCTGGGCAAAGAGAAGCAGAAGGGCGAAATCGCCCATTTCTACTGCGAACTGGCGTTGCAGGCGATGAGCAGCGACGATCTGGATCGGGCGATGAGCCTGCTGAAAAAAGGGGAGTCTGCCGATCGCAACAGCGCCCGCATCTCGATCATGATGGGCCGAATCCTGATGGAAAAAGAGGATTACGCCAGAGCGGTAGGGCATCTGCAGCGGGTGCTGGATCAGGATAAAGAGCTGGTCAGTGAAACGCTGGGGATGCTGGAAACCTGCTTCCAGCGGCTGAATCAGCCGGAGGCCTGGGCAGATTTTCTGCAGCGCTGTGTGGAGGAGAACACCGGGGCCGCCGCCGAGCTTTATCTCTCTGACATCGTGGAGCAGCAGCAGGGCTCAGAAGCGGCACAGAACTACATCAGCCGCCAGCTGGAGCGCCATCCGACGATGCGGGTCTTCCATCGCCTGATGGATCTGAACCTGCATGAAGCGGAAGATGGCCGGGCGAAAGAGAGCCTGATGGTGCTGCGCGACATGGTAGGCGAACAGATTCGCACCAAACCCCGCTATCGCTGCCAGAAGTGCGGTTTTACTGCCCACGCGCTCTACTGGCACTGTCCATCCTGCCGCACCTGGTCTTCGGTGAAACCTATCCGGGGGCTCGACGGCCAGTAAGCCGGCCGTTGCAGGTCATTTTACTCCCCGCACTGTAGTTACAACATACTAAAGGGTCGTGGTTTTAGCATATTCCGGCAGCGGTGCACTAATTGCCCGGCAGTGGGGCGATGGCGATTGTGATGGTCAGACACCGCAGGTAGAATGCTTGCCGTTTGTCGATTGCGCCTGCGGGTGCCTGTTACAGAGGAAATGCCATGCCTTCACCCCATAACGTGACCGCTTCGCCGATTCTGGTCGCGCTCGACTATCACGACCTCGACAGCGCATTGCGTTTCGTCGACCAGATCGATCCCCGCAGTTGCCGCCTTAAGGTTGGCAAAGAGATGTTTACGCTGTTCGGCCCGTCGCTGGTCAGAACCCTGCAGCAGCGCGGCTTTGAACTGTTCCTCGACCTCAAATTCCACGATATTCCCAACACCACCGCAAAGGCTGTCGCGGCAGCGGCCGATCTCGGCGTCTGGATGGTCAACGTTCACGCCAGCGGCGGCGCGCGCATGATGAGTGCGGCGCGTGAGGCGCTGCAACCTTTTGGCAAGGATGCGCCGCTGCTGATTGCTGTCACCGTTTTGACCAGTATGGACGCAGAGGATCTTCTCGGACTCGGTATCACGCTGTCGCCGGCGGAGCAGGCGGAGCGACTGGCGAAGCTGACTCAGTCGTGCGGGCTGGATGGCGTGGTCTGTTCGGCCCATGAGGCGGTGCGCTTCAAACAGGAACTGGGTCAGGAATTTGCCCTGGTCACGCCGGGTATTCGTCCGGCGGGCAGCGATGCCGGCGATCAGCGCCGCATCATGACACCGCAGCAGGCGAAACAGGCGGGCGTGGATTATATGGTGATCGGGCGTCCGATTACCCAGTCCGCCGATCCGGCCGCCGCCCTGCAGGCCATTCTTAACAGCCTGGAGACACCCTGATGGCGAATGATAATACCCTGGTTTACTCCACTGACAGCGGACGCATCACCCAGCCCGAACAAAAAGCGGTGCGGCCAAAAGGGGACGGCATAGTCCGTATTCAGCGTCAGACCAGCGGCCGCAAAGGCAAAGGGGTCTGCCTGATCACGGGCATCGACCTGGATGACGCCGCGCTGGCGCTGCTGGCGGCCGAGCTGAAGAAAAAGTGCGGCTGTGGCGGTTCGGTAAAAGAGGGCGTGATTGAGATTCAGGGCGACAAACGCGACCTGCTGAAGAGCCTGCTGGAAGCCAAAGGTATGAAGGTGAAGCTGGCGGGCGGCTGAAAAAGAAATCGGGCTACCGAAGTAGCCCGATTGTGATGCAGATGCTAGCGTAGCCGATTATTGTTTTAATAAGGTCCTTAGTGGACCTGATGACCGATAATACCACCCACAGCGGCGCCACCGACGGTGCCCAGTGCGCTACCATTGGTCAGGACTGAACCCCCAATCGCGCCCGCGCCCGCGCCAATCGCGGTATTACGGTCACGCTTGGACCAGTTAGAACAGCCGCTCAGTGCAACAGCTAACGTGGTCGCCAGTACAACGGCAGTGATTCGCTTCATTGTTGTTGTCATACACTTCTCCTTTGATGTGCTCACAGAGGCAACACTCTTAGTATAGCTCCGATATTTCCTCAGCCCGCTTGTAACCCATCATTGCCGCATCCGTGATGGCATCGAAATGGCGTTACCATGGACAAACCGTTTGTAGCGGGTGAGTCACAATCGTGGCCCGACAGGTCCACGTATTGTCTGAGAGGATTCTAAGCATTCTGCGGAAATTCCGAAGATAGAAAAGTCTGAAAGCACGACGCATTTTTGCATTCACAGCCAATCCTTCTGCTTTTATAGCCATTTGCTCCATAACCTTTTACGCGCTGACTCCGCAAAATTCAGTAACGATTGTCAGCAGGAGAAAAGGCATGCTGGAGCACCTCAAACAACAGGTTCTGGAAGCGAATCTGGACCTACCCAAATATAACCTGGTGACCTTCACCTGGGGCAACGTCAGCGGCCTTGATCGCGAACAGGGGCTGCTGGTGATTAAACCTTCCGGCGTGCGCTATGACGTGATGAAGCGCGACGATATGGTGGTGGTCGATCTGGCGACGGGTGACGTGGTGGAGGGGGAGAAACGCCCCTCCTCGGACACCGCCACGCACCGCGCGCTCTACCTGGCCTGGCCGGACGTGGGCGGCATTGTGCATACCCATTCGCGGCACGCCACCATCTGGGCGCAGGCGGGACGCGCGATTCCGGCCTGGGGCACCACGCACGCCGACGACTTCTACGGTGAGATCCCCTGCACGCGGGCCATGCGCAGCGAGGAGATTCAGCAGGAGTATGAGTGGAACACCGGTGACGTGATTATCGAAACCTTCGCGCAGCGCGGACTCTCCCCGTCGGCGATCCCTGCGGTGCTGGTCAATTCTCACGGCCCCTTCGCCTGGGGGAAAGACGCCCACGCCGCGGTGCACAGCGCCGTGGTCCTGGAGGAGGTAGCCTACATGGGGCTGTTCAGCCAGCAGCTGACCGCGAACCTGCCGCCGATACAGCAAACGCTGCTCGACCTGCACTACCTGCGAAAACATGGTGAAAATGCCTGGTATGGGCAGAAATAGTCAGCGGGACGCCACGGCGTCCCGCTTTTTTTTGTGCCAGACCCAGTGCGGTGATGCCCCGTCCGATTCACCGTTCACGCCGTCAATTCTCTCCCCGTTTCCCCGTCTGTTTCAGCCGACTGCGCCATCAGGATAGTGCCTCTGGCGAAAGTGAGGACCACACAGTGCCGCTGAGAAGATAAACGGCGGTTAACAAGTGAACGGATGTCGCTGATTTTCGTGCCATTTACAACCACGGTTATCCCGCAAGGGTATCGGAGTGGCGCATTCGGGCCGCTCCTCTTTCTCCGGGCAGGATTGCACAGTCCGTCCGGGGTTGCATTAAGGATCCTTGAGCCGCTGTAAAGGGCCGGTATCTCTTCTGTCCTGGTCTGCGCAGAGGGGACCGCGACAGATGCGCGTTTGCGGGATTCTGACCCTGATCGGCCAGCCGTTAAAACGTGTTATGCGTCTGCAGAGTGCCAGGCAACGGCGCTCACCTATACAGTAACCGAGCTAATCAATCTGAAAAGCGCGAGTCAGGGATCACTCTGGATTTTGTGTTGTAAATCAATCTCTCATTTGGTCTGGCCTCACTCTGCATTACGCTGATGTCGCGTATTTAACGCATCAAATATAAACAGAGGATGAGACAATGACAGTGATTAACCAAGCAACCTGCAGATTATTTACCGAAGCTGGCAACACCACGCAGTTAGTTGCCTATTACGAAGAGGGGCGACGTACTATGTGGATGATGCTGCGTGCGCAGCCTCGCCCGAGCTTCAACCATGAACTGATTGAGGAGATCATGAACCTGAGCTACGCCGCGCAGCGTTCCGGTCTGCCGATCGACTTCTGGGTTACCGGCTCGCTGGTGCCGCAGATGTTCAATGCGGGCGGCGATCTGCGCTTCTTCGTGGAGTGCATTCGCAACAACCGGCGTGAAGCGCTGCGGGCCTATGCACGCGCCTGTGTGGACTGCATCCATTCGGCCGCCCGCGGCTTCGACACCGGTGCCGTGACGCTGGCCATGATCGAGGGCAGTGCGTTAGGCGGCGGATTCGAGGCGGCGCTGGCGCACCACTTCATTCTGGCGCAGAACAACGCGCGCATGGGCTTCCCGGAGATCGCGTTCAACCTCTTTCCGGGCATGGGCGGTTACTCGCTGGTGGCGCGCCGTTCCGGCATGAAGCTGGCAGAGGAGCTGATTTGTGAAGGGGAGTCGCACAGCGCCGAGTGGTATGAGACGCGCGGTCTGGTGGACAAAGTCTTCCAGCCGGGTGACAGCTACCGCGCCACGCGCACCTTCATCGATACCTTACGGCCGAAGCTGAATGGCGTCCGGGCGATGCTGAAAGCGCGTCAGCGCGTGCTGCAACTCTCACGCGCCGAGCTGATGGATATCACGGAAGACTGGGTCGATTATGCATTTACCCTCGAACCCAAAGATATTGCCTATATGGAACGCCTGGTCCAGCTGCAGAACCGCCACAGCGCATCACTGCGTAAAGCGGGCTAATCCGGAGTAGCGTTAAACGCGGGCAGGATGCTTAGCCAGCCAATGCCCAAATTGTTCCGCGGGCATTGGTTTTGCGTAGTAGTAACCCTGACGCCCATCCACTCCACTTTTAAGGACAAAGGCTTCTTCATCCGGCGTTTCAATGCCTTCCGCAATGACCTGCAAATCGAGCGCCTTGGCGACGGCGACGATGGCACGGACCAGCGATTGCGAAACCGGCTGCTTATTGATATCGCGAATAAAACTCTGATCGAGCTTGATGGCGTTGATCGGCACACGCGCCAGCTGAGACAGCGAGGAGTAGCCGGTGCCGAAGTCATCCAGATGCACCTGAGCACCCAGCTCCTGAAACTGCTTCATGAGCTTCAGCGCCTCGGTCTCATTCTCAATCAGGCAGCTCTCTGTCAGCTCGATATCGATAGGGCAGTCGGTGATATTCGCCTCCTGCAGCGCCTGCTTCAGGTCGGTGTAGATACTCTGATCGATGAGCTGGCGGGCCGATACGTTAACGGCGACGCGCAGAAAAATACCCTGCTGCCGCCAGAGGATAATCTGCTTCAGCACGTTGAGCATGACCCAGCGTCCCAGCGGCACAATCAGCCCCGACTCTTCGGCGTAGGGGATAAAATCAGCCGGTGACACCAGACCGCGTTCAGGCGAGTTCCAGCGAACCAGCGCTTCGGCGCTGCGGACTTCGCCATCGCTGTCCACTTTGGGCTGATAGTGAACCAGCAGGTGATCCAGCTCCAGCGCCTTGCGGAGATTAGTATCCAGCCACAGATATTCAAAAACCCGCTGATTCATCTCCGCCGCAAAGACGCAGAACTTGCCGCGACCGTTCTCTTTGGCGTGATACATGGCGGTGTCCGCGTTGCGGATCAGGCTCTCGCGATCTTCACCGTGCAAGGGCGCGTAGGCGATGCCGATCGAGCAGCCGCTGTAGACTTCGATCAGCCCGATGCGGAAGGGCTGACGCAGCCGCTCCAGGATGCGGGAGGACATCGCCTCCAGCGCCGCCTGGCTGGTGTGCTCCGCCAGCACCACAAACTCATCACCGCCCAGCCGTCCCAGCGTCTGGTCTTTGCCCAGACAGCTCAGGATAGCCAGGGAAACCGCCTGCAGTAACTGATCGCCAAACATATGGCCGTAGGCGTCATTTACTTTTTTAAAATTGTCGAGATCGAGATAGACCACGCCAGTCTCATCGCCTTCCGCCCGCTCCAGCGCCAGGCTAATCTGCTGATGGATCGCGTTGCGGTTGGGCAGGCCGGTCACCGTATCGGTATTCGCCAGCACCCGCAACCGCTCCTGAGCGCGGCGCTCCTCGGTGATGTCGGTACCCGAACAGATGAGGAAAATTTCATTTTTGCCGCTGCCGCTGTGGACGAACTTATTACGGAACAGAAACAGTCGCTGGCCTTTTTTGGTTTTGACCCAGCGCTCCACTTCATAGGAGTTACCGTCGCGGAAGAAGCCCGCGATGTTGCGCCGCGACTGCGAGGCTTCCTGTTTCGTCATAAAGAGCTGGAAGACGTTGCGGCCAATGACTTCGTGTTCATTCAGGCCGGTATATTCTTCACTCAGGCGGTTAAAGCGCTGAATATTACCGCGCTGATCCAGGATCACGATCACCGAGTTGGCTTCGGAAACGACCTGTTCAGCGAAAGAGAGACCCAGGGTTAAATCGCGGGCGACCGCGGAGGTGTCGCCCCAGGCGGAAGCGGTGCCTGCCCAGGAGGACTGATTGACTTTGCGACCGACAAAATGCATAGGCACATCAATGCCCTGCAGCGTCATGGTCAGATTAATGCTTGAAGTTATGACCGGCATGGCACGGATCATGGCCGCCTGGCCGGGTGTCAGCGGCAGGGCGATATTGGTTTGTGATGACTCATCTTCGGCAAAATGCAACGCATCGCTGTCCGCGGTCAGACGCCAATGAGGGCTGGTTGTACCAAACAGGGTGTACAACAACGTCTGCCCTTGTTCATCGGTCATGGAAACTTCCTCCGGGAAGTGCTCTGCATACGTTATCTCATTATTTTAGCAACAGTATTCATCATCTGACGCCAGCACAAGATGCAAACGAAATATATTTTCCTGTCCAGATAAGAATGGCACAAAAAAGCCCCGCCGGAGCGGGGCTGTTGAGCCTGTTCAGCAGGGACATTTTCCCAGTTTACCAGCCTGGCTGGGGAAGCGTGCGTCCAGACAATAGCGGTGAAACTCACGCTCGCTCATCGGCGGCTGATCGGGATGCTGCAGACGCATATGCTGCAGATATTTTTGATAATCCTGCACCCCGACCATTAAGCGAAAGCACTGTTGCAGACCGCGCCATAGCCCCCGCCAGCTGAAGCCCTGGGGCGACGGGGCCGCAGTGAGATGGCAGCGGACAATCTGCCATTTTCCCCTCGGCCGCCGGACCTGATAGATCGCATCAGACATGACGTATCTCCTTGTTGCGCAGCGTCACTGAGGACTCCTGAACGGTCGGCTGGTCGCTGCGCAGCGCGCGGCGGATGACAAAGAAGGCTGAAATCAGCATCGTGACCGCGACCAGCATAAAGAAGGCGCACAGTGCGGCGTTGATCTGATTGCTGAATACGATGGTCTGCATATCCGCCACGCTTTTGGCGGGCGCAATGATCACGCCTTCATCCAGCCCTTTGCGGAACTTAGCGGCCTGCGCCAGGAAGCCGATAGCGGGTTTCTCATGAAAGATTTTCTGCCAGCCCGCGGTCATCGAGGTGATAAACAGCCAGACCGTCGGCAGGATGGTGACCCAGGCGTAACGCTGCTTCTTCATCTTAAACAGCACCACGGTGCCCAGAATCAGCGCCATGGAGGCCAGCATCTGGTTGCCGATACCAAACAGCGGCCACAGGGTGTTGATGCCGCCCAGCGGATCGACGACGCCCTGATAGACGAAGAAGCCCCAGCCCGCGACGGCGACGGTGGTGCCCGCCATATTGCCCAGCCAGGAGCGGTTATTCGCCAGAGAGGGCACGACCGTTCCCACCAGATCCTGCACCATAAAACGACAGGCGCGGGTGCCGGCATCGACGGCGGTCAGGATAAACAGCGCTTCGAACAGGATGGCGAAGTGATACCAGAACGCCATCATCGCCCGGCTGTTAAAGATTTCAGTGATGATATGCGCCATACCCACCGCAAAGGTCGGGGCGCCACCGGCACGCGACAGGATCGAGCCTTCCCCCACGTCGCGGGCAATGCCGCTCAGCATCTCAGGCGTGACCACAAAGCCCCAGCCGTTGATCACCTGAGAGGCGCTCTCCACGGTTGTGCCAATCAGCGCGGCCGGGGCGTTCATGGCGAAGTAGATGCCCGGATCCAGCACCGAGGCACAAATCAGCGCCATGATCGCCACAAAGGACTCCATCAGCATGGCGCCATAGCCAATAAAGCGGATGTGGCTCTCGCGCTCGACCAGTTTTGGCGTGGTGCCGCTGGAGACCAGCGCATGGAAACCGGAGATCGCGCCGCAGGCGATGGTGATAAACAGGAACGGGAACATCGCCCCGGCAAAGACCGGGCCGGTGCCGTCGATAAAACGGGTAACCGCCGGCATCTTCAGCTCAGGCAGGGCGAAGACGATCCCTACCGCCAGCCCGGCGATGACGCCAATTTTCAGGAAGGTCGACAGGTAGTCGCGCGGGGCCAGCAGCAGCCAGACCGGCAGCACCGAAGCGACAAAGCCGTAGATCACCAGCACCCAGGTCAGCGAAGTGCCTTTCAGCGTAAAGAACGGCCCCCAGTAAGGATGCTGCGCGACGTCGCCGCCATAGATAATCGCCGCCATCATCAGCACGAAGCCGATCAGCGACACTTCTGCGATCTTACCCGGACGGATAAAGCGCATGTAGACGCCCATAAACAGCGCGATAGGAATCGTGGCCGCAATGGTAAACAGTCCCCACGGGCTGTTCGCCAGCGCTTTCACCACCACCAGCGCCAGCGCCGACAGGATAATGATCATCACGCCCAGCGCACCGAGCATGGTGACCACCCCGGCGAACGGGCCCAGCTCCTGTCGGGCCATCTCGCCCAGTGAGCGGCCATCGCGACGGGTGGAGATAAACAGGATCAGGAAATCCTGCACCGCGCCCGCCAGCATCACCCCGACCAGAATCCAGATGGTGCCCGGCAGGAAGCCCATCTGCGCCGCCAGGATCGGCCCGACCAGCGGCCCGGCACCGGCTATCGCCGCAAAGTGGTGACCAAACAGCACCCACTTATTGGTGGGTACATAGTCCAGCCCATCGCTCAGTCGCTCGGCGGGGGTCATCCGGCGATCGTCCAGTTCGAAGATATTGCGGGCGATAAACAGGCTGTAGAAACGGTAAGCGATGCTGTAACAGGCGACAGCGGCTATCACCAGCCAGACTGCGTTGACGTGTTCGCCGCGGCTGAGGGCCAGCATGGCGAAAGCGCCCGCGCCGATTAACGCCACCACTAACCAGATCACACTGGTTTTGACGTTTTTCATGACTAACTCCTTGTGAGGACCGAGAGGGAAGCGATCGAAAACAACGAGCTAAACTTAATGTAATGGAATGTAAGTGAAAGTTAATCAGTAGAGAAGTGTGAAGCGGGGTACAAATATAACAGTTTTGCAACCTGTTAAGGCGGGGAGACAGGCGGGATAACCGAAGTTATCCCGCCAGAAGCACAAGGCGATCCCTTAATCAGACGGCGGGACGCGCCACGACGCTGCGGGTTTCCATGCGGACTTCCGCGATGGTGACATCAATCACGTCGGTGACACGGTAAACCACGTCGCCTTTGATCTGGACGCTGCCGTTTTCCTGGCTGCAGACCAGCTCATCACGCACCGCGTGAATGAACGGAGCCGGGATAAAGGCGACCGCGCCATTTTCCAGCAGGCGAACGCGCATACCGCCGCGCGACACATCGATAATCTCGGCGCTGAAGCGACGATCGGTGGCCGCGAAAGGCGCCAGATAGCGGGCATAGAGCCAGTCGCCCACATCGCGTTCGGCCATCCGGTTCAGGCGGCGGCGCTCGCCCATCGTGACCGTGACGGCCTCATCCGGACGGGCAGCCTGCTCACCACGGATAATTGCTTTCAGCAGACGATGGTTGATCATGTCGCCGAACTTACGGATCGGGGAGGTCCAGGTGGCGTAAGCCTCCAGCCCCAGTCCGAAGTGCGGGCCTGGCTCGGTGCTGATCTCCGCGAAGGTCTGGAAACGGCGGATACGGCTGTCCAGGAACTGCGTCGGCAGGGCGTCGAGTTCACGGCGCAGCACGCGGAACCCTTCCAGCGTGGTGATCGCCTGCGCATCGGCCGTTACGCCGTGGCTGGCCAACACGGCCGCCGCCTGTTCCGCATTGGTGGTGTCGAAACCGGCATGGACGTTGTAGATCCCGAAGCCGAGACGATCGCGCAGAACCTGTGCCGCGCAGATGTTCGCCAGAATCATCGACTCTTCAACGATGCGGTTCGCGATGCGACGAGGTTCAGCCACAATCTCGAGCACTTCGCCTTTTTCGCCCAGCAGGAAGCGGTAGTCAGGACGATCTTTAAACACCAGCGCGTGGGTCTGACGCCACTCGCTGCGCGCCAGGCAGAGGCGATGCAGCAGACGAATCTGCTCCGCAATCGCGTCGCTCTCCGGCTGCCAGCTGCCGCTGTTTTCCAGCCAGTCAGAGACGTCGTCATAGGCCAGCTTCGCTTTGGATTCGATCCAGGCGGCAAAGAAGGTCACGTCATCGCCCAGGGCGCCGTCGGCTGCCACAGTGACACGGCAGGCCAGCGCCGGACGGCGCACGTCAGGACGCAGCGAACAGACATCGTCAGAGAGTTCGCGCGGCAGCATCGGGATGTTAAAGCCCGGCAGGTAGTTGGTGAAGGCGCGCTGTGCGGCGACCTTGTCAAGCTGGCTGCCTTCCGCCACATAGGCGGTAGGGTCGGCGATGGCGATGGTCAGACGCAGGGAACCGTCCTCCTGAGCCTCCACATAGAGCGCATCGTCCATATCCTGAGTGCTGGCGCTGTCGATGGTCACGAAACTGAGCGCGGTAAGATCGTCGCGTGTCAGATTTTCATCCAGCATCTCGCCGAAGCTGACGTCGGGCGCTTCACGCTCCAGGTTGTGACGCGACAGCGTCACCCACCACGGCGCCAGGTGATCGTCGGCTTTAACAATAAAATCGGTGAGTTCGGCGTAAAAGCCGCGATCGCCTTTCAGCGGATGACGACGCATCTCCGCCACGGCCCAGTCACCGTTTTCGAATGGATGGCTGACATCGCGCGCCGGGCGACACTGAATCGCATCTTTCAGCAGGGGATGGTCCGGCACGATCGACAGGCGATCGTCTTTCTTCTGCACCCGGCCGACGAAGCGGCTCAGGAACGGCTCAACCAGGGTTTCCGGCTCAGCGCTTTCGCGATCTTTATCGCTGTGGATCACCGCGACAATACGATCGCCATGCATCACTTTCTTCATCTGCGGAGGCGGAATGAAGTAACTCTTCTGTGCATCGACTTCCAGGAAGCCGAAACCTTTTTCGGTGCCTTTAACGACGCCTTCAGCACGAGGCGTTTGCGAATGGAGCTTCTCTTTCAGCTGCGCGAGCAGCGGGTTATCCTGGAACATAATTTTTCGTTTCGTGGCCTGATTGCGGCTGACAGTTTTACGCGATTCGACGCCGCGCGGCAAGGCAAAAAGCCGGACGAGCCGGCTTTTCAGGAAGGGGTGAGGTGGCTGTCAGGCGATGCGCTGATCGGCGAGCGCCGACGACAGTTCCAGCTTCACCGGTACGGATTTCGAGGTCGGTGTGCCACTGCCATCGCCGAAGCTGTTCAGCGGCACCAGCGGGTTGGTTTCCGGGTAATAGGCCGCCAGGTTACCGCGCGGAATATTATAGGGAACCAGCTTAAAGCCGCTGACGCGACGGGTAATGCCATCGTTCCACAGCGTTTCGATGTCCACGTTCTGACCTTCGGTGAAGCCCAGGTCGGCCATATCATCCGGGTTGATAAACACCACTTCACGCTGACCAAACACGCCACGATAACGGTCATCGAGGCCGTAAATGGTGGTGTTGTACTGGTCGTGTGAGCGCAGCGTCTGCAGCGTGAAAGGCACCGCCTGATCAAGATTCGGGAAGAGCGAATCCGGCAGGGCGGCGGCGCAGAACTCCGCTTTCTGGCTTGGCGTATTGAAGCGTAACTCCGCGGCTGCGTTACCCAGGTAGAAGCCACCCGGAATATCACACCTGGCGTTGAAGTCGGCAAAGCCCGGAATGGTGGCGGCGATATGGTCGCGAATGAGGTTGTAATCACCCGCCAGTTCACGCCATTTCACCTTGTCGCTGCCCAGCACCGCTTCCGCGATACCGGCCACGATCGCGGTCTCTGAACGCTGCGTGTCCGCCAGCGGGATGCCGATCCCCTCTGAGGCGTGCACCATGCTGAATGAATCTTCGACGGTAATGAACTGATTGCCGGTCGCCTGCAGATCGCGCTCGGTACGGCCCAGCGTCGGCAGAATCAACCCTTCATGACCCGGCACCAGATGGCTGCGGTTCAGTTTGGTGCTGATATGCACGGTCAGGCCACAGCGTGACAGCGCCTCTTCGGTGCGCGGTGAATCAGGCGCCGCCGCCGCCAGGTTGCCACCCAGCGCAATCAGCACTTTGACTTCATCACGCAGCATGGCGTTCAGCGCCTCAACGGTGTTGTGGCCTGGGGCGCGTGGCGGTTCGAAATTGAAGTGGTTGCCCAGCGCATCCAGGAAGGCTTTGGCCGGTTTCTCATCAATGCCCATCGTGCGGTTGCCCTGCACGTTACTGTGACCGCGCACCGGGCAGAGGCCCGCGCCTTTTTTGCCGAGCTGACCAAACAGCAGCTGCAGGTTGGTGATCTCCCGCACTGTATCGACCGAATGCTTGTGCTGGGTGATCCCCATCGCCCAGGTACAGATCACCCGGTCTGCGCTCTGATAGATAGCCGCGGCTTCGCGGATCTGCGCCTGCGTCAGGCCGGACTGCGCCACAATCTGCATCCAGCTGGTGTTATCCACGGCGTCGAGATAGGCCTCGATGCCGTGCGTTTTGGCGTTAATGAAGGTCTGGTCAAACAGGCCAGGTTCGCCAGCCGCCAGACGCGCACGGTGGGTTTCCAGCAGGGATTTCACCATGCCGCGCACCGCCGCCATATCCCCGCCGAGGTTCGGCTGATAATAGGAGGAGCTGATGTTACCCGCTTTCGAGGTCACGACTTCCAGCGGCTTCTGCGGATCGGCAAAACGTTCCAGACCGCGCTCGCGCAGGGTGTTGAAGGTGACGATCTTCGCGCCGTGATCGGCGGCATGACGCAGGCTGTGCAGCATACGCGGATGGTTGGTGCCGGGGTTCTGCCCGAAGACAAAAATGGCATCAGCGTGATCGAAGTCATCCAGACGAATAGTGCCTTTACCCACGCCGATGCTGCGCTTCAGGCCGGTGCCGCTGGCTTCGTGGCACATGTTAGAGCAGTCGGGGAAGTTATTGGTGCCCATCAGGCGACCGAACAGCTGATAGAGCCAGGAGGCTTCGTTGCTGGCGCGGCCGGAGGTGTAGAGCTCCATCTGGTTCGGGTGATCCATCGCACTGATATGCTGTGCAATCAGCGCAAAGGCCGCATCCCAGCTGATCGGTTCATAGTGATCGGTTTCCGCGTTGTAGCGCAGCGGATGGGTCAGACGGCCCTGATACTCCAGAAAGTAGTCACTCTGGGTATAAAGCGTGGTGACGCTGTGTTTAGCGAAAAAGTCGGTGTCGACAACGCGGCGTGTCGCTTCCCAGGTGACCGCTTTGGCCCCGTTTTCGCAGAAGCTGAAGGTACTTTTGTTGTCATCGCCCCAGGCACAGCCCGGACAGTCAAACCCGCGCGCTTTGTTCATGCGCATCAGGTTGCGCATATTTTTCAGGGCCGCTTTGCTGTCAAGAACGAAACGCGTGGTGGCTTCCAGTGAACCCCATCCGCCCGCAGCCGCGCGGTAGGGTTTGATTTGGCGTTTAAATTTCATATGAGTGCAGGCTTTTTATAGTAGGCATTATTGTTTGGTGTTTGTTATCAGGTTATAGCCTGATGGTGAAAGGAAGTCTGCAGTTATCCTCAAACCTTGTCTAATTGATTGACATAATGGTGCGATAGCTGGCGTTTATCGCGCAGGCACCCGAAGTGTGACACTGGTCAGATTTCACCCGTTTTTAACGGGCTGATAACGGGAGTTATCCCCACATCAGACGCATACTTGCTGTTTGCATTCAGCGAGGCGTAACCCTATGAAACAGCTGACCAGCCAGATCCACGCATTTGGTAAAGCGTTAATGATGCCTATCTCGGTCATCGCAGCCGCAGGGATTTTTCTTGGGCTGGCGGCGGCGATGCAGAACCCCGCCGTCACCGGCGAGGCCTTTGCGCAGATGCAGGTCCCGCAGTTAATCATCGGCTTTATCCGTAAAGTCGCCGGGGCGCTGTTTGCTAATCTGCCGCTCTTCTTTGCCGTGGCGACGGCGATCGGGCTGGCGAAGGCGGAGAAACCCACCGCCGCCTTTGCCGCCGTGATTGGCTATATCGTGATGAACGTCGGCATCAGTGCGACCCTGGCGGCCAGAGGGATCACCGCAGCGACCACCACACCTGCCGCGCTGCAGCAAGCGGGTCTGGACCAGACCGCAGCGATGATGATGTCGGCGGAATACATCAGCATGCTGGGCGTCTTTACTTACAACATGAGCGTGCTGGGCGGGGTGATCGCCGGGCTGGTAACGGTGGTGCTGCACAACCGCTTCTACACGCAGACCCTGCCCACGGCGATCAGCTTCTTCAGCGGACGGCGGTTTGTGCCGATTGTCACCGTAGTCTGCCTGCCGCTGGTCGGGGTGCTGCTGGCGCTCATCTGGCCGACCATCGGCAGCGGTATCGCCTGGATAGGCCAGATGATTGGCAAAAGCGGGCAGTATGGCGCGTTCCTGCTGGGCACGTTCGAGCGCATCCTGATCCCCACCGGCCTGCATCACATCCTGAATGAAACCGTGCGGTTTACCCCTATTGGCGGTATGGCGGTGGTGGACGGTCAGACGGTGGTCGGTGCGCTGAACATCTTCAATGCCTCGCTGACCCATCCGGGTTCGATCCCCGATGAGACGCTGCGGTCGGCCACGCAGTTTCTGGCGCAGGGCAAAATCCCGGTGATGATGTTCGGTTTGCCCGCCGCGGCGCTGGCGATCTATCACACCGCGCGGCCGGAGCATAAGCAGCGGGTCAGGGCGCTGGTAATGGCCGGGGCGCTGACCTCCTTTACCACCGGCATTACGGAGCCGCTGGAGTTCTGCTTTATCTTTGTCTCGCCCGTGCTCTATCTGCTGCATGCGTTTCTGACCGGCCTGTCGTTTATGCTGATGTCGATGCTGCACCTGATGATCGGCAACGTGCAGGGCGGCATCATCGACCTGGTGGTGTTCGGCATGCTCGGCGGGGCAAAAACCCACTGGTGGTGGACGCTGGCGCTGGGGGTGATCTATGCGCCGGTTTACTACTACGCTTTCCGGCTGGTGATCACCCGCATGAACGTGGAGACGCCGGGCCGCGAGTCAGAGGAGGAGCAACCGCAGCAGGTCGCCGCCGATGAGCGCACTCAGGTGATTATCAGCGGGCTGGGCGGGCAGGCCAACATCGAGGATGTCGATTGCTGCTTTACCCGGCTGCGGGTACGGGTGAAAGCGATGAATCAGGTGGTCGATCAGACGCTAATGAGCACGGGTGCCAACGGCATCAACCGCGTCAGCGACCACGACGTTCAGGTGATTTATGGCCCGCAGGTCGAGAAGATCGCCAGCGAGGTGAAGATGGCGCTGGGCGTCGCCTGAACCGGCGATGCGCCTGCTCAGCGCCAGCCAGGGAGGCGGCACAATTGCTGCCGCTGCGCTTATTGTAACTAAAAAAAGCGCGCACCCTAATGGGGCGCGTTTTCCTGCCGATATAGCGACTCTATCTTCCCAAATTGGAACGGACTGATGTCGTTAAAAAAATCCTCCCTGATTATTTTCTCTTTCCTGCTGGTGCTGTTTCTGGCCAGCGTGGCGATCAGTACTTCGCTGCTGTTTCAGAGCAACCACTCTCTGAATGCGGTCAACAAAGAGATTCGCGTGGTGCTGTCGGTAATCGATCCGATTAACCACAGCCGTACTCTGCGTGTCCGTCTGATGGAGTACATGAAAGAGACGGAAGGCAGCGATGCCAGTAATCCCGCCACGCTGGACAGCGTGCGCACCGTCGCCGGTAAAGCGGATGCGGCGTTTCAGGCCTACATGAATGCCCCGCGTCTGCCGGGTGAAGAGGCGGAAGCCGAGGCCTATCGTCAGGCGTATCAGGCGTATCGCCAGCAGGGGCTGCAGCCGTTGATCGAGGCGGCAGAGGCGCACGACCAGCTACGTTTTAAAAATCAGATCGCCACCGTGGTTCGCCTCGATCGTCAGTATGAGATCATTCTGGACCGGGTGCTGGCGCAGCACGAGGCTTACGCCAGAAAACTGAACAGCGACGCACAGAGCCATTTCTCCACCGGCGTGATGCTGCAGGGGCTGTCGGGTGTGCTCTTCTTTGCCATCATCATCGCCATCTATCTCTTTATGAAGCGTTACGTGCTCGCGCCGCTTAACCATGCGCAGGAGCACTGCAAACTGATCGCGGCGGGCGTGCTGGATTCCACGGTGCCGGTCAGGGCAGGCTCGCGCAGTGAAATTCAGCTGCTGATGGGCTCGCTGGAGCAGATGCGCAGCGCGCTGACCGCCATCATTCTTCAGGTGCGGGATTCCACCCATTCCGTCTCTACCGCCTCGCAGGAGATCGCGGCAGGCAACGTCGATCTGGCCTCGCGAACCGAGCAGCAGGCTGCGGCGCTGACCGAAACCGCGGCCAGCATGGAGCAGCTGGGTGCCACGGTGAAGCAGAATACCGAAAACGTCTTTGAAGCCTGCCGTCTGACCAGTGAGGCGGTGAAAAACGCCGAGAGTGGCGAGAAAGTGTCGCAGGAAGTAGTGGTCTCGATGGGGCTCATCAACACCAGCTCGAAGAAGATCGAGGAGATCACCACGGTCATCGACAGCATCGCCTTTCAGACCAATATTCTGGCGCTGAACGCCGCCGTCGAAGCGGCCCGCGCGGGCGAGCAGGGACGTGGTTTCGCCGTGGTTGCCGGTGAGGTGCGTAACCTGGCCCAGCGCAGCGCCACGGCCGCCAAAGAGATTGAGAGCCTGATTGCCGAATCGGTTTCGATTATCCGCACCGGTTCAGACCAGGTCAGCCGTACGGGCGAGGCGATGAACGCGATTATCTCTTCGGTCAGCCGCGTTAATGAGCTGATGGAGCATATCTCTACCGCGTCGGACGAACAGAGTCGCGGCATCGGTCAGATCGAGCAGGCGGTAACGGAGATGGACAGCGTCACGCAGCAGAACTCGGCGCTGGTGCAGGAGTCGGCTGCCGCGTCGGCCTCGCTGGAGGAGCAGGTGCAGTACCTGACACAGTCGGTTTCCACATTCCGTCTGGCCAGCCATTAATCCGCATCGTTGCGCTGAAGCGCTGCCGCGTGGTGCCGGACCGGCTCGGGTTCCACGCGAGCGTAAAGCGCAGTTGATTCAGCGCACGGTGACCGGGATATAATCGGCGGAAAATAGGCTTTTCATCAGGGAGGGGCGTTATGCTAATCAGCACCGAAAATGCCCGCAGCATCAGCGCCGATACCCGTCTGGCCTGCACGCTGGCCGCCACCGCCGGTGCGCTGAATACCGCCGCCTTTGAGATCGTCGGCTTTTTTTCCGCCAACATGACCGGGAATGTTTCGCTGCTCTCCGACCAGCTGGCCAAAGCGAATGCGGGGCCGGGCCTCTTTTTCCTGTCTGTGGTGCTGCTTTTTATTGCGGGCTCCGCCTGTTCGACGCTGATCATTAATGCCGGACAGCGCCGGAATATCCGCACCATTTACGCCGTCGTCATTCTCATCGAGGGCGCCGCGCTGATGATCCTGGGGGGCGTGGAGCGCGCCTTTCCCCCGCATTCTCCGGGCGTGATGTTAATCACCAGCCTGAGCTTCCTGATGGGGCTGCAGAATGCGGTGGTCACGCGGATCTCCAATGCGCGGGTGCGTACCACCCATATCTCCGGCACGGCGACGGATATCGGTATCGAACTGGCGATGCTGTTTGAGGTGTTTCGGCGCAAGGCGTCACCCAAAGAGACGCCACTCTATTTCAGCCGCCTGCGCCTGCACGCGCTGACACTGCTGGCGTTTCTCGCAGGCGGCGTCGCGGGAATAGGTCTCTACAGGCTGCTCGGCAACGACTTTCTGCTGCCGGTGGGGGGCGGATTGATCTGTCTGGCGCTGAAAACGATCTTTACCCGAGGGGGGATGCAGAAGGGGTGAGGCGCGTGTTAAGGGCAGGCGTTCAGGCTTTCCGCCCGAAAAGCGTGACGGCGGCGACCTTCACGCCGTCGCCACACCTGCTGACGTCCCGCGGTTCATCCAGGGAGCATCAGCAGAGGATTTTTCTGGTCAGTAGGGTATGACCTTCAGTCGAACACGCCATTGATCACCGCGGTCACGATAGCCGTGCTCAGGGCGATGAGGACTAAATCGTTACCCACAGCCCGCCACTCGTAGCCAGGATAATAGGGCAGCGCATTAATCATCGACGCGGGCAGGCTTTTCTTCGCGATGCCCGGCGGGAGAGGTTTACCACGCGCAACGTGTTTCGCGATGCCTGGCGGCAGAGACGGATAACCGACCAGACCGGCGTTAACCGCCAGCGTGCGTGCCCGGGAGAAGGTAATCTCTGAGCCGACGCGGTCAGGTTGCCCGCTGTTCTTGCGGTCCTGATGTTTCTCCTTCAGCTTTTCATCATGGCGCCCTGACTTGCCGTGTGCGCCCTTATTCCCGTGATGCCCATTGCCATTGCCATTGCCGGGATCGGCATAGCCCGGCGAAGCAATCACGGTGAAACCCAGAACCAGTGCCAGGAGTGAAAGAAGAGGGCGAGGCTTTTGCATGATTCTGTCTCCTCAGGATAGATGAACCGCTTTGATTCATTGAGTATGGACAGAGACAGGTCCGGAAGTAAACGCAACGCCCCGATAAAGCGCTGCCGGAAAAAAGTGGCGCTACGCTACGCATCTTTTATCCGCAGAGTTACGTATAGCCCATTGCGCGGAGAGGCAGACAGGCACAAAGCATCAGAAGGTTGTTGTTGCCGGTACGGCCAGATGATGGCTGGCAGGGGGTGTTTAAACCTGCCTGTTGAGTATCCGACCCGGCATTGCGCCGGACGCGCTGGCCTGTGACTCACGGGCAAAACGCGACGCCATGCCGACCGGGTCCGAACCGTTCATCAGCTGATACGCTGACGCTGCTCCCGACGGTACTTATGATAGTCCTCATCGCACTCAACGGAGCAGAAGGCCGTGTCAGCCACCACGGACTCATCTTTACACCAGATGCACATGCCGTCAAGGCTCTGCACTTTCGGCCTGCGTGCCGCCAGTGAGGCGGCGAGATGCGCTTCTTCACGCGCCTGAGCTAGATCTATCTCATCCATAAACCGTCTTAACCTCGTTAAATTTGAGTAATTCAAACATAAAACCCGTATCCAGGGGGAAATGCTTCACCTGTGTGAACGCGGGGTTAATCATAGCCACATAATTTCAGATTGCCTGGTTCTTGCTATCCCGCGGATAAAAGGGGAAATCGATGGCTATCTTTTTAAACAGCATCAGATGAAGCCGGTTAAGATCTCTGCCTGTTACCCGGCTGAGAGGCCCCGTGCCTGCTGGTTTGAAGCCTTTCTCTAATCGGCTTATCATAAACCTCGTCACGCCACCTGGATGCCTGCGATCTTTGCGACCCACAGACACCCTGTAAGAAACGCGCTGCGTAAAAAACTTAACCGTAAGTCGCTGATGGAAAAACAAAATCGACATTAAACAGCTTATCTATCTCTGCAACCTGGAGCGCGAACGCCACTTTGGCCGTGCCGCCGAAGCCAGTTTTGTTACCCAGCCGACCCTCTCGATGCGCCTGAAAAATCTGGAGCGCGAGCTGGGTCTGCCCCTGATTAACCGCAGCAACAACTTCGCCGGGTTTACGCCAGAGGGCGATCGGGTGCTGGCGTGGGCCAGGGAGATCGTCTCGGTCTATCAGGGACTGAAGCTGGAGGTCGAATCGCTGAAACATGGCGTGAACGGCACGCTGCGGGTAGGCGTGGTGCCGCAGTGCAGCATGGCGTTGCCGCTGCTGCTGAAGGCGGTTCAGGCCCGTTATCCTCAGCTCGACTACCGGATTGCCGTGCTGAGCGCCGATCAGCTGCTGGAAGCGCTTAATAGCCACACCGTAGATGTCGGGATCGGATTTTTCGAGATGGCAACGCTGCGGGAACTTCATTTTCAGACCGAGATGCTGGCGGACCGGGGGGTTGAAGCGATATTCCATCCCGACCATTTCCCGGCGCTGGTGGGGGAGAAGCCGCTGGCGCTCTCTGACCTGGCACAGCAGCCGCTCTGCCTGGCAGAGCCGACGCGCTATTTTCGTCGTTATCTGGATATGGCTTTTCGCGAGACGGGGCTGGTGCCACGGGTGATCGTTGAGAGCGCCTCGGTGATGCAGCTAATGCAGTGCGCGCAGGTCGGTCTCGGCCTGCTGGTCTCGCCGGTCGGCCATCTGCTGCCCGCGTCGTTGCAGGGGCTGCAGCAGCGCGCGATTAGCCTGCCGCCGATGGCGCGTCAGGCGGCTCTGGTGATTGCCGAGCCGGGCCGCGCGACCCCGCTGGCTCAGCACTTCTTCGACGAGGCGCGCGGCCTGCTGCCGGTCTGAGCGCCCGCTACTGCGACTCGCCCAGCGCGTAAAACAGGCGGCTGTTCCAGTTGCTGATGGCGACAGACTGAATCAGCGCAAACAGCGCCTCCGGCTCCCAGCCCGCGGCCATCAGCGGCTGCAGATGCGCAGCGCTGAAGCGTTCCGGCGATCGGGTAAGCTGCGCCGCCAGCGCAATGATCTGCTGCGGCTCGTCTGTGGCCCCGGCCTCATCCACCCCTTCCGTTAAAATTTCATTTCCCGGCAGCAGCCGGAAGGCCCAGCGGCTGCCCAGAATGCGGGCGGCGGTCGCCTCCGCCAGCGTAAGATCCTGCGACAGTTGCTGACGCAGTTGCGCCCAGCCAGAGAGCGCGGCAGGGTCATGCGCCAGCAGCCAGACCGCCTCCTGCATACCCGGCAGCGACTGACAGCGGGTAATGGCCGCAAGCTGTTCCGCGCTGGCGTAGCGTAGCTCCAGCGGTTTCAGCGCGGGCTGCCAGCGGCCAGGCTGGTCAAATCCGGTGGCGTCCGCATCCGGTGGCGCGGTACTGCCCGGCAGCCAGCGAACCGGCTGAGCCTGCAACGCCTGTAACCCGGCGACGACCCGCGCCTGATAAGCGACAAAGCCGATCAGCTGGTTCAGCGTCACAATATCGGGTTCCGTCAGGCCAACCGCATCCAGTGCCGTGATCGCGCTGGCCCCAATCAGCTCCGGCTGCATCGCGAGCTGGCGCGCATACTGCGTAATCTGGGTCAGACGATTGTTACTCTCGCGTGAGGAGTCGGGACCCGGCAGGGGATTGAGACGGGCAGAGTAGTGATTACACAGCCGCTGAACGCCCGCGACCTGCGCCACCGTCAGCGCGGTGCTGAGGCGATCGTAAAGCGTCAGCGTATGGGTGAGCGATGTTGCAACGCGATCGGGAAAAAGACGCTGCGCCAGATCGCGTGCCGCCAGCAGGGCGGGCTGATGAGCGCGCAGCAGCGCCTGCATCTCGGGGTTATCGGCGTGGCAGCCCAGCAGGAAACGATCGTCAATATGGGCGGCCTCGGGTACCAGCGGCGCGGCCTGCGAGGTACGAGGACTGGTCTGGCTCTCGTAAAACCAGTGGTTATGGCCCGGATAGCGGCGTTGTTCCATGATCAATCCTTTTGCAGATTCGGGTTCGGCATGCAGCGGCAGAATCTGAAAATGTGCATAAACCGAAGGGCAGGCTTATCGTCGCTGATGGTCAGTCCGGGACAAAAGATTGATCGGTGATAATTAATAGCGTTACGGTATAACGGCAGGGAAATCAGGCAGGAAGAGGATGGCAGAGGCGAGAAAAAGGGCGAGCCAGGCTCGCCCTCCAGGAACTTATTTCAGTTCCAGTTCGTTCATTGCGGCGATGCTGAAGCCGCCATCAACGTGGACCACTTCACCGGTGATGCCGCCAGCCAGGTCAGAGCAGAGGAATGCGGCTGAGTTGCCGACATCTTCGATGGTAACGGTACGACGAATCGGGGTGACCGCTTCGCAGTGTGCCAGCATCTTACGGAAATCTTTGATGCCTGATGCTGCCAGGGTGCGGATAGGACCGGCAGAGACGGCGTTAACACGCACGCCTTCCGGGCCCATGGCATTGGCCATGTAACGCACGTTGGCTTCCAGCGACGCTTTAGCCAGACCCATCACGTTGTAGTTCGGGATCGCGCGCTCTGCGCCCAGGTAAGAGAGCGTCAGCAGCGCAGAGTGCGGGTTCAGCATCTCGCGGCACTCTTTCGCCATAGCAACGAAGCTGTAGGCGCTGATGTCGTGCGCGATTTTGAAGCCTTCGCGGGTAACGGCGTTCACATAGTCGCCAACCAGCTGCTCGCCAGGGGCGAAACCGATAGAGTGAACGAAACCGTCAAATTTCGGCCAGGTTTTTGCCAGTTCAGTGAACAGAGATTTGATGCTCTCATCTTCGGCTACGTCACATGGCAGCACGATGTCTGAACCCAACTCTTTGGCAAACTCTTCCACACGACCTTTTAACTTGTCGTTCTGGTAGGTGAAAGCCAGCTCTGCGCCCTGTTTGTGCATCGCCTGTGCAATACCGTAGGCGATGGAAAGTTTACTGGCAACGCCAGTAATCAGAATGCGCTTACCGGAAAGAAAACCCATAGCTGTAATCCTTATGGTCATTGTAGTTGGCGGCCGCATGGTTAAAAAGTAAGCGACCGACGTTAATCGACGTGCGGATTCTAGCACGTCTCTCATAAATCAGGTAAATCGGCCCGCAATTTCCGGGACAGGCGGCAAAAATCAGCGCTCGCGCCGCCAGGCTTCGGCACTTAGCGCCTCGCCAAAGTGGCTGCTGATCAGTCGGCGGGTCAGATCGTGCAGCGGAGAGGCCAGCACGTCTGCGGTGCCGCCGCGTTCCACGACTTCGCCCTGATGCATCACCAGCACTTTGTCGCTGATGTGCTTCATCATCCCCAGATGCTGGGTGACATAGATGTAGGCGATGCCATGCTTTTCCTGCAGCTCCAGCATCAGATTCACCAGCTGGGAACGCATTGTCATATCCAGCGACGCCAGCGCCTCGTCGGCCACAATCACTTTGGGTTGCAGGATCAGCGCGCGCGCCAGGCCCAGACGCTGTTTCTGACCGGGCGCCAGCATATGCGGATAGTAGCCGGCGTGATCGCGCAGCAGGCCCACCTGACGCAGCGTGGCGATAATGCGCTTCTCGCGCGCCTCCGCGTCGAGGTCGGTATTCAGCCGCAGCGGAAACTCCAGGATCTGACTGATGCGCTGGCGCGGGTTCAGCGAGGTGGAGGGATCCTGAAAAATCATGCGGATGCGCTGGCTGCGATAGCCATAATCGCCGAAGGTCAGCGGGTGATCGTCAATCAGAATCTCCCCTTCGGTGGGCGCGACCATGCCGCTGAGCATCTTCGCCAGCGTGGATTTCCCGGAGCCGTTTTCGCCGATGATCGCCAGCGTCTGCCGCTCACGCAGGGTAAAACTGACTGACTTCACCGCCTCAACGTGCTGACGACGAAACAGGCCCGTGCGATAGCGAAAGGTCTTACTCAGATTGCGCACTTCCAGCAGGGTCTCCATGCTACTGGCCCTCCATATTCAGCGGGAAATGACAGGCATAGAGGTGCGTTTTGCTGCCGGTCAGCCGGGGCGTTTCAATACATTTGCGCTGCGCATAGGGGCAGCGCGGCCCCAGACGACAGCCAATCGGCAGGCTCTCCAGCGACGGAATCGCGCCCGACAGCGTATTCAGGCGGCTCTTATGCGGCAGGGCGCGACCAAAATCAGGCATCGCCCGAATCAGCGCCTGGGTATAGGGATGATGCGGGGTGCTCATCAAATCTTCGCTCTGCGCGGTTTCCACCGTCTGGCCGCAGTACATTACATTAATGCGATCAGCCCACTGGCTCATGGTGCGCAGGTCGTGACTGATCAGCAGAATGGTGGTGTTGTTATTCTGATTCAGGCGGCTCAGCAGGCGATAAATCTGCGCCTGGGTAGTGGGCTCCATGGCGTTGGTCGGTTCATCGGCGATCAGCAGGCGCGGCTGATTTGCCAGGGCAATCGCGATCATCACCTTCTGACACTCACCCTCGGTCAGCTCATAGGGAAAGCTGCGCATAATATCTTTATGATCTTTGATGCCGACGCGATGCAGCAGTTCGATGGCGCGGGTTTTACGCCAGAACCAGAAGCGTTTCAGCCAGGGGCCTTTGTAGGTCCAGCGCGGAATAACCTGCATCAGCTGACGACCGATGCTCTCGGAGGGATCGAGACAGGATTGTGGCTCCTGAAAAATCATCGAGACGTTATGGCCGATGATGCGGCGGCGCTCACGCGGCGTCAGGCGCAGCAGATCAACATCATCGAAGACCATGCGATCGGCGGTGACACGCCAGTTATCGTTGGTCACGCCGCAGATAGCCTTGGCCACCAGGCTCTTACCGGAGCCGGACTCGCCGACCAGCCCGCGGATCTCGCCTTCACCCAGCGTCAGATTGACGCGATCGACCGCCTTGACCGGCCCGTCAGCGGTCATGAATTCAATGGTCAGATTACGGATATCGAGTAACGGCATTTATTCCACTCCCGCTTCGACGGCGCGACGGATGCCGTCACCCAGCAGGTTGATAATTAACACGCTGATCATCAGCGCTACACCAGGCAGCATCACGGTCCAGGGCGCGACGTAAATCAGCTCCAGCGAATCGCCCAGCATCGCTCCCCACTCCGGCGACGGCAGTTGCGCGCCCAGGTCGAGGAATCCCAGCGCCGCGATATCCAGAATCGCCATCGACAGCGCGCGGGTAATTTCGGTGATCAGCATCGGTAAAATGTTCGGCATAATGGCGTAGCGCAGGATGTTGCGCCCGCTGGCCCCGTCCAGGCGCGCCGCCACCACATACTCTTTTTCCAGCTCATCGTGGACGGCGCTGTAAATTTCCCGCACCAGGCGTGGCATCAGCGCCAGCCAGACCGCCAGCAGCGCATGCTCCAGACGCGGCCCGAGAAACGCCACCACGATAATCGCCAGCAGCAGCGACGGGATAGAGAGCAGGGTATCCAGCACATGGTTCATTACCGCCGAACGGATACCGTGGGTCATTCCGGCCAGCACGCCCAGCACCAGCGCGCCCAGGGTGGCGAAGAGGGTCACCAGAATCGCGGAGCCGACCGTCGGGCCTGCGCCGCTCAGCAGGCGGCTCAGGACATCCCGGCCCAGATCGTCAGTTCCCAGGAAAAAGGAGACATCGCCATAGCGGGACCAGGAGGGCGGCAGCAGCTGATAGCCCAGGAACTGCTGATCGATGCCGTAAGGCGCAATCAGGCCGCCAAAAAGGCAGAGCAGCAGCAGCGCGCCGAAGCCATACAGCCCGACCATCGAGATCGGCTTGCTGTAGAAATGCTGCCAGCTCTGACGAAAGGCGCTGGGCAGACGTTTTTCGGCGTAGATATTATCGACGGGCATACCATTCCTTATGTTTCAGCGGATTCAGCGCCGCACCAATGACGTCAGAAATGACGTTGACCAGTATCACCAGCCCGCCGACTACCATCACCCCGGCGGAGATCGCCGCATAATCCTGCTGACGGATTGCGTTAATCAGCCAGCGGCCGAGGCCAGGCCAGTTAAAGACCATCTCGGTGATCATCGCCAGTGTAATCATGGTCGAGAATTGCAGGCCCAGACGCGGGATCACCGGCGGCAGCGCATTGTGCAGCACATGGCGGCGGATCACCGTAAAGCGCGACAGACCGCGCGTGGCGGCCGCTTTGACATAGTTTTTATCCATCACGTCGCTGGTGCTGTTGCGCAGCAAGCGGATCACTTCCGTCGTCGGTGCCATCGCCAGCACCAGCACCGGCAGCACCAGGTGAGAGAGGGCGCTGACGATCATCTCGTGCCGCCACGGCGAAGGGCTGAGCCAGGCGTCAATCAGCGCAAAGCCCGAGATATTTTTCACCGGATAGAGCAGATCGTGACGACCTGATACCGGCAGCCAGCCCAGGGTCAGCGAGAAGAAGAGCGTCAGCAGCAGCGCGAGCCAGAAAATCGGCGCAGAGAAGCCGAACAGCGCCAGCGCACTGATGGTCTTATCCTGCCATTTATTGCGCATGACCCCGGCACAGATCCCCAGCGGGATCCCCACCAGCAGGGCAAACAGAAAGGCCAGGATACACAACTCCATGGTCGCCGGGAAAACCTCGCGCAGCTGCAGACCAATCTCCTGACCATTGGTGCTGGAGACGCCGAAATCGAACTGCAGCATCCCTTTAAACCAGAACCACCAGGCGTCGGAGAGCGCCGCGCCTTCCAGCGGCGCGTTAGGCGTGAAGTAGCTCAGGCTGAAGCTGACCAGCGACAGCAGAAACAGGGTAATGATCAGCAGCAGCAGACGCCGCAGAATATAGATAATCACTTACTTTTCCTTATCGCTTTCACGATAAACCCCGGCAAACGACGCGTTGCCGAACGGACTCAGCACCAGCCCTTTGATGTCATGGCGAAACGCCTGTAAACGCAGCGAGGAGGCCAGCGGCAGCACCGGCAGCTCCTGCGCCAGAATCTGCTGCGCCTTGTCATAACTGTCGATACGGCCCGCGAGCTGCTGGGATAACAGGGCATTCTGCAGCGTTTCATCGAAGGCGGGCGAGCACCAGTGGGCATAATTGGTCTGCGAGCGAATCGCCGCACAGCTCAGCAGGGGCCGGAAGAAGCTGTCGGGATCGTTGCTGTCCGTCGCCCAGCCTGCCAGCGTCAGATCGTGATTCATCGCCATCAGCTGCGCTTCCTGAAAACGCCCCTCTACCGGCACTATCGTCAGCCGGACGCCCACCTGCGCCAGATCCGCCTGTAACAGTTCAGCGGTTTTCAGCGGGCTGGGGTTCCAGGATTGCGAGGCGACCGGCACCACCAGCCGCAGATGCAGATCGCTGATTCCCAGTGCGGCCAGCGCCGCACGGGATTTCGCCGGATCGTAGCTGGTGATGCGGGCATCGTTGTCATAGGCCCAGGAGGCGCGCGGCAGAATAGAGGCCGCCGTTTCGGCGGTGCCGTAATAGATGGACTCCATCAGGCGTTCATTGTTGATTGCCAGCGCCAGCGCGTGACGCACTTCCGGCCGGTCGAGCGGCGGTTTACGGGTATTGAAGGCCAGATAGGCGACGTTCATTCCGGGACGCAGGGTCATCCGCAGACGGGGATCGTCGCGCAGAATCGTCAGCTGGCTGGCTGCAGGATAGGCCAGTACATCGCATTCACCGGTCAGCAGTTTCGAGAGCCGTCCGGTGCCGCCCGAACCGAGGTCGATCACCGCCTGTTGCAGGCGCGGCACGCCCTTCCAGTAGTGAGGATTGCGCGCCAGCCGGATGTACTGACCGGTGCGGTATTCGCTGAGCTGATAGGGGCCGGTGCCGACCGGCTGCCGATCCAGCTCTTCCTGCCGGCCCTGCGCGGTGAGCTGGTCGGCGTACTCTTTCGACAGCACCGGGGCGTAGTGGGTCGCCATATGCCAGAGGAACGAGGCATCGGGGCTGTTCAGCCTGAACTCGACCGTCCGGTTGTCGATTTTTTTGACGCTCTGCACTGAATCCGCAAACTGCAGGCTGTCAAAATAGGGATAGTAGCCGCCATTGACGTTATGCCAGGGATGATGACGGTCAAACATCCGGGCGAAGCTGAACACCACATCGTCAGCGTTCAGCGGGCGGGTCGGGTGGAACTGATTGGTCTGCTGGAACTGCACGCCGCTGCGCAGATGGAAGCGGTAGGTCGCGCCGTTATCGCGCACTTCCCATCCCGACGCCAGGTCTGGTTTGAGGCGATAAGTGTAGGGGTCGACGTCCAGCAGCCGGTCATAGAGCTGCGCCGCCAGCGTATCGACCGTCAGCCCGCTGCTGGCCATCTGCGGGTTAAAGGTGTTCAGCGTGCCGCTGACGCAATAGACAAAGCCGGTCTGGCGGATATCACCGGCCGGTGCCGACCACGCAGGGGCACTCAACGCACTGAGGCTCAGCAACAGCGAACATAGTAGTTTTGACATAGAACTCAACGATTTTGAGGCATTGCGCAGAGTGTATCGCAAAGCGGGCGTTGTCCCAAAACCTGCAGCGACTGCCAGCCTGATTTTCATCATCGCAGCGTAAAAAAGCACGCACAGAGGGTGTGGTAATGAGAAAAATTCTCAATTAAGGGTTTACAGATGATAATAGGAATGATTATTATTCGTTTGCGATTCGACGGTGGCTCTGCCGGAGAAAAGCACGACATTGCTCACATTGCTTCCAGTATTGTTGCCCGCCCGATGGCGGGCTTTTTTTTACCCGGATTCCGCAGGCCGGCGTCTGCCGCGTATGTTCCACGCTCTCTGCTACGCCGCACGTTGCTTAGTCGGACGGCGGCGACAGGCAGGGCGCAGCGCACCCCGCCGTTCAGTTTTCAGCCTTGATACCGTGCTTTTTCATCATTGCACGCAGCTGATGATAGGTGACGCCGAGTAATCCGGCCGCGCGGCGCTGGTTATAACGCGCCTGATGCAGACTGGCCTCGACCAGATCGCGCTCCTGCTGGTTCTGCCACTGGCGCAGATCCAGCGGCAGGGCGGGCAGGGCGCGGCTCTCGGCCGCCTGGCTGGCGGGCAGAAGCGCGACCGGCTCCTGACGCGCCGCGAACGGGTTGATAATCACCTTATCCAGCGGCTGCTCGCTGCTGTTGTGACGATAGACCGATCGCTCCACCACGTTTTTCAGCTCGCGAACGTTGCCCGGCCAGTGATAGTCCAGCAGCGCCTGCTGCGCACGCGGCGTAAAGCCGGGGAAGAGCAGCAGGCCAAGCTCACGGCACATCTGGATAGCGAAATGTTCCGCCATCACCAGAATATCGCTGCGACGTTCGCGCAGGGGCGGTAACTGCACCACATCAAATGCCAGACGATCCAGCAGGTCGGCGCGGAACTTTCCTGCCGCCGCCAGCGCGGGCAGATCTTCATTCGTTGCGCAGACCAGCCGGACGTTCACCTGCAGAGAATGATTGCCGCCGACGCGTTCCAGCTGGCCATACTCAATCACCCTCAGCAGCTTTTCCTGCACCAGCATCGGCGCGGTGGCCAGCTCATCCAGAAACAGCGTGCCGCCATCCGCGCGCTCAAAACGGCCCAGGTGGCGCTTCTGCGCGCCGGTAAAGGCGCCCGCCTCATGCCCGAAGAGTTCGGAGTCCAGCAGATTCTCATTCAGCGCCGCACAGTTCAGCGAGATAAACGGGCCCTGCCAGCGGTCAGAGAGGTAGTGTAGCCGGCTGGCGATAAGCTCTTTACCTGTTCCGCGTTCGCCAATCACCAGCACCGGTTTCTCCAGCAGGGCCAGTTTAGAAACCTGCTCCAGCACTTCCAGAAAATTATTCGACTCACCCAGAAGATTATCGTTTGATCCTGTCATGATGAATTTCGCCACCCATTAATCATTTTGACTATCTTAGAACAAGCAGACGATGCTGTAAAATTTCCAATTCATTGTATATCAGTGAGTTATAAAACTGGCACGCATCTTGTATTAACACAGCAGAGCAACAGCGTTTTAAAACATCAAAAGAGGAACATCATTATGGGTATTTTTTCTCGTTTCGCCGATATCGTGAACGCCAACATCAATTCCCTGCTGGAGCGCGCGGAAGATCCGCAGAAGCTGGTCCGGCTGATGATTCAGGAGATGGAAGACACGTTAGTCGAAGTACGCTCCACCTCTGCACGGGCGCTGGCGGAAAAGAAACAGCTGTCACGCCGCATTGAGCAGGCTGAGATTCAGCAGGCTGAATGGCAGGAAAAAGCGGAGCTGGCGCTGCGCAAGGACAAAGAAGATCTGGCCCGTTCTGCGCTGATCGAAAAACAGAAACTCACCGACCTGATCGCGTCGCTGAAACAGGAAGTGAGCCAGGTTGAAGAGACGCTGGAGCGGATGAAAGGCGAGATCGGTGAGCTGGAGAAGAAACTCAGCGAAACCCGTGCCCGTCAGCAGGCGCTGACCCTGCGTCATCAGGCGGCTTCTTCTTCCCGCGATGTGCGTCGTCAGCTGGACAGCGGTAAAATTGATGAAGCGATGGCGCGGTTTGAGTCTTTCGAGCGTCGCATCGATCACATGGAAGCGGAAGCGGAAAGCCACGGTTTTGGTAAGCCGAAAACGCTGGATCAGCAGTTCACTGACCTGAAAGCCGACGATGAGATCAGTCAGCAGCTCAACGCGCTGAAAGCCCGAATGAACCGTAGTGAGTAACTGACGACGTTGCGAAAGTGATTAAGGAGAGTCAATGAGCGCACTTTTTCTCGCCATACCCTTAACGATCTTTGTGCTGTTTGTCGCACCGATCTGGTTATGGCTGCATTACAGCAACAAGCGTAACGGCGGTTCGGAGCTGTCACAAAGCGAACTCCAGCGTCTGCAGCGCGTCACTCAGGACGCGCAGCGGATGCGCGACCGGATCGATGCGCTGGAGGCCATTCTGGACGCCGAACATCCGAACTGGAGGCAGCCATGATGATGAAGGGCCGTAAGCTGTGGCGCAAGCCAGCCGAAGGAAAACTGATGGGGGTCTGCGCAGGCCTGGCGGAGTATCTGGATATTCCGGTGCGTCTGCTGCGGGTCATCGTGGTGTTATCCCTGTTCTTTGGTCTGTTTCTGTTTACCGTCATCGCCTATTTTGTACTGGGCTTTGTGCTGGATGAAAAACCCGCCTCCGTTACGGAGGAGGCGCGCCAGCCCAGCGCCAGCGAACTGCTGGACCAGCTGGAACGCGCCCTGCAGTGCGACGAAGGCAGCGTGCGTGACATGGAACGCTATGTCACCTCGGAAACCTTCAGCGTGCGCAGCCGTTTCCGCCAGATCTGATACGCTATTTCCGGGCCGCATCCGGCCCGCTTGCCAACCCGATGGAGGTGTTGATGTCTTATTCGCGATCCACTGCTTTTCGTCACCGCGCGGCACCTGCATTGAAGTCGGCGGCTAAATTCATCATTATCAATGCGGTGACTTATGGTCCGGCCGGTGTCACCGGCTGGGCGGTGAAATCGGTAGCGCGACGCCCGTTACGGCTGCTGCTGGCGGTGGCGCTGGAGCCACTGCTGAAGCGCGTCATGAACCGCATGGCATCGCGTTTCATCAGGGAGAAAGATGAAAAGACTGCAAACTGAATTGATGGCGTTGATGAACCGTGGCGTCGACCGCCACCTGCGGCTAGCCGTAACCGGGTTAAGCCGCAGCGGAAAAACGGCGTTCATCACCTCTCTGGTTAATCAGCTTTTATCGGTTCACAGCGGCGCACGTTTGCCGCTGTTTTCCGTGGTGCGGGATGAGCGCCTGTTAGGGGTAAAGCGGGTGCCGCAGCGCGATATGGGCACGGCGCGCTTTACCTATGACGAAGGGCTGGCACAGCTTTACGGCGAGCCGCCCGCCTGGCCCACGCCGACCCGCGGCGTCAGCGAAATGCGTCTGGCACTGCGCTATCGTCCGGGTGATTCGCTGCTGCGTCATCTGAAAGAGACCGCAACACTCTATCTGGAGATTGTCGATTATCCCGGCGAGTGGCTGCTGGATCTGCCGATGCTGGCGCAGGATTACCTCGCCTGGTCGCGGCAGATGAACGGACTGCTGCAGGGCGATCGTGCAGAGTGGGCAAAACCCTGGCGCGCGCTGTGCGAGACGTTCGATCCGCTGGCGCCCGCCGACGAGACGCTGCTGGCAGAGATCGCCGCCGCCTGGACCGACTATCTGCACCGCTGTAAATCGGAAGGCCTGCACTTTATCCAGCCCGGTCGCTTTGTGCTGCCTGGCGATATGGCGGGCGCCCCTGCGCTGCAGTTCTTCCCGCTGCCAGCGCTGGATGAGGCCCGGATTGCGAAGCTGTCGCAGGCCGACAAAGGCAGCAATTTCAGCATGCTGCAGCAACGGTTTAACTACTACTGCCAGCATGTGGTGAAAGGCTTTTATAAAAATCATTTCCTGCGGTTCGATCGCCAGATCGTGCTGGTCGACTGCCTGCAGCCGCTCAACAGCGGCCCTCAGGCGTTTAACGATATGCGGCTGGCGCTGACCCAGCTGATGCAGAGCTTTCATTACGGGCAGCGTACGCTGTTCCGTCGGCTCTTTTCGCCGGTGATCGACAAACTGCTGTTTGCGGCCACCAAGGCGGATCACATCACCAGCGACCAGCACGGCAACATGGTCTCGCTGCTGCAGCAGCTGGTGCAGGACGCCTGGCAGAACGCCGCATTCGAAGGCATCAGCATGGATTGCATCGGTCTGGCGTCCGTGCAGGCCACGCAGAGCGGGCTGGTCGATCACCGGGGCGAGAAGATCCCGGCCCTGCGTGGTCACCGGCTGGCGGATGGCGAACCGCTGACCGTCTATCCCGGCGAAGTGCCGCCGCGTCTGCCGGGGCACGCTTTCTGGCAGCAGCAGGGTTTTCAGTTTGAACAGTTCCGGCCGCAGCAGCTCGACGTCGATCGTCCGCTGCCGCATATCCGCATGGATGCCGCGCTGGAATTTCTGTTGGGAGACAAATTACGATGAGTGAACCGCTGAAGCCGCGTATCGACTTTGCGCGTCCGCTGGATGAGAGCACGCACACGCCGCTGCGTCCGGCACAGAGTTTTGACCCGGAAGCGCAGGCGGCGTTTCTGGCGCTGCCGGAAGATGAGGTGGCCGTCGAAGAGGAGGGCGCGGGTGAACGGGCAGTGGAAGCAGCGCTGAAGCCCCGCCGCAGCCTATGGCGCAGACTGGTTACCGCCGGTGCGCTGCTGTTCGGCGTCAGCGTCGTTGCGCAGGGCGTGCAGTGGACGCATGACGCGTGGATCGCCCGTGACTGGTTTTCACTTGGCAGCGGCGTCGCGGGCGGCCTGATCGTGCTGGCGGGCGTGGGCGCGCTGACCGCCGAATGGCGTCGCCTCTATCAGCTGCGTCAGCGTGCGGAAGAGCGGGACGTGGGCCGCGAGCTGCTGCAGAGCCACGGCATCGGCAAAGGCCGCGCATTCTGTGAAAAGCTGGCCCGGCAGGCGGAACTGGATCAGGCGCATCCGGCGCTGCAGCGCTGGCACGCCTCGCTGCATGAAACCCACAACGACAGTGAAATCGTCCGGTTATATGCGCAGCTGGTCCAGCCGGTGCTGGATCGCCAGGCACGGCGTGAGATCAGCCGTCATGCGGCTGAAGCCACGCTGATGATTGCGGTCAGTCCGCTGGCGCTGGTGGATATGGCCTTTATCGCCTGGCGCAACCTGCGGCTGGTGAATCGTATTGCGGCGATGTACGGCATTGAACTGGGCTACTTCAGCCGCATCCGGCTGTTCCGTCTGGTACTGATCAACATGGCGTTTGCCGGGGCCTCGGAGCTGGTCAGAGAGGTGGGCATGGACTGGATGTCGCAGGATATCGCCGCCCGGCTCTCAACCCGTGCCGCGCAGGGCATTGGCGCGGGACTGCTGACGGCGCGGCTGGGCATCAAAGCGATGGAGCTCTGCCGTCCTTTGCCGTGGCTGGAGCAGGATAAACCGCGACTCGGTGACTTCCGCCGCGAGCTGCTGGGCCAGATGAAAGAGGCGTTGCAAAAGGGCGGCAACAAGTCAGCCTGACGTGCAGAGAACAGACTAAAGGCGGCCTGGCCGCCTTTAGTCATTACTGTGGCTGGCGAAGCACCTGCCGCGAATCGATAGTGAGACAGGCTCCCGGACAGGCTGCTTCATCGGTGATCACCGGATCCGCTGGCAGCGTAAAGGCCATCCCGTTTTTCTCCCGGATAAAGTGCGCCATTCCCTTAAGGATTTACTCTTCTGACTGCACATGCATCCGCCTCCGTACAAAAGCGCGCCAACCGCGCCTGTGCTGTCAACTTTTCCTGACAGATCCCTTTCTGCGGATGCCGGAGTTAGCGTATCATCCTTTTATCTGAACCTGATTAAGGCGAACGCAATGCGTCTGGAAGTGTTCTGTCAGGACCGTATCGGTCTGACGCGCGAACTGCTCGATCTGCTGGTGGCACGTAACATCGATTTACGTGGAATAGAAATCACGGCGCTGGGGCGCATCTACCTCAATTTTGCCGCACTGGAATTTGACGCCTTCAGTAACCTGATGGCGGAGATCAGGCGTACACCTGGCGTAACAGATGTGCGCACCGTAACGTACATGCCCTCTGAACGCGAACATCGTGCGCTCACGGCGCTGCTGGTGGCGATGCCGGATCCGGTCTTCTCTGTCGACCTGAAGAGTAAGGTGGAGCTGGCCAATCCGGCCGCACAAAACCTGTTTAATCTGGATGAAGAGAAGATGCGCAACGTCAGCGCAGGTAATCTGATCAGCGGATTTAACTTCATGCGCTGGCTGGAGAGCGATCGGGTGGAGGCGCAGGCGCAGCATGTCGTCATCGAAGGCCGCGATTTTCTGATGGAGGCCCGGCCGATCTATCTGCCGGGTGAAGAGGGCCAGGGCGACAGGCCGGTAGGCGCGATGGTGATGCTGAAGTCGACGGCCCGCATGGGGCGGCAGCTGCAGAATCTGGTGGTCACTGACGAATCGGAGTTTGACCATATTATCGCGGTCACGCCGAAGATGCGTCAGGTGGTCGATCAGGCGCGTAAACTGGCGATGCTGGATGCGCCCCTGCTGATCGTCGGTGACACCGGCACCGGCAAGGATATGCTGGCGCGCGCCTGTCATCTGCGCAGCGCCCGCGGCAAAAACCCTTTCCTGGCGCTGAACTGTGCGTCGCTGCCCGACGACGTCGCGGAAAGCGAACTGTTCGGTCATGCCGCCGGGGCTTATCCGAATGCGCTGGAAGGCAAGAAGGGCTTCTTCGAACAGGCCAATGGCGGTTCGGTTCTGCTGGATGAGATCGGAGAGATGTCGCCGAGGATGCAGACCAAGCTACTGCGTTTCCTGAATGACGGCACCTTCCGGCGCGTCGGCGAAGAGCATGAAGTGCATGTCAACGTGCGGGTAATCTGCGCCACGCAGAAGAATCTGATCGAGCTGGTGCAGCGCGGGGAGTTTCGTGAAGATCTCTTTTACCGGCTCAACGTGCTGACGCTGCAACTGCCGCCTCTGCGCGACCGTCCGCAGGATATCCTGCCGCTGACCGAGATGTTCGTTGCCCGTTTTGCCGATGAGCAGGGGATGGCGCGCCCGCGTCTCTCTCCGCAGCTCAATGCGTTTCTGACCCGCTATGGCTGGCCGGGCAACGTGCGTCAGTTAAAAAATGCCCTCTATCGTGCGCTGACCCAGCTCGACGGCTATGAGCTGCGGCCGCAGGATATCGTCCTGCCCGAACAGGCGCTTGATGTGTCGCTGGGCGATGAAGCGCTGGAAGGCACGCTGGATCAAATCACCAGCCGTTTTGAGCGCTCGATTCTGACGCGGCTCTATCTCTCCTATCCCAGCACGCGAAAACTGGCGAAACGGCTTGGCGTGTCACACACCGCGATTGCCAATAAGCTGCGCGAGTATGGTCTGGGTCAGAAGCGCACGGAAAGCGAATAGAAGAGGAGAGGCGTTGCCTGCAGCGTCCGGCTTGTCTGGTGTCAGGGGCAGAACGCAGTGTCCCGATGACGCCCTCTTGCGGAGGTGCGTCATCGGGCTGGCAGGGTTAAAACGCCCCCGGCGGGGTCTCCGGGCGACGCTGTTTTCTTACGGCCCTGCCCAGGGCAGATGACGTTTTCTGGCTGGCGGAACCCCAATCAGGGCACTGTCCGCCGTCCGGATCGTACAACCGGACTCACTCATTACTTCAGTGCGGCCAGCGCAGCGTCGTAATCCGGCTCGGTCGTAATTTCGTTGACCAGCTGGCTGTAGAGCACCTTGTCGTTCTCATCCAGCACGATCACCGCACGCGCGGTCAGACCTTCCAGCGCACCGTCGGCAATTTCCACGCCATAATCATACTTGAACTCTGAACCACGCAGCGTCGACAGCGTTACCACGTTGCTCAGGTTCTCTGCGCCACAGAAACGTGACTGGGCAAACGGCAGATCCGCAGAGATGCAGAGTACAACGGTGTTGTTCAGCTCGCTGGCCGCCTGGTTGAATTTGCGTACCGATGAGGCGCAGACGCCGGTATCAACGCTTGGGAAAATGTTCAGAATTTTGCGTTTTCCTGCATACTCAGAGAGCGCGACGTTAACCAGGTTCTTTGCTACCAGCGTAAAGGCTTTGGCTTTATCGCCAGCCTGAGGAAACTGACCTGCAACCGGTACCGCGTTACCCTGAAAATGAACAGTCTGAGACATAGTGATTCCTTTTGATGAAAAAAAGATCTGACACAAAACGGTGAAAGATAGCCGTTGTTTATGACATAAATGTTAAGGGTTTACGAGTTCAATTGTGCAATTTAACGTGGCGGGCTGTCACTGCGTCACACATTGTGGAGTGGAAATGAGAACGGTAAAAAGTTATCCCGAAGCCTGGCCGTTACATACGCCTTTTGTCATCGCCCGCGGAACCCGGACTGAAGTGAAAGTGGTGGTGGTGGAAATTGAGGAAGATGGCGTCAAAGGCGTCGGTGAAGCGACACCCTACGCCCGCTACGGCGAAAGTGAAGCCTCGGTGCTGGCACAGATTGCCGAAATCCTGCCTGCGCTGCAGCAGGGGATGACGCGGGAAGCGCTGCAGCAGGCGCTGCCCGCCGGGGCGGCGCGTAACGCCATTGACAGCGCGCTGTGGGATCTTGCCGCGCATCAGCAGAAAAGCAGCCTCTGGCAGCTGAGCGGTATGAACGCACCCGAGGATGTGGTCACCGCGCAGACCGTCAGCATCGATACGCCCGAGGCGATGGCCAGCAGCGCTCTGGCGCTCTGGCAGCATGGTGCGACGCTGCTGAAGATTAAGCTGGATAATAATTTTATCACCGAACGGCTGATGGCAATCCGCGCCGCCGTGCCGGACGCGACGCTGATCGTGGATGCCAACGAATCCTGGCACGCCGAAGGGCTGGCCGCGCGCTGTCAGCTGCTGGCAGACATCAACGTGGCGATGCTGGAACAGCCTCTGCCCGCAGGCGAAGAGGCGGCGCTGGAGAACTTCATCCATCCGCTGCCGATCTGTGCCGATGAGAGCTGTCACACCCGCAGCAGCCTGGCGGCGCTGCGGGGGCGCTACGAGATGGTCAATATCAAGCTGGATAAAGCGGGCGGGCTGACGGAGGCGCTGGCGCTGGCGGAGGCCGCGCAGCAGCAGGGCTTTGCGGTCATGCTTGGCTGTATGCTCTGCACCTCGCGGGCGATCCGCGCCGCGCTGCCGCTGGTGCCGCAGACGCGCTTCGCCGATCTCGACGGGCCAACCTGGCTGGCGGTGGATGCCGAACCGGCGATAAAGGTGCGCAACGGACAGCTGATTATTGCTGCCAGCGCAGCAGGTTAACCATCATCTCCAAGTAGACCTCGGTGGCTTCATCAACCGACACCACCGGCATCTCCGCGGTCACGCAGGGCAGGCTGAGGTCGTTGCACCAGCTGCCGAATGAGCCGGGCGTGTCATAGCCGACACTGCTGACGCGGGGAAGGCCGGTGTGGCTGGCAAGCCAGCCCCCAATCGCCACCTGATGCGGATCGTCAATACAGCCCAGCGGTTCGTGCCAGGAGACGATCCAGCGCGGTTTCAGCTGATGAATCAGAGCGCAGAGCGCCTGGGTTTCCGGCTCGGAAGCCGGATGAGTGCCGGTGGAGAGCGCCACGTCGCGCGCATCGGCAGCACTGTTCCAGCGATAAACGGTATCGCCTGACTGCCAGTTCGCCGCCGGAAAGTTGCGGTTGAGATCGACGCCGTTGGCGTTGGCGCGCAGCCCGAGCTGACAGCCATCCGGATTAACCGCCAGCACCACATGGTGCCGTCGCATGCCCTCGGGCAGCGTCCGTAACGCGGCGGAGAGGGTCGCAATGGCCGCATTCTCATCACCGTGAGTACCGGCCAGAATCAGACCACTGTCGGCATCCCCCAGCGGGGCCGGAAACCACAGCAGCGGGGCACCCAGAACCGAACGGCCATACTGCTGATACGAAACGTCCAGTTTGCCGCGCAGCGGACGCGGATGGAGTGGCGACATAGTGATTTCCTCAAAGGGTTTTATTAAAAGTAGCGGAAAAGCCGGATGCGGAAAATAGCTATTTATCGATCAGCCATTTGCGTTACAGTGCCCTGCACAAGCTGCATCGGCAACAGACTGCTGCAGCACTTCTTTGGGTAAAGGAGTGATCATGGTTAAGACCTTCCGCATGACGCTGGCAGCCATCAGCCTGAGCAGCCTCATCACACCCGCCATGGCGGCGAATCCCCCCGCTGGCGCGCCTCTCGCTGAACAGCAGCAGATTGTCCGCCATATCAAAGATGAACCGGCGTCGCTCGATCCGCTCAAAGCCGTGGGGCTGCCCGAAATTCAGGTGATCCGCGACCTGTTTGAGGGGCTGACTAACCAGGACGCGCAGGGCAAAATCGTGCCAGGCGTGGCGCAGAGCTGGAGCAGCAGCGATAACCGGACCTGGATCTTCACACTGCGGAATAACGCACGCTGGTCAAACGGCGAGCCGGTGACCGCCCGGGATTTCGTCTACAGCTGGCAACGCCTGGTGGATCCTAAAAACAGTTCGGCCTTTGCCTGGTTTGCCGGATTAAGCGGGATTGAGAACGCCGCGGCGATTACCAAAGGCAACATGACGCCCGATAAGCTGGGCGTGGTGGCGCTGGATAACAGCCGCCTGAAGGTCACGCTGGATCGGCCGGTGCCCTGGTTCCCGGCGCTGGTGGCCAACGTCGCGCTCTTTCCCGTACCTGAGAAGGTCATTGCGCAGCAGGGCGACAGCTGGACAGCGCCCGGTAAGCTGGTCGGCAACGGCGCTTACCAGCTCAGCGAGCGCGTCGTGAACGAAAAGATCGTCCTCACGCGCAATCCTCACTACTGGGACGATGCGCACTCGGTGCTGACAAAGGTCACGTTCGTTCCGATCAACGAGGAGTCGAGCGCCACCAAACGCTACCGCGCCAATGATATCGATATCACTGAATCCTTTCCCAAAGAGATGTATGGGTTGCTGAAGAAAACCCTGCCGGGCGAGGTCTACACACCCGACCAGCTGGGCACCTACTACTATGCGTTCAATACGCAGAAGGGACCGACGGCGGATGTGCGGGTGCGCAAGGCGCTCTCCTGGTCTATCGACCGGAAAATTATCGCTGAGAAGGTGCTGGGCACCGGTGAAAAACCGGCCTGGCACTTTACGCCCGACGTGACGGCAGGCTTTAAGCCGCTGCCATCCTTCCTGCAGCAGCATGACCAGAACAGCCTCAACGCGCAGGCCAGAGCGCTGCTGGCCGCCGCCGGCTATGGCCCCGCCAAACCGCTGAAGCTGAAGCTGCTGTATAACACCTCTGAAAGTCATCAGAAGATTGCGATTGCCGTCGCCTCCATGTGGAAAAAGAATCTTGGGGTGGACGTGACGCTGGAAAATCAGGAGTGGAAAACCTACATCGACAGCCGCAACAGCGGAAACTTCGATGTTATCCGGGCTTCCTGGGTCGGCGATTACAACGAGCCTTCGACTTTCCTGAACCTGCTGACCGCGGGCAACAGCAGCAACATTTCCCGCTTCAGCAATGCGGATTATGATGCCGTGCTGGCTAAAGCCAGCCGTGAGACCAGCGATGAGGCACGCAACAGCGATTACAACCGTGCCGAACAGATCCTGGCGGACCAGGCACCGATCGCCCCCATCTATCAATACACCAACGGCCGCCTGATCAAACCCTGGGTCAAAGGCTATCCCATCACCAACCCTGAAGATGTCGCCTACAGCCGCGAGTTGTGGATCGAGAAGCACTAAGAGACCGGTGGCCGGCTGACCGGCCACCGCCTGACATCTTTCTATACAGCCCGGCGATTGCAACTCATCGCCGTCACGCTAGACTGTATCGTATTGATTTTAGTAGTGAGGCGATGGTGTGGACGTAATTGAAGGAAAAGCGTTGCAGGTGTCGGATGCCATAATTTCCTGCCAGCTGGATGGAAAGGGCGGGATGATCCCGATCGCGGAAGATGAGGTGATTCAGTGTGAGCAGCCCTGCTGGCTGCATCTGAATTACACCCATCGCAAAAGCGCAGAGTGGCTGCAGTCGACGCCACAAATCCCGGACACGGTGCGCGATGCGTTAGCGGGCGACAGCATGCGTCCCCGTGTCAGCCGGCTGGGCGACGGCTTTATGATCGTGCTGCGCAGCGTCAATCACAACAGCGATGCGCGTCGCGATCAGCTGGTGGTGATGCGGGTCTTCATCAACGACAAGCTCATCGTCTCCACCCGGCGGCGTAAAGTCACCGCGGTCGATGAGGTGTTGACGGATCTGCAGAACGGCAACGGCCCGATTGACTGTGGCAGCTGGCTGGTGGATGTCTGCGATGCCCTGACCGATCACACCAGCGAATTTATCGAAGAGCTGCATGACAAAATCATTGAGCTGGAAGATGCGCTGCTGGACCAGCGGATGCCTGCACGAGGGGAACTCGGCCTGCTGCGCAAACAGCTGATCGTGATGCGACGCTACATGGCGCCGCAGCGGGATGTCTATGCCCGGCTGGCCAGCGAAAAGCTTGGCTGGATGGATGACAGCGAACGCCGCCGGATGCAGGAGATCGCCGATCGTCTGGGGCGCGGACTGGATGATCTGGATGCGGGCGTGGCGCGCACCGCAATCCTGGCCGATGAGGTCGCCTCGGCGATGGCGGAATCGATGAACCGCCGCACCTACACCATGTCCCTGATGGCGATGATTTTTCTTCCCGCGACCTTCCTGACGGGGCTGTTCGGCGTCAACCTGGGCGGGATCCCCGGCGGCGACTGGCACTATGGCTTTCCGCTGTTCTGTCTGCTGCTGGTAGCGCTGGCGCTGGGCGTGGCGGGTTACCTGCGTAAACGGCGCTGGCTGTAGTCGGGCAGGGCGAAAACGGCGGAAAATCGCGTCATCCGGCCGGAAAACCGGATTAAACAGGCAAAAGCTGATCGACATCAAGAACCTGATGCTGCACCTGACGCAAACTCTCTTCCGCAGGTGAATGCAACGTCAAGCGATGGGCGTTGCGCTCCATATTGTCATACTTATATTTTTTAGAATTATTGCATAGCACAATTAATTCGAAACATGCCGGCCAGTGTGCCGGCTTTTTTTTATCCGCTGGCCCGGACGGCGTTTCTTTCCTAAGCTTAAACTCCATTCGCAAGAAAAGGAGTACGGCATGAGCGCGATTTTTAACAGCGAGCCGATCCCGACGGATCCCACCCCGATTCCTGACCCGATTCCCCATCCGCAGCCGCAGCCCGATCCGCCAGGCGATCCGGAGTTTCCACCGATCATGGATCCGCCGCCACACCGCAACATATAAAAAAAGGGCGTGCTTCCGGAGCACGCCCTCTGTCTATCCGCGGCTTATTTTATCTGAAGTACATCCAGACGTGCGCTGATATCCGGCGCATCCTCATCATCTTCGCGCCAGCCTGCAGGCTGAGACGGCAGGGTTTCGCGGTCAAACGCCAGGTCGCCACCATCCACGACCGCATCACCGTGTTTGATGCCTTTAAAATCGAACAGGCTGATATCCGCCAGATGCGACGGCACCACGTTCTGCATCGCGCTGAACATGGTTTCGATACGGCCCGGATAGCGCTTGTCCCAGTCACGCAGCATATCGGCCACCACCTGACGCTGCAGGTTCGGCTGCGAACCGCAGAGGTTGCAGGGGATGATCGGGAACTGGCGCGCTTCCGAGAAGCGGATAATATCTTTCTCGCGGCAGTAGGCCAGCGGACGGATCACAATCTGCTTACCGTCGTCACTCATCAGTTTTGGCGGCATGCCTTTCATCTTCCCGCCATAGAACATGTTCAGGAACAGGGTCTGCAGGATGTCATCGCGATGATGGCCGAGTGCGATCTTGGTGCAGCCCAGCTCGGTCGCCACGCGGTAGAGAATGCCACGGCGCAGGCGCGAACAGAGTGAGCAGGTGGTTTTGCCTTCCGGGATCTTCTCTTTAACGATGGAGTAGGTATCTTCTTCGATAATCCGGTACTCAACGCCCTGCGCCTCAAGATACTGCGGCAGGATATGCTCCGGGAAACCGGGCTGCTTCTGGTCAAGGTTCACCGCAATCAGACTGAAGTTCACCGGCGCGCTCTTTTGCAGACTGCGCAGAATCTCCAGCATGGTGTAGCTGTCTTTGCCGCCCGACAGGCAGACCATGATGCGGTCGCCTTCTTCAATCATATTAAAATCGGCAATCGCTTCGCCGACATGACGACGCAGACGTTTCTGCAGCTTATTGAGGTTGTACTGTTCTTTCTTGTCAACCGTTTGATTATCTTGCATTTTTACCTATCTCTGAATCCTGAAAGCACAGCAAGAGGGCAGATTAAGGCGCGCCTCCAGCCAGACACTTCACTGCGGTGTCACGAATATGCAGCGTATGGTACGGATTGTTGCCGCGAATGCCAGTACCGGAGTGAAGATTCAGCGGAAAAGGGCATGGCCGGACGCAGGGCTGGCAGCGGCGCTAAGGTGCAAGTCACGGATACAGAGAGGCAATGCGGCGAGCTGATGCCGCCGCGCCGTGTCAGGTGGCGGGCACATTCTGCCACTGACAATCAATCTCATCCTTCTGCGTTGAGCAGGAGGGGGGCGAGGATTGATAAGCCTGATCACGCGCGTGATCGTGTTTTGCGGCACAACCCGCAAGTATAAAAAGAGCAGCCACGATTAACGGAAACTTCATCACAGAAACCCGAAAAATAAAAACAGCATGCCTCGTGATGAATCAATCCGGTTTAAACGGCGTACGGTTTCTATTCCGGATAATCTGATCCCCGTCAAATTAATTCACTTTCGTTATGTCGGTATTAAAAAAAGCGCGCATTGGTCTTTTTACGGGAGCCGTCTGAAAATGCATGGCTGTTGAATATGTGTTAACCCCAAAGGCTTATAATAATGATAGCTCTGCAGACACCGGGCAGGTTTAAACAGGTCTGCCGCCTCAAGTTTCCGCCGGTCACGGTGAAACGAAAATGCGTGAAGATTTCGTTAAGTTAATCAGGATATTGTAAAGAAAGCAGCGGGGCGGGCGTTAAGGGGCAATGGCCGTCACCATGTTGTCCGTTGACACTCTTGCGGTTTCGCACATTTAGGCAATACAGCCAGCCAGTGAAGCCGTTAAATATCCGGCAATCAAGGTGAATTAAACTTTTAAGGTCTATGAGATATCCCTGTAACATTCAAAAAATAAAAAAGTACGGCATCCGGTTTATAACGATGCTCATTATCTTTTTACTCTGCTATGTTGCGGTGATGTATTTTGCTGTGTTGATGCTGGTTAACCGCCACGGCTTACTCCATTTTCTGCTGCACTGAATGTGAAACGATCAGCCGCAGGCTTTAAAAATCCAGCGATAGGCGTGATGCAGAAAATGTCTGAGCATTTCCAGAAAACCTTCCGCCCCTTCTTCGGCCAGACACTGTCCGGTCTCCAGAGCGTTATTCACTGCGTTGCGATGATTAAGAATCATCATGATGGCGACCACGGCGACAAACAGGGTAAAAGCCAGCACGCTCATTAGCGGCAGGGCATTTTTACGCGTGGCAGCGGACAGGGCATCGTCAGGTTGATCAGAGTGATGGCGCATGTATCCCCGGAAAAATGATAACGTGAATAAACCATCACGGATTATGGCATTTATTGGGGTCAGGCTCTATGCCTCAGGTCAGACCAGGGGGATGTCTGGCGGTAAATAAAGATTTACAGGGAAAGCGGGCGGATACAGAAACCGCCCGCTGACATGCTCAGCCGTCAGGTTGTGAGGTAAGGGACAACCGGAATCACATCATCTCCAGCGACTGAACGCCTTTGATCTCCATGACCTTGTCATACAGATGCACATCGTTGGATCGGCGGGAAAGCGTCACCTGCACGCTCAGTTCGCACAGGCCGCTCTCCGCATCCCGGTTAATGACCGTGACATTGCCGTAGCGAATGCCTTCCCGCTGCATCACCAGCAGCACCAGCGGCACACTTTTGGGCTTCAGGAACACCAGCAGGGTATGGTGTTTGCCGATCAACACATGGCTCAGGCGGCGGAAGACCTCCAGCACCAGCAATGCCAGCACCGTGCCATAAATGCCGATCTCATACATGCCGCTCCCGATCACCAGCCCGATGGCAGCGGTGACCCACAAGCCCGCCGCGGTGGTTAAGCCTTTCACCACCTGTTTCTGAATCATAATGGTGCCTGCGCCCAGGAACCCCATGCCGCTGACCACCTGGGCGGCGATACGGCTGGGATCCAGCGCGACGTGGTCGCTGCTCAGCATGTCGGCGAACCCATATTTCGACACCAGCATAAACATCGCACTGCCAATACCGACCAGAATATGGGTTCGCAGGCCCGCTTCCTTTGCGCGCATCTGTCGCTCAAGGCCGATCAGGCCGCCGAGAATACCGGCCAGCGCAATGCGAAAAAGCATATCCATCAACATGGCTTTACTCCGAATTAATAAAGGCCGAAAAAGGGTGACAGTTCAGTGATAACAGGTAAACAAGATAATTCTGCTTGCAAATGACGCCGGAGAATTTTGTAAAAAGCTGTTTCACCTCTCGACCCCTTGTGCTGCCTGACATATGCTGACCCAGCCTTTAACCCCATTCCCGGAGTCCGACTGATGAAAGCAGCCCCCTTTTTGCTGGCCGGTGCCGCGTTATTACTCTCTGCCTGCAGCAGCCATAGTGATGATAACGAGCCACCGCAACAAGCCACCGCCGCCCATATCCAGCCACGGGTGGTGATGTCTTCCCTGGCAGAAAGCAACTGTGCTAATGCAGGCGGTACCCTGGCGTTTTCGCATCAGCTGGATGGTTCGCGAGTGGGGATGTGTCAGCTGGTGAACGGTCGCCGCTGTGATGAACAGGCGCTGATTGGCGGGAACTGCGCGCGCTGATAAACAGGCCGGATTGCGCCGGCCCGCTTCCTCAGGCAGAGACCCGGTTCGGGCAGGCTTCGCCGCGATCGAGCTGGCTGAGGTTACGCAGTGTGGTTTCTGAAATGGCGGTCAGCGCTTCGGCGGTTAAAAACGCCTGATGGCCGGTAAACAGTACGTTATGACAGGCCGACAGGCGGCGGAAGATGTCGTCCTGAATCACGTCGTTCGACTTATCTTCGAAGAACAGATCCCGCTCATTCTCATAAACATCCATACCGAGTGCCCCGATTTTCTGCTGCTTCAGCGCGTCGATCGCCGCCTGAGAATCAATCAGGCCGCCGCGACTGGTGTTAATGATCATCACGCCGTCACGCATCTGTTTAAATGCCTCGGCGTTGAGCAGATGGTGATTTTCCGGCGTCATCGGACAGTGCAGCGTGATAACGTGAGACTCCGCAAACAGCGTCTTCAGATCGACATACTCGGCACCCAGTTCCAGCGCCTGCTCGCTGGGATAGGGGTCAAACGCCAGCAGCCGCATACCAAACCCTTTCAGAATGCGCATCGTCGCCACCCCGATCTTGCCGGTGCCGATCACGCCTGCGGTTTTCTGGTACATATTGAATCCGGTCAGGCCGTCGAGGGAGAAGTTCGCATCACGGGTGCGCTGATAGGCGCGATGGATGCGACGGTTCAGGGTCATCATCAGGCCAATGGTGTGTTCCGCTACCGCTTCCGGCGAGTAGGCGGGTACCCGCACCACCTCCAGCCCCAGATCCTCTGCCGCCGCCAGATCGACATTGTTGAAACCGGCGCAGCGCAGCGCGATTGCTTTTACGCCCAGCCCGGCCAGCTCCTCCAGCACCGGACGACTGCCATCATCATTGACAAAAATGCAGACGGCATCGCAACCCACTGCGGTTTTAGCCGTGTTCTCAGTGAGTAAAAAATCAAAAAAGAGCAGTTCAAAGCCGAACTGCTGATTAACCTGCTCAAGGTATTTCTGATCGTAATGTTTGGTGCTGTAAACCGCGATCTTCATTGTTATGCTCCTGCAGAGTGATAAACCAAGGATAACGTTTTCTGGCTGACTTTGCTGAAAGAGCTGACCGGCGTCTGGTGCAGACCTTCACCTCTGGCGGATTACATGCCATCATTCCTGTCAGGATACTGTAAGGAAAAGGATTATGGCTTTCATGCCACGGATTTTCCGGCGACGGCTGGCGGCGATTCTGGCGCTGATTCTGCTGCTGCTCGGCCTGATGCTGACTGTGACCCAATGGCTGCCGCGACTGGCCGGCATCTGGCTGCCCGCCGAAACCCGTATTGCGCTTTCAGGCGCGCCCCGCTGGCGCGATGGCGGCCTGTGGCTGCCGCAGATTCGCTATCTGGCCGCGGACTGCTCGCTGGCCACCGTCAAAGCGGTGTCGCTGGGCTGGCATCAGTCGCGCTGGAAACTCAACGCGGCAGAACTGACGCTGGACAGCGCCTGCCTGCAGAAACTGCCCGCCGGTGAACCGGGCGCAGCCGCCCCGAAAACCCTGGCCGAGTGGCAGGCGATGTTGCCTGGCGCCGACGTGCATCTGGGCAAAGTGACCGTTGCGCCGTGGCAGACCTACGCAGGCGCCCTGGATCTGACGCTGGAGAAAGATCGCCAGCAGCTCAGTTATCAGGGTGAGAACCTGCAGCTGGCGGCGACCCTGACCGGCCAGCAGCTGGCCATCACGCGCCTGAGGTTTACCCATCCCGCACTGCCCGAACCGATCACCCTCAGGGGCGACCTGACGCTGCCTGCCTTCGCGACTGACCTGCCGGTGCAGGGCGACGTGGCGGGGCAGCTCACGCTGGCCGCGCTGCCGCATCCCCTGCAGCTCACGCTTAACTGGCAGCAGCAGCAGGGTGAACTGCGTGTGGCGATGGCGGAACAGGAGAAGCCGCTGCTTCGCTTACCGTGGCAGATAAGCCGGGACAGAATTCAGATTGAGCGGGGCGAATATGTCTGGCCGCTGGAGACTCAGCCGCTGTCCGGCTTCGTTAACCTGACGCTGGACAACTGGCAGGCGGGCCTGGAGGGCAGCCAGATCACGGGCCGGATCAACCTGCTGACCCGGGGACGCGGCGGCAAGGGCAACGTGGTGCTCGGCGTGGGGCCGGGTAATCTCAGCCTGACGGACAGCAACCTGCCGTTTCAGATCACGGGGGAAAGCAAACTGGCCGCCCTGCAACTCTACGGATCGGTACCGGGCCGGCTCAGCGGCTCCCTGCTTGACCCTCAGCTGGTGCTGCAGCCCAAATCGCTGCTGCGTCTGAAGGGCAGGATCCTCTCCACGCTGGAGGTGGATGAGGCGCGCTGGCCGCTGGCGGGCGTGCGGCTCTCGTCGCAGGGGATCGATGGCCGCCTGCAGGCGATCCTCACCGCGCACGACGCCAGTTTTGGCCGTTTCCGGCTCCATCTTGATGGCCGTGCCACGGACTTCTGGCCCGATAAAGGCGAATGGAACTGGCGCTACTGGGGCGGCGGCGAGATGCTGCCCCTGCAGGCGCGCTGGGACGTGAAAGGCACCGGTGGCTGGCACGATACGCTGATCCATCTGGACACACTCTCCACCGGCTTTAACCATCTGGCCTACGGCAGTGTCAACGTGGCCTCTCCGCGTCTGACGCTTACGGAACCGGTTAACTGGCAGCGCGATGTAACGCAGCCCTCGTTTCAAGGGCACTTCCGCCTGCAGGCGGGCGAAACCCGTTTCAGCTATGGCGGTCGCCTGGCCGCCTCCACGCTCGACTTTGAGGCTAAAGGCCGCGACCCCGGCTATTTTCTCTGGCGGGGCGAGTTAAAGGCCGGTCGTGTGGGGCCGCTGCGCGTCAATGGCCGCTGGGATGGTGAGCGGCTGCGCGGACAGGCCTGGTGGCCCTCCCAGTCGCTGACGGTCTTTCAGCCGCTGCTCAGCCCCGACATGAAAATGCAGATACAGGACGGCAGGCTGCAGGCGCAGGTGGCATTTTCCGCCGCGCCGGGCCAGGGGTTCGAGGCTGGCGGCCACTGGACGGTCAGAGAGGGCAGCGTCTGGACGCCCGACAGCCAGGTTAACGGCATCGACTTCTCGCTGCCGTTCCGCTTCAGGGCCGATCACTGGCAGTTCGGCCAGCATGGCCCGGTGTCGCTGCGGATCGCGGAGATTAAAAACCAGTTCGCGATGCAGAACATACGCGCCGACCTGCAGGGCAACTGGCCGTGGTCCGAAGCGGCGCCGCTGACGCTGCAGGATGTGAGCCTGGATCTGCTGGGCGGCCAGATTACGCTGCCCGCGCTGCGAATGCCGCAGCATGAGCCAGCCAGGGTCTCGCTGCGTCAGATCAGCCTCAGCAAGCTGGTCACGGCGCTGAAGCCGAAGCAGTTTGCGATGTCGGGCAACGTCAACGGCGAGCTCCCGCTGTGGCTGAACAATCCGCGCTGGCTGGTGGAGAAAGGGTGGATCGCCAACAGCGGACCGCTGACCTTCCGGCTCGACAAGGATATGGCGGATGCCATTACCCGCAACAACGTTGCGACCGGCGCCGCGCTGGACTGGCTGCGTTACATGGAGATCTCCCGCAGCTGGGCCACAATCAATCTGGATAATCTCGGCGACCTCAGCATGGAGGCGCAGGTTCAGGGCGTCAGCCGCTTCAGCAACCGTCGTCAGACGGTCAACCTTAACTATCATCACCAGGAAAATCTGTTCCAGCTCTGGCGCAGCCTGCGCTTCGGCGATAATTTGCAATCCTGGCTAGAGCAACATGCGACGTTGCCATCGAACAAGGACACTTCACCATGAGCCTGAAGGCACTACTGGTTATGGCAGCCGGACTGCTGAGCATCGGCTGTGTGCCGCGCATTGAAGTCACGGCACCCAAAGATCCCATCACCATCAACATGAACGTCAGAATCGAGCACGAGATCCATATCAAAGTTGATAAGGATGTCGAAGCGTTACTGAAAAACCAGAGCGGTCTGTTCTGAGGAGAGCAACGATGAAACGCATAAGCGTGGCGCTTTTACTCGCCCTGACGATGGCGCAGCCTGCCTGGGCGCTGACACTGGATCAGGCGCGGCAATCGGGTCGGGTGGGGGAAACGCTTTCCGGCTATCTGGCTGCGCGGGCGCAGGACCCTGAAACCCTGGCGCTGGTGCAGCGTATCAATGCCGGACGCCAGCAGCAGTATCAGCGTCTGGCGGATCAGAATCGTCTCTCCGTGGCGGATGTGGCAGGTATCGCCGGGCAGAAGCTGGTGAGCCGCGCGGGCGCGGGCGAATATGTCCGGGGCATCAACGGCCAGTGGCTGAGAAAAGAGACCGACAGCGACATATCGCCATAAAAAAACCGGGCGCGTGGCCCGGTTCTTCACGATGTCATCCTGAGATGAGATGCCGTTATGCCGTCACGATCTGCGCGATAGCGTCTTTGGCTTCTGCGGTCGCTTTGCTGGCCACTTCCGGACCGTATGCGATGCCTTCAGCTAACACGAACTCGACGTCGGTGATGCCGATAAAGCCCAGGAACAGCTTCACGTAAGGGGTCAGCAGGTCAGACGGGGTATCTTTGTGGATGCCGCCACGGCTGGAGATGACCACAGCCTTTTTGCCGGTGACCAGGCCTTCCGGGCCAGCTTCGGTGTAGCGGAAGGTCACGCCAGCACGGGCGATCAGGTCAAAGTAGTTTTTCAGCTGCGTCGGGATATTGAAGTTGTACATTGGCGCGGCAATCACCACTTCATCATGTGCCTGCAGTTCTGCAATCAGTTCATCAGAGAGGTTCAGCGCGTCCTGCTGACGGGCAGACAGCGGCGTATCGGAAGGACGCATCGCACCCACTAACTCACCATCCAGAACCGGAATCGGGTTAGCGGCCAGGTCACGAATGGTCACTTCTTTACCCTGCGCCTTAGCCTGTTCAACATAGAAGTCAGCAAGCTGGCTTGACTGTGAGTAACCTGCAAGGATGCTTGATTTCAGAACTAAAACTTTGCTCATGGTGGTTTCCTGTCTGTTACGCGGAAGACTTTCCGCTCAATGGTTTACACTCTACGGTTATCGATGGCGCGGTGAAAGCGCAATATTTCGAGACCCATGTTCGAATTTATTGAATAAGCCTACCCGCAGGCTGCCGCCGGAACGGTTCAGAATGTGCTATGATTCGCGCAATTATTTTATGGATTCAGCTGGTTATCCCGGCTTGCAGGGCGCGGTTTCACGCCGTAGCACTGCCTGAGTAAGGTACGTCACTATTATGTCATCTCCCGAAATCTCCCCACTGGACGCGCTCCGGGCACAGCTCGATGGCCTGATGCTGCGCGATCGTCAGCGTCTGCAGCGCCGTCTGCAGGGGGCCAGAAAAGTTAAAAATCCTGAGGCACAGCAGGGCATTGCGCAGGAGCTGGAGCAGGAATTTATCGCTGCCGCTCAGCGGGTGGCGCAGCGACGCGCCGCCACGCCAGCCATCACGTTTCCCGACAACCTGCCGGTCAGCCAGAAGCAGCAGGATATTGCTGAGGCGATTCGCGATCACCAGGTAGTGATAGTGGCCGGTGAAACCGGCTCTGGTAAAACCACGCAGCTGCCGAAAATCTGTCTGGCGCTGGGGCGCGGCGTCACCGGCCTGATCGGCCACACGCAGCCGCGTCGTCTGGCGGCGCGCACCGTGGCGAACCGCATTGCCGATGAGCTGGGCACCTCGCTGGGCGGCTGTGTCGGCTATAAAGTGCGCTTCAACGATCAGGTCAGCGATTTGACGCAGGTTAAGCTGATGACCGACGGTATCCTGCTGGCCGAAATCCAGCAGGACCGCCTGCTGATGCAGTATGACACCATCATCATCGATGAGGCGCATGAGCGCAGCCTGAACATCGATTTTCTGCTCGGCTATCTGCGTGAGCTGCTGCCACGCCGTCCCGATCTGAAAGTCATCATCACCTCCGCGACCATCGATCCGCAGCGTTTCTCGCGTCACTTTAACCATGCGCCGGTGATCGAAGTGTCGGGCCGGACCTATCCGGTCGAGGTGCGCTACCGGCCGGTGGTCGACGAGGCGGATGATGGCGATCGTGACCAGCTACAGGCAATTTTCGATGCGGTGGATGAGCTGGGGCGCGAGAGCCAGGGCGATATCCTGATCTTCATGAGCGGCGAACGCGAAATCCGCGACACCGCCGACGCGCTCAACAAGCGCGACCTGCCGCACACCGAGGTGCTGCCGCTCTATGCCCGCCTGTCGAACGCCGAACAGAATCGGGTGTTCCAGTCGCACAGCGGCCGCCGTATCGTGCTGGCGACCAACGTCGCCGAGACCTCGCTGACGGTGCCCGGCATCAAATATGTGATCGACCCCGGCACGGCCCGCATCAGCCGCTACAGTTTCCGTACCAAGGTGCAGCGCCTGCCGATTGAACCGATCTCTCAGGCCTCCGCCAACCAGCGAAAAGGGCGCTGTGGCCGTGTGTCCGACGGCATCTGTATCCGTCTCTACGCGGAAGATGACTTCCTGAGTCGCCCGGCGTTTACCGATCCGGAAATCCTGCGCACCAACCTGGCGTCGGTGATCCTGCAGATGACCTCGCTGGGGCTGGGCGATATCGCGGCCTTCCCGTTCGTGGAAGCGCCCGACAAGCGCAACATTCAGGACGGTGTCCGGCTGCTGGAGGAGCTGGGCGCGCTGACGCTTAACGAAGAGACCGGCCACTACAAACTCACCGGTTCCGGGCGCCATCTGTCGCAGCTGCCGGTCGACCCGCGGCTGGCCCGGATGGTGCTGGAAGCGCAGAAATATGGCTGTGTGCGCGAAGTGATGATCATCACCGCAGGCCTGTCGATTCAGGATCCGCGCGAGCGTCCGGCCGAGAAGAAGCAGGCTTCGGACGAGAAGCATCGCCGCTTTGCCGATAAAGATTCCGACTTCATGGCCTATGTGAACCTCTGGAACTATCTGGCGGAGCAGCAGAAGGCGCTGTCCGGCAATCTCTTCCGTCGTCAGTGCAAAAGTGACTTCCTGAACTACCTGCGCGTCAGGGAGTGGCAGGATATCTACACCCAGCTGCGTCAGGTGGTGCGAGAGCTGGGGATCCCGGTAAACAGCGAACCGGCCGAATTGCAGCAGGTGCACTGCGCGCTGCTGAGCGGGCTGCTGTCGCATATCGGCCAGAAAGACAGCGACAAGCAGGAGTATACCGGCGCGCGCAATACCCGTTTCGCCATCTTTCCCGGTTCCGGGCTCTTCAAGAAGCCGCCGAAGTGGACGATGGTCGCGGAGCTGGTGGAGACGAGCCGCCTGTGGGGCCGCACCGCAGGCCGGATCGAGCCGGAGTGGATCGAGCCGCTGGCGCAGCATCTGATCAAACGCAGCTACAGCGAGCCGCACTGGGAGAAATCGCAGGGCGCGGTGATGGCCTCCGAAAAGGTCACGCTCTACGGGCTGCCGATTGTGGCCGCGCGCAAGGTGAACTACGGCCGTATCGATCCGGTGCTGAGCCGCGAACTGTTTATCCGGCATGCGCTGGTGGAGGGCGACTGGCAGACCCGGCATGCCTTCTTCCGGGCTAACCAGAAGCTGCGCAGCGAAGTAGAGGATCTGGAGCATAAATCCCGTCGTCGCGACATTCTGGTCGACGATGAAACGCTGTTTGCCTTTTACGATCAGCGCATCGGCAAAGAGGTGGTGTCGGCGAAACATTTCGACAGCTGGTGGAAGCTGGCCAGCCGTGAAAATGCGGAGCTGCTGAACTTCGACAGACAGATGCTGATGAAAGAGGGCGCGAACAGCGTCAGCCAGCTCGACTATCCCAACTTCTGGCATCAGGGCAACCTGAAACTGAAGCTCAGCTATCAGTTCGAGCCGGGGGCCGATGCGGATGGCGTGACGGTGCATATTCCGCTGCCGCTGCTGAATCAGGTGGAGGACGCCGGTTTTGAGTGGCAGATCCCCGGCATCCGCCGTGAGCTGATTATCGCGCTGATCAAATCGCTGCCCAAACCGCTGCGCCGTCATCTGGTGCCGGCACCTAATTATGCAGAGGCGTTCCTGGGCAGGGTCACGGCGATGGAGATGCCGCTGGTCGATGCGCTGGCGCGCGAGTTCCGCCGCATGACCGGCGTCACGCTGGACCGCGAAGAGTGGCAGTGGGAACAGGTGCCCGATCATCTGAAAATGACCTTCCGGGTGGTGGACGAGCACAATCGCAAACTGCTGGAAGGCAAAGATCTCACTGCGCTCAAGGCACAGCTGAAAGGCAAAGTGCAGGAAACGCTGTCGAAAGTGGCCGACGATGGTCTGGAGCAGAGCGGGCTGCATATCTGGAGCTTTGGCGAGCTGCCCCGCAGCTACGAGCAGAAGCGCGGCAGTTACCAGGTGAAAGCCTGGCCGGCGCTGGTGGATGAGAAAGAGAGCGTGGCGATCCGCCTGTTTGACAGCGAGCAGGAACAGCAGAAGATGATGTGGCGCGGTCAGCGTCGCCTGCTGCTGCTGAATGTGCCGTCGCCGGTGAAATATCTGCACGAAAAGCTGCCTAACAAAGCCAAGCTCGGCCTCTACTTTAACCCCTATGGCAAAGTGCTGGAGCTGATCGACGACTGCATCGCCTGTGGCATCGACAAGCTGATGGCGGAAGCGGGCGGCCCGGCCTGGGATCAGGCCAGTTTTGAGCAACTGCGTGACAAAGTGCGCGGCGAACTCAATGACACCGTGGTCACCATCGCCAGTCAGGTCGAGCAGATCCTGACGGCCGTCTTCAACATCAACAAGCGTCTCAAGGGACGGGTCGATATGACGATGGCGCTGGCGCTCTCCGACATCAAGGCACAGATGAGTGGTCTGGTCTATCGCGGCTTTGTCACCGGAAACGGCTGGCAGCGGCTGGCCGATACGCTGCGTTATCTGCACGGCATCGAGCGCCGTCTGGAGAAACTGCCGGCCGACCCGCACAGCGATCGTGCCCGCATGTTAAAAGTGCAGGCGGTGGAGCAGGCGTATCAGGCGTGGCGGAATAAACTGCCGCCGCAGCGTCAGGATGATGAAGAGGTGAAGAACATCCGCTGGATGATTGAGGAGCTGCGCATCAGCTACTTTGCTCAGCAGCTGGGCACACCTTATCCCATCTCCGATAAACGGATCCTGCAGACGATGGAGCAGATTGCGAACTGAGGGATGCGGGGCGCGCAGTCAACGGCGCGCCCCGGACAGGGTGGTCTGGCTGGCTTATTGCGCGAGCGATTCCAGCTTGTCTTTGAACGAGGTGACCGCAATCGCGCGGTTGTCCGCCAGGTAGCGATCCTTTGCGGCCGGAGCCGAACTCTGCACCGCAATTAACTGCCAGCCATTGTCGCTGTTCAGCAGCAGCGGAGAACCGCTGTCGCCCGGCAGCGTATCGCACTGATGGGAGAGCACGGCGCGCTGGGCCCAGCCGGTGATCAGGCAGTTACTGTGGGAGTAAAGCGTATCGAGATGATCGGCCGGATATCCCGCCTGGGTCACTTTGCGGCCGGTCAGTTTCAGCGCGGCCGTGAGATCGCTGCGTGAACCGTCGAACAGGGGGATTGGCGTAATCGCTGACGGCGGATTGCGCAGTATCACAATGCCGTAATCATAGGGTGCCGCACTGCTCGGCACGATCCAGCCTTCACCATCCGCCTTTAATTTTGATGCCAGCGAGGGTTCAACCCGCGCGTCGATATCATGCAGCTCGTAGCGCCAGCCTTTGTCGCTGGCCATAAAACGGAGCGCCACTGGCTTATCAAATTTACCCGGCGGGGCGAGCAGGCAGTGTCCGGCCGTCAGCGCCAGATGCGGAGAGATAAGCGTTGCGGTGCAGAGGTTGCCGCTTTCAGTCTCCAGCTGACCAATCGCATCCCAGGGTGCTGCGGTAATGTCGGTGATAGCCTGACGATGGTCCTTGCCGAAGAAGAGCATTTTAATCTCGGCAGGCGTCGGTGAGTCATCGTCATCATCGGCATGAACAGTAGTGGCAAAGCTGAAAAGTCCAACCATTAACAGGGTAGCCAGGCGCATAGAAATCTCAATGGCGAGAAAAGTAACGTTATTGTTATTCCGCAGATACGGTAACTATAGTCGGTGAGCGTTGAAAAAGGGAGTTTTATTGGTTAATCAGTACGCTACAGCGATCAAATAAAGAAGCTTGCTGCAACAATGCCACACAGGATCATCACCAGCAGAATAATTTCGAAGCGATAGCGACGCACCATTTTTTCCACCTCAGTAAAGAAACACCCGGCAGAACCGGGTGTTTTTAATCATTATCGCGTGGTCGTGCGCTAAGGCGACCTTAGTTTTTAGCAGCTGATTTCACAACTTTTTTGTGGTGCATCTTTTTAGCAGCCTGCGCTTTCTGAGCAGGTTTTACTGCTTTTTTGTGGTGCATTTTTTTAGCAGCCTGGGCTTTCTGTGCAGCTGCTTTTTTGTGGTGCACTTTTTTAGCAGCCTGGGCTTTCTGAGCGGCTGGCTGAGTGGCTTTCTTGTGGTGAACTTTTTTAGCAGCCTGCGCTTTCTGTGCAGCCGCTTTCTTGTGGTGAACTTTCTTAGCAGCCTGCGCTTTCTGCGCTGCATCTTTCTTCACTGCTTTTTTGTGGTGTTTCTTAGCAGCCTGGGCTTTCTGTGCAGCTTTATGGTGTTTCTTGTGCGCAGTTTTGTGAACGGTTTTAGCCGGTGCAGCAGCGGTAGTCGTGGTGGTTGTTGCGGCTGGCGCAGCAGCAGCTGGCGCAGCTGTGGTGTCAGCAGCGAAAGCAACAGAAGACATACCCATAGCAGCGGCGACAACCAGTGCAAATAATTTTTTCATTGCAAATCCCTCGAAGACTATTTTTTCATGTGTAGCCCACTGCGGGGCCGGTGAAGAGACTATAGGGAAAGCAATGCGCGGTGTCCGTGGGTGTTTGGTATCGGCGTGTAACCGATTGTACAAAGGGGGGAAGAGGCGACCCGCAGGCCGCCCGGATACTCAGTTATTCAGGTAGCGCTGCTCAAGATGCTGGCGGAAAAACGCCGGGTTCAGCGCTTCACCGGTGGCGTTGATCAGCAGCTGATCGGTGGAGAAACGGCTGCCGTGCTGCCAGATATTCTGTTGCAGCCAGTCGAAGACCGGCTGCAGTTCGCCGTGCTGAATCAGCTCGCTGAGCTGCGGAATGGCCTGTTTCACCGCCCGGAACAGCTGCGCGGCGTACATCGCGCCCAGCGTGTAGGTCGGGAAGTAGCCAAAGGCGCCGTCGGTCCAGTGGATATCCTGCATACAGCCGTCACGGTAATTCCCGCGGGTATCCAGCCCCAGCGACTGCATCATCTTCTCATCCCACAGCGCCGGGATATCCTCAACCTCAATGTCGCCCTCAATCAGCGCCTGCTCGATCTCGTAGCGCAGAATGACGTGGGCCGGGTAGCTCAGCTCGTCGGCGTCAACCCGGATCAGGCCCGGCGCCACACGCTGGGTAAGGCGCACGAAATTATCCGCCTGCAGGGCAGGCTGGTCGCCGAAGGTGGCCGTTATCTGCGGCAGAATACGCTGCAGGAATTCACGGCTGCGGCCCAGCTGCATCTCCATAAACAGGCTCTGGGACTCATGGATGGCAGTGGAACGCGCCAGCGCCACCGGCTGGCCGCGCCACTGCTGCGGCAGATTCTGCTCGTAGCGGGCGTGACCGGTTTCATGAATCACGCCCATCATGGCGCTGAGGAACTCCGTCTCGTTGTAGCGGGTGGTGATACGCACATCTTCCGGCACGCCGCCGCAGAACGGGTGCGCACTGATGTCCAGCCGGCCATGATTAAAGTCGAAGCCCAGCGTCTCCATGATGCTCAGGCCAAGCTGGCGCTGGGCAGGCACGGCGAACGGCCCCTGCGGCACGATCACCGACTGCTGCGCCTGTTTTTCCACCACCTTCTGCAGCAGATCGGGCAGCCAGGTTTTCAGTTCGCCAAAGGTCGCATCCAGCCGGGCGCGGGTCATCCCCGGCTCGTAGAGATCCAGCAGCGCATCGTAGCGCGAAGCGCCACTGGCGTCGGCGCGGCGCTGTGCTTCTTCGCGGCTCAGGCGCACCACCTCTTTGAGGTTGGCGGCGAAACCCTGCCAGTCGTTGGCCGGGCGCTGTGTGCGCCAGGCATGTTCACAGACTGAACCGGCGATCGACTTCGCCTCAACAAAGTCATCGGGCAGCAGCGTGGCCTGCTGATAAGCCCGCTGGATCTCATTCAGGTTGGCGCGCTCGACGTCGTTCAGCGACTCCTGTTCAGCGGCCCGGATCCATTCCCCGACCTGCGGGGCAGTCAGGATCTGATGCTGCAAAACACTCATTTCGGCCAGGGCTTCACCCCGCGCCTGACTGCCGCCTGGCGGCATGGTGGTCTGCATATCACAACCGGCAATGGCGGTGACGTGGCTGAAACGGGAGAGACGCTGAAAGGTCGCGGTAAGGTGCTGATACGCTGAGGTCACGCAGGACTCCTTGTGTTTTATCGCAGCGGAATTTCCCGCAAGGGTAAATCAACCGGCCAGCAAAAGCGAACGCTGGCGCCGCCCAGCGGGCTGGATTCAATCATGACGCTGCCGCCCAGAGCCTGCGCGATCGAGTGGACGATCGCCAGGCCAAGGCCGCAGCCGCCAGTGGCGCGGTCACGGCTGGGATCGAGCCGGACAAAGGGTTCAAACACCCGTTCGCGCTCTTCGGGCGGAATGCCCGGCCCATCATCTTCCACCTGCAGACAGCCGGTCGGGCCGTCGAACCAGAGACTGACGCGCAGCCGCTGCCGGGCATAGCGCAGGGCATTATTGACCAGATTATCCAGCACCCGTTCCATCAGGCGGGTATCGGAGACGCCAATGTTCTCACACTGCGGCAACTCCAGGTCGAGCTGCATCGCCGGATTGATGGTGCGGAAGTCATCCAGCCGCTCACGCAGCCAGTAGGCCAGATCCTGCGTTTTCAGGTTGAGATCGACGCGCGGGCGGTCGAGGCGCGCATAGGTCAGCAGCTCTTCGATCAGGCTCTCCAGCTGGCCGATATCGCGATTCAGCGCCACCCGCTCGTTATCTGTCAGGTTATCGCTCATCTCCAGCCGGTAGCGCAGGCGCACCAGCGGGGTGCGCAGCTCATGCGCGATGCCATCGATCAGCTGCTTCTTGCTGGCGACAAGAGTGTTGATGTTCTCGGCCATCTGGTTAAACGCGATGCCGAGCCGGAACAGGCTGGAGGTGCTGTCGAAATGGGTGCGCACATCCAGCTCACCACGGCCAAACCGCTGCGCTGCTTTCTCCAGACGCTGCATCTCCTGCCAGTGTGGCCGCAGCCAGATAAACACCGGCAGCGCCAGCGACATGCCGATAAAGACCAGCAGAGCTATATCCAGCAGCCGCATCTGGTGCAGATAGAAGAGGTAAGGGATCGGCCCGACGGACAACACATAGTGGCTGCGGGGAATATGCTGCAGGAAGGTGTACTGGTCGTCGAGCGCCACGATCTCACCGGCCCGCAAGCGGCGCATATTGCCCTCATCGAGCTGGAATTTGCTCATCGGTTCGATATGCAGGTCGAACGACAGACCGAGGTCGAGACTCTTGATGGTCTTGTTCCAGTCGCGCGGCGGGATCTCACGCAGTTCGCTGCGGATAAGATAGAGCGAGCTGGCCATCAGATCGTTCATCGACTGCCGACCCGCACGTTCCGCGGTGAACTTGTAGACCAGTCCCACCAGCAGCGCCATCACCAGAAAGCAGACGAACAGCAGCAGATAGAACTGAATAAAGAGCTTTCTCATAGGACGCGGGTATCCCAGGCCTGGGGGGCAAACAGATAGCCTTTGTTACGGATAGTCTTGATGCGGAACGGCTCGGTGGCGCTGTCGTGCAGCTTCTTGCGCAGGCGCGAGATCGCGACGTCGATGCTGCGGTCAAGCCCGTCATAGCTGACGCCGCGCAGGGTTTTCAGCAGCGCATCGCGGTTAAGCGTCTGTCCGGCATGGCTGGCGAGTACCCACAGCAGGTCAAAATCAGCGGTCGACAGGGCGATCTGCTCATCAAACAGCGTGACCTGCCGATTCAGGGCATCGATGGTCAGCGAGCCAAAGCGCAGCATCCGGTTTGCCGCCGGTGCGCTGGGGGTATCCTCCGGCTGGCCCTGCGTTGACTGACGCAGATGCAGGCGCAGGCGGGCCAGCAGCACCGCAGGCGGGGTAGTCTTCAGGATGTAATCCTGAGCACCCATCTCCAGGGCCAGAATATGGTTCATGTCGCTGTCCAGCGAGGTGAGCAACACGATAGGGCCCTGCCAGTTGGCCCGCAGATCCCGGCAGATGGTCATGCCATCTTTGCCCGGCAGCATGATATCCAGCATCACCAGATCGGGCTGCTGCTCGGCGATCACCGCTTCAGCGCGATCCCCGCGGGTCTCAACAATTACCTCAATATCGTGACGACCCAGGTAGGCCGCAATCAGTGAACCCACTTCGGGTTCATCTTCTACATAAACAATTTTGTTCATAGTTCACAAAGCAGAGACGGGGGTGGTCGAAAGCATATCTTTTCCTGGTCCTGAGCTCTACGTTATCGCACGAAATATCCTTAGCTTGCTGGTATATAACCGGCAAAATGTGTAATCATTAGCGCGGCCTTTCTGCGCCAGGTTTGGGATATTGATGATTACCATGAGGAGCGTTAGTGTGTCTGATAAAGAGCTGGCATCAGCCATATACCCCGACCGCATCTGCTTCAATTACAGTGACTTTCTCTCCGCCTCCTGCAAAAAACGCTGGAGCTTCGTCGATGCAATTTATGGTGTGATGCCGATATTTGGCATGGTGACACGTAAATCGGCACACCGCTTACAGGGCAGTGACGACCCGTTAAAAGAATTAGCATTACAAATCATTTCTACCCAGGTCAGCGACGAAATCAACATCGCGCGTCTGATCACGCTGGCAGAACAGCAGCGCATCAGTCGCTTCGATATCCAGCTGCCGTATCCGCTTTCGGCGGAGCAGCTGGACGCAATTCATCATGAATATGCGAAGCCGCTGAATCTCACACAGCAGGATGACCTGCTGTGCGTCTCGATTCCTCTGCAGTCACACTAAGCCGTCAGCTGCCACACGGCGGGCAGCGTTGCCGCAATCAGTAATCCCATCGCAATCCGCTCCAGCGTGGTCAGCGCAATCTCTGCGCGGCCGCCGCGACGGGCAAACAGAAACAGCAGCAGGCCTGGGGTGTAGAGCACCACGGACATCATCAGGTGCAGCGGCCCCGACGCATAGAGCAGCCAGATGCCATACAGACTCGCGCCGATGCCGGTCGCCAGCGCTATTGGCTTGCGCTGCCCATAGACAACCTTGATCAGATATAACCCCACCAGCAGATAGGGCACCAGAATCATTTCAGAGGCGATGGTCAGCAGATTGTTATAGTCGGCTCCGGTCAGCGCAATCAGGATCAGGCAGAACTGGATGCTGCCGTTGGTCAGCCACAGCGAGGCGGCCGGTGCGTTATGGCGGTTCTGGCGGGCGATGCTGCGCGGAAAAGCACCCTGCTGGGCCGCAATCAGCGGCACTTCAGCGGCCATAATCGTCCAGCTCAGATAGGCGCCGCACACCGAAATAATCAGTCCCACCGCAATCACCGCATCGCCCCAGCTGCCCATCAGTCGGGTCATTAACCCGGCCATCGAGGGGTTGCGCATCCCGGCCAGCTCCGCGCGAGGCACTACGCCCAGCGACAGCAGCGTGACCAGCAGATAGACCAGCAGGGCGGCCAGCACGGCCAGCAGTGTGGCCCGGCCCACATCCTTTTTCTGACGCGCGCGGGCAGAGACCACTACCGCACCTTCAACCCCGATAAAGACCCACAGGGTGATCAGCATGGTCTGCTTGATCTGCTCCCATAACGGCGCTCCCAGCGTGACGCCGGAAAAATCGAAGCGGAAGCGATCATAGTTAAACGCCATTACCGCCAGCACAATAAACAGCAGCAGCGGTACCAACTTGCCCAGCGTCGCCATGAGGTTGATGCTGGCCGCGGTCTGTACGCCGCGCAGTACCAGCCAGTGAACCAGCCACAGCAGCACCGAGGCACCCAGCATGGCCTGCCAGGTATTGCCGTCGCCAAAGATCACCCGATCCGGCGTATCGGTGAAGAAGCTCAGGGCGGAGAAAACGATCACCAGATAGGAGACGTTGGCGATCACGGCGCAGAGCCAGTAGCCCCAGGCGGAGCAGAACCCCATCAGTTCGCCAAATCCGGCGCGGGCATAGGTAAAGATCCCGCCGTCCAGATCGGGCTTCAGGCGGGTCAGCAGCAGCATCGCCAGCGACAGAAAAATAATGCCGACGCCGGTGATCACCCAGCCCAGCAGCAGCGCCGCCGGGCCCGCCACTGCAGCCATATTTTGCGGCAGACTGAACACGCCCGCGCCCAGCATCGAACTGAGCACCAGCGCCGTCAGCGCACCGAGACCTAATTTTTTCTCCAAAACAACCTTCCCGCTAGCATATATGGCTGGGTAAATCGGCTTTCATCACTGGGATATCGCAGCGCAGCCGCAATTGACAGAGATAATGTCCGGTAAAACAGGCGGCAGATTTTACGGAGTGTGGCAGGGGATGGCAATGCGTGACTATGCAAATCAGCGCAGGAATTATGCAAACAGCAGGGCGGCCGACGCCGCCCTGAAGGGATTACTTAAACAGGTCTGCGGTGACGGTCAGGTTGCCGCCACTCTGGTTCTGCCACTGACGGGTGACGTGGTAGAACTTCGCCCCTCTGTCAGCCGCACGCTTCGCCACTTCTTCTGACACTTCTGTCGGGGTGCCGAAGTGTCCGGTGAAGGTCACGGTATCGAACGGCTGCATCTGCGCAGCCGTAATCGCGTTGACTTCCTGCACGGATTTGCCGTTTGGCAGATTCACCGTGTAGCGCTTGCCAGTTGAGCTTTGCGTTTCGAAGAAACGGCCCACTTTGTTGCTTGGCGTTTCAGACGAGGCCACGCCAGGGATCTCGACGTTAGCCGCCGCTGCACCACCGGTTGCCAGCGCGGCTTTACCCGCTTCGGAATCGGCCGGGATGGCGTTCGGGGTCTGCACCACGCGCGCTTTCGCATCGGCTTTGTAGACGTAAGCCGTCACGTACTGGTTGCCGCCGCTGTTCGCGTCGATCTGGCGAACGATAAAGAAGGCGGCGGCGCCTTTCTGTTTTGCGGCTTTGGAGATCGCATCGTTAACGTCCGGCTGGCTGGCAAAGAAGCCGCTGACCGAAACGGTATCAAAAGGCTCCAGCCGGTAGGCTTCCGCTTTTGGCAGTTCGTTGACGCCGTTGAAGCGACGGTAGGTTTTGGTGTCCTGGGCTTCCGGGGCATCGGCTTTATAGAGGTCGGCGGTGACGCGCCAGTTGCCGCTGTTACCGTTGCTGTCGTTAATCCCCTGAATGTAGAAAGAGGCCGCGCCCAGCTGATCTGCACGCTTCGACACCGCATCGGCAGCGTCGCCAATTGCGTTGAAACGGCCGGTGATATTAATACGTTCGAATGGCTTCAACGCGGCCGCTTTTTCTGGCGTTAACTCCTGCGCAGCGAATGCATTGGCTGCCAGCAGGGACAACAGAGTGGACGCCAGAATAGTGTTCTTCAGCTTCATAAAAATAATCCTTCGCCTTACGCAAAAATGAGTACGAAAACGTGCTGGACTCTTGATGTATAACAGATTAGCCGCTGATTATTGCATGTTATAAACAGACTGTCGCAGCGATTTTTTGTCTCACATCGCGTTATTCACAAACCGGTTTTTCATTTGATTATCATCTGAGTGCGCCAGGGCCATTTCTGCCGGGATTAACCGGTAAAAGCGGTAACGCTTAGCGCTATTTCAGTTAATGCATTGTTAAATAAAGGTTTTTAATAACGCCTTGTTCGCCCGAAGGCCCTCGTCTCTGGCAGAAAATCTGCCTGCGATACGATTTTGCAGTGGGATAACGCCGGTTTTTTAGCGCAACACTGAATAATCCGGCGAATGTCACGACGCGGCCTGGCGGCGGTAGATCGCCTGTCACATTTTCAGTAGGTTATAAACACTTTGAAACAGCGGCACCGTGACCGTAAGCCGGGACTATCATCCTGCTGCGCGGGCGCGTTGCCCATCCGGGCCATCATCCTTTAACCGATGAAAGGAAACACTATGTTAATTGGAATACCCAAGGAAAGGTTGCCAAACGAGTCGCGCGTGGCCGCCACGCCAAAGACCGTCGAACAACTGATCAGGCTGGGTTTCAGCGTCACGCTTGAGCATGACGCCGGTAAACGTGCCAGCTTCGATGATGAAAGCTATCTCGCCGCCGGTGCCACACTCAGCGACAGAGAGCAGGTCTGGCAGGCCGATATCGTGCTGAAGGTCAATGCACCGGATGATGAAGAGATCGCACTGACCCGCGCGGGCAGTACGCTGGTCAGCTTTATCTGGCCCGCGCAGAATCCGGCCCTGCTGGAGAAGCTGGCCGCGCGTCAGGTCACGGTGATGGCGATGGATTCGGTGCCGCGCATCTCGCGCGCGCAGTCGCTGGATGCCCTGAGCTCCATGGCGAACATCGCCGGTTATCGCGCCATCGTCGAGGCGGCCCACGAATTTGGCCGCTTCTTCACCGGTCAGATTACCGCGGCCGGTAAAGTGCCACCGGCAAAAGTGATGGTGATCGGGGCCGGTGTGGCCGGTCTGGCTGCGATTGGCGCGGCGGGCAGCCTGGGCGCGATTGTCCGGGCATTCGACACCCGCCCGGAGGTCAAAGAGCAGGTGCAGAGTATGGGCGCCGAATTCCTCGAACTCGATTTTGAAGAGGAGGCGGGCAGCGGTGACGGCTATGCCAGGGTCATGTCAGAGGCCTTTATCCGGGCCGAGATGGCGCTGTTTGCCAGCCAGGCGAAAGAGGTGGATATCATCGTCACCACGGCGCTGATCCCCGGTAAACCGGCACCCGAACTGATCACCGCAGAGATGGTCGCCAGCATGAAGCCGGGCAGCGTGATTGTGGATCTGGCCGCGCAGACCGGCGGCAACTGCGCGCTGACCGTCGCCGATCAGGTGACCGTGACCCCGAACGGCGTGAAGATCATCGGTTACACCGATCTGCCCAGCCGTCTGCCGACCCAGTCTTCCCAGCTCTACGGAACCAACCTGGTCAACCTGCTTAAGCTGCTGTGTAAAGAGAAGTCAGGCGAGATTGCTATCGATTTCGACGATGTGGTCGTGCGCGGAGTGACGGTGGTTCGCGCAGGCGAAATCACCTGGCCGGCTCCGCCGATTCAGGTCTCAGCCGCACCCCAGGCGAAAGCGGCAGCCGTGAAGCCGGCCGCGCCGGTTGAAACCCGGCCCGCGTCGCCGTGGCGCAACTATCTGCTGATGGCGCTGGCCATTGTGCTGTTTGGCTGGATGGCCAGCGTCGCGCCTGCGGAATTCCTCTCGCACTTCACCGTGTTCGCACTCGCCTGCGTGGTGGGCTACTACGTTGTCTGGAACGTCAGTCATGCGCTCCATACGCCGCTGATGTCGGTGACCAATGCCATCTCCGGCATCATCGTTATCGGGGCGGTTTTGCAGATGGGGCACGGTGGCTGGGTCACCTTCATCGCCTTTATTGCCGTGCTGATTGCCAGCATCAATATCTTTGGTGGCTTCACCGTCACCCAGCGCATGCTGAAAATGTTTCGTAAGGGGTAAGCCATGTCTGGCGGATTAGTCACTGCAGCCTATATCGTGGCTGCCATTCTCTTCATCTGTAGCCTTGCGGGCCTCTCACGTCATGAGACCTCAAAGCGGGGCAATATTTTCGGTATCAGCGGCATGGCGATTGCGCTGGTCGCGACCATCTTCGGCCCGGACAGCGGCCATGTCGCCTGGATCCTGCTGGCGATGGTCATCGGTGGCGCCATCGGTATTCGTCTGGCGAAAAAGGTCGAAATGACCGAAATGCCGGAGCTGGTGGCGATTCTGCACAGCTTCGTCGGCCTGGCCGCGGTGCTGGTGGGCATCAACAGTTACATCGAACACGCGCCTGGTCTGCCCGCCGTGCTGGAGAATATCCACCTCAGCGAGGTCTTTGTCGGGATCTTTATCGGTGCCGTAACCTTCACCGGCTCGCTGGTGGCCTTTGGCAAACTGTGTGGCAAGGTCTCCTCACGGCCGCTGGCACTGCCTCATCGTCATAAGCTGAATCTGCTGGCGCTGGTCGTCTCGTTCCTGCTGCTGCTGTGGTTTGTGAACACCGGCAGCACCGCCGCGCAGGTCTTTGCGCTGCTGCTGATGACGGTGATTGCGCTGGCGTTTGGCTGGCATCTGGTCGCCTCTATCGGCGGCGCGGATATGCCGGTCGTGGTCTCAATGCTCAACTCCTACTCGGGCTGGGCGGCCGCGGCGGCCGGTTTCATGCTCAGCAACGATCTGCTGATTGTGACCGGTGCGCTGGTCGGCTCATCCGGTGCCATCCTCTCCTATATCATGTGTAAAGCGATGAACCGCTCGTTTATCAGCGTGATCGCCGGTGGCTTTGGCACCGACGTGAGCAGCGGTGATGATGCGCAGGAAGCGGGGGAGTATCGCGAGATTACCGCTGAAGAGACCGCCGAGATGCTCAAGGCGTCCGGTTCGGTGATCATCACGCCGGGATACGGCATGGCGGTGGCGCAGGCGCAGTATCCGGTGGCGGAAATTACCGCCCGGCTGCGGGCGCTGGGCATCAACGTGCGTTTTGGGATCCATCCGGTGGCAGGGCGTCTGCCGGGGCACATGAACGTACTGCTGGCCGAAGCGAAGGTGCCGTATGACGTGGTGCTGGAGATGGATGAGATCAACGATGACTTCAGCAACACCGACACCGTGCTGGTGATCGGCGCGAACGACACCGTTAACCCGGCCGCACAGGACGATCCCCGCAGTCCGATAGCCGGTATGCCGGTGCTGGAAGTGTGGAAGGCGCAGAATGTGGTGGTGTTTAAACGGTCGATGAATACCGGCTATGCCGGGGTACAGAACCCGCTCTTCTTCAAAGAGAACAGTCAGATGCTGTTTGGCGATGCCAAAGCCAGCGTGGAAGCGATTCTCAAAGCGCTGTAATAAAAACGGGCGGCTCATCAGCCGCCCGTTTTCTTATAAAGAGGCGTTAATCCTCCTCATCCTCTTCATCATCCAGGTCGATTGGCGATTTGAAATCGTCGGGCTTCAGCGCCAGCAGGTCGCAGCGCAGATGGTCAATGACCTGTTCCGCCGTATTGCCCAGGAACGCCGCCGAGAGACCGGTGCGCCCGATGGTGCCGAGCACAACCACGCCTGCGCCCAGATGTGCCGCCAGATCGGGGATCACCTCTTCCGGCAGGCCCTTGGCGACGTGAGTGAACTCTTCCCCGATAGAGAACTTCTGGCGCAGCGCCTTCATGGCGACCAGATGCTGGCCCCGGATGGCGTCGTTATAGACGCTGGGATCGAAATCGGGCAGCTCAATCGCAATATTGATAGGGGTAATCGGATAGGCACCGACCAGATGCACCTCGGTCTGATTGACCTTTTCCGCCAGCTTCACCGTTTCACGGATTAGCTTCTGATTCAGGCCGTCGTGATGCGGCTCCTCGCTGGCCAGGTTAACCGCGACGATTGCCTTACCGCCCTCCGGCCACGGCTGATCTTTCACCATCCAGACCGGGCACGGACATTTGCGCAGCAGATGCCAGTCGGTCGGGGTAAAAATCACCGACTCCAGGCGATCATGCTGATGCGCCATTTTCAGCACCAGGTCATGCTGATGGGCGAGCACTTCCTGGATGATGGCTTCATAAGGACGGTTGTGCCAGATCACTTTGATGTCGATATCGACACCGGCATCAAGATAGGCGTGCGCCTGTTCGCGGATCCATTCCGTGCGCTGGCTGATCACGCCCTGACGCATCGAGGCGCGCTCATCCGGTGAAAGCAGGGTAGTCATCTCATACGAGAAGTCATAAATAGGCAGGAACGCTTTAATTCTTCCGCCAATCCGCTGATTAAGATAGACCGCACGCCGCAGCGCGGGCTGATCGTCTTGCTGGGGATCGATAGCGACCAGAATATTTTGGTATTGAGACATGAGGCATTCTCCTTAAACCCGAGCGTTGGATTAAAGATAGCCTATGTTTCACAGCGGAAGAAGTGAAAAAGTTACTGCCGGATCAACAAAATAAGATTTATTGATCCGGCGGCGGATCAGGCGGCCTGATGGCTCTGACCGGCTAACTCTTCCAGCAGGGCGTGGTTTTCGATGGTGATATATTTGCCTTTTACCGCCAGCATGCCGGACTTCTGGAAACGCCCCAGCAGACGGCTGATGGTTTCCACGGTCAGGCCCAGGTAATTACCGATGTCGCCACGGGTCATGGTGAGGCGGAACTCACGCTGTGAGAAGCCACGCTGACCAAAACGGCGCGAAAGATTCCAGATAAACGCCGCCAGGCGCTCTTCGGCATTTTTCTTCGACAGCAGCAGGATCATATCCTGGTCGCCTTTGATTTCGCCGCTCATCAGGCGCATCATCTGCTGACGCAGCGCAGGCATTTTGCCCGACAGGTCATCCAGCGTTTCAAACGGAATTTCACAGACCATGGCCGTTTCCAGCGCCTGGGCAAAGCTGGGATGGCTGGACCCCATGATGGCATCAAAGCCGACCAGGTCACCCGCCAGGTGAAAACCGGTGATCTGCTCATCACCCTGTTCGGTAATGGTGTAGCTTTTGATGGTGCCTGAGCGAATCGCATAGAGAGACTTCAGTTCATCCCCGGCTTTAAAGAGCGTTTGCCCTTTCTGAATCGGTTTCTTACGCTCAATGATATTGTCGAGCTGATCCAGCTCATGTTCATTTAACGTGAAGGGGATGCAGAGCTGACTGATGCTGCAATCCTGGCAGTGAATGGCACAACCGCCTGACTGAATACGACGAATGCTGCGTTTTTCAGGGATCATAATAGTTTGCTCGACGATTATTGACTGGGGTCAATTTTAACATTTTTTGCGCTGAAGGGAACTCATCCGAGCAGTTTTACACCCACAAAGATCAGGGTCGTATGGGACAGCGCGGAAGGCCGCTGTAGCGGGCTTTCCGTCACGCACATCACCTCGCTGTCACGAAAACTTTCCGCTTTTGTGATCTGCTCCACGGTTCTGCTGCGCGAAATCTGGACAAAAAAGCGGGGTGGCCCGGTGATTGCAGATTTTGCTACGCTAACGTCATAAGCCTGATTTACCCGTTCCATCAATTTTAACCAGGTGTGAGAAAACCATGAACCTTGATGATAACGATCTCTTTCGGGATGCCATGGGTGATGTCACGCCGTTAAAAGACACCACGACAACTTTATGGCTCAAATCACCCTCCACGAAAGCCCCGCGCCATCCGCCTGGTGAGTCAGAGCAGGAAAACTTTCTGACCCGGGGCTATCTGGAGATCGTGCCGCTCAATACGCCGCTGGAGTACAAGGCCGACGGCATTCAGCAGGGCATTCTGGATAAGCTGCGCAGAGGCGAATATGCGCTGGATGCGAGCCTGAACCTGCTGCGTCAGCCGGTGGAGACCTGCCGTCAGGCGCTGTTCAGTTTTATGATGCAGGCGCACAAACAGGGATTAAGGAATCTGCTGATCATCCACGGCAAAGGCCGCGATGATGAGTCGCACGCCAACATCGTGCGCAGCTATCTGGCGCGCTGGTTACCGCAGTTTGAGGATGTACAGACGTTCTGCGTGGCGCAGACTCAGCACGGCGGGGGCGGCGCGCTCTATGTAGGCTTGCGGAAAACCGATAAAGCGCGGCTTGAAAACCGCGAGCGGCATGCGAAACGCAGCCGCTAGCTGTGAAACTTGCGGATGGTGGACATCAGAACCTCGGCGCTCAGGCTCAGCTCTGCGCCGGTGCGGGTAATAATGCCGACCGGTTCACCCGGACCGGAAGAGTTAATTGGCAGGGCGCAGACAGCATTGTGGCTGAGATCCTCTTTAATCGCGCCGGAGGGAACAAACCAGATATAGTCGTAGCGCAGCGCGAGCTGGCGCGCCAGCGAGGTCGATGAGGTCTCGATGCAGTGAGGCGGCAGGGCACTGCCCTGTTCATCCAGCATCTGTTGGGCGATGCGGCGTGGCGCAGTGCCTTCGGGTGAAATCACCACCGGCCACTGCATGGCGCGGGAAAGTGTGACGTTGTCACTTAAGAGCGGATGTTCCGGCCTGACCACCAGCTTCAGGGATTCCAGAAACAGCAGTTCATAGGTCAGTCCGGTCATCATGTCGCTGTCCGCCATCCGGCCAATGCCGATGTCAAACTCGCCCGCGCGCAGGCCAGCCAGCAGCACATTGTTATGCAGCGTCGCCACCTGGATGGTGGTGTTGGGCTGTAGCTGATGAAAACGGTCAAGGATGCGCGGCAGCATGCCCATCGCCGCCGTGGTCAGGGCGCCCAGCCGGATGATCACCGGGGCGTCGCCCGGCTGTTCGTTGAAACTCTGCCCGGCATGATTCAGGGCGTCGAGCACCCGGACGGCGTGGGTCAGAAACTGTTCGCCCATGGTGGTCAGCTGCGCCCCCAGCCGGCCTCGTTCAAACAGACGCACACCCGTCAGCTCTTCCAGTTCGTTCAGGGTCTTGGAGAGCGCGGGCTGGCTCAGGCTCAGCGTCTCTGCCGCCCGGCCCAGGGTACCCTGCTGCGCAACGGCAACGAAGGTATGTAGATGGCGCAAGCGAATGCGCTGATTGAAAAGGATATTTTTTTCCATAGCCTCAACTTAATGAGAATCACTGCCTTCAGGCAATAGTTTAAAATGAATTTTGTTAACTTTGCTGCAAAATTATTTTAACAAACAGGGTGGAAAGCGGCGGTTTTCCCGTTAACCCTCTGAAAGAAAACTGTTCATTTTAAAAATGCCCGAACGAAAGCACTCCCGGCCAGCCCACTATCAAGGACTTAGCGCGTCCGGATAGCATCATTCTCTCCTTTCTGCAAAAAAACTGACCGCTTAAGGTTAACGATGGGCTATCATTAGCGCCGTTTTTTTTACTTAAACTGATGTCGGATTCGTTTCTCCCGGAGAGTGTTCATTGACCAGCGTCGAGGCGGTAGATGTCCGCCAGCTTATCAATCAGCAGGGGCTCAGCCGCTGGCAAAAGCGACTTATCGCCCTCTGTTTTATCGTGGTGGCACTCGATGGCATGGACATTGCGATTATGGGCTTTATTGCGCCCACGCTGAAAGCGGCGTGGGGCGTCACCAACCATCAGCTCGGGCTGGTGATTAGCGCGGCGCTGATCGGGCTGGCGCTGGGGGCAATGGTGGCAGGGCCGCTGGCCGACCGCTACGGCCGTCGCCTGATGATCCTGTTCAGCGTCCTGTTTTTTGGCCTCTGGACGCTGGCTACCGCGCTGTCGCAGAACATCGAGCAGATGATGCTGTTCCGGTTTCTGACCGGGCTGGGGCTGGGTGCCGCGATGCCCAACGTCGGCACGCTGGTGGCAGAGTATGCGCCTGAACGCCGCCGCGCCTTTATCATCACGGTGGTGTTCTGCGGATTCACCTTCGGGGCCGCCAGCGGGGGCTTTGCCGCCTCCTGGCTCCTGCCGCGCTACGACTGGCACTCGGTACTGCTGCTCGGCGGCATCCTGCCGCTGCTGGTGCTGCCGCTGCTGATCCGGGGCCTGCCGGAGTCGGTGCGCTTTCTCATCAGCCGTGGCGCGCCTGCCGCCCGCATTCACGCTATTCTCGACCGGATGATGCCCGGCAAAACCCCGCCTGACTGCGCGTTCCACGCTCCGGAAGCGACCTTGCCGGACAGCGGTGCGGTCGGTACCGTGCTGTCGCGCCGCTATCTGTTCGGCAGCACCATGCTGTGGGGCGGCTACTTTATGGGCCTGTTCCTGGTTTATCTGATCGGCAGCTGGCTGCCCTCGCTGGTCAACACCCTGGGGATGTCGGTCACCGAGGCCGCGATTATCACCGCGATGTATCAGGCTGGCGGAACCTTAGGGTCGCTGTTTGCGGGCTGGCTGATGGACCGGTTCAACGCCAACCTGGCGCTGGCCGCCATCTATGGCTGCGGCGGGCTGTTTATCGTGGCGCTCGGCTACTCCCCGGCGGAAGTCGGCATGATGAGCGCCATCGCCTTTTGCAGCGGGTTCTGCTTTAACGGGGCCAATACCGGCATGAATGCCTTATCTGCCAGCTACTATCCGACCCATGCCCGCGCCACCGGCTCCAGCTGGATGCATGGCGTGGGGCGCGTCGGCGCGATCCTCAGCGCTTTTGTGGGCGCCGAAATGCTTTCTCTGGGCTGGTCGTTCAGCGTGATTTTCCTGCTGCTGGCGATACCGGCTGTGATCACCAGCCTGATGCTGCTGTTAAAAAATCGCTTCGGCTTTAAGCCGATCACAGATTCGTGATTTTTTCCGCTGCCGCCAGCGCGTTGCATTACAGTAGCAGCAACGCTCACGGTGTCAGGTGGATAAGATGGACAAGTTTCTCAGTGCGGATGCGATCCGTACCCGTTTTTCTCAGGCGATGTCCGCGATGTATCAGCAGGAGGTGCCGCAGTACGGCACGCTGATGCAGCTGGTCGCGACCGTTAACGATCGCGCGCTGGAAGCCGACAGCGCGCTCAGGGATCGGCTCGCGGCGGCGGATGAGATTGACCGGCTCAGCATTGAGCGTCACGGTGCCATTCGCGTGGGCACGGCGGCCGAACTGGCCACGCTGCGCCAGCTGTTTGCGGTGATGGGCATGTATCCGGTCGGCTATTACGATCTCTCGCAGGCGGGCGTACCGGTTCATTCTACCGCGTTCCGGCCGGTCGACGACGCGGCGCTGCGGCGCAATCCCTTCCGGGTGTTTACCTCGCTGCTGCGTCCTGAACTGATCGACGATGAATCGCTGCGTGAAAAGGCCGCAGAGATCCTCGCGGCGCGCGATATCTTTACGCCCCGTTGCCGGGCGCTGCTGGCCCTTCATGCGCAGCAGGGCGGGCTGACCGACGCGCAGGCCGGTGAGTTTGTCACCGAAGCGCTGGAAACCTTCCGCTGGCACGCTCACAGCAGCGTCGACAGCCAGACCTATCAGGCGCTGAACCAGCAGCACCGGCTGATTGCCGATGTGGTCTGTTTCCCCGGCTGCCACATCAACCATCTTACGCCACGCACGCTGGACATCGACCGCGTGCAGCAGCTGATGCCGTCGCGCGGCATCGATCCTAAAACCCTGATTGAAGGGCCGCCGCGCCGCAGGGTACCGATCCTGCTGCGACAGACCAGCTTTAAGGCGCTGGAGGAGCCGATCGTCTTCCGCGATGGTCACCAGGGAACCCACACGGCGCGCTTCGGGGAGATAGAGCAGCGCGGCGTGGCGCTGACGCCACAGGGCCGTGCGCGCTACGATCGGCTGCTCAGCGAGGCGGGCAGCGGGCAGGATAACCAGCAGCACCAGCAGCATCTGGCGGACATTTTCCGTGATTTCCCCGACGACGAAACCACGCTGCGTCAGCAGGGGCTGGCCTGGTTCCGCTATCGCCTGAGTGAAAAGGGCCTGGCGACGCCGCCCGCGCAGGGCGAGTCGCTGGAGACGCTGATAGCAGCAGGGCGTGTGCTGGCCGAACCCCAGACCTACGAAGATTTTCTGCCCGTCAGCGCGGCCGGTATCTTCCAGTCCAATCTTGGCGATCGGGCGCAGATCCGTTCCGCGGGTCAGGCGAGCCGCCAGACCTTCGAGGCGGCGCTGGGGTGTGCCGTGCTGGATGAGATGGCGTTATATGAAGCGCGTCAGCAGCAGTCGCTGGCGCAGTGCGGGTTGCGTCCTGCCTGAGGCGCCGGCCGGGCAGCCTCGCCGTTGCCCGGCATCCTTCCTCAGGTGGCTGGCCCTGAAGCCGGAAAAAGCGGGACAAATCTGCTGCCCGCCGGGCACAGATAAACGGGTTAACAGCGCACGCAGATTTCTCTGCGTGAATATCCTGAAACGTTAAAGCGATGACGGCCGGGCGGAGGCAGCCCGCGCCGCGCAGGCGGTCTGTCGCGCGCGTCCGGCAACTGGTCCGGCCAGAAAATGATAACCCATGCTTATCTCACAGCCTTAACGGATGCCCCAGACCGGCAGGCGATCGTGCGCATGCCTGACCCTTACGCTTCGGTATATTCTGCAAATCCCCTCCCTGCATGGACAATGCTGGCGGGCCTGCAAATAATGGAGGAACGTCTGAACAGGGAAACAGGAATGAAAAACGAAACAGGTCTGAGGATCATGACGGCTGAGGGTGAGTTGCGTGGAAACATGGACGATGACCTTTTCGTATTCAGAGGCATACCTTATGCAGCGCCCCCGGTGGGCGCGTTACGCTGGCGTCCGCCACAGCCGGTCACGCCCTGGCAGGGTGTGCGCGATGCCACCGCGTTCAGCGCCGCCGGCTGGCAGAACCGGACTTACTGTCAGGCTGTCGGCGGCGGCGATCCCGGGGAGTTCAGCGAAGACGCGCTCTACCTGAATGTCTGGACGCCCGATGTTGAGCCGTCCCGGCCGCTGCCGGTAATGGTGTGGCTGCACGGCGGCGGTTTTACCCTCGGCGCGGGCGGACTGGCACCCTACAGCGGCAAGCCCCTGGCGTCACGCGGCGCAGTGGTGGTGACGCTGAATTACCGGCTGGGCCACCTGGGATTCTTCTCGCATCCCGCGCTGGATGCGGAATACCCCGCGGGCGGCACGGTGAACAATTTTGGTCTGCTGGATCAGATTGCCGCGCTGCAGTGGGTGCAGCGCAATATTCCGGCTTTTGGCGGCGACCGCCGCAACGTCACCCTTTTTGGCGAATCGTCCGGTGCGCGCAGCGTGCTGTCGCTTTGCTGTTCTCCGCTGGCGGAAGGGCTGTTCCATAAAGGCATCGTGCAGAGCGCCTACAGCCTGCCGGACACGCCACAGAAAACAGCGCGTCAGCAGGGCGTGGCGGTGGCCCGCCATCTCGGCCTGCCGCCGGATGCCAGCGCGGCTGACCTGCGCGCGCTGCCTGCCGATGCCTTCTGGCCGCTGGAGGGGGCGCTGTCGATTCCGCCCGTGCCCATCGCCGGGGATGCCGTGCTGCCCGAACCGATGCTGCGCACCTTTCTGACGGCAAAACAGCATCGTCTGCCGCTGATGGCGGGCAGCAACAGCGATGAAGCCAGCGTGCTGGACTATTTCGGCGTGGATGCCACCGCCGTGCTGCAGCAGCTGCGCGCGAAAAACCGTCTCCTCTACCGTAGCCTGAAATGGCTCTACGACATCCATGACGATCGGCTGCTGGGCCGCGCCGTGGCACGCGACATGGCGTTCAGCCTGGTGCCGTGGCTGGTGATGCGGGCGCAGCATCAGGCCGGTATGCCCGGCTGGCGCTACTGGTTTGACTACGTATCAGAGCATGCCCGCGATCTCTATCTGCACGGCACCTGGCACGGCAATGAAGTGCCCTATGCGCTGAATACGCTGAGCCAGATTCCGGAACCCAGCGACGGGCGTCCCTTCAGCGAAGCCGATCGGGCCTTTGCAGAACGGGTCAGCGAATACTGGTTCAACTTTGCCCGCGATGCGACGGAATATAAGCATCAGTTAGCGGGCGAGGTGACCTGGCCCGCCTGGCACCCCGGCGACGACGTGACAATGTCACTTGGAGAGGGCGGGCAGAATTCTATTTCGCTCAGGAAAAATTTCATGCGCGCCCGGATGCGACTGTTCCGCCTGCTGATGAGTCGGATGGTGAAACTCTGAGCTGAACCGGATGCTTAGTCTGCTAATCATGAAATTTCACGAATGCAATTTTTTTGCTTTAAAAAGCCTAATTCCCTGAATGGAGGGGCTTTTTAATCAGGAGGAGGCTGCCGACGCTGTAAAATTTCAGGTAACAAAATCGTTACATTTTGACATGCCTTTGCCGATAAATCGTTATGCCCGACGATTACGGGTCAACATGCATAGGATTTTGGTATGGGAATGCTCAAAAATTTTACCATTCGCGCAGTGATGCTCTCCATTCTGGGACTGTTTTGTCTGCTCTGGAGCGGCGTCGGGCTTTACAGCATCCACTCGCTAGGCGCGCTCAGCGAAGGCAACGATGTTGACCGCCATCTGGTTGAACAAATGACGGTGCTCAGCAAAGGCAACGATCAATATTTTCGCGTGATTACCCGGTTGTCCCGCGTGATGGAAAGCAAAGCCGCAGGCAAAGCGCTGACGGATGAGGCGTATGCGCCGGTGCAGCAGGCGCTGGACAGCATGACGCAGCAACTGGCGCGCTTTAAGCAGCTGGCACCCGGCCCGATGAATCCGGACGTGGTGGATGGGGTCATTCAGAGCTGGCAGAAACTGCTGGATGACGGCGTAACGCCGCAGCTGCAGCTGGCCCGCCAGGCGTCGGCCGACGCCTACCGTGAGCAGGCGAACAACGGCACGCCGCCGCTGAGCCGGGCTTTTGGCGTCAGCGCCGAGAAGTTTAACCAGGCCGCAGCCGAAAAGCTGGACACCACCCGGGTGGAAGTGGATCGCCTGACCGCGATGACCAAAACCATCATCACCATCACGGTGATTATCGGCCTGCTGATCCTGCTGTTTACCGACCGTTATCTGGTGGCCATGCTGGTGCGTCCGCTGGAGACCATCCGCAACCATTTCGCCGTGATCGCCACGGGCGACCTCAGCCAGCCGATCCACGAGTTCGGTCGTAACTGCGTCGGCAAACTGGTGCCGCTGCTGAGTGCGATGCAGGAGAGCCTGCGGGAAGCGGTGAGCGCCATCCGCAGCGGCACCGAGAACATTTCGCGCGGTGCGGCGGAGATCTCGGCCGGTAACAACGATCTCTCCTCGCGCACCGAGGAGCAGGCCGCTGCGCTGGAGCAGACCGCGGCCAGCATGGAGCAGTTAACCGCCACGGTGAAATTCAACGCCGACAACGCCCGTCAGGCCAGCCTGCTGGCGGAAACCGCCACCACCACTGCCCAGCGCGGCGGCCAGCTGGTCAGCGAAGTCGTCAGCACGATGGATGGCATCTCCGGCAGCTCGAAGAAGATCGCGGAGATCACCAACGTCATCAACGGCATCGCGTTCCAGACCAATATTCTGGCGCTGAACGCTGCGGTCGAAGCGGCCCGCGCCGGTGAACAGGGGCGCGGTTTTGCGGTGGTGGCGTCGGAAGTGCGTAATCTGGCCCAGCGCAGCGCCAATGCGGCTAAAGAGATCGCTACCCTGATCGAAGAGTCCGTTCAGCGCGTGGACAAAGGCGCCGAGCTGGTCAGTACCACCGGCGGCACCATGAACAACATTCTGAAGTCGGTGCAGGATGTGGATGCGATCATGAAGCAGATCGCCTCCGCGTCAGAAGAGCAGAGCAAGGGGATCTCTCAGGTCGGCACGGCGGTGACCGAAATGGACAGCGTGACCCAGCAGAACGCCTCGCTGGTCGAAGAGGTTTCGGCGGCGGCAAGCGCGCTGGCCCTGCAGACGGAAGCGCTGCAGGCGTCGGTGGCGAAGTTCCGTCTCTCCGCCACCCCGCACAGCGCGCCAGTGGTCAGCGGTAAACCGGCCGCGCCGAAGGCCCCCGTGCTGAGTGCGGCTCAGGCTAAACCGGCCGATAACGGCGACTGGGTTACCTTCTGATCCCGGCATAGCCACGCCACCAGTTCCGCCAGGAACGGTGGCGCATCCCGGGCAGGCCGCTGCAGCAGACTGTAAACGGCCCCCGTCATCACCTCGCCAGCGAACGGCTTAATCAGCCTGCCGCTGGCAATATCACTCTCCACCAGATTGCTGTCCGCAATCGCCACGCCAAATCCCTGAATGGCGGCGCTGATCGCCAGATCCATCGTGGAAAAGTGCTGGTTCCGCTTCATCACGGGCGTGACCTGCTGCGCCTGCAGCCAGCAGAGCCAGTCGCGCGTGTCAGCGGTCGGATGCAGAAAGGTCAGCGCCTCCAGCGCGGCGGGCGAGGCGGGCAGGGGCAGATTCGCCGCCATCACCGGCGTCAGCGATTCCCGGAACAGAGTGATCCCCTGGGGATGCGGCTTGCCATAGACGATCGCCGCATCGAAATTCTCCAGCTGCGAGGCATGATCCAGGGTAGTGGTCAGCGCCACGTGCAGGTCCGGGCGCTGATGCTCCAGCGCCATCAGCCGGGGCACCAGCCAGCGCATCGCGCAGGTCGGCGCTTTCAGGCGGATGCTGCTCTGGGTGCGGCGGATCTTTTCGCTGGCCTGAACCATCTGCTCGAACCCGGCGCGCAGGTCGGGCAGCAGGGCGGCCCCCTGCGGGGTCAGCCGCAGCCCGCGCGCATGGCGGTCAAACAGCGTCACCCCGAGCCACTGTTCCAGCGAGGTTATCTTGCGGCTCACCGCGCCCTGGGTCAGGCAGAGTTCGCGGGCGGCATGCGTCAGATTGAGATGCCGGGCGGTCACCAGAAACGCGTGGATGGCATTCAGCGGTAGCGATGTACGGGACACAAGAGACCTCAGCTATGCATTTTTGTCATGGCTATTATGACGACATTTCGCTTGCCGACTCAAGCCACACCTCGTTGAATAGCGGTTCAGCCTATCTGAGCGGTTTTTCCCTGACGGAGAGTGTATGTCCCTGAAAACGCCTGTTGCGATCCACCCCAAACTGCCGGATGTCGGCACCACCATTTTCAGCGTCATCGGCCAGCTGTCGGCGCAGCATCAGGCGATCAACCTGTCGCAGGGCGCACCCGGTTTTCCCTGCGACCCGGCGCTGGTCGACGCGGTGAGCCAGGCGATGGCGGCGGGGCATAATCAGTATGCCGCCATGATGGGCCTGCCTGCCTTACGCGAGGCCCTTGCCCATAAAGTGCAGACGCTCTACGGGCAGCGCTATGATCCGGCCAGCGAAGTGCTGATCACCGGCAGCGCCAGCCAGGGACTTTACATGGCAATTACGGCTCTGGTGCATCAGGGCGATGAGGTAATTTTCTTTGAACCGGCGTTCGACAGCTACGCGCCGGTGGTGCGACTGCAGGGCGGCAGGCCGGTGGGGCTGAAGCTGCAGGTGCCCTCCTTTGCCATCGACTGGGATCAGCTGCGGGCGGCGATTACCCCGCGCACCCGGATGATCATCATCAACACGCCGCACAACCCCAGCGCGCAGGTGCTGACCCCGGAAGATCTGAATCAGCTGGCCGCGCTGATCCGCAACACCGACATCGTGGTGCTTTCGGATGAGGTCTATGAGCATATTCTGTTCGATGGCCGTCCGCATTGCGGGATGGCCACGCACCCGGAGCTGGCCGCGCGCAGCGTTATCGTCTCCTCATTCGGCAAAACCTTTCACGTCACCGGCTGGCGGGTTGGCTACTGTCTGGCCCCGGCGGCGCTGATGACCGAACTGGTCAAGGTACATCAGTTTATGATGTACGCCGCCGATACGCCGATGCAGGTGGGGTTTGCCCACTATCTGCAAAACCCGCAGAACTATCTGTCGCTTAACGCCTTCTATCAGCAGAAGCGCGATCGGCTGACGGCGCTGATGCAGCATTCCCCGTTCCGGCTGCTGCCGAGCGCCGGGTCGTTCTTTATGCTCGCCAGTTATGGACATTTCAGTGACGAACCGGACAGTGAAATGGTAAAACGTCTTATCGTCGATCACGGAGTGGCGACCATTCCGCTGTCGGCGTTTTATATGGATGGCACAGACAATAAACTGATTCGTCTCTCTTTTGCCAAAGACGAGGCGACACTTGAGGCGGGCGCGGCTGCGCTTTGTGCTTTTTCTCACTGAACTGCGCCACCGCGCAGGGCAGACCGGGAAACAGATAACCAGGACTTTTCGGGGTAAACAGAGAATGAAGAAACTGAACGCGCTTTTTCTCGCGCTGGGGATGATGAGCTCCGTGCAGGCACTGGCACAGGATTTACGGTACGGTGTGGAGTCGCAATATCCCCCGTTTGAGAGCCGCAACGCCAAAGGCGAGCTGGAAGGCTTTGATATCGATCTGGGCAATGCCATCTGTCAGGCGGGTAACTTCTCCTGCCACTGGGTGGAAAGCAGTTTTGATGCGCTGATCCCGGCGCTGCAGGCGAAGAAGTTTGACGCGATCAACTCGGCGATGAACATCACCGAAGCGCGCGCAAAAAGCATCGCCTTCACGCAGCCGATCTACCGCATTCCGACCATGCTGGTGGCGAAAAAGGGTGAAAATCTGGCGCCAACGGCAGAGAGCCTGCGCGGCAAAAACATCGGCGTGTTGCAGGGATCGATTCAGGAAACCTATGCCAAAAAACACTGGGAGAGCCAGGGCGTGACGGTCACCTCCTATCAGGATCAGAATCAGGTCTATAACGACATGGTCGCGGGCCGCCTCGACGGAACGCTGGTGATGTCCGCAGCCGGTCAGTCCGGCTTCCTGGACAAACCGCAGGGCAAAGGTTTTGGCTTTGCTGGCAAACCGGTTGAGGATGATGCGATTCTGGGGTCAGGCATCGGCTACGGCCTGCGCAAAGATGATGCGCAGCTGAAGCAGTCGCTGGATGCGGCCATCGCCAAAGTACAGAGCGACGGCACCCTCAAAAAACTGGCGGAGAAGTATTTCCCGGGTATCGACGTCAGCGCGAAACCCTGATGCTCACCGGGCGCGTTCTGCGCCCGGTTTTCTCCTCAGCCCGCCGCCAGATGGCAGAGCTTCTCTGCAACCTGGTAAGATTTCACAAAAGACGTCAGCGGCAGAAACTCGAAGCGTGAATGGAAGTTGTGCGCGCCGGTAAAGAAGTTCGGCGTCAGCAGGCCCTTCGCGGAGAGCGCTGCACCGTCTGTGCCACCGCGCATCGGGATCACTTTGGGTTCAATCTCCAGCGCCGCAAAAGCGCTGAAGATCAGATCGATGGCCCGGCGATCCTCGCCCAGCGCATTGCTGATGTTGCTGTAAATATCGCTGAGCGTGATGCTGACATCGCCGGTGGGATAGCGCGCTGCAATAGTCTCTGCGGCCCGCCGGAGCTGCTGCTTGCGATCCGCAAAACGGCTCAGGTCGAAGTCGCGAATTGAGGCTTTAAGCGTCGCCTGGCTGGCGTTGGCCTGAATCTCGTTGAACCAGATATAGCCCTCACGGCCCTCGGTGTGCTCCGGCGTCTCCTGCCGATCGAACAGGCTGATGTAGTCGTGGGCCATCAGCAGCGGATTCACCAGCACCCCTTTGCCCGACATCGGATGCGCCGGCACGCCGGTAAAGACGATTTCTGCGGCGGCACCATTGAAGTTTTCATAGACTACCTCGCCCAGTTCGCAGCAGTCGATGGTCCAGGCAAAATCGACGTTAAAGCGCGTCTCCAGATCCAGCGCTTTCGCGCCGCGCAGGCCAATCTCCTCGTCTGGCACAAAGGCGACCACGATGTCGCCGTGGTCACCCCGCAGGTTCTCCATCAGCGTCATCACCACCGTAACGGCGGCTTTGTTGTCCGCACCCAGCACGCTGGTCCCGTCGCTGAAGATGATCGGCTGGCCGACGTAGGGCGCGATCTCCGGATGTTCATCGCGGCGCAGCCAGATATCCTGCTCTGCATTCAGGCAGAGGTCGTCGCCCTGCCAGGTGAGGATCTGCGGATGAATATCGGGCGACAGGCCGACATCGACGGTGTCGATATGGGTGATAAAGCCGATGCGCGGAGCGTCGGGGCGGTTACCGCGTTTCACCGCCGTCACCGTGGCGTGATCATCGATCACCACCTCATCCAGCCCCAGCGCGCGCAGCTCTTCCGCCAGCAGGGCGGCCATCGCGTGCTGGCCCGGCGTACTCGGCAGCGAGGTCGATTTCGCATCGCTCTGACTGCTGACGGCGAGGTAACGGAAGAAACGTCGGGTGAGTTGCGACTCTAGATTGTCTGTCATCACTAATCCTTATTAGTCAGCCACGCGCGGGGTTCGCTATGGTGCCGAATCGTGCTATCAATGAAGCATCTGAATGATTCATTTAGATATTGTGATCACCGGAAGTCAATACAAAGCGAGGATAATAATGAAAATCAGGATAGCTACCTTAGCGCTTGTTACGGCTGGAATCGCGCTGGCAGGCAGCGTCAACGCCAAAACGCTGGTCTACTGTTCGGAGGGGTCGCCAGAGAACTTTAACCCTCAGCTCTATACCTCGGGAACCAGCGTCGACGCCAGCGCGGTGCCGGTTTTTAACCGTCTGGTCGACTTCACGCCAGGCACCACCCATCTGGTGCCGAGTCTGGCGGAAAGCTGGGAGATCAGCCCGGATGGCACCGTCTACACCTTCCATCTGCGTAAGAACGTGAAGTTCCAGAGTAACAAACAGTTCCGCCCCAGCCGCGACTTCAACGCCGACGATGTGATCTTCTCGTTCATGCGCCAGATGGATCCGAAAAATCCCTATCACGCTGTCTCCGGCGGCACCTATTCCAACTTCGAAAGTCTGGAACTCGCCACGCTGATCAAAAGCATCGACCGGGTGGACGATCATACCGTGCGCTTTACGCTCTCCCATCCTGAAGCGCCGTTCCTGGCCGATCTGGCCTGGTATTTCGCCTCCATACACTCAGCAGAGTATGCCGATGCCATGCTGAAAGCGGGGACGCCGGAAAAGGTCGATATGAACCCGATCGGCACCGGCCCGTTTGAGCTGGTGCAGTACCAGAAAGATTCCCGCATCCTCTACAAAGCCTTCCCGGACTACTGGCAGGGCAAGGCGAAGCTCGATCGGCTGGTGTTCAGCATCACCCCGGACGCCTCCGTGCGCTATGCCAAGCTGGAGAAGAACGAGTGTCAGGTGATGCCATTCCCCAATCCGGCCGACCTGGAGAAAATGCGCGCCAACCCGGCGATCAGTCTGGAGCAGAAAGCCGGGCTCAACACCGGCTTCCTGGCGTTTAACACCACCAGGGCGCCAACCGACAACGTCAAGGTTCGTCAGGCGCTGGCGATGGCGATCAACAAACCGGCGATCATAGAAGCGATTTTCAAAGGCACCGGCACGGTGGCGAAAAATATCCTGCCGCCGGGCGTCTGGAGCGCCGATAAAGATCTGAAAGATTACGACTACGATCCGGAGCAGGCGAAAGCCCTGTTGCAGCAGGCTGGCGTGAAACCCGGCACCGAAATTGCGCTCTGGGCGATGCCGGTGCAGCGGCCCTATAATCCGAATGCCCGCCGGATGGCGGAGATGATTCAGGCGGACTGGGCTAAAGTCGGCATCAAAGCCAATATCGTCAGCTACGAGTGGGGCGAATACCTGAAGCGGGTGCGCAGCGGTGAGCATCAGGCGGCGCTGATGGGCTGGACAACCGCAACCGGAGACCCCGATAACTTCTTTGGCCCGCTCTACAGCTGCACCTCCGCGCAGGGCGGATCGAACGCCTCTAAATGGTGCTATCAGCCGTTTGAGACGTTAATCACCAAAGCGCGTGCCGAACCGGACCAGGGCAAACGCACCGCGCTCTACCTGCAGGCGCAGCAGATCATGCATGACCAGATGCCCGCCGTGATGATCGCGCACTCCACCATCTTCGAACCGGTGCGCAAATCGGTCAGCGGCTATCAGGTTGATCCGTTCGGCAAGCACATCTTCTATCAGGTCGATATCAAGCCGTAAGACGCCGCGACCCCCTCCCGGGTGGGTCGCTGCTGATGCGCGCCTCTCAGGCGCGTGCTGCCTGGGATTCATCAGCGCTAAGGCGGCAACCGGTGCCAGCCGGGTGTCTCCCAGCGTCTTATCCCAGCCTGACCTGCTGATCCAGGTCTGTCAGCCGCTGCTGCAGAAACTCCAGGAACAGCGTCAGCGCCGCGTTGCGCTGGCGGCCGGACACCGTCTGCAGCTGCAGCGTGCGCTGGCTTAACTGATCCACCCCCATCGATCGCAGCACCAGATTCTGCGTTTCGCCCGCAAACAGCAGGGTGAATGCGCTACAGATGGTGACGGCCTGCGGCGTATGCAGCAGGAAGTGGTAAAGGGCGGCGAAATAGTCGCAGGTCAGCACCGGCTCGACCACGCAGTCGTTCATCTGACAGGAGAGGTCAAACAGCTGTCGCACCGTGGTGTGCTGCCCCGGCAGCGCCAGCGGCCAGCGGTGGAGATCGGCCAGCGTCACCTGACGGGACGCCAGGGGATGTGACTGATGAATTGCCAGCAACACCGGTGCTGGCCAGGAACCGAGCACCTCGACGCTGCGCTCCGGCTGCAGGCTGAACTGCAGCGCCACATCACACTCGCCCGCGCGGACGCAGTCCGCCACGCCCTGGGCGTGGGTCACGTTCAGGGCGAACAGCGCCCCCGGATAGCGCTGCCGGAATTCGGCCAGCAGGCCGGGCAGCAGGCTGAACGCCATGCCATCGGTGCAGGCGATGCGGATCAGGCTGCGCCGGACCGCCTTCAGTCCTTTGATCTCCGCCAGCGCATACGCCATATCGCGCTGACTTTTGCGTACGTGATGCGCAAACAGCTCTCCCGCCTCGGTCAGCACCATGCCGCGCGCATGACGCCGGAACAGCGGGGCACCCACCTGTGCCTCCAGGCGCTGAATCTGACGGCTGATGGCCGACACGGCGACAAAGAGCTGCTCGCTGGCGGCGCTCAAGGATCCGCACTCTGTGACCGCCAGAAAGTAGCGGATCTCGCTGCTTAACATCGTACCTCCGGCTGAACGCCTCATTACAGGGCAGGGATGCGTTGCTTAAAAAGCAAAGCAGACTCGATAAATTGATAATTGTGGCAAAGGAGGAAGTTTGTCAAAGATAAAGCACGATAAAAATAACAGGAAGCGCAGACATGACAGAACAACAGGCCGTCGATCGGGCCATGCACTACTTCGACACCGGGGCATTCCGGACGCTGCTGGCACGCCGGGTTGCCTGCGTCACCGAAAGCCAGCACGCCAGCCGCCAGGCGGAGCTGACGCACTATCTGACGCAGGAGATCGGGCCGCAGCTGGCGGCGATGGGCTTTACGCTGCATCCGTTTGAGAATCCGCAGCCCGGCAGCCCGCCGTTTCTGATTGCCACCCGCATCGAAGATCCCGCAAAGCCCACGCTGCTCTGCTACGGCCACGGCGACGTCGTGTTCGGTGACGATGAGAACTGGCGCGAGGGATTATCCCCCTGGCAGCTTACCGAAGAGGGTGACCGGCTCTATGGCCGTGGCAGCGCGGACAACAAAGGTCAGCACTGTATCAATTTTGCGGCGCTGGAGCAGGTGTGGCAGGCGCGCGGCGGCACGCTGGGCTTTAACTGCAAAATCCTGTTTGAAATGGGCGAGGAGATCAGTTCGCCAGGGTTAGCGGCTATCTGCCAGCAGCAGCAGGCGCTGCTGAAGGCGGATCTCTTTATCGCCTCCGACGGCCCACGACTCAACGCGCTGCGGCCGACGCTGTTCCTGGGATCACGCGGCGCGGCCAACTTCCGGCTGACTATCCGGGCGCGCGACAACGCCTATCACTCCGGCAACTGGGGCGGCCTGCTGAGCAACCCCGGCACCCAGCTGGCAAACGCGCTGGCCTGCCTGGTGAACGCGCAGGGCGTGCTGCAGGTTGCCGCGTTAAAGCCGGACTCCCTGACCGATGCGGTGCGTGCCATCCTGCGCGATATCGAGCCCGGCGGGATGCCGGGCGATCCGGCGCTGGCCACAGGCTGGGGCGAACCGGGACTGACAGCGGCCGAGCGTCTTTATGGCTGGAACACCCTGGAGGTGCTGGCCTTTGAAACCGGTAACCCGGCCCGGCCGATGAATGCGATTCCCGGCAGCGCCACGGCGGTGTGTCAGCTGCGCTTTGTGGTCGGCACCGACTGGCAGAATCTGGTGCAGCACGTCGAACAGCATCTGCGGCAGCATGGGTTCGACAACGTCAGCGTGGCGTTTATGCGCGGCTCACCGGCCACCCGACTCGATCCGCAGGATCCGCTGGTAGCCTGGGCGCTGGATACCCTGGCCCGCGGCAGCGGTAAGAAACCGGCGCTGTTGCCGAATCTGGGCGGCTCACTTCCCAACGAGGTCTTTGCCGATATCCTCGGCCTGCCGACGCTCTGGGTGCCGCACTCCTATCCCGCCTGCGGTCAGCACGGGGTAAACGAACATCTGCTCACCGGCATTGCCCGCGAAGGGCTGGCGATCATGACCCGTCTGTTCTGGCAACTGGGTGAAGAGGGCGAATCGCTGATGGCGCGCCACCACCAGTGGCGGAGGGGGCAACGATGAGCCGCCACATTCAGGCATCCTCGCCGGTGAAGCCGGATCTGCATAAAACCCTGTTTGCGACCTGCATCGGCAACGCGCTGGAGTGGTTCGACATCGCGGTCTACGGTTTTTTCGCCAGCTATATCGCGCACGTCTTCTTTCCGGTCAGCGATCCCGCGGTGTCGCTGCTGCTGACCTTTGGCAGCTTCGGCATCTCGTTTCTGATCCGTCCGCTGGGCGCGGTTGTGCTGGGCAACTATGCCGACCGGCATGGCCGCAAAAAGGCGCTGTTGCTGTCGATTAACCTGATGATGCTGGGCGGGGCGATCATTACCTTTATGCCGGGCTACGCCACCCTGGGCCTGGCGGCACCGCTGCTGATCCTCCTGGCGCGTCTGATTCAGGGCTTCTCGGCCGGTGGTGAGTTTGGCAGTTCCACCGCCTTTCTGGTGGAGCACTTCCCGGCGCGCAAAGCCTTTATCGCCAGCTGGCAGTTTGCGACCCAGGGGGCCAGCACGCTGATGGCATCGGCTTTCGGGCTGGGGCTGACCCACTGGCTGAGCGAAAGCGAGATTCAGGCGTGGGGCTGGCGCATTCCGTTTGCCTTCGGCCTGCTGATCGGGCCGCTGGGGATCTACATCCGTCGTCATGTTCAGGAGCCGGCCAGCTTCGCCACCCGGGAGAAAGAGGCTGCGCCGCTGAAGACGCTGTTCGGCCAGCAGAAGGCGCTGATTACCCTGGCGATTGGCGTGATGGTCATCTCGACCGCCGTGAACTACATGCTCAACTACATCCCGACCTACGCCACCCGCACGCTGCATCTGCCGGGGTCGGTCGCCTTTACCGCGACGCTGGTGGCGGGCCTTATCCTGACCGTGGTGACGCCGCTGATGGGGTTATGGGCGGAGCGGATTGGCCGGTTGCCGCTGATGTGGGGATCGCTGCTGTTGCTGATGGTTACCATCTATCCCGCTTTCCGGGGCATGGTCAGTCACACCACGCCCACCACGCTTATCCTGCTGGTGGCATGGATGGCGCTGCTCAAGTCGGTCTACTTCTCCACGGTGCCCTCGGTGATGGCCGATCTCTTCCCGGCGACCACCCGCGCCAGCGGCATGGCGATCAGCTACAACGTGGCCGTGACAGTCTTTGGCGGGTTTGCGCCGCTGATCTGCAGCATGCTGATTGCCGCGACCGGCAGCAGTCTGGCGCCAGGCTACTACCTGATGGCGGTGGCGGGACTGAGCGGCATTGCGCTGCTGCGCTGTCGTCAGCGGGTAGCCTGACCGCACCCGGCGGACGCCACGCGCGCCGATCATAAAGCGGCTCGTTCCGGCGCTGGCTGCGCACTGCATGTCAGACGGTGCGCAGCCACGCGTGACGCGGAGGCTGGCACCTGCCTCCGCGACGGATTCCGCCGGGTTACGCGTACTACATCGCCAGCGATTATCTGAACTGCAGATAGGCGACATGGGTCTGGAGATACTCCTCCAGGCCATGCCTGCCGTCGGCCCCGCCCACACCCGATTTGCGCCATCCGGCATGAAAGCCCTGCATCGCCTCGAAGTTTTCACGGTTTACGTAGGTTTCCCCGAATTTCAGCTTTTGCAGCGCCGTCATCGTGGTATTAAGATCCCGCGTGTAGATGGAGGAGGTCAGCCCATATTCGCAGTCGTTAGCCAGGGCGATCGCCTCATCCAGCGTGCTGAACTTCATGACCGGCAGGACCGGGCCAAAGATCTCCTCCTGCATAATCGCCATCTCCTGGCGCACGTCGGTCAGCAGCGTAGGCTCAAAGAAGAAACCTTTGCCGCCAGCACGTTTGCCGCCCAGCACCACGCGCGCGCCGTCGGCGACCGCCTCCGCCACCTTCTGCTCCACCCGATCCCGCGCGGCAGCGGTAATCAGCGGCCCCATATGGATGTCGCTGCGTTCGGCCGGATCGCCAAAGGTCACCTGCTTAAATGCCGTGGTCAGCGCCTGAATAAAGCGGTCATAAATGCCCGCCTGAACGTAGACGCGCTCTGCGCAGTTACAGACCTGACCGCTGTTGATCATCCGCGAATCGATAATGGCGCGTACCGCCAGGTCGGTATCGGCATCATCCATCACGATGGCGGGGGCCTTGCCGCCCAGCTCCAGCGAGACGTTAGTGACATTCTTCGCGGCGGCCTGCATGGTGGCGATGCCCGCGCCGACGCTGCCGGTCAGACTTACCAGCCCGACGCCGGGGTTAGCCGCCAGCTCCTGTCCTACTTCCGGCCCCAGCCCATAGACGATGTTGATGACCCCAGCAGGCAGGCCCAGCCTGTGGATGATCCCGGCAAACAGCGCGGCGTTGTTGGGCGTCAGCTCGCTGGGCTTGATCACGATGGTGTTGCCGGTGATCAGGGCCGGTGCCGCTTTGCGGGCGATCAGGAAGAAAGGAAAGTTCCACGGCAGGATGCCGGTGGTGACGCCGATGGCCTTTTTAAACAGGAAGATATTCTCACCGGGGCGATCGCTGTTGATGATCTCCCCCTCATAGCGCCGCGCCCACTCGGCCATATAGTCCAGATAGTCGGCGGTAAACAGCACTTCGGTTTTTGCAAGGCCCTGCGTCTTTCCTCCTTCCGCGACGATGGCGGCGGTAAGTTCGGGTTCGGCCTCACGAATGGCGCTGGCAATCTTATGCAGCCAGACGCCACGCCTGACCGCAGGCAGCGCTTCCCATTCCGGCTGCGCGGCGGCGGCAGCGCGGATGGCGCGGCTGGCATCCTCACGGCTGCCCTGAGGGATGCGTGACAGCAGCGCCTCCGTCGCCGGATTCGTCACCTCGATCCATTGATCACCCTGATGGGTGACAAATTCGCCATTAATGTAATGTTGATGATGAGTTGTCATTTGTCGGCCTCTTCGCTATCGATACGTTGCAGTAATGTGATAGCAGGGTGAAGCAGATCGCCCGGCGCGACCTTTTGCTGGCTGCCAGCCACCGGGTTTGGCTGGCAGCCAGTGACAAAACCCGGTGAGTGCTGCGGCAAAATCGCCAATCTGTTGTAGATTTAAAGAAGTGAAACAGGCAGAACAGGGGGCATTATGGCTAACGGATGGGCATCAGAAGGGGCGGTCCAGGAGCAGATTGACAGCACCGTCAACGACGGCATCGAGCGCGTCAGGCAGGCGATCGGCCAGGGCGAGAGCGCGACCGAGTGTGAACGCTGTGGCGAGCCGATCCCGGAAGCGCGTCGTCAGGCGCTGAAAGGGGTACACTACTGCGTCTCGTGTCAGGAGAAGATCGATAAACAGCAGCAGAGCAGCAGTTTATATAATCGTCGCGGCAGTAAAGACAGCCAGCTGCGATGACGCCTAGGAGCCTGGCATCGCCAGGCCGCTGCCGATGAACCACGCCAGAAAGCTCACGCCCGCCACGATGATGGCGATGGGAAACAGAATGCCAATTCTCATTTTCTACCTGCTGCTAACCGCGATTGAGGGGCCGCGATCTTATCATGAGATCTGCAGGAGTGCGCGGTGGGTTTTCAGCAGGGTAAAGAGCTGGAATTGCGTGGCATCCTGCTCCTCGCGCAGCACGTCGCCCTTTCTGTAGCAGATATGCCGGACGTGGCCCAGTTGCCGCCAGACCACAATCGCCGAGGCAATCAGCGCGCAGTTCTGCTCTGCCTGCAGGCACTCAAGGGTGGCGTAGTGGGTGTCATCCAGCTGATTAACGAATACGTTTATCGCCCCGGCAGGCAATATCGCCCGGAGGTCATCCAGCATGACCTGGCTCACCGACCGCGAAAGAATCACCGTTAACCACTTTGTTGTCATCCCAGTCCCTGATCCCGCTCTGTTTGCCCCGTTTATACGACCTTGCCTGCCAGAAAGAAAGGCTTCTTTGCGCCTCTGCCATCCCGCGCGCGCAGCTGGCAGTCAGCACGAAATTGTGCTGCGCCACACAGCAGAATCGTGAAAAACACTGAATAATAAGCGACTTAACGGTTTATCCCCCCGGTTAACTGTCAAGGATGAAACTGTGATCCTTAACGTGAATAACGGGTAAATATTGCCACTCCGCGGTGGCTTCCGGCACTTATCCAAAGGCTGAGGAATTCCTGCTGAACGTAGACTGCCTGCTGAGCGGAAGCAGCAGCTTTCCGACAGGCCTTAACCTAACCGGGGAATAACAATGAACAGTGCCATTATCGCGGGTATCTTCTGGCATTTCGTCGGAGCCGCCAGCGCCGCATGTTTCTACGCGCCGTTTAAACAGGTAAAAAGATGGTCATGGGAAACCATGTGGTCGGTGGGAGGCCTGATGTCCTGGCTGATCCTGCCGTGGGCAGTGAGTGCCGTGTTACTGCCCGACTTTATGGCCTACTACCGCAGTTTCACGCTGTCACAGCTGATGCCGGTGTTTCTCTTTGGCGCCATGTGGGGTATCGGCAATATTAACTACGGCCTGACCATGCGCTATCTCGGCATGTCGATGGGGATCGGCATCGCCATCGGGATTACCCTGGTGGTCGGCACGCTGATGACGCCGCTGCTGCAGGGCCGCTTCGGGGCGCTGTTCGCCTCGTCCGGCGGTCGCTTAACCCTGCTGGGGGTGCTGGTGGCGCTGGCGGGTGTTGCCATTGTCTCGCGCGCCGGGCTGTTAAAGGAGCGGGCGCTCGGGATCAACGCCGAAGAGTTTAATCTCAGGAAAGGTCTGCTGCTGGCGGTGATGTGCGGCATCTTCTCCGCCGGAATGTCCTTCGCCATGGATGCGGCGAAACCGATGCATCAGGCCGCCGCCAGTCTGGGAATCGATCCGCTCTATGTCGCCTTGCCGAGCTACGTGGTGATCATGGGCGGCGGCGCGCTGGTCAATCTGGGCTTCTGCTTCTGGCGGCTGGCGACCCGGCCTGGGCTGTCGCTGCGCAGCGATTTTTCGGTCGCCAGGCCACTGCTGATCGCCAACATCGCCTTTGCCGTGCTCGGCGGCACCATGTGGTATCTGCAGTTTTTCTTCTACGCCTGGGGACACGCCAGAATTCCGGCGCAGTACGATTACGTCAGCTGGATGCTGCACATGAGCCTCTATGTGCTGTGCGGCGGGCTGGTGGGCCTGGTAATGAAAGAGTGGACATCGGCGGGGCGGCGACCGGTGAGCGTGCTCTCCATCGGCTGCGTGGTGATTATCATCGCCGCCAATATTGTGGGACTGGGTATGGCGGCCTGATCGGGAACGCGGCAGCACTTGAGGGTATCGAACGGGCCTGCTCAGCAGGCCCGTTTTAATTTGATTCCCTCTCTTTCAGCGCCGGATGCGGGGCGATAAAACGCTGACGCCAGGCGCTGGGCGTCAGGCCGGTGTCGCGGGTAAAGACCACCGAAAAGTAATTACTGTCATCAAAGCCGCAGCGGGCGGCGACCTCACCGATCAGGCACGCCTGCGTGCGCAGCAGATACTTCGCCTGGCAGAGCTGCAGCTGACGCAGGTAGTGACCGATGGTCATGCCGGTCTGCTGCCGAAAGAGTTGCTTCAGCGCCCGTTCGCTGAGCTGGTTATGCTGGCAGAACGCCGCCAGATCAAAGGGGCGGGCAATCGCGCCCTGCAGCGCGGACATCAGCAGATCGAGCTGTTCCCCCTCCGGCAGGGCCCAGGGGCGGTCGGCGGCATAGCCGTGGCGGCGCAGGATCAGCGCCAGCTGTAAAAACAGCGCTTCAGTGAGCTGCACCGACAGCGGATCGCTTTTGCGGCTCTCACGCTCCAGCTGGCCGATCACGCCACGCGCCAGCGACATGCCCCGGGTGGTCAGACGCCAGCTGCCGGGCGTATCCGGCCCCGGCTGCGGCAGCAGCTGTTGCCAGTCGAGCGCCAGGCCAAAACGGTCCTGGCAGTAGAGGATATTATCCAGCACCAGATTGTTAACGCTGTCGTAACTGTGGCAGTCGCTGTCGCGGATGTAGAAGACGTCGCCGCAGGTGATCAGCCACGGGCGATCGTTAAGAACGTGCAGGCCGTTACCGCGCCAGACGATGACGATCTCACTGAACTCGTGCCGGTGCGGCGGGAAAGAGGGCTGGGGCATCCTTTCGGCAATCGCTACCGGCAGATTTGGCGCGGGAAAATAGTCATCACGACTGAGGATCAAAGCCATTTCGGGTTCCTTACACCATCTGCTGACGCTCCGTTCGCGGGGCGCAGCCAAATTCGCGCCTGAACAGGGTCGAGAAGTGGTTACTGTCACCAAACCCACACTGAAAGGCGATATCGGTAATGCGCATATCGCTGTGGCGCAGCAGGTGACGGGCCTGTAACAGCCGCAGACGGTTCAGATAACGCTGCGGCGTGCTGCCGGTCTGCTGCTTCATCTGGCGGTGAAGGGTGCGGAGCGACAGGGAGAAGCGATCCGCCACCTCATCCCAGACGATCTCATCACTGTAGTGGTCGCCCAGCCAGTCGAGCAGGCGGTGCAGCCGCGCCTCCTGATCCTGACGCTGGCCGTCGATACCGGCTTCACGCAGCAGCACCAGTAGCTGCAAAAAGAGCTGCTCCTGGCGCGCCTGCTTCTCCAGCGACCAGGCCTCATCCTGCTGCATCTGCGCCGCCACGTTCAGCGCCTGCGCCATCACCCTGTGATTCAGTCGCCAGTGCGGCCGGTATTGCCCATCCTGATCGCAGGGCAGCAGAGCCTGCAGCCCGGAGAGAAATCGAAACGCGCCGGGGCTGCGATAGAGCACATTGGTCAGGCAGAGGTTATCGGTCTGCTCATACAGATGGCGGTCGTGATCGCGGACAAAACAGACACACCCGGCGCAGAGCGTCTGCGGCTGACCATTAAACACATGAATGCCCGAACCCTGCTCAACCAGCACAATCTCATAAAAATCATGATGATGTTCCGGAAAGGCCATCTGGGGGACGCGCGGTTCAATCGCTATCGCGTAATCGCCTTCCGGAAAGAAATCCGCACTGTGCAAGATGGTCATGACTGGCTCCCGCTGGTTAACAAAACTTTAACGCAGTCTAATCAGGACCCGCTTACCTTACCTTGAATTTTCAACCGCGCTGAGCAGGAATCGCGCTGATTTTTCAAGATATCCCCGGCAGTTAACAGATTTGCGGCAGGGGTCACATCCTCCTGCGTGCGGCCTCTGTGATCTCCCTCACGAACTTCTTTGCAGGTCTGCCAGCGCGCCTGCACCGCTGGCACTGCGGGGAAGGTCTTCATCCGGCCAGATTTTTACTCTGTGACCACTTCATCACAGGGAAACACCGCCATGACCCGGAGAAACATTGTTGCCATCGACCTCGGTGCATCCAGCGGTCGCGTCATGCTCGCCGGATGGGATGCCGCGCAGCGTCAGCTCACGCTGCGTGAGGTCCGGCGTTTTAAAAATCAGCGTCTGCGTCGTGCCGGTTATGACTGCTGGGATCTGGCCGCGCTGGAGCAGGCGATCCGCGCCGGGCTGGCGCAGCTGGATGACGAGGGGATCGTGCCGGACAGTATCGGCATCGACACCTGGGGCGTCGATATGGTGCTGCTCGATGCGGAGGGCGAACGGGTCGGCGAAGCGGTCAGCTATCGCGACGCACGCACCCGCGGCCTGATGGAGCAGGCTGAGAAGGCGCTGAGCCGCAGCGCCATCTACGCCCGGACCGGCATTCAGTTTCTGCCGTTCAATACGCTCTATCAGATGCGCGCCCTGCATCAGCAGCAGCCCGACTGGCAGGCGCGCGTGGCCCATGCGCTGATGATCCCCGACTACCTGCACTACCGTCTGACCGGCAACCTGAACTGGGAGTACACCAACGCCACCACCACGCAGATGCTCAACCTTCACACGGGCGAGTGGGATCGTGATCTGCTGGCCTGGGCGGGCGCAGAGCCGCACTGGTTCAGGCAGCCGCAGGCGCCGGGCAACACCGTCGGCCACTGGCTCAACCGTACCGGAATGGCGGTGCCGGTGATCGCGGTCGCTACCCACGACACCGCCAGCGCCGTGCTGGCGACGCCGCTGATGCAGGAGGATGCGGCCTATCTCAGCTCCGGCACCTGGTCGCTGATGGGTTTTGAGAGCCTCCAGCCCTATGCCTGTGAGGCCGCGCTGCGCGCCAACATCACCAACGAAGGGGGCGCGGAGGGCTATCGCGTACTGAAAAACATCATGGGGCTGTGGCTGCTGCAGAGCATCTGCGCCGAACTGCAGATTGAGGATCTCGGCGCGCTGATCGACGAGACGGCCCGACAGCCCGCCTGTGTTTCGCTCATCAGCCCCAATGCGGCCCGCTTTATCAATCCCGACAGCATGGTCGGGGAGATCCAGAACGCCTGCGCAGAACAGGGGATGCCGGTTCCGCAATCGGCCGCCGCCCTGGCGCGCTGCATCTTCGACAGCCTGGCGCTGCTCTACTGTGAGGTAATCCAGGAGCTGGCCGCACTGCGTGGTCAGCCGTTCACTCAGCTGCATGTGGTGGGCGGCGGCAGTCAGAACCGCTTCCTGAATCAGCTCTGCGCCGATGCCTGTCAGATCCCGGTCCTGGCCGGACCGGTTGAAGCCTCTACGCTGGGCAACGTCGGCGGTCAGCTGATTGCGCTGGGTGAACTGACCGACGTGGCCGATTTTCGCGGTGCCGTTACCCGCAACTTCCCGCTTGAAACCTTCGAACCGCAACCGAACAGCGTCTTTCGCGCCAGTCAGGCGCGCTTCGCGGCGCTGAGTCAACCCGCTAAGGAACCCGCTTATGACTAAGCAGATTGAACAGGCTTTTGAACTGGCTAAACAACGCTACGCCGACAGCGGGGTGGATGCTGAACAGGCCCTTCGCCAGCTGGATACGATTCCGGTCTCCATGCACTGCTGGCAGGGCGATGATGTCCGGGGATTTGAGGATCCGCAGGCCGCATTAACCGGCGGCATTCAGGCGACCGGAAATTACCCCGGCCGGGCGCGGAATGCCGGTGAACTCCGCCGCGATATCGACAAGGCGATGTCACTGATCCCGGGCGTCAAGCGCCTGAATCTGCATGCGCTCTATCTGGAAAGCGACAAACCGGTCGCGCGGGATGCGATCGAACCCGTGCATTTCGCCAACTGGGTGGCGTGGGCCAGAGAGCGTCACCTGGGGCTGGATTTTAACCCCAGCTGCTTCTCGCATCCGCTGAGCGCCGACGGCTTTACACTGTCGCACCCTGATAAGGCCGTGCGTCAGTTCTGGATCGACCACTGCAAGGCGAGCCGCCGCATCTCCGCCTCCTTTGGTGAGCAGCTCGGTACGCCCTCGGTAATGAATATCTGGGTGCCGGACGGCATGAAAGATATCACCGTGGATCGGCTGGCACCGCGTCAGCGTCTGCTGAGCGCCCTGGATGAAGTGATCGCGGAGAAACTCAACCCGCAGCACCATATCGATGCGGTCGAAAGCAAGCTGTTCGGTATCGGCGCAGAGAGCTACACCGTCGGATCGAACGAATTTTACCTGGGGTACGCCGCCAGCCGCCAGACGGCGCTCTGCCTGGATGCCGGGCACTTCCATCCCACCGAAGTGATCTCCGACAAAATCTCGGCGGCCATGCTCTATGTGCCGCGCCTGCTGCTGCACGTCAGCCGTCCGGTACGCTGGGACAGCGACCATGTGGTGCTGCTGGATGATGAAACCCAGGCGATCGCCAGCGAGATCGTCCGTCATCAGCTGTTCGATAAGGTGCATATCGGGCTGGACTTCTTCGACGCCTCCATCAACCGGATCGCCGCCTGGGTAATCGGCACCCGCAACACCCAGAAAGCGCTGCTGCGCGCCCTGCTGGAGCCGACCGATCGCCTGCGCCAGGCGGAGAACCGCGGCGATTACACCGCCCGGCTGGCCCTGCTGGAAGAGCAGAAGTCTCTGCCGTGGCAGGCGGTGTGGGAGGCGTGGTGCCTGCGGCATGACGTCCCGGCGGATGCCAGCTGGTTAGGCGATGTCCGCCATTACGAACAACAGATCTTGAGCCAACGTTAAGGATTTCACTATGCAAAGCATTCTTTCTTCCGGGTTTGTTAAAGGGATGGTCAAAGCGACCAGCGATATGTGGCTGAAGGGCTGGGATGAACGTAACGGCGGCAACGTCAGCCTGCGCCTGCGCGAGGAGGAGGTCAGCCTCTATGCCGCCGACTTTTACCCGTCGCCGCGCTGCGTGGAGCTGAGCCAGCCCGCACCGGCGCTGGCGAACGACTGGTTCCTGGTCACCGGCTCAGGGAAATTCATGCGCAACGTTCAGCTCGATCCGGCGGATTGCCTGGCGCTGCTGCAGGTCGATGACAAAGGGCGTTCGTTTAAAATTCACTGGGGGCTGTCGAATGGCGGCCTGCCAACCTCGGAGCTGGCGTCGCACTTTCAGTCTCACGCGGTGCGCAAGGCGGTGAGCGGGGGCGCGGACAGGGTGATCATGCACTGCCACGCCACCCACTTTATGGCGCTGAGCTATGTCGTTGAGCTGGACCCGGCACGCCTGACCCGCCTGCTCTGGGAGGGCAGTACCGAATGTCTGGTGGTCTTCCCGGATGGCGTCGGCGTACTGCCGTGGATGGTGCCGGGCACCGATGAAATCGGCCGCGCCACGGCCGGGCAGATGGAGTCACACACCCTGGTGATGTGGCCGTTTCACGGTATCTTCGCCACCGGCCCGACGCTGGATGAGGCCTTTGGCCTGATCGATACAGCGGAAAAATCATCCGAGGTGATCGTGAAAGTGCTGTCGATGGGCGGTATCCGGCAGAGTATTACCACCGAACAGCTGGTCGCACTGGGCAAACGCTTCGGCGTCACCCCGTGGCAACCGGCGCTGGATGCGGGGCCGGCCAATGCTGCGTAAAGCTTTTGTGATGCAGGTGCATCCTGACTGTCATGCGGAGTATGAGCGCCGTCACGCGCCGATCTGGCCCGAGCTGGCAGAGACCCTGAAAGCGCACGGCGCGAGCAACTACGCGATCTGGCTGGACGCCGGGCGAAACCTGCTGTTTGCCAGCGTGGAGATCGCTTCCGAGGAGCGCTGGAACGCGGTGGCACAGACGGAGGTCTGCCAGCGCTGGTGGGCCTCCATGAAAGATCTGATGCCGTCGAATGCCGACAACAGCCCGGTCAGCCAGCCGCTGAAACCGGTGTTCTTCCTGCACTGAAATGAAAAGGGCGGCTACGCCGCCCTGATGCTTTAGCCCCTGGCCCGACACAGACCCGTCAGGGTCGGCCACATCGCCATCAGCGTATCAATAATGCTCTCCAGATCGTCACGATCCACGCCTTCGCGCGCCCGCACCGACATCCCCTGCAGCATACAGCCCAGATAGCGGGAGAGCGCCGGAATGTTGACCGCCTCGCCCAGTTCGCCGCGTTGCTGACGCGCCAGCAGGAAATCGCTCAGCACATTTTCCTGCAGCTGATGCTGCTGTTGCAGCATAGCGGCAATCTCGGTGGATGCCGCCGACAGCGCAGAGGAGGTACAGATAAAGAAGCAGCCGCCGGGTGAGTCGCGCTCGGTGAAACAGGCGGCGGTGGCGCGGAAGTAGGCTTCGATAGCCCGATCCACCGTCAGCCGATCGTCGGCTAACGCCGCGTCACGCTCCGCGCTGAACCTCTCGATGTAGCGTTCCATCGCCGCGCGAAACAGGCCCTCTTTATTCACGAACTCGGCGTAAAGCGTAGGCGCTTTTGCGCCGGTCGCCGCCACCAGGTCCGCCAGAGAGGTGCCTTCATAGCCGTGCGTCCAGAACAGGGTCAGTGCTTTATCGAGAGCGGCATCGCGGTCGAATACTTTGGGCCGGCCACGGCATTTCTTTACCTCGCAATCCTGAACCTGATGCATACATCCTCACTTGCTATGAAACAGAGTATTAAATTACCGATCATTATAAAAATGTGCAAGGCCCGCAGGCATCCGCCGCAGCGCCGGTTGCCATTTTGTGCGTTCGCCTGCCGTTTTCGCCCCGGATGTTAAGTCAGAAAGAGGGCTGAAGCCCATAATCGCGCCACTTCGCGATTAAAATAACGCTCATTAAATAAATATTGACGACCCGTACCTCCAGGATCTATCATTTATTTAACGGTCGTTAATTAAATCACGACACCCTGTTTCAGACCCACTGAACTTCATGACTGAATAGAGAGATTATTATGAACACCATCAAAACTACTCTGGCGGCACTGGCACTGACTACTCTGGCTTTTGGCGCTTCAGCCGCTGACCTTGTGACAAGCGAACCGGCGAATCAGCAGCCTGTTGGCACCATCGCGGTGCAGGGCGGCAGCAATCTGACCTCGGTGGAAGCGCAGCTGAGTGCGAAAGCCGATGAAGCCGGTGCGAAATCGTTCCGTATCACCTCAACCAGCGGCCAGAACAAGCTGCACGGCACCGCGGTGATCTACCAGTAACGGAGCGTTCTCAGCGCACAGAAGCGAGTTGAAACCAGAAGGCAGATATAATGAAAAGAGTGACGATGATTATGGCGGCGGTGCTGCTGAGCGGCTTCTCATTTGCCAGCGTCGCGGCGCAGCAGGTCAGCACGACACCGCTGGATCAGCAGAAAACAGGCGTCATCAGCGCAACAGGCAGCACCAGCCTGACGTCGCTGGAGCAGCAGTTGTCAGAAAAGGCCAGCGATGCCGGCGCAAAGTCGTTCCGCATCACTTCGACCTCTGGCAACAACAACCTGCATGGCACCGCCATTCTTTATAAGTAAGTGCCGGTCACGAAGTGTGACCGAAAGGCTTCAGATAACCCGCGTATCTGAAGCCTTTTTTATGGCCGCAGCGGGCGTTCAGCCGTTGCTGCGCAGCTGCGGATACCGGCGGAAGATATAGACACACCAGAGCAGGGCGACCAGACCGATCATCCCGCCGACATTACCGACCTCTGCCATGCCCAGATGCAGACTCACCTGATTGCCCAGCAGCGCGCCCGCGCCGATACCGATGTTATAGATGCCGGACATCAGCGACATCGCCACATCCGTGGCATCCGGCGCCAGCGACAGAACCCGCACCTGCATCGCCAGACCGATCATCATCATCGCCATCCCCCAGACAATGCAGAGTGTTGAGATGGCGGCAGGGCGAATGGCCGCAAAAATCAGCAGCCCCATGCAGAGGGTTATCAGCGCAATCGCGGCGATCAGCAGCGCAGAGGGGAATTTATTGCCCAGCGTGCTGAACAGAATGCTGCCCAGAATGCCCGCTGAGCCGAACAGCAGCAGCAGCAGGGTGGTGAAATTGCCGCTGGATTGCGCCACGTTCTGCATAAAGGGTTCGATATAGCTGTAGGCGGTGTAGTGCGCCGTCACCACCAGCGTCACCAGCAGATACATGCTGACCAGCGCCGGACGGCGAAACAGCATCGGCACGCTGCTGAGGGAACCGGTGTGTTCGCTGGGCAGGCGCGGCAGGATCCGCACCAGCATAATCATCAGCACCAGCGCCGACAGGCCAATTACGCCAAAGGTGGTGCGCCAGCCCAGATACTGACCCACGACGCGGCCAATCGGCACGCCCAGCACCATCGCCAGGGCCGTCCCGGTCGCCAGCATACTGAGCGCCTGGGTTTTCTTGCCCGCCGGAGCCACCCGGATCGCCAGCGAGGCGGTGATCGACCAGAACACGGCGTGCGACAGGGCGATGCCGACCCTGGAGATCATCAGCGACCAGAAATCCCACGCGACGGTTGAGAGCGCATGGCTGATGACAAAGATGGCGAAGAGCACGCCCAGCAGCAGCCGGCGCTCGACGTTGCGCGTCAGCAGCATCAGTGGCAGGGAGAGCAGGGCCACGACCCAGGCGTAGATCGTCAGCATAATGCCGACATCCGCCGTCTGCATGGAGAAGTCCGCCGCGATATCGGACAACAGGCCAACCGGCACAAATTCAGTGGTATTAAAAACAAAGGCGGCAATGGCCAGCAGGACGACGCGAAGCCAGGCCGTTTTACGTGAAACAGTTGTTGGTTGCATTGAGGTGTCAAATCAGTCAGTACAGCGGGTCAGGATGGGGCAGACCATCCCACGAAAGTGACCTGCGTCACAAATTAATGAACATTGTAGTGAATAAAGCGGGAAGAGAAACCTTATAACGCGTTTTTCATGCGGAAATTTTCGAATGCGATCCTGTGGCGGCCGGATACCGGATGGCCGTCGCGGGCCGCCACCTGCCGCCTCTCTGACTAGCGGGAAAAAGGGGTGTGCTTCAGGGCCACGCTTTGCTGACCGTCCGGCTCGTCGTGGGGAGGGAGCGGGCAGCAGTTCTCACAGCCAATCGCACCCGCATAATATTTTTTTGCCTGCAGAATAGCGGCGTTCACGTGATAAAAACTGCCCAGAAACAGTCTGTTATCCATGTCAGGCAGCCAGGGGCAGCCTGCCGCATGCACCACATGGTTGTTGTTATATCCCGATTGTTTATTGACGTAATAGTAGAGGGCCACAGGCGTTCCTTGTTGCCGTGAAAAGGCAAAGCAGACGAATTATTTCAATACGAACGATTATAGCGGGAAACGCACACTTTGTGGTGAGCGGATTGACGGGGAGGGGGCCTGGAGAAGGCCGCGCCAGACCCGGTGCGAGGCCGGATCTGGCGGGATGGGTCAGAGCTTTTTGCTGTGCAGCCGCCAGGCGACCAGCAGCGCCAGGATCAGCAGGAAACTGATAAACAGCGTAATGCCATTCCAGCCGTAGTCATGCCAGAAGAAGCCGCCCAGGGTGCCTGCCACGCTGGAGCCCGCGTAGTAGCTGAACAGATAGAGCGACGAGGCCTGACCCCGCGCCCGGCGCGCGCGCGGGCCAATCCAGCCGCTAGCCACGGCATGTGCGGCAAAAAATCCGGCGGTGAACAGCATCATGCCAGGCAGGATCAGCCAGAGGGCGTTAAAGGCGGTGATCAGCAGGCCCAGCAGCATCATCGCGGTGGCACCCAGCATCACCGGTCCGCGCCCCAGGCGGTTGGTCAGCGCACCCGCTTTAGGCGAACTCCAGGAACCGGTCAGGTAGACCACCGACAGCAGCCCCACCACCGCCTGACTGAGGTGCCAGGGCGCATCCAGCAGACGGTAGCCGATATAGTTAAACAGCGTGACGAAGGCGCCCATCAGCAGGAAGCCTTCGGCGAACAGCCACGGCAGGCCCGGATCGCGCCAGTGCAGCCGGAAGTTAATCATCAGATTACGCGGACGCAGCGGAATGGGGCGAAAATGGCGCGAGGCGGGCAGGATCTTCCAGAACATCAGCGCTGACGCCAGTGAGAAGCAGCCGATGACCGCCACGGCGATCCGCCAGGTGAAGAGATCGGTCAGCACCCCGCTCAGCAGGCGTCCGCTCATCCCGCCGATCGAGTTGCCGCTGATATAGAGCCCCATCGAAAAGGCAACGACGCGCACATCCATCTCTTCGCTGAGATAGGTCATCCCTACCGCCGCGACGCCGCTCAGCGACAGCCCCATCAGCGCCCGCATCAGCAGAATGCCGTGCCAGCTGGTCATCGTGGCCGAGAGCAGGGTGCAGAGCGCCGCCAGCATCAGGGCGGTCACCATCACCGATTTGCGGCCAATGGCATCCGAGAGCGGGCCGGTGACCAGCAGCCCCAGCGCCATCAGACCGGTGGAGATAGAGAGCGACAGACTGCTGGTGGCGGGCGAGACGCCAAACTGCTGTGACAGCACCGGCAGGATCGGCTGAACACAGTAGAGCAGGGCAAAGGTGGCCAGCCCGGCAGAGAACAGCGCCAGCGTAACGCGCATAAAGCGGGGCGTGCCCCGGCGGATATAAGCAGCCGCAGCGGACGCTGGCGCATCTGGCGCCGCGTCCTCATCCACTGTGGCCTGTATTGAGCGACTCACACATCGTCCTTTCAGTCAGAAAACCTGTCGTCAGCTTAGGAAAGGGAGATTATGATGTCTAATATATTAATAATCTCAAATAAGACGTTTTAAATATGAATATCGAACTGCGCCATCTGCGCTACTTCGTGGCGGTGGCAGAAGAGCTGCATTTCGGGCGGGCGGCCCGGCGGCTCAATATCTCTCAGCCGCCGCTCAGTCAGCAGATTATCCAGCTGGAGGCGGAAACCGGCGCGAAACTCTTTCATCGCACCAACCGCAGCGTGCAGCTCACGGCGGCGGGCGCTCAGCTGCTGAGTGATGCGCGGGCGATCCTGTTGCAGGTTGAGCAGGCCGCCGATCGCGCTGCCCGTCTGCATCGTGGCGAAGAGGGCGGGCTGCGCATCGGATTCACCTCCTCCGCCCCCTTTACCGCCACGGTCTCCGACGCGCTCTACCGTTTCCGCCAGCGCTGGCCGCAGGTGCACATTCAGATGCAGGAGATCAACACCCACCAGCAGCTGGCGCCGCTGCTTGAAGGGCGGCTCGATCTCGGCGTGATGCGTAACACCTCACTGCCCGACGGGCTGCATCATCAGTTACTGCTGAGTGAGCCGCTGTTTGCCGTGGTGCACAAGGCGCATCCGCTGGCTGGCGCAGAGCGCATTTCGGTGTCGGCGCTGGCATCGGAGCCCTTTGTCTTTTTCGATCCGCAGGGGGGCACCGCGCTCTACAGCGATATTCTGGCGCTGCTGCACCGCTACCACATCAAGCCCTACATCACTCAGGAAGTGGGCGAGGCGATGACGATCCTGGGGCTGGTGGCGACCGGTCTGGGCGTCTCGATTCTGCCGGCCTCGTTTCGCCGGGCGCGGCTGAGCGATCTGGTCTGGCTGCCCTTGAGGGAAGAGGATGCGATTTCTGAACTCTGGCTGGTCTGGTCCGCCGCCCGCGAGCAGAGCGCGCAGATGGCGAACATGATGGCGCTGCTGCAGTCAAACCGGCGATGAAGCCACCGCTTCCTATCATCAATCTGTGCGATAAATCACATTTCTAATCAAATATTTGACGCTGTCGCCTGATCTGCATCACCATGACGCATGTTTATTTAGAAGCGCGAAAATAACCGGGAGCAGGGTTGTGAATCCGGACAGTCAACCTGGCCACATTGACCAGATCAAGCAGACCAATGCAGGCGTCGTATATCGATTGATTGACCGTCACGGTCCCATTTCGCGTATCGAACTCTCCCGCCGTGCCCAGCTCGCCCCGGCCAGCATCACCAAAATTGTCCGGGAAATGCTGGACGCCCATCTGGTGCAGGAGACCGAATTTCAGGAGCCGGGCAGCCGCGGCCGGCCGGCGATTGGCCTGATTCTGGACACCGACGCCTGGCACTATCTGGCGATCCGCCTGCATCGCGGTGCCATGACCTTTACGCTGCGCGACCTCAGCAGCCGTGCGCTGGCAGAAGAGAGCCTGCCGCTGCCGGATGAGACGGCGCAGCCGCTGCTGAACGCCCTGATTGAACAGGTCGATGCCTTCTTTATCCGCCATCAGAAGAAGCTGGAGCGCCTGACGGCGATCGCCATCACGCTGCCTGGCCTGATCAACGCCGCGTCCGGCGTGGTGCACCGGCTGCCGGGTTATCAGGTGCGCGACATGCCGCTGGGCGATGCGCTGGCGTCGCGCACAGGCCTGCCGGTGTTTGTGCAGCACGACATCTCAGCCTGGACGCTGGCGGAGTCGCTGTTTGGCGCGTCACGCGGTGCGCAGGATGTCATTCAGATTGTGATTGATGAAACCGTAGGGGCGGGCGTGATCAGCGGCGGTCAGCTGCTGCACAAGCGCGGCAGGGCGCTGGTCGAGATTGGGCACACCCAGATCGACCCCTACGGCCAGCAGTGCTACTGCGGGAATCATGGCTGCCTGGAAACCGTGGCCAGCACCGGCAGCCTGCTGGCGCTGGCGGCCCAGCGTCTGCCCGCGCAGCCCGACAGCCTGCTCAATGCGCAGCCGCTGACGCTTCAGTCACTGTGTGCGGCCGCCCAGTCGGGCGATCGGCTGGCGCGTGACACCATCGCCAGCGTGGGGCATCACGTTGGCCGGATCCTGGCGATGATGGTCAACATCTTTAATCCACAACAGATTCTTATCGGTTCTCCCCTCAACGCCGCGGCCGATGTGCTGTTTCCGGCGGTGAGTAACACCATTCTGCAGCAGTCACTGCCCGCCTACAGCGCGACGATCCAGCTGGCACCCACCGAATTCAGCGAGCCGGGAACCCTGGGCGCGGCGGCGCTGATCAAAGACGCGCTCTATAACGGTCATCTGTTAGTGAAACTGTTGCAAGGTTAAGCAGGCTTAATCTTGCGCTAACGCAATCCGTTCTCATCCTCCTTTCCTTAAAATGCCGGTTTGCAGCAAGGTTAATCACCGATTAGCCGCAACGGTTCAAGAGGAGAAGTGGAGTGAACAGACTGTTTGTTACCGGCACCGACACCGCAGTAGGTAAAACGGTGGTGTCACGCGCCCTGTTACAGAGCTTTATCCGCCACAGACTGAGCGCCGTCGGCTACAAGCCCGTCGCGCGCAGCGCAGCCCGCACCGCCGAGGGCCTGCGTAATAAAGATGCACAGGTTCTGCAGAGCGCCTCATCCCTGGAATTACCCTATCAGGCCATTAATCCGCTGGTTTTTGAGGAGGAGGAGATCTGCACTCATCCCGGCCAGCAGATCGATTATGGGCTGCTGAGCCGGGGCTTACTCAGCCTGTCGCAGCAGGCCGATCGGGTGGTGGTGGAGGGCACCGGCGGCTGGCGGAGCCTGATGAACGATGGCCGTCCGCTCTCCTGCTGGGTCGTGGAGCAGCAGTTGCCGGTGGTGATGGTGGTCGGCATTCAGTCGGGCTGCATCAGTCACGCCCTGTTAACGGCCGAGGCGATAGTTCAGGATGGGCTGCCCCTGGTAGGCTGGGTCGCAAACCGCATCAATCCGGGGCTGGCGCACTACAGCGACATCATCACGGTATTGCGGGAAAACATTGCCGCGCCGCTGCTGGGTGAGCTGCCCTATCTGCCGCGCGCTGAACAGCGTGACCTCACGCCTTACATCGATATTTCCCTGCTGGAGCAGCGCGATCTGCACGCTGTGAGTGCAAAGATCGCCTGATTATGAAACAAATCTCTTCATCTCAGTCAGCGGTGAGCCTAACGTTTCAGGCCGATCGCTGACTCTCCCCGGTTAATTTCCCCGATAATTCAACGGCCTGATTTCAGATACGCGAAACAGTAACGTCATGGCGCAGAAAATGCATTACCTCCGCTTATCATCCAGAGGTGGAGCACCATTATGTCGCACTCGCACGAGCAAGGTTTGTTATACGGGCTGGACGCCCGCATTGGCCCCGTTCCGGCCTTCATCGCCGCGCTGCAGCATCTGCTGGCCAGCGTGGTCGGGATCATCACGCCGCCCCTGATTATCGGCTCGGTGCTGGGGCTGCAGGCCTACATTCCCTATCTGATCAGCATGTCGCTGTTTGTCTCCGGTCTGGGCACTTTCCTGCAGTCCCGGCGGATCGCGGGCGTTGGTGCCGGGATGATCTGTCTGCAGGGCACCAGCTTCGCCTTTCTGGGGGTGATTCTGTCGGGCGGTCTGATGGTGAAGGGGCGTGGCGGTTCGGCGGAAGAGATTATGGCGATGCTGTTTGGCTGCAACCTGGTGGCGGCGCTGATCCCGATTCTGATCAGCCGCTGTGTTGGCTCGCTGCGTAAAGTGCTGACGCCGGTTGTGACCGGCACGGTGATCACCCTGATTGGCATCAGCCTGATCAAGGTCAGCATCACCGACTGGGCGGGCGGACACAACGCCACCGATTTTGGATCGCCCGGCAACCTGGCGCTGGGGGCGCTGACGCTGCTGGTGATTGTGGCGCTGAACCGTGCGCGTAACCGCTGGGCGCGGCTGGTGGCGGTGGTGGCCGGTATCGCGGTGGGATGCGTGGCGGCGGCCTTAACCGGGCATCTGCCGCTGACGATGACGCCGCCGGAGCACTGGATCGTGCTGCCCGCGCTGTTCCGGTTTGGTTTTGCCTTCGACTGGACGATTTTTCTGCCCATCGCCCTGGTCGCCGTGATCGCGGTGATCGAGGCCGTGGGCGATCTCACCGCCAACTGCCTGATCTCGCAACAGCCGATCACCGGCAAGCCGTTTCAGCAGCGGCTGCAGGGCGGCATCGTCGCCGATGGCCTGAGCTGCGTGCTGGCGGCGGTGTTCTCCGCCTTTCCCAACACCACCTTTGCCCAGAACAACGGTGTTATCCAGATGACCGGCGTCGCCAGTCGTTACGTCGGTATGCTGCTGGGCATGATGCTGGCGCTGCTGGGGCTTTTTCCCTTTATCGGCTCGCTGCTGCAGCAGATCCCGCCGCCGGTGCTGGGCGGTGCGACCATCGTGATGTTTGGCAGCGTGGTGGCCGCCGGGATCCGGGTCATGACTCAGACGCCGCTGGGCCGTCGCGAGATGCTGATTGTGGCGATCGCCTTTGGTATCGGTCTGGGCGTGGAAGCGGTGCCGGAGGTGCTGAAGCAGTTTCCGCCGCTGATTAACAGCCTGTTCGGTCATGCGGTAACAACCGGCGGCCTTCTGGCGATCCTGCTTAACCTGGTGCTGCCCGACGAAGGGCAGGCGTCCGACGCGGTCGAGGCGGAGACGCTGACCGAGAGCTGAGCCTGACGCTTCAGACAATTAAAACAGAAACATTGGTTTGACAACTGAGGCAGAATTTAACGCGAAGGGGGCCTGTGTTAGTTGCAAACCCCGACGGGCCAGGGATGGCGTAGAAAAAAAAGGGCCAGCATGGCCCTTTTTGTATCATGGACAGAAGGGAATTACGGATTGAGACGACGACGGGTACGCCCCGAACTGAGGTAGTCTGCGATATAATCCTGCGAGATCTCCCCGCTGTAGCGCCCCTCTTCATCGACGATCGGCATCCAGACGGTGTTGTGCTCATAGAGTTTGGAGAGCACGACACGCAGGTTCTCCTCTGCTTTGCCCGTCACCCTGAAGGTGTGCAGCTTCTCTTCGCAGCGGCCGCTGACGTTTCGCGCCTCACGACGCTTCACAAAGCCCAGCGGTTTGCCATCCTCGTCGACCACGGTAATCGAGCGCATATCGTTCTCATCCATGGTGCCAAAGGCTTCCGCCAGCGGCGTGGAGCGGCGCACGGTGATGGTCGGCTGCTGGTCGGTCACGTCGCCCGCCTGCACCAGTAACAGACGCTTCAGCGTGCGGTCCTGGCCGACGAAGGAGCCGACAAACTCATTGGCCGGGGTCGCCAGCAGCTCATCCGGGCTGGCGCACTGCACGATTTTGCCCTGACCAAACACCGCGATGCGGTCTCCCAGCTTCAGCGCCTCGTCGATATCGTGGCTCACCAGCATCACGGTTTTCTTCAGCTGACGCTGCATGTCCAGGAACTCATTCTGGATCACTTCGCGGTTAATCGGGTCAACCGCACCAAAAGGCTCATCCATCAGCAGCACCGGTGGATCCGCCGCCAGCGCACGGATTACGCCGATACGCTGCTGCTGACCGCCGGACATCTCACGCGGATAGCGATGCAGAAACTTTTTAGGATCGAGTGCCACCATGCTCATCAGCTCGGTGGCGCGCTCGTGACACTGCTTTTTGTTCCAGCCGAGCATCCGCGGCACCACAGTGATGTTCTCCTCGATGGTCATGTTGGGAAACAGACCAATCTGCTGGATCACATAGCCGATGTTGCGGCGCAGGGTGGTGGTGTCCTGGGTGCTGGTATCTTCCCCGTTGATCAGGATGCGGCCACTGGTGGCGGGGATCAGCCGGTTAATCATCTTCAGCGTGGTGGTTTTACCGCAGCCCGACGGGCCGAGCAGCACGCACATCTCACCGGCTGGCACATGCAGGCTGACGTTATCGACGGCGTTATTGGTGGTGCCGTTTTTCTGGATAAAGGTTTTCGTCAGGTTTTCCAGCGTTATCATTATCGAATCCCCTTTGGAGTCAGCGCCTGCTGCAGACGATGCAGCAGCCAGTCAAGAAAAATAGCCAGCAGACAAATCATCAGTGCCCCGGCAATCAGCATACGAATATCACTGCCGCTGATCCCATCCAGCAGCAGCTGTCCCAGACCGCCTGCGCCAATTACCGCGGCGATCGCCATCACGCCAACGTTCATCACCACGGCGGTCCGGATGCCGCCGAAAATCACCGGCAGCGCCATCGGGATCTCTACCCAGCGCAGACGCTGCCAGAAGGTCATGCCGATGCCGCGACCCGCTTCACGCAGGCCATCCGGCAGGTTCTCCAGCGCGGTGTGGGTGTTACGCACGATAGGCAGCAGCGAGTAGAGGAACACCGCCGTAATCGCGGGCAGCGCCCCGATACCCTGACCGATCAGCGAAAACAGCGGGATCATCAGGCCAAACAGGGCAATGGTCGGAATGGTCAGTACCACGGTGGCGATCCCCAGAATCGGGGTTGCCAGCCATCTGACGCGCACGATCAGAATGCCCAGCGGCACGCCAATCACAATCGCCAGGCCCACCGCCACCAGAACCAGCCAGCTGTGCTGCCAGCTCAGGGTCAGCAGGGTGCTCCAGTTATCCATGATGTAGTGAAGGGTATCCACAGTGCCTCCTTACAGCATGTTTTTGGATTGAAGGAAATCACGCGCCACTTTTTCCGGTGACTGGTGATCAATATCGACCCGCTTGTTCAGCTCGGTGATCGCCTCATCGGTGATCTGCGCCGAGAGCTGATTCAGCGCGCTGTCCAGCCCCGGGTGGCTCGCCAGCACATCCTGGCGCACCACCGGCGTCACGTTATAGCTGGGGAAGAAGTGCTTATCATCCTCCAGCACTTTCAGGTCGAAGCCTTTGACGCGGCCATCGGTGGTGTAGATCAGCCCCGCATTCACAAAGCCGTCGCGGATCGCGTTATAGACCAGACCGGGGTCCATCTGGCGGATCTGCGGCCGATCCAGCGCCAGGTTGTAGGTCTTCTGCAGCGGCTTCAGGCCATCAGAGCGACCGGCAAACTCCAGATCCAGGCCCAGCCGCCAGTTGTTATCCGGGTCGGTTTTACGGATCTGCTCAATCTTCGCCACCAGCTGCGACATCGTGCTGATCCCCTGTTTTTCCGCCTCTTTGCGGGTCATGGCAAATGCGTAGGTGTTGTTCATCGGTGCCGGGTTCAGCCAGATCAGCCCCAGTTTTGCATCCAGCTTTTTCACCGTTTCATACGCCTGCTCTGAAGACATCGGCTGGCTGATGTGGTTGAAGATGATCAGGGAGGTGCCGGTATATTCCCAGACCATATCGATCTGTTTGTTCAGCAGCGCATTGCGGCCGATGGTGGTGGCGATATTGCGTTTCGGCACCACCTCAAAGCCTTTTTTCTGCAGCCATAGCACCGTCATGGCGGAGAGGATGTGCTGCTCGGTAAAACTTTTGGTGGCCATCACCAGCGGTGCTGCGGCCTGTGCCGTCTGGCTTATCAGCAGGGTTGCCGTCAGCGCGACAACGCTTTTCTTGATCCAGCGCGTTAGCATTTGAAATTCCTTATGGTCAGGCCGCGGCGTGCGGACTCAGAAAGCGGCCCAGCGCGGCCAGCATCATATCCAGAACCAGCGCCACCAGAGCGGTCGCGACGGCGCCCAGAATCAGCGTCGGGAAGTCGTTGAGATAGATGCCCGGGAAGATCAGCTCACCAAAACTGCTGGCGCCAATCAGGAAGGCCAGCGGCGCGGTGCCGACGTTGATGGCGGTGGCGATGCGCACGCCGGAGAGGATCACCGGCAGGGCATTCGGCAGTTCGACCTGACGCAGACGCTGCCATTTGGTCATGCCGATACCGTTTGCGGCTTCGAGCAGCGACGGCGGCACCGCGCTCAGACCCGAGAAGGTGTTACGGACGATGGGCAGCAGCGAGGCCAGGAACAGCGCAATCAGGGCCGGACGGTCGCCAATCCCGATGATGACCATCGCCAGCGCCAGCACCGCCAGCGGCGGCAGGGTGTTACCGACGTTAAAAATCTGCATGACGGTTTCGGCCCAGCGGCGGGCAAAAGGGCGGCTGAGCAGGATGCCGCTGGGAATACCGACCAGCAGCGCGAACAGCATGGACCAGAACACTAAGAAGAGATGTTGTTGCCCCAGATAGAGCAGATCGACTTTGCGGGCCACCAGCTGATCCCAGCCGAGGCCCCAGATCAGTACGGCGATTACCGCGACCACTGCAAGCAGCGCCAGACCGGCGCGTTTCGCCAGTGAAGCATTTTGCATAGGAGATTCTCCCTGATAACGATCTCAATTGTTATAACTGCCACAAACAGTCCGACAGATGCGGCAAAAACGGCCACCGCGCCCAAAACCGAAACTGCGATAAAATGTGGATGAAATGACTGTTTATCCACGCTTTTTCAGCGGGTGCTGAATAAGATGCCTTATTGCTATAGCAGCCCTTTATCAGACAGGCCAGCTTTTCAGCCTTTAATCAGGAAGCGCAAATTCGGTTAAAATGGTGTTAAAGCCCCGTAGCGGCTGGGCTGGTGCGACAATAAAAAAATTTCATCGACTTTCGGTGACACCGTCACAGAAGGTGCAGAAAATGCGCACTGGCGGGAAACTCATCGGGCCGCTTTTCGGCTAGCCTTGCTGTTAAAAAAAGGAACCTTATGACTGACAGCGCACAACTTCAGACCGGACACCGCCACTGGATCTTAATCGCCTGCATGCTGGCGATGTTTATGGCGGCAATCGAAGTCACCATCGTCGCCACCGCCATGCCTACCATTATCGCCGACCTGGGCGGGTTTTCGCAGTTTGGCTGGGTGTTCTCTATCTATCTGCTGACCCAGGCGGTGAGCGTGCCGCTCTACGGCCGGCTGGCGGACAGGGTCGGTCGCAAGACGATGTTTTTTGTCGGCACCACGATCTTCCTGCTGGGATCCGTACTGTGCGGGTTTGCGCACAGCATGTTCTGGCTCATCCTGTTCCGGGCGTTTCAGGGGCTGGGCGCGGGGGCCATCATGCCGCTCAGCTCCACCATCGTGGCCGATATCTACTCGCCGCGCGAACGCGCCAGCGTTCAGGGCTGGCTGTCCAGCGTCTGGGGCGTGGCCGCGATTGTCGGGCCGCTGACCGGAGCCTGGCTGGTGCAGCACTTCAGCTGGCCGGTGATTTTCTGGGTCAATCTGCCGATAGGCTTAATCAGTATGCTGATGCTGGCGCGCTGGCTGCCGTCACATCCGCAGGAAGAGGGCGCGCAGCCGCTGAACGTGGCGGGCAGCGGCTGGCTGATGCTCTGCGTGACCGCCCTGCTGACCGCGCTGCTGCAGGCGGAGCAACTGGGTCTCTGGCTGGTGCCGTTTCTGCTGGTGTCGCTGCTGGCGGGCTGGCAGCTCCGGCGGCATGAGCAGCGGGCCGCGGCACCGCTGTTTCCGCTGGTGATCTGGCGCAGCCGGCTGATTGTGGCGGGGAACGCGGGTAACCTGATTATCGGGGCAGCCATGATGGGGATCAGCGCCTTTCTGCCCACCTGGATTCAGGGCATCCGCGGCGGCTCACCGCTGCAGGCGGGCAGCGTGCTGGCGATGATGTCGATTGGCTGGCCGCTGGCCAGCACCCTCAGCGGCAGACTGATGCTGCGTACCTCCTATCGCTTCACCGCCCAGCTCGGCGTACTGCTGCTGGTGACCGGCAGCGCACTACTGCTGTTTCTGCAGCCTGCAAGCTCCTTGTTTCAGGCGGGCTTTACGGCCTTCCTGATCGGCACCGGTATGGGGATGACCAGCACGACCTTCCTGGTGTCGGTACAGAACCAGGCGGATTATCAGATTCGCGGCATCTGTACCGCGTCAATCATGTTCAGCCGGATGATCGGGTCGGCGGTGGGGACGGCCATTATGGGCGCAGTGCTCAACCTCAACCTGCAGTGGCGTCTGCCGGATATTCAGGATCCGGTGCAGCAGATTATGTCCGCTCAGAGCCGTCAGCAGTTACCGCCGGAGACGCTGCAGCAGATGGTCGCGGCAATTGCCACATCGCTGCACTGGGTCTTTGTGGTGGCGCTGATTACGGCGCTGCTGGCGATAGGGGTGGCGTGGATGATGCCGCGTCAGCGGCCGGAACAGGCGGACTAGCAGGCAGGGCGGGGAGGGCCGCCCTGATCTGAAACGGACTACTGTGCTGGCGCGTCCTGCGAACTGCCGGCACTGGCGGGCACACTGGCGTCGTTGTCGCTGCCCGTGCGTTTATAAACGATCTTCTGGGTGTCGTTGTCACAATGGCCGACGACCTGACCGCCCGCCTGATCAACCTGATCGTTGGCGACGATGTCGAGACTGAAGCCCGATTCGGGTACGCCGTTCTGAATAATTTTCTGGCTGATATCGGCTTTTACTGACTCACAGGATGCCTGCGCCATCAGCGGCAGAGCAAACAACGCCGCAGTGAACAACACTCTCTGTAGCTTCATCACGTCTTCCTTATGTTAGTCGTCCGTCATTACTATAGCGCAAATTCAGGGGGTAACCGGGCGGCCTGAACGGCGGTCCAGACAGCGCAGGGTGTTGGGTTCCCAGTAGGCGTTAAGATTGAGGCTCTGCTCGCACTTGTCACGGGTATCAAATGCCCGGTCGGTTTTGTCGAACTCTTTCTCGACGCGGCTGTTCACCTTGTTGCGCAGCATCCGCGTGTCATTCCATTGCTCTTTGTCCTGACGCGCCGCTTCATTGCTCAGCGCAGAGCTGCCATCTTCAATGATCAGACGATTGGTATTGGCTGTCGCAGTCAGGGCCGCGGTGGAAAGCAGCACCATCAGCACGGCAGGGATCATTTTTTTCATTACATTATCCTTTAGTTAACGCAAACCATACTCTCTGCGACGGCGGTAGCAGCGGGCCTGCCAGGAGCTGGCCCATCAGGCTGTTTCAGCGATGACGCTCAACCCGGTCAGTGCACGCGCCTGCCCGGTCGCTCTGCAATAATCCAGCCCGATGGCAGAGGCTTTTAGTATATCATCGCCGTTTCTTTGCTCACCAGCGGTGAGTCATTTGTTTACGTTCGGGAGAGGAACCGGTGCTGATTAAGACCGCCTTGCTGTTTTTTATTACCGCGCTGGCGGAGATTACCGGCTGTTTTCTGCCGTGGCTGTGGCTGAAAAAAGGGGGCTCCGTCTGGCTGCTGCTGCCTGCGGCGGCGAGCCTGGCACTCTTTGTCTGGCTGCTGACCCTGCATCCGGCGGCCAGTGGCCGGGTCTACGCCGCTTACGGGGGCGTCTATGTCCTGACGGCGCTGCTCTGGCTGCGGGTCGTGGATGGCGTGAAGTTAAGCGCGTGGGACTGGAGCGGGGCGTTGATTGCGTTCAGCGGGATGCTGATCATCGTGCTGGGCTGGGGGCGGGGATAACGCCAGCCGGTGCTGGCGTCGTGGCAGTTAAGGCTTGTGGACTTTCAGGCCCGCCAGGGTCTGACTGACCGGCATCATCTCTAGGGTGTTGATGTTGACGTGCTTCGGCAGCGTCGCGACCCACCAGACCGCCTCGGTCACATCCTCCGGCGTCAGGGCGGTGGCGCCTTCATAGACCTGACCCGCTTTGTCATCGTCACCTTTGAAACGGACGTTAGAAAACTCCGTGCCGCCCACCAGACCCGGCTCAATGTCGGTCACGCGCAGCGCGGTGCCGTGCAGGTCGGTGCGCAGATTCAGGCTGAACTGGCGCACAAAGGCTTTGGTCGCACCATAGACGTTGCCCCCGGCATAGGGCCAGCTACCGGCAATCGACCCGATATTGATGATATGACCCACGTTGCGCTCCACCATCTGCGGCAGCAGGGCGCGGGTCATGTAGACCAGCCCTTTGGTGTTGGTGTCGATCATATTTTCCCAGTCCTCCACGCTGGCCTTGTGCGCAGGCTCGATGCCCAGCGCCAGACCGGCATTGTTGACCAGCACGTCGATATTGTGCCATTCGGCCGGAAGCTGGCTCACCGCCTCCTCAATCGCGGCGCGGTTACGTACGTCGAACTGCACCGTATAGAGGTTGTCGCCCAGCTCCTCTTTCAGCGCTTTCAGACGCTCGGCGCGGCGTCCGGTGGCGATCACTTTATGACCATTTTCGATGAAGCGGCGGGTGATGCTTTGACCAAAACCGGCGGTCGCGCCGGTGACAAAAATAATCATCTCACTGTTCCTTATGCCATTTTCAGAGTCGATGGCTTCACCATAGCATTTCATTTCCGCTTCTGCGCGTGGAAAAACAGCCTGCCCGCGAAACCGCGTTGACCGGGCGACCGGCTGCGCCTTTTCAGGGCAGGCTGCACCGTTAAGGGGCAGGTTGTCAGCGGGTTTGCCATACTCAGAGTATCTGGCTGGCGTAAAACCGAATCGCAACCGTTTGCATCGGATCCGCAAACGGTTGCGAGCCTGCGCGGGGCCGGTTTTGTTGCGCAACGCCGCGAATTTTATTTAATTAACTGATTAGTAAGCGTTTTATTTAAATCCAGAACTGGCACGCAGGTTGCAAGGTTTACAAAGAAACTTTGCAGAGACACTCTCGCGCATTCAGAAAGGACAGACCATGCACCCAGCGACCGACACGGCGATACGCGCCAGCTTCTTCGATTTCACGGGCACCGTGACGCATCCCGACGATCTTCTTAATCAGGCCCGCTATCTGGAGGATGGGGTGCTGCTGCTGCGCGAAGGCCGCGTGGTGGGGCTGGATAGCTGGGAAAACAGTGCGGCGCGGCTGGCAGGCCAGCCCGTTACCGACCTGCGCGGCAGGCTGATTGTGCCGGGCTTTGTCGATACCCACATTCACTATCCGCAGACCGAGATGATTGGCGCCTTCGGCGAGCAGTTGCTGGAGTGGCTCAATCAATACACTTTCCCGGTCGAGGCACAGTATCACTGCCCCGATCACGCGGCGCGGATGTCCGCCTTCTTTCTGCATCAGCTGCTCTCCAACGGCACCACCAGCGCGCTGGTGTTTGGCACCGTTCATCCGCAGTCGGTTGAAGCCCTGTTCAGCGCGGCCGAAGCCCTGAACATGCGGCTGATTGCCGGTAAGGTGATGATGGATCGCAATGCGCCCGACAACCTGACCGAGACGCCGGAGCAGAGCTACCAGCAGACGCGGGCGCTGATTGAGCGCTGGCATCAGCGCGGGCGACTGAGCTATGCGCTGACGCCGCGCTTTGCGCCGACCTCCTCCCCGGCGCTGCTGGAAAAAGTTCAGCAGCTGCGTCAGGAGTTCCCGGATACCTGGGTCCATACCCATCTCAGCGAGAACCCGCAGGAGGTAGCCTGGGTGAAAGCGCTGTTCCCGGAGCGTCAGGATTATCTGGATGTCTACCATCATCATCAGCTGACGGGCCGTCGCAGCGTCTTTGCGCACTGTCTGCATCTGGACGATCGGGAGTGGCAGTGTCTGCACGACACCGAATCCGCCATTGCGTTTTGTCCCACCTCCAACCTGTTTCTCGGCAGCGGGCTGTTCAACCTGAAACGCAGCTGGCAGCAGGGCGTCAGCGTCGGGATCGGGACCGATGTCGGCGCAGGTACCACCTTTAACATGCTGCAGACGCTGGGCGAAGCTTACAAGGTCGGGCAGTTACAGCACTACCGGCTCAGCGCCGCCGAAGCCTTCTATCACGCCACGCTGGGCGGCGCCCGCGCGCTGGACCTCGACCAGGCCATCGGCAATTTCAATGTGGGCAAAGAGGCCGATTTCGTGGTGCTCGATCCGGCCGTCTCGGCGCTGCAGCAGCTGCGCATCGGCAACAGCAAAGATATCTGGGAAAAACTGTTCGTGCTGATGACGCTGGGCGACGACCGCAATATTGCCCAGACCTGGGTCGCGGGTCGTCCGGTCTGGCAGCGCGAATCACAGGAGCAAGCCGCATGATCCAGTTTCTGTTAAATAATCAGCTTGTCACCGAAGAGACGCTCGACCCCAATCTCACGGTACTCAGTTATCTGCGCACCCGGCAGCAGCGCACCGGCACCAAAGAGGGCTGCGCCTCGGGCGATTGTGGTGCCTGCAGCGTCACCCTGGGCAAAGTCGTGGAGGGCAGGATAGCCTATGAAACCGTCAACAGCTGCCTGACGCTGGTCTCCGCCCTACAGGGCAGGCAGCTTATCACGGTGGAAGATCTGCGTCATGGCCGCGCCCTGCATCCGGCGCAGCAGGCGATGGTGGACTGCCACGGCTCGCAGTGCGGATTCTGCACGCCGGGCTTTGTGATGTCGCTGTTCAGCCTGCAGAAACGGGCGGAAGGCTGGGATCGCCACGAGGCGGAAACGGCGCTGGCCGGAAATCTCTGCCGCTGCACCGGCTACCGTCCCATTATGGCGGCCGCCGAACAGCTCTGTTCACAGCCGGTCGCCGATCTGTTTGAGCAGCAGGCCGCAACCACCGTGCAGCGGCTTGAGGCCCTGGCCAGTCCGGAGGTGCAGGAGCTGGCCGGTGAAGGTCGCCGCTGCTTCCTGCCGAAAACGCCCGCTCAGCTGGCCGCGCTCTGTCAGGCGCACCCCGACGCGCAGCTGATTGCCGGTGGCACCGACCTCAGCCTGCAGATCACCCAGCAGCATAAAAAGATCGGTGTGCTGATTGCCCTGGAGCAGGTCGCCGCGCTTAAAGTCTGCAGCGAATTCGACGACCACTATCTGCTGGGGGCGGGCGCGTCGCTGCAGCAGGTCAGCGATTTTCTGTCCAGCCGCGTTCCCGGCGTCAGTGAGATGCTGCAACGCTTCGCCTCGCTGCAGATCCGTCTGCAGGGCACCCTGGGCGGCAACATTGCCAATGCTTCGCCCATCGGCGACGCCTCGCCGGTGCTGCTGGCCCTGAATGCCAGCCTGCTGCTGCAGACGGGCGAACAGCAGCGCAGCCTGCCGCTCGACCAGTTCTTTACCGGCTACCGGCAGACGCAGCTGAAAAAAGGGGAGTTTATTCGCGCCATTCGTATCGATAAGGTGACGGTGTCACCTGATTTTGTGGCCTGGAAAGTCTCGAAACGGCTGGATGATGACATCTCGGCGGTGTTCGCGGCCTTTAACCTGCAGATGGATCAGGGCGTCGTCAGCGCCGCCCGCATCGCCTTTGGCGGCATGGCCGCCACGCCCCGGCGTGCGTATCACTGCGAACAGGCGCTGCTCGGCCGGCCGCTGGATGCGGTGACAGTGTCACACGCAGCGGCCGCGCTGGCCGAAGATTTCCAGCCGCTTTCCGATTTTCGTGCCAGCAGCGACTACCGCCTCAAGGTGGCGCAGAACCTGCTTCGCCGCTACTGGCATCGCCACAACGGCGACATAACCTGTATCGAGGTCTCACGCTATGTCTCATAACCGTCCTGAACTGACCGAAGAGGTGATTAAGGCGCAGTACGCCGCCGACCTGCAGAGCGGCGTGGGTCGCAGTAATCGCCATGAGAGTGCGGAAAAGCACGTTTCGGGTGAGGCGCGCTTCATCGACGACAAGCCGGAGCTACCCGGACTGCTGCACCTCTGTCCGCGCCTGAGCGAACACGCCCACGCCCGCATTCTGCACATTGACGTGCAACCCTGCTACGCGGTGCCGGGCGTCGTCAGCGTCCTGACCTGGCAGGATGTGCCGGGTATCAACGATGTCGGCCCGCTGGAGCCGGGCGATCCGCTGCTGGCGCACGAGAAAGTGGAGTATCTGGGCCAGATCGTGATTGTGGTGGCGGCGGAGACACCCGACGCGGCCCGTCAGGGCGCGGCCGCGGCGGTCATCGGGTATGAGGTGCTGGAGCCGCTGCTGGACGTGGAGCAGGCGCTAGCGCAGGGCAGTTTTGTTCAGGAGCCGCACGTCCACCAGCGCGGCGACGTGGAGGCGGCGCTGGCGCGTGCGCCGCATCGGATCAGCGGATCGTTTCATATCGGCGGCCAGGAGCACTTCTATCTGGAAACCCAGACCGCGATGGTGATCCCGGGCGAAGATCAGCAGCTGCAGGTTTTCTCCTCGACCCAGAACCCCACCGAAGTGCAGAAGCTGGTGGCGGAGGTGATGGGCATCAGCCTGAATCAGGTCACCATCGATATGCGTCGCATGGGCGGCGGTTTCGGCGGCAAAGAGACGCAGGCGGCGGGCGTCGCCTGTCTCTGCGCCATCGTGGCGCGCCAGACCGGGCGGGCGGCGAAGATGCGGCTCTCACGCCGCGACGATATGCGCGTGACCGGCAAACGCCATCCTTTCTTCGTGCGCTATGAGGCGGGCGTCGAGGAGGATGGACGGCTCTGCGGCATCCGTATCGATCTGGCCGGAAACTGCGGTTATTCGCTGGATCTGAGCGGATCCATTGTCGATCGTGCCATGTTCCACGCCGATAACGCCTATTACCTCGGGGATGCACGGGTTACCGGCTATCGGTGCCGCACCAATACGGCCTCCAACACCGCCTACCGGGGATTTGGCGGACCGCAGGGTATGGTGGCGATTGAACAGATCATGGATCACATCGCCCGCGAACGGGGTCTGGACCCGCTGACGCTGCGCAAACGTAACTACTACGGCAAGGAGGATCGCAATATCACCCATTACCACCAGCAGGTCGAAGATAACCTGCTGGATGAGATCACGGAGCAGCTCGAACGCAGCAGCGACTACCAGGCCCGCCGTGCAGAGATCACGGCCTTTAACGCCCGCAGCCCGCTGCTGAAACGCGGACTGGCGCTGACCCCGGTGAAGTTTGGCATCTCCTTTACCTCCAGTTTCCTTAACCAGGCGGGCGCGCTGATCCTGATCTACACCGACGGCACGGTGCAGCTTAACCATGGCGGAACCGAAATGGGCCAGGGGCTTAACACGAAAGTGACGCAGATTGTCGCCGAAGTGCTGCAGATCGAGGTGGATAAGATCCAGATCACCGCCACCGACACCGGAAAAGTGCCGAATACTTCACCGACCGCCGCCTCCAGCGGCGCGGACCTCAACGGCAAAGCGGCACAGAATGCGGCGGAGATCCTGCGTGACCGGATGACCGCGATGCTCTGCGAACGGCATCAGTGCGACGCCGACGCGGTGAGTTTCCGCAACGGCGTGGTGCGTGCCGGGGAACACCATTACACCTTCGCCGAGGTGGCGAAGCTCGCGTGGCTGAATCAGGTGCCGCTCTCGGCCACCGGCTACTATCGCGTGCCGGGGATCCACTACGACCGGCAGGCGGGACGGGGCACGCCCTTTTACTACTACGCCTTCGGGGCGGCCTGCTGCGAAGTGATCATCGATACGCTGACCGGCGAATCCCGCCTGCTTCGAGCCGACATCCTGCATGACGTCGGCGCCTCGCTGAACCCGGCCATCGATATCGGTCAGGTGGAAGGGGGCTTTGTGCAGGGGCTGGGCTGGCTGACCTGCGAGGAGCTGGTGTGGAACGACAAGGGGCAGCTGCTGACCGACGGCCCGGCGAGCTACAAAATCCCGGCTATCAGCGACGTTCCGGCCGATCTGCGGGTCACGCTGGTGGAGAATCACAAAAATCCAAAGGACACGGTGTTTCACTCCAAGGCCGTCGGGGAGCCTCCCTTTATGCTGGGGATCGCGGCCTGGTGCGCCCTGCAGGATGCGGTGGCCAGCGTCGCGGACTACCGCCAGCACCCGCTGCTGGATGCGCCCGCCACGCCTGAACGGATCTTCCAGGGCGTGCAGCGCCTGACAGGAGCCACTGATGATCTACCATGACTGGATCGGCGTGCTGCACCAGCTGCGGGAGAAGCGCCAGAGCTGCGTCCTGATCACCGTGCTCAGCGAACAGGGGTCGGTGCCGCGTGACAGCGGCAGCAAGATGGTCGTCTCGCAGCAGGAGACGTGGCTCACCATCGGTGGCGGGCATCTGGAGTTTCAGTGCATCGCCCAGGCCAGGGCGATGCTGGAGAGCGGTACCCGCGCGCCGCATACGGAAACCTTCAGCCTGGGCGCGCGACTCGGCCAGTGCTGCGGCGGCAGGACCACGCTGCTGTTTGAGCCATTGCTGCAGGCGCAGCCGGAAATCTGGCTGTTCGGGGCCGGGCATGTCGGTCAGGCGCTGGTAACCCTGCTGGCGACGTTACCCTGTCACATAAACTGGGTGGATAGCCGCGCGGCGCAGTTCTGCCACGTGCCGCCGGGCGTGGTGACACACCAGCCAGAGGATCCGCTCGACTGCGTGGCGCAGGCCCCGGCGGGCAGCTACTTCATCATCATGACCCACGATCATCCGCTCGACTTCGCCCTGTGCGAGGCGGTGCTCCGGCGCGACGATTTTCGCTATGCGGGGGTGATCGGTTCCGACACCAAGAATCAGCGCTTCCGCTACCGGCTGTCGGGCAAGGGGGTGGAGAGCGACAGGCTGGCCCGCCTGCGCTGTCCGATTGGCCTGCCGGATGTAAAAGGCAAGCTGCCCGCCGAGATTGCGGTGGCGATTGCCGGTGAGATTATCAGCGTCTATCAGCAACCCATCGCCTGAGTTGTCGCGCTGGCGGCAACCTGCCAGGATAAGAGTTTGCGATGCCCATCAGGAGCGAACCATGAACGCCCGTCAGAATCCCTTCTTTAGCGTCAGCACACTGCCTTACCAGGCGCCGCCCTTTGACCAGATCGAGGAGCAGGATTTCCTGCCCGCCCTGCAGGCGGGCATGGAGGCGAAGCGTCAGGAAATCGCCGCGATCGCCGGGAACAGCGACGCGCCCACGTTTCTCAACACGTTCGAGGCGCTGGAGAAGAGCGGACAGCTGCTGAGCCGGGTCAGCCTGGTCTTCAGTGCCATGACCTCCGCCCACACCAGCCCCTATCTGCAGCAGGTCGATGAGGCGATCGCGCCTCAGCTCACCGCGCTGAACGATGAGATCATGCTTAACCGGCCGCTCTTCTCCCGGCTCGATGCGGTCTATCTGGATCGCGCCGCGCTGGATAGCGAATCGAAACGGCTGGTCGAGGTGATCTGGCAGCGCTTCCAGCTGGCGGGCGCCAATCTGCCGGAGGCGCAGAAACAGCAGCTCATGGCGCTGAATCAGGAGGCGGCGCGCCTCAGTACCCGCTTTACCAACCGGCTGCTGGCGGCCACTCAAGCCGGCGGGCTGGTGGTCAGCGATCCGCAGCAGCTGGCGGGCCTGTCCGCCGCCGATCTCGCGGTCGCTCAGGCGGAAGCGCGGGCGCGCGGGCTGGAGGATCGCTGGCTGCTGGTGCTGCAGAACACCACACAGCAACCGGCGCTGCAGAGTCTTAGCGACCGCGCCACCCGTGAGGCGCTGTTCAGGGCTGGCGTCACGCGTACCGAAAAAGGGGATGAAAACGACACCCGCGAGCTTATTCTGCGGCTGGCGCAGGTCAGGGCGGAGCAGGCCCGGCTGCTGGGCTTTGCCAGCTACGCGGCATGGAAGCTGCAGGATCAGATGGCGAAAACGCCCGACGCGGCGCTGGCCTTTATGCGCAACATCGTGCCCGCCGCGCGCGCCCGCGCCGGACGGGAAGCGGCGGCGATCCAGCAGACCATCGACCAGCAGCAGGGCGGTTTTACCCTGGAAGCCTGGGACTGGCGCTTCTATGCCGAACAGGTGCGGCGCGCCCGCTACGACCTGGATGAGAGCCAGATTAAACCCTACTTCGAACTCAGTTCGGTGCTGCACAACGGCGTCTTCCGGGCGGCCACGCAGCTCTACGGCATCCGGTTTGCACAGCGTCAGGATCTGCCGGTTTACCATCCCGACGTCCAGGTCTATGAGATCTTCGACGCGGACGACACCCCGCTGGCGCTCTTCTATACCGACTTCTTCAAGCGCGACAGCAAGGGCGGCGGAGCCTGGATGAGTAACTTCGTTAATCAGTCGACGCTGCTGGAGACCCGGCCGGTGATCTACAACGTCTGCAACTATACCCGGCCGCCAGCCGGTGAGCCTGCGCTGCTGAGCTGGGACGACGTCATCACCCTGTTCCATGAATTCGGTCATACGCTGCACGGTCTGTTCGCCAGCCAGCGCTATCCGAGCCTCTCCGGTACGGAAACCCCGCGCGACTTTGTTGAGTTTCCGTCGCAGATCAATGAGCACTGGGCCAGCGAGCCGGAGGTGTTCCGGCACTACGCCCGCCACTATCAGACGCAGGAGCCGATGCCTGCCGCGCTGCACGAAAAGATGGTGCGGGCCGCGCAGTTCAACAAAGGCTATGAGATGAGCGAACTGCTGGCGGCCGCGCTGCTGGATCTGCACTGGCACAGCCTCAAGGCCGGTGCCGCGCCGCAAAGCGTGGGCGATTTCGAGCAGCAGGCGCTGGAGAGCGACAATCTGGCGCTGACGGCGGTGCCACCGCGTTACCGCTCCAGCTACTTCCAGCATATCTGGGGCGGCGGCTACGCGGCGGGCTACTACGCCTATATCTGGACGCAGATGCTTGCCGACGATGGCTATCAGTGGTTTGCGGAACGGGGCGGACTGACGCGGGAAAATGGCGATCTTTTCCGGCAGAAGATTCTGTCACGGGGCAACAGCAGCGATCTCAAAACGCTCTATGAGAGCTGGCGGGGCGCGCCGCCGGAGCTGGCACCCATGCTGAAAAACCGCGGTCTCACGGACGATTAATGCAGGCAGCGGGCCGTCATGCCGACGGCCCGCGCTTTACAGCTAGCCCAGCGGGCCGCCTTCGATGGTTTCACACATACCGGCCAGCACGCGCTCGCCGGTTTCGCTTTTCAGGGAGTCATACCACGCCGCCGTCACGGCCGGGTCGAGCGCATGGGTGACGTCACAGCGCTTACGCGCTTTCAGCACCAGATCTTTGACCCGCTCAACCCGCCGGGTCTGATAGCGCAGCAGCGCATCCTCGATCCCCAGCGAATGGGACGCCAGGGCCGAGGCCAGCACCACCGCATCCTCCATCGCCGCGCAGCCGCCCTGACCGATATCGGGCGTGGTACTGTGGGCGGCATCACCCAGCAGGGCGATACGGCCCTTAACGAACCGGCTGAAGGGTTCGATATCGTGGATCTCCACCCGGTTGGTGGTCTCTGGATTGATGGCCGCAATTAACCGCTGCACCGGCGCCGACCAGCCCTGGAAATAGCCGGTCAAATCCGCTTTTATCGTGGATCGATCCTGTGGCAACCCTTTTGGCAGCGGCACATCAAAGAAGAAGTAGAAGCGATTGCCGCTGACCGGCATCAGCGACACCCGCTTGCCATCGCCGACAAAGGTGGTCCACTGGTCGGCGGGGGCGATCGCTTCGTCGATGGTGACGAGGCCGTTCCAGTTAACGTATCCGGCATAGCGGCGCTCCAGCTTCTGCTCCAGCACATATTCGCGGATCACCGAATGGGTGCCGTCTGCGGCAATCAGAAAATCGCCGTGAGCCTGGCTGTTGTCTGAGAAGGTGGCGATCACGCCCTCTGTGGTCTGCTCGACCTGGATCACCCGCTTGCCAAACTGCACCCGCTCACGTCCGAAGGTGTCGATCAGCATCGCCTGCAGTTCCGCGCGCGCCACCGGGCAGGGATATTCGCCGACCTGCTGCACCAGCGGTGCCATGCTGAAGCGGGTCAGGGCGGCTCCGCTGGTGCCGTCGTGATAGGCCATATACGCCATGTTCCCACCCAGCTTACGCAGGGCAGCCTTCATGCCCAGCGCGTTCAGGCATTTGACGCCATTGGGCCAGATCGAAATCGCCGCGCCGACCGGCTTCATCTCTTTGACGGCCTCAAAGACCTCGACCTCAAATCCGGCTTTCTCCAGCGCGATGGCGCTGCTCATGCCGCCTATTCCGCCACCAATCACGATTGCTTTCATAATGCTCTCCTGTCTGCTTACCTGACAGCCTGCAACTTTTGTACCAGAGATTCGCGCGGCGCGGAAAAGGCCTGGTTCATTACTCAAATCAGCAGGTTAATGGCGTTCAGGGCAGGGTGGTCTGGTACGCAGAACGGTACCGTTGCACTGTTATGCAGCAGAGTGACGACTCATCAGGGTGCAGGCGCGGCGATGCTGCATCAATCGTTTCATGGGCCGGGATAACCCCGGCGCATTCCGGACGGCCGCCCGGTCTGTTAACGCGGATTTACCGCAATTGTAAAGTCAGTTAAGAAATAATTAACGATGGGGCGGGCAATAAGCGTGAAAAAGTCCGAAAAATAATTAAACAATTAATTAACAACTGGCCCGGTTATTGGCGGGCGGGTCGCGCGTCTGTTCTCCGGAAAAAGCTAAAAAACCAACCGGATAGTGCCATAAATAGCTATCAGGCATTCACAAACAGAAACAACTGTGACGATTTTGTTGCCGGAATAAAGCATAAGAAAATCCGGATAAACCGCGCCAGAACAGGCTTTTAGGATATTGCCTGGACGCGGTTTCCGGCCCGGCATGATATAGATCACGCCAATGACAAGGACTCCGGAAGGCCATTATGAAAATTGGAATCACAAATAATCAGTATCCCGAACAGCGTAATATTTTAGTCAATCCGGATAATGAATATATCAATCTGAAGAAAAGCAATCTTTTCTATTTTATTAATCCGTTACGCACCCGATTACTGAAAAAAAATAAAATCTTTGTTTTCCAGCCGGTACCCTTTTCCGGGGCATCACGGGCGGACATCCTGCATCTGTTTAATGAAGTCGCGATTACCCGCCAGAAGTGGGTGGCGAGCTTTGAAACCGAACTGCCGCGCGTGCTGCCGGTGGCCGGTGTTGCCAAGCAGGATAACCCGGAACTGCAACGCCTGATCCCGCATCTGCTGAAAGATAACTGTCTGGGGCTGATTGCGATCTCCGACGCCACGCTCAATATCCAGATGAAGCTGTTCAGACCGGACGTCGCGCAGCAGATCCGCCGCAAAACGCTGGTACTGCATCCGCCACAAAAGCTGTTTGTGCAGCAGAAGGCCCCGCGTCAGCCCGGCGTGATCAGGCTGACGTTTGCCGGTAACGAGTTCTACCGTAAAGGCGGCGCGGAAGTGGTGCTGGCCATCAGTGAGCTGCTCGAAGAGCGCCGTCTGGAAGCGTCGCAGCTGGATGTGCAGCTGATTGGCGACCTCGCCAAACGCCACAACGTGGCGCATCGTCAGTTTCAGGATGATGAGGCGTTCTGGCACGGCATCGAGAACCGCATTAAACGCTACCGCTGCTTTACCCATCACACCCGAATGGAGAATAGCGCGCTGATGCAGCTGTTCCGCCAGAGCGACGCCGGCTTACTGCCGACCTGGCAGGAGACCTACGGTTTCTCGGTGCTGGAGATGCAGGCCAGCGGCTGCCCGGTGATCACCAGTAACGTGCGGGCGCTGCCGGAGATTAACCCGGCCAGCGCAGGCTGGGTGCTGACCAGCCCGCTGAACGCCGATCGCGAATACAGCATCACCTCGCCGGATCAGAAGGCCGCGCTGCGCCGGTCGCTGGTGGACGGACTGAAATCGACGCTGCTGGAGATTATCGAGCGTCCCGAAATGCTGCAGGAGAAGGGTGAGGCGGCCATTCTGCGTATCCGGGAGGAGCATGACACCCAGCGTTATATTGCCCGGCTCAACGATATCTACAGCCGTGGCGTGATAAATGCCACGCAACACCCTCCCGTTGTCTCAATTTAGTGAGATTTCTCTGACGGGACGCGCCAGACTGGTCATACTCAGGAAAGCGTCCCACAGGAGAACTCACATGAAACTGATCGTCACTCTGCTGCTGTCCGGATTACTGGGCAGCAGCGCCTTTGCTCAGCCCGCTCCGCTTTTTCCGGTCCGCGCCCCCGTGGCGCAGCTGACGCCCGCTGCGGCCCGCTGCGATCTCTCCGCCTGCCAGTCCAGCTGCTACGTTGAACAGTCTCACTGCAACACCCGTGAAAACAGATCCTGCAGCACTGAGGCGCAGATGTGTGTGCAGGCCTGTGCCAGCCAATGTAAGTAATCTCTTTCAGTAAAGAACGTCTGGTTGCCGATGAAAAAGTCTTTGTTGTACGTTGTATTGTTCGCGCTTTCTGCCCGCTGTGCTGCCGCCGATCTCTCCTCACAGCAGGTCACTTCTCTGGTCAGAGCCACGATCGAACCGCTGATGGCGCAGCAGTCGATCCCCGGCATGTCGGTGGCGGTGCTTTACAACGGCCGGTCGCAGTTTGTGAACTTCGGCGTGGCCGATCTCGATTCGCGCCGCCGGGTTACCGAAAACACCCTGTTTGAACTCGGTTCCGTCAGTAAAACCTTTACCGGCACGCTGGCCGGGGTGCAGATCCGCAACGGCGATATCCGCCTCAGCGATCCGGTACAGAAGTACTGGCCGCAGCTGACCGGTGAGCAGTGGCGGCCGGTGCGGATGCTCCACCTGGCCACCTATACGGCGGGCGGCCTGCCGCTGCAGTTGCCGGACGAGGTGACCGATGCGGCGTCGCTGCTGGACTTCTACCAGACCTGGCAGCCCGCATCCGCACCGGGTATGCAGCGCCAGTACTCCAACGCCAGCATCGGCCTGTTTGGCGCGCTGATGGTGAAGGGCGACTATGAGCAGGCGATGGAAAAGAATGTGTTTCAGCCTCTGCACCTGACGCGCACCTATATCACCGTACCGCGTTCGATGATGCTCAACTACGCCTGGGGCTATAAAAACGGTCAGCCGGTCCGGGTGTCGCCGGGGATGCTGGATGCCGAGGCGTACGGCATCAAATCGACCGCGCGTGACATGCTCACGTTTATGCAGGCGAACCTGGATCCTAACCGGCTTTCCGCAGGCAATGCGGTGCTGCGAAACGCCATGCGCACCGCGCAGTCGCGCTATTTCAGCGTCGGAAAGCTCTATCAGGGACTGGGCTGGGAGATGTACGACTGGCCGGTCTCTGCCGACACCCTGATCGGCGACAGCGATAACAGCGTGGCGCTCAGGGCGCGTCCGGCGACGCAAATTACACCCGTCGGGCCGTCGCAGCGCGCCAGCTGGGTGCATAAAACCGGCGCGACTAACGGATTCGGCGCCTATATTGCGTTTATCCCCGCCGAAAACTGCGGCATCGTGATGCTGGCAAATAAAAACTATCCCAATCCGCTGCGTGTCCGGGCGGCCTGGGAGATTCTGCAGGCGCTGCAGCAGGGGCGCGCGGAGTAAACGTGCTGGTGGCACCTGTTCATTGCGCAATCTGTCGCTGCTGAGCGCCCTGAACCTGCCGGAAACCCTGCCCGATGCGCACCAGCGTATTGCGCTGGGGTTCAGCAGCGGGGTGCTGAAACGCACCGCCTCGCTCTCTGACTTTGACGAGGGCTGGCTGTGCCGTCTGGCGGGCATTGACCGCACGACCTACAACCGGAAAGTGAAAGATCCGCAGCAGACTTTTCGCCCGACCAGAGCGGTCGCATCTACATGCTGATCCGCGTGCTCACGGCCGCCAGTAAGCTGTTCCGGGATGACCGGTCACGGCTGGTGGATTGGCTGGAAACGCCTGCGAAGGCGCTGGGCGGCAGAAAACCCGCCGAGCTGACCACCACGGTGGCCGGGGCGGAGGCGGTGATCAACCTGATTGGCCAGCTTGAGCATGGCGTGATCACCTGATGGACGTGCCGTTCTTTCGGCTGGCTAAGCAGGAGTATGTGACCACCGCGTTTGATGGCTTCGGCGCCCGCACCTACGGTGGGCGCTGGAACTCTGTGGGCATGTCCTGCGTCTATCTGGGGTCGAGCCGGGCGCTCTGTGTGCAGGAGGCGCTGGTGCACCTCACTGTTCAGGATCTGTCGCACGACTACGCGATGCTGGCGATCAGCGTACCGGAATCGCTGATCACCGAGCTGTCGCTGGCGGCGCTTCCCGCGGACTGGCAGGCCGATCCTGCGCCGCTCTCCACCCGGCAGATCGGCGACGCGTGGCTCGCCCGCCCGGAAAACGGCCTGATACTCCGGGTGCCGGGCACGCTGACCGGCAGGTGGAATGCGCTGTTCAACCCCCGTCATCCGGCAGCGGCGGACATCGTCAGCCAGCGGATCATCGAGCCGTTCTTCTTCGACCCGCGCTTCGGGCTGCAGCAGGGCCACTGACGCGCCACGCCTCAGGCCGGCGCGTCTGCCTCTGACAGCGCCTGCGCCGCGCAGATCAGGGCCAGATGGCTCAGCCCCTGCGGCATATTGCCGCGCCAGCTCTGCGTGCGCACATCATACATCTCATTGAAGATATCGACGTTGCCGTGCCCCTCCAGCGTCGTCAGGATCTCCCGCATCGCCTGGTTTGCCTGCCCGGTTTCGCCCAGCGCCGCCCAGGCCTCCACCAGCCAGAAAGCGCAGGCGAGAAACGTGCTCTCTTCCTCCCGGACGCCGCTGTAGCGGTAGAGCATGGCGCTGCCATCGCCCAGATGCTTACGAATAGCGTGGCAGGTGGCGAGCATCCGCTGGCGATTGACCGCATTGCCGTAGCTGTGAACCAGCGCCAGCGAGGCGTCGAGACGATCCTCACTGCCCGGATAGAAGAGATAGGCCTGCTGCTGTTCAGACCAGCAGTGCGTTTCAATCCAGTCGCGGATGCGGTCGCGCTCCCGCTGCCAGCGGCCCAGCCAGGTGGGTTCGATATGCTGGCTCCTGGCCAGCGCGACCGCCCGATCCAGCGCCATCCAGCAGGCCATTTTCGAATGGGTATAGTGCTGCAGCTCCGGCAGCTCCCAGATGCCGCAATCTTTCTGTCGCCAGTGATCGGCGCAGCAGTTCGCCAGTTCGCCCAGCATGCGCGAGGTGGTGATATCCAGTACGTGTCCCGCTTCGATAAAGTGCTGCGCGGTGACCAGCATGTCGCCATACATACTGAGCTGCAGCTGATCGCGGGCATTGTTGCCGACCCGGACCGGCTGGGACTGGCGATAGCCCGCAAGCGAAGGATAGCGCTCGGCGGGCACCGCATCACCATTCAGGGCATAGCAGGCGCGCAGCCTGACGCCGTGCCGCATGATGGTCTGGGAGAGCCAGGAAAACGCGGCCTTGCAATCTTCCAGCGCGCCGATATAGACGAAGGCTTTGATAATCAGGCAGGCGTCGCGCACCCAGGCGTAGCGGTAATCGTAATTTTTCTCGCCGCCAATCCCCTCCGGCAGCGAGGTGGTGGCGGCCGCGGCCAGCGCGCCGGTCGGGGAGTACCAGAGAAATTTCAGCGACAGGGCAGAGCGCTTTACCAGTGCCGGGTAGCGTCCGGCATAGCTCAGGCTCTCAACCCAGCTGCACCAGCCAGTGTGGCTGGTTTCAATACGCTGATCGATCGCCTCCAGCAGCGGCACCGCCAGCGGCTCGCTCTCGGTCACCAGCAGCGCACAGAGTGACCGGGAACCCGGCGTGGTGCGCAGCGTGGCGCAGACCTGTTCGTCGGACAGATGGGTGATGCAGATATCGTCGCTGGTGCGGAACATCGTCATGATGTCGGCGATGTGAAACACCTTGCCTTTCTCATTGTCCGCCACCCACGGCGAACGGGTTTCGGCCGCGGTGCCAAAGCACAGGGTGATGGCTAACGTCACCTCGCCGCTGACGCCTTCGATACGGCGGGCCAGCTCACACCAGGGCAGACGGCCCGCCAGCGTACTGTTGATCGATTCAGTCAGCACCACCGAGCCGCTTTCGGTTTCGAAGCGGGTCTCCAGCACGTTGCTGTTGTCACGGTAGCGTCGGGACACCTGATAAGGCGCGGTCGGTTCGATCTGAAAGTAGCCGCCTAGCCCGGCGTCCAGCAGGCGATCAAACAGCGGTTTCGCATCGAGATTGGGCGCGCACCACCAGTCGATCGATCCATCGGGTGCAATCAGCGCGACCGAGCGGCCTTCGCCAATCGCAGCATAGTCGCCCAGCCCCGCAAAGCCCTCCACTCTGACGGGCGAATGAAAGATCGGGTTCTGCATGCGCGTTTTCCTCTGTTCTCTGTGGCGGGGGATGACAAAAGCGGGACAAAAAAAGGGCCGCACCAGGCGGCCACTTCAGGGGATTACAGCGTGCCGGTGCCGCCATCAGAGCACCAGACCTGACCGGAGGAGTAGCTGCTCTCGGTCGAGGCCAGGGTGACATAGAGTGGGGCGATCTCAACCGGCTGACCCGGACGGCCCAGCGGCGCATCGGCACCAAACTGTTTCACTTTTTCCATCGGCTGACCGCCGCTGGACTGCAGCGGAGTCCAGTACGGACCCGGCGCAACCGCGTTGACGCGGATCCCGTCGCCGCCCAGCTGCTTGGCCAGCGATTTGGTAAAGGCCACGATGCAGGCTTTGGTCTGCGCATAGTCGAGCAGAATGTCGCTGGGTTTAAATGCCTGGACGGACGACGTGTTAATAATGGACGCACCGCGAGGCAGATATTCCAGCGCCGCTTTCGTGATCCAGAACATTGCATAAACGTTAGTTTTAAACGTCGCGTCGAAATCTTCTGTGCTCAGTGTCCGGATGGACTCATTAAACTGCTGACGACCGGCGTTATTTACCAGAATATCCAGACCACCTAATTTATCCGCAGCCTCTTTAACCAGCTGCTGACAGAATTCTTCAGAGCGAATATCGCCGGGGATTGCGAAAACGTTGCGGCCTTCCGCTTCGATTAATTTCACCACTTCATCGGCGTCCGGCTGTTCTTCCGGCAAATAGTTGATCACCACATCTGCGCCTTCACGGGCATAGGCAATCGCCACGGCGCGGCCGATGCCGGAGTCACCCCCGGTGATCAGCGCTTTGCGGCCGGCCAGGCGGCCGGTCCCGCGGTAGCTGGTTTCACCGTGATCCGGTACCGGGATCATTTTGCTGGCCAGGCCTGGCGCCTGCTGCGGCTGATCCTCAAAAGGAGGTTTTGGGAAGTCATTCACATCGAGCGTATTATTCGTTGGTGTTGTCATTGTTTGCTCCTTGAACAGAGTAATCTGAGACAGTAAGCCTGGCACAAATGTGATATTTGTCACATCTGACTGCTGATTCATTGAGCAGATAAAACCAGAGTGAATTAATAATGCAGATAAAGCGTAGACAGAAAATCGCGAGTGCGGGTGGCGGCGGGCCATTATTTTTTGATGCAGGCGTGTGCTATTTAAAGCGAAGCGTAAAACCGTCGGGAAATTATTTCAGCGCGGAAACGTGCCGCTGAAAAATAAAAAGAAGGGCGCTTATGCGCCCCGTACCGATCCCCGCCAGACAACATCGACCGGATATATTCTGCGCTCCTGCTGCTGTTCCGTTTTTGGTATCGGTTCGTCCGGCTGCGCTTCCGTTTCCACCAGCCAGCGGATGGCGTCGCGGGCAAACTGTTCGACCGGCTGCGCAAAGGTGGTGAGGTTGTAGGATGCCCAGCCCGACTGGGGAATATTGTCGTGCCCGATGATGCAGAGGTCTTCCGGGATGCGCAGCGCGAAGCGATGCCGTGCCTCATCCATAAATCCGCAGGCGAGCAGGTCGGTGGCGCAGTAAACTGCATCGGGCCGCACGTTGCGCGTCAGCAGGCGCTGCGCCAGAATTTGTCCGCTCTCATAGGAGGTCGAACCGAACCGCTCAACCTGCACGGCCACGTTTGCACGCTGCGCCGCCGCCAGAAAATCTGCTTCACGTTTCTGCAGGCTCGGCGTGCCTGCCAGTGAATTGACAAAGGCGATACGGCGGCACCCGGCGCGCACAAAGGCATTCACCGCCATCCCGGCGGCCGGGCGGGAGTCGAGATTGATATTCAGGGTGCCGGGCAGGGACTCATCACGGTTGATGAGCACCAGATGCTGACCGTGCTTATAGCAGAGGCGGGTGATGCCGCTGTCCGGCATGCCGGAGAGAATGATCGAGGCGTCGGCGCGGAAATTGATCGCCTGCTGCAGCGCCGCCGAAACCCGGGCATCGGAGCGGTCGGTGTTGATCAGCATCGCCACTTTTCCCGCCTCCTGCAGATACTGCGTCATCCAGCGCACCAGACTGGCGCGGTAGGGGGTATCCACCTCGGAGGCGATTAAGCAGACAATGCCGCTGCGATGGCTGACCAGGCCGCGCGCCAGATGATTGACGTGATACCCCAGCTCTTCTGCCGCCTTCATAACCCGCTGACGGGTGGCTTCCGACACGCTGGCGCCCGGCGTAAAGGTGCGCGACACCGCCGATCGGGAAACGCCCGCCCGTTCCGCCACATCCTGAGCGCTGACGACCGCTTTCAGCTGCTGCATCTTTTTCTCCTCTATCCCGCAGGTGCCCGCAGTGAGTCTGCCCTAAATTGCAAGCCTGTGCAAAAGATAACGGCAGGCCGAATGTTTCAAATTTGTGACAGAGCCTGACAATTGCGGGATAACAGAATTGACAGCCTGTCAGGGCGGCCGTACTAATTGCACACATGTGCAAATGGTGGCGACTCTGCGTCATCCGGCCCTTCAGGAGAACCTCATGCGTTATTCCTCTCTGCTTGCTGCTGTTATTGTCAGTTGCCCTGCGGTGCCCTTTACCGCGGCGGCGGCGGGCAATCTGAATATGATCTGTTCTGCGGATGTGGTGGTGTGCGAACAGATGACGACGCTGTTCAGCCAGTCTCATCCCGATATCAGACTCAGCATGGTGCGACTCTCCGCCGGAGAAGCCTATGCCCGTATCCGCAGCGAAGCGCGAAATCCCCGCACCGATATCTGGTGGGCCGGCACCGGCGACCCGCACATGCAGGCCGCAGAAGAGGGGCTGACGCAGCCTTACCACTCTCCGCTGCTCGACCAGCAGCAGCCCTGGTCACAAAAGGTGGCGGAGATCTCCGGCTATCGCACCGTCGGCGTCTATGCGGGTGCGCTGGGCTGGGGCTACAACACGAAACTGCTGGCGGAGAAGAAGCAGAAGGTTCCGGCCTGCTGGGCGGACCTGCTCGATCCCGCTTTTAAGGGTGAAATTCAGATCGCCAACCCGAACTCCTCCGGCACGGCTTACAACACCCTGGCGACGCTGGTGCAGATCATGGGCGAAGACCCGGCCTTTGACTATCTGAAGAAGCTGAATGCCAATATCTCCCAGTACACCAAGTCCGGTTCGGCGCCGGTCAAAGCCGCCGCACGCGGCGAAACCACCATCGGCATCGTCTTTATGCATGATGCCGTGGCGATGGAGGTGGAGGGATTCCCCATCAAGCCCGTCGCGCCCTGCGAAGGCACCGGCTATGAGATTGGCTCCATGTCCATTATCAAAGGGGCGCGCAACCTGACTAACGCCAGGAGCTGGTATGACTGGGCGCTTAGTGCAGAGGCGCAGTCGCACATGAAAGAGGCGAAATCGTTCCAGCTGCCCTCTAACCGTCAGGCTGAGATCTCTGACTACGCGCCGCGCTTCGAGAACATCAAACTGATCGATTATGACTTCAAAACCTACGGTGACTCGGCAAAACGCAAGGCGCTGCTGGGACGCTGGGATAAAGAGATCGGGGCCAGCGCGCAGTAACGGTGGTGTGCGCCCGGCGCGCTGAGCCGGGTCTGTACCCGTTTGCGGTGGCGAAAGCCTGATGTCCGCTTCCTGATGGAGGTGATGTATGAATGCGTACAATCGTCGCTTAACCGGCGTGCTGCTGACGGGAGTCGTCGCGCTGACGCTGCTGCCCTGGTACAGTCTGGAGCAGGGCTTTTTCACGGGTGACTGGATTTTCAGCCTGTGGCGCGATGAGAACAGCGCCCCTGCGCTGGGGCAGCTTGCCTTACACCCCTGGCTCAGTCTCGTCGTGGCCCTCTGGCTGCTCGCGGCGGCCTGCCTTTTTCTGCCCTCCGGCCGTACCCGCAGTGCGCTGCTGCTGCTGTTCAGCGTCACGGGTATCCTGTTTCTGGTGCTGGAAGGGCATGCCATCGGCTTCAGCGGCTGGAGCTGGCTGTGGCTGGAGCAGCTTGCGGGGCCGCTGGCACAGGGGCAACCGGCGATGGGCGCAGGCGCACTGCTGTTGCTGACGCTGTTTCTGCTGATCTTCGCCTTTGCGCTGGCCGAGCGCGGCGTGCTGAAGGGCGATGCCTTTGTGGTGGCGTCGATTGTGCTGCTGGTGGCGCTGGTGACCACCTTTGTGATCTACCCGGTCCTGAGTCTGTTTGTCGCCTCGGTGCAGGATATCGACGGCAGCTTTAAGCCCGACGGGCTGGTGGCGAATCTGCAGGATCCGGCCATCTGGAGCCTCGGCTGCTTCACTGGCGGCAGTTGCGGCACCGCCTGGCGTACGCTGGGACTGGCGCTGATGACGGCCAGCGGATCCACTCTGCTGGGGCTGGCATTTGCGCTGGCGGCTACCCGCACGCCGCTGCCGTGCAAAAAAGCGCTGCGGATGCTGACCATTCTGCCGATTATCACACCGCCGTTTGTCATCGGGCTGGCGCTGATCCTGCTGTTTGGCCGCTCCGGCGTGGTAACGGAATCGCTGGCGACGCTGTTCGGCATCGAGCCGGGCCGCTGGCTCTACGGCATGACCGGCATCTGGATCGCCCAGGTACTCTCTTTCACGCCCGTCGCCTTTCTGGTGCTGATTGGGGTGGTGGAGGGGATCAGTCCCTCGCTGGAGGAGGCGTCGCAGACCCTGCGCGCCAGCCGCTGGCGCACCTTCTCCCGCATCTCGCTGCCGCTAATGGCGCCCGGCCTGGCCAACGCTTTTCTCATCAGTTTTATCGAAAGCATGGCTGATTTTGGTAACCCGATGGTGCTGGGCGGCAGTCACGGCGTGCTTTCGACTGAGATCTTCTTTTCGGTGGTCGGCGCGCAGAACGATCCCAGCCGCGCTGCGGTGCTGGCGATGATCCTGCTGGCTTTTACGCTGATCGCCTTCCTGGTGCAGCGCGTCTGGCTTTCCGGCAAGAGTTTCGCCACCGTGACCGGGAAAGGCGACGGCGGCCGTCACGCCCGGCTGCCGCGCCCGGTGCGCTATGGCGTCTATGGGATGGTAATCCCCTGGGGTCTCTTCACGCTGGTGATCTACGGCATGATTATGGTCGGCGGCTTTGTCCAGTCCTGGGGGCTGAACAACGCGCTGACGCTGGATCACTACATCCGGGCCTTCAGCGTCACCGTTGAGCAGGGCGCGCTGGTCTGGCGCGGCGTCGCCTGGAATTCATTCTGGACCACGCTGGAGATCGCGCTGATCGCTGCGCCGCTGACGGCCATCGTCGGCCTGCTGACCGCCTGGCTGATTGTGCGGCAGAACTTTGCCGGTCGTCAGACCTTTGAATTCATGCTGATGCTGAGCTTTGCCATCCCCGGTACGGTGATTGGGGTGAGCTATGTGATGGCCTATAACCTGCCACCGCTGGAGATCACCGGCACGGCGACTATCCTGATCGCCTGCTTTGTCTTCCGCAATATGCCGGTGGGCGTCCGTGGCGGCATCGCGGCGATGAGCCAGCTGGATAAAAGCCTGGATGAAGCCTCCCTGACGCTGGGCGCAGACAGTTTCCGCACCCTGCGGAAAGTGGTGCTGCCGCTGCTGAAACCTGCCATCAGCGCGGCGCTGGTTTACGCCTTTGTGCGGGCCATCACCTCCATCAGCGCGGTGATCTTCCTGGTCAGCGCGCAGTACAACATGGCGACCTCCTATATCGTCGGCCTGGTGGAGAACGGGGAGTATGGCGTGGCCATTGCCTACTCCTCTGTCCTGATCGTGGTGATGCTTTTGATCATCGGTCTCTTCCAGCTGCTGGTGGGCGAACGCCGCCTGCGCCGCGCAACCCGACCTGCGGTGATTGCGGCCGCACCCTCTGCATCCCCCCTGACTCAGGAGAGCGCCGTATGACAACCCTTCATGCCGGATCGGTGGTTTTTGACCATGTGACCAAACATTTTAACGGCTTCACGGCGCTGCCGGATCTGTCGCTCAGTGTGGAGCCGGGTACGCTGGTGACGCTGCTCGGCCCCTCCGGCTGCGGCAAAACCACCACGCTCCGGCTGCTGGCCGGGCTGGAACATCCCACGTCGGGCCGGATCCTGATAGGCGGCAAAGATGTCACCCATCTGCCCGCTAATCAGCGTGATGTGGCGATGGTCTTTCAGTCTTATGCGCTGTTTCCGCACATGAACGCCCTCGACAATATTCTCTATGGCCTGCTGTCGTCGGGTATGAATAAACGCGAGGCGCAGGAAAGGGCGCACGAGGGTCTGAAGCTGGTGGGGCTCGACAACCAGGGGCAGCGGCTGCCGTCGGAACTCTCCGGCGGACAGCAGCAGCGTATTGCGGTGGCGCGTGCGCTGGTGCTGGAACCGCAGGTGCTGCTGCTCGATGAGCCGCTGTCGAACCTGGATGAGCGTCTGCGTCGCCGGGTGCGCACCGACATTCGCGATCTGCAGCAGCGGCTCGGCTTTACCGCGGTCTATGTCACCCACGATCAGGAGGAGGCGCTGGCGGTCTCCGATAAGATTATTGTCATGAAAGAGGGGGATATTGCCCAGCAGGGTGCGCCGGAGACGCTCTACCACTCGCCTAATTCGGTATTTATCGCTGACTTTATGGGCGAGGCCAACATCCTGCCGTGTGAAGTGGAGGAAGCCGGTGCTGAGGAGGCGCTGATCCGCCTCGGCACCCAGCGTTTCCGGGTCCGGAGTGCGTCTGCCCGGCCCGGACTCGCGCAGCTGGCCGTGCGGCCGCAGTTCATCACGCTGTCCGAGAGCGGCCACGGCGCGCTGCAGGGAAGCGTGATCCACAGCACCTGGCTGGGCGACCATATCGAATATGAGGTCGCGACCGAGCTGGGCGCACTGTTTATTATCGACCCGCAGATGGAACAGCGTCTGCCGCCTGCGACTCAGGTCGGTATCAACTTCAAGCCTCAGGGCCTTGCCCTGATTGCCCGTTAATCTGATGAGTTCAGGGAGTTCGCATGCAAACGCACGAAATCATGACGCGACTGGCCGTAGCTGAAGCCGTGGCACGCGAAGGGGGCGCGACCGCCTTATCCTGGTTTCACCGCCGGGAGACGCTGGTGGTGGAGACCAAGTATGACCTGCAGGATGTTGTCTCGATTGCTGACCGGGATGTGGAGCAGCTGATCGCCAGCCGCATCCGCGAGGCTTTTCCCGCGGATGGCTTTCTGGGCGAGGAGTCGGGTCTGCAGCCGGGACAATCTGATTACACCTGGGTGGTCGATCCGATCGATGGCACCAGCCCGTTTCTGAACGGGATGCCGAGCTGGTGTGTGTCGGTTGCGGTGCTGCGCGGCGATGAGCCGGTTATCGGCGTGATTTTTGCGCCCACCTATCAGGAGTGCTACGTGGCGGCGCGGGGGCAGGGTGCCACGCTGAACGGCCGCCCGCTGACCGTCGATCCGGCGCGGACGCTGCAGAATCACGTCACCGGTTTTGGTGCTAACAGCCATGTGACACCGCAGCAGGTGGGCGAGATTGTGGCTGCTTTGCTGACGGCGGGCGGTAACTTTATCCGGATTGGCTCGGGGGCGCTGATGCTCGCCTGGGTAGCGGCGGGCCGGGTGGTCGGCTACTACGAACCTTACATGCACGCCTGGGATTGCCTGGCGGGCTACTGCCTGGTGAAAGAGGCGGGCGGCTGGGTCCACCCGTTTAACGTTGAAGGCGACCGCATAACCAGAGGGGCGCAGGTGCTGGCTGTGGCACCGGGTGCCGAGGCCGATCTGCGCCGTATCGCCGGCCTCTGACCTACTGTGACACTGTCACGCTGACGGCCAGGCTGTCAGCGTGAACCAGCGTTTTGGTCAGGTAGTGGCGCTGCATCCCCTCATGCGGGAAGTCGGGCAGTGACATCTGTAGCGCGTAACCCTGTTTCTGATAAAACGGCAGGGCCTGAAAACTGAAGGTATCGACCAGCGAAAACCGCGACCCCACTCTTACCGCTTCCTGTTCCGCCGCCTTGATCAGCGCGCCGCCCACACCGTGACGCCGTTGCGTTTCATCCACCCAGAGATAATCGATACAGAGCCAGTTGCCTTTTCGTGATGCGATCAGGCCACCGCGCAGCGTTCCCTGCCGGTCATGGCAGGCGACCGACAGCGGCCCCCAGTTATCCCGCTGAATAAAGGTCTGGTTATAAGCGCCCAGACCGGCGAGCAGGGCTGCCCGATCGCCGTCGTGCATCCCGTGGGTAAAGGTCAATTCCTGCATCCTGTTCCTCTTCTGTCCGTTAGTGAATCCTCCGGCTTATCCGCTGCCGGGGATAAACAGTTTGTTATCCCCGGAAGGGTATAATATTGTATTTATCCTCTTCCGGGTATAAAATAAGATTTATACCCGCTAAGGGATAGACGGCGGCGCTATGCTTACCGTCTGCTTTCCGGAGGAGCGTCTCATGATATACAGCCCGCTTCAGCTGGCAAACCGGCTGAAACTGATCCGCCAGCGTAATGGCTGGACCCAGAGTGAACTGGCAAAGAAGGTTGGTCTGAAACAGGCCACCATTTCTCACTTTGAAAATGCGCCTGACAACACCTCACTGGCCACGCTGTTTAAACTGCTACAGTCGCTGGAACTGAGTCTGGACGTGCTGGAAAAAGAGGCGGCGACGACGCCCCCGATCGACGATGAGGATGCGTGGTAATGCAGCGGTTAATCGCATGGATGAATGGCGAGCGGGTGGGCGTGCTGACCCGACAGCGCAACGGCGCGCATGCGTTTCAGTATGACACCGGCTGGCTGAGTAATCCGCTCTCCAGGCCGCTGTCACTCTCGATGCCGCTGCAGGTCAAGGCGATCACCTCTCACGCGGTGATCAATTTCTTCGATAACCTGCTGCCGGACAGCCCGCTGATCCGTGACAGGATCGTGGCGCGTTACCAGATTCGCTCACGGCAGCCGTTCGATCTGCTGCAGGAGATAGGCCGGGACAGCGTCGGCGCGACCATGCTGCTGCCGCCCGATATGCCGCTGCCCGCTCTGAACGCCCGCTATGAGGTGCTGGATGAATCCCGTCTGGAAAGTGTGCTGTCGGCCTATCAGTCCGATATTCCACTGGGGATGCTGCGGGAAGAGACCGATTTCCGTATCTCAGTGGCCGGTGCGCAGGAGAAAACCGCGCTGCTGCTGACCGACGCGGGCTGGAGCATTCCAGCTGGCGCAACGCCCACCTCCCATATCATTAAGCTGCCGATTGGAGAGATTAAGCAGCCTGCCGCCACGCTCGACATGCGCGAAAGCGTGGAGAATGAGTATCTCTGTCTGGCGCTGGCCCGCGAACTCGGTATCGAAGTGCCCCAGGCCACCATAATCCGCGCCGGGACGATGCGCGCGCTGGCCGTCGAACGTTTCGACCGTCGCTGGTCACGCGATAAAACCCGTCTGATCCGTCTGCCGCAGGAAGATTTCTGTCAGGCGCTGGGGCTGCCGTCCTCGACTAAATATGAGTCGGACGGTGGGCCGGGCATTGCGGAGATCATGCAGATACTGATGGGGTCGAGTAACGCCATAGAGGATCGCTACCGGTTTATGCAGTTTCAGGTGTTTCAGTGGCTGATCGGCGCGACCGATGGCCACGCCAAGAACTTCTCCCTGTTTATCGAGCGCGGTGGCAGCTACCGTCTGACGCCCTTTTATGATCTGATCTCCGCTTATCCGGTGCTGGGCGGCACCGGGCTGAACAAACGCGCCCTGAAACTGGCAATGGGGCTGCGCGCCAGCCGGGGCAAAAAAACGGAGATCGATAAAATCTTTCCGCGCCACTTTATCGCCACGGCCAGAAGCGTCAGTTTCGATACGGACAGTCTGCAGCAGATTTTCGACTTCTTCGTGCGGGCGTTTCCTCAGGCGGTTGTGGCGGTGCGCGATATGCTGCCGTCCGGTTTCCCGCAGCACATCGCCGACGCCATTTTCAGCCATTCCCTGATTATGCTGGAGCGGTTGCGGCATCAGACGTAGCCTGGCGGTCACCGGCAATATGGGCCCAGTCTGAAAGCGTCGCCGGGCGGCCGTGGCACCGCCGCCGTCGTCTATGCTTAACAGACTGAGTCAACAAGGGAGTCCGCTATGAAATGTCCGGGATGTGAAGGAGAGGCGTTCGTTTACGCTACGCGTGATGTCAGCCTGAATACGGGGAATCCGGCCGATGTGGTACCGGATGTGAAGGGCGATCACTGCATCCGCTGCGGGGCGGTGATCATGACCGCCGGAACGGCCGGGCAGTATCCCGAAAAGGCTGAAGCGCTGGAGAATGGCGGCGTTCCCGTCAGATAAGTCAGTCCATCGTTGCGGGTTTTTTTACGTTGCTGGTCTCCTCCACGCAAAAAAAGCCTGCACGCGGCAGGCAACATCGTCTCGCTGGTCAGCCATCTTTTGTACACACCCTGCCGTTGCGGTGTGTGGATGGCACTCTGCCTGACCAACCTCAGGGTAAGCCGGCCGGCGTCGGCGGGGAAAAGAGGGCACAGACGCCCCTTTTTGCCGCCTGTTCCTCATGTAAAGCATCGTTTTATGCAGACTAAAATGGCGTTATCAGGCTGGTAATAATTTGTAAAATTTAACTGAGAGAAAAACGCCGGCGCATCTGTCAGGATACGCGCCTCAGAACGCTCCTGGCTGCCCTCATTCGATGAAATGGTTTACCAAAAACGCGGTTTTGTTTGCCTGCAAAACCTCCCTTGCCGCGTTTATTGCACTCTCTGTCGCACTGCTTCTTAACTTTGAAAAACCGGCCTGGGCGCTGACGACCGTTTTTGTCACCTCGCAGCTTTATGCCGCCTCGACCGTCTCGAAATCGGTGTTTCGCCTGACAGGGACACTGCTGGGCGGCCTCTTTATTCTGCTGATCTATCCCGAAACGGTGCAGTCGCCGGTGCTCTTCAGCCTCTGCGTCTCGCTATGGGTGACGGTCTGCCTCTGGCTCTCCCTGCATGACCGCACGCCTAAGAGCTATATCTTCATGCTGGCGGGCTACAGCGCGGCGATTATGGGCTTTCCCGATGTCGATACGCCGTCCGCCATTATCAATACGGTGGTTTCGCGGATCGAAGAGATCACGCTGGGGATCCTCTGCAGTACGCTGATTCACCGGCTGGTCTTTCCGGTGTCGATGCACCATCTGCTGGGGCAGAGCGTTAATCTCTGGTTCCTGAACGCCCGCCGGTTGCGTGACGAACTGATTAGCGGGATGGCGAAGAACAAATCGCTGGAGCGGGAAGATATCCTGATTCAGATGGCCGGTTATCCGCTCAGCGTGGAAACGCTGCTGACCCACTGTGTCTATGAGGGCGAGGCCGCCCGCAACGTGATCCGTCTGGTCAGCGTGCAGTATCAGCATCTGACCTATCTTCTGCCAACCCTGACCGCCATCGAATCACGGCTGAACGTGCTGGCTGAGCTGAACATCCGTTTTCCGCCGTGCGTTACCGATGTCTTTCAGCAGTTCCTGTTGTGGCTGCATCACGACCGGGTTAACGACATTCACGGATTGCGGGAAGCGATTGCGGTCAGTCAGGAGACGCTGGAGCAGGCGTGGCGGGCAGGGGAGCTGGCAACCGAAGAGAGTCTGCTGCTGATAGGGCTGCTGGAGCGGATGGCGAACTTTGTGCGTATTGCCGATGCCTATGAGAACGTCAGCGCGCGCGCCGGGGATCTCTACAGTCACGGCGACGGATCCGCGATCCGCAATATCCGGGAGCACCGGCATATCGATAAAGGGCTGTTGCGGCTCTCGGCGCTGACGGCGTTTCTCGCGACCTTTCTCTCCAGCCTGTTCTGGATTGGCAGCGGCTGGGCCGACGGCGCAAATGCCCCCCTGATGGCGGCGATCATCAGTTCGTTTTTCGCGGGTGTCGATTCCCCGGTGACGCCGATGAAGCTGTTTGTGAAAGGGGTAATGATTGCGCTGGTGGTCAGTCTGTTTTACATCGCCTTCCTGATCCCCCAGGCCAACACGCTGCAGGCGCTGATGATCTGTCTGCTGCCGGGGCTGATGCTGCTCAGTCTGCTTATCGCCAATCCGGCCACCAACCTGATCGGGCTGAGCGTCGCGATTCAGATCCCCGGTTTTATCGGGCTGAGCCATCACTATGTGCCGAACCTGATCGTGACGCTCAACGCGGCCATCTCCTCAATGACGGGGATTCTGTTTGCGGTGGTGCTGACGGCGCTGATCCGCAACAAGCGGCCTTCATGGATTGCCCGACGCGCGGTGCAGCGGGGGCTGCGCGATCTGCTGGGCTTTACCAAAATGGTGGAGCGCAATTCCGCCACGCTGCTGTCCCGTCAGCAGTTTATTGCGCGGATGCTCGACAGGGTAAACATCATTCTGCCGCGTAAACGGCTCGATCCGGTGCCGGATATCGTCACAGGAGGGTATCTGATTAATGAAACCTGGCTGGGGGCGAACTGCTATGACTACTATGCGCGTTATCGTGAGGTGCTGGAGAGCCACGGTATCGACAGCGGGCAGATGTTTCATGAGCTGGCGCTCTATCTTAAGCGGAAAATGAAGTCGCTGCAGCTGGCACCGCACCAGGATCTGCTGGAAGAGCTGGATCTGCTGCTGCTCCGGCTGGAGCGCATCGCCCGACGGGAGAGCGCGGCGGTTGCGCCGCTGATCCACCTGTTTAACATCCGCGTGTCACTGTTTCCCCATCAGCGCTGGCCGGAGTAGGCGCGGGTAGCAGCACCCAGTGCCGGGGGGCATTAAACACTCTTTTTAGTTACATCATACATTAGATCTTCCATAATAAACCTGACTGACATCGTGCCTGTCTGATCGGGTCTTACAGGAAAAAGGGCGCACAACAGGAGAAATCGGGAGAGGCATTATACCTGTTTAAAATCAGCGTTTTGCACTGTTCAGTGCCTTTTATCGCGATGCGGCGCCGCGCGTCATCATATTAAGCGCAGGGCGCGCGCACGTGGTTACGGTGGCGTCGTTCAGGCACTGGCCGGTGGCTGGAGCTGATAAACCCAGGCGGTCAGCGCCTGGTTTTCCGCCGTCTGCACGCGAACCTTTACGCGGTCATAGCCATCTTCGAAGGCATCCAGCAACGGCCAGTGAGCTTCCAGCTGGTCGGAGATAAAGAGATAACCCGGCACGTCGGGGCCGTTTTCGTCCAGGATGATGCCGGGAAAATCGGCCGCCGCACCCCAGCCACGCGGGTAATATGTGCCGCTCACCGAACCGGCCAGCCATTCGCCGCCAATCTTTTCCAGGATATGGGCGTTCTCGCGGCCCGGACAGAGCGTGCCATAGACAAATAAGCGCTTCATTTTCTCTCATCAAACAAACTGTCGGAGCCAGCAACTTTAACGTGCCTGAAACCGGATGTCATGCAGCCACCGGTATTTTCCGTTCCGGCCCGAAAACAGGGGGCTGAAATGGCGCATTCTGATGAATTCCGGGGGCAGTGGGCCACACAATGGCCTCAGAATTCGCGTAGCGTTGCCATTTTCGGGTGTGCGCGGCACCATCCAGAGCAGGATCCGGGTTTGTCGCTGTCGGCCGGAACCGAAACGGACGGGACGGGAATCCGTAGCAGCAACGCGACTCATCAGGCGTGCGCGCAGGTCAGCGCCTCAGGCTCAGCGCGGGAAAACCTGCGGGTCTGCATAACAGCGGACATCGGCAGAGGCGCGAACGCGGGAAGACGTCGGCGCATTTTTCTGTTTCATCCACAGAACATACGAAAACCGAAGATGTCGGTGCAGCGTTGTGAAGGTGCAGCCGTTCAGCAGCGGAGGCAATAACTGAATGCGCGGCGTTGAAAGTTCGTCAGTGAATCAGTGCATTCAGCAGCGGAGTCCGTAACCGAAAGCGTGGCGCTGAAAGTTCGTCAGTGAATCAGTGCATTCAGCAGCGGAGGCCATAACCGAATGCGTGGCGTTGAAAGCGCGTCAGTGAATCAGTGCATCCGGCACAGCAGACGTGGCTGCGGGCAGGCGAGCAGCAAAAATCTGTCAGAACCGTGGCGGCGGACTGGCGCATTGCGTAAAACAGAAAGTCAGAGGTTTAACGGGCGCATCGGGATAAACTGTGAAGCCATCAGCGAAAACGGGCCGAAGCGAGGAACGGCTCGGCCGTCAGGGTCAAAAGGCCGTTTTCAGCGAAATTCAGGGGTTCAGCGATGTCCGGCCATCATAATCTTTAAGAGCGCATAATGTATATTATGTTAAATAAGGTCTCAGAACAGGTCATCGGGTTACCGGTTAGCCTGCTCTGCTGTTCCCTGCCGCGTCATTCGTTCTCTTTCGTCATTAAGGCGATAACCACACTGGTCGCCATCATCCTGAATCTGCCATCGCTATAATCAGGTGCGGGCAATTAACCCACGCTGCCCGGCCGATAAATAAATCCCCGCGACAACCGTCTGCGGGGATTTACACTCAGACTTTTGCTGCGCGTCTCTTCCGGAACCAGAACGCGATCAATATCAGCGCGACCACCGCTGCACCCATGCCGAGGCGTGCCAGGAGCTTCAGCGGCGACGTGTCACCGCCCGCCCGCAGCACCCTGACTCTCTCCGGGGTGATCTGCACCTGACTGTGACCCATATCCTGCATCACGTAGTTAGTCACGTCGGCGATCTGCTCGTCGTTCAGTGAACCGGCAAACCCGATCATGCCCTGACCTTTTTCCGGCCAGATGCCATCCAGAATGGCCATCGCCACGTTATCCGCCACGGGCTTATTCAGCACGGGATGATTCTGCAGTGCCGGCAGTCCGTTCTGACCCTGGCCCGATAAGTTATGGCAGGACGCGCAGTTATCCCGATAGATCTGTTCACCCTGGCTGAGCGCCGCCAGCGTCGGCGGCAGATCGTCACCGGTGACCGGCTGCAATCGCCTGACATCCGGCGTTTTCGGGGCGGCCGCGTCGGCGGGCAGCAGATACGTGGCGATCGCCTGACGATCCTCGTCCGTCATGCGCGAGAAACTTTTGTCAATCGCCTCCCGCATCGGGCCGCCTGCCGTGGCGCCGTTGGCCGCATGACCGGTCAACAGATATTCAGCCAGCATCTGCTGCGTCCAGTGCGGTTTCCCCGCCAGGGCCGGCGCCGTAATATCCGGCGCGTACCAGGTACCGAGCGACGCGCCCTTCAGTAACTGACTCTGCTGTTCCGCCATCAGCAGATTGCGCGGCGTATGACAGGTGCTGCAGTGCGCCAGCCCCTGAACCAGATAGGCACCGCGGTTCCAGGCCGCACTCTGCGTGGGATCGGGCTGATAAACCTTGTCGTCGGCGAACAGCAGATCCCAGACCGCCATACTGATGCGCAGATTAAACGGGAATGGCAGCGCCGTCTGCGGTGGCCGCTCATCCACCGGTTTTACGCCCTGCATAAAGTAGGCATAGAGCGCCGAGATATCCTCATCGGTGAGCCTGGCGTAGGCAGTGTAAGGCATCGCCGGATAGAGACGGCTGCCGTCGGCCCGGATCCCTTTACGCAGCGCTGCCGCGAACTCGGCTTCCGTGTAGTGACCGATACCGGCCTGTTTCGACGGCGTGATATTGGTGCTGAAGATGGTGCCGAGCGGACTGACGATGGCGTGACCGCCGCTGAAAGGCGCTTTGCCCTCCTCCGTATGGCAGGCGCCACAGTCACCCGCGATCGCCAGATACTCACCGCGCCGGATCAGCTCATTCTGATCGGCCGACTGCGCCTGGGCTGAGGCGGCCAGTAAGGTGCCCGCAGTCAGTAAAGCGTGCCAGAATTTAACCATGTTGCGTCTCCTGCAGGATTTTGTCTGCCGTGCGCAGCGCCAGTGCCATCGCCGTCAGCGTGACATTGCAGGTGCCGACCGTCGGCATCACCCCGGTGCCGACCATAAACAGATTCTGATGGTCGTGCGCCCGCCCCCATTCATCGGTCACGCTGGTTGCCGGGTCGCGGCCCATTGAGAGCGTGCCGGTAATATGCTGACGGTTGGAGAATTTGCCGGTCTTGCTGTGCCGGATGTTGGTCGCACCCAGCCGTTTCGCGATGGCGTCGTAACACTCACGCGTTCTGGCCGTGCCTCTGACCACGTAATCATCAATATTCCAGTAAAGCGACGGCGTCGGCAGACCCAGCGCATCTTTGTTGCCGCTCAGGGTCACGCGATTCGCGGGATCGGGTAACTGCTCCAGCGCATTTTTAATGCTGAGACGCCGGGCCGCGCGGAAGCGGATTTCGTCCTGCAGTTTTTTGCCGAAGTAGCCCTCTGCCAGCACCTCTTTGGTTACCGCCGCGACCTGCGACGCATTAGAGATGTCAATGCGGAACGGCGAGTGCTCGCGCCGGAAATCGCCATCGCGGAACTGACCTATCGAGCACGGGCTGACCGGCCCGCGGCCCGGCCAGATCTCCTCATCCACATCGAAAGTGACGCTTATCGCCGGGTGATCGCAGAGGTTTCGGCCCACGTTGTCACGGGCGTTGGCGATACCCTGCGGGAAGGTATCGCTGACGGACATCAGCAGCAGCTTCGGGGTTTCGATCGCGTTGGCGGCCAGCACAAAGGTCTCTGCCGTCACCCGATGGCTGACTTTGTTCCAGTCGTAATAGCGGGCCGCCGTGATCCGCCCCTGTGCATCATGCTCCAGCTGATAAACCACGGCCTGGGTGATGACCTGCACCCCGCTATCTTCTGCCTGCTGCGCCGCGAGTCCGCCGTGATACTGGGCGTCGATCGGGCAAACCGGCATACAGTTATTGTTGCCGCAGCAGGCGGGACGGCCGTCGAAGCTTCGGCTGTTTCGCCCGGTGCAGTCATCCAGCACCGTAAAATCGGGGGCCAGGCGCGCGGTTACCCGCTGCTGCAGCCAGGAAGCCGGAACGCGCTCCATTGGAAATGGCTTGCTGCGGGGCGAACCGTTGTCTAGTGAACCGCCGACACCCGCGATCGCCTCGGCCTGGTAGTAGTACTCTTCCAGCTCCTGATAGCCGATCGGCCAGTCTTTGCCGACGCCATACAGGCTGTGCTGACGGAAATCGTTAGGCACGAAGCGCCAGAGCTGCGCCGCCCAGTGCCAGCTTGTGCCGCCAAAGATACGGATATATTGCGCGGCAAACGGATGCGGCCCCGCCTGATGCAGATAATCGTTAGGCTCCGGCGTGTAACGCGGCTGCGGGGCCAGCGGTGAAAACGGATACGGCGACATAAAGTCCGACTTAAATGCGGAGGCGCGAAACCGTTCGACCAGCTCGTCGCGGCCGACTCTGGGGCCGGACTCCAGTAACAGTACACGCTTGCCGGCGTTGGCCAGTCGCGTAGCCAGCAGCGAACCGTTGACGCCCGCGCCAATCACGACCACGTCGGGGGAAGTTTGTTTATTCATGGATGGCAGAACTCTCTTCGTCAGGGCTGTTTCGCCCAGCTTCCTACAGGGCCGTATGCAAAACCGGGCGGCACAACTTTGTCACTGACCAGCTGGCTGGAAAGCGTGTTCACATAGGTGACATACAGGGCAGACTTGCCCTTGCCAACGACGCCGGTGTACCAGCCGCTGAGAATGGCCTTCGCCAGCGCCTCGCTGGCGGCGTCTTCCGGCGCAAACGTCAGGCGCGCCTGTTGCAACAGGCCGGGCTGATTCTGCAGCAGCGCGTTCAGCGTCGTAAGATCACGGGCAAATGCATTGTGGGTCTGGGTGAGCGCCAGCATCAGCGCGTGAGCCAGGGCCGGGCTGAGATCGTCCTGCTGGGTGAGCAGTCGGGAGACATGGATAAAATCATCCAGTCCGGTTAGCGGTGCCTGAGGCTGGGCCGCACTGAGCCGCGGCAGTGGCAGCAGATGACCGGAGGCCGTAGCGACAGCGACCAGCCCGATCATCTTCAGCGCGCGACGGCGGGAATAGTGATTCATAGTGTTGTCCAGTCAATCGTCGCTCGCGCGTCTGCGAGCAACAAAGTCAATCGAATGCGCCTGTGGTTGCCAGCAATAATAGAGCAGCGCCCTGTCGGTTAAATAAAGCCGCGACCAGGAGACAATGCTGGCTGATTATTTAATTGCGCACCGTTATTTAATTTAAACGATCGTCATTCTGCGCGCGGCGAGTATATTAAATAGTTCTTAAACAGCAGCTATACCGTCCCGCTGCGTTGCCAGCCGCCCTCTTCTTTCCCCCGTCAGCCGGGGTTCGGGACGTCCGTTCAGCGCCGCGCGGCGTTATTCAGATTATCAGGAGATTATTGATCCGCTTCAATGCGTGGCGTAAAAACAGGCACGGAAATAAAGTAGAAAAATGGAATGGATATTTACCGCAGATAGCACGAAAGCGTTATTGACATAAATTCTGGCGAAAGAGGATCTTATTTCATCGAGAGGCATTGAGGCGCCCGGCGGGCATTGATTGAGGATGCCGGAAGGCGGCGACTCTTCCTTCCGGCCGGTTTCACTGGCAGAGAGGCCGCCGCCAGGCGATGAGCGTTACCGGGCCTGCCCCTGCGCTTTGTTCAGCGCATCCTGCAGCATCGATTCCGTCGCGCCGCCCGGAAAAATCGTGACGTTCTCAGCGGTTGCGCCCGAAAGAGGCATCACGACGATGCCCGGCGTACCCTGAAAACCGAGATTTTTCGCCAGCTCATCCGTACCGGACAGGGTATCCAGCATCGCCTGACTTCTGGCTTTCAGTTTTGCGGCCCCGGCGACGGACGCCGCGCGGCTGATGTCTTTCTGTGTCAGTGCGCCCTCGATATGGCCGGTGGCAAAAAGCGCATCGTGGTATTTCAGATAGGCATCGGCCCCCTTCTGTTGCCAGATAGTCAGGCCCGTTTCGGCTGCCTGGAAGGAGGCCTTCCAGCGATAGCCGAAGATGGGCCATTCTCTGAAAATAAACCGGGTCTGTGGATGACTTTTCATCAGCGACTGCATAATCGGAGCCTGACGGGCGCAGACGCTGCACTGATAATCGAAAAATTCAATCACTGCGACGCGGGCATCGGCGGGTCCGACGACCGGGTTGTTCTGATCGTTAAGCAGCGCGCTCTGGTGATGGATGACGGCGGCGGTCATCGCGTTGATCTGATTGTCGTACTGCATTTTTTGCAGCTTCTGATCCACTTCAATCAGCAGTTCCGGATGCTGAAGCAGATAGGCTTTTGCCACTTCACCAATACGCGCTTCCTGTTCAGGCGTAAACGGTGCGGCGGCGGTAACCGAGGGCGTCGGGGCGCTGGCTGATGGGGTATCAGCGTCCGTTTTCTGCTGCGCGTCAGGGGTTAAAGAAGGCGTTTCAGGTTTTTCTGCCGCAGACGGCGTTACCGCCACCGGGGCAGCGGAATCCGACGCCCCGCTCTCCGTTTGAGGTTGTGGAACCGCTGAAGCCGGCGCTTTCTGCGGTGCGGAATGCGTGCCAGCAGCCTTGAGGGATGTCTCTGCGTTCTGCGCAGCAGGAGCAGTGGTCATTGATGGCTGCGTGGCGGCATCCGACGGAATGGCGTCAGGCTGCCGACCACTGTCGGAGGGCGGCGCGGTAGCGGCAACCGATGCGGAGCCGTCGGAGGCGTGGCCGGAAGATGGCGCGGCCGTTACCGGCGCTGGCACCCCCGGCGTCGCCGCCAGACTGGACGAAGAAGATTGTGCAGCCGGGTCGGCGGAGACGACAGGCAGATCCGCAGAGTGCGATTCCGTCCTGCTCTGCGCCCCGCTATCCGGTGATGAAATCGCAGCAGGCCCGTCCGGTTTTACGGCCTGAGCCGCCGGGTCGCCCGCCTGCTCTGCTGCCAGAGCGCCGGTCGCACCAGCCAGTAACATTATGGCCAGCGCCAGTTTATTCATTCTCATGCTTGTCGTCCTGAAGAGGTTATCTTTCGCGTGATGTCGGCCCGCCGCGCCTGCCTGTCTGCCTCAGCGCTCCTGTCGCCTCAGCAGGCAATAACCCGCTGTGCTGCACCAGCAGAGAGTAATCACGTAGCGCGCTGCGCTGGCGTGGCCGCGCGGGTTGACTATATTCATCACGCCAGCGGTTAACTTATTGACTCAAATCATATAAATCAGTGTTAACATCTCACCGCCCCGCTTTTTCTGACAGGATTGAGCGGTCGTTTACGTTGCTGACCCGTCTTAACCGCAGCGTGCCGGACTGAGGTAACAGTAGGTCATTTGTATGATGTAACTAAAACCCAGGACGCCTCCGGCTCTCAGAAATTTCACATTTCCCGCCGATAAATACCCCTTTGCCATCAGAGACCTTACCCTTTCCTCACTGTCACCCAACGAGTCAATAAAAGGAAACATTGATGAAAACGTCACATGCTCTGATTGCCACTTTACTGATGATCTCTGGCGCATCCGCTATCGCCGCGCAGCCTGCCGCCGCGAAAAATCCCCTGAGCGTCCACGTCCTGAACCTGCAGACCGGCCAGCCTACGGCGGGAATCGAGGTTGAGCTGGATCAAAAGCAGCAGGATAACTGGGTGAAGCTGGCTTCCGGCGTCACGGATAACAACGGTCGCATCAGCGCCCTCTTCCCGCAGGATAAAATGGCCAGCGCAGGCAGCTACCGCGTCGTGTTCAAAACCGGTGACTTCTACAAAAAGAGCAACCAGAAAACCTTCTTCCCGGAAATCCCGGTGGAGTTCAACATGGACGCCAACGGCGAGCACTACCACATTCCGTTACTGCTGAGCCCCTTCGGCTACTCGACTTATCGCGGTAACTGATCGCGTTTCATCCGGCACTCAGGTGCCGGATTCCCCTCTCCCGCGACCGTTGCCGTATAAAAGGCCACCAGCCTGTCGATAAATCGCCGCAGCCGCTGAGTGACACGCCGGTTTTGCGCATAGATCTTGCGGATAAGGGCTGCGGGATTACCCCCTCTCTTGCCGTCACTTCCCGACATCGCTACGCAGCGGACTGCGAGGATGCTGGCGAAGCGCATTGAAGCCGGTATCGGTATCTTGCGGGCCGTGCAGACGCCGCCGCAATCCCACTGTCCTGACCGCAGGAATGTGCGCCGTCATAAAATGTCACGTTGCATTCCCCCCGACTCTGCCAATCCCCCGCTATAGTTATTGCCTGTCACGTCAGTCATAACACCATGGAGATAACATGAGCCAACTTTTTTCCACTGTCTCGCTGGGCGAACTTACGCTGGATAACCGCATCGTTATTGCGCCGATGTGCCAGTACTCCGCTGAAGCGGGCAATGCGACCGCCTGGCACCGGATCCATCTTGGCCAGCTCTCCTTTTCCGGCGCAGGCCTGATGATTATCGAAGCCACGGCCGTCGAGGACATTGGCCGCATCTCTCCCGGCGATCTCGGTCTGTGGAATGATGACAACGAGGCCGCGCTGAAGACGGTGCTCGACGATGTGCGTCGCTACTCCTCGATTCCGATCGGTATTCAGCTGGGTCATGCGGGACGCAAGGCGTCCTGTGCGGTGCCGTGGGAAGGCGGCAAACAGATCGCGCCCGAGGCGGGCGGCTGGCAGACCATCGCCCCATCCGATCTGAGCTACAGCGCGGATGAGGTCAAACCGCTGGCCATGAGCCGTGACGATCTGGCGCGAGTCACGCAGGCCTTTGTCGACAGCGCCCTGCGCGCCGTGCGTCTGGGTTTCCAGCTTATCGAGGTTCACGCCGCACACGGCTATCTGCTGCATCAGTTCCTGTCGCCGCTGTCCAATCAGCGCAGTGATGAATATGGCGGTTCGCTGGAGAACCGTATGCGCTTCCCGCTGGAAGTCTTTAAAGCCGTCCGTGACGCCGTTCCCGCTTCGGTGCCGGTGGGCGTGCGCATCTCTGCCACGGACTGGGTGGAAGGCGGCTGGGAGATTAAGCAGTCCATCGCCTTCTCGCGTGAGCTGGAAACGCTGCAGTGTGCCTATATCCATGTCTCCAGTGGCGGCCTGTCGGAAGATCAGAAAATTGATGTCGGCCCGAATTATCAGGTGCCGTTTGCCCGGGATATCCGTGAGCAGGTGTCGGTTCCGGTGATCGCGGTTGGTCTGATCACTGAGCCACAGCAGGCAGAGGATGTGCTGCAGCAGGGTGAAGCGGACCTGGTCGCCCTGGCGCGTGGCATCCTCTACGATCCGCGCTGGCCGTGGCACGCCGCCGCCGCGCTGGATGGCAAAGTTCAGGTGCCGCCGCAGTATCTGCGCTCTGAACCGCACGATGTGAAAGGCATCCTGACGCAGGATCAGTAAGCCTCAACGGGCGGACCGCCTGCACAGCGGTCTGCCCGGATTAGCCTTATAAAAAACCTTTCAGACGCAGATGCTGCAGCAGCATGATGGTCTTCGCATCCACAATCTCCCCCTGATCGATCGCCCGTAACGCCTGATCGAAATCCAGCTCCAGCACGTCGATATCTTCACCCTCCTGCTCGATGCCGCTGCGCTGCCGCTCATCATATTCGGCGATAAAGAAGCAGAGCTTTTCCGTGACGGAGCCGGGGCTCATTAAGCCTCAAACACTTTCTCTACCCGGGTAACACGAAAACCAGTCTCCTCTTCCGCCTCGGCCACGATGTGGGTCTCCGGTGAGGCGTTATCCAGCAGGCCCGCCGCCGCTTCAATCAGAAAACCGTCACGGCCGTTCAGGAACACGGGAAAACGAAACTGGCGGGTATCCGGGTTGTAAAGCAGGATCACCGCGCCGTTACCCCGATGGCAGGCCGCGCCGCAGAAACCATCGTGCTGGCGTCGGCCGAGAAGCTGAACGCCGCCTCCGCCTTTGCCATTGGCGATCTGTCGCTGGCGAGCACGCTGGTCACAGAGTGCGCGCCGGACGCGGCGCTGAGCCGGGCGCTGCATCAGCAGGGGGTGACGATCATCTGAGATCGTAACAGGCCTGCAGCGCCAGAAACGGCGCGGTAAGCGGCCGCTGCGCGGCAGGAAACGGCTGTGCGACCGGCGTCATTGAGCTTTGTGCCAGCGCTACCGCTACGGCACCCTGCTGATAAGCCTGCTCCGCCGCCGTGGCAAGCAGCGAGAAATAGCGGGTGATCTCCCCCGCTTTAAACGCGGCCCAGGCATTCTCCACCAGCACGACCTCAACCTGAGCGCCAGGCGGACAGAAGAGCGCCCGCGTCGCCGCCAGGGTGGATTCTGCGGCGCAGAGCGCTACCGTGGGGCCGGCATAACGTTGCAGCGCGCTGGCCAGCATCGCATCCGTTCGCATCACGCGATCCTGCGGGCGGAAATCGTCGGCGACCGGGCCCAGCGTCGAGCAGGTAATGAGGATGGCATCGAACGACGGCAGCAGCGAGCCGATCAGCTGCGCAAGACGGTGGCGCAGCGGTGTCGTCATCCCGCCGCTGCGCTCCGCCTCCGCCAGCAGTTCAGGCATCACCAGATGGCTCAGCGGCGTTGCGCTCTGCGCCAGGGTCGTGGCGGCCGCATCAAATATCGCGATATTGCTGGCCGCCGTATGCAGGCAAAGAATGTTCAGATTGTGCTCCGGTTGATCAGAGAGGTTGAGAGGGCCAGGCGGCGTGCTGTATCACGACACGATAACCGTCGCGGTCACTGAATGTCACGCCCTGTCGATCCCAGTACGGGTTAAACGCAGGCACCCGCCGGAAACCCGCCTCATCCATGCGGGCACACCGTTCGCGCCACTCCGCGTGACAGGGAAGATAGAGCACCAGCAGATCGTCTGCGGTGGGCGCAGGCAGAAGCGGGTGTTCCGGACAGTGGGTAAATTCCAGATGCCAGCCCAGCCCGTCCGCCCCCAGCATAACGCCGCTGAAACCCTGATGACCGGTAAAGCCGCCGATATTCTGCAGTCCCAGCCCGTGACACCAGACCCGGCTGCTCCGCGCCAGGTCCGTCACCGGTCGGGCAATACGCAGATGCTGAATCGTCATAACGCGCCTCCGTGAAAAAAAGAACTCTTTATCACACGTCGTTCCCGGCGCCGTGTCACCGGGTGCGGTAGCCGCTGCCTGGTGCTTTTTTGCAAGCGGATGTGAATGTTATCTGTGGGGTTATCCGCGCCGTCCTCCCCCTGCAGAGGCGCTGACGCTGCGCCCGTCCTGCCCTGCCCGCCCATCGGTTTCAGCGGCTTACCGCTCGTCACGCTAAACGCATTCCTGCCGTGGTCATCTACACTTTCCGGTATTCAAATGGCGATGCCCCGTGCATGGCCCGGCTATAAAAGGAAGAAACGATGACTGAACAAGCAACCCAGAACCACGCCTGGCTTCTCGCTTCACGCCCTCAGGGTGAACCGACCAAAGAGAATTTCCGCCATGTGGCGCAGCCCGTGCCGGAAATCAAAGGGGGTGAAGTGCTGCTGAAGACCATTTACCTCTCTCTGGACCCCTATATGCGTGGCCGGATGGATGAGGGTAAATCCTATGCTGCGCCCGCCGAGCTGGATCAGCCCATGGTCGGCGGTACCGTCTGTCAGGTCGCGGCCTCTAAGCACAGCGACTTCAAGACCGGCGACTGGGTGCTGTCACAGAGTGGCTGGCAGGAGTATGCCGTCTCCGATGGCAAAGAGATCGCAAAACTGGGCAACGATCTGCCGCATCCCTCCTGGGCGCTGGGCATTCTCGGGATGCCGGGCTTCACCGCCTACATGGGCCTGATGGATATCGGCCAGCCCAAGGCCGGGGAAACCCTGGTGGTGGCCGCCGCAACCGGCCCGGTCGGTGCCACGGTTGGTCAGTTGGGTAAGCAGAAAGGCTGTCGCGTAGTCGGTGTGGCCGGCGGTGAAGAGAAATGCCGTTATGCGGTCGATACCCTGGGCTTTGATGCCTGCATCGATCACCACAGCGCCGATTTCGAAGAGCAGCTGAAAAATGCCTGCCCGGACGGAATTGATATCTATTTTGAAAACGTGGGCGGCAAAGTGTTTGACGCGGTGTTCCCGCTGCTGAATACCGCCGCGCGCGTGCCGGTCTGCGGGCTGGTCTCCGCGTACAGCCAGCGTGAGCTGCCGGAAGGCCCGGACAGAACCTCACTGATCATGGCGGGTATTCTGAAGCGCCGTATTCGTATGCAGGGCTTTATCATCTTCCAGGATTACGGTGACCGTTATCCGGAGTTCCTGAAGGCGATGACGCCGCTGGTGGAGAACAGGAAAATTCACTACCGCGAGCATATGATTGAAGGCTTAGAGAATGCGCCGCAGGCGTTTATCGATATGCTGAACGGTAAAAACTTCGGTAAGACCGTGGTGAACGTCGGCGCCTGATCACAGAAGCGTGCCGCGTCGGTGACGTGGCACGCCTGAGATCGTTACTGCGGCGGCCGGGAGACATGTTCGGCGGCCGCACGATTCGCATCACTGACCGCCTCCGCCAGCGTCGCGCCACCGCTCAGGCGCTGACACAGCACCCCGACAAAACAGTCCCCTGCGCCGTGGGTACTCACCAGCGTCACCTTCTCTGCCGGCAACGTCCGGGTCTCTCCTGATTCACTGTACGCCACCCCATGTTCGCCAGCGGTCACTACCACGCGGGCAAACCGGCTGGCCAGCGCGTCGGCCGCTGCGCGCGCCGAGGGCAGATCCTGCACGCTTATCCCGCACATATCGCGCGCCTCGATAGCGTTCACCACCAGCAGGTCGATACAGGCTGCAAAGTCCGCCGACAAATCGCGGGCTGGGGCGGCATTCACGCAGACGCCAATCCCCCGCTGCCGTGCAGCACGGGCGGCGCTGAGATTGACCGCCTCCGGCACCTCGTTCTGCAGCACCAGCAGCGAAACGTCCTGCCAGAAGTCGGGCTGCGCAAAGGTCGTCAGCGGGATCTGCTGATTGGCATTGGAGACCACCACCGCGCCGTAATCCCCTTCGGCGTCGGTAATGGCGACGCTCATCCCGGAGGGCGACGCGGGGATTACGCTGACCGCCGTGATCTCCACGCCCGCCTGCTGCAGATGATCCCGCAGGAACTGTCCCTGCGCGTCGTCACCCACGGCACCGGCGAAACGGACCGAAGCCCCCGCGTGCGCGGCAGCGACCGCCTGATTACCGCCCTTGCCGCCAAACTTATAGCGACAGGCGCTGCCCATCACCGTTTCGCCTTTTTCAGGGCGATGAGGCGCATCCAGCATAATGTCGTAATGAAGACTGCCGGTGACTGCAATTTTGCTCATAGTTAGAATTCCCGCAGATCCTGAACCGCATGCTGGGTTTTCATCAGGTTCTTCTCCGCCCGCTTCAGATCTTTCTTGGCGATAGCGACAAACAGCGCATCCAGAATATTGAGCTGGGCGATGCGTGACGCGGCGTTTTCACCCAGCAGATGCGATCCCTGAGAGGTTGAATTGAGGACCACATGGGCGTTCTGCGCGATCGGGGATTCGGCGTAGTTGGTGATGGCGATAACCTTCGCGCCATTCTTTCCCGCCAGCCTGACCGGATCGTTCACCGCACGTGTGGCACCCGAATGACTGATGGCGATAACCACATCGTCGTCAGATAACACGGCGGCGGACATCAGCATGATATGGGCGTCGTCATAGACGGTCGTTTTGATGCCGATCTTCAGCATCTTGTGCGACAGATCCCGCGCCACGGCGGCGGAACCGCCCACGGCGTAGAGATCGATATGACGCGCTTTAAAGATGATGTCTGCCGCACGATTGAATTCAGAGACGTCCAGAATCGATAGGGTCTCTTCGATCGCCTGGATAGAGGTTCTGAACACTTTGGTCAGCAGCTGCTCCGACGAATCATCCGGCTCAATTTCCGCATGCAGGCCCGCCACTTCAGACTGGTTGTAGTAGATCAGACCACTTCTGAAATGCCTGAAGCCGGTGAAGTTAAGCTTTTTGGTTATCTTCACAATCATCGCTTCAGAGACATTATTCTCCTGCGCAATCTCCTTTAATGAAGACTGCTCGGTAATGTCGGTGCGGGCCATGATCGCCTCAGCGACCCGCCGTTCTAACGGCGTCAGCTGGGGCAAACGCATGCGAATCTGAGCGCCAATGGCTCGCGGATCTTGCTTCATTACTTGCCTCGGGTCGCCCGGTCAATCAACATCGCTATGATAATAATAAGGCCGGTAGCGAGCAATTGGTAAAAGGCCTGAATGTTCAGTAAGGTCAGACCGTTACGTAATACGCCCAGGATGACCACACCGATCAGCGTGCCGAAGATGCTGCCCTTGCCGCCCATCAGCGAGGCCCCACCGATGGCCGCCGCCGCGATAGCGTCCAGCTCCCAGAGGTTACCGATGGTCGGCTCCGCCGCGCCGAGACGACCGATCAGGATCAGCGAAGCGAGCGACGCCAGCAGGCCGGAGAGAACATAGACGGTGACCTTGGTGCGCTTCACCGGCACCCCGGCAACCCGCGCCGCCTCTTCGTTGCCGCCGATGGCCAGAATATACTCCCCCAGCGGGGTCTTGTTCATCACCGTCCAGAGCAGCAGCGCAATCACCGCCACAATCACAATCGGTGTCGGGATCCCCAGGAGGTCGCTGTTAATCAGGCTGCGAAACGTCAGCGGGATCCCGAAGATGGGATTGCCGCCGGTGTAAATCAGCGCAATGGCCCGGAACAGCGAGAGGCCGCCCAGCGTCACGATAAACGGCTGCAGGCCGGCATAGGCAATCAGCGTGCCGCTGAAGAGTCCGCACAGCGCGCCGACCCCCAGCGTCGCGAGGATCGCCAGCGGCACCGGCACGCCCGACGCCATCAGCGTTGCGCCCAGCACCGCCGAGAGCGCCGCCGCCGGACCGACCGAGAGGTCAATCCCGCCTGAGATGATGACCATTGTCATCCCCAGCGCAATCAGGGCGTTAATGGAGGACTGCTGCAGGATGTTCAGCAGATTGGGCACGGTAAAAAAGACCGGCGACAGAAACGAAAATGTCACCATGATAATAAACAGGCCAATCAGGGTGCCCGCATCGCGCAGATTAAACTTAAGCCGCAGTGCAGGTCGGGTGCCTGGCCCGGTGGAGGTCTGGGTCGTCATAATTATCACCTTAATAAGTGTCAGGACAGCGGTCAGGCGCCTGGATCGATATCTTTAATGGCATAACGGGCGATGTTCTCTTCGGTGATCGCGCTGCCGGTTAACTCTTTGGTTATCCGTCCCTCGCGCATCACCAGCACCCGATCCGAGATGCGGATGATCTCCGTCATCTCCGACGACACCACCACAATCGCTTTGCCCGCCTGGGCCAGTTTTTCAATCAGATGATAGATCTCTGACTTGGCCCCGATGTCGATGCCGCGCGTCGGCTCATCAAACAGGAACACCTCCGCATCCGCGGCTACCCAGCGGCCGATGATCACCTTCTGCTGGTTGCCGCCGCTCAGCGTGCCGATGGGCTTTTCGATGTCGAGCGGCCGCAGGCGCAGATCGCCCATCACCCGCAGCGCCTCGCGGCCCAGCCGGGACTGACTGATCAGGCCCGCCGCCGTGAAGCGATGCATCGACGGCAGCGCCATGTTCATCTTCACCGCCCGCTCTTTGATGATGCCCTCTTTTTTACGATCTTCGGGCACCAGGCCGATGCCGGCCTGAATCGCGGCGCGCACGCTGTGATTCCTGACCGCCCTGCCGTTAACGCTCACGGTGCCGCGGGTTCGTCTGTCGATACCGGCGATCAGTTTCAGCAGTTCGGTGCGGCCCGCGCCGACCAGTCCGGCCACGCCCAGCACCTCGCCCGCCCGCACGCTGAAGCTGGCAGAGACCACCTCGCTGCCGCGCGTCAGATCCTCGACCCGCAGCACTTCGCGGTCGCTGACGAACGCCTGATGGTCGAGCTTGTCGATCTTCCGTCCGACCATTCTGGCGACGATGCTCTCCTCATCCTCATCGCTGATGTTGACCACGCCGACCTGCCTGCCGTCACGCATGATGGTGGCGCGGTCACAGACCCGGAAAATCTCATTCATCTTGTGCGACACGTAGATCAGCGAAACCCCGGTCGCTTTGAGATCGCCGATCAGTTCTGCCAGGCGGTCAAACTCGCGCGGCGTCAGGCTGGAGGTCGGCTCGTCCATGGCGATGATGCGGGCGTTATCCAGCAGCGCGCGGGCAATCTCCACGATCTGCTGCTGCGACACCTTGAGGTTTCTGATTGGCGTGTCGGGATCGATGGTCGGATCCAGCGTCTTCAGAATCAGGGTGGCGCGCGCCAGCTGCGCTTTTTTATCGACCCACATCCCCCCGGCGCGGGTCAGCGGGCGGCCCAGAAACATGTTCTGCGCCACAGAAAGCTCAGGCACATGCTGCAGTTCCTGGTGGATCATCGCGATCCCGGCCTGACGGGCGCTGAGCGGCGAGCGGATCTGAACCGGACTGCCGTTGACGCTGATCTCACCGCTGTCCGCACCGCGCACGCCGGAGAGAATATTCAGCAGGGTGGATTTCCCCGCGCCGTTTTCCCCAATCAGCGCATGCACCTCACCGGGCCGCACCGAGAAATCGACATCCTGCAGCGCGGCGGCGTTACCGTAACTTTTGCTGATGCCGCGCATCGTTAAGCGAAACTCTTCCATACCCGCTCCCGCTGACTTACTGCTGCGCCAGCAACTGACGCAGCCGGTTGTTGTCTTTGGTGGAGAACGCATCGACGTTCTCTTTGGTGATCAGCGCCTGCGGTGTGGATACCACGCGCGACAGCTTCTGACCGTTGATCAGACGGATCATTACGTCCATCGCCACTTCGCCGGTCAGCACCGGGAAACTGTCCACCGTGCCGGTGAGTTCACCGCGCTTGATGGAGGCGTAGGCATCAGAGATGCCGTCAGTGCCGAAGATGGCAACCTGTGACGCTTTGTTCTGTGCGCGCACCGCTTCCACCACGCCCAGCGCCATGGTGTCGTTGTTGGCGTAGAAGCCGATCAGGTCGGGATGCTGCTGAAGAATGGTCGAGGCGGCATTAAAGGCCTGCTCGCGGCTCCAGTTGGCTGGCACGCTGGCAACAATCGTGAACTTACCGGCCGTCGCCAGCGTCTCTTTGAAGCCACGGGTACGCTGTCCGGCGGCATAGACGCCCGGCTGCCCCTCAATTACCGCCACCTTGCCACCCTGCGGATGGTGCTGGATAAACCACTTCGCCACCCGCACGCCGTTATCTTTCTGAACGTTACCCACGTAGTAACGCGCATTCGGCATCACCGCATCATTCACGTTGACTACCGGGATCTTTTTGCTGCTGGCACTCTCCAGCGCAGGCTCCAGGTTGATGTCGGTCTGAGGCGACACCAGCAGGCCGTTGAAGCCCTGCGAAATCAGCGTTTCGGCGATCGACAGCTGGCCAAGCTGGTCATCTTCATTGGCCGCCGCCTGATAGGCCACGGTGAAGCCATACTTCTTCGCGACGTTCTGGTAGCCCTCGCCGAGCGAACGCCAGTATTCATTGGTCAGGGTCTTGGAGACACCGCCAATCTTCAGCGATTTATCGACTTTCGGCAGTGCGCCATATTTGCTGTCGAGCTGGGTCCAGTCGGTGCGATCCGGTTCGGTGTCGGACTGCAGCGGTGCCAGCTCGGCCGCATAGACGGTGCTGTAGAGCAGTGAGGAGGCGATAACAGCGAGCAGGAGTTTTTTCATTTTTATATTCTCAGCATGTTGGGTAGGGTTTTTTTATGTTATCGGCTGGATCAGCCGTTATCGCGCCAGCAGAATGTCATTGACGATCTGCTGGGAGGCGACCGCATCCTGGCGCTCAATGGCCGCCAGTAATGCCGTGTTGCCGTGCAGCTGATCGCACAGCCGCAGCAGCCGGGTCACTGTCGCGATGTTGCTTTCTGCTTCCCGGATGGGGTCCAGCCCGCTGGCGTCCGGGAAGGTGTCGAAGTAATAGGCCCCACGATAGCCGTCACGCTGCATCTGCCAGAGAAACTCCAGCGTGGCGCGCGGGTTGACGGAGCCGACCATCAGGCCGTCGTCGCGCTTGCCCCAGCCGTCGTTCAGGTCCAGCCCCAGCAGCCGTGAACGCCGTGCCACCATCGCGGCGGCGTAAGCCGGCACCTCGTTGGCAAACAGTACGTGCGCAAAGTCGAGCGTGATCCCTAGGTTGGGGCAGCCCGCCTCTTCCACTGCCAGCAGGCAGGTGGTGGCGTTAGGGAAGATGCTATAGGCGCGCGGCTCGTTGGGTTTGTATTCGATGCTGACATCGACATCCGGCGCATACTCCGCCACTTCCCGCACGGCGCTGACGGCATCCTCCCAGATCTTCTTATAGTCCGCCTGGAAGCAGTAATCGAAACCATCCTGCCCCATCCACAGCGTCATCAGCCGTGAACCGAACTCCCGACCCGCATCGATGCCGCGTTTGGTCAGCTCGATCGCCTCGCGACGCACTTTTGCATCCGGATGGGTAAAGGCACCGATTTTGAACTGCGGGGCGTCCCAGCGCATCTGCATGCCGTTGACGGCCAGGCCTGCATCCTCAATCGCCTGACGCAGCGTGGGAATGTCGCTGGTGAGGTGCTGTGGAAAATTGAGATCGAGATGCGTTAAACCCTTTACCTTACCGGCACGGGCCACCATCTGCAGGACAGAGGGCTTGCCCTGCTGATCGGGCCAGTAGAGGTGCGCGCCCGAGGCGAATGAGTTGAGACGGGTTGCAAATTTCAGTTCCGACATAGGGGTCAATCCTTCAGAGAGCGTATTGTGAAGTACTTTTCATATTCACGATTAATTGTGAAGTTATGTATTAATCTACGCCTCGCCACTGAATGCGCAAGCCTGCCGGGCGGAGCAAATTACCAAACTGCGAGAGCTGTCACGAAATAGTTTCAGGGCGTGATTAAGCCAGCCGCGCGGCAGACTGGAGGGATCGGTTGTGAATACAGCAGGTTGCGGCAGAAAAGCGGAGGGAAGAGAGGCTGGCGGCGATGACGAAAAAAGCTGAGCGCCGGGCGGCGCTCAGCGGATCAGGATTATTTCAGCCGGAAAGCGACCACGCTGTCGCCTGCCGTGGTGCCCAGTGAGCCGTGACCGCCTGCGGCAATCACCACATACTGTTTGCCATCTTTACCCATAAAGGTGGAAGGCGTGGCCTGAGCACCGGCGCTCAGCTCGGTCTGCCACAGCAGTTCGCCGGTGGTGCTGTCGTAGGCACGGAAATAGTTGTCTGCCGTGGCCCCGTGGAACACCAGATCACCGGCCGTCAGCAGCGGGCCGCCGTGCGCGACCATTCCCATCGGGAAGCCGAGCGGGAAACGGCCAGGCAGGAAGCTGGTCTTCAGGTTGCGGGTCGTCCCCACGCGGCGCAGCCATTCGGTTTTGCCGGTCGTCAGATCCACCCCGACCATCCGGCCCCACGGTGGCGCGACGCAGGGGATCCCCAGGCCCGACGCCATCTGCTGGATGTGAATCGCATACTCACCGTGGAAGTTTTCGTTCCAGTACGGTGTGCCATCTTTGGTGAAGGTGCGCTGGGTTTCGGTTTCCGGGGTGCGTTTGATCAGGTTGTACTTGTAAGCCAGGCGCACCGGCGCGGCAATCAGCATCTGACGCTGCGGATCGACCGCCACAGATCCCCAGTTAAAGACGCCGATATTGCCCGGGAAGATCAGCGAGCCGGCTTCCGTTGGCGGCGTCCACGGGTTGCCGTCATAACGCAGCTTGCGGAAGGTGGTGCGACAGGCCATCTGATCAAATGGCGTGATGCCCCACATGGATTTCTCCGTCAGCGGCGCCGGAATAAAGTTCAGGCTGGAGACCGGCTGGGTCGGCGCATACTGCTCGCCTTTGATGCCCTCTACAGAGACCTTAACCTGCTCCACCGGATAGACCGGCTGACCGGTCAGGCGGTTCAGCACAAACAGGTTGCCGGTTTTGGTCGGCAGGATCACCGCCGGTTGCGGCGTGCCCTGATAGGTGATATCCACCAGCGACGGCTGCGACGGGTTGTCACGGTCCCAGAGATCGTGATTCGAACTCTGGTAGCGCCACTTAAAGGCTCCGGTTTTCAGGTCCAGCGCCACCAGCGCATCCCGGAACTTCTCGGTATTGCTGGCGGGATCGCGGTCAAAACCGACCTCATCCGGCGAGGCGTTACCAAAGGGCACGTAGACCAGACCATTCTTCAGGTCAGCGCTCAGGGTCGCCCAGGCGACCGGGGTATCCTGCGGATAGGTCGCGCCCTGGGCGATCGGCGCGGTGTTCTCCGGATTCGCCGGATCGAAGTTCCAGACCAGACGACCGCTGACGGCATCATAGGCGCGGATCACGCCCGACGGGTTGCCGCTGTGGAAGCCGTTATCCATCACCGAGCCGCCGAGGATCACCAGGTTGCCCGCCACCAGCGGCGCTGCGGTCTGCATCAGCGCGTGCGGACGCACCTCACCCATGCCAGCGCGCAGGTTGACCACACCGTTGTCACCAAAGTCCGCGCAGGGTTTACCGGTGTCTGCATCCAGCGCCAGCAGGCGGGCATCGGTCGTGGCGTTGAAGATACGCCTGCGGCACAGCGCCGGCGCAGCATCTGTCTGCGCCTGGGCCTGCCCGGCGTCGTAATAACTCACGCCGCGGCAGGTCTGATGCTGCTGCAGGTAGGAGCGGTTTTTATCCGGTGCGGTTTTCCACTTCACCGCCCCGGTTTCCGGGTCGAGCGCGTGGACTTCGTTGTGCGGCGTACAGAAGTAGAGCATGCCGTTGGCTTTCAGCGGCGTCGCTTCGAAGGTGTATTCGGTGGCATCGTCATCCTGACGCAGATCGCCGGTGTGGTAGGTCCAGGCCACTTCCAGATTGTTGACGTTATCGCGGGTAATCTGCTTCAGCGCTGAGAAGCGCTGGCCATCGGTGGTGCCGCCATAGGCGCTCCACTCGTCAGCAGCACCGCCGGTGGCGGCACTCTGGCGCGGCGTGGTGATAGTGCCCTGCTGCGGCAGCGGATCGTAGAAGCAGAGGCCGATAACCAGCAGCACCATCAGCCCGACCGTCCCGCCGAGCAGAGGATGAAAGCGGCGCTGTCCCTGATAGAGCGGGCGCACCACCCACGGCAGAGCCAGCCAGAGACCCAGCAGACCAAAGAGATCACCACGCGGGATCCACTGCCATTTATCGAAGCCCACTTCCTGGATAATCCAGAACAGGGTAATCCACATCAGCAAGGCATAAAGCGTCAGCGCACTGCGTCGGTTCAGCAGCAGCAGTATCGCGCTGACCAGCACCCCCGCGCCCATGGCGGCGTAAAACGCGCTGCCGCCGGCTGACAGAAGCTCTCCTCCCATGTACATCAGGGCAACGGCAAATATCACCATGATTATACTGGTTAATTTATTTATCATGATCCATCCTCGGGTCATTAGCGGCAATCACAAAAATTAATTTGCATACATATTTTCAACGAGATTTTAACTTATGTATCAAATATGTAAAAACATGCCGAAGTGTAAATGGTTAGAAATATTTATTATAAATTCAGCCGTTATGCGGGCTGCGGCGGCTTTTTTTCGCCTCTGAACGGCTGATATCGCGATATTCATCACAATAAATTAACGATAGTCGGCACATGACCGCATCTTTTGTTCAAAGCCGATCAAATATCAGACAAGCGGCGCTTCAGTAACCCGCGCTTAAGTCCGCGCGCAGAGCGGGAATAAGTATCAAATAATCGTAATGGTTTATCGCTTCGGTGGCGCAGAGACTCTTATTGCTGAAACCGGCAAAGCCATGTCGATGCGGTGATTAATGATGCAGATACCCCCCCTCCCCGGGGTGTCAATGCTTTTTGCCCTATTAAAACTGGCAGTTGATTTTGCTCACCTGCGATTTATTTAACGACAATTACCATTGAGAACAGATTAATAAACCGCGCGATTCTTTCACTGATTTGGATTTAAGATATTCCGCAGCGGGATGCCGCATATATCTGTGTTATCGTCCGTTAATATTCTTATTATTTATCCGGCCGTCAGGCGGGATTTTCTCTGGCAGCAATACACCAGGCAGGTAAACTATGTCCGCACTTCACGCGATATATCGCAAGTTCCGCTTTCCGTTTAAGTTCATTCATGCCGCTATACGCTACCCTGCTGCGCAGGCGCGCGTCAGACGTTATTCCGTCATGTCAATTGAGGAAACTATCGATCTGTTATTACGCGACCCAACGTTATCGCTGGCCCGATATGGCGACGGCGAACTGGAAATGACACGCTATAAAAACATCGGTTTCCAGCCCTTTAATCCGGAACTGTCAGCGCGGCTGAAGGGCGTGCTGCAGCACGGCGCGGCAGCCAGTCCGAACTGCCTGATCTGTCTGCCGGATGCGTTTCGCACTACCCGAAATATGCGCAGCGGATCGGCCCTGTTCTGGTTCTTTCATAAATCGTTTTACTTTAAAAATTATGAGTCTCTGCTGAATAAACAGTACCGTTACGGAAATACTTCGGTGACCCGTCCTTATCACGATTATAAAGGCAAGCAACTCTCCGCCAAAATATTTGACAAGTTTAAACAGCTTTATCGTCATCGCCGGGTTTTAATTGTGGAAGGCAGCGGCACGCGCCTGGGATTAGGCAACGATTTACTGGACGGAGCCCGTGAAGTGAAAAGAATTACCACGCTGAACCGTAATGCCTTTTCCGTTTATGACGCGCTGTTTAATGCCGTTCTAGCCCATGCCGTTAATTTCGATCTGGTCCTGATTTCATTAGGGCCGACCGCCACGGTGCTGGCGCATGATTTAAGTCAGCACGGGATCCGCTGTATCGACAGCGGCCACGTCGATATTGAATATGAGTGGATGCTGGCCAGTGCCACCCACAAAATCAAGGTGGAAGGCAAAAATGTGAATGAGGCGGGCGTTCTGTTAGGCGAACAGACCTGCGTGGCGGACATCACCTATCAGCAGCAGATCCTGCAGCATGTGGGCGACGTTCCGGCGCGAACCGTGCCAGCGCCCGAGGCGTTAGCAGACGCGGCGGTCGTTCCCCTGCCGCATCCCGGCCGCACCGGCCATCACGCCGCCTGAGGATCCCCATCGGCAGGCAAAGGCTGCACCGCATTGATGCGCAGGCGAATAATTAGCGGGATCAGCGCCCGCCGTTCAGCCCGTGCCGGGCGGCAAGCCGCCCCGTCAGCCGTGCCTTTTGGGGTCTGTCACGGTTCCGGCACCAAATTTGCTTTACCTCTCCTGACACCGTTCATCAGGAGATGTGAAATGAAACCGAGCCGTTACCGTTACACCCTGTTTTCACTGCTGTTCCTGATCGCGCTGATCAACTACATCGATCGCGGCGCCCTCTCCTTTGCTGCTAATGCGATTGCGGCAGAGTATCACTTCAGTAAAGTCCAGCTCGGCGCCGTGCTGGGCTATTTCGGCTTTGGTTATCTGCTGGGTTCGCTGTGCGGCGGCTTTCTTGCCGACCGCATCGGCACCAAAAAGGTCTGGCTGCTGGCGGGCGTGCTCTGGTCGCTGCTGGAGATCGCCACCGCCTGGGCCGGTGAGCTGGGCATGGCGCTGTTTGGCGGCTCGGCCATTATGGGCTTCGCGGCGCTGCGCATCCTGTTTGGTTTTGCCGAAGGTCCCGCCTATGCGCTGATGAACAAGACCATTGCGCACTGGGCACCGGACAACGAGCGCGGGTTCGCGCTGGGGATCGGCCTGCTCTCGACTCAGGTTGGCGCACTGCTGACCGCCCCGATCGCGGTGGGCCTGCTGCTGCTGACCCACGACTGGCGCATGATGTTTATCCTGCTGGGGATCTTCTCCCTGCTGGCGATGCTGCTGTTTGCCCGCACCTTCAGCGACAGCCCGGACCGGAGCCGCTTCACCAACGCTGCCGAGCGCGCGCTGATCCGGGACGGTCAGCGTCGCAGCGCGGGCGACAGCGTGCCTCTGCCCTGGTGGCGCTTCTTTACCAGCCGGACGCTGGTCTGCAACGCGCTGGGCTATTTCTCCTTCCTCTACATCACCTTCACGCTGGTGACCTGGATGCCGAAGTACCTGCAGGATAATTTCCATTACGACCTGCACTCGCTATGGTACGTCGCGATGATCCCCTGGAGCGGCGCCTGCATCACGGTGCTGCTGGGCGGCCGTATCGCCGATACCCTGCTGGCCCGGTTCCGTAATCTGCGACTGGCGCGCAATCTGTTCGCTGCCGTCACGCTGTGCGGCACCGCCTCCTGCTTTATGGCCATTCCCTATATGGGATCTGCCGCCGGGATCATCGCCCTGATGACGCTGGGCAATGCGCTGAATGCGCTGGTAAACAATGTCTACTGGTCGGTGGTGATCGATGTGACCCCTAAAGCCTCAGTCGGCACCTACAGCGGCATGACGCTGGCGATTGCCAACCTGGCCGCGATCATCTCGCCGATGCTCTGCGGCTGGCTGGCGGAATATCACGGCTATAACGCCATGTTTACGGTGACGGCGCTGATCGCGTTTGGCAGTATGCTGGCGATGACGCTGCTGCAGCCGGAAAAGCCATTGGTGGCCGAAACGCAGCCCGCCACGGCGGAGGTGACGACCGCCTGAACGCGTCTGCTGAGCGTTATCGTGAGAAACCTGAGCCGCCCACCGGGCGGCTTTTTGCGCTACAGGGCGCGGCTGTTCTGTTCGGGTCTGCCCCGGCGATCCCAGCGGCTGGCAACGAACCATAACAGCGCCGTCACCAGCCAGCCCACGATCCATGAGACATCGTTTCCGGCAAAAATCCAGGTCAGCGAGCCATGATGCAGCGGGTTATCGATAAAGGGTAACTGCACCATCACCCCCAGAACGTAGACGGCGATGCCCGCGACGTTCCAGCGGCCATAGCGGCCGTCGGGATCGGCCAGCGCCGGAACGTCCACCCGGCCGCGGGTGATCAGATAGAAATCGGTCAGGCTGATGGCGCTCCACGGCACAAAAAAGGCCAGCAGGAACAGCAGGAAGTGGGTAAAGGATTTCAGGAAGGCCGGTTCACTGAGCAGGGCTATCAGGCAGGCCACGGAGACCATGAGGATGACAAACAGAATGCGCCCGCCCTGGCTCAGCGTCGTCTGCCGGCGAAAGCCGGAGACGATGGTGGTCAGGGACATAAAACTTCCGTAGGCGTTGAGCGTGGTAAAGGTAATCTTCCCGAAGCAGATGGCAAAGTAGATCACCATCGCCATGCCTGCGGTACTGCCCAGACCAACGATGTAACCCACCTCATTACCGGCGAAGGCACTTCCGGCCAGCGCGGCGGCAATCACCCCCAGCGTCATCGAGGCCTGGGTGCCGAGTACGGTTCCGGCAAACACCGAACCGAACAGTTTCTTCGCGGAGACGTCTGCGGGCAGATAGCGCGAGTAGTCGGAAACATAGGGGCAAAAGGCGATCTGCCAGGATGACGAGAGCGACACCGCCAGCAGGAAATTTGCCGGGGTAAAGTGGCGATTCTGCCAGACGGCTGCCAGGTCATGCGTGGCAAAGAGCGTGATAAAGAGATACGCGAAGGCCAGCACGCCAATCACGCTCGCCAGCTTGCCCAGCTGATGGATCACGCGATACCCCATCACCGCAATCACCACGATCAGGGCGCTGAACACGATCATCCCGGTGGCATTGCTGACAGAGATCAGTTTCGCCAGCGCCTGTCCGGCCAGTACCGTGCCGCTGGCGGAGAATCCCACATACATGATGCAGACCAGCACCAGGGGGATGACCGCACCGTAAACGCCGAACTGCATGCGGCTGGTGATCATCTGGGGTAAGCCCAGGCGCGGGCCCTGTAGCGCATGCAAAGACATGATCGCGGCGCCGATCATCTGCCCCACCAGTAAGCCGACAAGCGACCAGACAACATCGCCGCCCAGTACCACAGCCAGCGCCCCGGTGACAATGGCGGTGATTTGCAGGTTGCCCCCAAACCAGAGCGTGAACTGGCTGAAAGGATGCCCATGACGTTCGCGCAGCGGAATGTAATCGATGGAGCGGGTTTCTGACAGGCGCGGTTGTGCCGCGTCCGGATACGCTGTAGCAGATGATTTGACCGACATAGATCCCTCGCTGATGCAGTGAGTCAGAGAAAACGAACAGGGCCGGATGACCGGTTGAGATGACATGTCTATACAATCAGGGAGAGTGTCACGCGCGGCAGGAAGTTACAAGACAGGCGGTCATTGGAAAATGTGATGACACCGACAGACCGGCACGCACGATCGGCAATGCGGGCGGCCGGGTCTTTTCCGCAGGGTAAAGGGCGGCGTCAGGCACGCACGATCGGCAATGCGGGCGGCCGGGTCTTTTCCGCAGGGTAAAGGGCGGCGTCAGAACGCCAGGGGTTACCCCTTCGCCACCACCCGCTGACGATGGCAGTCGGCGGGTTCGAGCTTCTGACCCTGCGCCGAGTAAACCTCCAGACGCGGCAGCGGCCTGCCTTCCGCATTATCCAGCAGCACCGAGTGGGTCTCGCCCTGCTCAAACAGATAGCGCTCACCCCACTGCCGCATCGCCACCACCACCGGAAAGAGTGCCCGGCCTCTTTCGGTCAGGAGATACTCGCGGTAGGCGCTGCCATCGGAAGCGGGCGCAATTTCCAGCACGCCGATCCCGACCAGCTGCTTCAGTCGCGACGCCAGAATATTTTTCGCCAGTCCCAGGTTGCGCTGGAAATCACCAAACCGGCGGACGTCATCAAAGGCTTCACGCACGATCATCATGCACCAGCGCTCACCTATCGACTCCAGGGTGCGGGCAACCGGACACTCGCTGGTTCTCAGGGATTCCTGCTTCGCCATCTCTTCTCTCACTTTCTCCGTTAACCGTGCCAGCTTAGCCCCTCCGAAAAGAAGTTGCAAAAAAAAACCATCCCGGTTAATGATATGGCCAATCCAGTTTCAAATAAAAACCCGAAGGCCAGACCATGATCTCAACGACCTCCAGGCGCGGGGATGCCGGACCACCGGCCCCCGCAACGCCGGTGCTTTCACCCCGGATGATTTTTCTCTTCTCGCTTACTGCGGCGCTGGCGGTCGCCAACGTGTACTCGGCGCAGCCGTTGCTGGCGTCGATCGCCGTCAGCCTGCGGATCGCGCCCGGCATCGCTGGCGCGGTGGTGACGGCCACGCAGATCGGTTATGCCCTGGGATTGCTCCTTCTGGTGCCGCTGGGTGACTGCGTGAACCGCAAAAAACTGGTGATTGCCCAGCTGCTGCTTTCCGCGCTGGCGCTGACCGCAGCGGCCTGCGCCTCCGGCCTGTTCACGCTGCTCGCAGCGATGCTGCTGGTGGGGTTAATGGCGGTGGTCACGCAACTGATGGTCGCCTGGGCCGCGATGCTGGCGTCACCGGCGCAGCGTGGCCAGGTGGTCGGCAGCGTCACCAGCGGGATCGTCATCGGGATCCTGCTGGCGCGGTTTGTTTCGGGGACGATCGCGGATCTGGCAGGCTGGCGCGCGGTCTACTTTACGGCCGCCTGTCTGTTACTGCTGATCGCCGGGGTCCTGGCGAAGGTGCTGCCCGCCTCCGCCGGTCAGGCGCAGCGACCGGCCTGGCCGCAGCGCCTGCTGTCGGTTCTCCTGCTTTTTCGCACAGAACCCCGCCTGCGCAGCCGGGGGATCCTCGCTCTGCTGATCTTTGCCGCCTTCAGCATGCTCTGGTCTTCCATGGCGCTGCCGCTGACAACAATGGCGCTGTCGCAGACTCAGATCGGCCTGTTTGGCCTGGCGGGGCTGGCCGGTGCGCTGGCGGCCGCCAGCGCGGGCGCCTGGGCTGACCAGGGACGGGGCCAGCGCGCCACCGGCTTTGCACTGGCGCTGCTGACGTTCGCCTGGCTGCCCGTTGCCGCGCTGCCGCATTCGCTGCTGCTGATGGTGGTCGGGGTGATCCTGCTCGACTTCGCGATCCAGACGGTTCATGTCATCAACCAGAGCCTGATCGTGGCGGCCCGGCCGGATGCGGCGAGCTGGCTGGTCGGTGCCTACATGTGCTTTTACTCCCTCGGCAGTGCGCTGGGTGCCCTTGCCGCCACCCAGCTGTATGCACACTGCGGATGGTATGGTGTCTGCGCTGGCGGGGCCGCCGTCAGTGCTGCCGCCTTTCTCTACTGGTCAGGAACCCGTCACGCATGAAACTCTCTCATCTGCTGCTCGCCGTGCTCATCACGGCCATCTGGGGCGTGAACTTCTCGGTGATTAAGCTGGGGTTGCACGCGGTCGATCCCTTTCTGCTGGCTGGGATCCGCTTCACGCTCTGCGCTCTGCCCGCGATACTCTTTATCAAAAAACCGGACGTGCCGTGGCGCTACCTGATCGGCTATGGGCTGGTGTTCGGGATCGGCCTCTGGGGGCTGGTGAACCTGGGGATTCAGGCCGGGCTGTCGGCGGGCATCGCTTCGCTGCTGTTGCAGTTCAGTGCCTTCTTTACCCTGCTGCTCGGCAGCCTGGTCTTTCGCGAACGCCTGAGCCGCTCTCAGATCGCCGGTGGGTTCATCGCCTGCGCCGGACTGCTGTCGATATTTTTCATCACCGATGGCTCGGTGACGATCTCCGGCGTGCTGCTGGTGCTGGCGGGAGCGATAGCCTGGAGCGTGGCCAACATCATCAGCAAGAGAGCGGGCACCCGGCAGGTGTTTGCGTTTCTGGTCTGGTCATCCGCCTTTGCGCCCCTGCCGCTCTTTCTGCTGGATGGAGTGGTCAACGGCATGGCGGGCTATCGGGCGCTGCACAGCCACGCCGACAGCCTCGCCCTGCTCTCTATTCTGTTCCAGGCCTATCCCAATACCCTGCTGGGCTACTGGGTGTGGAACGGCTTGCTGAAGCGCTACCCGGTCTCCACGGTTGCGCCCCTGTCGCTGCTGGTGCCCGTTTTTGGCATTCTGGGTTCGGTGGCGATCTTTGGCGAAACGCTTTCCACGCAGAAAATCGCTGCGCTGTTGCTGATCGTGACCGGACTGGCCGTGGGGCTCTATGGGCCGCGACTGGCGCGCCGCATCGGCCTGCGCGTCTGATGACGCCTCAGAGGCTATACCGCGTGCCGCTGACAGAACGCCTCAATGTCGTCGTTCTGAAAGTCGGCCAGATTTGCCATCAGCTTCTCCAGCGGCCAGTTCCACCAGGCGATACGCTGCAGACGGGCGGCAATGGCGGGCGAAAACCGCATCCGCAGCGGCCGGGCCGGAACGCCGCCCACCACGCTGTAGGGCGCGACGTCGCGGGTCACCACCGCGCCCGCGGCCAGCACCGCCCCATCACCGACGGTGACGCCAGGCAGCACGATCACGCCATGCCCGATCCAGACGTCATGACCGATGATCACCCGATCGGCCCGGCGGGCCGCAAAGAAGGGCCGATCGCGGCGGGCGTCGGGATGGTAATACTCCGGGCAGTAGGTGAAGCGATGCTGAGAGGCGCGATCCATCGGATGGTTCGGCGCGCCAAGGCGCACCTGGTTGGCGATAGCGCAGAAGCGCCCTACCTGGGTGTCGGCCAGGCAGCAGTGCTCGCCGACATAGGAGAAATCGCCCAGCTCGCTGTATTCCAGCAGGCTGTGCGCCAGGATTTCACACTGCTGACCCACGGTGGTTTCCCGCATCCGCACACTCTCGTCGATCCTGGTGTGGGCTAAGGGGGCAGGCATAACGGCAACAATGGACATAGCATTCCCAATCCGGATAAGCACATCCCCTGCGACGTGCTTTTGCCGCACCACCTTATCCGCTTCTGATGACAGAGAATTGACAAAGAAAAAAGGCGGAGTGGTTAGCTCCGCCTTGTTTCAAGTTCCGGTTAACCTGCCTGACCGGTCAGTTGCATAAGGGCAACGATGATCTGCAAGATGACCCGGATCAGATCCAGAATCAGCTTAGTCAGTTCCATCACTTTCCTTCTCCTTTTTCAGGAGCGCGCTTTTCGGCAACCAGGGCTTTGACTCTACCCGCCGGGCGCCTGAGCACATCTTGTGGAGAGGGCTGAGCGGCACTCATGGTTAAAGCCACAGGCCAGCACCACCTGATGCCTGCCGGGATTTTAAAAACCTGCCCCTGGGAGCGGCCAGTCCACCATGAGGCGATACCCAACGCCCAACACCTGTATAAACATACAGCATAATGGCGAAACTTGAAATCCTTAGCCGCACATTTTACACTCTCTTTTGTGGAGAGTGCTGAGCACCTCGTCTGCCACGCGGTTACCCGCCGGGCTGGCAGACAAAAAAATAAAGGATTTGGCATCGCGCCAAATCCTTTTTTTATGCCTGCTCTTCCGCCCAGTGGGCAGAGGCTAGTTGGCGGCGCTGATCCGCCACACGGTATTGCCCGCATCGTCTGCGATCAGTACCCCGCCCTGTTTATCGCTGGCCAGGCCGACCGGCAGACCGCGGACCTGTTTTTCATCTTCCGTCAGGAAGCCAGAGACCACCGTCTGCGGCTCACCCACCGGCTTACCGTTTTCAAATTTCACCCAGATGACCTTGTAGCCATTCAGCGGCGTGCGGTTCCAGCTGCCATGCTCGCTGATAAACGCGCCGCCCTTATACTGCGGCATGTTATCCGCCCCGTAGAACAGCAGGCCCAGCGGCGCAACGTGCGAACTCAGCGCATAGTCAGGCTTGATCGCTTTCTCCACCAGATCGGGACGCTGCGGTTCCGCGCGGGTATCGACATGCTGACCAAAGTAGCTGTAAGGCCAGCCGTAGAAGCCTTTCTCCTCCACCGAGGTCATATAGTCAGGCACCAGATCGGAGCCGATCTCGTCGCGCTCGTTGACCACCGCCCAGAGCTTACCGCTCTGCGGCTCCCACTGCAGACCGGTGGGATTGCGTAACCCACTGGCGTAGATCCGGCTGGCGCCGCTGGCCGCGTCAACTTCCAGCACCGCGGCACGGCGATACTCTGCGCCGATGCCGTTCTCGGTCACGTTACTGTTGGAGCCGACTCCGACATAAAGCTTGCTGCCATCGGGGCTGGCTAACAGCGCCTTGGTCCAGTGGTGGTTAATCGGCCCGCCCGGCAGTTCCGTCACCTCTTCCGGCGCGGTGCGGATCTCGGTGTCGCCTTCGCGATAGGGGAATTTCACCAGGCTGTCAGCATTCGCCACGTAGAGCGTGTTGCCGATCAGCTGCATCCCGAACGGCGAGTGAAGATTCTCGATGAAGCGATGCTGTTCCCATTTGCCGTTTACGTTGCGCAGCAGCGTGATGCGGTTACCGCCTGCGCCGCCCTTGCCGGAGGCTTTCTGCACGATACCCATGATCAGCTGTTTCGGCCGGGTGGTCGGCTTGGGCGGGCCATTCGATTCCGCCACCAGCACATCGTTATTCGGCAGCACGTAAACCTGACGCGGATGCTGCAGATTCTCCGCAATCTTCTCGATTTTCAGCCCCTGCGCCACTTCTGGCATTTCGCCCGCTTTCCAGGGCGTGCCTTCCGGCACCTGCATCGGCGGCATAAAGAAATTGCGCGCCTGCGGCAGTTCGGGATTGGCACCAATCTGTTTCTGTGGATCGACCTGCGCGCCCTGATCGCAGCCTGCCAGCAGGGCCGTCACAGACAGCGCCAGCAGCGTTTTATGCGTTCTCTTCATGATGGCTCCTCCTTAAGCGCTACGGTGGCGTAACGCAAGTTGCACATTCGCCAGCAGCAGCAGCGCTACCACCAGCGTCGAAAGCGTAACGCCCAGCGGAATGACCGCGGCCGCATCACGGCTATGAATAAACGCATTGACGATGGCGATGACGATCGCGACCAGCCAGAGCCAGAAATGGCCCTTTTCTGCGCTGTCGCTGCCGCGGAACAGATAGACCAGGGCGATGATGCGCGGCACGATAGCCAGGATCAGCCCCAGCGCAATCAGCCAGCCTGCGGCATCTGTCCAGAACAGCACAAAGGTCTGCATGTAGAGAATATCGAACAGCCAGGCCGCGACAAAAAAGCCCAGCGGTACCGGCTCCAGCAGAGCATAAAGCGTCACGGCAAACGCCGATCGTCCCAGGGTATTGCGCATGTTTCTCTCCATTGGTTACGTGAATGCGGACCAGGTCAGACGTCGCGCTGCTGACAGCAACCGACCCCGCGCCTGTAAAAGATTAGTAAATCTGAAGAGAAACAGAGGGTTTATTCAGGAGGAATTGCACATCAGGCGGATGACGTCCCTGTCATCCCGCGCGGTCAGGGCTTGTCGGCAGGCAGCGTGACCCAGTATCCCGGCTGATAAGGCAGCGGCAGGAACTTCTCATGGAACTCGCGGAAGGTGGCATCCGGATCGAGATCGGCAAAGAGATCGGGATGCAGCCATTTCGCCAGCGCCTGAATCGCGACAAACTGATAAGGGCTGTCGTAGAACTGATGCCAGATGGCGTGGACATGGCCATTGTGCGCCACCGGCAGGGTTTTGAACGCATCGCGCGTCATCAGCGCTTTAAGGCGCGCCGTGGCTTCGGTGACATTCGCCCCCGGACCGACGCCAACCCATTTGCCCACGGTGTTGTAGTTTTTCCAGTTCGCGCCGGTCACCACCACCACATCCGGCTGGCTGGCGATGATCTGCTCCGGGTTCAGGGTGCCGAAGGTGCCCGGGATCACGCCTTTCGCGATGTTGCGACCGCCCGCAATCTCCACCATCTGGCCGAAGTTCTCACTGCCAAAGGACATGCAGCACTCATCGCTGTAGCCGCCCGCACGGTCGATCATCACTTTCGGACGATAGCCGGTGAAGTTTTTCAGGCGTGAAGTGACCCGCTCAATCTGCTGCTGACGGAAGGCGATGATCGCCTGAGCACGCGCCGGTTTGTTCACCAGTTCGCCCATGATGCGGATGCTTTTCTCTGCGTTCACAAACGGCGCTTCGCGGAAGTCGATGAACACCACCGGCACGCCCACGGCCTGCAGTTTTTCGATCAGCTTGCCCTCATCCGTGGCGGCCTTCGACTCCAGGTTCATCAGCACCAGGTCGGGCTTCAGGGTTAACGCCTGCTCAACGTTGAAAGTGCCATCTTTCGCACCGCCAAAGGTCGGTAATTTTTTGATTTCCGGGTAGCGTTTCTCATAGGCCTGATAGCCATCCCAGTCCGCTTTCGGCAGGTCATCACGCCAGCCAATGACCCGGCTGAACGGCGCATCCGTGTCAAACGCGGCCAGCAGGTAGATCTGACGCCCCTCACCCAGAATGATGCGTTTTGCTTCCTGTGGCACCTCGACCTGACGGCCTGCGACGTCAGTGATCATCCGGGCCGAAGCCGTCCCTGCCAGCGCGAGCATCCCCAGCGCTAAAAACCATTTTTTCATCGTCAAACCCACATAAATGATAATGAGAATTATTAATGTAAAGCGGCGGTACTATTACCTAAAATGGCAGGCAGGGGAAGTCATTCGGTGAAATGTTTTTGCGGCACCGGCGGGCGCCGGGCGGGCGGGAAGGACGAATAAAGGCCGGTCGCGCCGGCCTCCGCTCAGGGCAGCCGTCAGTGCGTCAGCTGACGCACAAAGGCGATGATCTCCTGATTTTTACCCTGCTCAGACAGGCACTGCTGAAAACGCGGGCCGCTGACGGCGGTCCGCACCAGTTCGGGATCGAGCGCGCGCAGGGTGTCGAGGTAGTTCTCTTTCAGCATGGCGGCTTTAACCTGATTCAGCAGACCGGCATTGCGCACCTGCGGCTCTTTACGCTCCGGCGGATAACCGTGCCCTTTTTCGCCGGTAAAGGCTTTTTCGAAGATAAAGCGCAGGTTCAGTTCTGCGCCCCAGCCAAAGCCTTTGGCGAAGGGCAAGGAGAGCGCGTTGCCGTTGTTGATCTGCGCAAACAGATAAGCGTCCGCCGGATCGATGCAGTAGCCGCACACCACGCCCGGATGCAGGTTCAGCGACATCAGCGCACCCTGCCCGGTGCCGCACCCCGCGACCACAAAGTCCACGGCCTGGCTGTTCAGCAGCACGCTGGCCTGAATGCCGAGATGAATATAGGTCAGCGCGTGATCCTGCTCATCGCGCATGCCGACGTTGAAGACCTGATGCCCCAGCGGCTGCACGACGCCTTCCAGCTCCTTCAGCACGATGGCGTTTTTGGCGGCCTGGCTGTTTTCCATCATTAATGCGATTTTCATGATCTGCCCTCATAAATTAATTGAAACACTGTTTCATTTTAATGAAAAGCGATTAAAGTGCATGGACTAATTCGGCCGCGCGCTGTGAGTGTCATCACAATTTGACCACCGCGCGCCCGGCCATCACAGGAGGTTCAGAATGTTTACCTATCATCACGCGCAGCCGATCGATGACCTCGGCCAGGGGGTGACCCGCCGGATACTGGCGCATGGCGGCAACCTGATGGCGGTCGAAGTGACCTTTGCAACCGGGGCGATCGGCCCACTGCATCATCATCCCCATGAGCAGCTGACGTACGTTCTCAGCGGCCGTTTCGCCTTCACTATCCACGGCGAAACGCGTGAAGTCGGCGCCGGGGACACGCTCTATAAAGCGCCGGATGTGGTGCATGGCTGTGTCTGTCTGGAGGCTGGCGTGCTGCTGGATACCTTCACTCCGCAGCGGGAAGATTTTCTCTCCACACCCTGAACGAAGCGGCTCATCGGGCCGCCATTTTCCTCTCCTGCCAGCGTCAGTTTTATCCCGCCGCCCCGCCGCATTGAAAACCGCAAAAAATTTATGAATGGCGCCTCTGCGCTAACTGAATGATAAGCAGGGATTTACCGCCAGCCCGCGCTGCGCTTCGCGTCAGCCTGAAAATCAATTCAGCAGATTTCTGTACAAAACAGGGATCGCTGTATAAGTTTAATAGCAACACCAGTACGTTTTTTAATCCAAAAAAGGATAAAAATATGCCAATGCAGAACACCCTGACCCTGCCGGGGAATCACACCGTCCCGGTGAAAAATGAGTTCAGCTCCTCCTATGCGGCGTCTGAGCAGGAGAAAATGAATTTTCTGATCGAAGAGTTACTGGAAGCGGGTAAGGAGAAGAGCTGCATGGAGCTGCTGCGCTATCTGGCCTCGGCGGACAGCGCTGAAGAAGAGGCCTGCTGCCGGGAACTGCTGACCATGCTGATGGCAAAATAATGCGTGCTTTCTCCCCGTGGCGAATCTTCGCCCTGACGGCATCAGGGTTTTCCCCTCTTCACGTCTGAACCGGCTGCTGTTCAGACGTGGCCCCTTTCTTAGTCCTCAATCCGTTTGTAATTCTGCCGTTTGCGGCCCTGATGCGCCCACCGCGAGTGCCCTCACCGCGTGCCGGCAGGCCCGTGCGTGTGACGCCCGTCTGACTCAGTTCGCATCTCCTGACGGCTCTCAGGAACAGGCGGTTTCTCCGCTATCGCATCCGGTAACCGCGCCCGTGTCTGCCCGCTTCGGGTCAACAGCGATCCGTCAGGCAGGGCGATCGATCCGCCCCGTCAGTGCACAAGTCGCTTATGAATCCTGTCACATTTCCGCAAACTCATCTCAACACAGTTTACAAATCCGGACAAAACCCGTCCCGGCGTAACCCGCTGAATCACCTCTATTTTTAATGGTACCGCCCGGGAATCATGCATCCGGAACATCAATCAATGCTCTTTTTGCACTTATTTAGCTGCGGACGCTGATCCACTCTTCAGCAACAGGCGCGGCTAAAAGCGTCATACCTTACTGGAGTTACTGATGCAGACGACCTCACCCATGACCCATCGCGCCAGGATTGGCGCCATTTTCCGTGTGACCTCAGGCAATTTCCTCGAACAGTTCGATTTCTTCCTGTTCGGTTTCTATGCCACCTATATCGCACATACCTTCTTCCCGGCCAGCAGTGAGTTCGCGTCACTGATGATGACCTTTGCCGTGTTCGGGGCGGGCTTCCTGATGCGGCCGATTGGTGCCGTGGTACTGGGGGCCTACATCGATAAAGTCGGCCGTCGCAAAGGGCTGATCGTGACGCTCTCTATCATGGCGGCGGGCACCTTTATGATCGTGCTGATCCCCTCTTACCAGAGCATCGGCCTGTGGGCGCCGCTGCTGGTGCTGATCGGCCGCTTACTGCAGGGCTTCTCCGCCGGTGCGGAGCTGGGCGGCGTCTCCGTCTACCTGGCCGAGATCGCCACGCCCGGTCGTAAAGGGTTCTATACCAGCTGGCAGTCGGGCAGTCAGCAGGTCGCGATCATGGTGGCGGCGGCGATGGGCTTTATCCTCAACGCCGTGCTGGCAGAAAGTGCCATCCGTGAATGGGGCTGGCGTATTCCGTTCCTGTTTGGCTGCCTGATTGTGCCCTTTATTTTCGTGCTGCGTCGCAAGCTGGAAGAGACGCAGGAGTTTAACAATCGCCGCAGCCATCCTGAGGTGCGTCAGGTCTTCCGCATCCTGCTGAACAACTGGCAGGTCGTGATCGCCGGAATGCTGATGGTCGCGATGACCACCACCGCGTTCTATCTGATTACGGTGTACGCCCCGACCTTTGGCAAAAAGGTGCTGCTGCTCAGCGCCTCGGACAGCCTGCTGGTTACGCTGCTGGTGGCGGTTTCAAACTTTATCTGGCTGCCGATTGGTGGCGCACTCTCCGACCGTTTTGGCCGTAAGCCTGTTCTGGTGGCCATGACCCTGCTGGCGATGGCGACCAGCTATCCGGCGCTGAGCCTGCTGGCGGCCGCGCCGGGCTTCTCGATGATGCTGGGCGTACTGCTGTGGCTGTCGATGATCTACGGCCTCTACAACGGCGCGATGATCCCGGCGCTGACCGAAATCATGCCAGCGGAAGTGCGCGTGGCTGGATTCTCGCTGGCCTACAGCCTGGCGACGGCGCTGTTTGGCGGCTTTACGCCGGTGATGTCGACCGGTCTGATCGAACTGACCGGCGACAAAGCTTCGCCGGGCTACTGGATGAGCTTTGCGGCTGTCTGTGCCCTGGGCGCCACACTCTATCTCTATCGTCGTACCCGCAGTGTCGTATCGCCTGCCCATGAAACGGTGAGCTAAGGAATGATGATGAAACTGAAAAAGATTGCGTTATACGCCGCCCTGCTGACCAGCGTGGCAGGCAGCGTCCCGGCGCAGGCCAGGGAGCTGACGGTGATGATCTCCGGCGGGTTTAAAGCGGCGTGGGATACCCTGTCGCCCCGCTTTGCCCGCCAGGAGGGGATCACCATTAACACGGTGGCCGGGCCGTCGATGGGCAGGACGCCACAGGCGATCCCGGCGCGACTGGCGCGCGGTGAACCGGCTGATGTGGTGATCATGGTCGGCGATGCGCTGGAGGAGCTGCAAAAGCAGGGAAAGACGCTGCCAGGCTCACGGGTTGAACTCGCCGACTCCCGGATCGGTGCGGTGATTAAGAAGGGGGCACCGCCGGTGAAGATCGGCACTGAACGCGAGCTGCGCGCGACCCTGCTGAAGGCGCAGTCTATCGCCTATTCCGACAGCGCCAGCGGCAGATATGTCAGCAGCCAGCTGTTCAGCCGTCTGGGGATTGCGGATCAGGTCAGCGCGAAGGCGGTGAAGGTTGAGCGTATCCCGGTGGCCTCCGAAGTCGCTGCCGGGAAATATGCCATCGGTTTTCAGCAGGTGAGCGAACTGCTGCCGGTTCAGGGCGTGACCTTTATCGGTGAGCTGCCGGACAAGGTGCAGTACACCACCCGCTTCGCCGGTGCCGTGGTGCGCCAGTCGGCTCAGCCGGACGAAGCGGCGAAGCTGTTACACTGGCTCGCCTCGCCGGAGGCTCAGCAGGCGGTGCATGACAGCGGGCTGCACAGCGTGAAAGCGACCACCCCGGTTAAAGACGCTGATACTGTTCAATAATCAGGTTCTCCAGTTCGCTGGCGATATGGGAGAGCGTCCGGCCATTTTTACGCAGCAGACCCACGGTGCGTTTTACCTGTGGGTCAGTGAGCGGAACGGCCATCAGCAGGGCGTGATCGTATTCCGGCATCGACATGGCGGGGACGGCAGCAATGCCCAGCCCCGCCTCTACCATCCCCAGCATGGTCGTGACGTGCCGGGTTTCACAGACACAGGGCCTCTCTGGCATGATCGCCTGCAACGCCTGATCCAGCAGGTTGCGGTTGCCGGAGGTTTTATCCAGCCCGATCCACTCTGACTGATAGAACTCCCGCCAGCTCAGACTCTTTTTGTTTGCGATGGGATGATCGCGGCGACAGGCGGCCACATAGGGGTCCTCCATCAGCGGCTGAAAGTGGACATCCGGCTGCGAGCGGCCGGAAAAACTGATACCGAAGTCAGCCTGCCCGCCGATCACCGCGTCATAGACGTTAGCCGCACTGCTGTCGATCAGTTTGACCCGCACCCTGGGGTAGCGCGTCTGAAACAGCCGGATGATGCTGGGCATAAAGTAGTAGGCGGCGGACGGCACGCAGGCCACGGTAATCAGCCCGGTTCGGGCTAAACTCACCTCACTGAGATCGGCCATCACCTCTTCGAAATCGGCCAGCAGCTTGTCCGACCGCTGCGCAAACGCATGCCCTTTCAGGGTCAGCGTGACGCGACGGGTGGTTCGCTCAAAGAGCCTGATGCCCAGCGCGGTTTCCAGCTTGTCTATCCGGCGGCTCAGCGCCGACTGGGAAAGGCAGATCGATTCCGCCGCCAGACGGAAGTTGCCAAACTCCACCAGCGCGCGAAACGCGTAGAGATCGTTGAGATCGAAATTGACCGGCATAGTCCCTTTTATCCTTTTCTGTCATCCCGGTTTCTGTCCTGTCACTGCGATGCCATGACGCGCCGGAATCTAAGCAATAACAGTAAGGATATCATTGATTTCAGCATTGCTCATGGCCACCCGTCAGTGAGCGTTGCGATCACTCTACCTCATGCAGAAAACGCCCGGGATAATCGGGCGTGATGGCGTGCTGGCTGCTGTAGCGGCCAAACAGCCTGTAGCGGTTCAGGGCGATGCGGTCATAGGCGAAGTTGCTGATGGCATCCGGAAAGTGACGCAGCACCGCCAGACCACGCCAGGGCGCCGGGAGATGCTGCATGACCCGAAACACCGCCTGCGCCCGCAGCCAGTGCTGATTACCGGCAATGTAGACAATGGTGCTGACGTTTTCTACCGGCAGCCCGGCCCAGCGCAGCAGCGCTTTGCCCTGCTCGCTCTGCACCGAGGCAAAACGAACCTGCCGCGCCAGATGGTGGCGCAGCAGGAACTGAACCCAGCCATTGCAGAGCTTACAGACGCCGTCATAGAGCACGGCGCTTTCACCGGTTTGCAGATAGGGGGGTGACGACATCCTGCAGCGCCTCACTTTTCAGATGATGAGCTGAAGTGTAGCGGGTTCTGCTGAGTTGCTGTTGCAGCCAGTGAAAGACAGCCGCGTGATCCTGCGCGCAGGCGTTGACCTCATAGAGCGGGCCCAGCGCCATCGGCCGCGCCCGTTGCGCCAGCTGGTGCAGCTCCGGCAGATATTCCGCCCCCGGATGGCCGGGCTGCCGCTGCGACAGCCGCGCCTGATAGCGCGCCACCGCCACGTCCGGCTCGATCTTCAGCCACAGCTCCAGCACCTCATCGACGCCCGCCTGTTTCACGCCCTGCTCCAGCAGCGCGCGCGGCTGGAAGCCAAACCAGGCATCAATAAGCCAGATGGGCGAGGCCGGTGACTGCCCGACAATGTTCCAGATGGCCTGATAGGCCGCGCAGCCCAGCTGCCGGTTACGCTGGCGGTCGACCGGCGCAAAGCAGGCCATAAAGGGCTCCTTGAGGCTGTCGAGCGTCAGCACCGGCCAGCCAAAGTGGTGCGACAGCGCGTGCGTCAGGGTGCTTTTGCCCGACGCCGGAATGCCGTTCACCAGCACCACACGTTTAGGGGAAGTTTTCAGCGTCATAGGATGTCGATGACCTCCGCAACGCTACCGGCCTGACGGAGTCTGACCAGCGTCTGCTCATCCTCCAGCAGCGACACAATCGCCCGGATCCCCTCTTCGATATGCGCGTTGCTGTCGCGGGCGCCGAACATAATCACAATGTCCGCCTTTTCACTGCCGTCAAACGAGATCGGCTCATTCAGCAGGATCATGCTGAAACAGTCGCGGATGACCCCGGCTTCCGGTCGCGCATGGGGGATCGCGATCCCCTCTTCAAAAACATAGTAGGCGCCATGCGTCAGCGTATTGGCGATCACGGCGTCAGGATAGGAGGCCGCCAGATACCCCCCGCTGACCAGCGGGGCCGCGGCCAGCGCGATAACCTGACGCCAGTCCGTGGCGTCAATCCCGATCTGGATGGCATTGGCCTCTTGCAATAACTGCTTAATCGTCATCAGCACTCCTTAAATCGACTGGCGAACCACGTTGCGCAGTTCATCGATTTTGACAAACAGCCCATCAATTTCATTGCGGTAGCGGCGGCTTTTGGCAAATAAACTCAATGCCCGGTTATATTCCAGCATCAGCGCTTTCTGCGTTTCGCCGTGCCGCGGATTACTGGCCAGCTGCTGCTCCAGCTGCGTGATTTTTTCGCGACTGATCTCTGCCAGATGATCCTGCTGCTGCTCGTCAGCGGTGTCCACCGCCGCTGACTTTTTTAAAAATCCGAACATAAGCTCTCCTGCCCCCGGCTCTGTCGGGGTTACTCAGCGTAAAGGGAGGATAAAAACCGGACAGCGGCGGGTCTGCGCTTACCGGAATAACTGCATCTTTTCGACCAGGACATCGGTGACAGCATCGTTGGCAGGAACCAGGAAATTGCGCACGCTGTCGTTGACCTTGCCTTTCTCAAAGGTGGATTTGCAGCGCGCCACCCACTGAACGTTCATCTCGGTGCCAACGTTCACCTTCTCGATCCCGCTGCTGACGGCCAGGCGCATATCTTCGTCGCTGACCCCGGTGCCGCCGTGCAGCACCAGCGGCGTGTGGGTAGCCGCGGTGATATCTGCCAGCCGCTGGTGCTGAATGTGGGCTTTACCGGTGTAGAGACCATGCACGGTGCCGATAGAGATCGCCAGCATATCGACGCCGGTCTCTTCCACGAAGCGGCGTGCATCTTCCACCGGCGTAAAAGCGATGGCGTCCATCTCCACGCAGAGGCCATCTTCCGAGCCGCCAATCGCCCCCAGTTCGGCCTCCACCGAGACATTGTGCGGGCGCGCCATATCAATCACCCGGCGGGTATTGGCGATATTCTCCTCAATCGGCAGATGTGAACCGTCATACATTACCGAGCTGAATCCGGCGTCGATCGCCGTCTGAATCGCCGCCAGATCGGAACAGTGATCGAGGTGCAGACAGGCGGGCACATTCATACTTTCCGACAGCGATTTAATGGCATCCACCAGCAGCTTATGGCCAAGATACTTCGCGGTGCCGGTCGAGATCTGAATCATTAACGGGCTGTTGGTCTTCTCTGCCGCTTTGAAATAGGCGGGCAGCATCTCAAGACAGTGAAGATTAAACGAACCGACAGCCTTGAAATCACGCTGTTTAGCCAGCTTCAGCAGCTCGGCGAAGTTATAAAGTTTCATGGATTTTTTCCTCCTGAGGATGGGTGGATTTACCGTTAACGAACCAGGCGATGGCGGTGACAAAGGCAATAAAGAGCGCGACGAACAGCCAGTTATTCTGGAAAGCGTGGCCAAGCACCAGGCCGGTACTGATAACGTCGGAGTCACTGAAGGTCACGCCGGTGAAGCCGTAGCTCTCCAGCATCGGCACCAGAATGGCGGGCAGAATGGTGATAAAGAGGCCGTGTACGAAGCCGCCGATCATTGCGCCGCGACGGCCCCCCATCGCATTGCCGAAGACCCCGGCGGTGCCACCGGCAAAGAAGTTAGTCAGCAGGCCGGGCAGGATCATCGCCAGACCAAACATCGGGAAGACCAGCATGCCGACAATGGAGCCGAGCGTAGTGGCGAGGAAGCCCACAATCACCGCATTTGGCGCATAGGGAAACATCACCGGGCAATCCAGCGCCGGTTTCGCGTCCGGCACCACACGCATGGCGATACCACGGAAGGCAGGAACCAGCTCGTTCAGCAGCAGGCGCACCCCGCTATAGAGCACAAACACCCCGGCCACGAACTGAATCGACTGCATAAAGGCGTACATCAGGTAGTTCATGCCGTTGCTGTACTGCGCAATAAACGCCGGACCGGCCGCCACGGCGGGGATCAGGTACATCGGCACCATCACCAGCGCCATCGACAGATAGGTATCCTGCAGAAACTTAAAATTGTCGGGCAGTTTGAGATCTTCGGTGGAGCGCGATCCTTTGCCGACGACTTTCGCAACCGCCGCCGTGACCAGATAGCCGATGGTGCAGAAGTGTCCCAGCGCCACATCATCCGAATCGGTAATACGGCGCACCACCGGCTGCGCCAGCGCGGGCATCACGACGGCCATGATGCCGCCGAAGAGGCCGCCGGTCAGGATCAGCGGCAGGCCCGTGAGTCCGGCTTTGTAGCCGATGACGGCACCAATCGTCGCCATCCACAGCAGCGCCTGCCCGGTGAGGAAGATGTACTTGAAGGGGGTCAGCCGTGCGATGACGATATTCACGATAAAGATCACCAGCAGCGTCAGCGCCACCTCCGAGCCCAGCTCGCGGTTAGCCAGCCCGGCAATGGCGGCAACATCGGTGATGTAGCCGCGCATACCGAAGCCGTGGGTAAATATCGTATTCAGGAAGGTCAGCGTGCCGACAATAATATTGATACCCGCCATCATAATTAAGAAGCCGAGCAGCGTTTTAAAGGTGCCTTCCATCACCTTGCCGGCCGATTTTTTTTGCAGCAGCAGCCCGATCAGCGCAATAAAGGCGATCAGAATGGAGGCCTGCCCCAGCAGATCTTTTACCAGGAAGTCGATTACACTATTCATGAGCCGCGACCTTCAGATTATGTTCTTTTAAAAACGCCAGAATCTTCTGCTCTATTTCCGCTTTATCGGTGAGCCGGTTAAGAATAATGACCCGTTTAATCTGTTCCGGACTGGCGTCGGCATTTAAGACATCGGCAAAGGCTTTCTGCGTCAGGATCATGTCTGACTTAAAGGCATTTGCTTCAGAAATGGTGGTGTGATCGATATCCGCGTCAATTTCCAGCTTTTTTAATACGGCCTTCGCGCTCATTTCAATCGCGAAACTGGAACCTAATCCACAACCACAGACACATAATATTTTCAGCATGGTCTTTTTCCTCACAATATATTGAGTTGTTTAGCGAGTTTGTATTGGTGCCCGTCAATATCGACCAGGCGTTTCTGCATGCTTTTTAAATCAATCGGAATCGGTTTATTGCTGCCATTAATAATGACCGCTTTATTCCGCATACCTGACTGAATACATCGCACCACTTCACTGGCCATAATGGTGCCCTGATAGATCTCTTCGCAGGTGGGGTCGCCATTGCGCAGCCCGTAGCCCAGGATCGTTTTGCGGATACGCACGCCAATCAGCGGCTCCAGCTGCCGGATTAAGGTGTCGATCGCACCCTGAAAGCCCGGAGAATATTCCCGGGTGTAGCCCTCCGAGCAGAGAATGATGACGCTGTTCTGCTGCGCCAGCCGCTGGGTAATACGCTGCGCCAGCTGAGGCAGCGGGATCTGACACTCCGGGATCAGCGCAATATCGGCGTTCGATTTAATGGCGGACTGCAGCGTTAATTCGCCGCAATAGCCGCCGAGTAACTCCAGCATAAAAACCCGGCCCGGTAAGGCGCGTCCGGTATTACGGAGTTTCGCGACCTCTTTTAAAACCTGTTCGCAGGCGGTGGAGAAACCCAGGGTGTAATCACTGCCAAAAACATCGTTGTCGATGGTCATGCCGACGCCAAAACAATTTACGCCCCACTCCGACAGCGTATGCAGAAATTGCAGCGAGCCGTCGCCACCCGCCATCACTAATACATCGATCCGGGCGCTTTTTAACTGGCGCGCAATAGCGTCATATTCGCTGCGTACCAGTTTTTTCTGGGTGCGGCCTGACTGCATCACAGGAATTGAGGCGATGGAAAAATCGAGCAGATCGCGTTCGCTGATATCACGGTGGTTATTTGCCAGCAGCCCGGGAATGCCGCCGTCAAATATCACCATCTCTGCCTGCGCCAGATGCCCTAACCGGAAAACAAAATTATTTATACCGGTTACATCGCCGCCGCTGATCACCATTCCAATTCGCATTTTCCCGCTCCTCACTGGCCTCATCTGCTGAAGGTCATTCTTCCGGGAAGCGGGTCGGCTATTTGCAGGTGAGATCACACTTACGTGCGGTATTTTCCGGGCAGGCGGGTTGACAGCGGCCATACCAGGCCGTTATTTGTGAGCGGAATCACATAACCCGATCGGACAGAGAGGTTTTCAAAATGATGTAAATCAGGGAGTTAACACAAAGCGCCTGCGCAGTGATGCGGGCCCTGGCGAGCCGATAAACGGCATAGGATGTGATGTTGCAAAATTGTGATTTTCACCTCATTTTTCCCGGTTCGGCGGCCGGACAGGGTGTAAAAAAAGCGTAACGTGAGGTGACTGGGGGTTGCGGGACGGTGTGAGGATGGGGATTTAAAACCGGGGCGCCACGGTTAACCGCAGCGCCCCGACAGATTACTTCGCGTAGGCTTCAGTAGAGAGCGTCAGCGTCACGTCGTCGCTGACCGCAGGCACATATTTGTCCAGCTTGAAGTCTGAACGCTTGATGGTGCCGGTGGCGTCAAAACCAATCGCCTGCTTCTTCACCATCGGATGCTCGCCCTGCTTGTTCAGCGTAGCGTGCAGGGTAACCGGCTTCGTGATCCCTTTCAGGGTCAGGTTACCTTCAACGTCAAACTTGTTGTCACCCTTCGCCACCACTTTGGTGCTGTGGAAGGTCGCGGTCGGGTATTTCGCGGTGTCGAAATACTCAGCGCCTTTGAACTCTTTGGTCAGCGCCGCAACGTGGCTGTCGATTTTGCTGACCGGCAGGGTCACGTCAACGCGTGAGGCTTCCGGATGATCTTTATCAAATACCAGCGTACCGGTTGCATCCGGGATATCCGCAGTAGGATTAGAGAAGCCGAAATGGTTCCAGGCCACCACTACCGACGTATGCTCAGGGTTCAGCTGATAGTGCATCGCCTCAGCCTGGGACAGAGGAGCATAGAGCGCGGCAACGGCTAACAGGGGCAGTGCAATACGTTTAACATTCTTCACAGTCAATTCCTTATGCGGACAAAAGTGAACTGAGTGTGGTTCAGTTTGGCACGAATAGACAGTGAAGAGATTTGTCGGTAATTTTCAAATAAATTCAGCAACGCTGACCCGGCGTCAGGCGACCGGACCACCCGTAAAGAGGACACGCCAGCGACGGCGATCCTGAATCAGAGTGCGATGCAGCTGCTGCAGATCTGCCTGGGTCAGCACCTCGATCTGTGCCGCATCCGGCTCTGGCAGACCGTTTTCATGCCGCAGTCGCGCCAGCGGCTGATCCGCCTGCTGGCTCAGCAGCCGCGTTTTGATCGCCTCCAGATCCGCATCCGCCAGGGTTTCCGTCAGGGAACGCAGAAACGTGCGGCAGTAGCGCAGCAGCGACAGCGGGCTGTAGTCGGGGGACTGCAGCGCAAACATCACGCCTTCCTGATCGGCACAGCGCAGATAGCGGCTGCTGACCACGTAACCCACCGGCTGCTCAACCCGGTAGCGCTGGAAAAAACGCGGCTCATAAATCAGCGCCAGCGCACGCAGCGCCGTCAGCTGCTCCGCCCGGTGCAGCGGAATAAACAGCAGCAGCGCATTGTCTGTGCTGCTGTGCGGCAGGTAAGTCATGCCGGTGCGCGAGGTCATCTGCGTCGGCGGCGTGGCGGGATTGCACGGCAGCGGCAGCGCGCTCAGCCGCCGGGCAATCCGCGAATGCAATGCCGCGTCGCCGCCTTTCAGCGCCGCCCGCCAGCAGGGCGGATGCACGTTTGCCGCTAACTCTCCGGGCAACTGCCGCAGCAGCGCACGGATGGCAATCGTTTCGGTTGCGGGCGGCTGGCCGCGCGCGGCGGGCTGAGTCATCACCGCGATGATCTGGCTCAGCGCCCAGTCAGCAATCGCTTCCTCTGGCGGCAGCTGAAGCGTCAGTTGCCAGACACCCTCCACCTCCTGCCAGCTGCCGTGACCGCCCTGATGCCGCAGCGCGGCAAACCGCGGGCGCAGCCGTCGCGCCAGATCCTCACCAGCCTCCGTCGAGAAGGTCGACCAGAACTCGGGCCGCAGGATCAGCGTTGCCTTTCCCTCATCCGGCTGATGATGCGGCAGCGCTACCGCCGGCTCAGGCAGCGGCCCGGCGGCAACGGCGCTGTCGAGCGGATAGAAAATGAATTCTGCCGAACGCAGCGTTTCAGGCGCTGAAGGCAGCGTTTCAGGCGTTGAAGGCTGCCAGGCGCTGAGCGCCAGGCTGAAGCCCTGAGTGATCTGATTGCCCTCCACGGCCTCCGGCGTGCAGCGCAGTACCGTGCCCGGCGCGGTGATAAGCTTCTCCACCAGCGGCAGCAGTGCAGGCAGGCTTTCGTCCGGCGCAAAGCCGAGCGCGCGCTGCCGCAGCTGCTCCATAGGTGACAGTGTCACGAACTGACTCTGCGCCAGCTGATGATAGTGCTGATGCTGTGCTTCGCGGGTCTGCCGCAGCGCCGCCAGATAGCGGTCGATCAGGCCATTAACCGCCTCCGGCTGAGCGGTGTCGATGCCCAGCGCCAGCCAGGTCGCCCCGTCGGCCTGATAGAGAATCTTCAGCTCCAGCGTCTCCGCCAGCCCCTGTTCACGCAGGGTAGCCAGCAGTGAACCGGGCGCTTCATCCAGCAGAAACTCGCGCCACAACGTGACACCGTCACTACCTGAGAGCAGCCAGCTGCGCCACAGCGCGGCCGGTGTGCCACCAAGCTGCCAGTAGGTCTGTTCTGTCTGCGGTACGGGAATATCGCGCCGGGATGCGCCAGGTGGCAGCGCCGTAACAAACTCACGCGCCAGCGCTTCGAGCGTCTCCAGGGGCTGGGGGCCCTGCAGCCAGAGGCGCATATTGCCAGCGACATAGTAACGCTGATGAAACTGACGCAGCGCCCGCTGGAGCGCGGGCAGCTCATCGCCGAAGTGGGCGCGGCTGCCAACATGGAACTGCCGGAACGCCGGGGGAGAGGCGACAGCATGCAGCAGCGCGGCGTCGATGCGGGATGGCTGATGCTGCTGCAATAGCTGATACTCCGCATCGATCACCGCCACCTCCTGCCCGATTGCCCGGTTATCGAGCAGCGGATGGGCGATCATATCCTGCAGGCGAGACAGCCCATCGGCCAGCTGCGACGGCGCGACCTCAAAGAAGAAGGCGCTGTGGTGCGCCAGGGTGGTGGCGTTAACCCGTCCACCCTGCGCCTGGATCCACGGCATCAGCCGCCCCTCATCAGGCCAGCCGGTGCTGCCGGTAAAGAGCAGATGCTCCAGCAGATGCGCCAGGCCGGGCCAGCGGGAGGGTTCATCGTGACTGCCCGCATCCACCTGAATCAGCGCAGCGGCCTGGCGGGCGTCGGCCTGCTGAATCAGTTCGACGTTCAGCCCCTCGATCACCAGACCGCGCGTCTTCATCAGAGATTCCGGGTTTTATAGATCAGCTGCGAGTTGGTGCGGTTACGGAACTGCAGCTGACCAATTTTAATGTCGCTGCAATCCGCTTCGCGGCGCGCTTCCAGGATTTTACCGTGATGCGGCGATTTGCTGCAGACCGGATCGGTGTTGTCGGCATCGCCCGTCAGCAGGAACGCCTGACAGCGACAGCCGCCGAAATCTTTCTCTTTCTCATCACAGGAGCGGCACGGCTCCGGCATCCAGTCAAAACCACGGTAGCGATTAAAACCAAAGGAGTTGTACCAGATATCCTCCAGGCTCCGGGTCAGCACCGAAGGAAACTCGACGGGCAGCTGACGCGCACTGTGGCACGGCAGCGCGGTGCCCTCCGGCGTGACGCTGAGGAAGATCGATCCCCAGCCGCCCATGCAGGGTTTGGGCCGCTCTTCATAGTAGTCGGGCGTCACAAACAGCAGATTGGTCAGGTTTCCGCTGCCGCTCATCTGCTCACGATAGCGGCTGACCACCGCTTCAGCGCGGGCGATCTGGTCACGCGTCGGCAGCAGCCCTTCGCGGTTGAGCTGCGCCCAGCCGTAGAACTGACAGGTCGCCAGCTCGACATCATCCGCCTCCAGTTCGATGCAGAGGTCGATGATTTTGTCGATCTGGTCGATGTTATGGCGATGCAGCACAAAGTTGAGCACCATCGGATAGCCGTGCGCCTTGACCGCTTTCGCCATCTCCAGCTTCTGCTGAAAGGCTTTTTTCGATCCGGCCAGCGCGGCATTCAGGGTTTCATCGCTCGCCTGAAAACTGATCTGGATATGGTCCAGCCCCGCCTCGCTGAACGCCTCCAGCTTGTTCGCGGTCAGGCCGATACCCGAGGTGATCAGGTTGGTGTAGAAGCCGAGATCGCGTGCCGCCTTGATCAGTTCGGGCAGATCTTTGCGGGTCAGCGGCTCGCCGCCGGAGAAACCGAGCTGCACGCTGCCCATCGCGCGCGCCTGGCGGAAGACCTCAATCCACTGCTCCGTGGTCAGCTCCTTCTCCTGCTGCGCGAAGTCGAGCGGATTGGAGCAGTAAGGGCACTGCAGCGGACAGCGATAGGTCAGCTCGGCCAGCAGCCAGAGCGGCGGATTCACGCCAGGTTTATGCGGGGTCACGGAACTGTATCCACTTCTGTTCATAGGCAGACTGCAGGAACTCGATGACGTCCGGCCCGACGCCGCCCGCTTCCGGGAAACGGCTGTCCAGCGTGGCGATAATCGCGGCGACATCCTGCTTACCGTCCACCAGTTCAAGAATGGCGGCGGCGGTTTCATTCAGTTTTGCCATCCCTTCGGGATAGAGCACCACGTGGGTATCCTGCGCGGCTTCCCACTGCAGGCGGTAGCCGCGACGGAACGCGACAATAGAGTTTTCGTTCATCTGTTATACCAGTCGGGTGGTGTGCCACGCCGCCTTGTCGGTGACGGTGTGATAAGGCGGACGTTTCAGCTCATAGGCCATCGTCATCGCGTCCAGCATGCTCCATAAAATATCGAGCTTAAACTGCAGAATTTCCAGCATACGGTTCTGCGACGCTGCCGTGGTGAAGGTTTCCAGCGCCAGCGCCAGACCATGCTCCACGTCGCGGTTAGCCTGACCTAAGCGGCTGCGGAAGTAGAAATAGCCCTCTTCTTTGATCCACGGATAGTGCTGCGGCCAGCTGTCGAGCCGCGACTGGTGGATCTGCGGCGCAAAGAGTTCAGTCAGCGAGCTGCAGGCCGCCTCGTGCCAGTTGGCGCGACGGGCAAAGTTAATGTAAGCATCCACCGCAAAACGCACGCCCGGCAGCACATGCTGCTCTGACAGGAGCGCGTCGCGGGTCAGACCCACCGCCTCGCCCAGCCGCAGCCAGGCCTCGATGCCCCCCTCCTCGCCGTTGCTGCCGTCGTGGTCAAGGATGCGCTGCACCCATTTGCGGCGGGTGGCCGGATCGGGACAGTTGGCCATGATCGCGGCATCTTTCAGCGGAATGGTGGTCTGGTAGTAAAAGCGGTTCGCCACCCAGCCCTGAATCTGTTCGCGCGTGGCCTGACCGGTATGCATCGCGATGTGATAGGGATGATGAATATGGTAGTACGCGCCTTTGTCACGCAGCGCCTGTTCAAAAGCCTGCGGGGAGAGCGTTTCCGTAATCTGCATGATTTAGCCCTGAAGGTGGATCGCCATTCCGTCCCAGCTTACCTCTATTCCCTGCGCCGTCAGGAACTGACGCTGCGGTGACTGCTCGTTGAGGATCGGATTGGTGTTGTTAATGTGGATCAGAATTTTACGTTTTGCCGGCAGCGACGCCAGCAGCGCCATCAGCCCCTGCTCTTCCGCCAGCGCCAGATGGCCCATCGCCTTTCCGGTATTGTGGCCCACGCCGGTGGTCAGCAGCTCATCATCCTGCCAGACGGTACCGTCGATCAGCAGGCAGTCCGCTTTCTGCAGCCACGGCAGGATCACCGCATCGGGCTCGCCCAGGCCCGGCGCATAGAGCAGCGTCTGGCCATTGGCCTGATTTTCGATAAACAGCGCCACGTTGTGGCCCGGCAGCGGCCGGTCGCGATAGGGCGAGTATGGCGGTGCATTGCTGATAATGGGGATCGCGGTGAAGCGCAGATCGCCACACACATCCACGCTGAACGGCGTCAGTGGCGCGACAGGCCGGTGCTGCAGACCGCCGTTCCAGTGCGAGAGCATCGGGAAGATCGGGAAGCCGCTGCTGAGATCGGCATGCACTTCCGGTGTACACCACACCTGATGCGGGCACCCTTCGCGCAGGCTCAGCAGCCCGGTGGTATGGTCGATCTGACTGTCGGTCAGGATAATCCCGCCGATCGCCGTGCCGCGCAGTACGCCCTGGCGGGTCAGCTCTGGCGTGTGCAGGATCTGCTGGCTGATATCGGGCGAGGCGTTGCAGAGCACCCAGTCCGTACCGTTATCGCTGAGGATAATCGACGACTGCGTGCGCGGGCGGGCCTGAATGGTGCCGTTTCGCACACCGTGGCAGTTGGCGCAGTTGCAGTTCCACTGCGGAAACCCGCCACCCGCGGCTGAACCGAGGATTTTGATAAACATAGAGGAAAACCAGAAGTTGAAAAAAAATGCCCGCTCAGAGGGCGGGCAGAACGATTAACGGTTGGAGATGTAGAGAGTCACTTCCAGACCGAGACGCATATCAACGAAAGTTGGTTTTTTCCACATGAGTTATTTCCTCTTTATTAACAGTATATTAGCTGCCTGAAATCAGCGTTACCGGCGTTAAATGAGACCGCCATCACAAATTCCAGGCAGATGGTGCGCCAATGGCGCGTCAGGATCAAGCCCGGAACGTAAGGAAATTGTTATCACAGCCCGGTCAGTCGTAAAACCCGCTGCCAGTTTCCCCATGCCAGTTTCTCTGTCAGTGTCTGATCATAGCCCGCTTCCTGAAAAGCGGCGAGCAATCGCGGCATTCCGCTGATATCGCCCAGCGCAGCCGGGGGGGTAATGCCGTCAAAATCAGAGCCAAAGGCGACATGGTCACTGCCCATTATCGTCAACAGGTGATCATAATGCTTAACAATTTCTGTCAATGGCGTGTCAGCGTCGCGTTTGCCATCGGCGCGGAGAAACGCATTGCCAAAATTGATGCCGACCAGACCGCCGCTGTCGCGGATCGCCCGCAGCTGATCGTCGGTCAGGTTGCGCGGCTGCGGACAGAGGGCGTGCGCGTTAGAGTGGCTGGCAACCAGCGGCCCGCGAAAGAGCCGGGCAGTATCGTGGAACGCCTGCAGGTTCATGTGCGACACATCGATCATCATCTTCAGCTGGCCTGCCTGCTGAATCAGCCGTTCACCGGCGGCGGTCAGGCCCGGCCCGGTATCGGGTGAGCCGGGAAAGGTTCCGCTGACGCCCTGGCCAAAGCGGTTAGGCAGATTCCAGAACGGCCCGATGCTGCGCACGCCCGCCTGCCAGAAGGCGTGCAGCTGTTCGCCCTCCTCATCCAGCGCATCCGCCCCCTCGATGTGGGCCACCATTGCCAGCACGCCAGCGGCGCGGCAGGCGGCGATCTCATCCACGCTGCGGCAGAGGCGTGCCCGGCCGCCCGACTCATCAGCCAACTGCTGCAGGATCTGCAACTGCTGCCACATAATGGTCAGCGGTTCATAAGGCTCACCGGCGCGGGCGGGCGCGGTCTGCGCAATGTACGCCTGCGGCGGCACAAAAATCGCAAACAGCCCGCCGCCCAGGCCACCCTGCCGGATGCGCGGAAAATCGAGATGCCCCCGCTCAATCCCCTGATAAAACGCCTGCGCGGGCGCATCGCGATGATGCAGCCAGAGGTTGAGCAGCAGATCGTTGTGACCGTCAAAAATCAGCATAAAAGTCCACCCGGATAAACAGCCGACCATGCTAACCCTGCCCGGCGGATTCATCAAACGTCGCCGCACGCCGCGTGTTGTTCTGTATGCTTCTGTGCGCATTGAGGTCGCCCGATACTGGATCTGCGAATAATTCTGGTGATGTTTAAACCCGCACGAGAGAGAGTTGTCCTGCACGGCTCTATTCATAAAGCAGGTATTGAGATGAAGGAATTAAAGTCCGAAGGTAATTTATTTCCGGACCTGAAACTGATCTCAGTCCGTACCATAGAACTTTATATTTGCCTTTGCGTAACGATGTAAAATTATTTATCTTTGTTTCAGGTTCTGGCTTATCAGAATCCATCCTTTTGGCACTAAAACTGATGGAGCACGGAAGCATGTCGCGTAACTTAGCCCCAGGATATTGTATAGTGCAAACAGCGGGTAGTCTGGAATATCAGGCAAGAGAACTCTTCAGGGATGTCCGTTCCCCAGCCGCCAGTCTCTTTATGAAACTCAATGCGGACACTCCTTATCTGAAACCCGGGCAAATTCTGATTGTTGCTGACACTGAGACCCCAGCCCCTCTGACAATAAAGATACTGACGATACTCCGACAGGCAAAAAACAAGACCAATGCGGCTTTTACAGGCATCAACAGCGATGACGCCAGTTTCTTGCAAAAACATTACGGAACGATTGCTGCGTTGACGGGTGCAGGGGACAAGATTTTCAGCACTGCAGGTGATGCCGGTGAAAAGTATTTTAATGCTATTGAGCAGACACTAAAAAAAATTGAAGTCAGCTATCAGAATCAATTTCGTACCCAGGGTACGTTGATCGGCCAGCAGTTCTTTGTGGAGCGCAAAGAGCTGTTACATCAGTTAAAAGAATTAGTTAACAAACCGCTATTAAAATCCCTCAGTCGGAATATCGTCAAATTCCAGAATTATGAGAACATGAAACGGGCGTTAAACCTCTCGAGCCGTTCGATTGTTCATGAGTGGTCCACTGCGGGGATAAGCGGTATTCCGGGCTATTCATATTATGTCGGTAATGCGGCCAGGGCGGCTCGATTCCTGAAGGCTGGAGGATATATCGGTATTGGATTTGCTTTTGCCGGAACAAGTAACGATGTCGTTAATGCCTGTTTAAAAGGACGTGAAAATGAGTGTGGTAAAATTGCGGTAAGAGACTACACAAAGTTTGCTGTTGGTACGGGTAGTGCGATGTTTATCGGAGCATGGGGAGGTTCTGCCGGGCTATTGGGGTGTGCAGCAATAGGCATAGCCACCGCAGGTGCAGGAGGCGTAGCGTGTGCAGCTGTAGGCTCCATGGTCGGCGGTTATATCGGTAGTACAGCCGGCGAAAAAACGGTGGATTATTTAATGGGGTTTACAGGTGACTGAATTTTACATTTCAAGAATGGGTTTAATCTTTGCCCTTTCAGGTAGTGCAATAATTTTTATTTCTTTCTTTTTTTATGCTTATCACAAAAAAGAATATGAAAAAATAACTTCACTGTTTCTGGAGCGATATCAATTCCCCCCGCCCTATTCTTTTTATCACATGGTTGGTTTTTTTGGTGTCTACCAGGTATGCAGATTTTTTATTAATTTAAACAAAAAAAAGAAAATGCGCTTTTTTAGCTATCCTAATCCTGCTTATTCTTTTTTCAGTGATAACAACCTGACAGTAAGCAACTGGATGATAATTTTCTCACGTTTGTGGATGTCCGCTGGCCTTTGCTACCTTATAACGGCATTAACTGTTTTAATTTTGAGCATTATACGGTGAAATCTGAAAGGCTCGCGATCCCATAATAAGCCCACAAAGTGGGCGTATTACTTGAACGATACTCACAATCTCCAGCCCCCGATCTGACATCCAGGTGCTGGCCTGAGCACCTCCCCGGCCGTATGAGCTTTTGTAAAAATACCTGTTAAACGCGTGACAGGAGCGAAAACTTTACGATGATGCCAGGGTTCGCTGGCACCGTGCGGATAATCGTGCGCCAGCGGCACCAGCGGACGCAACTGAAACGCAATGGGTTGCTGGCTCATTGCGCCCCAAGGTAGCGGTAGATTACCGCCAGATCCTCTTCACCGTGTCCGGCCTCCACCGCCTGCTCCCAGAGCCGGGCGATGTTGTCCAGCGCCGGCAGCGGGGTCTCTGCCGCATCCAGCGCCAGCCGCGCATCCTTCAGCGCCCAGACCAGATGCATCTGCGGCGTGTAGTCGTCGCTGGCAATCATCCCGAGCTTCATTTTCGCATACGGCGCGGCCAGCGGACCGCCCTCCAGTACCTGCCAGAGATCGTCAGTGGAGAAGCCAAACTGATCCGCCAGCCGGGTACTCTCAGCCAGGCTCTGCATCAGGCCAATCAGCCAGCTGTTGATCACCAGCTTCATCCGGGTGCTTTTTCCCGCTTCGCCCAGCCACTTCGTGCCTTTACTGATGGCGGCGAACACCGCTTCTGCCGCCTGTGCCCGGCTCTGGTCACCGCTGGCCAGCACCAGAATCTGCGCGTTCTCCGCAGGTGCTTTGGTGCCGGAAACCGGGGCGTCGATCAGCAGCAGATCGGGCCGCTGATCGGCGAAAAAGGCGATCAGCGCGTCGGTTTTTTCAACCCCGATGGTACCCATCTGGCACAGGGTTGCCCCCTGTTTAAAGGCCGCTTTCGCCTGATGCAGCACCTGCTCCGTGGTGTCACCGTCGGCGAGCATGGCGATCACCACATCCGCATCACGCACCGCCTCTTCAGGTGAATCAGCCAGCGTTAAACCGGCATCCAGCAGATCCTCGCCGCGTGCGCGGGTGCGGTTCCAGCCGTGCACGCGAAAGCCCTTTTTCAGCAGGTTGGCGGCAAATGCGTGCCCCATTGCACCTAATCCCAGAACCGCGACTTCAGGTTGTTTCATGCTGACTCCCGTAAGTTGTTTGCTGGCATCCAATCAGATCGGACGCGTGGTTACTGCAAAAGATGGATTCCAGCCTGGCGGTAAACGGTGAAAAAATCCAGCCCGAAACGGTATACCCCGGCGCATCAAACCCTTACCATACCCGGCGATTGTTCCGGTTGGTTCATTACCGCTCTTTTTTTCAGGCCACTTATAATGAAAATAATCTCTCTGCGACGGGCCACGCTGCTGATGCTGCCCGCACTCTTACCGCTGTCGCTGCAGGCGGCGGATGATAACAATACCCTGGTCGTCACGGCTGCCCCGCCGGAAAACGGGCTTAACGAACTCGACACCCCGGCGGCCCTGAGCGTGGTCAGCGGGGACGATATGCGTCAGGCCGCACCGCGCGTTAACCTGTCGGAAAACCTCAGCGGCGTGCCGGGTCTGCAGATCCAGAACCGCCAGAACTACGCCCAGGATCTGCAACTGTCGATGCGCGGCTTTGGCTCGCGTTCAACCTACGGCGTGCGCGGTTTACGCATCTACGTGGATGGCATCCCGGCCACCATGCCGGATGGCCAGGCGCAGACCTCCAACATCGACATCGGCTCGATCGATCACGTCGAAGTCCTGCGCGGCCCCTTTTCGGCGCTCTATGGCAACGCCTCAGGCGGCGTCATCAACGTGACGACCCAGCAGGGTCAGCAGCCCCCCACACTCGAATACAGCAGCTGGTACGGCAGCTACGGCAGCTGGCGCAACAGCGTCAAAGCCAGCGGCGCGACCGGCGATGGCACTCACGCCGGCGATGTGAACTACACGGTGTCGGCCTCGCGCTTTACCACGCACGGCTACCGGGATCACAGCGCCGCGCAGAAGAACCTTGGTAATGCCCGGCTCGGCGTGCGAATTGATGATGTCAGCACCCTGACCCTGCTGTTTAACAGCGTGCACATTGAGGCGCAGGATCCGGGCGGATTAACCGAGGCGCAGTGGCGTGACAACCCGCGCCAGGTGGTGAGTAACGTTTCGCTCTATAACACCCGCAAAACGGTGGATCAGACTCAGGGCGGCCTGCGCTATCAGCGTCAGATGAGTGAGAACGACGACCTCAGCGTCATGCTCTACGCGGGCATGCGCGAAACCACGCAGTTCCAGTCGATTCCCGCCGCCGTTCAGCGCAACCCTGCACATCCTGGTGGCGTGATCGCCCTGACCCGTCACTATCAGGGTGTGAACAGCCGCTGGACCCATCGCGATACGCTGCTGTCGGTTCCGGTGGCGGTGACCGCCGGACTTGATTACGAAACCATGAGCGAACGGCGTAAGGGCTATGAAAACTTCACCGTCAGCAACGGGGTGACGCAGTTGGGCGAACAGGGCAACCTGCGCCGCAACGAACGCAACCTGATGTGGACGCTGGATCCCTATCTCCAGACCGGCTGGCAGCTGACGGACAACCTCTCGCTGGATGCCGGTGTGCGCTTCAGCACCGTGAACTTTGACTCCAATGACTTCTATATCCGGCCCGGGAACGGCGACGACAGCGGCGAGGCGCGCTATCACAAGTGGCTGCCCGCGGCGGCGCTGAAGTACGCCTTTGATCCGAGCTGGAATGCGTGGATCTCCGCCGGACGCGGCTTTGAGACCCCGACCATCAACGAGCTGTCTTACCGTTCAGACAATGCCACGGGCCTCAATCTGGGTCTGAAACCCGCCACCAGCGACACGCTGGAGATTGGCAGTAAGAAACGCATCGGTAACGGGCTGGTCAGTGCCGCACTGTTCCAGACTGATACCCGCGATGAGATTGTGGCGGATGCCAGCAGCGGCGGACGGACCACCTATAAGAATGCCGGTCAGACCCGCCGTCGCGGCCTGGAGCTGAGTCTGGACCAGCAGTTTGCCTGGGACTGGCGGCTGAAGATGGCCTACACCCTGTTGGATGCACGTTATCGCAGCAACGCCTGCAGCAATGAGAGCTGCGACGGCAACCGCATCCCGGGCATCGCCCGCAATATGGTCTACGCCGGGCTGGGTTATCTGCCAGAGACGGGTTTCTATGCGGGCAGCGAGGTGCGCTATCTGAGCCAGATCGCCGCAGAAGATCAGAACCGGGTCAACACGCCCTCCTACACCGTGGCCGCGCTGAACAGTGGGTACAAATGGGAGGTGGAGAACTGGACGCTGGATCTGTTTGGCCGCGTCGATAACCTGTTTGACCGCCACTATGTGGGGTCGGTGATCGTGAATGAGAGCAACGGTCGCTATTTCGAATCGGCGCCGGGCCGCAACTACAGCGTGGGCCTGACGCTGGGTTACGCCTTCCGGTAAAACGTTGCCGGGCCACCCCAGAGGCGGCCCGGCACGCATCATTATCAGCCGCGCGAGGTCAGCTGTGCCACGATCGCTTCACTGCTGCCGGTTTCACCCAGGCGTGGGAAGATCAGGCTGATGCTGTTGTGATGCGTATCGGCGTTAAGATCGGTCATCGCATCCGTGGCTAACGTGACGTTGTAACCTAATTCATACGCCTGACGGGCCGTAGATTCGACGCCGATGCTGGTCGCAATCCCGCAGATTACCACCTGCGTAACGCCCCGGGCCTGCAGCGCATCATGCAGCGCGGTGCCGTGAAACGCACCCCAGGTTTTCTTGGTTACGGTCAGGTCATCCTGCTGCGGCGTCATCGCCGGCACCAGCGTGGCCCAGTCGGCAGGCAGTTCGCCGCTGTGACGTCCCTGCTCATTGCGGCCGGGTGCAGCACCGGCCACGTTCACCAGCACCACCGGCATCTGGTGCGCGCGGAAGGCCGCTGCCAGTGCGGCACAACGTTCGATCACCGGCTCTGGCGCATGCACCAGCGGCAGCGCCACGATGCCATGTTGCAGGTCGATAACAATCAGCGCAGTTTTTGCATCAAGTGTGGTTACAGCCATGTTGGATCCTCAGGGTTAATCGTCAGCGAGTCGTTGCAGCAGAGGGAGAACGTCGGTCAGTTGCTGCTGTTCTGCCGGGCTCAGCCGGGCCGCCAGCGTCCGCACCAGCCAGTCTTCACGCATCGCCCGGCTCGACGTAATCACCGCCAGGCTCGCCGGTGTCGGAAAATAGCGCGTTTTGCGGCCATCATGGGGATCGGGTTCGCCGGTCACCAGGCCCGACGCCAGTAATCCGGCGACGGTCGCGCCCATCGACTGGGTCCGGACGCCCTCAGCCGCAGCCAGTTGCGTGACCGTCATCGCCCCGTCGCGCACCAGATGGCCGAGCACCGCTACCTGTGACCAGGTCAGCTCGCCGGGCGGTGCCGACTCGCGCAGGCGTCGCGCCAGCTTACCCACCAGCATCCGCAGCGTGGCGGCGGAATCAGTCAGATCGCTCATTGTCCCTCTCTGTTAACCGGCAAAAGTATAGAGATACGAAGGTAAACTGTGTAGTTTGCGCCCGTATCAATTTGTAACGTCAGGCCGTTGCGGATAGTGAATCAGGCTGTGAAAGCGCAGCGGCGTGCTGAGCGGGTTGCGATAGCTGTGTGGCACATCCGCCTCAAAGCGGAACGCCTCACCCGCGAGCAGACGCCGCCACACCTCCCCGACCGCCAGCAGGAGTTCCCCCTCGATAACCACCACCTGCTCCACGCACCCCGCTTCGTGGGGCGACGAGTGACTCTGCGCCCCCGCGGCCAGCTCCACCGCCAGCAGTTCAAACCGCAGCTGCGGATCGTAGGGCAGCAGAGGCCGGACAGCCATCCCGGCGTCAGGCTGACTGAATCCCGGCGCGGCCCCGGAGGCGATCACCCGGGAGTCGATGAAAAACGAAAAAGGAACGTTAAACCCGGTGGCAATCTTCCACAGCGTGGCGATGGTCGGGCTGGATTCGCCACGCTCAATCTGCCCCAGCATCGCTTTACTGACGCCGGTCCGCTCCGCCGTCAGCGTCAGACTCCAGCCGTTGGCCTGACGCAACTGCCTGAGCGCCTCGCTCAGATGTTGCTGAAAATCCGCCATGGTTTCTCCTGATTGTTTGCATGCGTCGTTAAAAGCACAGGCTGACAGTGTAACACTTGTGCGTTATAGCGCACCATGCCATCATGTGCGCTATAACGCACAACCGGATTGAGAAGTGAGAGATGACACGAGCGGAACAGGCCCCCTTTACCCTGCCGATGCTGGTTTCCGGCTTTGTTGCCGTGCTGGTGGGCTACAGCAGCAGCGGCGCGATTATCTATCAGATGTTTCAGGCGGCGGGCGCCACGCCCGCGCAGATCGGCGGCTGGCTGTCGGTGCTCGGTCTCGCGCAGGGGATCGTCTCGCTGGGCCTGTCGCTGCGCTACCGGATGCCGGTGCTCGCCGCCTGGTCCACGCCCGGCGCGGCGCTGCTGGCGACCAGTTTTCACGGCGTTACGCTGAATGAGGCGGTGGGGGTTTTTGTCTTCGCCAACCTGCTGATCGTGCTCTGCGGCGTGACCGGTCTCTTTGCCCGTCTGATGAACCACATCCCCGCCTCGCTGGCGGCGGCAATGCTGGCGGGTATCTTGCTGCGCTTCGGGCTGCAGACCTTTGCCGATTTGCAGAGCAACTTTGCCCTGTGCGGCAGCATGTGCCTGGCCTGGCTGCTGGCGCGCCGCTGGCTGGCCCGCTACGCCATTCTGGTGACGCTGCTGGCAGGCATCCTGGTCGCCCTGATGCAGCACGCCATCCATTTTCCGCCGCACGCGGTCAGGCTGGCGCTGCCGGAACCGATTATGCCGCACTTTAGCCTGCCCCTGCTGCTGGGTACCGGTCTGCCCTATTTTCTGGTAACAATGGCGTCGCAGAACGCCCCCGGCATTGCGACCCTGCAGGCGCATGGCTATCGTCCGCCCGTCTCTGCCCTGATGACCCGCACCGGGCTGACGGCACTGCTGCTGTCACCGTTTGGAGGGTTTTCGGTCTGCGTCGCCGCAATCACCGCCGCCATCTGCATGAGCGAGGAGGTTGATCCCGACCCGCAGAAACGCTGGCGGGCGGCGGCGCTGGCCGGGGTCTTTTATCTGCTGGCGGGCGCGTCCGGTGCGCTGATCGCCGTGCTGTTCAGCGCCCTGCCTGCGGTACTGATCGAGGCGCTCGCCGGTCTGGCCCTGCTGGCCACCCTGGGCGGCAGCCTGCAGCGGGCGCTGGAGCAGCCAGCCGAACGCGACAGCGCGCTGATCACCTTTCTCATCACCGCCTCGGGCGTTTCGCTGCTGGGTATCGGACCGGCTTTCTGGGGGCTGACGGGTGGCGTTCTCGCTCACCTGCTGCTGGTGCGCAAAACGGGCTGAGGAACGCATTGTGACTGAATTATCGGTTATTTTTACGCCAGCCAGCGAAAAAAACAGTGGATTTAGCCCCTTTTCTGCCGTTTGATTGGTCATTGCCCGGCGTAAAATCAATTTAATCGTCGATAACACGCGATTTTCTGCCTCAGACAACGACCGATAAGGGCCCAACAGGTGGCAAAAACTTTTCTGCGCAGCGGTAAATTAGATGCTGTTCTGGCACTAGGTGAAAATGGCCAGCCGGTCTACGCCTCAGCGCTGCAAATTCGTGAAACGCTGCGTCTGCGCCGTCAGGGCGCACTGGCAGATTGCCTGGCGATCCCGCAGGCCAATGAACGGGGCGATCGCCTCGACTGGTATGCCCCTTTCAGCGGCCGGGTGAAATCCTGGCTGGGCGCGAGCGATCATGAACGTCGCGCGGCCCTGCAGCAGCTTACCGCCTGCCAGCAGGATATGCAGGATCTCAGCACGCGCGCGCGCGCGGCGGAGAACCCCGCCATGCGGCTGTTCGGTGCGCTACTGAGCAAAACCCTGCAGTTTCCCGATCAGCAATATGTCTATCTGGTGGATGGCAAACCGGTCATCACGTTCTGGGGCTTTGTCGATGCCCAGGCGCGCAGCCGCGACGATGCGCTGGCCTGCCTGCGCGACACCCTGGAGGAGAATCTTCCGGTCGCGCTGGTTGAGCCGCTGCCCGAGCTGCCTGCTGCGCCCGTGGTCGCCGAACCCGTCCTGATGGCGGAACCCGTACCTGAAGCGGTGGAAGAACCGCAGCCGGTGGTGATAACGCCTGAGCCGGTGCAACAGAAACCTGCCCCGGCGCGCCGCCGTTTCCGCATATGGTATCTGCTGCCGCCGGTGGCGATTGCGGCCGCCGTCGTGGTGGCGGTGCTGCTGCATCGTCCCGCATCCGAGGCGCCGGTTGAAAGCGCGAAAGTCAGTGCAAAACCTGCGACGACGCCGGCCGCCGCGCCAGCGCAGGTCGCAGCTACCCCCGCTATCGCCCCGCCGGCCGTGATGGCCGCCGCAGAGAAACTTCCTGAAACGCTGCCACAGAAACCGGCCAGCGTTGCCGCCACAGAAGCCGCACCGGCTGCCGCATCTGCTACCCTTGCCAGTGTGGTGACCCCTGCGGTTCCGGCCCGGCCGGATGACCTGATCGTGACGCCGGATGCGGTGCGCGAAGGTCAGGTGCAGGTCATCGATGGCCGCTGGCGCGTCACCATCGACCAGATGCCGACGCCGACCGGTAAACCGCCGGTGATGCGTTTCCAGTTTAAAAATGGCAAAGGCAGCGTACAGGTGACCCAGGGCAATACCAGCTGCAAAGCGGATGTCAGCGCGGCCATGACCAGCGCCGGCAACCTGGTGATCGAGAGCCGCTACACGGCGAAGTGCCAGAACAGTTCGCGCTACCGCATGCCGCTGCTGGTCTGCCACGCGAGTATTGGTGCCGCGGTGTGTGAAGCGCAGTATGCGGAAGACCGGATCTTCCCGATGACGATTAAGCGTGAGAGTAAATAACGATGCTGGCTCCCCTGATCGATGACAAACAAAAAATTACGCTGATTGAAAACAGCGGCGTGCAGTTTCTGGATTTCGGCCTGCAGCTCTCTGCCACCCCGGCGCGCCGCCAGTTCGTGCGTCAGACCGCCAACGGTCCGCTGCTGCGCCTTAACGTGGACGGCAACAGCGGTAAGTTCCTGCTCTATCCGGAAGATGGCGGTGCCGCAGAAGTGGTGCGCCCGGAGTCCGATATCGCCCTGGCCGACTCCCTCACGCTCCTCTCCGCCTGCTGGCTGCCGCTGCCTATGCTGCGCTGCGCCAGCGGCCGCCGTTTCATCGGCGGCCCTGAAAACTGGGCGCGGATGCGTCTGGTCGCTCTGCCGGCCCCGGATGCGGCGGGCAATACCCATCGCGTCAGCCTGGCGTTCGACACCCGCTGTGTCGCGGAGCAGGATGGCGGCGAACAGCTCGGTCTGACCCCTGCCGACGCGCAGAACGGCGTGACCTTTGCGCTCGCCTGGCACAACTATGAACTGGGTGAGTTTCTCGATCTCACCTGGGTCGACGGCTGGCTGCGGGAGACCTTTACCGATCGCGTCGCCGATCGCCGTGAACAGGCGATCAATCAGGCGCTTCGTGAATTTGAATATCAGGCGCACTATCTCAATCTGCTGGAGCTGCTGGGCGAACAGCTCGACCTCAGCGAGATCCACATCCAGGCCGCCACGCTGCAGACCCCGGCCGTTAACGTCGATATCATTCTCGATGTCGGCAACTCCCATACCTGCGGCATCCTGGTGGAAGATCACCCGGAAGAGAGCAACGGGCTGAAGCAGACCTATGAACTGCAGCTGCGCGATCTCTCCCAGCCGCATCAGGTTTACAACGAGCTGTTCGACAGCCGCCTGGAGTTTGCCGAAGCCCGCTTTGGCAAGGCGAACTTCTCGCTGGAGAGTGGCCGCGAACAGGCCTTTATGTGGCCATCGCTGACCCGCGTCGGGCGCGAAGCGAGCCGTCTGGCGCTGCAGCGCGTAGGACTGGAAGGCAGCACCGGCCTCTCCAGCCCGCGCCGCTATCTCTGGGATGAGGCACGCTATCAGCCAGGCTGGCGCTTCAATACGCCAGGTGAGCAGAGCGAGCCGCTGGCCTATGCCGCGCCCTTTACCACCCTGCTGAACGACGAAGGCCAGCCGCTTTCGACGCTGCCGCCGGACGACCGCCTGCCGGTCTTTTCACCCCACTACAGCCGCAGTTCGCTGATGACCTTTATGCTGTGCGAACTGCTGGCACAGGCGCTGATGCAGATGAACAGTGCCGCTCAGCGTCAGCGGATGCCGCAGAGCCACGCGCCCCGTCAGCTGCGCCATGTCATCCTCACGCTGCCTTCGGCGATGCCGAAACCGGAGCGTGAAATTTTCCGTCGCAGGATGCAGGAAGCGCTGGCGCTGGTCTGGAAAGCCGAAGGCTGGCTGAACGACGAGGATGAGCTGGCCCCTGCATGGCCGCGTCAGAGCCCGAAACCGCTGCCGGATGTACAGATGGAGTGGGATGAGGCGACCTGCGGCCAGATGGTCTGGCTGTTTAACGAAACCCAGGTCAATTTTGCCGGTCGCGCCGAAGACTTTTTCAGCAGCATGGCTCGCCCGGATCGTCCGCGTGAGGCCGATGAGCTGCCCGGCAAGAGCCTGCGCATCGCCTCGATCGATATCGGCGGCGGTACCACCGATCTGGCGATTACCCAGTATCGTCTGGATGATGGTCAGGGCAACAACGTTAAAATCACGCCACGCCTGCTGTTCCGTGAAGGCTTTAAGGTGGCGGGCGACGATATCCTGCTGGATGTCATTCAGCTGTGGATCCTCCCGGCGCTGCAGCAGCATCTGCAGAAAGCGGGTCTGACCCTGACCGATCCGCTGATGAACAAGCTCTTTGGTCACGACAGCCGCATGGACGGTCAGGCCACGCTGCGTCAGCAGGTCACGTTACAGCTCTTTATTCCGCTGGCGCAGGCCGTGCTGGAGCGTTACGAGAACTGGGATCCGCTGGAAAGCCACGCCGAGATCAACGCGCTGTTTGGCGAGCTGGTTGAACAGGTGCCGGGCGACGCGGTGCTGGCGTTTGTAAACGGCGAGATCCAGCGCGAGCTGGGCGGTCACAGCCGCTTCGACCTGCTGCAGGTACCACTGGTGGTCAGCCTGTCGCAGCTGCATGGCGAATTTATGCAGCACCGCATGGCGATCATTCCGGCGCTGCGCTCAATGTGTGAAGTGGTGTCACTCTATCAGTGTGACGTGCTGCTGCTGACCGGCCGGCCGTCGCGCTTCCCCGGCATTCAGGCGCTGGTGCGTCATCTGCAGCCGCTGCCGGGCAGCCGTATTCTGTCGCTGGAGGGTTATCACACCAGCGACTGGTATCCGTTTAACAAACATGGCCGCATCGATAACCCGAAATCGACCGCGGCGGTAGGTGCGATGCTCTGCCTGCTGGCGCTGGATCTGCGTCTCAGCAGCTTCTGGTTCCGCGCGGGCGACTTTGAGCCCTATTCGACGATCCGCTACCTGGGCATGCTCGACGAAAATCAGGCGCTGACCGACGAGAATCTCTGCTACAGCGAAATTGACCTCGACGATCCTGGCTATGCGCTGGATAAAAAAAGCAGTTTCCGTATCCGCGGCAACGTCTGCCTGGGCTTCCGCCAGCTCGATAACGACCGCTGGCCCGCCTCGCCGCTCTACAGCCTGACGCTGAACGACGCCACCCTGGCGCGTAAAGTGGCCGGGGAGAGCGTGCTGCGCATCCGCCTGGCGGTGAAAGCCGGCCCTGGCGCGACCGGCCCGGAAAACCTGGTGCTGAGCGATGCGCGTCTGGATGATGGCACCCGCGTGCCGCTGGAGCAGTTAAGTCTGAAGCTGAATACCCTGTCGGCCACCGGCAATGCAAATGCGCAATACTGGATTGACAGCGGGAGCGTATGTAAACGATGAAAGCCCTGAAACCCCGCCAGCCGCAGACGCTGGCAAAACGCCTTAACCTGCTGCAGGATGCCCTGAATCAGAGCCTGACCTGGATTGAAGAGAGCCGTGAGCAGTCGCCGCGTCTGGCGCTGGAAGCGGAAACCCTGACGCTGCAACTGCGTCAGGCGCGCGTGCAGACCCAGGCTCTGGCGCAGCAGGTGGCGCGTCCGGTGACGCTGGCGCTGTTTGGTCAGTCGCAGGCCGGAAAGGCCTGGCTGCTGAATGAGATGGTGGCTGACGCTCAGGGTCAGCTGATGACCCGCATGGGCGACAAGCTGCTGAGCTGGTTCCAGCATATTAATCCCGGCAACCTGGATTTCGCGACCGCGACCCGTTTCAGCCATCAGCGCGAACCGCTCTCCGGCGAGTGGCCGGTTGAGCTGGCGCTGCTGAGCGAGGCAGAGATCGTGCGGCTGATGGTCGCCTGTGCCGGTGAGAGCGCACCCGACACCGCGCAGATCGACAGCGCGCTGCAGCGCCTGCAGCGTCATCGTCTGGCAACGCCGCTGGCGGGCCTGGAGGGCGATGCGCTGGTCACGCTCTGGTCCTGGTGCCGTCGCCGTCCGCACTATGATGCCCGCCTTGACCGTCACTTCTGGCCGCAGGCGGTTGAACTGGCCCCCTGGCTGAGCGTGGACGATCGCGTGCAGCTCTTTTCGCTGCTCTGGCCGTCGCAACCGGCCCTGAATGAGATGCTGCGCAGCCTGCTGCATCTGCGTCATCAGCTGCGTAACAGCAGCCGCCTGCTCGCGCCTCTCAGCCTGCTCACCGATGCGTCACTGCTGCCAGCTGAGCAGCTGATCGTGCCGGCCAGTGAGCAGGATCAGCAGCAGATGGTGGACGTCTGCCCGCTGAACGGCAACCGCATTGGCAAGGCGCAGAGTGTGCCGCTGGGCCTGCTCGCCCTGCTGACGCTGGAAGTGCTGGCGCCGCTCTGCTCCACACCGCGCACTGCGCTGTACGACGATGCCGACATGCTCGATCTGCCCGCGCCCGGCGAGCCTGCGGACGCGACCGTGCAGGACGATCGTCAGCGCCTGCGTCAGCAGGATCCGCTGCGGGCGCAGCTGCTGGAGCAGAAGCGCGCGCTGCTGCCCGGCTTTTACGCCACCCGTCAGGCGATCGATCTGCTGCTGGTCTGCACCGCCGCCAGCCAGCGTCAGGATGCCAGCCTGGTGAGCGAATCGCTGCGTGAATGGCAGCGTCAGCAGCCCGCGCAGGAGTCCGCTGAGAAACCGCGCCTGATCTGGGCCATCACCCCGTTTGACGCCCGTCATCAGCAGGTTAACGTGGATGAAGCCGTGCAGCGCCAGATGGGACAGCCCGGTCAGCACTGGGGATCGATGCTGGCTCTGGATCGCGCGGGCGTTGATCGCATGGCGAGCTGGTTACAGGATGAGATGCAGCCGGAGGCCCGCCGCGACATGCTGCTGGCGCAGCTGGCCCAGATTCAGCATACCGTGGTCGAGCGCCGCTTACTGCCGTGGACCGAAGCGGAGGCCACACCGGAACAGGCGGCCCGCAAACAGAACATCGCCGACACGCTGCTGAAATGTTTACAGCACCGCACCGGCCTGCACGGTGAGCTGCTGGAACGCCTGCAGCCGCCCCGCGAGGCACTGCGCCAGCTGTGGCTGAATCAGTCCGCCCTGCCTGGCAGCAAACCGGCCAATCTGCAGGCGCCGGAGAATCAGTTCGGGATTGGATTTGAATTTGACCTGTTCAGCGAAAGCCCGGCCGAAGCGCCGGTTCAGCCGCGTCAGAGTCTGCCGGGCGCGCAGCAGTTCCCGCGTCAGGTGATGCTGCTGTGGCTGGATCATCTGCGTCAGCTGCCGGAGAACCGCAGCCTGCTGGCGTTGCTGAACGTGGATAAGGCGACGATGGAGTGGCTGGTCGAGGAGCTGATCACGGCCGGATTCCGCACCGATATCGCACAAAAACTGCAGCAGGCGCTGCATGAGCCCGACACGCAGAGCGTGAGTCATGAATCCCGTGCCGACCGTCAGGTCACGCGGGCGATGACGGTGCTGGGTGATTTCGTGGCCTGGCTCGGCTTTTTACAGCGGCCGGAAAGCGAACGGCCTGCCAGCCGGGTGAATCGTGGTCAGGTGATCTTCTCACGTCCGCCTGCGCCCAGCGTCAGCTTCGGCGCCGGTCAGCGTCTGACACGCCTCTCTGCCGCCCCGGCCAATCACACCGCCTACTACATCTACGACTGGCTGGTCGGGCTGAATCAGGTGATCATCGAGAACAACGGCTTCACCGGCGGCGGCGACCTGCCGCGCACGGCGCGTGACGCGCTGATTGCTCTGCTTAAGCCGCTGCGCGCCTAGTCGATAATCAGGCGCAGCTCGCCCGCCAGCGACTGCGCCGCCTCCTCCAGCAGCGCCAGCACCGGCGCTAAATCGGGCTGCTGCGCGTCAGCGTGCTGAAGCCGCAGCGTGGCAGGCAGCGCCATTCCGCCGGTCAGCCAGTCCCACAGCGCATCCAGATTATGACCAAAGGTCTCCGGGCAGCCGCTCTGCTCCGCAAACTGCTGATAAAAGGCGGCGCGTGTGGTGAGCTGACGCAGGTCGAAGGTCAGGCTGAGCATAATCAGGGTACCTGTCTGAAGCTGCGGTAGTGGTCCGTTGAGAGAAACACCAGGCCGTCTGAGGAGTAGACCAGCCGATCCGCATCGCGATGACCACAGCGATAGTTCACATCCGCCTCATACCACTGACGTCCGGCCCGCGTGGGCAGCCGTTTTTCACGGTTAGCAAAACGATCGCCGCCGATGGCTTTGCCGGGCAACACGTCACACAGGTTGCCTTTCTCCGGGTTCCAGCCACGCTTACGCGCGTCGTTTTTCGTCAGGTAGTAGTCCGGTAAATGCTGATGCTGCAATACCCAGCGCGCCACAGTGCGGGCATCGGTCAGGGTAGCGATATCGGGCTGAGCGGGTGCTGAAACACGATTCAGCCAGGGTTTGAGGCCGTAAAAGCAGACGGCGAGGACAAGGAAAAGTCCAATCCAGAGTTTTTTTGACATAATGGCATCCGTGACGACAGGATGCAGATGATACCAGTTTTACACGCAGAGAAAAGCGCGGGCCAGACAAGCTGGCCCTGGCGAGGTTATGCGGCGTGCGAATCCCCGCTGTGTCGACGCCATGCACCCGGTGCGACACCATACTGACGTTTGAAGCTGCGGTTAAAGGATTGCTGGGAGTCGAAGCCCAGAGAGATCGCCACGTTCAGAATCGGTTCGTCGGTGCTGGTCAGGCGGTCGGCTGATTTCTTCAGCTTCTTCACGCGGATGTACTCACCCAGCGGATAGCCCGTGTGCTCTTTGAACATGCGCTGCAGGTGCCACTTGGAGTAACCTGCGCGCTCTGAAACGGTATCCAGATCCAGACGTGCTTCGATGTTGTTATCAATCCAGTCGATTAAATCGTGAATAAAGGCGTCACTCATCATTCCAGTCTCTCCTGTTCGCCGTGGCGAAAAGTATTAGTATCAGTTGCAGTTACACTTAAGGGTGGCTGACTATGCCATTTAATGCAAGTTTTATTAGTACATTAAATGCCGCACTTTTTATGGGGATTTAGCGCGCGCTGCTCAGGCTTTCATCGCCCTGCCCCGAACCGCACATAAAGTGTATCCGTTATTCTTGCAGTTGCCAGTAACGCCAGCCTACACTCACCGCGATTAATTGCAATCTTAAAAGTTGCAAATATTGACCAGATGGTCACCTGTTACCACTTATCGCGGAAAGACAATAATGATTACGAACCGGGTTCGTCAGGGCTTGACCCTCTTTGGGATGATACTGCTTATCGCGCAGCTCAGCGGCTGCGACAGAGGGGTTGCGCAAAACGCCCCGCTCCCTCCGCCGGAGGTCAGCGCCGCGCCGGTGCTGGTTAAGCCGGTCAGCCAGTGGGACAACTTCAATGGCCGGGTGGAGGCGGTGCAGAGCGTGCAGCTGCGGCCGCGCGTTTCCGGCTATATCGACTCGGTGAATTATCGCGAAGGCGATGAGGTTCGCAAAGGTCAGGTGCTGTTTACCATCGACGACCGGAGTTACCGCGCGGCGCTGGAGCAGGCCAAAGCGGAACTTGCCCGGGCGCGCAGCCAGGCGAGCCTGGCCCGCAGCGAATCGGGCCGCAGCGAGAAGCTGATCGGCACCCAGGCGATCTCCCGCGAAGCCTGGGAACAGCGCCGCGCCGCGGCCAGTCAGGCGCAGGCGGAGGTACTGGCCGCCGAGGCGGCGGTCGATATGGCCCAGCTGAACCTGGACTTTACCCGCGTCACCGCCCCGATCGATGGCCGCGCCAGCCGCGCGATGATCACCGCCGGTAACCTGGTGACCGCGGGCGACAGCGCCAGTGTCCTGACCACGCTGGTGTCGCAGCAGCAGATGTATGTCTATTTCGATGTCGATGAGAATACCTTCCTGCACTATCAGGCGATGGCGCGTCAGGGCCAGCAGCGCCAGGCACTGCCGGTTGAGATCGCGCTGGCCGGCGATCAGGGCTTTCCGCATCAGGGCAGGGTCGATTTCCTGGATAACCAGCTGACCGCCAGCACCGGCACCATTCGTATGCGCGCCCTGCTCGACAACCCGCAGCGTCAGTTCACGCCGGGCCTGTTTGCCCGCGTGCGGCTGCCCGGCAGCGCGCAGTTCGAGGCGATACTGATCGATGACAAGGCGGTCCTGACCGATCAGGATCGCAGGTATGTCTATGTGGTGGATGGCGAGGGCAAGGCGCAGCGGCGTGATATCCAGCCCGGCGCGATGGTGGAGGGCCTGCGTATCGTGAAATCGGGTCTGCAAGCCGGCGACCGCGTGATCGTCGCCGGTCTGCAGAAAGTCTTTATGCCGGGCATGCCCGTTACCGCTCAGCAGGTCGCCATGCGCGCGACAGCCGCTCACTAATCCGAGGCCGCTATGGACTTTTCCCGCTTTTTTATCGATCGGCCCATTTTTGCTGCGGTGCTGTCGATTCTGATCTTCGTCACCGGGATGATCGCCATTCCGCTGCTGCCGATCAGTGAGTATCCCGACGTTGTCCCGCCCAGCGTGCAGGTGCGTGCCGAATACCCCGGCGCGAACCCGAAAGTGATCGCAGATTCCGTGGCGACGCCACTGGAAGAGGCGATCAACGGCGTCGAGAACATGATGTACATGAAATCCGTCGCCGGTTCGGATGGCGTGCTGGTCACCACGGTGACCTTCCGTCCGGGCACCGATCCCGATCAGGCACAGGTGCAGGTGCAGAACCGCGTTGCGCAGGCGGAAGCCCGCCTGCCGGAGGATGTGCGCCGGCTGGGGATCACCACGCAGAAGATGTCGCCGACCCTGACACTGGTCGTTCACCTCTTCTCGCCGGACAATACCTACGATTCGCTCTATCTGCGGAACTACGCCACGCTCAAGGTGAAAGATGAGCTGGCGCGCCTGCCCGGCGTCGGTCAGATCCAGATTTTCGGCGCGGGTGAATATGCGATGCGCGTCTGGCTCGATCCCAACAAAGTGGCGGCGCGCGACCTGACCGCCCAGGACGTGATCACCGCGATGCAGGAGCAGAACGTGCAGGTTTCTGCCGGTCAGCTGGGGGCGGAACCGCTGAAGAAGCAGAGTGATTTTCTGCTGTCGATCAACACTCAGGGACGGCTGGAGAACGAACAGCAGTTCGGCGATATCATCCTGAAGACCTCTGACGACGGTTCGCTGGTACGGCTGCGCGATGTGGCACGCATTGAGATGGGATCGGGCAGTTACGCCCTGCGCTCTCAGCTCAACAACAAGGATGCGGTCGGTATCGGCATCTTCCAGGCACCCGGCGCCAACGCCATCGATCTCTCCAATGCGGTTCGCGCCAAAATGGATGAGCTGGCGACCCGCTTCCCCAACGATGTGAAATGGGCCGCACCTTACGATCCCACCGTCTTTGTACGCGACTCGATTAAGGCCGTGGTGCAGACCCTGCTGGAAGCGGTGATCCTGGTAGTGCTGGTGGTGATTCTGTTCCTGCAGACCTGGCGTGCCTCCATCATTCCGCTGCTGGCCGTGCCGGTGTCGGTGGTCGGAACCTTCAGCGTACTCTATCTGCTCGGTTTCTCGCTCAATACCCTGAGCCTGTTCGGGCTGGTGCTGGCGATCGGGATCGTGGTGGATGACGCGATTGTAGTGGTGGAGAACGTCGAGCGTAACATTGAGATGGGGCTGTCGCCGCGTGCCGCTGCGCATCAGGCGATGCGCGAAGTCTCCGGGCCAATCATCGCCATCGCGCTGGTGCTCTGCGCGGTGTTCGTGCCGATGGCGTTTCTGTCGGGCGTGACCGGACAGTTCTATAAGCAGTTCGCCACTACCATCGCGATCTCCACCGTGATTTCGGCGATTAACTCGCTGACGCTCTCGCCTGCGCTGGCGGCGATGCTGCTGAAAGGCCATGACGCGCCGAAAGATCGCCTGACGCGAATTATCGATGCGCTGTTTGGCTGGCTGTTCCGGCCGTTTAACCGCTTCTTCCAGCGCAGTGCGCATGGGTATGAATCGCTGGTTGGCCGCACGCTGCGTCGCCGTGGCGCGGTGTTTGCCGTCTATCTGCTGCTGCTGGCCGGGGCCGGGTTTATGTTCCATACCGTGCCGGGCGGCTTTATTCCGACGCAGGATAAGCTCTATCTGATTGGTGGCGTGAAGATGCCGGAAGGCTCTTCGCTGGCGCGGACCGATGAGGTGATTCGCAAGATGAGCGAAATCGGTATGCAGACGGACGGCGTCGCCTATGCGGTTGCTTTCCCCGGCCTGAATGCCCTGCAGTTCACCAATACGCCAAACAGCGGCACGGTCTTCTTTGGTCTGAAGCCCTTCAACGAGCGCAAGCATACGGCGGCCGAGATTAACGCGGAGATCAACGCCAAAATCGCCCGCATCCAGCAGGGGTTTGGCTTCTCCATTATGCCACCGCCGATCCTCGGGCTGGGCCAGGGATCGGGCTATTCGCTTTATGTGCAGGATCGGGCCGGTCTGGGCTATGGCGCATTGCAGACGGCGATCAATACGCTGTCGGGCAGCATCATGCAGACGCCGGGGATGCACTTCCCTATCTCCTCTTATCAGGCCAACGTTCCGCAGCTGGATGTTCAGGTCGATCGGGATAAAGCGAAAGCACAGGGTGTGTCGCTGACCGCGCTGTTCAGCACGCTGCAGACCTATCTCGGCTCCTCTTACGTGAATGACTTTAACCGCTTTGGCCGTACCTGGCGGGTGATGGCGCAGGCGGATGGGGAGTTCCGCGACAGCGTTGAGGATATTGCGAACCTGCGCACCCGCAACGATCGCGGCGAAATGGTGCCGATTGGCAGCATGGTCAACATCACCACCACTTACGGCCCCGATCCGGTGATCCGCTACAACGGCTACCCGGCGGCGGACCTGATCGGTGATGCCGACCCGCGCATCCTCTCCTCCGCCCAGGCGATGAGCCAGCTGGAAGCGATGTCCGGTCAGCTTCTGCCCAACGGCATGAACATCGAGTGGACTGACCTGAGTTATCAGCAGTCAACCCAGGGCAACACGGCGCTGATCGTCTTCCCGATGGCGGTGCTGCTGGCCTTCCTGGTGCTGGCCGCGCTCTACGAGAGCTGGACGCTGCCGCTGGCGGTGATCCTGATTGTACCGATGACGCTGCTCTCTGCGCTGTTTGGCGTCTGGCTGACCGGCGGCGACAACAACGTCTTCGTGCAGGTCGGACTGGTGGTGCTGATGGGGCTGGCGTGTAAGAACGCGATTCTGATCGTCGAGTTCGCGCGGGAGCTGGAGATGCAGGGCAAAGGGATTGTAGACGCGGCGCTGGAAGCGTGTCGTCTGCGTCTGCGCCCTATCGTGATGACCTCCATCGCCTTTATCGCCGGCACGGTGCCGCTGATTCTGGGTGAAGGTGCGGGCGCCGAAGTGCGTGGCGTGACCGGCATTACGGTCTTCTCCGGGATGCTCGGCGTGACACTCTTTGGCCTGTTCCTGACGCCGGTATTCTATGTCGCACTGCGCAAGCTGGTGACGCGCCAGTCACGACAGGCGGAGTCAGCCGCGGCGTAAACCGTCAACGATTAAAAGGGGCGATCGCAGGATCGCCCTTTTTTTTGTCTGAAACACGCCTGACCGCCCCCCCGCGTGAAAGCGGCTCATCAGATGAGAATCTCAACCCGGGCTTTACGGCCCAGCTGCGCCAGCGCCAGTTCAACTTTTTCAACTTTTGACGAGTGCTCTACGTCAAGCAGTCGATCAACCTGTGGTCCATTTACACCCAGCTGGCGTGCCAGATCTGCCTTGCGGGTACCGGTTTCAATCATGGCGTTATACAGTGCCGCTTTCATCGCTACCAGGACAGGCACAGAAACGATGTACTCCCCCTGCTGCGCATCACTTGCTAACGGGATGGGACGACGGGCATCCATTTCCAGAAAGATAGCGGCTACCAGTCCATCTGCTGCCTCGGCCAGCGCTTCCTCAACGGTGTCGCCAACTGAATGCAGTAAGGGTAAATCGCGACATGACACCTCCCAGCTATCGGTTTTCAGGTCATGCGTTAATCTGACGGCATAGTTAAACATAGGGTGACCTCACTGATCAGGTTTACAGGCCCGGATCTTTTAGAATTTTCTTGCGCGTCCCTTCCGGCATTTCTTTCGCGCCATGATCCGGAAAGACAGACTGCCTGTCGCCTGAGAAGACTTTGAAATGGCTGCTTCCTCTGCGGTGCTTAACCAGAATAGCGCCTTGCTGAATGAGCCAGCGTCTGAATTCACTGTACTTCATGGCGTTCCCTCGCTCAGTCTAAAGCAAGATTAAAACTAGTGATGCTTAAGACAACATAGATGTTTCATTTTATTAAGAGCAGGAGCGATAAAGCAGGAGAGCAAGCAGAAAGGGGCCAAAGGCAGCGTGCAGCATGAATCCACGCCCATAAAAAAAGCCGCTCATCAGCGGCTTTTTTTGCAGAGTTCGTCACTCTCTTCGGGTTCTGGTTCCGGCACGGCGGTGCAGTTACTGGTATCGCGCTTTTTCAGTTCGTTCAGCGCGTCGGCCACGGTGCGTTTTGCCAGCACGTCCAGCGACGCCTGCTCGGCTTCGTCGGCGATCGACTTGAAGTACCAGCAGAGGTTGGCACTGACCAGACAGCGTGGTGCCACATCGGGGCGCGCAGCCCAGATCTTTTTATCTTCAATCACCGAGACGTAGATATCCCGCAGGGTAATTTCTGCTGCAGGGCGTCCCAGATGGATGGAACCGGTGCGGCCCAGCGTCGAGACGATGATGCCGTCACGGGTCAGCGGGACCATCAATTTTCGTATGAAACTGGGATTCGCTTCCAGCCCGTAGGCCAGAATCGCGCTGGTAGAGCGTTTACCCATTTGCTCCGCCATCGCTACGCTCAGAACCATTTGCAAAGCTGTCGGGAAGCGGTAATCAAGCATTTCTTTATCCTGAGTTGCGGTGCATCTTATTGTTTTATTGCCGCATAAGTGAACAATCAATGAGCAATAAATATAACAAACACAGTTGCTTTTTTGAAGCAAACCCACGCTGACAAGGCACGTATTCACCAAAGGCAGAAGCCCGACCGCACAAGGTGCTTAGCCTGCTCACGCCCCTGTTAATGCCTGGCGGGCGTGCAAATGGCTTAAACGGACGCGGCCGGGGCCACCGGTAATCGCCTCTTCAGCGCCATCACCAGCATCACGTTAATGATTGCCAGCGCGCAAAGCAACCATAGCGTGGCTGATGCGCCCATCTTTTCAAAGACATATCCACCGATCAGCGGTGTCAGCGCCTGCCCCATGAGCGCCGGGCGGGCCATTTTGCCCATCACGATGGCATAAGATTCTGGTTTGACCATCACCAGCGGTAACGTTCCCCGCACGATGGCTCGCAGGCCATTCCCTGCCCCGTAAAGTAACATGCTCAGCAGCGCCATCTGGGGCATCACCGCCAGCAACAGCAGCCCCAGCGCCACCAGTCCGACAGAAAAGAAGGTGGTGCGGATGGGATGGCTGCGCTTAAAGGCAATATCGACGAGACGGGACGCGACCTGACACGGACCAAGCACCGCGCTGATCGCCAGCGCCGACGCCAGCGTATGACCACTCGCCTGCAGTAAGGTGATGAGCTGCACAGAGATCGCAGTCATGATCACCGATGCCAGCGTGAAGATGGCGCACAGCAGCCAGAAGAGCACCGGTGCAATCTCAGCCGCTGTGGGTGCGGAATCGCGCCGTTTTACCGGCCGCTGAGCGTGGCTCGCCGGCAGGGCAAAAAGATAGGCAGGCAGGACGCAGACGACCATCATGGCCGCAATGATCAGCGATGCGTCGCGCCAGCCAAATCCGTGAATCAGTAAGGCCGTTCCCGGCCAGACCAGCGTGGTGCAGAAACCCGATATCAGCGTAATGCCGGTGATGGCGGACCGCGCCTGCGCGCCATAGCAGGTGCCGAGCGTGGCAAACAGCGCGTCATACAGGCCCATCGCCATTCCGACCCCGATCACGACCCAGGCAAACAGAAACAGCGGCAGCGTATGAGTGCTGGCCATGATGACCAGCCCCGCCGCCATCACCCCCCCGCTCAGCGCCAGCAGCAGGCGACCGCCAGTGCGGGCGATAATCCTGCCTGCCAGCGGCGATAACAGCCCCGACACCAGAATCCCGGCAGAGAGCGCGCCATAAATCCACTGCTGTGACCAGCCGGTCTCCTCCGCAATCGGCGACGCCATGACCGCCATCAGATAGAAGGAGCCACCCCAGGAGAGGATCTGTATCCATCCCAGGGTAATGATGGCGGCAATGCCGGGTTTGTTCATCAGATTCACAGGCAATCTCAGGGTTAGCAGGCGAACCGTTTTATAACATGTTCTGCTATCAGCCAGAATGCGCGATCGCTTTTTACTGTTCTGCCAGGCAGGCCGCACGTTTTACCGATTGGTTTAACAGTATGTTGTAACTATAAAGCACTTGCATACCCGCCGGGCTTCTGCCACATTGTGGACGTTGTAACTATGGAGGTTCACATGACCCGCTACGACTTAGTGGCTGATATGCATCAGTGTGTCAACGACCTGGAACTGGCGCTGGGCGAACTGCGCCAGCAGATTGACGCGCAGCCTCTGCTCATCGCCCGCGTGTTCAGCCTGCCGCCGGTGGTAAAAGGCCGCGAACATGAGGCAATTACCCGGATTGCCGTCGACCAGCATCTCGGCGAGCGCGCGCGGACGATGGCGCTGGATCACTACTGCCGCCTGTTTATGCAGCATCAGTCTGAACAGCTGAGCACTAAGGCCGCCGTGCGCTTGCCGGGTGCCCTCTGTATTGAGTGCGACGCGGCACGGGAAGCGGAGCTCGACGCGCTGGTGACGGTCATCAATCAGCTGAAAGCGCGGCTGGAGCAGCTGATTACGGTGGAGTCGGGCCTGCCAAGTGAAGCGCGCTTTGAGTTCGTCCACCAGCATCTGCGCGGGTTGATCACGCTGAACGCCTACCGCACCATCACCCTGCTCAGCGCACCAGACAGCCTGCGCTTCGGCTGGGCGAATAAGCACATCATCAAGAATCTCAAACGCGAAGAGGTGATCGCCCAGCTGGAAAAAAGCCTGAAAGCGGGACGCGCTCAGGCGCCCTGGTCACGCGAACAGTGGGCAGAAAAAGTGCAGGAGGAACTGGCCAGCGTGCGCGCCCTGCCCGACTCGGCACGGCTCAAAATCAAACGTCCGGTGAAAGTCCAGCCGGTGGCGCGCGTCTGGCGTGCCGATGAGCAAAAACAGACGCAGCTGGCGTGCCCGTCACCGATCCTGGTGATCTGTCGCGACCGCACTCAGGTGCCGGTGCTGGGCGAGTTGCCCGACTATGATGCGGATAACATTACGCATCGCCACAAGCCTGCTGCGGAACCACTGAATCTGCTGATCCCCAGACTGCATCTGTGGGTGGACTGCCCGATATAATGCCGGGGCCAGCCTCCGCTTGCCCCGGATGTTCCTTACGACTTCATGCTGCCGACCATCTCTTCCGGCCGGACCCAGGCATCAAACTCCTCTTCCGTCAGGTAGCCCAGCTTCAGCGCAGAGCCTTTCAGCGTCAGCCCCTCTTTGTGCGCCTTTTTGGCAATTTCGGCGGCTTTATCATAACCAATGTGGGTATTCAGCGCCGTCACCAGCATCAGCGACTCATTCAGCAGCTGATCGATGCGTTCGCGCACCGGCTCGATGCCGACTGCGCAGTGATGGTTGAAGCTGTCCATGCCGTCCGCCAGCAGGCGCACCGACTGCAGGAAGTTATGGATAATCATCGGGCGGAAGACGTTAAGCTCGAAGTTACCGGACGCACCGCCCATGTTGATCGCCACGTCGTTGCCCATTACCTGGCAGCAGAGCATGGTCATCGCCTCGCACTGGGTCGGATTGACCTTGCCTGGCATGATCGAGCTGCCCGGTTCATTTTCCGGGATCGCAATTTCGCCGATGCCGCAGCGCGGGCCGGATGAGAGCCAGCGCACGTCGTTAGCGATTTTCATCAGCGAGGCGGCCAGCCCTTTCAGCGCGCCATGCGCGTGGACCAGCGCATCGCAGGTCGCCAGCGCCTCGAACTTGTTCGGCGCCGTGACAAACGGCTGCTTCGTCAGATCGGCCAGCGCCGCCGCTACCCGCACCGCATACTCCGGATGGGTGTTGAGACCGGTTCCGACGGCGGTGCCGCCCAGCGCCAGCTCCGCTACGTGCGGAATGCTCTGCTCGATATGCTTCAGGTTATGCTCCAGCATCGCCACCCAGCCGGAGATCTCCTGCCCCAGAGTCAGCGGCGTGGCATCCTGCAGATGAGTACGCCCAATCTTGACGATATCTTTAAAGGCGTCGGACTTCTGGCTCAGGGTCTGTTTCAGCACCTGAATCTGCGGGATCAGCTGTTCGCGCAGGGCGATGACGGCGGCCACATGCATGGCGGTCGGAAAGACGTCGTTGGAGCTCTGGCTCTTGTTCACATCGTCGTTGGGATGAACCAGCCGCGACATGCCGCGCTCGCCGCCCAGCAGTTCACTGGCGCGGTTGGCCAGCACCTCATTCATATTCATGTTGGTCTGCGTACCGGAACCGGTCTGCCAGATCGCCAGCGGAAACTCTTCCGCATGCTGGTCGGCCAGCACCTCATCCGCCGCGCGGACAATCGCATCGGCCCGTTCAGCGGGCAGCAGGCCCAGATCGCGGTTGACGCTGGCCGCCGCCCGCTTGGTCAGCGCCAGGGCGTGCACCAGCGCGGTGGGCATTTTTTCGGTTGAGATGCGGAAGTGCTCCAGTGAGCGCTGGGTCTGCGCGCCCCACAGTTTGTCTGCCGGTACGTCGATGGGGCCCATTGAATCTTTCTCAATGCGGTTGGCTGCCATGAATACATCTCCTTTACCTGTATTTAAATGAATGTGTGCCTGTTCTGACGAGGGTCCAGGGGTACACCGGATCGCAATACACAATAATTTAACATTATCAGAGCTTAGCGCCGTTTGGGATCGGGTCGCTATTTTTAACGACAGTTTCTGCTTTAATAACGACCATAATTTTCGTGCCCGGGAGTTCGTGATGCAAAAAATGAACAACTCACTGCAAAATTATGCCTGGGGTAGCCAGACGGCATTGACCCGGCTCTATGGGATTGCCAACCCGCAGGGCCAGCCGATGGCGGAACTCTGGATGGGCGCGCATCCGAAAAGCCCCTCCACCGTCTCTGACCGGGGTCATCCGCGGTCGCTGCGAGAGGTGATCGCGGCCGACCCGGTTGCCATGCTGGGTGAAACCGTTGCCCGGCGTTTTGGTGAACTGCCCTTCCTCTTCAAAGTCCTCTCTGCCGACCGGCCCCTCTCCATTCAGGTTCACCCCAGCAAGCCCGCCGCCGAGGCAGGCTTTGCCCGTGAGAATGCGGCCGGGATCCCTTCCGGTGCGGCGGAGCGCAACTATAAAGATCCTAACCACAAGCCGGAGCTGCTTTACGCGCTGACGCCTTTCCAGGCGATGAACGGTTTCCGCACGATCACGGAAATGGTGTCACTTCTGGAGCCGGTCGCGGGTGCCCATCCGCAGATTGCCCATTTTCTGCAGCATCCCGACCTGAAAACCCTGGCGACACTCTTCTCTGCCCTGCTCTCGCTGGAAAGGGAAGCGAAGTCGCGGGCGCTGGACGTCCTGAAATCAGTGCTTGATGTGCAGCAGGGCGAACCCTGGCAGACCGTCCGCGCCATCGCGGCGGACTATCCCGACGACTGCGGCCTGTTCTCACCCTTGCTGCTGAATGTCAGGACGCTGCAGCCAGGCGAAGCGATGTTTCTCTATGCGGAAACGCCGCACGCCTATCTGAAAGGCGTGGCGCTGGAGGTGATGGCCAACTCCGACAATGTTCTGCGCGCCGGGTTAACCCCGAAATATATTGATGTCGCTGAGCTGATGGCCAACCTGAAGTTTGAAGAGAAACCCGCCAGCGCGTTACTGATTGCGCCGACGCAACAGGACCACGCCCTGCGCTTCCCGGTTCCGGTGGAGGATTTTGCCTTCGCCATTCACACGCTCAGCGCCGCGCCGCAATCGCTGGCGCAGCAGAGTGCCGCCGTGCTGTTCTGCATCGAGGGCCAGGCGATGGTGGTCAGAGGCGATGAGCAACTGACGCTGAAACCCGGTGAGTCCTGCTTTGTACCCGCCTGTGAATCACCCGTGTCGGTGGCCGGAACAGGCCGTCTGGCGCGGGTATTTAACGACTTAGGGTGAACCGGCTGACGAAGGGCCGCTTAACTGCTATTATTTCAACCTATTAGCATTTAAACGCCTCCGGGCGTTTTTCTTCGGTCGTCAGGGCAGACCTGCGGCGTAAGCGGACTCAAGGATAAGGACGAATCAGCAATGAAAAAGACCAATGTTGCCGTAGGTGTCATCATCGCACTGGGTGTAATCTGGACTGGCGCGGCATGGTTCACTGGCAAGCAGATTGAAAGCCACCGGGATCAGCTGGTCCAGAATGCCAACGCGCAGCTGAATGCTTATGCCCCCAACAGCCGACTGAAGATCAGCTATCAGGATTACCAGCGCGGCGTGTTCAGCAGCAAAGTGAATCTGGTGATTCAGGCCAGCTCACAGACGGAAGATAATCCGCTGCTCAAGCCCGGCCAGAGCCTGGTGCTGAATGAAACCATCGACCACGGCCCCTTCCCGTTTGCGCAGCTGAAGCATTTCAACCTGATCCCGAGCATGGCGTCGATTCATACCGAACTGGCGAACACCGACGCGGTGAAGAAGCTTTTTGAGCTGACCGGGAATCAATCCCTGATCAACGCGGATACCCGCATTGGCTACAGCGGCGCAACCGATACGGCGCTGCGCATCCTGCCGATTGATTATCAGAACGCGCAGAGCGGCGAACGTCTGGCGACCAATGGCGGAACCTTTAACGTCAGCGCGGACAACAAAGGCGACAAAGTGTCGCTCGACAGCGACGTGGATAGCCTGGCGCTGACCAGCAAAAATGAGATGGGTCAGCCGGTGCTGTTCACCCTGAACGGCCTGAAGCTGAGCGGCAACACCCACCTCAGCCCGGAAGGCGTGCGGATTGGCGACCAGTCGGTAAATATTGAGAAGGTCAATGCCAGCATCAACGGTCAGGACGCCCTGACGCTGCACAACATGAAAGGCACCTCCTCGTTCGATAACAGCGCCGGCAAGATTGGCGGCAATATCGACTATCAGGTGGAAAGCGTTCAGCTGCAGAAGCAGGACTTTGGTCAGGCCGCGCTGAAAATGAAACTGTCGCAGTTTGACGCTCAGGCGGTCAAAGCCTTCTCCGATCGCTATAACGCGCAGATGCAGGCACTGCAGAACCAGCCGGGCCTGGCGGACGATCCGATTCGCTATCAGGCGGGCGTGCATGAAATCCTGATGAACAACCTGCCGATGCTGCTGAAAGGCTCGCCATCCCTCAGCATCGCACCGCTGAGCTGGAAAAACGATAAAGGGGAAAGCACCTTTAACCTGACCGCTAACTTCAACGATCCCTCTCTGGTGAACGGCGAAGCCCAGAGCCTGAGCGCTATGGTGGATCGGGTTCTGAAGTCACTGGACAGCAAGCTGACGATCAACATGCCGATGGCGACCGAGACCATGCACAAAGTGGGTCTGGCCGAGGGCTATCAGGCGGACGACGCACAGAAACTGGCTGACCAGCAGGTGAAAGGTCTGGCGGCGATGGGTCAGATGTTCCGACTGACGCAGCAGCAGGACAACAACATCGTGACCAGCCTGCAGTACACCAATGGCCAGGTCAATATGAACGGCGACAAGATGACGCTGGAGCAGTTCCTGTCCCGCTACATGCTGGGGATGCCGACCAGCGAAGGCATGCCACAGTAACTCGCCTCATCGCATCAGAGCGGCCTTCGGGCCGCTTTTTTTTATCGCTGAACGGCCAGATCAGGCCTTCGGGCGGGGTAATGGGTAATTATGCAGCATCCGGCGGCGCCGTTTGCGCAAATAACTGGCGCTGTTGCGCATGATATTTTTATAATGCTCTGCACGTCACTGACAACTGAGCGAGTGCACCATGATCGATTCCAAAATTCCCCTGACTGATATTCATCGCCACCTCGATGGCAACATCCGTGCACAGACCATCCTTGATTTAGGCCGCCAGTTTAATCTTGACCTGCCCGCTTCCACGCTGGAAACGCTGCGTCCGCACGTCCAGGTGGGCCAGAACGAGCCTGACCTCGTGAGTTTTCTGCAGAAGCTCGACTGGGGCGTAAAAGTGCTGGGCGATCTGGATGCCTGCCGCCGCATCGCCCGCGAGAATATTGAAGATGCCGCCCGCGCCGGTATTCACTACGCTGAGCTCCGTTTTTCCCCCGGTTACATGGCGATGACCCACAACCTGCCCATCGCCGGGGTGGTGGAAGCGGTCATTGACGGCGTGCGCGCCGGTCGTCAGCAGCACGATATCGACGTGCGTCTGATCGGGATCATGAGCCGGACCTTCGGTGAAGAGGCCTGCCTCAACGAGCTGGAGGGATTACTGGCGCATCGGGATCACATCACCGCGGTCGATCTGGCGGGTGATGAGCTGGGCTTCCCCGGCAGCGAATTCCTGAGCCACTTCACGCGGGCGCGCGATGCGGGTTTCCGCGTGACCGTGCATGCGGGCGAAGCTGCCGGTCCGGAGAGCATCTGGCAGGCGATTCGTGAGCTGGGCGCGGAGCGTATCGGTCACGGCGTGAAAGCGATCGAGGATCGGGCGCTGATGGACTTCCTGGCGGAGCATCGCATTGGCATCGAATCCTGCCTGACCTCCAACATCCAGACCAGCACCGTGCCGTCTCTGGCGCAGCATCCGCTGAAGACCTTCCTTGAGCACGGCATTCTGGCGACCATTAACACCGACGACCCGGCGGTTCAGGGCATTGAGCTGGCCCATGAGTATCATCATGCGGCCCCAGCCGCAGGCCTGAGCGCCGCGCAGATCCGTCAGGCGCAGGAAAATGGCCTGACGATCGCCTTCCTCAGCGAGGCCGAGAAAGCGGCCATTCGCGCCCGCGTCCAGTAATCCCGTCGCGCAAAAAAACGGGCCGTTTATCCGGCCCGTTCTGCTTGCTCTCTTATCCGGCGATCAGACGCGCTTCAGCGACATCGTCTGGCGCTTCTCGGCGGATTGCAGACCCAGCTCGATCAGCTCCATCACCTGAATCGCCTCTTCCGCCGTAACCGGGTTATTGCCCCGTCCGGCGATCGCCTCGCGCACTGCCGCATAATAAGCCGGATAGTTGCCCGGCTGCGTCAGCTGCGTGGTTTCATTCAGCGCATCGCCCTCTACCAGCGTCAGGGTGCCATCGCGCATGTCGTAGCCCCAGTCCGCCTGCGGCGGGAAGTCACCGGATTTCAGACGATCTTCCTGCGGGTCCAGCCCATATTTGATGTAGCTGCCGCGGGTGCCGTGCACCGTATAGCGGGCGGACTCCGCCGCCACCAGCATGCTGGCGTGCAGCACCACACGGCGCTGTGGATAGGTCAGCGTGGCATGGAAGTAGTCCGTGGTCTGCGCGCCCGGCCGCATCTCCGCCAGATCGACAGTGATGGCGACCGGCGGGCCAAACAGCTGCAGCGCCTGGTCCAGCAGATGCGGCCCCAGGTCGTACCAGATGCCGCTGCCTGCGCCCTTCATTTCGCGCCAGCGATTGCGGACTTCCAGACGGAAGCGGTCAAAGTGCGACTCAAAATAGCGCACCTCGCCCAGCGTACCGGCTTCAAGCAGCGATTTCAGCGTCAGGAAGTCGCTGTCCCAGCGGCGGTTGTGGAACACGGAGAGCAGCAGCCCTTTCGCTTTCGCCAGCGCATCCAGTTCACGCGCCTGTGACAACGTCACGGTAAACGGCTTATCGACCACAACATGCTTGCCAGCATTCAGCGCGGCTTTGGCCAGCGGGAAGTGCGTATCGTTCGGGGTGGGGATCACAATCAGCTGCAGCGTCGGGTCATCCAGCAGCGCCTGAGGATCGGCCACCACCTGAACGCCAGGCCAGTCGGCGTGGACTTTGCTGGCGTCGCTACTGGAAATCGCAGCCAGCTCCACGTCCGGCGTTCCCGCAATCAGCGGGGCGTGAAACGTTTTACTGGCAAAACCGTAGCCGATCAGACCCACACGTAATTTATCGCTCATTTTGCTTCCTCTCAGAGCCAGGCCCATCCGGTGAAACAGCGACCGACAGTCCGTGCACGCACCGTGCAGCCCCCCCACACCGACGGATAACTGTGAGGAGAGCGCACTGCGCGGCATGGGACTGACGTCGGGAGCCGCCAGATGGGTCAGGTATGTTGTCGCTAACCTGATTGATTTAAGACGATCAACCGGATGCGAACAAGGAGGAATTTCCCGAAAAAACTAAGAGATAGCACTCCGCGCTAAAGGCCAGGCGGTCTGTGCCGCGAGGCTGTCGTGGGCATCCTGATTACGGCGGCGGAAGTCGCTGGGGCTGACGCCGACCCGCTTGCGGAACACCCGCGAAAAGTAGAGCTGGTCGTCGTAGCCCACTTCACGCCCGACCGAGGCGATCGGTTCCTGGGTGGTCTGCAGCAGCAGTTTGGCACGGATCACCCGCTGATCTTCCCGCCAGCGCAGCAGGTTAACGCCCATCTGCTCGCGGAACAGATGCGCCAGCCGTGACGGCGACAGACAGACATGACGCGCCACCTCCTCGATTCTGACCTCGCTGGCGAGATGGTTGGTGACATACTGACAGGCTTCGATGACGCGGGGATCGCGGATCAGCTGATGGCTGCGCGGATCTTCTTCGACGGCGCGCAGCAGGAGCCGTTCCAGCAGGTTCATCGCCAGCTCTTCCGCAAAGCGGCGGCCGGAGTTGTGGGTCTGTTCGATGCTGGCAAACAGGCGGTCGAACTCGCCGCGCAGCGATTCCGGCAGCAGCAGGCGTCCCACGCCCTCCTGCTCATCCTGCCAGCGCAGCCAGTCCTGCCAGTAGGCGCGCGGACGGAAATAGACCCAGCGATGGAACCACTGCGGGCTGTCCGGCGCGCGGCCATAATAGTGGGCGGTTTTGGGCTGGAACAGCAGCAGTTCGCCCGGTTCGCAGTCGAATGCCCGCTCGCCGTCGAATACCCGTCCCTTCCCTTTGATGGTGAGATTCAGAATGTAACCTTTCATGCCGTGCGGACGATCGATAAAGAAATCGAGCGGGCCATCGGCGGTAATCGGGGTCAGGCCCGCTACCAGCCAGGCATTAAATGAATAGCCCGGCAACAAGGGGTTTTGCTGTTCGGCCGGTAATTCACGGTGATACATAGCACCCTCACTCAGTCTGTTATTGTCCGGATAGCCCGCAAAGAAGGCTGCATCTGCGGGCCAACGACTCGCGCAATCAGGCTTTTTTCTGTTTGTAACGGTCAAATATCACCGCAGCTAACAGTATCAGACCGCGCACCACATACTGTGAGAATGGCGAGATATTCAATAAATTCATCGCATTCTCAACCGTGCCCAGGATCAGTACCCCGGCCACAACATAGGAGATTTTGCCGATCCCCCCCTTCAGCGAAACGCCGCCCAGCACGCAGGCTGAGATCACCACCAGCTCATAGCCGATTGAGGTCATCGGCTGGCCGCTGGTCATGCGTGACGCCAGGATGATGCCCGCCGCCGCCGACACCAGACCGGAGAGGATAAAGATGATGATGCGGGTGCGCACCACCGGCACGCCCGCCAGCCGCGCCGCCTCTTCATTGCCGCCGATGGCCAGCGTGTTACGGCCAAAGGTGGTTTTGTTGAGCAGGAAACCGAAGATCAGCATCGTCGCCAGGGTCAGCCAGATCGGCGCCGGTACGCCCAGCCAGTTAGCGAAGCCCAGCGCAAAAAAGCGCTCATCTTCGATGCCGACCGCTTTACCGTCGGAGAAGATATAGGCCAGACCGCGTACGATCTGCATCGTCGCCAGCGTGGTGATCAGGGCGTTGATCTTCAGCCGGGCAATCACGAAGCCGTTGATAAAGCCCGTGATCATCCCCAGCACCAGACCGGCCGCGACGCCAATCCACAGGCTTTCGGTCATGTTGATCACCACGGCGGTGACCACGCCCGCGCAGGCGATGACCGAGGCAACCGACAGGTCAAAATCCCCGGACGCCAGGCAGAACAGCATGCCGCAGGCGACCATGCCGGACATCGACATCGCCAGCCCCAGGCCTTTCATATTGATAAAGGAGCCAAAGTTCGGCACGAAGATCGCACAGACAATAAACAGCAGCGCAAAAACGACCAGCATGCCGAAGTTGTCCCAGATGCGACCTAACTGCAGTCCGCCGCGTGATGCAGGCTGCGGCGTATTTGAGGTCGTGGATGAAGCCATGATGCTCTCCTGTCAGGCCACGGCGGCCGCTTGAGTGGTTTTAGGCATCGCCAGGCTCAGCGTCTGCTGCTCCGTGGCGTCGTCGTGCAGCAGTTCACCGGCGATGGCGCCTTCGCGCATCACCACGATGCGATCGGCCAGGCCCATCACTTCCGGTAAATCGCTGGAGGCGAACAGCACCGCGATGCCCCGGTTCGCCAGCTGATAAATCAGGTTATAGATCTCGTGTTTGGCCCCGACGTCAATGCCGCGCGTCGGCTCATCCAGCAGGATCACCTTCATCTCTTCCGACAGCCAGCGTCCCAGAATCGCCTTCTGCTGGTTGCCGCCGGAGAGGTTCATGATCAGCTGATCGGCGCTGGGCGTTTTGATGTTCAGCGAGCGGATGTGGCTGTCGGCGTTTTTGTTTTCCCAGCCGTTTTTGATCAGGCAGCCCGCGGTCAGGTTGTGACGGCGGGCGCTGATATTGATGTTATCGCGCACCGAATGCACCGGAATGATCCCCTCGGCTTTGCGATCTTCCGGGCAGAGCATAATGCCCGCACGAATGGCGTCGATCGGCTCGCGCAGTGGCAGCGGCTTGCCATCCAGGATCACCTGTCCGCCACGCAGACGGGTGCCGCCAAACAGCCCTTTCAGCAGTTCACTGCGTCCGGCACCTACCAGGCCAAACAGCCCGACGATTTCACCGGCGTGTACCTTCAGCGAAACTGGCGTACGGACGCCCTTCGCTTCGACCTTATCCAGCTCCAGCCGTACCGCGCCTTTCGCGCGCGGCGTGTAGCCATAGATGTCACCGAGATTACGGCCCACCATCGCCTGCACCAGATCGTCGTGATGGGTGTTCGCCATATCGGTGAAGGTGCGCACGTAGCGGCCATCCTTGAAGACGGTGATGGCATCGCTGAGGGCAAAGATCTCTTCCATACGGTGTGAAACGTAGAGCACCACCCGGCCCTCCTCACGGAGCTGGCGGATGACGCGGAACAGGTTGTCGATCTCACGCGCCGACAGGGAGCTGGTCGGCTCATCGAAGGCGATGATGCGCGCGTTACGCGCCAGCGCCTTGGCAATCTCCACCATCTGCCACTGCCCCAGCGACAGGTATTTCAGCGGCATATCCGGATCGATATCCATGCCGAGATTTTTCAGTTGCAGGCCCGCTTCGTAACGCATCAGCTTACGGTTCACCAGCCCGTGTTTATGGGGGATCTGACCGAGGTAGATATTCTCCGCCACGCTCATTTCCGGCACCAGATGCAGTTCCTGGTAGATTATGGCCACGCCCGCGTCCAGCGCATCCGTGGTGCGCTGAAAGTTCATCGGCTGGCCTTTGATACGAATCTCACCGCCGCTTGGCTGATAACTGCCGCTGAGTATTTTTAACAGCGTCGATTTGCCCGCGCCGTTTTCGCCCATCAGCGCATGGACTTCACCGCCGCGGCAGTCGAAAGAGATATCCTGCAGCGCTTTCACGCCAGGAAAGGTTTTACTGATGCCATGAAACGACAGAAATGCTGAATCAGTGTTCATGTGGATCCTCACTCTTCCGCGCCGCCAGCCGGTTAAAACGGGCGACGCGAAATCGGCTACGCAGGATGCCAGGCGGCAACGCGCCTGACAGGCTCAGGGTTACATCAGTCCTTTTTTCGCCAGTTCAGTTTTGAAGTTGTCACGGGTGATCAGCACCACATCGGTCACTTCGGTGAATTTCGCCGGTTCTTCACCTTTGCTGACCCAGTTGTAGAGCATCTGGCTGCTCTTATAGCCGTGGATATCCGGGCTTGGCAGCAGCGAGCCGTAGAAGCCGGTCGCTTTGTCTTTCGACAGTTCGCTGACCGCATCCACGCCGTTGATACCGATGCCGATAACGTCAGCCGCCTTGAAGCCCTGACCTTCTGTGGCGCGCACGCCACCCAGCACGGTGTTGTCATTCATGCCGACAATCAGCCAGTGTTTGATTTCAGGATGCTGAACCAGCAGGGAGTTACCGGCGTCAAACGCGCCAGGGATATCGTTGGATTTGGTCGGGACCTGATAGATCTGTCCGGCCGGGAAACCGGCCGCCTTCAGCGCGTCCATGGAGCCGCCGGTGCGACGACGGGCGGTATCCAGTTCGTTAGCCGTAATCGCCATCACGCCGGTGGTTTTCACATCCCAGCCGCGCTTCTGCATCTCTTTATAGAGTTCCTGACCCTGACGCTCACCAATTTTAGTCGCCGCCATCATCACCAGCGGCACGGTGTCCATCGGTTTGCCTTTGGCCGTCACGAACTGATCGTCGACCGCGATGACTTTCAGGCCGTAGCCGCGCGCTTTCGCCATGATGGCCGAGCCGAGTTTCGGATCGGGCGTACAGATCACAAAACCTTTCGCACCGTTGGCCGCGAGGCTGTCGATGGCATTCAGGGTTTTTTCCCCATCCGGCACGGCAATTTTGATGACGTCAAAGCCAAGATCTTTGCCCGCCTTATCGGCGAATTTCCATTCCGTCTGGAACCAGGGTTCTTCTGGTTGCTTGACTAAAAAACCCAGCTTCATGGTCTCGGCGATAGCGGATTGTGACATAACCGCTGCCAGGCCGATGGCCGCGAATGCTTTAGTGAATTTATGCATGATGCTCTCCGGTACCAGGTTATTTTTCGCTGCTAATAACGAATCGGTGTAAACGCTACCAGTTAGTTTTGTTTTGTGGGTACAGCCATAAATCAGTGCGTTAGGCTGCTGTAAACGGTCAGCCTGTGCAGACGCTGGGCTAGTTTTAGCGGGATTAGCGAAGAAAAATGTAGAGCGGTATCACATCTTAAAATCACGACAAAATGATCCATATATTCAGCAAATTTAACCGGACCTTAACTTTTGCAATGGATCACAAAATCACTGCCGATGACAGAAAAGTGCATATTGTCAGCCAGCCATGACTAACCGTTCCGGCGCGCCGAACCCAGGATACAGGAGTTAACTCATCACAGGAGATTCCAATGCGTGCTGGAGCCATCACCCTTGGGCTGGATTTTGGTAGTGATTCGGTGCGTGCGCTGGCCGTGGATTGTCACAGCGGCAAAGAGCTGCAGAGTGCGGTATCGAACTACCCGCGCTGGCAACAGGGCTTATACAGCGATCCACACACCAACCGTTTTCGTCATCATCCGCAGGATTACATTGATGCCATGGAGCAGGCGCTGCTTGGCGTGCTGAATGCACTGAGCGACGATCAGCGCCGCGCCGTGGTCGGTATCGGCGTGGACAGCACCGGCTCCACCCCCGCGCCGATTGACCGTGAGGGCCATGTGCTGGCGCTGCGGCCGGAGTTCGCCGACAACCCCAATGCGATGTTTGTCCTGTGGAAAGATCACACCGCCATAGAAGAAGCGGAAGAGATCAATCAGCTCTGTCACAGCGGCCGCTTCCAGGATTACAGCCGCTACATCGGCGGCATCTACTCCTCAGAGTGGTTCTGGGCAAAGATCCTGCACGTCTCGCGCGAAGACGCCGCCGTGCGCGAGGCGGCAGTCTCCTGGGTCGAGCTGTGCGACTGGGTGCCCGCCCTGCTCAGCGGCACGACCGCACCGGATAAACTGCGCCGCGGCCGCTGTGCTGCCGGGCACAAGGCGCTGTGGCACGGCGACTGGAACGGTCTGCCCGATGCCGATTTTCTCAATGCGCTCGACCCGCTGTTAACGCAGCAGCTCGATGCCCCGCTCTTTACCGATACCTGGACGGCGGATCTGCCGGTCGGCACGCTTAGTCCGGAATGGGCACAGCGTCTGGGCCTGACGCAGAGCGTCACGATCTCCGGTGGCGCGTTCGACTGCCATATGGGTGCCGTCGGTGGTGGCGCGAAACCTTATACGCTGGTGAAAGTCATTGGCACCTCAACCTGCGACATCCTGATTGCTGATGCTGAGCAGGTCGGCGATCGCGACATCAAAGGCATCTGCGGCCAGGTCGATGGCAGCGTCATGCCCGGTGCGATCGGGCTGGAGGCGGGTCAGTCCGCCTTTGGTGATATCTACGCCTGGTTCAGCCGCTTACTGGGCTGGCCGCTGCAGCTGGCGGCGCAGCAGCATCCGGCGCTGAAGCCGCAACTGGCGGAGATGCAGAAGAGCCTGATTAAAGATCTGACCGAAGCCTGGGCGGCGAATCCGCAGCTCGATCATCTGCCGGTGGTGCTCGACTGGTTCAATGGTCGCCGCACGCCGAATGCCAACCAGCGACTGAAAGGGGTTATCACAGATCTCAATCTGGGAACCGACGCACCGGCGTTGTTTGGTGGTCTGGTCGCGGCGACCGCCTTCGGCGCGCGCGCCATCATGGAGTGCTTTGAACAGCAGCAGATCCCGGTGGAGAGCATCCTGACGCTGGGCGGCATTGCCCGCAAATCCCCGGCCATTATGCAGGCCTGCTGCGACGTCATGAACCGGCCACTGGATATCGTCGCCTCTGATGAATGCTGCGCGCTGGGTGCGGCGATCTTTGCCGCCGTCGCCGCCGGCGTTCACGCCAGCGTCCCGGATGCACAGCAGGTCATGGCCAGCCCGATTGCCGTCACCCTGCAGCCCGATCCGACCCGCGTCGCCCGCTATCAACACCTTTATCAACGCTATCAACAGTGGTGCGTAGCGGCTGAACCGCAATATGCCGCGCGTCCCGCTTCCGCGACCAGCCCGTCCCGGCAGGCGTAATGGTTACAGACAGTCTGGACACGGGCAGGCGCACACGGCGTACGTGAGGATTACTCGCTGCGCTCGCCCCTTCAGGTGGCTAAAACAGCCTGTGTGCGCCGCCCGGATTCAGACAGACAAATTAAACAGCCTATTGGGATAGGCGAAAAGTTAAGGAGTGATGTATGGAACAGTCAAACAGCTACAGCGTGTGGTTCGTCATCGGCACACAACACCTCTACGGGGCGGAAACATTACGCCAGGTTGAACAACATGCCCGTCAGGTCGTCGAAGGCCTTAATCAGACCGGCTTACCGCTACGCCTGACGCTGAAACCGCTGGTGAAATCGCCGGATGAAGCGCTGGCTCTGTGCCGCGACGCCAATTTCGACCCGCAGTGCGTCGGTATCATTACCTGGCTGCACACCTTCTCTCCGGCCAAAATGTGGATCGGGGGCCTGAGCATCCTCAACAAGCCGCTGCTGCAGTTCCATACCCAGTTCAATGCAGAGATCCCGTGGGACAGCATGGACATGGACTTTATGAACCTGAACCAGACGGCGCACGGCGGCCGCGAGTTCGGCTTCATCGGCGCGCGGATGGGCCTGCAACACAGCGTGGTGACGGGTCACTGGCAGGACAGCGCCAGCCAGCAGCGTCTGGGGAACTGGATGCGTGCCGCCCTGGCGAAACAGGAAAGCCAGCAGCTGAAAGTTGCCCGGTTTGGCGACAACATGCGTGAAGTGGCCGTGACCGAAGGCGATAAAGTGGCCGCACAGATTCAGTTTGGCTATGCGGTAAACGGCTGGGGCGTCGGCGATCTGGTGGAGGTCATTAATGGCGTCAGCGACGGTGATGTGAATGCGCTGATCGACGAATATGAGAGCCTCTACCGCTTTACCGATGTCGCTGCGTCCGGCGGTGAAAAGCGTCAGAACGTGCTGGATGCGGCGCGTATCGAACTCGGTCTGACCCGTTTTCTTGAAGCGGAAGGCTGCCACGCCTTTACCACCAACTTCCAGACGCTGCACGGCATGACGCAGCTGCCAGGCCTGGCGGTTCAGCGCCTGATGGCCAGGGGTTACGGATTTGCCGGCGAAGGTGACTGGAAAACCGCTGCCCTGCTGCGCATTTTCAAAGTCATGGCCGGGGATCGTAAAGGTGGCACCTCCTTCATGGAGGATTACACCTATCACTTCTCGCCAGGCAACGATCTGGTACTCGGCTCACACATGCTGGAAGTCTGCCCGTCGATCGCCATCGAAGAGAAGCCGTTAATCGATGTGCAGTTCCTGGGCATCGGTGACAAAGCCGATCCGGCCCGCATGATCTTCTCCACCCCGGCGGGCCGGGCAATTAACGCCAGCGTGATCGACATGGGCGATCGTTTCCGTCTGCTGGTGAACGTGGTCGATGCGATCGAACAACCAAAACCGCTGCCGAAGCTGCCGGTGGCACGCGCACTGTGGAAAGCTCAGCCGTCACTGGCGACCGCTTCCGAAGCGTGGATTCTGGGCGGCGGCGCGCACCATACGGTGTTCAGCCAGGCGCTGACGCTGGAGGATATGTATCTGTATGGTGAGATGAACGACATCGAAGTGCTGGTGATTGATGAGCACACCCGGTTGCCTGCCTTTAAAGATGCACTGCGCTGGAATGAAGCGTACTACCGCCTGAAACGTTAATCAGGGTTTAGCGGTGCCTTTCGCCTCTGCGACACGCGAAGTGCAGGGGTTGAAAGGCGCCCTGTTTCAATCCTAATGCTATGCGATCCGGAACGGCGGCGTGCCGTAAAGTCGCGGTTAATCCCTTCCTCAGACCCGCCACCCTCACGTTCAGGAACGTCAGCCCTGCTCATAAAGCCGCACCAAAGCCCGACCGGGCAGGAAAGGTATGCCTGAAGAGCAAAGCGTCCGCGCCAGGGATGGCGTGGCCGATCCGCAGGGATGCGGGATTCCTTTGCGGTCAGGCAGGCCTTTCCTGACCCTGCACCCCAGCCACCCGCGAGGGTTCGCTTTTTAACACCTTACATACAGACTTCTGCCCGAACACTCCGAACAGCCGACTCCCCTGCGTAAGGAAACGCCACCTCAGACCACAAAGCAGCACCCAAGCCCGGCCGGGCAGGAACGGCATGCCTGAAGAGCAAAGCGTCCGCGCCAGGGATGGCGTGGCCGATCCGCAGGGATGCGGGAATCCTTTGCGGTCAGGCAGGCCTTTCCTGACCCTGCACCCCGGCCACCCGCGAGGGTTTTTAATTATCCCTCCGGCAAAGAGAGCTCAACCCAAACGCCCCGCTCAGATCTTCTCACGCCCTCCAGAACGCCACCTCAGCCCTTAAAGCAGCACCCAGGCCCGACCGGGCAGGAACGGCATGCCTGAAGATAAAAGCGTCCGCGGCAGGGATGGCGCGGCCGATCCGCAGGGATGCGGGAATTCTTTGCGGTCAGGCAGGCCTTTCCTGACCCTGCACCCCGGCCACCCGCGAAGGTTTTCTTTGCAACGATAAAGCACTCACATAAAAAAATTGGATCCCCACCAGGAATGGCATGGCCTGTCAACGGCCTGCCGGGAGCGTCAAAATTGCTGAGCAATGAAAGTGGAACAGCGGCAAATCATGGGGGAAAAGGTTACGATGAGGGTGCTGCATCTGGCGCAGCAAAAAGGCGGCTCCTGAGAGCCGCCTCTTATCCCGAAACTGAACAATCAGGAAGTGAGTCGCTTAACCGGGGCATTCTGCTGACGATCCCAGATCACGGTCAGTAACCGCTGCAGGGCGATAAACGCAAACAGCAGAATCCCGATAGCGATCTTGGTCCACCACGAACTCAGCGTACCGTCGAAATTGATCCAGGTCTGAATCAGCCCCTGAATCAGCACTCCAAACAGCGTTCCCAATACCGTTCCGACCCCGCCCGACAGCAGCGTACCGCCGATCACCACCGAGGCAATCGCATCCAGCTCCACACCCAGCCCGGCCAGCGCATAACCCGCCGAGGTATAGATCGAAAAGACAATCCCGGCCAGCGTCGCCAGCGTGGTCGAAAGCATATAGATCTTAATGGTGGTGGCACGGGTCGATACCCCCATCAGCTGCGCCGACGTCAGGTTGCCGCCGATGGCGTAAACCCGGTTACCAAAACGGGTGCGGTGTGCCAGAATAATCCCGCCCACGACCACCACCAGCATAATCACCGCCAACAGGCTGAGGCGCCCGCCGCCCGGCACTTTCCACGCCAGACCGGAAAGCAGTGTATAGAACGGGTGATCGATAGGAATCGAATTCTCCGACACCAGATAGCTGCATCCGCGCAGGAAAAACATCCCCGCCAGCGTAATAATAAAGGCCGGGATCTTCAGGGCATCAATCAGCCAGCCCATCATGGCCCCGAACAGCGCCCCCATCGACAGAATCAGCACAAACGCCAGCAGCGGATTGATATGGAAATCGCCAATCGCGCGCGCCAGAAACACGCCGGTAAACGCGATTACCGCGCCAACCGACAGATCGATCCCACCGGATAAAATCACAAAGGTCATGCCGACAGCGATAATGCCCAGGAACGCGTTGTCGGTCAGAATATTGCAGATCACCCGCGTGGAGGCGAAGCCCGGAAACTGGCTCAGACAGAACAGATAACCCGCCACAAACACCAGCAGCGTAATCATCAGCGGAAGATGACGTTTAATCATGTCGGACGCCTCCGTTTCAGCATCGCAATAAACCGCGGTGACTGCAGTAACAGCACGCACATCACCACCACCGCTTTCACCACCTGATTCAGCTCCGGCGGAAAACCGGAGAGCAGAATCCCGGTATTCATCGACTGGATAATCAGCGCACCAATCAGCGACAGCACCAGATTGAAGCGACCGCCCATCAGCGACGCCCCGCCAATCACCACGGCCAGAATCGCATCCAGCTCCAGCCATAAACCGGCGTTATTGGCATCCGCGCCGCGAATATCCGCCGCCACGATCAGACCGGCAACGGCGGCACAGACGCCGCTGATCGCATAGGTGGACATCACCACCAGCCAGCCGGTCACACCCGCGTTGCGGGCCGCACGCAGATTGATCCCCACCGCTTCGATAAACAGCCCCAGCGCGGTCTTGCGCGTCAGCAGCCAGACCGCCAGCGCCACCACCAGCGTGATCCAGACCGGCACCGGCAACATCCACAGCGAGCCATTACCAAACCAGCCGAGACTGTCGCTGTCGAAGGTCACAATCTGCCCCTGGGTGATCAGCTGCGCGATACCGCGCCCGGCCACCATCAGAATCAGCGTGGCCACGAACGGCTGGATCCGCAGCAGCGCCACCAGCACCCCGTTCCACAAGCCACAGAGTAAACCGGTGCCCAGCGTGGCGAGGATAATAAAGGGCACGCCGTGGCCGGCCACGGTCAGCGTGGCGGCAGTCGCCCCCGCAATGGCCATCACAGCCCCTACGGAAAGATCGATACCGCCCGTGGCGATGACCAGCGTCATCCCGATCGCCAGCAGCGCCACCGGTGCCGCACGGTTAAGAATATCGATCGGACTGCCAAACAGACGCCCATCCTGCAGATGCACGGCAAAAAAGTTACTGGCGACCAGGCTGTCGATCAACAGCACCAGCAGCAGCGCGGCAATCTGTGGCATCCCGGAGGGAAACTTCAGCTTACGACGTGGCGTTTTTTCAGATGACATAGGCGACTCAAGCATGTTGTACCCCTCCGTCCGCGATAGCATTGACGATCGACGCCACCGAAAGCTGCTCCAGCGGAATCTCTGCCACCTGCTTCAGATCGCGCATGATCAACACCCGATCGGCATAACCTACCAGCTCTTCGAGTTCAGAGGAGATCACCAGCAGCGCCAGACCATCGGCGCACAGGGATTCAATCAGACGAATAATCTCGGCGTGGGCACCCACATCGATGCCGCGTGTGGGTTCGTCGAGGATCAGAAACTGCGGTTTCGTAACCAGCCAGCGCGACAGCAGCACCTTCTGCTGGTTGCCGCCCGATAGCAGCTCCACCGGCTGTTCGGCGTGCGGCGTGCGGATGCCCAGACTCTTGATAAAACGGTCGGCAATCGCCTGCTGCTCGCGCCGCTTAATCGGCCGTAACCAGCCGCGCTGCGCCTGCAGCGCGAGGATGATATTTTCCCGCACCGACGCCGCGCCGATAATCCCGTCCGTCTTGCGATCTTCCGGACAAAACCCCATCCCCAGCTGCGAGGCTTTCGCCGGGTTGGGGATGCGCTGAACTTTGCCCTTGATCGTCGCGGTTCCGCGATCGGCCCGACGAATACCAAACAGCACCTCCGCGGTTTCGGTTCGGCCCGATCCCAGCAGTCCCGCCAGGCCCACGACTTCACCCGGACGCACCGCGAGGTTAAACGGCTCGATGGTGCCTTTCCGGCCATAATCTTCAAACGACACCACCGGCTGATTACTGCGCAGCGTACTGCCCTGGCGCTGCAGCGCCGTCTCCAGCAGTTCACGCCCCAGCATCAGCTTAATTAGCTCGATCTGCGGCAGCGTGGCGGTGTCATGGGTGGCGATATACTGCCCGTTGCGCAGCACGGTAATCCGATCGGTAATCCGGTACACCTGGTCCAGAAAATGGGTCACAAAAATCAGGCTCATCCCGCGGGCTTTTAACTGCGCCATCAGGGTAAACAGCATTTCAACTTCGCTGGCATCAAGGCTGGCGGTCGGCTCATCGAGGATTAACACCTGCGCCGACAGGTCAACCGCACGGCAGATAGCAATAATCTGCTGCATCGCCACCGAGTAGTGGCCCAGCGGACGGGTGACATCGAGGGAAAAGCCGTAGTTCCGCATCAGAGCGTCGGCATCCCGCACCATCCGGCGACGGTCAATCAGGCCAAAACGGCGCGGCTCACGGCCAATGTAGAGGTTATCCGCCACCGACATGTTCGGCAGCATATTCACTTCCTGATAGACGGTGCCGATGCCCATCTCCTGCGCCTGCGCCGTATTGTGCGGCGTGATGGGCTTACCGTTCAGGGTAATGGTGCCGGCATCCCGGCTGTAAACGCCGGTCAGCACTTTGATCAGGGTGGATTTACCGGCACCGTTTTCACCCAGCAGCGCCATAATCTCCCCTTTGCGAATATCAAAAGAGACATTATTAAGGGCCTTAACGCCGGGAAAACCTTTGCTGATGCCGTGGATGGATAACAGCGGTGTTTCACTTTGCGTGGTCATTCTGCTCACTCCGCCTTACGTCAGGAAAAACCGCCCTGTGGGGCGGTCTGCGGCTGGTCTGAGGCTGACGGGGGGATCAGTAACCCATGCCTTTTTTGGTTTCCAGCTCCTTCTGCGCATCAGCAGGCAGGAACAGCTTCGACTCGGTCTTGATCACTTTGGGCGGCAGCGTGCCATCTTTCTTAAACTTCTCCAGCGCATCAAACGCCGGACCCGCCATATTCGGGGTCAGCTCTACGTTGGCGTTGGCCTCACCGGCCAGCATCGCTTTATAGATATCCGGCACTCCATCAATCGAACCGGTCAGAATATCCTTGCCCGGTTTCAGGCCCGCTTCTTTAATCGCCTGGATGGCACCGATTGCCATATCATCGTTGTGCGCGTAAACCATGCAGATGTTTTTGCCGTTGTTCTCCGCCTTGATAAAGCTCTCCATCACCTCTTTACCCTTACTGCGGGTAAAGTCACCCGACTGCGAACGGATCACTTTGATGTTTGGATGGTTGCTGATGGCTTCTGCAAAGCCTTTCTTACGATCGATCGCCACGCTGGCGCCCACGGTGCCCTGCAGTTCCACCACGTTACACTGCTTGTCGCCCACGGTTTTCACCAGCCAGTCGCCGATCAGCTTGCCTTCCAGCACGTTGTCCGCCGTGACCACCGCCTGGTAGAGCGATTTGTCTTTCACCACAATTGCGCGGTCCAGCAGGTAAACCGGAATTTTGGCATCTTTTGCTTCTTCCAGAACCGGTTCCCAGCCGGTCTGCACGACCGGGGCGATAAAAATAGCATCCACGCCCTGGGCGATGAATGAGCGGACAGCCTTTATCTGGTTCTCCTGTTTCTGCTGACCATCGGCGATCTTCAGGGTAATACCGCGTTTTTTGGCTTCGCTTTTCGCGACGTTGGTTTCCGCCGAGCGCCAGCCAGATTCAGAACCGACCTGCGAGAAGCCCACCGTCATGTCCGCAGCGAGCACTGGGCCGGTTAACGCAGCGCTGACCAGCGTGGTCAGAAGTAAACGTTTCCACATAGTTTTTTATCCTCTGAAAGGCGATTGCTGTTTAGGGTAGAGAGCCTGCTTAGACTGGACTAAAAAAGGGTGCATAATGGCGACACACTTCACAAAACAGAGCAATTTAAAGGAGTTACGTGCAGCAGGAGCGCTTCGTTGAGGGCATAGCTATGGATAAAACGGCTGAATTTCGCTACCGTGGCCGTTAAATAATTGTAATAAACAGAGGCGCTTATGTTTCCAGCCACTGGAAACGATTACAGACAGGCGTACAAAATGGGTTATAGGCTTTGCGATTAACAAAAAACAGGTTTTGTGACTGCCCGCACACTCCCCCGCCAGGCCCGCCTCCGGCGCGAAACGTTTCTCTGACAACCAGGGTTATCTGACTAACCGCATCTGCAGGAAAACGCGGAAAAGAGGAGGCTGATTTACTGAAAAGTGTGAAATAATCGAAAAGAGTATTTTACATCACATTTTAACGCTTTGTTTATCTGGTATGATTTTCGAGTTTTATTCTGCAGACCCAGGTTCAGACGCAGACTCAGCGGCATCCGCTCCGGTAAAATACAGGATAGGCCCTTTTGCTGACCGATACGGTGCTTTTGTCTGATTTTAACCTTTTTTAACGCCTGCGATCTGGACAGCTTAAGCCTGCCCCCTATACTGAGCACTCCTTTGTTACTTCTATCTGTTATGGCAATGATGACTGCGCACGATTACCTGCTTAAATTCCGCAAAGTAAATAATTCAGACAGTCTGGAAAAACTTTTTGATCACCTCAACTACTCCCTGACTAATGATATGGACATCATCAATATGTACCGGGCGGCCGATCACCGACGCGCTGAGCTGGCCTCAGGCGGACGGCTGTACGATCTGGGCTGTGTGCCGAAAACAGTGTGGCGCTACGTGGTGTGATGTCTGGTTGATTTTTCGCTGTTTTACCCTCGGTTCCTGTCCGGATGGGCGCGCCTCTCTGGACATGTTATTCTGCTGCGCTTCGACTCCCCGAGACAGGAATAACTACGATGAATGAACAGGTTGCTGCGCCGCGTATTGGTGGCTGGCTTCTGCTGCCGCTGGCCTGGCTGATAATGACCCTGTTAACCACCGTTCTGGTGCTGGCGATGTATCTGACCCCCCTGTTTAATCCGGACTGGCGTGTGGCGCTCTTTTCCCACGGCAGCACGCTGCTCTCTTACTGGGCCATTTCTCTGCTCACCGCCGTCGCCGTCTGGGCGTACAGCCTCTGGATCAGCTGGCTGTTCTTCAGACGTTCGCGTCGTCTGCCGCGCCACTATCTGCTCTGGCTGCTGATAACCGTCCTGCTGGCACTGAAAACGTTTGCCTTTACGCCGGTGGCCGATGGCCGCGCCCTCCAGACATTGCTGCTGTCGCTGCTTGCCGCGGCGGTATTTGCGCCCTATTTCAAGCGGTCGGCACGGGTAAAAGCGACCTTTATTGCGCCCTAACGTCGTGAGTTATGTCAGGAATTTAATTCTGAGTGCGGTCTGCTGCTCTGCGGATGGCGCGGGTGTTGAGATACGCCGCGCTATCCACGATAATAAGCCGCTTTCTGGCTCCCAGGCGAAAAAATGACCGATTATCTGCTTCTCTTTATTGGCACCGTGCTGGTGAATAACTTCGTATTAGTGAAGTTTCTCGGCCTGTGTCCTTTTATGGGCGTTTCCAAAAAACTGGAAACGGCGATTGGCATGGGCCTCGCCACGACATTTGTGATTACCCTGGCCTCTATCTGTGCCTGGCTGGTCAATCACCTGATCCTGCTGCCGCTGGACCTGGTCTACCTGCGTACCATGGCCTATATCCTGGTCATCGCCGTCGTTGTGCAGTTCACCGAGATGGTGGTGCGTAAAACCAGCCCGTCGCTCTATCGCCTGCTGGGTATCTTCCTGCCGCTGATCACCACTAACTGCGCGGTACTGGGCGTGCCCCTGCTGAGCGTCAACCTGAACCACACGTTCCTCCAGGCGGCCCTCTACGGTTTTAGTGCCTCGATTGGCTTCTCGCTGGTCATGGTGCTGTTCGCCGGTATGCGCGAACGCCTGGTGCTGGCCAATGTGCCTGCGCCATTTAAAGGCAACTCCATCGCCCTGATCACCGCGGGCCTGATGGCGCTGGCGTTTATGGGCTTCAGCGGGCTGGTGAAATTCTGATGACCGCGATCTGGATTGCTGTTGCCGTATTGAGTGCGCTGAGCCTGGTGTTCGGTGCCCTGCTGGGTTACGCCTCGCGCCGCTTCGAAGTGGAAGAAGATCCCATCGTCGAGCAGATTGATGCCATTCTGCCACAGAGCCAGTGTGGCCAGTGCGGCTATCCGGGCTGCCGTCCCTATGCGGATGCGGTCGGCAACAACGGTGAGGCGATCAATAAATGCGCGCCGGGCGGGGAGCAGACCATGCTCAAGCTGGCCGCGCTGCTGAACGTTGAGCCGCAGCCGATTGATGGCGATGAGGCGGCGAAAGAGCCGGTGCGCACCGTGGCCTTTATCGACGAAGCCAACTGTATCGGCTGCACCAAATGTATTCAGGCCTGCCCGGTGGATGCGATTGTCGGCGCAACCCGCGCCATGCACACCGTGCTGAGCGACGTCTGCACCGGCTGCGATCTCTGTGTCGCCCCCTGCCCGACTGACTGTATTGAAATGCGTCCGGTTGCCACCACACCAGCCAACTGGAAGTGGGATTTGAATACCATTCCTGTACGGGTGATCCCGGTAGAAACTCATGCTTAATCTGTTTAACTTCCTGAAAAAAGAGAAGGTCTGGGATTTCGAGGGCGGCATCCATCCGCCCGAAATGAAAACCCAGTCTAACGGCACGCCGCTCAGCGAACTGCCTTTGCCGCACCGTTTTATTATTCCGCTCAAACAGCATATCGGACACGAAGGCGAGATCTGCGTGGCACCCGGTGACAGGGTGCTGCGCGGCCAGCCGCTGACCTTTGGTACGGGCCGTATGCTGCCCGTCCATGCACCCACGTCCGGCGTCATTGAGGCGATCGGTCAGCATATGACCGCCCATCCGTCGGGCCTGTCAGAACTCTGTGTTTTCCTGACACCCGATGGTGAAGATCGCTGGATACCGCGCGATCCTCTGCCGGACTACCGCCAGCATCCCCGCGCCGACATCGTGCAGCGTATTCACGATGCGGGCGTGGCCGGTCTGGGCGGTGCGGGCTTCCCGACCGCCACCAAACTCAAAGGCGGCCTGCGCGGGGTCAGCACCCTGATTATCAACGCGGCGGAGTGCGAACCTTACATCACCGCCGACGATCGCCTGATGCAGGATTACGCCGCCGAGGTGCTGGAGGGCAGCCGCATTCTCGCCTGGGTGCTGCAGGCTGAGCGGGTGCTGATCGGTATCGAGGATAATAAACCGGAAGCGATTGCCGCGCTGAAGCAGGCGCTGGGCAGCGATCGCGATCTGCAGATTCGGGTCATCCCGACAAAATACCCCTCCGGCGGTGCCAAGCAGCTGACCCGTATCCTGACCGGCAAGGAAGTGCCGCACGGCGGACGCTCGACCGATATCGGCGTGCTGATGCAGAACGTCGGCACGGCCTGGGCCGTGAAGCGCGCGATCGTCAACGGCGAACCGATTACCGAACGCGTGGTGACGCTGACCGGCGAAGCGATCGCCCAGCCGCGAAACGTCTGGAGCCGTCTGGGGACGCCGATCAGTCATCTGCTGCACCATGTCGGCTTTACCCCGTCGTCCCGTCAGATGGTGATCATGGGCGGCCCGCTGATGGGCTTCACCCTGCCATCGCTGGATGTGCCGGTGGTGAAGATCACCAACTGTATCCTTGCGCCATCCGCCACTGAGATGGGGAACAACGACGACGAGCAGTCCTGCATTCGCTGTTCAGCCTGTGCGGACGCCTGCCCGGCCAAACTGCTGCCGCAGCAGCTCTACTGGTACAGCCAGGGCGGCGATCACGATAAAGCCCGCGCGCACCATATCGATGACTGCATCGAATGCGGTGCCTGCGCCTATGTCTGCCCGAGTAACATTCCGCTGGTGCAATATTACCGTCAGGAAAAGGCCGAACTGCGCGCCATCGATCTGGAAGCAAAACGTACGCTGGAAGCGAAAGCGCGCTTTGAAGCCCGTCAGGCTCGACTGGAGCGCGAAAAACTGGCGCGCGAAGCCCGTCATGAAGAGGCGAAGCAGCGGGTCGCCCGCTCCGACAATGGTGAACTGGCCGCCGCCAAAGCACGGGTGAAAGCCCGTCAGGCGACCGAACCGGATGAAGCCACGCTGGAAGCGCAGCGCGAGGCTCGTCATGCCCAGGCGCGTCTGCGTCAGGCCGAGGCGCAGGCTGAAACCCAGCCGGTGACCCGACAGTCGGTCGATCCGCGTAAAGCCGCGGTTGAGGCCGCCATTGCCCGCGCAAAAGCGAAGAAAACCACCGAGAAGCCGGCAGAAGCCGCACCAGCTCCTGCTGCTGCGCCGGCTGCCGCTGCCGATCCGCGTAAAGCCGCCGTCGAGGCCGCTATCGCCCGCGCCAAAGCGAAGAAGGCTGCACAGGCCCAGGGCGCTGAGGCCGCACCGGCCGCTGACAACGCTGCTGCGCCGGATGCCGCCATCGATCCGCGTAAGGCCGCCGTCGAGGCTGCTATCGCCCGCGCGAAAGCGAAGAAGGCTGCGCAGGCCGAGGACGCTGAGGCCGCACCGGTCGCTGACCGCGCTGCTGCACCGGACGCCACTGTCGATCCGCGTAAGGCCGCCGTCGAGGCCGCTATCGCCCGCGCGAAAGCGAAGAAGGCCGCGCAGGCCCAGGGCGCTGAGGCCGCACCAGCCGCTGACAACGCTGCTGCGCCGGATGCCACTGTCGATCCGCGTAAGGCCGCCGTTGAGGCCGCTATCGCCCGCGCCAGAGCGAAGAAGGCTGCACAGGCCCAGGGCGCTGAGGCGGCACCGTCCACCGATAGCGCAGCCGAAGTCGCTTCGGATGCCGACAGCGCCGCCGCGCCGGACACCGAAACCGATCCGCGTAAGGCAGCTATCCAGGCCGCCATCGCCCGCGCCAGAGCGAAGAAAGCTGCGCAGGCCGAGGGCGCTGAGGCGGCACCGTCCACCGATAGCGCAGCCGAAGTCGCTTCGGATGCCGACAGCGCCGCTGCGCCGGACGCCGAAACCGATCCGCGTAAGGCCGCTATCCAGGCCGCCATCGCCCGCGCCAGAGCGAAGAAAGCCGCGCAGGCGGAAAGTGACGCGGATGCCGCCTCACGCGATGCCGCTGCCCTGGCGACCGCCGCGCATTTTGCGGTGGAAAACGCCGGGCAGGCTCAGGAGCAGGCCAACAACGCGAATGCTGAACCGGAACAGGCACCTGAACTGAATCAACCCGACGATGCGCGTAAAGCTGCAATTGCTGCCGCCATCGCCCGTGCCAAAGCGCGTAAAGCGCAGTCGTCTACGACGCTTGAGGATTAAATGGCTTTTCGTATCGCAAGTTCTCCCTATACCCATAACCGCCGCAGCACCGGCAATATCATGCTGCTGGTGGTGCTGGCTGCGGTGCCGGGTTTCGCTGCACAGTGCTATTTCTTTGGCTACGGCACCTTTATCCAGGTCATTCTGGCGACGCTGACCGCCTGGCTGACCGAGGCGGCCATTCTGCGACTGCGCAAAGCCCCCATTGTTCCTGTGCTGGCGGACAACTCGGCTCTGCTGACGGCTGTTCTGATCGGCATCAGCCTGCCTCCCCTGGCCCCCTGGTGGCTGGTCGTCGTCGGCACCCTGTTTGCGGTGGTGATAGCGAAACAGCTCTATGGCGGCCTGGGCCAGAACCCGTTTAATCCGGCGATGGTCGGCTATGTGGTGCTGCTCATCTCCTTCCCGGTGCAGATGACCAGCTGGCTTCCGCCTGACACGCTGCAGGCCATCCGGCCTACGCTGATGGATACGCTGAGCATGGTGTTCCACGGCCACACGCTGGCGGGCGAAACCATGCAGCAGCTGCAGCTGGGCGTCGATGGCGTCAGTCAGGCCACACCGCTCGATACCTTTAAAACCGGCCTGCGCGCCGGACACAGTGCCGAACATCTGCTGGCGCAGCCGATCTACAGCGGCGTGCTGGCGGGCCTGGGCTGGCAGTGGGTTAACGTGGGTTATCTGGCCGGTGGCCTGTTCCTGCTGTGGAAAAAGGCGATTCGCTGGCATATCCCTGTGGCCATGCTGCTGTCGCTGGCCTGCTGTGCCGTGCTGGGCTGGATCTTCTCTCCCGGCTCGCTCAACAGCCCGCTGATTCACCTTTTCTCGGGCGCGACCATGCTGGGGGCGTTCTTCATCGCCACCGATCCGGTCACTGCCTCGACCACCAATCGCGGACGTCTGCTCTACGGCGCGCTGATTGGCCTGCTGGTCTGGCTGATCCGCAGCTTCGGCGGTTACCCCGATGGCGTCGCCTTTGCCGTGCTGCTGGCAAACATCTGCGTGCCGCTGATTGACTACTACACCCAGCCGCGCGTTTACGGCCATCAGAAGGATTAAGCGATGCTGGAGACGATTCGCAAAAACGGGGTAACGCTGGCGGTTTTCGCGGCGATTACCACCGCCGCCACTGCCGTGGTGAACACGGTGACGAAACCGACCGTGGAACATCAGACCCTGCTGCAGCAGAAAAACCTGCTGGACCAGGTGGTGCCGACCGGAATGTATGACAACAACATCCAGCAGGATTGTTACGTTGTCACGGATAGTGCACTGGGCAACGGCGCGCCGCACCACCTCTTTGTGGCGCGCAAAGGCGGCCAGCCGGTTGCGGCGGCGCTGGAGACGACCGCGCCCGACGGCTATTCGGGTGCCATACAGATGCTGGTCGGTGCCGATTTCCAGGGTAAAGTGCTGGGCGTACGGGTCATCGAACACCATGAAACGCCGGGGCTGGGTGACAAGATTGAGCTGCGCATCTCCGACTGGATCAACAGTTTCAACGGAAAAGTGGTTCAGGGTCCGTCAGACAAGGCATTTGCCGTTAAAAAAGATGGTGGCGAATTTGACCAGTTTACCGGTGCTACTATTACCCCACGCGCGGTGGTGAATGCGACGAAACGCACCGCGCTGTTGATGAAAACCCTTCCGGAGAGACTCTCTTCGTTACCGGTCTGTGGAGACGCAAATGAGTGAAGCAAAAAGTCTGCTGGTCGGCGGATTGTGGAAAAATAACTCGGCGCTGGTGCAGTTACTGGGCCTCTGCCCGCTGCTGGCGGTCACCGCCACCGCCACCAACGCACTGGGTTTGGGCCTGGCGACCACGCTGGTGCTGACCCTGACCAACAGTTTTATCTCCGCTTCCCGGCGCTGGGTGCCTTCGGAAATCCGTATCCCGATCTACGTGATGATCATCGCCTCGGTGGTGAGCTGCGTACAGATGCTGATCAACGCCTACGCTTATGGCCTCTATCAGTCGCTGGGGATCTTTATCCCGCTGATTGTCACCAACTGTATCGTGGTTGGCCGTGCGGAAGCCGTCGCCTCGAAAAGCTCGATTCCGCTGGCAGCGCTGGATGGCTTTGCCATCGGCATGGGGGCAACCTGCGCCATGGTGGTTCTGGGCTCCCTGCGTGAGATTATCGGCAGCGGCACGCTGTTTAACGGGGCCGATCAGCTGCTTGGCCCGTGGGCGAAATCGCTGCGTATCGAAGTGGTGCATTTCGACTCGCCGATGCTGCTCGCCATGCTGCCGCCGGGCGCTTTTATCGGTCTCGGCATGATGCTGGCGGGTAAATACCTGATCGATCAGAAGATGAAACAGCGGGCTGCCCTGCGGGCGCAGGCGGCGGAGCGCGCGGCCCCCCAGAATGCCGTCGGGAAAGCCGTGTGAACCAGACCAAACGCACTGAAATCCTTCGCCGGCTGCAGCAGAACAATCCGCACCCGACCACCGAGCTCTCTTTCAGCTCACCCTTTGAGTTGCTCATCGCGGTGCTGCTCTCGGCGCAGGCAACCGATGTCAGCGTCAACAAGGCCACCGCGAAGCTCTATCCGGTGGCGAATACCCCTGCCGCGATGCTGGCGCTGGGCGTGGAAGGCGTTAAGTCCTACATCAAAACCATCGGCCTGTTTAACAGCAAAGCGGAGAATGTCATCCGGACCTGCCGCATTCTGCTTGAGCAGCACAACGGTGAGGTGCCCGAAGATCGTGCCGCGCTGGAGGCGCTGCCGGGGGTGGGTCGCAAGACCGCTAACGTGGTGCTAAATACCGCCTTTGGCTGGCCGACGATTGCCGTCGATACCCATATCTTCCGCGTCAGTAACCGCACGAAGTTTGCGCCGGGCAGGAACGTTGAAGAGGTGGAGCAGAAGCTGCTGAAGGTGGTGCCTGCGGCCTATAAGGTTGACTGTCACCACTGGCTGATCCTGCACGGTCGCTACACCTGCGTGGCGCGCAAGCCCCGCTGCGGCTCATGCCTGATCGAAGATCTCTGCGAGTTTCCTGACAAAACCGAGTAACTGCCCCGATCTTAAACCCGCTTCGGCGGGTTTTTGCTTTGCTGCCCCGCCTTTGCCCCAGCCGGTTTACCCCGCCGTCGCATCATCCTGAAAAACAACACAGTTTATCGGGTTGTTACATGGATGGCGATAATGGAAAATCGCCGCCCCTGATTATAAGAAAAAGTTATGCCACAGTGAGTAATGTCATGAACAAACGCCCCTCTGCCGGGAAGCACGCGCTGCGCCTGTTTCTGGCCCGACTCTGGCCGCATCCGCTGGCGGTGAGTAAAAAGCATATCATTATCGCCGGACTGGGTGCCGGTACCGGACTGATGCTGACCAGCCTGCTTAGCCACTGGATGCTGGGCGAACTGAACCTCTGGTTTGTTGCGCCGGTCGGCGCATCGGCCGTGCTGCTGTTTGGCGTACCGGCCAGTCCGCTGGCGCAGCCGTGGGCGATCATAGGCGGTAACAGTCTCTCGGCGCTGACGGGCGTTGTGGTCTGTCAGCTCATTCCCGATCCGGCTATCGCCTGCGGCGTCGCGGCCTGCGTCGCCATACTCCTGATGTTTCAGCTGCGCTGTCTGCACCCGCCCGGCGGCGCGGTGGCGCTGACCGCTGTTCTGGGCGGCCCGGCGGTGCAGCAACTGGGCTATCACTTTGTGCTGACGCCCGTTCTGCTCAACTCCCTGATTCTGGCGCTGCTGGCACTGCTGATTAACAATCTGGCGGGGCGGCGCTATCCGCATCCGCTGGCTCCCGAAGAGGTGAAGCCGGAGCCGGTCGCAATGCCGGTGCCGCTGACGCGTGACGACCTGCATCAGGCGCTACAGGGGGGGGAGCTGCTGGATATTGATGAGGATGATTTACAGGCGCTGCTGCTGCGCGCGGAAGAAATTGCCCAGCGCCGTCAGTTCGGCTGACGAACCGGCTGACAGGCTGTCAGCCGTTCTGAGACGCATCGCTTTTATGTGACAGTGTCACTTAATACGATGCGCCGCCCCTACTGCTGCGCCAGCGCGGCCTGCATCCAGGCCACCACCAGCGGTGAGAGTTTTTGCTGCAGCGCCGCCCGTTCCGACTGGAACAGCGTTGCCACAAAAAAGGGATGATCCGGCAACTCCACGCCGCGGACGTCACCCGCTTCATCCCAGGCCGTGATCCGCAGCGTCTTCTCACCCAGTGCTGCACTGAACGCCGGGTTAACGCCAAAGTTGCAGTGATAGCCCTCATCGCTCTCCAGCGCGCCGTAGGCGGTGGCGATACGCGAACCGGGTTCGAACCTCACCGCACCGCGCTGCTCCAGCAGCGAACAGCTTAATGGCGCGATAACGCTGCGCCCGCCGGTGTCGGTTTCGGCATGCCCGGCATCCTGCCAGCCCAGGACGTTACGGGCATACTCAATCACCGCGTACTGAAATCCGCCACAGGAGCCGAGGAACGGCTTGCCGCTCTCCCGCGCCCAGCGAATAGCGTCATAGACGCCGCTGTCGTTGTGATAGGGACTGCCCGGCACCACCCAGAGCGCGTCGCACGCCGTCAGGTCGGTCTCATCGAGTCGCCCGGTGGCGACCCAGGTGGTTTCAGCGGTAATGTTCAGGCTGCGGGCAGCACGCGCGATTGCAGGGGGGATGGCCTGGTGCGCGACCGCGCTGGCGCGGTAGTCTCCCACCAGAAAGAGACGCAGGAATGGCATGGGCAGATCCTTTTCAGGGAAAGCAGAAGGTTACACGATCGTTAATTTTTTGTCATTTACTGCCGGGTTCCTCGCCCCTACGCCGCTAAAGCCGCGACCGGAGAGGTGGCGTCTGCCGCGGTGCGGTTCATGACGGGTGACTGCACCCTGTTCTGCACGTCAGTCCGGCGGTTCTCTGCCTCTCCGGTGCGACGCAATCGGTTTCTTCTTTTGTTTACTGAATTAAATCCGCAGATTGTGGAGTTGATCGCGCATCGTGCATTTTTTCAGCGTCCCGGCCCGAAAAATGGTTACGCTTTATTCAGATCGCTGGAAAAAAGCGCTGTGACTGCCCATCTGTGCTGGCGATCTGCGCTCCGGTAAACGATTCATCCACAGATTCTTTCATTAGCAGTTAATATCAATTTCATCCAGCGACGAACGGAGATTCAGTCGGATCGTGCTTATTCAGCGCTACTCATCAAAATTAAAAACTAATCAACAGCTTATTACACGGTTTTTAACGCTACATTATCAGCTCAGGCTGGTTGTCAGAAAATTCTTGCCCTGTCGCCCGTAATCAGCCAAATTAGTCGCCCCTTTTCCCTTCTAATAACAATCTCGCGCGTGGAAAACTCACACGACGCGGACTTAATTGCTGTCCCGAAACAGGGTATGAAAAAACTGAGGTACATGTGTCAACTGCAAACAAACACACTGATGAGGCTGTCAGTCTCAATGCGTTTAAACAGCCAAAGGCGTTTTACTTAATCTTCTCGATTGAGTTATGGGAACGTTTTGGCTTCTATGGCCTGCAGGCCATCATGGCGGTTTACCTGGTGAAGCAGCTGGGATTGTCTGAATCAGACTCTATCACCCTGTTCTCTTCATTCAGTGCGCTGGTCTATGGACTGGTCGCCATCGGCGGCTGGCTGGGCGATAAGGTGCTGGGCACCAAGCGTGTGATCGTGCTGGGCGTGCTGGTTCTGGCGCTGGGATATGCGCAGGTGGCCTTCTCCGGCCATAACGTCAGCATCGTCTACACCGGTATGGCGACAATCGCCGTGGGCAGCGGCCTGTTCAAGGCTAACCCCTCTTCGCTGCTCTCCACCTGCTATGAAAAAGATGACCCGCGTATCGACGGTGCTTTCACCATGTTCTATATGTCGATCAATATCGGTTCGCTCTTCTCGATGATGCTGACACCCTGGCTGGCGGCAAAGTATGGTTACAGCGTGGCCTTCTCGCTCTGCGTCATCGGCCTGGTCATCACCCTGTTCAACTTCCTGTTCTGCAAGCGCATGGTGAAAAATTACGGCTCTAAGCCGGACTTCGCGCCGCTGCAGGTCGGCAAACTGCTGATGACGCTGGTTGGCGTGGTCGTGCTGATCGCTCTGGCCAACTGGATGCTGCATCATCAGGCTATCGCCCGTCTGGTGCTGGCGGTGATTGCGCTGGGCATCGTGCTGGTCTTCGCTAAAGAAGCCTTTGCGCTGCAGGGCGCGGCGCGCCGTAAGATGATCGTGGCCTTCCTGCTGATGGTCGAAGCGATCCTGTTCTTCGTGCTCTACATGCAGATGCCAACCTCACTCAACTTCTTTGCTATCCGCAACGTTGAGCACACCATTCTCGGCATTACGTTTGCGCCCGAGCAGTTCCAGGCGCTGAACCCGTTCTGGATCATGCTGGCCAGTCCGCTGCTGGCGGCGCTCTACAACAAGCTGGGCGATAAGCTGCCGATGCCGCATAAGTTTGCCCTCGGTATGGTGCTCTGCTCCGGTGCCTTCCTGGTGCTGCCGGTAGGGGCAAAATTTGCCAGCGACGCCGGTATCGTTTCCGTTAACTGGCTGATCCTGAGCTATGCGCTGCAGAGTATCGGTGAGCTGATGATCTCAGGTCTCGGCCTGGCGATGGTGGCACAGCTGGTGCCTCAGCGTCTGATGGGCTTCATCATGGGCTCCTGGTTCCTGACCACCGCTGGCGCGGCGGTGATTGCCGGTAAAGTGGCTAACCTGATGGCGGTGCCGGAAAACGTCACCGATCCGCTGATCTCCCTGGCGACCTACAGCCGCGTGTTCCAGCAGATCGGTATCGTCACGGCGGTCATCGCCCTGCTGATGCTGATCACGGCGCCGCTGCTGAACCGGATGACCCTGGATACGGACGCGAAAAAATAACGCGCAGTCCCGATAACCACCAGATAACTCAGCCGGGCTCTGCCCGGCTTTTTTGTGGCCGATCGCCTCGCCGCGCAGATCCCTGATCCTTATCACTGGTAATTCCATCCTGAGTCTTTACTATGCTGTGATCCCATTGCAACAAGGAGTACATGGTCATGAAACTGTTTTGCAAAGCAGGAGCCTGCTCTCTCTCTCCCCACATTGTTATGCGCGAATGCGGGCTCGACTTCACCCAGGTGAGCGTCGACCTGGCCACCAAACTCACCGAACAGGGCGATGACTTTCGCCAGATCAATCCCAAAGGCCAGGTGCCTGCGCTGCAGTTCAGCGACGGCAGCGTACTGACCGAAGGCGTGGCGATTGTGCAGTATCTGGCGGATCTCAAGCCCGATCGCCATCTGCTGGCGCCGGTCGGCAGCCTGACCCGCTATCACACCGTGGCGTGGCTCAGCTACATCGGCAGCGAGCTGCACAAAAGCTTCGGCCCGCTGTTCCGTCCCGGCTACACCGATGAGGTGAAGGCGCAGACCCGCAGCCAGCTGGAAGCGAAGTTTCGCTATGTGGATGAGTCATTGCGTGACAGACAGTGGCTGATGGGGCTGCATTTCAGCGTGGCGGATGCCTATCTGTTTGTAGTGACGCGCTGGGCAAAGGCGCTGGGTCTGGATTTGTCCGGCCTGACGGCGCTGGAGGCCTGGTTTGAACGCGTGGCGGAACGGCCTGCGGTACAGGCGGCGCTGAAAGCGGAAGGTTTAGCCTGAGAGAACAGGGCCGGTTAACCGGCCCTGATGCATTACAGTTTTTCTGCCGCGAAGTGGTGCACCGGCGAGGCGATAGCATCCTGCGCCGCGACCAGCTGCAGCTCATACTCGCCCATCTGATGGGTTTTCAGCATCACCTCATAAACCGCCGCCGTAACGTGCTCCAGCGCATCCTGCAGCGATTTGCCGTGCAGCAGATTCACCAGCAGCAGGCCGCTGGTAAGATCGCCAACGCCGACCGGCTGACGCACGCCGAAATCGACCAGCGGACGGCTGATGTGCCAGGCGTCCTCCGCCGTGACCAGCAGCATCTCAAAGCGATCGCTGCGGCGACCGGCGCGCGCAAGGTGTTTCACCAGCACGACGCGCGGCCCCTGGGCAATCAGTGCCCGTGCAGCCTCCACCGCCGCATCAACATCCGTCACGGTGCGTTCGCTCAGCATCTCCAGCTCAAGCAGGTTCGGCGCGATGATGTCACTGGCGGGCATCGCCATTTTGCAGTGAAACTCCGCGACGCCCGGTGCCACAATGCAGCCTTTCTCAGGATGGCCCATGACCGGATCGCAGAAGTACCAGGCGTTGGGGTTCGCCGCTTTCACCTGACGAACAATCTGCAGAATCTGTTCACCCTGCTCCGCCGATCCCAGATAGCCGCTCAGCACCGCGTCACAGGTTTTCAGGCGGTCGATATCCGCAATGCCTTTAACGATGTCGGTTAAATGCGTTGCCGGCATCACCGTGCCGGTCCAGTGGCCATATTGCGTATGGTTGGAAAACTGCACGGTATTCAGCGGCCAGACGTTGGCGCCCAGGCGGCGCATCGGAAACTCAGCCGCCGCGTTACCGGCATGACCAAAAACAACATGCGACTGAATCGCTAAAATATTTTTCACGTGTTTGCCCTGTCTGCCTTGCCATAAAAAAAGGGCCGGAAACCGGCCCTGAAAGCTTACTGCCAGTTAATCAGGCAGTAGTGTTTCTTGCCGCGACGCAGCAGCGTATAGCGGTTGAACAACTTGTCGCTGTCGCTGAAGCGATATTCCGCATCGGACTGTTTTTCGCCGTTCAGAGAGACGGCATTTGAACCGATCATGGTGCGCGCCTGACCACGGGATGGCACCAGCTCGGCCTTCACCAGCGCCTGCTGCAGGTCATCGTCTGCGCTCAGCGCGATGGTTGGCATACCATCCTGCGCCAGCTGCTCGAAGTCCGCTTCGGTCATGTCGCTGACAGAGCCGGAGAAGAGGCTGGCCGTGATACGTTTTGCCGCCGACAGGCCCGCCTCGCCATGCACCAGACGCGTCACCTGCTCTGCCAGCACATATTGTGCCCGTGGCGCGGCGCCGCTGTTTTTGTCCTCTTCTTCCAGCGCATTGATCTCGTCGATGCTCATAAAGGTGAAGAATTTCAGGAAGCGGTAGACATCCGCGTCGGCGGTGTTGATCCAGAACTGATAAAACTTGTACGGACTGGTTTTCTTCGCGTCCAGCCAGACTGCGCCGCCTTCGGTTTTACCAAATTTGGTGCCGTCAGACTTGGTGATCAGCGGAACGGTCAGGCCAAAGACCTGATTCTGATGCAGACGACGGGTCAGATCGATACCGGAGGTGATGTTGCCCCACTGGTCAGAACCGCCGATCTGCAGGCTGACGCCGTATCGCTCGTTCAGGCAGGCAAAGTCATAACCCTGCAGCAGATTGTAGGAGAACTCGGTAAAGGAGATGCCCTGATCGTCACGGTTCAGACGCTGCTTCACCGCTTCTTTGTTGATCATCTGGTTAACGGAGAAGTGCTTGCCGATATCACGCAGGAAGGTCAGCACGTTCATGCTGCCAAACCAGTCATAGTTGTTCGCGGCGATGGCGCTGTTGCTGCCACAATCGAAGTCGAGGAACGGGGCCACCTGCTGGCGGATCTTTTCAACCCATTCACCGACGGTTTCGCTGGTATTAAGTTTACGCTCTGCGGCTTTGAAGCTCGGATCGCCGATCAGGCCGGTTGCGCCCCCGACCAGTGCCACCGGCTTATGTCCGGCATCCTGAAAACGCTTCAGGCAGAGCAGCGGTACCAGATGGCCCAAATGCAAGCTGTCAGCAGTGGGGTCAAAGCCGCAATAGAGCGAAATTGGCCCCTGCGCCAGTTTCTCTGTTAACGCGTCTTCGTCCGTCACCTGGGCGATAAGGCCCCTCTCCTGCAATTGTTGTATCAGGTTACTGCTGGTCATTACTGACTCCAAATTGATCAGACTGCACCTATGCTGGTACACAGCTTTCCGCTGAGTTGCGGAACCAAAAAAATGAGGGCTATAGCATAAAGCGCTGACGCTTTCTGTGCCAGCGCTGATAGGGGGGAATCGTGCAGATTCAGGGTGCCAGACGGTCGATTTTCCAGCCGTCGTGGTCGCGCTGATAGATGAAGCGATCGTGAAGGCGATGTTCGCCGCCCTGCCAGAACTCCATCGTATGAAATTTCACCCGGTAGCCGCCCCAGAAGCTCGGCAGTGGCACATCGCCCTGCTGGAACTTCTGTTTAAGCTCAAGGAACTTGCCTTCCAGAATCCCGCGCGCCGAAATCCGGCTCGACTGCTTCGACACCCAGGCACCGATCTGGCTGTCGCGCGGACGGCTGTGGAAATATTTCAGCACCTCCAGCGGCGACAGCTTTTCCACTTCGCCCAGCACCATCACCTGACGCTCCAGAAAGTGCCAGGGGAAGTGCAGACAGATGCGCGGGTTCTGCGCCAGCTGCAGGGCTTTGCGGCTGCCAAGGTTGGTGTAAAACACCATGCCCTGGGCATCGAAATGTTTCAGCAGCACGATACGCTGCCAGGGCTGCCCCGTTTCATCCACGGTAGCCACGGTCATGGCCGTCGGATCGGGCAGTTTTGCCTCACAGGCCTGACCCAGCCACTGTTCAAACAGCGCCAGCGGAGTGTCCGGCAGATCCTTACGACGCAGGCCGCCGCGGGTATATTCACGCCGCAGATGGGCAATGGTGTGTAGCGTTTCGCTGTCACTCATGATGCTCGCCTATTCAGATAAAAAGTCAGCTGGCAGGTTGCAGCTCACAATCATTGACGACAATTTTATCGTTACGTTCGATAAACGCGCCGTTGCCTTTGGACCAGAAAACATAGGTGCCGTCGCTGTAGCGGGCGCCGGAGGCGGATACCGTCTGCTTCAGCGTCAGCGGCTGACCATCCATGATAAAGCTGACCTGTTCCTTCGTCTCATCCAGCATGACGGTCAGAGGCAGGGTTCCGCAGCGATAGTGCAGGGTCTGCGCTGCCGGTGGCTGTTTATGCATCAGGCTACAGCCCGACAGCAGCAGCACCGCAGCCACGGTTAATCCTTTCAACATAAGCGGGTCTCCTTTGCGAGTGAAGCTGGCATTATAAGAAGGATTCGGCGTGAAGGAAGTGAGAATCGACGCCAATCGGGCCGATGGCGTCAGCCGGCATGAATTATTGCGCATTTTCAGGTGGTTGTCTGAATGCACAGCCCCTGTTCTCAGGCTACGCTCTATACATCTTAAGCAAGGGGAATGAGAGATGAAATTTGATAACGAAGATGCTTTCAAGCTGGCCGTGGCGTTTATGAACCATAAAGAGAACGCCACCATCGCCAGCAGCTACTTTAAAACCTTTATCGACACCTATCAGAAATTTGATCGCTGGCTGAGCGCCTCTGATCCGGTCAGCGCGATGAAAGCGGAAAAAGCGGCCGCCAAAGCGGGCGAGGATTCCGTGCTCTGATGCCATCAGCCGGGGCCGACGGCCTGTCGTCCCCGGCTGGCGCCCCTCATCTCCGGCAGCGTCGGGCTATTATCCGGTGACAAACCGTGTCCACTCCCGTAATGGCCGCTGACCGGGCCCGTTTATATTCCGTCCTCTTTTCTTTTATTCCGGCCATCAGCCCTGATCTCTGCGCGGCTATTAACGGCGGCTGGAATTTGCAATAAATGCGATTTTTTGGCGCGCCCCCCGCTAATTTCCCGCGCACCTGCCGTTTTTGTTTAAAAAGCCGCCACCGAAGCGTGAGGCGACCAGCAAATACGATAAAGCGGTCTATGCTGTAGAGGTCTGGATAAAATTCACGGAGTTGAAAAAATGAAAATGAAATCCCTGTCGGCCATCGCTCTGCTGGCGCTTTCTTTAGGTACGCTGGCGGGTTGCGCCTCGAATCAATCGATTAAGACCACTGATGGCCGCACAATTGTTACTGATGGAAAACCCCAGATTGATTCAGATACGGGGCTGGTTTCTTATCGCGATGCTCAGACCGGAAAAACCGAGCAAATTAATCGCAATGAGATTAGTAATATGAGTGAACTCGACAACTAATATAAGGTGAATAAGATGAAAAAAGCGCTGATTCTGCCTCTCGCCGCGTTGATCGGTATGACCGTATTAACCGGCTGCACCCGTACCAGCTATGCAATTCAGACCAATGACGGCCGGACCATCATCAGTGATGGCAAGCCTTCTGAGTCTGATGCCGGCCTGCTGGCCTACACCGATGCCAACGGTGTGAAGCAACAGATCAATAAAGCAGACGTTAAAGCGGTTTCTGAAGTTCCGCACAAATAAACCTGCTGCTGTCGCCTGATAAATAAAGCCGCCCGTGGGCGGCTTTATTTTTGCCTGCAGCGACGGCGAAAGCGTCGCCGCACGGATGTGACGGCATCGCTCTCTTCATCCGGTTTTTCTGTCGCGCATCGCGATGAATTTGACAAAAGGAAAGAAGCCGGGCTTTTTGCTTATCTGAATTTCAGGCCAGCTTGCCTCTTTTAACCACCCTGACTGTTCAGCCTTCGCCAGTCTCTCAATCTGTGCCTGATTTTATGCTTAGCTTTTAGCTGTTTATCGTTGCGCTTAAAGGTTCCGTTTATTTTCAGCAATTCTGCGCCTCCTGCCCCTGTCGCCGTGGGCTTTTAGTCCGGCGCGCGGTTCACTAAACTGTCAGTGTCGCTATTTAATCAGGAGGTAGCAGATGATTTATCATGAAAAAGATGTCGGCCATATTATTCTCGGGGAAGCCACCATTAATCTGGCCTTTGAAGAGCAGGAAATTACCCTGGCGTCCCTGATTCGACAGCTGGGCGTGATGGCGGAGAACGAGCAGAGCGACGAGCGCGTTGCGCAGATTGCCGATGCACGTAACTGGCTGAAAAGTTTTGTGGACGCCTCTTCGCGCGATCGGGCCGAACTTAACTGGCTGGTCGAAACCGGGCAGGCACCGGCTTTCCTCAAAGATTACCGGTGATCTTTTGCCGTTCTGACGGTCGTTCTGCGCCGGGTGCCAGCCCGTTTTCTGGCACCCATCCGTCACGTTTCGCTTACCGGTTTTGCCGTTTCGCTGTCCCGATTTCCGGGCATGAATAAAAATCATCCGGACATTGCCGAAATAGCTGTACAGATCACTCGTTTTTGTATAACTTCGCGCCTGACCGAACGTTTTTACACCACCTTTCAGGAAATAAACCATGTACCCGAACCAGAGACTGCCGCGGACGGCAGACGATATTGCCCGTTATTTTAACGCGGCAAGCCTGCCTTCACAGCAAGAGACGCTGGGACAGGTGGTGGTTGAAATTCTGCATGCCGGAATGAATGTGAATCGCAAGTCGATTTGCACCAAGCTTCTGCTTCGGCTTGAAACCGCCTCGACAGAAGAGGAAGAGCGTCACTACCGTACGCTGATCGGCCTGCTGTTCGGGCGTTAAGCGACCGCCACCTGCTCTTTCTCCTTGATACCGGCGTCATGTTGCGCCGACAGATTCCTGTGGCCTGCGGGCGGATCGGGATGATGAGGCGATTTTTGCCCGGTGAAAGGGCTTGGATGTGAGGATGAGGAGAAGCCCGTTGCGAAAGCGGCAGGCCGCAGAGGATGGCGGGCGTTCTGACCGCAATTATCCCAGCACTTTCAGTGCCAGTGCCAGCGTCTCCTGCTCATTGGTCACGTCACCGACCTTGCCCACCACCCGCATACCAAAGGCGATGCAGAGGATCAGACCAGCTGCCGCTTCACTGTCCAGCGTATTATCGATTGAGCCATCCTTCTTCCCCAGCTCCAGCAGCGTCACCAGAAAGCGCTGATTACGCTGAACCACGTCGTTGATGCGCTGTGCCATCGCCGCATCCAGGGTTTGTAGCGCAATCGCGCTGGCGACGACCAGACAGCCGCGCCGTCCCTCTGCTGCCCGGGCCGAGTCCAGATAGAACTGCAGGAGTTCGGTGACTTTTTCCCGTCCGCTGACGCAGGGCGCCAGACGACGACGCAGATCGGCGTTACGCAGCGCCAGATAGCGCTCGAACACCAGCAGGAACAGCGAACGTTTATCTTTAAAGGCTTTGTAGATGCTGCCTGCGGAGAGGTTCATCGCCTCACCCAGATCGGTTATCGAGGCCGCGTGATACCCTTTTTGCCGGAAAACGGTCATGGCGTTATCCAGAGCCTGTTCGATATCGAACTCTCTGGGGCGTCCCCGCTCTCTGTTTTTATGCGCTATGGCTGTCGTGATCATCGTTACCGGTCTGAGATCGTGCATTCCTGTCAAAATCGACAGGGATTCTATCCCAGGCACGGGCATCAAGTATAGATGGCTGGCGCGACAGCGCGTCATCTGCACCCGTCCCGCCACCGGCCATGCTGCCCGCAGACCCCGTATCCGCTGGTTCTGCCCCCTCTCCGGCAGGGGCTCCGCCGTAGCCCAATTTGCGCTTATTCAGACAATAACGGTATCTCTGTGCTGCCTTTTTCTTCCTGCCCGGCGCGCTGCGCAGCATTGATTTTCATCAGCCAGAAGGTGAATTGCTTTATTAACAGGCTGGCATGATTTTCGTTATCCGCCTGGCATAAATAGAGCCGGGTTTTTACCGCGCTGCTATCGTCGATCGCATAGATCTCATAGTCGGTATGATGACGGGACAGGATGATGGTAGTGAAAGAGATGGCGGGCCACTGCCTCACTCTGGCTTCAAACTGGGTAAAATTCATGATATCTACCTGGTTACAGACCTTAACAACCCGATGATTAACTGCTCATCGAACCAGGAAAAGCATAACCTCCCGAATCATTTTACGCGTGTTAAAAAAAGCTTTTAGCGGACGTCCTTCAGCGCCCCCTTCCCCCTTTTCAGGAAATGAAAGGGTGAACGCCTCTGCTGGCTTGACCGAAACGGCCAATCGGTAATACTGTATTTATATACAGCTATTATTAAGGCCAGGCTATGCTCGTTTTCAGACCCGCAACATCTCACCCAGTTCTGCTCCCATCATGCCGCGCCCGTCACCGCATGACAGACCAGCAGGTTGCTGATTATCCACCGCAGGCTGCAGGTCGCTGATGTTCGCCCTGGTTGATGTCAACGCCTTCTATGCCTCGTGCGAAACCGTCTTCAGGCCCGATCTGAGAGGAAAGCCCGTCTGTATTCTGAGTAACAACGATGGCTGTATTATCTCCCGCTCCGCCGAGGCAAAAAAACTCGGAATAAAAATGGGTGCGCCCTATTTCAAAATAAAAGATGAGCTGCAGCGCCTGAATGTGCACGTATTCAGCTCTAACTACACGCTCTACGCGGATATGAGTAACCGGATAATGACCACGCTGGAGGCGATCTCTCCTGCCGTTGAGATCTATTCAATCGATGAGGCCTTCGTCGATCTGACCGGGGTTCACCATTGCCGTGTGCTGGAAGAGTTCGGACACGAGATCCGTAACCGCATTAAGCAGGATACTCATCTGACCGTCGGTGTCGGTATTGCGCAAACCAAAACCCTGGCAAAACTGGCTAATCATGCCGCCAAAAAGTGGTCAAAAACGCGCGGTGTCGTCGATCTCTCCAGTGTGGAACGCCAGAAGAAGCTGATGGCGCTGATACCGGTGGAGGATGTCTGGGGCGTGGGTCGCCGCATCAGCCAGAAACTGAATGGTATGGGCATCATGACCGCAAAAGATTTAGCGGACCAGAGCACCTGGGTGATCCGGAAGCACTTCAATGTCGTGCTGGAGCGCACCGTCAGGGAGCTGCGCGGCGAGTCATGCCTGGATCTGGAGTCCTGCCCGCCCACTAAACAGCAGATCATGTGCTCCCGCTCCTTTTCAGCGCGCATCACGACTTATGCGGACATGCGGGAAGCGGTTTGCAACTATGCGGTAAGAGCGGCCGAGAAACTTCGTCTGGAGGGGCAGTACTGTCGCCAGGTGACCGTTTTTGTTCGCACCAGTCCGCATGCGGAGGGCGAAGCCTTTTATGGCAATCAGGCGATGGCGCAGTTACCGTTTCCGACCTGCGATACCCGTGACATCATCCGCGTGGCGATCGACGCGCTGAATCGTATCTGGCTGGAGGGCTGCCGCTACATGAAGGCGGGCGTCACGCTGGGTGACTTCTACAGCCAGGGCGTGACGCAGCTTACTCTTTTTGATGAGTTTCAGCCCCGCCCTGACAGTGAGGCGCTGATGCGCGTGGTCGATGGCCTGAACCAGAGTGGCAAAGCGAAGCTGTGGTTTGCCGGTCAGGGTGTCCAGAAGGCCTGGGCGATGAAGCGCGACATGCTCTCTCCGGCCTATACCACCCGCTATCAGGATCTGCCTGTCGCAAAATAGCGGCAGCGTTGGCGAGCCAGCACCCGGCCGCTGAGACGTTCACAGAGCCGCGGCCGCACGGGTCACAGGCAGCCCCTGGATGGGTCAGTTCACGACCTGTTCGCGCGCGCTCTGGCGGAGAGAGGCGCTCTGCATGCCGCCGGAGAGATCGCCTGCCGGTGAGCCTGCGCGAACCTCAGGCTCACCGGCAATGCGCCTCGCGCCCGCATCCGGGCGGCGGCGTTGCGTTAAACCGCGCACCGCATCAGTGCGTCGCTTTAATCACAAAGGTGACAACACCAAACACCTCCAGCACATCTTCGGTCCGGATAGCGATCGGTTTGAATTGAGTATTCATCGGCATCAGTTGCAGGCAGGGGTGAAGCTGAAGACGCTTAACGGTGAACTCGCCGTCGACGGCGGCGACCACAATATCGCCGTGGGCGGCGGTAAGGGAGCTGTCGACCACCAGCATATCGCCATCGTTAATGCCCGCCTCAATCATCGACTCGCCGCTGACGCGGACAAAATAGGTGGCGCTGGGATGCTGGACCATCAGCGCATTCAGATCGATGCGCTGCTCAACATAATCCTGCGCCGGAGAGGGAAAGCCGCAGGGCACACGTTCGATATAGAGCGGCAGAGGCAGGATAGCGCGAATGTCCGCAGGTTTAATGAATTCCACAATTTCACTCCTTTTTCAGATTACTGTATATAAATACAGTAATAGCTATTCCCCCTTTTAATCAAGTGACCTGGCCCTTTTTTAAGTAAAGCCTCTGATGACCCGACACTTTTTTTTAATCGCCCTTTTTTCATTGCCGGGATAGTAAACAAAAACGGGTTACTTTCAGCGCAGCGGTGAAATATTTCCGTCATCGGCTTACAGTAATGCCACTTATTAATGACGCCGTGAATGATTCTGACTTAAGGAAAATCTGACATCCGCTTTCCGGTCCGGAGAGCGGTTTGAATATGACCGGTGAGCGGGTTATTCTGCTTTTTTTTCAGGCATGGAGGAGTTATGGCAGACGACGAGCGCATCAGAAAACTGGAAGAGACGGTGGCACAGCTAACGGTGGAGACCACGGTATTAAAGGCGATACTGGGGCAGCAAATAGCGCTGAATAATCTCAATTACAAAGGCAAATTTGACGATGTACTGGCGGCGCTGGCGAAGGAATATGCCGACCGCGGACTGGACGAGGGAAATAATCAGGCCATTCATGATGCCCTGCGGCAGTATATTAAGTATGAGCCTCCCGGCATGGAATAAACGCCCTTCCGGCAGCGTCTGCCTGCCGGATTGAACCGGCACGGCTGAACGCTGCCCCGGCCTGCGGCCACCGCGTCAGGCGCACGTCCCGGCATTACATTCCGCTGTCACTCTCCAGCGCATCCTGAATCGCATCGGCCAGATTCGCTATTTCATTCGCCACAGCCTGCAGATCCCAGGAGGTCTTCGAGCCGGTTGCGGAAGTTGAGGCGCTGACGGACTCTTTTGCGACAGAGAGCGCAGCCGCGACAGCAACCGCGCGTTTGTGTTGTTCCTGGGTGATGCCCGCAGCGGGGATCGCGAAATAGTCGTGGACCATGATCGTTTCCTTGTAATGGATAAGGGGTCAACCTTAGCTGTCTGAACCGGAGGTGTGAAGTGAATTATGCTGAGCCGCGTGCCGGACGGACAGGAATGCGACAGCCGGATACGATCCTGCACATTTTCCGCCCTGAAACCTGTACAGGTTTTGCGGCGATCCGCCGTCAGAAACGCGGTTCAGCACCCTGCTGTAGCGGTAAAATATCCTGCATCGCCAGCCCCTGAAATCCCCCGCTCACAGAGAATAATCATAACCCATTGTATTTGATAGTTTAATAGAACTATCGCCATAATCGCCCTTAAAGATGCATTTCAGATACACCACCGACCAGAAAATTTTTGTCAAATTTCGTTGTACAAGTTTGCCAATCTTGTATAACTTTACCTCGTGATATTAAATCACTCGTAACGAAAGGTGCCTTGCACCGCATCTGAAGGTGTTGTGGATTTCCACCTTCAGATGCAATTTTTTTTGCGTCAGTCGCTTAGCGGACCGCAATAAACCTGTCTCCCCAATTTTTTATGAGGCCTGACCATGCAAACAACGATGAACACAGAGTCTCAGATTTCTGATTACTTCATGAACTCTGGTACCGCGCTGAGCACGGAACAGCAGGTCATTACTGCCGTCCATGCCGAACTCGCTCGCGCAAAAGCCCACGTTTCCGATAAAGATATCGTACTGGGCCTGATTCACCACCTGGAGAGCGAACGTGACGTGATGAAGCAGGATATCTACCGTCAGGCGCTTGAACACGTTCTTCAGCGCGCGTCGGTGACCAGCGCCAGCTGATAACCTGTGTCTGTTATGAGGGAACGCGAATTAGCACGGATGCATTTCCCGACCGGAATCGGCCCCATTTTTTGGGGCTTTTTTATTTCTGCCCCTCCCCGCACCTGCATCCCCTTCCCGGCACCGTGCTGACGCCGCACACATAACCCTATATCGCTCCGCTTAAAGGCTATTTTGCCGATTATTTCACCATTAATCCCGGTTAATTGCTCTCGTTCCGCTTTATTTATCCGTTATCTGTGTCCAGGCTTTTTCTGCATCCACTGCAAACACAGACGAGGAAAATAATCATGTTTCATCATTCATCAAAACTTCAATTCCCGGTTCGTGTGGAAAAACCCGATCCTGAATTTGCCATGCTGCTCCAGCAGGCCATCGGCGGCGTCGAGGGTGAGATTCGTGTAGCGATGCAATATTTTTTCCAGGCGATGGGCGCGCGGGGAGATGTCCGGATCCGCGATCTGCTGATCTCGACCGCGACGGAAGAGCTGAGCCATATCGAAATGCTGGGCTACGCCGTGGCACTGAACCTTGAAGGCGCCCCGCTCTCGTATCAGGAAGCGTCGGCGAAAGATCCGGTGGTCAACGCCATTCTGGGCGGCATGAATCCGCGCCATATCCTCTCGTCGGGGCTGGCGGCGATGCCGGTCAACGCCAACGGCATGCCGTTTGATATGAGCCACATCTACGCCTCCGGCAACGTGGCCGCCGACATGCTGGCGAACGTCACCGCAGAAGCGACCGGCCGCGTCCTGGCGACCCGGCTCTACAACATGACCGAAGATAAGGGCATGAAGGATTTCCTCTCCTTCCTGATCGCCCGTGACACCCTGCACCAGCAGCAGTGGCTGGCCGTCATCGAAGAGATGGGCGGTCTGAACGCCTCGCTGCCGATCCCGAACAGCTTCCCGCAGGAGCATGAAGCGCAGGAGCACGCCTATTACTGCCTGAATACCTCGCTGGATAAGCCGCTGCCGGAAGGCCGCTGGAGCAGCGGTCCGGCTTACGATGGCCGGGGGCAGTTCAGCGCGAAACAGCAGCCCGATATTCTGGGCGATGAGCCGCTGCTCGGTAACGCCCGTCCCGGTTCCGGCGCCCAGTCAGAGCAGATTGACGGCATCACCCCACCAAAACCCTGATCGCGCACCGGTCCGGGCCTGATGCCCGGACCAGCTTACCCTGTCTTTTATGGAGAAAACGTCATGTCATCCACTCAGCGTCCACAGCCCCCTTTCGCAGAACAGCAGCAGAGCTGGCCTGGCAGCACCGCCGCGATGCAGCCTCAGCCCGATCACGGCGAAGAGAGCTATCAGGGTTCAGGCCGTCTGGCGGGTAAAAAAGCGATTATTACCGGCGGCGACTCCGGCATCGGCCGGGCCGTTGCCATTGCGTTTGCCCGCGAAGGTGCCGATGTGCTGATTTCCTATCTTGATGAGCATGAGGATGCGCAGGATACCGCCCGGCGAGTTGAGGCAGCGGGCCAGAAGGCGCTGCTGGTGCCCGGCGACATTACCGAGGCGTCACACTGCAACGCGCTGGTCGACCAGGCAGTCGAGGCGTTTGGCGAAATCCATATTCTGGTGAACAACGCGGCCTATCAGATGACGCGCGAATCGCTGGATGCGATCAGCGATGATGAGTTTGATCGGACGATGAAGACCAACCTCTATGCGATGTTCTACCTCAGCAAAGCGGCCACGCGGCATATGCCGGCGGGCGGGTCGATCATTAATACCGCCTCCATCAATGCCGACCAGCCGAAGCCGAAGCTGCTCGCCTACTCCGCCACCAAGGCCGCCATCGTGAACTTTTCCGGCGGCCTGGCGGCCCTGCTGGCTGAAAAAGGGATCCGGGCCAATGCTGTCGCACCCGGTCCGATCTGGACGCCGCTGATCCCCTCGACCATGCCGGTTGAGCAGGTGAAGAATTTCGGCAGCGAAGTGCCGCTGCAGCGTGCCGGTCAGCCTGCGGAGCTGGCACCCACCTATGTGATGCTGGCCAGCGATGAGTCCAGCTACATTTCAGGGGCCACCCTCGCCGTGACCGGCGGCGTCGCCATTATTTAACCGGCTGTTCCCCGGCCGATTCCGCCTGCGGGTCGGCCACCAGCTGCTGCGCTATCCCCCACTCGAAGAGCGGTTCGCGCGCCAGATTCTTCATCTTCACTTCGCACATGATGTCGAACTCCCGGAACGACAGCGCCCACGCATTCAGCGTCGGATTAAAGAAATAATCGGAGTGCGCCCGCAGTTTGCTTTTGCTCACCCCCAGCTGCTGCTGATCGGGCCAGCCCTGTGCCGGAATGATCCCCTCCTGCGAAATCGAATAGTGCAGCACCGGACGCACGCCGCGCCAGGAGTCAATCACTCTTGCCACACGCGCATCATCGGGCTGGATAAACGCGCTCTCTTTTACCCAGTGATGATGGATATCCAGCACCACCGGACAGAGCGGCGCCGCCTGCAGCACATCCTCCAGCGAGCAGGAGATCTCATCGTTCTCCACCGTCAGCATCCGCCGCGCTTCCGGGCTGAGCCGGTTAAACGACTGCTTAAAGCCGTCGAAGCCCGCTTTGCCGTTCATATGGATGTTGATTTTAAAATCCTGGAAGGTTTTGCCGTAGCCCATCAGGCAGGCACAAAGGGTGTGATACTCCACATCCTCCAGCGCGCGCGTCACCACATCAGGGTTGTCGGAGGCCAGCACGGTGTACTGCCCCGGATGGAAGGAGAGCCGGATCTGATGCGTCCGCGCCAGCTCGCCGCAGCGGGCAAACTGTGAATGGAGGGCCGGCAGAAATTCAGCAAACAGCGGTGCGGCTTCGGGCACCGTGTAGAGAGGCAGCAGATCGCTGCCGATACGCATCATTCTGAGGGACGGCGGTAAGGTCGCCAGCTGCTCCAGCGTCAGGAAGAGATGATTGAGGTTGGTGACGGTGATCTCATACAGCAGCTGATAGCGCTCGTCGTGCGATAAACTCAAGAAGCGTTTACGGGTGGTCGCGCGAAACGGGAAAAACTGTTTACCCTCGGGGTTGAGATACTTACATGCAAAGCCTAATTTCATGTCTGCTCCTGATTTATGCTTATCAGAAGTGTAACAGGCCGCTGGCGACCGGCCAGTCGTGCGCCACGGCACTGAGCAGAATAACCGCAGCAGGCGGCTGACAGAGGGGGAGACGCGGCTGCCCGCCGCAGCGTGCGGCGATCGCCTGGGCCGGCCCCTTCGCTCTGTAAAGTGTGTGGAAACGTGTTCTGATGGCCGACCGGGCCGCGAAACGAGCCCGGTCGGGGTCGTGAGAAAGCCGTGCCCGGCCACGCTTAACTACCCGCCGTGTTGCGCGGATCAGCCGGGCCGCTGCCCCACTCAGTGATGCAGCATCTCATCCACGACCTGCGGATTGGTCATCTGATAAGGGTAATAGGTCGGCCAGTTCTCCATCTCCGTCAGCAGCGCCTGCTGCGACACGTTGCCCATAAAAATATGGAAATGCGCAGACTTGCGTGGGCCGATGGTGTGATCGCTGAACTGCACAAATTTAGGCGCTTTGCTGCCGGCATCCTGGCACTCAAACAGGTAACGCACCCCTTTTTTACCTGACGTATAGGTCAGGATTTTATGGCCCGCGTAGCGGTAGTGACAGGCGTTGACCTGCTCCCCGACGTGAAACTCCATTACGCCGTTTTCGATGCCGATGGTCGCAACGTCGGTGGCGTAGCCTTTGCGGTAATAGTCTTTAATCGCCTCGGCTGTTTTACCGGGCGTCTGCTGCGCCTTCTTCTGCCAGACCGGGTCCAGCTCACCGCTCTGCAGCAGCGGATAGACCGACTGCCACAGTCCGTCCCAGTCGGAGAGCGGACGATCTTTCACATCGCTGTCAGCAAAAACCCCTTCTGCCGCCTTCTGCTCCATCGCAGACAACGGTTTACCCTGTGCGTGCGTGCCGTGCGCCAGCGCCTGCTGGCTGATTAACAGCGCCCCGATCACTCCAATCCACTGACCTGTCTGATTTGCCAAAACCTTATCCTCACTCGCTGTTACAATGGCGCAAAATGTTATGATATAACATTTCTTAATTCAACGAAAAGTTTCCGGTTGTGACGTTAATTTTACTTACCGATCGATGACCGCTTCCGGCTCCTGCGCTGGCCCGCTGGCGGACGACGCCCGGACGCACCCGAACCAGGTTGCCCGTACGGCGGGCGCGGCCTGGCTCGCCGCTAAGCCAGACGGCATGCGGCCCCGATAAGCGTAGCGACAGGAGAGGCGCAGAGATAAGCGGCGGTTTTTATCCGGACAAAAAAGGAACGCGCGACGCAGTTAAATGGCCGCTTAATCCTCAGTATTGTTCAGGTTGTTCTATATTTAGTGTCGTCGAAAGTTAAACAACCGCTGGAGCATGGATTAATGTCGAAAGATACAGAGAAGAAACCCCTGAGTGAACGTGCCCCCACCACCGGTCCCGAATCCTCAGAACCGGGTCTGGGATCGCTGGCCCCCAAAGATGGTTCGCATCAGCCCCCCGCTGAACCGACACCGCCCGGCAAACAGCCTACCGCACCGGGCAGCCTGAAAGCTCCGCAGACACACAACGCCAAACTTGACCAGCTTGAAGCCAGCCGGAAAAACGGCACCCATCAGGCGCTGACCACCAATCAGGGCACGCGCATCGCCAACGACCAGAACTCCCTGACCGCCGGGTCGCGCGGGCCGACGCTGCTGGAAGACTTTATCCTGCGTGAGAAGATCACGCACTTTGACCACGAACGTATCCCGGAGCGTATCGTCCACGCCCGTGGTTCGGCCGCCCATGGCTACTTCCAGCCTTACCGCTCACTGACAGATCTGACCAAAGCGCAGTTCCTCAGTGATCCGGAGCAGACCACGCCTGTCTTTGTCCGTTTCTCCACGGTTCAGGGCGGTGCCGGTTCAGCGGATACCGTGCGCGACATTCGCGGTTTCGCCGCCAAGTTCTACACCGAAGAGGGTGTCTTCGACCTGGTGGGCAACAACACGCCGGTGTTCTTTATTCAGGATGCGCACAAATTCCCTGACTTTGTGCATGCCGTTAAGCCGGAGCCACACAACGAGATCCCGCAGGGCCAGAGCGCCCATGACACCTTCTGGGACTATGTCTCCCTGCAGCCGGAAACCATGCACAACGTGATCTGGGCGATGTCTGACCGTGGCATCCCGCGCAGCTACCGCACCATGGAAGGCTTTGGTATCCATACTTTCCGTCTGATCAACGCCGAAGGCAAAGCGACCTTTGTCCGCTTCCACTGGAAGCCGGTGGCCGGTAAAGCCTCGCTGCTGTGGGACGAGTCGCAGAAACTGACCGGTCGCGATCCCGATTTCCACCGTCGCGACCTCTGGGAAGCGATCGAAGCCGGAGATTTCCCGGAATATGAGCTGGGCCTGCAGCTGATCCCGGAGGAGGATGAGTTCAAATATGACTTCGATATTCTGGATGCCACCAAGCTGATCCCGGAAGCGCTGGTGCCGGTCGAGATCGTCGGCAAGATGGTGCTTAACCGCAACCCGGACAACTTCTTTGCGGAAACCGAGCAGGTGGCCTTCCATCCGGGCCATATCGTTCCGGGTCTGGACTTCTCCAACGATCCGCTGCTGCAGGGCCGTCTCTTCTCCTATACCGACACGCAGATCAGCCGCCTGGGCGGGCCGAACTTCCATGAGATCCCGATCAACCGTCCAACCTGCCCTTACCACAACTTCCAGCGTCAGGGGATGCATCGTCAGGATATTGATACCAATCCGGCGAACTACGAGCCGAACTCCATCAACGATAACTGGCCGCGTGAAACCCCACCGGCGGCGAAAGGCGGCGGCTTCGAGAGCTATCAGGAGCGCGTGGAAGGCCATAAGGTACGTGAGCGCAGCCCGTCATTCGGCGAATACTATGCCCAGCCGCGTCTGTTCTGGAACAGCCAGACGGCGTTCGAGCAGCAGCACATCATCGGTGCCTACTCGTTCGAGCTGAGCAAAGTGGGCCGCACCTATATTCGTGAGCGTGTGGTGGATCATCTGGCGCGCATCGACCTGAAACTGGCGCAGGGCGTGGCGGATAACCTGGGTATCGCGCTGACCGACGAGCAGCGCAACATTCAGCCGCCTGCGGCGGTGAACGGCCTGACTCAGGATGAGAGCCTCAGCCTCTACGCCGTGCCGGGTGGAGAGATCAAAGGCCGCCAGGTGGCGCTGCTGCTCAGCGACGGCGTGAAAGCTGCCGATGTGCTGGCAATCCTGCAGGCGCTGAAGGCGGAAGGCGTTCACGCCAAACTGCTGGCGCCGCACATGGGCCAGGTCCGGGCCGATGATGGTTCGGTGCTGCCGGTGGATGCGACCTTCGCCGGTCTGCCGTCACTGACTTTCGATGCCGTCATCGTGCCGGATGGCAACATCGACGCCCTGCTGTTAAGCGGCGATGCCCGTTACTTCCTGCTGGAGGCCTACAAGCACCTCAAGGTGATCGGCCTGGTGGGCGACGCGCGTCGCTTTAACGCGCAGTTCGGCCTGAACGATGGCGATCAGGAAGAGGGTATCGTGCAGGGTGATTCGGCGGAGAGCGCGCTGATGTCTGCGTTTACGCAGGCGATGAAGGCGCACCGCGTCTGGTCACGCAGCCAGAAGGCGCAGTCCGTGCCGGCCTGATACCTGCCGCGAATAAAAAACCGCCCCCAGGGGCGGTTTTTTTATGGCACAGCGGAATCACGGCCGTTCTCAGAAGCTCTGCCAGTTATCATTGTCCGTGGCGGCGACAGGCTGACGAGCCGGCACCATCAGCGCCTTCGCCTTCGCCACCGGCGCGGCGGAGAACGCCGCCTGCAGGCTGCCGGTTTTAAACACCGAGACCGTTTTACGCAGGGTGCTCGCCTGATCCTCCAGCGAGGCGGCGGCGGTGGCGGACTCCTCCACCAGCGCGGCATTCTGCTGCGTCACCCCATCCATTTCCGACACCGCAATGCAGACCTGCTCAATGCCGCGGGTCTGCTCGGTGGAGGAGGCCGCGATCTCTTCGATCAGCTGCGTTACCCGGCTGACCGAGTTTACGATGCTCTCCATCGCCACGCCCGCCAGTGAAGCATGACCGGCGCCGGTTTTGATACGCTCGGCGGAGCGCTCAATCAGCCCACGGATCTCCTGTGCCGCACTGGCGCTGCGTCCGGCCAGCGAGCGGACTTCGCCCGCCACCACCGCAAACCCCCGGCCCTGCTCACCGGCGCGCGCGGCTTCCACGGCGGCGTTCAGCGCCAGAATGTTGGTCTGGAAGGCAATGCTGTCGATAATGGCGGTAATCCCGGCGATCTGGCTGGAACTTTCGCTGATCTGATCCATGTTCGCGATAACCCGGGCGACAGTTTCCCCGCCCTGCTGCGCCGTGGCCGAGGCCTCTTTCGACACCGTGGTCGCCTGCCGGGCATTATCCGCGTTGAGCTTCACCGTAGACGTCAGCTGCTCCATGCTGGCGGCGGTCTGTTCCAGCGCGGCCGCCTGCTGCTCGGTGCGGGAGGAGAGATCGGTGCTGCCGGCCGAAATTTCCGCCGCACCGGTAAAGATAGAGCGGGTCGCCTCATCAACCGAGGTAATGGTCACCACCAGCGCGTCGCGCATCTGCTGCAGCTCCTGCGTCAGCAGGCCCATTTCGTTGCGGCCTTCCGGCTGGATCGTCGCGGTGAGATCGCCCGCAGAGATGGCGCGCATATGGCCGGTCAGCCTGGCCAGCGGGCCAATCAGCAGCGTCTGCAGTCCAGTCCAGACCGCCACCCCGATCACCCCGGTGATCAGGCCGATGGTCAGCAGCGCCCAGAGTGCATCCGTCAGGCTGCGCTGGTTATGCAGGGAGGTATCTTTCATCAGCTGGATGTTCACCGCCCGCCAGGCCTCATAGGCGCTGTCGAGCTGATCCTGCGCCGCCTGCGCCTCCAGGTTACCGTAGGCCGGATAGTTGCCCTGCTTCAGGAAGGTAATAGAGGCCAGCATGGTGTCACGCATCTGTTGGTAGGCTTTCTCAACCTGCGCCGACTGCGCCTCACTCTGCCCGGCTCTGCGCGGCATCACCTGCCACGCGTTGAAATCCGCGTTGGCCCGCGCCGCAGACTGCCCCGCCTGCTCCAGCAGCGCCGCCATCGCCGCCAGCGATTTAGGGTCCTGCTGATTTTTCAGGAAACGGATTGCCACGCGGTTGATGGTGACGCGGGTTTTAATCAGGGTTTTAACCGCATCGCTGAGATGCTGCTGCTGCAGCGTCAGCTGTTCGGCCGCCACGAAGTTTTTATCGGCCTTTGAGACGCCGTTATAAAACAGAAAGCTGGTCAGGGTCAGTAACGTAATAAAAAGGGCAAGGATGGTCAGAATGCCGTGCGTAATTTTAAGATTTTTTAGCATGTCCAGAGGCTCATGTCAGAGGAGATAAGATCGTTATCGGCCGGTGCGCCATTTATCTGAGCGTCGCGCGCAGTCAGTGCCGCGCACAGAGGACAAAAACGGTGGCCGCGCGTGGCCTGCGACAGAAAAAAGCGCGGCGGCGGAACCTGAGCGCATTCGGCGCTTAACAACCGCCCTCCTGCTGTGGTTGAATTCGCCCCTCCTCTTTTTCGCACGTGGTTATCATGCATTACATTCAGAGTCTGATGAGTTTTATCGAGGGAAACCGGGTGCTGTCGATCAGCTTCAGCCTGCTGCTGCTGGTGATGGCGGGCATGATCACGCACCTGATCTGCAAATTCTTCATCGTCAAAGTGATCAGGAAGGTCTTTTTCAGCAGCCATAAAAAGGGCGTGCCGCTGGATAAAGACATCCGCCTCTCTCAGAAACTGTCGAATTTTGTGCCGGTGATTGTGGTCTACAATTTCCTGCAGTTTATGCCGGGCCTGCCTGAAAATCTGAAGGTGGCCATTCAGACCATCTGCGGCATCCTGTTCTTTATCTATCTGTCGATCTTCTTTAATGAAGTGCTGGAGATCGTTAACAACTCCTACTCGCGCAAGTCCAAACGCAAAAATCACTCGATCAAAGGCTATATCCAGATTGGTAAAATTCTGGTGCATATCATTGCCGCGATCATGATTCTGGCGATCATGTCCAACAAGTCACCGGCGATTATCATCTCCTCGCTGGGTGCGGTGGCCGCGGTGCTGATGTTAATCTTCCAGCATACGCTGCTGTCGCTGGTGGCCAATATTCAGCTCTCCTCCAACGACGTGCTGCAGCTGGGCGACTGGATTGAGATGCCGGACAGAAACATCAGTGGCGAGGTGATCGATATTGCGCTGCACACCATCACCATCCGCAACTGGGACAACACCCTGTCGCGCATCCCGACCAAAAATTTCCTGACCGAGACCTACACCAACTGGCAGGCGATGTTCTCCTCCGGCGCCCGGCGCATCATGCGCAGCTTCTGGCTCGACCAGAAGTCGATTACCTTTGTGAATCAGGAGATGCTGCAGGCGATGAGTCAGATCCGCCTGGCCGGTGAGGCGATCACGGAGCTGCTGGATGGACGTGATATCAGCGCCGTCGGCGACCGCTGGTTTATCGAAAACAACATTACCAACCTGATGGTGTTCCGTAAGTTCCTGACCGCCTGGCTGGCGCAGCGTGATGACATTCAGAAAGAGATGTATATCGTGGTGCGGCCGCTGAAGCCGTCGCCGGAGGGGTTGCCGGTGGAGGTCTACTGCTTCACCTCCTCCATCTACTGGGCCGACTATGAGAATACCCAGGCCGCGATTTTTGAGTACATCACGGCGATGACCCGTTTCTTTTCGCTGCAGATCTACCAGCATCCGGCTGGCTCCGACTTTGCCCGGCTGGCGCAGCCGCGCGCAGAGAGCCGGGAGGCGCCGCAGAACAGCGGATTCTGACCGATTGTGCCCGGTGGCAAGCCGTCACCGGGCAGCGCAACGGCCGGGCCGGTTAACTCTTGCTCAGCGCATAATTCAGCACTCTGTCATTTTTCATCTGTACGGTCAGCGTCTGCCCCTCGGTGGTGTTCAGGGTACGCGCCTCGCTGTAAGTCCACTTCAGCAGCCGCTGCCCGTCGGTATAGGGCGTTTCACTGTCGGGCGGCCCGAACAGCGCGATCAGCTGCGAACGGGTGGTCTGACCGGCATGAATATGCTGCAGATTACCGCTGTCCAGCCGGTGTCCGACCCGGTTAGAACAGGCGGAAAGCAGCAGCACAGCTAACAGAACGCATTTCCTCACGTCATATCCTTTTCAAAGTTCAGCGGCGCCGGTGTGACCGGTGCCATCATGGTTAAGCGTAGAGTGCATCCGCACCGTCCGGCAGGATTTTCTGCGCCTGCCCGGACGCGTTTGCACCGCGTGACGCCGGTTTCAGCGCAATTAACATAAATTAATGCCCCGCCATGCCCCGCCGTCCTGCGACTGCAACATCTTAGTCTATGATTACTGTCTGTATACCCAATGGAAACGGTCTCAACGCTGGCTTCCCGCGGTATCACGCTGAATACCTGTCCGGCTTTCTGGCCGGAAGAGACGCGCCAGCCCACCTGGCATCCTGGTCTCGCTGATCGCTTTACGGTTTTTTGACGCTTGTATCATCAACATCCTTTTCGTGCGATGGCTGCCATCGTGCATTTCCAGGCTAAATGAGGCAACTGAATGGAATCCAAATCTTTTTTTAAAAGTTGGGGCGCAGAACGGGTTGCCGACGACGAGGTGCGTTTTCGCCTCTGGGCAACCGGCCAGCAGCGCGTCACGCTGCGGCTCTCGGGTCAGGATATTGAGATGACACCCCAGGCGGATGGCTGGTTCGAAACCCGGGTCACCGGTGTCGCCGCCAATGCCGAATATGATTTTGTACTGGCGGATGGCACCGCCGTGCCCGATCCCGCTGCCCGCGCGCAGAAAGATGAGGTCAGCGGCCCGTCGCTGGTGATCGATCCGGCAGCCTATCGCTGGCAGAACAGCGAGTGGCAGGGACGGCCGTGGGAAGAGTCGGTGGTGTATGAGCTGCACATCGGCACCTTTACCGCTGAGGGGACGTTCCGGGCGGCCATTGAGAAGCTGCCGATGCTGGCTGAGACCGGCATCACCATGATCGAGGTGCTGCCGGTGTCGCAGTTTGGCGGCAACCGCGGCTGGGGCTACGACGGCGTTCTGCTCTATGCGCCGCATGCCGCCTACGGCACGCCCGACGATTTCAAAGCCTTTATTGATGCCGCGCATGGTCATGGGCTGTCGGTGGTGCTGGATATCGTCCTGAACCACTTCGGGCCGGAGGGCAACTATCTGCCGCTGCTCTCGCCCGACTTCTTCCACAAGGAGCGTCAGACACCCTGGGGTGCCGGGATCGCCTACGACGTCGATGCGGTGCGCCGCTACATCGTGGAAGCCCCGCTCTACTGGCTTCAGGAGTATCATCTGGATGGCCTGCGTTTCGATGCGATCGATCAGATTGACGATCCCAGCGAAAAGCATGTGCTGGTCGAGATTGCCGAGCGCATTCGCGCCGACATTACCGATCGTCCTGTCCACCTCACCACCGAAGATTGCCGCAACGTCACCTTCCTGCATCCGCGCGATGAAAACGGCCATGCGCCGCTCTTCACCGGCGAATGGAACGATGACTTCCATAACGCCGTGCACGTACTGGCCACCGGGGAAGATCACGCCTACTACCAGGATTTCGCCGACAGGCCGGAACAGCGGGTGGCACGCGCGCTGGCCGAGGGCTTCGTCTATCAGGGCGAAGTGTCGAAACAGTCGGGCGAACCGCGCGGCGTGAAGAGCAGCAGCCAGCCGCCCGTCGCCTTCGTTGACTTCATTCAGAACCATGATCAGACCGGGAACCGCGCACAGGGCGACCGCCTGATCACGCTGGCAGGCGCAGCGCGCACTCAGGTCCTGCTGGCAACGCTGCTGGTCTCCCCCCATATCCCGCTGCTGTTTATGGGCGAAGAGTATGGCGAAACGCGGCCATTCCTCTTCTTTACCGATTTCCACGGCGATCTGGCGAAAGCCGTCCGCGAAGGACGCGCCAGGGAGTTTGAGGGCCATGCGGGTCACGGCGAAACCGTGCCGGATCCCAACGACATCACCACCTTTGAGCAGTCAAAACTGAACTGGTCGCACACCGGGACGCCGGAAGGTCAGCAGTGGCTGACGCTGACGCGCCAGCTGCTGGCCCTGCGTCAGACACATATCGTGCCGCTGCTGCGTGACGCGGGCGGCGATGCCGGTCAGGTCGTGAGCACGGCGGAAGGTTTCCTCGCGGTGCGCTGGGACTTCCCGCAGGGCACGCTGTCCCTGGCGCTGAACGTCGGCAGCCACGCGCAGCCGATCCCGGATCTGCCGGGCGACACCCTGTTTGCCTGGCCGCAGGCCGGCACCGAACTGCCCCCCAACGCTATCCTGGTGCGTCTGGCTAAGAGAGAAGCAGAATGAACATTCCAACCGCGACTTACCGCATCCAGTTCCGTAACGGCATGACGTTTGACCGCGCGGCGGCGCTGGTGCCCTATCTGAAAACACTGGGGATCAGCCATCTCTATGCCTCGCCGATCTTCAGCGCGACTGCAGAGTCAACTCACGGCTATGACGTGACCGACGTTAACCAGATCGAGCCGTCGATCGGCGGCCGCGAAGGTTTTGACCGCATGGCCGCCGCCCTGAAGGCCGCCGGGCTGGGGCTGATCCTGGATATTGTGCCTAACCATATGGCCGCCTCGCTGGAGAACCCCTGGTGGCGCGATGTGATCGAGCATGGCGAACAGAGCCGCTACGCGCACTATTTTGATATCGACTGGTCACGCCGCCTGACGCTGCCGTTCCTCGGCGACACCTTTGAGGCGGAGCTGGAAAAGGGCGACATCCGCGTGCAGCGCGACCCAGAGACGGGCAAACCGGCGCTGGCCTACTTCGACAACCTCTATCCGCTGGCCCCGCACACCTGGCAGGATCGCGAGGAGGCGGTACTGGCCCTGCGCGACGCCGCCGACATCGCGGCCCTGCATGACCAGCAGCCGTGGCGGCTGATGTCATGGCGCGATGCCCCCAGCGACCTCTCCTACCGCCGCTTCTTTGAAGTGACCGGACTGGTGGGCGTGCGCGTGGAAGATCCCGCCGTCTTCGATGCCGCCCACCAGCTGATCCTCGAACTGGTCCACAGCGGCGCGGTGCAGGGATTGCGTGTGGACCATGTGGATGGCCTGGCCGATCCGCACGGTTACCTGGCGCAGTTACGCCAGGCGGCAGGCCCCGACTGCTATCTCACCGTGGAGAAGATTCTGGGCGACGATGAGCAGCTGCCTGACGCATGGCCGGTATCCGGCACCACCGGCTATGAGTTTATGGCCGCCCTCGCCAACCTGCTGGTCGACAGCGAGCGGCTGAGCGGCCTGCGCAGGGCGTATCAGGCGGTGATCGGCAAAACCGTAGATATGAAAGCGGAGCTGCGCGCGGCCAAGCTGCTGATGGCGAACCGCAATTTCGCCGGTGAGTTTAACCGTCTGCTGCAGCTGGCTCTGAAGATTGCTGACACCGGCGGCACGCCGCAGCCGGAAACGCCCCTGAAAAATGCGCTGCGCGAACTGCTGGTGGCGTTCCCGGTCTATCGCACCTACGGCACGCCGGAGGGGCTGACGCCTGCCGATACCGCGCTGCTGGAGCAGGTCGTGACGCAGGTCAAGGCCAGCGCGCATGCGCCCGACAGCCAGGCGCTCGACTTCCTCACCGCGATTCTGCGAGCGGAAACGGCCGACTCAACCCGCGACGATGCCAGCCAGTTCCGTACCCGCTTCCAGCAGCTGACCGGGCCGCTGATGGCAAAATCGGTGGAAGATACCCTTTTCTTCCGTCAGCACATGGCGCTGGCGCTGAATGAGGTCGGCGCTGAGCCGCTGGCGCGTCACTTCTCGCTGGATCAGTTTCACGCCGAGATGCAGGCACGACGCGAGCACCAGCCCGATGCGCTCTCCGGTACCTCCACACATGACACCAAGCGCGGCGAGGATGCCCGTGCCCGCCTCTATACCCTGACCGAAGCGCCGCAGCGCTGGGCCGACGGCGTGAGCCGCTGGCGCGCGATGAACGCGGACAAGGTGGTGCGCCTGAAAGATGGCCCGGCACCCGAACCCGCCGTGGAGTGGATGCTGTATGAGGCGCTGGCGGGTGTCTGGCCGACCGATTTGCAGCCGCAGGATGCGGAAGGTCTGGCGGCGCTGGAAGCGCGCTTTGTCGTCTATGTAGAGAAAGCCCTGCGTGAAGCCAAACTGCGTACCGACTGGGCCGATAACAACGACGCCTATGAAGAGGCGGTGCTGGGCTATGCGCGTCACCTGCTCGCGCCGGCCAACCGCGCCTTCCTGGAGGAGTTCTGTGCATCGCTGCAGCCCTTTATGCGTGCCGGACTGGTCAACAGCCTGACGCAGACGGTGGTGAAACTCACCGCGCCGGGCGTACCCGATATCTATCAGGGCAGCGAGGCGCTGGACTTCAGCCTCGTCGATCCCGACAACCGTCGCGAGCCCGATTTCGATGCGCTGGCGGCGATGCTTGAGACGCCACGGTACGACGACGGCGAAGCGCACTGGCTGCGCGGCCAGGTCAATCAGCAGGCGATCGTCAGAGTGCTGACGCTGCGTCAGGAGCAGCCTGATCTGTTCCGCCGTGGCGACTATCTGCCGCTCTCCGCAGAGGGCGCGCAGCAGGATAAGGTGCTGGCCTTTGCCCGCACTCTCCAGCAACAGGCGGTGATCGTCGTCGTCTCGCGCCGGGTCTTTGACCTGCTGCCGGACAATCTCGATCAGCCACCGGCAGAACGCTGGGCTGAGACGCATCTCGCCCTGCCGGCCGCCCTGAGCCAGCGCACCTATCGCGACCGGCTGACCGGCAAAACGCTGGCCGTGGCGGATGAGTTACCGCTTTCGGCGCTGGCGTCGCAGTGGTGCGCCGTCCTGGTGGCGGAGTAACGCCGGCCTGCATTCCTTTATTACGCGTCACTCTGTTCACTGAATAACGAGGCATGAATGTCAAACAGTCAGCGTTTTGAAATTACGGCGGGTTACAGCCATTTGCTGGGGGCCAACTTTGACGGCCAGGGCGTCAACTTCGCCCTGTTCAGCGCCCACGCCGAGCGGGTTGAACTCTGTCTGTACGATCCCAGCGGCAGGACGGAAATAGCCCGTCTGGAGCTGCCGGAGTATACCCATGAAATCTGGCACGGCTATGTTCCGGGCCTGAAGCCCGGTGCACTCTATGGCTACCGGGTTTATGGCCCTTACGATCCGGAAAATGGTCATCGCTTTAACCCCAACAAGCTCCTGCTCGATCCCTACGCCCGCGAACTGGCGGGCGACATCGCGTGGAACGAGGCGCACTTCGCCTACGATCTCTATCATGACGATAAAGATCTGACGTTCGACAGTCGCGACAGCGCACCGTTTACGCCTAAGTGCCGGGTTATCGACCCGAATGAGTTCGACTGGCAGGACAACAACCGTCCGAGCGTGCCGTGGCCGAAAACGGTGATTTATGAAACCCACGTCAAGGGCTTCACCCAGCTCAACCCCGCGCTGCCGCCGGAGCTGCGCGGCACCTTCGACGGCATGGGCCACAAAGCCAGCGTCGACTACATCAAAAGCTTAGGGATCACCTCGGTCGAACTGCTGCCGGTGCACTGGTTCCCGGACGATCAGCACCTGCTGGATAAGGGGCTGAAAAACTTCTGGGGTTACAACACCCTGGGCTTCTTTGCCCCGGCCACCCGCTACTTCGGGCCGCGCGGCATTCAGGGCTTCCGCGACATGGTGCGCGCCTTCCACGACGCCGGGATCGAGGTGATCCTCGACGTGGTCTACAACCACACCGCCGAGGGGAATGAGCTGGGCCCGACGCTGTCGTTTAAAGGCATCGATAACTTCTCCTATTACCGTACGATGCCCGATCAGCACCGTTACTACATCAACGACACCGGCACCGGTAACACCGTCAACACCTCGCATCCGCGCGTGCTACAGATGGTGCTCGATTCGTTGCGCTACTGGTCTGAGTCGATGCATATCGACGGCTTCCGTTTCGACCTCGGCACCATTCTTGGCCGCGAACCGGACGGTTTCGACCCGCGCGGCGGCTTTTTCGATGCCATTATGCAGGACCCGATCCTGTCGCAGAAGAAGCTGATTGGCGAACCCTGGGATATCGGACCGGGCGGCTATCAGGTGGGCAGCTTCCCGCCCGGCTGGGCCGAGTGGAATGACCAGTATCGCGACACCGTGCGCGACTACTGGAAAGGCAATAACGTCTCAACGGACTTTGCGGCCCGCCTGCTCGGCTCCGGCGATCTCTATGACCAGCACGGCCGCCGCCCCTGGGCCAGCGTCAACTTCATTACCGCGCATGACGGCTTCACCCTCAACGATCTGGTGTCCTACAACGACAAACACAACGCGGAGAATGGTGAAGATAACAACGACGGGCACAACGACAACCGCTCGTACAACTACGGCGCCGAAGGCCCGACCGACGATGAGGCCATCAACGCGGTACGCGAGCGTCAGAAGCGTAACTTCCTGGCCACGCTGATCTTCTCTCACGGCACGCCGATGCTGCTGGCGGGCGATGAGTTTGGCCGCAGCCAGATGGGTAACAACAACGGCTACTGTCAGGACAGCGAAATCTCCTGGGTGCACTGGGAGAACCTGCCGGAGTCCGCCGAGGCGCTGCGCGAGTTCACCCGCCAGATCCTGCGGTTACGCGCGGAGCAGCCGCTGCTGCGCCGTGAGAACTGGCGCGACGGTATGGACATTAAATGGTTCAACGCCGGGGGCGGGTTCCAGCAGAGCGAGCAGTGGGATGAGGGCTCGACGCTGGGCGTCTACATCGGGCGGCCGGATCTGCAGACCGAAGAGGGTATCTGGCATGACGTCCTGATGCTGCTTAATCCGTTCGAAGGCAATGTGCCCTTCCGCATTCCGCAGTTTGGCGAAGGCGGCTGGGTGCTGGAGCTGACCACCAGCGACGTGGCGAAACGGGGTCTGGTGATCACCAAAGAGAAGGACTTCGAGCTGGAAGGCCGCAGTTTTGCCCTGTTCAGACGCCCGTAGAGCTGAATCGGGTTAAAAACCGCGCATCAGGCGCAGCGTATTCTGCGCTGCGCTTGAATTTCTGGCGATCGTTGCCAGGCTTAACCGGTTGTTAATTGTGAAAATTGATGCTGATAAGGAGGCATAATGTCCAGATTTACGCAGAAAGTTGTGGTTGTGACAGGTGCCGGATCCGGCATTGGTGAGGCCAGCGCGAAGCGCTTCGCTGAGGAAGGGGCATCCGTGGTGCTGGTGGGCCGCACCGCGCAGAAACTGGAAGAGACGCTGGCCGGCATGACGGCGGGCGATCATCTGGTGGCGGCCTGCGATGTCTCAGACGCTGAGCAGGTTAAACAGCTGTCAGAAAAGGTGCTGGAGAAGTATGGCCGTGTTGACGTGCTGGTCAACAACGCCGGGGTTATCGTACAGGGTCGCGTGCATGAAGTCGGACTCGACGCATGGAAAACCCTGATGAAGACCGACCTGGATGGCGTGTTCTACGGCGTGCACTACTTCATGCCTGCCCTGCTGAAGAGCAAAGGCAATGTGGTTAACATCTCCTCGGTGTCAGGCCTGGGGGGTGACTGGGGCATGAGCATCTACAATGCGGCGAAAGGCGCGATTACTAACTTTACCCGCGCACTGGCGATGGACTACGGCGCAGATGGCGTGCGCGTCAACGCGATCTGCCCCGGCTTTACCTTTACCGATCTGACCGAAGAGGCTAAAAACGACCCGGCCCTGCTGGAGCGTTTCTACGATCGCATCCCGCTGCGCCGTGCGGGTGAAGCGGACGATATCGCCCGTGCCATTCTGTTTGTTGCCAGCGAAGAAGCCAGTTATATCACCGGCGTCAATCTTCCGGTCGATGGCGGCCTGACGGCCTCAAATGGCCAGCCTAAACAGGCCTGATTTTCCGGGCAGCGTTCTGACGCTGCCTTTTTTATTCTGAACAGCCCGCCCGCTTATTTCTTTTATTCCCGCGAATTCTGCTCTGTCGCCGAAGCCTTATTCTGTCCAGTTAATGACGGGGAGTATGACGGGTAGGCGTGGCCGCGCGCGCCGGTTTAATTGCCGTGCTGCTGCTGGTCGGGCAAATAAAGGTGCTCAGGCAGGCATTACATAATATGGCATTAGCGTGATGTATTTTCGCCACCGCCAGCGCCTGCTGCCGGGTATAAAGTGAACCAATAAAAACACGCCTGTCGTTTTTAGACAGATTAACGCAACCTTCTTTGTGTAAAATCCATCCACCCATGGGACGCGGGCACAGATAATAATAGCTGGCTTTGAGCATGGCAGTTCATCCTGATAGTTGCTGTATGTGTCGTAAAAAACGAACCAAAATTGGTAAGAGTTTTTTTTGTAATCTGAAGCATAATTAAACTAACTGAGAATTATCCCTAAAACCACTTTATTAGATGCGCAGAACCGACTTTGAGAATATGCCCTTTTCTGCCTCCGCTATCGCTTCAGACCAGCAACATACTGGACTTCGCCGATTCCCTTCACAACCCCGCTTTCATTTGCCGGGCTAATCGATCAATAAACCGGCGAAAAAATCATTAACCCTGTAAAAACAACGTTATAAATAAAAAACCGGCAGGCCATTTCTGAGATCGCGCTCACGTTTGATTAGCCAGGATGGCGAACAAAAGCGGCTCCGCAGGGGTATTTATGAGGATTGATAAACTGAGGCTGAAAATCGTAAAACGGGCCTGGCTGGCCCTGCTCCGCGCGGGGCCGGAGATCGCCACGTCAGCAGCTTATTAAAACAGCCGGGCGTAATTCATCCCGGCTGGCTTGAAAAAGTAAAACGATCGGTTTACTTTTAAATGATGAAAAAGAGAGATGATATCCTGCAGGCCGCCGAGCGGCTCTTCTATACCCATGGCTTCCATGCCACCAGTACCGATCAGCTCTGTCGCGAAGCGGGCGTCTCAACGCGCACGCTTTATCATCACTTCGCCTCCCGCGAAGCCCTCACCGCCGCGGTGCTTGACGCCCGTGAGCAGCGCTTTATGGCCGACCTGCTGCCCGCGCAACAGCCGGAGGCCATCGCCCATCTGTTTAGGGTGCTGGAAACGTGGACGGCGACCAACGGCGCGCGGGGCTGCTTCTTTCTCAAGGCCTGGGGCGAATATGCCGAGCGGGACCGGGATCTGGCGTCGCAGACGCTGGCCTTCCGCACGACGATGCGCACGTACATTACGCACTGCGTGACGCATCAGCGTGGCCAGGCCAGTCAGCCGCTGAGTGATGCCATCTGGATGCTGTTTGAGGGGGCTATTACCACGGCGCTGATTATCGGCCCTGACGCTGCCCGGCAGGCGGCGCAGGTCGCCCGTCAGTTGCTGCAGAGCGGTGCGGCCAGATGAGATCGGCCACCCGTGCCCTGGCCGTGACCGGCTTCAGCCTGATTGCCGTGACCTACGGCATGGCCCGCTTTTCGTGGGGACTGATACTGCCCGCTGTCGCAGCGGATATTCCGTTCAGCCCGCAGCAGGCAGGGGTGCTCTCCGCCTGCAGTTTTGTCGCCTACTGCCTGACGATCCTTACCGCCGCCGCGCTGGCCGCGCGCTATGGTGCCCGGCTCACAGCGTTGCTGGCCGCCCTCAGTGCCGCGTCAGGTCTGCTGCTGCTCGCCTGTGCCGCGTCGCCGCTGGTGCTGGCGACCGGGCTCTTTGTTGCCGGATTAAGTTCCGGTCTGGCTTCGCCCGCGCTGGCCGCAGCGGTCAGTGAGCGGATCCCGGCGGATGCCCAGCCACGCATCAACACCCTGATCAATGCCGGAACCAGCGCGGGTATTATCCTGACCGTGGTGATTCTCAGCGTGCTGCCCGGTGGCTGGCGGAGTGCCTGCCTGCTGTTCGCCCTGCTGTCGCTGGCCAGCCTGCTGCCGGTGATGCGCGTGCTGCCCGCCTGTGCGTCGGGTCGCGCCGCCAGCACGCGTCGCGGCTACCGGCATCTGTTCCGTCGCGCCATGCTTCGGCTGACGGGCATTGCGCTGATGTCGGGTCTGGCCAGCGCGGCCTGGTGGAGCTTCGGCTCTGCACTGCTGCGCCAGCATGTCGGCGTGGATGCAGAAACCGCCCGGTTCCTCTGGCTGGTCGCTGGCGGCGCGGGCATTCTGGGTGCCGCAACCGGCCCGCTCGCGGCCCGTATCGGGCTGAACGGCGTGTATCGGCTGTCACTGTGCGGAATGGCACTGCCGTTGCTGGTGCTGGCCTTCAGCCGGGGTGAATCCGGCGGGTTACTGATTGCGGTGGCCTGCTGCGGCGCGGGATATGTGACCCTGTCGGGCGTGCTGCTGGTGTGGGGCGCACGCGTCGTCGCTGACGATCCGGCCACGGGCGTCGGCGTGCTGTTTTTTATGCTGGCTGTGGGTCAGGTGGTGGGATCGCTGCTGTTTGGTCAGCTCTACGCCGGGCTGGGTGCCGTCACGGCACTCACGCTGTTTGCGGTCAGTGCCCTGCTGTTGCTGTTTATCGTCCCCGCCCGGACGAGCGGCGCATCAGATAACTGAGCGGCGTCAATAAACGCGTCAAGGCAGCATGACAACTCGTTATAGCGTCACTCCGCCTGGCCGTATCTGATATATCGGCCCGACGATGGACGCGAAACATGCTGGCGCGGTCTCTGTCCCGCTGAATAAAAAGAGATAACGTAAATCAGATCGCCCGGATATTTTTAACCCGCGGATTCACTTTCTGCTGGAGAAGATCTTCTTCGGGTCCCAGATAATAAGGCACCGCACACTGCCGGCCATCTTTAGTAAATATAATCTGGTTATCATGCAGCAATAACGCCGTGAAATGACCCAGCACGACGCCATTTAATTCAAAGCAATGATTTCTGGCCGCACGCAGCCCCTGCTGATTATTCAGAAAATCAACGAATCGCAACACGCTGCGCCTCCTTATAATATATTCGCCTGACCGGAACCGCAGAGATAATAGCCGCAACCCGGACCGGGATCATCCGGCGGCCGTTTTTTTCAGAATAGGCTTATCACGGATTCATTCATGCTGTTTATCCGGCCTGACCGTTTCCTGGCGATCGCCAGCCCGCCTCCCGGCTGGCGCGGCTGTCATAAAAAGATCGCAGACTTTCATATTTGTATTGCGTCCTCCGCCCGCCCGCTATAACGTTGCTTTTCAACCCTGTGCAGCATGTCGGAACCCCATACAAACGTGGAAATTTTTGATGCAGAGCCTCGTCACATCGCAGCGATTCAACAGATCTATGCCTGGCATGTTCTGAACGGTACCGGCTCTTTTGAGACAGTACCGCCCGACGTCACCGAAATCGGTGAGCGGATGCAAAAGATTCAGCAGGCGGGCCTGCCCTGGTTTATCGCCGTCAGCGACGGCGTGGTATGCGGCTTCTGCTATCTGGCGCCCTACCGTCCCCGCCACGCCTACCGGCATACGCTGGAAGATTCGATCTATATCGATCCCGGCTTTCAGCAGCGCGGCGTCGGTTCAGGCCTGCTGAAGCACGCTATCCGGTGGGCTGAGCAGGCCGGATATCGCCAGCTGATTGCCAATGTCGGCGACAGCGAGAATCGCGGTTCCATCGCGGTGCACCGTGCTGCGGGTTTTGAGACCACCGGTATTCTGCGCGCGGTGGGGTTCAAACAGGGACGCTGGCTGGATACCGTTTTTATGCAGCGGGCGCTGGGATTAGGCGACTCCGCGCTGCCGGCAGGCAGCGAAACGCCACTGTAACTGGAATGAACACACCCGACCTCGTTCTCCGCAGGAGAACCTTCTGGTAAGGTGTGTTAACAAAAAATAAAAAATCCCGGAAACCGTTATGTTGTCGACAATCATCTATCGCAGCCACATTACTGAACATGTGAAGCTTGAGACTCTGGCTGATCTGGCGCGTAAAGCGAACAGTATCAACCGCTCATCAAGCGTCACCGGCATTTTACTGTTCAATGGCACGCATTTCTTCCAGCTGCTGGAAGGCCCGGAGGCAGCAGTCAAAGCGGTTTACAGCCGGATTTGCCGGGATCCGCGCCACCATAATCTGGTTGAGCTGCTGCGCGATTACGCGCCGTCGCGCCGCTTTGGTCACGTCGGCATGGAGCTGTTCGATCTGCGGCAGCATGACAAAGAGCGGGTGCTGGAAGCGGTTCTGGAAAAATGTACCAGTAAGTTTCAGATGACCTATACCGACCGGGCGCTGCAGTTCCTGCGTACCTTTGTCGAGGCACGGGAAAAAGAGAACTATTTTGAGATCCCCGCCGCCAGCAACTGGCAGTTCATTCGCGATGCGTCAGAACAGCGTGCAGGCGACGCGGCGCTGGTGGATGCAGATGCGATCACCTTCGCTTTCCAGCCCATCGTGGATCCCTTTGCCTGTGAAATTGTCTCGCTGGAGGCCCTGCTGCGCGGCCCGCGCGGGGAATCCCCGCTCGACTATTTTGCCCGGCTGACACGCGATGAGCTTTATCTGGTCGATCTGAGATCGAAAAAGAACGCCTTTGCTCAGGCGCAAAAGCTGGGCATTGAGGGAATGACGCTGTCGATCAATCTGCTGCCGATGACCCTGGTCACCGTACCTGACGCCGTGACCTTTTTGCTGAAGGAGATTGCGGCGCACGGTCTGGTGCCGGAGCAGGTCATGGTGGAATTCACCGAGAACGAGATTATTTCCCAGCCTGAAGCCTTTGAAGCCGCTATCAGGCAGCTGAAGGCCGCCGGTATCAGCCTGGCGCTGGATGATTTTGGTGCCGGGTTTGCCGGGCTGTCGCTGCTGACCCGCATCCAGCCAGACAAGATCAAGATCGACCGCGCCATTATCTCGGATGTGCATAAAAGCGGCCCCAAACAGGCGATCATTCATGCCATTCTGAAGTGCTGCGCCTCACTGGAGATTGGCGTGATCGCCGAAGGCATCGAACAACCGGAAGAGTGGATGTGGCTGGAAGCGGCCGGTGTGACGCAGTTCCAGGGGTTTCTGTTCTCTAAACCGGAACTCAATGGCATCGGGGCGGTGGCCTGGCCGGAGCTGAACTGACCCCTGCGATTTGGATGAATTTATCATCACCCGCCTTGCTGGATCATCCGGCCGCTGCTAAATAATTAACAGCGCCGGAAGATCATCTTTCTGTCATCTTCCCGCGGCAGAGTCAGTTATTACCCCATCAGTGATTAAATGTTTAGCAGTCAGATGTTCAGTGTTTAGGCCAGCGCAACGCGCCATGCGTGCGACGTGACTCCAGGGACAGCATTTGAGGAACTGAATGAAGCAGATTATCCGTGGTGATAAAGAACCCGCCCATATCCTGGCAGCGACCCGTGCGCTCGAAGCGCACTACTCCCGCTACGGGGAAGGAAATAAGTACCATCCCATTATCTACTCCATTGCCTACCGCAGCCGCTTCTATCAGGTTGAGGTGATCACCCGCCGGGAAACCATGGTGGCCACGGTCATCACCGGCGTGCGCAAACTGTCGCATCTCTCCGGTGCCGCCTGACGGATCTCTATCTGCCGGGGGCGGATAGCCCCCTTTCTCCGCCTATCGCCGGTAGAGTGAATTAGCCGGATAGATGGCCCCAATCACGCTTTTCTCCCGTGCGCCGGTCACGGCGGGCAGATTGCCCGGCAGCCCGGAAAGCGTGCGGAACGCCAGCCAGGCAAACGCCAGCGCCTCCATATCATCACCGCTCACGCCCGCGCTGTCGGTCGTGGTCACCTCGGTTCCCGGAAGATGCGCCGCCAGTCGCGCCATCAGCAGCGGATTGCGGCCGCCGCCGCCGCACACCAGCAGCCGATCGCAGCCATCATTGAGTAAGACCTGGCGGGTAATGGTGATCGCCGTGAGCTCGACCAGCGTGGCCTGCACATCCTGCGGAGCCAGTCCGGGGAAGTAACGCAGATGCTGCTCCAGCCAGCCCAGATTGAAATGTTCACGGCCGGTGCTCTTCGGCGGCGGCAGCGCAAACCAGGGCTCACGCAACAGCGCTTCCAGCAGCGCCGGGATCACCGTTCCGCTGCGGGCCCACTGCGCATCCCGGTCATAAGGCTGTGCCTGATTTCGCCAGATCCAGGCATCCAGCAGCATGTTGCCGGGACCGGTGTCAAAACCGCGTACCGGCTGCCCCGGGATCAGCAGCGAGAGATTAGCGATACCCCCAATGTTCAGCACCATGCAGCGTTCGGTGGCATCCATCAGCAGCGCCTGATGGAAAGCGGGCACCAGCGGCGCACCCTGCCCGCCCAGCGCCATGTCACGACGGCGGAAGTCGCCCACCACCGTGACGCCGGTCGCCGCGACGATCTGATTCGCATCCCCAATCTGCAGCGTGTTGGGCGCCTCGCTCTGCGGTTCATGCCAGACGGTCTGACCGTGGCAGCCAATCGCCATGATATCGCTGGCCTCCAGCGACTCACGCTTCATCAGTGTCACCACCGCCTCAGCAAACAGCTGACCAAGACGGGTATCGAGCTGACCGAGCTGCGACAGCGTCAGCGACTGCCCCTGGCAGATCCCCAGAATTGCCTGGCGCAGCGCGGGGGGCATCGGATGGCAGTAGCTCGCCTGCTGCGCCACCATATTTTCATCGATGGCGGCCAGCACCACATCCACTCCATCCAGGCTGGTGCCTGACATTACCCCGATATAGCGTCCTGATTTCATAGCCATTCCTTACTCCCGGCGGGATGTGCAATTCGTCTGCGGCTAGCCTGACAAATAATGATCGCTAATTCTATGATTAATTGATTTTAATCCAATCGTGCTAACCGATAACCTCACGCAACCTTTTTTCATTCCTGATTGAATTATTGTTGTGCCTGAATAGTCTATGCTTCGTCCAACCGTGTTTTGTCCGGACTGGGATTAATTTGCCAGGTTTCTGTCTTATACTGAGAGCAGGATACAGCGATAAACGTGGCGCCTTCTCGACTAAAGGAGTTTCAAATGATTAAGCGTGTAATTGTGGTCGCTCTGACCGGTATGATGCTGGCAGGTTGTAGCAATACCAGTACGCTGTCGGGTGACACCTACAGTGCCAGCGAAGCCAAGCAGGTGCAGAGCGTTTCATACGGTACGTTAGTTTCTGTTCGTCCGGTGAAGATTCAGGGCGGCAGTGACAGCAACGTGATCGGGGCTATCGGCGGTGCCGTGCTGGGTGGCTTCCTGGGTAACACCATCGGTGGCGGTGCCGGTCGCAGCCTGGCGACCGCCGGTGGTGCCGTACTGGGTGGCGTAGCCGGTCAGGGCGTGCAGGGCGCACTCAATAAAAGTGATGGCGTCGAGCTGGAAATCCGTAAGGACGATGGCAACACCATCATGGTCGTGCAGAAACAGGATGCGTCCCGTTACTCCGTCGGTCAGCGTGTTGTGATGGCGTCCAACGGCAGCCAGGTCACCGTTTCCCCTCGCTAACGCCGTAAAAAAAACCGACGCCCCGGCGTCGGTTTTTTTATTTCTCTTTATGCTGAAGTTCGAGAATGTTTTTCTCCAGCCGGGCGATCAGCGTCACCATCTGACCGATCTCCTCCTGACTGATGCCGGAGAGAATATCGTCGCGCGTCTCATCAATGACGCTCTCAACCTGTTCGATAATCGGTTCTGCCTGCTGCGTCAGCTTAATGCGCTTGGCGCGGCGATCGTTGGCGCAGGTCGAACGGGTGATTAACCCTTTCTCCTCCAGCTGATCCAGCGTACGCACCAGTGACGGCTGTTCAATCCCGATCGCCTTGGCTAACTGGATCTGTGACTGTTCAGGCGGCAGTTGATGAATATTGTGCAGCGTTACCCAGTGAGTCTGAGTCAGCTCAAGCGGCTTCAGCCGCTGATCAATCAACGCGCGCCAGATGCGCACCAGGCGAGATAAATCCGTTCCGAGTGGCGTATCCATTTCATCTCCTTATAATTAGCTTGCTAGCTATCAAGCCAGATTTTACACTATTCTGCGAGTTTACAGGACAAATTACAAATCCCTGACCAGAGCCCGAAAACGCGACCGCGCCCGGCATCTGCCGTCTGGGTTAACGAAGGATGTTATCACGTGCTCACTCCTGCGCTTTCCGGGGCGAAACCGCTGACCGATCTGGTCGTGGGTGCCTCACTCTTTTTCCCGCCGATGTTTAAAGCGGTGATCCTCGGCTTCTTTTTCTGGCTGCTGATCCACCCGCTGGTGCGCGGCTGGATTTATTCCGGCGATGTCTGGCATCCCACCCTGTTTGATCTCTCCCTGTTTGTGCTGTGCGTTTCCGCCGCACTCTGGCTCATCGGTCATGGATAATCGAGATGAAATTTAATGCGGTTAAATATTTCTCCACGCTGATTGTGTTTGCGCTGGCCCTGCTGGCTGGCGGCTGGCTCTGGAACTACTACATGCAGTCGCCCTGGACACGCGACGGTAAAGTCCGGGCGGAACTGGTGGATATCACGCCTGAGGTCTCGGGCCGGATCACACAGCTTCAGGTACGGGACAATCAGTTTGTGCATCGCGGCGATCCCCTGCTGACGCTGGATCCGGTGCCGTGGCAGATCGCGCTCGACAATGCCGCCGCTCAGCTCAGCAAGGCGCAGGCCGATCTGGCCAAAGCGCAGCATGAATTCAACCGCCGCAGCGGCCTGCCACGCAATGTCATCTCCGCTGAAGATCTTGATGCGGCCCGTCTGAGCGCCGGGGCCGCAGCGGCCAGTGCCAAAGCGGCCCAGGCGGAGTGGGAGCGGGCGCGCTGGAATCTGCAGCAGACGACGCTGACCGCGCCGGTGGATGGCTGGGTCACCAACCTGACGCTGCGGCCGGGTAACTATGCCACGGCAGGCTCGCCGCTGTTCGCCCTGGTCGACGGACACTCCTGGTATGTGATGGGCTATTTTGAAGAGACCAAATTGCGCCATATTCAGGCCGGTGCCGCCGCGCAGGTGGTGCTCTACAGCAACGGGATGCAGCTGCAGGGCAAGGTCGACAGCATTGGCCGGGCCATCTATGACCAGAGTATCGAAACCGACAGCGGACTGGTGCCCGATATCAAGCCCAACGTGCCCTGGGTCCGGCTGGCGCAGCGCGTGCCGGTGCGCATTCGCCTTAATCCATTACCTGCCAGCGCCAATCTGGTGGCGGGCACCAGCTGTACGATCACGATTCAGCCATGAATATTCAGTGGCTGGCCTGGGATCAGCTGCCGTGGATTAAGGCCAGCGGCGGACAGTGGCGCTATGCGTTGCGCAACGCTATCGCCATGTGTCTGGCGCTCAGCATCGCCTACGGGCTGGATCTCGACGAACCTTACTGGGCGATGACCTCGGCCGCCGTCATCAGTTTTCCCACCGTCGGCGGCGCGATCAGTAAGAGTCTCGGCCGCATCGTCGGCAGCCTGCTGGGCGCCAGCGCCGCCCTGCTGATCGCCGGGCACACCCTGAATGAGCCGTGGCTGTTTACCTTTGCGATTGCCGGCTGGCTGGCGCTCTGCACCGGGGTCGCCAACCATTACCAGAACAACGTCGCCTACGCTTTTTCGCTGGCGGGCTATACCGCAGCGATTATTGCGTTCAGCAGCGTCAATATTACGGATATCACCACGCTCTGGACCATCGCACAGGCCCGCGTTTGCGAGGTGATCTCCGGCATTCTGTGCGCCGGACTGATGATGATGGTGCTGCCGAGCACCTCCGATGGCGAGGCGCTGATTACGTCGCTGAAGCAGATGCACGACCGCCTGCTGGAACACGCCGTGCTGCTGCTGCAGCCCTCGGCCAGCGACAATATTCGTGTTGCGCACGAAACTGTGATCAGCCAGATCCTGACCATGAACCTGCTGCGAATCCAGGCATTCTGGAGTCACTATCGCTTTCGCCGCCAGAACAACGTGCTGAACTATGTGCTGCATCAGCAGCTGCGGCTGACCAGCGTGCTGTCGAGCCTGCGCCGCATGTTGCTGAACTGGCCGGATGCGCCAGAGTCGCTGTTCACGGCGCTGCAGCAGCTGCTGGCGGAGCTGGCGAAACCGGCGTGTGACAAGTACCGGCTGGCGCAGATCCTGCGCAGCGTGACGCCCGCGGCGGAGGGCGACTACCGGCAGCGCGCCTTCTGCCAGCGGTTGCGCTATTTCTGCTGGATGTACCTTAACGTGCTGCGCTGGATCCGCCTGCTGGAGCGGGCCGATGCGGATACCCGCTTTCAGCCGCCGCCGGTGCCCGCGCTGGCCCGCGACAGTGACAGCGCCGAGGCGGGCTGGAGCGCCCTGCGCACCTTCTCCGTCATCGTGCTGGGCTGCGCGTTCTGGATCAACACGCAGTGGTCTTCCGGGGCCGCCGCGCTGACCTTAACGGCCATCGCCTGCGTGCTCTACGCCTCCTCGCCCTCACCCGGCGGCAGCGTCACCCTGCTGCTGAAGACCCTGCTCTGGCTGTTTGCGTTTAGTTTTGTGATGAAGTTTGGCCTGATGGTGCAGATCAGTCAGCTGTGGCCCTTTCTGCTGCTGCTCTTTCCGCTGCTGGTGACCCTTCAGCTCTTTAAACTGCAGCAGAAACAGCGGGCCGGGATGTGGGGACAGTTTATCGTCTTTATGGGGTCGTTTATCGCGGTGACCAATCCACCAGACTGGGATTATCAGGCGTTCTTCAACGACAACATCGCCAAGGTCTGTGGCGTGCTGCTGGCCTGGCTGGCGTTTCAGATCCTGCGGCCCAGCTCCGACGCCCGGCGCAGCCGTCGCCATATCCGCGCGCTGCGGCTGGCGTTTCTCGACCAGCTGCGACAGCGTCCGCGGCTCAGCGAGAGCCGTTTTGAGTCGCAGATCTATCACCGTATCAGTCAGCTCAGCCACAGCCGGGATGAGCAGGCGCGCGTCTGGCTACTGCGCTGGGGCGTGGTGCTGCTTAACTGTTCGCACATTGTCTGGCAGCTGCGCGAGTGGCGCGCCGGATCAGAGACGTTGCAGGCGTTTCGCGAGGAGAGTCTGCGTCACCTGCAGCAGATTATGAGCAGCCGGGGCGTGCAGCACAGCTCGCTGGATCGGACGCTGGCGGAGCTGGAGGCGACCATCGCCGCGTTGCTGGCGCTGAAAAGCAATGACGCCAGCGAACTGGCGGGGATTATCTGGCGTCTGCGCTGTTCGCTGGCTCAGCTGAAGCAGGCAGTACCGGGCTAATCACTGACAATACTGCTGCTGCTGGCGGGTAAAGTCCTCCTGCAGCTGCTGCAGCGTTTTGTGGCCTTCGAAGCGGGTTTTATCCATCTCAGTCATCGGCTCGATCACCAGCGCCTTCTCATCCGGTGAAAAGATAAACCGGCGCGTCAGTTCACTGCCGGTAAAACTCTGACCGCGGATCCCGCCACAGACCATTGTCATGGTGCGACGATAGATGGTGGTGTCGGTAAAATTGGTTTCGGTGGCGCTGCGGAAGACCTGGTCGCACCCCTGTTTCTCCAGCTTACGCACCATGTTGCGGCTCAGCCATTCACGCCCTTTGGCGATCTTTTCACAGGTGACACGCATCGGACTGGTGTCGATGGTGCGCTGAAGCTCACGACCGGTTTCGGTCACCAGTTGCGTATCATTGGGTTTATCGCATCCCACCAGCAGCAGACACAGCAGTAATGCGCCCTTGACTCTCATTTTTCCAGCTCCTTCCCCGTCACGCTTTCGTACCTGAATCAATATCATAGGGGGGAAATGTCAGGGATGGTACAACAATTACTAAACAGCGGGTGAAAAGCGGGCGGCTGACGCGGGCCGCCCGCTAATGTCAGATGACGCCGCAGGCGTAGCGCGCCCCGCCGCCGCCCAGCGGTTGGGGATGATCGGCGTGATTATCCCCGCCCGCGTGCACCATCAGCGCCTTGCCCTTGATTTCCTGCAGCGACTTCAGCCGCGGTGCCAGCACCGGATAGGTTGCCTTACCAGCGTCGTCCACATAGATCGCGGGTAAATCGCCCAGATGCCCTTCACCATAGGGGCCCAGATGTTTGCCCGTGTTAGCCGGATCGAGGTGACCACCAGCGGCACCGGCAGCGACGACCTTGCCGTCCGATTCGCCCGGTTCACAGCTTCCTTTTGCATGCACATGGAAGCCGCGAATGCCCGGTTTCAGCCCCTGCAGGTCGGGCGTGAACTGCAGACCATACTGCGTCTCGTCGATCCTGACGGTGCCCAGCGACTGACCAATGCCTTCAGCGGTAACCTGATGGATCGTAACGTCCTCACTGGCAGCCTGTGCTGAGCCGCAGGCGATCAATGCACATAGCGCAACTGCTTTCAGTTTCATGGTGACTCCGTTTGCAGACCAGGGTGTGCGATAAGTCTGGCCGCTGTTGCGCTATTTTGCCGGAAATTGACGCAGTTTTACGCTTCAGGGTACATCGAAGCCCAGGGCGGCCTTGCGGATACGGAACCACTGCTGGCGCGTCAGCGTCAGCTCAAGCGATCCGGCGACCTCACTCACCCGCGCCGCTTTGCCTGAACCAATAATCGGCAGCGGGCGCGAAGGCAGCATCAGTATCCAGGCGTAGACCACCTGATCCAGACTGGTGGCACCGGTTTCCTGCCGCACCGCTTCCAGCTCATCGCGCAGAGGCTGGAAATGGGGATCGTTAAACAGGCGGCCGCCGCCCAGACAGGACCAGGCCATCGGCCGGATGCGCAGCTGCTGACACTGATCCAGCGAGCCATCCAGCAGCGCGCTTTGCTGCACCGGCGAGATCTCCAGCTGATTAGTGACCAGCGAGAACGGCAGGCGGGATTGCAGCAGGGAGAACTGGGCTGGCGTGAAATTAGAGACCCCAAAGTGCAGCACCTTGCCGGCCTGATGCAGGGCCATAAAGGCATCGGCGACGTCGTCCGCCGCCATCAGCGGATCGGGCCGATGGATCAGCAACAGGTCGAGACGATCGGTATGGAAATGGCGCAGCGAGTTTTCCGCGCTCTGCAGGATGTGCGCTTTATCGGTGATGTAGTGGCCAATCCGGTTTTCGGGCCGTGCGCGGGTGGCGATACCGCATTTGGTCACAATCTGCAGCCGATCGCGCAGGCCGGGCGCCAGCTTCAGCGCTTCACCAAAGGCGGCTTCGCACTGGTAATCCCCGTAAATATCCGCATGGTCGACGGTGGTGATCCCCAGGTTCAGATGGTGCTCAATAAACGCGACCCGCTCCTGAGGCGACATCCCCCACTCCATCAGGCGCCAGTACCCCATAACCAGCGGTGAAAATTCGGGGCCCTGTAAGGCGATGGCCTGCGGTTGTAACATGACATTCTCCCTGTTGCGCATTGGCTGAAATTAGCGTGACAGAGAGTATAACGGAAAGCAGAACGCCGGGCGTCGTCAGAACAACTCCGGCTGCTGAGGTTCGTGCGGCTCCTCACCTTTCTGTGGCCGCTGCATGCGCAGACGGCGCTGCTGACACAGGCGAATGACCTCACGCTTTTGCGCATCGCTGAAGCGCAGCCAGTTGAACCGCTCATCGCGGCTGCGTAAACATCCCAGACAGTAGCCGCGCGCATCCGTCTGGCAGATCCCGCGACAGGGGCTGGGAACCGGGAAAAACTCAAGCTGCTCGGCCACCACGCCTCCGGTTTCTCAGAATAAACAGTCATTAAAAAGCGTAGCCTGGTTGGGCAGGAAGTCCGCCCCGCGCGGCCAGAATTCTCCTGATCCTGGCCGGTCAGGTGAACACTCTGTGCGGAATGGCCCCTCTCACGTTGCATTAGACCGACTGGTCTACTAACCTCACTGCCATGAATAAGATGCTACAGCGTAATGAAACCCGTGAACACCTGCTGCAGACAGGTGAGCAGCTCTGCCTGCAGCGCGGCTTTACCGGCATGGGCCTGAGCGAATTGCTGACCCAGGCGGCGGTGCCGAAAGGCTCCTTCTACTACTATTTCCGTTCGAAAGAGGCCTTCGGCGTGGCGCTGCTGGAACGCTACTTTGCGCGTTACCTGCAGGATGTGGAGCTTCAGCTTAACCAGACCACCGGCACGCCAGCGGAGCGTCTGCTTAATCACTTCCGTGCCGCCGTTGAGCTGTTTGTCCGGCAGGGGCATATCGTCGGCTGCCTGGGCGTTAAAGTCTCAGCCGAAGTGTGCGATCTCTCTGAGCCGATGCGCGCGGCCCTGCAGCAGGGGGCGGCAAAGATCACGGCCCTTTACGCCCGGACGCTGGTCGACGCAGCGGAGCAGGAGTCCCTTCAGCTTCCGCAGCCTCCGGCGCAGATGGCGGAGCTGCTGTCACTGCTGTGGCTCGGCGCCAGCCTGCAGAGCAAAATTTCCCGCGAGGCGCAGCCACTGCGTCTGGCATTGAGTACCATCGAACAGTGGCTTGAACGCCGCTGATTTTTAAAAAACGAGTTTGTAGACGACTGGTCTACTAATCAGGAGCTATTATGGCGAGTACCCAGCTGTTTCGTCCGCTGAAAGTCGGCGCAATCACCGTCCCGAACCGCGTCTTTATGGCACCGCTGACCCGTCTGCGCAGCATCGAGCCAGGCGACATCCCGACACCGATGATGGCGGAATATTACCGTCAGCGCGCCAGCGCCGGTCTGATCATCACCGAGGCGACGCAGGTCTCCTTCCAGGCGAAAGGCTATGCCGGTGCGCCAGGCCTGCACACCCAGCCGCAGATCGCGGCGTGGAAAGAGATCAACAACGGCGTGCACCAGGCGGGCGGTCACACGGCCGTACAGTTATGGCACACCGGTCGTATCTCCCATAACAGCGTGCAGCCGGATGGCAACGCCCCTGTCGCGCCTTCGGCCCTGCCCGCAGGCACCCGTACCTCTCTGCGTGCCGAAGATGGCAGCGTCTATCGTGAAGAGACCTCTCTACCGCGTGAACTGACGGTGCCGGAAATTCAGCAGATTGTGGCCGATTTTGGTCAGGCGGCGGCTAACGCGCGTGAAGCAGACTTTGACCTGCTTGAGCTGCACTCGGCGCACGGTTACCTGATCCACCAGTTCCTGGCCCCCGATTCAAACCAGCGTACCGATGAGTATGGCGGCAGCATCGAAAAACGCGGTCGCTTTGCGCTGGAAGTCGTTGATGCGGTGATCGCCAACTGGTCTGCCGATCGCATCGGCATCCGCGTCTCCCCTATCGGCAGTTTCCAGAACCTGGACAACGGCCCGGACGAAGAAGAGGCGGCGCTGTGGTACATCGGTGAGCTGGCGAAACGCAACATTGCCTATCTGCACCTCTCTGAGCCAGACTGGGCGGGCGGCAAGCCTTACACCGACGCTTTCCGTCAGAAAGTGCGCGATCTCTTCCCGGGTGCCATCATCGGGGCCGGTGCCTACACCGTGGAGAAAGCGGATGACCTGATTTCACGCGGTCTGATCGATGCGGTCGCCTTTGGCCGTGATTACATCGCGAACCCGGATCTGGTCGAGCGTCTGCAGCAGGATGCCCCACTCAACCCGCAGCGCCCGGAGAGCTTCTACGGCGGCGGCGCTGAAGGGTATATCGATTACCCGACGCTGTAAGCGGGTCAGGCTGTCGTCCGGGACGATGACGACAGCCATTATTCACCGGCGATTTTCGTCGCTATACTTAGCGCTGGGTCATCCGGCGATGGCGTTTTTATTTCAAAGAGGATGTTATGCGTTTACTTCATACCATGCTGCGCGTTGGCGATCTGCAACGCTCTATCGATTTCTACACTCGTGTGCTGGGCATGCGCGTGCTGCGTCAGAGCGAAAACACCGAATATAAATACACCCTGGCCTTCGTGGGCTACACCGACGAAAGCGAAGGTGCCGTGATCGAACTGACCTACAACTGGGGCGTCGACAAATATGATCTGGGCAATGCCTACGGTCACATTGCCCTGGGCGTGGATGACGCGGCTGCGGCCTGCGAACGCATCCGCAACGATGGCGGCAAGGTCACGCGTGAAGCCGGCCCGGTTAAAGGTGGCTCCACCATTATCGCCTTTGTCGAAGATCCCGATGGTTACAAAATCGAGCTGATCGAAAACAAAGATGCCGGTAAAGGCCTGGGCAACTAAACCTGCCTGTCAGCCTGCCCGACCGGGCGGGCTGAATCCCCTTCTCTGCGCTTCATCTGCTGCACCCGGCCCCGTTTTTTGCCATAATGCGCGCTGCCCTTTTTCTGCAGCGAGATCCTGATGTCTGAATCGAATTCCCCTAATGCACTCAATCAACGCTTCCGTGGCTTCTACCCGGTGGTGATCGACGTCGAAACCGCAGGTTTCAATGCGCAGACCGATGCGTTACTGGAAATTGCCGCTATCACGCTGAAAATGGATGAAGAGGGCTGGATTGGGATTGATCAGACGCTGCACTTTAACGTCGAACCCTTTGCCGGATCGCTACTGCATCCGGAAGCCCTGGCCTTTACCGGCATCGATCCCAGCAATCCCCTGCGGGGCGCGGTCAGCGAGTATGAGGCGCTGCACGCTATCTTCAAGATGGTACGTAAAGGGATCAAGGAGAGCGGCTGCAACCGCGCCATTATGGTGGCGCACAACGCCACATTCGACCTGAACTTTATGTCTGCCGCGGCGGAACGGGCCAGCCTGAAACGCAATCCGTTTCATCCGTTCGCCACCTTTGACACCGCCGCCCTGAGCGGACTGGTGCTGGGTCAGACCGTGCTGGCGAAAGCCTGTATTGCGGCGGGAATGGCGTTTGACAGTACGCAGGCGCACTCTGCGCTCTACGACACGCAGCAGACGGCGACCCTGTTCTGCGAGCTGGTTAACCGCTGGAAACGCCTGGGCGGCTGGCCACTGCCCTTTGCCGGTGAGGCTGCTGAAGCCGGGGAAACGGCGTAAGCCTGCACAACGAAAAAGGCCGACGTGATGTCGGCCTTTTTTTATTCTGCTTCTTTAAATTTTTCTGCGGTCTCTTTAATCAGCGACTGCAGTTCGCCGCGCTGCAGCATCTCAACGATGATGTCGCAACCGCCGACCAGTTCGCCATCCACCCACAGCTGCGGGAAGGTAGGCCAGTTAGCGTATTTCGGCAGCTCGGCACGAATATCCGGGTTCTGCAGAATATCCACGTAAGCAAACCGCTCACCACAGGCTGACAGCGCCTGCACCGCCTGCGCAGAGAAACCGCAGCTAGGCAGTTTCGGGGAACCTTTCATGTACAGCAGGATCGGATTTTCTGCGATCTGGCGCTGAATTTTTTCTACAGTACTCATAATTGCCTTCCTTAATTCGCGACTTCGTGTTTGTTTATTGTAGCGACTTCGCAGCTGGACTGAAAACGAGATTTTGCCTGCTGCCCGCCTGAATAGCCATCCTGGTTAAGTTAAGCCGCAATGCGTCACGTTTCCTGATGATTAACAGTGGGTAACAGATTAATAATTCGTAATAAATTTGCTGATATAAGATGCTGAAAATGTTCATTTTCAACACAATTTCAGCGGTTACAAAGATTAATAATAAAAGACCTTACAGTTTTCAAAAGAACTGGACTAGAATGGCCTGGGCGCTGATCCTCGATCAGATTAATCTCAACTTTGTCACGGTGCGTAGTGGCCATGACAACTTAACTCATTAACGGACTATGCGTTTAATCATTACGCTTTTCATGCTGGCTTTTGCGCAACTGTTTTTCAACACCGCCGCTGCGTCGCCTCACGCGCCGGTGAACGTGAGTGCGCATAAAGCAGAGAAAAAGAGTGCGCGCGACGATGAGCGTCGCAAGCGTCGCCCCGTCAAAACGGTCTCCAAAAAACCGCGTGTCACGCCTGTTCAGAAACTTAAAACGAAAAAACAGAAAAAAGCTGAACTCACCGCGACCCAGACACCTGCTAAGAAGACCTCGCTTAAAACCGCCCGCATCAGCAAGAATCACGACAAGAAACGTTATGGTCATCAGCGTACGCTGAAAACCGCCGACGCCGACACCCGCGAAACCGGCACCATTAAAATGAGCAAATCTCACCGCCAGCGTTACCAGAAGGCGCGTGAAACGGCGATGACCAAACTGATGGGCCAGCTGGGTAAACCCTACCAGTGGGGGGGAACCTCGCCACACACCGGTTTCGACTGCAGCGGCCTGGTCTGGTACGCCTATAAGGATCTGGTGAAATTCAAAATCCCGCGTACCGCCAACGAGATGTATCACCTGCGTGACGCCGCGCCAATCAAGCGTGAGTCGCTGGAGAAAGGCGATCTGGTCTTCTTCCGCATCAATGGCCGCGGCACCGCCGACCATGTCGGCGTCTACCTGGGCGATGGCAAGTTTATTCAGTCGCCACGCACCGGTAAAGATATCCAGATCAGCGCGTTAGGGGAAGATTACTGGCAGCGCCACTACATCGGCGCCCGCCGGGTGATGACGCCAAAAACCATCCGCTGAGCCACACGACAGAAAGAAAAAAGCCGGGACAATCCCGGCTTTTTTTTATCAGTGCAGAATGGCAGTAAAACTAAAGGCCACAATCATCAGCAGACAGCCGACGGCGGTCATTAAGGCCAGTTTGAGGTCAGTACTCACAGCTTGTTCCTTAGTCACACAGTTTACAGGGTTATTCCATTTTCCCACACGACCCGGTAAAAATCTCGTTTTATCCGCCCAGCCTTGTTAGAATCCCGCCTTTGTTGCGCAACGCGCGCAACTCTGATTCCGTTTGCGCATCTTTTCAGGCGGTTTTTCCTCCGCCTGCGGTCAGATTACCGGCCAGGAACGCTGCATTTTTGCGGAAAAAACCCTGAGCAGACGCAAACGTTTAACACTACGCTTATCAGAGAGTTAGATAAGCACCGGAGTCCGATTTTCATGGCAACAATTAAAGATGTGGCAAAACGCGCTGGCGTCTCCACGACCACCGTTTCGCACGTCATCAATAAAACCCGCTTTGTGGCTGAAGAGACGCGCGAAGCGGTCTGGCAGGCGATCAAGGAACTGCACTACTCACCCAGCGCCGTGGCACGCAGCCTGAAAGTGAACCACACGCGCACGCTGGGGCTGCTGGCCACCTCAAGCGAAGCCCCCTACTTTGCTGAAATCATCGAAGCCGTCGAGAATCACTGCTTCGATAAGGGCTACACGCTGATTCTGGGCAATGCGCACAACGATCTGCAAAAGCAGCGTGCCTATCTCAGCATGATGGCGCAGAAGCGCGTGGATGGCCTGCTGGTGATGTGCTCCGAATACCCGGACGATCTGCTGCAGATGCTGGAAGAGAACCGCAACATCCCGATGGTAGTGATGGACTGGGGCGAATCCCGCGCCGACTTCACCGACACGGTGCTGGATAACGCCTTCCAGGGTGGCTATCTGGCCGGCCGCTATCTGATCGAACGCGGACACCGTGATATTGGCGCGATCCCCGGCCAGATGGAGCGCAATACCGGCGGCGGCCGCCATGCCGGTTTCCTGAAGGCGCTGGAAGAGGCGAACATTCAGCCGCGCGCGGAATGGATCGTGCAGGGTGACTTCGAGCCGGAGTCAGGCTATCAGGCGATGCAGCAGATCCTGTCGCAGAAGCAGCGCCCCACGGCGGTGTTCTGTGGCGGTGACATCATGGCGATGGGGGCGATTTGCGCCGCCGACGAGATGGGGTTGCGCGTGCCTCAGGATATTTCGGTGATCGGGTATGATAACGTGCGCAACGCCCGCTATTTCGCGCCAGCCCTGACCACGGTTCATCAGCCCAAGGCCCAGCTGGGTGAGAAGGCGCTGGATATGCTGCTGGACCGCATCACCAGCAAACGTGAAGTGTCGCAGACCATCGAGGTTCACCCGACGCTGATCGAACGCCGCTCCGTGGCCGATGGTCCGTTCCGCGACTACCGTCGTTAATCTTCGCTTAACCACTCCTGATTAAGCGTCTGCGCATCGCCCAGATAGCTGAGCAACCAGCCTGTCGCCGGTGATGCGCGATCTTCTGCCCAGCTGACGCAGCAGGGACTGTCCGGAAAGGGAACCGGCAGCGTCAGTTCGGCCAGTTCGCCGCTGTCGAGCAGCGGCCTGGCCAGATGGCCCGGCACCATCGCCACACACAAGCCCGCCTGCACACACTCCAGCCCGGTCTGCCACTCCGGCACCACCAGCCTGCGCTGATTATCCAGCGTCCACGTCATGCGGCGCGGCAGCGCCCGCGAGGTATCTTCCAGCACCAGCGACGGCCAGCTGCGCAGCGTATCGTCATCGATCTGGCTCGCCTGCGTCAGCGGATGATCGGGCGCGACCACGCAGCGCCAGTTGAGCGTGCCCATATCGCGGAAGGCAAAACGCCCCCCTACCGGTATCGCCTGGGTCGCGCCAATCGCGATCTCCACCCGCCCGTCGGCCAGCGCATCCCAGACGCCATTGAACACCTCATAACTGATGCTCAGCTCCATATCCGGAAAGTGACGATAGAAATCTTTGACCAGCTGGCGGGTGCGCTGAGGCTTGGCGATGCGGTCAACGGCGATGCTCAGCTGGCCGCGCCAGCCATTTGCCAGCTGCTGACACTGTCGGCGGGTGGCGAGCATTTTTTTGATGACGCTGCGCCCTTCGCGGACGAAATGTTCCCCTGCCGGGGTCAATACCACTTCCCGATGCTGACGCTCGAACAGCGGCACCGCCAGCCAGGTCTCCAGCTGACGCACAGTATAGCTGATGGCAGAGGGCACCCGATGCAACTCCTGCGCGGCCGCGCTGAAGCTGCCGCCGCGCGCCACGGCGTCAACCACCTCTAATGCATATTCGGACCACATAATCTGCCTTCAAAATTTTTAACAGCAATCGGCAAATATTAGCGTTTCACAGCGGCAAACGCACCTTTTACACTCTGCCGCGTTCATCCTGCAAAAATGAGAATCAGATGTTATCGAATAAAGGATTTATGCCCTATCTTGCCCTGCTGAGTATGCTGGGCTTTCTGGCCACGGATATGTACCTGCCCGCCTTCGGAGCGATGCAGCAGAGCTTTAATACCTCGCCCGGCCTGATCAGCGCCAGTATGAGTCTCTTTCTGGCCGGCTTTGCCTGTGGCCAGCTCTTCTGGGGGCCGCTGTCGGACCGCATTGGCCGCAAGCCGGTGCTGCTGGCCGGTCTGACGCTGTTTGCCGTCGGCTGCGCCGGGATGCTGTGGGTCAGCGATATCGCCCTGATGCTGGCGCTGCGCTTTGTTCAGGCGATTGGCGTCTGTGCCGCTGCCGTGAGCTGGCAGGCGCTGGTGGTGGACCGCTACCCTGCCGCGCGGGCCAGCAAAGTCTTTGCCACTATCATGCCGCTGGTCGCCCTCTCTCCGGCGCTGGCGCCGCTGCTGGGTGCCTGGCTGATCGGCCACTTCCACTGGCGTTCGATTTTCCTGGTGCTGACGCTGATTGCGGTCGCGCTGATCCTCGTAACCCTGCGCCTGCCCGGCGTGCGCAAAGCGGCGGAAGCGAAAGGGTCTCAGCCCGGCTTCTTTACGCTACTGAAATCACGCATCTACAGTGGCAATGTGCTGATCTACTCCGCCTGCTCTGCCAGCTTTTTCGCGTGGCTGACCGGTTCCCCCTTTATCCTGGCGGATCTGGGCCTTTCGCCCGCTGATATCGGCCTGAGCTATGTGCCACAGACGCTCGCCTTTCTGATTGGCGGATTTGGCTGCCGTGCCCTGCTTAACCGCTTCAACGGCGCACAGCTCCTGCCCGCGCTGCTGGGGATTTACAGCCTGAGCATCCTGGCGCTGTTTGCCGTGGCGCTTTCAGGCAGTAGCACTCTGGCCGGTCTGATGGTGCCGTTCTGCGGCATGGCGCTGGCAAACGGTGCGATTTATCCGATTGTGGTCGCCAGTGCCCTGATGCCGTTCCCGCACGCGACCGGGAAAGCGGCCGCGCTGCAGAACACGCTGCAGCTGGGACTCTGCTTCGCCGCCAGCCTGGCGGTGTCGGCCGGATTAACCCAGCCTCTGTTTACCACTACCCTGATCATGACGGTGACGATCCTGCTCGCGCTGTTCGGTTACGTCATGCAGCGTGTCGCAAGCGCACAAACGGTTGTTGCCTCCTCTCAGCCTGCCTGCCAGGATAATCAGTAACGCACTGACTTTTTAGTTAGCCTCCTAACAATAAGTCATTGAACATTGACCCGCGTGAGAATATACTCATCCGGGTCAATTAATATCTGACAAATCAAAAACATAATAACGTAGTAACTTGATTGGCAGCCTGTTGCCGGGACGGTATCTGCACGCGTTATTCTTACCTTTTCCGCCCTGCCACAGGCTATTCCAGTCCTCTGTACCACACAGATAACCGGTGTGCGGAGTCATCCGTTACGTTTCTCAATGCCTGAAATTCATTGGTCAGGCTCAGACTGGACAGGTGGTGGAAAAGCTATGAGTTCATCTTATGCAGAAGCAGTAAGCCCCGAAGAGAATCCCTGGTATCACATCGTTCATGAGCTGCTGGAAAAGGCGGATGTTGACATTAACGGTACACGCTCCTGGGATATTCAGGTCACCCATCCCGGTTTCTATAAGCGTGTCCTGCAGGAGGGGTCACTCGGGCTCGGTGAGAGCTATATGGATGGCTGGTGGACGTGCGATCGGCTGGATATGTTCTTCCATCGCGTACTTAAGCACAGACTGGATCAGCAGCTTCCGCATCACTTCAAAGATACGCTGCGCATTGCCGCCGCGCGCTTAACCAATCTGCAGTCCAGAAAACGGGCCTGGATTGTCGGCAAAGAGCATTACGACCTGGGTAACGATCTCTTCTCCCTGATGCTCGACCCCTATATGCAGTACTCCTGCGGCTACTGGAAAGAGGCCACGACGCTGGCGGCCGCTCAGGAGGCCAAGCTGGATATGATCTGCCGTAAGCTGGCGCTGAAGCCGGGGATGTCGCTGCTGGATATCGGCTGTGGCTGGGGTGGGCTGGCGGAGTTTGCCGCACGGCATTATGGCGTCAGCGTGCAGGGCGTGACCATCTCCGCTGAACAGCAGAAGCTGGCGCAGCAGCGCTGTAGCGGCCTGGACGTCACGATTCTGTTGCAGGATTATCGCGACCTCAACGCGCAGTTTGACCGCATCGTATCGGTGGGGATGTTCGAGCATGTCGGCCCGAAAAACTACGCCACCTACTTCGATGTGGTCGATCGCAACCTGAAACCGGACGGGCTTTTTCTGCTGCACACCATCGGCGCGATCAAAACGGATATGCGCGTCGATCCCTGGATCGACAAATATATCTTCCCCAACGGCTGCCTGCCTTCGGTGCGTCACGTCGCGGAGGCCAGCGAACCCCATTTTGTGCTGGAAGACTGGCACAACTTCGGAGCCGATTACGACAGAACCCTGATGGCCTGGCATGAGCGCTTTTTGCAGGCCTGGCCGGAGCTGGCTGACAGCTACGGCGAACGCTTTAAACGGATGTTCACCTACTACCTCAACGCCTGCGCGGGTGCCTTCCGGGCGCGTGATATTCAGCTGTGGCAGATTGTTTTCAGTCGTGGCGTGGAGGGGGGATTACGGGTCGCGCGCTAGCCTCCGGCTGTCTGCGCGGCGGGCGCTTAACGCCGTAGGGTCAGAAGAGGAAACGGACCCGGCGACGGCTGCACCTCAGGGACGAGGCGCGACATCGCGCGGGCCAGTATCTGATGCAGTGGGCCTGATCGCCTCACGCGCTATCGAGGCGCTGACGCGCCCTCGATCAGCTCTCGTCGGCAGACTGGCCGGTCAGCACTTTCATCGCCGCTTCGGCGTCGCGCTGGGCTAAGACGCGCTCGACGGTCTCAACAATCGCCTGAGTGTGCGGATCGATCTCAATGTTAACCCGCTGACCAAAGGTTTTCGCGCCCAGCGTGGTGCGTTCCAGCGTTTCCGGGATCAGATAAACACAGAATTTGGTTCGGGTAACGTCGCCGACCGTCAGGCTGATGCCATCAATACCGACAAACCCTTTGTGCAGGATATATTTCATCTGCAGCGGATCCTGGATTTTGAACCAGACTTCGCGATTATGTTCTGACTGGATGATCTTGCAGATCTCCGCCGTGGTCATGATATGACCCGACATCAGGTGGCCGCCGATTTCATCGCCGAATTTCGCGGCACGCTCAATGTTAACCACGTCGCCCTGACGCAGATCGCCAAGGTTAGTGACCCGCAGCGTCTCTTTAATCAGATCGAAACTGACAAGGTCGCCGTCGATAGCCGTTACGGTCAGGCAACAGCCGTTATGCGCAACAGATGCGCCCAGCGCCAGCCCCGGCAGGAGTTCTTCCGGCAGGCGGACAGTATGGGTACGAAACAGCTCTTTCTCTTCAATGGACACAATCTCAGCCGTGCCCTGCACAATACCGGTAAACATAGTCTTTGCCTCTGCGAAGTTTGGGCCAGTTTATCACAGCTCAGCGCCGCTGTTAGATTTCAGCCCGTGCGCACCCGCCCTCGCGGGGGTGAAAACGCATCGTGTGACAAAGATTGGCGAATGCGGTTGCGCCAGTTACACTTACTCGCGCAATTCTCCGGGCGTCTCTGCCCTTTTTTAATTCATTCAACTCGTCAGGTGTTAACGTGCAGAAGTATTTAACAGAAGCGCGTCAATTGCTGGCCCTTGCGATTCCTGTCATCCTGGCTCAGGTGGCTCAGACCGCAATGGGATTTGTGGATACCATTATGGCCGGCGCAGTCAGCGCCACGGATATGGCCGCCGTCGCTGTCGGCACCTCTGTCTGGCTCCCGGCCATCCTGTTTGGCCATGGTCTTCTGCTTGCATTGACGCCCACCGTTGCGCAACTCAACGGTTCAGGCCGCCGCGAACGCATCGCTGAACAGATCCGCCAGGGCTACTGGCTCGCCTTTTTCGTCTCCCTGCTGACGATGCTGCTGCTGTGGCACGCCGGGTATCTGATCCGGGCGATGCATGATATCGATCCGCAGCTGGCGCTGAAGGCCGAAGGCTATCTGCATGCCCTGCTGTTCGGTGCGCCGGGCTACCTCTTCTTTCAGGTGCTGCGTAATCAGTGCGAAGGGCTGTCGAAGACCAAGCCCGGCATGGTGCTGGGTTTCCTGGGGCTGATGTTCAACATCCCGCTGAACTATATCTTTATCTATGGCCATTTCGGGATGCCCGCGCTGGGCGGCGTCGGCTGCGGTGTCGCGACCGCCTCGGTCTACTGGGTGATGTTTATCTGTATGCGCTTCTGGATGCGCCGGATGGGCAGTATGCGCGACATCCGCATGGCGAGCCGCTGGTCACCGCCTTCCCGGGTGATCCTGAGCCGCCTGATCGCGCTGGGATTGCCGGTGGCGCTGGCGCTGTTCTTCGAAGTGACGCTGTTTGCGGTCGTCGCCCTGCTGGTTTCGCCGCTGGGTATCGTAAACGTGGCGGGCCACCAGATCGCGCTGAACTTCAGTTCGCTGATGTTCGTTCTGCCGCTGTCGCTGGGTGTCGCGACCACCATCCGCGTCGGCTACCGTCTGGGCCAGGGCTCCACCGAGCAGGCGCGGGTCGCGGCCTGGACCGCGCAGGGCGTGGGGATCAGCATGGCGGCGCTGACGGCCCTGTTTACCGTGACGTTCCGCCATCAGATTGCCCTGCTCTACAACGATAATCCGGAAGTGGTGACGCTGGCCGCCCAGCTGATGCTGCTGGCGGCCATTTATCAGTTCTCTGATTCGATACAGGTGATCGGCAGCGGCATCCTGCGCGGGTATAAAGATACGCGGTCGATCTTCTTTATTACCTTTATCGCCTACTGGCTGCTGGGGCTGCCCGCGGGCTATCTGCTGGCGCTGACCGACTGGGTGGTGCCGCGCATGGGACCGGCGGGCTTCTGGTGCGGCTTTATTATCGGCCTGACCTCGGCTGCGGTGATGATGCTCTGGCGCATCAGACGGTTACAGCAGTCGCCTGCCGAGGTTATCCTGACGCGCGCCGCGCGCTGATGAGAAAAATGCGGGTCATATCTGGCCCGCAATGCCCAAAAAACCGACGGTTAGCACAGTTGCTGCGCAGTCGTAGCGAAAATGCGATTTTCCCCTTGCCAGCCTTACACGCTGCCGTTAATATTCGTCCCCGCTGTCGCCCTGACAGCATGTTGCGCTCTTAGCTCAGTTGGTTAGAGCACCACCTTGACATGGTGGGGGTCGATGGTTCGAGTCCATTAGAGCGCACCAAGTGCGTCCGTAGCTCAGTTGGTTAGAGCACCACCTTGACATGGTGGGGGTCGGTGGTTCGAGTCCACTCGGACGCACCAATATTCAGAATGCGCTCTTAGCTCAGTTGGTTAGAGCACCACCTTGACATGGTGGGGGTCGATGGTTCGAGTCCATTAGAGCGCACCACTTTCAGAAATTCCTCAGCTTGCGCAACTTCCCTTTTATTGATCTGCATCGTTTACCCCCTCTGCTTTTTGATTGGTTTTCGCATACTTAGCGTCTATACTGTCCCGCGTTGCTTACTTGAAAGGTTTCAGCGATCACGTGCTTACTGCGATAACTCAAATGATTTGCGCAACAACAGCGTGGTGGTTACCAACCGTAACCGCACAACTTCCCTGCACGCCTGGCCTTCGTCACCTATTCTTACTCAGTACTGCCCATTTCAGTCTCAATCAGAATTTTCACTTCGATGCGCTGCCATCGGATTCCGCCCTTATTCATCCATCACAACTTACAGATAATCCGTCATGAAAAAGACTAAAATCGTTTGTACAATCGGCCCGAAAACCGAATCCGAAGAGATGCTGACTCAGCTGCTTGAAGCTGGCATGAACGTTATGCGTCTTAACTTCTCTCACGGTGACTATGCTGAGCATGGCCAGCGCATTTCCAACATGCGTGCCGTGATGCAGAAAACCGGCCGTCAGGCCGCGATCCTGCTGGATACCAAAGGCCCTGAAATCCGCACCATGAAACTGGAAGGCGGCAACGATGCGTCCCTGAAAGCGGGTCAGACCTTTACCTTTACCACCGACCAGAGCGTTATCGGCAACAGCGAGCGCGTGGCCGTCACCTACCCTGGCTTCACCGCTGACCTGAAAATCGGTAACACCGTTCTGGTCGACGATGGCCTGATCGGCATGGAAGTGACCGAAGTCACCGAAAACACCGTGGTCTGTAAAGTCCTGAACAATGGCGATCTGGGCGAGAACAAAGGCGTTAACCTGCCAGGCGTCTCTATCCAGCTGCCTGCGCTGGCGGAAAAAGATAAGCGCGACCTGATTTTTGGTTGCGAGCAGGGCGTGGACTTCGTCGCCGCCTCCTTTATCCGTAAGCGTTCAGACGTGCTGGAAATCCGCGAACACCTGAAACAGCACGGTGGCGAGCACATCCAGATCATCTCGAAAATCGAAAACCAGGAAGGCCTGAACAACTTCGACGAAATCCTCGAAGCCTCAGACGGCATCATGGTTGCGCGTGGCGACCTGGGTGTTGAGATCCCGGTTGAAGAAGTGATCTTCGCGCAGAAGATGATGATTAAAAAATGTAATAAAGCCCGCAAAGTGGTCATCACCGCGACCCAGATGCTGGACTCGATGATCAAAAACCCGCGCCCTACCCGTGCAGAAGCCGGTGACGTGGCCAACGCCATCCTCGACGGAACGGATGCGGTTATGCTGTCGGGTGAGAGCGCCAAAGGCCGTTATCCGCTGGAGTCGGTCACTATCATGGCGACCATCTGTGAGCGTACCGACCGCGTAATGAAGTCCCGCATCGACAGCGAGAACGATACCCGCAAGCTGCGTATCACCGAAGCCGTCTGCCGTGGCGCCGTGGAAACTGCGGAGAAACTGGAAGCGCCCCTGATTGTGGTGGCAACCGAAGGCGGTAAGTCTGCGAAGGCCGTACGCAAATATTTCCCGAACGCCACTATTCTGGCGCTGACCACTAACCAGACCACGGCGCGTCAGCTGATCCTGAGCAAAGGGATTGAGACCCGCCTGGTGACTGAAATCGCCTCTACCGACGATTTCTATCGTCTGGGTAAAGAAGCGGCGCTGGAAAGCGGCTACGGCCAGAAAGGCGATGTCGTGGTACTGGTTTCAGGTGCATTAGTACCAAGCGGAACTACCAACACCGCTTCCGTACACGTCCTGTAAATCCGGTCTGAACGTTTATTTTAAAGCGCCTTAAACGGGCGCTTTTTTTATTTCTGCTTAAACCAAATGCCAGAAAATTCCAATAGAAAATAACTATTCAAATACTCTTAATATTAAGGTTAATCCGATTAAATCTCTCTGTTTTCGCTAAATTTTTTTATCATGTTCTGTGATTCGCTGCTTCTTTGAGCGAACGATCAAATTTAAGCATGTTCTCATCAAAAATTTATTCTCAACTTAAAAAGCTTTGTGTAATACTTGTAACGCTACATGGAGATTAACTCAATCTAGAGGGTATAAATAATGAATCGTACTAAACTGGTACTGGGCGCGGTAGTTCTGGCTTCAACTATGCTGGCTGGTTGCTCAAGCAACGCTAAAATCGATCAGCTGTCTTCAGACGTTCAGACTCTGAACGCGAAAGTTGACCAGCTGAGCAACGACGTGAACGCAGTGCGTTCAGACGTTCAGGCTGCTAAAGACGACGCAGCTCGCGCTAACCAGCGTCTGGACAACCAGGCTCACTCTTACCGTAAGTAAGAGTTCTGGTTTAAAAATGGCGCCTTTATGGCGCCATTTTTTTTGCCCTGAATTTGTGCCCTTGCGGGCACACCGCCGCTTACGGCTGAACCGTATTCGCCCCGGCCCCGGCAACCGGCCTCTCCGCGTCGTCAGCGGCCTTCTGCAGGCCCGCAGGCGGCACCGTATCACTCTCTACCGGCTCACCGCTGCTGACCAGCACCGGCATTCCTGAGCGTCGTGCGAGACTGGCTTTAATCAGCGCGCTGTCACTTTTCCCGCTTTTCATAAACCGCTTCATGTCCGCGCTGAGCGCCAGAGGCATGGTCTGCGGATCGTCTTTGTCATTGCGTGAGAGTGGCTGGTGCACTTCCACATAGCGTTTGCCATCCGGCTCTACCGCATACTTCACCGGCTGATTGATGATCTGCACCCGCGTTCCTTTCGGCACCGAATTGAACAGCGCCTCGATATCCTCTGAACGCAGGCGGATACAGCCTGAGCTGACGCGCATCCCGATACCAAACTTCGCGTTAGTGCCGTGGATCAGGTACTGCCCGGTGCCGCGGGCCAGCCGCATTGCAAACTGGCCCATCGGGTTATCCGGACCGGCCGGAACGACGCCAGGCAGCGTAATGCCCTCTTTCGCGTAGCGCTTTCGGATATTGGCCGTCGGCGTCCAGGTCGGGTTTGGGATTTTCTGGCTGATCTGCGTCACCATCACGGGCGTGGCCGCGCCCAGCTGACCAATCCCGATAGGATAGACGATGACCTTGTCTTCGCCTTTGGGATAGTAGTAGAGGCGCAGCTCGGCCAGGTTGACCACGATGCCTTCACGCGGGGTATCCGGCAGGATCATCTGGAGCGGGACCGTCAGCTGGGTTCCCGCTCTGGGCAGCCAGGGATCGGTGCCCGGATTGGCCTCCAGCATCCCCAGCAGGCCGACCTGATAGCGTGCGGCAATCGCTTCCAGGGGTTGTTTGTCATCGGGAACCTGAGTCAGGACGTTTTCGCCAATCAGGCGACTGTCAGGTGGCGGCAGCGGATATTCCGTGGCAAAGGCGGGTGCAGAGAGCCCAAAACAGGTCAGCAGCAATGCACCGGCTAAACGTAAAGCAGGTTTCATGCAATGTTCTCGTCAGATAAAAAAACAGACGCCGGATGGCGTCTGTGGAGTGTAACTTAGCTGAGGTTCTGGGCGGTATGGCGAATAGACCGAATCATCGCCTCCAGCCCCTGCGACCGGGTGGGCGTCAGGTGCTGCATCAGCGCCAGTTCGCCAAACCAGTGGCGGACATCCAGCGCCAGAATCTCGGCGGGCGGCAGGTTCTGATAGAGGCTGAAAACGATAGCAATCAGTCCCTTAACGATAGCGGCATCGCTGTCGCCTTCGAAAGCAATAGAGCCATCCGCCTGCGGCGTCATGCGGATCCATACCTGACTCTGACAGCCCGAGATCACGTTCTCCGGCTGGTGTAAGGTTTCAGACGATTCCGGGAGTTTAGAGCCCAGCTCAATGATGTAGAGATACTTCTCTTCCCAGTTAGCGCAACGATTGAAGTTGCGAACCAGTTTCTCTTTGTCAGGCAAATTCGCCATCAGTTACTCCGTTAAAACTGTTCAGCCGCCCAGCAGACGATGAATGCGCGTCAGACCGGCAGCCAGACGATCCACTTCTTCTTCACTGTTATAGAAGGTGAAGGAGGCACGGCACATGGCTGGCACGTTGTAATGCTGCATCAGCGGCATGGCGCAGTGGTGTCCGGTGCGGATGGCAATGCCGTACTGATCCAGGAAACTGCCGACGTCATAGGCGTGATGTTTGCCGAGGTTAAAGGCGATCACGCCAGCACGTGACTGTGGACCGTAGATCTGTATATCCGGCACCGTGCCCAGCTTATCCAGCGCGTAGTTCATCAGCGCAGTTTCACGCTGATGGATCGTATCCAGTCCCAGCGCCTGCACATAAGCCATTGCGGCGCCGAAGCCGATAATACCGCCGGTGTTGGGCGTGCCCGCTTCAAAACGCCATGGCGCGCTGTTCCAGCTGGTGCCGGTTGGCAGCATGACGCGATCGATCATCGAGCCGCCCCCTTCCCACGGTGGCATCGCATCCAGCAGCGCTTTGCGGCCGTAGAGAATACCGACCCCGTTCGGGCCATAGAGCTTGTGGCTGGAGAAGACGTAGAAGTCGCAGCCGATATCCTGCACATCCACCCGGTCATGCATCACCGCCTGCGCGCCATCCACCAGCGTGACCACGCCAGCGGCTTTTGCCTGCGCGACGATCGCTTTCACCGGGTTTACGGTGCCGAGCACGTTAGAGACATGCGTCACCGCCAGTAACCGGGTACGGCTGTCGATCAGCCCCGCCAGTTGCTCCAGCGCCAGCTCACCGTTGTTGTTCAGCGGCAGGACGCGCACCTCGGCGCCGTTGCGCGCCGCCAGCATCTGCCACGGCACGATGTTGGCGTGATGCTCCATCTCAGTAATGATCAGGTTATCGCCCGCCTGGAGGTTGCTGCTGCCCCAGGTATTCGCCACCAGATTGATGCCTTCGGTGGTTCCCTTGACGAAAACGATCTCTTCCTGCGACGCGGCATTAATGAAACGGGCAGCCTGATCGCGCACGTTCTCCATGTCGCTGGTCGCCTGCTGGCTCAGCGTGTGGATACCGCGATGCACGGCCGCGTAGCCGTGCTGATAGAAATGACTCTCGGCGTTTATCACGGCGAGGGGACGCTGTGCGCTGGCCGCACTGTCAAGATAGGCCAGCGGATGACCGTTGACCTCACGCTTCAGGATAGGAAAATCAGCCCTGATGCGTTCGAGATCGAAGTTCATCATACGTCGCCTCCGGGAAAACGTTGCGCGATACGCTGCAGCACGGCCTGACGGATCACCTCATCTTCCAGGGTTTCGGTCAGTTCCGCGGCAAACGCGTGGATAATCATGGTCTGCGCCGCATCCTGCTCAATCCCGCGTGAACGCAGGTAGAACATCTGCTCGTCGTCGATCCGACCAATGGTGGCACCGTGGCTGCACTTCACGTCATCCGCATAGATTTCCAGCTGCGGTTTGGTGTCCACTTCAGAGAGCTTGCCCAGCAACAGGTTGTTGTTGGTCATCTGTCCGTCGGTCTTCAGCGCATGCTGTGCCACTTTGATATGGCCGTTGAACACCGCACGCCCTTTGTCGCGCACGATGGTTTTATGCATCTGACGGCTGACACAGTGGCCTTTGTTGTGCTCCAGGTAGGTGCGGGTATCCGCCACTTCCTGTTTCACCGGCAGCACCAGGCTGTTGATAGCCAGCGTGCTGTTTTCGCCGTTCAGCTGCGTGCTGCTGTTGTGACGCGACAGTCCGGCACCCAGCAGGAAGCTGGTGCTGCTGACCTGGCCGTCGTTGCCCATCACCAGATCGTTGTGCGCGAAGTGATAGCTCGCGCTGCCTTCGAACGCCAGTTTGGTGTGCGTCAGCTTCGCATTGTCGCCCACGGCAAAGGTGAAGCGAGCGCCGGTGAAGTGCGCGTGCTCACCCAGCGACACATAGTGCTCGATCACTTCCGCTTCCGCACTCTCTTCGAGCTGCAGATGATGGCGATAGTGCACCGTGTTCATGCTGTCCGGCCTGCCGCTGGTGATGTGCAGCAGATAGAGCGGACGCGCGGCGGATTTACCGCGCGCCAGGCGCAGGGTCGTAACCTCTTCCGCCAGGCTTTCGGTCAGATGCAGGAAGACCTCAGGCTGAACCGCAGCAGGCAGCGGATGACGCGCCGCTGCCGCACTGTGCTGGATCTCAAACAGTTCGCTGTCGCGACTGCTGAAATCAGGCTGGAACTGGCCATCCACAAACACCAGACGGATCGCGTCCAGCGGCAGCGCCAGCGCGTCAACCTGCTCTGCGCTCAGAGTCTGAGGCGCATCGGGCAGCACAAACTGCTGCGCCAGCAGCGTGTCCAGCGGCGTGTATTTCCAGTTTTCATGCTTGCGGGTCGGCAGACCCACACGCATCAGTTGCTGCCAGTGCTGCTGAGCCTGCAGAGAGCGTCTGTCGCCGCGTGACTCGAACAGGTGATGCCACTGTTGCAGCGCAGAATCACTCTTCGTCGGTAAGCCAGCCATAACCTTGCTCCTCCAGCTGTTTCACCAGCGAGAAGTCGCCAGATTTCACGATTTTGCCCTGATACAGAACATGAACGAAGTCTGGCTTGATGTAGTCCAGAATACGCTGGTAGTGGGTCACGATGATAAAGGCACGCTTCTCGTCACGCAGGCTGTTGACGCCGTTGGCAACGATTTTCAGCGCATCGATATCCAGACCGGAGTCGGTTTCATCCAGGATGCAGAGATCCGGCTCCAGCGCCGCCATCTGCAGGATGTCGTTACGCTTCTTCTCACCGCCGGAGAAGCCGACGTTGACGGAGCGGGTCAGCAGATCTTCCGGCATCTTCAGCAGCTGAATTTTCTCTTCGATGAAGTCCTGGAAGTCGAAGCGGTCCAGCTCATCCTGCTGACGATATTTACGTACCGCGTTGACGGAGGTCTGCAGGAAGAACTGATTGCTGACGCCCGGAATTTCGACCGGATACTGGAAGGCCATAAAGACCCCTTCACCGGCACGCTCTTCAGGTGCCAGCTCCAGCAGATCCTTGCCCTTGAACGTCACGGAGCCGCCGGTGATTTCATAATCCTCACGGCCGGCCAGCGTCGCGGACAGCGTACTCTTACCTGAACCGTTCGGCCCCATGATGGCATGGACTTCGCCCGGTTTAATTTCGAGATTCAGGCCACGCAGAATGGCTTTATCTTCAACACTGACCTGTAAATCTTTAATGCTTAACATACTTATTCCTTCACATTGCTTCCGGCAAGGCGTGTGACGGCATCAGCCCACACTGTGCTCAAGGCTGATAGCTAACAATTTCTGGGCTTCCACGGCAAATTCCAGTGGCAGTTCCGAGAAGACGTCTTTACAGAAGCCGTTCACGATCATCGAGATCGCATCTTCTTCACTGATACCGCGTTGCAGACAGTAGAACATCTGATCTTCGCCGATACGGGATGTCGTGGCTTCGTGCTCAAGCTGGGCGGTATTGTTGCGGGTCTCCACATACGGGAAGGTATGCGCGCCGCAATCGGGACCGATCAGCATCGAGTCACACTGCGTAAAGTTACGGGCGTTGGTGGCGCTCGGCATGATTTTCACCAGACCACGGTAGGTGTTCTGGCTTTTACCGGCTGAGATCCCTTTAGAGATGATGGTCGAACGGGTGTTTTTCCCGATGTGGATCATCTTGGTGCCGGTATCGGCCTGCTGACGACCGCTGGTCAGCGCCACGGAGTAGAATTCGCCGACCGAGTGGTCCCCGCGCAGAATACAGCTCGGGTATTTCCAGGTGATGGCGGAGCCTGTTTCAGACTGCGTCCAGGACATCTTGCTGTGGTCACCTTCACACAGCGCGCGCTTGGTCACGAAGTTAAGGATACCGCCCTCGCCTTCGCCGCCCGGGAACCAGTTCTGAACGGTGGAATATTTTACTTCCGCATTTTTGTGGATGATCACTTCCACCACGGCGGCATGCAGCTGATAGGAGTCACGCACCGGGGCTGAACAGCCTTCGATGTAGCTGACGTAGCTGTCTTCGTCGGCGATCAGGATGGTGCGCTCGAACTGACCGGTTTTCGCCGCGTTGATGCGGAAATAGGTGGACAGCTCCATCGGGCAACGCACCCCTTTCGGGATGTAGACGAAGGTGCCATCAGAGGCCACCGCCGAGTTCAGCGCCGCGAAGAAGTTATCGTTGGCCGGGACGACCGTACCGAGATACTGCTTCACCAGCTCCGGATGCTCCTGAATCGCTTCGCCGAATGAGCAGAAGATGATCCCCTGCTCCGCCAGCTTGCCGCGATAGGTGGTAGCGACCGAAACGGAGTCGAAAATGGCGTCAACCGCCACTTCACGCCCTTCACGCACCGGGACCCCCAGCTGGTTAAAGGCGTTTTCCACTTCCTGCGTCAGGTAGTCGCTGGCTGGCGCACTGCCGGAAGCCTGCGTGACACCCGGCTCAGAGGCGCAGGTATCATCACAGTTGCCGCAGGAAGGCGCGGAGTAGTAACTGTAATCCTGGTAGTCGAGTTTTTCGTAGTGCGCTTTCAGCCAGTGTGGCTCTTCCATTTCCAGCCAGGCATGAAACGCCTTAAGACGAAACTCCAGCATCCACTCTGGCTCGTTACGCTTGGCCGAGATCGCCCGCACCACATCTTCATTGATGCCGTTGGCAAATTCTTCGGTTTGCAGTTGGGTAAAGAAGCCCTCTTTGTAGTTGAGCTTGCCTTCCCAGATTTGTACATCGTCAGATGCTTCGCTGTGTCGTGACATATTTCACTTACTCGACGCCAAAGCTTTCACCGCACCCGCAGGCGTGCTGAGCTTTAGGGTTATTGAATTTAAAAATCTGATTCAGGCCTTCGCGAACGTAGTCCAGCTCGGTGCCATCAACGAACGGCATCGCCTGAAGCGGCACAAACAGCGTTGCGCCGTGGAATGAGAACTGCAGATCGTCTTCGACGGGTTCTTTCACTAAATCCATCACGTAGCCAAAACCGGCACAGCCGGATTGTTTTACGCTCAGCCGCAGACCCTTGACATCAGGGTCCTGAGCCGCCAGATTGAGAATTTGTTGCGCTGCGGTTTCAGTCAGCGTCAGCCCTTTCCAGACAAAATCGTCGGGTGAGAAAGAGTCTGTGTTAACGGATGCCATGTTGATACCTCTTGAGTCAGGACCTTTTCAGGCTATCCCCCTATGGTAGTGATCTGACCGATCACTTCAACCTCTTGTTTTGCAGGGATAATCATCTTGTGCTGTTTTATTCGCCTGAATATTAAGCATAGCTGCTTCAGCCCACCCCGTGGCGGGAGAATCAGCCTCAATAAGTCAGTGCTAACCTATTAATAAATCACTCTTTTCAAAATAAGCACTTTTGCGAAAAATCCTTATTGATAGGTTACGCCTTTCTGCGATGTAAATAGAATGTTATTCCCGATTATACCGACAGGCAGGATAAATCGATAAATTTTTCTGCCCGCAATTGCAATCTGACACCGGATGAATATGATAATTATTATCATTAACATTCAGGGCGACACCCTCATGCTTTCTGTCTCTGCCTGGCTGCAACATCAGATCGATGAATATCACTTCTCGCTGCGGGATATTTCCGTCGACTTTTATATGGCGCAGGCAAAGCTCGACCGGGCCGACTGCACGATCCACCAGCTGCGTCAGTTTAACGATGCCTGTCAGGATATGGCAGAGATCTGCCAGTTGAACGGTGACGATCAGAGCTACCTGCATACCCTGGGGAAACTGCATCATCGTCTGGTTCAGGAGATAGGAAACCCGGATCGCGATCGCCTGTTTCGCCTTCAGGCCTGGCAACTGGCGCGGCTCTCGCTGACCCGCCTCTGCCACCAGCTGGCGCTCACCGGCGACTGGCATAAAGCAAGCGAACTGCAGAGCGAATTTGTCCGTCACGCAGGCGGGATATTCTAATCCAGCCACTGCGTGACGTCGCGCACAATTTTTTTACATCAGCGCTAACAGGGCCTGAAGCGGATGGCGCATACCGTTGCCTTCCACGCGGCTGACCTGGCTGCGGCAGGAGTAGCCAGTGGCCAGACAGCGCTGGCGGGGCAGTCGCTGAAGCTGCGGATGCCAGGAGAGCGCATAGATGCCCAGCGAGTTTTCGAGGTTCTTCGTTTCATGACCGTAGGTGCCCGCCATGCCGCAGCAGCCCACGTTGATGTTCTCCAGCTTTGCGCCAAAGCGGGCGAAGATCCCCTGCCACTGATCGGGCGTCGACGGCAGCGCGGTGACCTCGGTACAGTGGGCGAACAGATACCAGGGTTCGCCGCTGGTGGCCTGCACCTCGCGGTCGGCCAGCGCCCGCTGCAGCCACTCATGCACCAGCAGCACCGAAAAGTCGCCGCGCGCGTCGCCCAGGGTCTGGCGGTATTCGTCGCGATAGCAGAGCACGGTGGCCGGATCGACCCCGACCATCGGCAGCTCCAGTTTAGCCACCCGGTTAAGGAAATCGGCGGTGCGGGTCGCGGTGCGGGCAAACCGCTGCAGGAAACCTTTAACATGCTGCGCCTTGCCGTTCGGTGAGAACGGCAGCAGCACCGGACGGTAGCCGAGTTTTTCGATCAGCCGGACAAAATCGTTCACCAGCTGCGCCTCGTAGAAGCTGGTGAACGGGTCCTGCACCACCAGCACATAATCCTCACGCGCACTGGCTGGCATCGCCTCCAGCTGCTCCAGCGTCATGTTCATGGCAGGATGACCGCTCAGCTGCTGCTTCAGGTTCGGCGCAGAGAGCAGTGGCAGATCGACCATACCGATATGCGTCTTACTCAACTCTCTGAGCCACGGCTGACGCAGGAAGAAGTTAAACACCTTCGGTGCCTTCGCCATCAGCGGCGCATAGCCCTCCACGGCGGCGACCAGGTGATCGCTGGCCGGTCGCAGATAGCGGGTGTGATAGAGCTGCAGGAAGCGCGATCGGAACGCGGGCACGTCAATCTTAATTGGGCACTGGGTGGAGCAGGCTTTACAGGCCAGACAGCCCGACATCGCCTCTTTCACCTCGTGGGAGAAATCATACTCCCCTTTGCTGGCGTGCCAGCTGTTGCGGGTCCGGGCGATGAGGGCGCGCAGGGACAGACGACTTTCCGGTAACTGCTTCTCCAGCAGCAGCGGATCGACGCCCTGCCCGGCCAGCAGCCGCAGCCACTCGCGCGTCAGCGTCGCCCGCCCTTTTGGCGAGTGAATGCGGTTGCGGGTGATCTTCATTGAGGGGCACATCGGACTGCGGGCATCGAAGTTAAAGCACAAGCCGTTACCGTTACACTCCATCGCGCCGCGCCACTCATCCCGCACCGTTAACGGGATCTGCCGGTCATAGGTTCCGCGCTTCACCGCATCAACCTGCATCATCTCGTCGTGACGCTCAATCGGCGTGCAGATTTTGCCCGGATTCAGGCGGTTGAGCGGATCGAAGGCGGCCTTGATGCGACGCAGTTCGTTAAACAGGGTTTCGCCAAAGAAAGCCGGACTGTACTGGGCGCGGAACCCTTTGCCGTGTTCGCCCCAGAGCAGACCGCCGTAGCGGGCAGTCAGCGCCACCACTTCGTCGGAGATCTGTTTCATCATCATCTCCTGCTGCGGATCGCACATATCCAGCGCCGGGCGCACATGCAGCACCCCGGCATCGACATGGCCGAACATGCCATAGCTCAGGCCGTGGCTGTCGAGCAGCGCGCGAAACTCCACGATATAGTCGGCCAGCTTCTCTGGCGGCACGGCGGTATCCTCAACAAACGGAATCGGCTTCGCCCGGCCTTTCGCGTTCCCCAGCAGGCCCACCGCCTTTTTCCGCATGTTATAGATGCGTTCAATGCCCGCCAGGTCGTTGCAGAGCTGATAGCCAATTACGCCGCCCTGCTGCTGCGCCATCAGCGAATCCAGACGGGCACACAGCGTGTCGATCTGCTGTTCGATGAGCGCAGCGTTATCCCCGGCGAACTCCACGATGTTCAGCCCCAGCATCGCTTTATCGGGCACGTCCGTGATCAGTTCACGGACCGAGTGCCAGACGATATCTTCACGCGCCAGGTTCAGCACTTTCGAGTCTACGGTCTCAACCGACAGCGCCTGCGCCTCCACCATGAAAGGCGCATTGCGCAGCGCGGAATCAAAGGAGTCATATTTGATGTTGACCAGCCGCCGCACCTTCGGCAGTGGAGTGATATCGAGACGTGCTTCTGTCACAAACGCCAGCGTGCCCTCTGCCCCGCACAGCAGGCGGGTCAGGTCGAAGGTCTGCATGTCGTCGCTGAAGACGTGGCGCAGGTCATAGCCGGTCAGGAACCGATTCAGCTTCGGAAACTTCTCCAGAATCAGTGCGCGCTGTTCGCGGCAGCGCGTCAGAACCTGCTGATAGATCCGTCCTTCGGGCGTCCCCGTCTGCGCCAGGGTTTCGGCCAGCGCGGTCGCCATCGGCCGGGTATCGAGAATGTCGCCCCCCAGCAGCACGGCGCGCAGGCCCAGCACATGATCTGAGGTTTTGCCGTAGACCAGCGACCCCTGACCCGACGCGTCGGTGTTAATCATGCCACCCAGCGTCGCACGGTTACTGGTGGACAGCTCCGGCGAGAAGAAGAAGCCGAAAGGCTTCAGCCAGGCATTCAGCTGATCCTTGATCACCCCCGCCTCGACCCGCACCCAGCCCTCATCGGTGTTGATCTCCAGGATGCGGTTCATGTAACGCGACATGTCCACCACAATGCCCTGGTTCAGCGACTGGCCGTTGGTGCCGGTGCCGCCGCCGCGCGGGGTAAACACCAGGCTGGCAAAACGGGCTTCACCGGCCACGCGGGCCAGCAGCGCCACATCCGCCGTTGAGCGCGGAAACAGGGCCGCATCGGGCAGCAACTGATAGATACTGTTATCGGTGGAGAGTGAGAGACGATCGGCATAGCTGGTCGCCATGTCGCCGGTGAACCCCTGCTCTTTCAGCGACTCAAGGAACGTCAGCACCAGTTGAACGAGGCCCGGCGCCTGCGAAATCTGTGGGATCATGATTGTCTGACCGAAGGTGTTGTAAACGTTTGCGTTTATGCGTTAGCGATTTCCCGTTTTATCATATTTTTTCTGCCTCTGCCGTTTTTTCAGAAAAGCCAAAAACCTTTTTCGCGCGGCTGTTTAATCCCCGGTAAATAGATCATGATAAAAACAGTTACGTGAATGCCTGAAATGAAGGATTAAAACGAGGTTATGAGTCAATGATGAAAAGCCAGTACCGGGATATGGATTTGCCGCAAATTCTCTTCACCCTGATGTTCATTCTGCTGTTGATCGTCGCCTGCCTGTGGGTGGTGCAGCCCTTTATTCTGGGCTTTGCCTGGGCCAGCATGGTGGTGATTGCCACCTGGCCGCTGATGCTGAAATTTCAGCGACTGCTGTGGGGCCGCCGCTCGCTGGCGGTGATTGTAATGACACTACTGTTGCTGCTGCTGTTTATTATCCCGATTGCCCTGCTGGTCAGCAGCCTGATTGACAACAGCGCACCGGTGATCGCCTGGGTGACGCAGGGACATACGATGCCGCAGCTGCTGTGGCTTAATGACGTGCCGATGGTCGGTGAGAAGATCTACGCCAGTTATGACAAGCTGGTGGCGAGCGGGGGCGCTGGCGTGATGGCCAAGATTCAGCCCTATATCGGTCGCACGACCGGCTTCTTTGTTGCGCAGGCCGGTCACTTCGGACGTTTTATGATCCATCTGGGCGTGATGCTGCTGTTCAGTGTGCTGCTCTACTGGCGTGGCGAGCAGGCAGCCCAGGGTATCCGTCACTTCGCTTTCCGCATGGCGGGCCGGCGCGGTGATGCCGCCGTGCTGCTGGCGGCACAGTCCATTCGCGCCGTGGCGCTGGGCGTGGTGGTGACGGCTCTGGTGCAGGGCGTGCTGGGCGGTATCGGTCTGGCGCTTTCCGGCATTCCCTACGCCACGCTGCTGACGGTGCTGATGATCCTGTGCTGCCTGGTGCAGATCGGGCCGCTGCTGGTGCTGGTTCCGGCCATCATCTACCTCTACTGGAGCGGCGACACCACCTGGGGAACCGTGCTGCTGGTCTGGAGTTGTGTGGTGGGTACGCTGGATAACGTCCTGCGCCCGATGCTGATCCGGATGGGAGCCGACCTGCCGATGATCCTGATCCTCTCTGGGGTAATTGGTGGACTCTTTGCATTTGGCATGATTGGCCTGTTTATCGGACCGGTCGTCCTGGCGGTCTCCTACCGTCTGGTTTCCGTCTGGGTGCATGAGGCGCCCGCGCCTGAAGACGACCCGCAGACGGTGGCGGAAGCGCTGGCCGATCATGAAGGCACCCCGCCCACCCTGTGATCCGCGGCGTTTACCCGCCGCGATCGCCCCACCCGTTGCATTGATTAGTGCGGTTAATGATGATTAACCGCACCCCGTCCCGACGGACTGATAAAAGATGATTTTCATTAGCGATTTTTAAGAAAAAAGCCATTACTGAGCTGATTCTGACCATTTCAGCCTAAAAAAGATTACTTTCTGCACTGTTTCTTAAGCCAAATGGCTGACTAAAGGTTACAAAAGATTATTGGCTTTAAACTAATAAGAGGATTCTTAAAGACTCCAGCCAGCGGTATGAATAACATGCTTCCTATGTTCTGAATCAAACTATTGATTTCCAGACCACCTTATTCCCCCTGAGTAGAGTAAAGAATTGCTGTGTGTAGTCTTTGCCCATCCCCTGTGATGGGCTTTTTTTTTGCCTGAATCTGACCCGCCAGACATAAAAAAGGCCCGCATTGCGGGCCTCTGACGTGACGGTTGCCGGAATCAGGATGCGCGCAGCTGCGCCAGGCTCACCCAGGTTTCCACCACGGTATCCGGGTTCAGCGACAGGCTGTCGATCCCCTCTTCCATCAGCCACGCGGCGAAGTCCTGATGGTCCGACGGGCCCTGTCCGCAGATGCCGACATATTTCCCCTGCTGTTTCGCCGCCCGGATCGCCATGGACAGCAGCGCTTTCACCGCCTCGTTGCGCTCGTCAAACAGCGCGGAGACGACGCCGGAGTCGCGGTCCAGCCCCAATGTCAGCTGGGTCATGTCGTTCGAGCCGATCGAGAAGCCATCAAAGTGCTGCAGGAACTGATCTGCCAGCAGCGCATTGGACGGGATTTCGCACATCATGATGATCTTCAGCCCGTTCTCGCCGCGCTTCAGGCCCTGACGCGCCAGCTCTTCCACCACGGCCTGCGCCTGCTCAACGGTACGCACAAAGGGCACCATGATCTCGACGTTGGTCAGGCCCATCTCGTTGCGAACGCGTTTGACGGCTTCGCACTCCAGCGCGAAGCAGTCGCGGAAGCTGTCCGCCACGTAACGTCCCGCGCCGCGGAATCCCAGCATCGGGTTCTCCTCTTCCGGCTCGTAACGTTCGCCGCCCACCAGGTTGGCATATTCGTTAGTTTTAAAGTCGGAAAGTCGGACAATTACGCGTTTCGGTGCAAATGCCGCCCCAAGTGTGGCAATTCCCTCAGTCAGCCGCGCAATATAGAACTCCACCGGATCATCAAATCCTTTCATCATTTTGCGGATCTGCTGCTGCAGTTCCGGCGTCTGCTGATCGAACGCCAGCAGGGCCTTCGGGTGAACGCCGATCATACGGTTGATGATAAATTCAAGCCGCGCCAGCCCCACGCCTTCATTGGGCAGACAGGCAAAATCAAAGGCGCGGTCCGGGTTGCCGACGTTCATCATGATCTTCAGCGGCAGCTCAGGCAGCGAATCGACCTGCGAACTGGTGACGTCGAAGTCGAGCAGCTGATCGTAGACATAGCCGGTATCCCCTTCGGCGCAGGAGACGGTAACCTGATGCCCCTCTTTCAGCCGATCGGTGGCGTCGCCGCAGCCCACCACCGCCGGAATGCCCAGCTCACGCGCGATGATCGCCGCATGGCAGGTTCGGCCGCCACGGTTGGTGACGATCGCCGAGGCCTTTTTCATGATCGGCTCCCAGTCCGGGTCGGTCATGTCGGTCACCAGCACATCCCCTTTCTCAATCCGGTTCATTTCGCTGATGTCGTGGATCACCTTCACCGTGCCGGCCCCGATACGGTGACCGATAGCCCGGCCTTCCGCTACGACGCTGCCCTGACCCTGCAGCGTGTAACGCTCCATCACCTGCCCATTTGAGCGAACGGTTTCAGGCCGCGCCTGCACAATAAACAGCTTGCCCGTGTGGCCATCTTTGGCCCATTCGATGTCCATCGGCCGCTGGTAGTGCTGCTCGATCAGTACCGCCTGCTTCGCCAGCGCCTGGACCTCCTCATCACTCAGGCAGAAGCGGTCGCGTTCGGCCTCAGGCACATCTTCAATACGCACCTGTTCGCCGTGCGCCTGCGAGTCGGCATAGACCATGCGGACCTTTTTCGAGCCCATATTGCGGCGCACAATCGACGGACGGCTGGCGGCCAGCGTCGGCTTATGCACGTAGAATTCATCCGGGTTCACCGCGCCCTGCACCACCATTTCGCCCAGTCCCAGCGCTGCGGTGATGAAGACCACCTGGTCGAAGCCGGACTCCGTATCGATGGTGAACATCACGCCCGACGCAGCGAGATCCGATCGCACCATGCGCTGAATACCGGCCGAGAGCGCCACGCCGCGATGGTCATAGCCCTGATGCACGCGGTAAGAGATAGCACGGTCGTTAAACAGCGAAGCAAAGACATGCTTGACCGCGACCATCACGGCGTCGATGCCCTGCACATTCAGAAAGGTCTCCTGCTGTCCGGCAAAGGAGGCGTCGGGCATATCTTCTGCGGTGGCCGAGGAGCGGACGGCAAACGAGGCGTCCGCGTCGTCTGCCGAAAGCTGCTGATAGGCGTCCAGAATGGCGGACTCCAGCTCCGGCAGGAAAGGCGTCTCAACGACCCACTGGCGGATCTGCCGGCCCGCTTTTGCCAGCGCATCCACATCATCAATATCGGTCTCATCCAGCAGCGCATAGATGCGCTGGTTCAGCCCACTCTGATCGAGGAACAGGTTAAACGCGTACGATGTCGTCGCAAAACCATTGGGGACGGAGACACCCAGCGACGACAGGTTAGTAATCATTTCACCCAGAGAGGCGTTTTTGCCTCCCACCCGGTCAACATCATGCATGCCAAGCTGGTTATACCAGAGCACAAGTGGCTGTTCGCCTGTAGTGGACATTGATCTTATCCTTTATCAGTTATCGATGAAGTGAGACAGGGAGTAATCGGTTTTCAGCCTGGCATATCGCCTCACCGATCACGATCTGTTGAATCGTTAAAGCAGAATTTCAGCCGCAGTTTCGGAATTGTAAGCGCTTTATTTTGCTGTTGCGCAAAGCCGCCATTTTTTCTCAACTCACTGACAAATAAGGAAATCGTGTTTTGCGGGCGTCCTTACCCCCCTGTTTTGTTGCGCAACAGGGGCGCGGGGTTTTCTGGCTGATTAAGGGGCAAAACACGCAGCGGACGAATGACTCTGCCCTGGCGGCAGCGGCAACCTCCGTCCGGAAATTCCGATAAGCCTTCCAGAAATTAACATCCGGGATGATTTATTTTCTGGCATGGCTCATGCTGACGGCTCACTCATATTCAGGGCAGAGCGTTATGACAACGGACAGAAGCGTTTTTTATATTTCTGATGGCACCGCCATTACGGCGGAAGTCCTGGGGCATGCGGTGCTGTCGCAGTTTCCGGTCAATATCACCAGCCTGACGCTGCCGTTCGTTGAGAACGTTCAGCGGGCGCTGGCGGTGAAAGCCCAGATTAACGCGCTCTATCAGCAGAGCGGCGTCCGGCCGCTGGTGTTTTTTTCGATCGTGACGCCGGAAGTGCGCGACATCATCGTTCAGAGCGAAGGCTTCTGTCAGGACATTGTGCAGGCGCTGGTCGCCCCGCTGCAGCAGGAGCTGGGGTTGTCTCCTGCGCCGGTGGCGCACCGCACCCACGGGCTGGATGCCAGTAACCTGGGGAAATATGATGCCCGTATTGCGGCGATCGACTATGCCCTGGCCCACGACGACGGCATCTCGCTGCGCGGCCTGGAGGATGCCCAGGTGATCCTGGTGGGCGTTTCACGCTGCGGCAAAACCCCCACCAGCCTCTATCTGGCGATGCAGTTTGGTATCCGCGCCGCCAACTACCCTTTTATTGCCGACGATATGGATAACCTGAAGCTGCCGCCCGCCCTGCGCGCCCATCAGAACAAACTCTTCGGGCTGACCATCGATCCGGAACGGCTGTCGGCGATACGCCAGGAGCGGGCGGAAAATACCCGTTACGCCTCCATGCGCCAGTGCCGGCTGGAGGTGGGGGAAGTCGAAGCGCTGTTCCGCACCCATCAGATCCGCTACCTCAACAGCACCAACTACTCGGTGGAAGAGATTGCCACCAAAATTCTCGACATTATGGGCCTGACCCGCCGCATGTATTAGAGGTCTCCTGACGCAGACGCTGTAACGTGGCTTGGCCGTGCGTTTTGATTTGATTATTGATTCCCGGGTTGAATTCGCAGGCTAATGGTTTATTGTGACCATCATCACTTCCCGGTATTTCACCGCTGCGAAGAACTGTTTTTGAGACACTCATGAATAAAACCGATGAACTGCGTACTGCACGCATTGATAACCTGATTACGCCGGCCAGCCTGGCAGATGCACACCCCGTCTCCGCCGCCATTGCTGACAACGTCACGGCGGCCCGCACCCGTATTGCGCGTATCCTGACCGGTGAAGATCCCCGCCTGCTGGTGGTGATTGGCCCCTGCTCGCTGCACGATCCCAGAGCGGCCCTGGAGTATGCGGAGCGCCTGAACGTTCTGCGCGACCGCTATGCGGATCGGCTGGAAATTGTGATGCGGGCTTACTTCGAGAAGCCACGCACCGTGGTGGGCTGGAAAGGGCTGATTTCCGATCCGGACCTGGATGGCAGCTATGATGTGAACCGGGGCATCGGCATCGCCCGCCAGCTGTTGATTGATATCAACGCGCTGGGCCTGCCCACCGCCACCGAATTCCTGGATATGGTGATCGGCCAGTTTATTGCGGATCTGATTAGCTGGGGAGCCATTGGCGCACGTACCACGGAAAGCCAGATCCACCGCGAAATGGCGTCGGCCCTCTCCTGCCCGGTCGGCTTTAAAAATGGCACCGATGGCAACGTCCAGATCGCCGTGGATGCCATCCGCGCCGCGCGCGCCAGTCATATGTTCCTCTCGCCCGATAAGCGGGGCCAGATGACCATCTATCAGACCAGCGGTAATCCCCACGGTCATGTGATCCTGCGCGGCGGCAAACAGCCCAACTATCACGCCAGCGATGTGGCGGCGGCGGCGGAGAGCCTGGCGGCCTTTAACCTGCCACCACAGCTGGTGATCGACTTCAGCCACGGCAACTGCCTGAAGCAGCATCGTCGTCAGATGGATGTCGCGGCCGATGTCGCAGAGCAGATCAAATCAGGTTCGCGCGCCGTCGCGGGCGTGATGATTGAAAGCTTCCTGCAGGAGGGCAATCAGAAAGTGGTCAGCGGCCAGCCGCTGGTTTATGGTCAGTCGATTACCGACCCCTGCCTCGGCTGGCAGGAGAGCGAAAGCGTGCTCGAACTGCTCGCCGGGGCGGTTTCTCATCGTCTCTGACGCTGCCTCAGCTGGAACAGCTCACCGCTAAGGTCTTGCCCCACTCCGGCGGCCGCTGACGATACTCAGTGGCCGTCCGATCGCTGAAGGGGTGCTGCAGCGCCTGGTGCAGCCGTGCCAGCGCCCCCTGCTCACCCCGCTCGGCCTCTTCGATCGCCTGCTGGGCGAGATAGTTACGCAGGATCACCGCCGGGTTCGCGGCTTTCATGACCGCCTGCCGTTCCGCATCGCTGACCTGCTCATCCAGCAGGCGGCGGCGATACCCCTCATACCAGCGGTCAAACGCCTCACGATCGATAAACTCATCACGCAGCGGTGAGCGGCTTTCTGCCTGCTGCGTCTCGCTCAGCAGCCGGAACGTCAGCGTGTAGTCACTGTGTTCCTGGGTCATCAGCGCCAGCAGATCGGTCAGAATCTGGTTATCGCCGCTCTGCGGCGTCAGTAAGCCGAGCTTCGCCCGCATCCTTTCGCCCCAGACCCGCATCAGTTCAGGCTCATAGGCGCTCAGTGCCGCGCGCAGCTGCTCAGTAGTCAGCAGACCCGACAACGCATGCGCCAGACGGTTGAGATTCCACAGGCCAATCATCGGCTGATTTTCAAAACTGTAGCGGCCCTGGTAGTCGCTGTGGTTGCAGATAAAGCCGGGCTGATAGTCATCCAGAAAACCAAAGGGGCCATAGTCGATGGTCAGCCCGAGGATGGACATGTTATCGGTGTTCATCACCCCATGCGCGAAACCGACGCTCTGCCACAGCGCAATCAGCCGCGCCGTACGCAGCACAATGTCGGTAAACCACTGCTGATAGCGATCGGCCTCCTCTGTCAGATGCGGCCAGTGGTGGCGAATGGCGTAGTCGGCCAGCTGCTGCACTTTCTCCTGCTGCTGACCGTAAAAGAAGTGTTCGAAATGGCCGAATCGCAGATGGCTCGGCGAGATGCGCATCAGCATCGCCCCACGCTCGGGGGTTTCACGGTAGACCGGCTCGTCACCGATCGACAGCGTGAGCGCCCGGGTGGTCGGAATGCCCAGGTGATGCAGCGCTTCCGATGCCAGAAACTCGCGCACGCTGGAGCGAATGACCGCCCGGCCGTCGCCCATGCGGGAGTAAGGCGTCAGGCCCGCGCCCTTGAGATGCCAGTCCAGTTTGCCGCCATCTTCGAGACGCTGCTCGCCCAGCAGAATCCCGCGCCCGTCGCCCAGCTGTCCCGCCCAGACGCCAAACTGATGGCCGCTGTAGACCTGCGCCAGCGGCTGCATGCCCGGCAGCAGAGCCGCGCCATGCCAGACGTCGTGGCCCTGGCCGTCGAACAGTGTGCTGTCCAGGCCCATCTCCGCAGCGAGCGGCGCATTGTGATAGAGCAGGCGTCCACCTGCCAGCGGCGTGGGATTGAGTGCGGTGTAATTCCCGGCAAGCTCACGGAACCAGGTGTTGTCGAAGGTGACCTTGCGTGAGGACATTGTTTCTCCCATGCGATGCTCAGCGTTACTCAGGTTAGTCCCTTAGTGTAACGCCGATAGCCGGGATTAACAGGTTCTGTCAGCCGGGGTGTCGGGAGGAAGGCTGCCGATTGCTGGCGCCGAGCAGCGAACGCAGCGCATCCGATTTGACGACCGGGAAGAGCGCGCCCTGGAAAACGGCACCGCTCAACTGGCTGACTTTATCCAGAAGGACCTCGTCGTCGACGCCACAAATAATCAGCTGATCGCAGTGCGCGCGGAAATTATCGATAATGCTCTGAATAAAAGGCACAAATGAGGCACGCTTGGCCAGTGAGTGAATAAAGTCCTTATCCAGACAGATGCAGCTGAATAAATTATCGTAGACCGCATTCGAAGGACTTTTGCCAGCACCGAAATGAGACAGCGCTAAATTAAACTCCGCCTGCAGGCTCGCCAGCAACGCATTATTTTTGCCGAGTCTGAGTTGCGGAAACGCTTCAGTGATATTCAGCAGAATGAATGGCAGCTGTTTTAATTTGCGCATCACCAGCTCGCTGGCCAGCAGCGTCCGGGCCAGATTTTCATCAATACGAATTAATGCGGAGACCGAATGCGCTTCAAATAATCCACGATACTGTTCCAGCAATCCGATCTGGCTTTGCAGCAGACGCAGCTGCTGTGACTCATCAAGCTGCGGTAACAGCAGCTCCTGTGGCAGGGTGATAGGTGCACTCTCATGCACAAACTGCGTAACCAGTTCGACAGCGGTTAACTGTCCGTCAACATCACAGACCGGATAGAACCAGATTTCCGACTGATAGTCGGCCGAGAGATGAATTTTCATTTTAGTGCCAGAATATGCGGCGATAACGATATCGTATAGCAATGGCCGGTTGCAGGCAATAGTGCCAAATGATTGAAGAGACGAGCTTCTTTAGCCTTCCATTGCCGTTTGCCGGTTCGCTGTAACGCTTAAGCCAAATAGTGACGTGAAACCTGCCCTTATTAGTGGAATTAACGTCGCGGCTATTATGCTTAATAAATTCAGGCTCAATAACTGTCATTTTAAATAAAACTTTTAATTGCCGTTGTCGCTCTATTTAAAATTGGACTTAAGTCTGATCCAGAAAATGGGGGTTATATCCGGCGCGCCTGCCAGAACACTTTTCGCCAGTAAACATTGTCCAGCGAGGAACGGGTCACGCCCTGACTGGTTGAGGCGTGAATGAACGCATTATCACTGTCATAGATCCCTACGTGCAGGCCATTCTCGCCGCGTCCGGTTTTAAAGAAGACCAGATCGCCCGGCAGCAGTTCATCTTTACTGATGCGGGTACCGATATCACTTTGCGCGGAGGTGGTGCGCGGCAACTGCAGCGCAAACCTGTCGCGGAAGGTCAGATAGACAAACCCGGAGCAGTCAACCCCCCTGCGGCTCATGCCACCATAACGGTAGGGGGTGCCGTGCCAGTTACCGAGCTGATCGTTCAGTTCTGCAATCACGGTGATGGAATCGGAAAGACGGCCATTCACTGGCGGGGCGTGATGACTGCATCCCGTCAGCAGCAGCACTAAAATCAGCAAACCCAGGCGCATCGCCAAATGTCCTTATCAGAAATTGCAACCGGCTTAATGTAGCGGTAAACGCCGCGGTGTAGCAAGTGTCAGGGCAACACCGTCAGCAGCGTTCGCCCTTCCAGTTCAAGTTGCCGGAAAGTAATCTGGTAGAGCGGTGTCAAACGCTGTGGCGTCAGAACCGCTGCCGGGTCGCCCTGGGCGATCAGCTGCCCCCGATCCATCAGCCAGACCCGGTCGGCCCGTTGCAGGCTGTGGTTGAGATCATGGCTGCTGGCAACCACGCTGATGCCCGCCGCGCACAGTTCCGCGATCAGATCGTCGACCGTTTTCTGCTGGCCGATATCCAGCGCGGTCATCGGCTCATCAAGTATCAACAACCGGCCCTGCGGATTGATGCGGGGATCTATCTGCAGGCAGACTGCCGCCAGCCTGACGCGCTGCCATTCACCGCCGGAGAGCCGCGTCAGGGAACGGGAAAGTTTATCCTCCAGCTGAAGCCGTTGCAGGAGCGTGCCGAGCCGGGCGTCGGCCTGCGGGCCGGTCTGCTTGAGATGCAGACGCAGATAGTGCCAGACCGGCATCGGACTCAGTGGAACCTGCTGCTGGGGCAGCCAGCCACGAACCCTGGCCAGCGCCGCGCCCTGCCACTCCGCCAGCGGCCGATCCTCCAGCATGACCGACCCGGCGGCGGGTTGCAGGCCCGCGATTAGGCTCAGCAGTGTGCTCTTGCCTGCACCGTTCGGGCCTGCGACGTGCAGCAGCTGGCCCGCGGCGATTTCACCGCTCAGTGACTCCAGCCGTCCGGGCACGGCGGCCTGGTGCAGGCGCAGCAGCATTTACTTCGCCAGAGCCTGCTTAATGGTTTCCAGAATGATCGGATCTTCCGGCGTCATGTCCGGTGCAAAGCGCTGAATGACGCTGCCGTCCCGGCCAATCAGGAACTTCTCGAAGTTCCACAGGATGTCGCCCGGCGCTTTTGGCGCGCGCCCTTTGCTCTCCATCCGCTCGTAAAAGCCGCTGCCTTCCGGACGCACCGCCTCTGGTCGTGCGGCAATCAGCTGAGCAAAGAGCGGATGACGCGCCGGACCGTTGACCTCGGTTTTGGCAAACAGCGGGAAGGTCACCCCATAAGTGGTGCTGCAGAACGTTTTGATCTCCTCACTGCTGCCAGGCTCCTGCCCGAGAAACTGATTGCAGGGAAAGCCGAGCACGCTGAGGCCCTGATCCTGCCAGGCCTTCTGCAGGTTCTCCAGCTCGTCATACTGCGGCGTCAGGCCACATTTCGACGCCACGTTGACGACCAGCAGCACCTTGCCCTGCCACTGTGCCAGCGTGGTCTTTTCCCCGTCGAGCGTAACCAGTTCAGTCTGATAAATGTTCATATGAATTCCTTGGATGCAGTTGTGGATGCAGAGTTGCCAGCCGAAGCTAGCGTGACGATTTCACCAGTAACAGAATAAACAGCGGCGCGCCGAGGGTGGCAGTGACCACCCCTATCGGCAGCTCCGCCGAGGTCAGCGCCAGCCGCGCCACGATATCGGCGGCCAGCAGCACCCCCGCCCCCGCCAGCGCAGAGGCGGGCAGCAGATAGCGGTGATCGCTGAGGCCACTCAGACGCAGCAGATGCGGGATCACCAGCCCGACAAAGCCAATGGCCCCCGCCATCGCCACGCTGATCCCCGTCAGCCAGCCCATCGCCAGCACCAGCAGGTTACGCCAGCCGAAAAGCGAGAGTCCGAGCTGGCGGGCGGAGGTGTCCCCCAGCGCCAGCAGATTGAGGATCGGCCCGGTTGCGCCCAGGGCCAGCATCACCGGCAGCAGCGCCAGCATCATCCAGCCGTAGCGCCAGTCCACCCCGCTGAATCCCCCCATCATCCAGTACATCAGCTGACGCAGATCGAGACTGGTGCTGAAGTAGACCGCCCAGGTCATGATGGCACTGCAGATGATCCCCAGCGCCACGCCGGTGAGTAACAGCCGGGTTGTCGAAAGCTGGCGATGCGCAAAATGCAGCAGGATCAGCGTGATGATTAGCGCGCCGGCAATAGCGGCGAGCGCGAGGTTCCAGAGTGAGCCGCTACCCAGCAGCACGCCAAGCACCAGGCCGATGCCGGCGCCGTTCGAAACGCCCAGCAGGCCGGGCTCTGCCAGCGGATTGGTAAACAGGGCCTGCATCACCACGCCGCACACCGCCAGCGAAGCGCCGACCAGCACCACCGCCAGGCTGCGGGGCAGCCGTAGCTGCCAGACAAAGAGTCGGCCACTTTCCGAAAGCCACTGTGAGGGCGCAATCCAGCTGTCTCCGGCGCAGAGGCTGAGACAGAGCAGTGCAGAGAGCGTCACGGCTAACGCCATCAGCCATTTCTGGCCGCGTCGATCGGCCTGATTTGCGAGCTGGTCGAGCAGAGACATAAGCGGGATACGCTGAGAAAACAGAGATTTGATTGTAGAGGGATTGCAGAAAAAAGAAAGGTGGGTGCGGCGGTTCGCGTCGGAAGAAGATCGCGCTGACAGATGCGGCACAACGGCGGAAAACCATGAAAAAAGGCCGCTTGCGCGGCCTTTTTGAAACGCTGAAATTCAGTCAGTCTCTTTGGGTGTAGCGTTCTCTACGCGGCTTTTCAGCTTCTGTCCTGGGCGGAACGTTACTACGCGACGCGCAGTAATCGGAATATCTTCACCCGTTTTCGGGTTTCTGCCAGGACGCTGGTTCTTGTCACGCAGGTCAAAATTACCAAACCCAGACAGTTTAACCTGTTCTCCGTTTTCCAAAGCGCGACGTACCTCTTCGAAAAACAGCTCTACTAACTCTTTGGCATCGCGTTTGCTCAGCCCGAGTTTCTCAAACAGGTACTCTGACATCTCAGCTTTTGTAAGCGCCATAGGTTCAATCCCTCAAGGTTGCCTGGAATCGCTCTTTTAATGCCGCAACGCATTTGCCAACGGTCGCGGCAATCTCCTCTTCTTCGAGTGTCCGGCTGGTATCCTGCAAAATCAGGCTGATTGCGAGGCTCTTGTAGCCCTCAGAAACGCCCTTACCGCGGTACACGTCAAACAAGTTTACGCCAACTACCTGATTTACGCCAACTTTCTTACACTCCGCAATGATATCTGCTGCAGGCACGTTTTCGGCCACAACAACCGCAATATCACGACGGTTAGCCGGGAAGCGGGAAATCTCGCGCGCGTCAGGCAGGACGCGGTCTGCGACCTTATTCCAAAGCAGTTCAAAGACTAAGGTGCGGCCGTTGAGATCAAGCTTACGTTCCAGCTCCGGATGAACCACGCCGATAAATCCGATTTTTTCATCATGCAGATAAATCGCCGCGCTCTGTCCTGGATGCAGGGCCGGATTCACTTCCGCGCGGAAGCTGATTTCATCCAGTTTGCCGGTTAAATCGAGCAGCGACTCTAAATCGCCTTTTAAATCATAGAAGTCAACTGTCTGACGCGCCAGATCCCAGTGCTCTTCCACACGGTTACCGCTGATGACGCCAGCCAGCATAAGATCCTGACGGATGCCCAAATCAGCCTGAGTATCCGGCACAAAGCGCAGACCGCTCTCAAACAGACGCACGCGGCTCTGCTGACGGTTCTGGTTATAGACCACCGCGCTGAGCAGGCCGGTCCAGAGCGAGAGACGCATGGTCGACATATCACTGGAGATCGGGCTTGGCAGCAGCAGCGCCTCTTCGCCCGGATGCAGCAGCTGCTGAATTTTCGGATCCACGAAGCTGTAGGTGATCGCTTCCTGATAGCCTTTATCCACCAGCAGGTTTTTCGCGCGCTTCAGCGACAGGTCGGCTTCACGATGACGGGTCATCACCAGGCCTGCCTGCACCGGCACATCCGGAATGTTGTTGTAGCCGTAAACACGGGCCACTTCTTCAACCAGATCTTCCTCGATCGCCATGTCGAAACGCCAGCTCGGCGCTACGGCCTGCCACTCGCCTTCGCCCACGGTGACGTCACAGCCGAGGCGCGTCAGGATGTCAGTGACCTGCTCATCGGCGATGACATGGCCAATCAGACGATCCAGTTTTTCACGGCGCAGCGTGATGGTCGCCGGAACCGGCAGCGCGGCCGGGTGAGTCTGGTCGATGACCGGACCCGCTTCTCCGCCGCAGATCGACAGCAGCAGCGCGGTAGCGCGCTCAATCGCGGTATGCTGCAGCGCCGGATCAACGCCACGCTCATAGCGGTGTGACGCGTCGGTATGCAGACCGTGACGGCGGGCGCGACCGGTAATAGAGAGCGGATCGAAGTAAGCGCACTCAAACAGGATGTTACGGGTTTCGCCATTCACACCGGAGTGTTCACCGCCGAAGATACCGGCCATCGCCAGCGCCTGCTGATGGTCGGCGATCACCAGGGTATCTGCCTGCAGGCTGGCTTCGGTGCCGTCCAGCAGCGTCAGCTTCTCACCCTCTTTCGCCATACGCACCACGATGCCGCCGTTGATACGGTCGAGGTCGAAAGCGTGCATCGGCTGACCCAGCTCCAGCAGAACATAGTTGGTGATATCGACCACCGGATCGATCGAGCGAATGCCGCAGCGACGCAGCTTCTCTTTCATCCAGAGTGGCGTGGCCGCCGCGACGTTGATCCCTTTGACAACACGGCCCAGGTAGCGCGGACAGGCGTCTGTCGCCTCGACCTGGATCGGGAAGGTGTCGTTGAGGGTGGCCGCAACCGGCTGCATTTCCGGCACGTTCAGCGGTAAACCGTTGAGCACCGCGACGTCGCGGGCAATCCCAATCAGACCCAGGCAGTCCGCGCGGTTCGGCGTGACGCTGATTTCGATGGTGTTGTCATCCAGCTGCAGATACTCACGGATGTCGGTGCCAATCGGCGCATCGGCTGGCAGTTCGATGATGCCGTTATGGTCGTCGGAAATCCCCAGCTCGGAGAACGAGCAGAGCATCCCTTCTGAAGGTTCGCCACGCAGTTTGGCCGCTTTGATTTTGAAATCGCCCGGCAGCACCGCACCTACGGTGGCAACGGCGACTTTCAGGCCCTGGCGGCAGTTCGGCGCGCCACAGACGATGTCCAGCAGGCGATCGCCGCCGGTGTTGATTTTGGTCACCCGCAGTTTGTCTGCGTTAGGGTGCTGACCGCACTCCACCACTTCCCCCACCACGACGCCGTGAAACGCACCGGCAACACCCTCGACACCGTCCACTTCCAGACCGGCCATGGTGATTTGTTCAGACAGCGCAGCGCTGTCCAGGGCTGGATTTACCCATTCGCGTAACCAGAGTTCACTGAATTTCATTGGATAACCTGCCCTTACTTAAATTGTTTGAGGAAACGTAAATCATTTTCGAAGAAGGCGCGCAGATCCGTCACGCCATAGCGCAGCATGGTCAGACGCTCCATGCCCATCCCGAAGGCGAAGCCGGAGTAAACTTCCGGATCGATACCGACATTGCGCAGTACGTTAGGGTGGACCATGCCGCAACCCAGCACTTCCAGCCACTTGCCGTTTTTACCCATTACGTCCACCTCAGCAGAGGGTTCGGTAAACGGGAAGTAGGACGGACGGAAACGAATCTGCAAATCTTCTTCAAAGAAGTTATTCAGGAAGTCGTGCAGCGTGCCTTTGAGGTTGGTGAAGCTGATATTTTTATCCACAATCAGCCCTTCCATCTGGTGGAACATCGGCGTATGGGTCTGATCGTAATCGTTACGGTAGACGCGGCCCGGCGCAATAATGCGGATCGGTGGCTGCTGAGCCTGCATGGTACGGATCTGCACGCCAGAGGTCTGCGTACGCAGCAGACGGGTGGCATCGAACCAGAAGGTGTCATGATCGGCACGCGCCGGATGGTGAGCAGGAATATTCAGCGCATCAAAGTTATGGTAGTCATCTTCGATTTCGGGGCCGGTCACCACGGCAAAGCCTAACTCGCCAAAGAAAGTCTCAATGCGGTCCATGGTGCGGGTCACCGGATGCAGGCCACCGTTCTCAATGCGGCGCCCTGGCAGGGAGACATCGATGGTCTCCTGCGCCAGACGGGCATTCAGCACGGCGGCTTCGAGCGCATCTTTGCGTGCATTCAGGCGATCGGTCACCTGCTGTTTGGCTTCGTTGATGACCGCACCCGCTGCAGGGCGCTCTTCTGCTGGCAGCTCGCGTAATGTGGTCATCTGCAGTGTCAGATGTCCTTTCTTACCCAGATATTCGACGCGCACCGCGTCAAGGGCGGCGATATCTGTCGCCCCGTCGATGGCCGCCGTGGCGCTGGCCACCAGTTCTGCGAGTTGAGACATAATTTCCTCTTTTTCCAGTCAGGCTGGTCAGTTCTCGTTGGGACCTGCCGGTCCGATATGCTAGCGCCAGAAACAAAAAAGCCTCCACGAGGGAGGCTTTCAGCGCGATTTTTCGTTTCTTCTCTTATGCGCAAAAGCCCCCGGATGTCAGGCGCTAAAGTAAAAAAAGAAACGGAAAATAGCAGCATTCATGCTTGCAGTTACCTTGTCATGCTTGTACCGGGACACTATTGAAATGCGCAGCGGCGAAAATGTCAATCTTTTGCGTAGGTTACAGGCAATAAAAAAGGGAGCAAGCTCCCTTTTCTACCTGACTTACGCCAGAGCTGATTTCGCTTTTTCGACCAGTGCAGTGAATGCCACTTTGTCGAATACAGCGATGTCGGCCAGGATCTTACGGTCGATCTCAATGGCTGCTTTTTTCAGACCATTGATGAAACGGCTGTAAGACATGCCGTTCTGACGTGCCGCTGCGTTGATACGCGCGATCCACAGCTGACGGAACTGACGCTTACGCTGACGACGGTCACGGTAAGCATACTGACCAGCTTTGATAACAGCCTGGAAAGCAACACGGTAAACACGTGAACGTGCACCGTAATAGCCTTTAGCTTGTTTTAAGATTTTTTTGTGACGTGCGCGAGCAACTACACCACGTTTTACACGAGCCATTTAGCTCTCCTGTTTAATATTCTGAATTAATGAAAAAAATTTACTTATGCGTACGGCAGGCAGGCAATAACCAGACCCAGATCGCCTTTAGACACCATGCCTTTCGGACGCAGGTGACGTTTACGCTTAGTAGATTTCTTCGTCAGAATATGACGCAGGTTTGCGTGTTTACGCTTGAAGCCGCCAGAAGCGGTCTTCTTGAAGCGCTTAGCCGCGCCACGTACAGTTTTAATCTTTGGCATTTTAAAAATATCCACTTCGCATTGTTGATAACATGACCCAGACAGGCGAACGCATCACCGCACAGCGCGGACGCTGCACGGCAATGGCTACTTGAAAGCCTACTGTTTCTTCTTAGGAGCGAGCACCATGATCATCTGGCGGCCTTCGATCTTCGAAGGGAAGGATTCGACAATGGCCAAATCCAGATCTTCACACAGGTCTTTACGGACGCGGTTAAGCACTTCCATACCGATCTGCTGGTGCGCCATCTCACGACCGCGGAAGCGGAGCGTGATTTTGGCTTTATCGCCATCTTCCAGAAAGCGAATCAGGTTGCGTAGTTTGACCTGATAGTCGCCATCATCGGTTCCAGGACGGAATTTAATTTCCTTAACCTGAATAACTTTTTGCTTCTTCTTCTGTTCCTTAGAAGATTTGCTTTTTTCATAGAGGAACTTGCCGTAATCCATGATGCGGCAAACCGGCGGTTCGGCATTCGGACTGATCTCTACGAGATCGGCACCCGATTCCTCGGCTTTTTCCAATGCTTCGCGTAATGTGACAATGCCAATCGGCTCGCCATCCATGCCCGTTAAGCGCACTTCTGTTGCGCGGATTTCACTGTTAATTTTGTTCGGACGCGTCGGTAGTACTCGTTTTCCGCCTTTAATACTTTATTCCTCCAATTGGTGAAGATTGCGGCTGCGAATCTCTTGTTGCAGCTTCTCAACAAATAGATCGACATCCAGCGACCCCAGGTCTTTACCACGGCGGGTGCGAACGGCAACTTTGCCAGCTTCCACCTCTTTATCACCGCAGACCAGCATATAAGGGACGCGACGTAATGTGTGCTCGCGGATTTTAAAGCCTATCTTCTCATTTCTCAAGTCTGCCTTCACACGAATGCCAGCATTCTGCAACTTACGTGTCAAAGACTCAACATATTCTGCCTGTCCGTCGGTAATATTCATTACCACGACCTGCAGCGGTGCCAGCCAGGTTGGGAAGAAACCGGCGAACTCTTCGGTCAGAATCCCGATGAAGCGCTCCATCGACCCCAGAATCGCACGGTGAATCATCACTGGCGTCTGACGATCGTTGTTTTCACCCACATAGGTTGCTTCAAGGCGTTTTGGCAGGGAGAAGTCTAGCTGAACTGTGCCGCACTGCCAGGCGCGATCGAGACAATCGTACAAAGTGAACTCAATTTTAGGGCCGTAGAACGCGCCCTCACCCGGCTGATACTCAAACTCAATGTTGTTTTCGTTCAGGGCCGCCGCCAGGTCTTCCTCGGCACGATCCCACATCTCGTCAGTGCCGATACGCTTCTCAGGACGGGTAGAAAGTTTCACCACGATCTTTTCGAAGCCGAAGGTGCTGTACATGTCATAGACCATGCGGATACAGCTGTTTACTTCGTCACGTACCTGCTCTTCTGTACAGAAGACGTGCGCATCATCCTGCGTGAAGCCACGAACGCGCATCAGACCGTGCAGCGCACCCGATGGCTCGTTACGGTGACAGCTACCGAACTCCGCCATACGCAGCGGCAGGTCGCGGTACGATTTCAGACCCTGATTAAAGATCTGAACGTGACCCGGACAGTTCATCGGTTTGATGCAATATTCACGGTTCTCTGAAGAGGTGGTGAACATCGCCTCTTTGTAGTTTTCCCAGTGGCCGGTTTTTTCCCACAGGACGCGGTCCATCATGAACGGACCTTTCACTTCCTGATACTGGTACTCTTTCAGCTTACTGCGGACAAACACTTCCAGTTCGCGGAAGATGGTCCAGCCGTCGTTATGCCAGAAGACCATGCCCGGCGCTTCTTCCTGCATGTGGTAGAGGTCGAGCTGCTTACCAATCTTGCGATGGTCACGCTTCGCCGCCTCTTCCAGACGCTGCAGATAGGCCGCCAGCTGCTTTTTATCTGCCCATGCGGTGCCGTAAATACGCTGCAGCATTTTATTGCTGCTGTCGCCACGCCAGTAGGCACCGGAGATTTTCTGCAGTTTGAAATGGTGACAGAACCGCATGTTCGGCACGTGCGGACCGCGGCACATGTCGATATATTCTTCGTGATGATAGAGGCCAGGCCGATCGTCGTGGCTGATGTTTTCATCAAGAATGGTGGTTTTATAGATTTCGCCGCGCGCCGCAAAGACGTCACGCGCTTCCTGCCAGCTGACTTTTTTCTTCACCACATCGTAGTTGGTCTCAGCCAACTGATGCATGCGTTTTTCCAGCAGGTCGATATCTTCCTGAGTCAGCGTACGATCGATGTCGACGTCATAATAGAAGCCGTTATCAATGACCGGGCCAATCGCCATTTTGGTATCGGGCCACAGCTGTTTGATCGCATGCCCTAACAGGTGCGCACAGGAGTGACGGATGATTTCCAGACCCGCTTCATCTTTAGCGGTAATGATCGCGACGGCGGCGTCTTCGGTGATGGGATCGACAGCATCAACCAGTTCGCCGTTGACCCGACCCGCGATACAGGCCTTTGCCAGACCCGGTCCGATATCCAGTGCAATGTCCATCACACTGACAGGGCGGTCAAACACGCGCTGGCTGCCATCAGGAAGCGTAATTACAGGCATTTCATATCCTTATTTGCAGTGGTAAGCCACACGAAAGCCTACATGCAATGTTATGAGAGTATTGACCTGGCGTAATATCAGACCCACATTGTCGGAATGTCGCCAGGCTCACAGTGCAGGCAGATGATAGCAGTTTTCCCCGGCGAGAAAAACCATCCCCTTGATTGCTAAGCCGTGGAGTAAACAAAAAAAAGCGGCCTGACGCACTGTCAGACCGCCGGGAATAGTGCCGCAAAAATGCGCTTACATCGCGTAAGAGAGCATGATTGAGGTTTTGGTGTCGGTACGATCTGGCGCAGATTCCGCCGGATTGTTGTTCCAGGTGACGTTGTAGGCCAGCTTCAGCGCGAAGTGGCTGTTGATGGCAACCTGCAGACCGGTTTCGGAGTTAACCGTCGTATCTTCGCCGAAGCTGCTCAGTACGGAGACACCCTGAATAAATTTGGTGGTGTCGGTCAGCTGCCACTGGTAGCTGACTGCGCCGTAGCCCAGCGCTTTCGTCTGATGGCCACCCGCATGGTAATCGTCATAACGCACACCCGGACCGAATTCCGCACGCAGCGAGTGCACCGGGCCGTTCAGGATCTGACGACCGTAACCGGCGGTCAGGACGTCGCGTGAATCATAACCGTTGAAACGGTCGCTCAGCCAGCTCGCCTGGCCAAACAGGTAGTCATAAGCGCTGACGTTATAACGTGAACGACCACCGATGTTGTACGTCTCAGAAGAGCGCTCATCGTTGGACGAGGTGTTGGCTGCGTTACCCCACAAGCTGTACGCCATCGATGACTGATACCAGGTCATGTTGGTCTGGGCAGTCAGGGACGAACTGGTTGTGTTACCGGTTTGCGCCAGATAGCCCGCCGAAGCAGAACCTTCAAAAGGCTTTTTCGCCGTGGAAGGGTCATCCATGGCGGTGAAGACGGCGTTATCGGCCAGTGCCTGGTGACAAAAAGCTCCAGCGGAGAGCAAAAGAACAGCAGACAGCTTGTTATAGGCTTTCATTAAATATGATCCGAGCGACGGTTTAAAAAACGGAGAGTCTGAAGCGTTTTGCCAGCCATTCAATGCAATTTACGGTAAGTTTTGTAAAAAATTATTAACTTACAAAAAACGTAGATAATCGCCCTGGCAACCCGTGTTAATTGGGACTCATCTGATTAACGTCGCGCATTATAGTGTCGTCTGACCGAAAAGATAGCCGTTGCGGCAGAAGATTTTTCAGCCTGCGCTGCGGGCTACTGACAGACCTTTACGCTGAGCGCGCGCTCATAAGCGCGTCCCGCTTCTCTGTTGTTCGCCTGTTTTTTCACCATGGTCTACGCTCAGTTCAGTTTCCCTTCCCCGGAGGTGCTTTATGAGCAACAGTGACCTGACCCGCTATATCGTGACCTTTCATTATCAGGAGTCGGGATTAAGTGACATCCTGGAGCTGACCAGCGCAATGACCGCCGCAGGCTTCAGCACCACGCTGATGGATGACGACGGTCATCCCCATGAACTGGGCACCAACAGTTATGGCATTGTCACGACGCTGGCGGAGGCGGATCTGCGCCAGCAGGTGACGGCGGCCGGTGAAAGCGTGCTGGGTCAGAAACCGGAGGTGACCCTGATGACCCTTGAGGCCTATCTGCACGACACCCCGCAGTAGTGTTTTGCGACCAGACGCAGAATTAAGGGGTGCAATCGTGCCGGTTTTGGTGAATATTTAAGCAACCCATCGGACTTACGCAGCGAATAAAGAGGACAACCCTATGTGGTCAGCCATTAGTCGTCTGTTAAGCGAGCAGTTAGGCAACGCCGAAATCACGCAACGTCACGCCCTGGCGGGCGGTGATATCCATCCCACCTGGCATATCCGCTACGGTGAGCACGATGTCTTTGTCAAAAGTAACAGCCGCGAGATGCTCTCACTCTTTATGTGGGAAGCCGATCAGCTCGCGCTGCTGGCGCGCACCGGCACGGTCCGGGTGCCGCAGGTCTATGGCGTGGGACATCACCGCGAAGAGAGCTTTCTGCTGATGGAGTATATCCGGCCGCAGCCGCTGAATGAGCAGAGTGCCTGGCAGCTGGGTCAGCAGCTGGCGCACCTGCATCAGTGGAGCGAGCAGACCCAGTTTGGCCTCGATTTCGACAACAACATTACCACGACGCCGCAGCCCAACAGCTGGCTGCGGCGCTGGTCAGTGTTCTTTGCCGAGCAGCGTATCGGCTGGCAGCTGCAGCTGGCGGCGGAAAAAGGGCTTCACTACGGTGACACGGAACGGATCGTCGCCGCGGTCCAGCGGGTGCTGGCGTCCCATCATCCGCAGCCGTCGCTGCTGCATGGCGATCTCTGGCCGGCCAACTGCGCTGACAGCGCCAGCGGGCCCTGGCTGTTTGATCCCGCCTGCTACTGGGGCGACCGTGAGTGCGATCTGGCGATGCTGAGCTGGTTTCCCGACCTCCCCCGTCAGATCTACGAGGGCTATCAGGCGGTGTGGCCGCTGCCGGACGGTTTTTCACAGCGTCTGCCGGTCTACCAGCTCTATTACCTGCTGAACCGGGCTAACGTGTTTGGCGGGCACTGGCCTGAAGACGCGCAGTTCGCCATTGATCAGTTGCTGGAAGAAGAGGCGTACAGTCTCCGTCAGGCCAGGCCGGCCTGACGGCAAACACGATCAGATAAAGCCCAGCAGCGACAGCACAAAATATCCGGCAATCGCAATCACCACAGGCAGGACGTAAAGCGGGAAAATCTGCAGGAAGATGGTGTGGCGGGGAACGCGCACCTTCTCTTCCAGTTGCTGACGGCTGCGTCCTTCGCTGCCTTTGGCCTGCTCCAGAATCATCTGGTCTTCAATGCCCTCTTTTACATGCCGCGCCTGACGTCCCATCCGCGCCCCGGAGGACTCCAGCGCCAGCCCGACGAAAATCAGGATGTAGATCAGCCAGAAGCCCAGGTTCATCTGGCCGTTAAATTCCGGCACCGGCGAGTTATGCCAGAAGACGTTGAGGAACGGCGTATTGAAACGAAGCATATCGACGATGACATGCACAAAATCGAGCATCACCGCATCGATGCCCGGTTGCTTCTCACTGTGCTTAAACATAAAGCTCAAAACAGAAATAATGGTCGACAGCAGCGCCACTAAAAACAGCACCCAGCCCGCCACACGCTTGAGGATGGCGATGCGGCCAGCCTGTTGATAGGTCATATTCTCTCCTTTACCCGGATTCCGGTTTGCCGTAAGTCTACCTGCCAATGGCGAAATTTCCCAAAAAAAGCGTGGCCGACCGGGTAGCGCGTGCGCCGCAGAGGAAAAATGGTAAGGTAACGCCGACTTTATAAGGAGATGCCAATGCCCTATCACCGCCCTGTCTGCGCCGCCCTGTTTGATATGGATGGCTTACTGATCGACTCTGAACCGCTGTGGGATCAGGCCGAGCTGGATATCTTTTCAACGCTGGATATCGACCTGACACGTCGCAGCGAACTGCCCGATACGCTGGGTCTGCGCATCGATCAGACGGTGCGGATGTGGTACGAAACGCTGCCGTGGCAGGGTCCCTCGCAGCAGGAGGTGACGGAACGCATTATTGCGCGCGCCATGACGCTGGTGGAGCAGACCCGGCCGCTGCTGCCGGGCGTGGAAACGGCCCTGCAGCTCTGTCGCGATCAGGGGCTGAAGATCGGCCTGGCCTCCGCCTCACCCCTCAGGATGCTGGAGCAGGTGCTGGAGATGTTTAACCTGCGCCACTATTTCGATGTGCTCTCTTCAGCCGAAGCCCTGCCTTACAGCAAGCCGCATCCGCAGGTCTATCTCAACGCCGCCGATAGCCTGGCGATCGATCCGCTTAACTGCGTGACGCTGGAAGATTCGTTTAACGGCATGATCGCCACCAAAGCCGCGCGTATGCGGTCGATCGTGGTACCCGCCGCTGAACACCGTGACGATCCCCGCTGGGCGCTGGCCGATGTGCGGCTGACGAGTCTCAGCGAACTGAGCCTGCACCATCTGCAGGGATAATCATCAGCCCGCCTGTGCGGGCTTTTTTTTGCCTGTTTTCGCCTCTTCATGATCCACGCCGCAAATAAATAAAACATCGTTTCATTTTTATTGAATTCCCGATTCACTCTTCCTAAGATGCATTCATTCCCCGTCCGGGGCGTGCACATCCTGACTGGCAGAGAGGCCTGAGATGGAAATTCGTCAAAGCATTCACAGCGATCACGCAAAACAGCTCGACACCGAAGCGCTGCGGCGCGCGTTCCTGATTGAGAACATCTTCACTGCCGATGATTACACCCTGACCTATAGCCATATCGACCGCATTATCATTGGCGGCGTGATGCCGGTGAACCGGCCGGTTACCCTGGGGGATGAGATGGGAAAGGCCCTGGGCGTCAGCTATTTTCTCGAACGCCGTGAGCTGGGCGTAATCAACATCGGCGGGCCGGGTCAGGCAGTCATTGACGGTAAAACCTGGGAGATGGGCCAGGAAGAGGCGCTCTATGTCGGCAAAGGCGCGCGCACGCTGCAGTTCCGCAGCCTGGATCCGGCATGCCCCGCCCGCTTCTATTTCAACAGCGCGCCCGCGCACTGCACCTTCCCGGACAGAAAGATCACCCTTGCCGAAGCGGCCAGTACCACGCTGGGCGCTGCCGCTACCGCCAATCGCCGCACCATCCACAGGTTTATCGTGCCGGACGTTCTGCCCACCTGCCAGCTCACCATGGGCCTGACCAGACTGGAGAGCGGCAGTCTGTGGAACACCATGCCCTGTCACACCCATGACCGCCGCATGGAAGTCTATTTCTACTTCGACCTGCCGGATGAGAGCGCGGTCTTCCACATGATGGGAGAGCCGCAGCAGACCCGTCATCTGCTGGTGCATAACGAGCAGGCGGTGATCTCACCCAGCTGGTCTATCCATGCCGGAGTCGGCACGCAGTGTTACGCCTTTATCTGGGGCATGGTGGGCGAGAATCAGATCTTTGATGACATGGACCCCGTCAACATCAGCGCACTGCGCTGAGCAGAGGAGAATGACCTATGGTAGTGAACAGCTTTAATTTAGCCGGCAAAGTGGCCATCGTGACTGGCTGTAACACCGGTCTGGGCCAGGGGATGGCGCGTGGACTGGCGCAGGCTGGCTGCGACATCGTGGGCGTCAACCGCTCTGCGGCGGATGAAACGCAGCGGCAGGTTGAAGCGCTGGGCCGCCGGTTCTGGCCGGTGACGGCCGACCTGGTGCGCAGCGAGGTGGCCACGCAGGTTGTGGAACAGGCTGTCGCCGCAGCGGGCAGGATCGATATTCTGGTTAACAATGCCGGGATCATCCGCCGCGAAGATGCGCTTAATTTCAGCGTGAAGGACTGGGATGATGTGATGAACATCAACAGCAAGTCCGTGTTTTTCCTGGCGCAGCAGGCAGCACGCCGCTTTATCGCACAGGGTGGCGGCGGCAAGATTATCAACATTGCCTCAATGCTGTCGTTTCAGGGCGGCATCCGCGTGCCCTCCTATACCGCCTCGAAAAGCGCGGTGATGGGGCTGACCCGCCTGATGGCGAACGAGTGGGCGAAGCATGGCATCAATGTGAACGCCATCGCACCAGGTTACATGGCGACCGATAACACTGAACAGTTGCGTAACGACGCGGCACGCAGTGAAGAGATTCTGGGGCGGATTCCGGCGGGCCGCTGGGGCGCGCCCGAAGACATGATGGGCCCGGTGGTGTTTCTGGCCTCCTCCGCGTCGGATTACGTCAATGGCTACACACTGGCGGTCGATGGCGGCTGGCTGGCGCGTTAATCTTTTGCGCGGACACGGTTTCACGGCTGTCCGCGATGTTAAAAAAATTCATGCTTCGTTACAGCGTCACATGTTCTCATTTACTGGATAAATCCCTATACTGGATGCATCGACAGTTTTCTTTGTATCCAGGTTCTCTCATGACGGGCGAAGGCCACATCATTTTTGCCATTGCCAGCGCTATTTTCGCAAAGCGTGCTGAGCTGACACCCGTGCTGGCGCAGGCCGACTGGTGGCATCTTGTTCCCTCGGCGCTGCTGACCTGCCTGCTGCCTGACATCGACCACCCTAAATCTCTGCTGGGACAGCGGCTGCGCTGGCTCTCACATCCGATTGCGCGGGCGTTCGGACACCGGGGCTTTACCCACAGCCTGCTGGCGGTGGCTGCCGGATTGTGGCTTTTTCAGATAAACCTGCCCCAGTCGTCGCCGATACCGCCCGACGTGCTGCAGGGGCTGACGCTGGGTTATCTCAGCCATATCGTGGCCGACATGCTGACGCCCGCCGGGGTGCCGCTGCTGTGGCCCTGCCGCTGGCGCTTCCGCCTGCCGATTCTGCGCAGTCAGAAAGGGAATCAGCTGGAGCGGGCGCTGTGTCTGGGACTGGTGGGCTATGCGCTCTGGTTTCCGGTGGGGATGCCATCTTTTGGTGCAAACGGCTGGCCGACTCAGCTGTTTGATACGCTGCAGAACGGTGTTGGTCGGTTAATTTCCACGCATCGTGCGCAATAAAGCAGCGTAAAACGCTATTCAGTTATAAACCATGCCATTTGGATATAAGGCCCCCTCTGCGCCTGCTGTTACCATTCATACTGTCTTAATTCGTGATTAACATTATGCGGCCTTCCCGACCCGGAAGGCCGCATTACTCTGGAGTTTCAGTATGGACCTTCCTCTTACGCTTAATATCGTGGCCTTTGTGGTGCTGCTGGTATTGCTCTCCCGCTTCAGCCGTCAGAACTGGAGCCTGTCGAAAAAGGTACTGACCGGTCTGGTGATCGGCGTGCTGTTCGGCCTGGTGTTACAGCTGATCTACGGCGAAAACAGCGCAGTGGTCAAAGCGTCAATCAGCTGGTTCAACATCGTCGGCAATGGCTATGTTCAGCTGCTGCAGATGGTCGTGATGCCGCTGGTGTTCGTCTCTATTCTCAGTGCGGTCGCGCGTCTGCATAACGCCTCGTCGCTGGGGAAAATCAGCGTACTGACGATTGGCGTTCTGCTGTTTACCACCGCCATTTCGGCGCTGGTGGGCGTTTTTGTCACCGGCCTGTTCGGGCTGAGTGCGGAAGGTCTGGTTCAGGGCGCACAGGAAACGGCGCGTCTCAGTGCGATTCAGAGTAACTACGCAGGCAAGGTCGCCGATCTGACGGTGCCGCAGCTGGTGCTCTCCTTTATCCCGAAAAATCCGTTTGCGGATCTGACCGGCGCGAATCCGACCTCGATTATCAGCGTGGTGATTTTTGCTGCCTTCCTGGGTGTGGCTGCCCTGCAGTTGCTGAAAGATGATGAAGCTAAAGGTCAGCGTGTGCTGGTGGCTATCGATACCCTGCAGTCATGGGTCATGAAGCTGGTGCGTTTAGTGATGAAGCTGACCCCTTACGGTGTGCTGGCGCTGATGACCAAAGTGGTCGCCGGGTCTAACCTGCAGGACATCATCAAGCTGGGCAGCTTTGTGGTCGCCTCTTACCTCGGCCTGGCCATCATGTTTGGTGTCCATGCGCTGCTGCTGTCGATCAACGGTATCAACCCGCTGCGCTTCTTCCGTAAAGTGTGGCCGGTGATCACCTTCGCCTTTACCAGCCGCTCCAGCGCCGCCAGTATTCCGCTGAGTGTTGAAACCCAGACCCGTCGTCTTGGCGTGCCTGAATCGATTGCCAGCTTCTCCGCCTCCTTTGGTGCCACTATCGGTCAGAACGGCTGTGCCGGTCTCTATCCGACCATGCTGGCAGTGATGGTCGCGCCGACGGTCGGCATCAACCCGTTTGACCCGCTCTGGATCGCCACGCTGGTCGGCATGGTCACGCTGAGCTCGGCGGGCGTAGCCGGCGTCGGCGGCGGCGCCACCTTTGCGGCCCTGATTGTGCTGCCTGCGATGGGACTGCCGGTGACGCTGGTGGCATTGCTGATCTCCATCGAGCCGCTGATCGACATGGGCCGGACGGCGCTGAACGTCAACGGTTCCATGACCGCCGGTTCCCTGACCAGCCGCTGGTTAGGCCTCACCGACAGGCGTGTGCTGGAAAGCGACGACAACGCAGAACTGGCGCACCGCTGATGGCTTTACACCTGGCGCAGCCGCGCCAGGTTCTCCTCTCTTCTCCATAATCTTCCCCGTTAATGGCAACGCCGTTAAGAAAGCGTTAAGCGTGGTAAACAGGCGAAAATTTGCCGCTTTAGTGCTTGTCTTTGCCCGTGAAAAGGCGAATTCTGCCTCCAGTCTTATGAGGAGAATGCCCGATGAAAAAAATTATCGCCTCGCTTCTGACGCTGACGCTGCTTACGCCTGCGCTGGCGCTGGCTCACCCCGGTGACTGGGGCCCGCCGGGCGACTGGGGACGACATGGCGGACCCGGCCCGCACTGGGGCGGCCCCGGACCCCACTGGGGCGGGCCGGTGCACTTCTTACCCGACGCTGCTACGGCAGTGCTGATTGGCGGGCTGACCTACTACCTGCTGAACGGCAGCTATTATCAGCGTCACGGCGACGAATATGTGGTGGTCGAGCCACCGGAGGCGTCGCGGGTCAGCAATGAGATGCGGGTGCTCGATTTTAATGGCAAACGCTTTTATGTGCAGGCAGGTCACTATTATCAGCGGCAGATCGATGGTGACTATGTCGAGGTGCCGCGCCCGGCAGGATTGTAACGCGGCCCCAACGAAAAACGGCCCGTCATGATGACGGGCCGTTTGCTATTCAGGGGAAGGCTTACTGCTGAGCCTGCGGGTCAGTGTCATACTCCGCACAGCTCTGGAAACCGTAGTTCATCACACGGCCGGTATCGTTGTAGCTTACGAAGTAAGTCTGTGCTTTACCGTCGCGCTGGCCCAGAACGTAGGTCTGGCAGGTGCCACGCGCGTGAACCATGGTGATTTCAGTCGATGGCGCACCGGCGATCTGACGAACCTGATCGCGGGTCATGCCCTTTTTAACATCCTTTACCACTGGCTTAGTCACGTAGCTTTCCGCACGATCGTAAGTCGTACAACCAGACAGTGCAGCCAGTGTCAGCGCCGCAGCGATACATCCCATCACTTTATTCATCTTGTTGTTCCTCATTGATTGTCCATGTGGAATCAAGCCTGGAACAGAAATGCTGATATATCAAGTTTATGAAGAACAATTCGTGGCACTGTGACCGTCAGGATTCCGTAAAGAAGGCTGTGTTACCCTCAGCACGCACGTATACTTCCCGGCTATCGGGGCAGCGGCCAGCCCCCCTTTACGCGCGGCTGCACGCCTCTCTATCAGCAGGGTGCAACGAACATCCGCTCTGCTGGCCTGCCCGATTTCCGTTTACGCCATCGCTGACGACCCTGAGGATCAATGACCCCTTTACACGCAAACCGTCTGGCCTATGCCATCACACTCGGCCTGCTGGCCGCACTGGGCCCGCTCTGTATCGACCTCTATCTGCCGGCGCTGCCGCAGCTGGCGCAGGATCTCCGGACCGAAACCGCGACCGCGCAGCTCAGCCTGACCGCCGGTCTGCTGGGGCTGGGATTCGGCCAGCTGCTGTTTGGCCCGATGAGCGATAAGGCGGGCCGTCTGCGCCCGCTGACGCTCTCTCTGATCCTGCTGTTTATCGCCTCGCTGGGCTGCGCGCTGGCGCAGGATATCGACCAGCTGCTGCTGGCGCGCCTGTTCCAGGGGTTAGCGGGCGCAGGCGGCGCGGTGCTCTCCAGGGCCATTGCCCGGGATATGTACAGCGGCCACGAGCTGACGCGCTTCTTTGCGCTGCTGATGCTGGTCAATGGCCTGGCCCCGATCGGTGCGCCGGTGCTCGGCGGCGCGCTGATGACGATCCTGGACTGGCGAGGCATCTTTATGGTGCTGGGCGGCATTGCCATCCTGTTGATCCTGCTGGCGCGCTGGAAACTGCATGAAACGCTGCCTGAGACACGACGCAGTCAGGGATCGATCCTGTCCGCCTACGCGGCACTTGGTCAGGTGGTGACCCACCGCCCCTTTATGGGCTTCTGCCTGACCCAGGGCTTTATGATGTCCGGCATGTTCGCCTATATCGGCGCCTCGCCCTTTGTACTGCAGCAGCTCTATGGCCTCTCGCCACAGGCGTTCAGTTTCTGCTTTGCCGCCAACGGCTTCGGCCTGGTCATTGCCTCGCAGACCAGTGCCCGCCTCTGCCCGCTCTGGGGCGAATACCGGGTGCTGAAAGGCGGACTGACGCTGGCCTTTGTCGCCTCCGGCCTGCTGCTGCTGGCCGCGCTGTATCAGGCGCCGCTGCCCCTGCTGCTGGTGGCGCTGTTCTTTTCCATCGCCAGCAACGGGGTGATCGCCACCACCGCCTCCTCCCTGGCGATGCAGAGTCAGGGGCATCGGGCGGGCAGCGCGTCCGCCGTGATCGGCGTGACGATGTTCACCCTGGGCGCGATTACCGTGCCGATCACCGGCATCGGCGGCACCTCCGTCGTGAGCATGTGTGCCACCCTCTTTGGCTGCTTTATGATGGCGATCCTGATGTTCTGTGTGCTGGCAAAAAAACCGCAGCAGCCGCTGAAAACTCACTGATTTCGCAACGTTTAGCCGAAATCCGTTGCCGCTTTGGCTTGTTGTTTTCGCCAAGGCACGTTAGCTTTAGTAACACGTTCGCATCGAGCCGACAGCCACTGACCTGAGGAGAAGTTCATGTCACTGCAGCAGGAAATTATTCAAGCACTGGGTGTGAAGCCCGCTATCGACGCCAGCCAGGAAGTGCGGGTCAGCGTCGATTTCCTTAAAGCCTATCTGAAACGTCACAGCGGACTGAAAACGCTGGTGCTGGGGATCAGCGGCGGTCAGGATTCGACGCTGGCGGGCAAGCTGGCGCAGACGGCGATCGCGGAACTGCGTCAGGAGAGCGGCGACAACGACTACACCTTTATTGCGGTGCGTCTGCCCTACGGCGTGCAGGCCGATGAGCAGGATTGCCAGGATGCCCTGGCCTTTATCCAGCCCGACCGTTCGCTGGTGGTCAACATCAAAGAGTCCGTGCTGGCCAGCGAGCGCGCCCTGAAAGAGGCGGGCATCACGCTGTCCGATTTCGTTCGCGGCAACGAAAAAGCGCGTGAGCGGATGAAAGCACAATACAGCATCGCGGGCATGACCCGGGGTGTGGTGGTCGGCACTGACCACGCCGCCGAGGCCGTCACCGGCTTCTTCACCAAGTATGGCGATGGCGGCACTGACATCAATCCCCTGTTCCGTCTGAATAAACGCCAGGGCAAGCAGCTGCTGAAACATCTGGGCTGCCCGGAACATCTCTACCTGAAGAAACCCACTGCCGATCTGGAAGATGATCGTCCCGGTCTGCAGGATGAGGTGGCGCTGGGCGTCACCTACGAGATGATCGATGACTATCTGGAAGGCAAAAGTATCGACCCGGAGAATGCCCGCATCATCGAGGGCTGGTATCTGAAAACCGAGCACAAACGTCGCCCGCCGATCACGGTGTTTGACGACTTCTGGAAGTAATGCCCCGCCTCCTCTGCACCGGCAGAGGAGGTTTTTCCCACTCACTCTGTTGATTGCTGCATGTCTGCCACCGTTTCGCGTGCCACCCTTATCGGCCTTATCGCCATTCTGCTCTGGAGCACCACCGTTGGCCTGCTGCGCAGCGTCAGCGAAGCCTTTGGCGCCACCGGCGGCGCGGCACTGATCTACAGCACCACGGCGCTACTGCTCTGTCTGACCCGCGGTCTGCCGCGACCCGGTGCGCTGCCCGCGATCTACCTGTGGCTGGGCGGCGCGCTGTTTGTCGGCTACGAAATCTGTCTGGCGCTGGCGATCGGCCTGGCCAGCGATCGCAGCCAGTCGCTGGAGCTGGGGATGATTAACTATCTCTGGCCCTGCCTGACGATTGTGCTGGCGATCCCCTTTAATCAGCAGCGTTTCCGCCCCTGGCTCTGGCCGGGGCTGCTGCTGTCGCTGCTGGGGATTGTCTGGGTGATGAAAGGCAGTGGCAGCGGCTCGCCCTCTCTGCTGTGGCAGAATATGCAGCGCAATCCTGCGGCCTACAGCCTTGCCTTTGTCGCCGCCCTGACGTGGGCGACCTACAACAACCTTACCCGCCGCTTTGCCCGCGGGTCGAACGGCGTCACCCTCTTTTTTATTCTGACCGCGCTGGCGCTGTGGCTGAAGTTTGCCCTCAGCCCGCCGCTGCAGCCGATGAACTTTGCCCCCGTTCCGCTGCTGGAGGTGGGGTTTGTCGGACTCTCAACCGCCGTCGCCTATTCCGCCTGGAATCACGGTATCCAGCAGGGCAACCTGACGCTGCTGGCCACCGCCTCCTACTTTACGCCCGTGCTCTCGGCACTGCTGGGATCGCTGTGGCTTGGCCTGACTCCGCCACTGGCCTTCTGGCAGGGTGTCGCGATGATTACCCTGGGGTCGCTGATCTGCTGGCTGGCGACCCGCGGACAATAAGCAGACCACTGGCGATCATTTCACCAGGCTGTTATGCTGTATGGACAACCAGTAAATGGAGTCCATTTTGGTCAGACGTGCTGCTATGCTTCGCCCCGAACCCGATGCGAATGCAATTTATCAATATCCCGAACACCTGCGTGAATGGCTGGAAGGCCTGCCGAATCGTCCCGGCGTTTACACCTTCCACGGAGAGAGTGAGTCGCTGCCGCTCTATATCGGCAAAAGCGTGAATCTGCGTTCGCGGGTTATGTCCCATTTCCGCACCCCTGATGAGGCGAAGATGCTGCGCCAGTCACGGCGTGTCAGCTGGATCCCGACCGCCGGCGATCTGGGCGCGCTGCTGCTGGAAGCGCAGATGATCAAAACCCAGCAGCCGCTGTTCAATAAGCGATTACGCAAGAACCGGCAGCTCTGCTCGCTGCAGATCACCGACACCAAACCGCAGGTGGTCTACGCCAAAGATCTCGATTTCAGCCAGTCGCCCAATCTGTTCGGACTCTACCGCAGCCGCTTTGCTGCCATTGAGCGGCTCAAGCAGCTCGCGGATGAGTATCAGCTCTGTCATGGTCTGCTGGGGCTGGAAACACTGAGCGCAGGCCGGGGCTGTTTTCGTTCGGCGCTGCGTCGCTGTGCCGGTGCCTGTTGCGGCAAAGAGCCGGTCAGCGATCATCAGGATCGGCTGCTGGAAGCGCTGGAAAACGTGCGGGTCTTCTGCTGGCCGTGGCAGGGCGCGGTAGGCCTGGTCGAAGAGGGAAAAGAGATGACCCAGATCCATGTTATCGATCACTGGTTCTATCTCGGTTCGGTCGACACCCTGGAGGAAGCGCGAAAACTGCAGCGGCCTAAAGGCGGTTTCGACCACGACGGCTATAAAATCCTCTGCCGCCCGATTCTCTCGGGTGCCTACCCTATTCTGCCGCTATAAAAAAAACCGCCGACGCTGCCCACTCACCGTCAGTGGACAACGCCGGCGGTCTCAGACCGTTAGCTAAGGGCTTATTCAGCCGGTTCGGCTGGCGGTGCCATCTGGCCTTCACGCGGGCCTTTCTCTGTCAGACGCTTTTCAAAGTCAGCGTTGTACTGTTTCTTCTGCTCTGGCGTCAGCACGTTATAGAGCTTGTTCTGGGTTTCCAGCATCGTCAGCGCATGCTCTTTCGCATCAGCAGACATCTTCTCTGCCTGTGCTTCTGCTTTGCTCTTATCGAAGCTGTCAGCCGCGATAATGCTGTGGGCAGCACGGCGTTCATCCAGTGACGGGCGCTTCATCTCTTTACGGCTCTCTTTCAGGATGTCGCGCATCTGAGTCTGCTGCGCTTCGGTCAGGTTCAGCCCTCTGAACATCCGATCCATGCCGTGGTGCATAGGCGGTTTGTGCATCGCTTTTTCGCTGCCAGCCGGTGGAGGCGTCAGGTTGTCAGCAGCAGCATGGACGGCGCTGGCTGCACCAAACGCCAGCGAAGAAGCCAGTAAAAGGGAAGTCAGTTTGCGCATAATAGTGTCCTTATATTTCATGATAATGACGACAGCACTCTGTCGCGTCTTCGGAAACAAGCATACGACGCTGAACGTCAACTACTCAGAACCTGAGTAAAGCCGTGAAAGCATAAAAGATAAAAATCGGGCAATCATGAAGAGAATAAGAAGAAAGGCGTGAGGAATTGCAAAAGAGTATGAATTTACAGTGAATTTCGCAGAAATCGTGGAGGAGTGTAAGGGTTCTGACAGGAAAGCGGAAGACGTTCTGCCGCTTTCCTGCCGGTTTTTTCAGGCTGTGCCGCTCAGCCACGGCAATCTGGCGTCAGCGCGGCAGCGCCTGAGTCTGTTCGCCCTCCTCAATCAGCATCAGCCCGGCCCGCAGTCCGGTGGCCACGTGGGGATTCGGGAACAGCACATACTCCCGCGCCTGCTGCACGTAATACCGTTTATCACCCTCCTCTGCCAGCAGGGTCCCCTGCGGGAAGGCGGTAAAGTTCAGCGTGTCCGGCGACATGTGCAGCGTAAAGTGTTCGCTTAAGCGGGTAATCTGCTGCACCACCCGGTAGTGACGTGGGCTGGCCGTTGCGGCAGGCATCGGTTCACCATAGAGCAGTGCCGCCAGCGCCTGCTGTGCCGCGCGGAACTGACTGAGGTCGTTTTCGCCGAACGGCAGCGCTTTCCCCAGCTCCAGCGTACAGCTGGCCGCGCCGAAGTGCTCGCAGCTGAAATGGGTAAAGGTGCCGCCCGGCGCACGGTGAAACACCAGCGCCTCCAGCCCGGCGGCGGCCAGCCAGTCCAGAAATTCAGGCGGCCAGGGCCGTTCGCTGTGCGGCATCACGCCAAACTGCGTGTGCCAGGAGCCACGGATCGCGGTGTGCATATCGAGATGCCAGCGCGACTCATCACACGCACCCTGCTGCCAGAACGTCTCCAGCGTCTGCTCCAGCCGCAGCACGCGCCGCGCCTCGTCGCAGTCATCGATCTGCTGCCAGCGTCCGCCGAAGAGCCGGTTAATGTCATAACGTACGTAGCGTTTACCGGTGCGCAGCGCGGAAGGATTTCCCAGAATCACCAGCAGGCGCTGCCGCAGCGGCTTTTCGCCCCGCAGCAGCGCATTGACCAGCTGGCTGACGATTTCAACCGGGGCGGTTTCGTTACCGTGAATACCGGCGGAGAGCACCAGCGCCTGATTTACCGGCTCGGTCGGCTCCAGAATCAGGATGCCGTGATATAACCATTGCCAGCGAAGATGGGCCGTTTCACCCCTGCGCTGATGCGGCGCCTCGCCGGAGAGCGTCTGCTGTAAAAAGTCCTGCATCGTTCCTCCTGTTCGCGATGAGCAGGTGGCGACCGCTGCCGCCACCGCCTTCACTGCTGAAATGCATACACATTTCCTAAGTCTAGCAGCTTCGTCAGCTCATCCAGCGCCTCGCGTCCCTCGCGCAGCAGCTGCGGGTCAACCAGGTCGGCCTGCGTCAGGCGGTCGCGATAGTGGCGATCCACCCACTCATTCAGCGTGGTGAAGAGCCGGTCGTTCATCAGTACCGCCGGATTGACCGCCTGCCGCTCCTCAGGCGTCAGCACGACGCGCAACCGCAGGCAGGCCGGGCCGCCGCCGTTGTACATGCTTTCCCGCAGGTCAAACACCTTCAGGGCTTTGAGTGGCGTATCCCCTTCGACCTGTTCACACAGGTAGCGCCAGACGCCCGCATGCTGGCGTGACTCCTCCGGCAGCACCAGCATCATGCTGCCGTCGGGATGGGTCAGGAGCTGACTGTTAAACAGATAGGTATCCACCGCCTCTTTCACCGACACCCGGTTTTCCGGTACCTCCAGGGCCACAAACCCTGGCACGCACGCCCGAAGCCGGGCGAGCAGTGCGGGCTGATCCACAAAGGCGTGCTGGTGACAGAAGAGCATTCGCTGGTTACTGACCGCAATCACGTCATTATGGAAGACGCCCTGATCGATCACCGCCGGGTTCTGCTGCGCAAACAGCACGCTGTCCGGTGAGAGCTGATGCAGCCGGGCGACCGCTTCGCTGGCCTCACGGGTCTGCCGGGCCGGATAACGCTGCGGCGCCTTGCCCTCATGGCTGCCGTCGCGTCCGTAGATGAACAGCTGAACGCCGCGCTCACCGTAGTCGCCGCCCAGCCGGTTGTGATTCGCCGCCCCCTCATCGCCAAACAGCGCCACCTGCGGCAACGCATCATGCACGCTGAAATGGCGGTCGTCGCGGAAAATGGACCGCAGCAGAGCAGCCGTTTCCGGCGCTTCTATCGCACGGTGAAACTTGTTGTTCAGGTTCGCCACGGTCAGATGAACCCGGCTATCGAGACTGTCGGCTGAGGGGGATACCGTAGCCGCATTGGCAACCCACATCGCCGAGGCCGAGCTGGCCGCAGAGAGCAGGCCCGGCGCGGTTTTTCCGGCCGCAGCCAGCACCTGCTCATCGCTGCCGCCAAAGCCAAGCTGGCGCAGTACCGCGATGTTCGGCCGCTCATGCGGCGGGATCACCCCCTGCACAAAGCCCATATCGGCCAGCGCTTTCATCTTCAGCAGCCCCTGCTTCGCCGCCAGACGGGGGTTGGATGGCTGGAGCTGATTGCGGGTCGAGGCTTCATTACCAAACGACAGCCCGGCATAGTGGTGAGTCAGACCCACCAGCCCATCAAAGTTGGCTTCGGTGGCCTTCATGCGTCGCCTCCTGCCGAGAAATCCAGGCCCGGCGACAGCGTGGCGGGCAGCGTCAGATCCGGGCTCTCCAGCGAGGCCATTGGCCAGGCGCAGTAGTCCGCCGCATACCAGGCGCTGGCGCGGTGGTTACCCGACGCGCCCACGCCGCCAAACGGCGCGGTACTGGCGGCCCCGGTCAGCGGTTTATTCCAGTTCACGATCCCGGCACGCGCCTCCAGCAGCAGCCGATCAAACTGCGCACGATCAGGCGAGATTAATCCGCAGGACAGCCCGTAGCGGGTCTGGTTTGCCAGCGCGATCGCCTCATCAAAGGTGTCATAGCGCACCACGCCCAGCAGTGGCCCAAAGACCTCTTCATCCGGAATGCCCTGAACGCCGGTTAAGTCGATGATGCCTGGCGTGAGAATGGCGCTGTGGCGATCCGGCCAGCGCATCGCCAGCAGCACGTTACCGCCCGCCGCTACCCGACGCTGCCACTCCGCCATAATCTTCTCTGCCGCGCCGGTGGAGATGACGCTGCCCATAAACGGCTGCGGCTCGGCGTTCCAGGCGGCCGGTTGCAGCCGCCCCGCGACCTCGGCCAGACGCTGCAGGAAGGCGTCACCCGCCGCACCCCGTTTCACCAGCAGACGGCGCGCGCAGGTGCAGCGCTGCCCGGCGGTAATAAAGGCGGACTGTAGCGTGATGTTAACTGCCGCATCGCGATCGGCCGGGTCCTCCACAATCAGGGCGTTGTTGCCGCCCATCTCCAGCGCCAGCATCTTCTCAGGCTGACCGGCAAACTGGCGATGCAGCTGATAGCCGGTATGCGCGCTGCCGGTAAACAGCAGGCCGTCAATCGGGTCGCAGGTCGCGAGCGCCTGACCGGTTTCCCGTCCCCCCTGTAACAGCGCCAGCACGCCCGCAGGCAGGCCCGCGGCCAGCCAGAGTTCAGCGGTTTTTTCGGCCGTCAGCGGCGTGAGTTCGCTGGGTTTGAACACCACGCAGTTACCCGCCAGCAGCGCCGGGACGATATGACCATTAGGCAGATGGCCGGGGAAGTTATAGGGACCAAACACCGCCAGCACGCCGTGCGGACGATGCCGCAGCGAGCTTTCGCCTTCGTGCTGCTCACCGGTGCGGCTGTGATACGCCCTGACCGAGAAGCCGATTTTGTTGATCATCGCACCCACTTCGGTCAGCGCTTCCCAGCGCGGCTTACCGGTTTCGCGGGCGATGGTTTCTGCCAGTTCTGTTTTATGGGCGTCCAGCCCGGCCGCGAACTTTTCGATGATCGCCTGCCGCTCCGCCAGAGGCCGTCTGGCCCAGGCCGGAAAGGCGGCGCGGGCGGCCTCACAGGCGGCGCTGACCTGGGCGGCCGACGCCGCATGGCCCTGCCACAGCATCTCGCCGCTGACCGGATCCGCTTTCGTCATCAGCTCAGCGTCGCCGCTCAGCCACTCTCCCTTAATCAGGTGCGTCATGCTGTTTTCTCCTCTTTGCAGAGCGTGACCACGCGCAGGCTGTCGCCCGGCTGGCAGTGCAGCGCCCGCATCTGTTCATCCGTCAGTAATACGCTGTCGCTGTCGGCCGTTGCGGCGATCAGCGCTACGCGGAACTGATGGTAATGCTGATTAGCCACCAGACAGAGCGGCGCATCGACCGGATTTTCACCGCGCCCGGCGCGGCGCAGACGGCTCTTGCGCACGGCGCGGATATGATCGATATCGCACTCCAGCGTCGGGCCGCCATCGAAGATATCGACGTAATTGAGGTAGCGGAAGCCTTCCGCCTCCAGCACCGCGCGGGCAGGCGCGGTCTGTGGATGAACCTGTCCGATGACCGCCTGCGCGCCCGGCGTCAGGTAATCAATGTAGAGCGGATGCTTCGGCATCAGCTCCGCGATAAAGGCTTTCTGGCCGGTGCCGCTCAGGAAATCGGCCTTGCTGAACTCCATTGAAAAGAAGCGGCTGCCGACGCTCTCCCAGAACGGCGAATGGCCATGCTCATCGCTGACGCCGCGCATCTCGGCCACGACCCGGTCGGTAAAGTGCTCACGGAAACTGGCCATAAACAGGAAGCGGGACTTCGACAGCAGATAGCCGTTTTTACCGTCACGGTAGTCAGGGTCGAGAAACAGCGTGCAAAGCTCACTGCTGCCGGTGTGATCGTTACTCAGCGACAGCGTAGGCAGCGCCGCATAGACATTCAGCTCTTTCGAGGCGTGAACCTGGGTACCGACCCGGAAGTTATACCAGGGATCCTGCAGTCCGACCGCCACTTCGATGGCGCAGATGCCGATGGCGCGGTTATCTTCGCTGTCGGCCAGAACAAAAACGTAGCCCTGCTCAGCACGCGGCAGTGTGCCCTCCCAGGTCTGCAGCGATCGCTCGATACGCGCCTGTAACGTTGCGCTGTCGGCGGGCAGCGAGGTCAGCCCGCCCCCCGTTTTACCGGCCAGCGCCATCAGCTGGCTCAGGTCATCGCGTTCAACCGGACGGATGACCATCATGATGAGGATCCCCGCACCAGACGCTCACAGGTTTCCGCAAAGCGGGCCATGCCCAGCTTCACTTCCTGCTCGCTGATATTCAGCGCCGGAGCAAAGCGCACCACGTTAGCACCCGCGATCAGAACCATCACGCCCATTTCCGCGGCGGCAAGGTTGATCGCTTTTGCTTTACCGGCAAACTTGTCGCTCAGAACGGCGCCGATCAGCAGGCCAAGGCCGCGCACCTCTTTGAACAGATTCAGGCGCTGATTGATCTCGTTCAGTGCCGAGACAATCCACTGGTGGCGCTGGGTCACGCCCGCCATCACTTCTGGCTGGTTGATCAGCTCCATCACTTTCCCGGCCACCGCACCGGCCAGCGGGTTGCCGCCGTAGGTCGTGCCGTGTGTACCGACGCCCATGACGTTCGCCAGATCGTCGCGTGTCAGCATCGCACCAATCGGGAAGCCGCCGCCCAGCGCTTTGGCGCTGGTGAGCACATCCGGCGTGACGCCATAGTGCATGTAGGCATAGAGCGAACCGGTGCGGCCGACACCGCTCTGCACTTCATCAAAAATCAGCACGGCCTGATGTCTGTCGCAGAGTTCGCGCAGGCCGCGCAGGAATGCCGGATCGGCAGGCAGTACGCCGCCTTCACCCTGAATCGGCTCCACAATCACGGCGCAGGTCTGGTCATTGATCAGTTCGGCCGCCGCGGCCAGATCGTTGAACGGCGCATGCTGGATGTCGGGTGGCAGCGGTGCAAAATCTTTTGAATAGGCAGGCTGGCCGCCGGCTGACACGGTAAACAGGGTGCGGCCATGAAACGCGTTCTTAAACGCCACGATGCCACTCTTATGAGGACCAACCCGGTCGTGCGCCACTTTACGCGCCAGCTTCAGCGCCGCTTCGTTCGCTTCTGCACCGGAGTTGCAGAAAAAGACCCGGTCCGCAAAAGTGGCGTCGATTAGCTGTTTCGCCAGCCGGAGAATGGGTTCGTTGGTGTAACCATTACCGGTATGCCACAGACGCGTCGCCTGCTCCTGCAACGCCTGCTGTAACGCCGGATGCGCATGTCCCAACGCATTGACCGCAATGCCACCGGCAAAATCGATGTAATCTTTGCCGCTCTGATCCCAGACGGTTGAGCCCTCTGCGCGAACCGGTATAAAAGTCGCAGGCGCATAAACCGGCATCATCCATTGGTCGAAATCGTGACGTGAAACGTGCAGTGCCATAACCCATTCTCCTGCCTGGCTTTACCGGTCTGGTAAAGCTTTTGTTTTAAAATTGTTAAGGGATGTTGTAATGCTGTCCTACTGTAATTTGCACTTACCGTGCCAGCCAGAGAATTTGTGCATAAATCAAGAGGGATAACGTAATATCAATGAGTTACGCAGCGCCGTTATTCACTTAATTTGCATATATAGTGAATAATTGTCTTATCGCAGCGCCACGGCCGGTTTTTAAATAGCGGAATTATGCAAATACCGGATGAAATATCGCTTTTGTGATCGCTGATAAACTATCTCTCCAAAAAAACCCATTTTGCGCCCTGTTCTGGCGCGCTCTGCCTCGTAACGGTGCAGAAGCGATTGCACCCGCTGAGCAGACCGATCTCCATGATCCGGTGAGATTTAACAAAGCATTTTCATTTATTGCGGCACGCGTTGTTTAATTAAGAGACACTTTATGGCGTTTTTTTAAACAACGGCAGATTATTCCACCCGGATGAATGCGGACTATTTCCAGCGTGATTATTCTGACAGGAAGCGTTATTTAAAAATTGATGAACAGAAATTAATATGCAGGCTAATGGTTAGAGCTTAAGCCATAAATTTTTATTCCCCTGCCATAAATTAAATTTAATCAGGCTGGTGAATTCAGTGGTTTAAAAACAGACAATCCAGATTAACCTCCATTCCGTAAAATAATTTAACCAATTGAATTTAAATAACTATTTATTAGTAAACTAAAAAAACCAGTCAGAAGAAAATCTTATTACCTTTGCAGGCCATCGGCTTTATCTCGTCATTATCTGTACAGTGAATATAGACATCACATTTTGTTACGTATATTGCGCTTTGTAATTTTCCGGTTTTATGGCACTTTCGTTGCGCCCCTTTCAGGGGATAATAATAATGAATCAGGACAGGGTAATAATAAAATGATGAAGCGCACTTTACTGGCGGCTGTGATGCCGTTACTGCTCGGTCTCGCCTCCGCCCAGGCGGCAGAGATTTATAACAAGGATGGCAATAAGCTGGATCTGGTTGGCAAGATCAACGTCTCCCATCTCTTTTCTGACGATGTGAAAAATGACGGTGATACCTCTTCCTATTCCCGCCTGGGTTTCAAAGGTGAAACTAAAATCAACGATCAGCTGACCGGCTATGGCTTCTGGCAGTATCAGTACAGCCTCCGCAACTCCGAAGGCAGTGACGCGCAGACCGGCAACCGTACCCGTCTGGGCTATGCGGGCCTGAAGTTTGGCGAAGCGGGTTCACTGGACTACGGTCGCAACTACGGCCTGGTCTATGACGTGCTGAGCTACACCGATATGCTGCCATTCTTCGGCGGCGACTCCGGCTATACCGATGCCTTCCTCTCTGGCCGCTCGACCGGTGTACTGACCTGGCGTAACAGCGACTTCTTTGGTCTGGTGCAGGGCTTAAATCTGGCCGCGCAGTATCAGGGCAAAAACGATCGCAGCAGCAACACGGATGGTGTCCGTCGCTCCAACGGCGACGGCTTCGCCCTCTCCGCCTCTTACGACTTCGATTTCGGCCTGAGTTTTGCCGGCGCGTTCGCCAGCCTGGATCGCACCACCACGCAGAACACGGCCGCACGCGGTGAAGGCGAAAAAGCGCAGCACTGGGCGACCTCGGTGAAATATGATGCAAACCAGGTTTATCTGGCGGCGATGTACGGGGAAACCCTGAACGCCACGCCGATCACCGGCGGCTTCGCGAATAAAGCGCAGAACGTTGAAGCGGTAGCGCAGTATCAGTTCCTGAACGGTTTCCGTCCTTCGGTGGGCTACGTCTCGTCGAAAGGCAAAGAGATCGAGAATATCGGCGATGCTGACATCGTTAAATACACTGCGGTCGGCGCAACCTACTACTTCAACAAGAACATGTCGGTGTATGGTGAATACCGTATCAACCTGCTGAAAGAGAAAAACCCGCTCGGTCTGGCAACCGACGACATCACCGCGCTGGGCCTGATTTACCAGTTCTGATGTGAAACGGGGAGCCGGTTCGGATTACCGGGCCGGCCTGATGCAGGGTTCAGGCCGCAGGCGGCCTTTCGCCCGGTGACCTGACTAAGCTCACGGCCACCGACTCCTGCATCAGTTCCTCCATATTCGCGGAGGCCAGCAGCGTGGTGGCCTGCCCGGCAGGAACCGGACGACTGAAGAGATAGCCCTGACCGTAATCGCAGCCGCGCTTTCTCAGCCACCGCAGCGTGGCCACATCCTCAATTCCCTCAGCCGTGATCACCACATTCAGCCCCTGACAGAGCATCAGCAGCATCTCAACCACTTTTCGCTGCTCCACCCCGTTCACGATGCCCGCGACGAACGACTGGTCAATCTTGATCTTGGTGATGCCCAGCCCCAGCAGTGCGGAGAGATTCGAATAGCCCGTGCCGAAATCATCCAGCACCACCCCGATACCGTCACTCCTCAGCAGATGAATCGCCTGACGCGCATCGTCGGAGATGGCCATAACGTTCTGCTCGGTGATCTCCAGTTCGAGCATGACCGGCCCGGCGTGCTGCATGATGCGGGCAAGGCAGGTCGTCAGTGCCGGTCTCAGCAGCTGCTCCGGCGTGATGTTCAGCGACAGGCAGAGCCCGGCGGGCCAGGCTCGGGTCGCACTGACCGCATCCTGTAGCAGCGCCACGGTCAGGCTGTCCATCAGCCCCAGCCGCTCAACCACCGGCAGAAACTCCGCGGGAGAGACCGACTGGCCCGATGCGGTGATCCAGCGCGCCAGGATCTCGAAACCGGTGATGTTGCCGGTACGCAGCGACACCAGCGGCTGCAGAAAGGGAACGATGGCGTGACCGCTGACGGCGGCCACCACCTCCTGCTCCATCCTCTCCCGCTGGCGAAAGCGCTGCTCCATATCCGGCGAGAACTGCGCCAGATGCCGGGGCTTGTTACGCTTGGCTTCGTGCAGTGCCAGATCGGCCGCCCGGACCACATCGGCCTGAGCGGTGCAGGCTGAGCTGGCAATCCCCGCCGAGAGGCTGAGGCAGCTGTGCGGACCGGTGCGGATGGCGCTCGCGCGCTGGCAGAGCGTTTCGGCGGCCGCTGAGGCCTGTTCCGGCGTGGAATGGGCGGTAACGAGGGCAAACTCATCGCCACCGATGCGAAAAACCTCGCTCGCCGTGCCAGCGAAAACGGTCAGCAGACTGGCCAGCGCGATCAGCGTGGAATCGCCCTGCAGATGGCCGTTCAGATCGTTGATATTCTTAAAGTCATTGATGTCGAGCAGCGTCAGGGTATAGGGCGTACCGCCTGCGTCGAGCGCGGCGAGATGCGCACTGAACGATCGGCGGTTCATCACCCCCGTCAGGGCATCGGTGCCAGCCAGCCTGAGCGCGTTTTTTTTCGCGTTCAGCGTTTTGCGGATCAGACTGGCGATCAGCAGCGCCGGAATAATCATCGCCAGGAGGGCAAACATGGAAGAGGTCAGGATAAACCGCAGTCGCTCGCTGGTTTCAAAATTTGAGTCGTAGCCCAGGCCCAGCAGCCTGCAAAGCCACCCTTCAAGTCCGAACTCCCACAGCGTGGAGAGTAAAATAATGGTCGCAATATTCAGCACTGCGAGCCAGAAAAGTTTCAGGCGCATGCGTTCGTTCCCGGTGTAGAAAAGTGTCAGAATTCTGTTTTGATGATCAGTAAAACCGGGGTGTCTTTTTTTTATCGCGTGTCTGCTCAGTGGCCGACGATGATCACCCCTCCACGCACGCTGCGGTCATAAATCATGCGTTCTTACCCGTCCCGATGCGGCGCGCGTCATGCCGCTGTCAGCCGCTGACGGGTTACCGCATTCATCACGATGAATGTTCTATCGGCAGCGGCGGCCGGATTAACAGGTCCGTCTGATGAAATTTGTGCAGTGCGGCGGCTTTTCAGCGCGGAGGACGGCAATCGCTGTTGTCGGGCAGCGGCGATCCGCTAAAAGCAGCCCCGCATCACCGGCTGGGTAAAAGGCTGAAAACTGACGGAAAACCGAAGCGGCAATGCGGCCTGTACAGGCGGTGCGTGCGGGGTTGCCGCGGGTCAGGTTGACTTCAATTTAATTTGACTCAATACTGTCTGCTCTTTCTGCCGGGTTCACAGCTAAGGGCTTTCCCTTCCGCCGCGCTAGCGCCTGAAAGCCTTGTGTCTTATCTCTGTAAAGAGACACTGTTACCCTCATCCCGGCCCGGGAAATGCATACGACTTTACGGCCGAAAATGTCCGTCGTCTGGCTGTTCTGCCCCTGACTCAGTTGAGTAATGATATGAATAATGAAACCGTGGGGATCTCTGAGACGCCTTCCGCCGTTGCGGCACCGGAAACCATTGACCAGTTTCTCTGCTTTGCCCTCTATTCCGCCTCACACGCGATGACAAAACTCTATCAGTCACGGCTGAAGCCCCTGGGACTGACCTATCCGCAGTATCTGGTGCTGCTGGTGCTGTGGGAGAAAGATCGCCTGACGGTATCAGAGATCGGCGCCCGCGTCCGGCTCGACTCCGGCACGCTCAGTCAGCTGCTGAGACGGCTGGAGAGCGCCGGTATCCTCTGCCGCCAGCGCGACACCGGCAAGGATGAGCGCCGGGTGATCATCTCGCTGACGGATCAGGGCCACCAGCTCAAAGTCGCGGCGGCGGGTGTCCCGGCAGATATGGTCTCTGTCATGGACACCGCCTGCACTGAACTGGGTGAGCTGACGGCCCGGGTCGCTGTGCTGCGCGAAAAACTGCTCAGGGCGTTGCCATGAGCCTGGCGGATGACCTGACCGGACGGATCAGCCGGGCGAAAGCGCCTGAGGCGGATCTGATCAGAGGCTGTTCAGCGGAACCGTTGCCCAGGAGTTTCTTTTGAGTACCCATAAACCGGAAGATATGGATGATGTTCACGCCGTGGTTGGCCACGCCGTCTCCAGCCTGCTGCGGTCAGGCCAGACGGCAGGCATACAGGATATCATCACCTTTCTGAGAAATAAGGAAGCGCAGTCCGTCAATGGCCAGAGGGAGCTTTACGCCCGAGCCATTCACATTGTGAAAAGCCTGGTCAACTGACCCCGGCAGGCGGGCGGCCGTCGCGCGCCTGCTGAGTCGCCTGACGGGCCCCCTCCGGCGCGGTTACGCACTTCCGCACCGCCCCTTCTGCACCCCGCCCTGATTCTGTGCCTCTCCACGCTGTGCCCGCGGCTACAGGGCGGCGCCGGTGGGGGCCATCAGATCAAAACGATCGTTCTGCGGCGACGCATCCATCGCCATCGGTGGCTCCACCTTCAGCGTAATCCAGTTTGAGGTCACCCGCTGCTGCCTGCTGTCCTCCAGCGTCACCGACAGGCGATATTCGTTGCTGGCGTCCGGCGACGGATCCCACTGCGGCAGGATCACGCTCCAGCCCTGCGGATCGGTGTTATTGGCCGGTGGCGTCAGGCTCAGCGCCTGGGTGTCGCCCTGCCAGCTGACGGCTTTGATGGCGTTGCTGGCGCGCACCTGCAGCTTCAGCGGCAGGCTCTCGCCGCTGCTTAACTGCCAGGGCGGCGTCGCCAGGAAGACCGACAGGGTTTTGCGCTGGCGGAAGGCGAGCACCGGCGTCGTGTTGCGGGTAACGGTATCGTAGCGGCTGCCGCGCAGGGAGTGCGCTTCGGCGACGTTTGCGGCGTCGAGCTGACGGCTCAGCGCCACGCCAAACCGGTAGTTAAGTTTCAGCCCCAGCTGATCCTGGCTTTCACCGGCGCTGCTGGTTTTGTGGGTCGCCGAGAGCGTCACCAGCGGCACCGGCGTGTATGAGAGGCCGAACGACATGGCGGAAGGGTTGTGATAGCGGTTGCCGCTGTTAAACAGATCGACGTTCTCACCGAGGTACTGCTGATAGCTGACCGACACGCCCAGCTGACGATAGAAAGGCAGATAGCTCTGGCTGGTGATGTCATAGCCGCGCGCCATGCGCTGCTGCTGTGAGCTGCTGAGGTTTTTCCAGCCGGAAAGCGGCTGATAGTAGTTAGCCGAAAACCGCATCGCATCGCTCCAGGCCTCCGTGCCCACCGAAGCCCGCTGCAGACCACTGCTGAAAATCCGATCGACAAACCCGTTGTAGCCCAGCAGCCAGTTGCCGGCTTCCCAGCGCTGCCCCAGCCCCGCACTGCCGACCAGCCCGTTCTCCGTATCGTGCAGCCCCAGCTGGGAGAAGGTGAGCAGGCTGTTCTCATCGGCCAGGGCGCTGAAGAGATCCCCGCCGGTGCCGGTGAAATTTCCGTCCATGTCCACATTCAGATCCAGCTGCGCCGTGCCGTACGGGGAAAGCAGCGACTGCCCTTCGCTCTCGATGCGCCCGGCCACCTCATCGCGCAGATGATTAAACGCCCAGACCCCCGCCTGCTGGCCAAACGTCACATTGCTGTCGCTGTTGTTACTCGCCTCTCCGATGCTTTTGGCCACGGCGGCCAGCTTTTTGCTCCACTCTTCATCCTGATCGCTTACGCTGCCCAGCGTCGGTAGCGACGCACTGTAGCGTGCAGGATCATCGAAGGGCGTCTCTGACACCCGCGTTTCAGTCTGTATCGCTCTGACGCTCTGCGTGGCAGTCAGCGACAGCGCAATAAAAGCGTAAACCCCTGTTTTCCGTATCATGTCACCCGGCACATTGATCTGTTCGTAGCTGCGATAAAAAGTCAAAAACACTGACCATTACCTTAACATATTGTGACGGTGATGCAGGACAGGCGCGCCATTTTGTGCATATACCAGAAAAGTCTGGCAAAAAAAAAGCCTGCCCGCGGGCAGGCCTGCTGTGGATACGGCGGATCAGGAGAAGATTAACCCGCCATCCACGTTGATCGTCTGGCCGGTAATGTAGCGCGCGTCGTCAGAGGCCAGAAACGCGACCAGCCCGGCGACATCCTCCGGCTGACCGGCCCGTTTCAGCGGGATGTTCTTGACCCACTCCGCCATCAGTTCCCCTTTGCCATAGGTTTTCTCCTCGCTGCTGAGGATTTCGCCCCAGACGCGATCGTTGTAGTCCCACATCTCACTTTCAATGATGCCCGGACAGAAGGCATTGACCGTGATGTTCCACGGTGCCAGCTCCAGCGCCAGACTCTGGGTAATGCCGATCACCCCCATTTTGCTGGCGGCGTAGTGCGGCGTGTAGATAAAGCCCTGCCGCCCCTGACCGGAGGAGGTGTTAATCAGGCTGCCGCTGCGCTGCTGCACCATATACTTCGCCGCTTCACGGCAGCAGAGCCAGACGCCGGTGGTATTGACCGCCAGGATGCGCTCAAAATCGCTTTTCGGCATCGTGTCAAAGCGGTCGATGGTGATCACGCCAGCATTCTGTATCGACACGTCGATCCGGCCAAAGCGTGCAAAGGCCTGCTGATAGAGCTGCTGCACGGCGCTTTCGTCGGTGACATCGACCTGCAGGGCCAGTATCTCACTGCCATACGCCTGCCGGAGGTGATCGGCGGTGCTGAAGACCCGATCATCATTTGAAACCATCACCAGCTTTGCTCCGTCGCGGGCAAAGCGCGCCGCAATGCCGGCACCGATGCCCCGGCAGGCGCCGGTGATCACGACGGTTTTTTCAGGTTGTTCGTGGCTCATCATCGCTCCTGTTAACTGTGACGGACATCAGTGAGGGGAACCGCCTGCTGCTTTTTTTCATGGCGACGCAACAGCACCACTTTGCTTTGCAGCCGCTGCTGGAACTGGTCGATCACCACCGCCGTCACGATCACCAGACCTTTGATTACCATCTGCCAGAAATCGCTGACGCCCATCATCACCATGCCATCCGCCAGGAAGACGATAACGAACGCGCCGATGATCGAGCCGGAGACCCGGCCGCGGCCGCCCGCCAGCGCCGTGCCCCCCAGAACGGTGGCACCGATGGCGTCCATCTCAAACATGTTGCCGGTCATCGGGTGCGCGGTCTGAAGCTGAGAGGCCACCACCAGCCCGACCAGGCCAGCGCAGAGGCCGGAGAAGGCGTAAACAAAGATCTTCACCTTGATAATCGGCACGCCCGCCAGCCGCGCGGCGGACTCGTTGCCGCCGATGGCGTAGATATAGCGTCCCAGCGGGGTTTTGCGCGTCAGATAGAGACCAAGCAGCAGGAAGCCGAGCATCAGCCAGATCGGCAGGTAGACGCCCAGCACGGTGCCACTACCCAGCACCGAAAAACCGGTGTTGCCCAGCGCCGGCAGCCCGACCAGGTTGGCGTAGGTGCCGCCGTCGTTGAACAGCAGCGCCGCGCCGCGCGCCACATACATCATGCCCAGCGTACAGATAAAGGGGGCCACGCCCAGCCGGGTGATCACGGTGCCGTTAATCAGTCCCACCAGCACGCCAAAGATCGCCACCACCAGAATCACTTCGGGCACGTTGAGGAACAGTGTGTTGCCGCCCCAGAGCGGAATGCCGTTAGTCAGCAGCGCACCCGCGACCATGCCGCAGATACCGGCGACTGCGCCGACCGAAAGATCGATGCCGCCGGTCAGGATCACCAGCGTCATCCCAATCGCCAGCAGGCCGGTGATCGCCACATGCTGCGTCATAATCAGCAGGTTCGACGGCGTCAGAAAGTTCGGCACCATCACGCTGAAAAAGCCGACCACAATCAGCAACGCAATGAAGGTGCGCGCCTTGAGCAGATACATATAGAGCAGATATTGTTGATTCATGACATTCTCCGGCCAGCGTAGCGCCTGGCCCACCAGGCATAATGGTTGCAGACAGTCCGGGCAGGAACCGCGCACCGCACCCCGACGTACCGGCAGTACGTGAGGCGGGTGAGCACGGCCCTGCTGCAGACTGACAAATGAAACAGCCTCATGAGACAGGCTCTCAATCCTGCGGGGTTGATGCGGCGATCAGGTGTTCCCGCGTCACCGCCGCGCGGGGCAGATCGGCCGTAATCCGGCCATCCGCCATGACCAGAATGCGGTCCGCCAGCGCCATCACCTCATCCAGCTCGGAGGAGGAGAACATCACTGCCAGCCCCTGCTGCGCCAGATTCCCGATCAGGTGATAGACATCCGTTTTCGCGCCGACATCGATGCCGCGCGTCGGCTCATCCAGCAGAACCACCTGCGGCCCGGTCATCAGCGCCTTACCCAGCACCACCTTCTGCTGATTACCGCCGCTCAGCGACGTCACGGGCAGTTCGGGATCGCTGACCTTGATCGCCAGGTGACCAATCATTTCGCTGACCCGCTGCTGCTCCCGCCCCGGATGCAGTCGCCCCAGCGCCCGGCGAAACCCGCGCAGGCTGAAGTCGGAAAGCGTCATGTTGGCGGTGATCGACATCAGCTCAATCACCCCTTCGCCCTTGCGATCTTCAGGCACCAGCGCAAGCCCGCTTTTCAGGCGCTGCTGGAAATTACGTTTTGCCAGGTTGCTGCCCGCCAGCCGGACCTGCCCCGACTGACAGGGCATTAGCCCAATCAGCCCCTTGAACAGCTCGGTGCGTCCGGCCCCCAGCAGGCCATAGATGCCGATCACCTCACCTTTCCGCAGCGTGAAGGTGACATCGTTGAGTTTGTAGCCCCCGTTCTGGTGCAGCGCGGTGAGGCCCTCGACCTCCAGCACCGTTTCGCCCTGCGGCGCAGGCTGATAGTCGAACTGCTTTTTCTTGTCGCCCACCATCTGGGCGATGATCCACGGCACGCTGGCGTCGCGCACTTCGCGCTCGCTGATAAAGCGGCCGTCGCGAAAAATGGTGATGTGATCGCCAATCTCCATCAGCTCTTCCAGCCGGTGCGAGATGTAGATAATGGTGACCCCGCGCCGTTTCAGCTGGTCGATGACGCTGAACAGCACTTTGACTTCTGACTGACTCAGCGCGCTGGTGGGCTCATCCATAATCAGCACCCGCGTATCCTTCGACAGCGCCCGGGCGATCTCCACCAGTTGCTGATGACCGATACCCAGCTCGCCCAGCGGCGCATAGGGATCGACGTCCAGCTGCAGCCGCTCCAGCAGCGACTTCGCCAGCGCGTACTGATACTTTTCATTGATCACGCCGCGCTGAAAGAATTCGTTGGCGATAAAAATGTTGTCCATGACGTTCATGTTGGGAAACAGGTTCAGCTCCTGAAAAATAATGCTGATCCCATGCTTCTCGGCCTGATGGGTGGTGTTCAGCGACACCACCCTGCCATCCAGCAGGATCTCGCCGGACGAGGGTGTTTCCACCCCCGCCAGCATTTTCATCATGGTGGATTTCCCCGCGCCGTTCTCCCCGATCAGGACATTCACTTTGTTGCGGTAGACCCGGTAATTGACCTGATCCAGCGCCGTGACGCCGGGATAGAGACGCGACACGTTGCGCGTTTCGATGATCACATCACCGGATTGCTGCGGTTGAGAATTCTGCATCTGCCGCTCCTTATTGCCGGGTAATCGCGGCCGGGGTGATATCCGGCAGCTGCTGCGGAATGTCCCAGCTGCTGAACACGCCCGTGACCTTTACCTTATCGCCCACTTTTGGCGCGAACTGCTTCATCAGGCTGGAGGCGTGCTGGTTGATGGCTTTGCCATAATCACCAAACATGACCTGATCGTTGAAGTCCTGATAGCTCGCGCCCCGGTAGGCATCCCGCAGCGCGGTGCCACGAATGATCGGCCCGGTCTGAATAGTGACACTGTCACCTGATTCATCCTTCACGGTCATCTTTCCGCTGCGCGACGTGGTGTTGAGAGCCGTCACGTCGCCCTGCACTGAGACGCTGAACACGCAGGGATTTTCCGCCTGGCTGCGGTAGCCATACTGCTGACAGGCGGCGTCAAAATCTTTGGCAGACTTCAGCGACGTCATCAGCGTCGCCAGCGGCCGGGCTTCCGCCTGAATCTGCGGCACCAGCTTCTGTTGCCAGAGCTGGTCGATGTTAGCCATTTTCGGATTGGGGGGATTTTTCAGGTCGGCCAGCTCCTGCTGCGATACAATTTTGCAGCCGCTCAACAGCATGACCACCAGCGACAGCCAGACTCTTCGGGACATCTTCTTCTCCCTGGCGCCCGCTTACGCAGGCGCGACAGCGGTTAATTACGACTTATAGTTAAAGTCCTGTACGCCTTTGGCGTTTTCCGGGGTAATCAGAATGCCGCGGAACATCACACGCTGTTTTTCCGGCTTCACGCCCTTCTGAATGAAGTTATCGAGATCGGTCACCCCTTCGGCGGCAATCGCCTGCGCCTGCAACATGACCGTGGCTTTCAGCGTGCCCGCTTTAACCGCATCGCGCTCATCGTTGCTGCCATCAATGCCTACCACGATAACGTCATTGCGGCCGGCGGCTTTCAGCGCCGCAATCGCGCCCAGCGCTACCGGGCCATTGCCGCAGATTACCCCTTTCACGTCCGGATGCGCCTGCAGGATGCTGTCCATGATGCGCTTGCCGTCAATCAGGGTGCCTTTAGCATCCTGACGCGCTACGCTCTGCATGTCAGGGTACTGATCCAGTACCTGGTGGAACGATTTCGAACGGGTCACACAGTTGTTGTCCGCAAGGTTACAGGCGAGTTCGGCGTATTTGCCCTTTTCGCCCATCTTCTCCACAAAGACGTTGGCCACATCGGAGCCTGCCTGGAAGTTGTTGTGGGTGATCTGCGCCAGCGCCACATCATCCACCGGGATTTCGCGGTTTATCAGCACCACCGGAATCCCGGCATCTTTCGCCTTCTTAATCGCCGCGACGCTGGCGGTGGAGTCGGCGTTGTCCAGCACGATACCCTGCACTTTCTTACCGATAGCCGCGTCGATCAGTTCACTCTGTTTCTTTACATCTTCACCGTGCGACAGCACCGTGGTTTTGTAGCCCAGCTCCTGCGCTTTGAGATTGGCGCCTTTGGCTTCAGAGGCGTAGTAGGGATTATCAAGGGAGTTAACCAGAATCATAATGGTGCCCTTTTTAGCGGCAAACGCCGCCTGAGACAGCAGACAGGCAGCCACGGCACTACACAGCAGGGTACGGTTTTTCATGATGTTCTCTCTTATCGTTATGGCAGGGTATCGGGTCCCGGGTGTTGAGTCGGCCTTACCAGATGGTAAAGCCACCGTCGATCATTAAATCCGCGCCGGTGATCATGTCGCTGCCGTTGCTGGCGAAAAACAGTACGGCGGCAGCGATCTCATCGGTGTAGGCAAAGCGACCCAGCGGGATCAGTTTTTTCATCTGCTCCCCCTTCTCGCCGCGCCAGGCCTTCTCGCCCATCGGTGTCAGTACGACGGTAGGCGACAGGGTATTCACGTTGATCCGGTGCGGCGCAAACTCTTTGGCCATCACTTTGGTCATGCCCAGCAGGCCCGCCTTGGCAGAGGTGTAAGCGACGTGGTTATCAATTGCGATAGAGGCCGCCTGCGAGGCGATATTGATGATTTTGCCGCCCGCGCCTGCCCGGATCATCAGCCGCGCCGCCGCCTGCGAACAGAGGAACGGGCCGGTGAGATTCACCGCAATCTGCTTCTGCCATTCGGCGAAGTCAGTCTCTACGACCGGCTGCAGCATCACGTAGCCGGCACAGTTCACCAGTATGTCGATCCGGCCATAGTGGGAAATCACCGCCTCGAATGCCGCCTCCACTGACGCGGGATCGGTGACGTCGCAGCAGATAAACTGCACCTGTCCGGCGTCGAATTCCGTCTGCAGGCTGGCGACCTTCTCCGCCTCAAACGGCGGATAGAGCAGTGCCAGACGCGCGCCCTTCTCCAGCAACATCCCATTCGTCGCCATGGCGATGCCGCCCAGCCCGCCGGTCACGACCGCCACTTTGTCGGCCAGATTCATTGCGGTATCCACGCCGTAGCGCAGGTTTACGTCATATTCACCACTCATCCCACTCTCTCCCTCAGATTTTTGCTGCCGCCAGTGATTCAATCATTTTCGAACAAAAATATATGCTATCGAAAAGAAACGTTGTGTGGGGCAGATCAAATTTCGACCATCTGCTTTCCTGCCCGGCTTATCTGGTTGAAAAGACGTGATCTGGCTTCCAGTAAGCAAATAAAGTCTGCCGCCTGCAATCAGAAAAGCGTGAGAGATTCAATAGCCTGACTGTTTTTTATTTTCGTTCGAAAATGAAAGCCCTCTCCGGCCATCTCGCATTCGCAAAAACGGCGCGTTAAACTCAGCTCCGTAGAGGTTATTTGCCCGACCCGACAGATGATTGGAAAAGGGAGCATTTCGATTGAAAAGCAAAAGTGAGCAGTTCGCTGATATGCAGCAACGCCGCGAGAAAATCCTGGAGATGATCCGTGAAGATGGCACGGTGACGGTCAAAGCGCTGACGGAAACCTTCGGGCTGACCGAAGCGACGTTACGCACTGACCTGCGTATGCTGCAAAAACAGGGCTTTGTGCAGCGCTACCACGGTGGTGCAACGCTGATGACGGGTAAGCAGAACACCGGCGCGATGCTGCTGGAGCGGCAGACGCATCTGGAAGAGAAAGAGGCGATTGGCCGACTGGCGGCGCAGCATATCGAAAATGGTGATACGGTGATTTTTGATTCCGGCACCACCACCACGGCGATCACGGATGCCATCAGCCATATCCGCCGCCTCTCTGTGGTCACGACGGCGGTCAATATCGCCCTGAAACTGGGCGGCGAGCCGGGGATCAATATCCTGCTGACCGGCGGCACCTTTAAATTCCCGACGCTTTCCACCTCCGGTGAAAAAGCCGCCAGCTTCTTCGAAAATGTGCTGGCCGAAAAACTCTTTCTGGCCACGGCCTGCATCTCACCGCGCCTGGGGCTGAGCTTTCCGAGTGAAACCGACATCAAGGTTAAACTGGCGATGATCAACTCCGCCAGCACGGTTTATGTGGTCGCGGACTCCAGCAAAATCGACAAGGTTTCCATGTTTGCGATGCCGTGTGACTGGAGCAACATCCACTACCTGATCACCGACAGCGGCATCAGTGCCGCACAGGTAAAAGCGTTTGAAGCACTGGGCGTGAAGGTGCTGGTGGCACCTCTGCCGCTGAAGCGGGCAATGTAGTAACCGGCGATCGGGGCGGAAGCGAAAACCGCACGCTCCCAGAGCCGCAACCGGCAAAACTCCGCATCGCCGCCACGCGGGCAGGAAAGACCCGCCTGAAGAGCACAGCGTGCAAGCCAGGGATGACGAGCCCGATCCGCAGAGAGGCGGGACTCCTTGCGATCAGGCGGGTCTTTCCGGCACGACGCACCGCGCTTTCCGCGCTTTCCGCGCTCACCGCTCACTTACCCGCACGCCCCTAAACCCACAACCGGCTAAACTCCGCACCGCCGCCGAGCGGGCAGGAAAGGCCCGCCTGAAGAGCAAAGCGTGCGAGCCAGGGATGGCGAGCCCGATCCGCAGGGAGGCGGGACTCCTTTGCGATCGGGCGGGTCTTTCCGGCACGACGCACCGCGCTTTCCACGCACTTAACCGCGCTTCCCGCCCGCGCCTCAGCCATCCACCTCACCCCGCCATTAAAACGCCGTTAAAGCAAAAGACGTGCCGTTATCTGGAAAACAGGGGGCCAGAACAGGCGCGTAAATTCTGATTTTTATGAGATTCATAACTCAAATCGATAAAATTTTTCACCAGAAAGTTATTAGAAAATCTTAATAGTTTCCAATTGAATCCATTGCATGTCAGAATGCATAACACTGTTGAGAACAAGTTTGTCCCTGCGATCATTCAGTTCGCTTTAACTATCGCATTCGCTGGCGCTTTTCTTACCCCGAAACCCGCCGCCAAAGTGCCCGCTATCACGCATTCACAACAGGTGCAATGGTTTGAATTCTCAAAAGTCTTAGGTAGACTAATCGCGTTACTATCCTGATGTAATCTGACCTTTTTCTTTTACAGAATTTCGGCACGATGCGGCGCGATAAACAGCGTCTCCTGCATCGGGCCTGGCAATATGCAGATACTTTGATGAGATCACGAGGAACATGGTGAAAAAGAGTCTTGCGTTAACGCTGCTGGCGGTGCTTACCCTGGCAGGCTGTAAGGCCCCGCCGCCGCCCGTTACAGATGATACGCTGGTCACCAGCGAAATTAACGGCGTCAAACTGGTCCATCGACACGCTGTCGCGGCACCGACGGAATTCGAACCGGTCAACCAGACCTGGCGCGCACTCTATGGCGCCTCCGTCATGACCTCGCCTGACTACGGCGGCAAAGTCGTCCGCTATCTCGAAACGGGTAAACCTTTTGAAGTATTAGGTAACGTCGAACACAACTGGCTGGCGATTGCTGACCAGGCCGATGGCCCGTTGATTGGTTATGTTCCGTTAAAAGCGGGCGTGGAAAGCAGCCGCTACGATGCCACCCTGCAGAGCGATCGCCCCCGACCGCGCAAAGCGAAACAAGTCTGTGTCGCCGTGGGCGGCGCCAGCAAAGCCTGTCGGACGAACGATACCGCGACCTGGATCTTAGACTGATTATGAAATCCGGCGCATATTGCCCGCAGCACTGTCCCGGTCTGCGGGTACAGGGATTTGCCATTGGCTGGAAGATCACGAATTAATGACTGTGGAATCTCCGGCGCGTGAAGCGCCTCCCTCAGGCAATGAGAATCTCTTACTGCAGGCTGCCGCGCCACTGCTGAACGCGGTGGTGCAGATTCGTCAGGCAGCCACGCATGACGACCCTGCAGGGCTGCGCCAGTCGCTGATTGATGAAATCCGCCAGTTTGAACAACGCTGCAAACAGGCCGGGCTGCCGTTTGAAATGATTATCGGCGCACGTTACTGCATCTGTAGCGCGCTGGATGAAGCGGCGGCACAAACCCCCTGGGGCACGCGTGGCGTCTGGTCAGGCAACGGCATGCTGGTCACCTTTCACAACGAAAGCTGGGGCGGCGAAAAATTCTTCCAGCTGCTCTCACGCATTTCACAAAGCCCGCAACAGCACCTCTGGCTGCTGGAGGTGGTGCAGTACTGCCTGCTGCTGGGCTATGAAGGCCGTTATCGTGGCAGTGAAAATGGCCGCATCCAGTGCGAAGGCATCCGCAAACGCCTTAAAACCCTGATCGATGAGACACGCGCCCAGCGCCAGACGCCACAGCCGCCGCTGGTGGAGGTACATCCGCTGGTCAGCACCCTCGCCCGCCCGATGGTGCCGCTGTGGGCCTGTGCCATGCTGGTTGCGCTGATCGGCTGCCTGATTTACAGCGGCCTCAACTGGCGGCTCGGCAACGCAGCCGAACCGCTGCTGCGCACGCTCTATCAGATGCCGCTGCCGCAGATCACCGCTGGCCGCCGTCCCTCTTCTCCGCAGGCGCTGCTCGACCTGCGCCAGCGCCTGAACGACGTCATTGCCGCCGGACAGCTCGAAGTCAGCGATGGCGCCTTCGGCAGCAAAGTGATCATCCCGGCCGACAAACTCTTTGCCGAACAGGGCACGGTCATCAATCCGGTGGGCCGCGCGCTTATCGCCCGCGTCTCCGCCGCGATGAAAGATGTCAAAGGCACCATTCTGGTCTCGGTCTTCACGGACGATCACCCGGTGGATAACAGCCGCTTTGCCTCCAGCTACGAATTCTCCTTTGCCCGCGCCCGCGCCATCACCCAGTTGCTCCAGCTGCAACTGGCTGACGGCCATACGGTGCGATCCGAAGGCCGTGGCGACAGCGATCCGCTCCTGCCCAACGACAGCAGCGAAAACCGTACCCGCAACCGCCGCGTTGAGATCACCCTGTTTGCCGCGCCTGAAACGCTCAGTAATCATCAAGGAGCACAATAAATGCGCGCTTCCCTTCGCCTGCTGCTGACACATCGCCTGCTGTGGAGCTTTATTGGCGTCACGGCGCTGAGCTGCCTGGTCTGGATGCTCGGGCCATTCTGGTCATGGGGCGAATCGCGCCCGCTGGAGTCGGTACTGCCGCGCCAGCTCACCGTCGGCGCACTCTACTTTCTCTGGATCCTGTTCCAGCTGATTCCGTCACTTTATCGCGCCTGGTTCAACAGCCGCCTGCTGACGCAGCTTGAGGTCAGCGGCAATGACGACCCGGCAGAACGTCAGATCACGGCAGAGCGGCTCAATCAGCGCTTCAGCGAAGCGGTGTTGCAGCTCAAACGGACCCAGTTTGGCCGTCGGCACAGCGGCAGCCTCCTCTCACGCGTTAACGCCAGCTACCTCTATCAGCTGCCCTGGTATCTGGTCATGGGCGCGCCGGGTGCCGGTAAAACGACCGCCCTGTTTAACGCCGGTCTCGACTTCCCGCTGACCGACACGCTGGGGAAAACCGCCGTTCGTGGCGTCGGCGGCACCCGCAACTGCGACTGGTGGTTTACGGACAGCGCGGTGCTGATCGATACCGCCGGTCGCTATGCGCTGCAGGAGAGCCAGCGCGTGCGCGATGCGGCGGAGTGGCACACCTTCATCAACCTGCTTAAACGCTACCGCACCCGCCAGCCGATCAACGGCGTCATCATGACCATCAGCGTGGCCGACCTGCTGAGTGACTCGGCCGAGGCGCGCTTCGCCCAGGCCAGCGCGCTGCGTGAACGCATGGCGGAACTCCATCAGCAGACCGGCATCCACTTCCCGGTGTATGTGATGGTGACCAAAACCGACCTGCTCAAAGGCTTTATGAGCTACTTCGGCGCGATTGATAAGGCGCGGCGTGACGCAATCTGGGGCTTCACCTTCAACCGGGAACCGGCGAAGCCGCACAAAGATGACTGGCATCGCCACTTTGGTCAGCAGTTCCAGCGGCTGGAACAGCAGCTGCAGGAGCAACTGGCGGAGCAGATGACGCAGGAGCGCGACCTCAACGAGCGCGCCGAGTGCTTCCTCTTCCCGCAGGAGTTCGCCTCGCTGCGTCCGCTGCTGAACGAATACCTGGATATCGTCTTCTCCGATCATCAGGATGCCGTCGCCTGGAGCCCGCGTGGCCTCTTCTTCACCAGCGGCACCCAGGAAGGTCTGCCGTTTGATCGGGTCATGGGTGAACTGAGCCGCAAGCTGCAACTCCGCCAGGCGGGCGAACACTCAATCGCCGCCTGGGACAGCGTAAACCGCAACAGCCCCATCCCCGGCAACAAGGGTCAGAGCTTCTTTATCCGCGATCTGCTGAGCAACCTGATATTCAGGGAGAGCGGCCTGGCGGGCAGCAACCGTCGCTGGGAGTACCGTAACCAGCTCTTCCACTGGATAGGCTATGGCGTGCTGGCCGGGGCGCTGCTGATCGCCTCCGGCCTCTGGAGCCTCAGCTACTATCAGAACCAGCACTATCTGCAGCAGGTCGCCGCGCGCATACCGGCTATCCGCACGCAGAGTCAGCAGGTGATTCATCAGCCTGCTGATAATATTTTTGATCTGCTACCCTTTCTGAATAACCTGGTGAAGCTGCCGCTGTCGGAACGTTTTTCTCTCGATAATCCGCCGCTTACTATGCGGGCTGGCTTATATCGCGGCAGCCAGGTCAGCGATGCTGCCTGGGTGCTTTATCAAAATGCGCTTAAGTCTCTGCTGCTGCCGCGGGTTGCTCAGCAGATTACAAACATCCTGCGCAACGATCCGGGCGATGATAATGCCTACAGCCGCAATGCGCTGCGCGCTTATCAGATGCTCTATCAGCCGCGAAATTATGATGGCGAATTTTTGCGGGCCTGGCTGCTGCAGAATCTGCAGCGAAGCCTGCCCGACTCGGTCAGCGCCCGCGATCTGCAACAGCTCGACTGGCATCTCAGCCAGCTGCTGGATCAGCAGATACAGTCGTCGCCTTATGCGCGGGATAATGCCCTGATGATGCGCAAGCTGGCTGAGAATCTGAACATCGCGGGTCAGTCCGGCGCGGTGCTGGCCGTGACGCCAGCCCATACGGCGGCGCAGCCGACCCCGCATAGCGAGTCATGGTGAGGTGAATATGGCGGCTTACACGGCCCCCGGCTGGTATGGCAAGCTGCCGTCGACCGGTGACTTTCTGCATCGCCGGCTGAGCGAACAGCAGATCGGCCCGTGGAACCACTGGTTCCAGCAGGGATTGATGCACTGGCATCAGCAGGCCTGGTCCTTCAGCGCGAACTTTCTTCACGCGCCGGTGTGGAACTTTGTTCTGCCGGTGACCGCGACCCGGCCGCAGATACAGATGGGCTGCCTGCTGCCCTCGTGCGACCGCGTGGGCCGCGCCTGGCCGCTGCTGGCCCTGCACAGTTTTTCGCTGGCGCAGTGGCATCCTGCTCAGCTGACCATCTCCGGCGACTGGTTTCAGGATCTGGGTGCGACGCTGTTGCAGGCGGTGCAGACGCCGCTGAACGGTGAGCAGCTGGAACAGCAGATCCAGGCCCTGCCGCCGCTGATGGTGCCCGCACGCAAGCCGTCCGAGATCATGGATGTGATTGGTTTTCAGGATCTGCCCTGTACGCTGAGCTGGCGTGAAGTGGCTGAACGTTTCGATCCACAGCAGCATATGAGCTACTGGTGGAGTAACCGCAGTGATGGCTTTGTCCATGCGACCCACAAGCATAGCGGCAACCTCACGGCGCAACTGTTTTCGTTACTGTTTAACCCGGCTGCGGGTTCACAGCCGGGGCGTAATGGCCTCTATCCTCCGATGTTCGAGTGAGGCCGGATGCGTTTGCCGTCTAATCTGGGATAACTCATGCAATTTACCATTGTGCAATGCACTACGGATGTTCCGGTCAGAAGCGTCGCGTTTCAGCCCCCTGGCGGCACCATTGGCCGCAGTCAGGACAACGATCTGGTGCTGCCGGATGAGACACGCGCGATCTCGCGGCTGCAGGCGCTGGTTCACCTGTCGCATGACGGCGAGTGTCGCCTGACTAATCAGGGCAGCGTCACGCCGGTGGAACACAACGGCCTGACGCTGGGGCGCGGGATGCAGGTGCTGCTGAAGCATGGCGATGCGCTGCGGATCGGCGACTACGCCCTGGAAGTACGCGATCCCGCCTGCCAGAACGCGCAGAGCGATCCGCTGGCGCTGTTTGCCGGTAACAGCGCCGAACCGGCTAATCCGCTGGGCATTCACGAACATCACGAGGTCGAGCCGTCGCTGCTGGTCAGCGAGACGCCCCCCTCGCGCCATGAGCGCCATACCGACGCCAGGCTGGCGATTGATCCGCAGGCCAGTGAGCCGCGCCGGGCGCTGACGGCGCAGCCGGTGGACCAGGATCGGCTCATTGCGGCCCTGCTGGATGGCATGGGGCTGAGCAACGGTCACGCCACGCCGGTGGATGAAGAGCAGATGCGCATCACCGGCCGGATGTTAAGCCTCTTTTCACAGGGCACCGTGGCGCTGCTCTCGTCGCGATCCATCCTCAAACGCGGCGTGAAAGCGGACATGACGATGATCCTGAACGAGGCGAATAACCCGTTCAAGATCCTGCCCTCCGGCAAAACCGTGCTGATGCAGATGTATCAGAGCCAGATGCCTGGCTTTATGCCGCCGGAACAGGCGGTACGCGATGCGCTGGTGGACCTGCAGGCCCACCAGCTGGGAATGATTGCCGGAATCCGCGCCATTATTGCGGCGATGCTGCAATCCTTTAATCCGCAGCGGCTGGAGGAGCAGGCGCGCGCCGATGGCGTGGTGTCGAAACTGCCCTTCTCCACCGTGAAAAAAGCGGCGATGTGGGACTACTTCATCCGTAACTATCAGCGAACGGCCGGCGAGATCGAAGACGATTTCCACACGCTGTTTGGCGAAGCCTTTCTTCATGCCTATGACATGGAGGTCAATCAGTATAAAGACTCTCAGACGCGGGTAGATGAAACATGAAGATCGTTTTTGCCAGCCGCTGCCAGCAGGGGCTGCGTGATGAGAATCAGGATCGTACAGGCGCCGGACTGGATGAGCGTAAAGCCTGCTTCGTGGTCTGCGACGGCGTCGCGGGGCTGCCCGGCGGCGAGAGGGCTGCGCAGCTGGTGCGTGACACGCTGATGAGTCAGCTCCAGGCGTACGACGACTTCACGCCGGAACGCACCCATCAGGCGATTGAACATTGCCGCGTCGTGCTGCACGAGGAGCAGGGTAAAAATCCGAAATATTCGCGTATGAGCACCACGCTGGCGGCCCTGTTTATCGACCGCGAAAAACAGCGCGCATGGTGGGCGCATGCCGGTGATAGCCGGGTTTATCACTTCCGGCGTGGCGTGCTGCATGAGGTCACCCGCGACCACAGCCTGGCGCAGCAGCTGAAAGAAGCGGGCTATGAAAATACCGGCATTAACAGTAATTTACTTTATAATGCGCTCGGCGCTGAGCCGCCTCGCTTAGTGAGCTTCTCGCAGGAGATTGCGCTGGAAGATGGCGATGCCTTTCTGGTCTGCACCGATGGTTTCTGGCTGAACCTGTCCAGCGGTGAAATGGAGCAGGCGCTGCGCATGGTCAATGCCTGCGAAGAGTGGCTGGCCCTGATGGAACAGGCGGTCAGCCGCACGGTAAAAAAAGACAATCTCAGCGCCCTGGCGGTCTGGATTGGTGAGCCGGAAGAGGCCACCCTGCTCTATTCACTGGCTGATTCGGCGCGCTTCCTGCCGCCTCGATTTTGATTCCAAGGATCCTTATGAAACTGTGGTTGCCCGGCATCATGACTCTGCTGATTGCCTTTCACGCCCAGGCTGAAAATTATCGTGTCGTCTACTCCCCCAGCCTGGCGCTGGAGGTCTACATCGACAACGTGGTGAGCAAAGCGCCTGATGACTGGTGTAAAGAGACGCTGCCGCTGCGCATCGTCTCCGGCAAAAGCAAGGATTCATCGGTGCTGACCACCTTTTTGCCCCGTGTCGGCACGCTGCTGGCGAATCAGTGCGGCCTGCTCGATGAGCTGCCCTGGCAGATGACCAATAAAGAGGGCGGCGTACTGGCCAGCGGCAGCGCCAGCAAACTGCAGAACTGGCGGCCTATCGTGATGGCCGATGCTACCGCCAGCGCCAGCGCAGCGAATGCCGCGCCGCTCGATCTGTCGCGGCCTGCGGACAGCACGCCGCTGCAACATTTTGATCTCCCCAGCGGCTGCCATTTCCGCACCGCCTGGGATGAACATGCCCACACCCTGTTTATTCCGGACGTCAGCAAGCAGCAGTGTTCGCCGGATGGCTGGGCTGAGGGTAAAAGTGAGCTGATGCTGGCGACCCCGGAACAGAGCACGCCGGTGGCTGTGACCTTCTATCAGGGCTATCCCATCGCCAACCTGAACATTCCGGACAGTCAACTGGAGGTCATCGCCGCGAATAACCAGCGTATGATCGTCAGACGCGCAGACGCGGCTGACAGCTGGCTGGTCCTGCCCTTTGATACCCGGCAACACGTCTGGCGCTTCAACGGTGCCCTGTTGATCAAAATGGATAAGAATGCTGCGCAGCAGGATGCTGACGCTGTGAAATCACGAGTCGATACGTTGCGCAGTCAGTGGGCGCCCTACTTCATGCCACAGCAAAAAGTGAATGTGTTACTTATCGACACCCTGCACGCGGATCTGGCCGATCCCGCTATCGGTGCCTGGCGTAACATCAATTAATTACCGCGCAGCCTGGCGAGCAGGCCGTGTACAGAGAGTTCACTATGTCGGCAAATGATAATCCGAAAACCGTTCCGAATGCCCTGCCTGACGGATACCGTTTTAACGAGTTTGAGATCAAAGAAGTGATTGGCGGCGGCGGCTTTGGCATCGTCTATCGTGCCTGGGATCACCAGCTCGAACGCACGATTGCCATCAAGGAGTATATGCCGGTTTCGCTGGCGGTCCGTGCCGCTGACCTGACGCTGGAGCTGCGCGGTGAGCGTTTCCAGAAGCTGTTTAATGCCGGACTGAACAGTTTTATTCAGGAAGCCCGTCTGCTGGCCCGCTTTAATCATCCCGGCCTGCTGCATGTGCTGCGCTTCTGGGAGCAGAATGGCACCGCCTATATGGGTACGCTCTATTACAGCGGGATGACGCTGAAAGAGTGGCAGCTCACCAGCCCGGCGTCGATCCCGGAAGCCTGGATCCGTCGCCTGCTGCCGCCCCTGCTGGGCGCAATCAGCACCATCCACCAGGCGGGCTATCTGCATCGCGATATCTCTCTCGATAATATCCAGATTCAGGAGAACCAGCTGCCGGTGCTGCTCGATTTCGGCTCGGCGCGCAAGGAAATTGGCAACCTCTCCGACGAAACGGAAATCATGCTCAAACCCGGTTTTGCGCCGATTGAGCAGTACAGCGAAGAGGGTGAGGTGGAACAGGGGCCGTGGACCGACATCTACGCCCTGGGCGCGGTGCTGCATAGCCTGATCACCGGCAATCCTCCGCCGGTCAGCGTGGTGCGCTGCATTGAGGATAACTATCAGCCGCTGACAGAACGCCAGCCAGAGGGCTATTCCCTGCCGCTGCTGCATGCCATCGACTGCGCGCTGGCGATGAAACCCGGCGATCGCCCGCAGACAATTGACGCCTTTGCCGCGCTCACCGATCTGCCCGTCAGCGACGTCGAGGCGGTAGTGAACAGTTTCCCGGTGCCTGGCGAGCCGACCGTGCTGCCGGTTGAGGAGCCTGCAGAGGTGACCGCGCCGGTGGTGATGGCGATGAATCCGGCTTCTGCGTCGGCCGAACCGGTGACGCCGCGCGCGGTGCGGCGGCTGTCGCCGGGCTTACTGGCCCTGGCGGCCGTGGCGGTACTGGCGGTGGGCGTCACCGTCTGGCTGACTAACCGCCCGGCTGCCGCACCGGAGCAGGTGAATGCCCGCCCGGCGGCGGCGCAGACGCCGGCAGCCGCGCCCCAGGCGGCGGCCGTGCCAGCGGCGCTGGCCACCGTCTACCTTAAACTTGCCAGCGGCGAGAGCGTGGTGCTGAACGGACAGCCGGTCGAGCTCAAACCCGGCAGCAGCGGCTTTGCGGCACTGAACCTGGCGGCGGGACAGTATAAGATCGATGTCAGCAACGGCAGCCAGACGCACACCCAGTCCCTGACGATCGACAAGCCCGGCACCTGGCTGATTAATCCGGGTAACTGATTGCCGGAACGAAAAAGGGCGCGACCCGGTCGCGCCCTGCTGCTCTGAACCTGCTCAGGCCTGCTTTGGCCAGGCCTGCTGCAGCGTCCGCACCTGCTGCGCCAGACGGCTCAGACTCTCCTCCTGCATACCGCGCCGGGTCAGCTCCTCCTCCAGCGCAAACAGATACTGCGCGTTTGTGCCGAGCGGGCCGCTGGCCGCCGCGATCAGTGGCGCTATCGCCTCCGGGCAGGCGTCCGATTCATAGAGCGGATGGCGCGGGTCCATAATAAAGGTCAGCGCCGTCACGCTGCGGCCATCTTCCAGCTGCAGCGCACACCACGTCGGCAGATAGCAGCCGGTGATCATTTCGCGTTTCCACAGCAGCATCAGTTCTTCCTGCAGCCGCGCCTCCGGCAGACGGAACGCCAGACCCGTGGTGCGTCCGCCCTGCTTCAGCGCCAGCATCCGGCCAGGGTGCGCGGCGGTGCCGCGGCCGGCAATCAGCCGCAGGCAGAACGCGCGGTGCCAGCCCTCCAGCGCGCCAGAGGCCACCTCATCCGCCTCGAAAATCGGATTCCACATCAGCGAGCCGTAACCAAAGATCCATACCGGGCTGTGATCGGGACGACAGGCCAGGGTGGCTGCCAGTGAGGCCGCACGCTGCTCGCAACTCCAGAGCAGCGTCTCTTCGATATCCCCGAACGACGTTTTACAATCCGCTTTTAATAGAAATTCCCGGGTAAGCAATGCGACCTCCTCAACTCCAACAGCGTCCTGCGAAAAGCTCCTGTAACATGATCGCCAAAACGGCACAGCGTTTTGTTCATTAATCGACAGTAATCTATTTACGCGCGGGGTTTCAAGCGTGATTCCGGTCGCAGGTTAAAAAAAACCAGATAATCCTGATAGCGCAGACGTAAAAAAGGGCCAGATATGCCTGGCCCTTTAGGGTTTTGCGGCTAGCGGCCGATTAGGTTTTGCGGTGCCACTTATCATCGTCCCCTTTTTCATACTCTTTTTTCACGGCGGACCAGGCTACCTTGTGGGCCACCTCCTCCCGGGAGTCGTCGCCGCGACGATCCTCCGCCTCTTTGTACTGGTCCCAGGCACTGTTAAAGGCCTGCTGATAGATATCCTGAGCGTGGGCGGGCAGAACGTGCTGAACGCTGTCGGGTAACTCACTGCGGTTTGAGTAAGGCATATCGGCTCCTGTGTCATGGATTCCTGCTAAGCCTGGCGCAGGCCCGGCAGATTGCAAACCCCGATTTATCGTCACTTAAGCAGAAAAATGCGCTTTAGCCCGGACAACTCACTATCAGAACGGGTTTTCTGCGGGGTTTAATGGCGGATTGTTGAGAAAGGCAAAGTGGTTCTCTGCTGATTATCCTTGCAATAATTGAGATAACATCAGGTTAATCCCGCTTTATCCTGTTATGCTGCTTAAGTAAAAAGTAGTAAATTTCTCCCGTCCGGGGCGGTGAAAAGTTAAACTGCGGACTACCCTGAAACTGATTATATTTTTAACAGCAGCATCCGCTGTGTCCGGATAATCATTAACCAGAGAGGATGGTGAATGCCTTCACATGAAAAAACACGTCACAAGGAGTTCTCGCTGATACTCCCCATTATCACGCTGGGGATACTCTATTTCTTTGGTGCTGACACCTCATTCCCTGTCGTGGTCGGCATCAACATCGTGGCGCTGATTGCCATTCTGAGCAGCGCATTCAGCGTCGTGCGCCACGCAGATGTCCTGGCGCACCGGCTTGGCGAACCCTACGGCTCCCTGATCCTGAGCCTCTCCGTCGTGATTCTGGAAGTGAGTCTGATCTCGGCGCTGATGGCGACCGGTGACGCCGCGCCCGGCCTGATGCGCGACACCCTCTATTCGATCGTGATGATTGTAACCGGCGGGCTGGTAGGCTTTGCGCTGCTGCTGGGCGGTAATAAATTTGCGACGCAGTACGTGAATCTGGCGGGCGTAAAACAGTATCTGATTGCGATCTTCCCGCTGGCGATTCTGGTGCTGGTGTTTCCGAATGCGCTGCCGGGCGGCAACTTCTCCATCACGCAGGCGCTGCTGATTGCCGCCATTTCTGCGGCGATGTATGGCGTCTTCCTGCTGATCCAGACCAAAACCCATCAGAGCCTGTTTGTTTACGAGCATGAAGATGAGAGTGATGACGGCGACCCGCATCATGGCAAGCCTTCCGCGCACAGCAGCGTCTGGCACACCGTCTGGCTGATCGTTCACCTGATTGCGGTCATAACCGTGACCAAAATGAATGCCAATACGCTGGAAAGCCTGCTGACCGAGATGAATGCCCCGGCGCAGTTTACCGGCTTCCTGGTCGCGCTGCTGATCCTCTCACCAGAGGGTCTGGGGGCGATCAAGGCCGTGCTGATGAATCAGGTGCAGCGTGCGATGAACCTCTTCTTCGGTTCGGTGCTGGCGACCATCTCGCTCACCGTTCCGGCGGTGACCATCATCGCGACCCTGACCGGACAGGAGCTTATCTTCGGGCTGGAGCCGCCGCAGATGGTGATTATGATGGCGTCGCTCATCCTCTGTCAGATCTCCTTCTCCACCGGACGCACCAATGTGCTGAACGGTGCCGCGCATCTGGCGCTGTTCATTGGTTATCTGATGACCATCATGCTCTAGAGCCCGCCGGCCACAGACGAAAAAAAAGAGCGATTTCTCGCTCTTTTTTTTACCGCAGCGTTTACTTGCTGGTATCGAGTTCCGGGAAGCGCTTGACCAGATCGTCAATCGCTTTCATCTGCACCAGGAACGGCTCCAGCTTATCCAGCGGCAGCGCGGACGGGCCGTCGCACAGGGCGTGGTCCGGGTCCGGATGCGCTTCGATAAACAGGCCAGCGATGCCAACGGCCATACCGGCACGCGCCAGCTCAGCCACCTGCGCACGACGACCGCCTGAGGCCGCGCCAAAGGGATCGCGGGTCTGCAGCGCGTGGGTCACATCGAAGATCACCGGGCTGTTTTTGGTGACTTTCTTCATCACGTTGAAGCCGAGCATATCGACAACCAGATTGTCGTAACCGAAGTTGCTGCCGCGGTCGCACAGGATCACTTTCTCGTTGCCGCCTTCAGCGAACTTGTCCACGATGTTACCCATCTGGCCAGGGCTGACGAACTGCGGCTTCTTGACGTTGATGACCGCGCCGGTTTTCGCCATCGCTTCCACCAGATCGGTCTGACGCGCCAGGAAGGCGGGCAGTTGGATCACATCCACCACCTCAGAAACCGGCTGCGCCTGCGCAGCTTCGTGTACGTCGGTGATAATTTTTACGCCGAAGGTCTGCTTCAGCTCCTGGAAAATCTTCATCCCCTCTTCCAGGCCCGGGCCACGGTAAGAGTGAATCGAGGAGCGGTTCGCCTTGTCAAAAGAGGCTTTGAAAACGTAAGGAATACCGAGTTTAGTGGTGACGGTGACGTAGTGTTCGCAGATGCGCATCGCCAGGTCGCGCGACTCCAGCACGTTCATTCCGCCAAACAGCACAAATGGCAGATCGTTTGCTACGTTGATCTCGCCAATACTCACGACTTTCTGTGTCATGCCCTTTCCTTTTCTGGGGGTCCGCTTAGTGCAGCGTGACCTGTTTTTGTTCGATTGCGTGAATCTGAACTTTGATCATTTCGCTGACCGGGTCTTCAGGACACTGCTCAACGAAGTAGTTTAAATCATTCAGGGCGATATGCTCGCACTCCAGCTGCGCGTAGATCAAACCGCGATCGCGGATTTCGTAGGGATCGTCAGGATCGATGCGCAGCAGCACCTGACTGACGTTCAGCGCCAGCTCCATCTTCTTCTCTTCCATCAGCGCCGCTTTCAGCGTGTCGAGCATTTTACGCATCACGGTGACGGTTTTGGCTTCGTCGAGATCGTCGTCATACAGGCGCGCCGTCGGGCTGATGTTGCCCTTGAGCCACACTTCCAGCGTGTGCCGGTCGAGCGTTTCGCCATTGAACGGGTTAATCATCCACTTATCGCCATCGATCCAGTCGGCGCGCAGAATCAGCTGCGTCGGGAAGATCACCGGCATCAGCGGCAGATCCAGCTCGGCAGCGATGTGCAGCAGGATAACGCCGAGTGACACCGCGGTGCCCTGCCGGGTCTTCAGCACATTGTCGATCCAGAGCGCATCCGAGAGGTTGTAGACGCCGCTGGCGCCGCCAAAGCCCCACTGACGATAAAACAGCTCCAGCAGCTTTTCGAGCTGCAGGTCGGCATCTTCGGTATGGCTGACGTAGTCACGGGCTTCGGCCACTAATGCCGCAAGTTGTGCTTCCACCGACAGCGCCGGGAAATCGGCCCGGATGGCAAGCGTGGCGCCAATTACCGCTTCACACAGCGGTATCTGGCTGAAATCTAATTCTTCGGTCGAGGTCATGCTATCCCCATAACGGCATTTTGGTCAGCGCCAGCGTAATAATGGTCACCAGAGCGATTAACGCGATCAGAAAAGCGATCCATCGGGTGCGATCAGTACGTGGACGGCGACGCAATGCCACAAATCCTAAGGCGATGTAGATGATAACCGCTAAAAGCTTCTCCGTCAGCCAGCTTCCTTGCGGTGTGAAGGGATAGAAGTGCGTTATCAGCACCAGCAGAACGCCGGTCACCAGCAGCAGCGTGTCGTTGGCGTGCGGCAGAATGCGCACCCAGCGGCGGGTCAGCATCGCCGACCCCTGTCGCAGCCAGTAAAAACGCAGCAGGAACAGCGTCACGGTGATCCACACCGTCGCCAGGTGCAGATTTTTGATCAGGGGATAAAAGGCGGCCATTATGAATCCTTTTCAGCGCGCGTTAACAGGCGAAACTGACCCAGGGTCACGCGCGGATTGCCGCCGTAATCCTGAACGGTTTCCACGGCGGTATAACCGGCCTGGCGCATCAGCGCAGCCACTGCCTCGCCCTGCTGCCAGCCATGTTCCAGCAGCAGCCAGCCATCCGGCAGCAGCCATTCGGGCGCCTGTTCGATAAGTGTGCGCAGATCCGCCAGTCCCGCCTCCTCCGCCACCAGTGCGCTGCGCGGTTCAAACCGCACATCGCCCTGCTCCAGATGAACATCGCTGGCGTCAATATAGGGGGGGTTACTGACAATGAGGGTAAACCGCTGCGGCGGCAGCGCCTGGAACCAGTGGCTGAGCAGGAAGCGGGTGTTGCGCAGGCTGAGATGCTGCGCGTTGCTCGCGGCCAGCGCTACCGCGGCGGGGATCCGGTCAACGCCGGTCACCTCACAGTCGGGCCGCTCGCTGGCCAGCGCCAGCGCAATCGCACCGGTGCCGGTGCCCATATCCAGAATGGTCGCCGGGGTTGCGGGCAGATGGCGCAGCGCCTCTTCCACCAGCAGCTCGGTATCGGGACGCGGGATCAGCGTGGCGTCATTGACCCGCAGAGGCAGCGACCAGAACTCGCGCTCGCCCACCAGATGCGCCACCGGCTCACCGCGGGCGCGACGCGCCAGCAGGCTCTCCAGCTGCGCGAGCTGCGCGGGACTGAGCACCGTTTCATCAAAGGCGATTAACCAGCTGCGGGATTTGCCGGTCACGAAGCCTAACAGGATCTCAGCGTCACGCTTAGGGCTGTCACCGCCGCAGAGCGTGGCGACAGCCTGTTTCAGCCAGTGACGAATATCCATCAATCCTGACCAGCCAGCGCCGCCAGCTGATCCGCCTGGTACTCCTGCACGATCGGCTCAATCAGGCTGTCGATCCTGCCTTCCATCACCTCGTCCAGACGGTAGATGGTCAGGTTGATGCGGTGATCGGTGACGCGACCCTGCGGGAAGTTATAGGTGCGGATACGGTCGGAACGGTCACCGCTGCCTAACAGGTTGCGGCGGGTGCTGGCTTCGGCGGCCTGACGACGGGCCATCTCTGCGGCGTGGATACGCGACCCCAGTACCGCCAGCGCTTTGGCTTTGTTTTTATGCTGGGAACGTTCGTCCTGACACTCCACCACGATGCCGGTTGGCAGGTGGGTAATACGGATCGCAGAATCGGTGGTGTTAACGTGCTGACCGCCTGCGCCGGATGAGCGGAAGGTATCGATTTTCAGATCCCCGGCGTTAATCTCCGGCAGTTCCGCTTCCGGAATTTCTGGCATCACGGCGACGGTACAGGCGGAGGTGTGGATACGGCCCTGAGATTCAGTTTCCGGCACGCGCTGCACGCGGTGTCCGCCCGACTCAAACTTCATGCGGCCATAGGCACCGTCACCGGTAATACGGGCAATCACCTCTTTGTAGCCACCGTGCTCGCCTTCGTTGGCGCTGACGATCTCTACGCGCCAGCGACGCGCTTCCGCGTAGCGGCTGTACATGCGGAACAGATCGCCGGCAAAAATGGCGGCTTCATCGCCGCCGGTGCCGGCGCGCACTTCGACAAAACAGGCGCGCTCATCATCGGGATCTTTCGGCAGCAGCAGAACCTGCAATTGTTGCTCGAGCGCGTCGCTCTTCTCGCGCGCTTCCTGTAACTCTTCCTGCGCCATGTCGCGCATTTCCGGGTCATCCAGCATCTGCTGCGCGGTGTCGATATCGTCCTGCACCTGCTGCCAGTCGCGGAAACAACGGCTCACGTCGGTCAGCTGCGCATATTCGCGTGACAGCGCACGGAAACGCTCCTGATCGGCGATCACGCCAGCATCGCCCAGCATCGCTTCCACTTCTTCGTGGCGCTCCTGCAGCGCTTCCAGTTTGGCAACTATAGAGGTTTTCATTTAAATGTGGGATTCCCGTAACAGGTGGCGACAGCGGTGTGCCTAATCGAGACCCAGGCTGTCGCGTAAAATCTGCAGGCGTTCATTATCGCCGTCGCGGGCGGCCTGCTGAAGTGATTTGGTTGGAGCATGGATTAAACGGTTGGTCAGCTTGTGCGCCAGTTCCTGCATGATTTTCTGCGGATCGCCGCCCTGTTGCAGGGCCTGCAGCGCACGGCCTTCCAGCTCAGCACGGATCTCATCCGCCTGAGAACGGTATTCCCGGATGGTATTGACCGCACCCTGCGAGCGCAGCCACGCCATAAATTCACTGCTTTCCTGCACGACGATGTTTTCGGCCTGCACCGCCGCCGCTTTACGCTGCGCCAGGTTCTGCTCGATGATCGCCTGCAGATCGTCCACGCTGTAGAGATAGGCGTTAGGCAGGTCGCCCACTTCCGGCTCCACATCGCGCGGTACGGCAATATCCACCAGCAGCATCGGTTTGTTGCGTCGCGCTTTCAGGGCGCGCTCCATCATCCCTTTACCGATAATCGGTAACGGACTGGAGGTGGAGGAGATAATAATGTCGGCTTCGGCCAGGCGGGCGTCGATCTCCGCCAGCGTGATCACCTCAGCGCCCACTTCCGACGCCAGCGTTTCGGCGCGTTCGCGGGTCCGGTTGGCGATGATGAGGTTTTTGACCTGATGTTCACGCAGGTGACGCGCCACCAGCTCAATGGTCTCGCCCGCGCCCACCAGCAGGACGTTGACCGACGAGAGAGATTCAAAGATCTGGCGCGCCAGGGTACAGGCGGCAAACGCCACCGACACCGCATTGGCCCCGATATCGGTTTCCGTGCGGACGCGCTTGGCGACCGAGAAAGTTTTCTGGAACATGCGTTCCAGCTCGCTGCTCAGCGCCTGACCGCGTGAGGAGTCCGCAAAGGCTTTCTTGACCTGACCCAGGATCTGCGGTTCGCCGAGCACCAGTGAGTCGAGCCCGCTGGCGACGCGCATCAGGTGGCTGACAGCCTCGTTATCCTGATGCCAGTAGAGGCTGTTACGCACATCCTCTTCATTCAGCTGATGATAATTGCACAACCAGCTCACCAGACGCGCCTGCAAATCGGCCTGCTGCTCTACACTCAGGTAGAGCTCGGTCCGGTTACAGGTGGACAGCACCACGCCGCTCTGCACCATTGGCTGTGATAACAGGCTGTTTAATGCCTGCTCAAGCGTCTCCGGCCCGAACGAAACACGTTCGCGCAGAGCAATGGGGGCGGTCTTGTGGTTGATTCCGAGAGCGAGCAGCGTCATGGTAGTTTTGGTTGGGATGTCCCAATAATGTCAGGGTTTTGTGATGCGCATTCTACAAGATGCGGCAGATCAAGAAAAGCCATACAAAGGCTATGACTGTAATAAGATTAACCCGATCAACCGCAATTTGCTGCATAACAGCATTGACGGTTAAAACCAGGGCGGTTAGCGTTATCCGTTACGATTAATCAATGTGTCCGAGGAGATGACCACTTGATGCTTACTTCACCACGCAATCTGTTGCGCCTTTTGCCCCTTGCCAGCGTTCTGCTGGCGGCCTGTAGCGTCAACAAACCGCAAGGTCCCGGCCCCAGCGTCACCGCGCCACAGTGGCAACAGCATCAGCAGGCGGTCTCAAAGGTCACGCATTATCAGACGCGCGGCGCCTTTGCCTACCTCTCCGACAGGCAGAAGGTCTACGCCCGCTTCAACTGGCAGCAGACCGCGCCCGATCGCTATCGCCTCTTGCTGACCAACCCGCTCGGCAGCACCGAACTGCAGCTGGATGCGCAGGGCTCCGTGGTGCAGATCGTCGATAACAAGGGCAAGCGCTACGTCAGCAACGATGCGCAGAAGATGATCTCCCAGCTCACCGGCATGAATATCCCGCTGGCGAACCTGCGTCAGTGGATGATGGGTCTGCCGGGTGACGCCACCGACTATCAGCTTAACGAAAACTATCAGCTGCGCAGCCTGAACTACAGCCGCGACGGTCAGAGCTGGCAGGTTTCCATCGCCGGTTACGACAGCAAAGTTACCCCGCCGCTGCCCTCCAGCCTGGAGCTGAAAGAGGGTGACCAGCGCATCAAACTGCGTATGGACGGCTGGACCGTTCAATGATCACCCACTGGCCCGCTCCGGCGAAACTGAATCTTTTTCTCTACATCACCGGCCGTCGTCCCGACGGCTATCACAACCTGCAGACGCTGTTTCAGTTCCTCGATTATGGCGACCGGTTGCAGATCACCGTTGATGACAGCGATGCCATTACGCTGTTAACGCCGCTGCCGGGCGTCGCGGATGCCGACAACCTGATTGTGCGTGCCGCGCAGCGACTGAAACAGGCGGCGCAGGCCAGAAACAGCCTGCCCGCGCGCGCGGGTGCGCAGATTGCCATCGAAAAGCAGCTGCCGATGGGCGGCGGGCTGGGCGGCGGCTCGTCGGATGCGGCTACCGTCCTGGTCGCGCTGAATCATCTGTGGCAGACCGGCTTTACGCCGGATGAGCTGGCGGCCATCGGCGTCACGCTGGGCGCGGATGTGCCGGTGTTTGTGCAGGGCTTCGCGGCCTTTGCGCAGGGCGTCGGCGAAGAGCTGCAGCCCGCCAGGCCGGAAGAGAAATGGTATCTCGTCGCCCATCCGGGCGTGCACATCAGCACCCCGCAGGTCTTTAACGATCCTGAACTGACACGGGATACGCCATCGCGCAGTTTATCGACGCTTTTAGCCTTACCCTTCACCAATGATTGTGAAGCAGTGGTAAGAAAACGTTTTCGTGAGGTTGATGAGCTTGTTTCCTGGCTGCTAGAATACGCGCCGTCACGCCTGACTGGCACAGGCGCTTGTGTGTTTGCTGAATTTGACACCGAGTCTGCTGCCCGCCAGGTGCTGGAGCTTGCCCCGCAGGGGGTGCGCGGATTTGTAGCCCGGGGCGTTAACGTTTCGCCGCTACAGCGTACCCTGCAGGGCGATTAGCGAAAGCGTGACAGTGTCACCACGTTCCGGACACTGCACCTTTCGCATCAACACACCCGTGTGAACGCTCATGATTGTACGCGCCGGTTACAATCATGCCGTTCATTCTCTGGACGCAAAGCCTGAGGTTCTTCTCGTGCCTGATATGAAGCTATTTGCTGGTAACGCCACCCCGGAACTAGCACAACGTATTGCCAACCGCCTTTACACCAGTCTGGGAGACGCCGCTGTCGGTCGTTTCAGTGATGGTGAAGTGAGCGTACAGATCAACGAAAATGTACGCGGTGGTGATATTTTCATCATCCAGTCCACCTGTGCTCCCACCAACGATAATCTGATGGAACTGGTTGTGATGGTCGACGCACTGCGTCGTGCTTCTGCTGGTCGTATTACCGCAGTCATCCCCTACTTTGGCTATGCCCGTCAGGATCGCCGCGTGCGCTCCGCGCGTGTGCCTATCACCGCTAAGGTAGTGGCAGACTTCCTTTCCAGCGTCGGAGTTGACCGTGTTCTTACGGTTGACCTGCACGCCGAGCAGATCCAGGGCTTCTTCGACGTCCCGGTTGATAACGTATTTGGCAGCCCGATCCTGCTGGAAGATATGATGCAGATCGGTCTGGAAAACCCGATTGTTGTTTCTCCCGATATTGGTGGCGTAGTACGTGCCCGTGCTATCGCTAAACTGCTGAACGACACCGATATGGCCATCATCGATAAACGTCGCCCTCGCGCGAACGTTTCTCAGGTGATGCATATCATTGGTGACGTTGCTGGCCGCGACTGCGTGCTGGTCGACGACATGATCGACACCGGCGGCACGCTGTGCAAAGCGGCTGAAGCGCTGAAAGAGCGTGGTGCTAAACGCGTATTTGCTTACGCCACGCACCCGATCTTCTCCGGCAACGCCGTTGAAAACCTGCGTAAGTCTGTACTCGACCAGGTGATCGTCTGCGATACCATCCCGCTTTCTGAAGAGATCCGGTCTCTGCCGAACGTTCGCACGCTGACCCTGTCTGGCATGCTGGCCGAAGCGATTCGCCGCATCAGTAACGAAGAGTCAATCTCGGCGATGTTCGAGCATTAATCTTCGCTAAACCGGGCCCTGTGCCCGGTTTTTTTTCGCCCGCTTCCGGATTAACGCGCTCTCTTTTCTGATATTAGCGCGATAAATTTCCTTAAAACCTCCGGTTTTTGACGCCTCTCACTCTTTTCACAAAACCCTGTGTTCCCCGCTTCTGCCCTGTAGCATTAAATGGTAATTTGCAGCGCCTTTTCTCACCAGAAACCCATCATCATGCGTCTCGATATTTATACTCTGTTTGTCTGCGAGCTCTATGTTCTGGGGTTTCTGAGCATCATCATGGTTTTCGCCTGGCTGGGTTCACAGCGCGATCGCATTCTGGGGTTTACCAGCCTGTCGCTGATTTTCACCCTGATCTCCGTCTTTCTGAGCAGCCTGCGCAGCAGCGGTCTGCATTTCCTGCCGGTGGCGGTCGGCAACATTGTGGTCCTGCTCGCCTATGGCACATTGCTGAATGCGTTCCGCCGTTTCTGCGGTAAACCCATCGGCCATCACTGGCTGCTGGGTGCCCTGATCTGGGCGCTGCTCTGCTGTTTCCCGGCCTTTTACGACAGCCTGCCCAGACGGGTGGTGGTGCTCTGCATCGCCTGCATTCTCTATACCGCAGCCCTGATCCAGCTGATGTGGCAGGCCCGCGAGACGCTGAGAGTTACCTTCTGGCCCGCGCAGTTGCTGCTGTGGATCCATCTGCTGTTTCATCTGGCGCGCCTGTTTCTGGACAGCGCAATCCCCACTGCAAAGCCGGGCGCGATTGGCGGCTCAGACTTCTCGGTTTACGTCATCCTGGAGTCTATTCTGTTTGTTATCGGCCTGGCGTTTACCATTCTCGCCATGGTCAACGAGCGGATGCAGGTCACGCTGAGGCAGACTTCGCTGCACGATCCTCTTACCAGCGTATGGAACCGGCGCGCCCTGTTGAGTGAAGCGGAGAAGATAGTGGCGCGCTGCCGGCGTCAGAACCGGCCTTACAGCGCCATCCTGTTCGATCTGGATCATTTCAAAAGCATCAACGATCAGTATGGCCACCAGCAGGGTGACAAAGTTTTAATCCACTTTTGCGAGATCGTCAGGACACTGCTGCCAGCCGAAGGGCGTTTTGCCCGCATGGGCGGCGAGGAGTTTGCGGCGATACTGCCAGCGGCGTCAAAGGAAACGGAGGTCTGGTGTGAAGCGATTCGCCTGGCGGTCTGTGCGTCGCGGCCCGACGCTGTTGCCTATTCGGTCAGCATCGGGTTTGCAACGGTTACGCATCCGCAGCAGGGATTTGATGATTTACTGGCACTGGCGGACGCGGCGCTCTATTACGCTAAGGCCAGCGGCCGGAACCGCACCGCGCAGCATCCGCTCCCTGTCGCCATCAGTTAATGGTGGGAGTTGGGCGACCGGCGGCAGCGTTTATCGTAGTGACGCAGCCAGTAGTAGCGATCTTCCACTTTTTCACGGCCACTGACACGTGCGCCCACCAGCCACAGCAGTGCGCCGATAAAGATGCTTAAGATCGCACCCTGCGCCAGGATCTGCGGCATGTTCAGAGTGGGCAACTGGTTCGCAATGGAGACACCCACGCCCAGAACCATCGTGACTAATCCCAGTACCATCAAACTGTTACCCGCCATACGGCAGTGTTGATGTTTCATGCTGAACCTCCATCCATACAGGTTAAGAACCGCACACAATGTTAAGTGTCATAAGTTTAGGCAATGGCTGAAGTCAACGTTGCGTACTGGATCACACATCAGCCATAAAGGATTGCGTGGTCCTGATGGCAGCCTGTTGATTTAGATAGAAAATGATTAATCACCCTCATGAACCATTTCGCGGCATCGGCTTTGTCATCTCGCCTGCGGCGAAGTAAACTAACGCCCTTTCGCAATAACAGCAGGATAATCATTGTGAGCAGCATTAAACTGATTGTAGGCCTCGCCAATCCGGGCGCTGAATATGCCGCCACGCGCCACAACGCGGGCGCCTGGTATCTGGATTTACTGGCTGAACGTCACAATCAGTCACTGAAAGAGGAAAGCAAATTCTATGGCTATACCGCCCGCCTGGCGATAGCCGGAGAAGATGTGCGCCTGCTGGTGCCGACGACCTTTATGAACCTGAGCGGCAAGGCGGTCGCGGCGATGGCGACCTTTTATCGTATCGCCCCGGAGGAGATCCTGGTGGCGCATGACGAACTCGACCTGCCCCCTGGCGTGGCTAAGTTCAAACAGGGCGGCGGCCACGGCGGTCACAACGGGCTGAAAGACATCATCAGCAAGCTGGGCAACAACAACAATTTTCACCGTCTGCGCATCGGCATCGGCCATCCCGGCGACCGCAACAAGGTGACCGGATTTGTGCTGGGCAAGCCGCCCGCCAGCGAGCAGAAGCTGATCGATGATGCGATAGATGAAGCGGCGCGCTGCACCGAGCTGTGGCTGAAAGAGGATCGCATCAAGGCGATGAACCGTCTGCACGCCTTCAAACCGGCTTAAACGCCCGAATCGTCGCGTTTCCGTGTATAATGCGCGAAATTTCCAGTTCGTCTCCGACAGTTCGCCGTCTGGCGCACTGTCCATCCAGTCATAAAGGGTATTAAACCATGGGATTCAAATGCGGTATCGTGGGCCTGCCGAACGTCGGTAAATCCACTCTGTTTAACGCGCTGACCAAAGCGGGTATTGAAGCGGCTAACTTCCCCTTCTGCACCATTGAGCCAAACACGGGCGTTGTGCCAATGCCTGACCTGCGTCTCGATCAGCTCTCTGAGATCGTCAAGCCGCAGCGCGTGGTGCCGACTACCATGGAATTTGTCGATATCGCCGGTCTGGTGAAAGGCGCGTCGAAAGGTGAAGGCCTGGGCAACCAGTTCCTGACCAACATCCGCGAAACCGAAGCGATCGGCCATGTGGTTCGCTGCTTTGAGAACGACAACATCATCCACGTTGCGGGTAAAGTGAACCCGGCTGAAGATATTGACGTGATCAATACCGAGCTGGCGCTTTCCGATCTCGACACCTGTGAACGTGCGATTCAGCGCGTGCAGAAGAAAGCCAAAGGCGGCGATAAAGATGCGAAGGCCGAACTGGCCGCGCTGGAGAAGTGCCTGCCGCACCTCTCTGAAGCGGGCATGCTGCGTTCACTGGATCTGGATGCCGATGAGAAAGCGGCCATCCGCTACCTGAGCTTCCTGACGCTGAAACCGACCATGTACATCGCCAACGTCAATGAAGATGGTTTCGAGAACAACCCGTACCTGGATCAGGTTCGCGCTATCGCTGAAGCGGAAGGGTCTGTCGTAGTGCCGGTGTGCGCTGCGGTTGAGTCTGACATCGCCGAGCTGGAAGATGAAGATCGCGACGAGTTTATGGCTGAGCTGGGACTGGAAGAGCCAGGCCTGAACCGCGTGATCCGCGCCGGTTACGCCCTGCTGAACCTGCAGACCTACTTCACCGCAGGCGTGAAAGAAGTTCGCGCATGGACTATCCCGGTCGGCGCGACGGCACCACAGGCTGCCGGTAAAATCCATACCGACTTCGAGAAAGGCTTTATCCGCGCCCAGACCATCGCGTTTGAAGACTTTATCGCCTTCAAGGGTGAACAGGGTGCGAAAGAAGCCGGCAAGATGCGTTCAGAAGGCAAAGAGTACATCGTCAAAGATGGCGATGTGATGAACTTCCTGTTTAACGTCTGAGTTAACAACTGGCTCATGGGGTTTCAGCACCCCATGAGGTCTGACAGACCTGTAAAAATCCACGCCACTGCGTGGATTTTTTTTTGCATCATCATTCATTTCGTCATCACACCGTTTTGATGAATTCATCACGCCTCTGACCGCTTTAAGCTGCTCCTCACAGAATGGTTGCAGCGTAAAGGCTGGCCAAAAAATTACCAAAACATACCCATTGTGTAGCCCTGGACGTGTAATTTTTCCGCAATCAGTCAGCTGCCTGCAGCGTAATAACCCCGCCCCACTTTCACAATCTTCAGGATACGGCTTAGCAAGGCGCTGCATCCGTTGCCGTCAAACTCACCTGATTTTTAAGCTGGCAACGCGATGCTCAACGCTGCTGACCATTTTGTCTGGCCTGTGCACAAGGCCCTCTGCGTCGCAGGACAGAGCATAAACAGGCACCGAATCCTCAGCAAATCGGAAAGATATGAAGCTGTTTCGAAAATAGTCGTAGCACCTGCATTTGCGGAACTGAACGTTCAGCCCAGGCCTGTTGTTAAAGAGGCAACACAGCATTCGCCTTATTTCAGGCCATGGCACCGGGCTATTCCTAACGAAAAAGAGACTTTAATTTTCCAGAAAAACGGGGCCCTTCAACCTGTGCCAGAAAAAGGCGTTTTATTAAATAATCCTGCACACCCGTCATTTATATTATTACTTCATTTAACTGAACAGACAGGTTCATCATGATAACATCTGCCACACACTCCCCCCTCATTGACTCTGCGAATTTGTCACGAAAAGAGCAGCCCGTAACGTCTCAAAATAAGGCTGCGGCTGAAACAACCTTTATTAAAAAAATGGACTATGTCAGTAACTCCGCCTCAACGTCAAAAATGAGGAAACATGATTCTCCGGTAGAACGCAAAATAATGCGGATTAAAGAGAGAATTGCCCGATGCACCTTAAAAACGGCAGAAAAGAATCCAAAAGAGCTGGCGATGGCCCGGCATCCCGGAACCCGATTTCTCGCCAACGGAAAAACGCTGCACCACTCCGTTAATGGCGGTAAGCATCTCGCCGATAACCAGACCGCAAAGGTCATGCAAAAACTGGTCAATGCAGGCTACGCTCTTCAGGCGCAGCCTAAAGCCGTCGCCCCCCTTATGAACGAATTACAGCCGATGGAAGCAGCCTTTAATATTGCTGCCCGCGGGAAACTGGATGTTCTGACACAGCCGGTGGCGTTGCATATTAATACCGGTGATAACGGCAAGGTGATTTCTCTGAAGACAGCGGGAAAACTAACCGGGCAGGAATGGCTGAGTGAAAACGATAAACCAGGGACTTTCTTAGTGCTGAACGGCAACAATGATGAAACGTATGTCGCTCATGTCGCTAAATTAGCCGGTTCGGCTAAACACCTGCAATTTATTACCAGCGGATTTGGCGGGCATGGCACCACCGATCGCCATCACATCGCCGTAAACAAAACTGAAGCGGGTCGGTTTAAAGAGATTCTGGTCGGGAATGGTGTTGCGGCGGAAAAAATCCACACCGACCATTTTTCCACAAACAGTGGTCAGAACTCCATTAACGTGGCGGATATTCTTAATGACATGATCCGGGAAAATAAACCGTGCAATAAAATTATTATAGCCGGAACGCCTGCGGCCGTATTCCGTCAGACCTACACCTATGCGCAGCAGCTGAATATTCCTGCCTTTGGCGAAAACGATGGCGAAGAGAAGATCGCGTCCCCTGGGCCCACTGGCGAGCGCGATAACCACTATGTGATTGAGTCCTTCCCGTTTGCCGATTCAGGGCAGTACACCACCACTGCCGATAACCTGGCCGTGCTTCGGGAATTCAGCACAACCCTGAATTACATGGCAACGACGACGTTTCTGCCCGCGGATAAAAACCTTTACCCGGATAGTTTCTTTCATCATGCCGTAAACAGCATTCAGACGACCGCTCAACAGCTGGAAAAAGAAGCCGGAAACGTGGCTCGCTACGGCGACAGTATTGCGGCGATGAAAGACGTTACCATGGAGATGGTCGGTCGCCTCAGGAATGATACCCTGACGGAAAGCGATATCAGTAACATCAAAAAGGTCGACACCTTCTTCCGCAATCTGTTTAATCCGCTGGAGTTAACCTTTACGCGTCGTAATCTCTGAATCTGGTTTGAGGGTGTAAAGGGATGTTCTGTCAGCATAAGGATTAGAAACCAGGGGTGACCCATAAAAACACGCCTCCCGATATTCATTCGGATACCGGGGACGCACTTTATGGCGTCCCCTGCTTCGATGATAACAGCGGCTGGCAGGTATCCGGATGACGGAGCCTGATGAGGATATCCGCAATGCTATGAGCAAGCTGGTTGAACGCGTTGATCCCCTTTGGATGGCGCTCCTCAGGCAGGATTAGCGATGCTGGCTGACGTCAGAGCACCCACGAACGGGAAAGGCGGGCTCCCGGAGCCTGTGCACCCTGACACCTGTGGCATCGTGCCTGCATTGAATCTCTCCGCTGAATGCTTACCACGCCAGCCTGGCCATAACCGGAGCCTGCACTGTCTTTCACAGGAAACAGCTCCGGGATAAAAATCGCAGTATAGGCAGGCAACTTCTGGCTGACATCCGGAAAGAAACACTTCCGTGAAACCGCACAGTTGTGACGCTGTATATTTGTGGCAGCGTTGCGGGTGTAAACTCTTTAACGGGCTAAAGCGCCGGGTCATTGCAGGGACGAGCTTAAAACGCGCCGCAAACCGCATGCGCGCAAAAGCATCAGTAAACCGGTGCTCAGTGGCCAGCCGTGGACGGTATGCCGGCATTAATCAGCCATGACTTTCGTCACCCGGCCTCACCAGCCTGGGCGACGCCAGCCCCTGGGCTGAAGCTAAGGAAAAAGTCTGCCGCATGTTGGTCACCGGCAGAGATTAACGTTAAAAGGCCTGCTAAGCAGGCCTTCTGTGTGTTCCGGAAATACGGGAGTCAGTGGGATCGCAGGAAGGCCGGTTTCGGCGGCACACCAGGCGGGCAATGGTCCAGCAGAGCCGTGAATGCTGTCAACGCCTCATCTTTTTCTTTATGACGCAGCGCTATTTCTGCCGGGGTAGTGGCGAGCATTAGCTTTGAATCTAAATCCAATGTTTGTGCGATACCCACCACGCCAACCACGGAAGGGTCGTGCTGACGGTTCTCCATGTTGAGGTTTGCCAGCGAGACTTCTTTATATTTCCGCATGACGGAAAGTAGCGAAATAAATTTATCCTTATTCTCCATCACGCGGGGATCGGAGGAATTAAACTTCTGCTCAAAAATTTTATTCACTTCAGACCGGTTGTCCTTATTGGCCACCAGCGCCCTGCGCTCTTCCGGAGAGAATTTATTGTCTGCCAGCGTTTGCCCCATCCATTGCTTAACTAAAAAACCGGCTTCGACATTATTAATTTCGTCACTTCTGACCGCCTCCAGCAGTGCAGCCGGATCGGTCAGACGTTGATTAAATTCACTGATTTTATGCTTTGGACTCTGTCGGAACATACCATTTATAGAGCCAGGTTCAGCCTCCATTTTGCGAATGAGTTCCTGACAGAATGTTCTGGTATCGACGACCGAAACAGGGGCAAGCATAGTCACAGGCCGTGTTGACACCGGCGTTTCGGCGGCCGGGTGACGCATCCTGTCACTAAGACGATGGAAACCTGCAACGACCGCGTCTTTCATCGTGACCAGCGAGTTGCAAACTTTTGTCACGCAGGAAAGAAAGCCCTGCCGGACGCCGTTGATGGCACTCCCTGCGGCCATCGCGGCTTTGGCACTCGCGCTTACCATCGCATGGTACAATTCAGCAGTCGGAATCGGCATTGTCATCATGACATCATTTCCTTATTAATTGACTGTCGCCCTCCCTCTGTTCAGGCGACATTGAATGAACGGCGTCAGGCACTTTCCTGTACGCGCTGAATAAGATCCGCCACGGTCAGGCGACTACTGATCTCTGACTCAGGGATCGTTACGCCTATCTCTTCGAGCCGCATAAGAAGATCGATAAGCTCAACGGAGTCCATCGTCAGGTCAGTAATTAAACTGTCCTCCGGTTTAATCTTTTCTGGCGGAACGCCGTTAACCTGATAAATGAGGTACAAAACCAGCGAAACCACCTTTTTATCAACCACTACGTCATTCATGGTGAGTCACCTATTGCTCGCGCCGGCGTATGAACTCAGCTAACTTTTCCTGAAAAGGAAGGCGTTCTTTGTCCTGTTCAGTTCTCTTATTTTCCAGCGCATCGAATTTAGAGTGATCTCGTGGCCTTATCCGCGACGTCACCGCATCCAGTTCGGCTGGGTCAGACTGGGCACCTTCAGGAACGAAATTCACCGGCCTGGTCTCTCTGTTCCATAAATTCACAGTGCGCACCGTGGTATAAACACGGTCGTTGCCGGACCGCTTCCCGGACAGGTTTGTGGCCGCCGTATTCATCCGTGTCGGCTGGAAAGCTTTAGGTGCAGATTGATGGCTGACCTCCCCACCCTCCTTGCGAACCATCGCGCCCTCCGTTGAATCCCTATCTGGGTGAGCCGTGTCGATACCTGCGGGTACGCTGCGCGCTGCCGAAGTGTCATCCGGCACCTGATAATGGAGGGATAAGTCCGGCTCAGGCTTTTTCAGGCTCTCCGTCAGGCGCTTCTCAGCATGATGGTCCGAAGTGGATTCGGTTTTTTCCGCTTCTGAAGCCACGGCACCGCTTTTATCCAGGTGAGCGAAGGCTGAAGGAGACCTCTGCTTCAAGGCTTCAAACTTATCCGCCAGCGTAACGACGTTTCCACCTGCCCGCGCAGGTGGCGTCTCCGTCCCGGAGGGTACAAAATGCGTCGGCGTTGGCGATCTGCGATTCAGCGGGTCGATGGTGCGTGAAGTGGTGTAAACAGACGCACTGCCAGATAAAGGCGTGCGGCCGTCCGGCGCCTGTTTGTCGCGCAGCATACCGCCATCAACGGTGTCCGCGTCCGGATGATGTGCATCCTGCCTGCCGGACACCTCGCCGTCGACTGCCGTCTGCAGCCTGTTTTCTTCAGCCACCCTGACTGGCGGTTGCTGAACATCGGGTTGAGGGCCAGGCGTTGCATCGTTAACCGTTTCCGTATCAGGCGCCCCCTCAGTCTGCGTCGCGATGTGCTCTGATTCAGGCCGGGTTGTCTGGGTTTCAGTTTCCCGCCTGGCGACGTTTTGCTGCGGCACATCGACAGCCTGTTCTTGCCTGTAACCCTGTACACCGGCCAGATGTCCCAGGAAGTTGCTACCGTCGCCAATGCTGGCATTGAACAGGTCTTTAATCAGCCCCACTTTTTCAACATTGGTCAGCCCGGAATCAAGAATGTGCTTAACAATTGTCGCGTTGGAGTCGACGGGCGCGGTGTTCGTCGCACCTGTTGCGTGGCTGATATCGCCAACACTTCCCCCCTGGCTGGTGATATTGAGGGTAATGCCGCCCTGACCTGGCCCGGCTGGAATAAAGAACCGTTGGTTATCTGCTCCACCGTCCGGGTTGGGATCCTGGATCTCTGGGCCCTGGGGTGCCGGAGACACCGGATCCGCCTCATAAAATGTCAGCGTCTTTGAAATCGCGGCACAGTCGTTGACGAAAAAGTTCAGCTTCTGAGCCATCTTTTCCCAGGGCTGATCGGGCTGCGTCAGCCCTTCAACGTCGTGCTTTAGCGTCGATTTGCAGACATCCAGACATTGCTTAAAAATGGCCTTGTCCTGCGTATCCACTGCCTTCGCCTGGTGATGATCTTCCCAGGTCTCCATACAGTGTTGAATATAGGTGTTGACCACCTTCTCAAAAGCCCCCTCGCTGTATTTTGAAACCAGGCCTGAGAGTTCTTTTGCGACTTTCTGCTCTTTGCTTTCATTACCGTTAGCGTCGGCTAATTTCTTACAGACTTTGTTGAGCCTGGCGAGATCCTCTGCATTACCGCTGTCCTGCACATCCTGATAGATAACACCGATAAGCGTCCTGATCTTATTTCCTTCCGGACTTAACGTTTTCTGCAGGAAGTCAGCGGGAAGATTTTTTTGCGCCTCATGCAAAACAAGTTTTTTTGCATTCACGGTCTGATGCGGCTGTTGTTTAAAGAGGGCTATGGGATCATTTTTACCTTCTTTTACCAGATTGATAAAAGCGGGCCTTCCCGTCGCGCATGCTGAGCTTTCCATGCCTCTGGCATAGATAGATTGAATATCCTGTCTGACTGCACCATTAATAGATCCAGGCATAATATTAACTCCTCCACTGTCCTATGTGTTTACGTTGATGCAGGGCATAAAGCACCGGGTAAAGAAATTTAACAGCCGCTGAAAGACGGTTTTATCTGGCTTATCACTCATCTTCGGGTAGTGACGATGTCTGTCAGGCTGCACAATTACATTTTTATCCGCATGATCCTTCCTGTACAAAGAGGCTTCTTTCGGGACCTCTGTCCGCAGATAAAAAAAATAGCGTTGTGCAGCACAAACACCCTCACCAGGTAATGAATAATGCGCTTCTGATGTTGACGCATAGTCAAAATGGGCTTTAAAACTGCCCTGTGAGCAGTCAGACGACCAGCTGTCCGACCGTCTTAAAAATGTGTCTGGCTCCGGAAAATTAACCTGCAATCCCGAAACGCGGCAGGCGAATGCACCATAGTTTTCATTGACGCCCTGAGTCAGATAAATATCCTGTCTTAAACTTTCCTGCGATGCGAACCTGTAGATGCTGTTCATATAACCCACTCAGCCCGTTTTTAACCTAAGGCTTTAAGAACGTCTTTTGCACATTCCGCCAGGGAAGTAATTGCACCACTCAATACTTTATTTAAATTATCGAATGTGCTGTTTGCCTGGCTATAACGTTGGGCAAAAGCCTGCATATTACTTTGCAGGGCGCTGCCGCCTGCATTAAAGGAGGCAAGCCAGGCCTGATAGCTGGCAGTAGAAACTTTACCATTGCTGATACCTGATGGATGATCAGGCGCGGCGCTGTACTGATCCAGGTTGAATTCGATTTTACCGCTGTCATCTACTTTAAATGCGGGTGCAAGCGTGGTCTCCATACTTTTACGCTCATCTGACGTCATTTTACTCCAGTTCTTTACGCTGCCCAGATCGATACTTTTAATTTCCTTCCTGAAGTTTGTATACCCGCTACTCATGAGGGACGCATCGAATTTAACATTATTACCGTCATCACCGGTAGAAACGGCTTTGGAGGCGGCCCCCTGTACGTGCGTATTATAGGCTTCGTACATTTCCGTATATTTCTGCATTAAATCGGCATAGAAATCTACGTAATCGTCTTTGATTTCTTTAATAGCGAGGGCCATGCCCGCCCACAGATCGGCGTAGCTGGTGTGGGTGGAAATTTCGGCCTCATCGCCCTCCGATGCCGATTCCAGCGCCGCTCGCTGTTTCCCGGCCGAGAACTGGCTCAGGGAATAACTTGCCTTAGTCCGGTTTGTGACGATCTCGCGCTGGATGTCCGATAAGGCCTGAGCGCTGCTCTTCACGCGCTGTTCCTGAGCAGCGATCATCTCAGTAACGTCATCCGACGGTTGCGCGCCGTCACTGGCCGTTTTGAGACGGTCCAGTGAGGCAAGCAGTTTGCTGTTATTAAAATCTTCGCCGCTGGTATCCAGACCATACTGACCCAGCAGTGCCCTGATCTCATCTAACTTATTCGCCTTATCAGGGGCATTCAATCTGGCAATAAGTTCTTTGATGAGTTTCGTATTGAGTTCCGACGTTGAACCTGCGTGGGTTTCCGCCATCGGCGCAGCCTGAGCAGCGTTGCTATCAACGGGATAATAACTAACGGGGTTGGCTGCAACATGATTTACGTTAAGCATTACGTCATCCCTTTCAGGCAACGTATGCCAGACCTCCAGCATACGTTGCTTGTTTCTTCAGCGTTAGCGTGTACGTTCCGCGATGGAAGATACCGCGCTGTTGTTCGCATTGAGTATGGTGTCGGTCATCGTTCTGATGGCCGCATTGGTCTCTGCGGCCTTTCTGGCCGTTTGACTCTGGGTATTAGCCAGTTCGTTATTCACATCACGATCGGCACGGGCCAGCTCTGCCTCTTTCTGTTTTTCAGCGGCTGATACGCCAAATGCCCCTTCAATAGCGCCCTGTCCGGAACGCACGCCCTGGTTGGCGTACTCGGCGGTAATACGGCTCTTCTGCGTTGCAAGCTGCACTGAATTGTGGGTATCCCGCTTAAGCGCGCTGGCATGCATATCAGCGGCCTGCGGATGGGTCATGGTGGCTTCAACATCACCGGACAGCTTTTTGTTCTGATGAATCATGCTGTCTTTGCCGCTCTTAATGGCGGTCTGATGCTCACGAACACCCAGCTCCAGGTTGCGGGCGGGTTTCAGGTTTTTGGTGATGGACGCCCCTTCTTTGTTGAGCGCTTTCATCTGGGTCGCAGTTGTTGCGCCCTGACCGGCAATGCCCAGCGCGCCAGAGGTGATTGCCCCGTTGAGATTCTGTCGGGCCGCCTCAATGGTTTTATTGCCGGCGCGAGCCGCCGCATCCATGCTGCGATTTGTTGCCGCCGCCGCCGCTTTGTTGGCATCCCGTTCAGCATTCAGCATGACGGTAGTGATGGTATTGCTCAGCTCGAGCTGCTTCATGGAGCCGACGACATTGATGAACCGCGGGCCGGCTGCATCTGCGGCGGTGATATCCGTGCCGCCTTCAACCGCGGGCTGCGAACGCGCCTGAGAAGAAGAAGAGGATGCGTTGCTCACGGTGGAGTGGCTGTCACTCTTACCCGTCTCTGCCGATTTATTATTTGGCTGCGTAATATTAATCTGTGACGTTAATACGCCAGGCACGGAAGCTGCCAGGCGTTCAGCTTTATTGGCATCCCCTTCCCCTGCGACGGATAATTTCACCGTTTTAGCCGGGGTATCCGTTTCAGTCTCTCCCCCTTTCCGTTTCTGAGCCGCCGATGACGCATGCGTTGTATCGGTACGCAGACTCTGCTTTTCCATCATCAACGACAGCATGCCCTCTTTTTTGGCGAGATCGGACACGTCCTGGACATTTCTTTTCTCTTCCTGAACGACAACACTTTTTGTTTCGGTCTGAACGTCCTGCACGCGTGCATAACGTTCTGACGCACCAGCACCAATAGTAATATCAGACATAATTGATAAAGCTCCTTTATAGTATTGCGGGTAAAAGTCGTCCCGCCGTTTTATCCGGCAACGGCACTCATCTGTTTAGTGATATATTTACCAGCCTGCGCCTGATTTTCTGCCACCGTGGAAATATTGCGCACAATCTCACTGACCGATTCCATTCGATGGGTAAAGCTGTCGATGGCGCGACTCATCATTTCATTAAGCAAATCCTGAAGGGCCGCGTCATTCATCATGTCAGCTCTGATTTTCGACGCTTCCAGCTGCATACTGGCCGCAACAATTCCGGTCGCCGCCTGGGCTGAGGTATTGATGACACTCAGACCGAGAACAGCCTTCTGGCTGTAATTTGAAACTTTGGCCATTTGCAGTTCGTTTGCACCCAATGAACGGCCAAACCCTTGACTCAACCGCTTCATGACCTGGCCGACAGCACTGTCCATCAATTTTTGCAGGGTCGTTTTCGTGGCTTTTTTAGCCACTTCTTTCCCTGTATCTTTCGCCACTTCCTTCACCACAGTGCGCACCACGTTTTTGGTGATGTCCTTTACAACCTCTTTTTCTAATTCAACAGCGACATTTTTGCCCATGGTCTTACTGGCTTCTTCTGCCACGTTGACCCCAATCTTTTTCATTACCGTGCCAAACACTTTGCTCATCACGCTACCCGCCACCATGACACCGGCGACCAGTATTGCCGCCGCCGCAATCGCGCCGAGGATTTGACCCACCATATCTGCCGTTTCTTTATCGAAGCCGAGGGTCTGAAGAATGGCTGAGTAATATTTACCCATGATCTCCATCAGCGGTTTCACGATCGCATCCATCAGCGGCTGCATCGCGTCGGCCATAAACGAACGGCCGGTTACGGCCTGGCATATCTCATCACCAACTGCCAGGGCCAGCCCGACGGCCGCCAGTGCCAGAGATGCGCCACCGGTGAAGGCCGCAGCGGCAAAGCTGACCGCCGTAATAACCCAGCCCAGCACCTTGCCGACGCAGCCCATCGTCTTCTGCATTTCTTCCGCTTTACGGACCTGTTCTTCGTACTCTTTGGCCTTTTTCTCTGCGTCTTTGGCCGCTGCTTCCGCCAATTTTTGCTTCAGCTCTGCCGACGCCTGAAGATCATCGCTGGAGCTTTTATCAATCAGCTGCGCCATCAGGGCCATAAGGAACGTCAGGGTTTTAGACTCTGCATCCGCCTCCTTACGCTGATGTTCAATGATGTTTTGCTGCTGCGGGTTGAATGAATCAATCATGATCTGCGACCGGGTCTGCGTCGCCTGTAATGCCAGTCGTGAGCTTTGCTCTGCCGCTATTGCAGGATTCAGCGTCTTAGTCGCAAAGTTGTTATAAGCGGTCGTGGCCTGGGTGAGGTTAGCCTGCGCAGCGTTCACCGCCGTTCTGGCAGCATCGATCCTGCCCTGTAATGCTGCCGACACCGGGGTCTGTTTCGCGGCCTCAGCCTCAAGTGCCGCCAGTTTTTGTTGTGCGTCATCAAGCGCAGACTGCGCCTTTCCGGCATCCTGTGAAAGTGCGTCAGCCTGCTTTTGCAACGCCTTCAGGGCGTCCGCATCGCTTGCCCACTGCGTTCCCTGCTGCTCTAACCGGGCGGCCATTTCAGAATAGGCATTTGCAGCGCCATCCATCATGACGTTGATACCCTGCAACTGACCAAGCAGAGTATTCATCGACGTTTCGTTCGTAAGCTGCATCACTTTCCCGAGCAATGCCGTTGCCCAGGCCGAAGCCGAGATCTTCGCTTCGCTGCCGCTGTCTGCCGCAGCAGGATCACGGCTCACCGGAGACGTAAGCTGCGGTATCTCCTGGTTGTTTAAGTTCGTCTCCGGGGTATTCCCGTTGACCGTATTAATCGTCGACTTCAGCAGCCTGAGCAGCTGGTCGGGCTGCAGGGTGCGCAGCGCGCCCTTGACCGAATTCAGCTGTGGATGATCTTTTAATTCTGCTTTGCCGAGCCGTTTTGCCTGTGCGGTCTGTTTTTTTAACTCAACGTCTCCCGCATTCATTCCCGCCTGATGTTTGTCTGCCGTCTCCTGGGTGGCTTGTTCCGGAATGACGGGTTGCGTCACCTGCCTGATTATCTCCATATTTATTCCTCATTAGGTTTCTCCTCTTCAGGAGGATCGGACTTGTCATGATTTATTTTATTCAGCGCAGAAATGTAAGCTTTCGCCTTTTCACTTAATACCGCGTCTTTACACCTGCCAATAACAATATCGAAGCATTTTCGGGCCTGCACACCCTGTCGCAGCATCAGGTTACATTGACCCGCATAAAACATTGGCCGGTAGTCTTCTTTCGATAATGAATAAGCCAGGGCATAAAACTCGATAGCTTTGGCATAGTTCTTTTTAAGCTGATAGACCGCCGCAAGACCCATTGCATATTCAGGATTATAGAAATCATAAATACAGAGAAAGCGGAACAGCGACTCAGCATCGTCCAGCTTGCCATGATGATAAAAATCATACGCCAGCTTATAAACGTCCTGCATCGTGTCCTCAGGTACGGCATAAACGTCTTTAAGCGTCGCCCCGTTCTGAATAGCATCCAGCAGGCTGTCAGCATAAGCATCAAGTTGCTCATCACTTTCAAAATCTTCTTCGTCGTTGAGTAAATCCAGCATATTCTTATCAGCCATTGCAGCCTCTTTCCTTGTTAATTGTTAACATCCTGAATCAGCCAATTAAGCAAAAGGCGAGCAGTGAAGAAGATAAAATCATCTTACTTTTACGCCCCGCTATTTAATACAAAAAAACCGCACAGCTGTCCGCTACAAGTGGTCTGCTGGCGGTTGCTGTGTTTCCGGCAATACCGACCCGGCCTCCTCGTCGGCGATCGCCATCTGCGTCATGCCCGCGGCTTCGACCTGGCGTAACCAGATAAGAATGTCCATCACGTCCATCAGCACCTCATCATTCAGCGAAATGAAACTGTACTGGCTATAGGTGCCATATAGCCTGCGGGTCAGCGGAATATTGCGTACGACCGGCACGCCGATTTTTTCCGCATAAGCAATCGCCGCTTTGGCTTTCATATTGGTACAGCGCAGCGCAATAAACGGCAGGGATGCCACTTCCGGGTTAAAATAGATCGCCATCGCGATGTGCGTTGGGTTTGCCATCACCACCTCGGAATTTCTGACCGCCGCCATTTCCTCGCCGGAAAGTATCTCCTGGTGCACGCGCCGCCTGGCACTTTTAATCTGCGGATTGCCGTCGCTCTCTTTACGTTCCTGTTTGACCTCATGTTTATCCATTTTCAGATCTTTGAAATGGAGAAAATATTCCACGATGAAATCTGCAATCAGTACAAAAACGGACCAGCCGACAAATACCAGCACGGCCTTTAGCGTCAGCGACACCCAACAGGCAATAAGCCCGGCGATATCGGTCCGATAAAGCGTTAATATCTGGCGAAGGTCGTTGTGAATCAGGCTATAGCAGGTCGCCGCAAACACAATGAGATAGCAAACTGATTTCACCAGCTCTTTTACCGTGCGCATGCTGAAGATCTTTTTTACCCCTTCCACAGGGTTCAGCGCCTTGAAATTCAGCTTTATGGCTTCCGTTGCAATAGAAAAACCCGTCTGCAGTAAAGTTGCGCCCATCCCCATTAATGCACAAAGCGTAATAAATGGCAGGCTCAGCAGAAAGAAAATGCGCATTAAGCCCATGAGATAATCATTTATTCCAACCTGAGTGCTGTACAGCAGGGTCATGGCGTAAAAATGGGTAAAGTCACTGAAACTCATGCCATAGGCCAGATAAAAGCATCCGGTCAGCAGGATCACCGTGGTGATAAGATCTTTGCTTTTAAACGTCTGACCTTTTTTGGAGGAGTCCCTGCGCTTTTTACTGGTAGGCTGCTCTGTTTTTTCTGCCATAAACGATCTCCTCAGGGAAGAAACTGCTGAAAAGCGGAAAGCGAGAACATATGCAGCGGCTTCTCAGACAGCGAGTGAAAGCCGTAGAAAAGCAAAACGGCAAAGGCAATAAAGCTTTTGATGGTCAGAGAGAGTGAAAAAGGATTGAGCTGCGGGCAGTAACGCGCGAACACGCCGAGCAACATTTCGGCGATCATCATCACCAGCATCACCGGCGCCGCAAGGAGAATGCTGTTTTGCATCAAGACCACCAGCAGATCGCCGGCCTGTTCCCAGTGAATGCCCTCTAAAGAACTTCCTCGTGGAAGCATGCGATAGCTCTGCACCATCACGTCCAGCAGCAGCCGCATGCCTCCGCTGGCAAAAAAAATCGCGCCGAAGGCAAAGTTCAGAAAGCCTGACAGTATCGAGCTTTGTACGCCGTTAACCGGATCGATACTGTCACTGATGGTCGCACCGCGTTGGTTATCAAGAATTTCACCCAAGCCAATGACGATCCAGAAAGGCATGCAGAGCGTAAAGGCCAGAATTAATCCGATAATGCACTCCTTAATAAGGATAATCAGCCAGCCCTGCTCCGGATCGGTTAGCGCGTCAAAACAGGGCCAGAGACCGACGATTGTCAGAGAAATAAGCGTGTTTTTAATAATCAGATTTGACAGAACCCGCTCGCCCAGTACCGGCAACATATAAAAGACGATCGCCAGCCGCGCGTAGACCATGACAAAAGTCAGCACGCTGTGCTGAAAATTAAGATAGAGGGCCACAAACAGCATATATTTTCCGTTTTAACGAAACGCCATATAAAAAGCCTGAGTGGCGAAATTCATCATTTCGGCTGAAAACCACTCCATCAGCATAAAAATGCTGGCAAATACCGCCAGCATTTTCAGCCCAAAGGGCAGCGTTTGTTCCTGAATCTGCATGATAGTCTGAAACAGGCCAACAATAATGCCTACGGTGGTCGCAAAGGCGATAGGCACCGCCGTGAGCTTCAGCACAACAAGCAGCGCGGAATTGCCAATAAATAATACCTGACTCATGATGTCATCAGATCGGCGTACTGGGCGATCAGTCCTTTAGTTAATAAACTCCAGCCGTTCATTGAGACGAACAGAATGAGCTTAACAGGGATTGAGATAGTCACCGGGCTCATCATCATCATTCCCAAGGCCAGCAGGATGCTGGAAACGACCATATCGATGACCACGAACGGGACGTAAAGATAGAACGCAATTTTAAATGCGCTCTGTATTTCGCTAAGCGCATAGGCCGGCATCAGAGTCATCAGCGGCAGGGCCGTTAACTCATGGTCCTCCACTTCAGGCGCCGGCTCACCGCTTTTTTGCTGCTGGACTTTATAAAAAAAGCGGATTAATTCATGGTCGGAATAATTCACCAGATAAGCCCGGTAACTGCCTAATCCCTGATCCATAAGTTGTGTGACAGAGCGGCTGTCATTGAAGTCGATATGGTTGGCTTCGATATAGCCAGAAATTTTCTGACACACCGGCATCATGACAAAAGCGCTGAGAATAAGCGCGACGCCGTTTAAGGTTAAGGTTGAAGGGACCTGTTGTATCCCCAGAGCATTGCGCACCATCACCAGTACGATAGAGAACTTAATAAAGCAGGTTCCCCCGGCAATAATAAAAGGCAGTAAGGTGAAAAACGACAGCAGTGCAATTAACGAAATATCATTACTCAGCATCAGGCTGCACCCTGTTACCTGGCAGAGTCGGGTTCACGTGATGAACCTCAACCGCCAGAGAGCCGTTTTCCAGCGCCACCAGCTCACCGCGGGCAAAGAGCTTTTTATTTAGGTAAATTTTAATACTCTTTTCCGCTTCCGGGGAGAGCGCCAGTGAGGTGCCTGGTGCTATAACCTCTAATTCCGCCAGGGTCACCGTCTGGCCCGCCAGCACGAATTCAATCGTGACGGGCAGGCTGCTCCAGTCGTGCAAAACCTCATCTTCATAATATTCCTGGTCATGCCCTTCCAGCTGTTCTTCCACAATAACCTCCTTATTCGGGTAATAACGCAGTTTAAAAAATCGGCGATCGCCTATTGCCAGATGGGGCAGATTCTCTTTTATCAGCAGCAAATCCCCCGCTGCCACGTCTGCCAGCTGAGCAAGTGAGAGCGCGGTGTATCCCAGCACGTAGTTGAGCTGGAATGGCACATCAATAGCGGTGATGGCCGGCACGGGTAATGCGCGCTCTTCACTCTGTGGCCAGTCAAGACAAAGCAGCGGGCAAGGCTCTGCGGGGATCGCAAGCGCCTTTGCCGGCAGGGTGTCTGCGGGTAGCGTAATCTGTGCGGCATCCCACACCTGCTCCCCGATCAAAAAACTCAGTCCGAGATGGTTTAACCAGCGCGCCAGATAGCTGAGAGGCACCTCCGACCAGGGGATGCCGGGCAGATGGATCTCCATGTAGCCGAGCCAGGCGTCCACGCTAAGCCAGGCCTGCGCCCGGCTGCCCTGCTTATCCTCAAGCTGCACCTGCAGATAGCGCTCCTGCCCGCTAAACCCCACGATGTCGCTGCCAGGATGATGGTTACGCAGCAGTTCAAGCGTCAGCTGGCGGCCGTCAGGCTTGCGTAAATGACCTCTCAGGCTCATTCCTGATCCTCATCCTGCTGTTGCTGCTGCCGCTGCTGCTGCTGTTCATCCCGCTCCTGCTGGGGGCGCAGAAGATCCGGGCTGAGACCCGTCAGCTGGCCCATATTGCGGAGCAGCACATCCGCTGCACGAACATCGGAAGGCAGCAACGTGACATTGCCGTCACGGCGCGCGTCGGCTGGTACAGACACTCTGACCGAATGGTCGCCTGTCCAGCGTTGAAACTGGTAGTTCACCTCGAGTGTCTGGCCATCGTTTCCGCTTTTTACCCCGCTTCCCAGCCCGGCCTGCGTCTTTAGCTGCGCAAGCGTTACGGGGCTATTTCTGCTGTGGGCCACGGTTTCGCCCGGCTTTGCTACCAGACTCTCCGGCTGCTTCGCCTCCTGCCAGAGCGGTCTTGCTTCACCACTTTCTTCTCTGTTCCGTAACGGCTTTTTCTGACCGTCCGCTTCCGCCACAGGGGCCGATGACGTGACGATGAGCGGGTTTGCCCGGGCGGCAACATGAGGGTGCTGAGGCGTAGCGAAGGGATGAAGTTTTGTCGCCACCTTTGCAGGCACCTCTGCGGACACGTCTGTGGATACGTCGGTTGTCACCTGTGTGGCTACAGGTGTGGTGGATTGCGCCCCGGACGTTGATGCGCCTGCCGAAGCCCTGGTGACTGACGGGCCATTGACCTCGCCTTTCCGGACGCTGACCGCGCTGCTGCCTCTGTCCGTGCTGGCCATCTGACCAGCAACCGCCTGCGCCACCTGCCGGCGCAGGCCATCGCCCTGCTTTGTCTGCCGGAGTTCTGCGGCAAGGCCCGGAGAGTCGCTCGCGGCTTGTTTCACCGCCAGCTTTTCGGTTTTCTGCAGACCGCCCCCCCGTGCAGAGGGCGTCGTTAACTGAACCAGCATTTCCGGCGGGAGCATGGCGACCAGCGCAGGCATCTCACTGCTCTTATCCTGTTTTTTCTTTTTCGCTATCTGTTTCAGCAGCGTGTGGTCATCCGGCGTTGACGCCCCTTTCATCGCAACGCTCATACTGACTTCAGAAATTTTTTCTACCATAACCCGCAATCTCCTGAATTTCGCTTTCTGCATCATTGTCACAGCGGCGTAAATATTCGCGGCGCAGTGGCCGCAAATAATAAGAAAGTTTGTAGTGCTTTTTATCCAGCATGCTCATTGCGGCGCGATGCTGCTCAAGGGTGTTCTCCAGACTATATTTTTCGTTTTCCAGTTGATTTATTTTATGAAGAACCAGTTGCAGGTGAGTCAATAACGCGCCCTGCTGCCTTATTCCCTTATAAATATCTGCACGGCTGTGTAACCCGGAGGGGGTTAACATTTTTATCTGCTGGTTAATATCAGCGCACTCCTGCTGATATTCAGCCATTTTCAGCCTTATTTTCGCTAAGCGGTTTTCCGTTTTTACGATATCGCCCTGCAGGATCTGCTGTTTGCGCTCGAGCAGGGAAACAAACTCGCGCCCTTTACGCCACGCTTCCATATAAGCTCTCCAGGCAGGCCTGCATGTCGGTTTTTTCTTCCATGCCTTGCTGGAGAAACGCTTCCATCTGATTTTTGCGATCAAACGCCGCATCGTTCTCCGGATTCTCGCCGCGCCGATATTCGCCGAGATCCAGATAGAGCTGCATCTCTTTCTGACGGACAAGATATTCGCGAAAACGTTTTGCCAGCTGACGGTGTTCCGGATCGGTTACCTGCAAAAATACGCGGCTGATGCTCTGCATAATATCGATCGCCGGATAGTGTCCCTTCGCGGCCAGCTTTTTGCTGAGATAAATATGGCCATCAAGAATCGAGCGAACCTCATCGCCAATGACATCCGACTCCTCCTCATTTTCAATCAGCACCGTGTAGAAGGCCGTGATGGAGCCGGTTAAAAAGCGTCCGGGCCGCTCCAGTAATTTTGGCAAAGCTTCAAATACGGATGCCGGGTAGCCTCTTCGGGCGGGCAGTTCTCCCATGCTGAGCGCCACATCACGCAGCGCGCGCGCATAGCGGGTTATCGAGTCGATAAACAGAAGTACGTTCTGACCTTGCCCGCTGAAGAACTCGGCTATCGTCGTGGCAATCTGCGCCGCGTTACAGCGCTCAACGCAGGAACGGTCTGAGGTTGCGTAAACCAGCACGATCTGAGAACAGCGCGACGAACGCTTCAGCTCTTCCACAAACTCGGTGACTTCACGTCCACGCTCCCCAATAAGCCCGATGACGTAGATGTCCGCTGCGGAGTGTTCAACGATCATGCTCATTAAAGACGTTTTACCACAGCCCGCCGCCGCAAAAATGCCCATACGCTGACCCTGCCCGCAGGTCAGCAGGCCATCAATGGCCCTGACACCGGTGGCCAGAGATTCAGTGATAGGCTTACGCTGAGTAAAATCTTTCGGCGCCCCGCAGGCGTCCAGACTTTGCGCACCGGGTAAAGTCTGCTGCACGCCGTTGTCCAGGCGCCCGCGAACCGTACCCGTTGCGTCAATGATTGCCCCGGCGATATTTTTATGCACATCGATACGAAAAGGCTTGCCGGTAGGCAGCAGGACATTGCTGCGTGAAAAGCCCTGATTATCGTTAAGCAGGCTCAGTAACGTATGTTCCTTATTGAACCCAATCACCTGGGCCGTCCCCAGCACTTCAGGTTCAAGTAAGGATTTCTGGATCTCGCATATCTCACCGATACGCGTTCCCGGCAAATGCGCTTCAATCACATTTCCCTGAATACGTAGCGGGTGTGCCAGATGAACCAGGCATTGGGCGACCATGGTATAAACCTCAGTAATTAAACCAGTACGGCGCGATATTCCTGCAAAATACTCAGGTAGTAATCCAGCATCGATAAAAAATCATCCGACGCGTGCAGATGTTTATCTTTTACCTGAGCGCGCAGTTCAATATTTCCGTCGACGGGATATAAACAGGGCTGCCCGGTGTAAAAATACTCTTCGTTATGATTCATCATCAGCGGTAATAAACTCGCGCTGCAATAGCTCAGCGAGGCCGGAGTCTGCTCAACAATTTTTGCCCACACCCAGACTTCATCATCTTCACTTCTGACGTGAATGGTTGGAATATCATCTTTCATATTCAGAGAGATGGTGGAGTGGTTGCTCAGATCGCTATCCAGAATCTCAGCCATTCCGGCCTCATTCAGCACGCCGGATAACAGTGCAACAACGTCATATTTCATTTATTACCTCGATTAATTTTCTAACGAACCAATGACATCAACATCCACGCCGGATGCAACATCGCCATAAGACAGCACTTCCATCTCCGGATAGCTTCCTTCTATGATCTTTTTCACAAAGCGCCGAATATCCAGCGACACCATCAAAATAATATCGCGAGCGTTAGCGCCGTTGCTGATAATGCACTGTTCGAGGCTTCTGATAATGCTTTCTGTTTCCGGCGGCGGCAGATTGATAAAGGTTCCGCCAGAGGTCTGGCGAATGCCACCACGAACCAGGTTTTCCATATCGTGCGACATCACCAGGGTGCGAATCTGCCCGTTGGCCGCAAAGCGATTTGAGATGTAACGTGATAACACGCTGCGAACGTGCTCCACCAGCATAATAGGGTCCTTTTCTTTGGGTGCCCACTGGACTAAGGCCTCAAGAATCAGACGCATATTGCGGATAGAAATACGCTCCTGTAACAGCCGCTGGAAAACCTCAGTAATCCGCTGCACAGTATTATTCCGGTAACACTCTTTAAGTAGCTCGGGATATTTTTTCTCCAGATCGTCAAGTAACGTTTTGGCCTCCTGAATGCCGAAGAACTCAGAAATATTGTGCACCAGCAACGTCGAGACGCAGGCGTAGAATTCATCGATCGCCGCTCTTGAATAAAAGCCAAGTTGTAAGGCGGTTTCACTTCGTTCCTCCGGGATCCAGTAAGCGATACCCTGCGCTGTTTCCACCGCCTGCACGGCCGGGTCAATAACCTGCAGCTCGTCGCCACGCATCAGCACTTTGCACATGCCTGGTAAAATGTCATAGGTGGCAACGTGAATTTCATTAATCGCAACCGTGAGCTTGCCGCGTGACATTTGCGGGTCGTAGTTCATCACGACTTCCGGCAGACGCACGCCGTACTCAATAAAAAAGTTACGCTTGAGCAAAGAGCATAAATTATTCTCCTGGAAGTAGGCCTCGTAGCCTTTCCAGGCAGTAATGATGAGCGGGATCGTTTCCGGGATATACTCCCCGTCGATCATCACCGGTTTGCTTTTCAGCACCGGTTCTTCATCCTCTTCTGCCGCGTGAACTGTCGGCTTGTTCCCTTTTTTCGCCGCCAGTTTATCCCTGATGAATATGCCGAACAGTAAAGCGGCCAGCAGGACAAATACCGGTAACGGAAAGCCCGGCAACAGCCCCAGAGCAATAGCCAGCACGGCCGTGACAAGCAGGATGAATTTATTGTGAAACATATCCTGCAGGATTTTCGCACCGAGGTTGGTATTCTCACTGTTATTGACGCGGGTGACGATCAGGCCGCCGCTGATAGAGATTAACAGTGCCGGAATTTGTGCAACCAGCGCATCGCCGATGGTCAGTAACGTAAATACAGACATCGCATGGGATAAATCCATGCCGTGCTGTAATGTGCCCACCGCGATCCCACCCAGTAAGTTCACGAAGATAATAATGATCCCCGCGATGGCATCGCCCTTGATAAACTTCATCGCACCATCAAGCGCGCCATATAACTGGCTTTCCGCTTCCAGATCGCTGCGGCGTCGCTTGACTTCTTTTTCGTCGATAACCCCTGCCTTGAGGTCAGCATCGATACTCATCTGTTTGCCCGGCATAGCATCTAATGAGAATCTGGCGGCCACTTCCGCAATGCGCTCCGACCCTTTGGTGATGACGATAAACTGCACGATCGTCACGATAAAGAAGATGACAAAGCCCACCACCAGATTATCCGCGATGACGAACTCTCCGAAGCTGGCAATAATCTCCCCGGCATCGGCATCGGCCAGCACCAGACGGCTGGTACTGATTGAGATCGCCAGCCGGAATATCGTACTAATGAGCAGAATGGAGGGAAACGTCGAAAAATCCAGAATTCTGGTAATATAAAACGATCCCAAAAAAATCAGCAGCGCCATTGTCAGGTTGAGTCCAATCAGGAAATCAACCAGGTAGGTCGGCAGTGGGATAATCAGCATGACCACGACCATAACCATTATCGTTAAGATAATCAGCTCTGGCCGGTTACGCAGTTCAAGTATAAATCGTCTAAGCATAAGTAGTTGCACATCAATCCAGGGCAGACAAATGCGATTGCCTGCGATTATTTATAATATTCATTCCAGATGCCGGTATTTTTCTCTTTTTCGAGCATGTCCCGTAGTAAAGCAGCCAGATGATTGACAATGACGTCCCGATAAAGCGTATCGACGAAAATAAAGTCAGGCGTCACGTTATAAACGTTGCGCAATTCCTGAATGACCATCGACCGCTGTTTAAGCAGGAGTAATGACATAAAGTTTTTACTGAACGCGTTCAGGGTGACTTTAAACTGGTCAGCGTCCACTAAACCCGCCATATAAAGCCCGACAATATCCCCCTCGCCCAGCATCTGCTGATGATTTCTCATCTGTTCCCGGAACGGGAATTTTGCAAAACTTTCGTTCAGCAACTGGTCAAGCGTGTTGAGCAGGCGTGCATCTGACAGTTTTGCGCTGAGCGGGCCGAATTCAGAAGTGTGAATACCGGGTTCATTGGCTTTCATATCAGCAACCAGCGCCGACAGCGTGAAGACCAGCAAACGCGTTCTGTTCTGATAACCGTAAACATCAATCCAGTCTTTATAGATAAAGCCTGCGGGCATCTCGAGTTCAAGAAAATTAAGATAGCTATTGCGCAGATCCTTCGCCGACAACGGTCTGTCACCACTACCGTCGCTGAACCGTTTTGCCAGGCGACCGACGTTCATTCCTGACTGCATTTTTTTAGTGTCGGCAAACTTTTCTAAATCGGCGATCGCCTCTTTAATTTTCTTCTTCTGAAGTTCAGAGAGCTGGCGGCTCAACAGCATTTCACGCAGTGCGAGCATTAAGTCGCTGTCATCCGGGAAAAGCTGGCGGGCGAAGTTCAACAGGTTATTGAAGTCGCTCAGTCTGGCTACATGTTTAATTAATGTGTTCAGCTTCTCGTCAGCCAGATCCTCAAGCATAGAGGAGACAAAATCGTTATCTGCGCTGTCGTTTTTGCGGCCGGCTTTGCTGAAGCGACCAAATGCGCTGAGGAGATCCGCCATTTCCTCTGCGGCATTATTCATCTCTTCCTGCAAATTGATCGGCAGTGCCTCTTCGCCCGCCTCCACTTCGGCCCGGCCTGCAGCATCACGGTTGTCCAGGATGGGTGATTCAGGGCGATTAAAGTCAACGCTGGCAACAGAACGAATGTCCATAATTCACCGGGTCCTTAATTTTTTTTCATCGTTTCACGCAACATGGAGACCGTCGATTTCAACGTGACGTCATTCCCCGCCCACGTCCGGCCCAGGACGGGGTTATTATCCTCCGTTCCCCGGCCCTGCCAGGTTTCTCCGCTCGTAAGTAAACCGGGTTGAATAAGGAACAGGCGAACCATTTTTTTGTGGCTGGTATAGCTGTAGTCGAACAACCGGCCTAATAGCGGAATGTCACGCAGGAGCGGGACGCCCACATTATGATATTCATCCTGGTTGCGGCTGTAGCCACCGACCAGCAGGCTATAGCCCACGGGTACGCGCGCCTCCGTACTGATCTGGGTGTTGTTCACCATGGGTAAGCTGTCGACATTTTCGGTTTTCCCCTCCGCATTAAGGGGCAGGCCGCCATCCTGAATATTCAGGATCATCTCAATCTCCTGCTGACGCTGCGCGAGACGTGGCAGAACGCTAATCATGGTGCCGTAGGTAATCTTTTCGAGTGAGGCGTTACGCTCACCTATCAGCTTGGCGTAAAAGCTGCTGTTGTTATCAAAGAGCGCCGGCACATTTTCCTGCGTCAGAATCTCCGGACGTGAAACCACCTGCGCATTGCCTTTTTGCGCAAGTGCGGAGACATCCGCCAGAAAATGAAGGCTGTTTTCCGGCGTCAGTGCACTGGTATTAAACGTCACGCCGGTGTTGCCTATTTTTGCCGCACCCTGCCAGCGAATTCCCAGCTCGTTGATATCATCCTTCGAAATATCAATGATCCACAGTGACAGCTGAATCTGCTGTTTAGGGACATCAATGGCGCTGACTAAATCCTCAACAAAACTCACCTGCCTTTCGGAACCCTGAATAAGCAAGCTGTTGGTGTCCGGGTAGCCGACGATATTGATGGACGATTGGGCGAAGGCCTCTGACTCACCCTCCCGCTTCGCCGATGACCCCGAATTAAACAGAGGCAACGGTGGAAAATTTCCCTTTTGCGTGGCCGAAGCGGCCTCAAGCGCGCCTCGCGTATCATTGTCGACGGTGATGTTCGCCCCGGCCAGTGCGGAACGTCCGCCACGGCTGTCGACCGTGTTATTCAGCAGCTGGTTCAGCACCGTCGCGACGCCCGGCACGGTGACAGGGCTGTCGCGCTGGGTGAAGGTGCGGTCGTTTACAAACGTGTTTTTAAGCTTGATCACGCGGATCGTGCTTTCACCTGTTCCGGGTCGGGCATAGGTTGCGTCAATATATTTTGCCGCCGCCGCGATAAGCTCGACATAAACCGGCGGCCCGGAGACATAAAACGAGCCAGAGCGCCCGTCTGAACGCAGCGGGAAACGCGCGTCGTAGAGCCCTGATGACTTGATGAAGGCCACTAACCGGTCAAACGGCGCGTAGGCCAGGCGCACAATGTTGCTTTTGATTTCGCTGGCGTCGTAAACGTATACGGAGCTGCCGTCGTCATACCAGATAAGCCCGGTCCGTGCAGCTAAGGTGTCTAACAGCGTCTTCGGCTTACTCAGGTCGAACTTACCTGACACCCGCTTTCTGGCCGCTTCCGTACTGACAACAAAAGGTTTATTCAGCGCGCCACCGATGACAAAAAACAGCTGCTGGACGCTGTTATTACTGGCGATATAGGTATTTTCGTCGGCCCGCGAACCGTTACCGACATCGACGGGGCCACCCGAATAATCCTGCGTATCCAGTAATGCGCCGACGGCCGGATTACCGCTCAGTACGCCCAGCAATACGTACGGCAGGCAGCGGCGCCGCCGTTTCGCAACCATCTTATTCATCAAGCAAGCCTTCCAATTTTTTAAACTCCCTCGGTGTAATGCCAAACAGCGATTTTATTTCACTGGAGAAATGAGACGATGACGCATAGCCGTTATTGCCTGCGATGGCCGCAATTGAATTATCTTTTTCAATGAGCTGCAGGGCACTATGCGCCGCTCGCCAGAGGCGCAACTGTTTTTTTGGCCCCCGGGTAAACGCATGGTGGCAAAGCTTTCTGAAATAGGATTCAGATACACCATAAATTTTACTGGCATTACCAATCTTATGGCTGTCGCTCTCTTTATCTTCATTCATTACCTGCGATAACAGAAAGTGGGCAATCCAGTAGCTTTCGACATTCCTGACAAACGAAAACAGATTCTCAAGGCGGCGATCCTGGGGCTTTAATAATGTAAAAATCAGCACGCCCATCAGCGTTTTACATTCACCGTCAACTAAAATGGCCAGATTCCGCTCGGTATGCATCAGTAAAGCCGCATGGGGCTCTCCCGCGCATGGCTCGGCGATCACGCTGCGGGATTTCGCCTGATAATCGAGAAATGAAAATAACGTGGCCGCCTGCGACATCGAGACTATTTCAATCATCCACGCCCCTGCAAAGGTAATTTTCATGTTATCCAGGGTCGATAACACAATAGGGTGCGTAATAGTATTGAGACGATCGTCATAGTTCTCCCGCAGTTCTCCTGTGGCCGAGACGGCCAGGGTGGATTCACGGTTTAGCGGACGGGCAAACAACATGCCGTTATTTAAATCGATACATTTATCACTCACGAAAAGCGGCATTTCCGTATGTGCGCTATCCTCTTTTCTCTGCCGCATTATGTTTTTCTGATGGCATTGAGTATTGCTGACCCGCATAGTTTTCTCTTACCTCAGCTCGTGTTCAGAAATGATATTTAATCACTCGATTAAGAACTATCTAATGTGCCTGAGAATCTATCAGGAAATCGTTGCGCGTCAATACAGGTTGTACGAGATAAAAAAAGAATAAACAGAATAAAGAAAAGAAAAAGCTTAATAATAAAAGAGTAAAAATCATAAAAAAAGCTTCAACAAAAGATCAACATACAACATTGAGTTTGCGTATTGAGAGCGCTACAGTGGCCCATCTTAACGAGATAATATTCCTGAAACGCCAGGAAAATTCATTGTGAATATAACAGTGCTTTTCATGCGCGAGGCGCTTCATGACTTTTGAAACTCTTTTAATTAAAAGGAAGGGCTTAACATCAGGATGTTGTCGCGCAGATTAAAATAAAACCGCATGGGCTTTGCTCGTACGAACGTGTTTGACATTATTAATGGCCCTTTCTATGAAGAGCGACATGAACGAATTACATGATGACAGGCCTGTACCAGAGGCACAGAAAAAATTCACCCTGAAGGTGCTGTTTGGCCCCATGTTTGGCTGTGAACTCCACCTTCCGGCAGACGATTACTTTCTCATCATCAACCCGGGGCTGGCACTCCAGGATGACACGACCGCCATGATGTCGCCCGGCGATCATGCAGCCGCCTATACGCATAATACGCTTTATCTCCCCTGTGACATGCCGTCACCCAACATTATTCTCCGCTTATCAGCGCGTTACCAGGGTGACGAATCAGACGAAGGCTATCGGCTTGAAGTACAGGGAACAGACAAAAGCTACACGGCACGGCTAAAGGAAAATGAGATTTTCGTGCATGAGCACATCCGCTTTGCCATCAAACGTGACGAAGAGAACTGGCCGGCGGAGATTGAAAATTTTAATCTTCCTCCGGCCCTCAGTGCGGAATTTAGCGAACAAACCAGGCGGCCCGATTTTCGGGTAAAAAAAAATTACGCCCTCACTTTCGGTTTTTTTATTCTCTTACTTCTGGTGATTACCGCGGGCGTTAGCGGGTATAAAAAACTGGAAAGTGAACGGCAGGTGGTAACGTTAAATGAAGCATTAGCGGGTGCACCGATGCCTGTCGATATTGTTCGTGGCCGCGATAATCTTATCTACGTGCTGACACGAAACTATCAGGCAATGGAATGGACACGGGAAGCGATCTTCAAACTAAAGGGCAAAGAGAGTGTGGTACCTGTCTGGTTAACGCAGCAACGAAATGAGGTCGTTGCGCAGCTTGCGAACGCGGGCTACCCCGTTTTACAAATTGACGACGCCAGACCTCAGCACCCGACAATTGCACTTTACAGAAACTTAAACCAGCAGGAAGAAAAAAATTTCAAAGCGGCTGTTCTGAAAAAAATCCCCTTTGCCCTTGATATCCGGGTTCTGGTTAAAACCAAAGATCAGTTATTACAGGACGCTCGCCAGGGCCTGGACCGCCTGCACATATATTACCGCCAGATTAATTCTCCAGGCGGTTACGCGCTAGTGATTCGCGATGACCTCAGCGACAGCACCCTGCGTTCTTTGCAGCATTTCATTAAGCAATACAATCACCAATGGGGAAGCCGCGTGATTAATTTTTCAATTAATCTCGACGAAAACTGGTTACAGGATAAGTCGTATGTTGACTCTTCTAATGGCTATCTGTTTTTGAACCCTCGTCATTGGTACTTTCCCCTAAAACAAGGAGACTTAAATGGCTGATTCAAATGCGTCTGCTGTAGATTTCAATGGCTATTATCTGGATGAAGTATCCGCTGGCTTCGAAGCGGGTGCTAAAGACATGATAGAACAATTAAAGACAGCCGAGGCTCAGCTGAAAGCCGACCCGTCTGATCCGGCCGTGCTGGCCAATTATCAGTCGAAACTACAGCAATACACGCTGTTTCGTAATGCCCAGACCAGTACGGTGAAAGCCTATAAGGATATTGGCGCAGCCATTATTCAGAACTTCCGTTAACCAACATGGGTACGTGTCGCTCTCGTACCCTTTTCTGCTATGGAGTAAGTATGAGTCAATTTAATGACGCCTTGTCGGCACTAACCCGGATCTCGCCAGACACCCTTAACCCGGATGATAGCCTGTCCGTCAGCGTTCACGACACAAACTTTAATAATTTAGTGTCCAGCACATTTACTAAAGTCAGCGAAACCGACGCGCAGTTTAAACATGTGATTAATACCCTCAGCCAGTCTCCGCATTACACCAGCAATCCGGAGAAGCTACAGATGTTACAGAACTATATCGGTGAATACAGTAACTACGTCTCTCTGGTGAGCACGCTTGCACGCAAGGCGGTAAGCACTATAGAAACTCTGGAAAAATCGCAATAATGATGAAGAAATGTTCACGCGTCCTCGCTGCGGTGCTATTAACGTTTATGCTTAGCGCCTGTAATGACGAGAATCTTCTCTTCAACCTGACGCAGGAGCAGGCCAACCAGGTTCTGGCCATTCTGCAGCAGCATAATATTTCTGCGAAAAAGGCCGGCAATCTCAAAGCGGGTTATACCGTCTCGGTCGGAGAATCTGAAAGTACCGCCGCGCTATCCATTATTAACCAGTACCAGCTGCCGTGGGCCGCTGACGTTCAGATTGGCCAGGCGTTTCCGGAAAGCGCGTTGGTGGCGTCACCCAACGCCGAGCAGGCCCGCGTCCTCTCATTACAGGAGCAGCGGCTTGAGCAATCCCTTCGCATGATCGCTCAGGTGGTCAATGCGCGTGTTCACGTCAGCTATCCCCCGTTTAATAACGATACAGGCGGAAAAAAGGCCACCGGTCATGTCGGCGTGCTGATTTCTTATAAAGGGGAGATTGACGATAATCTGTTTATCTCGCAGATAAAAACCTTAATCAAAAATAGCTTCGATGACGTACGCTACGAGAATATTTCGGTGGTGCTGTTCCCCGCCCCGGTTATCCAGTACGTTGCGCCGACCCGCGTTCCCGCACGCATCCCTCTTTTGTGGATCATTCTCTTTTCCGCGATGGGGTTATGCGCAGCCGGCATCGCGGGCCTGATGATCTATAAGCTCAGACAACGCCCCTCTTTACCTCCGCATGAGGCAGCAGAACAGATTGAAGACGAGGCGGCGAAATCATGAACGCCGGCGATCCGCGCATAATGTCCATTTTATACGCCCCGGCAGGCTACACGCACCACAGCCACCTGGCGGAAATTTTCCGGGCGCCTGAAACCCGGGAGGAGAAGCTACTTAATTTCTGGCTGCTGAGGCATGGCAAACTCTCTGATCTGCCCCCGCGCTGGCAGCCCGACGAAGCCAGGTGTTCGCTATTGCTTACCCACTGGCATCTGATTCCCCTCGCTGCACATCTGATTGGGGGCTATCTGCAGCGGGAGAGGCTGCCTGAAATGGGTGCCGTGCTGATGTCTGACCCGCGTCTGCTGGCCTTTATCTCTTTGCCGCTGCTTCACGAGGTGGCGCTTGATGACGGCGATATCGCGCTGAATACCGCGTCCTGCGGCGTTACCTTCATTCTGGGACAGTTTCCCGGTTTACCGGCCGCGCTGCGACAGCGTCTGATGCTGCATTTCCCGTCCGGCATGGCGCTTGCGCAATTCGCCGCCCCGAAAACGCTGAACCACATTAATCTGCTACGAATGGCCTTCACCTATGCGCACCATTACTCTTGATCAGTTACCCGACGATCTGCATCACCTCACGGTGATCAAATCCTCTGAGCGAAACCGCCATCAGCGGATGGCCGTGGCGCTGGAGCGTACCCTGAATCGCTGCAGTGAGATTCATGCCGAATATGAGCAACAAACGGTGAGGCTGCGTGAAAACTGTGAGAGGCAGGCGTTCCAGACCGGCTTTGCGCTGTTTTTCTCGCAGCTGGTTACGCTGCTTGATGAGTATCAACGCCAGCAGCATAAGCGACAGGACGCTTTTCGCCAGCAGATCGCCACCGCACTCAGGCAGTCCTTACACGATCCGATGATCGTCGAGCGCATTATCCATCACCTTCAGGAAAAGTGTGGGCACCAGAAAGCGCTGCGCATCGTTATTCCGCGAGCGGTAAAGCTGCCGGACGGCGCGGACACCTCGAACTACCTCTATACCGATGACAATCATATCACCGTGCAAAATGACATGGATGCGGTGCGCTTTCCGAGCGAAACGCTGTGCCGCAGCTGGCTGGAGCAGGCGGATGAACACACCGCCGGTTTGACTGATACCCTCGATCACCTGACACCCGATCTGCTGCGCAATCTGGCAGGGAAACTTATCGATATGAGCCACCGTATCTCTTCAGAAACCGTTAACCCGGATAAGGATGAAAACCATGAATAGCATCAACACTATTGCCTCTTCGTCGTCATACGTTCAGGACGGTGACGCGGCGGACGAGCGTTTTAACGATAAAGTGCGCCACTATTTTCAGCAGACGAAGCCCGAACAGACGCTGGGCGAGATGATGAATGAAATGCGGGCGCTTTCCCCCGACAGGAACGTCTCGATGCACCAACTCAATGAAGCGCTGCTCTACGCCGACACCTGTTTGCGCAATAGCGATGCGTTCAAAGATTATGCTTACAACGTGCTGGATAAACGCGCTTCTCAGCTGCTGGGAGTGAATATGCTTTTTAATAACATGATGTATAAAAGCTTCAACGAGACCGACAGCGATCCGTCGTTATAATCTTCTCAGCGATTGATGCCGGTATAATGCCGGACAGACAAATCATGAAAATAAAACCCTTTACGCCCGTTGCGCTGGCCCTGTCTCTTTTGTTCTCCCCCTGGGTGATGGCACAAAAGGTTGATTGCATCATCGAAGCCGCGCAGTGCTTCCAGATAAACCCCTTGCTAATCAAAGCTATTATCTGGCAGGAGTCCAGAAACCGTCAGCAGGCAGTGAATCGCAATACCAACCGCAGCGTCGATGTTGGCATAATGCAAATTAACACGATAAATTTTAAGGCGTTACAGGCGCTGGGCATTGATGAAACGTTACTACGGGAGAATAGCTGTGCTAACGTTTTCTCAGGGGCCTGGTTGCTCAGCCGAAGTATTGAGCGCTATGGCTATACATGGGATGGAATAGGTCACTATCATTCAAAGACGCCGGTGCATCATGACAGGTATGTCAAAAATATCATTTCCCTGATTGCATATCAGACAGCAGTTATCAATAAAATAGAGGTGCCCGGCCAGGATGGCATCCGCGAACGTTTCGTCTGTCGATAACGAGGGGTAAAAAAATAACGCAAGCATTTTGCTTGCGTTTTAGCATTAGAATGACCAGTCAGCGACTTCCCCGGTAAGCAATAAAAATGACAAAAAAATGCATTGTGCTTTTTTAATTGATGCCTGCTAATAAAAAGTAATTTCTCACGTCATTAATTATTTGAAGCGGTATCCTGCCGCGTGACGCATTTAGCACTCGATAAATTCGCTTTAGACTGACAGATTATTCCCTGGGTGGTGTTGCAGCAATACAAAAAATGTTCGCCCGTCGGCGAAACGCGGTTAGCTAACGGCACCTGGCTAATCTTATCCTCATCTTTAATCAGATCAAACGGATTACTTCTTGCCGTCATGGCAACAAAAATGAGACTAAAAAAAAGCGCAACGGCTGCACTTAAAAATAATGTCTGCGGCGAAAACTTCTTACTGTGTAGCAACTTTACGGGGGCAGGATGAGGGATAACCGACATCGACCCGGTACTCACGGAAGTCACATTCATTGTCGGCCGGGCGGGAAAAGAAACATTGTCTGCTTCACGGTATTCAGGAAAGGATGACGCAAAACCAGGTTCATGGGGCTCCGCTTCAGGCTCTTCACAACTGGGCCTGGCCGTAAGCTGATACCCCAGCTTGGGGATCGTGACAATAATACTTTTTGTCTCATCTCCCAGACTTACTCTTAAAGACCGGATCATCTGTGCGATACTTTGTGAAGTCACATAACCGCCCCCCCATACTTCAGCAAGAAATTCAGCCTGAGAAACAGGCTCAGGGTATTTTCTGCACAGTAATGCCAGCACATCGGACTGTTTTTTCCTTAATTGTACAATGGTATCGTCTTGCTGCAGCGTTCTCGAATTCGGATTAAAGGTGAAATTAAGAAAGTAAATTTTTCCTGCATTTACTACGCATTTTTTCATTTTAAATCCCTTTGGCGTTTAGTTCTTTGAGTGAAGGTACCTTCAGGAAAACGCATGAGTGAATATCTCAATCCATGATATTAAATTGCTTCTGCCAGATCGTCAGAAGACAAAAAACCAACCTCTTTGTAACTTTAATTTAACAATGACGAGGAATAATGTCCTTTCCATTTCGATGTGCACAAAAGAATTAAACTCAATGCGAATTTACTGTGAATGTAATAAAACAGTACCACCCCACCCATAGCATGTGAAATTGATTTCAACGATCGATGCATATTAGTTAATAGCTAAAACATATCATTCATTTATTATTTACGATAATATTTTTAGTCACTTCGTCCTTATTATAAGCATTAAAAAATGACGTCCCTGTCACCACTGAAAGTAATGTCCTCACGCTACATGAATATTTACTTTCTCCTGAATAAGAACAAAGGATGAATACATATTTCAGACAGCTACACCTGATACATCTTCTTATTTTGCAAGCAGAAACATAACATGCGCTGATTAGACGCTCTATCAAAAAACGCCTCTGGCGATCCGGCAGCGGAGTGATGATCAACGTTGCCGCCCCCTTAAAACCTCCTGTTTTAATATCTTCGTAGATGACCAGACCAGATTTTACCGGCACAACGTTCAGTGCTGGCGAAATAGTGCCTTTCACCACACGCCTCTGCTGCGTGTTAACATCGGTAACGATATTCCCATTTCAGCGCATGATGACGCGGGAATGACAGTTACTGCTGGTAATGCCATTATTTTTCAGAAGACAGGCGTTGAATTCATCTTTACCTCAACATCAACTTTACGCGAGATACTACAGGGAATGTTAATGTTTTTTGCACCGTCTGTGCGAAAGCCCCTACGCTTTGAATATCATTTTTTCCAGACCCTCCCGGTTCAAATCACTCTCTCTCTGTGGCAAGCGATCCTGGCTGGCGTTTTTATAACAATTAGCCGCAATTAAGTATTCAATGTAATAATTTTCAGCACCGTGCTCACTGTCGGCAAGGTAATTGGCACAGAACAGCTTCCCCGTCATTTCTGCCACAACTTACCTGTGCGGGTTAACCTGGAATAAAGCGCTTAAAGATGTCGTATTCCTGGCATTAAGATGACAACAACCCGATTCAGGTTCCGGGCAGACACAATAAGACATGATAACGCCGCCGTTAAGAAGCCTGAAGATGACGACACTGCGGCCTGTTTCGTGACTAAAAAACTCCATCGGACTAACTCTGCCGTCGTCTGCCGGGGCGTTCCTGCAGCTGATCTGCCAGCAAAGATCGCCATCCTTATTTATTAGGTTTATCAGGCCTCACGATTACGCTAACGGCACTCTCTCCACCGTTCCAGCAACGGGATGACGGCTTTATCCATTATCGCCCCGAGAAATGTCCGGTCTGATCCTGAGCTGGACTTTGCGCCGTTGAGCCGGGGTTTAGTGGCGATTCCGGCAAGCCGCAACGGCCTGCGCCATGTTTCAGGCGCATTCACTGGGCATTCCTCACACGAAAATGATTATCAGGACGGCACAGCGGGAATGATCTGATTCAGGTTAGTGCGTAGATTGCCGATATAAACAATAGCGCGAACTGCGGCGACAGGAAAAATGTATAAAAAGCGTTTTTTAGAAGAAACGCTCTGGCGGGCGCTATACGATTCCGGACATTGCTGAATTTCTCCTTAATCAAACCCCGGAACAAAATCATGTCTGACTCATTGAGCGTACGCGACCAGAACAGCTTTATTTCAGCCTATAAAAACTTACTTAACGACAGTGATAAACGGATTCATAAAGGTGATATTAACACGCTGAACAGAATCCTTAATAAATGCGATAAAGTTGAGGTCGGCCAGCTGCTGATGACAAAAATGGCGTCATGCCCTAAAAACCCTGCCGCGCTGAAGGATACGTTCTGCAGGTTATTCGACAAGCTCGAAGCGCAGAGCTCCAGAATGCATGATAAAAAAGAAGAGCAACTTAAAAACATTCAACAAAAACTGGCTCCGGTCGTGCAGGACATGCATAAAAACGAAATCAATGCGCACAATGCAAAAATTAACGGCGAAATGGAAGGCGTTTCTGATAGCCTCCAGTTACTCTCCAAAGCGATCTCACAGAAAAAAAGCCAGATCGCTAAACTTCAGACAGATATCGACAATGCTGACATGCAAATCAAAAAACTGCATCATGAGATCACGCCTCTCGCGGATGCGCTGAAGCGTACCTCACCCAGCGCGTTCGCGGCCAAAGATGCCGAGCGCCTGAAGAAAACGGAAGAAAAAATCAGTCAGATCGAGACCAGCAAAAATGCTGAGATCAGTAAATTAAAGAAGATCATTGCTGCACATGAAAACAGTCGTGCCGTTCTGCTCGATTTTGCAAGGAAGCACGGGATAACCAGCGCAGAGCAGGATCTTGAAAAAGCGGAGGCGGGCTGTATCTATGATAAGCAGGATATGGGGTTTGGCACCACCAGCTGGCGTGAACATCTGAGCAGCGATAACTATGCCATCAGGCAGTTCGGTTATGCGTTAAAAGAAGGCCGCCGCGACTATTCTGCTCCCACTAAAGTGCCGGATCAGGCGGGCAAACAGTGGCAGAAACTGGTACAGAACTTCAATGATGCGCCTAAAAACATCAAGGCACTCAAAAGAGAAATATCACATCTCAGGAATGAATATAACCGTGATATCGGTCAGTTCAGGCCTGAAAACCTTGTCTCTGCCAGACAGGAGATTGAGCAGAGAATCAACGTCAAACAAGCATCCATTCGCTTATTAGAAAAAAACAAGGCGAGTGCTTCAGGTGAAATGAAATTACATCATGACACTCTATCCGCGCTTGAAGCCAGAAAGATTCCGCTCATCGCGAAAATGGACGCGCTTAAATCTCATCTGAAACAGGACAGCTGATTCATTCTGCTTCTCAGAGGCTAAATCCACGCCACCGCGTGGATTTTTTATGCCCCCTTCCGCCAGATCCGCCCTCTCTGACCACCGCACACTGCCCGCGACGCATCAGGCGGTGGCAACAGCAGGTTACTGCACCAGGTTATGCTGCAGGGAATATTTCACGATGTGGGCGTTATTGGTAAATTTCATCCGCTTCATCATGCGTGATTTATAGGTGCTGACGGTTTTATTGCTGATAGAGAGCGCGTCGGCTATCGCATTAATCGACTCCCCGTGGGCCAGCATGATCATGATTTGCCGTTCGCGCATCGTCAGGCTCTCATGCGGGGCGCGATTCGCGCTCTGGTAGTCAGAGAAGATAATCTCCTGTGCCAGATCGTGATCGATATAGCGCGATCCCTGCGCCACGGTACGGATCGCGTTGAGTAACACCTCTGGCGACTTGTCTTTGGTGATATAGCCCAGCGCGCCATTATTTAAAACGCGCCGGGTAATCTGCGGCTCGTTGTACATGCTGAGTACCAGAATACGCAGCTGGGGATAGAGAGGCAGCAGGCGGGTAATGAGATCTTCTCCGCTCATGCCCGGCATAGAGATATCCAGCAGCAGCAGATCGATATTGTGCTGACGCAGGCGCTCCAGCACCTGGCCGCTATCGGATGCCTCACAGACCACGTCGATATTCTCATCAAGCGCAAAAATTTGCTTCAGGCCTTCGCGCATGATGGCATGATCGTCGGCAATCATCAGACGAATGCGTTGACTCATCACTTATTACTCCCGGTTTTCATACTGGATAGGACAGACTTCGCGCTTACAGAGAGAGGAAACGTCAGTTTGACCCGCGTCCCTTTACCGGGTGTGCTGTCGATGGTCGCTTCTCCGTTCAGCATCCGTCCCCGCTCTTTCATGCCATGCAGCCCGCAGGTTCCTTTCTTCACCCGACTGAGATTGAACCCTTTCCCGTTGTCGACCACGTCGATAAGCAGCGCCTCCGGCTTGAGTTTGACGAAGATATAGACGTTGGTCGCGCTGGCATGACGGACGACATTCGTGAGCGACTCCTGTACCACGCGAAACGCCGCCGTCAGCGTCGCCTCATCCAGCACTACGGTGTGTTCGTCCGGTGCAAGCAGGACGCAGCGGATGCCGTTGTTCTTTACAAACTGGTCGCGCAGCCACTCCAGCGCCGGAATTAATCCCAGATTGAGCACGTTGGGCCGCAGGCGGGTCGAGACATCCCGCACCACCTGGATGGTACTGTCCAGATGCCCCATCAGCTGCCCGATTTTCGCCTGCTGCGCATCCGCCGTCTGATCTTTTCGCATCGCCAGCAGCGACAGCCCGGTGCGCAGCGCGGTCAGATGCTGGCCCAGCTCATCATGAATATCCCGCGCCAGCTGTTTTTTCTCCGCTTCCCGCGCCCGCTCCAGGTTGTGCGTTAGCTGCCGCAGCTCCTCTTCGGCCTTGCGGATTGCGCTGATATCGCGCCCGACCGCCAGCACGCTCTCCAGCTCACCGTCTGCGGCATATTCCGGCACGCAGCGCACATGCAGAATGCGCTTCTCCCCCTGATAATCGATCTCCAGTTCATCTTCGGCCACCTTCTCATCCACCAGGGTGCGTGAGACCAGCTTAAACAGGCTCAGACCAATCCCGCCGCGCTGCACGCTTTCGGTCAGCGGCCTGCGACGGAGATCGTTTTCACTGAGATTAAACCCGCTGCGGACCGCCAGGTTGGCGTAGAGGCAGCGGGTCTGCAAATCAAACCGCAGAATAAGGTCGGGAGAGTTTTCCACGACCTGATGCAGCTGCTTTTCCCGCTGCTGCTGCTGCTCTTTTTCCCGGCGGATTTCATGCATATCGCGCACAATGCAGAGGATGTGCAGCTCACCCGCCTGCTGATAACCGCTGCAGCTCACCTCGACGGGAAAAACGTTATCGCGACCGGTATGATGGGAGGTGAACTGTATCCCTTCCGGGCGGGTACTCAGCTTCCACCAGAGGGCAAAGACATCACTGTCGTGCAGTTCTTTATCAATGATGTCGAAGCTCAGCTGTGAAAATGCCTCGCGGGAGTAGCCCGTCAGCTGGCAGGCCTTTTCGTTGACATATTTGATCTGCAGCTGGCTGTCTATCAAATAGATCGCATCATGAATTTTGTTTAAGGCAATATTTGATAAACCGGAAATCGTGGTTTCGTGACGCTCAGTCTGGCCAGATACACCCTGTAAAAGCATTATTCCCTCCGGGGATTTATCAGGCCGCAGAAATAACGTTCCAGCGGCATGATAGTCATTACCCGCTAAATATCAACGAGCTGATAATTTTAGCAGTTAATTTGTCCTTTTCGGCAGGCCCTGTTCAGGCGTAAATCCTGCCTTTCAATGTTTCCCGTGCCCGTGAGAGTCGTGAACGCACGGTGCCGACCGGGATGTTTAACTGCTGCGCAATATCCTGATAGCTGCCCTCTTCCTCCACAAGCATCGAGAGCATAACCCTGACGTCGACGGATAAGGTTTCGAGGGAGGCCAGCGTATGACTCAGCAATTGTCGGTTTTCCGCCAGATCGCTGGGATCGTTATCCTGCAGCAGATCGGCGGTAGTCTCATCATCAAGGTTATCAAACAGATAGTGGACCTGTTTCGACCTGTAATAGTTACGAATTAAATTAACGGCGATGCCAAATACCCAGGTTTCCGGGCGGGATGCGCCGCGAAACTTATGGCGATTACACAGTACTTCCAGACAGGTCATTTGCAGGATGTCATCCGCATCTTCATGGCTGGTAATCCGCTTCCGAATAAAATTTAACAGCTTCTTATTATGCGTTGCGAAGATCTCATCCCAGTTTACGGTAATGGCTAACGGGGACTCTGTAACCGCAGATACAAGCGTTGAATTAAGCATTTTCTTATCTCTTAGTAACAGCAATGGATTGCGTTACACAGCAAGAGATATGCCATCCGAAGTTTAAAAAATAAGCCGCTGTTTATGAATAGATTTAATTCTTAATACAGATTTATCTGAGAAATTTTTTACGCCTGATACCCGTCGGGAAATGCAAAAAATTGCACTGATTTTCTGAGGAAATTATTCGCCCTTTTTTTTACGGCTTTTTCGGAACCGGTCTGCCTGTATTGACACAGAAAGAGAGAATAATCATTGAGGAGGGCTGGCGATGCTGAAAATACAACATGCGATACCGGCGCTGGCGCACTCGCTGAAAGCTCTGCATAAAAATACGCCACCGGCCGCCGCGAAAAACGCCGTGCCGGATAATATCCGCGCCAGGGAAACGTCACTGAATGACGCGATGGAAGAGATAGGTGCCGCATTCAGCGAAAAAATGGAGCGGAAGCAGAAAGCGCAGCAGCGCCGGAATGCGTTACGCGGTCAGCCGCGTGGCAAATCCGGGATCAGCAAAGTCGGCGAGCTGAATGCGCTGTTTACGCTGCTCGACGGTGGCGATGAACATCCGGCGCTGGAGCAGATGGCATGGCTGCGTGACGCCCTGCGTCAGGATCCCCCCCCGGAAAGCGACACCCTGCTGGAAAAGACCGGCGGCGATCCGACGCGCACCGCCCTGCTGCTGCGGATGGTCGGCGAAGAGGCACAGGAGCGCGGTGACCGGGTGCTGGCCAGCCGGGCCGGCACGCAGCTGGATAAGCTGCAGCAGACACACGGCCAGACGATTCGTGCAGGCAACAACACCGCCTCTGCCATCGCCGGTTATACCCGCGATCCGGAGCGTAAACAGTCGTTACGTAACCTCTATTACGACGGCATCGTCCACCAGCAGTCCGCCACCCGGATGCTGGATATGCTGCTGGAGCTGATCGGCTCACGCAATCTGATCCCGACGCTGCGTACCCTGCAGCGTGCACTGGCAGACGATCTCGCCGCCCTAGCCCCCTCGATCAGCGTCATTACGCTCGGCCGTATCCACCGTGGACTGCGCGACGCCGCCGGGATCAACCAGACGCTGAGCGACAGCACTGCCTTTCTGCAGCGCATGCGCAGCAGAGTGCCCGGCGTTGCCATGAACGGCCTGACGCTGGCGCGCCGGATGCTGAACATCAGCCACAACGGCGCCTATCAGAGTGATTTTAGCGGGCTGGCGGACGAGATCCTCGGCCAGAACAGGCAGCATCTGCCGCTGTTTCTGAGTGCGCTTTTCCCGCTGCTGCACGGCGTCCCGGCCTCGCTCTGGCCCGCCCAGGAGAACCGCGACAGCGCTCTGAAGCTGCTGCGCGGCATGATAACGGACGTCACGAAAGCGGAGCAGCGCCAGCAGCGCCGTAACCGCAACGCAGCGTCGTGAGGCAACAACGATGAATACCCTGTTTCAGATAATGAACCGAATCGCTATCAGCGCCATGCAACGATCCGAAGTGGTCGGTGCCGCCTTTGCCATGGCGCTGGTGTTCATGCTTATTATTCCGTTACCGCTGCCCTTAATTGATGCGCTGATCGCGGTGAATATCTGTCTCTCCTCTCTGCTGGTCGTGCTGGCCATGTATCTGCCCCGGCCGCTGGCGTTCTCGACCTTTCCCGCCGTGCTGCTGCTCACCACCATGTTCCGCCTGGCGCTCTCGATCTCCACCACCCGCCAGATTCTGATTCAGCAGGATGCCGGCCATGTGGTGGCAGCCTTCGGAAACTTTGTGGTGGGCGGCAACCTTGCGGTGGGGATGGTGATGTTCCTGATCCTGACCGTGGTGAACTTCCTGGTCATCACCAAAGGTTCCGAAAGGGTGGCCGAAGTGGCCGCACGCTTTACCCTGGATGCGATGCCCGGTAAGCAGATGTCCATCGACAGCGATCTGCGTGCCGGCCTGATTGACGGGGCGCAGGCCAGAAACCGGCGTAATGAACTGGCCAAAGAGAGCCAGTTATTCGGGGCAATGGATGGCGCGATGAAGTTTGTGAAAGGTGACGCCATCGCCGGGCTGGTGATTGTCGTGATTAACCTGATTGGCGGCATCAGTATCGGCGTGCTGCAGCTGGGCATGCCCGCCGGTGACGCGATGCATATCTACTCGATTCTGACTATCGGCGACGGGCTGATTGCCCAGATCCCGGCGCTGCTGATCTCGCTGACCGCCGGGATGCTGATCACCCGCGTTTCGTCCGACAACGAACAGAGGGTCGACAATAATATCGGCCGCGAAATAGCCGAGCAGTTAACCAGCCAGCCTAAAGCCTGGCTGCTCTCCTCAATGGGAATGGTGGGCTTTGCCCTGCTGCCGGGGATGCCCACGGCCATTTTTCTGCTGCTGGCCGCGCTGACGATGATCAGCGGCGGTTTTCAGATCTGGCGCGCCAGAAAGAGCCTGAGCCTTGCGCAGCCGCAAATGGAAAATGAGGTCATTCCTCCGGAGCTGAACGGCAGAGAGGATCTGCGCCAGTTCAACCCGACACGACCTTATCTGATCAACTTCTGCGCCTCCTGGCGCGGCCATCCGGAGATGCTGGAGCTGGTGCAGGATATTCGCCGCCTGCGTAACCGCATCGTTTACCACTTCGGCTTCACGCTGCCCGCGTTCGACATCGAGTTTCTCGACCCGCAGACGGAGGATGAGTTTCGCTTCTCGGTGTATGAAATTCCCAAGGTCACGGGCACGTTTAATGTGTCGCATCGGGCGGTAAAACGGCGCTGGCTGGATGACATCGCCCCCGCCGACAGGGAGGGCGTGATTGAGGGCGACGAGCGGCGTCAGGAGGGCGATCTCATCTGGCTGTCAGCGGATCATCCGCTGCTGCAGAACGACGAGGTGGAGCGCTGGACGGCGCGCGACATTCTGGTCAGGCGCATGGAGAACGCGATCCACGCCAGCAGTCCGCATTTCATCGGCCTGCAGGAGACACGCGCCCTGGTGAGCTGGCTGGAGTCGGAACAGCCGGAGCTGTCACAGGAGCTGCAGCGCGTGATGCCCCTCACCCGCTTCTCCAGCGTCCTGCAAAAACTGGTGTCGGAGCGCATCCCGCTGCGTTCGGTCCGGGCCATCGCCGAAGCGCTGATCGAGCACGGGCAGTATGAACGCGACATCTCGCTGCTGACCGATCAGGTGCGCATCTCGCTGAAAAGTCACCTCTGCTATCAATATGCCCGCCCGGATGGCCTGCATGTCTGGCTGCTGACGCCGGAACTGGAAGAGCAGCTGCGGGACTCGCTGCGTCAGACGCAGAACGATCTGTTCTTTGCGCTTACCCATGAGCAGATCAGCGCCATTCTTGTGGTCATCGCCACCGCTTTCTCGCCAGAAACCCCGGAAAGCGCCGTGCTGCTGGTCGCGCAGGATCTGCGCAGTCCGCTGCGCGGGCTGATTCAGGAAGCGTTTCATTATGTGCCGGTGCTCTCGTTTGCAGAGCTGCAACCTAATCTCGCCGTAAATGTGCTGGGGCGTATCGAACTGGATCCGGCCGCTTATTCACTGACCTCGTGGGAGAGTTAATCATGTTCGAATTGCGCGTGCTGTCTGGCCTGCATTTAGGCGCCGCGTTACCCCTCTTTGGCGACAGATGGCTGATTGGCCACGCCGAAGAGGCCGATCTGATGCTGAGCGACCCGTGCGTTGCGGCCCGCCAGTGTGAGCTGCGCCGGGAAGAGGCCGGCTGGCTGGCACAGCCGGACGGCGGGGAAGCGTACAGCATCACGCCGGACGCCCCCTTTCAGGTGGCTGACGTCTGGCTCTGCGTTGCGCAGGTCGATACGCCGTGGGCCGCCTGTCTGCCGCCTGCCCCCGCGTCTGCACCGGAAGCACCGGCCGGGCCGCCGCCAGAGACCGCCGTGCCTGTCGCCGCCCGAAAAGGGGTGGTCAGCCGCAGCATCCGCACGCTGACCTGGAGCCTGATGCTGCTGCTCTCCCTGACGGTGATGAGCTGGGTTCTGCAGCCCACCGTTGCCCAGACGCAGGTCGCCGACTCCCGGCATCCCCGCACGCCCGCGGAACTGCAGGCGCCGCTACAGAAAATGTTGCGCGAACGGGATCTGGCGAGCCTTGTAAAACTGGATATGCATAACCAGCGGCTGCGGCTGACGGGCCGCCTGAGCAAGGCTCAGATGCAAATCTTTAACCGTATGCTTGAGCGCTTTAACGCCACCTACAGCAGCGACATCCCGCTGAACAATCAGGTCAGGCTGCTGAAGGTCAGACTGCCGTTCCGGATTGTGCAAATCACCACCGGCAGCCGCGCCAATATCGTTACTGACGAAGGGCAGCGCCTGTTCGTGGGCGACGAGGTGGACAACCTGCGGCTGGTGGCGATTACCTCTGACCAGATCGAGTTCAACGGTCGCGACAACATTAAGGTGAACTGGTAATGACATTGGCGCTTGAGCAGTGGTATCAGCAACAGCAGCAGCGGCTGACCCGCTTTTCACCGGTCGAAAGCTTTGGCCGGATTACCGGCATCAGCGGGATATTGCTGGAGAGCAGCCTGCCGCAGGCGCGGATAGGCGATCTCTGCGAGATCACCCGGGAGGACGGGCAGAGCGTGCTGGCGGAAGTGGTCGGCTTTAACCCACAGCACACGCTGCTCTCCGCGCTTGGCCAGCTCGATGGCATCGCCCGGGGCGCGCGCGTGATCCCGCTGCGCCTGCCGCACCGCATTGTGGTGTCGGATGCCCTGCTCGGCAGCGTACTGGATGGCTTCGGCCGCCCGCTGGAGGCAGGCCAGATCGGCGCGTTCGCCCTGCCCGGTGCGGTGGAGAATGCGGTGAGCGTGCTGGGCGACGCCCCGGCACCCACCGATCGTCCGCGCATCGATACGCCGCTGCCGACCGGGATCCGCGCCATTGACGGCCCGCTGACCCTGGGTGTGGGACAGCGGGTGGGGATCTTCGCCGGCGCGGGCTGCGGCAAAACCACCCTGCTGGCGGAGATCGCCCGCAATACGCCCTGCGATGTCATTGTCTTTGGCCTGATTGGCGAGCGCGGGCGCGAACTGCGTGAGTTTCTCGACCACGAACTGGATGCGGCGCTGCGCAGCCGGACGGTGCTCATCTGCGCCACCTCCGATCGCAGCAGTATGGAACGCGCCAGAGCCGCGTTTACCGCTACCGCCATCGCCGAAGCCTGGCGCGACCAGGGCCGGAACGTGCTGCTGATCCTCGACTCCCTGACCCGCTTCGCCCGCGCCCAGCGGGAAATCGGCCTGGCGCTGGGCGAGCCGCCGGGCCGCGGCGGCCTGCCGCCCTCGGTCTATACCCTGCTGCCGACCCTGCTGGAGCGCGCCGGGCAGACCTCCCGCGGGGCGATCACCGCGCTCTACTCCGTACTGATCGAAGCTGACTCCATGAACGATCCCGTGGCCGATGAAGTGCGATCCCTGATTGATGGCCACATTGTGCTGACCCGCCGCCTGGCGGAGCGCGGACACTATCCGGCGATCGACGTGCTGGCCAGCCTGAGCCGGACCATGAGCAACGTGGCGACGCACGAGCATATCCGCGACGCCACGCAGCTGCGCCGGATGATGTCCGCCTGGCAGCAGACGGAGATGTTGATCCGCCTGGGGGAGTACCAGCCGGGCCACGACGCGATGACCGATGCGGCGGTGTCGGCTCAGGCGGCGATCAACGGCTATCTGCAACAGGCGATGCACGCGCCGCACGGCTATGACGACACACTGCACCACTTAGCGGAGGTCAGCCAGCATGCGCCATCATCCGCAGCCTGATCACGATCGCCTGACGGATGAGGGCAGCGCAGAGCTGCAACAGGCTCTCTCACTGCTGCTGCCCATCCGCCGCCAGCGCTTACGCCGCTGCGAACGGGTGCAGCGGCAAGCGGAGCAGGCGCTGCTGGAGACGCAGCGTCAGTCGGCCGACGCGGAACAGCAGCTTGACGCCGCACAACAGCACTATCAGCAGCTGCGCGATGACTTTGCCCGCCGCCATCAGTCGGGGCGGCAAAAACAGGAGCATCTCGTCGGAGGATTGACCCGGGAGCGCCAGGCCAGCGACGCGGTGAGCGGGCAGCGTAATCAGCTGCAGGCGTGCCGCACAGCGCAGGTCACGCAGCAGCAGCAGGTGCAGCACGCACAGCAGCAAACACAGGTGCGTCTGCGCGACGTAGAAAAACTGGAATATCTGATGGCGCACAGCGAGGCATTACGATGACAGCGTTACCGCATAACCCGCAACATCATTCAGCGCCGCCCGCCCGCCCGGAGGCGCCGCGCCGTTCGCCGCAGAGCGGCTCGTCAGACGCCACGCGATCCGGGCCGCCCTCCCGCACCGACCCCGTGCGCGAAGAGCGTTCGCTGTTTGACGCCCTGCTGCTCACCCCCGGCGAACCGCCACCGCCCCTTATCCTGCCGTGGGAAGGATCCTCCTCTTTTGGGTCGCAGTTACCCGCTGATCCTGCATCTTCTGCCTCGCCGGTCAGAGCCTGGCAGCAGCTGGAGCCGCCGCTGTGCGGCATGGTGGATGCGCAGCCGGCCGGGCCGGTTTCGATGACGCTTCTGCTGCCGCTGCTGGGCGAAGTGGATGCCCGCCTGTCGCCGTTTGCCGCAGGCTGGGATATCAGCCTGCGCTTTACGCCGCCCGCGATGAACATGATGGCCGCCCATGAGGCGCGCTGCCGGGCGTCACTGCGCCGCCGCCTGGCCTGCCCGGTGCGCCTGCGCTTTGAACAGCGGGGAGGCCCGGCATGAAACCCCTGCTGCTGCGGACACTGCCGCGTGAGGAGGCCAGGCTGCGCCAGCGTATCGGCCACGGTCTGGGTTACCCTTTTACCCTGGCGGGCGAAGATGGTGAGCTTCAGCTGCGGCTGTTCGAGGCTGGCGAGCGGCCACCGGTGCAGAACTTTGCCTGCCGGGCGGGACGGCTAGCCGTGACCGGAAGCGAAGCGCTGCTGAGCCTCTTTTCCGCCTGCCCGCTGCTGCCCGAACCCGGCGCGTGCGCAGAGTGGTACTGGCCGCTCTTCAACCAGCATCTCAGCCCGGCGCTGCGCGCACTGTTTGGCGACCTGACCCCGCAGGACGCGGCCTGCGAGCCGGCTGACGGGATGTGCCTGGCGATGTGCGTCACGCTTGGCGAGGCGCAGGCGCAGAGTCAGTTACGACTTGCGCCCGCCACCCTGGCGGCGCTGTTAAACCAGCCTGGCTGGACGCCGCTCTCTGCACCGCTGCACAGCGCCCTGCCGCTTTCGCTGCCCATCGATCTGGGTGCGGTGTCGTTTGCCCCCTCGCAGTTACGCACGCTCCGCCCCGGGGACCTGATTTTCCCTGCTACCTCGTATTTTTTCCCGACCGGTCGCGGCGAGCTTCGCCTTGCGCAGTGGCACCTTGAGGGCGAATTGCTGTTCGGGGAGGGGCATCCTGCCCGTTTTCTTATTACCCGTCTGGAGAATAGTTACATGAATGTGACCCCCGAAGAGAATATGCCTGCCGATACCCCCCGACCGGATGAGGGCCTGACTGAAACAGTGGCGCCGGGATCATCGCCTTTCGATGCGCTGCCGCTGGCCTTAACCGTGCGCTGCGGTCACCTCAGGCTGACACTGGGGGAGCTGAATCGTCTGGATGTCGGCTCGACGGTAACGGTCGAGAATGTCGTGCCCGGTGAAGCGCTGCTGTGCCACGGTGAATTTCCGCTGGCGAAAGGCGAGCTGGTCGATGTCGAGGGACGTCTGGGGCTGCAGATCACTCATATGCTGCCGGGCGTGGCGAGCGTCGGAGATGTGAACAGGTGATGCCGATGGAGATGGGGCCGCTCAATCCGATCATGCTGGCGCTGTTTCTCGGCGCGCTGGCGCTGCTGCCGATGATGCTCATTATCTGTACCAGCTTTCTGAAGATTACGATGGTGCTGCAGTTAACGCGCAACGCGATGGGCGTACAGCAGGTGCCGCCGACGATGGCGCTCAACGGCATAGCCCTGGCGGCCACGCTGTTTATTATGGCACCGGTCTTCAGCGATATCACCGACCGGCTGAAGGCGATCCCGGTCGATTTCAGCACGATGGAGCGGCTCGAATATACCACCGCTAACGGTATCGAACCGCTGAAAGCCTTTATGCATAAAAATACCGATCCGGACATCGTTATCCATCTGCAGGAAAATGCCCAGCGGATGTGGCCAGAAAGAATGGCAAGTTCGGTCACGCCGGACAATATGCTGCTCATCATCCCGGCCTTCGTGCTGTCGGAGCTGCAGAACGGTTTCAAAATCGGCTTCCTGATCTTTATCCCCTTTATCGTCGTTGATCTGATCGTCTCGAATATCCTGCTGGCACTCGGGATGCAGATGGTGTCGCCGATGACCGTTTCGCTGCCGCTGAAGATCCTGCTGTTTGTGCTTATCAGCGGCTGGACGCGGCTGCTCGACGGCCTGTTCTACAGCTATTTATGAGGTCGCCATGGATATTCTGACGCTGTTCCGCCAGGGGTTACTGCTGGTGGTCATCCTCTCCGCGCCGCCGCTGCTGGTGGCGGTGATCGCCGGCGTGATTATTTCGCTGGTTCAGGCCGCGATGCAGCTGCAGGATCAGACCCTGCCGTTCTGCATCAAGCTTGTCGCGGTCGGCCTGACGCTGGCGCTTACCGGGCGCTGGGTCGGGGTTGAACTGATGGAACTGGCGCAGGCGGCGTTCGCCATGATGTCAACGGTCAGATACTGATGCTGATCGGTTATCCCCTCACCGATACCTTTCATGCCATTCTCGCGCTGGGCCTGGGCATGGCGCGCATCTTTCCCTGCCTGCTGCTGACGCCGATCTTCTCTTTCAGCGTGATCAAGGGGCTGCTGCGAACCGCGATTGCCGTGGCGCTGGCGCTGTTTATCGCCCCCGGCATCAAAGAGCAGATCGATGTGCTTGAGCCGACGATGCTGCTGCTGGTCGGGCTGCTCCTTAAAGAGTTGATGATCGGCACCCTGATCGGCCTGTTACTGGCGCTGCCGTTCTGGCTGTATGAGTCTGTGGGTGCCCTGTTCGATAACCAGCGTGGCGCGTTAATGGGCGGGCAAATTAACCCCCAGCTGGGGCCGGATGTGACGCCGCTGGGCAAGCTGATGCAGCAGGTGCTGATATTGCTGCTGGTCACCGGGCTGGGATTATCGACCATCACCCAGGTGATCTGGGACAGCTACCATCTGTGGTCCGCCACCCGGTGGATACCCTTCCCGGCAGAGGCGGGGTTTCACGTCTGGCTCTCGCTGCTGGGCAACCTCTTCAGCGATATGGTGCTGTACGCCGGGCCGCCGGTGGCGCTGATGCTGCTGCTCGACTTTGCCATCGGCGTGATGAGTCTCTACAGCCCTCAGCTCCAGGCGACCGCGCTGACCATCCCGCTGAAATGCCTGCTTGGCCTGCTCTTTTTCATTCTCTATCTGCCCCTGCTGGATCATCTGGGGAACGCGCGGCTCTATGAACTGCGCGATCTTATTCCAGTGCTGTCGCAGATCCTTTCCCCTTCCGCCGGGAGCGCGCCATGAGCGATAAAACCGAAGATGCCACACCGCAAAAACTCAGAGAGTCGCGCAAAAAAGGCCAGGTCAGCCAGAGCCAGGATATCCCTAAGCTGCTGATCTCAATCGGCATCCTTGAGACCCTGTTTGCGCTGGTGGAGACCGGGATGCAGCGGCTGCAGGCGATGATGCTGCTGCCGTTAATGCGACTGCGTGAGCCTTTCGATCACGCGCTGGAGGAAGTGATCAGCGAGGGGGCCGCCGTGATGCTGGTGCTGGTCGGCCTCGCGTGCGCCATTGCCATGCTGCTGCGGGTGGCAGGCGGCTGGGTGCAGTTTGGCCCGCTCTTCTCCACCGAAGCGCTGGCACCAAAACCGGATGCGCTTAACCCGTTCAATCAGCTGAAGAATATGTTTTCCGCCCGCCAGTTTACCCAGATTCTGACCAGCATCGTCAAAGCGGTGGTGATAGGTTTGGTGGTGTGGCAGGCGATTATGCCGGACCTCGGCGGCCTGGCGCAGCTGGCGCTCGGCGATCTCAACGGCTTCTGGCAGGGCGTGATGGCGCTGTTTATCAAAGTGTCACGTCGGGTGCTGATGGTGATGCTGGTCATCAGCCTGTTCGATTTTGGAATTCAGCGCTATTTCTTCCTGAAACAGCAGCGTATGAGTCACGAAGATATCAAAAACGAGTTCAAACAGAGCGAAGGCGATCCCCATATGAAAGGCCACCGCCGCCAGGTGGCGCAGGAGATCCTGAACGAAGAGCCGGTGGCCGCCCACGATGTAAACGTAGAGGAGGCGGATGTGTTGCTGGTCAACCCGACCCATTTTGCCGTCGGCCTCTATTACCGCCCGGATGAAACCCCGCTGCCGCGCCTGCTGTTTAAGGCGTGCGATGAAGACGCGCGGGCCTTAATTGAAGAGGCGCAGCGTAAAAAGAAACCGGTGATCCGCTTTATCTGGCTGACCCGCACGCTGTGGCGCACCACGCGCGAAGGGGCCTATGTGCCACGCGAAACCTTAAATGCCGTGGCGCAGGTCTATCGTCTGCTGCGGGAGCTGGAAGATCACTATCTGGATGAGGTGATTGAGATTCGGGAAGAGTAGTGCGGAGGGTGACTCCGCACGGGTTTCTCAGGCCGCCACGATCTCCGGCAGTAATAGTCGCATCTCACGCGCCTGCTGAATAAAGGCCAGCATCAGGGCGCTGAACGTCGCCGGGGTCAGGCCGGCCAGCGGCTGCTGATAACAGATCCGCATCTGCTCCTCTTCATCCAGCGCCAGCCAGCAGCCGCGCATAGCCTGCATTTCAAAGTTGAGTTTCATCAACAGCCGCCAGGTGGTGAGCTGATCGGTCAGCAGCGCGGAGGCGAAGAGCTGGCAGTGCAGCAACAGCGTGTCGCTTCCCGCTGGCAGTTCCAGTATCACCGCCTCCTGGCCCTGCTCATCCTGCATCGCGCACACGCCGTTGTCGATAGTCAGTGAAATCCCCTGGCGGCGGCCAAAATCGTCCAGCAGCCGCTGCAGGTTTTGTTGCTGCATCATCATCTTCTCCTGTGGGTGCAGGGTCAGGCGGGCTTACAGTCGTCCGCGCTTTTCCTGGGTTTCGGCATGGGTTAACGCATCGACCAGCGTCTGGCTGGCATGGGTAATCTCCCCCTCAAGGGTAAAGGCGACCGGTGTCTGCGGGTCTGTACCGTAGTTAAAACTGATTTTTCCCAGATTACGGCTGAGGCTGACGCTGGCGGCGCTCTGACTGCCGGCGACAAATAGCGGCAGATTAATCCCCTCCTGTTTGGTATCGGTCGCGCTGAAACCAATCGATTTGACCCGCAGATGCGCCCGATCGCGCAGCAGCGCGGCGACCTCCTCCGGCTGGGTTTCATGACGCAGCCACGCCTGCTGAAGTGCGTAGCGCCGTTCATCATGCAGCTCCAGGGTCACCACCGCCTGGGTGTTACGGTTTTTTTGTAGCTCGCGGATGACCGCTTTCAGCCCCGGCTTCTCTTCCATAAAGCGGCTGATCGCCTCAGCCGCGCTCTCCGGCAGCTCGCTGGCAAACAGGCTGTGCACTACGTGCATCAGGTTATTGCTGTCCACTTTGCGCAGATTGTTATAGGTGCTCTGGTACTCCGCACTGTTGAGCTGATGGCAGTGCAGCGTGTGCGCCCGGCGCTGCAAATCCAGCGCCCGGGCGCTGTTGATAACGCCATACTGGCCATTTCCCACGGGCGCCAGCGCCAGCAGGTGGGTCAGCAGTTTATTGAGCTTGCTGGCCGTGGCCTGTGGTTCGGTCTGCATAGCGGTGCTGAACGTCTCACCGCTCCCGCCAGCTTTCGCCACTGTATCGTCCGCCTTATTCAGCGTCTCCAGCCTGCTTTTATCGGCCGCAGAGAGCGGACGCAGCGTGCCGGGATGCGCCTGGCGCTCGCTCAGGCTCTGCTGTAGCAGCCCGTTCAGCCCCGCTGAGCGCTCGGTTTTCACCTTCTCCGGTGGTTTGTCCGCCTCTTTCAGCGCCTGCAACAGCGTATTGGTCTGCGGATCGTCGAAGTGGCTGGCCGCCTGCTCGATCAGCTTCTCCAGCTGACGCGGGTGAACGGGTTCCGCCCGGGCGATATCAAGGCTCAAGCTGTGCCGGGTGCGATTATCGATGCTGGCCTGAATCGTGGTGCTGTTGATGCCAAACAGGGGAACACGCAGCGTTGACGACGCGCGGGTGGTTATGCCCACCCCGCCGTTAAGGCCGACCCCGGCGCTGACGCTGTTAAACAGCCGCAGACGGTTGTCGCTGCGGCTCTGGGTACTGCCCGTCGCGCTGTGAGCAGTGGCGCGCTCACGCTGCGCATTCAGGATATTTGTCCCCACCTGCGCCATGCCGCCGACGCGAACCCGGGTTCTGTTTTTCCGCCCATCGCTGCCGCCAGAGGAGAGGCGCAAACCGCCGCCCGCCATCGCGATCGCCGAGGCATCCACGTTGAAGGTCAGCGTCGTGCCCTGCTTCACCTTGTGGCTGACGCCCTTCTCCAGCACCTCGCCGGGATCGAGTTCCCCCTGCGTAAGCTGCGTGATAAAGGGCGCCAGTTCCGCCTCGTTCAGGGTAAAGCTGACGCTGTTCTGCAACTGACGCTGCAGGGCGATAGCCACCATGCCGCCCAGCCGCACAGAGGGAACGAGGCTGCGGCTGCCGCCCGACGCCTGGCCGGTACTGGTGGCAGACTGGCTGAACGGACTCCAGCCTGCGGCTCCAAACAGCGTGCCGGTGGTGCCGCCGTTTCGGCTGAAGGTGACGCTGATGCCCCCTTCGCCACGGGAGAAACTGGCGCTGTAGGCGCGATCAAGGTTGCCGCGCACGCCCGGAATGCCGATCACCTCACCGCCGGGAATCACCGACAGCGTGACCATGCCGCCATAGTTACGGCCAAGCGCGAAGTTTTCCCCCGGCTCCAGCGCGCTCAGCGTTTTTAACAGTTGCGCTGCCAGCGCCTGCTGGTCGGGGGCTTTCAGAACCGTGCGGGTCGTCATGTTCAGGCCGTGATGCGGCTTACTCATCGCATTGATAAAGGATTTGATCGCGTCATAGCTGGCTTCCAGCTGGCTGTTATTCAGGAAGCCCTGACTGGTCGCTTTCTGCACCAGATTCTCGCCATACTCCTCGTCACGCAAAACACGCAGCCGTTCACCGAGCGTTGCGAGCCGGGCCGGACTGGCCTGCGGGTCATCGACCCAGGCGGCCATCCGATCCACCAGGTCATGCAGGGCGGACATCATTAACCCGTCGAGCACCAGGCGAGATTTCACCAGCCCCATCTCATCATGGGGATCGCGCATGCGCCCCAGTGGCGGCGCTGCTTTCTGGTGCCGGGTCACGACGCCGTTTGCCTGTAAATGGCTGATGGCCGTGCTGCTCCCCTCCCGGAGCGGAAAACGCCGGAAGACCGCATCCAGACGGGACAGCAGATTCTCATCATCGCTCCAGGGGTTGATCGCCTGGGTGGCCGCCCTGAACCGTGAGGGACTGAACGCCTCTTTTTCACGCCCGTCGCCGTGCAGCGCGCCGCTGTGCTGACCAAGCAGCGTGCCGTGGTGCTGCACGCTGTCGGCCACCGTATCGATAAACGTCTGCAGATGACCCAGCAGCGCCCGGTCAACCTCGCGGGTGTCGAGCGCGGCAAGCCGGGCCTGCAGGCTCTGGTGCGCCGCCGCGCCCGGTGCTGCCGGTAAGGCTTTAAGCCGCTGATAGAGTGCCGCCTGTTGCGCATAGAGCGGACGCAGCCCCTCGCGCCCCTGCCAGTGATGGCGCGTGGCATACCAGGCACTTTTCAGCGGCCTGGGTGGCGTCGGCCGGGTATTGAGCAGGTGCGCGCCAAGCCGGTCGCGCAGGCGGCTGTTGACATGGTTGCCATCACGTCCGGTCATCCCGGCGATGCTGGTTTCATACTTCAGCGTCATGCCGTGAACGTTGACACTTTTCGAGGCTTCATCCAGTCGCTCTGTCGCTTTCAGCGGGGCCGGGCGGGACCTGCTGACAGGCGGTGCCATCAGGTCAGCGTCGTCCAGCACTCGCCAGCGCTCTGCGTCAGCGATGTCCGGTTGCGGGCGGGTGTCATCATCCTGGCCGTCGACCCTCTCCACCGGCACACCGGCCAGCTGCAGAATCGCGCTGCGCCCGCCTTTATCCGCCACCATCAGCGCCCCGCTGGAACTGTTATGCAGTCGCTCTGCGGGCGCCAGTTCCGGCGGGAGCGCCACCGGTTGCCAGCGCGCATCCGGACGACGGCCAGGGGAGGCACGCCAGTCCGCTTCCGGCAGCCGCCACAGCCTGCCCCGCTGGTCGAGAACATAGAGGTTCCGGTTCTGGTCGGTAGAGATGTCCGTCAGCGTGTTGCCCTCACCGCGGGCAGGCAGCGTCGCCCGGGTATGGGGCAGCCAGTTTGCGATCCCGGCCTTTGTCAGGGTTTGCATCATTTTCTGCGCCTGACGGGTCCCGGCCTGGCTGCAGTGATACTGCAGGGTATTGTTTTCAGCGATCGCCGCACAGTGCTCCCCATCCAGCGGTGCAATGGCGCGCGCTTTATTATTCTCATCAAACCCCGGCAGCGGCAGCTCCACGCTCAGAGTGACGTTTAACTGTCGCAGGGCAAAACGGTGGTGCGCTCCGTCAATCCTGTCACTCTTCTGGCTGATCTTAACGCGTGACGGCAGCCCGTCGCGGATCACCCAGCCGCTGCTGTCCTGCGCCCGCTTCAGGCTGTCAGCCTTCTCCTGACTCGCCGCCCAGCGCCCGGCGTTGCTGTCCCAGGCGTACAGTTTGCCTTCATATATCATCAGCTGGCCGGTGCGGCCGGTGTCCACCCGCTCGTGGGCCAGCGGGCGCGGCTGCAGTAAGCCGTCGTGATGATCCAGCACCAGGCTCTCGCTGAGATTCCAGCGCGCCTCAAGCTGACCTTGCCCGTTAAGCACGCAGAGATGTTTCTGGTCGGCACGACTTTTCACCACGGCCATCAGCTCTCCATCCTGACGGACGTTCAGGCTGCTGATGATCGCCCCGGCACCCAGTTGCTCAGCCAGCGTGGCCGGGTCTGGTTCCGGCTGCATCACCATCTCACTGCTCTCCTGCGCCTGCGGTAACGCGGCGCTCCAGAGCGTTCCCTCGCTGTTCAGCGCATAGAGACGTTCGTTATGCAGCGCAACCCCGGTGGCGTGAAAAGCCTGGCTGCCGCCCTCACGATTCCGGGTGCTGAGGGTGATTTTCTGCTGTGCCTTGCTGTCAGCACTGAGCGTCCTGAGCAGCATCACCGACTGCTCAGCGGTTTTGTCGTCGCTGAGCAGGAGGAGTGCGGCACCCTGCGCGCTGACGCAATAACCGGTGATTTTGTTGATTTTTGCCGACGTTTCGCCGCTGGAAAGGTTATGCAGGGTCTTCTTGTCGTAAATGGCATACAGCATGCCATCGGGCTGGCTGCTCAGCCTGCTGTAGCTTTTCGCCTCATCGCTATCGACCTGCGCCCAGCGCGTGGCGGCATCATCAAGCCGGTAGAGCCGTCCGTTGTGCTCGCGCATCAGCTCCGGAACAGGCTGTCCGGCCGCGGCGTTCTCCGCACCTGTGACCTGGCGCTCATGGCGAAAGATGCCGCTCACCAGCGACTGCATCGCCTCATCCGGCAGCGCCGCCAGCCGTTGCGCTGCATCCTGCTGCGACCAGGCGGGCATCGGACAGCTGCTGGTCAGGCCGATAAACAGCGCGGGCGACCCCTGTAGCGTGAAGAGCCGCCCGTCAGGGGCCATCAGCCCATGCTGGCAATGGTCCTCGCTGGCCTGATGCCTCAGCCAGCGATGATGCGGGCTGGCCAGCGTTTCGCTGAGGATAGCGGTGAGCGGGTCTGAGGCGCTCTGAATCACGCTTAGCGTGCCGTTTTCCGTGAGAGCCAGTCTGGCAAACTGAGGCTGCAGGCCGCCTGGCCGCGTGGCGGCCGCCTCTTCGGCCGCGAGAAACGCCTGCTGCTGCAGGGGATTGCGCTGGCTCGCCTCCAGCGCGGCATGACGCTCCTCAGCAATGGGCGAGAGCAGATGACGACGACGGGAGGGCCAGGGTTCCGGCTCACGCCCCGGACGCAACGGCGGTTCGTCAGGGTGCGTGTCAGCGGGGGGATGCGCTGCCGCGATCGGGGAACGCCTCTGCGTCTCCGGCGCGCGGGCGCTGTCCGCAGCGGCGGCGGGGGGATGACGGCGACACCGCGCCCGCAGACGGCTGAGACACTGTCGCAGGCTGCCCGGACGCTGGCGGGCATCCGTGGCCCGCTGGCGCAGCGTCGGGGCAGCCTGACTCGCGACCTCCTGATGCAGGGAGCCGCCTGCGGTCTGCTGCGGGCGGCGGAAAAACTGACGTAAGGGAATTGCGTTACCGGCACTGGCAGGCGACGCAGATTGCGCCGCACGCAGGCTTCCCGAAAACGGGAGGTGAATAGCCATGGGTGATCCTCGCTCAAATGCGGCCCCGGCGATCAACCGGGGTCTGAGACTGCCGAAACGCGGTTAGCGATCTACCGCTATCCGCGTGTAGTCGTTGGGGCCATTACGTAACTGGGGTTGCCACCAGATGGTCAGGTTGTGCAGATCTGACGACGGGCGACAGCTCACATCGTTGCATTCCGCCGGTGACCGCGCACAGGCACTCAGCAGCAGTGCCACGGCAGCAGGCAGGAGCATTCGCAGTAACATGCTTTTTCCTTATCAGCTCAGAAAGGGGGTTTAGCCGGTGCGCCGCCTGATGCAGAGAGCAGCGACGCGCGTGACGGACGTGCCGGAGCCTTGCTGTCAAACGCGACGAACAGTTCTGCCGATTCACCCGGACGCAGTTCTCCGCGCGGCCACACCGCGACCGCCAGCGTACGGTCGCTGCGGCACAGGCTCTCGTCGAAGCGCTGCGTCTGACGGCTGTTGTTGGTGATGACCCCGACGGTGATCTCCACGCTGCTGTTGCCATACCACTGATGGCGGCGGATATCGCTGCCGAACGCGGCCGGCAGGCGGCACAGTGCAGGTAGCGTCTGGCCCGTACCACCGCTGGTCATCCCCGCAGGCACACGGTTCAGCGCCAGGTCGCGCATCGCGCCCTCTACCATCCCTTTCACATCGGTGTATTTGTGACGGTTAGCGACTTCATCCATCGCACTGTTCAGCTGTTCACGCGATTCGGCAGCGATATAGCGGGAGGGATCGACCTGATCACCAATCAAATGCGGGGTAATAATGAACAGCCGCTCGCGCTGAGAGGTTTCATAGCGGGTGGAGGTAAAGAGCTTGCCGATCAGCGGAATACTGCCAAGGATCGGGATGCGTCGTTCGCGGTCACCGGTCTCTTTAGAATGGAACCCGCCCAGCACCAGCGAGCGGCGTGCTTCCACCAGCGCCTGCGTGCTGACCGCGGCGTTGTGGGTTCCCTGCGCCCCGCCCTCGTCGTCTTTATCGAGCTTGCCATCTTCCACATCCACAATGAGCTGGATGGCCGATTTTTGTGAGGTGCTGATCGCGCGTGGCGTCACCCTCAGGCTGGTTCCTGCGGTGACAGACTGAATATCCGCCACCCGCTCGCCAATGGCGCGAATGAAGGCGGTATCGCTGAAATCAATCACCGCGGGCTGATTCTCCAGCGTCAGGATAGTGGGATTGGCGATAATGGAGGCCGTGCCTTCCCCCTCCATCGCCTCGATACTGGCAAAAAATCGCTGGAAGTCGGTCACAAACAGCGTGCTGGCACCGGAGAGCATGTTGGCCCCGCTGACGACACTGCCGAACTGGCCGGCCAGATTGCTGGAGAAGCGCTTCAGCGCACTGCGATCAATATCGACAATAACCGCATCGATCTCGATCAGCTTTTGCGGAACATCAATGGCGCTGATTAAGGCCTGATACGACGCACGGGTTTTGGGATCGTCGCGCACCAGCAGCAGGTTGTTACGCACATCCGCAGACACTTTCCCCGCCAGCGCGCTGACAGGCGCTTTTTTACGCGCAGACGCGGGCATATTGCGGTTGATCAGATCGTTTAACACATTTTGCGACTGCTCACGCGATACCTGTTCATCCTCCCCCTGGCCTGATGAGGCGCTGCCGGCGGAGGCGTTGCTGGCGTGGCCCAGCAGCTCGTTCAGTATCGTGGCGACGCCCGGCACCAGCAGTTCCTGATCGCGATAGCGAATGGTGCGATCCGCCACGGCCGCGTAGCGCAGCGGGAATGCCATCATATCTTTTGTGGCCGCGGCGTCTGGTTTGCTCTCCGACTTACGGGCAAATTCCGTTATCTGCCGCACATACTCCGGCGGACCGGTCACCAGGACCACGCCTTCATCCGGCAGCTCGCCCCAGCCGAAGCGGGGTTCCAGCAGGCCGACGCCGCGCAGCGCCTCTTTCAGATCCGGCGCGGCTTCCGGTGAAATCTCAATACGCTGGGACGTCTGCGCAGACTGCGGGCTGATGTAGAGGGTGTTGTTATAGACAAACCACTGAAAGCGATACTCAAGCGCCAGACGATTCAGAAACGCTTCCGGGCTTTCTGCGCGCAGTTTACCGGTGACATTGCTGTCGCCCAGGGTGCCAAGATTGACCTCGACCCCAAAGCTGCTGGCAAAATCGTCAAGAATAATGTTGAGCGGGGTGTTGTCTGCCGAATAGGCATAGGCACCCTTCTTCCACTCATCCGGCACACGGGCGTCTGCGATGCCCAGGCTCAGTGCCAGCAGGATAATGGCCGCCAGCAGGCGGCCCGGAAAAGAAAACGTAAACACGCCTGACTCCTTGATGACAGGGGCTTAGTTAACAGCGTCGATAATCGCTTTACGAATGCCGAACTTAAACTGGGTGTATTGCGAACTGGCCCAGCTGGCGTTGGACATATCCTGCAGGTGATTCTGAAACGCATACATATCGGAGAGGCTGAACGACTCACCCGACACATCGCGGGCAAACTCATAGGCTTCATGATGTTTGCGGTTCGAGTTGGACGTTAACTGACGCTGGAACAGATCACCGGAACTCATAATGTTGACTCCTCTTGTTGGGCACCTCTGTTAAGTGGCGCAGCAGGCGAAGCAGTTCCACGGAACGGGCTTTTTTTATGCGTTCTCTTCTGCCAGCGCTGGCGCGAGCTGCTGACACAGGGTCCGCCAGTCAATCATCAGCTCGCCAGTGTCGGTGATAAGCCGCAGTTGATCCGGTGCCAGCGCCGGGTCGGCGCACAGCGTCCAGCGCAGCGCCGGCTGACCGGACAGCCAGCCGCTGATCGCGGGCTCCTGTTCGCTGGCGCAGTGCAGCGTCGCCTGCTGCTGACGCGGACAGTGACGCAGGAGCTGACGGAGTAACGCGTGAAAACGGCGCTCATCGTCGACCTCGTCGAGCAACTGTTGCAGCGCTGCGTGAAGAACCTTACCGGCGAGCAGCACCAGCCGGGCCTCTTCGGCTGCACGCTGCTGCTGCCAGTCTGCCAGGAGCGTCTGCGCCTCCTGCCAGAACCGGCTTTCCCACTCCTGCTGGCGGGCCGCCCTTTCGGCGAGCGCCTCTGCGCGGGCCTGCTCGCGTATCCTCTGCGCCGCGTCATGGGCCTGTTCGATAATTGATGCCGCCTCAAGCTGGCACGCAATCTCCTCGCGGCGCAGCAGATGATCTGCGGGCACGCTGCCGCCCTGCAGAGGCAGGCTTTTAAGTTTCCACATCGCCCCTCTCTCCCGATTGTTGTTGCACCTGCCAGAGCGCCGTCTCCCATAAGGGACGCAGACGATGGGCTGGCAGTGAGCGCGCCGGGCTGACCGGCGCATCGCCTGCGGGAAAGAGCAGCCGCAGGCGCGGCCAGATAGCAGGAAATAGTGCCTGAAGCAGACAGAGGCTGTCCGCGCTGCCGCCCGTGGTGAAAAGCCCGGCGGGCAGCCAGGCCTCCGTGCGCATCCCTTTCGCCAGACGCCGCAGCCAGATCTTTAACTCTGCGGGCAGCGGCATGTTACCGGCGCAGATTTCTGCCACTAAAACCAGCAGGTGCGCCCGCTGATCACGGTTTAAATCGCTGATGGCCAGCACCATTGGCTCCGGCGCGACCAGCTCGCCGGCGACGCCCAGCGTCTGTTGCCAGCACGAGGCATGCTGGCGCAGATACTGTCTCTGCACCGGCTCCGGTAACCGGGCCAGCGGCTGGCTGCACCAGCTCTCATCAGACCGCAGCCAGAAGTCAGCGTGCCACCAGCGCAGCCAGCGCAAAGCCAGAGCCTCATCGGGCCGTTCGTTGAGCATATCCCGCTACTTCGCCTGCGCAGCCTGGCGCTTGCGACTCAGTGCCTGACGAATGAAGCCATTAGCCACCAGTAACAGCAGCAGCACCCCAAAGCATGTTGTAACTATCTTGACCATCGCGTAGTGTTCCGGACTCAGCTGAAACGGCCCCAGCTGCACCCTTTCAATTTTATCCTGCCAGGCTTTCGCCGGAACAAAGACGATCGCCAGGTCGCGATCGTCGCGCCCGCCCAGCCCCGGAATACTGGTGGCCACCAGCCGGCGGATACGCGGTTCGATGCTGTCCGGATCGAGGTTTTCGTGATATTTGATAAACACGGAGGCGGATGCGGGCTGTACCGGCTCGCCGGGGGCGATCCGCTCCGGCAGGACCACATGTACACGCGCCACCACGACCCCATCAATTTGCGACAGTGTCGCTTCGACCTCCTGAGAGAGCGCATAGATATAGCGGGCGCGCTCCTCCAGCGGACTGGAGATCACCCCGCTTTTCTGAAAAACCGCGCCGAGGTTGGTGCGCGCCTGATGAGGCAGTCCGGCGGCATTGAGGATGTTCACCGCCCGCTCAATATCACGGCGTGCCACGCTGACACTGACTCCCTCTTTAGAAATCTGTTTTTCCGCCTCAATCTTAAAGCGGCTCAGTTCTGCCACCACATCATTGGCATCGTTTTCCGACAGCCCGCTGTGCAGCGGGGTCTGATCGCCGCAGCCGGCAAGCAGCAGCGCCAGGCACAGGGCACAGAAGCATTTCATGACAGCGCCGCTCATAGGGTTCACTGCAGGTTGCTGAGTTTGTCGACTGACTGAACGGTTTTGGCGATCACTTTGGCGTTCATCAGGCTCTGAATGTAGTAATCAGAGAGCTGCGCATTAGCGCGGGAAAAATCCTCCGCGCTGGATGAGCGTGAAGCCACTCTGAGATCGTTGAAGGCCGCCTTCTGCGCACGCTGGTTGCCGCTCAGCGATTGCAGGATATTGCCGACCACGCCCGGCTCTGACGGCGTCATCGGGCTGCTCTCAGGCGCAGGGCCGGAAAGCTTTGCATTGAACCATTGAATATCGTCTGAAGAGGGGGGATCCGGGTACATGTCAACTGACGGAACCGGTTCTGAGGTGAGCAAGGCAGACTGAGAGACTTTCATCAGTAAAACTCCTGTGGGATGAGAGAGCAGGGAGACAGGTAAACGGCTCCCTGCCGGAGTCGGTTAATACTGAATTTTGACCTGGGCAGCAGCAGAAGCGGCCTGCGCATTACTTTCGGCAATGCCGTTAATGCGCTGGAATTCTACGTCGCGATCCATTTTATCGGCCTGGTTTTCCTGCATTTTGTCCATCGCCTGCTGCGAACGGACCATATATTTCGCCCCGCTGTAGGCACCGGCAACCTGAGTGTAAGCAGAAGCTGCGTTGGTGATCCCATTGGAAAGTAAGCTAGCACCTGACATAGTCATTCCTCGCGTTGATGATTAGGTGTATTTGGGTGTTGCATTCATTAAGTGATCAATGCAGCTATCCGGTTCCATCGCAGAGGAAATATTTATGCAGATTATGCCCTCTGGCCCACGGCAGGCACGGTGGGCGATCTGTCAGGCGGTCAGTTTTAACAGCTTCAGGCGGTGATAAAGGGTGCGTCTGGGGATCCCCAGTTCAAGAATGACATCATCGATGCGATGGTCGTGCCGGTTCAGGCAGTCATGGATTAAACTGCGCTCAATACGCCGCATTCTCTCTTTCAACAGAACGCGCCCCTCCTGCTTGATCTCACAGCACAGCGGCGGTAAGCCCAGTACAAACCGCTCTGCCGCCGCTTTCAGCTCGCGGATATTTCCCGGCCAGCTATGCAGCAGCAGGGTTTCATCGAGCGCGGGCGAGCCCGGCGGCAGAGGCTGATTCAGGCGCAGCGCCGCCTCCTGTGTAAAGCGGCGAAACATCGGCAGAATCATCTCCGGCCGGGATCGCACGGTAGGCGTGGCGATTTTAATCGTGTCGAGGCGAAAGAAGAGATCGCGACGAAAACGGCCCTGCGCCACCAGCTGCGCCAGCGGGATCTGCGAGGCCACGACAATACGCAGATCCAGTCCGATACTTTTGGTGCTGCCCAGCCGCTCTACCGCACGGTTCTCCAGCACACGCAGCAGCTTGGCCTGCATCGTGAGCGGCATACTGTCTATTTCATCCAGAAACAGCATGCCGCGGTTAGCGCTTTCGATATACCCTGCGCGGGAGCTGCTCGCGCCGGTGAACGCCCCGGCCATGACCCCAAACAGCTCGCTTTCGGCCAGGGTCTCCGGAATGGCCGCACAGTTGACCGGCACCATCGGACCGCGGCAGCCGGAGAGCTGATAGAGCCGCTGCGCGAGGGCATCTTTCCCGGTCCCCGTCTCCCCCTCGATTAAGACATCGATGTTCAACGGCGCAATCGTATTCAGAATCTTATACAGATGAGTATGGATATCGGTTGCGGGCTCCGGATGAACCGCCGCCATAGCCGGGCGGGAATCAACCTGAGGTAAGACGCTATCCGCACTCTCTTCATTGACACTCCCTTGGCCTGACTGTGTCCTGTAAAGACGAACCATACATTCTCCATTAGCTTCACATAAGCAGATCTCATAGGAGAGACGCTGTTCGTTCAGCACTTGTGGATATTCTGGAAGCGGCGTCTGATGCAAAGAATTACAAATTTACCGCGGCCTCACTCTCACCCAATCTGCTCATCCCCGCTATCAGTCCAGGATTATTGTTTTGTAAGGATAGCGGCTTAGCGGGTAAGGATTTCCTTACCTGACGCAATAAAATAACCGTAAAAACAGCAACATAAAAAACTAATGCGGCTGCCGCTGGGTTTTTATAAATCTGAACCCGCATCACAAAGGCGAGATTTCCCGTGGAACCGCCGCGGAATAACGGTCACTCACAGTGCGAGGTAGCATCAGCCTGAACGGTAACATTGTGCAATCGCCAGTAATCAGGATTGCAAAATGTTACCGCTGCTGCTGCCCGACTAATCGCAGACTTATTAACTCTGAGGATGATATTCATGAAGATTCCAGGATTCGGTGGTGGCGCTGGCGCTGTAAATGCAAAGAATGTCGATCTGCCCCCGGCAACAACGCCAGGCAAAACGGCAGGCACACCAGACTTACCCAATCAGCCCGGTAATTCGTCTTTACCTTTTCTCAATAACGCCAAAGCAGGCCCGCTCAATTTCGCCAGTAACGCTTTTGACGGCCTGAGCACGCTGGCTTCACTGACCGGTTCAGGGGGGAGTCAGAAAAATGGCCCGTCCAGAGAGGCGGGGTCGCCAGACGGTCTGCAGAGCGGAGGCTTACTGCAGCAGATTATGATGCTGACGGGTCTGCAACAGCTGCTGGGCGGTGGCAACAAGGCGCAGGAGCCGGAGCAGCCGACGACGCCGGCATCATCACAGCGCGTGAACAACAGCGGTAATCCACTTGAGCAACTGATGCAGATGCTTCAGCAACTGCTCCAGCAGATGATGGGACTCGATAAAGGCAAGGGAGCAGACGGAGGCGGTGAGTCTGGCGGTAATGCACCACAGGCACCGACACAGGGCGCGACGGATAATAACGGGCAACAGGGCGGGATGATGCAAAACCTGCTGTCGATGTTAGGGCTAACCTCCTTGCTGCAGGGCCTTCTGGGCGGCGGTGAGGGGCAATCTCCGAAAAACACCCAAAACTGATTCAGGGGGCTTTTATGGTTATGCAGATAGCTGGCGCGGGGGGGATCGCCCCCGCTTTTTCACCCGGCGGATCGCTGTCGGGTAACCTGCCCACGCCTTCTCCCCTGCCCGGTCCGGCTCTGTCGGGCCTGGGGCTCGATCTTCCCATCAGCTATGGTGGAGGAAGCGGAACGCCGCTGGCGGGCCTGACCAATCCGCTCTCGCCGCTCGATCAGCTCTTAACGCAGGTCGGGCTGGAGTCGCTCGTCGATCCGGCCTCTGCTGAGGAGGGTGCGTTGCCTGCGGCATTGTTTGTCAGCGAAACAACCGGTGAGGAAACCGCACAGGCAGCGGGCGATGGTGTGCGAACCAGCGAGAAGGACATCAGCGTCAGGCCGACTGAGGAGAACCTGCAGGGGCGTCCACCGGGCGATAACCGCAGCGCCGGGCAGATTATTGATGAAAACCCGGTGCTGAAAAACCTCGGCAACCAGAAAGACATCAAGCAGCCGGAACTGAAGGCGCGCTTCGGTGACTGGACGGAGGACAACAAGGATCCGAAGAGTCGTGCGGATGCGGCGTATAACATGGCCTGCGTGTTGAACAGCATTAAAGGACTGAACGCGCGCGATGGCAGCGAGCGGCAGGAGATCTCGGCGAACGGCAAAATAGAGGGCATTACCAAAGATGGTGACGCGCGCCACGGAAGCGAAGCGGGCGTACTAAAGGATATCGCCGAGCAGGGACTGAAAATGCTGCCGGAGAATAAGCAGTTGCCGGAGACGAGCGATACGCATGTTCGTAACGACGGCACCAATAAAGATAACTTCCAGTGGGGAATGGGTGAGTTCGGCAAGATATTGTCGAATATCCCGATTCTCAAATCGGTTGCCGCGCCTTTCTTTAACAACATCGGCGAGGCGCGCGATCTGGGGGAAGTCTTTACCGGTGGCCTGAAAGGCGTGGCCGAAGGAGGATTGAGCGTGGCACGCGGACCGGTAGGCTGGGCCGTCACGGCAGCAACCGATACCGTGCAGATTGCAGTAGAGAACAGCGGAGGCAAAGGCAAAAACGAACCGAAGCCGTTTGCCTGATTTTTGACGCTGCGGTTATTTGTCCCTGTAACTGTTACAGGGACTTTTTTTGCCGTTATGCCGGTAACGTGCCGCTGCCGCTGGCGATAATCGCGGCAAAACTGAGCACTTTGCCGACACAGGTCGGATCGCCGGTGCCGGTTTTAGAGATATCCGTCAGATCGCTGATGTTCACATTTCCCGCTCCTGAGTTATAGCCTCGCAGTCCGGCGCCGGTATCGCCACCAAACGCCTCACGCTGCTCTTTAAGATAGAGCGCACCCGCCATAATGCTGTCTTCAGGGCGGGACGGGCTGGCATCGGATCCCAGCAGATGCGGGTATCGGCTTTGCAGATCGGCGAAGGTGTTCGAATCAACCTGCATCAGGCCGCTGTCCGACAGGCCATTACCGCCGTTAACGGTGGTCGCCTCCGTTTTTCCGCGTGACTCCTGCCAGATTTGTCCTGCCAGCACTTCTGGGGCCTGATCAGATTCTTTCGCGGCACGCATTATTGCCTTCTCATGGTCCAGTAGCGGTGCAGGTAAATGCAATCCTGACTCGCCTTTTATCAGCGGGACCCCGCCAGATGTCGGCGTTTGTCGGGCAGGCGTGTCCAGTCCGGCATCAGACGCATTACCTGGCTGTGGCAGCGGACTGGCCGGGATCGGTTGCTGCGCAGAAGCGGCATCGGACGGGTTGCCCGGCGGCGTTCAGCGGAGCGCTGAGCGGCGCGCCCTCTTCTGCTGAGGTGCCCGGTATAGCAGCCCCACTACCGCTACCTGTTCCTGCTCCTGCGCTGGGAGTTTGTTGTTGACCAGAGAACAGTTGTTGCAGCATGGATAACAGTTGCAGCAGTGCCTCTCTCTGCGGCCCCGGTTGCTGCATCAGCCCCTGCATCAGATCCTCGCGGCTCTCACCGTCAGGCGTGGCGGTGAGACGGCTAAAAATCTGTACCAATCATGGCATCATTGTCAAAGTTAATCGCCTGACTGCCGCCACCAGACTCTGTCGGGCCAGACACAGCAAGGTTGTTTTTATCGAGCGCGCCAGAATCGGGCACTGGCGGCTGACTCGGCCCGAGAACTGAACCTGACGAGATTTTCATCCTGCTCTCCTCTCAACTAAACGTCATTGTTAGCGCCAGCCAGACTGACGCCTCTATCCCGCCATAACCGGGACAGGATTGAGTGGAAAACGCGTGACGTGGGTTCCGGGCGGAGCGTGAGACAGAGCTGATTCAGGCGTAAAAAAGCCGCATCGCTGCGGCTGTTAAATGGGGTATCAGGAAGCTTTTTTGGATTCCTCAGGCTCTGGCGATCCTGCAGGCCCTGCGGCTTCTGATGACGCAGATGATCCGGATGCCACAGATGAAGCTGATGATGTCGGTAAGGAGTCCGGCAACGGTATCATCTCGGCAATGCGTTCGCTCATCCTCTCTGCCTCAGTTTCAAGGGAATTGATGATCTCTTCAAAGTGAGCCTGGGTTAACTTTTCAGGCTTTGGATTTTTGATATTCGCCAGGCCGGGGAAGGCTTGCCACCATGCATTGGTATCCCCTGCGGTGCGCATCGCTTGTGAACGCCCGGGCGGTGTGTTCCGTAACGAACCAGAATGCTGCGAAAACACGCTGTCGCTGTCTGATGCAGCGGCTTCTGACGGCACTTTCGTCCGGGTACCGGTGCTGGGTGCTGGCGTGCCGTCCGGGGTTCTCGCTTCCGTACCCACACTCGGCGCTGGCGTGCCGTCTGGGGTTCTCGCTTCCGTACCCACACTCGGCGCTGGCGTGCCGTCCGGGGTTCTCGCCTCGGTACCCACACTCGGCGCTGGCGTGCCTTCCGGGGTTCTCGCCTCGGTACCCACACTCGGCGCTGGCGTGCCGTCCGGGGTTCTCGCCTCAGTACCCACACTCGGCGCTGGCGTGCCGTCCGGGGTTCTCGCCTCGGTACCCACACTCGGCGCTGGCGTGCCGTCCGGGGTTCTCGCCTCGGTACCCACACCCGGCGCTGGCGTGCCGTCTGGTGTTCTCGCCCCAGAACCACCCTCTTCTGTAATATCAGCAGCCGCAGGGTGCAGTTTGTTAGCGACTGCGCGCTCAATCTCCTGATAAGCAAGACCAAAAACGCCTTGTTGCAGGTAAGAGTAGGCGTTGGGCAACAGGGCCGCCGCATTGCCCACACCTTCGCGGGAAGCACGGAAAGCTGGATTTTTGACCAGCTCCAGTGCGGTCTGTGCCGCACTTGTCTTATTGGCGGTGAAAAGCGCCTCTGCGCCCCCTTTAGCCACACGCGCCGCGCCAGCGCCGACACCTAAACCGAGAGCTTCCATTGTCTCCGAAGCGACCGCACTGAGAGCACTCAGCGTTGTCACACCTTCAACCCATTTTTGGGGTGATTTGGCGTGATCCCATACCGCATTGAGATGGCTCCCCTTACCACTGTTCGTGCGCCCATCGGACAGCGCAGTGTAACGATCTTTCCAGTCATCACGGCCAAATAGAAACTCTGCACCGTGCAGGTCGTCAAAGTAGTTTTCAACCACGCCGCTTAATGCACCCGCTGCAGAAGTCAGGCTAAAGCCCGCAATCTGATTGATGACATAACCCGGCTTGAGCGCGCCCTGTATAATCCCCAACGGCTTTGCCCGTGGCTCATTTTCGGCTAACAGCTGGGTTGAACTGGAGATTCCCCCTGTCACTGGGTTGCGGACGTTAAAGCCCGTACCGCCAAGCGCCGTCATTTTTAATTTATGCCCAAGGGTATCGCGTCTTTCTGCCTCTTCCTTCATAACAGGGTGCAGCTTATCCACATCTGCCTGCATCCATCTCGAATCCTGAATACTGCTACCGATAACCCGTGTGAGCACCGCTTTAAAAGCCACGGCGGTCATCCCACCCGCTACGCCTGCAACAAAGTTGTGCATGGGCGTGCCCGGTTCCAGTTTCATCGCGCTGGCTATCGCCTTTCCGACCAGATCGCCAGGTACGCCGGACAGGGCATAGGTCATGCCAATTGCCCCCTTTGCCTTGGCCATAATCATCGTGTCGTATTGGGTAGCCAGATTGATAACATCTTTTACCTGGTCATCGGTCTGTTTCAATTCATCATGCAGGGTGACAGCGATCTCAGCCAGATATTCACGGACGTCTGCTCCGCCTTTACACGCTTTATGCAACGTATTCGTAATGCGTCCAATCTCCTCTGAACGTGCTCTTGATGCAGGCGTTGTAACCGTGAGTTCGGTAGCTGATGGCCCACCGCGCGGGGTCATTTCAATCATATCGTTGTGTAAAGGTGAAGGTGGGCGTCTAATTCCATCCATAATTCTCACTCCGCCAGGTTGTGCCGGTTAACAGCAACCGGTCAGTTGATGACTTGCGAAATGAGTGACTCATCCCGCAACGTGAGGATTGAGTAATGGATGAGGGGATCCGGTTTCAAATCGGGAAGGAATTTTAGGGGTTTTGTGATGCGCATCACGATTAGCTGGGTGGGGAACGATAGCGCACGGCGCGGATTAAGCGACAGATAAACGCGTTTCACGCTGTCAGGTCATTTTTTACCGTCTGATACCGATTCACTGCCTGAGTTACAGAGAAATTGTGGCTGTCGCTATGAACTTGGTAGCGGACTACCCTGGTGCTTCTCCTGTAACGGGCGTTAGCTCTTCCGGAAGAAGCAGATTGAAGCGGAAACTCACCTTAGCAAATGGCATCTATTAAACATCGCGGAAAGACCGTTCCGCGATAACACAACACGGACAGATAAGCGTTATTTCATACGACGCTGCCGGACAATGCTGGCGAGGCGCTGTGTCCGGCAATAAATAGCAAACAGAATGAAAGCCTGACCATTGACTGATGGATTTCACGACCCTGTAGCAGGAGTTCAGATGCCAAAAAGCACGTTACTGCTATCAGGAGTTTTAAGCATTGCTGAAGCCCCGATAACCGCTACGCCTGCTATAATTATTACTACGCCAAAGGAAAGCACGGCCGAGGCAATCTCCACTACCATTGATGTCGCGCTCACTGCTCCAGTAAGCGTTTCTCATTTACAATGGAGTAGTAATTTTCAATTACTCAAGGATGAAAACCATGTCGTTTCATATTCATCTTGTTCTGCTGGGTCTAAAGATAAACCTTCATCTTCATAGTCGAAGATATTAACTAAATTATCTTTGCGAGCTGGAACGCCTAAAGCCGTTTCATAAGCGCTCAACCCTTTAGACATTTGCCTTGTCATTCTGGAGGGAACAATGTTTAACTTAGCACCCTTGCAATAATAAACTATGCTTTTGTCTAACTCTCTTATTTTTTTAAAACACTCAAAAAAATCATCACCTTCAGCATTCAATTGCTGATCATCGTGAATAAAAACTTTCATGATGCACTTGGCATCATTAATTAGATGAACTTCTACTTCACGGACAACACCATCAATCATACAAAGTAAATTTATCTTTTTTAAATTCAATTTAACCTCCGAAAAAATTTATAAAACTAAACCCTACAAAACTGCCATCTTCGTTAACCGGAGTGACTCCGAGAATGTCTTTATTAGAAATAGTGCCAGGAACAGCCATTTCAAGCTCATCAGGAAATGGGGTGTTTTTACCGAGTGTTTTATTAACATCAATAGCATTTTTTTGTGGTCGGATTGCATAAACGAAACCTTTTTGCTCATCTCTTGCAGCAAAATTTTGTGCCACCTCAACATCAGATGATGTACTTATAAAATTGCTTGGTGGTGATCTGTTATCTCTTGCATGCAAAAGAAGATCAGAGCTATCGCCAAGAGGCTTAAATCCTTCACGAAAAATAACATTGGGCGGCATTTTATCACCCCGATATAGAAAGCCTGTTTCGCACTTACTCAACCCCCACGGATCCACCCACCCCAGCGCATTCGGCGCATACTGGTAAAGATTGATCCCGCCCGCCAGCCCTATCGGGTCCTGCTGGGTAAACCGTCCGCTGTCCGGGTCATAATAACGAAACAGATTGTAGTGCAGTCCGGTTAATTCGACACCTGCGGTGCCTCACCCCCCTGGGGCCATCGCTGAAGCGATGTTCAAATTTGCTGAAGCAAATTAGTCCCGCTCCAGGTACTGGCCCTGCATACGAAGGTTCTGCTGCACGGCAGGCATCCGCTGGCTGGACTCACGCAGCAGTTTGCCCCACGGGCTGTTAATCCCTTCCCAGGCTTTTTGTCCTTCACTGTCTGTCAGCCGCTCCGGCATTCCGTTGGCCGCATTATGGAACCAGTAAAGCTCCGGGCTTTCCACACCATCAATACGGGCCAGCGGCTCATAGCTCTGGCTGTCGCTGTAGACGTAGGTCAGCGGAATGTCGTCATGGATTTCCTGCAGCAGCCGGTAACCTTCCCACACAAAGCGCGTCGTGACGGCGTTCCCCGACGGCCTGCCCTGTAGCAGCTGCTGGCTGGTTTTACTGATGCGACGTCCCAGCGGATCGTAGCGGAAACTCACCTTAGTCCGCGGCTTGTTACGGTCACGCGGCTCACTGATGACCTCCGTCAGGCGATGCTCGCCATCGTAACGGTAGCGCAAGCAGGTCCGGCCATCATCTTTCTCAGTCGTACGACCATGAATATCGTACTGCCAGCGGATACCGTTCAGTCCGGTGACGCGATTATGCATAACATGGGCGGCAGTATTACGCTCAAGCGGGTTGCCTGCGCCATCCCAGCGCCACTGTTCATTGCCCGGCTGCGCTCCGTCCTGTGACAACAGCCGGCCGGCGTTATCATAATTCCACAATGTCTGGCTGAACGGATTATCGTCGCGCTCTTCACGGATCAGGTTGTTGCCATAATCGAAGTCGCGCCGGCGGGACCAGACGCGCGGTGCAGGACGCTGCGCGTCACCCCTGAACACGTCACGGCGGCGCAGTCTGCCTAATCGGTCATATTCACTGCGCATGGTCAGGCCGCCCTGCGTGCGGCTCAGTTCCCGATGCTGCGTGTCACGGGTAAACTCCGTGACCGGCAGGTTGTCCAGCGCGATGCTCAGCAGATGACCGCTGCCGTAGTAAAGCTGCTTCAGGTTGCGACCATCGGGCAGCGTCAGGGCAGTACAGTTACCCAGCGCGTCATACGCCCACGCCAGTTCGCCCTGCTGGCTCCACTCAGTGTCAGACAGCGGCCAATGCTGCAGCCCTTTACTCAGGCCCTGTCGCCCTCATCAGTGTAGTGGCAGTGATGAGTAAATAAGATTTCATTTCTTTAAAAAACTGATCAATTGCAATACCTTTTGATATTCTTCTTCATCAAACTCACCATGAGCCAGATACCCACAAAAATTCCCGTACAAAGTATTTGAATCAATATTTGAGCAATTTTCATCTTTTAAAACATCCAATGCTGACTTGTACAATTCCTTTCCTTGTGACTTGTTCTTCGCTTCTACTAAGGCGATCAGTTCAATTAACGTTTCAATGGCTTTTTGTATATTCATATTATTAGAAACTCACTCTATCTGTTCTAATTATTGTGGATTTTGCTAATTTCTTGATGCTTATCAGTCCTTGATAGCCTCCGCCTTCCAGAACTTCCAATCTATTAGTACTTATTTGCGGAGCAGCAGTATCCTCAGTGATCCATGTTCCTTTTTGAGGTTTGAAGGTTGTAACCCGATCTATCCTAACGCCCCATTCTTTTAGGATGGCCAGATCTTTCCTTAATTCTGCCTCCGAAGTATATTTCTTTTTAGTAACGTAATTGAAATCCCTTCCTAATCTATTGGTTTTATCATGATATTTATAAAAGATTTCATCGCCACTAACCTGTCTATTAGTGATTATACCATCTGTGAAATTTGCTTTATGATGGTCGGGGATTCTTTGACCTTTTTTTCTCAAGCGAACATCTACTCACCCCCCACGGATCCACCCACCCCAGCGCATTCGGCGCATACTGGTAAAGGTTGATCCCGCCCGCCAGCCCTGGCGGGTCCTGCTGGGTAAACCGTCCGCTGTCCGGGTCATAATATCGAAACAGATTGTAGTGCAGTCCGGTTGATTCGGCACCTGCGGTGCCTCACCCCCCTGGGGCCATCGCTGAAGCAATGTTCAAATTTGCTGAAGCAAATCAGTCCCGCTCCAGGTACTGGCCCTGCATACGCAGGTTTTGCTGAACGACAGGCATCCGCTGGCTGGACTCGCGCAGCAGTTTGCCACACGGGCTGTTAATCCCTTTCCAGGCTTTTGCCCTTCACTGTCTGTCAGCAGCTCCGGCATCCCGTTGGCGGCATTATGGAACCAGTATAGCTCCGGGCTTTCCACACCATCAATACGGGCCAGCGGCTCATAGCTCTGGCTGTCGCTGTAAACGTAGGTCAGCGGAGTGCCGTCGTGGATTTCCTGCAGCAGACGGTAACCTTCCCAGACGAAGCGCGTCGTGACGGCGCTGTCAGCCGCTCTTCCCTGCAGCTGCTGCTGGCTGGTTTTACTGATGCGGCGTCTAAGCGGATCGTAGCGGAAACTCACCTCAGAGCGCGGCTTGTTACGGTCGCGTGGCTCGCTGATCACCTCCAACAGGCGATGCCCACCATCGTAGCGATATCGCCAGCGGGTCTGGCCGTCATCTTTCTCAGTGGTTCAGCCATGAATATCGTACTGCCAGCGGATACCGTTCAGTCCGGTGACGCGGTTATGTATGCCGCAGGTTAACCTCGCCGGGAAGTAGCTGGCTAAGGCGGAGTTAGAAATGGGCACGGGCGTCTGACTGAAGGTGCTGGACGGCTGTTTGATGTTGATCCTAGATAGCCGTGAAGAGAACAGGCTTCGTCATGGGTAGACAACGCTTACACAGCATAATTAGATGGAGCAGACCCGCCAGTAGGCGCTGGCGTTGCTAGCCCAGGTCAGCGGCTAAAATAAAAAGCCAGAAGGATCATTGGGATCGCTTCCGGCTTTTTAACTATACTTCTCTTTCTAAATAGCTATCAACTGCTTTTTCCATTCTATCCAAAACATCTGTAATTGGATTAAGGTAGTCGTTATAAATTTCTGCATAACGACGGGCAAAGCCTCTTAACGGATTATTCTTTATTTCATTATTAATAAATTTCGCTTTCAAATGCTCAAGATCATTAATAAAAGGTCGCAAATGTTCTTTGCGCTCAATTTTCATAACCACTTCAATATTATCAATTGTTTTATCTGTTTCAGATAAAAGTGATTTTTTATCCAAGAGCAACATCCTTCATAAAACAGAATTTGTGACTAAAGGCACTACCCTACTAAACCGCATCAGTGCCCCATGGCACTGACAATATAGCTTATAATAATTAATCACATACAAATCTAAAAATTACTTTTACCCTCAAAGCAGATTAGCAGATAAAAAATTGCCGGGAAGAGTGCATAAAACTTTCCCGACTTTGATTGATCAGACTTCAATCTCATAAAGGTTGTTAATAAAATCATAAAAACTTAATGCTATTAAATGCATATTTTCCATTCCCGGAACATCTCCGTCATCAACTTCATTTTCGTGGTCCCAAAAATAAACTTCAGCTTTTTCACCATTAACACCGATTAGAATAAGATTGCCTCCTGGATCTATAGCAATTGGGACGTAGTTTTTAGGAATGCGATTTTTATACTTATTAAAAAAATTCATGAGGCTTGCATTTTTTGAATCGCTAATTTCCAAAAATTTATCAACACTTGACCCATCATCACCACTAGCAAAGTCAAATCCATCCGGTTGAGGGTATCCACCATTGTGTTTTTTTAAAAAATCCCTATAGCTATCAGGCAGTTTAATGTTTAGCTGCTTTTCCACATTAACTAACTCTTGTTCACTTACCATATCTTTTGAGTCAAGTATTTTTGTCATAAAATCACTTTCCCGTAGCTGTGCCGCCAGTATGTTTTACAGCTGCGTGTATATCAGTCGGTATTAATTGCATATAACCAGACTCTTGATGATGGTGCCAAGTATAATCATCTGGCCTTGGATTGCCTCTGCTATAACCTGCAGCTTTATCCGCCCGAGCAAAGTCAATACCACGAGTTCTACCAAGTTCAATGCGAACATTTCTTATAGAATATCTGCTAAAGTCAGGAAATCCTGCATGATTAAAGGGGACACTATGTGGGTATTTATTTCTTATTTCAACAGGCAGACTTTCAATAGGGTACATCTTTCCCTAAAATTTACTATTTATTGGCATCCGACCATTAACTGACATAACCATTTTGGAAGCTAAACTACACTTACTCACCCCTCACGGATCCACCCACCCCAGCGCATTCGGCGCATACTGGTAAAGGTTGATCCCGCCCGCCAGCCCTGGCGGGTCCTGCTGGGTAAACCGTCCGCTGTCCGGGTCATAATATCGAAACAGATTGTAGTGCAGTCCGGTTAATTCGGCACCTGCGGTGCCTCACCCCCCTGGGGCCATCGCTGAAGCGATGTTCAAATTTGCTGAAGCAAATCAGTCCCGGTCCAGGTACTGGCCCTGCATACGCAGGTTCTGCTGAACGACAGGCATCCGCTGGCTGGACTCACGCAGCAGTTTGCCCCACTGGCTGTTGATCCCTTTCCAGGCTTTTGCCCTTCACTGTCTGTCAGCAGCTCCGGCATCCCGTTGGCGGCATTATGGAACCAGTAAATCTCCGGGCTTTCCACACCATCCATACGCGCCAGCGTTTCATAACTCTGGCTGTTGCTCTAACGTAAGTCAGCGGAGTGCCATCGTGGATTTTCTGTAACAGACGGTAGCCTTCCCAGACAAAGCGCGTCGTGACGGCGTTGCCAGATGGTCTTCCCTGAAACAGCTGCTGGCGGGTTTTACTGATGCGACGTCCCAGTGGATCGTAGCGGAAACTCACCTTAGTGTGCGGCTTGTTCCGGTCGCGTGGCTCACTGATCACCTCTATCAGGCGATGCTCACCATCGTAACGATATCGCCAGCGGGTCTGGCCGTCATCTTTCTCAGTGGTTCAGCCATGAATATCGTACTGCCAGCGGATACCATTCAGTCCGGTGACGCGGTTGTGTATGCCGCAGGTTAACCTCGCCGGGAAGTAGCTGGCTAAGTCGGAGTTAGAAATGGGAACGGGCGTCTGACTGAAGGTGCTGGACGGCTGTTTGATGTTGATCCGCGATAGACGTGAAGAGGATCGGCTTCGTCATGAGCAGACAACGCTTGCACAGCAGCAGGAGATGAAGCAGACCAGCCAGCAAGTACTAGCGATGCTGGCCTGGTCAGCGGCTAAAAATAAAGACGGAAGGATCCTGGATATAGCTTCCAGTTCATTATGATTTTGAAGATAATTTAATATATCAAAATCATGGACCATAAAAATACATTAATGTGTCAAGATCATCCCAATCTTTTTCGGTTAGCATATATTTCTCCATGCTATCGTATTTATGCCTTATCCCTTTCATAGGAATAGAGTGCTCATCTTTCCTAGCCAAATCAATCAAATAATCAATGTCTGACTGTTTTTTCAATGTTCTTTTTAATAGTTCAAACAACATTTTCTCAGCATCTTTTTTTTCGAGGATATACATTTGCTTAATCCGGTAATATTTTAATTGAGTCGAAATTAATAATCTGTCCATTTGCATGCAACTGTACGGCACCGCCGCTTCCGTACTCAGGATAAGCCGAGGCAAACGGTTCTAGTTTTGTAGGGTGAGTATTACCATCCCATTTAGGAACGAAAGCTGTAGGTTTACCATTTTTATACAATTGCAAAGTATCGAAAGTTCCGCGCATCCGTGCATCACTCCAGGCTGGGGCAATCTGAAATCCATCCCTGGCAGCACTGCCAGAAGAATATTTATCAAATCCGAAATATGTAACAGGCGCAGCCTTATTTTCTAAGGTCGAGGGTACAAACTTGTTGATCGAACCATCAAGTTCCATATATTTCATATGACGATAAGCAGTTGAGGGCATCGTCGCACTTGGTCCATCTGGCCCGACATAAAAATCAGGTTTACACTTACTCAACCCCCACGGATCCACCCAGCCCAGCGCATTCGGCGCATACTGGTAAAGGTTGATCCCGCCCGCCAGCCCTGGCGGGTCCTGCTGGGTAAACCGTCCGCTGTCCGGGTCAAAATAACGAAACAGATTGTAGTGCAGTCCGGTTAATTCGGCACCTGCGGTGCCTCACCCCTGGGGCCATCGCTGAAGCGATGTTCAAATTTGCTGAAGCAAATTAGTCCCGGTCCAGGTACTGGCCCTGCATACGCAGGTTCTGCTGAACGACAGGCATCCGCTGGCTGGACTCACGCAGCAGTTTGCCCCACGGGCTGTTAATCCCTTCCCAGGCTTTTTGTCCTTCACTATCTGTCAGCCGCTCCGGCATTCCGTTGGCGGCATTATGGAACCAGTAAAGCTCCGGGCTTTCCACACCATCAATACGGGCCAGAGGTTCATAGCTCTGGCTGTCGCTGTAAACGTAGGTCAGCGGAGTGCCGTCGTGGATTTCCTGCAGCAGCCGGTAACCTTCCCAGACGAAGCGCGTCGTGACGGAATTGCCCGGGGTTCTTCCCTATAACAGCTGCTGGCTGGTTTTACTAATGCGGCGTCTAAGCGGATCGTAGCGGAAACCCACCTTAGTGCGCGGCTTGTTACGGCCCCGCGGTTAGCTGATCATATCCGTCAGCCGATGCTCACCATCGTAGCGATATCGCCAGCGGGTGTGCCCGTCATCTTTCTCAGTGGTGCGGCCATGAATATCGTACTGCCAGCGGATACCGTTCAGTCCGGTGACGCGGTTATGCATAACGTGGGCGACAGTATGGCGATCCAGCGGGTTGCCTGCGCCATCCCAGCGCCACTGTTCATTACCCGGCTGCGCATCGTCCTGAGACAACAGCCGGCCAGCGTTATCGTAGTTCCATAATGTCTGGCTGAACGGATTATCGTCACGCTCTTCACGGATCTGGTTGTTGCCGTAATCGAAGTCGCGCCGGCGGGACCAGACGCGCGGTGCATATAGGATAATAGACGGACTCTTAGCATACGAACTTAGATCTTAAACAACGAAAGGGGAGAATAATACCGGCCTACCAACTTCACTCTGGTAAAAAATTAAAGCCAACAGATTCCTCGTGAGAATCTTCAGGCTTTAACATTCTTATCTAACATCCCAGCATGTGTTTCAATCTCGCCAAAAATGCTTTACATGCAGATTCTTCATCGGCGTAGCATCTTTCGTCAGTACGCTGACCTCTTTCACTATAGAATATCTTCCAAAGCAACCCTTCAAAGATTAAGCATAAAGATTCATGAGATATATCATCAATTGAATAGCTATCCTCTGGAACATCCATAGATGACAACATATTGATTAATAAATTTTTATCCAAAATCCTTACCTGTTTTAACTTCTTTAAAATGTACGCAATGAATTAGAGACCACACTTACTCTGGTAAAAAATATTGTTTACCTAAGCCAGTCTCACCAAAACAAGGCGCCATGATGGGCAGCTGAAGTAAAAAGCCGGAAGTATCATTCATACCACTTCCGGCTTTTTTAACTATATTTCCTTATAAGCTTGTTCTGCATCGATAATTATACTTCCCAACTCAAGATCAAAAGGCCATTGATCAACTACAATCCTTGATATACCTATAACTCTTTGGTTTTTTGGAGGAAGATTATCCGATTTAATTATAGTTAATATAATAGAAAAAGTTTCCTTAAATTTGGAAAGTTGAGATACGGAACTTACAGATAACACTTTTATATCTTTAGTGATAATAGCTTTCTCCAGCTCATCAATAGCTTTTTGTATCTTTGCAACTGCCTTGTTTACTTTTGTCATTTTCATAAATCTAATAAGTTATTGAGATCAGTTATGTATTTTTGTATCTGCCCACCGGGCAAACCAACTCCCTGAGATGATGCCCTTCCTTCAAGAATGACAGAACCCGGCTTAACTTTAAACTGAGACACATTAGTCATCTGGTTCCATTCTGTTTTCACTGCAAGGCTTTCTCGGGTAGCAGGGAATGTCTCAAAAATATATCTACCTCTCGCCTTAGCATCGACACCATCATAATATCTTAACCCGTATTCTGAGTCAGTCGCTTTACGAACTCTGATTGAATCTATTTCGAATGACTCCAACGTTTGCTTTCTAAATTTTCTCGGAGTGCCGACTTTTTTTAAATAAGCCGACGCATCCTTTACACCTTTATATGGATCTGACTTGCTGCGGCCCGTACATTTACTCAACCCCCACGGATCCACCCACCCCAGCGCATTCGGCGCATACTGGTAAAGGTTGATCCCGCCCGCCAGCCCTATCGGGTCCTGCTGGGTAAACCGTCCGCTGTCCGGGTCATAATAACGAAACAGATTGTAGTGCAGTCCGGTTTCCCGATCCAGGTACTGGCCCTGCATACGCAGGTTCTGCTGAACGACAGGCATCCGCTGGCTGGACTCACGCAGCAGTTTGCCCCACGGGCTGTTAATCCCTTCCCAGACTTTTTGTCCTTCACTGTCTGTCAGCCGCTCCGGCATTCCGTTGGCGGCATTATGGAACCAGTAAAGCTCCGGGCTTTCCACACCATCAATACGGGCCAGCGGCTCATAGCTCTGGCCGTCGCTGTAGACGTAGGTCAGCGGAATGTCGTCATGGATTTCCTGCAGCAGCCGGTAACCTTCCCACACAAAGCGCGTCGTGACGGCGTTCCCCGACGGCCTGCCCTGTAGCAGCTGCTGGCTGGTTTTACTGATGCGACGTCCCAGCGGATCGTAGCGGAAACTCACCTTAGTCCGCGGCTTGTTACGGTCACGCGGCTCACTGATGACCTCCGTCAGGCGATGCTCGCCATCGTAACGGTAGCGCCAGCGGGTCCGGCCATCATCTTTCTCAGTCGTACGACCATGAATATCGTACTGCCAGCGGATACCGTTCAGTCCGGTGACGCGATTATGCATAACATGGGCGGCACTATTACGCTCAAGCGGGTTGCCTGCGCCATCCCAGCGCCACTGTTCATTGCCCGGCTGCGCACCGTCCTGTGACAACAGCCGGCCGGCGTTATCATAATTCCATAATGTCTGGCTGAACGGATTATCGTCGCGCTCTTCACGGATCAGGTTGTTGCCATAATCGAAGTCGCGCCGGCGGGACCAGACGCGCGGTGCAGGACGCTGCGCGTCACCCCTGAACACGTCACGGCGGCGCAGTCTGCCTAACCGGTCATATTCACTGCGCATGGTCAGGCCGCCCTGCGTGCGGCTCAGTTCCCGGTGCAGCGTGTCACGGGTAAACTCCGTGACCGGCAGGTTGTCCAGCGCGATGCTAAGCAGATGACCGCTGCCGTAGTAAAGCTGCTTCAGGTTGCGACCATCGGGCAGCGTCAGGGCAGTACAGTTGCCCAGCGCGTCATACGCCCACGCCAGTTCGCCCTGCTCCCCCTGCTCAGCAACAATGCGGCCCAGCGCATCATATTTAAAGGTGATCTCCTGCTCGGCCTGCTGGCTCCATTCGGTGTCAGACAGCGGCAGATGCTGCGACACTTTACCCAGCTGGCCCCCACCGCTGTAATGGTATCGCGTCTGACCTTCCGGCGTGGTGCGCGCCAGCAGTTGTCCCGCACCGCTCCAGTAATAACGATGCGTGATGGCCTCAGGATGTCCGGCGGCAAAGGTGCGTGATACCGTGCGACCCGCCGCATCATAGTCGTATCGCGTGGCTACGCCATCCAGTCCGATCTGAGCCAGCAAGAGAGAATCTGCGCCCCACTCGAACTGATACTGCTCGCCGTTCTCGTTTTGCAGCGCCGTCAACCGGCCACGGCTGTCCCAGCGTCGCTGAACCGTCTCACCCTGCGCATTGCGGTTGGCAGTCAGTCTCCCGACATGGTCATAACGGAATTCACTGCGCTTGCCATCAGCCGACTCATAGGCCAGCGGCAGCCCGTTTTCACTCCAGTGCAACCGCTCTTCCCAGCCCTCTGCGCGTTCCAGCTGAAGAGGACGACCTGCGGCATCGTAGTGATAACGGGTTTCTTCACCATCCGGTGCGGTGACAGAGCTGAGCCAGCCCAGGGGATGGTAACGGTAGCGTGTGGTCAGCCCTGAACAGTCGGTTTCACGGATAACCTGCCCGGCATCGTTAAACTCCCGGCGGTAGCTATTACCTGCTGCGTCGATCTCCTCGACAACCAGCCCGGACTCATTCCGCTTATAGATTGTGCTTTGCCCGAGCGCATCAACGACGCGCTCAAGGCCATGATGAGGATCGTAATAGTATTTCGTTGTGGAACCATCCGCTCCGGCAACCACCGTGGGCAGCGAACGGTGCGACAGCCATTGCACCGCGTGCACACCGCCATCAGCATCTTTCTCTTCGACACGGTTACCCAGCTCGTCATAGGCGAAGCTCACCGCATTGCCCAGCGGATCGATGCGACGCGTCAGGAGTTCGTTTTCATCCCACTCATAGCGCCATTTCTCGCCCCGCTCATCAATAAAACAGGTGATGAGGCCCGCGGCATTCCAGTAGTGTTCGCGCTGCTGACCGTCATAGGTTGAAACGCGCGTGATGCCTTCTTCAAGATCGTAATGCATATGGCAGCCGTCACCGGTATTGGTGCGGTTCTCTACCACGCGCCAGTGATCCAGCTTCTGCCAGCGATATTCGCTTTCCAGCCCGCCCGGCAGCTGGTGCCAGACCATTAACCCATCGTCGTTGTACCGGAAACGTCGGGTGACAACGCCTGCGGCATCGGTGACGCTGGCAAGCTGGCCCTGCTCATTGTATGCCCAGCGCGTCAGAGGCCAGTGCTGATTGCCATCAAAATGGCTGGCTGATGTCGGGCGTCTCGCATGCTGTTTGTCGTCGTAGTGCAGCGTGACGTCAATCGCCAGCGGCGCGTCATGGATACGTACAAGGCGAGCCTGTTCATCCCAGCCCATCTCCAGCGCATTGCTGTATTCGTCGCTCAATGAAGCCAGGCGCAGCACCTGCGGATCCGCAGCCGTGCGCCGGTAGAGACGCCATACAGCCCCGTCGTCATCGGCAATAGCGATATCGCCTGCTTCGTTGCGCCGGACCATCAGCCCTTCGCTGATGCTGTAGAGCACCTCTTTTTCGCCGGGAACGTCAAAGATCAGCTCCCGGCCGTTGTCATCAAACCAGGTCGCCCGGTTCCCTTCCAGCGTCAGATAGCTGTCAAACATCGTGGCCCAGCCCTGACCAAACAGGCCAGTGCGCTGCGTCAGGCTGTTATAGCTGCGCTGAAAACTGAGCGGGAAGCGTCCAGGAAGGGAAAAATCGCGTTCGGCATCATCATTGAGGACTTTAACGCCGGTCGCAGCATGAACCGGGAAGAGCGACGAGAAGGCCGCGTTGATAGCCATGTCCGCTGCCATACCGCCCACGGCACCGGCCAATGCGCAGGGCATGTTTTTCAGGATCTGACATGGACGACCACGAAGGAGGGAAAGGCCAATCATCATTACCGCGAGACCCGGCACCTTACCACTTTTGATCTCTCTGACGGTGACAGTTTCACCCCCAATGATGACATTGGGGGAAACATCGTCACTCACGGTAGCATCACAGGTAGTTTTATCCTTTGCCCGCACCGCAGGCTGGCCATTGATAAAGACGCTTTTCGATCCCTGAGCCAGATACTGCGGCGCATTGTGTTTTTCACAGGCCACTTTGTCCTGCTCCAGCGGAGAAGTTCCCGCATCGGCGGAGGCGACCGTGGGCTGCCACATGGCACTGCCAAACTGGCCGACCGCAGAGAGTAACATCCCGCCGTAATCCGCAAAACTCTGCGGTGATTGCGGTTCCGCAGGCGGTGTCGCACCGGGCGTAAGCATTCCGGCCGCGCGCGCGGCCAGAAGACCGTTAACGTGGACGTTCTCTGACCCACTTGCGATTACGCCGGCTGGCGATGGCGGGAAAATCATGTCCCCCAGCCCCTCGGCCGCTTTAGTGATGTCGTCTGAAATGCCTGCAGCGTTCGCTAACACACCGCCAATAATCCCGCTGAGGAGACAGCTGGAACCGATAGCGGCAACCCCGGCCGCAGCCATACCGGCCCCCAGTAAAGGCGCAGCCAGAGTCGCAGCCGCGCCCACTGCGGCACCGATGACGGCATAGGCCGCACCTTCAGCTACAACGCTTGTAATATCAGCGAAAATGCTGGAGTGAATGATCTCGTCGCCCACACGGGCCGCATGGTTATCCATAGCTTATGCATTCCGTTGCTTGTTCAGACTCAGGCTTTGTTTGAACGCATTCCAGCGTTGTCCGTCTTCTTCATTAAACGGACGCATTGCTGAGAGCGTAAAAATCATGAGGACGTCTGATTCCGGCACCTGTGTCGCCAGCTGTTTCTGCCACACTGCCTGCCCGTTGCGGTCAAATACCGTTTCAACCTCAATTGCCGGTAATGTGTTGTCCACACCGGCCTTCACCTGTACAAATTCAGACTGCCGGATGTGACCCATCTGACTGCGCAAGGTGTCCCACTGACGCTGAAACTCTTTTTCCGCATTACTCTCCTCAGGAATAACACCGCGGCTTATCACCCATGCCAGCCCACTGGCTTCGTCGCGCACAATATTCATAGTGGTGTCCTGCCAGGCCGCAGGAAAAAGCGCAAAGGCGCCCTCATTGAATTGGTAATGCATATTAGATGTCCGTCAGATTAATTATTTGTGGCAGCTGAATTCAGGCTGCGATATTCACCATCAACGTTATCGGCATTAGTGAGTATCTGAGTGTTATCTCGCGAAACCTTAATATCAAAAAGGCGATGCGTTATATCAGGGTCACCACCGCAATGACTGTCGTGACTATCTTCGCGAACCGTGAAGATAAAAAAACCTTTATCACTGGTGTCGTCGAGATCATAACGCAGGCATTTATCATCAAGCGTGGTAAGGTGCCAGGTATGAATCGCTGCGGTTGCTTTTATTAACGCCTGGTCAGGGCTAAGGTCGCTTTGCTCTCCATCCAGGTCTGTTTTCAGCATGATGCTGATGACCTTCCCCTGTTCAATCTGGAACATTAACTGTTCCTTGCCCGACTGATAGACAAGCCAGCGCTGATTATCACTGTAATCTTCTTTGCCGGGCCCATAGGCTTGCTTAATCTGTTCCAGATTATCGCCAACCTTAATATTTCGGGTCGTCGGCACGCTGGCATTTTCCAGAAGGATCTCAGCCAGAACCGTGTGGCTGGCATTGCCAACCGCTGCTGCGCTAAATAATGTAAAGCCTTCATAGCTATGCTGAAAGTAGTTGTAGCGCTGATTATTAATGACTACTTCACCGGCGCGTTCTGAACTCAGGGCATTGCCTGCGCGCAGAAAACTTGTGTTACTCCAGTTGTCACCCGGAGTGAAAAGATAGTCGTTCAGCAGAACGGAAAAATCGTCCTCGTTAAGAGCAGGAACAGACGATTCCATGCCGGATTCAGCCCTGGCAACACAGGTTAATAATATGAAAACAGGTACAACTATAATAGTGGCAAAAAAACGATTAACAGTCATTGTATTTTATCAGGGGAATTATATGAGAGTCGTACCTGAGATAATGGATTCCACATCATGCTCTGTCACTTATCGACAATGATGATTTCACTCAGGCACTCAGAATTTCTGGCATAAAATGATATCTTGATGACCTGCCTGTCAATCCCGGTGATAGATGTTAAGGTGATTACTTCGCTTTCAGACTTTTAACAGGATATATAATTAACTTTTCGTTCTGACTGGTCTTTTTGAAATTAACAGGCAAAATGTTCTTCCCTAAAAAGCAAAGCTATGGAAAAGGATCATGCCACCAGACATTTAACTTAAAGGTAAATTATTATCCCTAATCGTTAAGCTATCCAGCAGCTTTATCGGGTTAGCCTGACTGAAATTTATGTAATCCTTTTGACTTTGAAATGTCATAGTTAGCGATAAATAATGAAGCCTTTAAAATGAAGAATTCCTTAGGGTGGCACTCATTTTCGCAATAAAATCCCACACCTACTTTATACATCTTCGGTTCCAGACAAACGTATCGCGTGATGGCATTGGCATCAGGCTTATGCAAGGTAAGTCCACTCTCACCTGTCAGTGATTACACCAATTTTTCTTCATGACCAATTTACTTTTCTGGACGGGAATCCCTCGGCTCTGACGTTCCACAAAAGCCCATTTACCATGATATTTTCCTTTTCATCTGTCAAATCTTGAGCAGCAAGACATCCCGTTTTTAATTCGTCAGCCAGATACCGTAATAAATCACTACAGACCCAAGAGAAAGAATAATTTTTGAAAAAGCAAACAGGCCCGGCGTCAGCTTATTGGTTATCGGTGAAAATCTCCTGTAATTATCGGCATTATATTTTTTATGGAAGCTCATGATAGCGCTAAAAATATTGCACATTGCGACAATCATAAATCTTATTCCCCATATAAAAATCAGAGATACACCCAACTTCCCCATTAAATCCCTGGCTGCGTCCCTGGTAAAACCAGGGATTAGTTCGGTTATTCCTTTAAGCAGGAAACCAATAAGAATAATTACGATAAAAACCCCGACAAAAGATTTCCCCGTGCCAGCCAGCGTCTTTTTTCCGTAGGAAATTTTGCTGGTCCAGATAAAATACACCGTCACAAACAGGAAAAATAAAAATGTTAACATTTTCATGCTGTTTTCTTTCCTTTCGAAAATCAATGAGAAACCAGCAATTTTTCATAGCTATCCAAAGGTCGTTCAGCGCCCCCGATACCTGATATTAATTATGCACACATGATACAATCCAGCGCATTTATTCATTTTCTTAAGCAAAGTAATTACCTCCACAAAACTCAAAATATCAAATTTCAATAGTAGATGCGGGGTGGGTAAAATTATGACCACCCGATAAAACCATAACATCAATAAATAGCATTATAAGCTTTATTTATTTAGTTTAAAAAATGAAAATCATCATTCCCATTTACCAGCTTGCGCCACAAGAGTTTTTTCTCCCTGCACTACTTTCAACATAAGCGGATTAAAACTTACAATGTAATCGACACCGCTATTATTAAAAATCATTCCATCGGCTTTTTTTGATCCAATAGACTGTGTGGTCTTACCTTCAAGAGTAATTTGTTTTCCATCTTTATTCCTGAGACCCAGGTACTTAACTTTATCGCATGCAGTATAAAAACTCCCACAGCCATTCAACAAAGTGACAGTGAAATCAGATGTTGAAAAGACTTTCATATCTGACTTTAAATTTTCCTGACTCACCTCTTTATTGAGTGTGTAGGTTTTAGGGGCATAAAACTCCCCATTACGAGGATCTTCGATCAACTTCCACAATACATTATTACTTTTAATTTCTAAATTTGCCTTGCCTTTTACTCCGCCAAAAGCTGAATCGAAATAAATTAAAGCATTTCTTCCATTCACCGTACCTTTGACGTTTTCATTTTTATTATCCTCAGGGCAATCAATTCTATTGCCACTTCGGGTAACATAACAATAAGTTCCGGTTACCTTATTGTCATGTTGCTTTAATTTTAACGTCAAAGTCGAGTATAACGACCCGTTATTATTTTTTTCCTGACCGCTCCAGTTACCAGTAAAATTATCAGAAGCAAACGAAGACAATGAAGAGACTGATAATAAAACCGCCATAATGCATCTAATTTTATTCATTCTGTTAACCTTTAAAATCCAGACAATCATTAACCCTGTTTATCCAGCCGTTAAGGTTAGGTAAGTTTTTAGGGTCAGATATGGTCAGATTAGTGTAATATTGCTTTCTGATTTCAGCAATACTATTAGTTAGCTTACCTGAATCCTCTACACTATTCATAGCAGAAATTGTATCAGGTCCTATCACTCCATCAACCTTCAAATTCTGTCCATATTGACTATTCAGAAGTTTTTGAATCTGCTTACCTGCACCGCCAGAGGTAATACTCCAGTCATAGGACATCAACGTTAATTTAGGGTCTTTGATATCATTAAAACCGCTTGGATCCCAGTACCTTTTCTTATAAATAATCTCAGCCTGCTCTGGAGTGATTTTTTTCAGATTTTCTAAGGTTGGCTCAACGCCAAGATCCTCTTTTGAATATTTTTTCCACGTTTTCCAGGCAATACCATGATTTGTAGGACCACCCTTATCAGAAGCACGGTTTGCATAACCACCTTCATGCCTTAAAATTATTGGTGAAATAGTGGAAAAGTTATCACCATTTTTGGGCGCAGCCGCCCCTGTCGCCGGGGCCGCCGCAGCCTTTGGCGCAGCAGGTGCCGCCTGCCCTTTCTGCTTCGGCGGGAACAGGTTCTCTACCGCCTGACTGATGTTCTGTTTATGACTGGATCCCGGTGCGCTTGTGCCAGGTTTTGCGTCATCCGTGTTCAGATTCAGTTTTCCGCCCGAGGTGGTGATATGGCCATCACCCTGCACGAAAATATTGAACCCCTTGCCGACAATATTAATCTGGCCGCTGGCATTGAGTTCGATGGCGCTTTCTCCGCATTCAAGGCGAAGTTTTGTCCCTGAACCCACGACGTAGGTATCAACGACCGCGTCAAGCTTACCCTTACCGGTCAGCCGTTCCTCGCCTCCCTTAACGCCGTGGACACGGTTCGTTTCAACGCGGTAGAGTTCATTGCCGCCCGCATAATGGCTGTGATTGTTAGCAACTGAATGGCTGGCGTCATTTTTAACATGCGTATCCATGTTCTTCTGCGCCTGGATCCACAGGTGCTCCTCACCCGCCTTATCCTCAAACCTCAGCGCGTTTGCAGTGTCCGCCGTGCCATCCTTCGACCGGCTCAGAAACCCCATCTGCGTCGCCGCCGCCGGCAGCGCCCACGGCGGCATGCTCGCCTCGTTATACACGCGGCCGATAATCAGCGGACGATCCGGGTCGCCGTTGATGAAGTCCACCACCACCTCGTCGTTCACGCGCGGGATCTGCACCCCGCCGAACCCCTGGCCGGCCCAGGCGCTGGAGACGCGCACCCAGCAGGAGCTGGTGTCGTCCCCCTTCGCCAGCCGGTCCCAGTGAAACTTCACCTTCACCCGCCCGTAGCGGTCGGTCCAGATGGACTCGCCTTTCGGCCCCACCACCTTCGCCGTCTGCGGGCCGTGCGTCTTCGGCCACGGCGTTTCCGGCGGCGTGCGGTACGTCACCGACGACGGCAGCACCGTGAAGTCAATGTTGTGGCGGCTTGCCCCGCCGTCGCCGCTGGCGTAGGGGTTCTCGGCGAAGTCATAGGTGGCAGAGGTCACCAGGTACTCGCCGTTGTCGCTGAAGTGCGGCGCGTTGAGTATCGAGAAGGTAAAGCCCGGCGCAATGCCGGTGGCCGTGCCCGACCCGCTGACGCGGTGGTGCTCCGCCTGCCACACCTCCTGACGGATGCGCGCGTAAGACTCGCCGTGGCTGTGGTCGACAAAGTGACCCGGCCAGTCGTAGACGTCCACCGAGCCCGGCACCGGCGACGCCGGGTTCTGCCGCGCCTGCAGCATCCACGCGTTCGGCTTGCGGAAGTCGTAGTCGTCGGTGCTGTAGATGCCCGGCGTCACGCTCTCCGCCAGCGACCACTGGCTGATGCCCTCCTCCGTCACCACGCCGCCCGACGGGGTGACGTGATAGGCGATGGTCTCGTAGCCCGGAAACGCCTGATGCTGGTCCGGCGCGTCGCACAGCACCAGCGTATGTTTGTCCGCCTCGTGGCGGAAGAAGTAGTACATCCCCTCCAGCTCCATCAGGCGGCTGATGAAGTCCAGGCTGCTCTCCTGATACTGCACGCAGTACTCCCACACCCGGTAGCTGCCCGCCAGGCGCGTCTCGACGTTCACGCCGTACTCCTTCAGCAGCGTCTGCACTATCTGCGGCACCGTCTGGCTCTGAAAGATGCGCAGGTTGCGGTCGCGCTGCATCGGCCACAGGTCCGGCTCCACCGTCAGCTCATAAAGCGCGTAGCGGGTGCCGCTCAGCTCCTGGCTGCGCACCGCGACACGGGTGATTTTACCGTTGAGGTAGCGCGGGTTCAGCGCACTCATCAGGCCGCCGGCCGGCAGCGTGAAGGTCACCGGCTGGCCCAGCAGGGCGTGACGGTCGATGCGCGCGTCGGTGGAGAGCAGTTCGGCGGTGAGCACAAACGGACGCGACAGCGTTTCGGTGCCCCTGAGCGTGTGGAACAGCAGGCCGTCCGCCGGCAGCTGTGCAGTAATGCGTGAGAACATAAGTAATCCCTGACTTTTAACTGTGTGGATCGAGCAACCAGACGCCTTCTTCGCTGATGGTCAGCGTCTGCTGGCGGGTGCCGTTCTGACCGCTGATGGCGAAGGTGTAGCTACCCGGTGGCAGTTGCAGCGTGGCAAAGCCGTTTACCGCTGGCACCAGCGCCTGCGGCTGACCGTTCACCTGAACACGCTCACCCTGCTGCAGGCGGATATAGACCTGCGCGACCGGCGCGGCTGGCGGTGCCGGTTGCGGCTCCGGTTCCGGTGTGGCTGTAGGGGTAGTCTCGGCACGCTGAACCGGGGTGCTGGCGACCGTCTCTGCGGGTTCGTCCGTCTGGGTTGGCGGTGCGGTAACCGCAGAGCTGGCCGGTGTCGTCGTGGCGGCAGGCGCATCGTTCTGCGCCGTTTCCGCCGGTGGCGTCGCCTGATGGCCGCCTGACATCAGCAGCCCCGCGCAGAGGCCCACCAGCACGCCCGCGGCAACCAGGCCCGGCAGCGCAAACCGGTGTCCCAGCAATGTTTTCAACGGCGAGTCGGGTTTGCTGACCACCTCCTCTTCGACAGGCACCAGCATGGTGCCCGGCCCGCTGATTCTGGCGCTTAGCAGTGGTTCCGGTTCGCGTTCCGGCAGCGCCATCAGCGCCGCAAAATCATCGATGCTCTGTGGACGATCTTCCGGCTTCAGCGCCAGCGCGCGATCGACGGCGCTCAGCAGCGATGCGGAGTAACCCGCCAGACGGCGCTGCACCAGCGGCTGATAGTTATCTTCGATGCTGCGAACCACGCTCACCGGCGGCGGCGCCCCGGTAATCAGGGTATGCAGCACCGCGCCCAGCGCGTAGATATCGGTCCATGCGCCCTGCTCGCTCTCGTCGTTGTCGCTGTACTGTTCAATCGGCGCATAACCGGGACGCAGCATGGTCTCGCTCTCATCGGACAGGTTTCCGATGGTTTTCCGGGCCGACCCGAAATCCAGCAGGATCGGCTCGCCGCTGCTCTGGATCTGGATGTTATCCAGCGAGATATCGCGATGCAGATAACCCGCTTCATGGATGGTTTTGATCGCCCCCAGCAGCGGCGGCAGCAGGCGACGGATCCAGGTTTCATTGACCGACTGCGGATTGCGCTCGCGGAAGCTGGAGAGCGTGGTGCCGCTGTAGAACACGGTGCCCATATAGGCGGTGTCGTTCTGCACCCAGAAACGCAGCACATGCAGCAGGTTCGGGTGGTTGAAGCGCGCCAGCAGTCGCGCCTCCTGAATGAAACTGTTAAGTCCGGCGTGAAAGGTTTTGCTGAAACGTTCGCTGCGCAGCACGAGGTTAAGGTCATCGCTGCGCACCGCCAGCGAGGCGGGCATAAACTCTTTAATCGCGATATCGCGTTCCAGCTGGTGATCCCAGGCGCGATAGACGATGCCGAAGCCGCCACCGCCGATGACCTCTTTGATTTCAAATTCATTGAAGCGGTAACCCAGCGGCAGGGCGTTGGGGACGTTCAGGGGTTGATCATGTTCCGACATATTCGAAAACTCTCTGATAGCTAACGGCTTTAAACAGCAAACTGGCAGACAAATTCGCCCTGCTCACAGCGCACATCTACGCGGCGATAGCGTTCATCGCGGGCGTGGGCGCTCAGCAGTATCTGGCTCATCTGCGGTAACAGCGTGTTGGTGAGGATGGCGTCAACCATGCGACCGCCCGACTCCACCTCGGTGCAGCGCTGGACGATCTGGCTGACCACAGACTCATCGATCTGCGCCTCAATGCCGTGGTTGTCGGCCAGACGCCGCACGATGCGCGCCAGCTGCAGCCGGACAATCTCCGCCAGCATCGCATCGCTGAGCGGGTAATAGGGCACCACCAGCAGACGGCCCAGCAGCGCAGGCGGGAAGACCTCCAGCAGCGGCTTACGCAGCGCGGTGCTGAGGGCATCGGGATCGGGCATCAGTTCCGGATCGGCGCACATGGCGCTGATCAACTGCGTGCCGACGTTCGAGGTCAGAATGATAATGGTGTTGCGGAAATCGATGTGGCGACCCTCGCCATCCTCCATCCAGCCTTTATCGAACACCTGGAAGAACAGCTCGTGCACATCGGGATGCGCTTTCTCAATCTCATCCAGCAGCACTACGCTGTAGGGGCGACGGCGCACCGCTTCGGTCAGGACGCCGCCTTCCCCGTAGCCGACGTAGCCCGGCGGTGCGCCTTTCAGCGTGGACACGGTGTGCGCTTCCTGGAATTCACTCATGTTGATGGTGATGATGTTCTGCTCGCCGCCGTAGAGCGACTCCGCCAGCGCCAGCGCCGTTTCGGTTTTACCGACGCCGGACGGGCCGCACAGCATAAAGACGCCTGCAGGCTTGTCGGGATTATCGAGGCGCGCGCGCGTGGTGCGTACCCGCTTCGCAATCAGCTCCAGACCGTGACGCTGTCCGATGACGCGCTGGTTCAGCGTGTCCGCCAGATTCAGCACGGCGTCGATCTCATTCTTCACCATCCGGCCCAGCGGAATGCCGGTCCAGTCTGATACCACGGCAGCCACCACGCCTGCATCGACGGCGGCAAACAGCAGCGGCGCGTCACCCTGCAGCGCCGTAAGCTGCTGCTGCGTGGCGTCGCGCTGTTCGCGCAGCGCCGGGTCATCTTCGGTGACGCAGCGCGCGCGCAGCGCGATCAGCGTCTCAACCAGCTCACGCTCCTGCAGCCAGCGCTGTTCCAGCGCATCCCGTTCGGCCTCCAGCGTCTGGCGCTCATCTGCCATCGCCTGCTGGCGGGAAATATCGCCCAGGCCGACCCGGATTTCACGCGCGACGATCTCCGCTTCAATCTCCAGTGCGGCCAGACGATGCAGGCAATCCTCCAGCGCCGCCGGCTGTGCACCCTGACTGACCGCGACCCGGGCGCAGGCGGTATCCAGCAGCGCCACCGCTTTGTCGGGCAGCTGGCGCGCCGGAATGTAGCGATGCGACAGTTTTACCGCCGCCGTGACCGCGTCATCCAGCAGCAGCACCTGGTGATGCTTCTCCAGTGCGCTGACGGTGCTGCGCAGCATCAGGATCGCCCTGGCCTCATCCGGCTCCTGCACCTGCACGGTCTGGAAGCGACGGGTCAGCGCCGGATCTTTCTCGATATACTTCTTATATTCCGCCCAGGTGGTGGCGCCGATGGTGCGCAGCTGGCCGCGCGCCAGGGCCGGTTTCAGCAGGTTGGCGGCATCGCCGGTGCCCTGCTGACCGCCCGCACCGACCAGGGTGTGGATCTCATCGACAAACAGCACAATCGGCGTCGGGCTGGACTGAACCTCATTAATCAGCGCCTGCAGTCGCGCCTCAAACTCCCCTTTCATCCCGGCACCGGCCTGCAGCAGGCCGATATCCAGCAGCCAGAGCTGCACATCGCGCAGCGGCGCAGGCACGTCACCCGCCGCGATACGCAGCGCGAGGCCCTCGACCACGGCAGTTTTGCCGACGCCCGCCTCGCCCGTCAGCAGCGGGTTGTTCTGGCGGCGGCGCATCAGGATATCCACCATCTGGCGGATCTCATCATCACGTCCGGCTACCGGATCGATCCTGCCGTCGCGGGCGCGGGCGGTCAGATCCTGCCCATACTGCGGCAGGGTGCTGCCCCCTGCCGCAGGCGGCGCGCCTGCGCTCTCTGCCGGGGCGCTCAGCGCCTGCTGCGCCTCTTTGCTGCTGCTGAGCAGCGCATCAAAGTCCGCCAGCAGGGCATCGGCGTTGACGCGACTGAACTGGCCGGAGATGCCTTTCAGCACGCTGGCCAGGTTAAAGGTTTTGAGGATGCCGACGAGAAGATGGCCGCCGCGAATGCGGGTCGCGCCATATTTCAGCGAGGCGTAAACCCACGCCCGCTCGACGGCGCTGTCGATATGCTCGGAGAGGTCGGAGACCGCACTGGCGCCGCGCGGCAGACGGTCAAGAGCGGCCACGATATCCTGGGTCAGCGCCTTTTCGTCCAGTGAAAAATGTGTGATGACCTGCTGTAAATCGCCATCCTGCTGCTGCATCAGCTGATGCAGCCAGTGCACCAGTTCAACATAGGGATTGCCGCGCAGTTTGCAAAAGGCGGTGGCGCTTTCCAGCGAGGTAAATAACAGCGTATCCAGTTTGCCGAACAGTACGGCACGGCTGATTTCTGACATAGGGGGCTCTCTTCAATGAAAGACGCAGGCTGTGTAAGGGCAAAGCGGTTGAGTCAGCGCGGGGCGGCCTCAACCTCAAACATAAAATCTTCACGATCCTGTGGCTGCGGCGTCTGCCCCAGCCAGCTGGTGTAACCGAGTCGCGCGGTGCCGCCCAGCGCCACGCCCTGCACGTCGTCAGCGGCGAGGATCAGGCTGAGATCCCACTGCATTTCGATGCCGAGGTAGTGACGCACCCAGTCGCGCAGCTCCTGCGCACCAGGGGCATCCGGCAGAAAGTGGGCATACTGTGCGGCGCTGAGTGGCCCAAGGTGCAGGCGAAAACGATGCTGCACGTCGCGCACCGCCACACCGAGAAATGCCGAGGCACCCAGACGCGGCATGTGGCGGCCTGCGCCCAGCCGGGCCTGATCGCGGCTATCCAGCGTCAGCCAGTGCGGCAGGTTCTGGGTCAGCCTGACCGGTACCCCAAAGTAGTGGCGCAGGATGCGCACCAGCCCTTCCGCATCATGACCGTGACGGCTGAGGTGCCCCACCAGCATCAGGCGGGCATGCAGGCTCAGCGAGCTGGCCTGCTGCTGGGCCGGTAATCCTATCCCCGCCAGGCAGGCGAGGTAGTTGAGGAAGCGCCGGTCGTCGGGGCGATCCAGCGACACGGTCGGCTGCGCATCCGCCCAGGCGCGGTAGAAGAGCAGCGTGGCGCGATGATGAAACAGGTCAGCGAACGCCGAGAGGCTGTGATCCTGATGATGCACGATGCGTTCGTGGACATATTCGGTCAGATGGGTCGGCAGCGGGCCATTGGGGCCAAACAGACCAAAACTGTAGATCGACAGATCGTGACGCCCCGCCTCGTCACGCGGGGCGGCGCTGGCGATGGCGGCGGGCGCAAACGCCAGCGAGGGCGTCTGGCCGATACGCACGGCCTCAAACTTCGGTAGCGGTGCCCGTCCCAGCGGATAGCGCTGTCCGCCCTGCGCATCCAGCCGCCGCAGCAGCTGGAACAGATCGTAGCGCCAGGGCGCGGCCATCAGCTGCTGCCAGAAATCCTCCGGCAGGCGGGTAAGCCGTGGTAGTGGCGTGACCTTTTCGTGACTCATATCAGCGCTTTCCGGCCCATGCGCGGTGGCCAGTAGCCCACCTCGCCGCGCTGCTGGCTGTTCAGCGTGAACTCGGTGAAGCTGTTCAGCGCTACCAGACGGCTGCAGACCCGCTCCAGCACGCTGCCGAGCAGCCACGGGCTGGCCCCGGAAAACGCCTGCTCATCGACTTCCAGGCGGATGCTGACGCCGCGCGCAAACACCACCGGGCCAGGTTCCGGCACGCGGCGGTTAACCGCGCTGAGCGTACAGTGGCGGATGCCGTCGATCTGGCGGGCAACCGGCGCGTCGGCGAGGTTCGCATAGAGGCTCAGCAGCTGGCGCAGCGCCGCCGCGCCCTCACCCTCGCGGCTGTCCATCAGGCTGAGATAGTTCATCTGCAGATGGCTGATCAGCCGCCACGCGGAGAGCCCTTCGGCCAGCGCCGGGCGCGGTGGCGTCGGCCCTTTGCACAGCTTCAGCTCCGCCACCGGAATCGAGTCCGGCATGACGAAATTGCCCTGATCCTGCTGCAGCATCAGCGGCAGATCGCGGCTGGTGCACATCACCTCGGCCGAGAGGTAACGTACTCCGTCGCGCCACGGCGCATGGTGTTCATCCACCAGCGACAGAAAGACTTCTGAACCGATGTAGCCGGTGCGGGTGCCGTAGCGTTGCGCCTGATCTGACAGGGTGCGCTGTTCACGGCGCAGCGAGAAGTAAGCGCCGTAGTCGCCCTCATCGCCGCTGAAGGTGCTCCAGAACGGACGGAAGACCTGCTCTTCACGCTGGCCCTCGACGGTGGCGAACAGCCGCTGAACCGAATGCACCTCATAATCCAGTGGCCGGATGTTATCGACCACCAGATGGTATTCATGCTGGCTGTCGCTGACTTTCAGGCGCTCGGCGGTTTTGGGAAATAGGTTGATGACCGGCGTGCAGTGCAGCGCCAGATGCGAGCTGTCCACCACGCTTTCAAGGGCGCTGTCGGCCTTGTCGAGCAGGATGATGATGTCGAACGCTGTGGCGCTGTCGCAGCGGCGCAGGAACGGCGCCAGCTCGCCCAGGCTGATGAACTGGAAGCGGGCCGGAAATGCAAAGTACTCCTGCAACAGACGGTAGCCGTCGAAGTTGCGCAGATCGTCAGGCAGCAGCGCCTGTTCGGGCGCAAAGCCCTCCTGCTGCAGCGCCTCATCCGTCAGAATCTGACGCTGTGGGCGCTTTTCGACCGACTGCAGCACGATGCCGACCCGGTGCTGCATCAGCAGTTCCAGCAGCTTCAGCGCCTGAATATCCGGGCCGCTCAGGAACAGCATCAGGTCGCTGACGTTGAGCTGGCTCAGCGCCGATATCCCGTCGCAGCTGATCCGGATACGCAGTGCGCTGGCCGCGCCCAGGCCGGAAAGTTTCAGTTCACCGGAGGGGAGATCCGCCGGCACGCCGCCGAGCGTGGCTTCGCTGATCCGCAGCGGATGCAGCACCACATCGTGCGCGGTGGTGTAGCTGCAGGTCACGCCGGTCTTTTTCAGGTTCTGGCTCTCCATCATGGTGCCGCGCGGCACGCGAAAGCCCTGGGTGATATCCCCTTTGCGGCTGTCCGGCGTGAGCTGCGCAATCGCCATTGAGGGCGTGGGCGACAGATATGAAGGCGCGATCATCTCCAGCAGGCGCTGTGAGAAGCGCGGAAACTCCGCGTCCATCTTCAGCTGTACGCGCGACGTCAGGAAGGCAAAGCCCTCCATCAGGCGTTCGACATAGGGGTCGGCCACCTCGATTCCGTGCATACCAAGACGACCCGCCACTTTGGGGTAGCGCGTCGCGAATTCTGCCCCCATCTCGCGCAGGTAGGCCAGTTCGCGGTTGTAGTAGTCAAGCAGATTGCTGTCCATGATTATCCTGCATCCTGTAGTTCGAAGTGGCCGCTCTCCAGGTCAACCTGGGTGCGAAACAGAAACGCCAGTGGATAAGGCACGCACCAGAGCTGTCCTTTGATTTCAATCGACAGCACGTTGTGCAGGCTCAGGGAGCCGAGATCGCTGATGCAGCGCACCTGCAGCCCCTGCGGCAGGATCCGCGGTTCGAAGTGCAGAATGGCGTTGGTCATTTTGCGCTGCATATCCTGCCATTCGAGGTCGGAGACGTTCTGCCCGGCCAGGGGCGCCACACCGAAGTTCCAGACGGAGCGCTGCACCTGGTCAAAGCCGCTGAGATCCTGCTGCGCTTCATTGTTGATGGTGTTGAACAGCCACTGCAGATCGCGCAGGACGTGACGGCGCAGCGTGCTGTGGGTGATCAACATGCTGTTGTCCGCCTCCTGCGCCTTATCCGGCGCGTTGTCGGTCAGGCGGTCCAGCAGAGAGGATTGCAGCTTGTCGCGGGCGGTTAACGCATCACGCTTTTTGCGCGCGCGGAACCCGCCGTGCAGCTGAGCATAGCCGTCGTTATGCGCGCCTGAATCATGACTCATCGGCCGTTCCGGCTTCATCGAATACTGCCTGCTGCAGGTTCAGCAGTGAAAACTCAGCGCTATCGCTGATCCACATTTTTTGTCCCTGGCCGATGAACTGATCGCTGCTGTCGCCCAGCGGCAGCCATTCGGTGGCGCTGGCGCGCAGGAAACGTTCGTCCGTTTCTGCCCGTAGCGGATAGCGCGCCGGGATCTGGCAGACCTGTTCGCTGCCATCGATCAGCTGTATCCGCGTATGCCGCCAGACCAGGTCGGTCACGCTGGCGGGGGCCTGAAACTGCATCTCACGGATCGCGGCAAACGGCAGCCAGTAGTAGCGCCCCTGATTTATGACTTCACAGACCGGCCCGAAGCGGCTGTCGCCATCCATCAGCCAGCTGAACGCCGTCGGCTGATCCTGCTGCGTGATCGTGCCGGGATTGGCGGCGGCCAGGTCAAGCGCCTCGACCCGCACTGCCTGACCGCGCGCGACCTCACCCGCCGCGTCCGCCTTCAGGGCGGCCAGCAGCGTGTCGCACCAGGTCCAGGCGCTGCCCGGCAGCACCGGCGCTGCATCGCCGCGCAGCACGGCCTCGCGCTGCTGCTCACCGGCAATCGCCTGCTGCAGCAGATTAACCGTCGGCTGAGCCTGCGGGCTTAACGCCAGCCAGGATTGCAGTTGCGTCTGCGCCCGCGACCAGTTTCCTGCCAGGCAGAGCAGTTGCACAAAGGCGGCCCGCAGATCGGCATCGGCCGGACTGGCCTGAATCTGACGCGTGACCTCAGCGAGCGTTTCGCCGATCGTGGCAGTGGCCAGTTGATGTTGCAGAGATTGCATGCAGACTCCTTTGCGTCAGTTAACGGTGCGATAGACCGCCGCGGCGGGATCTTTCAGTTCGGGATGCAGTTTTTCCACCAGCTGCACGCTCAGCGCGGTATCACCGCTGATCCACGGTGACCAGACCTTGCGGACTTCCTGCAGACGCGCCTGCAGCTCGCTCTGATCGGCCGCCTCGCTGGCTGGCATCTGTACCACCACCTGCCGTGTCGCCTGCCAGCCATTGAAACGGGAACTGAACGGCAGGACCAGCCAGCTATCCGGAGACTTCTCGTTGCCCAGCACCATGCGCTCACTGTTGACCGTCGTGATATGCAGTTCAGCGGTGGGTAACTGCGTGCTCAGTCCCGAAACCGGGAAGCCCTGCAGGAAGGTGACGCCGGTTGCGGCTGACGCGCCGTTGCCCTGCTGGGTCAGGCTGCTGTGGCCGCTGAGCCAGCCATCGGCACCGCAGGTCACGCCCTGCTTCGCCGGGATAAACAGCGCGCTGCCCTGGGCCGGATGCTGCCACCAGGTCCGGAAATGGCAGCCATCCAGCAGGCTGAACTGCAGCCAGGGGGAGGTATCGGCCTGCGCGGCGTTGAGTAAGGGGTCAGCAGCGGCAGCGGGCTGTTGCGGGGTCTGCGGTGCGGCCGGAGTTACCACCGTTTTCCACTGCTGGGCGCGGGCGGCGCTGCCTGTGGCAATCTCAGTGCCCTGCTCGTCAGTCAGTTGCCAGTGCAGCGTCTGCAGCGGTTTACACTGGGAGGCCATCAGGCCGGCAACCCGTGGCAGAAACGCCTTCAGCACCCCGGCATCTTTTTCACCCAGGGTAACGATCCGCAGATTGACGGTGCCGTTACACCAGCTGGAGAGCTGATTGTTTTTAACATCATCGATCCAGACATCGAGCTTCTGTGCCGGGGACTGGACGATGCGATAGTTTTCAGCATAAACCTGCGTGCTGAGCAGCAACGCAGCCAGAGCCACTAATCCATATTTCATGTTGGCGTTCTCAATCTCGCAGAGGGAAAAACTGCGCCGCTTCAGAAAGCGAGTGCAGTAAAGTGGTGTCCTGAGGCGATCCAATCCAGACGGCCAGCGCACTGAAATTATCCTGCTGCCCCTGATCCGGCTGGTCGTTTTTAATGATCTGCTGCATCAGCGTCAGCCACTCTGCGGGCGTATTCACCATGTGCAGCGACTGCTGCATCTGCTCCAGCGTCACGCCGTGCCAGAACCCATCCGTGCAGAGTAAAAAGGCGTCGCCATCTTCGATACTGACCACGTCGCTGTAGCTGGCGTCGCGCTGCTCATCGCCCATTCCCAGAGCAAAATAGAGCAGATTACTGTTGATGCCGTCGGTGCGATGTCCGGCATCCTTCATCTGCTGTACGAGGCTGTGGTCGGTGGTGACGAGATAGAGGTAGCCGCGGCGGAACAGATAGAGGCGGCTGTCACCGGCATGGGCCCAGCAGGCCAGATGGTAGTCGCGGTCGATAAACAGGCTGACCAGCGTGGTGCCCATGCGGCTGTGTTCGCTGCTGACCTTTTGCTGCTGCCGGATAGCGTGATTCGCGTGATTGACGTAACGGCGAATTGACTGCGCATCCAGATGCGCATCCCCGTCAAACGCCTGCAGGAGGCTGCTGCGGGCTATCGATGCGGCGATCTCGCCACCGGGAAAGCCGGCCACCCCATCGCACACCACGAAGCAGGCGGAACGTTGACCGATGACATCACCGATCTGGTCCTGATTACTGGTGCGATCGCCCTGATTCGACGTCGAGGCAATAGTGATATTCATGCGTCATCCGTGTGGGTTTGTGAGTCTTTGTACTGATTGACTTCCAGGTCATAGGCGTGCAGAAACGCTTCGCCAAACAGGGTGTGGAAATCGTCTTCGATCTCACCCGCCGTCTCGCCGTAGCGCTGAACAAAATGCTCCCACAGCGCCGCTTTACGGCTGCCCGGCAGCCCGATACGGGATACCGAACCTGCCTGACGCGCCTCCTCCTCCAGCTGCTCCGGGTTAAAGGATTGCAGCATCGAGGCGATGATGGCGCGGATACCAGCGATCATCCCCAGCTGGTGCGCCTGCAGATCGATCAGCGCATCACGCACCGCCTGACGCGGCGGCATGAAGCCCGGCATCCGGCTGCCGAACATCTGCATTAACACGGTCTTGCCCGATGGCAGCAGTTTGAACGGGTTGTTGGCGTCGTCGAGGATCACCGTCATGTCGGCTTTGACGCCGCGCTTGAGGATCGAACGCGACGAGAGCAGCGCGACCGTGCCCTGGGAGAACATGCTGAGCATCTGACCAAACTGCAGCATCTGTTCGCGGTCGAACTGGGGGGTCGGCTGCAGATCGCGCAGGCCCATCCCCTCCAGCAGCGCATCCAGCAGTTCACCCTTGAGGGCATCGCCACTGCTCTGGCTCGGTGCCGATGGCGCCACGGCAGCGGCAGGCTGGTGACCGGACGCGACCGGATCGATACGCAGACGCCCTTTCGGCGTCGGCGCTGGCGTGCGCTGCACCGCCTGCGGCGTGGGTAGCGTTATTCCGCCATAGTCGTTTTGCGGATTGATAGCCTCCGCCGGGACGGCGCGCTCTTCATCGATCGGCGGCAGCGGCTCCGGCGCCTGGGGCTGAGAAGGGTTATCCGCGTCAGATGGCGGATTGTGAGGTTCACTGAAGCTGAATAATGGCGATTCTGCTTCGTTCAGACTGGCAGGCGGCTGCTCTGCTGAACGTGCGGCAGACTGTTCGGGCGTCGCCGCTGGCTGAGGCGTCGCCGGTTTCGCTGCGGGTGGCTCGGGCTGAGCCAGCGGCACCGCGTTGCCCATCATCAGACCCAGGGGATCGTCCTGGTTACGCGCATCGGTGCTGCTTTCACCGTCGAACAGGCTTAACGGGTCCAGTTCAGCGGCGGGTTTGTCGGGCTGCTGCGCTGCGGTTTTCTGCTGAGCCGACAGTGCGCTGGGCGTCCGATCGTCGAAAATGCCCTGCTGCGCAAACAGCGCATCGCCTTCATCAAACAGGCTGCGATTTTTCGGCTGCTGCCCATAGTCCAGCGGCGCGTCGTTCACCAACTGGGCCAGCGGATCTTCGGGATTACGATCCGGCGAGGCTGGCGCGGTCAGGGGATTCCCCTCCGGCTTTTCGGGCACCGGTTTGCGTTTAGAGAGATCGTCCGAGATCGAAAACTCTTTTGCCAGGCTGTCCCAGATTTCACTCGGAATCGCGGCCGTGGCGGCTTTTTCCACGGGTGGCTCATCAGCCACTGTTGCGGGCCGGATCGCCTCGGGACGCGGAACTGCCCTTTCCACCTGCGGCTGCGACGCGCTGTTCAGGTCGCTGACCAGCAGCTGATAATCATCAATGCCCAGAATGTCCCCATCCTGCAGCTCAACCTGGCGGCCGCGCTCCAGCGGAATGTCGTTGAGCAGCACGCGGGTTACATTGCCACGGTTGGTCAGGCGGCACTCACCATTTGCGGTGATGTGCACAATCGCCTGAAGGCGGGAGAGTGTCCGGTCATCATCCGGCAGCACCAGATTGTTATCCACGCCGCGTCCAATCGTACCGCCGGGCGGAAAGAAGTCACAGTGAGTCTGCGGCGGCTGTTGGCCGGGTTTGGTCGTTATTATCGTAAAGCGCATAACGGATTCCTGCGGTTAGCGGTTCGGCATCTATACCGCGCACCTCTCGGGGAAAGGCGCGGGGTATAGGGAGCGCAGAGATATTGATGGGTAAACAGTTTTAACCGGGACATATTCAGGGCAGCACGGTTCTATCGGGCAGAAAATAAGTCGTCATTAATTCATCACATAAACAAACAGAGACGTCAGCGTCAGCCATATCAAGGTGATGGTGAAAGTTATCTGGTAAAGCACCCGAATCCTGCACATCCACGCTGTAACTTCAGCAGGCTGTTGCTGAACGAAGTCATACGCCTCACCCTGACATTTTCAGTGCGGGTAAAACGCATCGCCTTTCCTTTTTTGATACTCGTGAAAAAAAACCTTCTGACAATTAGTATAAAAACCAGAATAACTGGCTACCTTAGTCATTAAATTCAGCTGCAGTCCTCGTCGCAGATACTTCTGCAGGAAAAGACGATAAACGCCCTCATTTTTTAAAATACCAGGCAGCACAGAGGTGTAATAGCCCTGCCAGAATAAAAAGGAAAATAATTAAATACATCACGAAGTTGTAAAAGGTCATCCTTCCTGCTCATATCATTAATCGCATTATTTTAAAGCTGGCAATAAAACTGCACGTTCATCTATGAAGTCGCGGTTAGTTCTTACCCGGAATTAAAAAAATCATCAGTTTAAAAAATGGCGCCAGATAATAAAATCTATGCCGCCCCCTGTCATCATGACACCAGCAACCATATTCAGATGATGCAGACGGACTAACCAGATAATCTTGTTTTCAGGCAAAGACTGTATGAATTCATATGTTTCCCTGCTGACCCTCTGATGGCGTTTGTGGTCTAGTCTGACGCCTTTATACAACCGTGCAAACCAGGAAATTTTTAAGGGATGGAACGATGGACTGAAAAAGGAGCTAACCTGAGTGCTGAAATCAAGATCCAATCTTCTTTTGCGAAACTCGCTAATTAATGATTCATAGTTTTGAACATTTTTTCTGAATATTATGTAGCCTACAACTTGTAAAGCAATCGAACTCAGAAAAGACATAATTGAAATAGCAATCAAAATGCAAGGCCATGTCATAAAACCTTATCCATAACTTCAGTTAAATAAATAAACAAAAATAGCCATAAAAACAGCCCAGACAACTGTCAGAAAGTAAGTAAACTGGTAAAGAGAGAGCGTCTTTTCCATCCAAACCATTTTTTCTTTAGGTTGTTTTTGTACAAATTCATAAGCCTTTATGCTGACATTTTCAGATTTAGAAAAGCGCATTTTCCGCCCTTTCCTGAGATTCATGAAAAAGGCTAACTTCTGATAATTAGCATAGAACCCCAAATGATTTGCAACTTTCGTGGTTAAGTCTAATTGCAAGCCAGCATTTTGATAAAGATCGATAAAATCCTGATACGCTTTTCGATTAACTCTAAAAAGCCACGCAGCATAGACATGCAGAAGAATGACCAAAACAGATAAAATCGAACTGCCATACATAAAAAAATCATACGAACTCATAAAATCTTATCCATCAAAATACCTGCCCCTTTTTCACCCAGCTTAGCAGCACCAAAACCCCCTGCAGCGGATCCGACTATTCCACAAGCTAACGCACCTATGCCTCCGGTTGCAACACCCAGTGCTACGCAGGCGGAAGTTGCGATTGCCCCCGCCGCCGCGCCGCCCAGGATACCTGCAGTCGTGCCTGCTGCAAACTGAGAATACCCTTTCACCGCTACTTTAGAACATTCATCTTCTCTTTCAGTGGTACAGCTGTGATAAACCTCATTCGTTGTATTCACAGCACTAAATCCTATTGAAACCCATCCACCCATTTTCATAAATTTCGCTGCTCTGGCTGCACTATCTACATAGGTCGAATAACCGCTTATAACTCCTGTGCCAGCAGTTTGCCAGTCATGGATAATAGAGGAGCTGGAAAGGTTTAAAGCATGCTTAATCTTTTCATAGGGGCGCAAATTCAGCATAAATCGGGATAAACGATTCAGTAGTACTTCAAGTTCACCAAACAGGCGTTTCCGCTCGATAAAAAACTGCTGCCCGAACAATGTTCCTGACGTCAGATATTGGTTACGGTAGGCATTCTCAATAGCGACAAGTTTCTTGCCAATTTCATTGAAATAGCGTTCACCCGCATCGCCGATGATACCTGAAGCTTTATCCATAAAATTGGTAATAGCAGCAATTGCAGCATAATGGCGATTGAAGAAATCTGCCTCATCAACTGTCAGATGAGTAACACTATTGTTAGTTCTTTTTTTTGCTTCATCCAGCGTTTGCATCGCTGCTGGATGATTGTTTCCATTAGGATCGGCAACAACCAGAATCTGCCCCGGCTTAGCCCAGGTAACATCGGCATTTAATTGCAAAAAAAAATTCGCGGCAGGCATATTGCGAGTGCCGTAGAGCCACATAGCTTGTTCAGTCAATCTTCCCGGCCGCTGGACCACACAAAAACCTGGCTCAACAGAATTTTTTACTGTCATCACAATCTCCTTTTGCAATTAAATGTATGCGAAAAATAATTACTCAGATAACTCAAGATACGCCCCTGACAGGGGCGTATCAGATTACGCTTCTTTATTGCCTTTGATATCCCAGCCCGCGCTGCTCTCTGCGCCTTTGCCACCGGAGGAACTCTGCTCCCAGTACTGCTGTTTCACTTTAGAAGCCTGGAAGGAGTAAGTCATACCCAGGGTATCGCCGTTGTCGGAACCGTTATAGTTCACAGCGGTCACCAGCACATCTTCCAGAGTAATACGTGCGTACTCAACCTGAGAACCACCTGCTTTACAGATAGAGAGTTCGACTTTTGCCAGATGCTTACCGCTGGCGCAGTTCTTCAGCAGCGCCGTGGTGGATTTGTCGATCAGCGCGTTAACGTGCAGGTCGTTGAAGTTAACTTTACCGGCACCGCCGCCGCCGCCCACAGACATGTTGCCTGGCTGAGAAGCACCCCATGAGAAAGAGGTGATATCAGTCCAGCCGGTGTGGTTTGAATCTTTCGATTCGCCGGTGACTCCGTCAACCTTCATAAACATATCAATAGCCATTATCTTTCACTCTTTATTGGTTGCGATTATTGCTTTCAAAAAAGCAAGGATATGGCAAAAAGAAAAGCATGGGGCTGAATAAAACAGTCCATATTTTACCTTTGCCTTGCTTCTGAAATATCGTCATAAACCATATTTCAGAATTCGTATTGCCGGTCATTAACCGGACAAAATAGATATGCATTTATAGTGCGAAAACATCAATAACCGGATAACGCACTGTTTTACGCTTTGTAAGGTGCCCATTTTATGGACAGCGCCATGATCAATATTATATAGTCGCCCGGCACATTAAATATTCATGGAAGGAATAGAGATGAAAAAGGTCTTCTCAGTTTTCCTGATAACCCTGTTATCGCTGATCTCTCTTTATGCCATTGTTGATCTTGTAAGCTCAATCTATCTGGTTGCCCGTTATGGAAGCGTTAACGCCTGCTCTTCAGGCTTACTTGCGGGTAAAGCGCTCTTTATTGCTGCCTGCATAGCCTTTGTTATTATGCTGAACAGGCTAATACGTAAAAAGATTCATTAATCTGTTTACGTTTATCTGCCATCGCCTGAATCTGTGGCCACGCCGTTCCTGAATGAATAGACAGAACGGCGTTTACAAGCTTTCTCATCGCAGAAACAACCCAGGCTGAATACAGAAAAACCCGCTTAGCATATTAAAATCAGATCAGGGTGACAGCTCAGCAAATGGCAGTGTGCAGAGCGTCACACCTTGCCATCCGCAGAGACTGCGTGATGCCCGGTCGCCCCGGACACCACGCATCCTGTTCAGCCCTTAAGCATTATCATTTTTCAGTGACGGCAGCTTGGAGACCAGACGCAGCGAAACGGTCAGGCCTTCCAGCTGGTAGTGCGGACGCAGGAAGAACTTCGCGGCGTAATAGCCCGGGTTATCCTCCTGCTCTTCCACATTGACCTCGGCAGCCGCCAGCGGCTTGCGTGACTTGGTCTCCTGCGAGGAGTTAGCCGGGTCGCCATCGACGTAATTCATTACCCAGTCGTTCAGCCAGCGTTCCATCTCATCCCGCTCGCGGAAGGAGCCGATCTTGTCACGCACGATGCACTTCAGGTAGTGCGCGAAGCGGCAGCAGGCGAACAGGTAAGGCAGGCGCGCGGCCAGACGGGCATTGGCGGTGGCATCGGCGTCGTGATACTCCATCGGCTTCTGCAGTGACTGCGCACCGATAAAGGCGGCGAAGTCGGAGTTCTTACGATGCACCAGCGGCATAAAGCCGTTTTTCGCCAGCTCGGCTTCACGGCGATCGCTGATGGCGATCTCCGTCGGACACTTCATGTCCACGCCACCGTCATCGCTCGGGAAGGTATGACACGGCAGATTTTCGACAGCCCCGCCCGACTCCACGCCGCGGATAGCGGTACACCAGCCATACTCTTTGAATGAGCGGTTGATGTTGGCGGCCATCGCGTACGCCGCATTGCTCCAGGCATAGTTACTGTGATCGGCGCCGTCTGTCTGCTCTTCAAAGTCGAAGCTGTCGACCGGGTTGGTGCGGATCCCGTAGGGCAGACGCGCCAGGAAGCGCGGCATCACCAGGCCCAGATAGCGTGCATCTTCCGACTCACGCAGGCTGCGCCAGGCGGCGTACTCGGTGTTCTGGAAGATCTTGGTCAGATCGCGCGGGTTCGCCAGCTCCTGCCAGGACTCCATCTGCATGACTTCAGGTGCCGTGCCGGTGATAAACGGACAGTGCGCGGCCGACCCGATGCGGGCCATCTCACCCAGCAGCTCGACATCCTGCGGGCTGTGATCGAAGTAGTAATCGCCGACCAGGCAGCCAAACGGCTCGCCACCGAACTGACCATACTCCTGCTCATAAATCTTCTTGAACAGCGGGCTTTGATCCCAGCTCGCACCTTTGTAGCGCTTCAGGCTGCGGCCCAGTTCCTGCTTGGAGATGCTCATAAAGCGGATTTTCAGCATCTCGTCGGTTTCGGTGTTGTTGACCAGGTAGCTCAGGCCACGCCAGGCGCTCTCCAGCGACTGAAACTCCGGATGATGAATGATCTGATTGACCTGCTGAGAGAGCTTTTCGTCGATCTCGGCAATCAGCGCCTGGATGGTGCGATACGCATCGCTGGACACCGTGACGGTGTTCTCCAGCGCCTGCTGCGCCAGGGTTTTCACCGCGCTTTCGACCGCCGCGCGCGCCTGATCGCTTTTTGGCCGGAACTCTTTGTTCAGCAGCGCGCTGAACTCATCCTGGCTGAAGCTGACCGCGTCCTGCGACTGCGACTGTTGTGAACTCTGCGTCATGCCTGCGGCTCCTTATCGTCAGTGGCGTTATTCTGCTTAGGCAGATGCGTCAGCGCCTGCAGCAGCGTCGGGTCCTGCAGAACCTTGCCAATCAGCTCCTCTGCCCCGTTTTTGCCGTCCATATAGGTCAGCAGGTTTGCCAGCTGGGTGCGTGCTTCCAGCAACGTGTTCAGCGGCTCGACGTTGCGGGCCACCGCATCCGGCGAAAAGTCATCCATGCTGTCAAACGTGAGATCGATGTTCAGCTTGCCTTCGCCGTTCAGGGTGTTGTCGACCTGAAACGCCGCGCGCGGCTTCAGCGCTTTCATGCGCTCATCGAAGTTGTCGATATCGATCTCCAGAAACTTACGCTCGTCGATGCCGGGCTGCGGCTCCAGCGGTTTCCCGACCAGGTCCGCCAGCACGCCCATCACAAACGGCAGCTGGATTTTGCGTTCCGCGCCATAAATTTCCACGTCATATTCAATCTGAACGCGGGGTGCGCGATTGCGGGCAATGAACTTCTGCCCACTGGATTTACTTGTTGCCATGGTTTTCTCCATCAATGATGCGCGGATAACGTGTCACAGCAGGCGCGCAGGTCCTGCTGTGTGAGTGGGTGACGCCTTAGTCGCGACGTCCGAAAAGCGTTTCGAGCTGGTGTACGCCATCAGGCGCGAGATCGCGGATGATCTCCATAAAGTCGCGCTCGATCAGGCGCTGAACGCGGTCGATCATCAGCGGTGCAGGATGGCTCGGCTCATGCTGGGTAAAATAGAGCTTCACTTTTTCCAGCATCAGCTGCGCATCGGCGCGGGAGCCAATCTGCACGCTGCGCCAGTCAGCGGCCGCGCGGGGCGCTGCCGGTGCTGTTGCGGGTGCGGTCTCTGCGGGCGGTTCCGCCGTCGCTGCGGGCAGTAGTGTGCTGAGGTCGGTGGCCTGACAGCGTTCGGCGATCAGGGCAATCTGTCGGCGCAGCAGCGCCAGTTCCGGCACCGCCGCGTCACCCAGCCGTTCAGCCACGGTTTCGCAGATGGTCTGCAGCCGCTCATGGATCTGCAGCACCGCCCCGATGCCCGGCTGATTGGCGCGCGCCAGTTCGTCGGTCAGACGTGGCAGGCCACCGGGATAATCGGTCACCTCCGTTTTACTGCCGTCGCACAGGGCGGCAGCATCGCGCAGCGTGATGCCGTCAGAAGGATAGCGCAGCAGCCAGCTCTGGCGCACCGCGCCGCTCAGGGCAGATTTGTCGCCCAGCAAGGCCAGGGCATTGATGCGGAAGAAGGGATCCGCTTCGCCCGCCTCTTCCAGCCGGGGCCACAGCGGTTCCCAGTAGAGCAGCAGCGCCTGTTCAATCAGTTTCAGGCCCTGGGCATAACCCGGTAATCCCTTTAGTTCGGTCCAGGCATGGGTCAGCGTCAGCATTACCCGCAAATCCTTGCTGCGGCCCAGCAGCGCGACCGCCAGCTTCTCGACTTTATTCCAGTCGGCCGGTTCTGCCGGAATGATCGTGTCACCAAACTGCTGTTCCGCTTTACCGGCGCTCGCCTGCTCCATCGCCTGAAAATCGGCATCGTATTCCAGGTTGTCGCCACCGGGATTGTCATCGCTGATCGGCGCCAGCAAAGTTTCCATATTCATCGTCACGCTCGTCGCCTCAGGATTCAAACATCGGGGGATAAAGTCCGTTACGGCCAGGTTTTGCTCCACCGGCCGGATCGAACAGCAGGGAAAAGAGCTGGGCAGTGAAGTTGCCGCTGTGGACCTGGGTATAGAGCGGAAAACCGTCGCTCTGATTGGTCCACCAGAAACTGGTGTAGAACTGCGGATCGAAATTCTCGCCCGGCAGCGTCCAGTTCAGGGTCGACGGGGTATCGCCATGCCCGATAACGTTGAGAATGTCTGAGGACTCACCGGTTTCCTCCGGCGGTTGCGGCTGCGGAATGCTGAGCAGTGCCTGGTCGAGCTGTTCCGGCGATCCGCCCCCCTGCACCACCCGCAGCAGTGTATTCCCCACCTGCTGATACCAGTCACCCGAACGGGCCAGCAGCGCGGGCGACCATTCTGCGGGGGTAAAATACCGCAGCGCGCAGAGCGGATAGTTACGTCCGACGCTGTCCCGCGCGGCGATCAGGCAGCCCATCTGGATCAGCTGGCTGCCCAGCATCGGGGGCACCACAAAATTCCAGACCGGCGCGTTGAGAAACGGGCGCGACGGCGCGTTATCGCTCTCCTGATTGCTCTGCCAGTGGTGCAGACCCACCTGAAACCAGCTGGACCACTGGCGATAGATCACGTCAGGAAAACGGCGCTTCACAAAGTCACCCGCACTGGGCAGTTTGCCGTACCAGCAGGGTGCAGCGTAATGAGTCATTGTCGGGTCCTGTTTCAGGGGCAGCTAAAGCCGGGAAGCTGGAACGGATTACGGATGCTGCCAGGGGTGAACGACAGCGTGACCTGATGGCCTTCCACGCTGAACGTGGCGTCGCGCGTCAGTCCTCCGGCGGTGGTGACGCGGGCGCGGTCAAAGAAGCGATTGAGCGCCCAGGGGCCGCTGGTGACCAGCGTGGAGGTGGTGCCGTTGGTCAGGCCAAGCTGCATCCGCACCTGGCTGGTGCCGCCCGGACCGGGCCAGCTGACCATCTGCACGGCCTGCGGCCCGTGGCTGTAACGCAGGATCTGACCGTCAACATCCAGCGTCAGGTTAAGGATCTCATTGTCCATCCTGACGGTGCGCAGCGTGACGCGGAAGCCCGGCGTGGTGGCGCCGTTGGCAAAGAAGGCATCCCGGATCGACTGCGCCTGCTGGAAGGGACGCAGCAGCGCTTCGCCGCCCGGCAGACTCTTGCCGTCGATACCCGGCGTAAAGCGCCACGCAGCATTGGTGGTATCCACTTTGCTGGCGAGGTTGTCACGGAAGAAACTGTCCATCATGCCGCTGCCCGGTGCAAACATCCGGGCCAGATCGTCCGGTGTCACTTCGCTGCGGGCGGAGCGAACCAGTGGATAGCGACCCGCGATCGCCTGGCGGCAGAAACTGCCCACTTCCATGGTGATGCGCTTGCGGACGTTATCCATGTCGCGGCGCTGGGCATCGCTGCTGGCCCCCACCGCCATGCTGGAAACCATATTCTGCAGAGAACCCGGCAGGCGACCGGCGCTGGCCTGCAGACGACTGATGGCATCGCTGGCCGGTGGCGGCATCCCGCTGTTCGCGGCATCCTGGACCGCCGTCAGATAGCGATAGAGATCATCGATCTGGTGCAGGAAATCATCCACCGCCAGCACCTTGCTGCCCTGCTGCAGCGGCTGGGCCAGCTCGATGACCGGTGCAAAGTGCACGGCCACGGCCTGCTCCGGCGCGGCCTGACTGGCGGCCTGTCCACGCGCGACAGCGGCGTCGGGTGAGGTGAACAGCGCTTCAAGCGTACGGGTGGCGCTGTTATCCGAAGGCTTTGCCGCCTGAGCGGTTTTCTCATCCGGCTGCGCCCGGTTCAGCGTCAGCAAGTGGCTGAGGTTGATCACCAGCTGGCGCAGCGGCGAGTGATTGCCGGACAGCAGACGTGCGGTGTTGATGCGCTGCGAGAGGTCGGCGCTGCTGTTAAGCTGAATGTCGCTCAGGAACTGCTCCCACTGACGGATGTAGTCCTGTACGTAGAGCTGGCGCACGGCCAGATCGGTCTGCTCGCTTTTCTGCGCAGGTGCCGCACCATCCAGTACCCAGAGATCGTCCTTGTAAAGGGCCTGCGTGACCGGCGCTATCTGCCTGTCCACATGCTGCCAGTACCCCTCCGGCGTATAGAGGCCCGCAACCCCGTCATTCACCGATTTACCGCTTTTGCGCGAAAAGACCAGCTCGCTCTGCGGCCCGCCCAGCGACGCCAGCGTGACGGTCTGCAGCGTATCGCTGCGCTGCAACAGGCGCTTCAGCCGGCCATAGACGCGCTGTGACAGCGGCATCTGATTAATCAGCGCCTGTTCGCGCTTAATCAGGGTCTCATCCTTCGCATAAGGTGAGGCGTGGATCTGCGTCTCCAGCAGCTGTTGCAGATGCCACGCCAGCTGCTTCACCTGCTGCTGGGTCACGTTCTGCGGCAGCTCACGCGACAGATTGAGCATCAGCCAGGCCTGCAGGAATTTGCCATCGTAGTGCTTAGGCTGATAGAGCATCTGATACGCCTTCAGCGCTTCATAGCTGTAGTCCGCGTCGCTGCCGTTGTCGGCCCGCAGCCAGCGGGTGATGTTCTGTGCCACCTGCGGCAGCAGGAGCTGCTTCAGGGCTTTCTCATAGAGGGCGCGGGTCGCATCGCTGACTTCCGTGCCGCGATACAGCCCCATCCGGCGCGTCAGCGGCGGTGAGTCCAGCGAGAAATCGGCACTCTCCGGCAGGTGCAGTAGCGTGTTGAGATAAGGCACCAGCGCAAAGAGATCGCCATTGACCTGCTGCTGGAGCTGGTCGCCCAGTTGCTCCACCTGCGGCGTTTTGGCCGCCATCTCCTGCAGATAGGATTTGTTCTTGCTGTAGCTGGTCAGCCAGAGCGCGCCCGCCACCAGTAACAGCACCAGCAGGGCAAGATAGCCTGACCACAGGCCCGCACGATTGCGCAGCTCCCACCAGCGGTTGCTGCCTGCCAGCCCGGACTCCTGGAAAATCACATTCTCCAGCACCCCTTTCAGGAAGAAGCTCTGTCCTTTGTTCTGCGGAATCGGGGACGTTTTATCGACCTGATCCCAGCTGCCCGATTCGCCCGCCTGCTGACCCGGCAGATTCAGCGCGCGGTTCAGCTCACCCATGACCCGGTCAAACGGCAGGCCTTCCTGCGTGCCGCTGGCAAAGTAGATCCCGCGCGGCGCAAACTGCGTTTCGAAATCGGAACGGGCAAACAGCGTGTCGAGCGCCTCGGCCAGCAGCGGTCGCAGCGCCGCGAACTCCTGCGGGAAGAGGTAGCTTTCGGCGCGGGCCTGGGGATCGCTCTCTACCAGCAGCCGATCGGCCAGTCCGGCATCGAGCCGCTGTTGCAGCAGCGAATACTCCTGCTGGAACTGGCTATTAAGCTCAAAGTCGGCGGCTGACGCCTGCGCCCACGGGAAAGTGAACCCCCAGATCTGCTCGCGCTGGGCTTTATCCAGCGAGGCGAAGTAACTGCGGAAGCCCTTGAGCAGGTCAGCCTTGGTGACCAGCACATAGACCGGGAAACGAATGCCGAGACGATCGTGAAGCTCCATCAGCCGCTGACGCAGCGCCAGCGCCTGGTTGCGCAGCGCCTCAGGCGACTGGCTCAGCAGGTCAGAGACGCTCAGCGTGACGATCACGCCGTTGATTGGCTGACGGCCGCGATATTTACGCAGCAGGTCGAGGAAATGGTGCCATTCGCTGGCATCCCGATCCTGCTGACTCTCCTGGGTGCTGTAGCGCCCGGCGGTATCCAGCAGCACGGCATCATTGGTGAACCACCAGTCGCAGTTGCGGGTGCCGCCGATGCCGCGCAGCGCCGATTTGCCGAACTTATCCGCCAGCGGAAACTGCAGGCCCGAGTTAACCAGCGCAGTGGTTTTACCGGCACCGGGTGCACCAATAATCATGTACCACGGCAGCTGATAGAGATACTGGCGACCAAAGCGCTGCGCCCAGAACGGGCGGCCTTTGCTGCTGTGGCGCTGTAAGTGCGCCTTTTTCAGCATCTCTGTGGCCTCCGAGAAGCGCCCTGCCAGTACCTGCTCTTCGCTGGTCAGCCGCTGACGGTCGGCGTCCGGCGCATCACTCTTGCCGGTTTCGAGGCTCGACATCAGCTTACGGTTGAGCCAGAAGTTATAGAGCCGCGGGATCGCCTGTCCCAGGCCCCACACCAGATAGAGCAGCGCGATACTGATCATGCGGTTCTGCTCCGGCTCCAGCGGGCGCGAATCGACGATCGAGAACACCGGGCCAATCACCCAGATAATAAAGGAGAGCGCAGTAATACCGACGAAGCCCCACGCCAGGCGGCTGGTCAGCACGGCAAACAGAATATTCAGCATGGATCAGTTCCCTCTCGCCGGGCTGTTGAGTTCAGCCTGCGTTGCATCCGGTGCCACCAGCAGCGTGATTTCCACACGACGGTTGCGCGCGCGATTTTCTGCGCTGGTGTTCGGTACCAGCGGATTGCTTTCGCCGCGCCCTTCCGCCCTGACCCGCGACGGCTGCGCCAGCTGCTGCTGCAGCAGGCTCTGCACCGACCGGGCGCGTGCCAGCGAAAGCTCAAAGTTAGAGGCAAAGCGGGCGCTGCGGATCGGCACGTTGTCGCTGTAGCCAATCACCTGAATCTGGCCGCTGACGTTGTTCATCGCCGCCGCAATACGCTGGATCACCTCGGTATAGCGACCGCGAACCTCGGTGGCGGCGGAGGCAAACAGCCCATCCCCTTTCAGCGTCACCACACTGCGGTCCGCCTCATCGCGTACGGCCACCAGCCCGGCATCAATTTCCGGTTTCAGGAAGGCCCGCAGGTTCAGCGTGGCTGGCGGTGGCGGCGCAGGATTACCAATCTTCACCTCCGGCAGCGCCGTCTGATAGATGCGGGCGAGCACCGGCGAGGTGTAATCGCCCAGACGCCAGTTCAGAACGATGTAGAAGAGACAGGCTGCCAGACCCGCCACGGCCGCACAGGCCCAGAGCGGGATCATCGGCCGCCAGAGTTTGCGCAGCACGGGCTGATCGGTGGGATGCGGTGACAGCGCCGCCGCATAATTGCCGCGCACGCCTTTGATCATCTGCAACAGACGCTGTTTGATGGTCTCCAGCTGCGAACGGCCGTTATCCAGTACGCGGTAGCGTCCTTCGAACCCCAGCAACAGGCAGAAGTAGATCAGCTCCAGCATCAGGATGTGGCGTCTGGGGTTCTGCGACAGCTTGGCCAGCAGCTGGAAAAACTTCTCGCCGCCCCAGGTTTCGTTGTGAAACGTCACCAGCAGACCGTTGCTGGTCCAGACACCACGGCTGCCCCACGGGGTCAGCGCCGCTGCCTCATCGAGTGCGGTACAGAGACAGTAACGCGCGCCGATGATCACTTCATAGCCCACGCCGGACTGCTGGCAGCTCAGCTCGAAGCGACGGATCTGATCGATCAGTTGCTGACGCAGCGCCGCCGGATCGTCATGAGAGAGCGAGTGACGGATCTGGGGAATGGCATTAATCAGAGGGTTGGCCGCCGCAACAAGCCCATTCTGGTGGCGGGTATCCGGCGCAAGATCGCTGTGTGACTGAGGTTGTTCCTGCATCATGCTGCGTGCTCGGTTTATTATTCTGACTGACTACGGATGGCCCAGAACTCCATGTTCAGGCCCGGAAACTCACCGGCAAGGTGCAGCGCGAAAGCGCCCGAGCGCTCCATCTCTTTCCAGAGTTCGCTGTTCTTATCCAGTTCGAAATAGCTGTACCCTGAATGCCAGGGGATCTGCGGCGGTGCGCCCGGCATCGCCCGCAGCGCCAGACCCGGCAGCTGAAGCTGAACCAGATCGCGGATTTTGCTGACCGGTGCGACCTTCATCTGCGCCGGGAAATGGGTGATGAGGGTATCGGCCGGCACGCTGGCTTTCACCGCCAGCACGAAGCCAAACTCATGCACCATGCTGCTTTCCGGCACGGTCGCCACGTTGAGCCCATGTGAACGCTGGGTCAGCGGCAGCTGGATAGCACTCTCTTCCATCACCTGTGAGAGTCCCTGACGCAGCAGCAGTGACAGACGGCTGAAACAGCTGTTCAGATCGTCATGATCGTAAAGCGGCAGCCCTTCAGGCGCGCGGGCTGGCGTCCAGGTGCTCAGTTCTGCGGCCAGCTGCAGCCAGTGGCTGAACAGGGTTTCAGGATGCAGCAGTGGCAAATGCTGAAGATGGCTGTGCAGGCCCAGCTGACGGTTGAGCAGCGCCAGCAGCATAAAATCGACCATGTCGGCGCTGTTGAAACGGCCGGTGCCCGGCGCGCGCTGGCTCAGTTGCTGGCTGCGCTGCTGGATCAGCCCGTGGAGATCGTTGAACATGTTCTGCAGCGGACGGCTGCTGTTCAGGGTCAGCATCGGGGGGATGTAGTCGCTGTCGAGCCGGATATGGTTGTCGCTGCGTTTTTCAATCACCTGCGCTACGCCCATTGCGGTCCATTCGGCGGTCAGATCCTGCTCCAGCATCAGGCGCAGGCGAAGCTTGCCAAACTGCACCGTGGCACTGCCCACCGCCTGCACGTTGTCATCCTCCACTTCCGCTTCCCAGGCCAGGTAGCGCGCCAGCGAGTCGTGCGACTCCTGAAACGCCACGGCCTCGCGGCCATTGCGACGGGTCGGAATCGCCAGCACCACTTTGCTGCGATCAACCGAAGCGGGCAGATCGAGTGGCGCCGGGCCATGCTGTGGCTGGCTGAAGGCAAAGAAGGTGCCGTCCGGCAGACAGCCGCTGGCGGCACTCAGTGCCAGTTTGCCCTGACGCAGCAGCGCCTCATCAAACTCAAGATCGTAAAAACCCCAGGTGTAGGCGCGCTGTGACTGCCCCCACTCGCGCAGGGTGCTGAGAAGGTAATTTTCTGATTGCTGGAAATGGTGAGGACGCAGAAACATCCCCTCCGTCCAGACGACTTTTTCGGCTCTGTTCATCGGCATCACTGTTTTTCCACGCGAAGGCCATTCGTTCCCGCCACAATGTGCGCATTCAGCTCGCCATCGTTACGTTTCCAGAACGCCCAGAATGAGGGGGATTCGCCTTCGGGAACCGGCAGCGAAAGTCGCCAGATCTTGCCATCCAGCATCTGATACTCCGCCATGATGCCGATAAAGCGCGCCTCGGGCAGGCTCCTGATGCGCAGGGTTTTGCTGCGCTGGTCTGAGGTCAGGAAGAACTGTTGGGTATTGAGCTGCGCGCCGCCCTGTGCGGCGGCAGACGGATTCTGCAGGGAGTAGAAATCGGCTGACATAAACTCGGCATCCGAACTCAGCAGCATGACCCGGACTTTCAGTGGCGCACCGCCGTTTAGCTGATTCTCTGCCCGTACCGTGAGGTTGTAGTAGCTCGCCGGTGGCTGACTGCTGCTACTGCTGCAGGCTGACAGCAGCCACACCAGCAGCACGACCAGCCCACTCCGTAGTGACATTTTTCTCGTCATGACGCCCTCCCTGCCCGATGCAATTAGTTAATGATCCAGGTTCCGTTGGTGCTGTTCTGACAGGCAGTGCTGTCTCCGTTAACCGCTACACAGGTTTTCTTCTTGCTGGTGCGAACGCGGCGTTTAGGCTGATCCGCTTTGACCGTCTGATCGTAAAGTTCGCTTTTCACTACGGCGCGGAACGGCACATAGCCGGTCAGCCTGACGGTCGCCTGCGGTGCCGCAGGTTTATCGGCCTCTTTCGCTGGCGGCGTGGCGGTTTCGGGTTGCGCATCGGCTGCGGTGTCGGCCGCTTCACCCAGCGCCAGCCAGTTGTTCTCCACCTGACCAATCACCGTATAGCTTTCGCCGGTTTTCAGCGTCTCCACGACTTTGCCGCCATAACCAGGATGATTCATGACCGAGGCGGGATAGAGCGCGCGATAGGTTTCATTGACCGGACTGAACTGCGCGGGCGGTTTAACCGCATAGCGGTGGCTGAGTACCACGCCATCCACCGTGCTGGTGACGAGCGTGTCATCCGTCATTTGTGGCGGCGCTTTACAGCCAGCGACAGAGAAAACAAACATCAGGCCTAACGCAATACGAAGCTTCACCATATTTTTCATGTTGTGTTCCATTCATACCTTGAAGAGTGGCCAGAGGCCGGGTGTCAGTGATGAAAATCGGGAATATCACGGGTAACAAAAGCCCTTAGTACCAGACTAAAAGCCAGCCCTGAATCAATTTGCCTGGAGGCTGCGGTCAGCAAAAACGCCAACCGATCAACAAAAATTAAGTATAAAAAAGCAACACAGAGGACGGAAACGGCAGGAGGACGAAATCAGGCTCGCGGCAAAACGATCAAAAACATGATCAAATTTTTCGGGTCGAATTTCGGAAGGCGGGGTAAACCCAAGTTTTCCTAATACCATCCCTGGTTATTTAACGATCACTTTTAATTAAAATGTTAATCGCAAGCGTGTTATCAATCTGCAAAAACCTGCACGGGAAATCTCGAATAATTTATAAAATCCTTTTAAATTCATATATTTAAAATAGCACCGCAGATCCATAGCTACCGCACGAGCCAGAGAGATCCTGCCCGTGAGTCTGCAATCGCAATCATATTGTAAATATAAGCGATAAGTTTACAGAAGATTGACAGAATTTCAACGGCGCGCTTTTCCCGGGATTTACATAAGAAAAATTTAATATAAACCGTTAATCCAAATATTATCAGATTTTGAACTGCCGACTAAGACGATTCCTAAAAACTTCCGAAATTATGAAGTATTTGCACACAAAAATGGGAAGAAGCCGAAAAGGCCATTAAGAACACTCATGTAAAATATGGTCCTTTTTGACACAGCTACGGCATAGCGGGGAGAAAGGCGAGAAGGGGCAGAGATAATCAACGTCACGCCCGGTTTTCAGACAGGGCCAGACAGATCAGAGGGTTACGTGAGTGCCGAGGTCAATCAAAGAGAGGTTCAGGAAAAATGCGGGCTTTCGGGATAAGCGAAACGGTAAATCCATCGGTTTAATTTCTCAACTAACTGATTAATTGTTCTTTACCGGCTCGTTTTTAATGCGTCCCCGTCAGAAATTGGCTGACTCTTCAGAGGCCCTTAACGTAAAAAAACCACGCCGGAGCGTGGTTCTGTCAGGGAGGCGGCGCGATGTCGCCACGGTAAGCACGCCGGTCAGAAGAAGCCCAGCGGTTCGATGCTGTAGCTGATCAGCAGATTCTTGGTCTGCTGATAGTGATCCAGCATCATTTTGTGGGTTTCACGCCCGATGCCCGATTTCTTATAGCCACCAAAGGCGGCATGGGCCGGATAGAGGTGATAGCAGTTGGTCCAGACGCGCCCCGCTTTGATCGCCCTGCCCACCCGGTAGGCGCGGTTAATATCGCGGGTCCAGACGCCGGCACCCAGACCATAAATGGAGTCGTTGGCAATCGCGATCGCTTCCGCTTCATCTTTAAAGGTGGTGATGCCGATGACCGGTCCGAAGATCTCTTCCTGGAACACCCGCATACTGTTGTTGCCTTTCAGCAGCGTCGGCTGAATGTAATAGCCGCTGTTGAGCGAGTCATCCAGCTTCTCGATGCCGCCGCCAGCCAGCACTTCCGCTCCCTCCTGACGCGCCACCTCCAGATAGGAGAGGATTTTGTCAAACTGCTGCTGCGACGCCTGCGCGCCGACCATGGTGTCGGTATCCAGCGGATCGCCCCGTTTGATGGTTTTTACCCGTTTCATCACGGCCGCCATAAAGGGTTCGTAGATCGACTCCTGCACCAGCGCGCGTGACGGACAGGTACAGACTTCGCCCTGATTCAAAAAGCCCAGCACCACGCCCTCTGCGGCTTTCTCGATAAAGCTCTCTTCCGCCTGCATAATATCTTCAAAGAAGATGTTAGGGGATTTACCGCCCAGCTCGACGGTTGACGGGATCAGGCTTTTGGCCGCCAGCTCCAGAATATGGCCGCCGGTAGCGGTAGAGCCGGTGAAGGCAACCTTGGCGATGCCGGGATGTGAAGCCAGCGCTTCTCCGGCCTCTTTACCAAACCCGTGCACCACGTTCAGCACACCCGGCGGCAGCAGATCTTTAATCAAATCCACAAAGACGGTAATGGACAGCGGCGTCTGTTCTGCCGGTTTCAGCACCACGCAGTTACCCGCGCCCAGCGCCGGTGCCAGCTTCCAGGCGGCCATTAATAGCGGGAAGTTCCACGGGATAATCTGCGCCACCACGCCCAGCGGTTCATGAAAATGGTAGGCTGCCGTGAACTCATCGATCTCGGCCGCACTGCCCTCCTGTGCCCGCAGACAGCCCGCAAAGTAGCGGAAATGGTCCACCGCCAGCGGCATATCGGCGGCCAGCGTTTCGCGCACTGGTTTACCGTTGTCCCAGGTTTCATACACCGCCATCGTTTCCAGATGCTGTTCCAGCCGATCGGCGATTTTCAGCAGCAGCAGCGAGCGCTGCTGCGGTGAGGTTTTACCCCAGGCGTCGGCGGCGGCCGCGGCGGCGGCCACCGCGTTATCCACATCGGCCGCATCCGAACGCGGGAACTCACCGGCCACCGATCCATTTACCGGCGAGGTATTGGTGAAGTAGTTTCCCTTCACCGGCGCGACGAATTCACCATTAATGAAGTTGCCATAATTCTTTTGTAGGGTAATCAGAGAACCCTGTTCTCCGGGAGCGGCGTAACGCATGGTCATTCTCCTGAAAGGTGACTGATGCAACAATAGTGAAACTTGTTATTAACATGATGCAACATCAAGAGAGTGTCAGGTCTTTCAGGCCGAAACTGTGACCGCCCCGAAGGATTAGGCGTTTCCGTGGTGCCTCAGGAATATTCTGACTTTTCCCTGTGGGGCGGCCTCGCAAGAAACTTGTGCGGCGCGGCGGGGTCAACATGAGGATGAACAGATTACGGAGATGAGTATGCTGGCTTCAGCTATGACCCTGATGCGCACCAAGGCCAGTTTCGTGCATCAGTTTATTCGTAACCCGCGCAAGATGGGCAGCATTACCCCATCATCAGAAACGCTGTGCCGGACGATGACCGCGTCGGTGCAGTGGCCTGAAACAGTCCGCATCGCCGAACTCGGCGCGGGCGATGGGGTACTGACGCGGCAGATACTGGCGCAGATGACTCCCGACGCCACGCTGGATGCCTTTGAGATCAGCACCGCTCTGGCGGATAAGCTGATCGCCCTCAACGACCCCCGCATGACCGTCCGCACCTGTTCGGCTGAGTATCTGAACGGCGAATATGATGCGATCTTCTCCGGCCTGCCGCTGTTATCCTTACCGCCCGACCTGCGCGAAGCCATTCTGCGGGCAGTATTCAACGCGCTGGGCCCGGACGGCGTCTTCGTGCAGTTCCAGTACACCTCGCTGACCCAGCCGGATCTCTCACGCTACTTCACCTGGGAGCGCCAGCGGGTGCTGAAGAATGTGCCACCCGCCTGGGTTTACCGCTGTACCCGTCATTATGCGCCCTGAGCCTGCCTGACGGCCGGGCGCGTCTGTTGCCAGAAGGAGACCAGCAGCTCCCGCGCCCAGTCTTTGCCCTCAACGTCCAGCCCGGCACTCTCTTCCGTCGCCTCCGGCGGCAGACAGGCGTTCATAATCGGCCGGGAAAATTCGGGATGAAACTGCACCGATAACGCCTGCGGCGAATAGCGCACAATCTGACAGCCATCACGCGCAGACGACGCCAGCACCTGTGCGTGAGGCGGCGCGGCGATCACCGACTGACGATGCGACAGCCAGACGCTGAATCCGGCGGGCAGCCTCTGCAGGAGAGGATCGCGCTGCGCCTGTTCCGTGCAGCGAATCGGTAACAGGCCGCGCTCCCAGCCCTGAGGATTGTCCGCCACCACACCGCCCAGCGCATAGGCCATCAGCTGATGGCCGTAACAGACGCCCAGCAGCGGCAGACGATGGTCAATCGCTGCCCGCACCCAGGCGGCGCTGCGTTCACTCCAGTCGGCGTGGTCGGTCACCATTGCCCAGGAGCCGCTGAGGATCGCGCCGGAGATCTGGTCAAAATCGGGCAACGCCTCGCCCAGATGCGGCCGGACAATCAGGTAATCATCAGGCTGCAGATCCAGTGCATCGATGAACCAGCGCGGCTGTTCTCCAATCTGCGCGACGACGTTTGCGGGCGGGACTTCAAGCTGAATTAACGCAAGGGGTAAGGCGGACGTAGGGGTCATACCGAATCAGATCCTCTCAGAAGTCGTTTCAAATCAGTCTGCCATCAATGCCATGAAAAGTCTCACCGGCTGGCGGCGCAGCTGCAGAAAATTTCTGCCGTCGATTGGCTGGATGACCGGAGTTCGTGCCATCATTAGCAGGCTATGCAAAAAACATTGAAAGGATATTATCGTGGCTGTGCGGCATTTTTTTCTGATTCTGATGGTGGTCTCAATCTGGGCCTTCAATAACGTCGCGGTGAAATGGGGCCTGCTGGAGTTGCCGCCGCTGTTTCTGACGTTTATGCGTTTTGTCGTGGTGGCGATCGTTCTGGTGCCCTTCTGCCGCATTACCCGCCAGCAATTACCCTGGCTGCTGCTGCTGGCCTTCACGTTCGGCTTTATGCACTTCTCGCTGCTGTTCGTTGGCCTGCGCTACACCGATGCCGGCACCGGCGCGATTGTCGTGCAACTGGGCACGCCGATTGCGATGCTGCTGGCGATGGCGGTGCTCAAAGAGAATCTGAAACTGGTGCAGCTGATGGGCATCATGATTTCGCTGAGCGGCGTGGTGGTGCTATCCGGCAGCCCGACAATTCCCTCATGGTGGGTACTCTGCCTGCTGCTGTGCAGCGCCACCGGCTGGGCGGTGAGTAATCTGATCGTCAAGAAGTCGCCGCCGATTAAACCGCTGACCATGACCGGATGGATTGCGTTTCTGGCGATACCGATCGTCGGCGGATCCAGTCTGGTGATGGAGTCCCATCAGCTCTATGCCCTGCAACATGCGGGCTGGCGCGGCTGGTTCGCCATTCTCTACAGCGCCATCGCCTCGTCGATTGTGGCCTACACGCTGTGGTATATGCTGCTGAAGAAGTACAACGTCAATCTGATCATGCCCTACTCGCTGCTGACGCCGGTTCTGTCCGTGCTGATGGGGATTGTGGTGCTGGGCGACAGCCTCAACAGTTTCAAAATTATCGGTGCTTCCCTGGTGGTGCTGGGCACCGCTATCGCGGTTCTGAACCTGCGTAATCTGCGAATGCACGCCCGCTTCCCGCGCCTGCGGCGGCGCTGATACCTGCTGCTATGCTTAAAACAAATCGCCTGTAAGGAAATCAGCATGGACTTATCGCTCGCTGGTGCGCTGTGGCAGCAGATGCAGCAGGGATTGCGGGGCCACAGCACCCCCGGGCCGCTTCCCGCCTTTACCGATCGCGCCACCTTCTCATCAGCCTTTGCCGTCAGTGAGCTGGCGGCCACCAGCACCGGACTCGCGACGCAGGCTGTCGCCGACCTGCTGGCTGCCTCCGGCCCTGAGGTGTTCTCACCGCCCGTTAGCGTTAACGTCCGGCTCGCGTCACGCTGGTTTCAGCAGAGCTTCTGTCCCCTGAACCGTGCAGCCCCCGCCCTGTGGGATGCCCTGGCGGGCGACTATCAGAGCCGGGATGGCTGGATCCGTCTGCACACGAACGCGGCGCATCATCGCCAGGCGATGGAGCGGGTGCTGGGCCGTCATGCCGATCGCCCGGCACTGGCGCGTCAGGTCCGGCAGTGGCAGGCCAGCGAACTGGAGCAGGCGATTATCGACGCAGGCGGCTGCGCCGCAGAGATGCGCAGCGCCGCCGCCTGGCAGCAACATCCGCAGGGCCTGGCGGTGCAGCGTGAACCGCTGTTCAGCTGGCAGAGCACGCTTCCGGCTCCGGCACCTGCGTGGCTGCTGCCCCGCGCCCGACCACTGCTGGGCATCAGAGTTCTGGATCTGACGCGGATAATAGCCGGGCCGGTTGCGACCCGCTTTCTTGCCAGTCTGGGCGCCCGCGTGCTGCGCATCGATCCGCCGGGCTGGCAGGAGCCGACGCTGGATGAGGAGATGAGCGGTGGCAAACGCCGCGCGGTGCTCGACCTGACCCAGCCTGCCGATCGTGCGCAGTTTGTTCGCCTGCTGCGCGAAGCCGACGTGCTGGTTCATGGCTATCGGGCCGATGCACTGGAGCGGCTCGGGTTTGATGCAGAAACGCTGCACTCCCTCTCACCGGGTCTGGTCGATGCGGGTCTCAATGCCTGGGGCTGGCAGGGGCCGTGGCGCAATCGTCGCGGCTTTGACAGTCTGGTCCAGATGGGCTGCGGGATTGCCGAACGGGGAATGCAGTGGCAGCAGAGCGATAAGCCGGTCCCGCTGCCGGTTCAGGCACTGGATCATGCCACCGGCTATCTGCTGGCGGCGGCGGTGCTGGAGGGATTACGGCGACGTCTGACAGGCGGACACGGCAGCCAGGTGCGGCTGTCGCTGGCGCGCACCGCCTGGCTGTTACAGCAGTATCCCACGGATCATCTCACGGGCACCGGCATTGCGCCGCAGGTAGAAGATAACCTGCCCTGTTATGAATTAACACCGTGGGGATTCGGGGTGAGGCTTAAAGCCGCCGCCCGACTACCCGGTACCCCACAGCTCTGCGCTACCGCCGGATCGCCGCCGGGCACGCACCCGGCAGAATGGTGAATCAGGCGTCGTCACCCGATTCGCGGCTTTCCAGCAGTTCATTGTACATCACCTGAATTGCTTCGCGGCTCAGCATCGCCAGCGTGCGGTAAAAGGCGGTACTGGCGTGGGCCTCGACTTTGCCCAGGAACGCGCCGCACCACGGCAGCAGATACTCTTCGAACAGCGCCAGTTGCGCGGCACTTTCATCATCTGCGGACTGGTCTTCCAGCCAGGAAGCCGCCAGCATCAGCACACCAAAATGGTCTGCAGGCGCATCGCTCAGTGGCATACCGCGGGAGGTTAAGAAGGCACGCACTTCCGGCTCGGTTTTCCCTTCCGGCCACTGTGAGGCGTAAGGCGGCACGTTGCAGTCGCTGCCAATAAACAGTGCATTGTAATCGGCGGCGAGGGCCTGAGGATCGCTGTTCTGCTGCAGACGCGTCAGCAGCTCATCCTGCTCCAGCGGCCACTGCGACTGCAGTTTGCCTTCACGCAGCAGTGTGAACAGCGGCACCAGCAGCGGATCCTGCGGCTGACGATTAAACAGTGAGCCGATCACGCGGCAGAGAACGGAAAACTCATTCATGAGTCAGATTTCCTTGAGGCAAAGTAAATGAAAAGTCAGCCAGTTCAGCAATACGTCTGCCGCTACGCATTTCCAGAAAATCGAGCAGGCGACGAGGCGTGACATTTAACACCCGATCCTCCGGAAAATCCACCTCGCGGGCGATACGCAGGCAGTGGTCGAAATGGCCGGGCGTAAAGGCAGTGTGAGAATCAGAGCCAAAAACCGCCCTCTGCCTGCATCGGCGCCCTTAACAACGGCGAAGGCCGGGAGTCAGAGCACGCGTTCCTGTTTCGGGCTATCTCTGTCAGAAAATGAGCTGAGCGTCTGAAAAGGCCTCAACGCAAGCCGACAGTTTTGCATGAGAAAATTCAGAACAGAGACTTCAGCAGCGACTGATTCTGAGGAGTGACTGGCCAGAGTGGAGGTATGGAACCACCGACCCGTCAGCCCCGTAGATTTATCGGCACCATCAAACAGAAAAGCAGACACCACTTTTTATACTGTCGCTTACCTGAACTAGTAAAACCGAAAATACTTTGCAGACAAATAAATGATGAAAATGATCCATATAAAAGCGAACAGCAGACCATAAGCAGGAAAGAAATTTATAAAGATGATGGCCCCGACCAGGCCGACAGCGGGTGGTATAAGTCCAAAAAAGGATTGGCTCAGCCAGGCATAGAGCCAGCGAAAGATCGTCTTCATTTAACTAATAGCTTATTCAGCAGATTCAGGATCGGCTCGTCATTGGTGGAGCCGGAATTTTTTAAATAGATTATTTCAGACATTTCCGGCTCAATCAGATAATAGAACATTTCTAAATTAGCATTGTAGAGGTCAAAATAATACTCGGCATCATCGAACCGTAGTTTTCTTGCTGCTTTTGTAGCAATGTCAAACTTACCATAAAATTTGAAAGCGGTTACGGCATACGAACTTGCAGCATTAATTATATTAATGCCTGACGCTTTAAAATCCCGGGATTGAGTAATAACGAGAGCAATTAATTGTGCTATTGCAAGTTTAGAGAATTTACCAGAAGCATAGTCAGACGCTTTTTTCAGTTAACAGCCTCTGTATGTTTTGAAGGCCTGTATTACTAATCCGGCTCAGTTTTTTTCTGAAGTATATTTCTATCATCTCTAAAATTACATCCTGCCGGGTAAATAGTATTCTGAGTTGCTTCAGGTACCGCAAATCTTCCTGTTTAAGTTGATTACAGACATCCTTGTAGTCATCAAAAAAGCATGAGCCATAGCCACTTGCACGCTGAGCGCCAGACACAACACTCCTGGATGTATCAAGCATTGTTTGATGTAACTCAGCAAGCGTCTTCTCAAATTTAATCGCGATGGTTCGTTCAGCCTGAAGTTTCAGCTTCAGATAAGACATACTCATCATCATCCCTTTGTGTAGAATTCCTTATACAACGATTGTATACTGATGAGAAAGGTATGCAAGGAAAGTGGTTTATGGAAAGGATCAAGTGGCTGTTTTTATACGCCATGTTCACCCTGTTTTATCTTGTAGTGATTCCGGAAATCATCTTCCGGACCCTCTCGGAGTATGCCTACATGAAGCTCGGTGAAATCGTTAATCCATTCCAGATTTTCCCTTCAACGGTGAATGCGTTATTCATAGCGATAGTAGTTTCTTCTTTGCTATTAGCATGGTTGACCTTTAAATTGATAAAGCGCGTAACTAAACGCGGTAATGCTACGCATTAATCCATCGCATTCAATAAAGAGCAAGGTAGGACTTAAATTTTCTGCTATTAGCAGCCCAAACGAACCGCCTCGTCGATATTAATAATCTGACAGAAAAAGACCATTTTTCGGTTGTCGAGTATCCTGCAGCTTTAATCCTAAACTTATGCCATAGCCTCTTTTCAGTATCCTAAGAAAATAGGTTAGCTTAAAACAGTAGCCCTAACCCTTTTCTCCCCGCAGATTAAAGCGGGGATTTTCATCATGACGAGCGTATTGATGACGTAACCTGGCGCTAAAAGTCAGCCAGTTCAGCAATCCGTCTGCCGCTACGCATTTCCAGAAAATCGAGCAGCCGACGAGGCGTGACATTCAGCACCCGATCCTCCGGAAAATCCACCTCACGGGCGATACGCAGGCAGTGGTCGAAATGGCCGAGCGTAAAGGCGGTGTGAGAATCGGAGCCAAACGCCAGCCGTCCACCGGCATCGCGTACTGCGGCGGCGATAGCCCGGCAGTTGGGTTCGCTGCCCGGCCGCGAATGGGTAAAGGAGGAGTTATTCAGCTCCAGCGCCACATCGTAATAGGCGGCGGCTTCGGCGATGGCCGGAATATCGACCGGGAACTTCGGGTTGCCCGGATGGCTGATGATATGAACCAGCCCGCCCGCCATCGCCGCGATCATGGCGTCAGTGTGATGCTTTCTGTCGCGCGGTGCATAGACCGGCTCGTGAAAACCGGCGACGATCAAATCCAGCGCATCGAGCATCGGGCCGGAACAGTCGATCTCGCCCTGCTGATTTTTAATATTGGCCTCAATACCCCGCAGGATTGCCACGCCGTCAATCACCCGCGGCCAGATGCGCATATTAATAAAGTGCCAGTAGTGCGGTGCGTCGGCCATGTCCGGACCGTGATCGGTAATGGCAAACAGTTTCAGGCCGGTTTGCTTCGCCTGAGCCACATAGTCATGCAGCGTGCTGTAAGCATGCGTACTCGCGATGGTGTGCATATGCAGATCTACCGGATACATCCTCTTCTCCTGCTGATTGCCCCTGACAGGGCCGATTGATTAATAGCCACGCTGACGGTCCACTCTGCCTTTTGGCTGCTCACCTGCCTGATCCTGCAGAATTGCGCGGGCGATAAAGTCGTTAGCTTCGTCGATCAAGGTTACCGCCGCATTATGGG